>CAVYBE010000001.1:0-57836 GCA_963766705.1 uncultured Actinomycetes bacterium
TCACGGACCCCGTGCTCATCCCGCCAACTCGGGGTGCCGAGCCGCGAGGTGATGTCCGCCTAGGCCGCCTTCATCTTCCGTCGCCGATGGTCTCGGCCACCTTGCGTACGGCGCCGTCGATGTCGGTGTCGAGTTCGGGGAAGTGGCCGGCGCAGGCCGCGATCACGCGCATGCCTTTGGCGGTGACGGAGAGCCTCGGCTGGTCGACCACGGCGTCCTCGACCAGCCCGAGGACGCCGAGAAGCAGCCTTCGCTCGGCGCGCTGGGCCATCACCACGGCTTCGACGATCGGCTTCTTGGCGCCCTCGAGGGCGGCCAGGCTCCTTGCCAGCTCGGGGTCCGCCTCGGCGATCTTCCCGGCCACCTCCTCGGCGTCGTCGCCGACCGGTGGGTGGTTCAGATGCTCGATGCAGACGCCGCCGGCACTCAGGACGACCTGGTCCCACCCCGGACTCGCCCATCGCCTTGATCACCTCATAGATGCTGCGGAAGCCCGGGCATCCTGTCTGCTCGCCGCCGACGGCCTCGCCGAAGTTCTCGGCACCGAACTTGCAGTCGAGCGGTTCGCGGGCCACTCGCCGGAGAAGTCGTGCCCGCAGCAGGCCGAGCCCATCCTCTGCAGGTTCTCGAGCATCGTCTCGCGCGTCTGGAAGAACATCAGCCCTCGCCCTCCATGCAGGCGACGACGAAGCAGGCCTCCTGGAAGGCCTCGGCGAAGGCCTCCCGGTCATCCTCGGAGCCGCCGTCCTCCTCGATCGGAGCAGAGGCCTCGACCAGGCGGCGCAGGGTGAAGGCGACGCACTCGGGGGTGCTGTGGGCCTCGCGGACCGCGCGCCCCCGCTCGACCGAGGCTCGAGCTATGACGGCGAAGTCGGGGACGTCGATCTGCTCGACGAATCAGAGGGGTGGTGAGCTAGCTTGCCGAGCACAGGCCGCCGACGAATCCGGTCCGTCGGGTGCGCGTCTTCGACCTTCTCGGCCCCGAACTCTGCGTGCAGCTCGGCCAGCGTGCGCTCGCCGTCGAGGGCGTCGATCAGGCCCAGTTCCCCGCCGTCGGGCTGCTCGATCTTGATGTCCTGGCCAGCGCTCGGCCAGCGCAGGTAGTAGTCCCCTTCCGGAGAGCGAAACGACTCCGTCGTCCGCTTGATGCGCGGCCTTGCGGTGTCCGGCACCTCCCGACCTGAGGCGCCGGCACCGACCTCCGACGACGGGGCCCTGTGGCTGCGGAGCGCCGCCGCGTTCATGTCCGAGTCTGCCCTCACGCGATGACACTAGGTCGTCCTGCATCCACCCGCCACCTTCAGCGCAGAAAAGCGCCGGGGCCTGACCGCTGAACTGGACGAGGCGGCGGAGAGGAGCCTCGGGCCGCGCCGCTGCTCAAAGGTGCCACTGCGTGTGGCGCGAATTTCCTGGCCCCCGACCATGCGATCTAGGTGCGTACCGAACTTGGACAACCTCGGCTCCGTTCAGCACCGATTCATGGTTGAATTCTGCCGGACGGGATCTGGGCCTCCCAGCCAACGGCCCATGAGACGGAACACGCGTGGGAGGAGAGCCGTTTTCATGAGGCGTCACGGAGGGGCGAGTGAGCAGCACGCGAGCGGCTTCGAGCTGGAAGCGGGGGCTACCGCTCCTGGCCTTGATTGCCTTCGGGGGCATCTCGATCGCGGGGTGCGGAGGGGGAACCGAATCCACCACCCCCACCTCCCGGCCGCCGTCGCGAACCTCGAAGCATCCACCCAGAAGCAGGCCGTCACCAGAAGCCGGAAGTGCCAGAAGCCGCTCTGGTTGAAGCGATCGCGGTCTGCAACAGCGAAGGCGGCGAGTCGGGGATGACCTCGAGAGAAGGGGAAGTCCATCTGTACGACCCGAAGACCGGTGCTGAACTTGAACGACGCAACGAAGGCTACGGAGTCGGGGAAACCTGGGGGCCCGAAGGGCTACGTTTCTCTGCGCTCCACAACGCAAACGCTGAGCGCGGCGAACCGTACGCCGAGACCAACGGGTGCGGCGCTTTCTCATACAACGGCGACTGACAGGATCGCCGGCGTGGTCACCGACGAAGAAGGCCGCACGGCCGCCGGATGGTTCGACTCGACGCTCTCCGAAGTCCACTGGGAACGCTTCCCCGGGGAACCGGAAGGATTCGCCACGCCACCGCCGCGCCAGAGCGTCGTCGGTTCAGCGTTCGACCCGACGAGCAACGCGTTCTGGTGGGTCTCGGCCGGGCCGGGAGACCCTACGAAGAAGTCCGTGACGGTCACGCTGCACGGCCCTGGCAGGGAAACGAGATACCGCCTCACCCCGGACATGTTCGGCGCTCATCTGGGAGACCTGCGAGGAAGCGGGCCGATCGAAGAAATCCTCTGGTCGTTCCCGTGGCGCGAAAGCCGGACCCCGGAAGTCTGGATCCCCTACTACACCGACCACGGTCTGCATCTTCTGCCTTCCGGACAGGCTCGGTTCGGCGCTCCATATCCGCAGTGGACCGAAGGTCTGACGGAACCGAGTCGCTTCCTGAAAGCAACTACCAGGTTGAATATCTGTACGAATCCGCGAACGGCAAGTCGGCAGCATTTACCGCCACGAACCCTGAAGACCTGCCGTCCCTCTGGGTCTCTGGACCGTTCGGCGAAAGTCCCAGAAAACTGGCGGACCTCGAAGGATCGGATCAGGGGGCGCCTTTCAATCCCCACTACGGGGTGGTCAGGTTCGGTCCGATACCTGCGGCCGAATGAGAGACGGCGACCCGGAAGTCGGTCGGGACAATGAGAGCGCCGCTTCGCCAAGAGGCCCTCGGTCACTGCCCGTCAGGAAACTGCAGGCGCGCGTGCCTCCCGTGGCTACACCCGAACTTCTGAGGGGTCGTGTACAGGCAGAGTTCCTGTCCGTAGTTGGCGTAGCGCGCGCCATCCCGGTGCGAGGATCCCGGAGAGCTCATATCGAGCTGCACGCCGGTCTTTCCGGTCTTGCCGATCGGGCCCTGGGGGCCGGTGGCGCCTGTGGGTCCTGTCTTGCCCTGGGGCGAGACGTTCGGTGCGAGGGTGGTCTTGGTGACGGCGCCGGGGGCGATCTTCTGGCTGGTGACGGCACTGTCGGCGACGTGATCGGTGTCGACCGTTCCCTGGCCGCCTGAACTCATGGCGAGAACGCCTCCACCGTCGAGGATGATGGACCGCCGTTCATCGGCCCCGGTCTCCGTAGGGAGGGCAGCGAGGATGCCGTGACCATGCCGATCGACGACGCCGCCGACAAAGACCAGAAGTCCACAGCCGCAGAAGTCGAGGAGATGCCGCAGCCGGCGGCTGGTGACAAGCCGGTCGGCAATGTCCTCCCGCCTACGATCGCCACTCCGACCCCGAAACCGCCCCTCGGCCCCCTCTCCCCGCAGCCCTCCGTCGACGCGCTCCGCCCCAAGACGCAGCCATCCGAAGATCTCGCCTCCGGTGCCCTCGTCACCGAGGACGCCCGAGATCGCCAGGTCCTCCAGCTTCGTATCGCGATCGGCGCCGCCGCCGTGATCGCGATTGTCCTGTTGCCCTCGCCGATATGGGCGATCCCGGTGTCGGGGTCATACTCGAGCTTGATCGACTCGCAGATTCCGTGCTGCTCGATGTGGTCGCGCAGGTCGGCAGTGTAGTCATCGTGGCCGATCTCGCGGTCGTGCTCGCGGTAGGGGCGGATCGCCTCGATCGGGACCAGCTCGGCCTCGGTCGGACGCTCGGCGGAGCGGTCCCAGGCCTCCAGGCGCCGGGTGCGGTAGGTGCCATCGGTCTGTTGCATTCCCTCCATCGTGGCCCCAACCTAGGGCAGATCGCCGGCGATACCGGATGGGGGTGGCAGGTCAGGGCCGACCGTGGAGACCTCTACACCCGGCGGCTCGAGCAGGGGACCCGACCGCTCAGTCTTGTCCGTCGGCCGGCAACCCCGACACAGGCGCCTCGAGGGTCTGGATCTCGACCAGGTCGCCCCAGTCGGCCATGTAGGCGCGTAGGAGCGAGCGGATCTCCGAGACCGAGAAGGGCTCGGAGGCGGCCTCGATCGCCCCGACCCGGGCCTCGGCTACGCCGCTGATCCTGGAGACGGCCGGGACCTCGAGCCGGCGGCGCTCACGCAGCTTCCTCAGACCTTCTCCGACCTTGACCGCCTCCTCTTGGTCCTTCTCGGCCAGGTAGGCGGCGAACATCGGGTCGGTGAGCGAGCGGACCGAGAGCCAGTCGAGCGCAAGCTGGTGGTCGACGTCGTCGACGATGATCCCGCCGTCCTCGTTCAGGGAGAAGGTGCAGTCCTCGTGGAAGCCGAGATCGGCCACGGCGAAGGTCCGCCTGTCGCCGTTTCCGAAGACCATGCAGACAGTGCCGTCGCCGACGTTCCCGATCTCGGTCACCTTGCCGTAGGAGCCGTCCTCCCAGGGGTCGGCGGGACGGGCCGCCTCGACCTCACGTTCCATCGCCGCCTCGATCTCCTTTGCAGTCGGGATGGCCCGCCTCGTTCAGCGCCCAGGGGGTGTCGTAGCAGGTGCCGCCGCCCTCGTCGTCGCGGATCCAGCCATCCTTGCCCCAGGGCGAGAAGCCATTCTTGACGAGGGTGGCGCCGGCCACACTTCGGAGCTGGGCGTCGTCGCCGGCTGGCTGAGTGGTGGTCGCCTGGCTCATCGACGAGGCTCCAGCCCGAGAGCGGCCAGTTCCGCGACGAGGCTGCCGGCGAGGTGGGTGAGTTCGCGGAAGCGCTCGTCCTGGAGCCCGGCCAGACCTCCTTCGTGGGTCCGCCGCAGCGCCTTGCGCAGCTTCTCCATGCTGGCGTGGGTGGAATCACGCCAGTCCAGGAGACCCTGAAGATCGAAGTCCTCGGAAAGGCGCACCGCCTCGAGGCACTCGATCTCGCCCCTGGTCAGCTTCGAGCGGTCGCCCCGGGTCAATGCTCGCCGGAACTCGGGGCTGTGGCTGCAGGCGAGGAACCGGTTCTGCGCGGCGATGCGATCCCATGCGGCGAGGAAGTCGGCCCGGGCGTCGCGGGTGGAAGGGGGGTCCATGACCACGGCGCCCGGGGCGCCGGGGCGCGGGCCCAGCAGTTTGCCGAGGGCCTGATCGAAGCAGTCGGCCGCCTTGCCCTTCTCCCCCTCGGCCAGATAGTCGTGAGCGGCATCGCGCAGGCGGGTCGCCTCGGACTTCGCGCTGCGGGTGTCGGCGGGTGGGACCATGCGCTCGGGACGAGCCTCCAGCCACTCCTCGAAGAGCTCGACGGCAAAGTCGAGGAAGTCGGTGTCGGCCCCCGTGGCCGAGGGCTCGACGGTCGGCCGCACACGCACGGTCTCACATTCGGCCTCGATGGAGACGGTCGGGTCCCCGGGCAGGCACGAACAGGTCGACGGTGCGTCAACCGGACCATCGCTGATCCCACCGCACCGCTTGCAGATGAGCGCCACCCAGGACCGGTCCCCGCCCTCCGAGGAGGATCGGTTGCCGGCTGCATCCGCGAGCAGGCCGAGCAGGGCCACCGTCGTCGGGTCGTCGAAGCGGTCACGGATCGAGTCGACCAGCCAGGTAGCGGCGAACTCGCGTTGTCCGTACTGCCCGGCCAGCTGGCGGGAGGCTTGGGCGGCGATGTCGGCGAGCACCTCGTTGACCGCGTGCTCGGCCTCATGATGCCCGGCCGGCGCGAAGGAGATCGAGGTCACGGGCTTCGACGCGTTGACGAGAAGCTCCGCCTTCGCCGTGGGGATCCGGACCGTGATCAGGTCGGACCAGCCGAAGGCGGTGCGTCGGGGAGCCGGGGTGGACGGGGCTGTCGAGGCGGCAGCGTCGGTGTCGTTGGCTGCGGTCGTCATGGGGCGAACATAGGGCCCCTCCGCCCGCGTACCGGAGGATTCCCGGCCAGGCCTAGGAGACCGGGCTGTAGAGATCCTCGAAGCGCTTGTGCGTCATCTGGGCGGTTTCCTTGCGCCCGTTGACCCGACGCCCGTCCTTGCGCAGCCTCATGAAGTGAACATGGGTCTCGTCGGCGTAGGTCACCTCGACGGTCACGTCGCCGGCGGCGTTCCGGAACACGGGCCCGACCGGGTCCGGGGCGCGGGACTCGGCCATGATCTGGTCGACCGATTTGCCCCCGTCGGGCGCGAATGGCTTGCCGTACTCGAAGTCCACGCCGGGACTATAGGCAACGTTCTCGACGATATCCGGGGAGCCGTCGGTTCTCGTGGTCGGCGGGCAGGTGCCCTTCATCGCGCAACCGCGCATCGACCTGCTCGCGACCCGCGCCGGCCAGCCGCATCGCCACACGGGTGGACATCGCGGCCCGCTCAAGGGTCAGCCAGATCGTGAAACGGCCGCTCGGCAGCCGGCGCCGCTCGCGGTCGGCCGCGAGACTCTCGAGGAGCCGCGTCATCTCGGGGCTGCGTTCCCTCCCGGATGTCGATCCGCGTCCCATCGCCTTGAACGTAGGGCGCATCGGGGCACCTGCAAGGTTCTGCCTTTGCGGGGCCTCCATGCCAAAGGTCCGGTCTTGTGTCAGTAGGCAGGTACAAGCCCGTCGGCCGCCTCGACCACGGCGCGCACGTTCGGGTCGGCGAGGAGCTCCTCGAGCAAGGGCGGGAAGCCGCGCGGGTCCGAGAGGTCGTCGACGAAGCCGCAAACTCGATCGGGGTGGGGGAGCGAGCGGTCCTCTGCAAGGAGCATGAGGAGGAAGGAGAGCGGTACCACGCGACGGTAGGCCCTCGGCACCTGGCTCGCGTGAATCTCCCGCGCCCCGCCGGCGGCGCCCTAGATTCGCCACATGGGACGTGGCGCGAAAATCACTTCCGCCGGCTCGCATCCCCGAGGCCCGGAGCCAACCTATCGCGAGATCCTGGTGGCGGGGCTGGGTGCCGACGTCGACATGCGCCGCCACCAGATCGACTCGCCTCTCGTCGCCGTGCTCGGCGGCCGCGACTTCGGCGGCATCGTCGAGACCGAGTTCGACTATGACCATTACGACGACGTCGAGGCGCGGGTCACCGAGGCCGAGCCCCTGCAGATGATCTACAGCCTCGTGCGCTACAGCGGCCTTGAGGACGAGCAGGTCCTGACCACCGCGTACGCGATGGAGCGGCTGCTCACCCGCCACCAGATGGGCGTCCGGGACCTCATCGCTCAGCCCGCCTTCGGCTACCACGACGAGGAGGTGCCCAAGGTCCACCTCGACAAGGGCTTTCTCGGGTCGCTGACTCCCTGGGCCCGGGCGATCGAGGCGACCGATGGTTCTCTTGCCCGGGTGACCGAGAAGCTGCTCGAGCTCGAGAACGGTCATGTTCTGCCGCAGCTCGAGGGGGCCTCCTGGTCGATCGAGCATCTCGACCTGGAGCAGATCCTCGTGCCGTCCAAGAAGCGACGCGAGATGCTGGATTCCGCGACCGTCGGCAGGCACGTCAACATGCAGCGCCTGACCAAAGCCTGGAGCGAAGCCGAGGTCAGCCGTGACACCGGCCTTCGCATCTCCGAAGACCTGCGCATCAACTGTCCGGTGGGAGTCGCCACCCTCTCCGGAGGCGCCTACCGGTTGATCGACGGCTACCATCGCAACGCCGCCTGCCACGTCAGCGGGCGCATCGCCGCCGTGCCGCATATCGTCGCCAGGCTGCGCGACCGACACGCCCGGCCCTAGAGGCGGGAGCGGACTTCCTTCGCCTTGCTCATGCCACGGGCCGTGGGCAGGTTGGCGAGCGGCGTTCCGATGCCGTCGAGGGCGCAGAGGGCGGCGACGCAGTTGCAGACCCACTCGACCTCGAGCTCGAAGCAGCGCACCAGCCAGTAGGTGGTGGCGAGATCGGAATCAGGGTCGGCGAGACGGTGTTCGCGGGTCCGCTCCCTAGCCTTGACCAGGGCGGCTTGGAGGTCGATGACGTCCTCGACGCCCCTGCAGATCTCGAAGCCCCCGATCGCGCCTTCGAGTTTCAACTCGTCGGTCGGCTTGGAGTAGTCGGCCTTGGCCGCCTCGATGCCGTCGTCGACGACGATGTCGATGAAATCCCTGAGGTCGACCCCGGCGATCTGCATGAGAGGAATATAGGCCATGGCGCCATCTCGACCCGAGGATTCCATCGGCCAGCTGCGCACTCAGGTGCCGTTGAGCCAGCGGATCATCTTCCCTTTTCCCTTCACGCAGCGGACCCAGACGGCGACGCCTTCTTCCGAAGGCGTGCACGTGTAGAAACGGAAGTGAGTGACTTCGGCCTTGAACCGGGGGCGGGCCCGGTGCAGGGAGAAGATGAAGCGCTTGGCAGCTCGACAGCTCACATGCCGTGCCGTTATGTTCGCCAGGAACCAATCCGTCGGGGTACCGGCATTACTGCAGTGACGGACCGGCAGGGGCGCGTGCAAGAAGAAAACGCACCCCAGGTCGCGCAGGACGCGATCGGGCGCACCCGCTTCGTGATGGCTGCAGTGTTCGCTTATGTGGCCGACCATCCGCCAGTCGGTGGAACCATCTGAGCTCCGTTTGAGGAGTTCAGACTCCCCGGATGCCCCGCCGTAGCGACGGACACAGCTTCTCGTGTTGGTGAGGAAGTCCATCGCCCAACGTGGGTCCACGGTGGAGAGGCGACCGTCAATGCAGGCCGGATCGGTGATGCGCTTCCCGTTCGGACCGATCACCCTGGCGCGATCGAGGATCTGGTGACGCTGGGAGGTGGTAAGCATCGTGAACGCCGAGGCCGGGGCTGCGGCGAAGATCGCTCCCAGGGCGACGATTGCGGCCACCACGGCTGCGCACCGGTAGCACCTGCGCATCGTTCGCTTCACGGTCCAAGTCCTATCCTTGCCCTCTCGGGCATTCATCGGCGGCCGCCGGTCGAGATGTTCTGGATTCACTCCTCGGACCCTGATTGCCATGCCTGTATACATCGGCCGCTCGGTTCTCATGGAGCCCAGAGCGTCACGTCGCGCCACCGGATCCTGTCCACCCAGCCGATCAGCATGGCCTTGAGGCGGTGATGGCGGCTCCTATGAAGCAATAGTCGCCCGGCGGGAGTCAGCTTCACGTGCACGATACTTTTCTCTCCGGCGGCGACGCTGAAGTGGGCCTTGCCGATGTGGGCCTCGATGATGGTCCCTCGGAGGTGGGCGTGCAACACCAAATCGAAGCCACCCGCACATGGACCGTAGCCCTTGCAGGAGAGCCCGATCATGGCTACGCCTTGCCTGACACGAGCCTTGGGGCGGGCGACCGCGATGCCGTGCGAGGAGGGAGGCGGGGCCACGGCGGAAGGGGACGGCGTGAATGCCGCTGCGCTGTCGCAGATGGCATAGCCGTTGATGTAGAACGCTGGTTCGAGGGATTTGGCTTCCATGCTGAACGACCAATCCTGACCGGGCACGAGTTCGGCATCAAGACTGCCGACTTCTTCTTCTGGGGCCGAGGCGACGATTGGTCCTCGGCTCTTTTGGGCCACGGTCGCGGTCACGGTGCCGAGCTCCGGCGCCTTGCCATCAACGCTACGCCCTCCGCTGCCCACGAATGAGATATGTGCGGTCGAGCAATTGTTGTCTTCAACCGTGAAGGAGCTGCCCGAGCTCGCGAAGTGCGCGACGTATGAAAAGGTGTTGTCGGGCGTGGCGTGGACCTGTTCGGCGCTTCTGAAGAGCCTTGAGAACGGAACCTTCCCGAAGATGGCGATGCCAGACGCTTCCTTCGCCACGACCCGGTAGTGCCGAAGGAAACCTCGATGGCCTCCGCGATGGGGCCAGGGCACCGGAACCAGGTCGGCGATACGAAACCTGCGGTGACCCAGTGCGACTGCGGGCAGTTGGGCCATACCTCCCTCCCCGTGGAGGCGCAGGATGTGGTTCCAGGTGTCGGTGTTTCGTTCGAGCTCCTCGACGACCAGTATATGTTCCTTGCCCAGGTGGCTCGCGGACCAGGAGAACGTTATCGGCTGACCTTCGCTCCCGGTCTTCGGGAAGGTCCAGGCGACGCGCGGCGCGCGGCGGCTCCCACCGGCCATAGCGCTTCCTGGAAGGACGGCGGCGACGGATAAGGCGAGAACCGTGAGCACGGCAATGACCTTGGCGGTGTTTCCGACGGCACTTGGGGGCTCTCGGGTGGTCATGCACGTTCCTCCTCTTCGCGACTGCACCATTTCTGCTCTCTGCCCCGAGATCGTCGTCGGTTCAGCTCCCGGGACCGGTCGGGCGTGGGTGAGCGCTTTCTTGTCGCCAGCTCAGATGCGGATGTGTCTATACCCGGCAACCTAGCCGTGAGCTCGGCACCTAGACAGTCGGCCTCCCGTCAGGTTCATCCGGTTCTACGAAAGTTCGGTAGCTCCACGCCCGAGTTTTCCTAGGTGACAGCGGTGATCAGTTGGGTCGCGCCGGCGAGATACGCAGGGATACCGGGGCTTCGCCCCGAACGCCCTCGTCGCCTCCGGCCTCGTTGCTTCGAGCCCAGCGACCCTCCGGCGCAGACGCCCCGATGTGCCCGCCCACTCCCTCTCGCTGCAGGCGCTCAGCCCACGGACCCGAGGCTTCGGTCCCGGATCTCAAGCTCGGCGAATGCGCCCTCGGAGTAATGGTCGCTCAGAAGTTCGAAGGCGCGTCCGGGGTCGCCTCTGCGGATTGCGAAGGCGGCGTGCATCTCCGAGCCACCGAGCGGGACGGCGTATTTGACGGCGAAGTCCTTCTGTATCGGGTGGCGGCGAGACATCTCGGGAACCTCGGCCACAAGGCGCTCGAGCATCGCAACGGCCCGGGCGCGCGCATCCAGGTAGGTATCGACCAGCGGCCTCGAGTCGGCGACAGCTCCCAGTCGGCGTTCTGCTCCTCGAGGAACTTCCCGAAGTCCTCAAGGCTCCTGACGTCGCGCTCGATGCAGATCTCGCGGATGATCCGCGCGGAGACAGCGAAGCGAAGGCGATGACGCGCCAGGTACTCGGAGGCTTTCACCTTGACCAGGACCTGACCCTCCGCGCAGCTGGCGACCACACCCTCGCGGTCACGCCAGGCCCGGACGACATCGGTCAGCGCCTCAGGGTCGCGCGGCAGCTCGACCATCTCGGCCACCGGGATCCCGTTCTCGGTGCCCAGTCGCTGCAGTTCGGGCACGTCCCATAGGCGCAGGGTTGCATGGTCGACCGCGCCCACCAGCGTCATACCGTCCTCCGGGTAGTCGATGACGAGGCGGAAGTCCGGGGAGACGAGCTCGAGGAGCAGGGAGGCGTCGGGCTCGAAGTCGGGGTCGGCGAGGATCGGGAGTTTCTCAGCGACGACGCGCTCGGCCAGCTCGGCGAACTCGCCGAGGCCCTGCATTCCACGGGTGCGCATGTGGACTTCGCCGTCGATCACCGAGCGGATGACGAGGCTGCCGTCGATCTTCCCCGTGAACCAGACCGGCTCATCGGAGGCGAGAGTGGCCTCGAGGAGCTCGGTGTCCTCCTCTGCCTCGCCGTAGTTGAAGAACTTGGGGAAGCCGACCGAGAGCGCCCTGCCGGCGCGCGGGTCGAGCATCAGCGAGCGGAACGGGCGCTCCTCCTCGGGCCACTCGGAGTGGTGGCGCTTGCCGGTCTTGGTCGGCACCACGAGCAGGCGCGTCCCGTCCTCGGACCAGGTGTGCTCGAAACCCCTGTCGGGACCAGGCACCTCGAGCGCGCGATCGGCGAGCTGCAGCTTCACCTTCGGAAGGTAGGGCGGGCAGGACCGCGCACCTGAAGGCTTTGGCTCCCTGCTGGGCCCGCTCCACCACAGTCCCGGGCACGACGGGGCCCCCACGGCCTCTCGAGGTCGGCGCAGTGGAAGGTCGACCGCCTGTGCGAGAAGCCCGCCTCCTCTGAACAGGTGATTCACGTGGGACTGGCGAGAATCCGCTACGCGAGCGGCTCGATCGCGTACCCCGCCGGCAGGTTCAAGGTGATCAGCGAGATGATGGCGACCTCGTCTGCCTCACCGATCGGCACCTCCTCCACTCAGGAGAGGCCCACGTCGGCCGTCACCAGGGTGGTGCGGCAACGAGTTCGTCCGGGTCCCGCCGGGCTAGGTCGAGTCCATCGACGTGCTCGACGGACTCGGTTGATGGAGACCTCAGGACCGTCTTGTCGGTGACGATCATAGGGGCGCGGCGGGCGTACTCGGCCAGGACAGGCATGGCCGAGTACGAGATCATCGAGATCAAGCCGATGGACCTGGCAGGGATGATCGCCGCCTCGATCGACGAGAAGGCTCGTTCGTAGAGATCCCGGAAACCGGCCTCCTCCGGGGCGAACCTCGCCCCATGGGCAGGGGGCGAGGTTCGACGTGGGAGACGCAGGGTGTTGCGAGCCGCCGCGCCGTCACCCGCTCGCCCGAGTCGAACCTCGGGGCGCCGATCGCGGGCGCCTTCCACCACCAGACGACCGCAGAGACCGCAGCGCGTCTTCGCGCCGGCGGGTGGGACCCGAGCTCCTCGACCGGGTACTTCGGTGCCGGCCTATATCTCTCGCGCGAGCAGACCGAAGCCGGGACCTACGGTGGCGAGGACCTGGTCTTCGAAGCCGAGCTGAAGCGACCCTTCGATGCCTCCGACGACGAGGGCCTCGAATTGCTCGAGGAGATCGGGCAGCTGGTGATCGAGAAGATCGGGCCTCCGGACGGCAGCGGCGAGTGGCTGCGTGCCAAATCGGCGGGGATCACCGAGGAGATGCGGTCGCGCGGCTACGACGGCGTGCTCACCAGCGAGGACGACATCGTCGTCTTCGATCGAGACTCGGCACACGTCTCCGGCTCCGAGCTCCGGCGATCACATCGAAGCCGCGCCTGTCGGCAAGGACGATCAAGGTGAAGAACCTCTCCAGCTCCATCGGGGTGAAGAGCGCGTAGCGGTAGTTACCCCTGCCCCGGCTACGGTCGACGCGGGCATCGCCTGATCTGACCATGGCCGCGAGCCTGTTGCGGTAGGAAAGATCGTTCTCGGGTCTCACCCTGCTTCTCAGATCGTCGGCATCGACCCAGGCGTCGAATTCATGCGCAGCGACGCGCAGCTCGTCGTGGATCCTCTCGCGGTAGCTGGGCATCGCCCCCGGATCATGCCATCCGAGGCGGCCACGTCGCAAGGCCCGCCCAACGGACGACCGGGCGGCTCCCGGAGCCCTTCCTCGGGCGCCCCATCGCTCGAATCCGCCAGGAGGCCGCCCACATCCTGGCAGCGAAGGAGCCGGTCGAAGGAGAAGAAGGTCGCACCGGGCCTCGGCCGCGAACGCGGTCGCGGGGCCCTTGGTCAGCGACGCGGCCCCATCCAGGACCGTGGCCCCGGGAACTCGCCGGCGGAGTCGACCACGTTCTCGACCATCCGCCTCGCACCCGCGTCCTCCGAGCTGACGATCTCCACCGCCTCGTCCGGGCGCACCTTGGTCCTGGCCGAGACGAAGGCGGCGAGCTCCGCGCGCCCTTCCTCGTCGATGGGCTCGGTGGTGATGACCAGGGCCTCCATCTCCGGCCCCATCGCTCGGCAGGGATAAGGGTGGCTGCGACACGGGCCCGCGACGATCGAGCGGAAGCCGCAACTGCACGCGTATGCGGCGAGCTCCGCCATGAGCTGAACATAGGGGGCGCCCGGGCGGGGGCCGGGAAGCTTTGGCGGAGGCCAAACCGACCCGAAAAGCCTCCGCCCCCGTCCGCCCGGGCCTACGTTCGGGCGGACATGTTGGACCTAGGGACCCCCGAGCTCATCAGGACGGTGATCGGCGTCCAGAACAGGATGCTCGCCGATCTGGACCGCGTGGAGGAGCGCGTGCAGGCCGGCGAGGGCCGCAGCACCGTCGAGCGCGAGTCCTCGACATGGCACGGGGACGACGAGTCCTGACTGGGAGCTCCACGATGCGATGGACGAACGGGTCGCCGAGATGGAGATGGAGGCGTCGAGGATGCCGCTGCGCCCGACCCATGAGCTGCTGAACCTGCGCTGGCGCTGCTCTGACCTGACCTCGGAGATCGAGTACATCCTTCCCACGGACAAGATCGTCGCCGCGAAGAAGGAGCTGGCCGACTGCGAGGCTCGGATCAAGGAGATCGAGGAGCTGTTGGCGCTGACGGGGTCCGGGCCCTGCGCTCCGGCGCTCGAGATGGTCCCGGCCGGGGAGGCCGCGCTCGTGCCCTCCGGGAGCGAATCAGCGCTGCTCAGGTAGGCGCTCGTCGCCGTCGGTGCTCTCGACACGGCAGCGGAGCTTGTACTGCAGGCGGCGGAAGGCCTCGGCGGTGGCGATGCCGAACTCGGCGATCACGTCATGGTTCTCGTCGAGGACGTCGGCGAGCGCGTAGTCGCCGTTGGCGAAAGCTTCTTTGGGGAGCATGGTCTGGCTGAGGAACTGAGCCATCCCGAGACGGCCGGACGGCCAGCGGACGCCCTCGTAGAGGCACAGGCGCTCTCCGGGCAGGATGCGGGCAAAACGCAGGCCGACGGCAGCCTCGGGGAAGTCCGAGGCTCGCCAGTTCCACCTGCCGGTCGGGGTCAGCATCAGTCTTCGGTCTCAGCCAGGAAGCGATCTTCCAACGCGCCTGCCAGGTCGCCGCCGTGCAGGGTCATAGTCCAGAGCCCCGCGCCCCAGCGTTCGACGAGGCCGAGCTTCTGTGCTGCAGCCAGCGCCCTGCCGGTGGAGCGGGAGTCGAGCGCCTCTACGTCGTAGATGACGACCTCCGATGCCTTCGCCGGGCCGATGTAGTCGCGGATCCAGGCGTGGAGGGCATAGGTCGCATGTGCGGCGCGGCGCGGCAGCGCCGCCACCTGCTCGGCGGCGTCGTCGGGGACCGGGCGGATTTCCGGGCGGACGGCCATCAGATCAGCGGGCCGCGCTCGCCTTCGGGGCCGACAAGCGTTTCGAAGGCCTCGCATCGAAAGCCTCGCCTGTCGTCCAGCATCAACGTGACCTCGAACGGACGAGATCCGCCTCGAGTCCTCTTCGAGGTGTTGATCGTCTTGATCCGGGCCCTCTTGCCACCTCGGTGCCAGGAGGTGTCCATCCCGACGTCGTCTCCTGCCCGCAGGCCCCGCAGCCACCTCCAGAACTTCTCATGGTCGGCGACGTCATCCTGGGCGGCCGGGCGCAACTCGCACTCGGCGGCCTCGTGATGATCGTAGGTCTCGGCCTCCAGCACGTATACGTTGGTGTCCTGATGGGTGATGCTGTCACTGCGCCCATACCAGGCCATCGGGAACACCATCCGCTCGGCCTCCCGGCGGATGCTCTTCACGGTTCCGACCTGCAGGTGTCCCATGCGCATCCTGCCGGCGCTGAAGAGCACGCGTTCATCGACCTGGAATGCAGGCTTCGCGGGATCGGATGCAGGCAGGCCCCTGGCGGCGTCCTCCTTCTCGAGCTGCTTGGTCAGAGGGCCCAGAAGTTTCTTGGCGGTGGTCTCGCGGCCCTTGAGCAGGACCGCGACCATCCCGCCGTCCTCGTCGACGATCGCCGGGAAGTCCGTGTCGCCCACGTTCTCCAGGACGCTGAGAGACTGCCGCTCGTCCATGTGGTCCACGGCCTTCAGCTTCATATCGCCAACTCCGAGGAGCCGCCTGTGCCGGTAGCGGTCGGGGGTACAGGAACAGGCGGCGTGCACGGCGCCTGGCCTATCGGGGCCGACCGGTAGAGGCGCTCTTTCACCTGGAGACCATAGGTCGTGCCGACGAACTCACCGGGCGCCCGGAGTGCTGACGGATACCTCAAGAGCCACCACGATCACGATCGTGGGCCCGCGCCTCGAGGCGAACCCGGCGCCGCCTGGCGGATCCTTCTTCGGCGCCCTCGGCTGTGGCCCCATGCTCGATGGCGAGGACTCGCTTGGAGGCGGTCAGGTCGTAGTGGTCGTGATCTGGCCGGCCGGGCTTCGACTGGAACCACTCGCGTCGCAGACCGATGGAGGCGGCGAAGGTGTGGAGCTCCTCGAGGCTGTCGGCCTGCAGGTGACCTCCGCCGCGCCACCTGGTCGGCACGGGGAGATGGTCGAAGGCGTCGTCGACGTAGACGCTCATCAGCCGTTGTCAGGGTTGTTCTCGCGCAGGCGCCTGGAGTAGGAGGAGAGCCGCTGAAGCGTCCGCAGGGTCTCCTCGAAGCTGAGCGTGCCGTCCCGGTGGCGCCCGGCGAGTTCGTCGAGCTGCAGCTCGATCTGCTCGAGGCCGTCTGCGAGGTTGCGGTTGGAGCGCACCACCGGGCCAGGCTCGAGCGTGTATCCGAAGGGACGGAGCAGTCTGCGGTCGACGAACTCCTCGCCGGCGCGGCAGCACATGAAGGAGACCAGAGCCCGCGCCGCGTCGTCCACGCTGACGTCGATCCGCTCCTCGCGCTTCGATGCGGCGTCCCTGAGGGCCTCGTCGCTCATCTCGCGTCAGGCTAGGACGCCCGGGTCTCGCCGGCCACGGCAATTGGCCTCGTCTCGACGACCCGCTCGTCGCCTTCCTCCCAGGCCCAGGTTTCGCAGTTGCGGTGGGTGGATGCCCTTGTGCCCGATCCGCTTCTTGCAGGGGATCCATTCTCGGCCGAACAGACACTCCTCGCTCGGGCAGCGTTCGGTGGGATCCTCGATCACCGGCGGACGCCAGGTGTAGCTGACCCTCCCGTAGAACGACGGGTGCTCGATCCACGTTCCTTCACCGTCGCCGTCCGGGTCGCAGGGCCGAGGGCGGACGGGGAGGGGTCGCCGCCTCAGTCCTAGGTGGCGACTCAACATTGCTCGACCTCTTCCCAGGAACCGCCCCGGATCTTGAAGCAGCGAGAGGATCAGCTTGTCGACGTGCTCGGGCGCGACCACTTCGCGCAGGCGCGGTTCCTTGCCGCCGTGGTGCAGGGCGTCGAACTCGAGCACCGCACCACCGGACTCGGAATCTCGGTAGACGGTGACCTGGCCGGGATAGCGTGAGTCGGGACGCCACAGCCTGCAGGCGCGGGTGTTGGCCGTGCCGGGCCCCACCTCGACGGTGACCACGTACTCGTGGACCACCTCGCGGCACTTGGACCGCCAGCGCCAGAAGCGGATCATCACTCGCCGTCCAGGACGGCGCGCAAGCGTTGCGGATTCTTCTGGTGAGCGCGGACGATGAAGGCTTCGGCATCCTCGCGGCTCTCTGGCTTGCCGGCGCCGCAGCGGTAGCAGGAGAGCTCGTGTCCCCGATTCAGGTCGCCGCATTCGCAACGCCAGTCGACCAACTCCTCGGCCTCGGCGACTTCACGATCATGCCGCTCTCCCTCGCTCTCCTCTTCGGAGTCAGAGGGGGAGCGAGCTCGACGAGGGCGGCCGCGCGGCGGCGGTAGATCGACTGCTGGAGGTCGGTGGCGTCCTCCATCCGTCTCCGTCGATTGCCTTGCAGAGCTCGGCGGCCTTCTCCTCGACGCGCTCCCGCCGGTCGGAGACGGCATCGTGGATCGCCTCGGAACCTTCGGGCGTGCGTGTGCGTGACTCGAGTTCGAAGGCGCTTCGGCCCGCCGCCGGCCCGCCTTCCTTGGCCTTGAGTGCATGCAGTAGCGCCTCGATGACGCGCTCGGCACCTGCCTTGGCGGTGGCGCGGTTTGTGACGATCGCACCCTCCCCGAACCTGTCGTCGCGGTCGTGGTTGTCGGGGTGCCCGGCGAGGAGAGCATCGGCGGCCACCAGACTCACAACCCCACCTCGCAGGAACGTCGTCAAATCGGCCTGCTCTGCGCGCCGGGCCACCTCGGTCGCCCCGGCGAGGTCGGGTCGGGCGCGGCAGCGTGCCCGGCGACTTCCAC
Source organism: uncultured Actinomycetes bacterium (assembly GCA_963766705.1). Lineage (GTDB taxonomy): Bacteria > Actinomycetota > Thermoleophilia > Solirubrobacterales > 70-9 > VAYN01. Next base: position 17,696 of record CAVYBE010000001.1, read on the forward strand.
CACGTCTACGGACTCCCCTATCTCGAAGGGTCGCCCTCGATGTGATTCGTCATCCCACGGCTCTGCGACTCTCGACTGATCGTCCGGCGACGATCGGCAGACGGCACTCCCTCATGGTCAGCAAGCGAATCGCTCATCGTTCGACCATAGGGCGCCTCGGAGGCCAGACCGGAACGAGATGAGGCGGTCGCGGACCGCACCCGTACCGAAAAGGGAGTGTGACTAGGATGCACGGGTGATCGCGACGCCGAACGATCGCCGTCGCGTCGCGCGGGCACGCACGGAAAGACCGACGGCTCCTTTGGCGGCCCTCCTGCTGGCGGCCTGCTGCCCTCTTATCCTCTTGGCAGGCTGCGGATCCAGCGAACCGAGCCCGCAGCAGTGCGTCCCCCAAATCACGCTCGGGGCCGGGACAGGCCACGTCTGGGGGTTGGACTCTGGCGGCACCGAATCAGTCTGGCGACGGCGAATTCACAAGTGTTTCGTGCCCGGCGACGGGGGACTGTTGGGCGACGGCCAACGTAGAGCGAGGCGAAGAGAGCCACGGCGAGGTGTTCCGTCTGTCCGAAGGTTCCTGGCTGGCCGCCGACAGCCCGCCTGCGACCACGCTGTACGGCGTCGCGTGCCCTGAAACGGACGATTGCTGGGGCGGCCGGGTCGGTCGCCTCCACGGGCCGGATGGAATACGTCCCCTTGGTCGAGCACTACGATGGCACGGCATGGAAGGTCCAACCTTCACCCCCGGCGGCGGAGTTCCCTGAAAGCGGCCTGACGGCGATCTCGTGCCCTAGTTCGACTGAATGCTGGGCTGCCGGGGAGGGCCAGGACTTAACCCCAAATCATCCACCGGCGGCCTGTTGGTGTCGCACTTCGACGGAACGACACTGGGGACGGTGCCGAAGTGCCGTGGGTTGAGCGTGGAGCCCAGGGTGGCAATTCCAACCTCTTGGACTGCCCGTCCGTCGACCGGTGCATCCTCCTCACAAATTTCGACGTTGCTCAAGGCGAATACCTGACGGAGGGCGGAGCGATCTTCGACGGCCGTACCTGGCCAACCCGCCTGTTCCGGGCGGAGTCCTCTTTCAGGCGTTGAGCTGCTCAGGCGCCCACACCTGCTACGCAATCGGGGGAGAAAACTTCTATGGGCCAGAGTCGGCCTACCAATTCGACGGGAAGGCCTGGAGGAGCCTCGGAGAGCTGCCTACCGGCGCTCCTGAAGAAGAAGGCGGTTGGGTGGCCCTCGAATGTCGGGTGTCGGCACAGTGCATCACCGGTGGCGGAGGCGATGTAGAAGTTCCCACCGGCCCTGCGGCCATCGCCTCGCTCCACGGTGGTGGGTGGAAGCTGCAGGCCCTCCCGGATGTCTCAGGGGGTGTCACGGACATCAGCTGCGCAACCACAACCTCCTGCGTGGCGGTGGGCGGAGAGGCGGTGGGATCAACGGCCCCGAGGTCGAAGCCGCTTGCCTTTCGGCTCGGGCCATAGCGAACCTCCCCGAAACGTTCGAGTTCGCCCGGAAATTCGAAAGAATGACGTCTGCCAACCGCGACCGCGCCATCGCGTCTCATGGGCCCATTCGGTACGGTGCGGACGTTCGCCTGGCAGGGGCAAGGTTCATATCTGCCGGTCGAAGGTCGGGTCATGAATCGCATGCGCGGGCGGGTCAATAGGGGTCCCGTCCGCGGACCCGGCCCTCTCGGGCGGTCTCAGTCGGTCCGGATACGGAGACTCCCGAAGATCGTCCAGGCCGGGACCATCGGAGGATGACCCAACTTGCGTTTCCGTCGAGGCCGATTACTGTCTCAGGTGATCTTGTGTCCCGAGGCGGTGAAACGCACCCGTGGCAGGGCCCTTGCCTGTATCGCCGCGCTCCTCGCCGCACTCGCGCTACCGGCGGCCGCGTTCGCGCGCCCGGGTGAACGTGACGCATCCTCGGGGCCGGGGGCGGTCGCGGCGCCGGCCGCCGAGTCTGAGCCCGACTGGTCCGGCCCAGGGCCGGACCTTCTGTCCGGCCCTGGGAGTCTGCTGGCCGCTAGTTGCCAACCGGAAGCACACTGGGGCGTGGAGCACCGCGCCGAGTGCCGGTACGGCCGTCGGGCCGTTCGATGGGCACCCGTGCGGATCATCGACGACGAGTCTCCGTGGTCACCGACGGATCCGAATGGTCTGGCTCGAGGTGTCCGCGAAGGCGACCGTGACGCGAAAGAGGAGCGCGCCGTGTCGGCCGCGTGGGCCGGCTTGGACCAGTGCGCCCGGCCTCAGCGCGACGCGCACGGCCCATGTATCGCCCAATCGGTCAAGCCTGATCGTGTGGGCCCGCAGCTTGACGCGGGGCGGGCGACGGCTGCCTGGGGCCTGGGCCCGGATGCGACCACGGTGCCTGGTGTCGACCTTCAAGGACGGAGGCAGCGTGAGCCAGACCGTCTCGATCGGATCCAGCGGCCGGGTGTTGCGCACGCTCAGCGACAGGCTCGGCCGTCGGCCGGTGAGGCCGCGAGAGCGGATGCGGGCACGGGCCGAGGAGGTGCACCCGCTTCTCCGCCGCTTGACGAGGTTGCCGGTCCTGCAGGGCGCCGCCGTCGCGATGCCTCCGTTTCCGAACGTCGGGTCCAATCGGCCGTTCGGGTCGAGGCGAGCCAGGGAGAATGGTCGCTTGATGGAGCCCGAGGCGGCCGAGACCAGGAGCTTTCCTTCAGGGGCGGGGGCGAGGGCCACCGACCCGCCGCCGTGGCCCAGCTCGATCTGACCTGCCGATCCGAAGGTGTCGTCGAGTGATCCATCAGGGTTGAAGCGGGCCACGCGAAGGTTCCGGAACGTTGAGCCGGCGACGACGATCTTGCCATCCGGCTGCAGGGCGAGACCGCCGCTGGATACTTCTCCGCTGGGGGCGCCCGGGGGAGGCGCGGCGAGCGCCATGCCGTTGTCGCCGAAGTCGGTATCAAGGATCCCGTCGCGATCGAAGCGGGTAACGAACAGCTCTTCTCCGGCACTGCCGGCCAGAAGTAGGTGATCGCCGTGGCTCTCGACTGCCTGGGCGTCGATCGAGGTGAAGGGACCGTCCCGTTCGAGCTTCGCCAGGCCCCTTTCTGCCGCGAAGGAATGGTCGAACAGCAAGGTCCCCAGTCGAGCCTGCCGACCAGTGCCTGCCATGACTGGATAGCCGATTTCAGGAGGCGCGACACCCGAGAAGACCAAGTCGCCGGACCGCTGGGTGGTCAGATCGGTGATCGACGATTCACCGGGGACGCTCACCGCGCCGCCGACCGAGCCACCATGTTCGCCGAATAGGGACAAGGCGGGGTAGGTATGAGGGATTCCTTTCGTGGGCCGGGTGACGCGCACCGGCCACCAACAGGGCGCCGGGAACGGGTTCGATGGCCGCCGGCGTCCACCAGTTCGTCGCCGAGGTAAGGACCGAACGCGACGCCGCCGACCCCGAAGGCCCGGTCGATCGAACCGCGCGCGGCATGGAACCCCAGCAGGCGGAAGCGGCGATTGCCCTGCACGCCGGTGACGAGGTCGCCCGAGGGGGTCATCGCCAATCCCCGGAACGTCCGGACTGATCGGCCGGAAGTCGACGATGGCGCCGCCGTTTCCGAAGCCAGGGTCGAGCCGGCCTTCGGGGTCGAACCGGACCAGCGTGGGGACTTCCAGGGTCCGGTACCGGTGGCACCAGGGGCGGTGTTGGAAATGCCCCACAGGTCGATTGCGGCTGGCTTGATATGCCGGCGAGCACTATCTTGCCGTCGGGCTGAACGACCATCGAGCGGTTCGCCGAGGCGGCCACAGGTGTCATCAGGCAGAAAAACAAACACCGGGGCGAGGAATAGACCGAGAGCGCGTGCCATCGCGTTCACCTCCCCTTCTACGGTCCCATCGCGGTGTTTCCGCCATGTCCCGCGCGCCATCTCAGACATCAGCAGTGTCCGGAGCGGTTGTATAGCAGGAGGCGCCATTCCTTGATGTAGCCTTCTTCGCACCACGCCTTGCCGGGACCGGCAACCGCCACTTCCTGCAGGCCGAGTTGCTGCCCGAAGAAGCCGAGGTACCAGGAATTGATGTCTTCCTCTGGGCATCTGGGGCTGTTCGTTGGTGAGGACGCCGGGCAAGATGAGCCAGAAGGGGAAACGTTTGCGTTTCGCCCGGCTGGAATTCGAAACCCGTCCCGACCAGTTCCGAGCACTGCCATGCGCCGTCGAAGCGGAGCGCCAGGCCGGTGGCTTCCGTTTCGGCGCCGCCGAGCACTTCCGTTGCCGTCGGTATCGTCATCGGCAGGGAGCCTTCCCGGTAGGTCACCTTGAGCAGTCCCCGTATGAACACGGAGCTGTCGATCTGCTGAGGCCGCGTGTAGTCGCAGGCGCTCAGCAGCGCCCCAGGAGGCGCTTCGTCTTTGCCGTACAAAAGCGGGCCCGCGCTGTAGCGGTCGACGAAAGTGGTGCCGTGGCCGGATCCGGTGAGGGTTCCGACGAAGGTCAGAGGACCGCCGACTCCTTGGGGCGGGGCACTCGCGGTATGAGCCGTGCCGGTCTGGTGATGGGCCGGGTACGGTTCGCCATTCATGCACGCGAGGTAGGCGGGCCCGGCATGGAGGTGTTCGCACCTGCTTCCGGCTTCCTGCCCGCCCCCGCAGCCGGCAAGGGCGGACTACCGCCAGCACCAATAGGGGCACTGTCACCGCCAGGTGGCGGCAGTTTCCGGATGATCTGGCCGCGCGACTTCCTCCCGCCATTCCTCCCCTTCCCCTGCTCGGCGATTCCTGAAATGCGGCTTGTCCTCTGACCGGCGTGGCCCGGCGACTTCCGACACTAGTCCACTCAGGGGGCCGTCACAACATGTGTTCTCGTTCGAAGACATGGGCGCGTGTTGACACCCGCCGGGCTCGGGTGACCTCGATGAGGATCGGGCGCACCGGTGGGCGTAGCCGTCCGAATCCGGTTCGACAGCAGGACCTTCGGCGCCCGGGGCCGCCGCCCCGAGCGTGGATCACGCGGCGGCAAAGGCCCGTGGCAGGGACCAGGGAACCCCGCCGTCTGGCAGCTTGCCCGTAGACGCCCGGAGAATTTCCTCGAGCAAGACCTTGAGGACCCTTCCGTCGTTCGATCTCGCCCGGGGTTAGGCGATTCGCGGCGGTCCCCGATCCGATCCCCGGCTTGGCCCTTGTCGGTCTGCAATGAAGCCCGACAAGGGCCATGCGCGTACCGGAAAACGAATTGCGGCTAGGATGCCCCGGTGCTCGCGATGCCGAATGGGCGCAGGGGTCGGGTGTCCGCGCTGGCGGCGTCGACGCTGGCCGTTGTGATCATGACCTCGCCCTCGGGTGCCTCGGCGCTCCCGACCAACACCCCCTTGCCGGCTTCTGATTACGCGGCCCGCCCGGCCTGCGGCGCTGCGCTGCCGGGTCAGGCCAGGTGCCTGGCGGAAAGGCTCGTGCCGAAGACCCCTGCGGCCCGCACACGTACGCATCCGCTGGGGGTCACCCTGCCGCCCGGGGTCGGCGCATCCGGAGAAGCGAGCACGGCAGCCTATGGGCTGCGCCCCGAAGATCTGCACAACGCATATGACCTGCCGACGGATGCGCCGGGGACGCCGACGATCGCGCTGATCGACGCCTACGACGACCCATCGGCCGAAGCCGACCTGCAGGTCTACGACGAAACGTTCGGGCTCCCCGCCTGCACCACGGCCAACCGCTGCTTCCGAAAGATCAACCAGCACGGCGGGGCCTCGCCGCTTCCCGAAACGAATTGGGAATGGGCAGGGGAGATAGCCCTGGACGTCGAGACCGCCCATGCCGTCTGCCAGAACTGCCACATCCTGCTGGTGGAGGCCGAAACCAGCTATAGCGACGACCTCGAAGCAGCCGTCGACACCGCTGTTGCCGAAGGCGCCGAAGAGATCTCGAACTCCTATGGCTCCCCGAGCCCCTATTACGAAGGAGGCTACGACCATCCGGGCGTGGTGATCACCGCCTCGACCGGCGACTGGGGCTATGACAACTGGGTCTCTCCGGAATGGGGCGAGGAAGCAAACGCCCCGGCCTCGCTTCCGTCGGTGGTCGCCGTCGGGGGCACCAGCCTCGACCTCTCCGGGGAATCATGGTCGGCCGAGACCCCCTGGCTGGAAGGGGGCAGCGGTTGCACTGAATACGAGTCGGCGCCGGCCTGGCAGGCGGGCGTCTCCGATTGGGCACAAGTCGGCTGCGGTACGCGGCGGGCGACCGCCGACGTCGCCGCCGACGCCGACCCCTACACCGGCATGGCGATCTATAACTCGAACGAATTCGGCTGGGGGACCTGGGGTGGAACCAGCCTCGCCTCCCCGATCATCGCCGCGACCTTCGCCCTCGCCGGAGGATCCCACGGCGTCGAATATCCGGCGCTGACGCTCTACCGCCACCTCGGCACGAGCGGGCTCCACGACATCGTCTCCGGGTCGAACTGGGGCTGCGCCGACAGTGGCGGCTGCACCGTCGCCGAAGAAGAAGCCAACTGCTCGGAAGCGTTGATCTGCAACGCGGCGCCCGGGTATGACGGGCCGACGGGCGTCGGCACCCCTGACGGCCTGACCGCGTTCGGGGGAGAAACGCCCGGACCTCCGCCGACGATCACGAGCGTCTCCCCATCCCGTGGTGAGGTCAACGAAGGCGCCACGGTTACGATCGAAGGAACCAAGCTGAAGGACCCCGAGCGCGTCATGTTCGGGACCGAAAGGGCGCGGGTCCTGACCGACAGCGAAGACTCGATGACCGTGGAAGCGCCTTCACATGAACCGGGGACGGTCGATGTGAGCCTGGTCAGCTTCGAAGGCCTTCACAGCTCCACCTCGGCATCCGACCACTTCGAATACTTCGCCCTGGCGCCGAGCGTCTCCTCCGTCGAACCGGCCGAAGGACCCTCGACCGGCGGCTCCATCGTGACGATCGAAGGGGTCAACCTGGAAGAAGCCGGGGCGGTCTACTTCGGCGAAAGCTGGGCTCCCGTGGAAAGTGCAACCGCGACGTCGATCACGACGACGAGTCCCGAACACGCGGCCGGGACGGTCCCGATCATCGTGCAAGGGGACTGGGGAAACCGGAGCCCTGCCTCCCCGGCTGATCTCTACACCTACGTGGCGCCGCCGGCTCCACCCCCGCCCCCGACCGCGACGCTCTCGATCACGATGACCGGAACCGGTCATGGCGACGTCTTCCTCTCGCCCTCGGCGAAGCTTTGCGAATCGAATTGCTCGGAAACCCTCGCCGAAGGCACCCAGGTGCTCCTGACCGCCACGCCTGCGGCGGGTTCCATGTTCGCGGGCTGGTCGGGCGCCGGGTGCTCGGGGACCGGGATCTGCGTCGTGACGCTATCCGAAGACGTGCAGGTCGGTGCGGCCTTCGCGGCGACCACCGTCACCGGGTCCGGAGGAGAAGGGGCGCCGGGCGGCGGTGGTTCTGCGGGCGGGGGATCCTCTGCGGGCGGCGCCGGTGGGGCGGGCTCGTCGGGTGGGGGAGGGGCGGAAGCCACCCCGCCATCGGGTGAAGGAGCCGGGCCGAGCCTCCGCACGGCAACAAGGGTGCGGCGAGGACCACGTATGCGAAGTGCGTGCGCGCGAGCCGATCGGCGTTCGCCCGGGCAAGGCGCCGCGCCATGAGGTCGAAGGGAAAGGCGCGCCGAAGGAAGCTTGCACGAGCTCGGAAGATCAGGAGGTCGCGGAGGGCGCGATGCAGGTCCCGCTTTCTGGCCCATGGGCGAGGAAAGGCGGGTAGGCGTCGACACGGGCACGGGCATCGCTGAAACGGGAGGAGTGTGGCAGCCGCGCGATCCCTGTCGAGTCACTCGGGCACCCTCTTCGACGCACGGGCCTGCGTCGCCGCTCGAGTCGCGCCTCAGCCGGCGTGATGCAAGGGAAGCCAGGCAGGTTGGACGCCGGTGAAGTCCTCTGCCAAGGACTCCACATGGCCTCGCATGGGAGAGACGCTGCCCGTGATCACATCGTGGTTTCGAACGTGCGTGAACCGGATCTGCATGAACGTGAACAGGGCATTCTCCCAGACCCCCAGGGACACCTTGACGCGGGCGGTGATCCGCCCACCCGCCAACACGGCATAGGATGAGCCATAGCCGGTTGCGGAGCGCATGCGCCAGTGGGTCCAGTGGAGGGTGAGGAGGCCGCCGAAGCCGTCGCTCAGGTAGATGTGCCTCGGCCTGGCCTTATAGACGCCGACACTTTCGGCGCAACCGCGCGAGCATCTCGTGGTGACGAGCACCTTCGTGGTCGGCACGTGGTACGTAGCCGATGCCGACCCGGGAGAGAGGACTGCCGGGAGGGCCGCGACCGCGAGGACGGCGAGTGTCAGCTTGATCTTCATAGATCGGCCGTCAACTGCAGGAGTCGCTGCCCCAGGGGCGCCAGGCGGTACAGGTCCGAAATGCCGCCTCCATCGGCGCGGTTCTCCGAACGCACCAGGCAGTCCGCTTCCAACAGGGCGGCGAAATGGTAGTCGCAGTTCGGGAGCGGCTTTCCGGAGCGCTCCGAATACAGGGCAGGTGAGGCCTGACGTGCGTTCCCGACGAAGTCGAGGATCTGCAGCCGGGTCGGGTGGGCCAACACGGCACCCATCACGGCGGCCGCGTCGATCTGGCGCTGTTTCATCAAGATTGCACCCAGGGGCCCCGTTCGTTCAGGAGAGAAGGTGCCAATATAGCCGGATCCGGTACGGTGCACGCGTCGCCTGGCAGGGGCAAGGTTCTTATCTGCCGGTCGAAGAGTCGGGTCACGAATCTCATGCACGGGCGGGTCAATAGGGGTCCCGCCCGTGCGACCCGCCTCCCCGGCGGCCATCGGGAGGTCGGGCCACAGAATGCAGCTTGGTAACGGTGCGCGCGTTCGTGGCCTGCCTGGTAGGCACTCCGCAGGAATCCAGGCGATTCCTGCGGGCTTCGGTGATCTCGTCGCGGCACCGTAGCGGACGGACCCGACGGATCATGGCCACCCTGCCCGAGGCCTGCCCGGCGGGTGCGGGCCTGACCCGGTCCCAAGAGTCGCGGCCGAGGGTCGGGACATTTCACCTCAGCCGGCGTCACGGGTTGCCTCAGGCGGGGAGGCCCGCCGCCTCGGGCGGAAAGTAACTAGGGCATCATCCGACCACGGCCGAAGCGACCCGGAGGACGGAAATCGGTTTCGGTGAACGCGACGAGGTTCGGTAGCTCCGCGCAGACGATCTTCGCGGCTGCCAGTGGGTCCATGAGGGATCTGCCCTTTGCGAGCTGCGCTCCGGAGGAGTCGTATAGGGGTGCGGTGGTGGGTCCGGATGTGGCTCCGGCGACATCTCTTTCCTGTGCCGACCAGCCGGCAATATGGCTGTTGCCTTCGCCTACCGGCAACAGGGCGCCGCCGGGGGCATACAAGGCTATGCCGCCGTAGAAGTCGTCGCCTGGATGCCTGGCGTAACGACCGAAGCGCGAGACGGCAACGGCGAGCACGGAGTGGGGGTCCGGCTCCTCGCCGGAGGTACGGCGTGTCGCCAATTTCATGATGTCCCGGGTGAAGGCCGGTCCGCCCTCCGGCGCCGTATACCTCGGCGTGGCTCTGACCGTGAGGTACACGACCTGCCCGTGCACGGTCTTGGTGGCCCGCTTCGGATGGGCGGCGGCAAACCTGATGATTCGTTCTCCGGCCCTGGTCATCGCCGGCCTGATGACATCTCCCAGGGCGGCCTCCGTGCGGCCGTCGTAGCGAGGCTTGCCCAGCCCGGCTGCCTTGATCTGGATCCCGTCGCGCACACCGACGTCGGAGCTGAAGCTGCCACAGCCGGTCACGAGTACCGCCAGCGTGCCGGCGAAGGCGCAGACGGCAAGTAGCCGCCGGGGGCGAAGGGGCGACATCGCCGCCGGGCAGCCTGGTTGTCCTTCGCCGAATGTCACCTTCCGCTCCCACGAGGAATCCTAGTCTCCGGAAGCCCGTCGGTCCGTGGGAGTGGGGTGTGGAATCTGCCCGGGCGGTTGCGAACCGTCGGAAGCGGGTCGTTGCCGTCCGGCGCCGAACCCCGGTCTTCGGGATCAGCCGGCGGTCAGGGTTGGTGGCAGCGACCAGGGAACTCCGCCGTCGACCGACCAGAGGGTCAGGGCCTCCCGTTCCTTCTTTGAGGAGAAGAGGCTTTCGGAAGACACCTGGTCTTCGTGGTCGGCGGGGCCGGAGATGGCGAGTCGAGGGTCGAACCCACGCACGGCCTCTGCGTAGGCCTCGCCGACCTCACGAAGGGATGGCTCGGACTGCTTGTACGGCAGGCGGAGGATCCCCTTGTCGCCGGATGGGTAGCGAAAGGCGGCGCGGACGAACATCGTGTCGTCGCGGCGCAGCAGCAGGGGCCGTTTCTTGTCCGGCCTGTTGCCGACGCCGAACTCGCTGAGCCACTCGTGTCGCAGGTGGAAGGCCCAGTGGAGGTTCGGTCGGGTCACCCAGCGCCTGACCTGGCGATACGTCGCGATCCCATCGAAGACCACGCTCGGCAGGAAGATCGACGGGTAGTCGTCGCGGGTGGCCTTCGGGGGCTCGAGGCGACCCTGGTAGACGAGCCTGCGATCGGTCAACACGCCGCGCCATTTCCGGAGCAGTGCCCTGGGGATCGAGTCAGTCCCGATGAACGAGTCGTCCTTGGCCCTGCGCGCCTCGATGCTCGGCTCATAGGACTTCCAGCTCATCACGATCTTCTCGTCGGGCTCGAGCAGCAGGCCGCCGGAGGCGTCCAGCTCCGGGAAGAGGTAGCTCCTGACGGGGTTCCCGCTCGGGCCCTCATCGGCGTCGATGGTCGCGCCGAACCCGCCGCGCAGAGGCGAGATGCGTCGATCACCTTCAAGGCGGGCCGCCATAGGGCGGGGTTGCGCGTCCCCCTCGATCGCCTCATAGAGCGTCGCCAGCTGCTGGGGTGGGATCCAGGCGGCTTCGGCAAGGGTTCGTATCTGCTCCTCGCGGGGAAGCCCCCGGTCGGTGACCGAGCAGTCAGCCATCGCGCGGCCGTCGACGTGGAGCACGAAGAGGTCGCCCAGCCCCGGGTCTGCCTTCCAGGTCTCCTCGCCTCGAGTCGCACCATCCATTCCCTGCCTCCTCTGTGCCTTCGTGTACGTCCTATCCGGTGAGCGGCCGTTCGATGCGAGGTGAAGATCCTCATGCCACGGTGGGCGGGGCGATCTGCACCAACGTGATCGGAGATGCAGCGCCCCTGACCGCCCCGCCCGAGGACCGTATCCGATCCGATGTCACGTGACGGATATCTGCACGTTCCTATAGTGTCACAGGTCGGTCCTTCAATCGGCAGGGGGAGAGATGAAGAAGCTTCTGGGGGCGCTCCTCGTGGGCGCATGTGTGGTGCTGTTCGTCGCGGGGTGCGGAGGCGGGCTCTCGGCGGGCTCCAGCTGCAAGGATTTCTCCGAAGCCTCCTTCGAAGAACAGCACGAAGTCATCGGCTCGCTGTCTTCGAAGTCTGGAACCCCCGCCTACACCAGTCCGCTGGGCGAACCCGAGGTCGGCTACTACTGCGCAGGCAACCCGGAAACCACCCTCGAACAGTTCTTCGAACAGGCCTCGCAGAGCGGTGAAGGAGGCTGAGCCCGGCGGTTTACCCAACACCCTCGGAAGGGGTCGGGCCTCCATGGCCGGATCGCCGCACCAACATGTGCGTGGCGATCCGGCCGGCCGTTGCCTGCCGGATCACGGCACCGGATCCGGCCCAGGGGGTGAGGTGCCCTCCGCCGCCGGCCTCAGGCGGGGCGTTGGGTGGGGGAGCGCCACGACGGAGGAGGCGGGCATCCCGCCGTGCGGCTGGTCCTCTCATCCGGCTGCCTTGGTGATCGCGGCGATCAGCTGACCCGTACTGCTCGGCGTACCGAGCAATTCGAGACCTTCGACCCCGGGACCTTCGACCGCGAAGGAGGGGGCGCCCGAGAAGCCGAGGTGGCCCGCTTCCCTGGTCGTCGCTTCCACCTGTTGCCGCAAGGTCGTGCTCGCGCGTTCCTGCTCCCAGCGCGGCAGGTCTGGCACCCCGGCGGCCTTGGCGATCCGCCTCAGAAACGCACCGGTGGCGTAGCCGCTGTTCTCGGCGCCCTGATTGCGGTAGAAGAGTTCGATGAAGCTCCACCCGCGACCCTGGGCCCCGGCGGCCAGGGCGGCGGTCGCCGCATTGATCGACTGCGGCCCGATGATGACGAAGTTGCGATATTCGATCTTGGCCGTGCCTTCGACGACCGGGCCGTCGATCAGTCCGGTGAAATGTTCTTCGGCGAACTGCTTGCAGATCGGGCACTGCAGATCCGCATACTCGATCAGCGTCACCGGCGCCCCGGGCTCGCCTACGACCAACCGCCGTTGGGGCAGTTCGCCGAGCAGTTCTTCGACCTCGGTCAGGCCGTTGATGCCGGGCGCCTGCGCTTCTTCGGCCTTGTGGGTCGCAGGTTCTCCGGATCCTGCCGCGTGGGCGCGCCGGAAGACGGTTTCCAGCTTCATTTCCGGATGGGCCGCGCAGGCGTAGGCGACCCCGGGTTCCCCGAGCGGCGTGGTCAACTCCGGCGCGCGAAATTCGGTGGCCAGCCTCGAGATCGCCTCGATCTGCGCTTCGGGGGAGGCATCGGCGAAGTCCCTGCAGCTACTCGAGGCCGACAGGCCGGAACCACCGCCCCCGCATCCCGCCAGGAGCGCGGCGACAATCACCCCCAGCACCGCCGGTGCGAGCAGTCGACCCCGGCGAGACGCCATCTTCATCGTCCGCCCGGGATGCCGACCCCCACCTCGGCCTCCGGCGTGGAGCCCGTCGGTCCGCGCCTGCCCGCCAAGGCGCCCCGGAAGCGCCGTCACGGGGCCGGCTCTCCGGCGAGCAGCGCCGCCAACGCGTCGCGAAGCCTGGTGCCCCCGGCATCCTGGGTGAACAGCAGCTCCCATTCCTTGCCCGATTTCAGGCGAATCGACTCGAGCGGCTTCGCCAGGCGACCACCGGCCGGTTTGCTGCCAGGCTCCACCGCCTCGATCCGTGCCAGGGGCACGGCCTCGATGACGGGCCTCTTCAGCAGTCCCTTCATCCAACCGAGGATCGCGCGATCCTCCAGAACCAGCGCGACACCGGCGCCGAGGTGTCTACCATCACAGAGGAGGTAGGTCGGGGCCAGCACTCCGGGCTCCTCATCGACCTCGACGGCGGGCAGGAGCTTGTCGCGGAAGGCCGTGATCACCCCCACGGTCGTCTGTTGGGCATCGGAGCTCCCCGTCAGTTCGATTCCCTTCTCGGCCGAGCTCGTTATGACTTCCCCTGAATCCATGTCGGTCCCCTCCATTCCCGTGCATTCGTTTTCGTGATCGCGACCGGCCTTATTAACTCCCCGCCGGCCACGGCCAGCACCTGGCCGCTCAGGGTTCTTCGGCGAAGATCCTCGGCCTGACGTGCGTCCTCCTGAGAGTGGCTTCGCAACCTTCGATGGCGCTTTGCCAGTACTCGCTGCCTTCGCCGAAGCCGCCGTTGGCCACCTCCCGTCTGCAATCGGCGCCGTAAGGACTGCTGTTGCCGCATCCTGTCAGCAGCAGGAGGACGACCACCAACATCGCCAGTGAGAGGGCTCGGCTCGCGCCGGCGATCACGGTGATTCGGCCGCTCCCCGTCGCCCTGCCTTTCGCTGCATCCATCGGCGCCCTCGCCCGCCCTGCCAGGCCCTGCACGGGCCGTGTGTAGATGTGAACCAGATGGCTGTCCCGACTGGCGACCCCCGGAACCCACCCGACCTCCGCCCGCCATTCGAAAAGCTAGCGCATGGTCGATTCACATCAACGAGGTCACGTTTCGATCAAATGAAACCACTTCAGTTCAGGCTTTCACGACGGCCTTGTGAGGCCCGTTCTTGGTCGGCGTCACGGAGCCGGTTGATCGGAGAGGCGAGAGCATGCATGAGCCGCCCGTCGGACCACAGGGCGTGGAGGTAAGGCCGGTCACCAAAGTGGCCAGGCGTGAGACCCACTTTTCGCCAGGGTCCACCGACGAAAACTAGGAGTACCACCGAGGCCGTCGACCGCGCTTCGTTAGCGTTGCGAGCGCTGATCGACGAGAAGTCCGTGCAGGGGCGCGGCAGCGAAGGGGGCAATGTGAGGATTCTTTCGGGCGGGCGTCGGAATGCGGCGGGGCGGAGGCTGTTTGCCCCCGTGTTTGTCGGAGCGGTGGCGGTCGCGGCGATCGCCTTGGCCCTTCCGGTCAGCGGGGTGGGCGCGGCGCCGGCTCACCACCGCCACCACGGGCACGGGCGCCGGCACGGTCATCGCCGCCACCGGCCGCATCGCCAGGCTGTCAGGGGCCCGATCAAGAAGGCGCACGTCAAGGTCGTCAAGGCTCCGTTCCTCGCGGGCAAGGGCGGCGGGGGCGACCCCGGCGACGACTACCCGGCGCGCTACAAGAACCGACCCATGGACTCGGTGATCGACGAATGGGGTGAGTACAACCGCGAGTGCACCTCGTTCGTCGCCTGGGCGCTCCAGTCGCGCAACGGGTTCAGGATGCCGTTCTACGCCAACGCCAACAACTGGGGACCAGATGCCGCACATCACGGCTACACGGTCAACTCGAGCCCCGCCGTCGGGTCGGTCGCCTGGTCAAACGCCGGCACCTGGGGACACGTCGCCTACGTCGTCGCGGTCGGCGGCGGCAACGTGACGATCGAGGAGTACAACCATGACTGGCACGGGCACTACGACAAGCGGACGGTGCCGGCCTCCACGTTCACGGGCTACATCCACTTCAAGGACCGCCCGACCGAACCCGCTCCGCCGCCCCCGCCCCCGCCGTCCCCATCCCCGCCGAGCCCGGCGCCGACTCCGGAACCCGCGCCTGCGCCTGAACCGGCGCCGACTCCCGTACCGACGCCGACGCCTGCCCCGGCGCCGACGAACCCGCCCGCCCCGCCGACCTACGCCGAGACGACCGGCGGGGTGGCCCACACGTGGACCAATTATACGAACGCCGGGGGCACCCAGGGCCCCTCGATCGGCTCCAACGCGACCGTCCAGATCGCCTGCGCCCTGCCCGGCTTCCGGGTCGCCGACGGCAACACCTGGTGGTATCGGATCGCCTCGAGCCCCTGGAACGGTGCCTACTACGTGTCGGCCGACGCCTTCTACAACGACGGCCGCACCTCCGGGAGCCTGATCGGTACCCCGTTCGTGGACCCGGCGGTGCCCCACTGCTAGAGGCCGATGGTGAAGGTGCCGAAGTCCTCGCTCCGGCTGAGCCGCATCGCGGTCCTGTTCTCCTTGGCATTTTTCGGCCTGACCGCGCTGTCTCCGCCCTTGGCACGGGCGGAGACCCAGGGCGAAGCGATCGTCGCGGTGGCCGCCTCGCAGGAAGGAGTGCCCTACTGCTTCGACGGCGGCAACCAGTTCGGGCCGACTGCGTGCGGGGGCATGCCGGCGACCTTCGACTGCACCGGGCTGACGATGTATGCCGTCTATCAAGAGACGGGCAAGGTGCTATCTCATGACGGCCGCCAGGGCACCGAGGGGGGGCAGCGGATCTATAACGAATCCGAACTTCAGCCGGGCGACCTCGTCTTCTTCGGCGGGACGTTCGATAACTTCGAGCACGCCGGTGTCTACGCCGGGGGTGGCAAGATCTGGGATGCGCTCAACTACGGCATCCCGGTGCAGGAGCACACTTTCGCCCAAGTCGGACTTCCTTTTGTGGGAGGCGCTCGCTACTGGAGCGGCGGGGGCTCTCCGACCATCCACGAAGGCGACTTCGTCTCGTTGAGAGGGAATGCCGAGCGTCTACCGGATCGCCGGCGGCGCGCCGATCTACGTGAGCAACTGGTCGCATGTCGGCGGATCGCACCCCGTCACGACGATCAGCGCGGCGCAGTTCGACGCGCTCCCATCGCAGCCGAGGGATGGGACCTTCATCCAGCCGATGACGGGCAACCGGACGGTCTACGTCGTCGCAGGCGGCGCCCCGTTGGCGGTCAGCAGCTGGTCCCACGTCGGCGGCTCGGCCGGCAAGACCGTCGTCGGGATCGACGTGACAGCCGTGGAAAACGCCGGTGACCCGGGGGCCTGGGGCCACCTGCGAGACATCCCCGCCGATGGCACCTTCATCCAGCCGATGACGGGCAACCGGACGGTCTACGTCGATCGCCGGCGGCGCGCCGTTGGCGGTCAGCAGCTGGTCCCACATCGGCGGCAGACGGCCGGCAAGACCGTCGTCGGCGATCGACGAATGCGGCGGTCAGCCCACCTGCGACCATCTCAACGCGGTCCCCGCCGACAACACCTTCGTCCAGCCCTACAGCGGCGACCGCACGGTCTACGTCGTCGCGGGCGGCGCCCCGCTGGCGGTCAGCCACTGGGCCGACGTCGGCGGCTCCTCCGGCAAGTCGGTGGTCTCGATCGACGGGGCGGCAGTGTCCAATGCCGGTGAGGCGGGAGCCTGGAGCCATCTGCGCGTCCGGCCCGCCGACGGCACCTTCATCGTCGGCGCGACCGGTGAATCGCACGGTGTACGAGGTGGCGGGTGGCGCGCCGATCGCGGTCAGCAACTGGGCGCACGTCGGCGGCCAGAACGGCAGGTCCGTTGAGCTACGTCGACCCGGTGGCCGATCGCCGACGCCGGCAACGGCGGCGTCGTGGGATCACCTCGCAGCCTTCCCGGCCGATGGCACCATCCTCCAGTCGGGCCCGGAAGGTCCCCTCTACGAAACCCGCGCCGGCGCCCCATACACGGTCTCGGCCCTGCCCCCGGAAAGATCGGCCGTGGTGGTCGACCCGGTCGCGATCGCGAACGCCGGCGGGTCGGGCGTCTGGCGCTTCCTGCGCGCCCCCGTCATCGCCCCGCCCCCGGTGGTGGGTTCGCCCACGCCGCCATCCGGCGCGGTCCAGCCGTCCGGCGAAGGCACGACCCCTCCACCGGCCGAAGAACGACCAGGCCCCCACGGCGGCCCGAGCCCAGCGGCCACTGGCGGGGGAGAGGGAAAGACGGGGATCAAGCTGCTGTCGGTGACGGCGACCAGGCGGGCGGCCGTCGCCAGGATCCGCTGCGCCGGATCTGGATCGAGCTGCACCGGGGCTCTCAACCTGATCGCCCGGCAGGGGAGCAGGGCTCATGGGCGCGGGCGCGGGCGCGGCGGGGCGGCGAACGCATCCACGCACAAAGCCGTGCGGTGGGTGAGGATCGCCCATGGCACCTTCGACATCGCCGCCGGAACCACCGGCGCGGTACGCGCCGACCTGACCAAACGAGGGCGGGCCAGGCTGCGCCGCCGGGCGAAGATCGGGGTCAGGGTCAGGATCTCCTCGTCCGGCGGACATACGAAGACGAAGATGATCCTGCGGGTCAGGCGGCACGCCGGCAGTCGCCGCCACCGGCGCGCGCCGCACAGGTGCTCGACCCGACGTCGACGGGCTTGTTGATGGGCGCTAACACATGCGCGAGCGGACCGGGTATCCGTGGCGCCACCTCCATCCACCGCGACGCTCTCGATCGCCTTGGTGTTCGAGGCCGACCTTCTGGAGGTCTGCGAGGAACGTTGGCTTGAGTGGATGGTGGATTCCTGGGCCACGGTAACCGTCGCCAAGGCAGGCGCTCGACGCCCTCCGTCCGTCGCAATTCTCCCCGACCTCGCCGGATCGCCGCCGCTGTCTGCCGCCGTATTCAGGCCATCGGTTCGAGCGGGTCGAGGGAGGCTGCCAGCTCCGATCCGGCGAGCCGGCCAGAGTTGCCGTCTGGCGGCTGCGGGCATCGGGCAGGCGTCTACCCGCCTGAATCCTGGAGCCGGGGCGCGCGGCGGCGACTGTTCATCGCGGACGAGGTGGAGCCGTAGTGTTGATTCATCTAGTCGCCGGTCGAGGAGACGACCGCCCCCGGAATCCGCACGCGCGCGCTGGGGCGGTCCTCGGCGCATCAGCCCCCCTTGCTGATCGACGCGCTCGGGAAGGTCCGCTCGCTGTCGGCGATCTTCACCCGCATCACCCCCTCTCCGCGTCGCTCCGCTCCTTGAACTGACGGAGGCTGGGGGGCAAACCCCGGGTCGGGATTTCGGGTTTTCCGGTGCCCGCGTCGACTTCGAGGTGATGGATGATCGACGACCGGCCGCCCTGCCCGCGTCAGTAACGCACCGCGCCATCGAAGGCGAGTTCCGTTTCGATGGCGGCGAGGCTGCGCTCGTGGACTCCGTCGGGATAGACCCAGAAGGCAGTGTTCGCATCCCACATCATCCCACCGCCGGCGTAGATCCCTACATGGTGGAAGTCGGCCCCGTTGTAGGGTGGGCCGAAGAAGACTAGGTCGCCCGGCTGTAGGTCGGATCTGCTGACCGGAGTCCCGCCGGCGACATGATCCATGCCTGCGCCGTGAGGCAGGGCCACCCTTCCGTGGGTTCCCTGGTACACGGCGTACATCGCGAGGCCGCTGCAGTCGAAGGTTTCGGCCATGCCTCCGCACGGAGTCGGCCCGTTGAGGCCGCCGCCGTCTTCGCAGTAGGGCACTCCCAGCTGCGACGCTGCCGCCGAGACGATCGCTTCTCCCTGCGTGCCGCCGGTGCCGCCGCCAAGCTTGCCGCTTACCCAGTCCCAGATGGCGGTGCCAGCGTGGTAGATGACGAGGTTGTCGTCATCCTGGAGATCCAGGAACGCACCCGAGGACCCTGCGGTCCCGGAATTCCACTTTGCCGTTCCGCCTTGGCGGACGACGAGGTTGCCGTCGCCCTGCATGGTCACGGAGGCGCCGGCGTCGCCGTAGGTGCCGCTCGACCAGAGTGCGGACCCACCGTGGTAGAGGACCAGATTGCCGTCTCCCTGCATGACGAGGCGGTAGGCGTGGTCGGGGGAGTAGAGCTCCTCGCCGGACGCCAGGGTGTCCCGGCCGTCAACTTGTTGCCGAGGTAGCCGGCGCCCCGGTCCCAGATCGGATGGGAGCCCTGGTAGATCACCAGGTTCGAGTCGTCCTGGAGGTCGAGGCCGGCTCCCTGGAAGCCGGCGGTATTCGAGTTCCATACCGCCGTTCCGCCTTGGCGGACGACGAGGTTGCCGTCCCCCTGCATCGTCACCGATGCACCGGCGTCGCCATAGGTGCCGCTCGACCAGAGCGCCGAGCCTCCGTGGTAGGCGACCAGGTTGCCGTCGCCCTGCATCACGAGGCGGTAGGCGTGATCGGGGGAGAGGAGCTCCTCGCCGGAGGCGAGGGTGAGGCCGGGGGTGAGCTTGTTGCCGAGGTAGCCGGCGCCCCGGTCCCAGATCGGATGGGAGCCCTGATAGATGACCAGGTTCGAGTCGTCCTGCAGCTTGAGTGAGGCGCCCTGGAAGCCGGCGGTGCTCGAGCTCCACACCGCCGCCCCGCCGTAGTAGACGACCAGGTTGCCGTCTCCCTGCATGACTGCCGACGCCCCGTCATTCCCGTAGGTGCCGCTTGACCACAGTGCCGAGCCACCCTTGTAGAGCACCAGGTTGCCGTCACCCTGCATGACCAGGCGGTAGGCACCACCCGGCGATTCCAGGTACCAGCCGGGTTCGAGCCGTTCGCCCGGACCGAGAGTGCTACCTCGATCGGGGCTGGGGGCCGGTGCCGGAGTCGTGGGGCCGCCCGCCGCACGAGGGCTCGAGGCGCCAGGGGAAGCTTCCGAGGGCGATGGAGATGGCGAGGGGGTGGGGGATCCCGAGGCCCCGGGTGGCGAGGATCCCGAGCCGGCGCGAACCAGGACCCGTACGCCGCGCGAGCGCCATATCGGCCGGTGTCGCCGAAGCAGCTCGAGGCGAACGACGAGCGAGCGGGGGTGATCGGGCGCCGGGAAGGAGAGGACCGTGGTCCGGTGAGCTTTCACGCGACGCGATGCACGGCGGACCCATAGCTTGCCCTTGCGCTGCTCGAGCACCGCGCTCACCCCCCGATCGTGAGCCCACGGGCGAACGACTGCGGTGATCCTTCCTTCCGTCCGCGTGACGTGCCGGACGGAGACGTGGTGCCCGACGCGCCGGCGGGATACGTGCGGATGCCGGGTCCTCGCCCCGAGCGCCCCCGCCGGCCCCGCGAGCAGCGAGGCCACTGCAAGGGCGCAGATGGTAGCCGCGCCAAGAAGATGTCGAAGGATGTGGCCCCGCCCCTGGTCCCGCATCGACTCTGACCGTACCAGGAAAATACCCGCTGCTGCCCGGGCGCAGCCGGACCCTGTACCTGGATCGCGCAGCGGCCAGGAGAATCCGATTCGTGGGCGGGCCCGGCGACTCCCCAGGACGGAACCTCGCCCACAGGTCGGTGTCGTCGTCGAAGACATAGAAGGACGAGCACTCCGCTTCGCTTCCGCCGAGCTGCGGCCCCGGTGGATCAGCCGGGCGGCCGCCGGAGGGCGTTTCAGGTCCCCTGTAGCCATTGGATCACCCGCCCGCCGTGAACGCAGCGGATCCGGGTCGCCGGGACACCGGCCCGGTGCGGCCGACACCCGAAGTGCCGGAAATGGGTCGGTTCACCGTCGAGGTGCGGTCGACGTTCGTAAATGGCGGCTATGAAGCGTCGGGCGGCCCGACACGAGACATGCCGGGCCTTGATGTCCGCCACGAACAGCTGGTCCAGGCGGCCGCCGTTGCTGTTGCAGGATCGACCGGAGCTGCGCGGCGACCGCCGAGGAGAATCTGAGGCGGACCTGCCGATTCTTCAGGTGTCTGCCGACCAGCGTCGCCTTGAGGCCGGCTGCGCCGGCCCGTCGCATCTTCCGCTTGCCAAGGGAATCGAGGTGCATCGAGATTCGCCGATGCCCGCCGGAGCCGATGTCGTAGCGGACCTTCCCGATGGTCTTGGTGCGCCTGCCGCTGTGGCGTCCGGGAGCCTTTCGGGTCGTGCCGGTGCGGACGATCAACCGTGCCACGCCGTGGCAGGTGGTGGACCCGCCGCAGGAGACCCTGATCCGCGCCCGCCCATGGACGACGACCCCCAGGGGAGCGACGCGCAAGGTCCCCGATGGCGCCTTCTTTGCCGGCGACCCTTCCGGCGCGGGCGATCCAGACGCCTGTTGTTCCGGCCCGGGCCCTTCTTCCGGCGTGGGCGCGCCTGCTGCGGGCTTCCGCGTTTCCGCCGGCGAGCCGGCGATGGGCGTGCTTTCTGGCGGGGGCGGGCTTGACCTCTGCGGAGGACGAGCTTCGACGGAGATGGTCCGGCAGCCGAGAGGTTGGTTGTGGCCCAGGCCGACGTTGATCGCATACACGCAGACCGGCACGCTTCCGACCTTGTCGGTGGCGAAGGTGAAGTCGAAGCCGTGGTAGTCGCCCACCCCCGGGTAGGTCCTGCCGACGTCGGGCCTGTGCCCGGCGGCCGGTCCCAGGTCGTGGCCCTCGGCCCCCGACGAGCCGGCCGGGCCGCCGACATAGGCATGGATCGTCACCGGGCTGGTCTCGGCGTTGGGGTCGAAGGCCCAGCCGCCGACCCTGACCGCGCCTGCTTCGGGAGAGCTCGCGGCGTCGTAGCTTCCGTCGGGGTTCGGATTCGCGACCGTGACCGTCTTGCACCCGAGGGCGGTGTTCCCGCCGGCCCCGATGTTGATCGCATACACGCAGACCGGCACGCTTCCGACCTTGTCGGTGGCGAAGGTGAAGTCGAAGCCGTGGTAGTCGCCCACGCCCGGATAGGTCCTGCCGACGTCGGGCCTGTGCCCGGCGGCCGGTCCCAGGTCGTGCCCCTCGGCCCCCGACGACCCTGCCGGGGCGCCGACATAGGCATGGATCGTGACCGGGCTGGTCTCGGCGTTGGGGTCGAAGGCCCAGCCGCCGATCCGGATCGCGCCGGCTTCCGGAGAGCTCGCGGCGTCGTAGCTTCCGTCGGGATTGTTCGGGTTGGCCCCACCGGATTCGCCGCCCGACCAATACCTGACCCCGCCGACGAAATACAGGCCCCCGTGTTCATACCAACTGAACGGCTCGGTGAGGATCCCCGACTTCTCGCTGGCCGCGCTCAGGACCTCTTCATTTCCGACGTATATCCCTGCATGGTCGATGTAGTTGAGGCCGTTGGCGGTGTTGCGGTCGAAATAGACGACGTCTCCTTCTCGAAGGCTGGCCTTGCTGCCGATGACCTGCCCTCCTCCCGATTTGGCCTGGTAGCCGTCGTGGCTGAGGCCGGCGTTGCCGGTCCCTCGGTAGACCGCATAGAGGGTCAGGCCGGTGCAGTCGAAGCCGACCTTGCCGATCTGGGAGCAGTTCGTGTAATAGCCCGGATCCGGATACGGATCGGTCGTGCCGAGCGTCGGACCGCTGGTATTGCCGCCGTCAAAGCAGTAGGGGTAGCCGGCTCCTTCCATGGCCTGGGCCGCGCTGACGATCGCTTCCGCCTGGTTCTGTGCTCGAGCTTCTGGTGCGAGGCCGGCGCGGAAGCAGCCGGCCGCGAGCAGCACTGCGAAGACCGCCATGAGTCGCCTTACCGTCCAACTGCGCGCCAGTGACTTTCGGACCGGGATCCCGAGCCACGGACCCATACGACCTCCTGCATCGCTTGCTGCACCGAATAGTGGAGGCCGGGTTCGCCACTAGCTCCTCGCTCGACAGGCGACCAGATGACTCGAGCGGTTCGAAGCTTCCTCGGCCGGATCGAATCAGGCGCTCAGCGGGATGTCAAGGAATAGCGACTCATACATCGGTCTGCCGACCCCGCCCCGTGAAGGGCGGTCCCTCGCGGTCGGCAGTAAGACAGCAGAGGCGGGGTTCTTACTTGGTCCTCGGTAAAACGGCCCCCGGCGACGCTCATCGGCCGCCACACGGCTATCAGTGGCATGTGCTCATTTACGGTTCAGGATCGCGAGTTCCGGTCGGGCGGGTGTGCAGTGCAGGACTCGGGGGCTGCTGCTGATGTGATAAGCCTCTGGTCCTTCGACGGATTCAGAAGAGATGAGGATCCGGGCTATGAGGGAGGACGATCCTATGGGCGGGGGCACGAGGGGTCTGCAGCGCGGACGTGCGGGTATCGTCAGGAGAGCGACGCTTGGGTTGGCAGCGATCACCGCTCTGGCTGCGATCTTTCCGTCTGTCGGCATCGCCGCCTCGACCCCGGTCCCGGCATTTCACCACCCTGGCCACCCTGCCCTGGCCATCGTTCTCGCCACCGGTGAACTACAGGCCGGGGACCACGCAAAGGTCGTGGCCCTGGCTTCCCACCGTTCACGGTGTGCGCTTACCTTGGTCGGCCCCGGCTCGTCGCGGGTCGGCCCGTTTGGAAGGCGACTGCGGATGCCGTACGCGACGTGGGCCTGGCGGGTGCCACGGCACGTCCGGGGCGGGGTATGGCGTGCCGAGTTGAACTGTCGACAGGGACGGCATCGCCACCACGCCGACGCCGTGATCCACGTCGCGGTCAGCCATGGCAACCGCCAGCCGCTTGTCGCGCACGACAGCATGCACGTCATCATCGGCCGCCGGCCTCCCGGCTTATCCGGCCATCGCTCCGGGCGCAAGGGCGGGGGCGGCTACCCGGATGATGGCGCCCGCTGTAAGTGGACCGGACGGCGCGGCGGTAGTTGTTACGACTATGACTGGGGTTATCTCCACGGTGGTAGTTGGCAGCTCATCAGTCCTCGAGGATTCGCCTATCGCAACTGCACCGACTTCGCAGCCTGGTACATGGGGTTGTCCTGGTCGAGCTTCCACTTCCCGGCCGGCAAGGGAAACGCCGCCGACTGGAAGGCCTATGCCGGAAACGCGGGCCTGCAGGTCACCTCCCACCCCTCGGTGGGGGATATCGCGTGGTGGGGATCCGAGAAGGCGAGTGGTTACGGCCACGTGGCGATCGTCACGGCCGTTCAGGCGGGGGACGAGGTCACGGTCGCCCAGTACAACGGTTTGGGCAGGGGCGACTACAGCCTACGCCCGAACGTGCGGGCCGACGCCTATCTGCACAAGCCCGCACCGCCGCCACATCATCCGACGCCGACCCCCGAACCGGAATCGCCGCCCCACCAGCCCGAAACGCCGAGCAGCCCCCCGAATCGGCTCCGACCCAGCCCGAAGCAGCGCCCACGCAGCCCGAATCGGCTCCGACCCAGCCAGAAACGATTCCGACCCAACCCGAAACGCCCCCGGCTCCCAAGACCTGGGCCGAGACGGCGGGAGGGGTCGTGCATACCTGGACCAACTACACCAACGCCGGTGGGACCCAGGGTCCCAGCATCTCTAGCGGCCAGACCGTCCAGATCGCGTGCCGCCTGCAGGGCTTCAAGGTCGCGGACGGCAACACGTGGTGGTACCGGATAGATTCGAGCCCTTGGAGCAACCATTACTACGCCTCTGCCGATGCCTTCTACAACGATGGCCAGACCTCGGGCAGCCTGCATGGGACGCCGTTCGTCGACCCTGGCGTCGGCCTCTGTTAGGGCTACCCGGCCAGCCGTACCGAGGCTCTTTGCGCTGTCGTTCTTACTGGCCTGAAAGTCCCAGATTCCGTCTACACGCCGAAGGGAAGAGGTTGATGATTACCAATGGAGGACGTATTCGAGCACTCGGACTTGCGGTTGCTCTCATCAGCCTGCTGGCTCCCGCCAGCGCCCTGGCCGGAGCCCACCGACCGCCCAGGCCCCGGCTGGCCTGGACGTTGCCGAGAACTGGGAGCGAAGGCCAATCCATCGCCTTCTCCTGGTCTGCCCGGCACCTGGGCAGGCACCACAGGCTGGTCATCCAGAAGCCCGAGGGCACCGCCCACACGTGGCGCTCCATCATGCGTTTGAAGAGCAACAGTGGCTCGGGCCGCCTGCCAGGAGTCGCGCTGGGTCACTACAGATTCCGGATTGCCGACCTAGTTCCCGCGCGGAGGCCTCATCGCCACTCGCACCCGCACTTCCGGGTCATTGCCAAGGAAGCCGCCAGCATCGCCGTGTTCGGGGAAGTGCCGTTCTCGACGTTGTTCGGTGAAGGAGTTGTGGGAGTTGACACGACCCCCAGCCTCACGTTCCCTTACGCTGCGCTGATCCAGCCAGAAGTCTGGACGAACGGCAGCAGCCATCTGTTCACCGTCGAACATAATCATTGCTACCAGGCGCACGTTTCCTTCATTGGCACTTTCGGAGAATGGCAAAGCGAATATGAAGCCACGCAGGGACAGACTACGCTGACGCTGGTGCAGGAGAGTCGCGACCCAGTTAGCGCGGTAGCCGACTACGAAAGCATCGGCAGCCTGGACGCCGAACTGGTTCCGGGCCAGAGCTGGGGCGTGAATATCGCTGGCGGCAACGGGGCCTACATCAACGGCTACGCGCTATGCGACAGCGCCCAACCATTTTCGTAGGACATTTGGACCATGCGGACCACCTGCCCAAATGCCAAGGGGCAGGGAGGCAGCTTTCTGGCTGCATGGTGGGGTTGGAGGCACCTGCGTCTAGGCCAAGGACACCGCAGGGAGCTCCAATAGCTGAACCCTGTTCAGCTGCCGCTGCTCACGTAGTGGTGAGCCCCGACTGATCTGTGCATCCGGTATGCCTCGTTTTCTACGTCGGCCCACCATTGCTTCCGGGAGATGCATCGCTCGGTCATGCGGATCGGGGACGTCGCCGGTTTCTCGTCCATGCCCTTGATCTGCGGAGGCGCAGGCACCGTGGTAAGCGCCGAGGGCATCCTCTGTACGGAGGAGTCGATCTTCTGGACGACCAGGAGGCGCGCGCCGGGCGATCCTCCCGGGGAGGAGGTGCTTGCGACCGCGAACGCGCTTGACTTCGCGAACGTCCTCGGCTCGAAGGTGACAGACCGCCGCAAGGGCGAGGTTGCGGTCTGGATCGAGGACGGACCGACAGCTCACGTTCCGCACCGGGCGCTCCGACGCAGGCACGCCGCCCGATTACGTCGACGCTGCAGCAGCATCTCGATGCTAGGCCGCCGCCAGCCTGCGGCCCGATCCCAGGCTAGGCTTCGATTCTGGTGGGGGACGAATGCCGATCGGCAGGGCTGCTCGTGCGTTTGAGGCTGGCCCTATGACTGGCCACCGCCGAGCTGGTCGTGCTCGTGGCCCTACCCTTACTGTCTGCGGCCTCGGCGCATGGCTGTGGCCGATCGACGGGACGAAGGTCCGCGCCTACAACCTGGGGTGTCGCAAGGCCCGCTCAATCTACGGCCGCCAGCCGCCGAAGGGATGGACAGCTGCAAACGTGGACGTGGCGGGCGGCCTGGCCTTCTACTGCCACGCGGACGAGCTGCGCACCGTGGACAGGGCCATCGACCGTCGGACCGGCCGGGTCCACGTTCGCCGCCTCCATGGCGCACCGCTGATCATCGCCCGGGTGCGCTACGGCGAGTGACCGGGACCTCTAGGCGATCCCGTCTGCCTCTTCCCGGAAGGCCGTCGCCTGCGGGGCAGTCAGTCACCAGCAGTCGAACACGCCGACGTCGCTCTCCCTGCTGTGCAGCACCAGGGCGCCTATACGACCGCCCCTGACGAGCAGTCGGTTCCCCCGCCTGTGCATATGCCCGCCGCTGATCACCAAGTGGTACATCGCCCTCGGCGTCTTGACGAGGATGCCGTCGCCACAACCGGCGTAGGCCTGCGCCCCCTCGCGTCGCACCGCCCTGGCCGTGGGTGTGCCGACGACGACCCCGTGACCGTCGCGAAAGCTCCTCATGCTGGTGAAGAAGGTCCCGAGGCGGCCCGTTTCGGAGTTCAGGTAGTAGACCGTTCGGCAGTTCGGGCCTCCGGCGGCCGTGGGGGCCACGAGCGGTGAGATCATGTCCTTGGCGCCGCAGCCGTAGCCCAGTGCCTCCCAGCCCGAGCCCGGGGGCATGCCCGCATCGAATTCATCGACCTGGGGTTCTCCGGCGGCCGCGACGATCGCGGCCCTGTCGCTCCGGTCCAGACGCAGAGCCCCGATCCTCCCCGATGAGGTGATCCTGGTCTGCGCACGCCCCTTGGCGGCGATGGAGGATGGGGTCGCCCAGAGACCGCAGAGCATCGCCGCCAGGACCCCGGCGAAGATCGCCGTCGACCACCGGGTCGAGACGGGGTCCGGCTTCAGGTGAGGGGGACGGCGCGTCAACGTTCCTCCGTATACCAGGTCACCAGCCGGCGATGGGGTGCCGGCAGCGACTTGACCAGTAGGCATGTCCTTCGGCATCCCGGTCAGGTCTTCCTGCATCGCACCGCCAGCCGCCTACACTCGAGGACCGGGTCATCTGCACGATCAGCCTCCTGGCGCGCCTGCACCTGACGCCTCGCGCTCGGACGCGTGTGTCGAGGAGCAGGTGTCGCCGATGGTCGCGGCGGACCTTGAACCGGAAGTCGGGGCACCCATGCACCTTTGCGGCGCTTTGCCCTGCGTTCTCCCGCCGAGATCCGCCGGCGGAGGTGGTGTTCGCGGCCGAGGCGACTGCCTGAAGCGGGACGATCACGAGAGCTGCTGCGGCGACCCCCATGAGCCGGACATCGCGGCGTGTGAGGAAGAGCAAGAGGCGGCGCATGAGCACTGAGCTTCAAACCGTCGGCCGCTCGGAGAGAGCCGGGATGGATGATCGACACCACCTGCAGGGGTCAACTCCTGCGTCGCCCCGACGGTTTCCGCGACAAACCAGCGAAAGCCATCGGCTGTGCCCGACCACCAACCCCCGCGTAGCCGGGACCAGCTCTCCGTGGCTTGGCTCAACACCTCGGCAGCTTGTAGAGATGGCTCGAGTTGGGCCTTCCATGGAAGCTGGATACGATGCGCAGACGGTCGTACACGCGTCGTCCGCACGCGAAGACGGGATCAAAAGCACGCAGGGAGACGCGTCCTGAATCACAGCCGCCGGCGCCACAAAATCTCCACTTGCCGCGTCCATGCGCCGCGCGGCTTCCCCAGTCTCGCCAGCGGATGTGATTCATGAATGTTCCGGCCAGTTCGTAGCGTTCTGCGCCGCGATACTCGATGCAGCGCTGCGGGTGCGCGGCAAACGTCCAACCATCTTCGACACCGGTAGCGCAGGCAATGACCGCCTGCGAACTCCGAGCGCCTGCGAAGGCGGCACTCACCAAGACGATCGTGAGGGCCATGCAGATCAAAGCGATCAGGCGTGTCAGGGATCCCACCGCCCTGTTTCCTCCGAGCCCCATCGGCTCCATCATACCCGCGCAAGACCGACACTCGAACGAAAGCGAGCACGGCCCAAAGCCTGCGCTGATCCCATTCGGTCCGCGCGACGTGTCGGACGCAGAGCGGTCCCTTGGCGGTCGCCATTCCTATGGCGACACCCCGCTGGCGGTGGCGCAGGCCCCTTTCTTCTGGGCACTCTCGCATCCTCGCGGGACTGAACGAACGTGGTCAAGGAATACCCGGACGCCTGAACCGCCATCTCAACTCGGCGCCACCCCGCATTCGTCCCCGGCATCGAGTGGATGGACGGTCCTGGTGTGCCTCCCCGGCCTCTTGCCCCACGGGTTGTGCCTGGGATAGGTGATCGTCAGGCGCTCGGTGAAGAAGTAGGACCAGCTCGAGTTGTTCGGACAGATCCGTGGATGTGACATGACGAAGCGGGCCGTGTATCGCCGGATCTTCGTGTGAGCGAGCGCGTTCGCGCTTTCGCCTACGACGGCCTTGCCGATGGCGACAGCTCGCCGGGTGCCGTAGTGGATCCAGTGGAGTCCCACCACCAGCCCGCTTCCTGCCGTACACCCACCACTCCAGCCGTGGGGTCTGATCGCAAGGTCGCTCACATTCCCACACTCGGGCACATAGGCGGTCGTCGCAGTGCCGCCCATGGCCAGGGGAGAAGCGATCAACACGCCCGAGATGATGACCGCCAGAAGGCCGATCCCGATGCGCAGCGACGCCCGACCGTCAGTCGGGCCTCCACGGAGTAGCTGAGGCCTCGCGTCGCTGGTTGGCATGTCGGGGACGATACTGCCTGATGGCAGATCTCCTGCCTGGGCCGACACCGCGCCCGCTTGTGTTGGGCCACCTGTGTCGACGACGCCTGGCCGATATGCTGTCGGGTCGCGGTGTCCGGGTTGAGCGTGAAGGGGGACGGCTGTGTGGCAGGAGGCATTTCAGAGGATGAGACGGCGTGGCCGCCGGTACGCGGGAATCGTGAGTATGAGCGTGATCGGGTGCTCCCTTCTCGCGTCGTCGGGCGCCTCGGCTTCGACGTCGCATGAAAGCGCCGCCAGGGCCTCGTCCCCGACAATGGAAACGGCACATCGTTGCAGGACCGAAGCGGCGTTCCACACCACGCGCAGCTGGCCGAAGATGCAGGTCAAGGCGGCCGGCCCAGGTCTGTCCACCTACCGGGACAAATTCGGGACGACCCTGATCGGCCCGAGCGGGTGGCATTGTGGCTCGGTCGTCGGCGGCGACGGCAGCTCCTTCCTGGTCATCAGCCCCCATGTCGGCCGCAACCTCTTCTCGAGCCTCGCGAACATCACCGGACAGGCGGTGACCGCGAACTCGATCCCGGCCTGCGCCGGCTGCCAGTACGCGGAGATCTGCGCCGTCTTCCCGACCGCCTCGCTGGTGAGGCAGACCGAAGCGGTCTACGGGCCCTGCGAACCGAGGCCCTCGCTCGAGACCCTGGAGACCGTGGGGCGCTTCGACGTACGCTTCGAAGACCCACCCGGGACGGAAGGATTGGGCAGTCCAAGTGGCGGCCGCCTCCCGGCGCTCGGGGAGATGCGATGGTCGCG
Source organism: uncultured Actinomycetes bacterium (assembly GCA_963766705.1). Taxonomy (GTDB): domain Bacteria; phylum Actinomycetota; class Thermoleophilia; order Solirubrobacterales; family 70-9; genus VAYN01. Next base: position 47,286 of record CAVYBE010000001.1, read on the forward strand.
GTTGGGCGGGGTGACCAAGGTGACCTGCACTTTGGCGGCGGCCTCGAGAGGCTCCTGCGACAAGATCATCCGGAGAGGGATGCCGAAGTAGCCCGTCGTCGCGCGGCGATCGTCGGCGCCGAACTGCATCCCGGCCGCGCTGCGGCCGGTCAACGATGCGCTTGTTGGGTCTCCTCGAACGACTGGAATACGACGATCCTTCACGGACCGCGACGAGCAGGGCTGCGGACCCACGGGGCGCGTGGAATCTGGCGACAGCATGTCATGGTCGCTCGAATGATTGAACGGTCGACTCCTTCATCGAGCTTGTCGCTTCACATTCAGAGCGGCCCTCAGACTGGGTGAGTTCGCCGTGTCTGTAGTAGACGTACATGGTCCATCTGCAGTCGAGGTGCTGGCCGGGGAACCTGACCGCCACCCCACATTCGATCTTGCGTGGGGCGAGGCGTCGGCAGCCCTCGACTCCGACGGCATGACAGGGCGCCGGCGAGTCGATGTCCTCGCACACATGCTGAGCCAGCCACTTCGATCGCGACTTGGCGACTGCGAAGGAGAGCTGGCGAGGGTGCCTTGAGGGTTGCGCCGAGGCGCTGGTGAGTCCCGGTGATACAAGTACGAATGATGCCGCTCCCGCGAGGAGCAGGCCCGTCAATGCCAGGCGCCGCCTTGCTGCGGGACTGACGGCCGGCGGCCTGCCCATCAGGGCCGTGGTCGTCGACGCGCGCAGGCCCGACGCGGCCCGCGAGCCTGGGAGTCGGACCCCGGTGGCGACTCCGTCTCCCAGGAGGCGTCGAGCTAGGCGCGTGAGAACCAAAGCTGCGCCCTCCCCTTCCAGCAGTCGTACAGGACGTGTTCAAGGCCGCCGCCCGGAGGCAGGACCGCATCTTCACCGTGGCAGGTGAACCCGTCCTTGCGGTAGCGCCGTCCGGAGCCGCCGGGCCCGAAGCGGTCTGGCCTCGAGGCGTCCGCGACGCTCCGGGCCTTCCGACAACCCACGTGGATCGCATGGATGGCGAAGGCCCCGTTGCTCGACGGGGTGGTCGTGAAGGGAACGGTCCCGCAGTGCGACGCCAGCCTCGGATCGACCGACATCAGGCACCCGGCGGTGCCGCCCGCGTCTTCGAGCCAGAGGGTTCTCCCGCGCCTGGTCAGCTTGAAGGTGCCCAGTGGATCCTGCTGACCCCACAGGCGCCAGCCGCTGAGCATCCCATGTCTCAGGCACCGACGCGCGAGCCGAAGCGCGGGGCCGCAGGGGATGTGTCGGCCGAAGACACGCAGGGATTTCGAGTCGCCGAGGTTCGCCTGGCCGCAGTAGCGCGAGCCCGCCGGGCCGCCACCTGAGGTGGTGGTGCCGAGCGCAGGGGCGGCGCCCGCGTAGAGGGAGATACAGCAGAGGAAGACGCACATGAGAAGGACCGGGAGCGAGCGCGAACGCGTCACGGGGCGGTTCGCGGCCGATGGCTCCTCACTGGGCACTCGCGCGTCGTGATCCCGCCGGCGAGGCGGCCCGCCGCCCACTCTCAGTCGCCCCAGACGATCGTGACCACGGCCCGGGCCGATGACGTGCACCGCTGGTGGGAGCCCGGGGACGGGCTCGCGTGGCACCGCCACCTCTGGCGGGCGACGGTGAACGGCGTGCCTTCGGAGAATCGGCCTCGGGGGCCCTTGGTCGAGGCGAGAACGACCCGTCGGGCGACACGACAGGCGACCCCACGCGCCCGAAGGTCGGAGGAGTGGACCAGGTTGTCGCCGGGGCCGCGCGGCGGCCTGCACGAGGCCGCCGCGTGGGAGCTTGCCGGGGAAGGGAGGAACACCAGGCAGATCGCGGCCAGGAAGGTAATCGGCAGGGACCATCCGCAGGTACGTCTCCGGCCTTGCTTCATCTCGTGCGACCTCCTGACCAGGTTGATGTGGAAGCCCCTGATCGGCAACGACGCCCGCCACAGGCAGACTCCCTGGCCGCCGATCCTTCCGCGACGACCGGAGCTGCCCTGGGGGCCAACGGTAGCGACGGCACGGTCTCAGTGGCCATGGTGACCGCGCCTGCCCTGCCTGTGACGCCGCTTGTGGCGCTTCTTCTTGTGGTGGGAGGCGACGAGCAGCAAAGACGCGCTCTTCAGATCGTGACCGGACAGATGGACGGACAGCTTCCCCTTTCGTGCAAGGTGGAGCAGGCCCAGCCCGTGACGGCTCAAATGCACCGACAGGACGGTGCTCTGGCCCCGGGCAAGGGCGAAAGAAGCCCGCCCGATCATGAACTTAACCGTCGGTTCCCGGTGATGGTGGGCGATGAGGTTCGCGGTCCCTGCGCAATCACCAGCGCCGGCGCAGGTCAGCTCCAGGAAAGCGACCCGGCGCCGCACCCTGGCGTGCGACGCGGCTACCGCGTAGCCACGGTGGACCTTGGGCACCGGCGCCGGCGCCGGCGGTGCCGGGGGCGCCGTGGGCGGGGGGGCCGGTGCTGGTGGGGCTTCGAGGGTCAGCGCTTCCGGAGGCTCGATGACGAACTCGTAGCGGGCGCCGATGCATCCGCCATCGACATGTAGGTAATAGGCTTCGGCTTTGTTGCTCGTCTCCGCGAAGTGCCGCCAGACTTCAAAGCGGGTTTCGCCTGACCAGCTTTCTCCTGCGCCCGCAGCTTCAAGTTCGATGTCGGATCAGCAGGAAGGGCCGGTCTCGGTATAGGCGATATCGAACTGATGACTGCCGGAGGCCGTGAAGAACTTGAACCAATCTTCATCGTTTTGGGTCTGGATTTCACCGGTATAGGCTATGTTCCCAAGCAGCGGCCCGATCGCCTCTTCGGCATTCTCGTTGGGCTCACCGGTTGGCGTTGGCGGCAGCGTTGGCGCACCTCCGACGACCGCAGCGGCCGGCATGATTATGAAGGAGTACTTGGTTTCCCCGGAGCAGTCGCTGAAATCAAGGTAATAACGCGTAAGGCCCGGAGGCGTCGTGTAGGCGAATTCAGCCGTATGTCCTTCGTGAATTTCGCCGGCTTCGGCAAGATTGATGTCGTTCGTATCGCCGAATTCCACGGTCAGACAACTACCGCCCGTATTGGCGGCCTGAATCTTGAGCTGTTGCTGCCCGCTTACGTAGAAGAGGTAGATATCACGGTCGTTTTCGGTCGCGATCGCCCCGGTGTAGGTGACCCCGCCGACGAGCGGACCCTCCGCTTCGGTGATGTTGTCGTTGGGCTCCACGTCGGCGAAAGCGACGGCGGGGAGCACCAAGCAAACAAAGATGCTCACGGCCACGGTGACAAGGGCCGGCGCCCATCCCGCCGGCCTTCGGTTCAGGACCGGGCCGTGCCGGTGCGTTCCGTCGAGTTTCATCATGCCTCCCATTGCCGCATTGTCATTGCCACTTCCACCGATGCAAGCGAGTATGGAACATCTTCCGGGCCGACGGCCGCCGAAGCGCCCACCTCGACGGCAGGGCGGCCCATTCGTCCCACGGGAGTACTCGACGCCCCGGTCGGCCGGGTACATCGCGGCGGTCTGCCTCTTCCTTCCGCCTGGGTGATCGGTGCCAGTGGGGGCCCCGTGCTCCCGAAGTGTCCGTGCAAATCGAGGACTTGGGCCCCGGTTCCCGCGCAGGGAAATGAAGAGTCCGTCGGCGAGGGGCCCGTCGAGCGGCCGGGCGAGGCCACCTTCGTTGTGGTCCGGATCACCGCCGCGCCGCTTCGTCCGACGGACAAACGGGGCAGTCGCCGGTGAGGAGGCGGGCTCGATGGCGAGCGGCGGTGCCTGGGGCCGGGTGCCGATCACCAGCAGTCGAAGGCCCCGACGTCGTGGTGCCTGCTGTGCAGCACCAGGGCATCGACGCGACCGCCTCGGATCAGGACCCGATGGCCGTTCTGGTGCGTGTGTCCGCCACCGATCACGAGGTGGAGCATGGCGCTCGGCGTCTTGATAAAGATGCCGTCGCCACAACCGGCATAAGCCTGGATCCCCTCCCGACGCACCGCCCTCGCGGTTCTGGTTCCGATCGAGACGCCGTGAGCGTCGCGGAAGCGCCTGAGGCTGGTGAAGAAGGTCCCGAGGCGACCCGTTTCGGAGTTCAGGTAGTAGACGGTGCGGCAGTACGGGCCCCCGACGGCCGTCGGGGCCAAGAGCGGCGAGACCGCGTCCTTGGCGCTACAGCCGTACCCCAGCGCCTCCCAGCCCGAGCTCGGAGGCATGCCCATATCCACTTCGTCGACCTGCGGTTCTCCGGCGACCGCGACGATCGCGGCCCTGTTGCTGCGGTCCAGTCGCAACGCCCCGATCCTGTCTCCGGAATTGATCTTGACCGTCGCGTCTCCCGTGGACCCGACGGAGGAGCCGGCTGCGCCCAGGACGCACAGCACCGTCATCAGCGCCACGGCGATGATCGCCGACGGCCACCGGGTCGGGCCGGGCGTAGGCTGATGGACAGGTGGCCGGGTCACAGTTCCTCGGTGTGCCAGATCACCCGTCGGCCATGGAGGCGCTGACAGTGGCTTGACCAATAGGCGTGTCCTTCGGCATCCCAGTCGGCTCTGCCTGCCTCGCAGCGCCATCCGCCGGTGCCCGAGGATCCGGTCATGTGCATGATCACCTTCCTGGCGCGCCTGCAGCTGACGCCTCTTGCTCGGATGCGCGTCACGAGGAGCGGGTGGCGCCGATGATCACGGCGGAGCTTGAACCTGAAGTCGGGGCAGCTGCGTACCTTGGCGGCGTGCGGTCTTGCCCTTGCCTGTCGAGCCGCACCGCCCGAGGAAGCCCTTGCGGTCGAGGCGGCTCCCGTGGTCGGGGCGATCGCGAGAACGGCAGCTGCGGCAATGACCATGGGCCAGGCACGACGCGTCCTGGGGGAGAAGCGCATACGTATCGACCAGGGGAGCATCCTTGGAGGTCAGGTACCCGGCGGGAAGCAGGGGCGGCCGGAGTATGGAGCCCTCTTCGAGCCCGCTCGCATGGACACGCCGGTACTGTTTCACGATGGAGGCCTGAAGGCACTTCGGTTTTGGAGATGCGCCGCAGTTTTCGGTAGGCGCACAAACCATTAGTCGAGAGCCGACACTCGGAAAGCTCCTCCGGTGGTGTCGCGTCGCATGGTCCTGGCAATCCTTGTGATACGAAGCCGTCGATGGCCTGAGTGGGTGTGTTGGAGAAGCGGCAGATGAATTGTGGATGTACCGGTCTCCGACCATGATCGACATCTTTCGCGGGAGGCAGAGATGAGTGAGGCAGGGTTCGTCGGGGCGGCGTCCGACGATGGTGGGGACGGCAAAGTTGGATCGGCCGGCTGGTACCCGGATCCTGATGATCCGGGCGGGCGCTTTCTGCGGCGCTGGGATGGGCGGGACTGGGCCGAGGACTTCAGGCCGGCGACAGAGGAGGAGCGCGCCCTGCTGCACTGGCCGTCGCCGGACCCCGACCCTGCCGGGCCTGGTGACGGTGCCGGGCCGGGGTGGTACCCGCAGGACGCCCACTGGCTGCGCCACTGGGACGGCGCGAGGTGGACCGACGACCGGCGGCCGCTCGAGGGACGGGCGGCGCCCCGACCCAGCTCCACGCCGCCACCCTGGGGCTCGAGCGGGTTCGCCGATTGGCTGCCGCCGGCCTCCGCGCCAGGGGAATGGAAGGTCCTCCGGGCGCTCGGCGAGGCCAAAGAGCGCCGCGACGACCAGGCACTGGCCACCTTCTGGCTCGGTGTCGCCGGGGTCTTCTCGCTGGTCTTGTTGCTGCTGACGCAGACGCCGGTGTTCTTCTGGCTCTCGGTCATCTGCGGCATCGGGGCGATCATCATCTCGCGCTTCGTCCGGGAGCGGGCCATCCGGGACGGAGATGCGACGCTCCAATACCTCGGTCGCTACGGGCAGATCCTGGGCTGGGTGGTCATCGGCGTCTTTCTCTTCATCGTCGTCATCTGGGCGATCTTCGTCGGGGTGTTCATCGGTGCGGCCTCGGGCTAGCAGCGGCCGAATGAGTGGGCAGCTGTCGCTACGGGTCCTGGCGGCGTCCCTGGTCGGCGTCACCGCACTGGTCTGTGCCGCATTCGGGATCCCAGCCGGCGAATCTGCCGCCGCGCCACAGGTATGCCCCGACGTTACGTTCATCGGCGCCCGTGGCTCTGGCGAACCGATGCTGAAGAAGCACAGCTACGTTGAAACCGTCTTCCGAGGCGTGGGGCAGCCGGTCGCATACATGGCCGATCTGCTCGAAAAGGACATCGAAACCTACGGAGAAGACATGGAGGTACTCCCGGTCGTCTACCGGGCGGATTCCGTCGACGACCTGGTTCCGTCGAAGCGCGAGCTTGCCGAAATGGTCCTCGGCGGCGCCCCCGTCGTCTACTACCGAAGGAACCTGAGGCCCTATGAGGACAGCATCGCCGAAGGGGTCTCCCGGACGATCGCCGACATCCGCTCGACCGTCGGCAGTTGCCCGGAAAGTGAACTCGTCCTCGCCGGCTATTCCCAGGGAGCGATGGCGGTCCACCAGGCCGAGCTCCAGCTCGAACACGAAGGCGACGAAGAAGCGCTCGCCGCGATCGGCGGCACGCTCCTGCTCGGCGACGGTGACCGCGCGCCGAACACCCGGGCGAGGATCTTCGGGGGCGCGCCGAGGGGAGGGGAGGGAGTGCAGGTCTACCTGCACGGTTTCAAGGTGGCCGATGTGCCCGAACCCGAAACGACCGCCGAGATCTGCGCCCGGGGCGACATCGTCTGCGATTTCGAGCTACACGTGAGCCTGGGCGCGATCGGCTGGTACAAGAGGGCGGCCTACATCCACACCCACTACATGAGCGGGTCCCAGAAGGCATACCTGCGAGAGGCCGTCGAATGGCTGGCCGAAGAAATGGGGCTGACCGAATGAGGGCGGCGGCCATCCACCGCAGGACGTCGCGACCACTGGCGGCCGCCATCGGCGTGATGGCGATCATCGCCGCGCTGGCCGGGCCCGGCGCCGGGGCTGCGCAGGGCGTGGCACTCGCCACCCTGGGTCTGCCCGGGCCCTCGGGCTCGAAGGGCTTCGGCGAGGCGCGCCCGCCGGTCATATTCCTCGGCGGCGACCCCAGTGGTCTCGTCCAGCACATCCACTGGCGGAGGTGGGGGAAGGCCAGGGCGATCGGACACGGGATCGGCTGGTGGTTTCCGCCCGGCACGTTCACCAACGAAGGCCACCATGCCCGCGCGCGGCTGATCGCCTGGGACCTTGGGACCTGTGGCGGACACCGGGCCTATCGCAGGTTCGAGTGGTACTTCCCGGAGTACAACCGGGGCGGCCACAAACCGCCTGGTACCTAGGTCACGTCCCATGCCTCCTGGCACCTACTTCACTGCCCGCTACGCGATGCATGTCTGTGAAATCGAATGACTCTCGGGCGGGGTGGGGGACGCGATGGAAACGACGGTCCGGGGTCGGCGTGTGACCGCCCTGGCCCTGGTTGCGCCGATCATCTTCCCGGGGTCCGCCACCCCCGGGTGTTCTCGGGGTTCAGGTGCTGTGGTGCGTTCAGGGCCCAGCACATGCCGATCCACGCCCAGGCCAGGCACGTCTCTTGCCGGATCGCGATGAAGGTTCAGAGGGAGTACTGGCTGGGACCTGAAAGCGAGAAGGAACTCGTCGGTCCGGACGAATACAACGGCTACGTGCGGGGGAAGCGTCTCCCCGGTTGGCGCTGCACCTCGGGGGCAGGAGCCGGCAACTGCGCGAAGGGTCGAAAGGACGCCTTCTACTCGACGTTCAACGAAAGGCGGCGGCGGTGAGGCGACGCCCGGGACCCCGAGGCTCCGTGGTCGTCACCCTGGTCGCGCTCATCGCCCTCGCGGCGCCCGCCTTGGCCAGGCATCGCGGACCTACTTCGCGCAGGGCCAGGACGCCATGGACCCTGTCTATCGCCCCCGTACGCTGGGGGTCGCGGGCGAGGGGAGCTTCCTTGTCGAGAGGATGCACTGGAGCTTCTGGGGTCATCGGGTGGCCAGAGGGCGTGGGCTCGGCGCACAGGACGACTGCGAACCCGACTGCGCGAGCGGGACCTTTCACCGCGCGCCGGCCAGGGTCCGGCTCTGGCGGCCCCGGCGAAGATGCGGCCATGAGGTTTGGACCCGTATGACGCTGACCTGGCTTCACGGTCCGCCGTCGGGGATTCCCGGGTACGGCCGTCCGCGACGCCAACTCTGGACGCTGGCGATGTTCTCCTGCGGATGAGGCGGTGGCCGGACCAGATGCCGGGAGCCCGGGCGAGCGTCGGCGAGGCGAGTCCTTTGGCACCCGCCTGTCGGGACAATGGTGCGCTATCCGCCAGCCGGGGATCCCGGGACCGGTCGTTCTCGGCTTTGACGTTCAGGGACGCTCGATGTTGTCGATCTACCGAGGAAGTCGCGAAACAACAAAAGCCGAGAGGGGCCAGATGAGGCGCGGATACACAGCCGCAGGCGTGATGGCGGCGTTGGTCATGGCGACGCTTCTGCTCGTTCAGTGCGTACGGCCACCGGTCGCATCGGCAATGTCGATGCTGGGCGCTTCGGACGCAGTGGCCGACAGCGCTCATGCGGGGGAAGGCGGTGCAGCGGACCTCTCCGGAGGCCGGGCCTCCTTCGGGCTGGAGGTGGAGCAGGTCTTGGGAGCATACGCCAACATCACCCCGGCCGACACCGGGCCGCAGCTTACCCCCGACCAGAAGCAGTGCGTACACATCGTCGTGTCGACGGTGCCGTATCCGGGCAAGAAGAGTGGATACACCATGTATCACGCCGGCATTCGACCCTACGTCGGTCATCAACGGCGTCCAAGAATGCAGACGATCAGAGGTGCGGAGTTCGCCAAGGAACTCCCGGATGGATCAGAACCCGGCCAACCCGATTGCAGCGGCATGCGCCGTTGGATCTATGACCCGCGCTACAGCATGGAAAGCGCACGTCATAGACACACTTGGGTCACGCTCGTGGGTGGAAATATCGGTATACCGTGGACCAACGGTAATAATCCCCTAGGCCTCGAGCCTGTTAATGGTCTCGAGGGACAGGCATTCAGTAACTACTGGCTCAACTGGCAGTACAACCAGTGCCCCGACGGCAAGCATTGGCTGAGGGTCCGCGCCACCGAGATCTTGGTGGCCAAGGACCTTCAGACCGGCCAGGTTCTTGGAAGTCGCAGATACGTCTGGCCGGTAAAGGTGGCTGGTAACTGCGCGGCAGCAGCTCGTAGTGCCCGTGCGGCGGCGGCGGTCAAGAAGAATCGTAAGCCTGGGGCGGCCCGCCGATGAAGCGTGCTCCCTCTCGATGCGGGATCGTGGGGCCCGCAGGGATCAGGGCGGCTTTCACATCGAGCGCTTGGTACAGGGCCCCGAGAGGCGCCTCGCCGACCGCGCCTGGCGTGATCATGTCGGTCGCCCCGCCCCACGAGATGCAGCGCCCCGGGCCTTCCAGGGGTCGGTGGCTGCGGAGAACGTCGGTCGTGGCCGCCGCCGTGTTCCTGTGCGCCAACTGTCTTCCAACCCGCGCTGATGGGATGCAGCCGAGGGGGACACCTGGAGGGCGGCCCCTCGTCGCAGTAAGCCTTCGATACGTCGATCGGGCGGTTCAACCCTGGCCAAAGAAGTGCTCAGGGCATTCCGGCACGCCAGGAAGTCCGAAAGACATCGGGCAAAGCACACCGGCGAGTTGGGCGGTATGAGCTATCGAGGAGTCACCGAGCTGCAGATCGCCACTCCGGCAAGAGTGGTGACAGGGGGACAGCAGATCGCTCGGGGAACTCTTCGTCCGGCTTCACAACCCCGGCCCCGACTCTTCCGAACCACCCTCACAGGGGGAATTACGAAGTTGTCGCAGATTTCAAGGGTGGAGTCCGGCCACAGAACCTAGTTGCAGTGTCGATAGGCGCGAGCCAGGACACGAGAGCCCAGAGGAGCCTGTATGGCTTCGAGCTGGGGAGGACCACCAGGGATGGTCCGACCAATGCAATCGGCATGCATTGGCTCATGTCTGCCGACTACTATCGCCATTCGAGAGGGGGCACGCTGCTTTCCTTTGCGTCATGCACCGCTCGAGGAGGCGTTGACCTCCTTCATCCTCTGATGACGGCGAGGATCCTCACCGTGGGTATGCGGCAGGCCTTGCGGGTCCTCAGGGGCGCGCGGCGCCACCGGCCCATCAGACCACAGAGGGATCTACTTGGCTCCCAAAGGGTGGCTACCACTTGTCGATAGTGGAAGGGCAGGCCTCGTGGGGCGTCGCGTTCGGAAAAGACGCCGAAGTCGACCTCCTCCCCGCCGATCGCAACGTCACGTGCCGGCGAGCCAGCGGATCAGTCTTCGTCCACGCGTGCAGGTGATCAGCGTGTCCGGCACGGCGGCCTGGTGGGGTCGGCAGGAGACCCGTCGAAAGTGCGTGGGTTCGGCCTTGAGATAAGGATGATGCCTGGTGATCGCGAGGATGAAGCGCCGCGCCACGCGGCAGCGAACGTGGTGGACCCGGATGTCCAGCCACGAAGAATTCGTTGACTCCATTTAAGTTGCTGCACGCATGACCAGGGGCGGCTGCCACGGCTTGCGACGGGGCGATTCTTTTTTGGCCCG
>CAVYBE010000002.1:0-37802 GCA_963766705.1 uncultured Actinomycetes bacterium
CGCCCGGGCCAGGTGCTGGCCGAGGCCGAAGCGCGGGCGCTCGAGGCCGGGAAGCGGGCGGAGGAAGAGGCCAAGCGCCGCGAGAAGGCCGGCCGAGCCTGAGGGGGAAACCGGCGGCCCCGGCGTTGACGGAGTGATCCGCGCTATGCGCGGGTGGCGGCGAAGGCACCTGGGCGGCCCGCCTTGACCGCCGATCGGCAGGCGCGGGTTGGCGCCCAGAAGACGAGCGTGCCGACCATGCCGATGATGTGCACGGCGACGATGTTGAAGGCCATCGACTTCGCCGTCGCGGTGCCGACGCGGAGCCGCCGAGGCGGTGTAGCCGTAGTAGCAGCCGACCAGCGCGTCACGGTCGCCATCTCGCCCTGATCCCCTTTGATCAGGCTGAAGAGGAGGTCGGTGGGGTCCTGGAACATCCAGAAGACCAGCAGGTAGCCGCCGGCGGAGACGTCGCCCACTTGCTTCACCACGGCGATGTAGCTGGCCAGGTACATGACGCCGGTCCCGACCACGTAGATGAACGGCAGCGCGATCCAGGCGCCGAGCAGCCGCGACCCGCAGAGGAAGGTGACCGGCGGCACGCCCATCACTTCGAGCGCGTCGATCTCCTCGTTGATCCGCATCGCGGGGAGTTCGGCGACGATCCCGGTCCCCCACCTTCGCGGCGAGGATGTAGCCGAAGGCGTACGGAAGCGCCTCACGGAGGTCGCAGAAGGCGGAGAACAAGCCCGCGTACGCGGCACCCCCTGGGCGCGGAAGAAGTAGGCGCCCTGCAGCCCGCACTGCAGGCCGAAGAGGAAGACGAGGCCCCAGATCACCAGCCCCGAGCCGAGGATCAGGATCCCCGCCTGGCGCAGCGCCTCGACAAAGAACCGCAGCGCCCGCCCCGACCAGACCAGGGCCGAGCCAGGTACCGAAGCGGGCGATCTCGCCGAACGAGTCGAGGTAGCCGACCGCGGCGGCGGCTCTCGCCGTCCTTCACCGGATCGTCTGCAGTTCCGGATGGGTGGCGAGGAGCATGGCGGTGAAGACGTAGTTGAAGGCGGAGACGCCGACCAGGGAGATCACCCGGCCTGGTTGACCGCGCGGCAGCACCGGCGCCCGCCGGATGTGAATGTAAACCTGAAAGCGGCCGACGACGGCGATGATCGCGCCGAAGATCGAGAGCATCAGCACCGAGACCCAGACGTCGGTCGCGGTAGCGTCGTCGAGAAGAGCGTCGCGAAGAAGCCGCCGAGGCTCTGAGTGGTAGATCAGCTCGGCGGCGATCCCGGCGGCGAGGCCGAAGATAGCGAAGTGGTCGAAGAGCACCGTCACCACGACCAGGGCGAGGAAGCGCGGCACGACCAGGTTCTTGATAGGCGACACCAAGCTAGAGGGCATCGAGGCCTCCTCGCGGATCTTCCGCGACCGCGCGCGAGGTCGGCGGTGATCGGCGCATGCGGCAACGCCGGCGACGGCGCGGCGGTGACCAGCGGGCCGATCCAACGGATCGCGGTGAGGACGAAGAAGCCGCCGAGCCGGTCGAGCGAGCCGAGCATCTGCAGCAGCCCCGCCGCCTGCAGCCCGGGAGCCCCGAGGTTGAGCGCGAAGGTCGGGAAGCAGCGGCAGCCAGCAGAGGCGGATCGTGAAGGCGACCTGCTCGACCAGCTCGTCGCCGTGGGGCGGGGGGCGCGCAGCGCGGGGGCAGCGTCCGGCCGGTGAGGGTGGGCTCCCCACCTGCTCGAAGAAGGGACCGAGTCGGCCTGACGCCTCTGCCGCCAGCCACCCATCGCCCGGGCCAGCGGCCCGGCCTCCCCCGCGTCCCCTGCCTCTCCCCCGCGCCGCCGCCGGCCTCCTCGCCCATTGCCGGCGGGCCTACCTCGCACGTTGTGGCGCTCGGCGGCGCGGCGCGCCGCCGAGAGCTGGGCGACGGGCGTGTCGCGCGTCTGCTCAAGCTCCTCGACCCCGGCCACGTGGGCGCTGGTGACCCGCGGCGCCGTCGGCAGGTCGGTGGGGACGAAGCGGGCGAAGTCGGCGGAGCTCGGCCTCCGGCCCCGCGCCGATCTGGCGGCGCAGCTCCCGGCCGCGCGCCGATCACTTCGGCCTCGGCGGCGTCGACCCCGCCCGGCGGGGGCGCCGCGTGGCCGAGTTCCTCGCGCGGGGAGTCGCGGCGACGGCCAGCGCGACCTCGGCGAGCGCCCGCGGGTCGAGGCCGGCGGCGCGCGCGGCGCGGATCGCCTCGCCGGCGATCTCCTCCAGCTCCGGCGCGGCGCGGACCCCGGCGGCGACGAAGGTGCCGCGGCGGAGCTGCACCAGCCCCTCCGCTTCGAGCGCCGCGTAGACGCCGCGCACGGTGTTCAGGTTGACCCCCGCCCACTCGGCCCACCGGTAGGCCGCTTCGGGGAGCTTCTCCGCCGGCGGGAAGGCGGCCGGTCGGCGATGAGCGCGCGGAGGCGCAGTGTCAGCTGCAGGCCGACCAGGAAGTTGTCGCTCGGGTCGACCGCGAAGGGGTTCGGGCTCGTCGGCAGCTGTGGGTATATGATGACACGGTCAGCGCCAGACTGTGCTGAAATTCGAACCAGTTGTCCTATTGGGAGCTCGGGCGCTTGCCTTCCGCGACTTCGTGGAGCTTGCCGTGGCGGTGGACGGAGAATCCCATCGGGCTCGGCGTGGTCGGCGTGGGGGCGGGCTTGCCGTTGACGGTGATGGTGACCGAGCCGTTGCCGAAGGCGGCGGTGTAGAATGTAGAAGGCAACGGGCCCTGGGCTTCCCCCGCGCGTTGAGGATGACGCCGTTGACCAGCCGCTTGCCGTTTTTCATCGAGGAACCAGTTCCAGACTTCGCCGGTCGGTTCGATCGTCAGCGCCACGGGGGGCGGCGCCTTCTTCGTCGCGGTCGTCCTGCCGGTGCCGCCCGGGGCGCCGCTCTTCGACCCGCCTTCGCTCGCGGCCTTCCCCCTGCGCGCCTTGCCGGGAGCGGCGCCGCGAGCGATCCGCCGGAGTTGCTGCCGCCGCTCGAGGCGAGCAGGACGATCGCGGCGACGATCGCCCACCAGCACCACCACGGCGCCGACCCAGGTGTAGACCTCCTGCCGTCGGCGCCGCCGGCGAAGCGCCTCGGCACGTCGCGAGGTGGTCCGCGCGAAGGGCGGGGTCGGCACCTCGCCGCGGCCCGCCGGCCCGCTCTGCGCGGGACTCCTCGACCAGCGGCTCGCCGTCGAGGTCGAGGGTGCTGCGCGTACTTGCGGATGAAGGAGCGCGCGTAGAAGTCCTCCGGAAGACGTCCCAGTCTTCCTCCTCGATCGCCTGCAGGTAGCGAACCCGGACACCGGTCGCCGCTTCGACCTGCTCGAAGTCGAGCCGGCCGCCTGCTCCACGCCTCGGACAGGGTGTCGCCGAGGACCCCACGTGACAATTTTGCAGTGTCTGCGCCGATTGATTACCCCGCAACGGTAGGAAAATCGCGCGCGGCCGGGTGCCGTGGAGCCTTTGTTGCTCTATGCGCAACCAAGGCTCGCGGCCGGCCCGAGGACGGGGTGCCACGCGACCTCTACGGAGCGGTGACCGAGATGCCGTCATCGGAGACGCCGCGCACCTCGGAGATCTGCGAGGGCAGCAGCCAGAGGACGCCCGCCATGCCACCGATCGCGGCGATCCACATCGTCGGCCGCAGCCCGATCGCCCCGGCGAGCGAGCCCGCCCGTCAACGCGCCGATCGGCCGCACGCCCCAGTTGACGAAGAGGATCGCGCCCCAGACACGGGAGCGGAGCTGGTCCGGGATGACCGCGGCCTGGACCGAGAAGAGGCCGACCTCGAGCACCATCACGCCGATCCCCGAGAAGAACTCGGCGGCGGTCAGCAGCACCCACGACACGCCGGGCGAGCCCGACGCCATCGGTATGAGGAGGAGCGGCAGCGGCGCGATGACGAAGGCGAGGAGCAGCGCGTTGCCGAGGCCGATCCGCTCGTTGAGGCGCCTGGCGATCACCGAGCCGAGCACGCTGCCGAGCGCGCCGACCCCAAGCGCGATGCCGATCGCCCCCGAGCCGAGGCCGAGCTCCCGCGTCGCGAAGAGCACGAGCAGGGCCCAGAAGGCCGTGTTGAAGACGTTGAAGGTGGCGGTGCCGAGCAGGGTCGCCTGCAGCAGCGGGGTGCGGCGGATGAAGCGGGCGCCGGCGGCGAGCCCGCCGGAGTCGGGGGAGGCGGCGGGGGGCTCCGGCACCTCGGCGCGGCGCACGAAGAAGGCGGAGACCAGGAAGCTGATGCCGTCGACGGCGATCGCCACCGGCGCGGTCAGCACGGCGACCAGCAGGCCGCCGAGGGTCTTGCCGCCGACCACCGCCACCGAGCGGCTGCCGATCAGCAGCGAGTTTGCCTCGACGTAGTCGCGGGGGCGCACCAGCGAGGTGAACACCGTCTGTTCGGCGACCATGAAGAGGATGCCGAGCGTCCCGGTGAGGAAGGCGACGACGTAGAGGATCGGCAGCGTGAGGACGCCGAACGCGGCGGCGACCGGCAGCCCGAGCAGGAGCGCGCCGCGGCCGAGGTCGGCGCCGATCAGCAGTGTGCGGCGGCTGCTGCGGCGGTCGGCCCAGACGCCGAGATGGAAGGCGAACAGCAGGCTCGGGGCCAGCTCGACCGCCGCCAGGGAAGCCCATCTGCGAGAGATGGATCAGGGTGAGGATGGCCAGCAGCGGGATCGCCAGCAGCGAGATCTGATCGCCGAACAGCGAGATGGTCTGCCCGGTCCAGTAGTCGCGGAAGGGGCGGTTGACCCGCAGCAGCTTGGGCACCCGGCGACGCATCAGCGCGGCCCCGGCTCGTCGGCGATCGGGAAGCCGAGCTGGATGAAGGTGACGGGACGGGAGCCCGGCGGCTGCTCCCGCTGATCGCCGAGGCGCTTCACGTAGGGGTCTAGGAGCTCGCCGATGCGCCGGTTCAGCTCCTCGAGCTCGGCCGGGGTGACCGACAGCATGCGGTCGCCGAGCACCGCCGCCTCCGACCACTCCGGGCTCTCCTCGCGGCGCCGGTCCACCCAGCCCAGCGCCTCCTCGAACCAGCGCTCGACCACGACCCGGGTGAGCAGGTCGCCGGCCTCGTCGACCTCCTCGCTGGGGCCGCGCGCCGCCCATTCGGTGCCGCTCCGGTCGCCTGCCAGGGGCGCTCGCGGCCGCGTCCCCCGCCGGCTTCCTCGACCAGGCCCCACTTGGCGAGCTGGCGCAGGTGAAAGGAGCAGCCCGCCGGGCTTTCGTCGATCCGCTCGCCGCCTCGTCGCGGTCAGCGGGCCGGCACGACGAGCAGGCCGATCAGCTTCAGGCGGTCGGGTGGGCGACGGCGCGAGAGGCCGCGGGTCGGTGAGCTGGATGACTCCCTCGGCCATACCTTTCGAAAGCTAGCTTTTGAAAGGGTTCTTTTCAAGCGCCGCCGGCGGTGTCGAAGAAGTTGATGCCGGCTTCGAAGGCGGCTTCGGTGCAGGCGCGGGTCTGCTCGGCCTCGATGCCACCCGCGTAGGTCGGCCAGGAGCCAGGGCGATCTCCGGCACCTCGAGGTCCGAGCTGCCGAGCTTGCGATAGCGCATGGGTCTCCTTTGTGGTGGTTCCGGGGAGCTGTCGCGATGATTCCGCGAGCCGGATACCCGCAGGGGCCGGGCGCCTATCGCGCGCGCCGCGCTCCGTCGGGCCGGCGGCCGTGGCCGCCCGCACCGGCGCCGCGCTCAGTACCCGACCGGGTGGCGGACGACGGAGCCCTTGGCGTAGAAGGCTTCTTCGGCCCGGGGCCCGGTGCGCCTTCCGGTCGCCCGCCGGTGTCCCAGCGGAGGCCGGCGACCACCATGTAGACGTGCCCCTTGTTGGCGTAGATCGTGATCCACTTGCCGGGACCGGGTTCGCCCCAGCGCATGAAGGAGCCGGAGACCAGCGGCGATTCGAGCAGCCGGCCGCCGTGCAGGGCGTAGGAGACCGAGCCCGAGCAGTCGTACCCCTTGTCCTGCCAGCGGGCGTGGCCGCCTCCCCAGATATACGGGGTCGACGAATGTGGTCGCGGCGCGATCACCCGCTTGACCGCCTTCGGCGCCGAGCGCGGGGCGATCGCGCGTTCGCCGCGCAGCGTCGCGAGCGCGCCCGGAACGGTCGGCGCCGGGGCCGGCGGGGGAAGGGGCCGTTTCGGGGCCGGGCGAGGATTCGGGCCGACCGGGGTGGCGACGCCGCTCGGCGCTTCGACCCCCGGCACTTCGGCTTCCGCGTCGGAGACGGGATCGAGGGGGTTTCCACGGTTTCGCCCGAGTAGGGGGAGGGGAGGCCACCCGATTGGCGCGCCGGCGGGGGCGACGCGAGCAGGGCCAGCGTCAGCACGCAGACGATGGCGAAACCCGAGGCCGCCAAGCGGGTTTGGTGGGGTTCATGCGAACGCCTTACGAAGTCCACCCTGGCGTGATCGACGCGCCCCCGAGGTGCGTGAAATCTTGCACGTCGACGCCCAAATGAGAAATCCTGCCTCGACCTCGATAAGAACCGCTGCCGTGCGCCGCCTCGCCCTCTTCGCCAGCCTGCTCGCCCTGTTCGGGGCGGCCGCGGCCGGCACCGCCCAGGCCTCGCCCTGGTCGGTGACCGAACTGCACCTCGGCAACCGGGAAACGATCTTCGGCCTGAACTGCGAAGCCAACGGCTCCTGCGTCGGCGTCGGCCAGGAAGGCGTCGTGATCCAGTCGGGCTCGCCGACCGCGGGCGCCGCGGCCTGGAACGTCAGCCACGTCACCCTGCCCGAACACCTGCGCGGCAACCTGCGCGGCATCTCCTGCCCGTCGCCGAACTTCTGCATCGCCGCCGACTACAGCGGCGGGATCTGGTGGACCCGCAACCCGTCGCTAGGGGCGGCCGCCTGGACGCCGACGACATCCCGAAGACGAAGGCGCTCTTCGACGTCTCCTGCGGGGCGACGAACGCCTGCGTGGCGGTAGGCCGCGGCGGCGTCGTCGTCACCTCGGCCAACCCGACCGGCGGCGGCTCCGCCTGGACCAAGACGACGCTGCCCGGCGAACCGCTGCTGCGCTCGGTCAGCTGCGCCCTGACGCTCTGCGTCGCCGGCACCTACAACGGCGAACTCTGGGTTACCCACGACGCGCTCGGCGGCGCCGCGGCCTGGACCCCGATCGCCGCCCCGGCGAACCAACAGCCGCTGATCGGCCTCACCTGCCAGAGCGAATCGCTCTGCGTGGCGGGCGGCGAAGGGTCGGCCTTCGTCTCCACCGACCCGACGGGGGGCAGCGGCGGCTGGCCGTCCGCGCCGTTGCCGAACCGCTTCCAGATCGTCGACGCCTCCTGCCCCTCGGCGAGCCTCTGCGCGCTGAGCAGCAACAACGGCGAAGTGACGGTGTCGACGTATCCCACCGGCGGCTCGCAGACCTGGCTCAGCGAACACCTGATCAAGGGCGTCACCAACGCCCTCTTCGGCCTCTCCTGCCGACCGTGAACCTCTGCGTCGCGGCGGGCAAGTTCGACAGATCGTCACCTCGACCGAACCGGCCGCGACCGGCGTGCCGGAACCGCCGAACCGCCGGTGCCCCCACCCCCGCCGAACACGATCATCCATCACACGCCGCCGGTGTTCTTCCGCCTCGGCGTCCACACCCCGGCGCCGACCGTCGCCTTCACCTTCGGCGGCGAAGGCGCGGGGCCGTTCTGGTTCCGCTGCAAGATCGACTCCCGGCCGGGCTACGTCCGCCGACCCGGCCCGCGTCCGGGTCGGGGTGGGCCGGCACGCCTTCCGGGTTCGCGCCTCGGCCCCGGCGGCGGCGCCACGACGACGCCCGTCTACCACTTCAACGTCATCCGCGCCCAACCGCGCCACGTCCACGTGCGCAACAAGCACACGCGGCACAAGCCGACCAAGAAATAGGACGGCGGGCGGGCGTCCCGGCCGGCGGGCGGCGCGGCCGGGACGCCCTGGCGCTACTGTTTTCGCTGCCGACCTGGGTCGTCACCTTCACGGTGCCGCCCGAGGCTTTCGCCGCCTTCACCGCGAAGTGGAGGAGGCCGCGGCGCAGGTGGCCGACCCGGAACACCCTGAAGGTGCTGCTCTTGGCGAGCGTCCTCACCTTCAGCTTCTTCGGCTTCCACACCTGGTGGCCGTGCCTCATCTTGTGGGGGCGCAGCGTGGCGACCAGCCTGCCGTGGACTTGACCCGCAGCCCGATGAGCTTGAAGTTGTCGCCGGGATTGGTCCAGGTGAGCGTGACGAGCAGGGCGCGGGTCTTGGCGCCGACCCCGAGCGTGTGGGGCTTGCGCTGTCCCTGGGTGAGTTCGTCGGTGAACACGCGCGGCGGCGTCTTGCAGGTCAGCGCGGCGCCGATGTCGTTGACAACGGCCTGCAGTTCGCCCGCTTCGTCGACCTCGTAGACCTGACCGCCGGTGTCGGCGGCGATTTTTTTCAGCCGCGCCTTGTCGCTGCCCAGGCCGATCCCGGTGCCGATCACGTAGGTGGGCACGTTGTGGGCCAGGTGGGCTTCGTTGTAGGTGCCGACGTCGTGGCCACCGTCGGTGATGAAGATCCGCGCCTGCGATTCGGGGTTGTCGGCGTCGGCCTTGGCGAAGGCGCTGTTGTAGTCGGTGGCGCCGTTGTCGGCGTTGATGTTCGCTTTCAGCGAGGCTTCCATGGCGCTCGCGTTGGGCCCGATCGGCTCGGGCGGGAACAGGGTCGAGGCCGCCGGCGTGCCTTCGAAGAACCCCGGGATCCCTTCGCTCCCGGAGCCGAATTCGATCGCGCCGAGGGTGGTCGAGTGGGGCAAGGTCTGGATCAGGAGGTCCATCCCCTGGACCCGGAGCCGGTTGGGATCGGTGAATTCCATCGAGCCCGAGTCGTCGATGATCGCCTCGATGTTGGTGGCGGGCGTGCAGCCCGCGGAGCCGGTCGCGACGGTCGCGGCGCCGGCGCCGGCGACGGGCAGCGCCACGGCAAGCAGGCCGGCGACGGCGAACGCCGCGGCCAGCTTCTTGAATGAAGTCATTTTCCTCCCCCTGGGGACGAGTGGCGGAACGCTTCCAGCCTAACCCCGCAGGGGCCCATCGCGGACGGTTGTTTGACGGCCGGATCGGCGAACCGCCGTGTCGGCGGGCGCGGCCCGCCCGGCGCTACCAGCGTTCGTATTCGACCCGCGGCGGGCGCTCGTCAGGGAGCACCAGGCTGAGGGCCCAGTTGACGAGGCTGACGATGATCGCGGCCAGCACGCCCCACCAGAAGGTGCGGATGTCGAAGTGCGGCACGAGCCAGTCGGTCAGGTAGAGCATCAGGACGTTGATCAGGAAGTAGAAGAGCCCCAGGGTGACGACGATGAAGGGGATCGGGAGACCGCCAGCACCGGCTTCACCCAGGCGTTGACGAGGGTGAAGACCGCGGCGGCGATGAACAGGGTCCACCACTGGTCGCCGTAGCTGATGCCGGAGAGGATCCAGGCGGCGACGAAGAGCGCCACCACGTTGGAGACCCAGCGGATGAAGAGCTTGCGCAGCACCCGGCTGAGGATAGGCGCCGGGGGCGACGCCGGGGGCGAAAACGGCGGCGGGGCGCGGAACGACCTACGGTGCGGCTACCGTCGTCGGTGCAAGTCCGCGTGGGAGCGGAGACCGAAACATCCGGAGGATGAACGATGGCACTCGTAGGAAAGGATGAGCTGGCCCGTGACGTCGCCGAGAGAAGCGGCCTCGGCGTCGGCGAGGCGAAGCGCCGCTCGAGGCGACGCTGAAGGCGATCGAGGAGCAGATGAGCGCGGGCAACGAGGTGAGGCTGACCGGGTTCGGCAAATTCTCGGTCTCCCACCGCGAGGCGCGCACCGGGCGCAACCCGCAGACCGGCGAGTCGATGCAGATCGCCGCGAAATCGGTGCCCGGTTCAGCGCCGGCGCCGAGTTGAAGAAGGCGGTTCAGTAGACGGGAGCGGCGCGGCCGTTGAATGGCCGCATTCACGCGGGGTCGCCGCGGAGCCGATCCGCGGCGGCATTTCTACCCTGCGGGGATGGCAGCGCTTCAGTTCTGGATCCGCGGCGACCTCGGTGCCGCGCAGTGCGAGCGCCTCACCGAGATCGGCGCCCGCGCCATCCCGATGGTGCGCGGCGCCGAGGACGGCGCCCTGCGGCGCGCCGCCTGGACGATGATCGAGGCGCGGCCCGGCGAGCCGGAGGACGTGCGGGCGCGGCTCGCCGCCCTGCTCGGCGCCGAGCCCGACGGCTCACCGGGCCCTACGCCTTCCACTGAGCGGGGACGGCGGCGCGCCGGGGTAGGCGGTGGCGCGCGGCGCTGCCGAGGCGCGACGCTCAGCCGCCCGAGGAGAAGCCGATCCCGGCGCCGAACGGGTAGAGCACCTTCGAGCCCGATGGCGTGGTGATCGTCACCGGCAGCTTGCCCTGCGGGTCGATCTCGCCGAACATCGCTTCCACCATCGCTTCCAGCGAGGGCGGCTGGTAGTCGAGGCTGGTGATGAAGGTCGCGCGGCGGGCAGGTAGGCGATGTCATAGGGGGTGCCGACCGCGGCGACGATCACCGGCTTGCCGGTGGCCAGCAGGTCGTTGACCAGTTCGACCTCGAGGTGCCCGGCGTCCAGGCGTTGAAGGTGGAGACGACGACGAGGTCGCTCGAGCGCGCCGCGGCGAGCGCTTCTTCGATCTGTCCGGGGCTCGGGCTGAAGCCGGTGTCGAGCACCTGCGGAGTGAGGCCGTGGGCGCCGATCGCCTTGCCAAGCGTCGCCGTCGTCACTTCGCCGAAGCCGGTGACCAGGACCTTCTGCCCGGTGTTCGGCGTCAGCGGCAGGAGCCCGGCGTTGTTGCGCAGCATCGTGATCGAGCGCTGCGCCGCCCCCTTCGCCACCGCCAGGTGCGCCGGCGTGCCGACCACGCGGCTCACCCGCCCCGGCTTGACGAACGGTTCGTCGACGAGGCCGAGCTGCCACTTCAGCCGCAGCGCCCGCACCACCGAGGCCCGCAGCGCGTGCATGCGGTCGGGCTGCGCCTCACCGCGGCGAGGATCGCGCGGCGGGCGGCAAGCAGGTTGGCGGCGGCTTGTCGGAGCCTTCGAGCGCTTCCGGCTGGGCGATCTCCAGCAGCTGGTCGTTGCCCGCCCGGAAGGCGCGCAGCGCCACCTGGGCGGGCGGGAAGGAGCTGACCGCGGCGGCGTCGAGGGCGTCGGTGATGATCAGCCCGCGGTAGCCGAGGTACCGCCGCAGCTGGCCCTTGACCCAGAACGGCGAGAGGCTCAAGGGGTACTTGGAGCCGGTGATCTTCGGGAAGAGGATGTGGGTGACCATCACCTGGTCCACCCCCGCGTGGATCGCCGCCGCCAGGGTCGGGAAGTTCCGCTTGTGCACTTCGGTGAGCGTCTGCGGCGAGGAGACGGCGCCGTCGTCGGGGTTGATCGCGACGTCGCCGAGGCCGGGGAAGTGCTTCGCGGTCGCCGCGACGCCGGTCGCCGAGGAGTGCGTCTGGTACCCGCGCACCGCCGCCACCCCGTAGCGGGCGACGAAGTTGGGGCGGTCGCCGAAGGAGCGGATCCCGTCGGCTTCGTTGAGCGGGTCGAGGTTGGTGTCGACGACGGGGGCGTTGTCGACGTTGATGCCCATCGCCCGCAGCTCTTCGCCGGTGATCCGCGCCGCCCGTTGGGTCAGCCCGATGCCCCGCGTCGCGCCGAGCGCCATGTTGCCGGGGAAGACGGTCGCGGGGGCGCCGATCCGCGTCACCTCGCCCTCCTCCTGGTCGGTGCTGATCAGCATCGGCACCCCGGCGCCCTGCCGGCGCGCCACCCGCTGGATCCCGTTGGAGAGCGCCGCGATCTTCCGCGGATCTTCCAGCTTGTTGGACCAGTCGAAGTAGATGATCCCGCCCGGCTTGAACTTGCGGATCAGCTGCGCCATGTTCGAGACGCCGTAGAACTGGCGGTTGAGCTTCACCATCTGCGGGTTCTTGTCGCGGATCCCGGTCCCGAACCCGTTGATCACGAACAGCTGCCCCACCTTTTCTTCGAGCGTCATCCGCGACAGCGTGCGGTGGATCCAGGCGCGCTCCGCGGCGGAGACCTTGGGACCGCCGGCGCTCGCCTGAGTCGCGGCGGTGGGAGCGGCGGACGTGGCGGCCGGCCCGGCGAGCAGCGCGGCGACCAGCAGGCAGAGGCCGAGGACGAACGCCACGAGCGAACGTGCTTTCACGCCAAGGGTCTTCGAGGCAAGGACAGACAAGACCGGACAGGATTCTTACACCTGCGGTCGGACCGACCGGCATCTTCCGGGGCGAGGCGACGGGGCGCGAACCCCGCGCCGCCCGCGACCTGCGACCGCGCCGCCGTCGGCGCCAAGGCCTGCCGGCGGCGCGGATCGCCCTCCTCCTCTCAGCCGACCCCCATCGCGGCCTGGGCCTCGACCAGTTTGGCCCGCAGCGTGTCGGTCCCTTCGCGGAACTCCAGCAGCGGGTGGACCTCCCAGGTCACCAGCCCGAACAGCGGGTACTCGGCCATCATCTCGAGCGCGGCGCCGTGCGACTCCGCGTTGGAGACGCTGAAGCCGCCGCCCTCGAGGAATCCGTAGACGCACTCGAACGTGCCGTCGTCGAGCTTGGCCTGGATCCAATCGAGCGCGGCGTCCAACTGCTCCGGGCTCGGCGGCATCGGGCCCGGGGTCGCCTGGACGTAGTACTTCATCTTCCACCTCCTCGGTCGGCCCGTCCCAGGTCCACTGTCTCACCGTTCCGGGCGCGCGCAACCGCCCATACCGAACTACTACCGACCGCCATGCGGTGCCCCGCCCGCTGTTCCTTATCGCCGGCATTCCGGCATAAGGAACAGCCGGCGGGCGACGTGCGGGCCGGCGGACCCCGACCGGCTCAGGCGGATGGGGCGGCGCCGAGCGGGGCCGGGCGCGGCACCGGCGTGCCGATCGGGTGCGCGGCGGCCACCGCGTCCTGCGCGCTCGAGCGCCGCAGCAGGACCGCGGCGAGGAGGATGCCGACGACGATCAGGGCGCCGGAGATCTTCAGGCTGGTGCCGAGGGCGGAGACGAAGCCCTCCCGGATCGCCGCTTCCACCGCTCCCACGTGGGGACCGGCGACGCGGTGGAGGGTCGCTTCGGCGGCGGGCGAGCCGCCCAGCACGCCGGTCAGCTGCTGGGCTTCGCCGCTGCTCACGCCGACCCCGGCGGCGTCGACCAGCGACACCGTGCGGTCGGTCTGCAGCTGCTGGAAGATCGCCCCGGTGATCGCGACGCCGAGGGTCGAGCCGAGGCCGCTGAGGGTAACCAGGATCCCGGCCGCGGCGCCGGCGTGGTCGCGGGAGACGGCGTTCATCGCGGCGAGGTTCATCGGCGTCAGCGAGAGGCCGATGCCGAAGCCCATCAGCGCCGTCGCGACCCAGAGGTCGGAATACGTCGTGGCGAGGTCGAGGGTCGAGATCCAGAAGACGCCGACCGCCATCATCGCCAGGCCGAAGACGATCGGCGCCCGCGGCCCGGTCCGCGAGGCGATCCGGCCGCCGAGCGGCGAGGCGATCACCATCAGCAGCGTCAGCGGCAGCAGCAGGAGGCCGGTTTCGGTCGGCGAGTAGCCGAGGATCTCCTGGAAGTAGAGCGGCAGGAAGAAGAGCAGGGCGCCGAAGGAGAAGTCGATCACGAAGACGGTCGTGGTGGCGCCGGTGAAGTTGCGCCGGCGGAAGAAGCCGAAGTCGAGCAGCGGATTGGCGGCGCGGCGCTCGGTTAGCGCGAAGGCGGCGAAGAGGACGAGGGCGGCGAGCAGCAGGCCGACGACGGCGACCGATCCCCAGCCCCAGGCGGCGCCCTGGATCAGGGCGAGCGTCAGCGCGGTGAGCGCCGTCGCGCTGAGCACGGCGCCGCCGAGGTCGACGTGGCGGGAGGCGTGCGGGTCGCGCGACTCGGGGGCGCCGCGCAGCGCGACCGCCGCGATCACCAGCGCCACCGCGAGGTCGACCCAGAAGATCCAGCGCCAGCTGAGCTGGCCGGTGAGCACGCCGCCGACCAGCACCCCGATGCCGGAGACGAGCTCGGTCGCCGCTCCCCACATGCCGATCGCGAGGCCGCGCCGGGCGCCGGTGAACACGTTGGTCAGCAGCGACATCGAGGACGGCATCAGCAGCGAACCGCCGATCCCGCAGATCGCGATCGCGGCGATCAGGACCTGGACGTTGGGGGCCAGCGCGGCGAGCGCCGAGCCGAGGCCGAAGAGCCCCGCCCCGCCCACCAGCAGCAGGCGCCGGCCGAAGATGTCGGCCAGCCTGCCGGCGGCGATCAGCAGCGCCGCGAAGGGGATGTAGAAGGCGGTGACGGTCCACTGCAGCTCGCCGATCGAGGTGCCGAACTCGCCGTGGATCGTCGGCAGGGCGACGACGATCGCCGCGGTCGGCAGCTGCACGATGCCGGCGGCGCCGACGGTGGCG
Source organism: uncultured Actinomycetes bacterium (assembly GCA_963766705.1). Classification (GTDB taxonomy): domain Bacteria; phylum Actinomycetota; class Thermoleophilia; order Solirubrobacterales; family 70-9; genus VAYN01. The sequence continues at coordinate 14,396 of CAVYBE010000002.1, forward strand.
ACGAGGGTCGCGGCGCGCCCGCGCGGGGCGTCGGCGGTGGGCGCGGGGGTGGCGGGCACGGCCGGTAGCTTGCCGCCCGGCCCGGACCTCCTTGCCGGCCGCGCGTGCCGGAGGTTGGCGCCGGACAGCGCCCGAGGGCAAACCGGGGGGCGGCGGCTTGGAACCGCGCGGCGGCGCCCGGTGGCCGGATCGAGTTTCCTACGCGCGGATCGCCAGGAGGGCGATGGCGATGAGCGGCACCGCGACCGAGAGCGCCTTCAAGGCTCCGTCGAGCGGCGCCGAGAGGGAGTCCCGGCCCAGCTCCTTGACGGTTCCGTCGGCAAGGCGTTGCTCGCCCTCCAGGGCGACGGTGCGCCGGCGCAGCTCGCGGACCGGGGTCGAGAGGCGCCGCTGGGCCGTGACCAGGAAGCTGCAGGCGACGACCGCCGCGCCGATCGCGATCGCTTCCCTGACCGAGTGGACGCCGAGCGCGTTCACCCACCAGCCGGTGAAGCAGGAGAAGCCGGCCCAGGAGACGGCGAGCCAGAGGTCGGTGTGGAAGCGTCCCCCGAACCACTCGAGGTTGTAGGCGGGGGCGATGAAGCCGCCCGCCAGGATCAGCGGGATCAGGGTCGGGGAGACGACGAACACCCCGGCGATGCCGATCGCGAGGGCGCCGCCGAGCCCGCCGACGGACAGCGCGAGGAGCGCCCGCCGCGACAGCCGCGTGCCAAGCGGGCGGCCGTGCAGCTCGTCCATCGCGTGCGCGCCGACCCCGACGGCGAGGAAGAACGCCGCCAGCGCCGCGAGCAGCCGGCCGGCGTAGACGTGCGGCGCGATCGCCGCCCCGATCGCCACGTTGCTGACGTGCCAGAGCGTGTAGGGCGGGTGGAGCACGGTGACCACGTCGCGCCAGCCGCCGTCGGCGGCCATCGCGTAGAAGGCGGGCCGCGGGCGGCTAGCGGCCACCGACCGTGCCCCAGATGACGACGCCGCCGCCGAGGCTCATCCGCCTGACGGAGATCGACTCGATCCCGGCCGCCTCCCAGAGCGCGACCTGCTCGGCGAGCGGGTGGGCACGGTAGAAGCCCTCGATGCTGGGGCCGAGGAAGCGGCCCGCCTCGTACCACCCGCGGGAGACGAGGCGCCCGAGCGCGGGCAGGCCGACCCTGGTGTAGAGGCGCCAGGGCCACAGCCACATCCCGGTCGGCACGCAGAACTCGAGGCTCGAAGATCCGACCGCCGGGCCTGACGACCCGCGCCAGCTCGCGCAGCGTCGCCGCGGGGTCCTCGACGTAGCGCAGCAGGTAGGTGAAGGTGAGGTGGTCGAAGTCACGATCGGCGAACGGCAGCGCCTCGGCTTCGGCCTCGACGAACTCGGCGCGCGGGGCGAGGCGCGGGTCCGCCGCCGCCCGCCGCCGCGCCCGGCTGAGCATGGCCGCGCTCTGGTCCAGGCCGACGACGCGGCAGCCCCAGCGCTCGATCAGCGCGGCGGTGACCAGGCCGGTGCCGCAGGCGACGTCGAGGACCCGCTCCTCGGGCCGGGCGCCGACCGCCTCGACCGCCGCCTTTCGCCAGCGGCCGTCCTGGAAGAAGCTGAACGCCGCGGCGACCTCGTCGTAGCTGCCCGGCAGCTCCCCGAACATCGCCAGGGCATGCTCCTTCCGGGTAACCGCCGCCGCCACCGTCACAGCGTCTCATGCGCCGGGTGCGAGCACCGGCGCGGTCCGCTTGCTGACCTTCGCCCATGCGGCACGACTCCTACACTGGACCGGCAGTCAATCGAGTCACCAAGCCCAGGAGGCCTCTCATGAAGGCACTTGCAGTGGTGCTCGTCCTCGCCGCGGCAACCGTCACCGTGACCGCGTGCGGATCCAGCAGCAACGAATCGACCAGCGGCGCGGCCGCGACCTCAAGTGCGGAATCCGGCTCCGAATCCGCCGGGACCTCCGCAGGCGCGTCGGAATCGTCGGAAAGCGCGTCGGAATCCTCCAGTTCGGAATCCGGCTCGTCGTCGGGCGGTGGGCCGACGGTCGCCGCCAAGTCGGTGTCCGGTGTCGGCACCGTCCTGGTCAACTCGGAAGGCAAGACCCTCTACATGTTCGCCCCGGACAAGGAAAGCGAAGTCACCTGCACCGAATCATGCGCCGCCGTCTGGCCGCCGCTGAAAGTGGAAGCCGGCGAAGAAGCCGAAGCTTCGGGAGAAGTGAAGGCGAGCCTGCTCGGCACCCTCCCCGACCCCGAAGGCGGCGAAGTGGTCACCTACGCGGGCTGGCCCCTCTACACCTACGTCGCCGACGCCAAACCCGGGGTGGCGACCGGGCAGGCGGTGAACCTCAACGGCGGTTACTGGTACACGATGAGCCCGTCGGGCAAGATCATCAAATAGCGAACGGGCCGCAACCCGGCCGCGTATGACCCGCGCCCTCGTCCGAAGTCACGAGTGCGACCGGTGGTGGTTCGCCTTCCCCCTGGGAAGGACCCGCCACCGGTACTGGAGCGGGTGTTCGCCGTAGGTGCCGGCGGCGCTGATCACCCGGACCAGGAAGACGTGCGCCCCGGTCCCGACGTGCCAGTGGTGCGGCGAGGCGCACGGTTTGAAGAGGCCCTTGTCGATCTTGCATTCGAAGCGGGCGCCTTCCTGCCTGGAGCTGAAGGTGAAGGTGGCGGTCCGCGAGCGCGTGCGGCGGGCGGGCTTCTTGTCGATCTCCATGCCGGGCGGGTTCAGGCCCGCGATGGTGAGCGAGCTCGCCGGCCCCGGGGTCGAGCCGGCGGCGCCGGCGACGAGCGTCGTGGACGCACTGCTGGCGAAGAAGCTCAGAAAGCTCGGAACCCTGCTGACGCCGCCCGCGAAGGACACTTCCAGGGTGTAGGAACCCGCTGCTTCGGGGGTCACCTGCACGCCGCAACTCGAAGAGTCCGCGGCGGCAGCGACGAGTGCGCAGCCGTAGCCCCCGGCGAAGTTGATCCGGCCCGCGGGCGGGCTCGGTTCGGGCGAGATGTCGGTCACGGTCCCCTGGCAGATCCGCACGGCGCCGACCGGGCCTTCGGCCGGCTCGCAAGTGACCGTCATGGAGGTTTCGTGTTCGTAGGGTTCGGTCGCCTGCGCGGTGCCCGTGACCACCATCGAGAGCGCCGCCAGGCACAGCAGGACGGCGCCGAGCACGGTGGGCGGATACGACTCTCCCCTCGGGCGCGATGGCATTGCGGGTCAGCATAGCCCCCGGCCGACGGCCGCCTTGCCCTCAACGGGAGACGTAAGAAAGGGAGCCTGCGGACCGCGAGCGCGCGAGGGACCGACTACCTCGCCCTGTGCCTGGGGGCTCGCACCAACCTCGTCGCACCGCTCTCCGTCACGTTCGGATGGCCCCTCGCGGCGAGCGAGATGCGAAGGCTCACCTTCAGCGTCCGGCTGGCCTTGAGCCGGGCCCGTCCCACCTTCGTGAGCTTGAGGCGCAGGGTGACGCGAGCGTGCGGCCCGATGCGCGCGGCACCGCTCGCGATCGTCACGCTCCCCCGGTGGTGGGCATGGTGCCCACGGTGCTTGCGCACCGCCTCTCGATTCCTGGACATCGCGACGCGACGGGCTCCGCGCCCATGCGAGTTCGGATGCGCGGCCCTGGCTTGCGCGCCGACGACCTCGGTCACCTCTGCCTTTACCGAATACGGATTGGGATTGGACACCCTCAACAGCTCGGTCGTCCCGGAGACGCCGGCCGAACGGCCCAGCCTCAAATGTCGTGGTCTTGAGCCGCCCACCGCCGGCGGATGGCCGGGCCCGGAAGCCGCCCCGCCGGACCCTGCGCCCGATCCACCCCCGGAGCCCTGGCCCGCTCCCGACCCCGACCCGTCGCCGGCTTCCCCACCTGACCCACCGCCCGTTTCCGCCGTGCTTTCGTAGGTGTACCGATCGCCCGCCGCAGGCGGAGACGTCGACGCATTCAACGTCACCTGGACGTCGACCGTCCCGGTGCCCGCCGGGACGGTGGCGGTCAACGTGGTGCCCGAGTGGATGGAGACGTTCGTTGCCACCTGGCTGCCGAACATCACCACCGCCCCCGGCATGAACCCTTCGCCGGATACGGTGACGGTGTTGCCGCCCGCGGCGGGTCCGTGGCTCGGGTCGACGGCGGTCACGGTCGGCGCCGGGCCCACCAATGGGGAGAGGATCGCGAAGCCCTGGTCACTGCCACCGCTCACCTGGGCGACCTTCAATCCGGTGGGAACCTGCACTTCGGTCGGAGTCGTGGCTTCCGACACGCCGGGGCCGAGGCCGCTCTCGTCGTCGCCGTTGTCACCCTCCGCGTAGAGGACGCCCCCGGTCGTCAGCTCGAAGAGGCTGTGGCCGGCCGCGACCACCTGCCGCGCGAGCGCGCCGCCCGGCAGTTTGATCTGCTGCGGCACGCTGCTCACACCCCCACCCCAGGTCAGCACCTCGCCGGTGCTCGTCAGGGCGATGCTGTGGCCGATGGCCTCTCCGGCCGCGCTCACCTGCGTCACGAAGGTCCCCGGCGGGAGCAGCGCCTTGACGGGCGTGGCCTCGATGCCGGGACCAAACTGGCCATAGGAGGCCGGGCCCATCTTGCCGATCCCGAGTTCGCCGTAGAAGTCCCCACCCCACCCGTAGACCTCCCCTTCTTCGGTCAGGGCGAGCGCGTACTCCGGTTCGCTCGCCGCGTCGGAGGAGGAGATTTCGACGACCCGCCCGGGGATCGGGATCACCGTCGGCGCGTACACGGGGAGCGGTTCTTCCCGGCTCGTGGGTTCGAAGCCAAGCTCGCCGTCGTAGTTGGCCCCCCATGCGTAGACCTGGCCACCCCGGCTCAGGGCGAGCCCGAAGTCACCGCCGCAGCTCACCATCGACGCGGCCGGCACGGGGACGGCGAGCGGGGTCGGATGGGCGCCGTAACCCGATCCCGAGTCACCCAGGGTCCCATGGTGGTCGTTGCCCATCGCGAGCACGGTGCCGTCGGAGGTCAGCACCAGGCTGTAGCGGTTGCACGCGGCCACCTGCGCGACTTCCGGCCTCCCCGGCAAGGAGATGGGTTCGGGGTTGGCGGTCTGCTTCGCGGTTGCGGTTTCTTCCTTGACCGGCCCCAACTGCCCGGATCCGTCTTCACCCCACACGTACACCACGCCGGTGGAGCTGAGCGCGATGCTGTGGCTGTAGCCGGTCGAGGCCTCGACGAACCTCACCCCTTCGGGCAGGTCGACCGCTTCCGGTTCGGCCACCACGTAGCCAAGGTTCGGGCGTCCGACCTGGCCCCAGAGGTTCGAGCCCCAGCCCCAGACCACGCCGGCTTCACCTAATCGCAGCGGCGTCACCGCCGCCCGCGCAACTCCGGCCACGGCCGCCGCCATCAATAGCGCCAGGCATGCCACCAAGGCAGCCTTGGCCGGCCTTCTCGAACACTTCCGCCCCCGCCTCCGCCCGCTCATCCGCGAGCAGACAAGCAACGCCACCCGTGGCTGTCAAAGAATGTACGTAATCGGCGCGTACACAGCCTCGGGTAGGCGACCGCCACGGGAGGCCGCTCCCGGTCGACGGGTTGACGACCTGCGGCGACCCGCCGTCGCGCCGCCGGCCCCGCCTAGACTCGCGTCGGTGGCCATCGTCCTCGCCCTCGCCGCGGCGCTCTTCTTCGCGCTCGGCTCCGTCCTGCAGCAGCGCGCCGGGCTCGAAGCGCCCGCCGGCGGCTCCAGCTCCGGGCTGCTCCTGCGGATGGCGCGCAGGCCGGTGTGGCTCGCGGGGATCGCGGCCGACGCGCTCGGCTTCCTCTGCCAGGCGGCGGCGCTCGGGTTCGGCCGGCTCGCCGTCGTCCAGCCGCTGCTCGTCACGAGCGTCGTCTTCGCGCTGCCGCTCGGGGTCCGACTCACCGGCCAGCGGGTGCGGCGGATCGACGTCGGCGCGGCGTTCCTGGTGGTGGCGGCGCTGGTCGTCTTCCTCACCTTCGCCAACCCCTCCGGCGGCACCGCCAACCCGCCGCTCGGCGACTGGCTGATCGCGATCGGGGCCTGCCTGGCGATCTGCGTGCCGCTCGTCCTCGCCGGGCGGCGCGGCGTGGCACCGCGCCGCGCGGCGCTGCTCGGGACCGCGACCGGCATCCTCTTCGCGCTGTCCGCCGCCCTCACCAAGGCCGTCGTCGACGAGCTCGGCGCCGGCGTCCTCACCGTCTTCACGACCTGGCACCTCTACGGGCTGGCCGCGATCGGGTACGCGTCGATGACGTTGAACCAGCTGTCGCTCGACACCGGCGCCCTCGCCCCCGCGATCGCCACCAGCATGGCCTTCGACCCGATCGCCAGCGTCGTCCTCGGCGTCGCCCTGCTCCAGGAGGCGCTCAGCGCCGGTCCCGGCGAGATCGCGGCCACGGTCTTCGCGCTGCTCGCCGCCGCCGTGGGAATGGCCACCCTCGCCCAGGAGCAGGCGCAGCTTGCGCCACCGCTCCGCCCGAGCCGAGAATTGAGCTAGCAACCGCCACCCCGATGCCACCAGGAGACCAGCCGAACACCGACCGCCCCGAGTTTCAGGAGGCGACGCGGGCGCGGCGCCTCGCCAAGCTCGAGGCGCTCCGCGCGCGCGGGGTCGACCCCTACCCGGTCCGCTTCGACCGCGACGCGACCGCAGGCGCGATCCGCGAGGAGCTCGGCCGGATCGCGCCCGGCACCGACACCGGCCGCGTCGTCCGCCTCGCCGGACGGCTGATGGGCCGGCGCCACCACGGCGGCCTCGGCTTCGCCGACCTCGAGGACGAGACCGGCCGGATCCAGCTGCTGGTGAGCCGCGACCGGGTCGGCGAGCAGGCGATGCGCGACTTCGCCGACCTCGACCTCGGCGACTGGGTCGGCGTCGAGGGGACGGTGGTCGCCTCCGACAAGGGCGAGCTGTCGGTGCGGGTCGACAACTGCCGGCTGCTGGCCAAGAGCCTGCGGGCGATGCCCGACATCCGCCACGGCCTGGCCGACCCCGAGGCCCGCTACCGGCGCCGCTACCTCGACCTGCTCCTGGAAGAGGACTCGCGGCGGGTCTTCCGCATCCGCTCGGCGGTGATCGCGGCGACCCGGCGCACCCTGATCGACCGCGGCTTCCAGGAGGTCGAGACGCCGGTCCTGCTCTCCCAGGCCGGCGGCGCCGCGGCGCGGCCGTTCGTCACCCACCACAACGCCCTCGACATCGACATGACGCTGCGGATCGCCCACGAGCTGAACCTGAAGCGGCTGATCGTCGGCGGCATGGACCGGGTCTTCGAGATCGGCCGGGTCTTTCGCAACGAGGGCCTCGACACCCGCCACAACCCCGAGTTCACGCTGCTCGAGGCCTACCAGGCCTTCGGCGACTACCACGACATGATGGACCTGACCGAGGCGATCGTCGCGGCGGCCTGCGTCGAGGCGATCGGGACGACCAGGGTGCGGATCGACGGGCACGAGGTCGACCTCGCGCCGCCCTGGCGACGGGCGACGATGGCCGAGCTGATCGAGGAGAGCGCCGGCGTCCGGATGCATCCCACGATGCCGGTTGCCGCGGCGCGGGCGATCGCCGACGAGCGCGGCATCGGCTACCTCGACGTGTGGGGCGCGGGGAAGATCATGGCCGAGGTCTACGACGCGACCGCCGAGCACCGCCTCCTCGAGCCGACCTTCGTCATCGACCACCCGCGGGAAGTCTCGCCCCTGGCTCGCGCCCACCGCGACGACCCGACGCTGACCGAGCGCTTCGAGCTGGTCGTCGCCGGCCGCGAGCTGGCCAACGCCTACTCGGAGCTGAACGACCCGGTCGACCAGGCCGCCCGCTTCCAGACCGAGGCCGACCTGCAGGCGGGCGGCGACGAAGAGGGCGAACCGGTCGACGACGACTACGTCGAGGCGCTCGAGTACGGGCTGCCGCCGACCGGCGGCCTTGGCATCGGGCTCGACCGGCTGGTGATGCTGATCTCCGGCGCCGAGGCGATCCGCGACGTGATCCTCTTCCCGACCCTGCGCCCGGAGGGCCACGAGGGGGCGGACGGATCGGCCGCGGTCTCCTCCGCCGGGGCGCCCTCCGCGGCCGACCTCGCCGCCCCCGAGCCCGACGACCACCACCCCGGCCCCGGCCCGCTCGTCGTCGAGGATGGCGAGGCGGTCGCCGACACCGCCGCCTCCCGCCGGCCCGCCCACCTGCGCCGGCTCGCCTGGGCGAGCGTCGTCGCCGCGATCTTCTCGCTGCTGCCGACCGCGACCTCGATCCGCTTCTCCCTCGGCCACTTCTCCTTCGTCCGCGGCCAGGACCGCATCGCGAGCCTGATCGTCTCGGTGGCGATCGGGCTCGGCATCCTCGCCATCGCCCGCGGCCTCAGCCGCGGCAAGCGCCGCGCCTGGACGGTCGGCGTGGTCCTCTTCGCGCTCGCCGCGCTGATCCACCTGTTGCGCGGCCCCGACCCGGTCGCCGTCGTCCTCTCCGGGGCGATGCTGATCGCGCTGATCTGGTTCCGGGACGACTTCCGCGCCCGCAGCGACCCGGGCTCGCTGCAGCAGGCCTTCGTCTTCGTCCCGGCCTACCTGATCCTCGTCTTCGTCTTCACCAGCGTCACGCTGTTCGCCGAGCGCGAGCAGATCACCCCCGGGCTCACCCTGCGCGGCGATGTCGAAACCGCCTTCCTCGGCCTGGTCGGGGTGCCCGGCCCCTACACCTACCACCGCGAGCTCTTCCACGACTTCTTCGAAACCGCCCTGGTGGTGCTCGGGATCATCGGCCTGGTGACCCTGCTCTACCTCGTCTTCCGCACCTTCGTGCAGGCCGAGCCGCCCACCCCGGAGCGCCGCCGGATGGCGGAGGGGATCGTCCGCCGCTGGGGCGACGACACGCTCGACTACTTCGCCCTGCGCCGCGACAAGAACTACTTCTTCTCCGCCGACGGGCAGTCGCTGATCGCCTACCTGTACGTGCGCGGGACGGCGATGGTCGCCGCCGACCCGATCGGGCCGCCCGGCAACACCGGGCGGACGCTCGACGAATTCCTCGCCTTCTGCCTCGAGCGCGGCTGGCGGGTCGCCTTCTTCGCGGTGCGCGAGGCCGACGCCGACCTGTACCGCGAGCGCGGCATGCACGTGATCTACCTCGGCGACGAGGCGATCCTGCGGCTCGACCGCTTCAGCCTCGACGGCCCCGCGCGCAAGGCCGTCCGGGCCGCGGTCAAGCGGGTCGAGCGGGACCACACCTTCGAGCTGATCGCCGACGACGAGGCTTCCCCGGCGCTGGTCGCCGAGCTGAACGGGATCTCCGAGGAATGGCGCAAAGGGGCGCCGGAGCGCGGCTTCACGATGGAGCTCGGCGAGGACGTCGGCGGGTCCAGCCGCGACTTCGTCCTCGCCATCGCCCGCGATCGCGAGTCCGGCCGGGCGGAGGGCTTCCTGCGCTTCGTCCCCATCTACGGCGAGGAACCGGGCTACTCGCTCGACCTCATGCGGCGGCGCCCGGACGCCACCAACGGGATGACCGAGTTCCTGATCGCCCGCGCCGCGCAGGCGCTGGGGGCGCGCGGCTTCAAGCGCCTCTCGCTCAACTTCGCCGCCTGGGGGAGGCTGCTCGACTCGGCCGAGAACGCCGGCATCTCCGGCCGCCTGCAGCGACTGATGGCGAAGGGGCTCAACCCGTTCTTCCAGATCCAGAGCCTGCGGGACTTCAACCAGAAGTTCGGCCCCGAATGGGTGCCGCGCTCGGTGGTCATCGACGACGTCTCCGACCTGCCGCGGATCGCGATGCTCTACGCCGGGGTGGAGGGCTTCCTCGAGGTGCCGGTGCTGAGCCGCGTGCTCGAACCGCCGATCCGCCAGCGGGTCGACTCCGAGCCGCAGAGCGACGGGGAGCGTGAGGGCGACGCCGAGCGCGAGGGGGAGGCCGCCGGCGTCGAGTGACCCCGGCCCGACCGGTCGCCCGCCGTCGCCGGGCGACCGACCCGGTGATCGCCCGGGACTAGGCTCCCGGCGGTGCTGCGCTCCCGACCGCTCCTCATCTCATCCGCCGTCGTCGCCGCGCTGCTCGCCAACTACTGGGCGCTGGAAGGGCTGCTCACCTCTCACTACGACTTCGGCCGGTCGTGGATCAGCGACCTCTCGGCCCGCTCGGAGCCCGCGGGCTCCACCTTCATCGTGATCGGCGTCGTGGCGGGACTGGCGCTCGTCTTCTACTCGGCGCTCCTGGTGGGGACGCTCGGCCGGCGCTCCCGCCTGCTGCGCCAGGGCACCGTCGCCCTGCTGATCGCCGCGATCGCCACCGTCGTCGCCGCGGCGGCGCCGCTCAGCTGCGCCCGGGCCCTCAACCACACCTGCATCGCCCGCCACGACATCTGGGACGCGATCCACGCGCTCGGGACGACTGGCGAAATCGTCGCCACCGTCTTCGCCTTCGCCCTGATCGGGCAGGGGCTCATGGGGATCCGCCAAAGGCCGGCCGCCCTCCTCACCTTCCTCCTCGGCGCCGTCTGGCTGGCGCTGATGATCGTCCTCGGCATCAACTACCTGAACCACAGCGTCGGCGAGCTGAAGGCGCCTTCCAGCGCATCGACCAGATCGTCTTCGGCCTCTGGCTGCTGGTGCCGGCGGCCGTCGCGCTCCCCCGCCCGATTCCTCCCCCCGCTCCCGAGGCGAAGCGTGAGAGCTCTCTTCGCAAATAGAGAGCAGACAATTACCAACCCTTCACGGTCACCTCATCGGGCCCGGGAAGCATGCCCGCACGATGAATCGAACCTCGAAGAGAACCTCCAAGAAACGGGGCGTGGTGATGGTCGGCGGCGGCCTGGCCACCCAGCGGGCCGCCGAGACCCTCCGCCGCCGCGGCTACGACGGACGGGTGCGGATCGTCTGCGCCGAGTCCGACCGGCCCTACGATCGCCCGCCACTCTCCAAGGAGGTCCTCGCGGGGGCCGCGGCCGACGACACGGTCGCCTTCCGGCCGGCCGAGTGGTACCGGGACAATGACGTCGAGCTGCTGCTCGGCGCGCGGGCCGTCGGCCTCGACCCGCGGGTGCACCGGGTGCGGCTCGAGTCCGGCGAGGAGCTCGACTACGACTCCCTGCTGATAGCGACCGGCGGCGCCGCCCGCCCGGTGCGGTTCCTCGAGCACGAGAACGTCCACACCCTGCGCACGCTCGAGGACACGCGGCGGCTGCGCACCGAACTGCGCCCCGGGGCGCGACTGGCGATCGTCGGCGCCGGCTTCATCGGCCAGGAGGTGGCGGCGACCGCCCGCCGGCTGGGGGTCGAGGTGGCGATCGTCGAGGCCCTCGACACGCCGCTCGAACGGATCCTCGGGGAGCGCCTCGGGAGCTGGTTCGCCGACCTGCACGCCGAGGAGGGGGTCGCGGTCCTCACCGGCAACGGGCTGATCGGCGCCCGCGGGGGCGATCGGGTGGAGGAACTGATCCTCAGGGACGGCCGGCGCCTGCCCTGCGACGTGGTCGTGGTCGGGATCGGCACCGAGCCGGCTACCGGATGGCTCGCCGAGAGCGGCCTCGACGGCGGTGCCCTGACGGTCGACTCCTCCTTCCGGACCGAGCTGCCCGACGTCTACGCCGCGGGCGACGTCTGTGCGCCGTTCGATCCCCTCCACGAGGCGCACTCGCGCACCGAGCACTGGGGCGCGGCGGCCTGGCAGGGCGCGGCGGCGGCGAAGGCGATGCTGGGCGAGGAGGCCGGGCCGCCGCCGATGCCGAGCTTCTGGAGCGACCAGTACGGCCTTCGCATCCAGTGCGTCGGCCACCCCCACCTCGCCGACTCGGGGAAGGTCGATGGCGACCCCGCCGAGCGCGACTTCGAGGTCCTCCTCACCCGCGCCGGGCTGCCGGTCGCCGGCCTCGCCGTCGGCCGACCCCGCGCCATCCCCTCCCTTCGCAAGCTCATCGAGGCGGGCGAGCCGCTCGCCTCCGACAGAAAGGAACCAGTTCGATGAATTTCCTACCCGTCGTGGACGAGGCCGCCTGCGCGGGCCACGGCGACTGCGTCGACGTCGCCCCCGACGTCTTCATCCTCGGCGACGTCGCCTCGGTGATCGACACCGGCCCCCGCGACCTGATGGTGAAGGCAGCCGAAGCCTGCCCCGCCGCCGCGATCACCGTGATCGACGAGGACTCGGGGGCCTCGGTCTACCCGTAGCAACGGTTCCGCGTCACGGCTCACCGATCGGGTGAGCCGTGACGAGAGGCGGAGTCCCCTGGACCCGCAGGTGCGCCGGCTCGGTCGACCGGCGGGCGGCGGCGGCGAGATCGTCCCCGTGAGCGATGATCCGACCGTGGACCGCGCGACGAATGCCCAGCCGAGCCAGGCGGAGATGTGGAACGGCCGCTACGGCCAGGCCTGGGTCGAGGCCCAGGAGATGCTCGACCCGCTCTGGCGGCCCCTCGAGGACCACCTGGCGGAGGCGGTCGGCCGGCGGCCATCCGCCCACGTCCTCGACATCGGCTGCGGAACGGGGGCGACCACCGTCGCCGCGGCGAGACGCACGGGCGCGCGGGGAAGCTGCAGCGGCATCGACGTCTCGGCACCGATGCTCGCCGTCGCCCGGGAGCGCGCCGAGCGCGAGGGCGTGGCGGCGCGCTTCGTCCTCGCCGACGCCGAAACCCACCCCTTCGACCCGGCCGCCTTCGACCTCCTCATCTCGCGCTTCGGCGTGATGTTCTTCGCCGACCCCGTCGCCGCCTTCGCCAACCTCCGCCGGGCGGCCGCGGACGAGGCCGAGCTCCGGCTCCTGGTCTGGCGCGGCCCCGCCGAGAACCCGTTCATGACCACCGCCGAGCGAGCCGCCGGATCACTCCTCCCCCTCCTTCCGCCACGGCCGGCCGACGCCCCCGGCCAGTTCGCCCTCGCCGACCCCGACCGCACCGCCAGGATCCTCGCCGACAGCGGCTGGAGCGCGATCGACATCCAACCCCACGACATCCCCTGCACCCTGCCCGAGTCCCAGCTGGTCCGGTTCTTCAGCCAACTCGGCCCCGTCGGCCGTGCCCTCCAAGACGCCGACGAGCCCACCCGCGCCCAGGTGATCCCCAAGGTCCGCACCGCCTTCGACCCCTACGTCGAAGCCGGCAAGGCCCACTTCACCGCCGCCCTCTGGCAGATCGTCGCGCGCGCCTAGCCTTCAGAAGACCGTGAGGTCGAAATGTCGCGCAATGGCCTGAAGCGCGGCGTTCTCGCGTTCGATCGGCTCGCGAGAGACCTCCTTGATATCCACGTCGTGAAATACCGCCCAGCACTCCCAGTCGGTGTTTAGGCGGGAGAGGTAATGGATGCCGGCGAAAACCGGCAGGTCATTGGCGTCGCGTTGCTCGAATGCCCACTTTGCGATCCAGCGAGTGATGCGCCGATCGGCGCCGCGAACAGTGGGGACGTCGAGATCCTCGTATCCGTAGTAGGCAAGCAGGCTTGCCAGTTCGGTTCGCAACTCACGGCGGGTGCTCAGCGCCTCGACATCGAGGAACCTCAAGTTGGGCAGGCGTCCACTGGGCAAGAACTCAACCTGAACGGCGATCCGCTGGTTGCGCCAGTCCGCGGGCACCGAGCCGGCAGGCATGAAGCCCTCTTCGTCGGCGGCGGCGATCAGAGCCGGATCGGGCCGGAAGCGCGCCAGCGTCTCACCGAAGCACGCCTCCAGGTCAGTGGCGAAGTAGCCGACGGCGAAGTTCTCGGTCGGGCTGTCGAAGCGATTCCCAGCCCGCGGATGGTCTAGTTCGTCCGCCTTGGGCAGATCCGGAAATTCGATCGGATCCGGAGTGCGCCCTACTCGCCAGACTCCCGCGCCCGGCGAAACGATCCTCACTGCGATTCAGCTCACCCCCCGGAGACATATGCCTTTGCGGCAACCATCACCTCTTGAAAGCGCCCCGCGCGGATAACCATAATCGGGGACTCGTCGTTGAGCTGAGGATTAAGGCCGATGAACCAAGCGCGGATCGTGTGTTTGGACTCCTCGGTGAGCAGCAGGCGAAATACCTGGTAGGCGACGCGCAGGCGCTCCTCTGCCGCGGCTCGGGGCGAGCGCTCGCCTGCCGCCCAGCGCCCGACCGCCTTGGGGTCGGCGACGCCCGCGAGGGTGGCGACCAGCTTGCGTCCCAGCACTTCCTCCAGAAAGGCCGTGATCTGCTCGATCGACGTCTCGGTGGTCTGCCGGTGAGCCTCGCGAGTCGCGAGGTTGAGATCTGCCATGGGTGCCCCCTCTTCTCGTTCCAACCAAGAATCATACGCGGTTGGACCGCTCTTTGTGTAGCTCTTGGCCCACTATTGGCCGCGAAACTACCAGGCAGGGGCCTGGGAAAAGCTGCGCTGTCGGCGAGGTCGTGCGGCACTCGTCGCGACCCCAGCCGGCACTCAGCGCCGCGATTAGAGCGGTCCGCGAGGGGAAGGGCCAGACGCAAGAGGTGATCGCGCAGCAGGCAGGGGTCGCGCTGCCGACCTTGTCCCACATCGGGGCGGGCCACGCCAACCCCACCTGGGCGACCGTCCGCGACATCACGGCAGCGCTGGGCGTCCCGATCGGCGAGCTGGCGAAGCTCTCCGAGAAGCCCGATCAGCCCGACCGGATTCGAACTGGCGACCTTCGGCTTGAAAGACCGATGCCAGTCTTCGGCCGATCGGCTCCGCGAGCCAGGATCCGCGTGACCCCAGGCCGAAGGGACCGTCAAAGGGACCGAAGTCTGAACGAGGGATCGTCTCATCGGATGGCCCCAGCGGCCTCTCCAAGCTGACCGCCTGACCCGCGCCCCGCGAACCTGATCTACGCCGCCTCCTCCGCCGACGCGACCGTCTGGGTCATCCGACCCTGAAAGCGGAGTCGGTGGATCTCGCAGGACGCGCTGGCGCTGGAGTTGCGGTGGTCGATCCGCAGCCAGGCCCGACATTGCCCCAGCTGGCAAGCGTAGTCGTCCTTGGGTTTGCTGATGTCGGGGATGGCATCGACTAGGGCGATGAAGTGCTCCGTCCCGCCCGGCTCGGCGGCGATCTTCAGGCCGCTGTCGAGCGAGACGTCGATGACGAAGCCTTCATGGATCTTTTCCCCTTCGCGCTTCGTGTACGTAGGCCCTTTCACCCAGTTGCCGAGCGCCGGCCCCTGAGCGAGGCAGAACCGCAGGCCGCCGAGAAACCAGCGCTTCCCAGCAACCAGGAGGAGCGCCGCCGGGATCCCAAGGGCGCCGACGATGGTGATGATCTTTTCGAAGTTCCCGACATAGTGGGCGAGCAGCAACACCAGCGCGACGATCAACGCCGCGGTGATCGACAGCTCGCAGGCCAGACGATGGGCGACCCAGAGCTTGGTGTAGCGC
Organism: uncultured Actinomycetes bacterium; assembly: GCA_963766705.1. GTDB lineage: Bacteria > Actinomycetota > Thermoleophilia > Solirubrobacterales > 70-9 > VAYN01. The sequence goes on from CAVYBE010000002.1 coordinate 29,665, forward strand.
CGTCGTGTCGAGAGGTCGACCTCGTCGACGCGACAGGCGGGCAGGCCGACGATGCCGTCGCGGAACGGCAGGATCACGTACCAGTCGACCGCGCTCGAGAGGAGGATCGCGAGCATCGCCGACGACAGCGCGGCGGCCACCCCGGCCGGGTGGAGCAGCGGTCGGAAGTCGAAGGCGGCGACCAGCGCCGCGAGCAACAGCGGGATCAGCAGGCCGAGGACCCCGTTCACCTTCATCCCCATGTCGCCTTCAGCCCGCTCGTCGGAGATCACCTCTTTGCGACCCCCTTCGTAGCGCCACAGCAGCCACGTCCAGCAGGCGCCGACGACGAAACACGACAGCGCCACCAGCTCCGCCCCCTCGCGGCCGAAGAGCAGCGCCGGCAACAAACAGGCGGCGACCCAGACCGTCGCCTGCCAGACCCTGATCATCGTCGGGTCCACGTCGCCTACCTCCCGCCTGCGCCGTTGCCGTTGGCACCACGCCCGGGTTCGCCCGACCCGTCTCCGCCCGCCCCCCCTTCGCCGTGGCCACCTTCGGCTTCGCCCACCTTGGCGCGGGCCAGTTCGCCGCGGACCAGATCGGGAACGCGGGCGAGAATGGCCTCCCGCCAGAGGGCGATGAATTTTTCGCCCGCCTCGCGCATTGCGTCGACCGACTGGCGAACAAGATGGTCCTGCGCCTCCTTCATCAGCTCCCGCCGAGTCGTCGCTTCGTCGATCAGGATGCCTGCCTCGATCTCGCTCGCCTGCGCGTGGGCTTTGGTCTGCTCACGGAGAGCGACGACATCGGCCTCCTCGAGTTCTTTCTGGACGACTTCGTAGAGGCTCGGGTCACCGATCGACATCAACACCTTCATCACCGCGGGCATCGTGTCGATGGCCAAGATGAAGAAGAAGATCAAGAGCTCCATCGTCAGCAGCTCGGGCCGCTGGACCGTCAGGTTGTCGAGCGCCTCGACTCGGTCCAGGAGGCCGATTTCTTCGTTGTACGTCTTGATCAGATCCTTGCGAGCCCTTTCTCGTTCGGCCTCAAGGGTGCGACGACTGGCTTCGATCCCATCGAGTCGACGGTGGGAAGCTTCGCGCGTCTGTTCCGCTTCGCTCGCTTCGTGGCCGTGCAGGTTCCTGCGGATCCCGGCCACCACGTTGCGCTGCGATTCGACCTGGGCATGGATCGATTCGGCCACCGCGGCTTTCGCTTCGTAGGCGGGTCCCTCTCCGATCTTCTTGCTCCCACAACGTCCGTCCGCCTCGCAGAGTGCGGCCGCCTGCAAGTTGGCTTCGCGCTTTTCGAGATGTTTCAGTTCATCCGTCGCCGCTTGGTATTCGGGCGCTTTCTCGACTCCCTGCCCATCGGCCACCGCCGTCAGTCCCGGGCGCAGTTCGCCTTCTTCCCTCACCAGTTGAGGGATCGCGGCGAACTGTTCACGAATTTCCTTCTTGCCTTCCGCGAGCGCTGAGTTTTTGTCCTTTTCTGCTTGCGCTTCAACTTCTTTGTTGAACACCTGCAACACCAACGGATGGGCGATCACGGCGCCGATCAGGATCGCCAGCCCGACTCGCGGGATACCCATCGCAATCGTCTTTCGAGTGGTCGTTTGCCGGCGGATCGAGATCAACAGCCAGCGGTCCAGGTTCATGATCGCGAGCCCCCACCCCAGCCCCAAGACCACCGCGAAGACGAGCGGCGCGTGGAGGAAGTTGTGGATGGTGAAGGTGGCCGTCAGCACTGCCAGGCCGGCCGTCGTCAGGACCGTCCCTCCCATCGCGATGAATTTGTTCCGCTCGCGCTCACAATGGCTGAGCGCATTTCGGTCGACGCCGGACAGCCACAAAATGAACTCGCTCATCCGGACCGCTCCTTTCGCATGATGGTTCGGACTTGTCGGGCCACGGGGATGGGTTTGAAAAGCTCGGCAAAGCGCGGCGCCGGGAGGGCCGGGCGGGGACCGGAGCCGAACGCCGGAGGCATCGGTGGACACCGACGCTCTGAGTCAGACGGGGTGGCATCGCGGACCCGGGTCGGCGGGGTGCGAAACCGGCCGCGACGCGCAGATCGAGGTCGAGGGCCGGAAAGCCCTGGATCGGGATCGATCTGATCGTCGGCAGGGGCACGACGCGCAGGACCGGGGTGATCTGCTTGACGCGGCCGTAGTAGTTGACCGCGGTCAGCGCCTCGCGACCTGAGATGGCCGCAACCAACTTTGCTTCGCCGCTGGAGGCGAGCCGTCCGAGCGTCGGATGCTCGACGTATTCGGCGCCTTCCGCCTTCCAGGAGAGGACCACCTCGGTCCCTTCCGGGGCGACCTGCGGATCGAGCTTGATGACGACGAAGCGGGGTTTCTCCGCCGCTTCGTCGAGGGCGTCGGCCCAGTCCTAGCGCTCGGCCGAAGACCCCCGCATGCCAGCGCGGAAGAACCGGACAAAGGCCGCCTGACGTCGCCCGGGGCTTCCTCCAAGAACGGGAGCCAATATTCCCAGCTCGCTTCGGCGCCGGGCTTCAAGTATCTGCCGCCGAAGTCGACCTCGTGCCAAGGGCCTTCATGTGAATATGCGTCGATCGAATTCTTGGTGGTCGGCCCGATAAGAACAAGGGCGGGACCCCGAAGACGAAGTAGCCGATCAGGTAGCCGACCGACCACCTTCGGGCGCCGAGGTCCCAGCGCGACTTGTCGACCGACTGACTTTCGCCGCTGCCCTTGACCTCCGGCGGGACACCGTCACCGGGCTTCCCAGCCACCCTGGCTCGCTCGTCTCCGCGGACTACTACTGCGCCGGACTCGAGATCGACGATCTGCGCGTCCAGGCGCTTCTCGTCGAAGAGCAGGTTTGGTTCGTTCTGGTCACCGTGCAGGAACCGGATCGATTCGAGGAACGCGGCCGCCCGCGCGTAGCCGTAGGCATACTCGATGCGACGGTGCTCCGGCAGGGTCTGGTAGCGAGTCGAGAGGAGCTCCTCTTTCTCGAAACTCCGGTAGCCGGTCGCGAGCAGGTCGAGCATGAAGGTGACCTCATTGATTGCGCCATCCACCTCGGCCTCGGCGACGACGAATGGCACCGCCAGAAGCAGATCGACCCATTCATCGGCAGGCCGCGCACGGAGCGCTCGGTGGAACTGGCCCTTGACCGAATCCCCCAGCCAGTCGCAATCTTCGTCGGGGATCTTCACCGTGAGCTGGGTCGCACCAGGGTCAGTGGTGCGTCCCACAACCGGACGGACGGTGCCGAAGCCCCCATGACCACGCTCGGCGCCGAGGGTGAACGTGTCACCCATGCGTGGTAGGACCACATCGTGCGCGCGAGCGAACGCGGGCAGCTCGGAGATGACGCGGCTGACGCGCACGGTGGTCATCGCGCCACCGACCCCTGGTCGGTGGACCGCACCGACGGCCGGAGCAAGACGGCGCCGATCGTCGTGTCGTCATCGAGAGTCCCGGCTACCCGGTCGGGGTCGATCACCTCGTCCAAGCAGCGCTGGAGCATCTCGGCAGACCGCTCGGTCTCGCTCCCCACGATCTCCCCCCAACGTTCGGTCAGCTTCTCCAACAGCGCCGAGGCGAGGGTCGGTACCTGCTGCCAGACGGTGCCGTCGGGTGCACCCCCTTCGAGACGGTCCTCCTCGCTCAGCAAGCCGTCTGAGCACACCAGGTAGAGCCGCGCCACCCCGGCCGGGACCTGGCGGATCCCCTTCTCCGATTCAACACGGGCGTCCGGCAAGGGCAGAAAAGAGGCGAGCGCCGGCCTGCCGTCGCGGGTCCCCATCTGCGGCAAAGCAACGCTGCTCCACAGCAAGCGGACCCGTCCGGGCCCGGTGTGCATCGGCACCACCTCGATGATCGCGCCGTTGCCGAGAAGGAAGTGGCCGACCAACCCATCGCGGTCGGCGCGCACGACCACCAGCGTCGTCGCGCCTGCTCGGTCCGGTCTGAAACATCGTTCGAGCTCGCGATCGAACTCCAGGAACGCGGAACCTACGTCGCGGCCGAACATCAGCGTCACCGCCAGTTCGGCCGCCGCCTCGGCGGTCGCGTCGGACCCAGGCACCGACCCGACCCCATCGGCGACGACGACACCGGCCTGGTGCCGGCGATTCCCAAACGCGCGGACGCGGTCGTCCCCCAGGCCACCGTCGAAACCGGCCGACGTGGCAGCCACGATCAGCTCGATAGTCATGGCTACTGCGGTCCCGCCAGTTCCCGACCGACCGTGGTGACGCTGGCCTCGAAGAACTTGCGTAGCTGTTCGGTGTCATAGACACGCTGGTAGAAGTGCGCGCCGGACGCGATCTCCTGGAGCAGCGTCTCGCCAACCGCCGGCTGACCCCGGGTCGCGAAGAGGCATGAGCAGAGCCTCGTCTCCGGCAGCTCCTTCAGCCGGTTGGCGGCCTTTTTCACCTTGTCGACGTCGCTGCGCTCCTCACCGTCAGACATCAGCACGACGACCTGGGATAGCGGCACCTCAAAGGCAGCCCCTTCCCGGCGAAACTCTTCGATGATCGCGGCGGCCGCGTCGAGGCCGGTATGGATCGCGGTCCCGGCGATGCCGTACTTGGTCGGGTCGTAGGAAGCATTCGCGTCCACCTCGAGCATCTTCGCCGGCGGCCTCTGATGAGTGACGGTCTCGTTGAAGAAGACGAAAGCGAGTCCGAAGTTGGGTGCGTTCCGGCTTCGTATCATCCGGCCGACGAATTTCTTCGTCGCGTCGTCAGTGGCTTCGGCCTTGGTGCGAACCGCCGCTCCGCCGAGGCTGCTCTCCTCGTCCTCACCGTAAGGGAGAGTCATCGACCCCGAACCGTCGATGACCAAGATTCCCAACTGGTACCACGATTGAGAAACAGTGGGCTGTGGAATCTCACCAGTGTGCTCAGGCATGTCGTCGCTCCTCCTCGGTGTTGACCTCTCGATGGAGAGCCAAGATAGGAGCTTTCGACACACCGGTACAGGCGCCGCGTGGCATCACTATTTCGACCGTGTCGGTTTGCTGGCCGACGGTTCCGGTCGGCATGGGAAAGGCGATGGTGACGAGCGATAGAGAGTCTGGTCCGCACGCCGAGTCGGCGAAACGCGACTGTTTCACCACCGCTCAGGGGCAAAACGCCGTCAAAACATCGCCTCTGTTAGTCGGCCATTAAGCGGGCGCATTGATCGGCGGAGTAGCGGCCCGAGAAGCCGCTCACGTTCTGCTCGTCCGGGACTTGGGACCGGAGCCAATAGGGGAGTTCAAAGCGGCGCAGCTGGGCGGCGCCCGCTACCGCCTTCTCCATCTGCGGGATCACCTCTTGCTCGACCACCAGCCAACCGGCTCCGGCCGCCGTACGCTCGCGGGCGGCGCTGGCGAAGACGATGTCATCGGGGTCCAGGTGGACGCGGGTACCGTCGGTCAGCGAGGTCCGGATCCCTTGGAGCAAGTTCGCGTTCTTGGGAAACGCGCTGACGATGATGCGCTCCGGATCGAAGGCGAGGACAGGGCCGAGCAGCGCCTGACCGACGAGCCTGCCCGCGCGGCCGAAGACCGCGGTGACGACGTCTCGCCGGGAATCGTCCTCGATCTTGCGGCCTCGCTCGTTGTAGGTGGCGCCGAAGTCGTCGTAGTCGCTGAGTTGGTCGATGATCCGCTTGCCGGTGGCGAAGCGGGCGATACAGTTGGAGCCGTTGCAGGAGCAGACATCGAGCTGGTGCAGGTCGCGCACGTTCTTCCAGGTATCGGGAAGAGCGAAGTCCTCAAACCGCACTTTGATGTGCTCGATCTCCCCCGCCCGGCCGGCGTGTCCGCGCACCAGCCGGCCACCGTGCACCAGCGAGAGGCTGATGCCACCGGCGATCTTAATCCCGAGCAGGTCACCGATACCGCGACCGACGCCGAGACGCGCCTCGTATAGGAGGTCGGCGTCGGCGTCGTTCACTAGCGTCACCGCCGGACTGTCGCCGCCGCCCGAGCACTGGACGTCGAGCCCCGCCTCAACGAGTGCCTCCAGGACCAGGGCGCGCAATCCGAGATCCGGGGACGGACCGGCGTCGAGGCCGCCCCAGTCCCCCTCGTAGGGATCGCCCGCCAGGTCGATTGGTCCCGGCCAGGCGACGCCGACGCCGGCGAGCGACCGGGACGCCGCCGCCGTTCCAGCTTCACGAAGGGCGTCGACGAGAATCGCCTTCAGCGTCGCCGCTGAAACCGGCTCGCCGCCGATCGGGAAGACCGGGACATCGACGGCACGAGAAGCGATTGGCCCTCGAGGGCCGAGCACGGCCCAGGAGATGCTCTCGCGTTCGATCGAAAGGCCGATGACATCGCCCGAGGCGACGCCGAAGGCCAAGCGCTTGTCACGGCGCTCTACCCAACCAATTTCGATGAGGTCGGGAACCTCACCGTAGGCATCCCGCTTACCGAAAACCGCATCGATCGATTTGACGTAGGTCTTGCGCTGTTTCAACTGAGTCCCCTGCGAAGTGGCCTTGTCGGCCAAGCGGGGGAAAGGCTAGCGCCCGTTGGAAAATTTCCTGTTTATTAGGCCTCTTTTCATCCTTTGATGCGCGGAGCCTCCCAGAACGCAACCTCACCTACACGGCATATGGAGACGGCGCCGGAAACGAGCCTCTGGCAGACGTTTAAGGACGCCGACAATTTGGCCCAGATCATCGGCGGAGAAATCATGGCCCTGATCATCGCAATCGTCGCGTGGTCGAGGACGACAGGGATCAGAAGAGGGTGACCAGCTTCAGGGACCGTGAGTCGGGCCGATATTCGAGGCTGGCCAGAAGCCTGGTCGCCAGCCCGCCGTGGGGTGGGGAGACCTCGACCATGATGTTGAAGAGGCTTGCATCGTGCTCGGCGAGATAGCGCAGGTTGTAGATGTAGGAGTCCTCGATCTTCGCCTTCAGGATCGCCGCGAGATCCTCCCCGACGGCCTTTCCGAGCCCGGCGCGGATGAGGCCTGAACCGTCGTGCTCCCTGATGTAGGCGGCCTTGGCCTCCTCGACATCGATCTCAAGGTCGGCAAGGTCGAGTGCCTGCCCCGAGATGGCGATCAGAGCGAAGTTGGTGTCGCCGCGGGCGCCCGGAAGAACCCGCCTCTCGATCTTGTAGCCGAGGAACAGATGGAAGTACATGTCACGGATACTGCGGACGACGTAGCCGTGTCGATCCCAGGGCCAACCCTTCAGATTCAGGTCTTCTTCTTCAGGCACGTCGTCTTCGTGGCCGTTCAGGACCACCCCGCGGTACTTCAGGTAGCCGTCGACCAAAGTCACCGAGAGCCAATCTTTGAAGTGCGAGGACAGTGAGGTATCAACGTGCCCGGCGAAGCCCGGGTAGTCCTTCAGTCCGTCGGTAATCGCCTCAGCCATCGTCGGGGTCAGGTTGTTTAGGTAAATGCAATAAATCTGGTTGGTGTCACCAAGGGCGACACGGCGATGAGGGACGACGTGGCGCCTCAAGAGCTCGAAGCCAAGATCCTGGTCCTCGATGATCAGGTCGCCCAACTGGATCGAGCAGGACAGCTGCCTCGGCAGCAGCGGTATCAGCGCTTCGGCGACCGGCAGTCCATACCAGCCCTCGTCGATCCTGTCGGTGTCGAAGAGAAACGCCCGCTCAAGTCGATCGCGCTGGGGCACCAGCGCGTTTCGGAGCCTGGCGTAGGGAACCCCCTTGGCGGCGATGGCCTCGACCGTATGGCGATGAAGCTGGGCGATTTCCGCCCTGATGGACTCCGGCGTCATATTGAAATACGAGGTGACGACCTCGAGCATTACGGAGTCGCGGGCTTCCAGGGTCCAGGTCGGTTCACTCATAGGTATCTCGTCTCCCGTCGAGTCATCACCGGCAGCGTCGGCCAGGAAACCCGCCCCATCCCGGTCTCGGTAACCAAGCGCGCCTGCCGTTTTCCCTGGCGGGCAGGCTAGCGCTGACGCCCATGGAGGCTGGCGACAACGCGAGAACCGCCCGCCGTCGACATCGCAAAGGGACCGTGAAGGGACCGAAGGGTCGTGAAAGACGCTCAATCCGAGCCTGTGGACCTCTCCTGACACATTGACGCTATCGGTAGATCGACGCCATTTAATCCTCGCTTGCAGGCTACTTTTGGCTCTGCAGCTGGGATTCAGAATGCGCCCGACCAGATTCGAACTGGCGACCTTCGGCATG
>CAVYBE010000003.1:0-332473 GCA_963766705.1 uncultured Actinomycetes bacterium
ACGTGCGCGTCCTCGCCGACGGCGAGGTCGTCGGCGACATGCCGGTCGAGGCGCTGGTCGACGGCTGCCCGCTGTACGACCTGACCCCCGCCGCGCCCGCCGCCTGGATCTACGGCAACCGGCGCACGCTGGAGCCCGACGCCGACTCGGCGGCGACCCTGCTGGCGCTGCTCGCCGCCCCCAGCATCGCCTCCAAGAAGTGGGTCTTCCAGCAGTACGACGCGCTGGTCGGCTCGCGCACGGTGCGCCGGCCGGAGGCCGCCGACGCCGCGGTCCTGCAGCTGCCCGAGTCCGGCAACGCGATCGCGGTCTCGATCGACGGCAACGGCCGGCGGGTCGCCTGCGAGCCGTTCAACGGCACCGTCGAGGCGGTGCTCGAGTGCGCCCAGAACCTCGCCTGCGTCGGCGCCGAGCCGCTCGGCCTGACCAACTGCCTGAACTTCGGCAACCCCGAGAAACCGGTCCCCGCCTGGCAGCTCGACCGCGCGATCAGCGGCCTCGCGTCCGCCTGCGAGGCGCTCGGCGTGCCGGTCGTCGGCGGCAACGTCTCCCTCTACAACGAGGGACCCGACGGGCCGATCTACCCGACGCCGGTGGTGGCGATGGTCGGCGAGCTGCCCGACCCGGCGCGCACCGCGCCGTCGTCCTTCGTCCGCGAGGGCGACGCGATCGGCCTGCTCGGCCCGTTCACCCCGACCCTGCACGGCACCGAGCTCGCCAAGCAGCGCGGCGAGCTGGAGGGCGGGCTGCCCGAGCCGCGGGTCGACGCGGTCGCCGCCGCCTGCGCGATCGTCCGCGAGGCGGTCCGCGCCGGCCGCGTCGCCTCCGCCCACGACGTCTCCGACGGCGGCCTCGCCTGCGCGCTCGCCGAGTGCGCGATCGGCGCCGGGCTCGGCTGCCGAGCCGACCTGCAGGACCTGCGCGAGCGCGGCTGCACCCCCGAGGAGGCGCTCTTCGGCGAGGGCCCGGGCGGCTTCGTCCTCTCCGGCGATCGGGCCGAGCTGGAAGCGCTCGGGGCGCTGGTGATCGGCGAGGTCGGCGGGACCACGATCGAGCTCGCCGCGGGCGACCGCAGCCTCCTCGTCGGCCTCACCGACGCGGCCGAGGCCTGGCGCTCGCTCGATCAGCGGGCCGAAGCGGTCGCCTGAGCGTCCCGCGGGGCTCGTCCGGCGTCCGCGCGCATGGACGGGCGTCGTCCTCGCCCGGGGCGCGGCGCTGGTACGGTCGGCGCGTGGCCAAGGTATTCGAGCGGATCGACGAGCACCAGCGCGCGTGGATCGGTCGGCAGCGGATGTTCTTCGTCGGCACCGCGCCGCGGGCCGACGACGGTCACGTGAACGTCTCCCCGAAGGGGCCGATCGGGACCCTGCGGGTGCTCGACGACCACACCGTCGCCTACCTCGACATGGTCGGCTCGGGCGCGGAGACCGTCGCCCACCTGCGCGAGAACGGCCGCATCGTGGTGATGCTCTGCGCCTTCGAGGGGCCGCCGCGGATCCTCCGCCTGCACGGCCGCGGCGAGGCCGTTCCCGCCGGCGATCCGCGCTTCGCCGAGCTCTGCGCGCGGGCCGGCTTCGACGCCCCGCACGACATCGAGGCGGCGCGGCGGGCGGTGATCGTGGTCGAGGTCGAGCGGATCGCCGACTCCTGCGGCTACGGCGTGCCGCTGATGAGCTACGAGGGCGAGCGCGAGCACGCCGAGAAATCGGCGGCGAAGCGACTGCGGACCGGCGGCGAGGGTGCGCTCGCCGCCTACGTCGCGGAGCGCAACGCGGTCAGCATCGACGGCCTGCCGGCGCTCGACGCGAGCCCCTGACGAGCGGCCGAGCCTGGCTGCGCGTCCCGGGCGCGCTGCTGCGGTCTCGAACCCAGAACCGGGGGATCGGGCGGCTCAGGCCCTTACCTTCCCCTTCTTGTGCCCCTTCCGTTGCGGGGCCTTGATCGTGACCTTCCTGGTCACCTTCTGCTTTTCGCCCGCGGCGTTGGTGGCGACGATCGTCAACAGCGCCCGCAGCCGCTTGCGGTGCCCCAGCAGGCGGCGCGCCCTGCCGTTCAGGGTGACCCTCACCGTCCGCGACCGGCCGGTGGGAATGGTGGTCTTGCCGCGCCCGTAGACGGTCCGTGCGGCCTTGCCCGTCTTGCCCTTCTTGCCGCGCGCGGAGGCCGAGGCGCGGCCGGCGGCGCGGCGGTTCAGGGCGCTCAGCGTCTGCACGGTCCCGACGGCGGGCGGGTTGGCCGCCCGGCCGAGGGCCAGGGTCCGGCCGTTGCCGCCGACCCGCAGCGGCGCGCCGATCAGCCTCAGGCCGCGAGCCGCGGCTTCCACACCGGCTCCACCGCCGGCGCCGGCTTCGCCGCCGGCACCGCCGCCCGGGCCGCCCGCGCCGCCGCCGGCGTCCCCGCCCGCGGCGCCCCCTCCACCGCCTCCGGCCGCCCCACCGGGGGCGGCGCCCGCCCCACCGGGGGCCGGGGCGTCGGGAACCAGCGTGAACCTGGCGAGCAGCCGGAACCCGGCCGGGTCGTAGGGGATCGTGAACTCCGCGTTGGGACCGGGAGGCGCCGGATAGAAGGCGTAGGCGCCGTCGAAGTTCGAGAGGCTGGTGTTGCCGGTGAGGCGAACCGGCAGCGAGGCGGTCGGCGAGAGCACCGAGATGCCGAGCAGGTCGCCGAAGGAGGTGTCGCCGGGTTTGTTCGGATCGGCGGCTTCGGTGGCGGAGACCCGCAGGGCCTGGGGCACCGTGGTCACCTGGTTGGCGGGCACGGTGAAGGCGGGGCCGACCTGTTTGACCTGGCAGCAGATCGAGTTGGGCGTGGCGGGGTTGGTGGTCTCGTTGAGGGCTGCAGTGAGGACGACGACGGCCATCGGCCCGGGGTTCGGCATCGCCGGAAGGGTGACGCTGGTGATCGTGCCCGCGCCGCCGGTGACCGGGAAGGGGACGATGTCGCTGCCGACCGCCAGGTTGTTCCAGGTCCACATGCAGGAGGGCGACCCCGCCGTGCCGATGGCGGGTTCGAACCCGCCGCCGAATCTGGGGTAGGGCGCGCCGAAGCCACAGCTGAGCGTCGTGTTCAGCGGTTCGGTCGGGTCGGCGCCGAACACCGTTTCGGCGCCGGCGGCGGGTGCGTGCAGGGCGAGCAGACCGAGTGCCAGCGCCAGGCCGCGGCCCAGGCGCCTTCGTATTGCGGTGGACGACACGGCCGGCATCCTGGGCGACCCCGCCCCCGCCGTCAACAGCGCGGCCCAAAGTCTGGGGGGCACCCCAGGGATCGCGGCACCGGCGGCGTCTGACGTCCGTCCTTTCGCAAACTGCGGTGTCAATACGGTCCGGGCGCGCCCTCGGCCGCTGCTACCCTCCGCGGGTAGGCGATCCGCCTGCGCGTCACGTCGTCCAGACCCAGAGGAAAGCGCGCTCCTTGTCCACGTTCGATCGGCTGCCGGTTGACCGCGATGTTCCCCGCGATGAATGCGGGGTCTTCGGCCTCTACGCCCCCGGGCACGATGTCTCCCGCCTGGCGTACTTCGGGCTCTACGCGCTGCAGCACCGCGGCCAGGAGTCGGCCGGAATCGCGACCTGCGAGGGCGGCCACATCACCACGCTGCGCGACGCGGGGCTGGTGTCCCAGGTCTTCGACGAGGAGAAGCTGCGGGCGCTGGAGGGCGACATGGCGATCGGCCACGTGCGCTACTCGACCACCGGCGGCGGCTCCTGGGAGAACGCCCAGCCGGTCTGGCGCGACGACGGCCGCGAGGTGGCGCTCGCCCACAACGGCAACCTGACCAACGCGGTCGAGCTGTGGAGCGAGCTGAAGGGGCGCGGGATCGATTTCCGCGGCACCTCGGACTCGGAGATCATCGCGGCGATGCTCTCCTCCCATGAGGGCAAGCTGATCGAGGACGCGGTGGCGGACGTGATGCCGCGGCTGGAGGGCGCCTACTCAACCGTGGTGATGACCAAGCACGCGATCGTCGCCTTCCGCGACCCGCACGGGATCCGGCCGCTCAGCCTCGGCCGGCTCGACGACCGCTTCGTGGTCGCCTCGGAGAGCTGCGCCTTCGACATCATCGGCGCCGAGCTGATGCGCGAGGTGCACCCGGGCGAGCTGGTCAGCCTGACCGAGCGGGGACTGGAGACGCGCCAGGTCGTGCGCGGGGTGCGCCGCTCCACCTGCGTTTTCGAGCACATCTACTTCTCCCGCCCCGACAGCCGCATGGAGGGCGTGGTGCTGCAGCAGGCGCGCGGGCGGATGGGCGAGATCCTCTGGCGCGAGGCGCCGGTCGACGCCGACCTGGTGATCTCGGTGCCCGACTCCGGCAACCCGGCGGCGGCGGGCTTCGCGCGCGCCTCGGGGCTCCCGCGCGACGACGGGCTGATCAAGAACCGCTACGTCGCCCGCACCTTCATCCAGCCCGGGCAGGAGCTGCGCAAGCACGGCCTGCGGCTGAAGTTCAACCCGCTGCCGGAGATCGTCGCGGGCAGGCGGATCGTCGTCGTCGACGACTCGATCGTGCGCGGCAACACGACCCGGCAGATCGTCGGGATGCTGCGCGGCGCCGGGGCGCGCGAGGTCCACATGCGGATCTCGGCGCCGCCGATCCGCAACCCGTGCCACTACGGGGTCGACATGTCGACCCGCGAGGAGATGATCGCCCACGGGCGGACGATCGAGGAGATCGCCGACGAGCTCGACGCCGACAGCCTCGCCTACCTCTCGATGGAGGGCGTCTACGAGGCGATCGGCGGGCGGCCCGAAGACCACTGCGACGCCTGCTTCAGCGGCCACTACCCGCTCGGCGATCCCGACGAGGCGAACGGGAAGTTCGCGCTCGAGGACGTCGCCGTGATCCCCGCCGCCCCGTAGGGCGCCGTCCCCCGCGCCACTCCCCCGGCGTTCGCACTTTGCCGCGCTATGCGCGGAGAAGTGCGAACGCACCGCCGCACCCGGCTCGGCGTTCGCAGAAGTCCGCGCTATGCGCGGAGAAGTGCGAACGCGTCCCGCAGCGCGGAGCCTCAGGCGGCGCCGGTCGCCAGTTCGATCCCGAGCCAGACGATCGCCAGGCTGGCGAGGAGGATCGCGGCCTGGAGCGCGTGCAGTTTCGCCCAGCGCAGGTGGGCGAGGGCGAGGGCGATGACGAGCGCGACCAGGGCGAGCTTCCAGTGCAGGGTCGAGCTGCTCCAGAGCTGGAAGTGGGAGGCCAGCGCCCAGCCGGTGGCGATGAGGACGCCGAGCGCCGCGAGCGAGCCGTAGCCGAAGCGCCGCGCCACCGCGCGCAGCCGCTCGCGGTCGCCCTCGCCGCGCAGCAGCGGCACCACGGCGATCCCGAAGACCAGCTGTCCGCCGACGAAGAACGCCATCGCCAGCAGGTGCAGGTAGAGGACCAGGCGCCAGCCGTCGGTCATGGCGGCGACGTTATCGCGGCCGTTCGGCGCCTGGGGCCGCCCCGGGTCCGGAGGCCCGCCGGGCGCGCTGCACGGATCTGGTCCCCCAAGGGGGCAAAATCCGCGCGGCGCGATGCGGCGCTCCGCCCACTCGGGCGCCGTGCGCGAAGATCAGGCGGTGAGCGAATTTCGCATCGTCGTGCTCGCCTCCGGCAACGGCACCAACCTGCAGGCGATCCTCGACCGCCTGCACGGGCGCGAGGGCGTCGCGGTGGTCGGCGTCGGCTCCGACAAGCGCGAGGCGCGGGCGTTGCGCCGCGCCCGCGAGGCCGAGGTGGAGACCGCCGTATTCCCGCGCGCGGAGTTCGCCGACCGCGGCGCCCGCGACCAGGCGATGGGCGATTGGGTCGAGGGGCTGCGTCCCGACCTCGTCGTGCTCGCCGGCTACATGCAGATCCTCAGCGCCGGGTTCGTGGGCCGTTTCCGCGACCGGATCGTCAACGTCCACCCCGCGCTGCTCCCCGCCTTCCCCGGCCTCGACGCGGTCGGCCAGGCGCTGGAGGCAGACGTCGAGGTGACCGGCGTCACCGTCCACTTCGTCGACGAGGGAGTCGACACCGGGCCGCCGATCCTCCAACGCGAGGTCCCGGTGCCCGCCAATCGCGACCGCGAGCAGCTCGAAAACGCGCTCCACGCGGTCGAGCATGAGCTCTACCCGGAGGCGATACGCATGCTTGCCCGGGGCGAAGCTAGGATCGGTGCCGGCGACCTTCCCCGGGTCGCCGATCGATGACCGACGCAACCGCGGACACCGACAGCAGCGAGGTCGACGGCGCCGAGCGCGCCGACGGCTCGATCCGCGTCCGCCGCGCCCTGATCTCGGTCTCCGACAAGACCGGGGTCGCCGATTTCGGCCGGGCCCTGGCGGCGCTCGGGGTCGAGATCCTCTCCACCGGCGGCACCGCGACGGCGCTGCGCGAGGCCGGGATCGACGTCACCGACGTCTCCGAGTTCACCGGCCAGGCGGAGATCCTCGACGGTCGCGTGAAGACCCTCCACCCGCGCCTCCACGCGGCGCTGCTGGCCCGGCGCGACGACCCGGGCCACATGGACGTCCTGGCGGCCGAGGCGATCGAGGCGATCGACCTCGTCGCGGTCAACCTCTACCCCTTCGAGCAGACCGTCGCCGCCGAGGACGTCGACCCGCGCACCGCGATCGAGAACATCGACATCGGCGGGCCGACGATGATCCGCGCCGCGGCGAAGAACCACGAAGGGGTCGCGGTGGTCGTCAAGCCGGAGGCCTACGACGCGGTCTGCGCCGAGCTCGAGGAGACCGGCGGGGAGATCTCCGCGACGACCCGCCACTGGCTGGCCAACGAGGCCTTCGCCCAGACGGCGCGCTACGACGCCGCGATCAGCCGCTGGTTCTCGATGTCCTACGAGGACTTCCCCGAACACCTCGCGGTCGCCTACGAGAAGGTGCTCGACCTCTCCTACGGGGAGAACCCGCACCAGCGCGCGGCGCTCTACTCGGAGGCCGGCGCGCGCAGCCACATCCTCTCGCGGGTGCAGAAGCTGCACGGCAAGGCGCTCTCCTTCAACAACGTGCTCGACCTCGACGCGGCGCGCTCGCTGTGCGCCGACTTCGACCCGCCCGCCTGCGTGATCGTCAAGCACAACAACCCGTGCGGGGTGGCGATCGGGGCGACGCTTGCCGAGGCGCACCGCAAGGCGCGCGCCTGCGACCCGATGTCGGCCTACGGCGGCGTGCTCGCCTTCAACCGGCCGATCGACAAGCAGGTGGCCGAAGAACTGCACGCGACCTTCGTCGAGGTGGTGATCGCGCCCGGCTACGACGCCGAGGGGCTGGCGATCCTGCAACAGAAGGAGGCGGTCAGGGTCCTCAGCGAAGAGGAGCAGCGCCGCTCCGACCCGGGCGAACGCGACTACAAGAAGGTGCTCGGCGGGGTGCTGATCCAGGATCGCGACGACCAGCCCGACCTGCGCGAGGGGATGGAGGCGGTCACCGAGACGCGCCCGAACGAGCAGCAGTGGGACGACATGCTCTTCGCCTGGACGGTCTGCCGGCGGGTCCGCTCCAACGCGATCGTGATCGCCAAGGACGGCGCCACGCTGGGGATCGGCGCGGGCCAGATGAGCCGCGTCGACTCGGTCCGCCTGGCGGTCGAGAAGTGCCGCGAGGCGCGCGGCGCCGAGGCCGACGCGCTGCTCGCCAACTCGGCGCTCGCCTCCGACGCCTACTTCCCCTTCGCCGACGGTCCCGAGCTCGGCATCCAGGCGGGCGTCACGTCGGTCATCCAGCCCGGCGGCTCGATCCGCGACGACGAGGTCGTCGCCGCCTGCGACGCGCTCGGCGTGGCGATGGTCTTCACCCGCCACCGCCACTTCCGCCACTAGCCCACCGCGCCTCCCTCCGTCGGAGGGACGAAGGAGGGACGGGGTGGGGATGATGATGCCCCCGGCGGGACTCGAACCCGCGCCGCGCGGCTTAAAAGGCCGCCGCTCTAACCAACTGAGCTACAGGGGCGAGCGACCATCGTAGCCCGAGGCGCGCAGGGGGCGCCGGTCGGGTCGGGAGAGGTCGGGCGCCCGGGTCAGGAGAGGTCCGGGATGCCCTCGTAGGCGGTCGAGGGCTCGGCGTAGGTCCGGGTGGGGATGCGGCCGGCGGAGCGGGCGAGGTGGCCGGCGTCGACGGCAGCGCGGAGGGCGCGGGCCATCGCGGTCGGCTCGGCGGCGCCGAAGATGGCGCTGGCGGCGAGGACGGCGGAGCAGCCGAGCTCCATCGCCAGGGCGGCGTCGGAAGCGGTGCCGATCCCGGCGTCGAGGATGACCGGGACGCCGGCGCGCTCGGCGATGATCGCGATGTTGTACGGGTTGCGGATGCCGGCGCCGGAGCCGATCGGCGAGCCGAGCGGCATCACGGCGGCGCAGCCGACACCCTCCAGGCGACGGGCGAGGATCGGGTCGTCGTTGGTGTAGGGCAGGACGGTGAAGCCGTCGGCGACCAGCTGCTCGGCGGCGTCGACCAGCTCGACCGCGTCCGGGAAGAGGGTGCGGTCGTCGCCGATCACCTCGAGCTTGACCCAGTCGGTTTGGAAGGCCTCGCGGGCGAGCTTCGCCGTGCGGACCGCGTCGCGGGCGGTGTAGCAGCCCGCCGTGTTGGGGAGGGCGAAGAGGCCGAGCTTGTCGATCACGTCGAGGACCGAGCCCCCGGCGGTCGGGTCGATGCGGCGCAGCGCGACGGTGACGATCTCGGTGCCGGCGGCGGCCAGCGCGGCCTCCATCTGCTCCAGGGAGCGGAAGCCGCCGGTGCCGGCGATCAGCCGGGAGGTCCACTCGCGGCCGCCGAGCGTCCACTGCGAGTCGGTGCGATCGACGGTCACGACCCGGTCCTCCGGGAGGGGACGGAAGCGACGACGCCGTTCAAGTCGACGGCGCCGCCCTGGATCGCGGCCAGCACCTCGACCGCGGCGCCGTCCCGAAGCGGGGTCGACTCCCACTCCGAGCGCGGCACGACCTCGCCGTCGAGCGCCACGGCGACCCCCCGTGCCGACTCCGGCGCCCCGGCGGCGCGCGCCGCCTCGGCGAGCGTAGCGGCGTCACCGAGCTCCACCATCTCCCCGTTCAGCTCGATCCTCATCGGCCGGCCCCCAGGGGGTGGCTGTCCTTTGTAGCCCTGTGGGCGACAAAGGACACGGACCCCTCCCCCGCGGGCGCCCGGTCATCGGCGCTTGTCGCCCTGTGGGCGACAAGCGTGGGGCGGGCGGGGTCGGCGGGGGCGATCGCGGCGGGGGGCGCGGCGCCGGCGAGGGTCGCGGCGACGGCGTCGGCGGTCAGCGGGGCGAGGAGGATGCCGTTGCGGAAGTGGCCGGTGGCGAGCACGAGGCCCTCGACCGCGCCGCGGCCGACCAGCGGCAGGTTGTCCGGGGTGCCGGGGCGCAGGCCCGCGATCGTGCCGGAGAACTCCATCTCGGCGACGTCGGGGAGGACGCGGTAGGCCTCGCGCAGCAGCTCGTGGACGCCGCCCGCCGTGACCGTCGTGTCGAAACCGCGCTCTTCCTGCGTGGCGCCGACGATCAGCCGCCCGTCCGGCCGTGGCACCAGGTAGACGCGCTCGGAGGCGACGATCCGCTCGGCCGGCGCCGGCCCTCCCTCGCGCGGCCGCAGCTCGACCACCTCGCCCTTCACCGGCCGCACCGGTGGCCGCGCCTCCTCCGGCAGCCAGGCCGCCTGCCCCGACCACGCCCCGTTGCAGAGCACCACCGCGTCGGCGCGCACGTCCTCCGCGATCTCCGGCGAACCCCCTCGACGCTTGTCTCCGTATTGACGACAAGCGCCGGAGGGGTTTGCGCCGGTCGGCGCGGTGCGGACGCCGGCGAGGCGCTCGCCGTCCCAGAGGGCGTCGACGACCTCGGTGCCGGTCCGCAGCTCGCCACCCGCCTCACGCAGCGCCGCGACCAGGGCCGTCGCCAGGCGCCGCGGGTCGACCGAGCCCTCCCCCGCCGCCAGCACGCCGCCGGCGAAGGTTGGGACGAGCCCCGGCTCGAGGTCGCGGCAACGGCGCGGGGTCAGCCACTCGGCGGCCAGGCCGAGCTCCCGCTGCAGGTCGTGTCGGCGGCGCAACTCGCCCGCCTCGTCGCGGTCGAGCGCCACGTGGAGTGCGCCGCAGCGCGCGTAGCCGGTCGGCTCGCCGCCGGCCGCCTCGACCTCCGCCGCGAAGTCGGCCCAGAGCTCCCCCGACGCCAGCGTCAGCCCGAGCAGCGCGCGCTCGCCGAAGCTCAGCTCACCGACCGGGGCCAGCATCCCGGCGGCGACGTTGGTCGCCCCGGCGGGCGGCGCGGCGCGCTCCACCACCAGCACCCGGGCACCCCGGCGGGCCGCACGCCAGGCGGAGGCGAGGCCGATGACTCCACCGCCCACGAACACCGCGTCGTAACTGCGCTTCTCGTTCAAAACTCTGCCTCCGCCGGCATTACCCGGATCAGGTCAGACGGTCGGCGACCTCGATGTCACCCTCTCAGCCCGGTCTTATGGGGCTCCCGTTCGACCTCCGATGGTACCCGCTCGCCGGGGCCGGCCATAATCGTGGGATGAGCTTCTCCCCTCCCGAGGGCGATGGCCCGCTGCGGCGCGAGCGGCTGCGCACCGCGCGCCTCTACTTCGTCTGCGACGCGCGCCCGGGCGGCGCGGACCCCGAATCGCTGCTGCGCGCCGCCCTCGGCGGCGGCGTCGACATCGTGCAGCTGCGCGAGAAGCGGCTCGGCCGGGCGGAGATCGAACGCGCCGCCGACACCTTCCGGCGCATCGCCGACATCTACTCGGCGCTCTTCATCGTCAACGACGACCCGGACCTGGCGCGGGCCTGCGACGCCGACGGGGTGCACGTCGGCCAGGACGACGCCTCGGTCGAGGAGGCGCGGGCGGCACTCGGGCCGGACGCGATCATCGGCCAGTCGACCCACTCCGAGGAGCAGATCGCCGCGGCGAATCGGCGCGACATCGACTACTTCGCGGTCGGGCCGGTGTGGGAGACGCCGACCAAACCGGGGCGCCCGGCGGTCGGGCTGGAGCTGGTGACCCACGCCGCCGAGGTCGCGACCAAACCGTTCTTCGCGATCGGCGGGATCAGCCCGCTTAACGCCGCCCAGGTCGTCGCCGCGGGGGCACAGCGGATGTGCGTGGTGCGGGCGATCCGCGACGCGCCCCACCCCGACGTCGCCGCTGAAGCGCTGCGCCGCACCTTCGAGCTGGAGGGGTCGCGGAGGGGCGTGGCGCCGGGTGGCTGAGGCGCCGCGCAAGCGCAAGCGGCGGGGCTCCGCGGCCGGTGAGGACGGGGGCGCGAGCGGAGTCCGCACCGCCTCCCGCCCCACTCCGCGCGAGCGCATGGAAGCGGGCTACGCCAAGGCCGAGGTCCGCAACCAGGCCGCGCGGGAGGCACTGGAGCCGCTCGCCGAGGGCGAGCGGCCGCCGGTCGTCACCGTCTCCGCGGTCCTCGCCGCGCTCGTCGCCCTCTCCATCGTCATCGCCTTCGCCGCCGGGCTGAAGGTCAACGGCTCCGCCCCGAGCGTCGGCGCCGTCGCCGCCCCGGCGCTGATCATGGGCGTGCTCGCCTGGGGGATGTGGCGGGCGCGCTACTGGGCGGTCGTCAGCTTCCAGCTGGTCCTCGTCTTCCTCATCTTCACCGCGGTCTACGGCATCCTGGTCGAGGCGACGTCGGTCGCCGGGTTCGCGGTGACGCTCGGCCTATTGGTCGTCTGCGGAACGCTCTTCTGGCTGATGGTGAAGGCGATGGCGCGGATCCAGATGCCGGAGCGACTGCCGCCGCGGTGACCCGATCGGGGGGTGGCCGATTGGCCCGCTGAGGCCCGATCAGGCGGTTCTATAGGCTCCTTTTTCCATGCCAGAGAGCTTCGATGTCATCGTGATCGGGGGAGGCCCGGGCGGCTACGTAGCCGCGATCCGCGCCGCCCAACTCGGCCAGAAGACCGCCGTCGTGGAGCGCGACAAGCCCGGCGGCCGCTGCCTGAACTACGCCTGCATCCCGGCCAAGACGGTGCTGCGCACGGCGGAGATCTTCGACGAGGCCAGGAACGGTGCCGAGCTCGGCATCACCGGCGAGGTGGCGATCGACTGGCCCGCCCTGCAGGCGCGCCGCGACAAGGTCTCCGAATCGCTCTCGGGCGGGGTCAAGTTCCTCTGGGACAAGAACAAGGTGACGTGGATCGAGGGCGAGGGCTCGCTGACGCCCGACGGCAACGTCACGGTGGGCGGCGAGACCTACGAGGCCAAATCGGTCGTCCTCGCCACGGGCTCGGTGCCGCTGCCGATCCCCGGCGTGGAGTTCGGCGGCCGCGTCCTCGACACCTGGGGCGCCTGGAGCCTCGCCGAGCAGCCCAAGAAGATCGCCGTCGTCGGCGCCGGCGCCTCGGGCTCGGAGATCGCCTCCGCCTACAACCGCCTCGGCACCGAGGTGATCCTGATCGAGATGCTGCCCCAGATCCTCCCCGCCGAGGACAAGGACATCGCCAAGGTGGTGGAACGGGTCTTCAAGAAACAGGGCATCGAGATTTCCACCGGGGCGCCGGTGGAGAACGTCGAGGTCAGCTCGGATTCGGTCAAGTTCACCTACGGCGACAAGTCGGCCGAGGTCGACTACCTCTGCGTCGCCGGCGGACGCGGCCCCGACACCGAGGGCCTCGGGCTCGAGGCCGCCGGGGTCGAGCTCGCCGAGCGGGGCAAGATCAAGGTCGATCCCCTCGGGCGGACCACCAACCCCAAGGTCTTCGCGATCGGCGACCTGGTCAACAAGAAGGCCCTCGCCCACAAGGCCGAGGAGGAGGGCGTCGTCGCGGTCGAGGCCGCGGCCGGGGTCGAGACCGAGCCGGTCAACCAGGAGCTGCTGGTCGGCGCCACCTTCACCCACCCCCAGGTGGCGAGCGTCGGGCTCACCGAGGCGGCCGCCAAGGAGGCCGGCCACGACGTCAAGGTCGGCAAACAGAAAATCTCCGGCGAGGGCGCGGGCACCGTCTACGACGACAAAGACGGGATCGTCAAGCTCGTGGTCGACGCCAAATACGGCGAGGTGCTGGGCGCCCACATCGTCGGCAACCGGGCCTGCGACATGATCGCCGAGCTGGTCGCCGCGATGGCGCTCGAGGGCGGCTACCAGGAGCTGGCGCGGATCGTGCACCCGCACCCGACCGTGAGCGAGGCGGTGCTCGACGCCGCCCGGGCGGTCGACGGCTGGGCCATCCACGCCTAGCGTCGATAATCGCTCCGTGCCGGAGCGCGCCACGTTCTACTACGACCTGGGGTCGCCGTACGCCTATCTGTCGGCGGAGCGGATCTCGGGACTCTTCACGGCAGCCGGGCTGGAGCAGCCGGAGTGGCAGCCGATCCTGCTCGGCGGCCTCTTCCGCCACTTCGACCGCGGGTCGTGGGCGCGGACGGAGGCGCGCGCCGAGGGGATGGCGGAGGTCGAGCGGCGCGCCGCCGCCTACGGGCTGCCGCCGATCGTCTGGCCCGATCCCTGGCCGGGGGAAATGCTGAACGCGATGCGGGTGGCCACCTTCGCCAAGCAGACCGGCCGCACCGTCTCCTTCAGCCTCGCCGCCTTCCGTCAGCAGTTCGCCGCCGGCAAAGACCTCACCGATCCCGACAACGTGATGATCGCCGCGGCGGCCTGCGAGCTCCACCCGCGCGCGCTCGCGGGCGCCGTCCGCACCCAGATCGTCAAGGACGGCCTGCGCGAGGCGACCGACGCCGCCGCGGCGGCCGGGGTCTTCGGCGTCCCCAGCGTGCGGGTCGGCGAGCAGGTCTTCTGGGGGGACGATCGGCTCGAGGAGGCGGTGGAGGCGGCGGCCTCCGGCTGAGCCGCCGAGCCACGCGGGCGAGTCTCTAAGGTGAAGCCCGTGGCCAATCTCCCCGACGCCGCGACCTGTTACGAGCTGCTGGCGCGCATGGCGCTGATCCGCCGCTTCGAGGAGGAGGCGGGCCGCCAGTACCAGCGGGCGAAGGCGGGTGGCTTCCTCCACCTGGCGATCGGTGAGGAGGCGACGATCGTCGGCACCACCTCGGTGATGCGCGACGAAGACTTCCTGATCGGCACCTACCGCACCCACGGCCACGCGATCGCCCGCGGCACCGACCCCGACGCGGTGATGGCGGAGCTGTTCGGCCGGGTCGACGGCACCAGCGGCGGGCGCGGCGGCTCGATGCACATCTTCGACGCCGAGCGGCGCTTCATGGGCGGCTACGGGATCGTCGGGGGCAATCTGCCGATCGCCGCCGGGCTGGCGCTCGCCTCCCAGTACAAGGGCGAAGACGCGGCGACCGTCTGCATGTTCGGCGACGGCGCGTCCAACACCGGCAACTTCGGCGAGACGATGAACCTGGCGGCGCTGTGGACACTGCCGGTCCTCTTCCTGGTCGAGAACAACCTCTACGGGATGGGGACGGCGATCGAGCGCCACTCCGCCCAGACCGACCTCTCGAAGAAGGCCGAGGGGTACGGCGTGCCCGGGAGGCGGATCGACGGGATGGACGTCGTCGCGGTGCGCGAGGCGGTCACCGAGGGGCTGCGCGCGGCGCGCGAGGAGGAACGGCCGACGCTGATCGAGGTCGTCACCTACCGCTACCGCGGCCACTCGGCGGCCGACCCGGAGGTCTACCGCGAGCGCGAGGAGGTCGAGGAGTGGCGGCGGCGGGACCCGATCGAGAGCTTCGCGCGGCGCTGCGTCGAGGCCGGCGTGCTCGGCGAACGCGAGGTCGGCCAGGCGCGCGAGGCGGCCGAGGCGACGGTTCTCGCCGCGGTCGAGTTCGCCGACGCCTCGCCGGAGCCGGCGCTCGACACGATGTACGAGAGCCTCTACGCGCTGACCGACTACCCGGGAGGCTGGTACGCGGTCGACGAGCGCAGCCCGGAGCCGCACCGCGGCGAGCACGAGGCGCGGATGCCGGAGCGGGCGCGCGAGCTGGCCGAGGCGGGCGCCGCCTACGCGGAGGTCGAGGAGGAGGGCGAGCGGCCGAACCCGGCGGTCGCGGGCGACGCCCAGGACCACACCGCGTCGCGGACCGGGCCCGACCCGGCCGAGATCGAGGATCCGGCGATGCCGGAAGGCGAGCCGGCGGCGGCGCGCGAGGTCGACCGCGGCCAGGAGGACGAAGGCTGATGGCCGAGCTGCGGATGCGGGAGGCGCTGCGCGACGCGATGGCCGAGGAGATGCGGCGCGACGAGTCCGTCTTCGTGATGGGCGAGGACGTCGGCGTCTTCCGCGGCGCCTTCAAGGTGACCGACGGGCTGCTCGACGAGTTCGGCGAGCGGCGCGTCCGCGACACGCCGATCTCCGAGAACACGATCGTCGGTGCCGGCGTCGGCGCGGCGATGAACGGGCTGCGGCCGATCGTCGAGCTGATGACGGTCAACTTCTCCCTGCTGGCGCTGGACCAGATCATCAACCACGCCGCCGCGATCCCCTACATGTTCAACGGCCAGGCGAAGGTGCCGATGGTGATCCGCATGCCGGGCGGCGGCGGCCACCAGCTGGGCCCAACCCACTCGCACAGCTTCGAGGCGCTCTACCTGCAGGTGCCGGGGCTGCTGGTCGCCTGCCCGTCGACCCCGGGCGACGCCAAGGGGCTGCTGAAGTCGGCGATCCGCGACGACAACCCGGTGATCTTCATCGAGCACGAGAGCCTCTACGGGGTGAAAGGGGAGGTCGACGATGGCGACGACGGGCTGGTGCCGTTCGGCGAGGCGCTGGTGCGCCGCGAGGGCGCGGACGTGACGATCGTCGGCATCCTGAAGATGGCGAACGTGGCGATGGAGGCGGCGGAGACGCTGGCCCGCGACCACGGCGTCGAGGCCGAGGTGATCGATCCCCGGACCCTGCGCCCCCTGGACCTCGACACGATCCTCGCCTCGGTGGCGAAGACCAACCGCGCGGTGATCGTCGAGGAGGGCTGGCCGCACGGCGGCGTCGGCGCCAACCTCTCGACGCTGATCACCGAGCAGGCCTTCGACGACCTCGACGCGCCGGTGCAGCGGGTGACCGGCGCCGACGTCCACATGCCCTACTCCAAGCGCCTCGAGCAGGCGGCGATCCCGCACCAGGAGCACATCGTCAGCGCCGCGCTGGCGACCCTCGAGGGGGCGATGGCCTGATGGCCGAGATCGTCATGCCGCGCCTCTCCGACTCGATGGAGGAGGGGACGATCATCGGCTGGCTCAAGCAGGTCGGCGAGGAGGTCGCCGTCGGCGAGGAGCTGGTGGAGATCGAGACCGACAAGGCCAACATGGCCTATGAGTCCGACGTCGCCGGGACGCTGACCGAGATCCTGGCCTCCGAGGGCGACACCCTGGCGATCGGGGCGCCGATCGCGGTGGTCGGGGACGCGGGCGGGGCGGGGGACGACAAGGGATCTGGCGGTGCGAAGGACGCCGAAGGATCGGCCCCCGCGGCCGCGGGTCCTGCCGCCGCAGGGGACCCCCCACGTCCTGCGGTAGCTGAAGCTTCCTCGGACGTGGGCCCCCCTACGGCGTCACCCGCGGACGGGGGCGCCGGGGCTCCGGCGCCCGCCGGCGGGGGCGAGCGCGCCCCGGCGGATGCCGGGGCTGCCGGCGCCGGCGAGGGCGTCCCGGGGCAGGCGGCGGCCTCCGGCCGCGTCAAGGCCTCCCCGCTGGCCCGTCGCATGGCCTCCGAGCGGGGTGTCGACCTCGACGCTCTCGCCGGCAGCGGGCCCGGCGGTCGCGTGGTGAAGCGTGATGTGGAAGGCGCCCCTTCCGCGGGTGGCGTGCGGGCGGGGGACCCCCGCGGCGCGCAGGCGCAGCCGAGCACCGTGGGGGTGGCCCGCGCGACAGGACCCGCGGCCGCGACGCCCGGTCCCTCGCCGTCCCCCGCAGCCGCCTCACCCGAAACCGCGAAGGGCAACGTCGAGATCGTCGAGCCGACCCGCCTGCAGCAGGTCGTCTCCCGCCGCATGGCGGAGTCCAAGGCCACCGCGCCGCACTTCTACCTGCAGGCCGAGGTCGACATGTCGGCGGCGGTGGCCGCGCGGGCACGGATCAAGGCGATCACGCCCGAGGGGGAGGTCGTGCCCTCCTTCAACGACATGGTGGTCAAGGCCTGCGCCCTGGCGCTCAGGGAACACCCGCTCGCCAACGGCTCCTACCGGGACGGGAGATTCGAGCTGCACTCGCGCGTCAACGTCGGCGTCGCGGTCGCCGCCCGCGACGCCCTCGTCGTGCCCACCGTCTTCGACGCCGACCGCAAGGGCCTGCGCGAGATCGCCGCCGACTCGCGCCGGCTGGCGGGCAAGGTCAGGGACGGCTCGGTCACCCCGCCCGAGCTCTCCGGCGGCACCTTCACGGTCTCCAACCTGGGGATGTACGGGGTGTCGAACTTCTCGGCGGTGATCAACTCCCCCCAGGCGGCGATCCTCGCGGTCGGGGCGATCGTCGAGAAACCCGTGGTCAGGGGCGGGGAGATCGCCACCGCGCAGCTGATGGGCGTCACCCTGGCCTGCGACCACCGCATCCTCTACGGCGCCCCCGCGGCCGAGTTCCTGGCGCGGATCCGGGCGCTGCTGGAGGAGCCGCTCTCCCTGGCGCTCTGAGCGACGCGCCGCGCCGCTCAGCAGGTTTCGCGGGCGCCGGTCATCGCGCTCCAGGCGCCGCCCAGGGAGAAGTCGGCGTCGACGCTGAAGGTGCCGCGGCGGAAGACGCGGGCGATCGTCCAGTCGCCGTCGCGCAGCAGGCAGCCGCGGCCGCGGCCGATCGACCAGTAGGGGGTGAAGTTGACGCGGACGAGGAATTCGCCCGGATGGGTGACGTCGAGGGCGAAGCCCTGGCGGCCGATCGCCACCGTGGCGGCGCGGCCCGCGCCGAGCGGCGCCACCAGGGGCGCCGGTTCCACCACTTCGTAGATCCTCCAGTGGGCGCCGTGGAAGCGTTCCCGCAGGTAGGGCGGGTCGGAGCGGATCAGCCGCGCCTCGGCGATCGACGAGTAGTCGAGCGAGGCGTCCGGGAGGGCGACGTAGGAGATCGCGTTGCTGCGCAGCCAGTGCTCGTAGCTGCGGCTGTTCAGCGCGCCTTCTTCGTAGAAGATGTCATCGCGGGTGGTGTCGAGCTGGCGCAGCCAGCCGCGGGCGAGCTCGAACTTCGGCGCCAGGTAGGCCGACTCCCAGTGGTTGGCGGTCGGCGGCACCTCGATCCGGGCGCCGCGCCCGCCGTGCGCCAGCAGCCAGCGGGAGGCGGGCTGGAAGTAGGAGGCTTCGGTCGAGGGATCGCCGACCGTGCGGGCGATCTGGGCGACGCTCGCGGTGAACTGCCAGTAGAGGCTGCCCGCCAGCGTGAGCGCGAGGACGGCGACGTAGAGCCAGGTCGGGACGCGCGGCCGGGCCACCGGCCGGTGGGCGAGCAGCACCGCGGCCAGCACCGGCCCGCCGAACAGCGCCCCGAGCCGCACCGCGTTGCCGCCGAGCGCGTTGGGGATCAGGAAGATCGCGGTCGAGGCGAGGCCGTAGCCGAGGATCACCCGGCGCAGCCGCCCCTCCCCCTCGGCCCGCCAGACCAGGAAGAGGGCGCCCGCGCACCAGAACGGGATCGCGACGAAGGAGGAGGAGACGAAGGGGAAGCGGCCCGGTTCGGGGAAGGCCAGGTTCGGGGCGACGGTGAGGAAGAGGGCGAGGGAGGCGGTCGCGATCGCGGCGCGGCTGAGCCGCTCGCCGCGTTCCCAGACCCCGGCCGCGACGACGCCCGCCAGGAACGCGCCCGCGACCGGGCTGGCCAACGGGCAGGCCGCGGCGGCGAGGACGGCGAGCCAGGCCCGGCCCACCTGCAGGGAGCGCAGCGACGCCAGCGCCAGCGCCACGCCGAGCGCGAAGGTCAGCTGCCCGTCGGCGAGCAGGGTGACGACGCCCGCCGCGAACCAGAGCGTCGCCCAGCGCGCCTCCGCCCCCCACTGGTCCCGCACCAGGCGGTCGAAGAGGTAGGAGGAGGCGACGACGGACAGCGTCCCCACCACCTGCGGCCCGAGCACCGCCGCCGCGGGCGGGAAGAGCACGCTGTAGTTGAGCGTGTAGTGGCCGCCGTACCAGCTGCTGTTCCAGATCGCCAGCCCGGCGCGCTGGAAGAGCTCGGTGTGGAAGACCTGGGCGGCGAGGTCGCCGACGCGGGGGTCCCAGACCAGCATCAGGCCGGCCAGCGCCGCGCTGAGTGCGACGGCGGGCAGCCATTCAGGGCGAAGCGCCTTCGACTGGACCATGCGCGGACTCACAGCATATGGGCGCCGCCTGAGACAATTGTCGATGTGAGCGCCGACCTGCTGATCGTCGACTGCGGGACCATCCGCTACCGCGAGGCCTGGGACCTGCAGCTGGCGCTGGCCGGGCGGCGCGCCGCGGGCGAGATCCCCGACGCATTGCTGCTGCTCGAGCACCCGCCGGTCTACACCCGCGGGCGACGCACCAAGGCCGCGGAGTTGCCGATGGGCGCCGAGTGGTACGAAGCGCAGGGGATCGAAGTCCTCGACACCGACCGCGGCGGCCTCGTCACCTACCACGGGCCGGGACAGCTGGTTGCCTACCCGATCGTCGACCTGGCGCCGCTGGGCGGCGACGTCCACGAGTACGTGCGGGGGCTGGAGCGGGTGATGATCGGCTCGCTGGCCGAGCACGGGGTGGGCGCGCAGACGATCGCCGGGCTGACCGGGGTCTGGACCGACGGGCCGCCGCCGGTGCCGGGCCTGGCGGGCGCGGCGCGGAAGATCGGCTCGATCGGGGTCCACGTGAGCAAGGGCATCACCACGCACGGGCTGGCGGTCAACGTCGACAACGACCTGCAGCCGTTCGAGTGGGTGGTGCCGTGCGGGATCGAGGGCGTGTCGATGACCTCGATCGCCCGCGAGGAGGGGCGCGAGGCGAGCGTCGCGGCCTACGGGGCGACGGTGGCACGCCACTTCGCCGAGGTCTTCGACCGCGAGCCGCGCGAGGCGACCGCCGCCGAGGCGCTCGGCGCGGAGCGCCCGCCCGCTAGTCTCGGTGCCGAGCGATGAGCGACACCGTCATCCCCAGCGAGCACCGCGAGGCGCCCCCCGAGGGCAAGGCCGCGCCGCTCGAGCGCGTTCACGTGACCCGCTCCCGCGCCAACCCGGGCGGCACCGCCCAGGTCGACGGCGCGATCCCCTTCAAGCGCGCCCGCAAGCCGCCTTGGCTGAAAGTGCCGGCCCCGGGCGGGCCGAACTACCGGCGGCTGAAGGAGAAGATCGGCTCCGACAACCTGCACACGGTCTGCGAGGAGGCCAACTGCCCGAACGTCGGCGAGTGCTGGGAGCGCGGCACCGCCACCTTCATGATCCTCGGTGACGTCTGCACGCGGCGCTGCGGCTTCTGCAACGTGCAGACCGGCAAGCCGAGCTGGAACGACCCGCTGGAGCCGCTGCGGGTCGCCAACCAGGTGAAGGCGATGGGGCTGCGCCACGCGGTGATCACCTCGGTCGACCGCGACGACCTGCCCGACTACGGGGCGGGCGCCTTCGTCGGCGTCGTCCGCTCGATCCGGATGATGGCGCCCGACTGCAAGGTGGAGATCCTCACCCCGGACTTCCGCGGCCAGGACATGCCGCTCGCCAAGGTGATCCACGAGCGGCCCGATGTCTTCAACCACAACGTGGAGACGGTGCCGCGCCTCTACCCGATCGCCCGCCGCGGCTCGCAGTTCGCCCGCTCGGCCCGGGTCCTGAAGACGGCGAAGGAGATGGGCGGCGAGGACGTCGTCACCAAGTCCGGGCTGATGGTCGGCCTCGGCGAGTCCTTCGAGGAGATGGTCGAGACCTTCGGCCTGCTGCGCGAGCACCGGGTCCAGGTGCTGACCGTCGGCCAGTACCTGCGGCCCACCGAGAACCACCTGCCGGTGGTCCGCTACTGGCACCCGGAGGAGTTCGAGGCGCTGGAGAAGGCCGCCTACGACCTCGGCTTCGAGTCGGTCGCCGCCGGGCCGCTCGTGCGCTCCAGCTACCACGCCGACCAGAACCTGCCGGTCGGCAAGCGGGCCGAGAGCCTGCTGGCGTAGCCCGCGCCCGGGGTCCGGCCTTCCCCATCGGCGGCGCTTCAGGGCGGGGAATGCCAGGATCGCATCCCGGGCGGGGAATCCTCTCCTCGCGACGACCATCCGCCTGGGTGCATGATGGAGCGAACCCGCTTCGACACGGTGTGGCCTTTCACGTAGTGAATGAGCGGAACCAGGATGAACGCCTCATGCTCATCCCAGAAGAGGTCATAGAGAGCGTCGATTCGACCGATGAGATCGTCGGGCTCGAAGGCCGCGTCCGGCGTTGCCATCACCGAGTCCGCCAGTCGCCTGTAATCGGCCGGGCTGAAGTGGATGACGAGCGATTGCCGATGTTCACGCCAAGCGCTCTGCAGCCCGTTGCGCGACCCGGCTTCCGCGGCGCCCTTTCGGAGCCTCAGTTCCTCCTCGATCACGGCCAAGGCGACGGTGGCTTTGGCTAATTCCTCCCTGCGAGAAGCCCAGAAGCCATAGCCGCGGCCTATAGCCAGGCCGAGCAGCACCCCGACCAGACCGAGTATTGCCGCAATCATCGACCGATTGTGGCGCACGGAGCATCGGCCTCCGAGCGACCGGCCCGCCGGCGACCGCCCTAGGCGACCTGGAACTCGCCGGTGCGTAGATAGCCGCGCAGCAGCTCGACGGCGCGAGCGGTGGAGTCCTCGAAGGGCTGCGGCGGGGCGGTGAGGTCGGCGAAGCGCAGGTCGGTGGTCTCCTCGCCGTCGGGGGTCGGTTCGCCCCGCCAGCGGCGGACCAGGAAGCACATCGAGAAGTAGTGGGCGACGTCGCCGTTGGGGTAGTGGAGCGTGTGGCGCTCGGCCTCCGAGAAGCAGGCGACCGGGATCAGGTCGGCGGGGTCGGCGGAGAGGCCCGTCTCCTCGCGCAGCTCCTCGACCGCGGTGCGGGCGAAGCTGCCGCCGACCTCGGCCCCGCCGCCGGGCAGGCACCAGACGCCGTTGTCGCCGCGGCGGGCGAATAGCACCTGGCCGTCCTCGCGCTGCGCGGCCACCGCCGCGCCCGGCATGAGGACGAGCTCGTGGCCGATCCGCTGTCGCAGGCGCCAGAGATATGAGCCTTCGAAGGGCAAGAGAGTGGAGCCAACCGGGATCGAACCGGTGACCTCCTGCTTGCAAAGCAGGCGCTCTGCCAGCTGAGCTATGGCCCCTCCGGCATCAGTGTAGGCGCTTCCGCTGTTCCTTATCGCCGGCATTCCGGCATAAGGAACAGCTGGCCGGAGGGGGCGGGTGGCGGGGGTCAGCGGACGACGGCGCGTTTGTATTTCGCCACGGCGAGGAAGGCGAAGACGGCGGCGATGCCGACCGACCAGGCGACGGCGCCCCAGACGGTGTTGCCGGCCGGGTCGCCGATGAACAGGGCGCGGATCGCGTCGACGGTGATCGAGAAGGGGTTCCATTCGGCGAACCACTGCAGGGCGGCGGGCATCGTCGCCGGCGGTACGAAGGCCGAGGAGACGAAGGTCAGCGGGAAGATCAGGATGAAGCCGAGGCTCTGGGCCGCCTCCGGCGAGGAAGAGGTGAGGCCGATGAAGGCGAAGACCCAGGAGAAGGCGTAGCCGAAGAGGAGCAGCAGGAGGATCCCGGCGACGACCTGCAGGAAGGGGCTTTCGAAGCCGAAGCCGATGATCACGCCGACCACCAGCATCACGGTGATCGAGATCGCGTTGGTGGCGATGTCGGCGACGGTCCGTCCGGCCAGCACCGCCGAGCGCGACATCGGCAGCGAGCGGAAGCGGTCGACCAGGCCCTTGCGCAGGTCCTCGGCGATCCCCATCGCGGTGACGAAGCCGCCGAAGGCCATCGTCTGGACCAGGATGCCGGGGATCAGGAAATCGATGTAGCTGTGGCCCGGGGTCGGGATCGCGCCGCCGAAGACGTAGGCGAAGAGCAGCACGAACATGATCGGCTGCACGGTGAAGGCGAGCAGCAGGTCCGGCGCCCGCGGGATCCGCAGGAAGTTGCGTTTGGCGAGCACCAGGGTGTCGGAGATCGTCATCCGCAAGCCGCTCATCCCTCCTCGGCCCCCTCGGCCTCGGCGGCGTGGCCGGTCAGCTTGAGGAAGACGTCGTCGAGGGTCGGCCGCCGCATCGCGACGTCGTCGATCCCGATCCCGGCCTCGTTCAGCCGCTGCACCGCGGCGGCGATCTTCCCTTTGCGCTCGGCGACCGGCACCCGCAGGACCGCGCCGTCGAGCTCCGGCCGGCGCGCGGCGACCTCGGCGAGCGCCGCGATCGCCGCCTCCGCGTCGCCCGGCCGCTCCAGCGTCACCTCGAGGCTCTCGCCGCCGACCTGGTCCTTCAGCTCGTCGGAGGAACCCTCGGCGATCACCCGGCCGTGATCGATCACCGAGATGCGGTCGGCGAGCCGGTCGGCCTCGTCCAGGTACTGGGTGGTGAGCAGCACCGTGGTGCCCTCGGCGACCCGCCCTTCGATCGTCTCCCAGAGCCCGATGCGGCTGCGTGGGTCGAGCCCGGTGGTCGGCTCGTCGAGGAAGAGCACCGGCGGCCGCGCGACCAGGGCCGCCGCGAGGTCGAGCCGCCGCCGCATCCCGCCCGAGTAGGTGCGCACCAGCCGGCCGCCCGCGTCGGCGAGGTCGAAGCGCTCCAGCAGCTCGGCGGCGCGCGCCTTCGGCTCGCCCTTCGGCAGGTGGTAGAGCTGGCCGACCA
The DNA here is from genome assembly GCA_963766705.1 of uncultured Actinomycetes bacterium. Taxonomy (GTDB): domain Bacteria; phylum Actinomycetota; class Thermoleophilia; order Solirubrobacterales; family 70-9; genus VAYN01. Next base: position 23,648 of record CAVYBE010000003.1, read on the forward strand.
TCTGCAGGTTCTCGAAGCCGGTGAGGTTTTCGTCGACCGCCGCGTACTGGCCCGCCAGGCCGATCCGGCTGCGCAGCCGCGCCGCGTCGTGGGCGACGTCGAGCCCCGCGACCCGGGCGTGGCCGCCATCGGCCGGGAGCAGCGTGGTAAGGATGCGCACGGCGGTCGTCTTGCCCGCCCCGTTGGGGCCGAGCAGGCCGAGCACGGTGCCGGGACGTGCCGTCAGGTCGACGCCCGCCAGCGCCTCCACGTCGCCATAGGACTTGCGCAGCCCCTCGGCCTCGATCGCGGCTTCCCCCGGCACCGGCCCAACCTAGCGGGCGAACCGCCGATCGGGCGCCTGGAAGCCCCCCATTTGCCGGCGCGCCGGCCCGGGGGACGGCGGCGCGGAGGGGTCAGTCGAGGTCGAAGTCCTTGGGCGGCTTCTGCTCGAACCAGAGGTCGTCGTCCTCCGGCTGGTCTTCGAGGAAGCGCGGCGTGTCTTCGAGCACGTCGTCGTGGCCCGTTTCCGGGTCGTAGTCGAGGTCGTCCTCCTCCTCGGCGTCACCGGCGGACCCCTGCGGCTCCTCTGATCGCGGCTCCTCGGCGCGGCGGGGCTCCTCGGCGGTCGGCGGCTCCTCGGCGCGGCGCGGGGCCTCCGCCGACGGCGGCTCCTCGGTGGGGCGCGGCGCCTCGGTGGGCGGCTCGGGGGCGGGCCGCGACTCCTCGGTGGCGGCCTGGGCGGCGTCGGCGCGGCGCAGCACTTCTTCGGAGGGATCCTCCTCGTAGGGGATCGACTGGCTCTCGAAGTCGAAGATGCCGCCCTCGGCGGGCGCCGCGTCCTCGAACCCGGGCAGGCTCTTCTCCTCGGCGACCGGCGCCTCGAGCGCCCGGTCGAGCTCGTCGGAGAGGCGCTGTTCGTTGAAGAAGTCGAATTCGGCCGACTCCTCCTCGGGCGCGGCCTCGGCGGGCGGGTGCCCGGCCACCTCGGCGTCGGGGCCGTGGCTCTCGAGCGGCGGCGGCTCCTCGGGGGCGGGCGGCGCAGGCTCGGGGGCGGGCGGCGCGGCCTGCGGCTCGGCCTGGGCGGCGTCGACGAGCTCCTCGTCGGTCGGGCTCTCGCGCTCGGCGGCGGCCGCCGCGTCCATCTCCGCCTGCACGTCGAAGATCTGCGTCGGCTGGTCGACGAGCGCGTCCCGCTCCTCGGGGCCGGGACCGGCCTCGCCGCCGAGCTCGTGTTCGCCCGCGGGGTGCTCCTCGCGGGCCGGCCGCCACTCTTCGCCGGTGGGCGGCGCGAGGTCGGCGGGCGCCTGGTCGACCGGCGGGGGCGGCGGCGCTTCGGCCGCCTCGGCCGGGCTCGGCGGCGGCGCGTCGGGAGGCGGCGCCAACTCGTCGCGCGGCGCGGGCGGCGGCATCTCGTCCTCGCCCGGGCCCGGCCCGGCGATGAAGGCCGTGGGCTCCTCGCCCAGGTCGGCCTCCTCGGCCGGCGGCTCCTGCAGGTCGGTGAGGTTGGGGCGACGGCCGCCGCGCTCGCCCTCGTCGCCGATCTCCGGCCCGCCGGCCGCCGTCTCCTCCGGGGAGAGCAGGAACTCGGTCGGCGCGTCGGAGAACGGGTCGATCTCGTCCGGGCGCTGGGGTGGTCCGAACGCCTCGTCCTCGAGGCGCTTCAGCTCTCCCTCGTCGGCCCCGTGGGCGCGCTTCAGTTCGAGGTGCTCGCGAATTGCGTCGTCAAGAATGCTCATCTGGCAACTCCTTCAGGAGCCTTCCAAAGACTAAGCGACATTCCTTGCGCCTGCGGAGCGCTGGGAACAACTTCCCAGCCCGCGACCACTCACATCCGGTAGACCGGCGCCGCGGGGTCGGCGAGCGGGGCGTTGGCGCAGGCGCCGAGCGCCAACCCGAGCACCATCCGCGTGTCGAGCGGGTCGATCACGCCGTCGTCCCAGAGCCGCGCGGTCGAGTAGTAGGGGCTCCCCTGGCGCTCGTACTGCTCGCGCAGCCGGGCGCCGAGCTCGGCCTGGCCGACCTCGGTCATCACCGTCGCCGCCTGCTCGCCGCCCATCACCGAGATCCGCGCGTTCGGCCACATCCACAGGAAGCGCGGCGAGTAGGCGCGCCCGCACATCCCGTAGTTGCCCGCGCCGAAGGAGCCGCCGACGATCACGGTCAGCTTCGGGACCCGCGCGGTGGCGACCGCGGCGACCATCTTCGCCCCGTCGCGGGCGATCCCGCCCGCCTCGTATTCGGGCCCGACCATGAAGCCGGAGATGTTCTGCAGGAACAGCAGCGGGACGCCGCGCTGGTCGCAGAGCTCGACGAAGTGGGCGGCCTTCAGGGCGCTCTCGCTGAACAGCACGCCGTGGTTGGCGAGCACCCCGACCGGGTGGCCGTGGATGTGGGCGAAGCCGCAGACCAGGGTGGTGCCGTACTCGGCCTTGAACTCGTGCAGGAGGCTGCCGTCGACGACGCGGGCGATCACCTCGCGCGGGTCGTATGGGGTGCGGCTGTCGGGGGGCACGGCGCCGTAGAGGGAGGCCGGGTCGACGGCGGGCTCGGCGACCGGCCGGCGCTCCCAGGCGCGCCGCGCGGGCGGCAGGGTGGCGACGATCGAGCGCAGGATGCGCAGGGCGTCGGCGTCGTCGGCGGCGAGGTGGTCGACGACGCCCGAGGTGCGGGCGTGCAGGACGCCGCCGCCGAGCTCCTCGGCGGTCACCTCCTGCCCGGTCGCCGCCTTCACCAGCGGCGGCCCGCCGAGGAAGATCGTGCCCTGGTCGCGGACGATGATCGTCTCGTCGCTCATCGCCGGGACGTAGGCGCCGCCGGCGGTGCAGGAGCCCATCACCGCGGCGATCTGCGGGATCCCGCGCGCCGACATCGTCGCCTGGTTGAAGAAGATGCGGCCGAAGTGCTCGCGGTCCGGGAAGACCTCGTCCTGCATCGGCAGGAAGGCGCCGCCCGAGTCGACTAGGTACAGGCAGGGCAGCCGGTTCTGCAGCGCCACCTCCTGCGCCCGCAGGTGCTTCTTCACGGTCATCGGGTAGTAGGTGCCGCCTTTGACGGTCGCGTCGTTGGCGGCGATCACGACCTCGCGGCCCTCGACGCGGCCTACCCCGGCGATGATGCCCGCGCCGGGCGCGACGCCGTCGTAGAGGTCCTCGGCCGCGAGCGGGGCGATCTCCAGGAACGGGCTGCCGGGGTCGAGCAGCCGCTCGACCCGCTCGCGGGGCAGCAGCTTGCCGCGGGACACGTGGCGCTCGCGGGCGCGCTCGCCGCCGCCCGCCGCGGCGCGCCCGAGCCGCTCGCGCAGCTCGGCGACCAGGCGCCGGTGCTCGGCCTCGTTGCGCGCGAACTCCTCGCTCACCGGATCGGCGGCACTCGTCAACACCCGGCTCATCCGGCCTCCCCCTCGCTCGTCACACTTTCGCGCGGCTCGGTCTGCGTATGACCTTCCTGGGGAAGGTCGGATGCAGACGCTCCCTGCTCGGTCAGCTCGACCAGGGCGGCGCCGCGGTCCACCTGGTCGCCGACGGCGACCAGCACGGCGGCGACGGTGCCGTCGCCGGGGCTCTGGACCGCGATCTCCATCTTCATCGACTCGAGGACGACCAGCGTCTCGCCCGCCGTCACGGCCTCCCCGGGCCCGACCCGCAGCTGCGCCACGGTGCCCGGCATCGGCGCCTCGAGCGCGCCCTCGACGCCCGCCGCCTCGCCCGCCGCGCCGACCGCCGGAGCGAAGCGCACCGGGCCGACCTCGCCGTCCACGACCCAGACCGCCTCCCCGTCGGGGAAGACCGAGACGTGCCGATCGGCGAAGCGGCCCGTCTGCCCGGGCTCCGGCCCGTCGATCGCGAGCGGCGCGCCGAGCAGCGTGCCGTCGAAGCTGAGCGTCCCGGCCTCCTCCCCGACCTCCCAGTCCCAGGCGCCCCGTCCACCCTCCCGGTCCGTGGCATCCCGTCCGCGGGGCCGAGACCCGGGGTCTCCCTCGATCGCGGACCTACCCGCCAGCGCGTCCGCGATCGGGGGAGGCCCCGCCCGCACCGCGACCTCCACCGCCCCCTCGGGCCCCTCCAGCGTCCGCCGGATCCAGGCGTTGCCCTGCAGGCGCCACGCCGTGCGCCCGGACCAGGCGTCGTCGTCCTCCGGCTCCCCCAGCATCGCGACCAGCGCCAGCGCCGCGAGCTCCGGGCCCGGAACCGGGGCGGCGACCTCGTCCCCCAGCCGCTCGATCAGGCCGGTGTCCATCGCGCCCTCCACCACCTCGGGGCGACCGAGCAGCGCCCGCAGGTAGGCGGCGTTGGTGGTGGGACCGACCACCGCCGTCTCGCCCAGCGCCGCCCGCAGCCGCGCCAGCGCCTCGGCGCGGTCCGCGCCGGCGGCGACCACCTTGGCGAGCATCGGGTCGTAGTCGGTGCCGACCACCACCCCCCGCTCGATGCCGCTGTCGACGCGCACCCCGGCGGGCTCGCGGTAGGCGACGACGGCGCCGCTCGAGGGCAGGAAACCGAGCGCCGGGTCCTCGGCGTAAAGGCGCGCCTCGACCGCCCAGCCGCGCCGCTCGACGTCGGCCTGCGCGAGCGGCAGCGGCTCGCCGGCCGCCACCCGCAGCTGCAGCTCGACCAGGTCGAGGCCGGTGACCGCCTCGGTGACCGGGTGCTCGACCTGCAGGCGCGTGTTCACCTCGAGGAAGAAGAAGCGCTCCGGGTCGTCGCGCTCGGCGATCAGCTCGACGGTGCCCGCGTTGACGTAACCCGCGTGGCGGGCGAGCGCCACCGCGGCCTCGCCCATCCGCTCGCGCATCGCCGCGGTGACGACCGGCGAGGGGGCCTCCTCGATCACCTTCTGGTGGCGGCGCTGCAGGCTGCACTCGCGCTCGCCGAGGTGGATCGCGTTGCCGTGGGCGTCGGCGAGCACCTGCACCTCGAGGTGGCGGGAGGGCTCGACGTAGCGTTCGATCAGGAGGCGCTCGTCGCCGAAGGCGGCGGCCGCCTCGCGCCGCGCCGCGCCGAGCGCCTCGATCAGCTCCTCGCGGCGGGTGACCAGGCGCATCCCCTTGCCGCCGCCGCCCGCCGCCGCCTTGACCAGCAGCGGCAGGTCGCCCTCCTCGACCCGGTCGGAGATCTCCGCGTCTCCCATCGCCTCGCCACTCCAGCCGGCCAGGGTCGGCACCCCGGCCTCCTCGGCGACCGACCGCGCCCGGCCCTTGTCGCCGAGCAGCGCCATCGCCTCCGGCCCCGGGCCGACGAAGACGAGGCCCGCCTCGGCGCAGGCGGCGGCGAAGGCCGGGCGCTCGGAGAGGAAGCCGTAGCCGGGATGCACGGCCTCGGCGCCGCTCCGCAGCGCCGCGTCGAGGACCCGCTCGATCGAGAGGTAGGAGTCGCGGGCGGGCGTCGGGCCGATGTGGACGGCGCGGTCGGCGCCGCGCACGTGCGGGGCGCCCGCGTCGGCGTCCGAGAAGACGGCCACCGACTCGATCCCGAGCCGCGCCAGGGTGCGCTCGATCCGCACCGCGATCTCGCCCCGGTTGGCGATCAGGACGCGCCCGAACACGGCGGCTACCCGCTCCGCGGGTGGTGGTCGACCGGCCCCGCGACGAGCGTGTGGGAGCCGAGCGGCCGGCCGAGGACGCGCTGCGCCTCGCGCGCGGCGGCGAGCAGCTTGCCCAGGTCGATCCCGGTCTCGATGCCCATCTCGTCGAGCATCGAGACGAGGTCCTCGCTGGCGATGTTGCCGGTCGCGCCCGGCGGCACCGGGCAGCCGCCGAGCTCACCGAAGCTCGACTCGAAGGACTCGCAGCCCGCCTCCAGGGCGGCCAGCACGTTGGCGAGGCCCTGGCCGCGGGTGTTGTGGAAGTGGGCGGTCAGCTCGACCTCGGGCAGCTCGCCGGCGGCGCGCTCGAAGAACGCCCGCACCTGGGCCGGGTTGGCCATCCCGGTGGTGTCGCCGAAGCCGACCTCCACCGCGCCCGCCGCGGCGAGCCGGCCGGCGATCTCGAAGACCCGGGCCGGGTCGACGTCGCCCTCATACGGACAGCCGAAGCTGGTCGAGATGACGCCCTCGCAGCGCAGCCCCGCCTCGCGGGCCTCGCCGAGCACCCCCTCCAGGGCGCTCAGCGACTCCTCGACCGCGCGGTTGACGTTGTGCCGGTTGTGGGACTCCGAGGCCGAGAGGAAGACGTTCACCTCGTCGATCCGGTCGCGGTGGGCGAGCGCCGCCTCGAGGCCGCGGCGGTTGGGGACCAGGACCGAGACCGAGACCTCCTTGGGGATCCGGGCCCGCTCCAGCACCTCGCCGCCGTCGGCGAGCTGCGGGATCACGTCGGCCCGCACGAAGCTCGTCACCTCGAGCCGGCGCAGGCCGGTCGCCGCCAGCATCTCCACGAGGCGGACCTTGTCGTCGGTCGCGATGACCTCGGGCTCGTTCTGGAACCCGTCGCGCGGCCCGACCTCACGGATCCTGACCGCGCCCGCCACTCAGCACCCCAGCTGCCGCGCGATCACCATCTGCTGGACCTCGTCGGTGCCCTCGCCGATCGTGAGGATCTTCGCGTCGCGGTAGAAGCGACAGACCGGGTACTCCTCGATGAAGCCGTAGCCGCCGTGGATCTGCACCGCCTCCTCGGTGGCGCGGACGGCCAGCCGGCCGGTGATCAGCTTCGCCTGGGCGGCGGTGAGGGTGAAGGAGCGCTTCGCGTCTTTCTCCAGCGCCGCCCGCCAGGTCAGCAGCCGCGCCGCCTCGATCTGGGCCGAGAGGTCGGCGATCTTCGCCTGGATCGACTGGTACTTGGAGATCGGCTTGCCGAACGCGCGGCGCTCCTTGGCGTAGGCGATCGCCTCGTCGAGGGCGCCCTGGGCGAGGCCGACGCCCATCGCGGCGACCCCGATCCGCCCGCCGTCGAGGATGTGGAGGAAGTTCTTGAATCCCTCGCCGCGGCGGCCGAGCAGGTTCTCGGCCGGGACCTGGCAGTCGTCGAAGCTGAGCGGCCGCGTGTCGGAGGCGTTCCAGCCCATCTTCCGGTAGGCCTCGCCGATCTCGTACCCCGGCGTGCCGGTCGGGACGATGATGTTGGAGATCTCCTTGCGGCCTTCCGCCTCGCCGGTGACCGCGGTGATCGTTACGCAGCCGGAGATGTCGGTGCCCGCGTTGGTGATGAACTGCTTGGCGCCGTTGACGACCCAGCCCGCGTCCTCGTCGAGCACGGCGCGGGTGTGGACGTTGCCGGCGTCGGAGCCCGCCTCGGGCTCGGTCAGCCCGAAGGAGGCGAGCCGCTCGCCGCTGCACAGCCGCGGCAGCCACTCCGCTTTTTGCTCCGCGGTCCCCCAGAGCCAGATCGGCATCGTGCCCAGCGAGGTGTGGGCGGCCATCGTGATGCAGACCGAGGAGTCGACCCGGGCCAGCTCTTCCACGGCCAGCGCGTAGGAGAGCGTGTCGGCACCGCCGCCGCCGTACTCCTGCGGGAACGGGATCCCCATCAGACCGAGGTCGCCGAGCTTGGAGACGATCTCGTAGGGGAAGGACTTGGTGCGGTCGAGCTCGCCGGCGACCGGCGCGATCTCCGCCCGGGCGAACTCGCGGACGGTGTCGCGCAGCAGGCGCTGCTCGTCGCTGAGGTCGAAGTTCATGCCGGCAAGAATACCGAATAGCCGTTCGGATTTAGAAGGGGCGTTCGGTAATTCCGGCAGCTAGAGTCGGCGCATGCCCGCGGTCACTCCCCCCACCCGCCCGGCCCTGCGCGCCCGCTACGAGGAGCGCCGCCAGGAGCTGATCGGCGCGGCCGCCGATTGCTTCGCCGAGGGCGGCTACAAGGAGACCTCGATCGCCGACCTCAGCGCCGCCACCGGGCTGGCGGCGGGCGGCATCTACCACTACATCGGCAGCAAGGAGAACCTGCTGATCGCGATCTGCGACGACCTGCTGGCGCCGCTGCTGGAGCGCGGGCGGGAGATCCTCGCCGCCTCCGAGCCGCCGGAGCGCCAGCTGCGCGAGCTGCTGCGGGCCTGGCTCTCCCACGTCGAGAGCCACCGCGCCCACATGCTCGTCTTCGCCCAGGAGCGCCACCTGATCGAGCGCGAGCCGCAGTGGCGGACGGTGCGCCGGCAGCGCAAGCAGTTCGAGAAGCTGCTCGACGAAATCCTGGCGCGGGGCGAGGCCGCCGGCTCGATGGCCTTCGAGGACCGCGGCCTGACCCTGTTCGCCCTGCTCGGGATGGTCAACTACACGCCGCAGTGGCTGCGGCCGCACGGCCGGCTCTCCGCCGAGGAGGTCGCCGACGGGTACTGCGACCTGATCCTGCGCGCCGCCCGGCCCGGCTCAGACGCCTGAGCCGGGCTCCTCGACGAAGAGGTCGAGCTGCAGGTCGGCGCCCTCGCTGGCGCTGTAGCCCGCCAGGTCGACGCCCTCGCCCTCCAGCACCTCGTCGTCGATGCAGAAGTTGCCGCTGAAGGAGCGACTGTCGCTGGTCAGGATCGAGTAGGCGGCGTCGGCCATGATCGCCGGCGTCCGCGCCCGCTTCATCGCCGCCTCGCCGCCGACCACGAATTCCACCGCGGCGGTGGCGATCAAGGTGCGCGGCCAGAGCGAGTTGAAGGCGATGCCCTCCTCGCGGTAGCGCTCCGCCATCCCCAGCGTCACCATGCTCATCCCGTACTTGGACATCGTGTAGGCGAGGTGCTGGGAGAACCACTTCGGGTCCATGCTCAGCGGCGGGCTCAGCGTGAGGACGTGGGAGTTCGACCCCTTGCGCAGGTGCGGCACGCACTCGCGGCTGAGCAGGAAGGTGCCCCGCGCGTTGATGCTCTGCATCAGGTCGTAGCGCTTCATCTGCAGCTGCTCGGGGTCGGAGAGGTCGATCGCGCTGGCGTTGTTGACCAGCACGTCGATCCCGCCGAAGCGCTCGACCGTGGCGGCGACGGCCGCTTCGACCGAATGGTCGTCGCGGACGTCGCCGACGATCGGCAGCGCGTGGCCGCCCGCCGCCTCGATCTCCTCGGCGGCGGTGTAGACGGTCCCCGCCAGCTTCGGGTGGGGCTCCGCGGTCTTCGCCAGCAGCGCCACGTTGGCGCCGTCGGCCGCCGCCCTGACCGCGATCGCCAGGCCGATCCCGCGGCTGCCGCCGGAGATCAGCAGCGTCTTGCCGGAGAGGTCGGCCATCAGACCCTCTGGATCAGCGTGCCGGTGCCGAGCCCGCCGCCGCAGCACATCGTCACCAGGCCCATCTCCTTGTCGGAGCGCTCCATCTCGTGCAGCAGGGTGGTGATCAGGCGGGCGCCGGTGGAGCCGAGCGGGTGGCCGATCGCGATCGCGCCGCCGTTGACGTTGACGCGGTCCATGTCGGGGCCGAGCTCGCGCCGCCAGGCGGCGACCACGGAGGCGAAGGCCTCGTTGATCTCGATCAGGTCGATGTCGTCGATCTTCATCCCGTTGCGCTCCAGCAGCCTTTCGGTGGCCGGGATCGGGCCGGTCAGCATGATCACCGGGTCGACGCCGACCGTGGTCAGGTCATAGATCCGGGCGCGCGGGGTGAGGCCGAGGGCGTCGGCCTTCTCGCGGGCCATCAGCAGCACCGCGGCGGCGCCGTCGGAGACCTGGGAGGAGTTGCCGGCGGTGATCCGCCCGTCCTCCTTGAAGGCCGGCTTCAGCCCGGCGAGGCCCTCGAGGGTCGTCTCGCGCAGGCCCTGGTCGGTCATGTGGGTCTCCCCGTCGACCTCCATCGGCACCATCTCGCGCTCGAAGCGGCCCTCCTCGGTGGCCTGCCGGGCGAGGGTCTGGGAGCGCAGGCCGAGCTCGTCGAGCTCGGCGCGGGGGATCTCCCAGCGCTCGGCGATCATCTCGGCCGAGAGGCCCTGGGGGATCAGGTCGTAGCGCTCCATCAGCTCCTTGGAGAACGCCATGCCGTACTCGCCCATCATCTCGCCGGCCTTGGCGAAGGAGTTTTTGCCCATGTGCTCGACGCCGCCGCCGACGGCGACGTCGTGGACGCCGGAGGCGATCAGGGTGGCGGCGAAGCTGACCGCCTGCTGGGCGGAGCCGCACTGGCGGTCGACGGTGGTGGCCGGGACCTCCTCGGGCAGGCCGGCCTCGAGCCAGGCGTTGCGGCCGATGTTGATCGACTGCTCGCCCCACTGCTGCACGCAGCCGCAGATCACGTCGCCGACCTCGGCCGGGTCGATGCCGGAGCGGGAGATCAGCTCGCCGTAGGTGCGGGCCATCAGGTTGGAGGGGTGCAGGTCGCGGTACCAGCCCTTCTCGGGATGGCCGCGGCCGACCGGGGTGCGGACCGCCTCGACGATCACGACCTCGCGGCCGGAGAGCCTGCCTTTGCCGTTGTCCATTGTCGTCTCCTTCTCTGGCTTTTCGAAAGTCCGTCTAGGCCGCGCTCGACCAGGGCCTCGATCTCGGCGCGGTCGGTGAGGCGGCCAAGCTCGCGGGCTTCTGCGGGGTGATGAGTGAAGCGTGGACGACGGTCACCGTTGTGCGGATTGTCGCAGCGACGGCCCGCGCGCGCCGTGTCGGGCTGGTGGATTCGACGAAGCAAGCCCCGGCGACCGTCGAGCCAAGAAAGGGAATCGCCCCACCGGCGCCTGGCGATCGATAATCCCCGAATGCCCACCGTGCTGCTCGTCCGCCACGGCCAGGCCTCCTTCGGAGCGGCCGACTACGACGTCCTCTCCGAGGTCGGCCGGCGCCAGGCAGAGCTCGTCGCCGCGTCCCTCGCCAGGCGCGGCTACCACTCGACCCGGCTGCTCAGCGGCACCCTCCGGCGACAGCGGGAAACGGCCGCCGCCTTCGCCGCGCGGGAGGCACCGGAAATCGAGATCGAGCCGCGCTGGGACGAGTTCGACTCCGATGACGTCCTCCACCACCACAGCGACTCGAGCCTGCGCCTGCAGGCCGACGGCGGCGCGGAGACCTTGACGAGCCGTGGCTTCCAGGCGGCGCTCGATCCGGCCCTGGCCGAGTGGGTGGAGCAGGCCGACCGCAGCCCGACCGCCCAGACCTGGCCCGAGTTCAAGGGGCTGGGAGCGGCGGCTCTGGAAGAGCTGGCGGGCGAGCTGGGCGCCGGCGACGTCGCCGTCGTCGTCACCTCGGCCGGCGTGATCGCGGCGGCGGTCGGCACCCTGCTCGGCGTCCCGTCGGAGTTGTTCGCGACGATCAACCGGGTTCTCGTCAACTCCGGGGTCACAAAGTTGACGATCGGCTCATCGGGAATGAACGTGGTCTCGCTGAACGACCACTCCCACCTCGAGGCGATCGACCGCACGCTCGTCACCTACCGATAGCGATAGGTGGCGCGACCGCCGCCGCCTGGCTTCCGGGCCGCCTACAGCACCACCTTGAGCCCCTGGGCGACGAATCCAAGGGAGAAGACGCCGATCAACACGCCCATGATCCGCAGGCCATTGGCGTTCAGCCACTCGCCGCAGGTCGCCACCGCCTCCTCCGTCCAGGTGGGGTTCAAGAGGTAGCCGACCAGCGGCACCTCGAGGAGGAGGAACATGATCGCGTTGAAGAGGAGGATCAGCGCCAGCTGTTCGGCGGTCGTGTAGCCGTTGGCGAGGTCGCCGAGGGCGAGCAGGTAGAAGGGGCCCGGCAGATTGATCGCGGCGCCGACGACGAAGGCGATCCGCACGGTGGCGCGGTCGAGCCGGCGTTCGACCCACGACGGCCCGTCGGCATCGGACTTGTGCGAGCGGTGCCAATGGCGCGGATGGCGGGCGCGCCAGCGATCGGTCAGCGCCCGGCCCTGCTTGGTGGCGAGCAGCCAGGCGAAGAACAGGCCGACGACGCCGACGGCGATCGAGATCCCACCCGGCGGGTGGCTCGTGGTGGTGCCGACGACTTCGCCGCCGCCCTGCAGGCCCTTGACCACGGCGATCCCCGCGCCGACGCTGATCGTCACCCCGCCGAGGTAGAAGGCGAGAATGAGGCGGCGCGGCTGCGGGCGCGAGATCAGGATCGCGACGCAGGCGAGCAGCGCCGGGAAGAAGGCGGCGCCGAATGCCAGCAGGACGATCCGCGCCACGAGTCAGTCGGTCACGAGCCCGGCGAGGCAAATGGCGATCGAGGCCGGGTTCGGCCGCTCCATCGCGCCCCGTCCCGCCGCGTCTCTGTTCGAGGTCCCCAACCGGCGTAATCCTGACGCCCGCGGCGGCGCCCGGTCCTAGTCGGCGTCGGAGCCGCGCAGGTGGGCGTCGAAGAAGGCGACGATCCGGCGGCGGGCGTCGCGGGCCGAGGCCTCGTGGTAGCCGCCGGCGACGGCGCGGTTGAGGAGGTTGAAGAGGGGCGGCACCGGGTCGTCGTCGTGGTCGTTGAGGAAGGCGTGGCCAGCGTCGGGGTAGACCTTGACGTCGTGGGCGATGCCGAGCCGCTCCAGCGTCCGCTCCAGGCGCGGTCCCTGCTCGGCGAGGCTGCGATCGCGGGCGCCATAGCTGCCGACGACCGGGCAGGCGCCGGCGAGCGCCCGCTCGGGGTCGCCGGACACGCCGCCGTAGTTGACGCTCGCGGCCGCGTAGCCGTGGCCGGGCGCCAGCATCAGCGCGAAGCCGCCGCCGAGGCAGAAGCCGATCACGCCGACGGTCCCGGTGCAGTCCTCCCGTCCGACCAGCCAGCCGCGCACCGCGGCCAGGTCTTCGAAGGTCTGGCCGCTGCCCCGCGCCCCGTCGCGCATGGTCGCGATCAGGCAGCGGGCGCGCCCACCGCGGTGGAAGAGCCGCGGAGCGACGGCGAGGAAGCCCTCGCCGGCCAGCCAATCGGCCTGCCGGCGCAGGTCGTTGGTCATCCCCAGGGCGTCGTGGATGACCACCACGCCGGGCCAGGGCCCGTCCCCGGCCGGCCGCGCGACGTAGCCGGGGATGCCCGTGTCGCCGAGCGGCCCGAAGGCACCCTGAGCTTCGCGGGTCGCCATCAGCGCCGCTCGTCGTCGAGCAGGCCGGCGAGATCCTCGCGCGATCCGGCGCCGAGCTTGCGGTAGGCGTTGGTGAGGTGGAACTGGACGGTCTTCTCGGCGACCACCAGCCGCTCGGCGATCGCCCGGTTGGTGAGCCCGGCGGCCGCCAGGCGGGCGACCCGCCGCTCGGCCGGGGTGAGCGACGCGGCGCCCGCCAGGGCGCGACGGCGCGGGCGGCCGCCGGCCGCGTTCAGCTCCGCCGCGGCTTCCTCGGCCACCAGCCGGGCGCCGACCGCGTCGGCGATCGAGAGGGCCTCGCGCAGGGGGTCACGGGCCTCCACCTGGCGGCCGTCCCGCCGCATCTTCTCGCCCAGCCGAAGGAGCGCCCGCGCCTCCTCGATCGGCGTCGAGGCGACGCCCAGCACCGCGACCGCCTCGTTCAGCAGCGCCGCGCCCTCCTCCCCGTCGGCGAGCACGCCGCGGGCCGAGAGGGCGGTGCCGAGCACCCGCGGGGCGCCCGCCCGGCGGGCCGCCTTCAGCTCCGCATCGGCCAGCTCGATCGCCCGCTCGTCCTCCCCCAGCCGGCCGAGGCAGAGCGCCGCTTCCACCCGCCAACGGCTGAAGGGCTGGTGCGGACCCATCGGCGACATCCGCTCGCCGCAGGCCAGCAGGTCGGTCAGCGCCGCCTCGTCTTCGCCGCGCTCGGCGGCGAGCCGGCCGCGCGCCTCCAGCACCAGCGCGAAGGGGACCGAGTCGTGCCAGCGGTCGTCGCCGCCGGGCAGCTCCAGGGCCGCCGCGGCGGCGTCGAGGTCGGCCCGCTCGACCTCCACGTGGGCGAGCACGCTGTGGGCGGCGGGCAGGTACATGTCCCAGCCGGCGGTCCCCAGGGCCGCCGTCGCGTCGGCGCGCGCCGCCTCCAGGTCGCCCTGGTACAGGCGCAGCCAGGACCGCATGTAGCGGCCGGTCGCCGCGCCGGTCGCGGCGCCGACCTCGCGGGCGTGGGCGATGGCGGCGTCGAGGACCGTTTCCGCCTCCTCACCGGCGTCCGACCAGACCAGCGCCGCGGCGACCTGGGAGACGACGATGCCGTGGCGGTCGGCGGTCGCCGCCAGGGCGCCGTCGGCCCAGGCGCGCATCGCCAGGGCGACGACCTGCTCGCGCGGCTCGCCGCGGACGCCGAGCTCCACCGCCAGCTCCGCCAGCAGCGCCCGCTCGTCCGGCGATTCCCCGGCGGTGCGGCGGCGCAGCACCGCGGCCAGCCGCTCGCTGCCGCCGCGCCCGTCGAGCGTGCCCGCGTAGCGGGCCGCGGCCAGCGAGGAGGCCTCGAGCTGGGAGGCCAGCCAGTCGCCCTCCCCCTCCTCGCCGCCGGAGTCGGCGGCGAGCGCGGCGCGGCCGCGCTCCAGCGCCCGCTCGGCCTCGGCGTACTCGCCGGTCGCGTAGAGGTGGCGGCCGAGGCGCAGGTCGGCCTCCGCCCGCAGCCGCGGCGTCGTCGCCTCCTGGCGCGCCGCCGCCAGGCGCTCGGCGGCGCCGGGCCGACCGAGCAGCGCTTCGGCGAAGCCGAGCGAGAGCAGCACCCGGGCACGCTGGTCGGGCAGCGGCGGCTCCTCCAGGGCGCGCTCCAGGTAGACCGCCGCGGCGGTCGGCACGCCGCGCGACATCGCCTGCTCGGCGGCGGCGACCAGCGCCCCGACGGTCTGCGCCGAGCCGCTCGGGCGGGCGCGCAGGAGCTGGGCGGCGACCTGCTGCGGGTCGGCGCCCGCGGCGCTCAGCAGCTCCGCGGCGCGGGTGTGCGCCTGGGCGCGGGCGGCGGGCGGGCGGGCCTGGTAGACGGCGTCGCGGACCAGCGGGTGGGTGAAGCGCAACGGCTCGCCCGGCTCGAGCAGGCCGACCGCGGTGAGGCGGTCGAGCGCCGCGACCGCGTCGGCCTCGGTCAGCTCGGCGAGGGCGATCACGTGGCGGGTCGGCGCCTCGTCGCCGAGGATCGCGCAGGCGGCGACCAGCGCCGTCGCCTCCTCCCCGAGGCGGTTGAGGCGCGCTTCGACCGCGGCGGCGACGCTGACCGCGCGCTCCCCCAGCCCCTCCAGCCGTTCGGCGGTGACCGGGCCGCTGCCCTCGCCGAGGATCGTCGCGATCTGGGTGACGAGCAGCGGGTTGCCGCCGGTGAGCCGCGCGCAGGTCGCCGCCGCGTCCTCGGCGACCGGCGCGCCGAGGCGCGCCTCCAGCAGCTCGCCGACGCCGCTTGTGCTCAAGGGGCCGACCCGCAGCACCCGCGCCGGCGGTTCGCCGCGCAGTTCGGCGACCGCGCCCGGGTCGGGCAGCTCCTCGCCGAGCCGCAGCGCGGCGATCACCGCGAGCGGCGTGCGGGGCGTGCGACGGGCGATCGCCGCCACCGCCTGCAGGCTGGCCGCGTCGGCCCAGTGGACGTCGTCGACGATCAGCGCCAGCGGCACCTCGGCCGCGGCGCGTTCGCAGACCCGGGCGAGGGCGAGGCAGGCGAGCGCCGCGGTGCCGTCGTCGCCCGGCGCGTGCTCGTAGCCGGGGCCGAGCAGGTGGGACAGTCGGTCGGGCAGCTCGCCGGTGCCGGCGCGGCGGCTGAGCAGCGGCTCGGTCAGCTCGAGGACGAGCCCGAAGGACGCGGCGGCGGCGAGCGGCGAGCCGGCGCTGAAGAGGGTGAGCATGCCGAGCTCGCGGGCGTGGGCGGCCGCCCGTTCGAGCAGGTGCGTCTTCCCCGCTCCGGCGACCCCCTCGACGACCACGGTCGCGCCTTCGCCCGCCGCGGCGGCCTCCAGGGTCTCGTGCAGACAGCGCAGCTCCGGTCGGCGCTCGACGGTCGGCGTCGCGGTCGCGGTCGCGGTTGCCGCGGTCGGCGCGGACGCGGTCGCCGGCGGCGGCGCGACCCCCGCCTTCGCGGGTGCCCCCTCCGGCGCCTCGCGCTCGCTGTCGGAGGTCGCCGTCAAAGCGCCGCCAGCACCTCCGCGGCGGCGCGCTCGCCGGACTGCACGGCGCCGTCCATGTAGCCGTTCCAGACCGTCGCCGTCTCCGCCCCGGCCCAGTGCAGCGAGCCCACCGGGGCGCGCAGCGCGGCGCCGTATTCGGTCCAGCCGCCGGTCGTCATCAGGCAGCCGTAGCAGCCGCGGGTCCACTCCTCATCGGCCCAGACGCGCTCGATGAAGCGCTCCGGCCGCGCCGCCCGCTCGCCGAACAGCCGCGCGTGTCCGGCGAGGATCGCCTCGCGGCGCTCGGCCGCGGGGCGGGCGCCGAGCCGGCGGGCGAAGCGGCCCTCGAGGAAGCCGAGCAGGACGCCGGGGCTGCCGTCCGGGGGCGAGTTGTCGAAGGTGACCCGGGCCGGCCCCGCCTCGCCGATCGCCTGGCCGGAGAGCCCCTGCTCGCGCCAGAACGGCGTCTCGTAGACCGCCATCGTCTTCACCACCGTGCCCTGCGGCATCCGCTGGGTCAGCTGGTCGCGCAGGGCGGGCAGCGGCGGGTCGTAGGCGACGCGGCCGGCCAGGGTCGGCGGGATCGCGACGATCGCCCGCCGCGCCCGCGCCACCAGCCCGTCCGGCTCCCCGTCGGCCCCGTCGGCGCGGACGACCACCGTCTCGCCGCCGTGCTCGATCCGGCGCACCGGGTGCCCGCGCAGCACCCGCTCCTCGCCGAGCTGCTCGGCCATCAGCAGGGCGAGCCGTTGGGAGCCGCCGTGGAAGCGGTCCTGCTGGGCGCCGCCGCCGGTCCCGACCAGGGTGTTGAAGCCGCCGCCGGCGTGCGTGTAGAAGAGGACGTGGAGGAGGGAGACGTCGCTCGGCTCGGCCGCCCAGACCGCCTCGGTGGCGATCTCGAAGAGCGTGCGGGCGGCGCGGGTGCGGGCGTTGCGGCGGATCCAGGTGGCGAAGGTCTGGCTGTCCCAGCGCTCGGCCCGCGGCGCCGTCCAGGGCGAGTCGAGCGGCACCTGGCGCGCCATCCGGTCGAGCCGCGCGCGGGCCTGTTCGAGGTCGGCGAGTGCCAGCGGCGAGGCCGCCTTCGCCAGGTCGCGGACCAGCTCGACGCGGGCGTCGGTGAGGTGGCCGGTGAAGGTCGCGACCTTGCCGCCCAGCTCCAGCAGGTGCCGGCCCTCGTCGTGGGTCGGGAAGGTGCCGACCCCCAGCTCTTCGGCGAGCGCGGCGATCCGCCGCTGGGTGGGGCCGATCCACTGGCCGCCGATCTCCACCACCTTGCCGTCGCCGAGGTCCTCGTTCAGCATCCGGCCGCCGACCCGCTCGCGCGCCTCGACCACCACCGGCCGGGCCCCGGCGGCCGCCAGCCGCCGCGCGGCGACGAGCCCCGCCAGCCCCGCGCCGATCACGACGACGTCCGCCTCGACTTCGATCGACATCTCCTTCCGGTCTCCCTCCGGTCGGTCTCCTTTTGGCCTGCCCCCGACCGCGGCGGCCGGCCCTTGACGAGCGCCCGCCGGACGAGCGGGCTTGTCCAAACCCTAGTTGACTGATTCCAGGGCGGGTCCCCCCCAGCGCGTTCGCACTTCTCCGCGCTATGCGCGGATTACTGCGAACTCATCGTGGGACACCCGGCGGCGTTCGCACTTCTCCGCGCTATGCGCGGATTACTGCGAACTCACTGTGGGACGCTCCGGCGCGGCCCGACACGCAGGCCTTCGGGTCGGGGGCGGGCAAAGACTGGGGTCTGATCTTGGGGGTGTCCCCGATGGCGGCGGCGGGGCCGACGGCGAGGGTGGTCTCCCGACACCCGAACCCAAGGAGATCAGCCCGATGAAACGCCTCACCGCAGCGCTCGCCTGCGTCGCCCTGCTCGTCGCCGCGGCGCCCGCCGCCGCCAAGCCCAAACCGCTCTACTACAGCGGCGAAACCGCGGCCGGGGAGACGCTGTCGCTCACCCTCCAGGGCAAGCGCGTCGCCGCCATCGAAGGGTCGATCATGACCACCTGTGTGCCGACCCACGGGACGCCGGTCACCTACACCGTCGCTTTCAACCCACCCGGCTCCTTTGTCCTTGACGGCCCCGCCCGCAAGGCCACGAAGGTCGAATACATGGCCTACAAGGGCGACGTGACCAAGTACTTCACGGTCCACGTCACCCGACTGCACAAGCGCATCTGGAAGGCCGACCTCGACGTCAACTTCTCCTACGAGGAAGTCATGTACGGCGGCTTCGGCGAACTCGAACAGCGCTTCTTCATCTGCCAGGGCGACGACGAATTCCTGTTCAAGGTCTGAGCCCGCCCGCGGCCTCACCCGGGGACACGCCGGCGCCGCTTGTCCGACGGACCGCGTTCGCAGTTATCCGCGCTATGCGCGGCAAAGTGCGAACGCCGCCGGGGGCCGGGGCGCGCGCCTGCGCCCACCGCACGCCCGCCGAGGCGCGCCCGTCCCCTCCTCCTACCTGCCGAAGTGGAGGATGGGACGGGCGCGCCTCCTCGGACGGGCGGCGGGCACCGTGGAGTCAACCTCCGAGGCGAGGAAGAGCGCGGTGCCGGCGAGCACCGCCAGCCCGCACCAGACGTAGGCGTCGGCGGCGAGGAGGTCGCCGAGCGGGCCCCAGGTCGAGGGGAGGGCCGCGGCGGCGGAGAAGACGCCGGCGACGAGGAGGGCGGCGAGCGCCGTGGCGAGCGTGCGGCGGCGCCAGGCGGCGACCACGAGCAGGACGAGGAGCGGAACCGCCCAGACCCAATGGTGGGTCCAGGAGATCGGCGAGACGAGCAGGCCGGTGATGCCGCAGCAGACGGCGCCGGCGAGGCGGTGGCCACGGCGGTGCGCCCAGGCCGCGACGGCGAGCCCGGCGAGCCCGGTCAGGACGGCGGCAGCGACCCAGGCCGCGTGCGCCTGGCCGGTGGCACCCGCGAACCGCGCGATCGCCCCCGCCAGCGACTGGTCGGCGAGGTTGGCCGCGTTGCCGACGCGGTGCGCCTGCATGAAGACGCCTTCGAGCCAGAAGGCGCGCGAGTCCGCAGGCAGCAACAGAAAGCCGGCCGCGAACGTGGCGGCGAACGTGGCGCCCGCGACCGCCGCCGCCCGCCCCCGTCGCGTCGCCAGCAGGTAGACGACGAAGATCAGCGGCGTCAGCTTGATCGCCGCGGCGAGGCCCACGCCGACGCCCTGCCACCGGCCGCCGTCGCGCCGTCGCAGCACGTCGCCGGCGACCAGGGCGGCGACGATCAGATCGGTCTCGCCGAGGTGCAGGGTGAGGACGACCGGGACCGTCAGCAAGGAGAGGCCGACGACCGCGAAGACCAGCTCCGGCCGCCGCCGCACCCCCGCGGCGCCGAGCGAGAGCGCACCGAGCGCGACCAGCGAGCCGACGCTGACGGCGCTGATCGCCACCTTCAGGTAGATCGCGGGCGCTTCGCCCCCGAGCCCGAGCAGCGCCGCGTCGAAGGGCGGATAGGTGAAGTGGTAGGGCGCCGAACGCGCGTACAGGGCAGCCCCGCGCACCACCTCGACCCCGGCCCAGTGGTAGACGCTGACGTCCCAGAGCGGCCAATGTTCGGCGGGCGCCGCGAGCCGCACCCGCAGGTAGGCGACCAGCGCGAGCAGGCCCACCAGCGCCGCCCCCGCCCGCGCCCGCGCCAACCTCCCGCGGCCGATCGCGGGCACCTCGACGGTCGGATACCAGCCCATCCCTCAAGTCGAGCGGACCGGGCTTAACCGCCGGTGAGGCGGGGGTGGCCGTCTGCCAGGCGTGGCAAGCTGCCGAGCCGCTGATGAAGCGTTTCGGTCTCTCCCTACTTCTCGCCTGCCTGGTCGGCGCGACCGTGGCCGGGACGGCCCTGGCGGCCGCCCAGCGGGGCCCGATCTTCCTGCCGAAACAGAAGGTCGGCGTCCTGCTGAGCCTCCGACACCCGCGCGGCCTCGAGCGCTTTGCACGCGCCGTCTCCGACCCGGCCTCGCCCCGCTATCGCGAATACGCGACGGTGGAGCAGCTGGTGCGACGCTACGGCGCGAAGCCGCGGACCCGCGCCCGGGCGATGCGTTGGCTGGCCCGGCACGGCCTGCACGGGCGGATGCTGGCGACCGGGGACTTCGTACTGGCGCGCCTGCGGCCCGGCGAACTGCAGCGGCTGCTGCCCGGCAGGGCGACGGCGAGCGCGACCGCGACGCCGGGGGCGGTCGAGGACGCGGGTCCGGTGCCCGCCCGGCTGCGCGGCGCAGTCACCCGGATCACCCTGATCGGACCGGCGCGAAGCGCCCCGGCGGTCGGCCCGGGCGATGCCGCGCCGGGGGCCGCGGGGAGCGGCGCGGGCAGATCGCGCCTCCCATACTTCTCAGGTCTCCGGCACAGCGGGACCGCCTCCGGGTGCGCCGCCGGAAGGAGCGCCGGCGAATCGTTCACCCCCAACCAATACGTGACCGCCTACGGGCTGGCGGCGATGCACGCGCGGGGCCTCGAAGGCCAGGGCGAGGTCATGGCCACGGTCGAGGGGGGCACGTTCAAGCACAGCGACCTCGTCGCCTTCGCGCACTGCTTCGGGCTGCACGTGCCACCGATCAAGGTGGTCCGACTCCCCGGCGAACCTCCGTTTGCCGAAGCGGAGCCGACCCTCGACCTCTCGATGGCGATCGCCGGCGCGCCCAGGCTGAAGAAGATCTACGCCTATGAGGGTGGCGAATCGCCGCTCGGACTCGCGGTCACCGCGGGGGCGGCGCTCGGCTCGCCGGGCCACCGGCCGGACGTGATCTCGATCTCCTACGGCTCCTGCGAGAACGAACTGAGCAGGGCGTATCCGGGTCTGGTGGTCCGGGAAATGACCGACAACGTCTTCGCGGTCGCCGCCGGTGCGGGGATCTCGGTCCTCGTCGCGGCAGGCGACGAGGGGTCGAGCAGCTGCCGCGCCCATCCCGCCGAAGGCACGACGGCGCTGCCGATCCTGTCGGTGTGGACGCCGGCCTCCTCGGTCTACGCGACCGCGGTCGGCGGGACCAATCTTCTGCTCTCGCGGCAGAACCGGATCGAGCGAGAGATCACCTGGAACGACTCACTGGAACTGCCGAACGGCGGTGGCGGTGGCGGTGGCACGAGCCTGCTCTATCCGCGCCGGCCATGGTGGCAGGCCGGCGTCCCTGGTCTGCCGGCAGGCCGCAGCGTGCCCGACATCGCCGCGCTCGCGGACGACTACCCCGGCTACGCGCTCTACTGCACCGCACCGCTGTGTGCACCGAGCGATGACCCCGTGTACGGCTGGGACAAGGTCGGCGGCACGAGCGCCGCGACGCCGCTGATGGCCTCCGCGGTGATCCTCGCCGACCAGTACGCCGCCCGTCACGGTCAGGCCTCGCTGGGCTTCCTCAACCCCCTGCTCTACCGGCTCGGGGAGAACCCGAGGACGCGGAGGGGTGCCT
Source organism: uncultured Actinomycetes bacterium (assembly GCA_963766705.1). Taxonomy (GTDB): domain Bacteria; phylum Actinomycetota; class Thermoleophilia; order Solirubrobacterales; family 70-9; genus VAYN01. Next base: position 44,855 of record CAVYBE010000003.1, read on the forward strand.
TCCGCGACGTCGTCATCGGCAACAACGACATCGGCCGCGCCCTCCCGCCCGAAGCGGGCGGCGGTGCTCCGCTCGAATGCTGCCACGCCAAACCCGGGTACGACCGGGCGACGGGCTGGGGCTCGCTGAGGATGCCGGGCTTCGCCAGGCTCGCGGCGGACGCCGCGAGCTTGTCGAATTAGGCGCGCGGCGACCCCGGCGTCACCCGACCGGCGAGCGGGCGGCTCATGCGGCGCGGCGGTGGGAGGTCGACCTCACCGACCGGGACCGCGCCGACGACCTCAGCCCGAGCTCGAAGCGGGCGCCCCGGCCCGCGCCTTCGCGGCTGACGACCACCACCTTCAGCTTGTGGGCACGGTGGCGCCTTACCCAGGCGGCGAGCCCGGGCGTCACCCGGATCGCCGGCGCGGTGAGCCTGATGCGGGCCACGGCCACCTGCTTCCGGAGCACGATGGTGATCGTCCGCCCTCGCGCCCAGGTCTTCGCCGGCAGGAGCCGCGGACCCGGCGCGAGCACGTCGACGCCGCGGTGCAGGGCGCGGCGCGTGTGGGCGACCACGAAGCCGCGCGGGAGCCGCACCTTGACCTTGCGCAGCTCGGCGCCCGAGCGCGCGGTTAGCCCGAAGACGACCCTCGCGCCCTTGCCGCCGACGGCGCGCAGGGTGGCGTGGCGCACCTTGGGGCCGGCCGCGGCAGGCGTGGCCTGCGGGGCGGGCGAGGGCGTCGGGGCGGGCGACGATTCGGGAGCGGGGCTCGGGGGCGGCGTCGGGGCGGGGTTGGCGAGCGCGCAGAGCGAGGACGCCAGCGCCGCGCCGGCAGGCGTGCCGAGCCCGGTTGCCATGTCATAGCCGGCCGTCGCCGGATAGAACGGTTCGCCGAACCTGTTGTTGCTCTGCGGGCCGCCGGGCCGACCCCCGATGACGTCGTGGAGGTCGGTCGCGTAGGCATCGCCGGCAATCCCGTACAGGGCGGGATTGGCGAATCCGATCCTGTGCCCGCCGCAGGCCGGGAGGGCGTTGGTGAGCGTCGCCAGGGCGGCCCACAGCGGCGCGGCCGCGCTGGTGCCGCCGATCGGACTCCACGCGCTCGTGAACTTGACTTCTTCCCCCACTTCTTCTTCTTCTTCGGTCAGGACCAGGTAGCCGGTGTCGGGCGAGCCCTCGGCGGAGACGTCGGGAACCTGCCTGCACAGGCCGGTCGCCCCCCGGCAGGGGTCGGCCCCGGAGAGTGGCCCGATCACGCCGAGGCCCGGCGCGGCCCCGGTCTGGTAGGTGGGCATCGGGTAGACCGACGACAGTCCGCCGCCGCCGGCGCTCGATCCGTCGTTCCACAGGTACTCAGTCGACGGGGGGCCGAGCGACTGCAGCCTGGTGCCGCCGACGCTGGTCGCAAACGGCGAGCTGCCGGGGGAGTCGACGGCCAGTTCGGTGTCGCCTTCGAGTCCTTCTTCGGCTTCTTCTTTATCGGGTTCTTCGAAGCAGTCGGTCGAGCCGGCGTCGCCGGCGGCGACGAAGAAGCTCTGGCCCTGCACGGCCGCCTCCTGCAGCAGGGTGTTGTTGTGCGCGACTTCCAGCGCCGCGGAGAAGGCCTCGCACTCCCCCCAGGAGCTCGACATCACCGCGGCGCTGTCTTGTTCGACCCACCTGGCGAGGATCGCGGCTTGCCCCCCGGTGACGTTGGGGGCCTGGTAGACGACGATCTTGGCGCCCGGCGCCAGCCCGATCAGCTGCTCGATGTCGAGCCCCGCCTCACCGGTTTCGTGTTCGCCTTCGGGACCGCCTTCGATGTTTTCTTCGAAGATCGGCACCTGGGTGCCGTAGCAGCGCTGGTAGCGGGCGACGTTTTCGTGGTTGAACGGTTCGAGCTCGAGCAGGGCGACCGTCTGGCCGGCCCCGAGATCGCCCTGCGCGTAGAGGTCGGAGAACCCGTAGGCGGAGGCGATCTGGTCGGGCCGGTAAAGCGTTTCGCCGGTGTACACCCCGGATTCCGCTTCTTCTTCTTCGAAGGCCGCCTGGTATGCCTGCTGGGCTTTCAGCGCTTCCGCGCAAGGCGTCACGGCGGCGGCCGCGGTCGAGGCGGCGGGCGCGCCCCGCACGCCAGCGCCCCGCGGGGACGAGGGCGGCGACGCGTCGGCCTGCCGGTGGGGGAGGACCACGTCGTCGAGGCCGATCACGCCCTGCACGTAGGGGGCGACCGCCGCCGGGATCGCGGGCGCGCGGTTGTTGCGGTGGGCGATCCGTCCCGACGTGGTCTCGACCCGCTGCATCGAGATCCCGAACGCCGCCTCGGCACCCGCCACCGTCGTGCTCACCGGCAGGGAGAGCCGGTTGAGGCCGGCTTCCCCCACCTGCAGGCCGCGTTCGGTCAGCGCCTTGCGCACCGCCTGCACCTGGGCCTCGGTCGCGCCGAAGCGCCGCGTGAACTCGGCCACCGACAGGTGGTCGCCGTAGTTCGGCGAGCCCGGCGTCGACACTTCTTCGGCGAAGCGTTCGAGGCCCGCGGGGTCCTGCGGTTCCAGGGCGACGATCAGGTGGAGCTCTTCACCTCGCGGCGCGGTCCCGGCGAGCCTCGCCCCCTGCGGCAGCGGCGTGGTGGTGCCGAGACGGACCGCCCCCGCGTTGGCGCGGGCGGAGCCGGCGCCGAGGGCGAGCAGGGCGGCGAGTGCGACGAGCAGGGCGATCGGGACCCGGGCGATCCGGTGCGTCATGCAGTTCCTTCCGGTGGTCGAGGAGCTTCCCCGTCTTCTCGGCAGTCCGCCCAGACCCTTCAGGGCCGGCGAGCCCGGTTCCGGCCGTGCTTGGGGCGGCCCTCTTCCTCGGCGGGCTCGGGCCGGCGATCTGGGCGCGCCTCCACCTGGGGCGCAACTGGGGCATGCCGCAGACCCTCAAGTCCGAGCCGGAGCTGATCACCTCCGGTCCCTACCGCCTCCTCCGCCACCCCATCTACACCGGCATCCTCACCGCCGCCTTCCCGGGCACCTACCCCGCCTACCGGGCGCGGACCTGGATGCTGGTCCCGCTGGTGCTCTGAGAGCGGGAGCTCAGCGGATCAGCGGGGCCCGACGGGCCCGCCGTCACGGCCCGGGCGGGGTGGTGGCGGTGCGCCGGCCCCAGCCGTAGTCCTCGAACGGCTCGTCGCGCTCCCGGATCGCGGCGCCGAGATCCTCCGTGGCGCGGCGCGAGAAGTCGACTCCCTCCGGGGTGTGGCGAGCGACGCCGTCCAGCAGGCTGCCGAGGGTCTGCACGGCGCCCAGACCCATCTGCTCGACCGCGGTGTTGACCAGCATCTTCGAGATCTGCAGCTGGTTGGCGGGGAGGCGAGCGACGCGGCGGCACAGGGCGAGCGCCGCGGCGTCGAGCTCCTCGGGCGGGTGCGCCGAGGAGGCGAAGCCCCACTCGACCGCGGTGAGGCCATCGATCGGATCGCCGGTGAGCAGCAGGCGCTTGGCCCGCTCGAGGCCGATCCGGTAGAACCACATCGCCGTGGTAGGCGAACCCCAGACGCGCGCCGGCGGGTAGCCGATCCGGGCGTCCTCGGCGCAGACGACGAGGTCGGCGCAGAGCGCCAGATCCGAGCCGCCGCCGACGCAGGCACCCTGGACCTGGGCGACGACCGGCTTCGGCGCACGCCACATCGCGGTGTAGCTCGCCACGAAGCGGGAGATCAGGTTGTAGTCGACGATCGGGTCCCAGGGCCCACCCGCCTCGCTCCCGCCCATCAACTCGGCCCCCCACTCGATGTCGTACCCCGCGCAGAAGTCGGGGCCGGCGCCGCGCAAGCGGATGACCCGGACGGCGGCGTCGCCGAGCGCGGTGCCGAGCGCGGCGTCGAATCCGGCGAGCAGCTCGGCCGTCAGCGCGTTGCGCCGTCGCGGCCGGTTCAGGGTGAGCGTCGCGACCCCCTCATCGACCTCCAGCTTCACCAGTTCCTCCGCCATGGTGGTGGCCCGATGGTAGAGGCCCTCTCGGTCACCCGACGGTGATCTCGACCGTTCCGCGCTTCGGCGCCAGGGCGATCTTCACGGTCGTTCCACGACGTATCGGCGCCGCCTCGGGCGGAAGGGTCCCGGTTCAACCTCCGGCCGCCGAGAGGCGGGCGGCGTCATGGGTGTTGCGGAGCAGGCAGGCGATCGTCATCGGCCCGACGCCGCCGGGGACCGGAGTGATCGCGCCGGCCACGGCCGCGACAGCCTCGAAGTCGACGTCGCCGACCAGCCCCTCCGCGGTGCGGTTGATGCCGACGTCGATCACCGTCGCCCCGGGTTTGATCCAGCTTCCTTCGACCAGCCGCGGGCGACCGACAGCGGCGATCACGATGTCGGCGCGGCGACACACGCCGGCCAGGTCGCGGGTGTGCCGATGGCAGAGGGTGACGGTGGCGTCCGCGGCCTCGAGCATCCGCGCCATCGGCCTGCCGAAGAGGTTCGAGCGGCCGATCACCACCGCGTCGCGGCCCCGGGGGTCGACCCCCGCGCGCTCGAGCAGGACCATCACGCCGGCCGGCGTGCAGGGGCGCAGGCCCGGGAGGCCCAGTGCGAGCCGCCCGGCGCTCGCCACGGTGAGGCCGTCGACGTCCTTGGCCGGGTCGATCCGGTCGGTCAGCTCGGCCCCGTCGAGGTGAGCCGGGACGGGCAGCTGGCAGAGGATGCCGCTGACCGCGGGATCGGCGTTTAGCGCATCGATCAGCGCCATCACCTCCTCCCGCGGAGCCTCCGCCGAAAGGTGATGGTGGACGCTGCCGAGACCGACCTCGGCGCAGGCCTTCACCTTCGCGGCGACGTAGACGGCGGAGGCCGGATCGTCGCCGATCAGGATGGTGGCCAGGGTCGGGGGCCGGCCGCCGGCGTCGACGAGCTCCTCGACCCCGGCCGCCACCGCTGCCCGCTCTTCGGCGGCGATCGCCTTGCCGTCGATCAGCTTCGCCGTCGCCCGCCTTCCCAGACCGGGAACGCCGTAGACGTTGGAGAGTCCCACGGCCGCCTTGCCCTAGAAGACGACGGTCGTGTTGCCGTGGCGGAGGACGCGGTCTTCGCAGTGCCACTTGACCGCGCGGGCGAGGACCGTCCGCTCGATGTCGGCGCCGAGTCGTTCCAGCTCCGCCGCCGTGCTCGAGTGGTCGACCCGGATCACGTCCTGCTCGATGATCGGGCCCGCGTCGAGCTCCTCGGTCACGTAGTGGGCAGTCGCGCCGACCAGCTTGACCCCGCGCTCCTTTGCCTTCTGGTACGGACCGGCGCCGGCGAACGCGGGCAGGAAGCTGTGGTGAATGTTGATCACCGGCACGCCGATCCGGTCGAGAAACTCGCCAGAGAGGATCTGCATGTAGCGGGCGAGGACGACCAGGTCGCATTCGCCCTCGAGCAGCTCCAGCAGCCGCGCCTCGGCCTCCGGCTTCCTGCCCTTCTCGACGGGGACGTGGTGGTAGGGCAGGCCGAACGACTCCGCCTCGTCGCGGAGATCGGGGTGGTTGGAGGCGACCGTGGTGATCACGGCACCGCCGAGGTCGTCGCGGCGCCCGCGCCAGAGGAGGTCCTGCAGGCAGTGGTCGTAGCGCGAGACGAGGATCGCGACCCGCTTCGGCACGGCGGCGTCCCAGAGGCGCCAGGTCATCCCGAAGCGCTCGGCGACGGCGAGCCCGAAGCGCTCGCCGAGATCGGGGTGCCGCGCGGGGGCGACGGCGAACTCCATCCGCATGAAGAACGAGCCCTGCTCGGGGTCCGAGCTGTACTGGTCGGAGCGGATGATGTTGGCGCCCGCCTCGGCGAGGAAGCCCGACACGGCGGAGACGATCCCGGGCCGGTCCGGGCAGGAGATGACGAGCCGCATCACGATCTGGCTGGGCTCGCCGGCCGCCGTCTCGGCGGGCGCCGTGGCGGCCAGGCCCATCAGTGACTCACCGCCGCCGCGGCCAGCTCGGAGACCAGCTCGTCGGTGTAGAAGCGCTCCAGGGTGAACGGTGCGATCAGGTCCGGGGTGCGGCCGGTGGCGGCCAGCTCCGCCATCGTCTTGCCGACGATCGGCGCCGCCTTGAAGCCGTAGGTGCCCCAGCCGGCGGAGACATGGAAGTTGTCCACCTCGGTCTTGCCGAGGATCGGGCTGTAGTCGGGCGAGAGGTCGCAGAGACCCGCCCAGGCCCGCAGCAGTCGCGCCCGCTCGAGCTGAGGGAAGAGCTCCAGCGTGTGGCGGGTGAGGTCCTGGAGGAAGTTCAGCGTGCCGTTCATCCGGTAGGTCGTCCAGGGCTCGATCTCCGAGCCCATCACGAACTCGCCGCGGTCGGACTGGCTGATGTAGACGTGCATCTGCGAGGAGACGACGACCACGTCGAGGAACGGCTTCACCGGCTCGGTGACGCAGGCCTGCAGGATGTGGGTGGTGATCGGAAGCCGCACGCCGGCCATGTCGCAGAGCAGGGACGACCAGCCGGCGGTGCAGTTCAGGACCGTGCCCGCCGCGATCGTCCCGCGGTTCGTCTCGACGCCGGTGATCCGGTCGCCGTCGCGGCGCAGCGCGGTCACCTCGGTGTAGGGGTGGATCTCGGCGCCACCTTCGTCGGCGCCGCGGGCGAATGCCCAGACGACCGCGTCGTGGCGGATGATCCCGCCCGGCGGGTGGTAGAGCGCGCCCATGATCGGATAGGTCGTGTCCAGGCCCACGTACATCGTCGGCGCCAGCTTCTGCACCTCCTCGGGCCCGATCAGCTGCGAGTCGATCCCCTGCAGCCGGTTGACCTCCGAGCGGTTGGCCATCACCGCCAGCGCCCGGTCGGAGTGGGCCAGGGTGAGGTGCCCGCACTGGCTGAACAGGAGGTTGAAGTCAAGCTCGGCGCCGAGGCCTTCGTAGAGCTTGACCGAGGCGTCGTAGAAGCGGGCGCCCTCCGGGGTCTTGTAGTTGGAGCGCAGGATGGTCGTGTTGCGACCGGCGGCGCCGGAGCCGATGTAGCTCTTGTCGAGCACGGCGACGTCGGTGATCCCGAGCCGGCGCAGGTAGTAGGCGGTCGCGAGGCCGTGCGAGCCGCCGCCGATGATCACCACGTCGTATGACTTCTTCAACTCGGGACGCCCGCGCCACATGCGGCGGCGGCGGAAGAGGTTACGCATCGACGATCGCCTCCTCCCGCGGGGTCGCCGCGACCGCGGCCCCGGCGCCGACCGGGCGGCCACCCAGCCGGGTGCCCGCGTCGCCGACGACCTCCCACATATAGGTGCCGTAGGCGGCGCCGAAGAGGAGCAGGAAGGCGTCCTCGCCGTCGCGCAGGAGGTAGCCGGGGGTTCGCGCGACCGAACCCGGGCGGAAGCCGCGGAGAGGCATGGCCGCCGCCCGGGTGTCGATCGCGCAGAAGCGCGCGATCGTCTCGCGGGCCCTTGGGCCCGCGACCGAGATCGCGCCGAGGGAAGAGGTGAGGTCGAGCGTGACGCCGTCCGGCGGCGTGCCGGTGTCGCCGAGGAGCAGCGCACGGCGCGGCGTCAGCGGGCACGACCAGCCGGCGCCCCGCCTCCTCGCCAGGCCATCGCGCGGGGACTCGACCCAGGCGCCCGGCCCGCTCAGCTCGGCCTTCGCGAGGTGGGACCGGTCCGCCCAGCCGACCGTCTCCGTGCAGGCTCGTGCCTCGGCCTCTACGTCGCCGTAGGAGACGACGACCGTCCAACCGTCGCGCTCGGCCAGCTCGGCCCCCCGGTAGGAGCCTTCGGCCAACGGGCTGAGCGCCGGCGGGCCGTCGGCGGCCGGCGTCAGGAAACTCGTGTTCATCCGCGGAGCACCTCCCCATCCGGATCGAAGAACGGGCTCTTGGTGACGACGGCCTCGATCCGTTGGCCGCCGTCGGAGATCGAGATCCGGGCGCCGTCCTCCGCCTGCCCGGTCGGCACCCGCGCCATGCCGATGACCGCGTCGACGATCGCCGAGTAGCGGGCGCTGGTGACCTCGCCGGCGGCGGTGCCATCGGTGCCGAGGACGACCGCGCCCTCGGTGGGCACCCGGCCATCGGCGCAGCGGAAGCCGACGAGCTCGACCCGGGGCGCCTCGTCCCGGCGCTGCTCGAGGGCCCAGCGGCCGATGAATTCCTGCTCCTTGTCGAGCTTCACCACCCACGGCATCGCCGCGACGTAGGGAGTCGACTCGGAGTCGGTGTCCTGGCCGACGATGACGTGCAGCTTCTGCAGGCGCAGGATCCGCTGCGGCTCGAGGCCGAACGGCCTGACGCCGAGCTCGGCACCCGCCTCCGCGAGCGCGTCCCACAATGCTCGCCCGTGCGCCGCGGCGCAGTGGATCTCGTAGCCCAGCTCGCCGACGAATCCGATCCGCAGCAGCAGGCACTCGATGCCCGCCACCCTGGCCTGCTTGGCGTCGAGGTAGGAGAAGGACTCACTGTCGACATCGAGGTCGGCCACCTTGGCGAGCACCTCGCGTGCCCGCGGGCCGGCCAGGTTGAGCGCCGCCAGCCCCTGGGTGAGGTCGGTGACGGTCGCGTCGAGGCCCCAGTCGGCGAGCCACCAGGTGAACCACCGCTCGACCGCCGCGGCGCCGCTCGAGGTGGTGGTGACGTAGAAGGTCTCCTCGTCGAGCCGACAGATGGTGCCGTCGTCGGTGATCCGGCCGGCGTCGGAGAGCAGGACGCCATAGCGGATCCGCCCGGGCTTGAGGCTCGAGATCCGGTTCGGGTAGAGGCGGTCGAGCAGCTCCCCGGCCTGCGGACCGCGCACGATCAGCTTGCCGAGGGTGGAGACGTCGATGATCCCGGCGGCCTCGTGGACCGCGCGGGTCTCCGCCTCGGGATCGCCGTAGTCGTAGGCGCGCAGCCAGTCTCCCGCCCAGCGGACAGTCGCGTGGAGATCCAGGTGGCGGGCGTGGATCGGCGATCGCTTGGCCGGCTCGAACGGGCGGCCGGCCAGGGCGCCGAGGGGCACGCTGGTCCAGGGCGGACGCGCGGTGGTGAGCCCGACGCTCTCCAGGTCGAGCCCCGTCTCCGCCGCGATCAAGCGCGCCGAGGGCAGCTGTGAGAAGCGCCCCTGGGACGGCCCCATGGTCACCGTCGTGTAGCGCTTCGCGAGCTCCAGCGAGTCGAAGCCCTCGGCCACGGCCTGCTTCACGTCCTTCACCGTGACGTCCTCGTCGAGGTCGACGAAGGCCTTACCGCCCTCGCCCACGGCCTCGGGCGGCGCAACTCCCGAGGCGGCCGGCGGAGGTCCGAGCCGCACCTGCTCCTCGCGCAGGCGCGGGTACCGGCGGCCGAGGGAGTCGGCCGCCTCGGCCCCTGCCAGGGCGCCGGAGAGCTCGGCCGCATCGGCACCCGGGTAGCCGGCGACCTCACCGGCTGCGAAGACCCCGTCGGGGAGCCGGGCGAGGCTGAAGGCCGCACGGGAAGAGTCGTACTCGGCGCGGGCGCCGGCCTGCAGGAGGAGGGACAGCGCGGGGGCGGCCCCCGCGGAGACGGCGAGAAGGTCGCAGTCGATCCGGCGCTCCTTCCCGCCGGCGGGGGCGGCGAGGGTGACGGCCTCGATCTCCTTGCGGCCGTGCCCGCGGACCGGGGTGAGCCCGGCAAGCACCTCGATCCCGGCGTCACGCAGACGGCCCGCCAGCCCGCCCGAGACGTCGGCGCGAAGATCGGCCACGGCGCGCACCTCCACTCCCATCGCGGCGAGCGCGAGGGCGTCGTCGAGGCCGCGGTCGTCGACGGTCGCCACGACGGCGGCGGCGCCGGGGGCGACGCCGTAGAGGGCGCCGAGCCGTCGCGCCCCGCCGGAGAGCATGACCCCGGGCAGGTCGTTGTCGCCGAAGACGAGCGGTTGCTGGATCGAGCCGGCGGCGACGATCGTGCGGGCGGCGCGCACCTGGTGCAGGACGTCGCCCTGGACCACCGGGACGAGCCCGTCGAAGCAGCCGATCGCGGTCCCGCGGGAGAGGATCTCGACCCCGGCCGCGCGGACTTCGGCGGTGAGCGCGCGGACCCGCTCGTGGCCGCCCTCGAAGAGCTGGGCGCCGCCCGGCTCGACGTCCTCGTCGCAGAGGACGACGTCGGCGCCGAGCTCGGCCGCCCGGAGCGCGGCGGCGAGACCGGCGATGCCGGCGCCGACCACCAGCACGTCGCAGTGACGGCGCCGGTATTCGGTCTCCCACTCCCGCGCGTCTTGGCGCTTGCGCAACTTCCCGAGGCCGGCGGCGCTGCGCAGGACCTTCTCGTAGACCGGCCACAGTCGGCGCGGCCGGATGAAGGTCTTGTAGTAGAAGCCCACCTGGGTGAGGCGGCCGCCGAAGCGGTCGGTCGCCGACATCACGTCGTGCTCGAGCGAGGGCCAGGCGTTGAGGTGCTCGACGGTCATCCCCGCACGGGCGGGCTCGCCGCAGGCGCGCACCCCGGGCGCCCCGTCGACGTCGACCAGCGAGTTGGCGCACTGGCCACAGCCGCAGATCTCGCCCCGCGGCCGGTGATACTTGAAGGAGCGCGAGAAGATCCGCCGGCCTTCCGCGTGGAGCGCCGAGGCGATCGTGTCGCCCTCGTATCCGGTCACCCTCTCGCCGTCGAATCTGAAGGTCAACGGACGGGCCCGGTCGATCCGCTCGCCGGGCTGGGCGGCGAGCCTGCTCACGCGACCGCCTCCGTCTTCAGGATCCGGTTGGTGGTCGTGTCGCGTTCGGCGATGAACCAGGCCCGACAGCCCGAGCGGTGGTACCACCACTCCCGCTGGACGCCGGCCACGTTGCGGCGGAAGTAGTTGTAGGTGTTGAGCTCACGCCGGTCGGGCGACCCGCTCGGCCGCGCGGCGAGCTCGCCGCCGAAGCCGAAATCGGTCACCTCGCGGACCCCGCAGTGAGGGCAGTCGAGCAGGAACGACATCAGGACCTCGCCCTGACCCCTAGCGCTTCGACCCCGTCGAGCATCTTCCGGTAGGCGAGCTCGACCTCTCCGTCGCGACCATCCGCGGAGCCCTCGTCAAGCGCGACGTGGAGGCTGAAGTACTCGGTCGCCTCGCCCTCCTGGAAGCGGTAGTGGCGTAGGAGGCCGTTCAGCATCACCTCGCCGACGGCGGCCTCGACCGCACCGACGTCGCGCAGGACGAGCAGGTGCTCCTCGGCCGTCCGGTCGCCGTCGCCCGCCAGGAGACGGGCGCACTCTTCGGTCTCCGGCAGCGCTTCGGCGGCGTAGATCCAGGCCGCCATCCCGCCCCAGCCGAGGGCGCGGGCGAAGCGGCGCCAGCAAGCCAGGTGCCGCCCCTCCCGCTCCGCCAGCTCCGCCAGGCGCGGGTCGAGCGCCGCCGCCCTGCTCGCCGCCGTGGCGATCGCCGTGGCGACGTGGTCGTACTCGCCGGCGAAGAGCGCCAGCTCCCCGTCGCTCAGTTCACCGGCCGCCCAACGGGTCCAGAACGGGTGCTCGATCACGCTCCACCCGAGCTGCACCGGCTCGGTCTCCTGTTGCCACCTGGCCCCCATGCCTAGTACCGGTAGTGGTCGGGCTTGTAGGGGCCGTCGACCGGGACGCCGAGGTAGGCGGACTGGTCCTCGGTCAACCTGGTCAGCTTCACTCCGATCGCGTCGAGGTGAAGCCGAGCGACCTTCTCGTCGAGGTGCTTGGGGAGGACGGTGACGGCCTTCGGCGCCATTCCGTCGGGCTGTCCGAACAACTCGATCTGCGCGATCACCTGGTTGGTGAAGGAGTTCGACATCACGAAGCTCGGGTGGCCGGTGGCGTTGCCGAGGTTCAGGAGCCGCCCTTCGGAGAGGACGATGATCGCGTGGCCGTCGTCGAACTTCCACTCGTCGACCTGCGGCTTGATGTTGATGCGCTCGGCGCCGGAGCCTTCGAGGGCCGCCATCTCGATCTCGTTGTCGAAGTGGCCGATGTTGCCGACGATCGCGTTGTGCTTCATCCGGCGCATGTGGGCGAGCGTGATGATGTCCTTGTTGCCGGTGGTGGTGACGAAGATGTCCGCGCCGTCGACGACTTCCTCGAGGGTCCTGACCTCGTAGCCCTCCATCGCCGCCTGCAGCGCGCAGATCGGGTCGATCTCGGTGACGATCACCCGGGCGCCCTGGCCGCGCAGGCTCGAGGCGCACCCCTTGCCGACGTCGCCGTAGCCGCAGACGACCGCGACCTTGCCGCCGATCATCACGTCCGTTCCCCGGTTGATGCCGTCGACCAGCGAGTGGCGGCAGCCGTAGAGGTTGTCGAACTTCGACTTGGTGACCGAGTCGTTGACGTTGATCGCCGGGAAGAGCAGCTGTCCCGCCTCGGCCAGCTGGTAGAGGCGGTGGACGCCGGTCGTCGTCTCCTCGGTGACGCCCTTGATACCGGCCGCGATCTCGGTCCAACGCTGTGGGTTCTCGGCAAGCGATCGCTGCAGCGTCTCCAGCACGATCCGGAACTCCTCCGAGTCCGCGGTCGCGGGATCGGGGACCGCGCCGGCCTTCTCGTACTCGACGCCTTTGTGGACCAGCAGGGTCGCGTCGCCGCCGTCGTCGAGGATCATGTTCGGGCCCTCGCCGTCGGGCCAGTTGAGCGCCTGCTCGGTGCACCACCAGTACTCCTCGAGGGTCTCGCCCTTCCAGGCGTAGACCGGGATCCCGGCGGCGGCGATCGCCGCGGCGGCGTGGTCCTGGGTGGAGAAGATGTTGCAGGAGGCCCAGCGCACCTCGGCGCCGAGGGCGACCAGCGTCTCGATCAGCACCGCGGTCTGCACCGTCATGTGCAGGGAGCCCGTGATCCGCGCGCCCGCCAGAGGTTTCGCCTCGCCGAACTCCTCCCTGGTCTGCATGAGGCCTGGCATCTCGACCTCGGCGAGCGCGATCTCCTTGCGGCCGAAGTCGGCGAGTCCGATGTCGGCGACCTTGTAGTCCTGGGTGGGCGTGACGGTCACACGTTCTCCTTTGCGTTCTCGAATTCGAAGTGGGTGATCTCCTTGATCGCGCGGGCGCGCTCCTCGAGCTCGCCGCGCTCCAGCCGCCGGACCCGCTCGGTCCCGAACTCCTCCACGTTGTGGGAGGCAACCGCGGTTCCGTAGACCATCGCCCGCCGCAGCACCTCGTCGCCGAGGCCCTCGTCGAGGTGCTCGGAGACGTAGCCGACGAAGCCGCCGGCGAACGAATCGCCGGCCCCGGTCGGGTCGACGACCGTCTCCAAGGGGAAGGCCGGAAGGGCGAAGAACGAGTCGGCGGTGACGAGCGCCGCCCCGTACTCGCCCTGCTTGGCGACGACGACGCTGGGACCGAGCTTCAGCACCTCGCGGGCGGCGACGATCAGGTTCGGGGCCTCGGTCAACTGGCGCAGCTCGGCGTCGTTGAGGATCACGCAGTCGATCCGGCGGATGACCTCGAGCAGTTCGTCCTTGGCGATCTCGATCCAGAGGTTCATCGAGTCGACCGCGGTGAACTGCGCCGCCTCGCACTGCTCGAGCACCCCCAGCTGCAGGCCCGGCTGAATGTTCGCCAGGAAGAGCGTCTCCGCTTCCTGGGAGGCCGGCGAGAGCGACGGTTCGAAGGTCTCGAAGACGTTCAGCTGGGTGTCGAGCGTCTCGCGCGAGTTGAGATCCCAGCCGTACTCGCCCTTCCAGAAGAAGGTCTTGCCGCCGGCGACCCGCTCGACGTCCTCGGTATCGGTGCCACGGGTCTCGAGGATCTCCATCTCCCCCGCCCCGAAGTCGTCGCCGACCGGTCCGACGACCCGCACCTCGTCGAAGAACGACGCCGCCAGCGCGAAGTGCGTGGCGGCGCCGCCGAGCATGCGCTCGCGCTCGCCGAACGGCGTCTTGACCGCGTCGAACGCGAGCGAGCCGACGACCGTGATGCTCACGCGGCTGCCCCCGCGGTCGCGCCGGCGGCCTCGCGCAGCGCCTCCGCCTTGGTCGTCTCCTCCCAGGTGAAGCCCTCGCCCTCGCGGCCGAAGTGGCCGTAGGCCGCGGTCTGCCGGAAGACCGGCCGGTGCAGCCGGAGCTCCTCGCGGAAGGCGCCCGGCCGGAGATCGAAGTGCTCGTCGACCAGCTCGGCGATGCGGGCGCGGCCGAGCTTCTCGGTGCCGAAGGTCTCGACCATCACCGAGACCGGCTTGGCGACCCCGATCGCGTAGGCGACCTGGACTTCGCAGCGATCGGCAAGGCCGGCCGCGACCACGTTCTTGGCCACCCAGCGTGCCGCGTAGGCCGCCGAGCGGTCGACCTTGGACGGATCCTTGCCGGAGAACGCGCCGCCCCCGTGGCGGGCGGCGCCGCCATAGGTGTCGACGATGATCTTGCGGCCGGTGAGGCCGCAGTCGCCCATCGGCCCGCCGACCACGAACTTGCCGGTCGGGTTGACGAGGTAGCTCTCCTCGGTGTGCAGCCCGGCGGCGTCGTAGGGCACCGCCTCCCGGTCGAGCACCGGGACGACCACGCTCTCCCAGAGGTCGGCGCGGATCTGGTCCTGCCCGACCGCCTCGGAGTGCTGGGTGGAGATCAGCAGCTTCTCGATGCCGACCGGCTTGCCATCCCGATAGCGGACCGAGACCTGGGTCTTGCCATCGGGGCGCAGGTACTCGAGGGTGCCGTCCTTGCGTACCGCGGCGAGCCGCTCGGAGAGGCGGTGGGCGATCGCGATCGGCGCCGGCATCAGCTCGGGCGTCTCGTTCGTCGCGTAGCCGAACATCATCCCCTGGTCGCCGGCGCCGGCCAAGTCGAGGTCGTCGCCGGAGCCCGAGGCGCGGCGCTCGTATGCCTCGTTGACGCCCTGTGCGATATCCGGCGACTGTTTGTCGACCGTGACCATGACCGCACAGGTGTTGCAGTCGAAGCCGAAGCGGGCGTCGTTGTAGCCGATCTCGTCGACGGTCTGCCGGGCCAGCGACTGGAAGTCGAGCTCGGCGGTCGTCGAGATCTCCCCCGAGACCACGATCAGCCCCGTGTTGACCAGGGTCTCGCAGGCGACCCGCCCGTGCGGATCGGACTCCATGACCGCGTCGAGCACGGCGTCGGAGATCTGGTCGGAGATCTTGTCCGGATGGCCCTCGGTGACCGACTCGGAGGTGAACAGGTACTCGTTGTCCAGGTAGCTCATGTGTGTTACTTGCCTTCCTCACCCTTGCGGGTGACTTCGATCAGGTAGGCCACCATCACGTCGTGGTCGCCGAGCCTCAGGTGGTAAGCGTCGGACTGCTCCTCGACGCGGAGGATCTGGTCTTTCTTCTCCTTGAACAGGTCGTGGAACTCGAAGAACGCGAAGGAGACGACGCGGGAGGTGTAGCCGAGCGCCTCGAGCTGCTCGACGGTGCGGCGTTCGCCGATGATCGAGAGCTGCATGATGTACGCGGTGCCGTCGTCGGCCAGGGCCTCGGGGAGCAGCTTGATCAGGTGGTCGATCAGGTTCCGGCCCCAGAAGTCGAGCGGGCGGTGGGTGGTCACCTGCTCGAACGGGTCGACCGGCATCTGGTAGAGGCTCGCGACGATCAGGTCGTAGCGCTCCTCCGGGACCCAGGGGTAGAGATCGGCGGCGGCGGCGCTGACCCGGTCGGCGACGCCGTTGCGGAAGGCGTTCGTGAGCGTGTTGGCGATCGCCGCCTGGTCGATGTCGATCGCGTGCACGTGGGAGGCGCCGTTGCGCGCGAGCTGGACGGTCAGCAGGCCCGACCCGCAGCCGACGTCGAGGCAGCGCTGGTGGGCGCCGACCCCCTGTTCGAACAGGTACTGCCAGATCAGGAAGCTGCCCTGGGTCGGGGCGAAGACGCCCGCGTCGACGGCGATGTCGGGAAAGTCGAGCGGGAACAGGTCGCGGGCGCGGCCGTTCCGCCAGTGCTCGGTGGTCGGCGCCCGGTCGGCGTCGTCGCCCGGGTGGGGTCGCTCCTCGGGGCGACGATGGCCCGGCCTGGTTCCCTCGAGCGCTTTCGCCGCGGCGGCGATCTGGTCCGGGCCGACGCCGCAACAGCCGCCGATGATCTGCGCCCCCTCTTCGCGCCAGGACCGGGCAAGCTCGGCGTAGTCGCGCTCGGAGACGGCGCCGTCGGTCCGCCAGCCGGCCGCCGACAGGTAGCCGAGGTTGGGGTAGACGCCCAAGGGAAGGTCGGTGAAGTCGCGCAGCCAGGAGACCATGCCGGGGACGTGGTCCGGCGGGATGCAGTTGACCAGCAGCGCGCCGACGCCCATCTCCTCGAAGCGGCGGGCGGCACGCCCGAAGGAGTCCCCTTCGGGCCCGCCCCAATGCTCGCCGTAGACGCCGCAGACGCCGTGACGGCAACGCCGGAAGCTGATCCACACCGGCAGCCCGGTTTCCATCAGGGCCTCGACCGTGGCGTAGGTCGAGCTGCGGACGAGCGACAGCGTCTCGAGCAAGATCAGGTCGGGGGCGTCGCTCTCGAAGGCCCGGGCGAGGAGGCGGATCGTCTCGGCGCCTTCCGGCGTGTCGACGTCGCCGTTGATGCTGAACGCGACCGCGACCTCGGCATCGCGCTCGGAGGCGGCGGCGCGGGCGATGCGGACCGCGCGCCGGGCGGTGTCCATCCAATGGACGGGCCGGCCGGAGTCCCAGAGCGCCGCGTTGTCCTGCCGCAGCGCGGTCGGCAGGCCCCAGGTGGCGGTCGAGATGACGTCGCAGCCGGCGGCCACGTAGCGCCCGTGAACCCGCTCCACGTCGGCGGGCGAGTGCGCCAGCGCGCCCACGCCCCACATGTGGTCGTCCACCTCGGGCCGGTGTCCGTCGACCTCGAACAGCTCGGTGCCGGTGGCACCGTCGAGGATCACGCAACTCTCGGTGGCGATCTTGTGGGCGATCCGCGCGTACGGGTCGCTCGCTTGCGGCGCCCGATCGCGAGAGCGCAGGTCGAGCTGCGCCAGCTCCGTCTCCTTCCCCATGGCCGGGCAGTCTGCGCCCCGGCGACGGCGCCCACCACCTCACCTCGGTCGGAATACCCCTGTCGAACGGATAGGTAGGGGACTGGTCGCGGTGGATCCGCACCGCAAAACCGCTCCGATGGGGCGCGCCGCTGCCGCTAACCTGTCCGTTCGACCAGGCAAGACACTACCTTGGGGCGGGTGCGATTCCGGATGTCGGGTCTACGGTTGGTCCATGTTGAACGACAGCGCACTCACCTCACGGCTGCGGCGGTCGGCGGAGAGCGTCGGCATGCGCGGCGGTCATCTCGTCCCGCTCCACTACGGCTCGGCGGCGGGCGAGCTGGCGATCTGCATGCGGTCGGTCGGCCTCGTCGACCGCGAGGACCTGCGGGTCCTGATGGTCTCCGCGTCGCCGCAGAAGCTCGACCGGCTGACCGCCGATCTGCTCGACGCCACCCTCGATCTCGGCGAGACGGAGGCGATCGGGGAGGGGCACTGGGGCCGGATCGGCGCCGGCCAGGTCGTCGTCGCCATCTCCGCGAGCTCGGTGTCGTCGCTCTGCGAGGCGCTGTTGCGGGTGCCGGGGGCCGAGGAGGTCACGATCGACGCGACCGAGTTGCAGGCGATCGGCGTGGTCGGCCCGGCGACGACCGGCCTGCTCACCGACCTCGGCATCTACGGAGCGCTCGCGGGCGTCAACGGGCGCGGCCGGATCGCCCACACCGCGGCCGCCGGCGGAGCCCTGTGGATGCTGCTCGACCAAGCCTCCGCGCTGGCGCTGGTCGAGCCCGCCGAGGCGCTCGCCGCCTGGAGCTCGCTGAGCGAGGCGGGGCGGCGATTCGGCGTCGGCTGCGTCGGGGCCGAAGCGGCCGAGCGGTTCGAGGCGGTGCGCCGCCGTGTCGGTGACCCCGCCTGGCACTGACCCGCGCGCGGTCTCAACCGCCCTGCGAGAGCTGCGCCGCCTTCAGCGCGAGCTGACCGAGCGCGAGCTGGTCCGCCGCGCCGACGCCCGCGACGAAATCCAGGAAGCCGTCGAGGAGCTGGCGGAAATCGGCTCCTCGACGGCGATCCTCGAACGCGCCGCCGAGACGCTGGGGCGCAGCTCCGACTTCGCACGCGTCCTGGTCAGCCAGGTCGACGGCGATCGCCTCGTGCCGCGCGCCTTCTGGGCACGGGGCGGGGCCCCGGCCGAGACGGTCGAGGCGGTAAAGGCGGTCGAGGTCGCGCTGCGCTACCCGCTGATCGAGGCCGAGGTGGTCCAGCGCGGTGTCGAGGCGGTGGCCGTCGACGCCGGGGGCCCGCGCTCGCCCGCGGCGCTCCGCGAACTCCTCGGCTGGCGCGCCTACGTGGTCGCGCCGCTGCGGCTGCGCGAGCGGCCGATCGGGCTCCTGCACGCCGACGCGGCCTCACCGGCGGAGGACCTCGAGGACCTTGCGCTCGAGGTCGCCGGGGACTACGCCAAAGGGCTCGCCGCCGCCTTCGAGCGGGCGGTGCTGCGCGAGGCGGTGCGACGCCACCGCGAGGAGCTGCGCGCCGCCGTCGGCAGCATCGGCGACCACCTCGAGGAGCATCCGCCAGGTCCCCTCGACCTCGGCCCCCCGGCCGAGGAGGCGGAGATCATCGGCGGCGAGGAGGCCGAGAAGCTGACCCGGCGGGAGTCGGAAGTCCTCAAGATGATGGGCGGCGGCCGGACCAACGGGGCGATCGCGACCGCGCTGCTGATCAGCGAAAGCACGGTCAAGTTCCACGTCAAGAACATCCTGCTCAAGCTCGGTGCGACGAGCCGGGCCGACGCCGTCGCGAGGCATCTGCGTGGCGGCGGCTGAGCACGGGGTCGACCAGCCGGCGGTCTCGCTCGACCGGCGCGAGCTGCAGCGGGCGCGCGAGGCGGTCGCCTCGGCGGAGCTGCTGCTGGGACGCGAGGCGACCGGCGCCGACCCCGATCCGGAGGCGATCGCCGAGCTGATCGCCGCGCTCGAGGCGGAGCTGCCCGAGGAGGACCGCGCCAGGCGGAGCGACGGGGCCGCCGCCCACGAGCAGCAGTTGGAGCGACTGCGGAACCGCTTCCGGCGCCGGCGCGAGGCCTTCGTCCGGCTCGAGACCGGGATCGCGAAGCTGCGCGAGATCACGGTGCCGGCGGCGATCCTCGAGGCGGCGCCGGAGCGGCTCGGCCAGAGCTCCGACTTCACCCGGATCCTGCTCAGCACCGTCGGGGGCGGGCGCATGGTCGCGATCGCGGCCGACTTCGCCGGCGATGCCGACGGCGCCGCGGCCACGGTCGAGCGGCTCGCCGCGCGGCCGATCGCGCTCGAGCACCCGCTGCTCGAGGCCGAAGTGCTGCGCCGCCGGCGGGCGACCGCGGTCACCGAGGCCGACGTCAACCCGCGGGTCAGCCCGGTGCTCGCCGAGGCGATGGGCTGGAGCGCCTACGTCGTCGCCCCGGTGGTCCTCCAGGGCCGCGCGATCGCCGTCCTCCACGCCGATCGCGACGGCGAGGCCCTCGACGTGCTCCACCGCGACCTCCTCTGGCGCTTCGCGGTCGGCCTCGGCCAGGCCTACGAGAGCGCCTCGCTGCGCCGCGGGCTGCGACGCGAACGCGAGTACATGCGCCGCTTCCTCGACCGGCTCGACGCCCGCCTCGGCGAGCTTTCCGACTCCGCCATCCAGCTCGCGCCCCGTCGCGACGGCGGCGACGTCCCCCGCACTGCGGCCGCCGGCGTCGCGAGCGCCTTCGAGGGCGTCCTCTCAAGGCGCGAGGTCGAGGTCCTCGCGCTGCTCGCCGAGGGGCTCAGCAATCGGCAGGTCGCCGACCGCCTGGTGATCGCGGAAGGGACGGTGAAATTCCACGTCAACGGCATCCTGCGCAAGCTGCGTGCGGCGAACCGCGCCGAGGCGGTCTCCCGCTACCTGTCGCGGACGCTCGAACGGCCCGCCTGATCCTCGGCCGTTGCCAGGCGGTCGTCCTCGGCCCGCCACCCCTCGCGCAACACGTTGCGCCGGACCTTGCCGGAGGGCGTCTTCGGCAGGGCGTCGGCGAAGCTCATCCGCCGCGGATAGAGGTGGCGGGCGAGGCGGTCCTTGACGAAGGACTGCAGCTCCGCCGCCAGCTCGGCGTCGGGGTCGCTCCCCTTCCGGGCGACGACCACCGCGGTGATCGCCTCGCCGCGCAGGTCGTCGGGGGTCCCGATCACGGCGACCTCGGCGACCTCCGGGTGCAGCATCAGGGCACTCTCGACCTCGAACGGGCCGACCCGGTAGCCGGACGTCGAGATCACGTCGTCGGCACGGCTGGCGAACCCCAGCAGGCCGGACGGTTCGAGCCTGGCGGAGTCCCCGGTGAGGTAGTAGCGGCTGCCGTGCGGGAAACGCGCCGCGGTCCCCTCCGGGTCGTCCAGGTAGCCGCCGAACCAGAACTGGGAAGCCGCCTCGGTGTCGATCGCCAGGGCGCCGTCCTCGCCGACCACCTCCTGGCCGGCGTCGTCGAGCACCACCGCCCGGTAGCCGGGCGCCGGCCGGCCCATCGAGCCCGGCTCGGGCTCCTGGCGCAGGTCGGGGTGGTGGGAGAAGTAGACCGCCATGCCGAGCTCGGTCTGTCCGTAGTGGTCGTGGATCGGGCGGCCCAGCTCGCGCCTCGACCAGTCGAGGAGCTCGGGGTTGAGCGGCTCCCCGGCGCTCGAGACCACCCGCAGCCGCTGCGACTCCCGCCAGCCGTCCGGGACGCCGGCCGAGCGCAGCGCCCGGTAGACGGTGGGGGCGCCGGCCAGGTTGGTCACCCCGTACTCCGCGATCGCCGCGTAGGTGTCCTCCGGGGCGAACGGGCGCGCCCGCCAGAGAATCGTCTGCCCCATCAGCATCGGTGCGAGCACACCGACGTAGAGGCCGTAGGCCCAGCCGGGGTCGGCCATGTTCCAGTAGACGTCCTCGGGCCTGAGGTCGAGCCCGTGGCGCATGTAGGAGAGGAACGAGGCGAGGGCCCGGACCGGGACCCCGACCCCTTTCGGGTTGCCGGTGGTGCCGGAGGTGTAGAGCAGGACGAGCAGGTCGTCGCCGCCCCGGACGACGCCCTCGACCGGCGGGCCGCCGGCGACGGCGGCCTCGAAATCGATGTCCCCGGGCTCGGCCCCGCCGCCCGCCACGACCCGCACCGCGGGGCCGGTGTCGACGTCGACCTTGCCGCGATTGGCGAGGTCGGTCACGAGCGCGCGGGCGTCGCTCTTGCCCAGGCGGTAGCGGGCCGCCTCCGGGCCGAAGGCGGTGAACAGGGGCGCGTGGACGGCGCCGAGGCGCCAGAGGGCGGCCAGCGCGACCAGCAGATCCGGCGACTTCGCCATCATCACGCCGACCCGGTCGTCCTGCTCGATCCCGGCCTCGCGCAGCGCCCCGGCCAGCCGCCGCGAACGCTCCGCCAGCTCGGCGAAGGAAAGGCTGCTCCGACTCCCGTCGGCGCCCTCGTAGAGGAGCGCCACACGGCCGTCCTCCGCGTGCCGATCGCAGAGCAGCTCGGCCACGTTCGACTCGCCCCCGTAGAGCTCGAGCCAATCCTCCAGCTCGCCGATCACCTCACTCATCGCGCACACCCCTCTCTCGTTCCCGACTTGCCCTCACGCCCGCAGCGCCGCCCGCCGCACCTTGCCGCTCGCCGTCTTCGGCAGCGCCTCGACGAAATCGACCCGGCGCGGGTACTTGTATGGGGCGGTGGCTGCCTTGACGTGGCCCTGCAGCTCCTCGACCAACCGGTCGCCGGGCTCGAACCCGTGGCGCAGGACGACGACCGCGCGGACGATCTCGCCTCGCTCGACGTCGGGCGCACCGACCACCGCCGCCTCGGCGACGGCATCGTGGGCGACCAACGCCGACTCGACCTCGAAGGGGCCGATCCGGTAGCCGGAGGAGACGATCACGTCGTCGGAGCGACCCTCGAAGTACAGCCAGCCGTCCGCTTCGCGGACCCGGTCGCCGGTCCGCCAGGGGCGCTCCCGCGGCACCGGCTCCTCGCCGAGGTAGCCGCGGAAGAAGGTCGGCACGGTGCGCGGGTCGACGACCAGCTCGCCGTCCTCGACCCAGAGGTCGACCCCGGGCAGGGCGCGCCCCATCGAGCCCGGCCGCGGTTCCTCGCCGAGCGGCGGCGCGGTCAGCTGACCGGTCTCGGTCTGGCCGAAGCCGTCGCGGATCCGGAGCCCGGTCGCGGCGTGCCAGGCCGCCAGCACCTCCGGGTTCAGCGCCTCGCCCGCCGCCAACAGCCGCCGCAGGCCCGGCAGCGGCGGCAGCTCGGTCCGCTTGGCGATCACCCGGTACTCGGTCGGCGCCATGCAGAGCACCTGGACGCCCTCGCGGGCGACGATCTCCAGCCGCTCGGCGGGGTCGAAGCGGGCGTCGTGGAGGAGCGCGGTGGCGCCGAGCAGCCAGGGGGCGATGAAGGCGTTACGGGCAGACTTGCTCCAGCCGCTGGCCGCCGTGCACCAGACCAGGTCGCCGGGCTCGGCGCCGAGCCACTCGCGCCCCTGCAGCCGCTGGCCGTCGAGGTAGCGCTGGACGTGGACGACGGCCTTCGGCAGCCCCTCGGTGCCGGAGGTGAAGGTGAGCAGACAGGGGTCCTCGGGGTCGAGCTCGGCGTACCCCTCCGCCCGCGGGCCCGCGAGCAGGTCCGGGTCGGGGACGACGAGGACGGGGGAGCCGGGAGCCGCCGCCTCGAGCTCGGCCAGGTTGCGCTCGTCGGCGACGATCGCCCGGGGCCGGGCGATGCCGAGGCGCAGCCGCAGGTCCTTCTCGCGCAGCTGCTCGTTGCAGGGCAGGGCGACGGCGCCCAGCCGGAAGCAGGCGACCATGGTCAGCACCCACTCGGGGCGGTTGCCGATCACCGTCATCACCACGTCGCCCCGGCCGACCCCGGCGGCGGCGAGGGCGGCGGCGATCGCCGCGGACCCCTCGACCACCTCGCCGAACGTCCACTCGCGGCGGCGGCCGTCGCGGCCGAGCTCGACGATCGCCGTCTCTGCCGCCGGGCGGGCGGCGACCACGTCGCGGGCGAAGTTCATCTCCCGGCGCCGATCGGCGGGCTGGCGGACGGCATGGGTTGATCGTAGGTCGGCGATCGCAGACCGCCATATGCGTCGGGTGCGAAACCGAGCGGCGATGTTTGCCACCCACGGGCCAAGCCGGGCGCGGCGGTCTTCGCGTCCCCGTGCAGCAGGACGCCTCGGCTCACGGGCCGGAGCCCCCGGGCCCGCCGCGCGCTTCGCGGGCGAGGGCCGCCGCGAAGGAGGTGGGCGGGCGCCCGAGGAGCATCTCCGCCACCCGGTGCCCACCGCAGAGGCCGGCCGCGTCGTAGTGCGCGCACATCGCGGCGAAGTCGGCCCGCGCCGCGGCCGACCAGCGCGGCGAGACCTCGACCTCGGCGGCCGTCCCGGCGCGCACCTCGAGCTTCCTCCCGAGTGCCTCGGAGAGCATCGCCATCATCTCCGTCGTGGTCAGCAGCTCGCGGCCGCAGAGATCATAGGTCGCGAAGTCGTGGCCCTCCTCGGTGAGCAGGATCGCCAGCGCCTCGCCGACGTCGGCCCGGTCGATCGGCGTGAACGGGGTCGCCGTCGAGTAGGGCACGACGACGGTGTCGCCGGCCGCGCGGTCGACGTAGAGCTTCACCGTCTGCATGTACATGGCCGGCCGCAGGATGCGCCAGCGCAGGCCCGAGTCACGGACGATGGCCTCGCTGCGCGCCTTGCGTTCGTGGTGGCGCACCCCGGGGGTCATCGGCTGCAGCACCGAGTGCATGACGAGGCGCCCGACCCCGACCGCCCGCGCCGCCGCGACCACGTTCTCCGTCTGTCGCGGTTCGGTCGGGTTGAAGACCGGCGGGATCGTGAGGACGACCTCGATGCCGGCGAAGGCGCCGCGCAGGGTCGCCGGGTCGTCGAGCTCCACCACCGCAACCTCGGTGGCGCCGGCGGCGCGCACGAGGTCGGCCTGCTCGGCGCGGTGGACGAGCGCCCGGACCGGGCGGCCGCGCAGCGCGGCCAGCGTCGCGATCCCGGTCTGGCCCGCCGCGCCCACGATCGCGATCGACCCACCTCCGGCAGTTGGCATGACGGCGATCCTAGGATCGGGCTCGCGACGCGCAAGGTGGGGCGGGAGCCAAACCGGAGGGCCCGATCTGCCCCCGGCGGACAAGCCGGGCTGGCCGCGGGGGGCGAATTCGGCACCGCGATTCGGTCCGGGCGGTGCCTTGGAATCGCGGCCCGGAATCGGCAGGCTGTGCGCGTCGCACCTCTACTAGGGATGGGAGTTCTATGAAGCTGGTTACGTTCGAGGTCCCGAGCCCGCTCGGCGCGCTGCGCCGCACCGGTGCCCTCCTCGATGACGCTGTTTTCGACCTGGCGCTGGCGCGCGCGAGCCTCCTCGCCTCCCAGGGCCGTCCGCGGGCCAGGGAGATCGGCGAGGCGGAGGTCCCGGCCGACATGCTCGAGCTGCTGCGCGGCGGCGACTTCGCGCTGGAGGCGGCGCGCGAGGCGCTCGACCACGTCCAGGCGGACGGCGTCGACGATCTGGACGGCGCCACCGTCCGCCACGACCTCTCCTCGGTCCACCTGCTCGCGCCCCTGCCGCGGCCGAACAGCCTCCGCGACTACCTCGTCTTCGAAGGGCACCTGAGCAACATCTACACGCGGCTCGGGCGCGAGTTCCCGCCGGAATGGTTCAACCTGCCGGCTCACTACAAAGCCAACATGGACGCCGTCTTCGGGCCCGAGGACACGGTCCCCTACCCCAGCTTCACCGACCAGATGGACTACGAGCTGGAGATCTGCGCCGTCGTCGGCAGGCGCGGGCACCGGGTCAAGGCCGAGGACGCGAACGCCTACATCGCCGGCTACACGATCTACAACGACTGGAGCGCGCGCGACTTCCAGATGCGCGAGTCGAGCGTCGGGATCGGCCCGGGACTGGGCAAGGACTTCGCCACCTCGCTCGGGCCCTGCATCGCCACGCCCGACGAGTTCGGGCGCACCTCACAGCTGCGGGCGCGGGTCGACGGCGAGCAGTGGTCCGAGGGGACGCTCGAGGACATGCACTTCAGCTTCGAGGAGATCATCGAATACACCACCCTGGAGGAGCAGTTGGTGCCGGGGGACCTGCTGGGCAGCGGCACGATCGCCGGCGGCTGCGGCTTCGAGTTCGGCCGCTACCTCTCCCCGGGCGCGGTCGTCGAGCTCGAGGCCGACGGCATCGGCCTGCTGCGCAACACGGTCGGCGAGCGCCAAGAGGGCACCCAGCGCAAGGAGTGGAGCCGCTGAGTCGTCGATCCACGGGCGGGTGCCCCGCCGGCCGTCCGAGACGCGGCCCCGCCGCAGCGCCCGTTGCCGATGCGCCCGCTCGATGCGCCCGCTGCGGCGTTCGCAGACATCCGCGCATAGCGCGGATGTCTGCGAACTCACCGGGCGGGACCCCGTGGCGTTCGCACTTTGCCGCGCTATGCGCGGATAAGTGCGAACGCATCGCGCCATCTCGGACGGGCGGTAGGCAGTCCGACTAGGCCGCGAGCAGGACCTCGAGGCGGCGGGGGCCGTGGACGCCCTCGACGCGCTCGAGCTCGATGTCGGAGGTCGCCGAGGGGCCGCTCAGGAGGGTGAGCGGCCCCGGGCTCGCCGCCAGCCGGGCGATCGCCGCCGCGAAGGTCGGCACGACCTGGTCGGCGCGAACGACGCAGACGTGGAGGTCGGGCAGCAGGGTCAGGGCGCGGCGGCCCTGGCCTGGGCCGCAGTCGAGGGCGATCGTGCCGGTATCGGCGACCGCCAGGGCGCAGCCGCTGAGCACCGCGCCGAGGCGATCGAGCTCCCGCGACGCGATCGGCGGGTCGTCGACGGCGAGGGCGGTGGCGCGCGGTCGCCACGCGGGCGGCAGGTCGGCCGGGGCGACGAGGACGTCGGCTCCGTGTCGGCGGGCCACCGCGTCGACCGCGGCGGCGATGTCGGCGCCCGGCCGCAGCGGCGTCACGACGGCGCCGTAGTCCTCGAGGCGCGAGGCGAGCAGATCGAGGTCCCCGGCCTCCCCGGCGCACTGCCGGGCCGCGGCGTCGGCCCGTCCGACCGGCCGACGCTTTGCCTCCGGCGGAGCCTCGGCCAGGGCGCCGCGCACGCGGGCGAGGATCTCCTCCCGGCCGCTCATCGCCCGCGCCACCACTCGCGGAAGGTCCGCTCCGGCGGTGCCGGCAGGTCGCGGAACCTCGTCCAGGCCGAGAGCCCCGGCGCGCGCACGTCGATCCGGCCGTCGCGCGCCACCGCCCGGCCGGCCGCCCGCAGCGCCCGCTGAGCCCTTTCGTAGCCCTTGGTGCTCGCGAAGGCGCGGGCCACGGCCGCCATCGCGGCCCGCTCCGCCCGCGGCGCCTCGCCGGCCTCCCTGCGCGCCCGGCCGCGCATGTGGACGAGCAGCCGCGGGATCTCGATCCCCACCGGGCAGACCTCCTCGCAGGCGCCACAGAGCGAGGAGGCCCAGGGCAGGCTCGCGCCCTCGCGCAGGCCGGAGAGCTGCGGTTCGAGGATCGCCCCGATCGGCCCCGGGTAGACGCCGCCGTAGGCGTGGCCGCCGACCCGCTCGTACACGGGGCAGACGTTGAGGCATGCCGAGCAGCGGATGCAGCGCAGGGCCTCGCGGCCCACCGCGTCGGCGAGGACCCGGGTGCGGCCGTTGTCGAGCAGGACGAGGTGGAACTCGCGCGGACCGTCGTCCTCCACCCCGCGCCAGATCGAGGTGCAGGGGTTCATCCGCTCGCCGGTCGAGGAGCGGGCCAGCAGCGGCAGCATCGTGCCGAGGTCCTCGAAGCGCGGGATCACCTTCTCGATCCCCATCACCGTGATCAGGGTGCGGGTCAGGCTCTGGCACATGCGCGCGTTGCCCTCCGACTCGACCACGCAGACCGCGCCGCTCTCGGCGACCGCGAAGTTGGCGCCGGTGATCCCCACGGTGGCGCCGAGGAAACGCTCGCGCAGGTAACCGCGCGCCGCCTCCGCCAGCGCGCGCGGCTCGTCGCTGAGGCCCTCGATCCCGAGCTTGGCGGCGAACAGGTCGCGGATTTCGGCCCGGTTGCGGTGGATGGCCGGGACCAGGATGTGCGAGGGACGGTCGCCGGCGAGCTGCACGATCATTTCCGCCAGGTCGGACTCGGTCGCCCCGATCCCGGCTGCCGCGAGCGCCTCGACCAGGCCGATCTCGTCGGTCGCCATCGACTTCGACTTGATCACCTCCTCGGCCCCGGCGGCCTCGACCAGGTCGACCACGATCGCGTTCGCCGCGTCGGCGTCGGGCGCCCAGTGGACCCGACCGCCGGCGGCGACCACCTCCCGCTCCAGCCGCTCCAGGTGGCGGTCGAGCCCCGCCAGCGCCTCGTCGCGGATCCGGGCGCCCTCCGCGCGCAGCCGCTCCCAGTCGTCGACCTCGCCGACCGCGGCGGCGCGCCGCGCCCGGATCGAGCCGGTCGCCCGCCGCAGGTTCGCGCGCAGCTGCGTGTCGCCCAAGGCGGCCGCCGCGGCCCGCGGGAACTCGCCGCTCATCGCTCCGAGGCGAGGATCTCGGCGATGTGGGCGACCCGCATCCCCGCCCGCCGGCGCGAGAGGCCGCCGCCGATCTGCAGCAGGCAGGAGCTGTCGGTGGCGGTGCAGACCTCGGCCCCCGCCGCGGCCAGGTCGGTGAGCTTGTCGGTCAGCATCGCCGCCGAGACGTCGGCGTTCTTGACCGCGAAGGTGCCGCCGAAGCCACAGCAAGACTCGGCCCGAGGCAGGTCGACCAGCTCGATCCTCGCCACCGCGCGCAGCAGCCGCAGCGGCCCGTCGCCCAGCCGCAGCTCGCGCAGACCGTGGCAGCTCGGGTGGTAGGCGACCCGGTGCGCGTAGGTGGCGCCGACGTCGACGACCCCGAGCCGATCCACGAGGAACTCGCTGAGGTCGTAGGTGCGGGCGCCGATCTCCGCGACGCGGTCCGCCAGGTCGGCGTCTCCCGCCGCCTCGGCCAGGCGTCGGTAGCGGTGGCGGACCATCGCCACGCAGGAGGAGGAAGGGCAGACGATCGCCTCGTAGGCGGGGTCGCCGAAGATCGCCGCGAAGCGACGGGCCGGCGGCAGCGCCTCGCGCTCGTAGCCGGAGTTGGCGTGCATCTGCCCGCAGCAGGTCTGGGCCGCGGGGAAGTCCACGTCGATCCCGAGCCGCTCGAGCAGGGTCACCGTCGCCACCCCGGCGGCGGGGGTCAGCGTGTCGTTCACGCAGGTGACGAAGAGCGCGACCCGCACCGGGGTGCCTCAGGGCGTCCCGGCGTCGCCCTCGACCACCCCGCCGCGCTCCTCCCAGGCGGCCCGCAGGCGGTGCTTCTGGATCTTGCCGACCGCCGTGCGCGGCAGCTCGGACTCGATCGAGAAGGAGCTCGGGACGCGGAACTTGGCCAGCTTCTCGGCCGCCCATCGCTGCAGCTCCGCGGCCGAGACCCGGCCGCCGTCGACCGGGACGACGAAGGCGACGATCTGTTCGTCGCGCATCGCGTCGGGGACGCCGATCACCGCCGCGTCGTGCACGCCGGGGTGGCTCAGCAGCACGTCCTCGACCTCGCCCGCGGCGACGTTCTCACCGGCCCGCTTGATCATGTCGCGGGTGCGGCCGACGAAGTCGATCAGGCCGTCGCCGCGGCGGCGGACGAGGTCGCCGGTGGCAAGCCAGCCGTCGCGCAGCACGCCCTCGGTGGCGTCGGCGTCCTTCAGGTAGCCGGCCATCAGCGAGACCCCCGGGACCCCACCTACCAGCAGCTCACCCGGCTCGTCCGGGCCGGCGTCGGAGCCGTCGTCGCGGATGATCCGGCAGGAGTAGCCGAGCGTCGGGCGGCCGAGCGAGTCGTGCCGGCGGAGACCGTCGATCCCGTTCATCAGCGGCGGTCCGATCGTCTCGGTCATCCCGTAGAGCTGGATCAGCGGCGCCCCGATCTCCTTCTCCCAGCGCGCCACCTCGTCCTCGCTCAGGTTCTGGGCGAAGGCGACCGCGCGCAGCCGGTGGGCGCGCCAGCCGGGCTGCGGCTCCTGGGCGAGGATCATCCGGATCGGTGCCGCGAACAGGCTCGCGACGGTGGCCTCGTGGCGCACCGCGAGGTCGGCCCAGCGACGGGCGCTGAAGCGGGCGGCGAGGATCACCGTGCCCCCGGAGACGAGAGTGCTCATCACCGAGTAGTACTGCGCGTTGGCGTGGAAGAGCGGCAGCACGATCAGGAAGCGGTCGTCCTCGCGCAGGCGCAGCGCCCCGGCCACCGTCTCCCCGGCGTAGACGTAGTTGGCGTTGGTGACCCGGACCCCCTTCGGTCGCGAGGTCGTCCCCGACGTGTACATCACCGCCAGCTCGTCGCCCGCGCGCCCGCTCGGCGCGCCGGCGGCGGGCGCCCCCGGGTCGCCGAGGTCGGTGCGGCAGTCGAGCACCGGAATGTCGACCCCGGCGAGGGCCACGGCCTCGCGTGCCATCGCGATCCGCTCGGGGTCGGCGACCGAGACCGCGGCGCCCGAGTGGGAGAGCATGTAGGCGAGCTCGGAGGCGACGCCGGCGACGTTCGTGGGGACGATCTTGGCGCCGAGGTGGGCGGCCGCGAACCAGGCGAAGATGAACTGCGGGCAGTTCGCCATGTGCAGGTGGACGGCGTCCCCGGCCCGCACCCCGCGCGCCGCGAGGGCCGCGGCCGTGCCCCGCGAGCGGTCCAGGACCTCGGCCCAGGTGTAGCTCTCGACCTCACCCTCGAGCGGGTCGAAGACCAGCAGCTCCCGCTCCGGGTGGGCGGCGGCGCCGGCCGCCAGGACGTCGGCCGGGGAGCGCCCGCCGACGATCGAGATCGCCGCGGCGCTCCCCTCCGCCCCGTTTGCCTGCTGGTCGAACACGGGACCGCGGTCGGCTCAGCCGGCCGACTCCGGGGCCAGCTTGCGGTGGTAGCGACCCATCTGGCCGAAGAGGAAGACCGGGTCGGCTTTCTCGTGGCTGGGGTCGAGGTCCTTGTAGATCGTGTCGACGGTGACCACGATCCGCTCGCTGTCGCCGAGGTCGGCGAACGGGCCCAGGTCGATGTCGAAGGCCGCCTCGACCGGGTCCATGCCGGCTTCCTGGCGCTTCTTCGCCTCGGCGAGGACGTGCTCGAAGTAGGCGCCGACGGCGCGCACCCCTTCCTTGTCGGTGAGCGGCCCGTGGCCGGGGACGACCGTGTCGACGTCGAGCGCGCAGATCCTCTCGCAGGCCGTCATCCAGTTGGTGACCGGGCCAGCCCAGGCGATCGGCGTCCCCTTGACGAAGACGAGGTCGCCGGTGAACACCGTGCGGGCGTCGGGCACGTGGACGATCGAGTCGCTTTGCGTGTGGGCCGGGCCGAGGTCGACGACCTCGACCGGCCTGCCGCCGACCTCGAGCTCAAGCCGGCCGGTGAAGGTCCGGTCCGGCATCCGCCCGTTGATCGGGCCGAAGTCGAAGTCGCCGAAGGCGTAGTTGGCGAACTCGCTCAGCTCCGGGTCCTCGGATTGCTTCATCCCCTGCAGTCGCGCGGGGGGCACCTCGGTCATCTCCTCCGCCGCGGCGACCGTGGCGTAGATCTCGGCCCGATCGGGGACCAGCTCGTTGCCGAAGCAGTGGTCGCCGTTGGCGTGGGTGTTGACCAGCGTGTCGATCGGGCTGCTCGCGGTGATCGGCTTCATCGCGTCGAGCATCTCCTGGGTGAGGTTCAGGTCGAACAGCGTGTCGACCAGCAGCGAGGTGCCCTGGCCGACGATCAGCCCGGCGTTGCTCCACCCCCAGCTGCCGTCCGGCTGGATGTAGGCGAAGACGCCGTCCTGCAACTCCTTGATGCCTTTGGTGAACTCGGCGGGCATCGGATCAGCCCTCGCCCCAGAGCTTCTCGCTCGCCAGCTTGGCCCCTTCGCCCAGCGCCTGCAGCTTCAGCCACGCCACGTCGGGCTCGATGCCGAAGCCGACGAAGGTGCCGAAGCCGCAGTCGGTGCCGGGGATGACCCGCTCGCGGCCGACCAGCTCCGCGTAGCGGACGATCCGCTGGGAGACCAGCTTCGGGTGCTCGACCACGTTGGACTTCGTGTCGATCACGCCCGGGATCAGGACTTTGTCGTCGGGGATGTCAAGCTCGGCCACCGTTTCCCACTCGTGCTCGTGGCGCGGGTTGGCACCCTCGAAGGAGATCGCCATCGGCTTCGCCTTCAGGGCCGGCGTCAGGACCTCCTCCAGCGGCACGTCCATCGTGTGCGGGCCGCCGTAGTTGCCCCAGCAGAGGTGCATGCGGACGCGGTCGCGCGGCAGGTCGGCGATCGCGTCGTCGAGCGCGTTCAGGTGCAGGTCGGTGAAGTACCGGTTCCCTTTCTCCTTCTTTTCCTCGTTCAGCCAGTCGGAGGTGTGGTACATCATCGGGATGTCGGGGCAGTCGAGCTGCAGCAGGAAGCCGGCGTCGACGATCGCCTTGTACTCGATCCGCATCGCCTCGACCAGCGCCGCCAGGTAGCTGTCGTAGTCGGGGTAGTGGACGTTTTCCGCCGCCATCGAGATGCATCCCGGTGAGGCGGCCGGAATGAAGGCCTCGGCATCGTCGTCGCCCTTCAGCGCCTCCTTGAGGTGGGCGATGTCTTCGGCCACCAACTCCTGGCCGACGTAGGAGATCTTGCCCTCGCAGCGGGGCATGTTGATGTGCGTGCCGCCGGGTCCGCCGTACAGGTGGGCGACCAGATCCGGCATGTCGTGCATGTCGTCCAGGGTCCAGGGCTCGCCGTGGCCGCCGAAGCCCGCGAGCCGTTCGCCGACGTAGTTGACGAAGCCCGGCTTGTTCATCTCACCGTCGGAGACGATGTCGATGTCGAGCGAGCGCTGCCGGCGGACGACCTCGATCGTCGCCTCGCGGGCCTCCTCGTGAAATTCGGCGTCGTCGACCGCCTTGCCCTCCTGGCGGGCGTAGACGAGCTCGGTCAGCTTGGCCGGGCGCGGCAGGCTCCCGGTGTGTGACGTGACGATTCGCTCGCTACTCGTCCTCATTCTCTCCTCCTTGTGATTGCGCAGACGACCGGCAGCCCGTCGTCTCTACCCGGGCCAATGCAAACATGGCGCCTGCGGCCGCGCCACGCTCGCGCGGGACGAAGATCGGCCCTTTTCTTGTCCCTGAGAAGCCAACCGCGAAAGAGGTCATCCGACCGCCGTCCTCGCCCGCAGCCGGACCAGCTGCGAGACGCCGACGGCGACGATCAGGATCGCCCCCTGGACGACCTGCTGCAGCCACGAGGGCGCGTTGATGATGACCAGCCCATTGGTGACGCATTGCAGCAGGAAGGCGCCGTAGAGAGCGCCGATGAAGCTCGCGGTCCCGGTGCGGCTGACGGCGGCGCCGAGGAAGGCCGCGGCGAAGCCCGGCAGCAGGTAGCCGCCCGCGACCTCGGGGTGGCCCGCACCCAGTTGCGCGGTGAGCAGCATGCCGGCGGTGGCGACCAAGGCGCCGGTAAGAACCAGCGCCGCCAGGGTGTAGAGCGAGACGCTGATGCCGGCCAGCCGGCTCGCCTCGGGGTTGCGGCCGACCGCCTGGATGTTGCGTCCGGCGACCGTGTATCGCATCAGCAAGGCGCCGATCACGCAGATCGCGAACATCACCCAGGCGGTGTTCGGGATCCCGAGCGCGGTGCCGCGGCCGAATTCGCCGAGCGTCGCCGAGTGGACCCGCACGTAGGCGTCGCCGGTGATCCAGCTGACCAGGCCGAGGACGATCGTCTGCGAGCCGAGCGTGGTGACGATCGAGGGCACACGGGCGCCAACCACCACCAGACCGTTGCCCATCCCGACCGCGGCGCCGGTGCCGATCGCGCCGAGCACCGCCACCCACCAGGGGACGCCGAGGTTCGCGACGTCGGCGCCGACCACGCCGGCCAGCGCCAGGGTCGCCCCGACCGAGAGGTCGTACTGGCCGGCGACGAGGGCGACCGAGACCCCGGCGGCGACGATCGCGCCGACCGCGGTCTGGTTCAGCACCAACTTGATGTTGGTGACGGTGGGGAAGGTGTCCGGCTTCAGGATCGAGAAGCCGGCGACCACCGCCAGCAGCACGAGGGCCCCCGCGATCACTCCGGGGTTGGCACGGATCCGCCGGGCCACCTCGGTCCCCGACGGGCGGTTGAGGACAGCCTCAGCCGTGGTCATAACAGGCCTCCAGGATCGTTTTCTGATTCGTTTCCTCGCCGCCGAGATCCGCCACCGCGGCGCCCTCGCGCAGGACGACGACGCGGTCGGCGATCAGCGAGAGCTCGTCGAGATCGGAGAGGGAGACGACGCAGACGCCCCCCTCACGGGCGAACTCGCGCACCAGCGCGAGCAGGTCCGCCTTGGCGCCGATGTCGACGCCGCGGGTCGGCTCGTCGAGCAGCAGCACGCGCGGGCGCCGCGCCAGCGAGCGGGCGAAGAGGGTCTTCTGCTGGTTGCCGCCGGAGAGCGAGAGGACGTCGACGGCGGGCGCCGCGCCGGCGATCGAGAGTTTCTCGATCCAGGCGCGGGCCTGGCCCGCCTCGCTCCGATGGCGCAGCACCGGGCCGCCGTCGGCGCGCCGCGCGCGGCGGCCGAAGGCGATGTTCTCGGCGACGCTGAAGGAGTGGATCAGGCCTTCGGCGATCCGTTCCTCCGGCACCAGCCCGACCCCCAGCGCGCGGGCCGAGCCGGGCGAGCCGAGCCGCAGCTCCTGGCCACCGACGTGGACCGTGCCGGTGGCGCGCTCACAGCCCGCGATCGTCCGCAGGAGCGAGGTGCGGCCGCTGCCGACCAGGCCGGCGAGGCCGACGACTTCGCCCGGCTCGGCGTGGAAGCTGACCCCGCGCACCCGCCCGGGGAGGGTCAGGCGCTCCACCTTCAGGGCCACCCCGCCGGCGACGTGGCCGCCCGCCGCGACCGCCGGGGCCCGGCGGTGCTCGATCACCTCCTTGTCGCCGGCGATCATCGAGATCAGGCGCCGGCGGTCGACTTCCGCGGTCGCCTCGTCGGCAACCGACTCGCCCTCGCGCATCGCGTGCACCCGCGAGCAGAGGCCGAGGACCTCGTCGAGGCGGTGGGAGACGAAGATCACCGAGCAGCCTTCGGCGGCGGCGCCGCGGACCGCCCGGAAGACGCGATCGACGCCGTCCGGGTCCATCGCCGCGGTCGGCTCGTCGAGGATCAGCAGCCGGCGCCGGTCCATCAGGGCGCGAACGATCGCCGTCGCCCAGCGCTCCCAGACCGTGGCCTCGTCGGCCGGCTTGGTCGCGTCGATCTCGATGCCGAGCTCCTCGAAGGCGTCGCGGGCCCGGCGATTGACGCCGCCCCAGTCGATCATCCCCAGGCGCATCGGCCGGCGGCGGCCGAGGAAGAGATTCTCCGCCAGGCTCTGCGCCCCGACCAGGTGCAGCTCCTGGTGGATGACCGCGATGCCGAGCTCCAGCGCCTGGTGGGGGGTGCGGGGTGCGACCGCCTCACCGTCGAGCTCGATCGTGCCGGCGTCCGGGCGGATGACGCCGCCGAGCATCCGGATCAGGGTGCTCTTGCCGGCGCCGTTGGCCCCGACCAGACCGAGGATCTGGCCGCGGCCGACCTCGAGGCTCGCCGACTTGACCGCCTGCACGCCGCCGAAGCCCTTGCTGAGGCCCCGCACGACGAGCCGCGGCGGCGCCGGCAGGGAGCGCGCCTGCGCCCCCGGCCCGGCCGCCACGCTGTGCGTGGTTTCGCCCACTACATTCCCCAGCGTTCTTCGAATGCTTTTTCGAAGTCGCCGAAGATTTCTTCTTCCGGCAGCGTGCCGGATGCGGTCACGTTTTCCGGATCCACCTTGATGAACGGCAGGTAGGTGGTGGGTTTCACCTTCCGGTGTGACAGCACGCTGACCAGCACGTCGGAGGTGAGCCAATTGGCATAGGTGAGCGGCTGCGCGTAGCTGGTGTAGTTGACACCTTCCCGCATCAGTTCGAACGCGCCCGGCGTGCCGTCGATCGAGTAGACCGCGGTTTCCGAGCCGGTCACCTGGACCGCCTGGCCGGCCCCGACGCAGGCCCCGTCATAGGGGCACCAGATCGCCTGCAGGTTCGGGTGCTGAAGCAGCCACTGTTCCACCGTCTGGGTGGCGTCGGGGACCAGCTTCGCGTAGTTCAGCTGGTGTTCGGCGACGATGTTGGCTTCGCCCCCGAAGCCCTCCTTGAGGCCTTCCAGCGCACCGGTGCCGGTGTGGGCCAGTTTGTCGACGATCAGGGCGACTTCGGCACCGCTGCCGAACTTTTCGACGATTTCTTCGCCCTCGGCCTTGCCCGGTTCCTGGACTTTGCCCTCGACCGCGGCGCTGAGGACGCCTTCGGAGGCTTCGGTCGAGACACCGGTCAGCTGACCGATGATCGGAACGCCGGCGGCCTTCGCCGCGGCCAGCGCCTGCTTGCCGACGAACGAGGGCTCGACCGACTGCAGGACGATCGCCTGCACCCCGGACTGGACCAGGTTTTCGACGTCTGCGGGGACTTTCGAGCTATCGCCGGCGAGGTCGACGATCTTCAGGTTCCAGCCGAGCACGGAGAACGCCTTTTCCATCGCTTCCTGCTGCTGGGGGAAGACTTCGGAGGCCTGGGTGATCGTGATCACCCCGACCGTGGTGCCCTTCAGCGACGACGCCGGGTTGCTGCCGCTCGGGCCTTCCAGCTTCGGGAAGGCCGAGGAGCCTTCGGCGCCCGCCCCTTCGGCTTCGCCCGCTTCGTTGGATTCTTCGGCGGCGGCGTTCGAGCTTTCGCCGGAGCTTTCCGCGGACGCGGAGGCGGTGGTATTCGATGAGCTTCCACCTCCACCACAACCGGCGAGGGCGATCAAAGCGAAAAGGACCGTAAGCGAGAACCCGAACTGGGTGATGCGCAAGCGCCTACGGACCACACTGCTGCGGTCGGTCACGACAACTCTCCTCCTATTTCCCGGATAGGCCCACCCGCGGTGTAGCCCGCCGATGGTTACTGCGGGCGAGCCTAAGTTCGCGCCGGCGGCGAGGCTATGTACGTCGAGGGCTAACTTCCCCGGTCGACGCTGACCGCCGTGGGTCAGTCGGTGTCCGCAGCGGTGAGGCCGGCGAGGGGATCGGTGCCGAGGGTCATCAGCTTCTCCCTCACCTGGAAGGCAAGCTGCAGCTCGAAGCGCGTCTGCGGATCGGAGAGGTCACGGTCGAGGAGCTCCGCGGCCCGCTGCATCCGGTACTTCACCGTACTGACGTGGACATGGCAGCGTTCGGCCGTGCTGGGCCGGTTGCCGGTCTCCAGATAGGCCTGCAGGGTGGTGAGGATCTCGCCCGTCCCGCGCTCGCTGTCGCGCCGCGCGATCGGCCCGAGCAGGTCGCGGACCATCGCCGTCATCTCGCCGGTGTCGGGCGCGTCGAGCAGGAAGCGCAGCGGGCCCGCGTCGTGGGCGACGTGGGAGCCGGGGCCGGAGGCGTGGGCGAGCCGCAGCGCCGCGGTCGCCTCCTTCAGCGCGATCGAGAGGTTGCCGCGCGGGTTGCTCACCCCGGCCACCGCCGGCATCCCCGCGGCCTTCGCCTTCTCCAGCAGCGTGGCGACGATTCCGGCCGCGCGCTCCTGGTCGTAGGCGAAGGCGATCAGCACGCGCTCGGCGCGCATCGTCACGATCGCCGTCTGGTTGTCGAGGTCGCGATGGAGCACGACCCGCAGCAGGAGCTCGAGGTCGCGGGGCTTGTAGGAGCCGATCGGCTCCAGGACCGCAAGCGCGCGGGGACGGTCGAGGTCGATGCCGAGCTGGCCGGCGCGGACCTGAAGGCCCTCGCTCCACTCGCCGTCGGCCTGGATGATCTCCTCGAGGAGGTCGCCGCGCAGGCGCCACTCGGCCTCCAGGGCGGCACGCTCGCGCAGAATCTCCAGCGCGATCACGGTCGCCGCCTGGCGCAGCGCCATCCGGTCGAGGTCCGACATCGGCTCCGAGCCGAGCGCCTGGAGGCTGCCGAGGCGATCGGAGCCGGCCGCGATCGGGGCGACGTGGGGGTCCTCGTCGTCGATCGCCTCCGGGTCCGCGGGTGCGGCCACGACCCGCTCGCCCGTCGGCGTATATGTGACCGTGCGCGGGTTGGCGCCCTCGCGCTCCACCCTCACATCCCGCTCCAGCACCCGGGCCAGCTCGCCCGCGATCCCTTCCACCCCGCCGCCCTCGAGCGCCGCCGCGCTGAGCGACTGGTGCAGGGTCAGCGCCTGCAGCAGGCTGTCGTTCTTGCCCGCCAGGTCGCGGTAGAGGCGGGAGTGGACGATCGCCGCCGCCGCCTGCCCGGCGAGCGCCGCGAAGACCGAGGCGGCGAGCTCGGTGAAATCGGTCGCCTGGCGGCTGCCGCCGTAGAGGGCGCCGACGACGCGCCCGTCGAAGACCATCGGCACGCAGATCATCGAGACGATCCCCTCGGCGTCGATGGTGTTGCGCACCAGCTCGGTGGTCGCGTGGTCGGAGGCGCGGTGGTCGCGGATGATCACCGGTCGGCGGTCGCGCACCGCCAGCCCGCCGACGCCGAGGCCGACGCTCACCCACATCCGCACGAAGGTGTCGGTGCGGGCGCCGGCGGCGACCTTGACCACGACCCGGTCGCGTTCCTCGTCGAGCAGCGCCAGCCAGGTGACGTCGACCTCCATCAGCTTGCGCGCCTGGCGGGTGATCAGGGCGAGGATCTCGTCGGTCTTCAGCTCCTCGACCTGGATCCGCGAGCTGACGTCGACCAGCGCCTCGTAGGCGGCGGTACGCCCGGCTTCGAAGCGGGAGGTGTCGAGCAGGAGGCCGACGTGACGGGCCGCCGCGGCCAGCTGGACCCAGGTCGATTCGGCCGGCTCGACGTCGACCGCGAGCAGGCCGAGCGTCTCGCCCTCACGATCTTCGAACACCGTCGTCCAGCCGAGCGCCGCGTCGGGCTCGGGATCGTCGCCGACCAGGCGCGAGCGCAGCGCCGCCTCCATCGCCTCGCCCGCCCCGATGCCGGCGCTGCGGACCGAGGACCAGGCGTCGAGCCAGGCGACCGCGCAGCCGCCGGCGCCGACGATGTGCCGGACCACGTCCAGGGCACTGTGGAGCCGCCCTCCAGGGAACTCGGAGTTGGCGGGCTCGGCTTTGCGTGCAGGCTCGACCGCGGAAATCGGCATCAGTCCCTCCTCCGCGCCGAAGTCTAGCGGCGGATCTTCGCGGCCATATGTCCCCGAGAGGGGAAAAGCGGACGGCGAGTTGCCCCGTGGGGACCTATCGTCGCGATGGCCCGCGAGCCAGGATTGGGCTGTGAGCGAACTCGCCTGGATCACCGGTGCCTCGTCCGGGATCGGCGAGGAGCTGGCCCGCCAGGCCGATCCCGAGGTCGGGGTGATCGCCGTCTCCCGCCGTCCGGCGCGCCTCGGCGCCCGCCTGGCCGCCGACCTCGCGGACCCGGCGTCGTGGCGGGAGGTCGCGGCCAGCTTCGAGCGGGAGCTCGCGGCGCGACGGCCGCGGCGAGCCCTGCTCCTGCACTGCGCCGGGACGATGGAGCCGATCGGGCCGGTCGCCGCGGTCGACCCCGACGGCTACGAGGGCGCCGTGCTCCTGAACGCGGCCGCGGGCCAGGTCCTCGGCGGCGCCTTCCTCCGCACCTGCGCGGCGGCCGGGGTGCCGGCGACGCTGGTCGTCTGCTCTTCGCCGGCGGCGGCCGCGGCGCGCCCCGGCGCTGCCCAGTACGCGGCGGGCAAGGCGGCGATGGAGGCCTGGGCGCGGGCGGTCGCCGCCGAGTACGAGGGGGAATCCGAGGTGGCGCGGATCCTCTGCGTCGTCCCCCACCGGGTCGACACCGCGATGGTTCGCGGGGCGATGGAAGCGCCGGCCGAGGACCTGCCGCTGGGGCAGCTCTTCCGCGACTCGGCGGCGGCGGGACAGCTGGCCACCGCGGCCGACGCGGCGGCGGAGATCTGGGCCGCGATCCACGACGGCCTCGGGGGCACCGAGACGATCGCCGTCGGTGCGGTCGCCGAGAGGCGGGCGGGCGGGTGAGGGCGGCGACCGTCGGCACCGGGCACTCGCCGGCCTACGGACGGGTCGAGGAGCTGCTGGCGGCCGGCCGCTGCGTCTGCCTCGACGGGGGCGTCGGCACCGAGGTCGCCCAGCGGGCGGGCGCCCGGTCGGAGCTCGAGGAGAGCGCCTGGACGACGCGCGCCTCGCTGAGCGAGCCGGAGACCGTGGGCGAGGTCCACCGCGCCTACCTCGCCGCCGGCTGTGACGTGATCACCACCAACACCTGGGGCCTCGCATCCTGGCGGGAGGCGACGGCGACGATGCCCGCCCCGGGGCGGGCGCCGATCCACTGGATCGACCTCGCCCGCCGGGCGCTGCGGGTCGCCCGGGACGCGGTGGAGGAGGACGGCGGCGGGGCCGCCGTCGCCTTCTCGCTGAACGGCGAGATCGACTCGCCCGGGGGGGCCGAGACCGTGCGCCTGCTCGACCGCGCCTTCCGGGAGGGCCCCGCCCCCGACCTGATCCTGGTCGAGACGCTCTCGGTCGTCCACGACCCGCTCTTCGCCACGGTCGAGGCGCTGCTCGGGACCGGGCTGCCGGTCTGGCTCTCCTTCCGCCGCTGCCGGCACGGGCTCTGCGGCGTCTACGGCGAGCACTGGGGCGGCCCCGAGGGCGACGCCTTCGGCCGCGCCGCCCGCGCCTTCGAGGAGCGCGGCGTCTCGGCGCTGCTGGTCAACTGCGTGCCGCCCGACCACGTCGACGGCATGGTCTCCTTCCTGCGCGACTTCACCGACCTGCCGCTCGGCGTCTACCCCAACCTCGGCTACCTGACCGACGCCGGCTGGCAGTTCGACGCCAGTGTCGACGCCGCCGGATACGCCGACCTGGCCCGGCGCTGGCGCCGCGAGGGCGCCCGCATCATCGGCGGCTGCTGCGGCGTGCGGCCCGCCCACATCGAGGCGGCCCGGGTGGCGCTGGCCGAGGACCCGCCGGCGGGGGAGGACGAGCTCGCCGGGCCGGAGGCCCTCGCAGAGCCGGTCGGAGGATCCGGGCCACAGCCGGGCCCCGAGGCCGAGGCCCGGCCCTGGCGGGACGCCCGCGGCCGCGACCTCTACCCGCTGCCGTTCCCGCGGCTCTCCCACGAGCCCGGCGTGGAGCCCCCCGACGACGCCGGCCTGCTCGCCTGGCGCCACCTGCTGCGCGAGG
This sequence comes from uncultured Actinomycetes bacterium, assembly GCA_963766705.1. Taxonomy (GTDB): domain Bacteria; phylum Actinomycetota; class Thermoleophilia; order Solirubrobacterales; family 70-9; genus VAYN01. The sequence continues at coordinate 84,811 of CAVYBE010000003.1, forward strand.
GGGTCGGCGCCCACCAGCGCTGCCTCGACGTCGGCTGCGGCGGCGGCCTGCTCGCCGTGCAGTTGGCGCTCAACGGCGCCGCCCACGTGCGCGCGATCGACATCGAGGAGGCGGCGGTCACCAACACGATGACCAACGCCTACCGCAACCGGGTGGCCGACCGCCTCAGCGCCGGCGTCGTCGACCTCTTCCCTTGGACGCCGGAGGAGCGCTTCGACGTGATCGTCGCCAACCTGCCGCAGAGCCCCCGCAACCCGGCGGGCGCGGTCGCCGGCCATCGTCGCGCCGACTACTGGGGGCGCAACCTCTTCGACCAGCTGCTGGCCAAGCTGCCGCGGGCGCTGACCGCCGACGGAGTCGCCTACGTCGTGCAGCTCTCGCTCCTCTCCCGGCGCTGGACCGACTCGCTGCTCGCCTCGCACGGCCTCGACGCCCGCGTCCTCGACTTCGCCGCGGTCCGCCTTGACGATCCGCGCGCCTTCGACCCGGAGCAGATCGCCGGCGTCGAATCGGCGAGCGACGCCTTCCGCCTAGACCTCGGCGGGGCGAGAGCCGCGGTCGCCTACCTGCTGGAGATCCGCCCGGCCACCTGAGCCGGCGCGATCATCCCGCCTCGGTCTCGAAGACCTGCCTGGCGGTCGCGACGGCATTGAGGACACGCGGAAAGCCCACGAACGGCAGGCACTGGACGATCGCCTCGATCACCTCGGCCCGCGCGATCCCGACCCGGAGCGCACCGCCGATGTGGAGCTCCAGCTGCGCCGCGGCCCCGCCCTGGGCGACCAGCGCCGCCAAGGTGACGAGTTGGCGCTCCCGCAGCTGAAGGCCGGGGCGGGCGTAAACCTCTCCGTACCCGAACTCGACGATGTACCGCCCCAGCTCGGGCGCAACCTCTTCGAGCTCGGCGAGCATCTTCTCCCCATCCGGCCCGATGACCAGGGAGAACTTGCGCAGCGCCTCCTCCTTGTCCACCGCGTCGCTCACCGTTGCCGACAACGTAGGCACGCCAACGTGCCCGGGCAATGTCCCCGACGGAGAAAGTCTCGCGCGGTTCATTGCCCCGCGGCGGCAGTCGGCCATCGGGTCCCTGAATCTGGGCAGATCCGGCGGATATCGACTATCCCCACGCACATCCACGCTGGACTCCGCCCCTGGAACCACCCGATCCGAGGCAGCTTATCTCTGCAAATCGGGCATTTCGGGGCTAGCGCAGGCAAGGCGGTGCGCATTCACGCCACTGGTGCCTTCTCGCCGCCGGCCCCCCGCGGACTTCGGTCGATTCACGGATGTCGACACTCGGATCCGGAGGGCTCCTTTACGCTAACGTAAAGGCGTGCCACGCATCTCCAGCAAGCATCAGGTCACCCTGCCGGTCGAGAGCCTCGAGGCGGCCGGCCTGCGGCCCGGGGACGAGGTCGTGATCGAGGCCGAGGGCGCCGACCGCATCGTCGTCCATCGAGCGGCTCCCGATCTGGCGTCCGCGCTCGGTGTCTTCGACGGCCTCTATGAGGCCGACTACCTGGAGAAGCTCCGCTCCGAAGAGCGCGCCTGAGGTCCCCGGGGCCCGCCGATGGCGACCTGCGTCCTCGACACCGACGTCCTGATCGCGGCGCTCGATCGCGCCGACGCCCACCATCCCGCCGCTCGCGAGGCCTTCGGCCGGTTCGCGTCCGCGGGGACCGGGCTCGTGATTTGTACGGTCAACTACGCCGAGGCACTGGTGCGCCCGGCCGAGGACGAGCGCAACCTTCGTGCCGCGGTCGACGCGATCGCCTCGCTGGGCATCCGGACGTCGGCTCCCGATGCCGCGATGGCCCGCCTGGCAGCCCGGCGCCGCGCACTCGGCGTCAGCCTCGCCGACGGCTTCGCGATCGCCACCGCCGAGCGGCTGGATGCGGAACTGGCGAGCTTCGACCGGCGGGTGCGCCGCGCCCTCGAGGAGGTCGGGCCGCAGCTGAGCGCCGCGCTGCCCGATTGAGCCGCTGCCCGCGCGGCCGAGGAGCCGCCCTTGCCCCCGAGAGTGCGCTTACGTGGAGGCCCGAGAATCGGGCCAGGAGCAGCGAACTCATCGCCTCCGAGGCGGGCGGCGAAGTCGCCCTGGCGCAGGCAGGAGGAGATCGCCGCGAAGGGCTGGCGCAACACCTCGTCGCCCGCGGCGTGACCCCGGGTGTCGTTGACGGCCTTGAAGTCGTCGAGGTCGAGCATCGCGATCGATCCGGCCCGCCCGCGGGCCGACGGAGGCAAAGCTCGCCCCGTAGGCGCTCGCCATCACCCGGTGGGTGATCGCCGTCGCCAGATGCTCGTCGGCGACGGTGAGCGCGCCCTCCTGCCAGAGACAGCCGATCCGCACCATCGCCGGCCCGATCACCTGCTCGTAAAGGGTCGCGATCGGGGTCCCTGCCTGCAGGCACTCGAGCGCACCCGCTCGGCGGCCACGCCGTCGGCGGCGCGATGGGCCGACGAGCAGGAGATCTTCGCCCCCGGGCGTCGGCGGGGGAAGGCCGTAAGGCTTCCGTTAGGCGCCAGGAGCACAATGATCGAGATGGCCGATGGCTACGGAGAGCGGGCGTCCTTCGGTCTCGGACCTCGCCGCGAGCCCGGGGCGATGCCCGCGCCGCCGCCCACCGGGCCGCCGGACGGGCCGATCCATCCAGGCTCGGGGCGGGCGCCGCTGCGCCGGCGGCTCGGGCGCCTCCTGGCGCCGCTCGCCGCACTGGCGGTCAAGGCGAAGTCGCTCCTGCTGCTGATCGGCAACTTCAAGCTCGCGGTGACCTTCGGCTCGATGGCGGTGTCGGTGCTCGCCTACGGCCTGCTCTTCGGCTACACGTTCGCGCTCGGCTTCGTGTTGCTCCTGCTCCTGCACGAGATGGGGCACGTGGTGGCACTGCGCCGCGAGGGGATCAAGGCCTCCGCGCCCCTCTTCGTCCCCTTCCTCGGCGCCGTGATCGCCTCCCGGTCGCTCGGCAAGGACGCCGCCGCCGAGGCGAAGGTCGGGCTCGCCGGTCCCGTGGCCGGCTCCCTCGCGACCCTGGTTCCGCTGGGGATCTGGCTGGCGACCGGCGGCGAATTCTGGCGGGCGCTCGCCTATGTCGGCTTCTTCCTGAACCTCTTCAACCTGATGCCGGTGGTGCCGCTCGACGGCGGCCGGGCGATGGCGGCACTCAGCCCCGCGGTCTGGATCGCCGGCCTCCTCGGCCTGGTGGCTCTGGCGATCTTCTACCCCAGCCCGATCATCTTCCTGATCCTCGTCTTCGGCGGATACGAGAGCTACCGTCGCTGGAGGGCCCGCGCGCTGCCGGAGAGCCGCGCCTACTACGCGGTCCCCGCCCGCACCCGCGCGCTCGTCGCGGCCGTCTACCTCGGCCTCGCGGCGGCGCTCTCGGTCGGCGTCGCCGAGACCTTCGTCTCGCGCGGGCTGTAGGACGGCGGGGCCCTTTGTCTCGCACGGTGCATTTGGGGTTCGGGCGCCAGGGCCGGCGCTCCCCGCTTTGGCGGCGCCGCTCTGGGCGTCCCTGGGCATCCTGCTCCACACCGCCACCGACCAGCTGACCGCGCGGCGGGGGCGAGCGAGGATGGGCGAGGCTCAGTCGCGGAGCAGCGGGCGCAGGTCCTCGAGGCGGTCGAAGAGGTGCCAGACGTAGTCGCCGGCGCCCGCTTCGCGGTGGGGATGAAGGTCGGCGAGGGCGGGGTCGGCGCAGTAGGCGTCGAAGTGGGCGCGACTCTTCCATTCGACCAGGATCAGCGCCTCGCGCGGGGCGATCTCGCCCTTCACGGCGTCCGAGAAGCGGCCGAGCGCGACGACGCGGCCACCGTGGCGGGCGACCTCGGCGGCGGAGCGGCGCGAGTAGGCGAGGTACTCCTCGCGGTCGGCGACGTTGAAGAGGTTCAGGGCGTAGACGGGCGTCTCGTCGGGCATCGGAGGATTCTCGCGCACGGCGCCGCCGGTGAGGCGGGGCATCGAGCCCGCGGATCACGCCCACGCTCGATGAGCCTCATTGCAGCGATCCCGGATAGGCCCGCTCGGCTTCCCTCGTGAGCTGTCTGCCGTGGCGACGGGCCCAGACCATGGTCCCGACCATCACGATCGCGGCGCAGACACCGAGGCCGATGTCGAGCGGACCGTTCGCCCCGGCGAGCTTGCTCCCCAGGTAGTAGAAGCCGAACGCGTAGAGCCCCGACCAGATGATCCCGCCGGCGGCGTTGAAGGCGAGGAAGCGCCCGTAGGCCATGTGGTTCACGCCCGCCAGGAAGGCCGCGTAGGTCCGGAGTATCGACACGAAGCGGCCGAAGAAGACGACCTTGCCCCCGTGCCGGTCGAAGAGGAGCCGCCCCACCTTCAGCTTCGCCTCGTCGAGACGGACCTTCCGGCCATGGCGGATCAACAGGCGGTATCCGCCCCGGTGCCCGATCCCGAACCCGACGTTGTCGCCGACGATCGCGCCGATCCCCGCGACCAGCCAGATGAGCCCGATCGCGAGGTGGTGGGTCGCCCCCGCGTAAAGCGCGGCGGCGATGATCATCGTCTCGCCGGGGAAGGGGATGCCGAGGCTCTCGATCGCCACGAAGCCGAAGACCGCGAGGTAGCCGTAGCTGCCGAGGAGATTGTCGAGGGTGTGCTGGGAGAAGATCGCGAGGGGCATCGGGAGGCTGACGGCGGCTCGGGCGGGAGAGGCAATGATGGCGACGGCGCCCAGGTCCTGCCCCCGGCTTGCCCAGGCATCGCCTCCGCCCAAGGCGTGCTGTCCACGAGCAGCTCCCCGACCCGCACCGGCTCGTCGAGTCGGCTGTGACGTCGGCGGAGGACAGCCTCGATCCGGGCGCGGAGGTCGCCGTAGGCGAAGGGCTTCTCGAGGTGGTCGTCGGCGGCGAGGTCGGGATCCTCACGTGGATCCCGGGTCCGGGGCAGCAGCGCGATCACCGGCAGGTCGGGATCGATCCGCATTTTCAGCCAGTGGGACCCGCGGATCAGGCGCAGCAGCTTCGGGCCCGAGGCGTCGGGGAGCTCAGGTCGACGACGAGGAGGTCGGGGCTGCGGTGGCGGCAGAGCCAGAGGGCCTCCTCGGCCGTGCGGGCGGCCAGCGGAGGCGAGCCGGTCGCCGTGCAGGTCGAGGGTGTCCCGGTCGTGCTCGCAGACCACGACGGTGGCGACGAACTCCGAGGCGGTCATCGGTCTTCGCTCCCGCGTCGGGACGGTCGGAGGTCGGCGGGCCCCTGGACCCCGGCGATCGTGAACCAGTCCTTCTCTCGCCGGTTGGGAGGCTCGTGCCAGGCCATGCGCTCGAAGAGGTCCCTGGGGTCGCCGTCGGTGCAGTCGATGATCCTGATCGCGGTGTCGAGGCGCGGGATCCTGCCCCCGCGCTCGAGCAGGCTGATCTCGGCGTGGTGGCGGCCCTGGAGCGATGAGAGAAGTGCCGACGGGTCGGTCACACCACAACTCGCGACTTGACTGGATGCACCGATGACGGGGATCCGATCGCCATCGCGGGCGCCGAAATCGAATCGCCACTCCGATTGCTCGAGTGGCGCATATCCGGCGTAGATCGAGGTATATCCACGCACATCCACGCTAGACTCCGTCCCTGGAACCACCCGATCCGAAGCAGCTTATCCCTGCAAATCGGGCATTTCGGGGCTATAGCTCAGCTGGCAGAGCGCCTGGATCGCACCCAGGAGGTCGGCGGTTCGAATCCGCCTAGCTCCATCGACTTGAAGCGCCTGCAAAAGCGCCATTTCGGGTTTCGGGGACCCATTTAAACCACCCCCCTGATTCAGGCCACTTTTGGGCAGTAGTGCCCAGAATCCCCTGGATATGCGGCGATAGGTGGCGCTTCGGCGCCGATTCCGACTTGATTCATAGGGCGGCCTGGCGCTACGAACTCAACGGTGCGGCACCTCATGGACACGGTGCTACACTCGATCCCATGCCGACTACGAAACCTCGCTACACGGTCACCGACACCGGGGACCTCAGCGATCAGCTGGATCAAGCACAGCGACGCTGGCCAGAGATCAAAGATCGCAAGGAGTTGCTGCTGAAACTGGCGGCAACGGGTCGTGACGCGATCGAGGAGAAGGCAAACGACCGAGCCCGCGCGGTGGAAGAGACCGCCGGAGCCCTCAGCGGTGTCTACGAGCCCGGCGAACTTGAGCGGTTGCGCGAAGACTGGCCCGAGTGATCGTCCTCGATGCCAGCGTCCTGATCGCCCACCTGGACGAGCGCGACACCCATCACGAGCGAGCGAGTCGGCTGCTCGTGGAAACCGGCGCCGAGCCCCTGGGCGCCAGCACGATCACCTTGGCAGAGACGCTCGTGGCCCCCGCCCGATCTGGCCGACTCGAAGACGCAATAGCCGCACTCGATCGACTCGGGGTCGCAGAGTTGCCACTAGGCACGGAGGCGCCCACCCGCCTCGCTCGTTTCCGTGCCGAAGCCGGGTGCAAGCTGCCGGACTGCTGCGTACTAATGGCAGCCGAGGAAACCGACGGGACAGTCGCCAGCTTCGATGCAGCGCTGATCGGCGCAGCGAGAGGCTTCGGCCTTCCAACTCTTAAATGATCGCTCTTCGTCGCGGGGTTCCGCACGGTGCTCGTTAAGAACGGCGATAGGCTCCGCGCGTGACGGACGGGAATGCGCCGACGGAATCGCTGCGCGTATCGGTATCGGACATCGGCGAGTTCGTTCGCTTCCAGAGCTGTGAACGGCGCTTCAAGCTCTCCTATAACAAGCGCAGCGAGGCGAGGCGACTACCCTTCTACGAGCGACTGTTCAACGTGCTGGACCCGGTGTTGGCCCAGGCCGGAGCAGACCGAGAGCAAGCATGGGCCGGACAGCTGACCGAGGGCGGATATATCGAACTAACCCCTCTTCCTCCAGAGCCTGACGAAGACGGGACTGTCCGCCCACGGCGGTCCGAGTGGGCGGATTTCGCCGCCGCTCTCGCCGAGCTGCCTCAGGGATCGCTCGCCTTCGGCCGCGAGGTGGAGGTCGAAGGAAGAATTGGGGCCTTCCACGTTCGGGGCGCAATTGACTTCATCGTTCTCGAATGGCAGGGGGACCAGCCCACCCTGAAGATCATCGAGGGAAAGGCCAGCCGGCGCGACCGCACCTATCACCGCATCCAGGTAGTCGCCTACATGATGCTCCTCCGCGACCTACTTGCGAGCGCTCCGCTCTCCGTGGCAGGAAGATCTATCGAACCCTCGTCCATCACGGCCGTGGTGGCCCGGATCGAGGAGGACACCGGCCGTCCACAGGTCGTCCAGGAACTGCAGGAGTTGAACGACGTGGACCGCGAGGAAGCGGATCTGAGGCGACTGCTCGCACCCGACGGGCCCCTGGCCCGAATCACCTCCACGCCACTCCCAGAACTCCGGTTCCAGCTCGGTGGAAAGTGCGATAGCTGTGTGTTCAGCATCGACTGCCTCTCCGAGTCGGGCAGGGAACGGCGACTCGAGCTCCTGAGCCTCGAGCCGTCGGTCGCCTCGGCCCTCCGCGAGCACGGCGTAACCGACATCGACGCACTCGCGACCCTCGACCTGGAGTCCACCGAGGCCCGTGAGCTTAGACGGCGACCGGGCTTCTCGGAGAGCCTGCGCCGCCTTAAGGAACGCGCGCAGGCTCGGCGCGCAACTCTTCCGAGGGGTGAGGATGACCCCGACGACTTCCCGGTCGCGACCCTTCGCGGAGCGGGCTCGAGCCAGCTCCCCGCACACGAGATCGACGGGCAGCGGCTAGTCCGGATCTACCTGACGGTTGATTATGACGTCGCCGAGAATCGGGTCGGTGCCCTGACCGCCCACGTGACCCGCTCGGCCCATGAGCTGCACACGCCTTTCCAAGAGGTCGAGGGGCGATGGGGCCCGTCCCCGACCCTGCGCGAGCGGAAGCGGGAGTGGACCGAGGTAGACGGGCGCCGCCGCCGTGAGGTGACCGACGAGAGGGAGTTCGATCCGGGCGAATCGAGGACGATCTGCAGGGTGATGCCCTCGGCGTGGCGGGGGAATCCGGACGAGGACACGGGCGCGGAGAAGGTCCTGATCCAGGGGTTCCTCACGGATCTAGTCGAGGCGATCGCCGAGATCGTCCAGCCCGAAGAGGACTGTCGCCTGCACTTCTACGTCTGGTCGGCCAATGAGATGAGCCAGCTGGTCGAGGCCTGCAGCCGCGCTGACACCAGACTCCTCGGCCACCTCCGCCAGTTGCTCGGCGCGAGGGAGTCCCTCGAGCAAATGATCTACAGCGACGTGGGGGTCGAGATCAATCGTCGTTATGGGCTCGGCTGGACGAGTCGGGGGCTGGTGGTGGCGACGTCGCTCACTTGGTTCGGCAACCGCTATCACTGGCGCCGTCGGGTGCTCGGGCAAGAGCGCGACCTCGATCGGATCTTCGAGCAGGACCTCTTCGACTTCAAAACCACGCTCGGGCTCGACGCGAACGGCAACTGGGTAGACAACCCCGAGGGCGCGGAGCTTCGGCATCGGTTCGAGATCCGCTCACGGAACTTCGACAGCCTCCCCGCCCCGTATTGGCGGGCGATGTGGGGCACCCTGCCCGATCCAAAGGAGCAGAATTCCTATCAGGTCAAGGCGGCCCTCGACCGCTATTCCCGAGCCGACTTCACCTCGATCAGGGCCTACCTCGAAGCGCGGGCACAGGCGCTTCGGTGGATCGAGGAGCAGGTCGGTTCGCGGAACGCAGAAATCCAGAAGCCTGCGATCCCGCTTACGGAGCTGCCGCGGTTCGACCTCGGTGTCAACGACATCGCGCGGGCCTCGATCGACTTTCTGCGGCTGGATCACCATGTCGGCATGACCCGCTGGCTCAGCGAGCATCTGGCAGCGGTGACCGATCGCGTAGCCTTGGGTACGTCCCTGCCACTTCGGGACCTTGCGCAGGCCGAAGGCGACGCGCTTCGGGCGAAGATCGACCTGGAGGGGTTCGACTCCGACCTTCCCGCGCTGCAGGCGTCGTGGCCCGAGGGTGCCTGGTCGCGAGTGACGATCCGTGGCTCGGATCCGGAGCGAGGTCAGACCCTCGGTCAACTGACCCGCGCCGGAATGACCGGGCAGGTGACCCACATCGATTGGACTAGCGGCACCGTGGAGATCGAGGCCCGAGGAGGACGCAAAGCGACCCGCTACGTGCTGTCTTCGACCGGGGCCGATTTCCTGGCCGACCAAGAATTCGCCACCCTGGACTCGAGCCCATCGGACTTCGTCGCCGGGACCGTCGAGGACCGCCTCGTCCAGCACGGGGATGCACCGACTGTCACCTGGCTCGACCCGATCGCGCCGCAGGTGCCCGAGGCACCCCACACCGACGCCGAACTCCTGAATCGGATCGAGAGGGTGATTCGGTCACTACGTCCATCCCGTGGCCGCCCCCTTGCCGAGGCACAGGTCGAGGCGATTTTGGACGGCCTCCGGGCGCGGGTAGCCCTCCTTCAAGGACCGCCAGGAACCGGTAAGACGGTGACCACCGCCGTCGCTTTGCTGACGCGCATCCTGTTGCGCCGCGCTCCAGGAGACACGATCGCGATCGGCGCGAACACCCACGCCGCCGTCGACATCCTGCTCGGTCGGATCGCAGAACTTCGAGAGGAATTCGAGCAGAGGGCGAGTGGGGAGGGGCTCGTGATGCCCTCCATCTCGCTGCTCCGCATCGATGCCGATCCGCCGGAAGGGAGCGAGAGGATCCGCACCTCGGGCATCATCCGAAAGCTGCGCGGCCACCTCGATGATGGGGTCGTGATCCTCGCTGGAACCACCCGCGGGCTCCTCAAGCTCCAGAAGACGGTCGATGAGGCGGCGACCCACTTCGACGCGGTGGCCGAACTGATCGTCGACGAGGCATCGATGCTGGTGTTCCCCCACTTCCTCTCCCTCACGACGTCGGTGTCGGACGACGGGTTCCTCGTGCTCGCCGGAGACAACCGGCAGCTCGCGCCGATCGTTGCCCACGACTGGGAGCGGGAGGACCGGCCACCTGTCGAGATCTATCAGCCCCATCTCTCGGCCTTCGATGCCATCGCCAGCCTTGCGGCGAGCGAGGCGAATACCGACCGTCAGATATCGAGAAATGCACTCAATCTCTCTTTCCGGCTTCCACCCGACGTGATCCGACTGATCCGCCGTGTCTACGCGGCCGATCAGATCGACCTACAGGGCGTCGAGCGCGAGGCCTCGCCGGCAGAGGAGTACGGCCCCGAGACTTGGGAGGGCATCTGGCGCGGGGATGGCGGCATCTACCTCGTCGTCCATGACGAGCGCGGCTCAAGGAAGGCGAATTTGACCGAGGTGGAGATAATCAGCAGGATTGTCGAGGCCGAGGGCAGCCCAGGGTCGGCCGACGTCGCGGTCATCACGCCACATCGGGCTCAGCGCCAGCTCCTCTCCGAGGCACTGGAGGACTCCGTGGACGTCGTCGACACGGTCGAGCGTCTCCAGGGTGGCGAGCGCATGGCGATCATCGTGTCGGCAACGGCATCGGACCCCTCGGCGATCGCAGGGTATGAGTCCTTCATCCTCGATCTCAACCGCTCCAACGTGGCGTTCTCCCGGGTCGAGGAGCGGCTAATTGTCGTCGTCTCCTCCTCCCTCCTCGACCACATACCAGCCGAGCTCGAGAACTACGACAACGCGATGCTCTGGAAGGCGCTGCGGAGCACGTGCGAGGAGTTGGTAGCGGAGGATCAGCTGGAGGACGAGGTAAACGTGCGGGTGCTGGTGCCGTCAAGGGCCGCGGCGGCCGAGATCAGTGGCGAGGACGCCGAGCCGATCGTGCCGGGCAAGTGAGCGACGCAATGCCGAGCGCCCCTCTTCCCAATCAGCCCACCGGCCCAATACCGCGCACCGTCTTATCGCTATATACGGGCGCCGGTGGCCTCGACTACGGTCTCGAGGCCGCGGGATTCAAGATCGTCGGATGCGTCGAGAAGGAGGTCGACGCGCGCCTGACGATCAAGGCGAGTCGCCCCGATTGGCCGCTCGCGCGCCTCCGTGACATCGCCGATTACGCACCGAGCGAGCTTCTGTCCGAGTTCTCCTTGGAGGAGGGCTCGGTAGGCATCCTCGCCGCTGGCCCCCCCTGCCAGCCCTTCTCGAAGGCCGGATGGTGGTACCGAGACGCGGCCCGCCTCAATGATCCGCGGGCGGAGACCCTAACCATGCTGATGGACGTGGCCGAGGAGGTTCAGCCTCACATCTTGCTGATCGAGAACGTCACGTCTCTTTCGATGAGCGGTCGCGAGGAGGTGGTCGACTTCATCCGTGACCGCCTTGATGCGATCAATAGCACGCTCGGCACCAGCTACGTACTCCACACGTTGAAACTGAACGCGGTTGATTTCGGGGTTGCCCAGAGGCGCGAGCGCCTCTTCCTTTGCGCCGTCCGAGACGGACGGCGCGTCGAGGCACCCCAGCCGACCCATGGCCCTGGTCGCAGAGATCCATATCGGGACGCATGGGATGCACTCGGAGACGAGGCGCCCGATGATCCCGACGACCTGGCGATGAAGGGCAAGTGGGCCGACCTGCTGCCGACGATCCCGGAGGGGAAGAACTACCTATGGCACACCTCCCGCGGAGGGGGCAATGACCTCTTTGGGTACCGGACCCGCTTCTGGAGCTTCCTGCTGAAACTCGCAAAGGACCTTCCGTCATGGACCCTCCCGGCGTCACCTGGCCCTGCGACCGGGCCTTTCCACTGGTCTTCGCGCAAACTCTCACGACTTGAGCTGATGCGGCTGCAGACGTTTCCGGAGGATGTCGAAATATGTGGCTCCTACCTTTCCGCCCATCGGCAGCTCGGCAATGCAGTTCCCTCGGCGCTTGCAGAGCGGATCGGTCGCCTGCTGCTCGAAACGTTGGAGGAAGAGGACTTCGAGAGGCCACTCTCACTTGCCGTCGCACCACGGAGCGGACGACCGGCCCCCGAGGACGTGGCGAACGTGCCAAGTAGATTCCTCGAGGAGTACTCGGGTCCACATGACGATCACCCTGGGGAGGGAAAGGGGCCCGGTGCGCTAGCCCGAGACCTCCGCGAGCAGCCTGCTGCCGAAGAAGCTCGGAGCCACGCTGCCCAGGACTCATGACCGGCTCGACTCGACGACAAGTCCGTCCCCGGGTCGTCGCAATTTGGAAGGTGACTGCGCATGAAACGCGGATTTATCCACCAGATCGCTGCTTGGGTTAACGGTGAGCGCCCTTCCGTACCCGGAGCCCACCTCTCCTGCCGTCAGCGCCAGGATGCGACTCAATCGACGTCGCGACAGCCGACCGGAGCTGGCACTTCGTCGCGAGTTACACCGGTGTGGATTGCGCTTTCGGGTCGACCTGCCCATCCGCGTCCCCGGGCGTCTCGTCAGACCGGACGTCGTCTTCACTCGGGCGCGAATCGCGGTCTTCGTGGACGGCTGCTTCTGGCATTGCTGCCCCGACCACGGCAACGTCCCGCGGGCTAACTCTTCCTACTGGAGCCCCAAGCTCGCCCGCAACGTGGCCAGGGATCGCGCAGTGGACTCGGTGCTACCGGCCAATGGTTGGCAGGTCGTTCGTGCCTGGGAGCACGAACCTGCCGACGCGGTCGCCGATCGTGTCTTTAGCTTCTATCGAAAGGCTTTGCTGGCGATCGCATAGGACAAGATGGTCCAGCCTGCAACATCGATTCAATCGAGAGTTACTGGGCCCAAGGCATCTCGGAGAGGAGCTTGAGCTGATCCGGGCAGGTCATCTTGCCCGGCTGCCTCCGCTGCTTCTTGCCAAGTGCTGAGGAAGTCCAAATAGTAGGCCCTCTATCTACCCCGGTAGCGCTGCGACTAGGTCGTTACGAACCTTCACCTCTCCGAGATGGGCCCACCTCCCCGCGGCCCGGGCGCGACTCGCTGCACTCTCACCGACAGAGGTCCCGGCAAATTCGCCGGTTCGAATCTGCTTACACCTTGCTACGGATCGGATCACTGTCGATGCCGACAGATCGGCGCAACATCACACCGCCCGCAGGCCGGCCCGGGACTTGGCTCATAAAGATCCGCCTTCAGGCCGAGAACCAGGTCGTCCACCTTGCCTCGGGCTCCGCTCAGCGCCGCCGCGTCTACCGCCACGGCTACGCGCTCGTCGCGCATGAGGTCATGGACGAACGCGCCGGCGACGTCGAGGCCCTCCTGTTGACCAGCCTCTCCGTACACCTGCAACTGGAACTCGAAGGGATTCAGGCCGTCGTCATCGGTTTCAAGTTTCGTCGTCTTGTAGTCGACAATGGTCAGCCGAGGATCGCCCCCGGCGTCATGGAGGATGACGTCCGCCCGGCCGGAGACCAGCGCATCGGGAGTGCGCAGCTCGAACGGTCGCTCGACTGCCCAGAGGGCCTGGAGCTCGTCTGCGTAAGAATCTATGAAGCCTTCGACGTGCCGTCGGGCACGAGCCTTCAGCTCGCGATGGGTCGCCTTAGCCTCGATCCACCGATCCCATCCGGACCTGAACCAAGAATGACCTCCTGAAAGGGGCATGGAGCGGCTGATTGAGGCAGCCGCGGCCCTCGATCAGGAGGTCACTCTCATGGTGAACGACTCGACCGCGATCGTCTTCGACGATGAGCGGGCGGTCGCCGACGCCGGGCTGGTGCTGCCGGCGACCGTGGCGGCACGGCTGGGGATCGAGGCGCTGGTCGAGGAGTGGGTCGACCTCGGCGAGGCCGCCGGTGCCGCCAACCCGGGGCGCAAGGTGATGACGCTGCTCGCGGCCATGGCGCTGGGTGCCGACTGCATCGAGGACTGCGAGGTGCTGCGCAGCGGACGCACCGAGGCGGTCCTGCCTCACCGGGTGGCGGCTCCGTCGACCATCGGCACCTTCCTGCGCTCCTTCACCTTCGGCCACGTGCGCCGGCTCGACCGGGTGCTCGGCGAGGCGATCACCCGGGCCTGGAGGGCCGGGGCCGGCCCCGGGAAGGAGCGGTTGGTCATAGACGTCGACAGCTTCGTCGGCGAGGTGCACGGCTACGCCAGGCAGGGCGCCTCCTACGGCTACGACGGCCGCCGCGGCTACCACCCGCTCATCGCCACCCGTGCCGACACAGGCGAGGTCCTGCATATCCTCACCCGCAAAGGCTCGGCCAACACCTCGCGGGGGATAGGACGCTTCCTCGAGGAGCTGATCGCCCGCGTCGGGCGGCCGGCGCCGAGGGCGGGAAGCTCCTGCGTGCCGACTCGGGCTTCTGGAGCAACAAGGCGATGGAACGGCTGGAGGGCGCCGGCTGGAGCTTCTCGATCGGGGTGCGGATGCAGAGGCACGTCAAGGCGGCGATCGAGCAGATCGACGAGGAGGCGTGGACGCCGCTCGCCGACTACCCCGAGGGCGGGGAGGCCCAGATCGCCGAGACGACGCTCGGGGTGAGAAGGCTGATCGTGCGCCGCACCCGACTGACCGGAGAGCAGGCCGCGCTCTTCCCCGACTGGCGCCACTTCGCCTTCCTCACCAACCGCACCGAGGCCCTGGGGGTGGTCGAGGCCGAGCACCGACAGCATGCCGTCGTCGAGCTGGCGATCCGCGACCTGAAGGACCAGGCGCTCCGTCACTTCCCGTCCGGGCGCTTCGCCGCCAACGCCGCCTGGGCGGTGATCGCCGCCCTCGCCCACGACCTGATGCGTTGGACGGGGCTGCTGGGGCTGCCCGGCGCGACCGTGCGCACGGCGCGCACCCTGCGGCGGCGGCTGCTCGCGCTGCCGGGACGGCTCACCCGCAGCGCCCGGCGCTGGACACTGCACCTGCCGGCCCGTTGGCCGTGGCGCGCGGCGTTCGTCGAGGCGCTGGAGCGGATCAGGGTGCTGCCCGGCGCGGCCTGAACCTTCACAGGACACCCCGCTTCGCCCGCCCGGTCCCCGGTGGCCGCCGGCTGCCCGCTCCTCGGGCGAGGCGCCCTGCCGGGCGCCGGCCGGTGCCCGAAGGACATGCGTGACGCACCGGGGTCCATCGTTTTCTGGGCCTACCTGCCCCAGGGCCGACCGCGCCCTTATCCGTAACGGTGAATCGGTGGATTCAGGCTAAGCGGAACGGAGCAGTTGCCCGTGCGCTTCACCTGCAGCGACGACCTCCTTTCGGAGAGCTCGATAGCGCGGGAAGACGCTCGTCACGACCAGCCTAGTCTGTCGATCCCACTTCCAGACGCCGACGACGTGACCATTGGCGATAATCGCCGGACGTGCCTCACCGATCCTGTTGTAGAGGCGGTTGTAGTTAGCTTGGTCGACATAACGCAGCCGGGTCTCGAAGTACGCCTTCAGAATCGGGTCCTCATGCCCAAGGAAGGTATATCTGCGCTCCATCTCCAAATCCGCGGCAGGCTCCCGCTGAGTCTCTGCGCCATGGATGGGCATGCCAAACAGGGGGGCCTTGGTCCAAGGAGCCATAAATCGGAAGTACCGATCCTCCCTTGCCTCTAGATGACGCAAAACCACGCCCCGACTTAGTCCAGACCACCAGGCCGCATCATGGACTGATGCCGGTCCATATCGTCGGAAGTAATGGCCGAGAAGCCGTTCTTGGGCGTCCTCGGCGTCCAACGCCGCGAATTCATGACGCAGCTCGGCATCAGTACCAATAACCCGCCTTTCAGCGTCCCAGGCCGAGGGAGACCGCCATACGAAAAGATCTCCGGCCTCCCAACCTAACTTCAGAATCTGAGCTCCCAGGCGAGGGTCTCCCAGGCGAGACCTCCTGGCCAGCTCACCGGCCAGCTCGCGAGGTGGCCGTGGCCCGCTGTCGCCGACGATCTTGACGGCGAGATTGACCGCGGCGGTGTATCTGCGAACACTCAGACCATGCACCACCAACGGACGAATGGCATCTCGCACGCGGTAGCGTCGAGTTGCGGTGTGGGCGACAGATGCCAGCCCGCGAGGAAGGATGTGAAGGGTCTTGCGCATGCAGCGAACGCGAATTAGCTGGCTGGTCGGAGCAAAATCGAGTACTGAAAGTGCTCGAGAGAAGTCGTTCGTGCGTGCCGCCACGATCGGCACCGGTGAGACAACCCGCGCGGCATGGACCCCTACGAGCTGTTCAGCGATAACAGCCGGGGTGGCACTCTTCAGGTCTACAAGTTGATCGCAAATCTGCTCCGCGAACGACCTCGCCGCCGGCATCAGCTCAGCCGCGGTACTAGCCATCACTCGGGAGCCGCATCAGGCCAACGCTCGGAGACGTAGGCAGCAAGCTCCAAATAGGCTGACTCAAGGTCACTGAACTCCTTGGGCCCTCCCCACCATTGCCGGTGGTTGTGGTGAATGTGAAACTTGCTCCAGTCTCCATCCCAGTCGGGCGCGTAATGGGTTCCATGGATGTCATAGTCCTTCCATCGTTCGTAAACCTCCGTTCCAGGAAGCGGCACGAACCGAAAGAGCGATAGCCGGTCGATCCGGCCCTCGAGAGTATCTAGCAACCGAATCGTTTCGCGGGTCGTGGTCGCCGACTCACCTGGGAACCCGTGGATCAGGAACGCCTTTACGCCTATGCCTACCGCGGACGCCCATCGCACGGCATTCGTTATGTGCTCTTTGGTCGTTCGCTTTCCCATCGCCCGCAGCAGTGGCTCTGACCCTGACTCGATACCGAACTTCAACTCTATACAGCCGGAGTCGGCAAGAATACCCAGCAGATCCCGACGAACGGTATCGACGCGCGAGAGCGCCGACCAACGTAGGCCGAGCGGCTCGATCTCCCGAGCTATGTCGGCAACCCGGTGACGGTTGACGATGAAGTTATCGTCGACAATGGCAAATCCATCGATCGCCGTGCGCCGCGAGAGCTCGACGAGCTCCTCTCGGGCTCGTGCACCAGACTGATAGTGGATTTGGCTACCGGCAACGGCGCAGTATTTGCACTTGAAGGGGCATCCCCGACTGAACAGGACATGGGCCATCCGAAGGTCGGTGCCAGCCAGTCGATCCGTCATGACGACCCGGTCGTCGGTTAGCAGGTGTCTGGCAGGGAACGGCAACTCCGCCATCGATGCCTCCCCTGCAGGCTGACCAGCGTGATATCGGCCAGCTGAATCAAGATGCGCAACGTTGGGCAGGGCCGCGAGCTGGCGCCTATCCTGCGCCGCCTGAATAGTGCCCTCGAGCGACGTCTCGAAGGGCCCAACCCCCGCAAACGCCGCTGGAAATTCTCGAAGAGACTGCTCCGGGTAGAGGTTGACATGAACTCCGCCGATCAATACTGCGGCCCGATCTTGATAGGTGGAGCGACGATGAATGCGACTCAGCAGTGAGAAGGTCGCCGATGATGCGACGCTGTAGCCGACAAAGTCGCTAGTAGTCAAATCGAGGCTCTTCGTATCCTCTCGGACAGGAATAAGCTCGACCGTGTGGCCGTATTCCTCCGCGACGGCGGCCAAGTAGAGAACGCCGAAGGGTGGGAACTCTTTACGTCCTGAGCCAAGACGGCCCAGATCCGGAACCTCTGGATATACAAACGTAACGTTCATGTCTGGCAATTGCCAAGCAATCCCTGAGCCTTCAGCATCGTCGCGATCCGCTTCGCGACATCAGTGGGTGTCAACGAACCCACGTCGAACTCGGCAATCCGCCACCCTTTCCGCGCCAGGAATCGGGCGCTCTCGACCAGCCGGCTTTGCTCGGGAGACGCCGAGATCATCGCCTCCCGTTCGTACAAATCGCGATCCTCTCGATCGCGGAGTCGAGCCTCAGTGACTCCCGCGTCGGCTAACAGGAGGATTGAGAGGTTTGGTTGTGGCAATCGCGACGACAATGCGTAGCTAAAGTCGTACGGCAGACCACTCAGCGCATTGAGCGCCAGGGAAGACAGCACCCACCTGTCTGCTATGACCACACCGCCCACATGTAGAGCGGGAAGTACTATGTTTTGCGCCACCAGGGCCCGATCAGCTGCCGCCGTAAGGGCTACTGCTTCAAACGCCTGCTGCTCCAGAAGTTCGCGAGCCAACTTCCCTAACGCTCCGTCGGAAGGCAACTTCACCGAGAGCGGTGTAGCTGCGCCTTCGAGCGCGTCCTTGAGCTCCGCAACAAGGGTCGTCTTCCCGACTCCGCTGCAGCCCTCGACCGCCAACAGAACACCCGTCGTGACGCTTTCATTTGGCAGTGCGGCAGACATCTCCATACCGAGAGCGTACCGTCGCGTCCAGCGACTCACGTCGCTCCCTCGCGGCGCCCTGCCGGTCGCTTCATCGCGCCCGAGCGAGGCGACGGTTAGTGCGGAGTAGCCGACGACGCGGGCCTGTTCCTCATCGACGGCTACGTAGGACCGAACCGACGCCTCGCGCTCGGCGGGCGCTCGTTCAGCCAGGCGTCCAGGGAGGCGACGCCGCAACAGAAGCCGACGTAGATGTCGTTACGCTCCAGCGTCTTGGACCGCAAAGCGTCGCCACGCGGACCTGCGGATTTGAGGGACGCGAAAAGAGCTTCGCGAGCTTCGGATTCGGCTTCGTTTTCCGATCCATGGTCGCGACCAATTCGTCCCAGGCATCCGGTGGAAGCTGGAAGCGCGTGCGATCAGCGAGTAGACGCTCGGCTCGCTCGCTCGTTGTCTCGTCGTTGACGCGCGTCATGCGATCAATGTAGACGCGTTGTCTGTCGCTGGCCAGGTCGCGGTTTAGACCGGTGCCGACAAATCGGGCACTAACGCGTTTGAGTGCCCAAATCCCCAGCTATCGGCGCATATCCACGCCTATCCGCGATTCCAGGACCCCTCCTGGGTAAGGGCACGCACCGCATCAGAAAGCCAAATCTCAGGAGAATGAGGACTCGAGCCAGCCTGTATCGCACCCAGGAGGTCGGCGGTTCGAATCCGCCTAACTCCATTCGCACGAGCCGTGCTGATTTGTGTAGGCTGCCTCAATGGCGGCTTCGGCAAAGCGGATCAATGTGACCCTCGACGACGAGCATGCGGCCAAGCTCGCAAGGCTCGCCGATCGCACGCATGTGCAGGAGGGAACCTTGGCCCGATCGCTTCTCTCTACCGCACTCGACGACGCCGACCCCGATGCCGCCCGCATCACCGAGATCCTCGACGCGATACCCGGCGCCTGGCAGCGCACGCAGGAGGGCCTGGCACAGGCAGCCCGCGGTGAAGGAACGCCGCTGGACGAGCTGGCCTGAGTGGCCCAGGTCATCGTCACCCCGCAGGCGCGGCGGGACGTCGACGAGGCCATCTCGGCGCTCAGCCTGCCGGACGACACCTGGACTCGCATCGCCCGCTCGCTCCGACCCTTGGAGACATTTCCGCTTGCCGGACCTGAGCTGGGTGGCCGCTGGGCGCCGACCCGGTTCGTGGTCGGCCCCTGGTCCTGGATGATCCTGCTCTACCGCTACGAACGATCGTCGGACCGGGTCTACGTCGTTGCGATGCACGATGGTCGATCGGCGACCTCGGCTACCGCGACGCGGCGGTAGCTCAGCGTGCAGGGACCGACGTAGGTTTAGATCGTGCGTCTCGGCGCCCTGATCCGTGGCGCGATCGCATCGATCGGGCCCGCGCGGTCGAGGGAGACCGCCGGAGCCCGACCTCCTGGAGACCGACAAGGAGGTCGCCGGTGCGCGGTCACCAGGTCGCGGCGACGTCCTCGATCGCGGCCTCCTCGTCGTCGCGCCCGAGGTCGATGTCCTTGGTCGGTCGCGAAGCGCCACCCAACCGGAAGTCGAGCGCCAAGGCCCCCTTCAGCACCCAGCGATCAGGCGCCACCTGCACGAGGCGTCGCAGGAACAGCTCGAAGGCGACTCGCTTGCGAAGTCGCGCAAGGCTGAGCCCGGTCCTGGCGGCCTCGGACTTCAGCCGCTGCTCCAGGGCCATGCGAAACGCGCCGGCGCTCTCGTACCTCACGAGGCCACCGCCGCCAGGGCGCCGCTGATGGTGTCGAGGCGAGCACGCCCTCGACCAGTCAGTCAACCCTGCCAGGCGGGCGGTCGCTCGTCGGCGCGGCCCGGCTCGGTCACGTCACGGGCCATGGAGGAGCCTGCGAGCACCGAGGGTGGGCGACCGCGATCGACGGACGGAGTGGCGAGGAATGCGAGGACCTCGGCCCAGCTCTCGGCCTGGGCCAGTGCCGTCCCGGCGGCGGTGCCGCCGAGAAAGACGGAGTCGCTCCACGGCACGGTGGTCGGCGTGTACGGCACGCCGAAGCGGTGTCCCGCGTGCGGGAAGATGAGCAGGCGGTCCTCGGGGTTGCTGCGCCTGAGCGCGATCCGGCGCGCCATCTCGGCACCGGGCCAGACCTCGTCGTCCTCGCCGGCGATCGACAGCAGCGGACAGTCGACGTTCTCGACGGCGATCTCGGCGGCGCTGCCCGGCCCGGCCTCCTTCAAGGCCGTCTCGTAGGCGGGTCGTAGAAGTAGCGCGCGGACGGCCGGGTGGCGGGGGAACCGCTCGGCGATCGCCCGCCTTCGGGCGAGCGGCATCAGCCGTTGATCGGCGACCGGCAGCCAGGGCAGAGGCCGGTCGGCCAGGGTCCAGGAGGACCGCCGCGGCGCCCTGGCGTAGTCGTTCGAGGCCTGCCAGATGACATTGGTGGGGCTCACCGCGATCACGCCGGTCGGTTCGAGGTCCTCGAAGGAGGAGAGTGCGGCAAGTGCCCCGCCGGTGCCGGCGGCGACCGCCATCACCGCCATCTGTCGACCGAGGGCGGCCGGGTGGGCCCGTAGGGCGCGGTAGGCATCCGCGATGCGCTCGAGTGGGATTCCGTCGAGTGCGATCGGCAGACCGAATTCGGCCACGTAGGAGACCAGGCCGACGGTGTGCCCGTGGGATGCCAGGAGGGCCGCCTGGCCGTGGAAGGACACCGACGAGCTCGCCGGCGGAACGAAGAGGACCGCTTTCCCCGGCGCCGCTCCGGCCGGGGGGAATACCGTCAGGCGGAAGCCGTCGCCCAGCAGCGTTTCGGGCGCCGGCCCGGCCCTCAGGATCCGGACCAGCTTCGCCTGCATCGTCCGCGTGCCCGCTTCGACCCGCGCCGAGACCGCGAAGTGGTCGGGCGGCGTCGAGAAGGCGACCGGCGCGACGCGGTGGGCGGCGAAGTCCATGTCCCACCACGGCCGGGCCGGGTCGCCCCCGGCCTGCCGGGTCACGGATCGCCAGAGGTTCCCCGCCGCGTCCTCGGTTTCGAGCGTCAGCCGTGCCGGCTCCGTCTCGTCTGCTCCGACCAGCTCGATCAGCGGGGCGACGTCGGCGAGCGATTCGCGCGGCGCTGCGATCAGTTCCATCGGCGGTGTGGTGGGCGAGGCGTGCGGCCGCGCTCGCGAAGGCCGCGGCCGCACGTTCCTTGGTTCAGCCTTGGCCGGCCGCGACGTGTTCGCAGTGGCCCATTTCCGTGAGCCCGAGATCGATCGACGCCTGTTCGTTTTCGGCGCCGCCGAGCGCGATCTCCACGGTTTCTTCGCCCGGTCCCGGGGCAATGACTTCGACCTGGGCGACGCCCGCGGCGCGCAGGCAGTCGACCACGCGCCCGGCGAAGGCCGGGGCGGCCGGGTTATGGGCGTCCCACTGCCAGGGCGGGCGTGGCTCGAGGCCGTGGCACGCCCGTTCGCCGGCCCGTTCGGCGAGCTTGTAGGCAGGGATCGCGGCCTGGGGGCCCGCCGTCGCCGGTTGCCCGCCCGTGGTCGACTCTTCGACCGACGCCGCGAGGCATTCGTTGTAGCGAGCCCAGAGCGATTCGGACTGCGCAGCAGACATGAAGAGCGTTTCCCGCGGGCGTTCCTGTCCCGCCGACGCGGTCGCCCGCGGGGTCGTTTTGTGATGGCGGTGTGAGTCGACCTTCCCGGCCTGGGCGAGGTTCGCGCCGAGCAGGGCGAAAGCTGCGCAGCAGGCGAGCAGGAGGGTCGTGAGCTTGGCTTTTTTCATGCCGTCCAGGGTGGAGGGTGGTTGTCAGGAAGCTGTTTGCACCTCATGTCGCTCCCGTTTTCCTCCGCTCCACACCTGCCGACCGCCGGGGCCGGGACGGAGATGTGAGGAAGGTGTGATGCCCGGCGAGGCGGTGTCCCCGATGCCTTACCTTCCCGGCGTGGACGCGTGTGTGCTGGTCGCCGAGGACGACCCGAAGCAGGCGGAGATCGTGCGCCGTTACCTGGTCCGGGAAGGTCTCCGTCCGGTGGTCGTCCACGACGGGCGCGCCGCGATCGAGGAGGCTCGGAGGCTGACCCCGGACCTGCTCGTGCTCGACGTCATGATGCCCTCGGTCGACGGCCTCGACGTGTGCCGTGCATTGCGGGGGGAGACCGACGCGCCGGTCCTCATGCTGACCGCACGGGCGACCGAGGACGACCTCCTGCTCGCCCTGGACCTGGGCGCGGACGACTACATGACCAAGCCTTACAGCCCGCGCGAGCTGATGGCGCGGGTCCGGGCGCTGCTCCGTCGCGCCGCCCGAGCCTCGGGGCGCACCGCCGTGGAGGACGACGGCATCCTGCACTGCGGTGGCCTCCGCGTCGACACCCGTCGCCACCTCGTCGAGGTCGAGGGCCGGACGGTCGAGTGCACGCCCGGTCAGTTCGCGATCCTGGCCACCCTGGCAGCCGAGCCCGACCGGGTCTTCAGCCGCCTGCAACTGCTGACCGCGATCCATGGCGACGACGAGTGGATCACCCCGCGGACGATCGACGTCCACGTGATGAACCTTCGCAAGAAGATCGAGCACGACCCCCGTCGTCCCCGTCGTCTGGTCACGGTGTTCGGCGTCGGCTATCGGCTCAACGCGGTTCCTTGAACGACTCCGGTACCGGCGTCGCGCCACACCGACGGCTGCTGGTGCGCCTGCTCGTCGGTGCCCTGGTGGTCGCGGCGGCCTCGATCACCGCGACGGCCTGGCTCGCGACCCAGACGACGACCGACGCCATCCGTCGTGCCGAGGGCGAGTCGGTATCGACCACCGCTCGAATCTACGATCAGCTCGACGCCTACGCGGCGAGGCACCGCAGCTGGCGAGGCGTCGGCCCACTGTTGGCGAGGATCGACCGCAAGAGCGGGCGCCGCGTCTACGTCACCTCCCGCGATCGCCGTCCCTTTCCCGGCACTCCACGGCCGACCACGGCGCTTCCGAATGTCGCCTCCGCGGTCGTCGACCCACTGCAGGTCGACACCTTGCCGGTGAAGGGGGCGGGCAAGACCGGCATCGACCCGCGGGCGCTCGGGCCGTTCCGGCTGAACGCCGCCCAACGACGGGAGGCCGGCACCGTGACGCGAAGGATCGCGGCGTGTGCGAATCCGCGATTCCAGGACCCCGCCGTGGCCGCGACCGGTGGCCGACCGACGATCGAGCTCCCGATAATCGGCTTCAGCTCGCGCGGCGTCGCGGCCCAGCTCGACGCCAAGATCCTCGCCGAATGCGGTGGTGGCTCGCTCGTCCAGCCGACGACCATGCAGGCGCGAGCCCTCTCCAGGCTCAACCAGAAGGCAAACGCCTGCCTCGCCCGCGCGGGCGGCGTCGGCAGAGTCAAGATCGACCTGCGGGTCGATCTTGACTCGATCCCCACCGACTTCCGCGACTGCGTCCTCACCGCCTGGCGGGCGGTCGTCCGACCCTGGATCGCACCGCCGGCGCTGCTCTTCAACCTGACCCCCACGGGGGATGCCGGGCCACTCGACCTCTCCGGCGAAAACCGCAGTCGGGTGGTGCTCGTCGCCGTCCTCGTGCTCGGTCTCGCAGTAGCCCTGTCGGCGTTCTTCGCGGCCCGCCTGACGCGCCCGCTGCGACGATTGACCGAGGCCGTGCGCACCGGGGACGAGTCCCCGGTGCCGATCACCACGCGTGACGAGATCGGGCAGCTCACCGACGGCTTCAACAAACTGACCGCCCGTCGCCTCCAGCTCGAGGATCAGCGGCGCGACATGGTGCGCGACATCGCCCACGAGCTGCGCGGCCCGATCAGCAACATGCGCAGTTGGCTCGAGGCGGCCGAGGACGAGCTCGTCCCACGCGACGCCGCTCTCTGCAGCTCGCTCCTCGACGAGACGCTCCAGCTGCAGCACATCGTCGCCGACCTGGCCGACCTGGCGGCGGCCGACGCGGGCATGCTGTCGCTCCATCCTGAGCCGCTGGCCGTCGCCGAGCTCGTCGAGCAATGCGTCGCCGCCCACCGGGCCGCCGCCGAGGCCGCCGAGATCGGGGTCGACGTCCGGGTCGACGGCGACCCGACGGTGCATGGCGACCCCGTGCGTCTCAGGCAGGCGCTCGGCAACGTCCTCACGAATGCGATCCGCTATTCGGAACCCGGTGGCGAGGTGGAGATCACGGCACGCGAGGAGCAGGGGCTGATCGAGATCCGCGTGCGCGACACTGGATGCGGGATCGCTCCCGAGGACGTCCCCCGTGCGTTCGATCGCTTCTGGCGCGCCGACCCGTCGCGCCGGCGGGCGACGGGCGGGAGTGGGCTGGGACTCCCGATCGCCCGCAAGCTGGTCGAGGCGCATGGCGGTCAGATCTCACTGCAGAGCGAGCCGAGAGAAGGCACCACGGTCACGTTGACGCTCCCTGCGCCTGGTGAGACCGTATCCACAGGCAGCATCGGTTCGGTGCCCTCATAGCTCGGCGGTCACCAAAGCGTCGGAACTCCGTGGGCGACGATGCCAGGATCGCGGGTCACCAGTGGCACACCCTCCACGGCAGCCTGGGCAACGAGAAGGCGATCGAATGGATCGCGCGGCTGCCTGCCGTCCAACTCGACAAAGGGCAGGCGGCGATACGCGGCACCGTGGGCGAGCGTTATCGGCAGCAGCGAGAAGCCCTCGACGAAAAGCTCATCGGCCCACTCCTCGCCGACCTCGAGCTTGCCGAGCGAGACCTTGATCGAGACCTCGAACAGCGTGCCCGCGCTGAAGAGCGGCTCCTCGGCGGCTGCGATTGCCTCGCGGGCGGCCGGGGACAGCTGAGGGTCATCGCTCAGCCACCAGAGAACGGCGTGGGTGTCGGCCAGGAGCCTCAGTCGCGGATCCCGAGATCGACCGCGACGTCGTCCGGCCAGGAGTCGAAGTCCTCGGCGATCTTGATCCGGCCCGATAGGGCGCCCGGTTGGCGTCGGATCTCGCCGGCCTTCGACAGCGGAACCAGTTGGGCGACCGGCTGCTTGCCGCGCCGCAACTCGACCCGCTCGCCGGCCTCGGCAAGAGCGACGAGCTTGGAGAGGTTGGTCTTGGCCTCGCCGATCGTGAAGATGTGGGTCATGGCCTCAGGCTAGCACCACTTGGCTAACTTGGCCAAGCGGGCCTGGGCATCCGGTGCCACTCCGACCGTTGCCCCGTCCGGCTCAGGTTTCAGCGTCAATCTGGGCCACGCCAACGAAGGCGCAGACATCCTGATCGGGCTCGATCAGGAACTCAGGATCGGACAGGTCGCCTCATCTCCGTCGATCGTGATCTGGTGGTTGGCGCTGATGTGCTGGGTCGCGTCGAACCGGCCGAAGAACGGCGAGTGCAACACCTCGTAACCCCGGTGCTACACTCGCTTTCATGCCGACCACGAAACCGCGCTACACGGTCACCGACACCGGCGAGCTAAGCGATCAACTCGATCAGGCCCAGCGACGCTGGCCAGAGATCCGTGATCGCAAGGAGCTGCTGCTGAAACTGGCGGCGGCGGGGCGCGATGCAATCGAGGAGAAGGCGACCGACCGTGCCCGTGCGGTGAAAGAAACCGCCGGGGCCCTCACCGGTGTCTACGCGCCCGGAGAACTGGAGCGACTGCGCGAAGACTGGCCCGAGTGATCGTCCTCGACGCCAGTGTCCTTATCGCCCACCTGGACGAGCGGGATGCCCATCACGAGCGAGCGAGTCGATTGCTTGCGGATACCGGTGCCGAGCCCCTGGGCGCCAGCACGATCACCCTCGCCGAGACGCTCGTGGCCCCCACCCGGGTCGGACGCCTCGAAGACGTCGCCGCGGCACTCGACCGGCTCGGGGTCGCAGAGTTGCCACTGGGGAATGAGGCGCCCGCGCGCCTCGCCAACCTTCGTGCCGAGGTCGGGTGCAAGCTTCCCGATTGCTGCGTACTGCTTGCCGCTCGCGAACACGATGGGGCGGTTGCCAGTTTCGATTCGGCACTGATCGATGCGGCCAAAGGCTTGGGCCTGCCGACCGTCGGATGACGACCGATTGGATCACCGATCCCCCACCGCGACAGCCCTTTCTCTGAACCGAAGGAGGACTGCCGGCCGGTTCCGTAGAGCTTCAATTCGGTCTTGAAGCGCGGCGACGATCCCACTGGCGCCGGAGATCGAGGGCGACGACCGGGATCGGCCGCTCGGTCTTCTCCTGGTAGGCGGCGAACCCCGAATAGAGCCGCGCTTGCTTCGCGTAGACGGCGGCCCGTTCGGACTCCGGCAGGACGGTGACCCGGGCGCCGAGCTTCTCCTCGCCGATCTCCACCTCGAGGTCTCCGGGACTCGCGACGAGGTTGTCGAACCAGGCCGGGTTGCGATCGGCACCGGCCGCCGAGGCGAAGACGAAGACGCGGTCCCGGTCGGCTTCGTCAGCCAGGTACATCATCGGCGAGGTGCGCCGCCGGCCCGACCGCGAGCCGGTCGTCGTCAGCAGCAGCACCGGGGCGTCGCCGAAGGAGGCGATCCGGCCGCCACTCGCGCGGAACTCGGCGATGTTGCGCTCGTTGAACGCCTGTCGTTCTTGCTTGTCCACGGTTCTCTCCTGCTGGTCGATCTACTCGGGCGGGTGCATCTCGCGCAGCGGTTCGCCGCCGTCCCAGTCGCGGGCCGCCGCGCCGAATCCCTCCCAGGCCACGGCGAACGGCTCACTGGCGACGTGGAGCTCGACGATGTGGCGGCCAACCATCGGCGGTGAGGCGCCGGGTATGGCCTCTACTTGCGAACTTGATTTTCATCTGCTCGCCCCGAGATGGCCGTTGAGGAACCGGCCGAGCGAGTCGAGCGCCTCGGCCCCCTCGTCGAGCATCGCCGCGAAGCCCGGGAAGACGTGCGGCGCACCGGGCCAGATCTGCAGGTCGACCCGCACGTCGCACTCGGCGGCGCGGCGGGCGAGACGAAGGGAGTCGCCGACGAGGACTTCGTGCGAGCCGGCCACGATCAGCATCGGAGCGACGCCGGTCAGGTCGGCGTAGGCCGGGCTCGCCGCCCGCGCGTCGGCCTCCTCGACGTACTCGTCGCGTCGCCGACGCAGCCCGGGCGCGGTCAGGACCGGGTCCACCGCGGCCTTCGCCTCGAGCATCGTGTCGGTCAGCGTCAGGTCCGCCCAGGGCGAGATCAGCGCCGCGCAGGCGGGCTGCGCCAGCCCGGCAGCCTTCAGGCCGACCAGGGTCGCGGCGACCAGGCCGGCGCCCGCCGACTCGCCGACGACGGCGATCCGGGCCGGCTCGAGGCCGGAGTCGAGCAGCGCCCCGTAGGCGGCCACGCAGTCTTCGACCGCGGCCGGATAAGGATGCTCCGGGGCGAGCCGGTAGTCGACCGAGTAGGCGCGGGCGGCGGCGCGGCGGCCGACCTCGGAGGCGAGCCCGACGCCGGTGCGCGCCGAGCCGAGCGCGTAGGCACCGCCGTGCAGGTAGAGGACGGCGCGGTCGACCTTCGCGCCATCGGTCTCGACCAGCACCGCACCGACCCCGCCGAGCTCCGCCTCGCTCGTCTCCACGTCCTCGGCCAAGGGTATGGCGGCCATCATCTCCTCCATCACCTGGCGCTGCTCGACGAGCTCCCCGCCGAGGTCGAGGTGACCTTCCCGGAGGAGTTGGTCGAGCTGTTCTAGCTGCTGCAGGCTCACGCGGATCGGAGACTTCCAGAAAATGACGAAATCGTCAACTTAGTCCCAAGACTTTCTTCGCCTCGGCACCGGCGGCGTTCACCCGCCATCCGCGGCACCGGGAATCAGGAGTTCGGTCTTGAAGCGCGGCGAAAGTTCAATCGCTCGTTGCATCCGTTCTTTCCGCTCCGCGTCGGTGAGTGCGGGCGGCGGGGAGGTGCGGGTGGGCACCTCGTCGCCGATCTCTCGGAAGAACTCCTCCTGTCCCGCCGGCGTGCACATGCAAAGCAGTCGGGCAGGGGACCGTGCGGCGTTGGTGAACCGGTGGGGCGCGTTGGCCGGGACGTTGACGGTCTCCCCCGCCCGCACCGTCGTCGTCTCGCCGCGGAAGGTGACCTCGATCTCGCCCTCGAGCACGGTGAACATCTCCTCGAAGTCATGGCGGTGGGGCGGCGGCCCGCCGCCGTTCGGGACGTGCATGTCAATCAGCGCGTAGCGGCCGGCGGTGTCGCTGCCGGCGACGAGAACGGTGTAGGTGTCGCCGACCACCGAGAGATGACGCGCGTCATCGTCTTCGGCACCGATCTGGACCGCCTTCCGCGCCGGGTCATCGTCGGGTATGAGCTTCTGCTGATCGTTCACGGTTCTCCTTTTCGGTTCTGCGCTGCGAGGATGGGGGCATGGGCAAAGGTGCCAGCCGGGGTCCGCGCCGGGACGCCGTGCGCAACCGGGAACTGCTGCTCGACTCGGCCCAGAGGCTGTTGCGGGAGCGCGGCACCAGAGTGTCCTCACTGGCGATCACCGAAAGGGCTGGCCTGGGCGCCGGGACGCTCTACCGGCACTTCGCCACCCGCGAGGATCTGCTGGCGGCGCTCTCGGAGCGCTCCTTCGGGATCGCCCTTGAGCATGCCCGCGAGGCGGCCGAGAGTGGGAGCCCGGCCCCCGAGGCCCTGCTGACCTTCCTCGAGCGCACGATCGAACGACGCGAGGAATTGATGATGCTCCCGCTCCACGGTGGCCCGTTGCCGCTCAGCGACAAGGCGACGGAGCTGCGGGCGGAGATCAGAGTGGCGCTCGACCGGGTGCTTGCCCGCGGCCGTGAGGAAGGCGCCATCCGACCCGACGCCACCGCGGGCGACGTCATCCTGATCGGAGCGCTGCTCGCCCAAGGGATGCCGAATGCCTCCGATTGGGAGGTCCTGGCGCGACGGCAGGCGGCGATCTACGTCGCCGGCCTTCAAGCCGACGGCGCACCCCTCGACCCGAGGTGACCGACGAGAAACCGCCCGGGCGAATCGAGTGCCCTGTCGCCCTCGTCGGGCATCTGGCGCCGCTCGGCGCGCTCGCCGCCGAGTTCAAGGTCCCCTTCCCGAAGGTGCCGTTCGAACTGTTCTACCTGCGGCAGGCTCACGTGGGGTGGAGGGTGGCAGAAGGTGACGAAATCGTCAACTTAGTCATTGGTCGGCACTGGGAGCATCAGGCTGGTGACAGAACGTCACCCGCATGCTCCTCGGGCGCGAGATCGCTCGCGGGCTGATCGCCGCCGGCCTGCGGGTGATCGTCGGCGCCCGCGATCCCGAGCGCGGCCGCCGGACCGTCGCCGAGCTCGGCGACGCACAGCGGCAACTGTTCCCGGGATTCGAGCGCCAGGTGGTGCCCACCTCGCGTGGCCCGGTCATCGCCATGATCGGCGGCGAAGGTACGCCGCTCCTCCTCGGTCCCCAACGGCGACGTTCCCGAGGTCTGGCGGCCGTGGGCCGAGGGTGTCACCGGCGCGACTTTCGACGCCTCCCACTTCCCGCCCGAGGACCGACCGCCGGACACCGCCGAGCGGCGGCTCGCCTTCCTCCAGGCAGGAGACGGCCGCCGCCGGCCGGCTAGGCTGGCGGGATGTCCGGCACCGACACCCCGATCCCTGGCGGTCAGGTCGCGCCCGCCGTCATCCGGGCCGGACGGCTCCTCGACGCGCTCGCCGCGGGTCCGCGGACGGCGACTTTGTCGGCGCTGTCGCGGCGCCTGGACCTTCCCCGCAGCAGCACGCTCGCCATCTGCAACAGCCTCGTCGACACCGGCCTTCTGCTGCGTGAGACCGACGGCTCCTACCGTCTCGGACCCCACATCCTCGACCTGAGCCGCGCCTTTCTCGGCCAGACCGACCTCCTCTCCGAGTTCGACCGGGTCCTCGCCGCGTCGAGCTTCCTGCCCGAGCAGACGCTCGTCTGCTCGGTGCTGCGCGGTCGCGACGTCGTCTACGTCGGCCAGCGTCCCGGCTCACGTCCGGTCGGCGTCACCTACGACATCGGCCTGCGCCTGCCCGCCCACTGCACCGCCAGCGGGCTCGCGATCTTGAGCACCCTCCAGGACGCCGAGCTCGACCGCCTCTATACCGGCGTCGAGCAGCTCGAGCAGCTGACGCCGCGCTCGATCGCCACGCCGGCGGCGCTGCGGCGCCGGCTGGAGACGGTGCGCAATCGCGGCTACGCCGTCGACGACGGCGAGACCGCGGCGGCGATGATCTGCCTCGGCGGCGTCGTGCGCGCCGCCGGCGGGGACGCCGCCGGCGCGGTCGCGGTCAGCATGCCGAAGGGGGCCCGGTCGAAAGCCGAGCTGGCCGCGGATGCCGCCGAGCTCCTCCGATTCGCCGCGCGGATCTCGCGCGGCCTGGGCGCTCCCTGAGCGGCTCAGCCAGCGGTCGGGAAGGACAGGTTGCGCCCCACCGGGCCCCGCCGCGGCCAGCGCGTGGTGACCGCCTTCGCCCGCGTGTAGAAGCGGACCCCCTCGGCGCCGTGGACGTGGTGGTCGCCGAAGAGCGAGTCCTTCCAGCCGCCGAAGGAGTAGTAGGCCATCGGCACGGGGATCGGCACGTTGACGCCGATCATCCCCACCTGCACCTCGCGCTGGAACTCGCGGGCGGCGGCGCCGCTGGAGGTGAAGATCGCGGTGCCGTTGGCGAACGAGCTCTCGTTGATCAGACGGATCGCGTCGTCGAGCGTCTCGACGCGGACGATCGCGAGGACGGGTCCGAAGATCTCGTCGCGGTAGATCGACATGTCCGTCTCCACCCGGTCGAAGAGGGTGGGGCCGACGAAGAAGCCGTCGCCTTCGACCTCTAGCTCCCGGCCGTCGACCACGGCGACCGCACCGGCCTCGATCCCCTCGCCGATGTAGCCGACGATCCGCTCGCGCGCCTCCGGGGTGACCACTGGCCCCATCTCCGACTGCGGGTCGAGGCCGGGGCCGACGCGGATCTCGCGCGCCCGGCGCTCCAGCCGCTCGACCAGTCCGTCGGAGGCGTCGCCGACGGCGACCGCGACCGCGATCGCCATGCAGCGCTGCCCGGCGGACCCGAAGCCGGCGGCGGTCAGCTGGTCGGCGGCGAAGTCAAGATCGGCGTCGGGCAGGACGACGGCGTGGTTCTTCGCCCCGCCGAGCGCCTGCACGCGCTTGCCCGCCGCACTCGCCCGCTCGTGCACGTAGGAGGCGATCGGGGTCGAGCCGACGAAGCTGACGCCGGCGACGTCGGGGTGGTCGAGCAGCGCGTCGACCGCGACTTTGTCGCCGTGGACGACGTTGAAGACGCCGTCGGGGAGGCCCGCCTCGGCGTAGAGCTCGGCGATCAGGTTCGAGGCCGATGGATCGCGCTCGGAGGGCTTCAAGACGAAGGTGTTGCCGGTGGCGATCGCCACCGGGTGCATCCACATCGGCACCATCGCCGGGAAGTTGAACGGCGTGATCCCGGCGCAGACGCCGAGCGGCTGGCGGAAGGAGTGGGCGTCGACGCCGGTCGAGACCTGGTCGGAGAACTCGCCCTTCAACAGCTGCGGCAGCCCACAGACGAACTCGACCACCTCGAGCCCACGGATCACCTCGCCCTTTGCGTCCTCGAAGACCTTTCCGTGCTCGGCGGAGACGACGCGCGCGAGGTCGTCGACGTGATTGTGGACCAGCTCGCGAAAGGCGAACATGATCCGCGCCCGCTGGGTCAGCGAGGTCTCGCGCCAGGAGGCCGACGCCTCCTTGGCGACGGCGACGGCGCGATCGACGTCGCCGGGCTCGGCCAGGAGGACCTCCGCCTGGCGCTCGCCCGTGGCCGGGTCCCAGACCGGAGAGCGGCGCGTGCTTTCGCCGGGGGTCGGCGACCCGCCGATGTAGTGCTCGATCGTCTTCGTGATGGTCGCCATGTCTTCCTTTGTTCAGTAGTGTGAACAACCTGTCGTGATACTGACGCTAGCGTAGCACCGGGATTCCTGGCTCGAACCGACAGTTCCTCACCCTCAGCGAGCAGCCGGTAGGCATCGTCGGCCTGCTCGAGCGGGAAACGCGGGCTGATCACCGAGTCGAGCGCCAGCGAGCCGTCGGCGACCATGTCCATCCCCAACGTCACCGGCGCCGAGCACCGCGACGCTCTCCACCCACACCGGCCCCCGTCCGGCCCGCCTGGCCCAGCTGATCTGGGACCACGACAAGGGCAAGGAGGCAACCGAGGACGAGCTTCGGGAGAGCATCCGCTCGGCCGTCTCCGAAGTCGTCGACAGGCAGCGCGAGATCGGCCTTGACCGGGGCAGATCGCCTTCAACAACCCCAACGACTTCTACCCCTCGCACGAGGACTACCTCTTCGCGGCGGCCGATGCGCTCCGCTACGAGTCCAGGCGATCGTCAACGCCGGTCTGATCCTCCAGCTCGATTCCCCCGACCTGGCGATGGTCGGGCAACACCAGATGGGACCCAAGATCGAGGACCATATGGGCCACATCGACTCGGCGGTCGAAGCGATGAATCACGCGCTGGAGGGCCTTCCCGCCGAGCGCCGGGCCCGGCCGGGCGGCTCCGCCGACCGTTCAACTCGACCAGAAGGTGTCGCTCTCGGCGGGTTTGGCGTCGACCATCCACCACTCGGCGATCCGGTCACCCTCGATTCGCAGCAGATGCCCGGCGAAGTTGTGAAGGGTGCGCCCGCCGCGCTCGGCCTGCACCTCGACCATCAGCAACACCCGGTCGGCGCCGACCGCAACCGGCGACTGGGTCAGCTCGACGCTGAACCGGGCGGCGGGAAGGTCCATCGCCTCGACCCGCTCCAGGTATCTGTCGCGGCCGTCGGTCCGCTCCATCCCTCCGTCGGCGTCGGTGACCCAGGCGACGAGGTCGGGGGCCAGTAGCTCGCGCATCGCCCCGAAGTCGGCCGCCGAGAAGGCAGCGATGAACCCTTCGGCGACGCTCTCGGCGGACATCGGGAGATCCTCCCACACTTGATGGAGAGGTCCCGGCGACGGGGAGTTCGTCCCCCCGCCTCCGGAGCTCGTCCCGACCCTGGTCGACGACCTCTGCGAGTTCTGCCACCGCGCTGACGTTCCCGCGGCGGTTCACGCGGGCATCGCCCATGCCCAGTTCGAGACCATCCATCCCTTCTTCGACGGCAACGGCCGCGTCGGGTCAGTGGAGGGGCTCTCGATCGTGGTGCCCGTCGACCTCATCGTCCCGGCCGACGTCGCGCCCCCGGGAGGGACGAGAGGAGGGGACTCACCGGCCACGGGAAGAGAGCGGCGCGCAAGATCAGAGGACTCGAGGCCGCGTTGATCGACAGCGACGTGATGGCGATCGAGGCACTCGATCCCGACGTTCAAGCTGAGTGCGCCCGAGGGATTGGCGACGGACCAAGCCTCTGGGAGGGCGCGGATACCTTCCAGGCGTCCACAACGTGTGTGGGCGGGTCAACTAGTGACCAGGGCCAAGCTCGCAACCCTGCGAGCGACCGCGGCCGGGGCCGCCATTGCAGTAGTCGATGCCCGGGCCGCCGTAGAGGCGATCGGCGCCCGGGCCGCCGTAGAGGCGGTCGTTGCCGGGTCCGCCGTGGCAACCGTCTTCGCCGGGGCCCATGTAACAGACATCGTTCCCCGGACCGCCCCAGCATCCGTCGCTCCCCGATCCACCCTTGCAGTAGTCATTGCCGGGACCGCCGAAGCATTCGCTGTTGCCGCCGAGCACGATGCACCGGTCGTTGCCACCCCGGCCCACGCATCCGTTGGCGATCGCTCCTTCCGGATAGCAGGTGTCGGGCTCGGAGTTGCCGATGAATTTGTTCGAGCCCGCCCCGAGGTGCACCGTGAGGGGCATCGGAAGCGGGTCCAGGACTTCGACCTTGTCGGAGTTCGGGCCCATGATGATTTCCATCCGGCCCGCCCCGCTGATCGGGCAGACGTGTCCCCCACGCCGACAGCCGACCTGCGAGCCACGAGCCAAGGTGCCGTCGACGAGGATGTTGCCTTCGCTGACCGTGATCCGCAGATGCGAGCTTGCCTGCGCTCCGTGGATGACGATCTCACCCTTTGAGGTGGCCGTCGCGGGAGACAGCAGCGGGAAGAAGGCCAGCAGGAACAGGCCGGCGAGCGCCGGCGGCAGCCTCCGCACCTTGCGAGCGGACCGAGTGGTCACGGTGCGAAGTTTCCCTGATCCGCCCCTTGTCCGGGGTCCGGAGGCCAAGTTCGCGGTGGACACGTTGATGGTCGACTCGTGCCCAGGGACCGAGCCTGACCTTTTAATCGATCTTTGCCCACGCTTGAGATGGCGTTGGCCGGCGACGCTTACCTTGGTGAGGAGTCAAGTAAGACCCTTCACCAACCGAGAAAGATTCTGCACATGGCAGCCACCGACACCACCCGGATGACCCCACTGAGCGGGCGCGCGGATCGTCGCGACGAGCGCGTCCGGCTGATCGAGGAGTCCGTGCTCCTTATCCGGGGGGACTGGCCGGCGATCGCGCTCGGCCTGTGCGAACGGGTAAATCGCGCCGTCGGGCTGATCGTCTCCACCCCGCGGGAGCTCGACGAGGCGATCCGCGACACGTGCGCGGAATCCCTGCAGCTGGTCCGGGAGCTCTACGGCCGTGACGCCGCCCTCGAGGTCGAACGGCTGGCCGGCCTGAACGAGATCGCACCGGCCCCGCCGCGCCCCGCCCGCCGCCATCGCCTCCACCTGCCGCGGCCGCACCGCCGGATCCGCGCCCACGCGGGCTAAGCGCCGGGCGCGCGGCGCAGGAAGCGCCACCTGCCCGGCCTGCCCGCGTTGCGGATCGCGGCGGGGTCGACGACGACGGCCCGCTCGCCGGCCGACCGGGAGCGGATCGGCACGGGGGCGCCGTCCCTGACCCGGTAGAGGTGCCCGCCCGGGCCCGCGCGGAGGATGGTGCCGTCGGCGGGGAAGCGCCGCAGGTGCCGCCAGAGGCCCCGTCCACCCGCGTGAGCGAGGACGGCCGGGTCGATGCGGGTGGCGCGCCGCAGGCCACCGACCCGCCGCCGGCTGCCGATCGCGATCGGGGCGCCGCCCGCGACCACGTAGGGATGGCCCGCCGCGGTCAGGTAGGTCCCGTCGGCCGGCAGGCGGGCGAGCCGGGCGAAGACGCGTCTGCCGACGAGGAGGACCGGGTGGCGGCCCCCGAAGCCCGACCAGCCGGTCACCGGCAGCGGCGCCCCGCCGACCAGCCGGAAGGCGCGTCCGCCCGGCACGGCGAGGAACTGCCCGTCGCGCGGTCGCGCCGCGAGGTCGCGGAAGTGGATGTAGGCGTCCGGGGCGCCGGTCGGGATCCGGCGCCGGTCGAAGCGGCCGGTGCCGTGGTGGTTGTACTCGAACACCTCGACCGAGCCGCGGTAGGCGGCGGCCACCCAGGCGACGTGGCCGAAGCCGCCGAACAGCTCGCCTCCCCACCAGGCCACGGCGCCACGGGCGGGCGTGTGGTCGACCCGGTAGCCGCGCGCCCGCGCCGCCGCCGCCCAGCCGGAGGCGTTGCCGAGGCCCAGGTAGTCCTGGAAGCCGTTGGTGGTCGCCAGCCGCCAGGCCACGTAGTCGGTGCAGTTGCGGTACGCGTAGCCGTAGGGCGATTCCCAGTTGCCGCTGGGATCGGTCCAGGTGTAGCCGGCCGGGTCGCTGCCCGGCCCGTCGTAATGGGCGTAGGGGTATCCACCGGTCGCCGCCGCGGCCGGGGCGGCGAGCACCGACAGCGCCACGACCAGCACCGCGAGTGCCACCGTGCGGGCGCGCATGCGGACATTCTCCCGCGGTCGGGGGCGCCGTTCCGTCCCTCGCCCCACTTCCCCGTCGATAATCGTCCGGTGACGGCCGCGAGACAGGAGCCGGGCCCGAAGGCGGAGGGAGGCTGGCTCGTCATCGACGCCGCGGTGCGGGCGGCGCGGCGCGCCATCGGCGAGGGCCTGGTCTCGGCCTACGCGATCGGCAGCCTCGCCCACGGCGGCTTCGAGGCGGCCTCGAGCGACGTCGACCTCGCCCTCCTCACCTCCGCGGACGCGGAGGACGTGCCGGTCGAGCGGATCCGCGTCGAGGTCGAGCGCGAGCTCCCGGGGCCGCTGTCGGGGCGGCTATCGGTCTTCCACGTCGCCTGGGCGCACTTCGCCGCGCCCCCGCCCCGCTCCCGGTTCCCGGCGATCGACCGCCTCGACCTGATGCGCTCCGGCGCCCTCGTCTTCGGCGAGGACCTCCGCGGCCGGCACGGCGTCGAGCCCGCCGCCGAGGAGGTACTGGAGCAGGCGGTCTCCGCCGCGCTCGCGCGGAGTGACCCCGCCGGCCTCGGCGCCGAGATCGCCGGGCTCACGCCGGACGCGATCGACGGCCGCACCGCCTCCAAGCTCGTCCTCTGGCCGGTGCGCCTCCTGCACACCGCCGACACCGGGGCGGGCGCGGGAGCGGTCGAGGCGGCCGCCCACTACCGGGAGGCCACCCCGCCGCCGCGGCATCTGCCGCTGGTCGAGGCCGCCCTCGAGTGGCGGGGCGTGGAGGCGATCCCCGACGCCGAGGCGGCGCTTGCCGCACTGCGCGCGGACGCCATGCCGCTCTACGCCGAGATCTACGCCAGGCTCGTCCGGACCCCTGGCCTGCCGCACGCCGCGGCGCTCGCCGCCCGCGCCGCCGGGTTCGCCGATGCCGCCACGAAGTCGTCTGGGGCGAACCCTCCGCGGACCCGGCGACCGTCGCGACGACGTTCATGGGCGTCCCGACCGCGTCTTCGGAGGAGCCCGGCGGCGTCACCGTCCTCGGCGCGCCGCTCGCCGGCGGGCAGGGCCCCGACACGCATGCCGCGCCGACGGCGATCCGCGCCGCCTCCGCCGGGATCCTGCCCGCCCGCATCGACAGCGAGCTCGACCCCCTGCGCGAACTTGACGTGCGCGACGGCGGCGACGTGGGCGTCTCCGCCACGGACGCCTCCGTCCACCTGGCCGTCACCACCGACGCGGTGGCGGCGATCGTCGCGCGGGGATCGGTGCCGCTGGTGCTCGGCGGCGACGGCTCCGTCGCCCTGGCGATGCTGCGGGCGCTCGGCCGGGAGCTCGGCGAGGTCGCCGTGATCCACCTCGACGCCCACACCGACTGCAACCCGCCGGGGGAGGGCATCAACGAGGGGTCGAGCGCCTTCTGGGTCGCCGACGCGGAGGGCCTGGTCGCGACCACGGCGAGCGTCCACGTGGGCCTGCGCGGTCCCGGCCTGAACGCCGATTCCGTCGGCCTCTGCGGGCGGATCGGCTACCGCACGATCGGCATGGACGAGATCGTCGACGACGGCCTCGCCGCGACCCTGGAGCGGATCCGCCAGATCGTCGGCGACCGACCCGCCTACCTCTGCTGGGACCTGGACGCCTTCGACCCGAGCGTCGCCCCCGGCGTGCTCTCGCCCAGCTGGGGAGGCATCGACGCCGCGGCGGGACTGCGACTCCTGCGCGGGCTCGCGGGACTGCGACTGGTCGCCGCGGACGTCAACAACCTCGACCCGGCCCGCGACGTCGAGGGCCGCACCGCATCCCTCGCCGCCCAGCTCGCCTTCGAGTTGCTGTTCTCCCTTCCCCGCACCGCGCCCTAGCTCAGAAGCTCGATCAGCTCTTCGGCCTGCTCGAGCAGCTCGGCGGCGGAGCCGGCGGTGTAGGTGAAGTCGACGTGGACGCCGTCGGCGCCGCGGCGCTCCGCCTCGCGGATCTCCGCGGCGGTCTCGGCAATCGTCTGGCCGGCATGGGTGTTGACCCGCGTCTCGCGGCGCAGCGAGGACGGGTCGCGGCCGGCGGCCTCGGCGGCGTCCAGCGCCATCTGCCAGAGCTGTTCCTCGAACTCGGCCGGGGACCCGGCGATCGCGATCCAGCCGGCCCCGCGGGTGCCGACCCGGGCCAGGGCCGCGGGCGTGAAGCCGCCGAGCAGGACCGGGGGACCGCCCGCCTGCGCCGGCCGCAGGTCGACCCGCGAGGGCGGGATCTCGAAGAAGCGGCCGCGGTGCTCGACCCGGCTGTCGCTCCAGAGCTTGTCGAAGACGTCGAGCATCTCGTCGAGCCGCGCCCCCCTCTCCTCCCAGGGCACCCCGGCGACCTCGTACTCGTCGCGCATCCAGCTGGTGCCGAGGCCGAGGTCGAGCCTGCCGCCGCTGACCGCGTCGAGGCTGGTCAACGAGCGGGCGAGGAGGAGCGCGTTGTGCCAGGTGGGGATCAGGGTGCTGAAAGAGAGCCGCACCCGGCTCGTCACCACCGCCGCCGCCGTCAGCGTCACGATCGGGTCGAGCGCCGCGGTGAACTCGGGCGGATAGGGAACCTCGGGCGTGCCGCCGACCGGATAGAGGTCCTGCGGCGCCTCCGGCGTCAACAGGCGATCGCCGACCCAGAGGGATTCGTAGCCGACCTCCTCCGCGCGGCGCGCGACGTCGGCGACCTTGTCCCCCTCCGCGGTCGGGCCGAGCTGGGGAAGACAGAGACCTATCTGCATCGGTTGCCTCCTGTAGGGCGGGCGCGGCCACCTCGCGGACCGGGCTGAACCTCATGAGTGTCCCGCACCCGGCACGGCGGCGCCTGGCGCCGGTTGCCACAAGCACTGCGGATTTCTCGATAGGTTTCCCGGCATTCGGTAGGGCAGTAGGCGTTGGGAGGCGCGATGAATTTCGAACGGTGTGCTGGCAGTGACTCGGTCTGCAAGCGGGTGTCGAGCGGCTGGGCGAGGGTCCTCGCGGCGGTGGCCATCAGCCTCCTCGCGCTGTTGGCGGTTCCGGCGATGGCCTTCGCCGATACCGAGCCGAACGACGGCATCGCGCAGGCCGAGGGTCCGTTAGTAGGGGGGGTCACCTACGAAGGGACGATCGCAACCAAGAACGATCTGGACACCTACTTCTTCTACGTGAGCGGCCAGCAGCAGCTGAAGATCAAAGTCACCAACACCCATGGGAGTTGCATCGGTGCGAGACTCGGCGACACTGACAATCGGGAACTGGCGAGCGAAAGCTATATCCACGAAACGCAGAGCTCCGAATTTGCCTACACCACGCCGTCGGGGGTGACGCGCTACTACCTCGAGATCCACCCCGAATGCGGCGGGGAAGCCAGCTACTCCTTCTCGATCGCTCCGGCCACCGCGGTTGTCGGCGGCGTTCCGACGCTCGTGCCGATCCCCACCGGCGAGCCGAACGAGTTCGCCGAGCAGGCGATCGGGCCGCTGCTCGGCAACGTCGCCTACGCCGGCGAACTCCAGACCCAGAACGACCAGGACTGGTTCAAGTTCTACACCGGTCCGGGCGCCCAGCAGTTCGATGTCGCTTATACCGATCTCGGCGCAACCTGCAGAGCTGAAATCGAACTGCGAAACAGCGAAGGTGAGCTGGCAGACGGCGAGACCGGTTGGGACAGCTGGGGTCACTTCAGCGAGACGAGCAACACTGCGGGCGTCTACTACCTCGCCGTCTCCCATGGCTGCGTCGGCTCCCGCTACGAGTTCGTCGTCGAGCCACCCGGCGCGTTGACCCTCGCGGCGCCGACGCCGCCGCCCGCGCCCCCCGTCGCCCCATCCCCGCCCGCGCCTGAACCGACGCCGACCCCGGAACCGACGCCGACCCCGAAGGCGCACCGCGGCTACGTCGTCACCAAGCCGCGGGCGAACGTGCGGCACGGCCGCGCCCTCCTGGGCCTGACCTGCGCCGGGGCCGGCGACTGCGCCGGAACGGTGAACCTGGTGGCCCGCCGGCACCGCAACCCGGCCGTGAAGTTCGTCGTCGGCCGGGGGACCTTCACGCTCTCCCGGGGCGAAAAGACCACCGTGTCCATCCGCCTCAACCGCAGTGGGCTGGGCCTGCTCCACCTCTCGCGCAAGGGCAGGGTGGCCGTCCACCTCGCGGGCCATGACCTGAAGAGCGCGTCCCTGGTCCTCGTCGCCCACCACCACAAGAGCACGCACGGCAAGCGCCGGCACCGCGGCCGGCGGCACCGGGGGCACTGACCGGGGCTGCGACGGCGGCGGGGGCGTGGGAGACTGCGCGCGGGATGAGACTTCTCGGGACCCGCATGGCCGCCGTCGCGCTCGTCGCTCTGCTCATCGGTGCCTGGGGGCTCGCGCGGGCGGACGGCGCCGCGGCGGCGCCGACCACGGGGACCGCAACCTTCGCCGCGACCGGCGCCGAGCAGACGTTCCGGGTGCCCGCGGGCGTCGACCGGATCCACGTCGTGGCAGTCGGCGGGCGCGGCGGCAATGCCTACCTAGGAAACGCGCCAGGCGGCCCCGGGGCCGCCGTCGAAGCCGAGCTGCCGGTCATCCCGCGCGAGCTCCTCTTCGTCGAGGTCGGCGCGAACGGTAAAGACTCCGCCTTTGACTCGACTGCCTTCGGCGGCTTCAACGGCGGCGGCACCGGCGTCGTCGGCGGCGGTGGCGGTGGCGGTGCCAGCGACGTCCGCACCGCCTCCGCCTCGACCTCCGGCTCGCTCAACTCGCGGCTGTTGGTCGCCGCCGGCGGCGGGGGTGGCGGCGAGTACGGCTTCCTCAACTCCTCCACCTACGCGGGCGGCCCCGGCGGGGGTCCGGATGGGGACGGCGAAGCGGGCGACAACGGGAACGCCGGGGTCGACGGTGGCGGCGGCGGTGGTGGGGCGTCTTCGACTTCCGGCGGCGGGGCCGGCCCGCTCGGCGCCGGCGTCGGGGGCGACGGGTTCGCGGGAACCGCGGGCACCTTGGGTCTCGGCGGCAACGGTGGACAGCCGGGCAGCTTCTCGGTCGTCGGCGGTGGCGGTGGAGGCGGTGGCGGCCTCTGGGGCGGCGGTGGAGGCGGCGGAGGCGGATGCTGTCAGGCCGGCGGTGGAGGCGGTGGCGGCGGCTCCAGCTTCGCCGTCCCCGGTGCCGCGGCGACCTTCGCGGTCGCCACGGGCAGCGAACCCTCCGTCGAGATCACCTACCCGGTGCCGACCATCGCCGTGGACACCGAAGCCATCGGCTTCCCGGGGACCCAGCCGGAGGGGACGATCGGCTCCCCGCGCTCGCTCACGGTGACCAACAGCGGCTCCGCGCCGCTGCTGATCTCAGCGCTCACCTTCTCCGGGTCGGATCCGGGCGACTTCCTGGTCTCCTCGAGCAGCTGCCTCGGGCCGATCGAACCCGGCGCGAGCTGCCTGCTGGGGATCGACTTCGCCCCCCATGGCGAAGGCGCGCGGTCGGCGACCCTCTCGATCGCGAGCAACGCCGTGACGAGCCCGACGACGGTCGCCCTCAGCGGCCATGGCGGTCCCTTGCCGGCCGGTCCGGAAGGTCCGCCCGGGGCCGCAGGCCGGCAAGGCTCGCCGGGACCCGCCGGGCCGGAAGGCGCCGTCGGTCCTCAGGGCACCCGGGGGGCCGAAGGCCCGCGGGGGCCCACCGGCGCTCCCGGGCCCCAGGGACCCCCGGGGCCGGCCGCAGGCCTCGCCACCGCGCCGCGCGTCGTCCATGTCCAGCCCGGCAAGGCGCTGCTCGAACTGCGCTGTCGCGCCGGCGGCGCCTGCGACGGCGTCGCTCGACTCCTCGTCCGCGCCCCGGCCCGCCGGTCGGCCGCCCGGCACGGCCGGCGTCGGGCCCGGGCCGCGACCTGGCAGACGATCGGCAAGGCCGCGTTCCGGATCGAAGCGGGCAAGAAGCGGGTGGTCCCGATCGCGCTCGATCGCCGCGGGCGGATGCTCCTGCGTCGCGCCCCCGGCCACCGCCTCCACGCGAGGCTGGGCGGTCAGGGTGTCCGCGACCGCGCCGTGCTCCTCGCCGCCGGCCAGGCCGGCCGAGTCCGCGGCTGAGCGCGGCCGGGCACCCATCGCTAAACCCCTGCACCATTTGGCCGATAACTCGGGGCGATGGCCTCTGTACGGTCGCAATCGGGAACCGGCGAGGCCCCGGCGCTGCCGCCGGGGAGGGTCGACGGGTGCACCGACGCCGATCTGCACCGCCTCGGGGAGGCGCTGAAGGAGCGGGTCGACGAGGTGCTGGCGCTGGTCACGCCGCGGACGGTCGCGCCGCACCACGCCCTGGACGACGTGGTCGAGGAGAAGTTCGAGCGGCTGGGGAGGACGTCGACGGTCGCCGTCGCCCGTTGGATCGCCGGCGAGAGCATCGAGGTGGCGATCGAGGCCGGGCACGAAAGCTGGGAGATCTTCGGCGAGCTGGCCGTCCACAAGGCGGCCTCCCTCGACGAGGTGACGCGGCGCTACTTCCGCTGGCGCAACGCGATGGCGAAGGTGCTGCAGGGGTCCGCCGCGCGGCTCGCGCTCAAGCCGGAGGCGCTGACCGCGGCGCTCAGCATCGTCCAGAACAGCCTCGAGTTCAGCCTGCTGCGGATGTGCGAGTGCTTCGAGGCGGAGCGCGGCCGCACCGACGAGGAACTTGAGCGCCGCGACGCCGAGCTCGCCTTCCTCGCCACCCACGACGCGCTGACCGGGCTGCCCAATCGCACCCTGATCATCGACCGCACCGAGCAGATGCTGGCCCGCTCGCGACGCGAGCGCACCCCGGCGGCGGCGCTCTTCATCGACCTCGACAACTTCAAGGACATCAACGACACGCTCGGCCACGCGATCGGCGACGAGCTGCTGAAGGCGGTCGCGGCTCGGCTCGGCGGGGTGACCCGCGAGTCGGACGCGCTCGGGCGGCTGGGCGGCGACGAGTTCGTCGTCATCTCCGAGGAGCTGTCGCTGGCCGCCGGGCCGGAGCTGGTCGCCGAACGGCTGCTCGACGCGCTCGCCCACCCGTTCCGGATCGGGCCGCAGGGGACGCGGGTCAGCGTCCGCGCCAGCATCGGGATCGCGATGTCGGAGAGCACC
Organism: uncultured Actinomycetes bacterium; assembly: GCA_963766705.1. Taxonomy (GTDB): domain Bacteria; phylum Actinomycetota; class Thermoleophilia; order Solirubrobacterales; family 70-9; genus VAYN01. Next base: position 127,595 of record CAVYBE010000003.1, read on the forward strand.
TCGGCCGACGAGCTGCTGCGCCACGCCGACATCGCGATGTACCGGGCCAAGTGGGACGGTCGCAACCGCTACGCGATCTTCGAGACCGGGATGCAGGACACGATGCGCCGCCGGCTCGAACTGGAGATGGACCTGCGCGAGGCGCTCGACGGGGACCAGTTCTTCCTCGTCTACCAGCCGACGATCGACCTCGGCACGATGCGTCCGCGGGGGGTCGAGGCGCTGCTGCGCTGGCGCCACCCCGAGCGCGGCGTCCTGCGGCCGGACAGCTTCCTCGCGCTGCTGGAGGAGACCGGGCTGATCGTCGAGGTGGGCAAGTGGGTGCTCGAGCAGGCCTGCGTGCAGGCAGCCGCGTGGCGGGCCTGCGGCCACCCGATCACGATGGCGGTCAACGTCTCCGCCCGCCAGCTGGACACCGACCGGATCACCGGCGAGATCGAGGCGGCGCTGGCGGCGAGCGGCCTCGAGCCGGAGGCGCTGGTGGTCGAGGTCACCGAGACCACGCTGATGCGCGACGCCGACGCCACGGCGCGGCGGCTGACAGAGATCAAGCGGCTCGGCGTGCGGATCGCGATCGACGACTTCGGCACCGGCTACTCCTCGCTCGGCCAGCTGCAGCGGTTCCCGGTCGACGCGCTGAAGATCGACCGCTCCTTCATCGCCGGGCTGCACGAGAACCGCGAGGGCGAGACCCTGGTCCACTCCCTGGTCCAGCTCGGCAAGGCGCTCTCGATCGAGACCTTCGCCGAGGGCATCGAACAGCTGAACGAGCTGACGCTGCTGCAGCGCGAGGCCTGCGACAGCGGCCAGGGCTACCTCTTCGCCCAGCCGCTCGACGCCGGCGAGACCGAGGCCTTCCTGCGTGAATGGGACGGCGTCGCCGTCGCCGAGGTCGCCGGCGGGACCGGCGGCCCGCAGGCCTGAGCGCCGCGTTCGCGCCGCGGCTAGCGCGACTGCGGCAGCTTCGCGGCGCCGCGGCCGGCGGCGGGCGCCGAGGGCGGCGGCACGACCGGGCCGACGTCGCCGTCGGGTGCCTCGTCGAGGTCGACGATCACCGGGGCGTGGTCGCTCGGACCCTTGCCTTTGCGCGCCTGGCGGTCGACCCAGGCGGCGCGGACCCGGTCGGCGACCGGCGCCGCGGCGAGGACCAGGTCGATCCGCATGCCGAGGTCGCGGTGGAACATCCCGGCGCGGTAGTCCCAGTAGGTGAAGACGCGCTCGCCGGGCCAGCGGTCGCGGACCACGTCGCGCAGGCCGACCGCCTCCAGCCGCGCCAGCGCGGCGCGCTCGGGCTCGGTCACGTGGGTGTGGCCGACGTAGGCCTCCGGATCGAAGACGTCCTCGTCGGCCGGGGCGATGTTGATGTCGCCGCAGACGACCGCCGCCGCGGGCCCGGCCGCGACCACGTCGCGCAGCGCGCCGAGCCAGGCCAGCTTGTACTCGTAGTGGTCGGAGCCGGGCTCGCGCCCGTTCGGCACGTAGACGGAGTGGACGCGGACCCCTTCGCAGGTCGCCGCGACGGCGCGCGCCTCGGGGTGTGGGAAGCCGGGCGCGCCGGGCAGTCCCGCGACGACGTCCTCGAGCCCGACCCGGGAGAGGATCGCGACCCCGTTCCAGCTCGCCTCGCCGTGGACCGCGGCCTCGTAGCCGCGCCCCTCCAGCTCCTCGCCGAGCAGCACGCGGAAGGCGTCGTCGGTCAGCTTCGTCTCCTGCAGGCAGACGACGTCCGGGCGCCGCTCGTCGAGCCAGGGCAGCAGGCGCGGCAGCCGCTGCTTGACCGAGTTGACGTTCCAGGTCGCGATCCGCACGGTCCCGACCGTACTCCGGCGCCCGGCTCGGCCGCCTTTGCCTCGGCGGCGTCGCCGGTTAGGCTCGGTCGATCGGTCCCTGGTTCAAATGCGCGCCGGTCGACGAGGGCTTCTTCGAGGCGGCGCCGCTGCGCCTGCGCGGCGGCTTCGCGATCCCGCGCCCGGCGCCCGAGGTGTGGGGCGAGCTGACCGCCGACGACGCCCTGCACTGGTGTCGCCTGCTCGGCGACGTGCGCTGGACCTCGCCCCGCCCCTTTGGCGTCGGCACCACCCGCGAGGTGAAGGCGCTCCTCGGCACCACCGTGCTGCGCGAGCGCTACTTCCGCTGGGAGGAGGGCCGGCGGCACTCCTTCCACGTGGTCGAGACCACCAGCCCCCTCTTCAAGGCCCTCGCCGAGGACTACCTGGTCGAGCCCCGCGGCGAGAGCTCCTGCCGCTTCACCTGGACGATCGCGGTCGAGCCCACCGCCGTCGGTCGCCCGGCGAGCCCGGTCAACCGCGCCCTCCTGCGCACCCTCTTCACCGACACCGCGCGCCACTACGGCCTCAGCTGAACGCGCGCACATTTGGGGCGCTATGGACCCCAAACGTGCGGCCTCCGCATCCGGATCCGCCGCCGGGCTCAAGATTTTCTCTTTTTAGGTATTGCGCAGGTATTCAGCGGCTTTAGTCTGCTCGTCCGTTGAAGTTAGTGGGGAGAGCGGTACAGGTTTCGTCTGCATTGGGGCTGGCCCTCGCCGTCCTGCTGCTCCTCGTCTCATCGGCCCACGGCCAAGACCTCGAAGCGCGGATCGCCGATGCGCAGGCACGCGCGGTCGAGGCGGCCGCCGAAGTGGCCGCCTCGAAGCCGCCGGCCGAACGGGCCCGCTCCCGCCTGCGCGCGGCCGAGAGTCGGGCCGCGCCGATACGGCGTCGGCTCCACCTTGCCGCCGTCCACACGGCCGCGCTCGAGCAGGGCCTCCGCGACCGGCACCAGGCCGCGACCGGCCAGGTCCGGCGGATCGAAGCGGAACGGACGACGGCCGCCGAAGAGCACGACCGACGGGTCGGCTTCGACATCGGCCTCGCCATCGCCGCACTGATCCTCGCGGCCGTCGCCCTCGGCTGGAGTTGGTTCCGGGCATCCGCGCCGGTCGCCGCGCTCGTCCGACTGCCCGTCGGCCAGGCGGTCGGGCTGTGCATCGGGGGTGGGCTGGCGGCGTTGATCGTCGGGGGCGCGATGCGGGAGGCGGCGGGCCTCGTCGGAGTCATCGGCGGCCTGCTCTTCGGCCTCGGCTGGACGGTCCCGGTCGCCCTGCTGCTGGCCCGGCACTCGGCCGAGGTCCAGCGGGGCAGGTCGCGGGCCTGGCTCGGGCGGGAGCGGGCGTCGGCGCCGGTGACCCGGATGGCCGCGGTGCTCTTCGGCGTCCTCTGTCTCACCGCGCTCCTCGCGGGCATCTTCGACGGCGAAGCGGAATCGCGGAACCTGACCGCCCACCTCGAACTCCAGGCCCAGGCCGCGTCCCCCTCGAGTCCCGCACTGACCGTGAGCGAGGAGCGCGCCGCCGCCCTGCGTCGATCACTTGCGCCGCTCGAGGCGAAGGTCGAGCGGCGGCGGACCGGGCTGCGATCCGCCCAGGCGAAGCTGTTACGGGCACAGACGAGGCTGAGCGGTGCCGAAGCCGACGAACGTCGCCTCGGCGAACGATTGGAAAGGGCGCGCGCCCAGGAACGGCGCGAACGCGAACGGGCAGAACGGCGCGAAGAGCGCCAACGCACACAGGAAGAACGGGAAGCACAGAAGGCGATCGAAAGAGAGGAACGCGAAACAGAAGAAGAAGAACCTGAAGCCACGAGCTGCGATCCGAACTACGAAGGCGCCTGCCTGCAGGACGGGATCGGCGACTACGACTGCGCCGGGGGCTCGGGCAACGGGCCGAACTACGTGACCGGCCCGATCTACGTGATCGGCGCGGACCCGTTCGGCCTCGACCGCGACGGCGACGGCGTCGCCTGCGAGGGCTGATCGCGATGGGGATGAGCTTCAAGATCGCGCCCGGGGTGCGGATCCGCGCCTCCTCGAGGGGGATCAGCGCCGGCGTCGGCCCGCGCGCCGCGCGGGTCCACGTCGGCACCCGCGGGGTCGGCGCATCGAGCGGAGTCGGGCCGTTCTCGACCTACTCGCACCTCGGCGGCGGAACCCGCTCCGGGCGTGCGACCCGGCGGCCGCGATCGACCGGCCCGACCAAGGCGGCGATCGCGGCCGCCGAACGCGACCTGCGCACCGCGGAACGCGAAGCCGACATCGAGCGGGTGGCCGCGATCGAACGTCAGCTCGTCTCGGTCCACTCCGAGTCGTTCCCGCCGGCCGCGCGGACCGTCGTCCCGCCTCCGGAGCCCGTCGACCCCGAGCCGATCCGGACGGAGTTGGAGAGGGAGGCAGGCATCCCCGCCTTGATCGAGGAGACGAGGGGCGGCGACACCGCGCCGGTCGCCGCCGCGCCCGAGCCGGTCGATCGCTATGAGCTCATGCGCGAGTTTCGCAAGCGAACCCGTTCCGGGATCCCGTTCTGGCGAATCCGCGACCAGATCGAGGCCGCCCGCCGCGCCGACGTCGAAGCCGAAGACGCCGCCGCCGCGGAGACCGAGCGCCGGGCGGAGGGGCAACGGCAGGAGCAGGCCCGTCTCGACGGCCTCTGGGCGCAGCTCTCCACGGCCCGCGAAGCCGTCGCGTCGGAGCTGCCCAAGCGAGTCGCGGTCGAGGCCGAGCGGCGCGAGAAGGAGCACGCCGACGAGCAGCAGGCCTTCGACGACCACTGGCGCCGCCTTTCCGACAACGATCCGGATACGACGCTGGCGGCGCTCGAGCAGGCCTTCGCCGACAACGAGGCACCGGCCGCGGCGATCGACTGCGACGGCGACCGGATCACGGTCGTCATGCAGTTCGTCGCCCCGGAGGCGATCGTCCCGGAGCGCAAACCGGCGCGGACGCCGACCGGGAAACGGACGCTGAAGAAGCGGACGAAGACCGAGGTCAACGACCTCTACCTCGCGGCCCTCGGCAGCAACGTCCTCGCGACCGTGAAGGAGACCTTCGCCGTCGCACCCGGAGCCGAGCTGGTCCAGATCCTGGTCGTGCGACGTGAGGCAGATGGCGGGCCGGCCGCCATCTACGCCGGCAGCTTCGATCGGGGCGGCAACGCCGGCGCGAGCGGCACTCGCGATCCGGCCCGCTCGCTGGGCCTGGCCGGGGACGCCCTGCTCCACTTGAAGGGACGGGCCGCGACCGTGTCGCCGCTCGACCTCCGCGACCGAGACGATCTCGCGGCTGTCCTCGAACAGGTCGCCGCCGGCCTCGGCGCTTGAGCCCGATCTCGATCTCCGCCCCTCCAAGCCCCGCCAGCAACCCGTGTTGGACTTCTCATCTCCGGTCAAACCGACGTGAGGAATACTTCGGTTGCTGGAGACCCAAAATATTCCTCACATGTTCTTGATCGTGACGGCGACGGGTCGTCCGCGCGAGCGGCGGGCCGATGGGATCCCCTCGTCCGGGGCGAAAAAACACACCCGGCGTGCCAAACCCGATAAAAACGTGAGACTTCCCTAACCGCCACGACGAGGCAGCCGACACCCAACATGCCACGCTCGTCCACCCACCTCGACGGATTCGTGCTGCTCGCCGATACGCTCGGCGAGATGGTGTCGCGGCACGCGCCCGACGGCACCTGCACCTATGCGTCGACGAGGTCGCGGACGCTCTTCGGGTATGAGCCCGAGGAGCTGATCGGTCACTCCGCCTACGAGTTCCTGCATCCCGACGACGTCGAGGACGTGCGCGGTGCGCAGTCGACATTGGCGACGGGCGGCGAGCGGGTCGAGGTCCGCTACCGGCACCGGTGCAGGGACGGCGGCTACCTGGAGTGCGAGGCGACCGCGCGGGCGGTGCGCGACGAGATCGGCAGGCTGACCGAGGTGATCGTGGTCAAGCGCGGCATCGGCGACGCGCTCACCGGCGACCTCCTCCGCAGCCAGTGGGAGATCTGCTTCAAACGGACCAGCCGCGGGATCACGGTGGTCGACCCGGCGACCGCCACGATCCTCTCGCTGAACCCCGCGGTCGCCGAGATGCACGGCGGCACGGTCGGCGACTTCGTCGGCAAACCGCTGCGCACCCTGTTCACCGAGGAGGCGGCGGAGCGGATCCCCGACGTCTCCGGCACCGTCGACCGGAACACGTTCATCTCCTACGACGCCGACCACGTGCGGCTCGACGGCACCGTCTTCCCTGTGCGCACCGAGGCGATGGCGGCGCGCGACGAGCGGGGCGACGTCCAGTACCACGTCGCCTGGTACGACGACCTCACCGAGCGCCGCGAGGTGGAGCGCCGGGCCGGGCTGGCGCAGCGCGACTTCGAGGCCGCCTTCCACGCCGCGCCGCACGGGGTGGCGATCGTCGACCTCGACGGCACCTTCCACCACGTCAACCAGAAGCTCTGCGAGATCATCGGCTACCCGGCCGAGGAGCTGGCGGGCCTGACCTTCCAGGAGATCACCCACCCCGACGACCTCGACGCCGACCTCGCCCAGGTCGAGGCGCTGCTCGCCGGGGAGATCGACACCTACGAAATGGAGAAGCGCTACTTCAGGAAGGACGGGCGGCTGATCTGGGTGCTGCTCGCGGTGGCGATCGTCCGCGACGAGGACGGCTCGCCGCGCCACTTCATCTCCCAGATCCAGGACATCTCCGCGCGCAAGCGGCTCGAGGCGCATACCTACGAGCTCGCCATCCGCGACCAGATCACCTCGCTCTACAACCGCCGCCGCTTCGAAGAGGAGCTGAAGCGCCAGATCTCCCGCTGCCGTGACGACGGCGAGAGCGCGGCGCTGCTGCTGCTCGACCTCGACCGCTTCAAGGACGTCAACGACTCCGACGGCCACGTCGCCGGCGACCGGCTGATCCGGATCGTCGGCGGGACGCTCGACGAGCGGATCTCCGAGCCGCACGTGGCGGCGCGGATCGGCGGCGACGAGTTCGCGGTGATCCTCCGCGACGTCGACCTCGCCCAGGCGCGCGCGGTCGCCGAAGACCTGCGGCTGGCGATCGCCGCCGCCGACACCGAGCGCGCCTGCACCGCCAGCCTCGGCGTCTGCCGGCTGCACGGCGACGTGCCCGACGCCGAGACCTGCATCCGCGCCGTCGACCGGGCGATGTATCGGGCGAAGGGCCAGGGCCGCGACCGGGTGGTCGTCGGCACGATCTCCGCCGGGCGGGCCTAGGTCGTTTCCGGGGCGAGCTCGGCGCCGATCCCCGAGGGGTCGACCTCGGGGGCCGAGACCGGCAGGCTGAGCGGCGCGCGGTCGAGCTCGCTCGGCGACTCCGGGTCCTCGCGCGGCCGCCGCCGGCGGTCGGCGTGGCCGAGGTAGAGGACCAGTTCCCAGTTCTCGGTGCCCTGCGGGGTCGGCTCGATCGCGGCGGGCGCCCGCGCCGCCATCTTCTTCGGCCCCTGCGGCTTGTAGAGCCAGGAGACGACGTTGACCCAGATGTCGACCAGCGAGGTGCGGACGCCGACGAAGGCGACGATCGCGTAGGTGCCGAGCACGCCGTTGATCGCCGCGAACACCGCGTTCGACCAGAGGCCGTGGGTGTAGGCGACCCGGAAGGTGTAGACCGACCAGCCGACCAGCAGATAGGGCAGCACCACGTACATGAAGGCCGGCACGGTGCGGTTGCGGACCTTCGGCGTGCGCATGAATTTGCCCTTGGCGCCGGTCAGCGCCTGGACGATCGAGCTGAAGCTGCCCGCCAGGTTGACCGGCAGCAGGAGCAGGTTGAAGCCGTAGATGCGGATCGCGTCGCCGTATTTGTAGCCGCAGTACTTGAGGTCGATCGCCATCGCCACGAAGTAGGGCACCGCGACCGCGTAGGTGAGCGGTGAGACCAGGTGGCCGTTGAACGGGATGATCATCAGGCAGAGCACGAAGAGCGACGCCCAGAAGATCGAGGCCATGTAGTTGAGCCGCAGCAGCAGCTCGCCGATGCTGGTCCGTTCGCCCCGCTTGCGCCGCCGGCGCACCGCCCGCCACAGCTTCGGCAGGATCAGCAGACCGCCGTTGGCCCAGCGGTTGCGCTGGATGCAGAGCGAGCCGAAGTCCGGCGGGGTGGCGCTGAAGGCGAGCCGCTCGTTGTAGTTGTGGAGCGTCCAGCCGCCCGCCGCGAGGTCGATCGTCGACTCGGTGTCCTCGATCACCGTGCGGTCGGAGATGTAGCGGTAGATCTTCCACGGGCCCTTGTACTCGACCTCCTCGATCTCGGCCAGGGCGCGTTTGCGCAGCACCGCGTTGGCGCCGACCCAGAAGGTCGCCTCGTGGTAGGTCATCCCCTGGTGGATGATGTGCTGGAGGTCGGTGGTGGCGCCGGCGATCCGCTCGATCCGCGTCGCCGCGCCGGGGAACGCGCTGTAGGGCGATTGCGCGACGGCGACTTTCTGGTGCTCCTCCTGCTCCATCAGGTGGACGAGGCGCAGGCAGTACTCGGGCATGATCACGCTGTCGGCGTCGATCGTCAGCACGTAGTCGGATTCCGGCACGACGAGGTCGGGCTCGCGGTCGCCCGCCGGCACCAGGAAGAGGCCCGCCGGGGTCTGTTCTTCGCGGTAGCGCCCGCCCATCAGGCCGATGTAGCTGTTCAGGTTCATCGCCTTGTTCGGCTCGGATGAGAGCGAGGCGTAGCGCTTGCGCTGGAAGCTCGTGACCTCGCAGCGGAAGGTCCAGGCGAGCCGCCGGTAGAGCTGCGCCATCCGCGCCGTGGAGATCTTCTCCGGCGCCTCGTCGGCGGCATTGCGCAGGGCGCCGCCGATCACCGCCAGGTCGGCGGAGAGTTTGCCGAGCACGTGGTTGGCGAAGAAGGCCTCGTTGTGGTCGGACACGTGGTACCGGTCGCCGAGCGAGCGGATCCAGGCACCGGCGTACTCGTACTCGGCCGCGACCGCGTGCACTTCGGCGGCGGTCGTCGGCAGCGACGGGTCGACCGAGGTCTCGAAACCCTCCAGCGCCCGCTCGAAGCGGCGGCGCGGCTCCGACAGCAGGCGCTCCACCTCGGCGGGCAGCGCGACGGCGCTGTCGAGCAGCTTGCGCGGGCCGGCGTAGCGCGGGTTCGGTGGGTCGTCGACGAGCAGCACGACGCGCATGTCGGGGTACTCCTGCAATGCCGTCGAGAGCATCGTCATCAGGATCACGCCGGGCTCCTCCTGGTAGGAGGGGATCAGCGCGGTGACCGAGGGACGGTGCTCGGCGTAGTACTCGTCGAGCATCGCCCGCGGCGTGCGGCGGCCGCTTTTGGTCCGGTAGTAGAAGCCGAGCCGGCCGAAGAGGTAGGCGGTCGCCGAGGCCGCGAGCAGGGTCACCGCGGTGAGGAAGCCGATCGTCTCGATCAGGCTGGCGTGGCCCGCGACCCCTTCGATCACCTGGCCGTTGAGGACGGTGACGAAGAGCGCCGCCCAGGCGGCGACGGTGAGCACGACCGCGGCGCGGCCGAACGCCATCGTCCAGTCGCCGGCGATGCGCGGCACCTGCGGCATCGGGTCCGAGTGCTGGTCGGCTCCCCACTGGCGGCGGGGGCCGGAGTCCCTGCGGCGGATCAGTCTCATCGTTCGGCTCCTGCGGTCGATTCCGGGTTCGGCTCCCCCGGGTACTTGAAGCGCGGTTCCCAGGGCACGCTGGGGCTCGCGGGGAGTTCGTCCAGCGGCTGTTCGCCCTGCGTGTACCAGCGGGCCAGATAGGGGAGCCCTTCGAAGGTGACGCGGTCGCCCTGGTGGTAGACCTTGGTCGGCGACCAGGCTGGCGCCTTGCCGGATTCCAGCTTCACCAGCTTCGGCGCCTTGCTGCCGGCGGGGACCGGGCCGATCGGCTGCCACGGGCCTTCCGGCGAGTCGGCGGCGATGGTGCCCGGCGGGGTGCCCTGGTTCCACCAGCCGGCCTGGTAGATCTGGCCCTGCCAGACGACCTTGTAGCCGGACGGGTAGGCGGCGGTCGGGCGCCAGATCGGGTAGGGGCTGGTGGCCGGGTTGTCGGCCTGGGGGGCGACGTGGGTCTGCGGCGCGGCGGCCGCTTCGGCGGCCTCGCGGCGGGCGGTCTTGGTCCCCCGCAGCCGGCTGAAGATGTGGGTGAACTGAAGCGGCTTCTGTTCGACGCCGCTGCAGGTGTTGGAGAGCTCGCCGACCTTGGCGAAGGCGCCGCCGCACTGCGAGTCCCGGTTCAGCGACCAGGCGGAGACGCGGGGGATGCCGCGCGCGGCGACGAACTTCGCCAGTTCGTGTGCGTCCTTGGTGGTGAAGCGCTGTGAGGTGACGTCGTTGACACCGAGCATCGGGGTGACGCCGACGTGGCCCCAGGCGTCCGAGGCGCTGCTCGGCAGGCCGGCGGCGCGCCACAGCGACTGGACCTGCAGCTGGGTCGCGTCGAGCGCCCGCTCGATCGTCCCGGTCATGTTCTGTGCGGCGCCTTCGCCGGGGCCGAAGTCCATCGTCATCGCGTTGACGCCGGCCAGCTTGACCTTCGCCTTCAGCATCGCCCGCACCGCGGCCATGCCTTCGCCGCTGAGCCCGTGGCTGCTCACCGGCAGCGTCATCCACACCGCGAGCTTCTTCTTTTCGCCTTCCAGCTTCTTCTGGACCGCGGCGATCGCCGCGGCGCGGCGGCCGTTGGCGGCGGCGTCGGCGAGGTTGGCGCCCTCGACGTCGAGGTCGATCGTGTTCGCGTGGTAGCGCTGGATCGGTTCCAGGTAGGCCTGTTCGAGCTTCGCCGGGTCGGTGCAGTCGACCGCCAGCTCGGTGTTGGCCTGGCCGCCGTAGGAGATCATCACGCTGCCCCCCTGGCTCCGCAACTGGGCGACCCGGGCGTCGAGGTCGAGGCCCTGCTCGGCGGCGCCGAGCGAGTAGTAGGTGCCCCACGAGGGCTTGCACGGTTCTTCTTTGTCGCTGACCACGAAGGCCAGGTAGACGCTGGAGACCGGGTTGGAGGAGGGCAGCTGGAAGGGGTAGGTCGGCGTCTGGGTCACGTCGACGTAGGGCGAGTAGACCGGCACCGCGTCGGACTTGGCGCTCGCCGCGGGCGTCTCCCGGGTGGCCAGCTGCCAGATGGCGACGCCGGCCGCACAGAGGACGATCAGCAGCACGATCACGCGCAGCGGCGAGAGTTCACGCGGCGGCGGCGCCTGCGGGGCCTTGGGTTTCTCTTCGACGATGACCATTTGAGTGGTGACGCGTTCCCGTCGTCACCACCGGTTTCGGCAGCCCGAGGAGATGACTTGAGCGCTGGGCGAACCGCTTGCCGACGGGGTCCGGGGGGGAGAACCCAGGGGGTCCGTGTCCTTTGTAGCCCTGTGGGATACAAAGGACAGCCACCCCGGCACCGAGGGCTTGCCGAGTTGGCGACGAGGCAGCACGGGGTCGTCGCGACGAGGCAGCTTGCCGCACTCGGCTACGGCAGAAGCTCCGTGGCGAAGGCGGTCCGGGCCGGACGACTGCACCGCGTCCACCGCGGCGTCTACGTCGTCGGCCACCGGCGGCTCTCCTGGCATGGACGCTGCATGGCGGCGGTCCTGGCCTCCCAACCGTCGGTCGCGAGCCACGTCTCCGCCGCCTGGCTCTGGAGGATCATCCGCAACCGCCCGGGGACGGTCCACGTCACCTGCCCCTCCTCGCGCCGGGCCCGCCGCCCCTTCGTCGTGCACGCCGCGGACCTGGCCGGGCCCGACCTCCGCGTCCGCGACGGCATCCCGGTCACGTCACTGCCGCGGACGATCCTCGATCTCGCCCGCGACGGCTCGGCGCGCGACGTCGGGCGACAGATCCAGCGCGCCGAAGAGTTCAAGGTCTTCGACCTGCGCGAGATGCGGGCGCTCCTCGCGCGCGGCAACGGTCACCGCGGCCAGGCGAAGGTCGCGGCGGTGCTGGAGCATCTTCGGCCCGAGCGCGCCTTCACCCGATCCGGCCTCGAGCGCCGCTTCCTGGAGCTGGTGCGCGAGGCGGGCCTGCCGGAGCCCGCGATGAACCGGTTCGTCGCCGGGCATGAGGTCGACGCCTACTGGGAGGCGGGGCGCTTCGGGGTCGAACTGGACGTCTACGAGACCCACGGCTCGCGGCTGTCCTTCGAGGCCGACCGCGTACGCGACGACGAGCTGTTGCTCGCCGGGGTGGAGACGACGCGGGTCACCGGGCCGCGGCTCGCCCGCGACCCGGGGGCGGTGATCGGATCCCTGCGCCGGCACCTGGCGCGCCGGGGGGTGGTGTGAGGCGGCGCGATCTGGATGCCCGAGGCGCCGCGGATCGAGATGCCGAGGCGCCGCGGATCGAGATGCCGGAGGCGCCGGGGCGCTAGCCGTCGGCGAGGCCACCGAGGAAGAAGAAGGGGTTCGGCGGCCGCTGCTCCCAGGCGGCGTGCAGCGAGCCCTCGGCGGTGACCTTGGCGTCGGCGGGCGCCTCCGCGCGGATCCGCTCGGCGAGCGCCTGCGCGGCGTCCTCGTCGGCGGCGCCGACCACCATGTAGCGCCAACGGCGCACCGGCTCGAGCCCCTCCTCCTTCAGCCGGGCGGCGAAGTCGCGCGCCTCGCCGTGGGAGGGGAACTCGATCCGCACCTCGAATTCGGCGCGACCGCCCTTGGCGGCGGTCTCTTCGTCCTCGGTCCGCATCCGCTGTTCGTGCTCGGCCTGGCGCTCGGCGTCGGTGCGCGGCTCGGGCGCGTCGGGCGCCTCCCACTCCGCGGCTTCCGGGTGCCAGTGGCGCAGGTCGAGCTGCGCGTCCCAGCCCTTGGTGTCGAGGATCTTGCGAACCGCCTCCCCGGCCCGCTCCAGCTGCGCCCGGGTGCCGGCGTAGAGGAAGATCCGCTCGCCTTCGTGGCTGACGATCACCTCCTGGTCGAAGCCGAGCTCCAGGTCGTGCTCGAGCTCGGCCGAGCGCATCAGGTCGGCCACCTGCCCGCCGATCCCGGCGTCGTCGAGGTCGATCTGCAATCGCCAGTCGTCGTCCATGCCCGACAGCCTAGAGCCCGTCGACCAGGTCGGCGACCGAGTCGACGATCCGCGAGGGGCGGTAGGGGAAGCGCTCGGCCTCGGCCCGGCCGGTGACGCCGGAGAGGACGAGGATCGTCTCCATGCCGGCCTCGAGGCCGGCGACGATGTCGGTGTCCATGCGGTCGCCGATCATCGCGGTGGTCTCCGAGTGGGCCTCGAGCGCGTTCAGGGCGCTGCGCATCATCAGCGGGTTCGGCTTGCCGACGAAGTAGGGCTCGACCCCGGTCGCGCGGGTGATGAGCGCGGCCACCGAGCCGGTCGCGGGCAGCGGCCCTTCCGGCGAGGGCCCGGTCGGATCCGGGTTGGTGGCGATGAAGCGGGCGCCGCCGGAGATCAGCCGGATCGCCTGGGTGATTCGCTCGAAGCTGTAGGTGCGGGTCTCGCCGAGGACGACGTAGTCCGGTTCGCGCTCGGTCAGCGTGTAGCCGGATTGGTAGAGCGAGGTGCTGAGGCCGGACTCGCCGACCACGAACGCGGTGCCGCCGGGCCGCTGCGTCTCGAGGAAGCGCGAGGTCGCCGAGGCCGAGGTCCAGATCGACTCCTCCGGCACGTCGAGGCCGCTCGCCCGCAGCCGCGCCGCCAGGTCGCGGCGGGTGTAGATCGAGTTGTTGGTGAGCAGCAGGAAGGGGCGGCCCAGCTCCCGCAGGCGGGCGAGGAAGCGGTCGGCGCCGGGCAGGGCGTTGGCCTCGTGGACCAGCACCCCGTCCATGTCCATCAGCCACGACTCGATCGCCATGGCGCAAAGCTACCCGCTCAATCGACCCAGCCGAACGTCCGCTCCACGGCCTTCTTCCACTCGCCGTAGCGACGTTCGCGCTCGGCCGGATCCATCCGCGGCTCCCAGCGCCGGCCCTCGACCCAGCGCTCGCGCAGCTCCTCGGTCCCGGACCAGAACCCGGTCGCGAGGCCGGCCACGAAGGCGGCGCCGAGCGCCGTCGTCTCGATCACCGCCGGGCGGATCACCGGCACCCCGAGCACGTCGGCCTGGAACTGCATCAGCAGCTCGTCGGCGGTCATCCCGCCGTCGACCTTCAGCGCGGCGAACGGCACGTCGGCGACCGCGCCCGCGGCGTCGACCACCTCGCGGGTCTGCCACGCGGTCGCCTCCAGCGTCGCCCGCGCGATGTGGCCCTTGTTCGCGTAGGCGGTGAGGCCGACGATCGCGCCGCGCGCGTCTTCGCGCCAGTACGGGGCGAAGAGGCCGGAGAAGGCGGGGACGAAGTAGACGCCGCCGTTGTCGGCGACGGTTTCCGCCAGCCGCTCCACCTCCGACGCCTCCTCGATCAGCCCGAGCCGGTCGCGCAGCCACTGCACCGCCGCGCCGGTCACCGCGATCGACCCCTCGAGCATGTACTGCGGCGAGCCGTCGGGGCCGAGCTTCGCCCCCACCGTGGTCAGCAGCTTGTCGGTGTGGACGATGTCCCCGCCGGTGTTGACGAGGAGGAAGGAACCGGTGCCGTAGGTGTTCTTGGCGTCGCCGGGGTCGAAGCAGGTCTGGCCGAACATCGCCGCCTGCTGGTCGCCGAGGATGCCCGCCACCGGGCGGCCGCCGAGCGCCGTCCCGGCCGCCTCGCCGTAGGTCTCCGAGGAGGAGCGGATCTCCGGCAGCATCGACCGCGGGATGCCCATCAGGTCGAGGCTCGGCTGGTGCCAGTCGAGCGTCTCCAGGCTCATCAGCATGGTGCGCGAGGCGTTGGTGACGTCGGTCGCGTGGACGCCGCCGTCGCGCCCGCCGGTCAGGTTCCAGAGCACCCAGGCGTCGATCGTGCCGAAGGCCAGTTCGCCGGCCTCGGCGCGCGCCCGCGCCCCCTCCACGTGGTCGAGGATCCACCTGACCTTCGGCCCGGAGAAGTAGGTGGAGAGCGGCAGGCCGACCTCGCGGCGCAGGCGGTCGACGCCCGCCTCGCCCGCCAGCTCCCGCACCAGGTCCGCGGTCCGCGTGTCCTGCCAGACGATCGCGTTGCAGACCGGCTCGCCGGTCTCGCGGTCCCAGACCACGGTCGTCTCGCGCTGGTTGGTGATGCCGATCGCGGCGACCTCGCCGGCCTCGGTGCCGGAGGTCGCCATCGCCCCGCCGATCACCTCGCGGGTGCGGCGCCAGATCTCCTTGGCGTCGTGCTCGACCCAGCCCGGCCGCGGCGTGATCTGCTCGTGCTCGCGCCGGTCGACGCACACGATGCGGCCGTCCCTGTCGAACAGGATCAGCCGGCTCGAGGTCGTCCCCTGGTCGATCGCCGCGACGTACTCCGCCATGCTCGCTCCTCCGTTCCCGTGGTCCTGGGGCACCCGCGATCTTCGCGCACCGCCGGGCGCGGGCGAGGGACGAGGTGGGAACGCGATCCGCGCCAGGAGTAAGAATCCGGACGCCGGCGACGCTGGTGTCGGGTCGCCGCGGCGCTATCGTGCAGTCGTCATACGGAGACCCGCCGCTCCCGGGTGAAGAGGAGCGACGGGCCCACGGGCCTCGGTTGAGAACGAGTGCCATCGCGGGGCAGCACAGTTGGTTCCTGAAGTCGACTGTGCTGTCTCCGAACCCGCGATTGTACCTCCGGGTGAGAGACCTTCCAGTGGCCGATCACCAATCGAGGAACCCGAAGTGGTTACGGTTGCGGCATGAAGACGCGAGCTTTTCTCTCCCTGTTGGTGGCCGCGGCGTTGACCGTCGCGGCCGTGATCGCGGCCCCCACCGCCGGTGCCGCCGGCGCGCAGGCCGCCAAGCCCTGCCAGGCGTCCCACCTGGTGATCTGGGCAGGCGAAGAACCGGGCGGCGGCGCGGCGGGCAGCATCTACTACCGGGTCGAGTTCACCAACCTCTCGAACCGCACCTGCACCCTCGCCGGCTATCCGAACGCGGTCGCCGTCAACCTCGGCGGCAAGCGGATCAGCAGCCCGGCCCGGCACGAAGCGGGGACCAAGCCGCGGCGCGTCAGGCTCGCCCCCGACCAGTCGGCGATGGCACAGCTGCGGATCGTCGACGCGCTGAACTTCCCGGCGGGCAAGTGCCACGCGACCACCGCGGCGGGCCTGCGGATCTGGGTCCCCGGCGGCAAGGGCGCCAAGGTCGCGCCGCTGGCCTTCGAAACCTGCACGCGCGGGGGCGTCCAGTCGCTCGGGATCGGCGCGGTCAAGGCCGACTGACGCAGGCCGAGCAGGTCGCGGCGATGTGGCGGGCGTCGGTCCCGTAGCAGCCGCCGATGAAGGTCAGATCACCCCCCGGAAGGGCCATGCACCGATCCTACGGCGGGGTCGGTGGGTTACGGAGAGACGATGCGGAATATGAACCGAAGCTTCTCCCTGCCCGCCGGCCTGGCCGTGCTCGCCGTCGCGTTGCTCGCGGCGCTCCTGCCGAGCTCCGCCGCCGCCGCCATCCTCCCTCACGGCTTCTGGGGACTGGTCCAGAACGAAGTGCCGACCCACCACCAGGCCCGCGTCCTCAAGGCGGGCGGGGTGGAAAGCGTGCGGGTGCCGATCAACTGGGCGGCCGTGCAGCCGACGCCGGGCGCCGAACCCGACTGGGGCTCGGTCGACCCCTTCGTCAAGGCCGCCGACGAAGCCGGCCAGACCGTCCTGCCCTTCCTCGCCTCGCCGCCCACCTGGGCGGTCGGCTACGAATCGATCGGCGACACCACCGCGCCCCGCACGGTGCCGATCCACACCGCCACGCAGCGCCGCGGCTGGCGCCGGTTCCTGCGCCTCGCCGTCTTCCGCTACGGCCCCCACGGCAGCTTCTGGACCGAAAACCCGCTGCTGCCCAAGCGCCCGATCCGGATCTGGCAGATCTGGAACGAGGAGAACTACAAGTACTTCACCGCGCGCCCGAACCCGGCGCAGTACGGGCGCCTCGTGGTCCAGTCCTTCCAAGACCTGCGCAGCGCCGACCGCGGCGCCCGGATCGTCCTCGGCGGCCTCTTCATCCGCCCGCGGGGCGGCAACGTGAAGCCCGGTCACGGGCGGATCAAGCGGGCCTGGTTCGCCGCCGACTTCCTCGAACGGATGTACCGGACGACGCCCGCCGTGCGCGGCAAGTTCCTCGCCGTCGCCCTGCATCCGTACACGCCGGGATGGCGCCGGTTGACGCCCGAAATCGAAGAAGTGCGGACGGCGCTGGCGCGCGTCAACGACAAGTGGCGGGCGATCTGGCTGACCGAGCTCGGCTGGAGCTCGGGCCATCCCGAAGCCGCCAACGGCCGCAACAAGTTCGAGAAGGGGTGGCGTGGGCAGGCGCGCGAACTGCGCGGGGCGTTCCGGCTGCTGGAACGCAACGCCGCCAACTGGCGAATCCGCCGGGTCTACTGGTTCTCCTTCACCGACTCGCCGGGCACCTGCAACTTCTGCGACGGCTCCGGGCTGTTCCGGCAGGGGTTCAGGCCGAAGCCCTCCTGGAACGCCTACCGGAGCTTCGCGCGCTGAGCGACCGCCGCCCGCCTCCCCGCGCCGGCTCGGCGCGGGGCGGCTGGGGCCGCAGCAACGCGATCGCCCGCCAATTTCGTTGCATCGGGCGGTCGCGGGAAGGAACCGCGTTCAGCCGGGAGTAATTTCGGTTCAGTGACCGTGAACAGTCGGCGCCGCGAAGACCGTCTCTACATCGTCGCCCTGCCGGCGTTTCTCGTCGCGCTCGGGCTGCTCGGGGTACCGGCGCTGCTGGTCGGCGCGATCGGCCTGCTGGTCGGCGCCCTGGCGATCGCCGTCTTCCGCCGCCGCCTGGAAGCCTGGGGCCCCTCGGGGTCGCGATCGGGCCGCCGTCGGCAGGCGGTTCCGCCCAAGTACGTGCCGCGGGTGCTGGAGAGCAGCTCGACGCGGCGGCGGCGACTCTCCCCGCTGCGCCGGCAGCGCCAGTCGACCCCGCCACTTCGTTTCCGCTGAAACTGCTGTCGAGACGCAAGTGGTAGCGTCCGCGCTCCTGAAGTCGTGTCGATGAGTCGGAGGCTCATCGGGGTTTCCCATGCGCCTCCACCACTGTAGAAAGGGTGGAATTGGATGGTGAGAGGTTTCGGTAGGCCGGGCGGAAAGCGCCGGCTCTGGGTCGCGACGCTGTTCCTGGTGCTCGCGTCCGCTGTGGTGCTCGCGGCGTGTGGCGGCAGTGGCGGCACGACGACGACCAGCGCGTCCGGCGGCGAATCCGCCGAAAGCGGCGGCATCGCCATGGCCCCCGCCTTCACCTCCGAAGAACTCTTCGAACACGCCGGCGACAACTGGATCTCAAACGGCGGCGGCACCACCAACGACCGCTACTCCACCCTCAGCGAAATCAACACCGAAAACGTCTCCCAGCTGAAGGGCGACTGGATGACCAAGATCGGCCAGAACGCCACCGCCGCCAAGTTCTCGGCCGAGGGCCAGGCGCTCGAGTACGAAGGCACGATCTACATCTCAGACGGCGCCGACGACGTCTTCGCGATCGACGCCGCCACCGGCCACCGCCTCTGGACCTATGAACCCCACCTGCCGCCCGACCCGCTCGGCGAAGTCGTCTGCTGCGGCTGGGACAACCGCGGCGTCGCCCTCGGCGACGGGATGGTCTTCGTCTCCCAGCTCAACGGCGCCCAGGTCGCCCTCGACCAGGCGACCGGCAAGGTCAGATGGTCGACGCCGGTGGTCAAACCGGGCGCCGGCTACTCGATCACCTCCGCGCCGCTCTATTACGACGGCAAGGTCTACGTCGGCGGCTCCGGCGGCGAGTACGGGGTCCGCGGCCGCCTCACCGCCCTGAACGCCGAAACCGGCAAGATCGAATGGCGCTTCTACACCACCCCCTCGCCCGCAGAAGTCGGCGGGAACACCTGGCCCGAAAACGGCACCTACAAACACGGCGGCGCCTCGCTCTGGAACACGCCGACGGTCGACCCCAAGCTCGGCATGCTCTACTTCTCGACCTCAAACGCCGCCCCCTGGGTGGGCCAGCGGCGCAAGGGCGAAAACCTCTTCACCGCCTCGATCGTCGCCCTCGACGCCGAAACCGGCGAATACAAGTGGCACTACCAGCAGGTCCACCACGACCTCTGGGACTTCGACTCCCCCTCGCCGACCGTCCTCTTCGACGGCGAGATGAACGGCAGGCAGGAACCCGGCATCGGCGAGCCCTCCAAGACCGGCTGGGTCTACCTGCTGAACCGCGAAACCGGCAAGCCGATCTACCCGATCCCCGAGGTGAAGGTCCCCCAGGACCCCTCCCAGAACACCTGGCCGACCCAGCCCGAGCCGACGATGGAACCGTTCAGCCCGATCGAAGCGACCCCCGAAGCGGTGGAAAAGTCAGAAGCCGCGCTGGCGGGCGAAAAGAACCCGCCGAAGATCGTCCCCTCGAAGATCTTCACCCCGCAGAGCTCGGACCCCAGCCAGATCAACCTCGGCGCCAACTCGGCGGTCGGCGGCGACAACTGGCCGCCGTCCTCCTATGACCCGGAAAAGAACATGTACTTCGTCTGCTCGCAGTCGGGCGCCCTGGGCCTGGTCGTGCCGCCCAAGGAACAGGCCTACAAAGAAGGCGAAAACTACATCGGCTCAGACACCATCATCGCCTCCGGCTTCGACACCACCGGCTACCTGACCGCCTATGACATGTCGACCGGCAAGATCGCCTGGCAGGACGAATTCAAGGGCGAATCCTGCTACTCGGGCGCGGTCACCACGGCCGGCGGCCTGGTCTTCAACGGCCACAACGACGGCAAGCTGGTCGCCTACGACGCCGAAAACGGCGAAGAACTGTGGAGCTTCCAGACCGGCGCCGGGGCCAACACCACGGTGACCCCCTTCGAAGACGAAGGCGAGGAGAAGATCGCGATCTACGCGGGCGGCAACTCCCTCGCCGCCACCGCCCACGGCGAAAACTTCTGGGTCTTCTCGCTGAGCGGCACGCTCGAAGAAGCCAAGGGCCTGGAAGCCGAAGAAGAAGGCACCCAGCACGCCGGCGAGGAAACCAAGGAAGGCGCCGCCGAAGAAGCCGGGGGCAAGGAAGAAGCCGAAGCGGGCGAAGAAGCCGAAGGCGCCGCCGAAGAAGAAGCCGAAGGCAAAGAAGAAGCCGGGGCCGGGGAAGCCGGGGGCGGGGAAACCGCCGCCGCCGGCCCGGACGCCGAAGCGGGCAAGGAAGTCTTCGCCCAGAACTGCTCGGTCTGCCACGGCGCCACCGGGCACGGCGGCAACGGCGGCCCCGACCTGCGCACGATGCCCAAAGCCAAAGAACAGGCGGGCGCCGAAGAACAGGTGACCAACGGCGGCGGCGCGATGCCGGCGTTCAAAGGCCAGCTGAGCGAAGAAGAAATCGAAAACGTCGCCGCCTTCGTGGTGGAAGACATCGTCGGCAAATAGCCGCCGACCCCCCGGTTGCGTTCGCAGTTCTCCGCGCTATCCGCGGATTACTGCGAACGCACCCCGGCGCTGGGCGCAGCGCTACCGGTTCGTGTAGCGGGTCCGGGGGACCCCCGAACGAACCTCCCCGCAGTTCGTGAGAGAGGGGGTCCCCCGGACCCTCCCTACGCTCCGCCCTCGATCGCGCGCTGCAGGGTCTCCGCCGCCAGCTTGTGGGCGTCGCAGATGCGGCCGAGGTGGAGGAGCGAGTCGGTCTCCGTCGCCACCTCGCCGTCGCCGAGGCGCAGGACGATCGGCACGCCGGGGCGCAGGTCCTCGGCGGCGAGGCCGACCGCGACGTTGACCAGGTCGTCGGAGGTGACGGCGGCGACCGCGCCGCAGTGCTCGATGCCGACCCGCTGCAGCATCTCCCGGTCGTCGCCGCGGCCGACCGCGACCGGGATCCCGGCCGCTTTGGCGAGGCGCACGCTGGGCGCTTCGAAGTCGCGCTCGATCGCCACCACGGCGACGCCGCGCTGACGCAGCGCCTGGGCGAGGCGGAACCCGACCTGGCCGAAGCCGACCAGGACTACGTGGTGGCGGGCGGGCGCGGCGCGCGGGCCGAACAGCGTGGTGAGCCGGCGCCGGCTGAGCCGGCGGACCAGCGCCGCGGTGAAGATCGCCACCAGGGCGACGGCGAGGACCATGTTGGCGGCCGAGATCAGCTTGAACCAGACGGGCCCCCCGGCCGCCCCGGGCGGGCCGGCGACGGTCGCCACCGAGCGGGTCGAGAAGTAGAAGGCGTCGACCAGGCCGTGGTGGAAGGCGATCATCGTGATCACCATCTCGATCGCCAGCGCCCCGAAGAGCGCCGTGCCCGCGAGCACGAGGAGGCGGAGGGAGTCGTCGACCAGGCGCACCCCGTGGCGGTGGCGGCCGGCGACGTCCCCGCCGGCCACCGCGAGGCAGCTTTCGGCGAGGTCGCCCGCGACGATCTCCGACGGCGAGAGGACGTGGACTTTGGGCGCGACGTGCTCGAGCTCGCGGGAGACCGTGTGGTCGAACATCGTCACCCACAGCGGCAGGTCGGGGCGGACGTGGGCGCTCAACAGGGTGAGCCGCAGGGCGTGGGCGTCGTCGCGGGTGACGACGGCGACGGCGCGCCAGTGGCCCTCGCGCAGCATCCCCGCGGCCTCGCCGTCTGTCAGGTCGAGCGCCGAGGAGGCCGGCGCGCCGCTCTGCTCGAAGCGGCGCAGCAGGGCCGCGCCGAGGCCGCCCCCCTCGCCGAGGACGAGGACGGCGCCGGTCGGCGCGACGGTCTCCTCAGGCGGGATCGGGTTCGAGGTGTCTGGAGTCCGGGTCACGGTCCGCCGAATCTTGGCGGACCGGCGGCTCGTCGTCCTCCCCGCCCCAGCCGGCGGCCAGCAGTCGCAGCGCGGCGCCGGCCAGGAGACAGGCGAGGCCGAGCGCGGCGAAAAGCCACCAGAGGCGGTGCTGGGAGCCTTCGATCGCGCCCGGGTCCGACGCGGCGAAGGTGGTGCCGGCGGCGGCCGCGGCAAGCGGCCCGAGCGGGGTCGTGTCGACCCGTCCGAGCCGCAGCTCGGCCGGGTAGGGGATCGCCAGGACCCCGCGCAGCGAGCCGGCCCGTTCGGAGGCCAGCGCGTACCCGTATTCGCCTGCCGGAAGCGTGGGGAGCGCCGCGGTCCAGCGGCCCGAGGCCGACTCTTCGAAGCGCAGCGGGATCGTCTTGCCGGCGGGCGTGGTGAGCGTTCCCTCCAGGCCGCCGAGCGCGACCGGCCGGCCGGCGGCGGTGGTCGGCGCCACTTCCAGCTCGCGCTGGTCGCCGGGGGCGAGGCTCGGGGTGAGCCGCGGCGCCGCGACCCCGCGCTCGACCCAGCGCGCGGCGTCCTGGAAGAGCCGCGGCCGGCTCAGCCATTCGCCCGCCCAGGCCGCGCCGAGGCCCGGCGTCCAGGCGGCGACCCGGCCGGATCCGTACTGCCACTGGGCCAGCACCGGGTCGGGCGGGTGGTCTTTGTCCTGGCCGAGCAGCGCCGCCTCGGCGCCCGGCTTCAACTGGGTCACGACGTTGCCGCCCAGCGGCGGCAGCTTCTGGCCGACCAGGCTCGCGGTGATCGGGCTCGGGTCGCCCGCCGAGACGCCGAGTTCGCCGACCAGGCGCACCGTGCGCGCGTTCATCCGCGTCTCTTTGTCGAAGATCTTCGGCAGTTCGCGCGCGTTTTCGGTCTCGTAGTAGTTGCCGCCGGTCTCCGCCGCGATTTCCTTCAGCAGCTTGAAGTCGGCTTCGGAGCCGAGCGCCACCGTGGCGACGCTGATCTTGCCCTTCTTCAGCCCCGGCAGCAGGCTCTTGTAGGTGCCCGGTTCGCTGATCCCGTCGGTGAGCAGGATGATGTGGCGCTCCTTGGCCTTCGAGCGCTCGATTTCCCGCACCCCCGCGGCCAGGCCCTTGTAGATGTTGGTGCCGCCGTTCGCCGGCACCGTGTTGATCTTGTGTTCGATTTCGGCGGCGTTCGAGGTTTCCACCCGGGTCAGCGGAACCAGGATCTTGGGCTTGATTTCGAAGGTGACGATGCCGATTTCGTCCTGGTGCTTGAGCAGGAATTCGAGCGCGCCGCGGGCCGCCGCCTGCGCCATCGCGATCTTCGGCACCCCGCCGACCTCGTTGATCATGCTGCCGGAGCGGTCGAGGATCAGCTCGACCGCGACGTTTTTGCGCTGCAATTTGCCGGGCACGAGGCTTTTCACCGGCAGCACTTCCTGGAGCGGGGACTTGTAGTACTTGCCGAGCGAGAAGGAGTGTTCGCCGCCCAGGGCCAGCAGGCCGAGGGCGCGATCGCGCACCGCGGTGCCGATCGCCTTCGCCCGCGCCTTGCCGATCGCTTCCGCCGGGACGTCTTCGAGGGCGACCGCGTCGACCCCCTTGTAGCCCGACGCGGCGGTCGGCAGCGCGCCCGGCTGCACCGCGGTGACGTGGAAGCCGTCGGCCCGCAGCAGCTGGGAGGCGGCCGAGTCGGCGGCGCCGGCGACGAGCGCCCGCGGCGCCGCCTCGACCCGCACCGTCGTCCCCAGCGAGTCGTTGCCGGGACGCGAGTCCCGCCGGCTGCGCACCTGCACTTCGTAGCCGTATGAGCCGGGGTGCCGCGGCGCCCGCACGGCGAAGAGGAAGGGGTTGTCGCCGACCCCGAGCTGCACCCGCTGGTGGCCGATCACCGCGCCGCCGCGCCGCACCACCAGCCGGGCCGGCGCTTCGACCGTGCTGCGCACGGTCACCTCGAGCGAGAGCGGGTCGCCCGCGTGCAGGGCGGCCGGCGCTTCGAGCCGGGTCATCGCTGCGTCGGCGGGCTCCTTGGTGAGGGCGACGGTGTCGACGCTGACGTCGTGCCGGCGCGCCGCGGCGGCGAGGCCGAGCGGTTCGCCCTCGGTCTGGCGGCCGTCGCTGAGCAGGACCACACGGCCGCCGCGCGGGGTGCGGGCGAGCGCCACCTCGAGCGCCCCCTGCAGGTTGCTTTCCCGCCCTTCGACGCTGCCGCCCCGGGCGATCGGCAAGAGCCCTTCGCCCGCCCCGGTGAGTTCGGCGCCGCCGCCGAACTGGACGACGTGGCAGTCCTTGCCACAGCCTTCGTTGGCGGCCAGCCAGGCGCGCTCGGCTTCGCTCGAGCCGGTGCCGATGCTGAGCGAGCGGTCGAGGACGAGGGTGGTCGGCGGCGGCCCCGAGCCGACGCTCGGGTCGAGGAGGGCGACCGCGACGAGGGCGATGCTCGCGACCTGCAGGCCGACCGCGACCCGCCGCCGGGTCGGGTTGCCGCGGCGCGGTTCGCGCCACCAGGCGTAGAGCGCCTCGAGGATGAGGACGACGAGAGCGGCGACGAGCAGCCAGGGCCAGAGATCGTGGTGGCCGACGTGGACCGCCGGCGCCGGCGTGGCGAGGTCGACCGGCGCGCCGGGCGCCGCGGCGGCGCCCGGATTGACCGCGAGCGCCAGGTGCCGCGTGCCCCACGGCCCGCGCACGTCGATCGCGTAGTTGCCCGGCCGGGCGAGGGAGAGCGGCACTTCGGAGCCGGGCGTCACCGTCAGCTTCCGCGTCGCGCCGCCCGCCGCCGGGCGCAGCGTCGCCGCGGTCGTGCCGGGCGGCTCGGCGAGCGCGAACGGGACGCCGGCCGCGGCGAGCCGGGGGGCCAGCCGCTGCGACCAGGCGACGATGTTGTCGATCAGGGTCGGGAAGCCCGCCAGCTGCGGCAGGTTCGATTCGGAGGGCTCGAAGGAGAGGACCGCGACGCGCCGGCCCGCGTCGGTGCCGGAGGCGATCAGCGGCCCTTCCGAGCTCCAGGCCGCGGCGCCGAGCGAGGCGGGCAGGTCGAGGCGGCGCGAGGCCCCGGCGCCGATCGTCAGCGAGGCCAGTTCGACCCCCTGCAGCAGCGGGCTCGCCGCTTCGCTGCCGCTGAGCCGGCTGTCGTGCATCTTGCCGAGCGTCTTGGCGCCCGGGAAGCGCGGCGGGTTGACGAGGAGCAGCGCGGGCGCGGCGGGCAGCCCCCCCTTCGGCACGAAGTCGTCGAGGACCAGCAGGTCGCTGGTGCCAGGGTCGGTCGGCTTGTAGGTCTGCGGCGTGCGCAGGCGGAGCTTCACGCCCGGCACCGAGGCCAGGGCCCGGGCGAGCGGCAGGGCACGGGTGCGGTTGCCGACCAGGGTGATCCGCTCGCCGCCCGGTTCGGGGACCGAGACGAAGGCCGCGTCGTCGGCGGCGAGGCCGTCGTGGTGCGCCAGGCTCACCTCGACCGCGGCGCCGGGGGGAGCGGTGAAGGAGAGCGGCGCCGAGCCACCGGCGGGGACCTCGACGCTCGTGGTGCGGGTCGGTTCGCCCGCGATCGCGATCCGCACCGGCAGCCGCCGCGCCGCGCCGCCGTGGTCGGAGACGCGGACGAAGACTTCGCAGGCTTCGGCGCCGAGGCGGTCGCACTGGGCGCTCGCCTCGTCGAGCCCGGCGTCCGGCACCGCCTTGCCGACCGCCCGGTCTTCATAAGAGGACCCGCCGCCCCGCACCCGCGGCGCCGCTTCCTCGGGCGCCCGCAGCAGCAGCACCCGGTCGCCTTCGCCCGCCCGCAGCCCGGCGGCGAGCCGCAGGGCCGCGCCGAGGTTGGCGGGGCCGGGACCGGCGCGCAGGCCGGCGAGCGTGCCGCCGGCGCCGGCGGCGTCGCCTTCGTAGAGGATCGTCGGGGTCGCCCCGGCGCCGACGATCCGCACCGCCTCGCCACCCGGCAGGCCCGCGAGGCGTTCGAGCAGCGCCGCCCGGGCGGCCTCGATCCGCGTCGTCCCGGCTTCTTCGGCCCCCATCCACATCGACTCGTCGACCACGTAGACGCGCGAGGAGTGGGTCGCGGCTTCCTCGGTCGCCGGGCGGGCGAGGGCAAAGACAAGCGCCGCGAGGGCGAGCAGCTGGAGGGCGAGCAGGAGCGGCAGCGGCGGGCGTCCGAGCCTGCGGGCGCCGCCGCCCCCGGCGCTCGGCAGGTCCCGCCAGGCGAGCAGGCTGCCGACCGCGCGGCGCGGCGGGCGGCGGCGGCGCAGGTGGAGGACCACCAGCGGCACGGCGAGGACCAGGGCGGCGAGGGCCGCGCCGCTCAGCAGGGTCAAGTCGCGTCCCTCACCACGGCAGCCGCTCGACCCACTTCAACGATTCGAGGTAGTTCAGCTGCAGCCCGGCGCTGGGGCCGGGGACGGCGCCGCCCGCGGCGGGCACATAGGAGAACCGGTCGCCGACCTGGGTGGCGCCGGTCACCTGTGCGGTGCGGGCCTTGCCGCCGCCGCCCTGCGCCCGCGCGCCCGATTTCTTGCGTTCCTTGCCGGCTTTCACGGCGCGCGAGGGCGCGTAGCCCGGCTGGATCCGCACCGCCTGGGACGCCTGGCTCTTGATCGGCGTGGCGTGGCCACGCCGGCTCGTCCCCCGTTCGCCGCCCGCTTTGCTCGTCCCGCCCGGCACGTTGCTGGGGCTGCCGCTTTCACTGGCCGTGCTTTCGCCGGCCTTGCCGGTCGGGGCACCCGGTTTGTTGCCGGTGCCGCCGCTCACTTTCGAGGCGCCTTTGCGCCCGCCCTTGCCGTGTTTCTGGCCTTTGACGTTGAAGCCGAGTTCTTTCTTCGCCTTGCTCTTGCCGCCACTGCCGGTGGACGCCTTCTTGCCTTCGCTCGGCCCTTCCCGCGACCCCGGCTTGCCGAGGTCTTCGCTCTTGCGCAGCTTGCCGGTCGGGGCGTTCTGCGGGCCGCCCTTGCCGGCGGCGGCGCCTTTCGGCCCCGCCCCCTTCACTTCCTTGCCCTTCGTCCGGTAGCCCTGCGGGATCTTCTGATAGCCGGACCCGGCCGCTTCCTCGGCGCTCGCTTCGGGCCGGTTGCGGCCCTTGAACTTGTGCATCTTGCCGGTCGGGGCCTGCGGCTTGGCGGACTTTTCCCGCTGCCTGGCGTGGTGGTGCCCACCCGCCGTGCCGGCGGCGGCGCCCGGCGCCAGCGCCTCCTGGGCGCCCGAGGAGGAGCCGCCGCCCGCCGCCAGGCCGATCGCGACGACGACGGCCAGCGCCGCGACCGGCGCGGCGAGCGCCCACCAGTCGCTCCCCGCCCGCGCCGGGCTCGCGTGCCAGTCTTCGCGCCCGGCCCGCAGGAGCGCCGCCGCGTCGGCGACCGTGCGCCGCTCGAGCGGCGTCTCGCCGCCGCCGCGCGCCTCGATCTCCAGCGCCGTGGCGAGTCGGTCGTTCAGCCCCAGCTTGTCGTCGAGGAGCCGCGCCAGCTCAAACGGCGAGGGGCCGCGCCGGGCGAAGACGGTCACCGAGACGAGGAAGGCGGCGAGCGGGACGGCGACGACCACCCACTGCGGGAAGGCGCCGAGCAGGGCGAGGATCTCCAGCAGTGACGCGAGGCCGATGGCGAGGGCGGCGTGGCGGCGCGCCAGGGCGATCAGGCGGCGCCGGGCGACCACTCCTCGCCAACGGCGCAGCTCATCGCCGAGGTGGGCCTCGCCGTCACCGTCGCCGATCGTCCCGGCGCCGGCCAGGCTGACGACTTCGCGCGGTTCGGCAAGCGGCCATCGCCACATGGATCGACGGTACCAAGCGCCTTTCTCCGTCGGCGATGCCGACCGAATAGGGTTCGGTAGGCAATGAAACGCTCAAGCTTCTGCTTCGGTCTGCTCGTCCTCATCGCCTCCCTCGCAGCCACCTCACTCGCCGCCGCCGGTCCCAAGGCGACGGAAGGCTGGGGCAACAACGGCGCCTTCATCGGCCGGTACCACGTCAAGGTGCTCTCGGCCGGCGGCAGCGGCGTTCGCGGCGGTGAACTGACGATGTTCATCCAGGAAGAATTCCCCGGCTCCGAAGAGCCGGCGGGCATCCTGAAATTGCGGACGAAGACCAACAACGACGTCGTCTACCTGAAGGAACTGAAGCACCGCGGCCGCGTCCGCAGCGCAATCGTCAAGGGCGGCTCCTTCCTCGGTCCGACCATCGGCAGCTTCCGCGGCCGGGTGCCGCGGCCCGGGCGGATCCGGGCCACCATCCGGACGCGCGGACTCGGCAAGGTCAAGGCGGTCTTCGTCCGCTACTCGAAGAAGCCCACCCCCTAGGACTCCCGCGAACGGGAAGAGGAGTGCAGTCGATGAGAACCAAGACCCTGCTCGCGGGCCTGATGGTGCTGGCCCTGGCGATCGCTGTGGCCGCCTGCGGTGGCGGCGGCTCCTCGACCGGCTCCTCCTCCTCGGCGACCGAAAGCAGCTCCGAATCGACGTCCGGATCGACGGAAAGCGTCGCCTCGACCGCCAACTCGGCGCCGGAAATCGAAGACTGGCCCGTCTTCGGCCGTGACCGCGACAACACGCGCTTCGCGACCCAGGACGAAATCAACACCGAAAACGTCGGCGAACTCGGTGAAGCCTGGAGCACCGGCGTCGGCCCCGACCAGTACCTGATGGAGTCCTACCCGCTGGTGCTCGGCGAAACGGTCTACGTGACCACCTCCACCGACGAGGTGCTCTCGATCAACGGCAAGACCGGTCACATCAACTGGACCTACACGCCCGAAGTCGATTTCTCGCAGTCGACCGGGGTCGGCGGCTACGGCGTCTCGGTCAACCGCGGCGTCGCCGCCGAAGACGGCCGCCTCTTCGTGGTCACCTTCGACAACCAGCTGCAGGCGATCAGCCAGAAGACCGGCGAGCGGCTCTGGTCCTCGCAGGTGGAAGACCCCGCCACCGGGGCGTACGAGTCGATGGCCCCGACCGTCTACGACGGCAAGGTCTACGTCGGCGTCTCCGGCTCCGAGGACGGGGTGCGGGGCAAGCTCTCCGCCTACGACGCGAAGACCGGCAAGAAGATCTGGACCTTCTACACGATCCCCAAGGCGGGGACCGGTTGGGTGCCGAAGGGCGGCGGCGGCGGCACGATCTACATGCCGCCGACGATCGACGCCGAAACCGGCACGGTCTACGTCGGCACCGGCAACCCGGCGCCGGTCCTGGTCGGCGACAAACGGCCGGGCAAGAACCTCTACACCGACTCGATCCTCGCCCTCGACGCCAACACCGGCAAGCTCAAGTGGTACCACCAGGAGCAGGCCCACGACCTCTGGGACTACGACGCCGAGAGTCCGGTCCTCCTCTTCAACGCCGAAATCAACGGTGAAATGAAGCGTGGCGTCGCCGAGGCGGGCAAGAACGGGCTGCTTTTCCTGCTCGACGCCGAAACCGGCGAAGACCTCTTCCCGCCGGTGCCGTTCGTCAAACGCCACCACACCCCGCCGACCAAGACGGGGACCCTGGAGTGCCCCGGCCCGGTGGGCGGCTCGCAGTACTCGCCGCTCGCCTACAGCCCCGAAACGCAGGCGGTGTACGTCTCCGGCATCAACCTCTGCATGTACCTGAAAGTGGAATACGAAAACCACAACGGTGAGAAACAGTTCGCCGGCGACCGCGTCGTCCCCAAAGACACCAAGAAGTCCGGCACCTTCACCGCCGTCGGCACCAACACCGGCAAGGTGATCTGGAAGCACGCGATGCCGACCCCGATGGACGGCGGCGCCACCGCCAGCGCCGGCGGCCTCGTCTTCACCGGCGACCAGCAGGGCATCCTCTATGCCTTCGACGCCAAGAACGGCGAAGACCTCTGGCAGGGCGACCTGAAGCTCGCCTTCGGCTCCGCCCCGGTCATCTACTCCATCGAAGGCACCGAGTACGTCCTCGCCACGGTCGGCGGCGCCGCCCTCACCGCCTCCGAAGAACTCGGCGAAATCGGCGCCCGCGTGATCGCCCTGAAGCTCGGCGGCAAGAAGCTGCCGACCGGGCCGCAGCTGAAGTAGGCGCGGGGGTCAGCTGGCCATCTGTCCGTGCGGGGCAGGGTCGTAACCCACGCGGGGGTCATCGCCGCCGTCGGCGGTGATGCGAGCGATGCCGCCGATGATGGATTTGACGCCGGCGATGTTTCCGCGCGCAGATTCTTCTCCCCCTCCTGACGACCTTCCGTCTCCCTTTCGGACACGGCCGGGCCGAGATCCTCGGTTCGGTCGGTTCGGTCGTTGGCGTGGGGACGGCGATCCCAGGCGGGCTCGACTGCGTCGGGCTCGCGCTTTCAGGCGCGGCCGGCAGAGGCTGCGCCACCGTTTCGGGAGTTGGCGGCGGGGGCGGCGAGGTCCCGGTGCCCTGCAGTGCAATCGACTGCGGCGAGTCAGGGGCGTTATCGACGATCTCCAAGGAAGATTCGAAAGCGCCCGCCCACGGCGGCGCAAACAGAACTTCGATCGCGCAACTGCCCCCCGGGCTGACTGGCTCGGCCGGTCCGCAGCTTCCGCCGACAATCTGGAACGGGCTCGCCGGCTGCAGTGCCCCAAGGACATCGGTGACCTTAATCGTCTGGATCGCCAGGTCGAGGTTCCCGTGGTTTTCGAGCGCGAAGGTGTGCGGCGACGAGGCGCGGCCCCCGACCTCGACGGATTCGAAACGAAAGCTTTCCGGCGCCAAGGCGACTTCGGGTCCAATGCCCTCGCCGCTGAGTTCCACTCTGGCTTCAGGCGGTTCTTCGTTAACGGCCCTCAGGGCGATGTGGCCATGTTTCGGCCCGATGGTCAGTGGATCGAACGCGACTCCAACCACGCATGATTCGCCGGGTTGGATGAGGTGTGGGCAGCTATCGGAGACGAAGCTGAACTCATTGGGATCGAGTGGAGATGGTCCGAACCACCCGATCGCCCGGCGAAAGACTTCTATCCCGCGTTCACCGGTGTTGGTCAGAACAAATCCATGTTCGGCGGCGTTGCCGCCGGCCAGCACCGGGCCGTAGTCGAAGGAACGCGTGTCGAATTCCCAGCTCGAGGTTGCCGCCGATGCGATCGGTGCGCGCCCCGCCGCGAGGCACAGGAGAACCGCCAACGCCCCCAGACAGATTCGAATCTCCCGCCGCATGATCGCTGCGGGATTCTAAGCGCCAACCTTCGTGCGGGTACCGATAGAGCTCCAGGCTGGCTCGCGATGACGGACCAGGCGGTCGAACGGCACCTCTCCGCCACTCGAGGGCGCCGCCCTCACCGCCTCCGAAGAGCTCGGCGCCCTTGTCGTCGCCGTCGAATGCGGCGGCAAGAAGCTGCCGACTGGTCCGCAACTGAAATAGCCGCCGGGGGCAGCCGGTCATCTGTCCGTGAGGGGCGCGGGCTCAGAACCCGATCCCGCGCCAGGACCACACATAGATGAGGCCCACCCCGGCGATCAGCGCGATCGCGCCGGTCAGGGCAACGAAGGCGGCTTCGCCGATGACGATCGCCAGGACGACGCAGCCCCACGCGATGACCGCGTACACCGAGACGATCGCCCGTACCGCCGCGAGGCGCTCCTGCCTCGCGGGCGCCCACGGCCACCGGCAGGTAGGTGCTTGATGCATTGGCGATGGGCATAGCTGCTCCCTCGGGTCTCCCTACGTCAAATGGTCGGTGAACGCATTCGCGACAATCGCGCGAGATTCGCTCGAAAGTCCCTTGGTGACCGCGTCGACGAAGGCGTACTACCGATGCCGGCTTACCCGGCATGGGCTCGTCACTTCTTCTTCTCGTTCGGTCCCGTTTTCGAAGCCGACGTCGACGTGGAGGCGGAGCTTGGCGTTGGGGCAGCGGGCGGAGAGGACGCTCCTCCTCCGGCCCTTGTAGAGGTAATTCCTGCCAATGGTCAGGTGGAAGCGGGTGATCGAGCCGGAGCCGCCGGTGATCTGGGGGATCCGCGCTTCGGCGAGCCAACCAAAGTGACCGCGGTCGATCGGCCTGAAGGTCACTTCGGTGAGGAGAGCGCCGTTGATCGGGGGCCCGAAGGACCCGCGGACCCACATCCTGATCCTGCCGTGGCGCTCGCCGCCATTGAAGACGATCAGCTTCCCGGGGACCTCGATCGCCTTCTCTTCCGCGAATTGGACCTGCACCCCGGCCCGGCCCCATCCGATCTTCGCCCGTGCACACTCTTTCTGGATGGGGTTCAGGCTCGCCTGGATCTGGATCTGCGGATGACAGGCGGGAAGGCCCCTGGTCTGGAGCCTCAGGTGCCTGTCGATCTCGATCAGCAGGCTGCGCTCCGCCGGCGGATGGCCGAGCGAGTGCACCCGCTCGGACAGCGAGGCGTGGATCGGGGTGTAGGTCGTCCTCGACAGCGCCTGCGGGGTGAACGTGGCGCTGAACATCGGCGGTTCTTCGGCGGTCGTGGCCGCTTCCGGTTCTTCGGCCCCTGCCGCGGTCGCGATGCCGACCGCCGAGATGGCCAAGAGCGCCGCCGTCCCCAGCAACAACACCATGCACCTGCGCATCGCCTCCCCCTCCCGGTCGACCACCGTCCTCCCAAGGCGGCGTGGGTTGGAGTCTAGATCAGGGGTCGCGTTCGCAGTTCGCCGCGCTATGCGCGGATAAGTGCGAACTCATCGGGCGACACCACTGGGCGTTCGCAGTTTGCCGCGCTATGCGCGGATAAGTGCGAACGCCGAGCGCGGGTCGCGGGGCGGGCGGTGACGGTGGCGGGACTGCTCGTCTACTTCTAGAGGCTGACCAGCTGCACGTCGCGGGCGGCGCCGAACAGGAGGTCGAGAGGGGCGATGTCGGTGGGGGCCCGCAGGTAGGTGACGCCGTGCTCGGCGCAGTGGCCCTCGAGCGCGGCGGCCGCCGCGCCGATCCGCTCTTCGTAGGTGGCGCGGACGCGCGGGGTCACCTCGACCACGAGGCGCTCGCCGGTCTCGCGGTCCTCCAGCTCAAAGGCTCCCTCGAGAGCGGCGAGCGCCGCCTCGCCCTCGACCAGGTGGACGAAGGCGGCGTAGCGCGCCGAGCCCGACAGCTCGCGGACCGCCTCGGCGAGGGCTCCCGGCTCGGCGAGGCCGTCGGAGATCAGCACCGCGAGGTCGGAGGGCTCGGCGCCGCGCCGGTAGGCGCGGACGCTGGCGGCGAGGTCGGTGCGGTCGCCGCGCGGCAACCCCGCCACCTCTTCGATCAGCTCGCCGACCAGGTGCGGGGCGGCGAGGCGGGTGGCGGTGGTGGCGTCGCCGTCGGCGAGCATGTGCACCTCGACCACGTCGGAACCGAGCAGGGCGACGGTGCCGAGCATCGCGCCGAGCTCCTGCGCGTAGCGGAAGCGCGAGGGGCTGCCGTCGTCCATCGAGCGGCTGCCGTCGAGCAGCAGCGCCAGGTCGACGTGACCCTCGGCGGGCGCCGCTTTGACGACCACCTCGCGCAGCCGCGCGTAGACGTTCCAGTCGATGCTGCGCAGGTCGTCGCCGGGCGTGTAGCGGCGGTAGTCGACGAATTCGAGGCCGCGGGCGCGCTGGGCGCCGGAGCGCCTGCCGCCGAAGCCCGCGACGACCGCGTCCACCCCGGCGATGCCGAGCGTTTCCAGCTGGCGCAGGTCGGCGGCGTCGACCAGTGACGCGCCCGGCGCGTCGGCCGCGCCCGCCTCGGGCGGGGCCGCTACGGGGCCTCCCGGGGCAGCGCCTCGATCGCGCCGCGGACGATCTCGTCGGCGGAGACCGACTGCCGTTCGGCGTCGATCGAGAGGACGAGGCGGTGGCGCAGGGCCGGCAGCGCGATCGCCTGCACGTCGTCGATCGAGAGGTTGTGGCGGCCCTCGATCAGCGCCGCCACGCGGCCCGCCAGGGCGAGCGCCTGGGCGCCGCGCGGGCTCGGGCCGAGGCGGACGAAGCGCTTCACCTCCTCGGTCGCGCCGGCGCCGTCCGGGTGCAGGGAGACGACCAGCCGGCTGGCGTAGTCGATGACGTGGGCGGCGGCGGGGACCGCGCGGACCAGCGCCCCCATCCGCAGCAGCATCCTCGCGTCGGCGACGGGCTCGGCCGGCCGGCTCGCGGCGTCGCCATCGCCGGCGGTCGTCATCTCCACCATCTCGTTCAGCTCGGCGACCGGCGGGAAGTCGAAGCGCAGCTTGAGGAAGAAGCGGTCGAGCTCGGCCTCCGGCAGCGGGTACGTCCCGTACATCTCCACCGGGTTCTGGGTGGCGAGGACGAAGAACGGCGCGGGCAGCGCCCGGGTCATGTTGGCGGTGGTGACGGTGCGCTCCTGCATCGCCTCGAGCAGGGCGCTCTGGGTGCGCGGCGCGGCGCGGTTGATCTCGTCGGCGATCACCACGTTGGCGAAGATCGGCCCCGGTTCGAAGCGCAGCCGCGTCTCCTCGCTGTCGGCGCCCTGGACCAGCACGTTGGTGCCGGTGATGTCGGCGGGCATCAGGTCCGGGGTGAACTGGATCCGTTTCGGCTCCAGGTCGAGCGAGCCCGCCAGGGCCCGCGCCAGGGTCGTCTTGCCGAGGCCGGGGACGCCCTCGAGCAGGGCGTGGCCGCCGGCGATCAGGCAGATCAGCGCGCCGCGAACCGCCTCGTGCTGGCCGACGACGATGCGGCCGACGGCCGCCTCGATCGACCCGGCCACGCGCTGGAACTCCTCGGGCTCGAGCGGCTCGAGGTCCTCGGTCGGCATGGTCGCGGGCTCCACCGTCATCAACCGGTGACTTTAATGAAGCGGCTTCGGCCGCTCGCTCCGGCGTGTTCGCGCGCACCCCCGTGTGGGGCGGCGTTCGCAGTTTGCCGCGCTATGCGCGGAGAACTGCGAACGCGACCGGGGGCCGGCCACCTGGGGTAAGTCGCCGGGGGGTCGGGCGCCCGGGGCCGGGCGCCGTGGGACCAGATGCGGCCGGTCGCCGCGGCCCGGGGGCCGGGGCCGGGTGCCGCGGGCTCGGCCGGCGGCGGGTCAGCCGCCGAGGCGGAAGACGAAGAGCCGCGCCGGGCGGTCGGGGACGGTGCCCTTGGCTTCGACCAGGGAGCCGCCGGCCGCGATGGCCACGTACTCGACGCCGTCGACTTCATAGGCGATCGGCGCCGAGCCGACCCGACGCCGTAGGTCGAAGCGCCAGAGCACCTTGCCGCTGCGATCGTCGAAGGCGTACAGGTAGCCGTCGTCGTCGCCCGCCAGGACGATGCCGCCCGCGGTGGCGAGGACCCCGCCGTTGGCCGGACGCGGCAGCGGCGTGCGCCAGCGGATCCGCCCGGTACCCGGGTCGAGCGCGGCGAGCACCCCGGTCGCCCGTCCCACCTGTTCGGCGGTACCGCCGAGGTTGTTGTCGCCGGGCGCCAGCGTTTCCAGTCGCGCGGGCGGGTCGGACCTGTAGCGCATGCACATCTGGTTGCCGGCGACGTAGAGCGACTGCCGCGCGGCGCTCCAGGCGGCCGGCCCGTACTCGATCCCGCCGTAGATCCCCGGGCAGACGACGACGCCCTTCGGGGTCGGGCGCAGGTGCGGGCGCGAGTACCTGGTGATGTAGGGGGAGCGGGCGAGCAGCTTCCCGGTCGCGGCGTCGAGGGTCGACCAGTAGCCCGACTTGCTGGCCGCGCCGACCGCGCGCACCGCGCCGCCTTCCCGCTTCAGGTCGAGCAGGGTCGGCGCCTGCACGGTGTCGTAGTCCCAGGAGTCCCGGCAGACCTCGGTGTGGCTCCACTCGATCCGCCCGGTCTTCGCGTCGAGCGCCACCGTCGCGTCGGCGAGCGGGTTGCAGCCGGGGCGGCTCGCGTTGCTGAAGCCCGGGGTCGGGTTGCCGGTCGAGACGTAGGCGGTGCCGGTCCGCGGGTCGACCACCGGCGGCATCCAGACGTCCCCACCACCCTGCGTGCCGCGGGCGCCGCGCCACCCCTTCCCCTCCGGCGGGATCATGAAAGTGCGCCAGAGCTGCCTGCCGGTGGCGGCGTCGTAGGCGGCGACGAAGCCGCGCAGGCCGGCGTTGCCCGCCGGGCCGCCGACGATCAGCTCGCCGTGCCAGAAGGTCCCCGGCGAGTTCATCGTGTTGCCGGCGGAGGGGTCGATGACGCGGGTCTGCCAGCGCACCTTGCCGGTGCGGGCGTCGAGCGCGATCAGCCGGTCATCGGCGGTGGTCAGGTAGACGCGCCCGGCGCCAAAGGCGACGCCGCGGCTGACCGGCTCGGTGGTCGACGGGTGCGGCGCGGCCAGGAAGTCGACCTGCGGCGCGTAGGTCCAGCGCACCTTGCCGGTGGCGGCGTCGACCGCGTAGACCTGACCGACCCCGGTGTCGTAGTACATGGTGCGACCGACCACGATCGGGAACGTCTCCCAGGCGAACTGGCCCTGCCCGCCCGGCCGGCTCCAGGCGAGGCGCAACTTCGCCACGTTGCCGCGGTCCACCTGGTCGAGCTCGGCGAAGTGGGTGTTCTCGGGCGTGTTGCCCCAGTGGGGCCAGCCGGCGTTCCCGGAGCCGGGGCGGCCGGCGTCGGTGGCGCTCCCTCCCCCACCGCAGCCCGCCAGCAGGAGGACCGTGAACCCGAGTGCGGCGAGGAGGCGCAAGTCCCCAGGGAGGATAGATAGGGCGCGCCTTCGCCCGGAGACGACGGCGTCGTCCATCGGGCGCGCCTTCGCCCGGGGCCCGCGGCCGCGAGCGGCCGAAGGTGAAGATCGCCCGGCAGCGCCGGAGCGGGCCTCAGGCCTCGAGCACCCGCACCGGGTCGCCGTCGAGCCAGGCCAGCACGTCCTCCACGGCGTCGCCGAAGTAGGCCGCGTAGCCGTCCTCGGTGACGTAGCCGAGGTGCGGGGTGAGGACGGTGCGCGGGGCGCTGCGCAGCGGGTGGTCGGCGGGCAGCGGCTCAGCGTCGAAGACGTCGATCCCGGCGCCCGCGATCGCGCCCGCCTCGAGCGCGGCGAGCAGAGCGTCGGTGTCGACGAGCGGTCCGCGCGAGGTGTTGACGAGGTAGGCGCTCGGCTTCATCGCGGCGAGCTCGGTGGCGCCGACGAGGCCGCGGCTGCGCTCGCTCAGCTTGTAGTGGACCGAGACGACGTCGGAGCGGGCGAAGAGGTCGGCCTTGCCGACCGGCTCGGCGCCGAGCGCCCGTGCGTCCTCCGGATCGAGGTTGAGGCTCCAGGCGAGCACCTCCATGCCGAAGGCTTGGGCCACCGGGACCATGCGCCGCCCGAGCCGGCCGAGCCCGACCAGGCCGAGCGTCGCCCCCTCCAGGTCGCCGCCGATCGTCGACTGCCAGCCGCCTGCCCGCAGGTTGGCGTCCTCGGCCGGGATGCGGCGCAGCAGCGCCAGGATCAGTCCCCAGGCGAGCTCCGCGGTCGGCGCTCCCTTGGAGCCGGTGCCGCAGACGACGACGCCGTTGCGCCGCGCCGCGCCGACGTCGATCGCGACGTTCGCCATGCCGGTGGTGATCAGCAGCCGCAGCCGCGGGAGGCGGTCGAGGATCGCGGCCGGGAAGGCGGTGCGCTCGCGCATCGCGACGACGATCTCGGCCTCGGCCAGCGCCTCGACCAGCTCGTCGGGGTCGGCGATGTGCTGCTCGAGGGCGACCACCTGCCAGGGGTCCGGGATGCGGTCCCAGCCGCCGTAGTCGAGCGCCACCCCTTGGTAGTCGTCGAGCAGGACGATCCGCTTCACCCCCCGAGCGTTGCACACCGCTACATTCACCGCCGTGAACGCGATGATCTCGCTGCTTGCCGCGCTGAGCCTGGCGGGGGCGCACCCCGGGGCGCCGGCCACCCAGCACGCGCGCGCGGCCCGCGCCGCGCCGCTGGCGGGCAAGGTGGTCGGGATCGACCCCGGCCACAACGGCGGCAACTTCACCGACCCGGGCTTCATCAACCACCTGGTGTGGAACGGGCGCGAAATGGAGGCCTGCGACACCACCGGCACCGAGACCAACGGCGGCTACACCGAGGCGCGCTTCAACTTCAACGTGGCGAGCTACCTGCGGGCCGACCTGCGTGCCGAGGGGGCGAAGGTGGTGATGACGCGGCGGACGAACCACGGCGTCGGCCCCTGCATCGACCGCCGCTCGGCGATCCTCAATCGGGCGCGCGCCGACGTCGCGATCGACATCCACGCCGATGGCGGCCCGGCGGGCGGCCGCGGCGTCGCCATCCTCACCCCGGTCGCCGACGGGCCCAACGACAAGGTGATCGGCGCCTCGCGGCGCTTCGGCCGCATCCTCCTGCGCCGCTACACCAAGGTCACCGGCATCCCGATCTCCAACTACGACGGCAGCGGCGGCTTCGCCCCCCGCGACAACCTCGCCGGGCTCAACCTGACCACCGTGCCGAAGGTGCTGATCGAGTGCGTCAACATGCGCAACGCCGCCGACGCGGCCCGCCTGGTCAAGCCGAGCTTCCAGCGCCGGGCGGCGAAGTCGATGGCCGAGGCGATCACCGGCTTCCTCCTCACCCGCCGCTGAGCGCGAGCACCCGCGCGGCCTCTCGGGCCCACGGCCGGCGGTCGGTAGGTTGCGGCGCTGCCCCTCTACCTCCCAACGATCGGAGTCCCCATGCCCCAGACCAATGCCTTCGGCGCCCCGGCCGCCGACCAGCCCCTCGCCTCGCTCGCGATCGAGCGCCGCGACCCCGGCCCCCGCGACGTGTCGATCGACATCCTCTACTGCGGCGTCTGCCACTCCGATCTTCACTTCGTGCGCGGCGAGTGGGGGCAGCAGGAGTGGCCGATCGTCCCCGGGCACGAGATCGTCGGCCGGGTCACCGCGGTCGGCGACGAGGTCGAGAGCTTCGCGGTCGGCGACCTCGCCGGGGTCGGCTGCATGGTCGACTCCTGCCGCACCTGCTCGGCCTGCGCCGAGGACCTCGAGCAGTTCTGCGAGAACGGCAACACGCTCACCTACGGCGGTGTCGAGAAAGAGACCGGCCGGACCACCCAGGGCGGCTACTCGCAGGCAATCGTCGTCGACCAGGACTTCGCCCTGCGCGTCTCCCCGGACGTCGACCCGGCGGCGACCGCGCCGCTGCTCTGCGCCGGAATCACCACCTACTCGCCGCTGCGCCACTGGCAGGTCGGCGAGGGCTCGAAGGTCGGCGTGGTCGGGCTCGGCGGCCTCGGCCACATGGCGGTGAAGCTGGCCAAGGCGATGGGCGCCGAGGTGACGCTCTTCACCACCTCGCCCGGCAAGGCCGACGACGCCCGCGCCCTCGGCGCCGACCACGTGGTGATCTCCAAGGACGCCGAGCAGATGGCCGGCGTGACCGGCACCCTCGACCTGATCATCGACTCGGTCGCCGCTCCCCACGACCTCGACCCCTACCTCGAAGCGCTCGGCCGCAGCGGCTCCCTGGTGCTGCTCGGCGTGCCGCCGCAGCCCCACCCGATGCCCGGCGTCTTCAACTTCATCCGCGGCCGCCGCTCCCTCAGCGGCTCCCTGATCGGCGGCATCGCCGAGACCCAGGAGATGCTCGACTTCTGCGCCGAACACGGCGTCACCGCCGACGTCGAGATGATCTCCATGGACCAGATCGACGACGCCTTCGACCGCATGCAGGCCGGCGACGTCAAGTTCCGCTTCGTGATCGACATGGAGTCGATGCCCGTCGCGGCGTAGCGGTTCCCGGCCACTACCTAGCGCTGGAGAGGGGTTCCCCTTCCATCCACCGCTCAAGAAGACCTGCGGAACATTCCGGGTCCCTGGAACCCGGAATTTTCCGCAGAGATCCTTGTGCATCCCCTGCCGGCGCCTCGGCCCGATGGGTCCTCACGGTGGATGACCAGCGCGACAGGGCGCTCGAATGGAGTCGGTACCCGCCGCGGCCTGGTCGTGCGGCGCTGCGGCCCCTGCCTTTCGCCTGAAGCCTTTTGGTCCCCACACGACCAAAAGGCTTCAGGCGTCGCCGTCGCCGAGGGGCAGGCGAACCCAAATAATCAGGTTGACAGTGCCCTTCCGGTACGCCTATGGTCGCCGGCGGTGGATCGTCCAGGTTGGCTGCGCAGGGTGAGCTTGTGGGACGCGGGGAGCCGGCCGGCGCTCTCTGAGCTCACGCGCGTCGGCGCCGACCCCGGGTTCCCCTGGTTCGAGCTGGCCTGCGGCGCGAGCGAGGCCGACGCGGTCTTCACGGCCCTCGGGCCGCACTGCCCGGGCCTCACCATGGCGATGCTCGAGGATCTGCTCACGCCGGACGACTCGCCCGAGGGGGAGGTCTACGACGACGGCGCGATCCGGCTCGCCTCCACCTTCTCGGTGGCGGCGCGGCGGCAGCAGGAGAAGCAGGAACGCGGCAAGCCGCAGGGCGTGGGCGTGCTCGAGTTCCAGCCGGTGGAGATCCTCGCCGGGCCCGATTGGCTACTCAACTGCTGGCACCCGACCCGGGTCTTCCAGGGGGCGGAGCGGATCGACGGCGGGCCGCCCCAGGCGGCCGAGGACGTCTTCCGCGGCGTGCGGCGGCGCTGGGAGCGGGGACGACACGGGGGCCCCGGCGATCTCGGCGTCGGGATCATGTACGAGCTCGCGCTCAGCTACGTCCCCGCCCAGCGTGAGGTGCGGCTGTGGCTCGAAGACTGGGAGCTCAGCCTCTACCTCGACGACGAGCTCGACAACGAGGACCAGCTGCCGGAGCTGTGGAGCCTCACCGCGATGCTGCGCAAATGGCTCACGCCGTTGAACCGATCCGGGCTGCGCGCCGACGTCGACAAGGCCTGGCTGCCGGCCACCGACCACGAGGCGGTGATCGAGGTGGACGAGAGAGTCGACAGGGCGCTCGAGGAGCTCGCCAAGATGAGCGAAACGCTGCGCCAGTCGTTCGGGCTGCTGCACGTCGAGCAGGCCGAGGAGCAACGCCAACGCGGCGAGAAGCTCGCGCGCCGCTTCGAGGTGATCGGCGCCGCCTTCCTGGTGCCGACCCTGGTGGTCGGCTTCTACGGCGCCAACACCTGGATCCCCGGTCAGAACAAGCACTGGGGATTCTGGGTCATGGTCGTCCTGCTGGTGGCGCTCAGCCTCGTCGCGGTCCTGGTCGTGACCCTGATGCAGCAGCGCGCCGAGAAGGCCGCCGCCCGCGCCGTGCTGGAGAAGGCGAAGCTGCGGCGCGAGCTGCTGCGCGGCGGTTGATCGACTGCCCCACTGGACCGCTCCGGGAATCGGCCATAGGATCGGGGCGTGCCGGAGGAGCACGGGGACAAAGCGACGCGGGCGCGCTCGTTCGGGGCGGCGGCCGAGATCTACGAGCGGGCGCGGCCCGACTATCCGGCCGCCGCGGTCGACTGGCTGGTGCCGGCGGGGGCGCACGAGGTGCTCGACCTCGGCGCCGGGACCGGGAAGCTGACCCGGGCGCTGGTCGAACGGGGGCTCGAGGTGATCGCGGTCGAGCCGCTCCCCGAGATGCGCGCGAGCCTCGCGGCGGCGCTGCCGGAGGTGCGGGCGGTGGCCGGGACGGCGGAGGAGATCCCGCTGCCGGACGCGAGCGTCGACGCGATCACGGTCGCCCAGGCGTGGCACTGGGTCGACCCCGAGCGGGCGACCGCCGAGGCGGCGCGGGTGCTGCGGCCGGGGGGCACGCTGGGGCTGATCTGGAACCGGCGCGACGAGCGGATCGACTGGGTGGCGGCGCTGAGCGAGGTCATGGTGAGCAGCGGCGCCGAGCTGGTCGCGATGGAGGACATGCAGATCGGCCCGCCGTTCGGCCCGACCGAGTCGTTCGTCACCGACTGGGAGCGGCCGATGGACGTCGACCTGCTGGTCGAGATGGCGGCGTCGCGCAGCTACGTCATCACCGCGACCCCGCGCCGGCGGCGGGAGATCCTCGGCGGCGTCCGCGACCTGGTCGAAGCCGACCCGCACCTGGGCACCGAGTTCGACCTCCCCTACCGGACCTACTGCTTCCGGGCGTCCCTGCCCTGACCGCGTGAGGCGCGCCGCCGCATCCCTGCTCGGCCTCCGCGTCGCCTACGGCGTCGCACTGCTGGTCGCGCCGGGCAAGGTCGCCGCGAACCGCTGGCTCGGGCCGGGCGCCCGCGACCCGGCGGCGACGGTCGCCCTGCGTGCCCTCGGCGCGCGGGAGATCGCGATCCACGGCTTCGCCCTGGCGGCGCTGGCGCGCGGCGACGCCGTGCGGCCCTGGCTGGCGGCAAGCCTCGCGGGCGACCTCGCCGACGTGGCGGCGACCTGCGCCTCCCGCGACGGCCTGCCCGACGGCAGCGCCCCGGCGACCGCCGCCGTGGCGGGCGGCTCGGCGGCCCTCACCGCCGCCATCGCCGCCGCGCTCGACGAGTAGGCCCGGCGCGTTCGCAGTAATCCGCGCTATGCGCGGATTACTGCGAACTCGACCGAGGCGCCGGCTCAGGCGCCGGTGGTCAACACCATCCGGAAACGGGCGTCGCCGGCCATCATCCGCTCGTAGGCCTCGCCGGCCCGCTCCAGCGGCATCGTCTCGATCCGCGGCCGCACCCCGGTCAACGAGCTGAACGCGAGCGTGTCCTGGGAGTCCATCGAGGTCCCGGAGGCGTGTCCCGCGACCACCCGGTTGCCGCCGATCAACGCGAACGGCGAGGCCTCTACCGGGTCGGGTGAGGCGCCGACCACGATCAGCCTGCCGCGCGGCGCCAGCCCTTCGATCACCGCCGTGTTGGCGGTGCCACTCGCGATCGTCGAGAGGATCACGTCGGCCCCGCCCAGAGCCATCAGCGCCTCGGCGGGATCGCCGGCGGTGCTGTCGACGTACTCGTGCGCGCCGAGCTCGCGGGCGAGCTGCTCTTTCTCGGTGCCGCGCGCGATCGCAACCGTGCGGTAGCCGAGCTTGGCGGCGAACTGGATGCCGAGGTGCCCGAGCCCCCCGACCCCGAGGATCGCGACCAGGTCGCCGCCCCGGGCGCCCGAGTTGCGCAGCGCGTTGTAGGTCGTGATCCCGGCGCAGAGCAGCGGCGCCGCGTCCTCGTGGTCGAGGTCGGCCGGCATCGCCGCCAGCGCGTTGGCCTTGACCAGCACGTAGTCGGCGTAGCCGCCGTCGAAGGTGACGCCGGGGATCCCCATGTTCTGGCAGGCGATGAAGTCGCCGCGCCGGCACGGCTCGCACCAGCCGCAGTTGCCGCCGAACCAGCCGACCCCGACCCGCTGTCCCTGCTGCCAGCCCTCGACGTCCTCACCGAGCGCGGCGATCTCGCCGGCGATCTCGTGTCCGGGGACGATCGGGAAGGTGACGCCGGGAAAGGCGCCCTCCTTGGCCAGCATGTCGCTGTGGCAGACGCCGCAGGCGTGGACCCGGACGACCGCCTCGCCGCGGCCCGGGGTCGGCACCTCGCGCTCGACCAGCTCGAAGTCGGCGCCTTTCTCCGGCACCTGCATGGCTCGCATCGTCGCCATCACGCAACCCCCTCGAGCGCCTCGAACTGCTCGTCGGTCAGCTCCAGGTCGGCGGCGCCGAGGTTCTGCTCCAGGTGGCCGACCGAGGAGGTGCCGGGGATCGGCAGCATCACCGGCGAGCGACGCAAGAGCCAGGCGAGCGCCAGTTGCGAGGGCTCGGCGCCCGTGTCGGCGGCGATCGCGGCCAGCGGGCCGCCCTCCTCGACCAGTTTGCCGGTCGCCAGCGGGAACCAGGGGATGAAGCCGATGTCGTTCGCCTCGCAGTGCTCGAGCAGCGGCTCGGCGTCGCGTTTGACCAGGTTGAAGAGGTTCTGGACGCTCGCGATCGTCGCCGTCTGCCGCGCCTCCTCGAGCTGGTCGACGTCGACCTCGGAGAGCCCGATGTGGCGCACCTTGCCCTCCTCCTGGAGCTTGACAAGCTCACCCACCTGCTCGGCGAGCGGCACCTGCGGGTCGATCCGGTGCAGCTGGAAGAGGTCGATCCTCTCCAGGCCGAGGCGCCGCAGGCTCATCTCGCACTGCTGGCGCAGGTACTCGGGGCGGCCGACCGGGCGCCACTCGCCCGGGCCGGGCCGGACCAGCCCCGCCTTGGTCGCGATCACCAGGTCGTCGGCGTACGGGTGCAACGCCTCGCGGATCAGGTCCTCGGCGACCTCGGGCCCGTAGCTGTCGGCGGTGTCGATGAAGTTGACGCCCGCCGCGGCGGCGCGCCGCAGCACGGCGACCGCTTCCTCACGATCGTCGGGCTCGCCCCAGACCCCTTCGCCGGTCAGCTGCATCGTGCCGTAGCCGAGCCGATTCACCTCGAGGTCGCCGCCGAGCTTGAAGGTACCGGCGGCGGCCGCGACAGAAGTGCTCATGTATTTCGGTCCTTTCTCGTGTTGCGAGTCCTCGCGTCGCGCGACTTGCACTCCCCTGTCGCGCGACTTGCCCTCCCCTGGTACCGCGAAAGCCGCATCGCCAATCCGCCGCGCCGTGGCGACTACCCCGATCGGGTACAACGGGTGGTGTGAGGCAACCGAAGAGGAGACGGCTGCTGTTCCTCGCGCCGCTGGTCCTGGCGCTCCTCGCCGCCTGCGGCTCGGGGTCGGGCAGCTCCTCGGCGGCGGTCGGGACGATCTCCACCGGCGAAGGAGCCGCCTCCACGTCGGGCGCGACGCTCGCCG
Source organism: uncultured Actinomycetes bacterium (assembly GCA_963766705.1). GTDB lineage: Bacteria > Actinomycetota > Thermoleophilia > Solirubrobacterales > 70-9 > VAYN01. The sequence goes on from CAVYBE010000003.1 coordinate 171,529, forward strand.
CCTGGCCCGAGTTCGGCCTCGACCCCGCCCGCTCCGACGCGACCGGCGCGGCCACCGGGATCACCGCCGCGAACATCGGCCGGCTACACCGGCGCCAGGTAAAGCTGCCGGGGACGATCGACTCCTCGCCGGTCTACCTCGGCGGCGCCAAGGTCCGGGGCGGCACCCACGACGTCGTCGTCGTGACCAGCAGCTACGGGCGCACCTTCGCGCTCGACGCCCGCTCCGGCCGGCGCCTCTGGACCTACACCCCGCCCGGCTACTCGCGCTGGGTCGGCAGCGCCCAGATCACCACCGCGAGCCCGGTGCTCGACAACCTGCCGCACCAGCGCTTCGTCTTCGCCGCCTCGCCCGACGGCAAGGTCCACAAGCTGGCCCTGGCGAGCGGCAGGGAGGTGCGCTCCGGCCACTGGCCGGTGAGCGTGACCCGCGACCCGACCAAGGAGAAAATGGGCGCCGCGCTGAACGTCGACGGCCGCTGGGTGATCGCGGCGACCGGCGGCTACATCGGCGACATCCCCGTCTACCAGGGCCACGTGGTGCTGATCGACCGCAGCAGCGGCAAGATCGCCGCCGTCTTCAACACGCTCTGCGCGCGGCGCCGCTCGATCATCGTCCCGAGCAGCTGCCCGCAGAGCGACTCGGCGATCCTCTCGCGCGGCGGCGCGGTGGTCGAGCCGGGCGGCAGGCGCCTGCTCATCTCGACCGGCAACGGGACCTGGGACGGCCGCCGCTTCTTCGGCGACAGCGTGCTCGAGCTGACCGTCCCCGGCCTGCACCTGCGCCAGTCCTACACGCCGCGCAACCAGGCCGAACTGAACTCGAGCGACCGCGACCTCGGCTCCAGCGCCCCGGCGCTCCTGGGCGAAAACCGGGTGCTGATCGCGGGCAAGGACGGGGTGATGCGGGTGCTGAACCTGAAACGGCTCGACGGCCACGCGCCGGGCGGCCGGGCGCGCCTCGGCGGCGAAGTGCAGACGCTCCAGACGCCCGGGAACACGGAGCTCTTCACCCAGCCCGCCGTCTGGCACCATGGGCGGCAGACGACGGTCTTCGTCGCGGACTTCGCCGCGACCGCCGCCTACGCGTTGCGCGGCGGTCGCCTCCACAAGCTCTGGCAGAACGACACCCCGGGGACCAGCCCGATCGTCGCCGGCGGCCTGCTCTACGTCTACGAACCGAACGCCGGGGGCATCGAGGTCTACCGACCGGGCTCGGGGAAGTCGATCGCCAGGCTGCCGGGGGAACCCGGCCACTGGAACAGCCCGATAGTCGCCGACGGGCACGTGATCGAGCCCGAGGGCGACGCCAACGACCACTCCGGCAGCGGCACGATCGACTTCTTCAGCCTGCGCTGAGGCCGGGGCGGCTCAGCTGTTGATCGTGACCGGCGTGCCGATCGGCGTGTAGGGCCAGATCGTTTCGGCCTCTTCGAGCGGCATCTCGACGCAGCCGAGGCTCTGCGGGCTGCCGTAGGAGGCGCGGTCGAAGGCGTGCAGGGCGTCGCCGCCGTTGAAGTAGGACACCCATTTGATCCCGGTGTCGTGGTAGTGCGAGCCGTCGGGATTTTCGCCGCTCATCGTCGTTTCTTCGAAGCGCAGGTAGACCGGGAAGGTGCCGACTTCGGTTTCGGCGCCGGGGATGCCGGTGTTGGCCGGGGCTTCGGCGACGATCATCTTGCCGTTGTGCCAGACGTTCACCGTCTCGGGCAGTTCCTCGCTGACCCAGACGTAGGTGTAGCCGTTGGCGGCTCCCTTGGTCGGTTTGACTTCGCCGGCGATCGTCGCCTTCATCAGTTCTTCCCAGACGACCGGGCCCGCCAGGCCGTCGACTTCGAGGCCGTGCGCTTCCTCGAAGGCCATCAGCGCGCCTTTGACGATTTCGTTTTCCCCGCCCGGGGTCCACAGCTTCTTCAGCCCCGACGGCGAGTTCTTCCAGCGCCAGTTGAAGTGCCCCTTCGGCGTGTCGGTGGTCGCCGCGGCGACCTGGGCTTCCGGCGTCTTGGCGACTTCTTCGCCGCTCCAGGTGACCGGCAGGTAGTGGAGTTCGGCGAGCATCTGCTGCAGCCGCAGCTCGGAGCCGGCCGGGACTTCCCAGCTGACCTCGGAGGCGTTCTGGGTCGAGCCGTCGGGCTGCACGACTTCGACTTCTTCGGGCAGCTGGACCTTCAGGTCGGTGGCGAGGGGCGCGCCGAAGCCGGAGGGCTTGAAGCGCAGCGTGTGGGCGGTCGGCTGCGACCAGGTGCCGGCGACTTCCGGCGAGAGCTTCGGCTTTTCGGAGCCGAGGATCTTCTTCACCGGCTTGGAGAAGGTGAGTTCGACCGGGGTCGAGGCGGAGATCGACGTGCCCGCGGTCGGCGTCGCGGCGACGGTCGGCGTGCCGGTCGCCGGGAACCAGGTCACCGACTTGAACTTGCCGACGTGCTCCCAGGGCTGGGCGGCGACGGCGACGATCATCTGCCCGGCGTCCGGCTGCTTGCCGAGCGTGAAGCTGCGCCGCGGCTTGTCGAAGGTGCGGTGCTTGAGTTCGCCGGGCTGGCCGTAGGACACGGCGCTGACCGGGCCGGTGAGGTGGACGTAGGGCTTCTTGCCCTTCTTCACGCTCAGCCAGCGCGCTTCGAGGTGGGCCGTGGGCGTCGTCATCGTCATCGTCAACGTGTTTTCGGCGCCCGCCAGCCAGCCGATCGTGCTCGGCCGCTGCACCGTCGCCACTACGGTCACCTGCTCGCCCGGGTGGAGCTTCGCGGTCGGGACGATGCGGTCGCCGACGAGCTTGACCGGGACCGCGACGCCGCCCTTCACCGTGGTCGCGTGGACGCCGGTGACTTCGCCGCCCAGGGTGTCGGTGTTGACCTTGGCGAGCGCGGAGCCGTCCGCTTCGATGCTGCTGCCCGACAGCGCGAAGGCCGAGGCGACGAAGGCGCCGACCGCCACCAGGAGGAGCGCCATCACGCCGCCGACCAGCAGGCGCTTCGGCCACCGGCGCGGGGCCTGTGGCGACTGGTGCGGCGTGCCTGGTCGATCCTCGATCAACATCCCACTACCAAGGGTAGGCGCCCCGCCGTCTCTCCAAGCGAATTTTTAGACAGATGAATGGGGGTTGGCGTCAGGAGGGCTCGGGGGGCCTGTGCCGATCGGGCGTCTCGAAGAACATGGCCGTGGACACGGTGGGTATCCCTTCCCCGCCGGAACTGGTCATCCGTTCGGCACTCTTGGCCTGAATCTCGAGCGTGCGCTCGTAGGCCTCGGTATGGAGGTCGCTCAGTTCCTGGAACCCCTCCTCATCGATGACCAGCGGCATCCTCACCAACACGCGGTTGGTGCGGGCGTCGAAAGTATGCTCATCGATCGCCCGTGCCACGTCCGTGATGTGGCACTGGATCACGTAGCGGGTGAAGACCTCCCGTTCCGCGACTGATTGCTCGGCAAATTCCTCCTCGGAGACAACTGGGCGCTCGACGGCACGGTAGAAGTGCTCGACCGCGCCGCGGACGGGCTTTTCGTCGACCAGCTCGATCAGGTTCAGCTCCTGCAATTTGCGCACGTGGTAGCCGACGTGGCCCACGTCCTTGCCGATCTCCTGGGCGATTTCGACTGGGCTCGCCGTGCGTTCCGCCAGGATCATGAAGCAGCGCACGCGGGTCGGGTGGGCGACGATCGCGGCGAGGGTCGTCTCCATGGGTGCGGCAGCGGTCTTGGCGGGCGGCATCGGTTGGACTCCTTCGTTGAAGCGGGTCAGTTGTCTCGATCGTAGAGCAATTCCTGAGCAATTCCAGCGGAGTTTGCTGGAAGTTGGTCCACCGCTGGAATCTGTTCCAGCACTGGAGACGGTCGCAGCGGAATATCCAACATAAGTCCAGGGAGAAGGGGGTGACCTAAAGGTGAAGTTCGCCACCACGCCGCAGATCGTTCGTTCGTCCGCGCTGACCAAGGGCGTATAGCTCTCTTTCGGGGCCGGCTTCGCCTGGGAGCCGGCCCCTTTTCTATTTCCCGGCGCACGCGGACGAATCCGCCGATCGGCCACAATTCCGCGATGCGCCACAACCCCGCTCACGCCGACGCCGACCCGGACGTTGTCCGGGACCTCGTCCGGCGGAACCCCTGGGCGACGATCGTCAGCTCGGGCGCCGGCGAGCTGGTCGCCTCCCACTACCCGGTCCTGCTCGACGAGGACGCCGAGGAGCTGGCGCTGCTGACCCACGTCGGCCGTCCCGACGAGGAGGTCCACGGCTTCGGCGACGCCGAGGTGCTGGTGATCGTCCAGGGGCGGCACGGCTACGTGTCGCCGAGCTGGTACGGGCCGGGGGCGACGCGGGCGCCGACCTGGAACTTCAGCGTCGCCCACTGCCACGGCGTGCCGCGGGTGCTCGGCGAGGAGGAGAACCTGGCGACGCTGACCCGCCTGGTCGAGCGCTTCGAGCGGAGCGTCGAGGAGCCCATGTACCTGGACCAGGAGTGGGGCCGGCGGATCGCCAAGGGCACGGTCGGGCTGCGGATCCCGGTCGCCCGCTTCGTCTGCAAGCGCAAGCTGAGCCAGGACAAGGACGACGACAGCCGGCGCCAGGTGATCGCCGCGCTGCGCGAGCCGGGCCCCTACCACCACCCCGAGCTGGCCGAGGAGATGGAGCGCGCCTGGGAGGCCGAGCGCGCGGCCGTTCGACCCTGACGGCGGTTGCTCTACTTTTACGGGCCGTTGCTCTACTTCAGCGACCCCTCCAGCCTCGACCACGATCCGCGTGACCTGATGCCGGGACACCCGGAGGCGCCGCCGCGGATCACCGCGATCGAGCGGCGCCTGGAGGCCGAGGACTGGCTCGGCTGGGAGCGCCGGCCGGCGCCCGCGGCGGGCAGCGAAGAACTCGAACTCGTCCACACGCACCGCCACGTCGCCGCGATCCGCGAGATGAGCGAGGCGGGCGGCGGCGCGATCGACGCCGAGACCTACGACGGGCCGGACTCCTACCGGGCGGCGGCGCACTCCGCCGGGGGCGCCGCGGCGATGGCGCGGGCGCTGCTGGCCGGCGAGGCGAGGGCCGGCTTCAGCGCGCTGCGACCACCCGGCCACCACGCCGAACCGGAGCGGGCGATGGGCTTCTGCCTCTTCGACTCGATCGCCGTCGCGGCGGCGCTGGCGATCGCCGACATGGGCGCCGCGCGGGTGCTGATCCTCGACTGGGACGTCCACCACGGCAACGGCACCGAAGCGATCTTCACCGACCGCGACGACGTGCTGATGATCGGCATCCACCAGGAGCGGATGTGGCCGGGGACGGGGCCCGCCGACGCCGTCGGGACGGGCCGCGGCGAGGGCTTCACGGTCAACCTGCCGGTGCCGGAAGGGTCGGGGCGCGACGTCTTCCTGTCGCTGGTCGACCGGGTGGTGGCGCCGGTGGCGGGGGAATTCGCCCCCGACCTGATCCTGGTCTCGGCCGGCTACGACTCCCATCGCGACGACCCGCTCGGCGGCCTCGCCCTGACCAGCGAGGACTTCGGCCAGATGGCGGTCGAGGTGCGCGAGCTCGGGGCGCGGCTGGGGGCGCCGGTCGGCGCGGTACTGGAGGGCGGCTACGCGCCGGGCGCCCTGGCCGACTCGGTGGCGGCGACGATGCGGGCGCTGGGCGGCGCCGGGGCTGCGGAGACGGCGCCGGAGACGGCGCTCGCCGAGCAGGCCGCGGGACGCGTCGCACGGTACTGGCCGGGCATTCGGTCCTGAGCGCCACAGACACCCGCCGGGAGTAGGTTTCCACGCCATGAACCTGCCGCGGAAGCTCGCCATCGCCCTGGTCGCCACCCTCGCCCTGCTGCTGGTCGCGGCCACGGGGGCGAGCGCGGCGCACGAAAAGTCTCACTCCGCCCACAAGCGCCACAAGGTGATCCACCCGCCGGCCAAGGTGCGGGTCGGTCGCGTCGCCCTCGCCCGCAACCCGCAGGGGCGGCCGGCGCTACTGGTCGCGATCCGCTACCCGATCCAGGCGGCGGGGCGGGTGATGAAGGCCAAGGTGCGGATCTCGATCCCGGGCGGCGGCAGCGGCACGGCGACCGTCTCCCACCGGGTCAGCGCCGGCTTCCCGCGGCGGCCCGACCGGCGCCGCGCCTTCGTCTTCGTCCACCAGGTCGTGTTGCGGCCGGCGCTCGGCCGGCGGCTGGAGAAGGCCTGGAACGAAGGGCACCGGCCAGTCGTCCGCGTCGTCGCCGACGCGCGGATCGACGTCGACCACGACGGTCATCCCGAGCTCTCCTCGCGGGCCGCGGCGAAGCGCGTCCTGCCACTCCTCAAGCTCACCCCGGCGGCGCGGCCGTCGACGACGTCATCGCAGCAGACCTTCTGCGCCGACGTGCCGGTCGTCCACGTCGCCCCCAACGGGCGCACGCAGATCCCGCTGCCCGCCTGCACCCGGCCTGTCCGCTGGAGCGTCAAGACCGGCCCGACCGGGGGCTCGCTGCAACTGGGGGCCGCTGCCCTCTCCTACACCGCGCCGAGCGAAGCGGGCACCGAGCGGATCCGGCTCGACCACGCCCGTGTGGTGATCAAGGTCGCCCAACCGTGGAGCGCCGCCTCGCAGCTCGGCGCGACCGCGACCGCGACCGAAGGGCCGGTCGTGCGCGCGATGGGCGACTCGGTCACCGCCGGCTACGGCTACTACAGCGACGGCGCCTCGATGTCGATCTGGGAGCTGCCGGAATGCAAAGTCTTCGGCAAGATCCTCGACGACGCCTGCTCGTCGAACTCGACCGCCACCAAGAGCGGCCTCGAAGAAGTCCCCTACGCCCCCGACTACGGCCTCTCCAACAACATCTCCTGGGCGGCGCAGTGGGCGAACGAGTACGGCGTCACCAACTACAAGAACTACGCGATCAGCGGGTCCGAACCGACCAACTGGGCGCCGGGCGGCGACGACTACGCGCTCACCCAGAAGATCGAGGCCGAAAACCCCGACTACATCTTGATGACGATCGGCGCCAACCCGATCCTCGCCGAAACGCTGTTCGGGCTGGAACCGATGGCCTGCGCGATCGAGTCCGACATCCTCGGCGAATACCGCGTCTGCGTGGAAGAAGCGTTCGCCAAGGTCAACCTGCGCACCGAACTGAAGCGCCTCTACGCCAATCTGGTGGAAAACACGAAGGCGACGATCTACCTGATGCAGTACCACCTCGCGGTGCCGTCCTCGGCCCTCGCCTACACCTCCACCCAGATCGCCGAGATGGCGAAGCTGATGAACGAAACGATCGCCGAAGTGGCCGCCGAAGTCGGCTCGCCGCGGCTGCAGGTGATCACTCCGCCCCACTTCAACGTCGGCGTCAACCTCGAACCGGTCTACCCGGCGAGCTACAGCTGCTCGCGCCTCGGCTACACCGTCGACGGGCCCAGCGTGCAGTCGAGCCCGACCCAGGTCGAGCTGACGATCACCCACCCGCTGTCCTTCTGCAAGGGCCCGGCCTCCGGCGGGCCGCCGTGGATCATCAGCGGCGACACCGGCATCCACCCGAGCGCCGCCGGCTACCAGCAGATGATGAGCCAGATCCCGCCGCCCGCCCCGTAGGGGATAGCCATCCGGGGTGCCGCGCCCGCGGTCGGGGCGGGCTCCTCACCCGAGGTCGAGCGACTCCAGCTTCTGCTCCACGGTCGCCTTGCCGAGGTCGAAGCGAAGCTTGCCGACCAGCGGCCGGGTGCCCGCGGCGACGACTTCGGCCCGCTCGACGTCGTAGACGAAGTGGTAGGCGGCGGCGCCGCCCAGGTAGTGGACCTTGCGGTTCGTGAACCACCAGAAGCCGCGCCGGGTGATCGTCTCCTGGCCGCCGCCTTCGACCCCGGCGTAGACGACGTGGGTGATCGGCGAGTCGCCCTCTTCGTGCAGGAGGGCTCCCTGGGCGGCGACCAGCAGCGGCGCGGAGCCACCGCCGGCAGGGGTGGCGGTCACCTGGGTGGCGAACTCGGCGAGGTTCTTCAGCGCCGCTTCGGCGCCGGCGAGCAGGCCGTGGGCGCGCAGCGAGGTCTCGTCCCGGTCCGCCCCGTCCCCGTCGGCGGGGATCGGGTAACGCGCGCGCAGCAACGCCACCGACCGGACCAGGTCTTCCCCCTTGCCGCGCAGGACGTCGAAGTCGGCGATCGGCCCGCCCTCGCCGGCGAGCCGGAAGCCGTCGATCACGACCCTCCAGCCCTTGCCCCGGATCTCCCGGGCGATCGCCGCCAGCAGCGGTTTCTGGTCGAGCGCCACGGCGCTGCCCGTGACCGTGTAGTCGACGCGGAAGACGCCGACCAGGTCCGCCGCCGCCTGTAGGGCGGCACCTCCCAGGGCGAGCCCGGGCGCGGCGATCCCGGCGATCATCATGTCGGCCATCCCCCCCGCCGGCGGGAGTTCGCCTTCGGGGGCGAAGGGCGCGAGCGGCTCCTCGGCAGGTGGGGCCAGGAACGGTTCCAGGCTCGCGAGGCATTCCTCGACGGTCTCCGTCTGTCGCGCGATCCCGCCGCGGACCGTCGTGTAGGTGAGGTCGGTGCCGAGCAGGTCGGGCGAGCTGACCAGCAGGACGCGGATCGGCGGCGCGCCGGCGTCGCCCCGCGAGGGCGCGCAGAGGTTGCTGCCGATCAGGCGGACGATCTCGGCGGCCTCTGTCTCGAGCATCCGGTAGACGATCATGCGACCGATCAGGCCGTCCGCCTTGGTGGCGTCCACCGTCCCTTCCGGCGTCTTGACGTCGGGAAGGGACGGCACTTCCCCGGCGATCTTCGAAGCTTCCGCCCGCAGCTTCGCGATTTCGACTTCCGTCTTCAGGTCGCCCAGCTTGCCTCCGTCGTTGCCCACGATCTCCCCTATCTAGTGTGGTTGGCCGGAAGGTCGACTCCCGTGCTTGGACTGCGTGGATGCAATCAGGTTTTTTAGGGGCGATGGAAGAACCCGTATGTAAGGAGTGAGATGGCGGATTCGAAGGTTTGGTTCATCACCGGCACCTCGAAGGGCTTCGGCAGGATCTGGGCCGAAGCGGCGCTCGAGCGCGGCGACAAGGTGGCGGCGACGGCGCGAGACGCCTCGACGCTCGAGCCGCTCGTGGAGCGCTACGGCGACGCGGTGCTGGCGCTGGCGCTCGACGTGCAGGACATGGAGGCCGACTTCGCCGCGGTGCGGCAGGCGCACGAGCGGTTCGGCCGCCTCGACGTGGTGGTCAACAACGCCGGCTACGGGCTCTTCGGCACGGTCGAGGAGGTCAGCCCCGAGCAGGCCCGCGACCAGATCGAGACCAACGTCTTCGGCGCCCTCTGGGTGACCAAGGCGGCGCTGCCGATCCTGCGCGAGCAGGGCTCCGGCCACGTCATCCAGGTGTCCTCGATCGGCGGCGTCACCGCCTTCGCCGGGATCGGCATGTACCACGCGTCGAAGTGGGCGCTGGAGGCGTTCAGCCAGTCGCTCTCGCTCGAGGTCGCCGACCTCGGCATCCACGTGACCCTGGTCGAGCCGCAGGGCTACTCGACCGACTGGGGCGGCCCGTCCGCCCAACACGCCGAGCCGCTGCCCGCCTACGAGCCGATCCGCGAGTCCCAGCGCCGCCGCCGCGCGGCGATCAAAACGCCCGGCGACCCGGAGGCGACCGGTCCGGCGATCCTGAAGCTCGTCGACGCCGAGCGTCCGCCGCTGCGCTGCTTCTTCGGCGCCGACGCCTTCGCCATGGTGCGGCCCGACTACGAGAGCCGGCTCGCCCGCTGGGAAGAGTGGGACTGGCTCGCGCAGGAGGCGCACGGCGAGCGTTAGCCCGCCCGGCCCCCCGGCGTTCGCAGTTCTCCGCGCCATGCGCGGAGAACTGCGAACGCGCCGGGGAGGCAGGGGAGGTCAGCCGATCGCTGCCTCGAGCGCCGCGGCGGCGCCCGCCATCCCCGCTTTGTTGGGATGGACCGGAGCCGCGAGTTCACCCGGGATCAGCGGTTCGACCCAGCGCGTCCCGCTCGACTTGCAGGAGTCGTGGCCGACGCTGGGGCCGTACCAGTCGACCAAGGTCGCCCCGTGGGAGGCGGCCTCGCTCGCCAGCATCGCGTTGAGCCGTTCCTCGGTCGCGTGCAGGTACGGCACGTCGCCCCAACCGAGCGGCACGGTCGGCCAGCAGCCGTAGCCGGACGGCAGGATGTCCGGGTAGTCGACCACGAACACGCGCGCGTTCGGCGAGCGTTCGTGGATGCCCTGGAGCACCGCCGCCACCTTCGGCGCCGCGTTTTCGATCCGTTCGGCCAGCTGGTCGTGGCCGCCGGAGTCGTACTGGTTCTTGCACGGAGTCGAGAACGGGTTGTAGGTGATGCAGTTCTCGAGGATTTCCGCGAACCCGATGTCGTTGCCGCCGATCGTCAGCGAGACGATGTTGGTGCTCGAGCTCAGGCCGTTGAACTGGGGCGGGTTCGGCCCCGGTTCGACGTTCTGGGCTTCGGTCATGTCGTTGGTCGTCGCCCCGCTGCAGCTGACGTCGGTGAGGGACAGCCCCTTCGCCGACGCGGTCAGGTGGGCGTAGTTGTGATCAGACCGCAGGCACCCGAGCGGGTTCAGCGACTGGTTGGGGATCAGCGGCCCGGCGGCGTATGAGTCGCCGAGCGCGGTGTAGGTGGTCGCCGATGCGCTCGCCGCCGCGAGGGCGCCGAACAGCGCCAGCGCGACCACGACCAGGGCGAACGCCCGCCCCCGCGGCAGCCGTCCGGCCTCGGTGAATACGTCCATGAACTTCTCCTTCCCATTGCACGGTTGTCCCTGCCTCCCGTGACCTCCCTGCCGGGGACCATACTCAGATTCCGCTGATTTGACAGCCGCAATTCGTCCATGTGGGCCGGGCTAGGAAACGGACATGGGGGTTTGTTGACACGCCCGCGAGCCGGGAGCACATTCGGTGGCTGGGGGGTGGGGGACCTAAGAGAGGAGCGGGAGAGATGAGAAGCAAGCGAGCACTGCGGTTGCTCGGGGTGACCGTGCTGGCGTGCGTCGCGATGGGCGCCCTGGCCGGCTCCGCGCAGGCGTACGAATGGATCTACAGAGGGGAAGTGATACCTGAAAACAAAAAAGAGGAAGTCGAATGCAACCAGGTCGAACCGTTCTTCCTCACCGGGAGCATCGGGTCAACCAAAGTCCCGGTGGAAGTCGAATTCGAAACGGTCACCTGCGAAGAATGGAAGATCTGGAACTCGCTGGGGGAGGCCTACTCGTTGGGTGAACTCGACTTCCAGGGCGCGACGATGCTGGGAGAACTTGGCACCGTATGCGGAGTGACCGCCGGCCTCACCAAACCGCTGACAGGTAAAGCCGAATCCTTCCCGAAACTGAAAACGACGGCGGGCCTCACGCTGGCTCCCGAAGAAGGCTTCACCAACTGGATAGTCCTGCACATCACCGGCGCAAGCTGTCCGATCGCCGGCAACAGGCCGGTGAGAGGCATTGACACGACCGAAGTCGAACCCGGCGAATTCCTCACAAACGAAATTCCGCCGTGGGCGTTTAGCGCAGAAGTCCAGGCAGCCACCGGCAGCAGCCTTGAATTTGCCGGAAACCAGGCGGTGCTCACCGGCGAACTGAAGTTCATGTTCTGACCATCGGCCCACCGGCCCACCACAACGACGCTTGTTACCCATGGGTAACAAGCGTCGTTGGGACGGGACAGGGCGGTGCGGGGCCGGCAATCACAGGTCGATCGTCGAGCCGATCGTCATCGTGCGGTCCGCGGGGAGGTGGAAGTAGTCGGCGGCGCTGACCGCGTTGCGGGCGAGGGCGACGTAGAGGCGCTTGCGCCAGGCCGCCATGCCGGGCCGGTCGGAGGGGCGGATCTTGACCTCGGAGAGGATGTAGACGGCGTCCTCCTCGCCCCCGGCGCCGCCCAGCCGGCGCTCGCAGGCGAGGGCGAAGATGCGCGGCACGTCGGTCACTTCCTGGAAGCCGACCTTGGCGGTCAGGTGGGTGATCCCGTCGTCCTCGTAGCCGAGGTGGTCGACCACGAGGCGGTCCTCCGCGGCGACGTAGGGGGAGTGGGTCGTCTCGATCGAGATGATCACGATCGACTCGTGCAGGGCGCCGGCGTGCTCGACCGTCGCGTGCAGGGCGAGCGGCGTGGTCTCCCGGCGCGAGTTGAGGTAGACGGCGGTGCCGGGGACCCGCGGCGGCGGCGGGTCGAAGGCGTGCAGTTCCTCGACGAAGGAGCGCAGCGAGCCCTCCGCCTCGATCCGCGCCGCGTGGATCTCCTTGGTGCCGCGCCGCCAGGTGCTGAGGATCGCGAACATCGCGATCCCGACCGAGAGCGGGAACCAGCCGCCGTGGGCGGTCTTGGCCAGGTTGGCGCCGAGGAAGGCGAGGTCGACGGTGAAGAAGACGGCGGCGCCGATCCCGACCAGCCAGCCGGGCTTGCGCCAGAGCGCCCGCGCGATCACCAGGAAGAGCAGCGTGTCGGCGGTGATCGTGCCGGTCACCGCGATGCCGTAGGCGGCGCCGAGCTTGGACGAGCTGCCGAATCCGACGACCAGCGCCAGCACCGCCGCGAGCAGGAACCAGTTGACCGCGGGCAGGTAGACCTGCCCGATCTCCGTGACGGAGGTGTGGCGGATCTGCATCCGCGGCAGGTAGCCGAGGCGGATCGCCTGCCGGGTCACCGAGAAGGCGCCGGAGATCACCGCCTGGGAGGCGATCACCGTCGCCACCGTGGCCAGGACGACCATCGGCAGCCGTCCCCAGTGCGGGATCAGGAGGAAGAAGGGGTTGGAGATCGCGCCCGGGTCGCCGACGATCAGCGAGCCCTGGCCCATGTAGTTGAGGGTCAGCGCCGGGAAGACGACGAAGAACCAGGCGCGGGAGATCGGCGGCCGGCCGAAGTGGCCCATGTCGGCGTAGAGCGCCTCGGCGCCGGTGATCGTCAGCACCACCGCGCCGAGCGAGATGAAGGCGGTGACGAAGTGGCGGCCGAAGAACTCGATCCCGTAGGTCGGCAGGAGCGCCTTGACGATGTCCGGGTGGGCGACGACGCGGCCGAGGCCGACGGCCGCGATCACCCCGAACCAGAGCAGCATCAGCGGCCCGAACACGCGGCCGATCCGGTGCGTGCCGACCCGCTGCACGGCGAACAGGGTCACCAGCACGGCCAGGGTCAGCGGGATCACCAGCGCGTGCACGCTCGGGACCGCCACCTTCACGCCTTCGACCGCCGAGAGCACCGAGATCGCCGGGGTGATCATCCCGTCGCCGTAGAAGAGGGCGACGCCGAACATGCCGATCGCGATCAGCGCGAACTTCACCCGGCCGCTGCCGAGGCGGGCGCCTTCGACCTTGGCGATCAGCGCCAGGATGCCGCCCTCGCCTTCGTTGTCGGCGCGCATGATGAAGAGCACGAACTCGACCGAGACGATCAGCGTGACCGACCAGAAGACGAGGGAGATCACGCCGAAGACGTCCTGGCCGGTCGGCTTGACGGCGGCGTGGTCGGCGGAGAAGACGGCCTGCAGCGCGTAGAGCGGGCTGGTGCCGATGTCGCCGAAGACGACCCCGAGCGCGCCCAGCGCCAGCGCCGCCATGCCGAGCTGCCGCCGCCCCGGCGAGCTGGTGGCGGCCGCGGCGTTCACCGGGCAAACCTAGCTGGACGCGGGCGTGCCCAGATGGTCGCAGGCGTCCCCGAGGACCGCGCGGACGTAATCGGGTCGGTGGAAGACCTGGGAGTGGGTGAAGCGCAGGGTCCGCAGGCCGTTGCGGACGTGGGCCTGGTCGCGCCTGATGTCCTCTTCCTGCTCGGCGGCGGTCCGATGGTGGCGGAGGCCGTCGGTCTCGACCACCAGGCCGAGCCGCGGCCAGAAGAAGTCGACGCGGTGGCGGCCCAGGCGGCGTTGGGTCTCCGGCGGCGGGAGGTCGGCCGCGCGGACCAGTGCCAGGAAGCGCCGCTCGAGCGCGTTCTGGGCGCGGCTGAAGGTCTGCGAGTCGAGGATCGCCTTGAGGCGTCCGAGGCCAGGGCGCGGCGGGTGGTCCTCGAGGGCGCGGCGGAGTCGCCCGGTGCGGGCGAGGTCCAGGCGGTCGGCCTCGTTGACCGCGTCTTCGACCTCCTCGCGCTCCAGCGCGGCGGCCAGGTCGATGAGGACCGAGACCGGGTCGTCGACGGGAATGCCCCGCACCTGCCGGCACCTGCCCGGGCGCGCGCGTCGGCGCAGGCGGATGCCCTGCCGGCGGTGGAGCGACCCGCTCGGGACCGCCACTTCGATCGGCCCGCCGTGGTCGGGGCCGATTCCCCAGAGGGCGGCGGCGCTGCGTCCGCTCAGACGGGCCTCGTCGCCGCAGGCCAACGTCGCCCCCTTGAAGCGCCCCAGACGGCCGACCTCCGGGCGACCGACGGCATAGACCCCGGCCCAGAGCCGGTGCAGTCGGCCGTGCTCCAGACGGGAGCGGATCGCGCCGGGCGGCACGCCGAGGTCAAGCAGTTGCCGCCGGGTCACCACCCCGTGCTGTCGGCGCGTCAGCGCCCAGGCCTCCCTCGCCCACGGCTGAAGCTTTTTGGTCGTCATGGGACCAAAAGGCTTCAGCCGATCGCTTTCGCCCCCGTGCCCGAACCTCGTTCGCCGGGCATGCGAGACTTGGCGCATGGCTTCGTCGCGCGTCCCAGACCCCATCGAGTCGGTCCGCCACCAGCTGCGGCCGCTCTTCGACCAGATCGTGATCAAGGAGCTCGACAGCGACCGGGTGCGCCGCTCGGGGCTGGTCGTGCCGCCCGGAACCCACGAGCCGCCGCCCGAACAGGGCATCGTCCTCGCGGTCGGGCCGGGGCTCGACTGGTGGGCCGGGGCCGGCGTCGAGATGCCGGTCGAGGTCGGCGACCACGTCGTCTTCCCGGCCAGCGCCGGGGTCTGGGTCGAAGTCGACGAGGAGCGCCTCCTGGTCTGCCGCGTCACCCAGCTGCTCGGCGTGCTCGAGTCGGCCTCGCTGGGCGGCTAGCGGCCGGCGCCTACATCAGGGCGAAGGCGCGGGCGGTGATCGCGCCGGCGAGGCGGAGCTGGGAGCGGCGGCTCGAGTCCGGGGTCCGGTCCAGGTAGTCGCGCGCCCGCTCGGCGACCTCCGGTTCGCCCGCGGCGGCGATCGCGACCGCGGCGCCTGCCACCTCGCGCACCACCGCGGGCTCGACCGAGAGCAGCGCGTCGAAGCTCCGCTCCGCGTCCGGTGCCTCGGCGGCGGCCACGTTTTCCCAGCCGATCAGGCAGGCCGAGTAGCCCGGGGCGAGGCAGATGACCGCCCACTCGTCGGCCACCGGCTCGGTCGTCGCGATCGGCACCTCGACCGGACCGCCCGGCGGCCGGCGGGGCTCGTCGAAGGTGGCGAGGACGAAGGCGAGGCCCGCGACCCTGGCGAGGCGCCGCCAGCGCGCCTCGCTCTCGCGGTAGAAGCGCGGCCGCTGGAAGGCGCCGATCATCAGCGCCCGCTCGGCGCGGGCGGCGCTCTCCTCCTCGACCGCGCGCGAGAGGTGCACCATCTGCGGCTTGCGGATCGGGACCGGCAGGAGGTCGGGACGGCGCTCGCGCAGCGGCGCGAACAGCGAGGGCGGCCCGGTCCGCTCGGCGGTCACCCGCTCGATCGCCGTCGCCAGCGAGAGGCCGCGGTCGCGCTCGCGGACGACGGCGCGGATCTGTTCGACCTCGAGCGGCGAGTAGCGGCGGTGGCCGGAGGGCTCGCGGTGCGGGGAGGGGAAGCCGAAGCGACGCTCCCAGGCACGCAGGGTCGCCTCGCCGACCCCGGTGGCGGCGACCACGTCGCCGATGCTGAGGGCCGCCTCCCCGTGGAAGGCGGGCCCTGTGTCTGGGTTCGCGTTCAACGCGATCGGATTCTCCTACCCGGCGCCCGCGCTCGCCACTCCGCCCCGGGACGAGTCCCCGTCGAACCCTCCGCCAAGCGGCCGCCGCGGTCGACCCGACCGGCGATGGAGCCCTACCCGCGGGGCGGTCGGCCTACCCGGCGCTATAGGTGGTGACGGTCGATGGCGAGGGGCTGGACGACGGGGTCGGAGGCGGCCCGGGCGGGTCCGGGTCGGATCGGGACGGGTCGACCGGGCGGTCCGCGGTGCGCTTGACCCGCAGCATGCGGTCGTCGGCGGCGCGCATCAGCGTCTCGAAGTCCTGCCCGTCGTCGGGGAAGACGGCCCAGCCGACCGAGGTGCTCGGGGTCGGCATCTCGCCCCCGGGCCCGCCGGCGGCCACCGCGGCGCGCACCGACTCCGCCATCCGCTCGGCGCCCACGCCATGCGCGCCGGGGGCGATGATCGCGAACTCGTCGCCGCCGATCCGGGCCAGCGTGTCGGTGGAGCGCAGTACCGAGAGCGCCCGCGTCGTCGCCTGCTGGAGGACCGCGTCGCCGACCTGGTGGCCGTGGCGGTCGTTGACCCCCTTGAAGTCGTCGACGTCGAGGATCAGCAGCGCCAGCGGGCTGGTGTCGAGGCCGCGCCGGCCGAACGGCCGCGTCCGCCGTTCCAGCTCGCGCTTCATCGCCGCGTCGAAGAAGCGCCGGTTCGCGACCCCGGTCAGCGGGTCGCGGTTGGCGAACTCGCGCTGGCGCGCCTCGGCGCCGACCAGTCGCTGCTTCAGGCCGACCATCACCCAGGTGGCGGCAAGGAACCCGGCGGCGAGGCCGAGGTAGCGGGGCAGGAAGGCGTGGTGGAGCGCGTCGGGGTCGTAGAGGAGCGGCGCCCCGGCGACGAGGATCAGCTCGATCACCAGCGGCCACGCCCAGCGCCCGGGGAAGAAGAAGGCGGCGTAGAGGAGCGGGCAGACGAGCAGCGGCTCGATGTAGGAGAGCGAGCCGCCGGTCATGTAGATCGCCAGGCCCGCGACCGGGATCGTCGCCACCATGCCGATCGCCAAGGTGTCCATCGAGGCGCGCTCCCAGGGGATCCAGCCGGTGAGGCTGGCGAGGCCGTAGAGGAAGACGAGCGCGGCGAGGCCGAGGACCGCCGGCGTCGCCACGTGCCGCGACCCGGGGATGAAGACGTCCACCGCGCCGATCACCGCCGCCACCATCCACAGGACGCCGGAGATGCGTCCCATCCGCGCCCGCTCGTCGGGGGCTTCGGCGAAGGCGGCGCGCGACCGCCTGATCTGCTCGGGGATTCTCTGCACTGCCGTTCTATTCGGCCGCTTCGGGCGGGCAAATTAGCGCTTGAACGATTTTCGACAGAAATGCCGGAAATCCGTCTGAGCGTCGCGGCTCACCGGCCCGCCCGCCCGGGCGTCCCGCGGCCCGCCCGGGGGCCGGCGAGCGGCCGACACGGCTCAGCCCTCGGCGGCGGCGGGCTCGCTCTCGCCCCGGTCCTCGCCCGGCATGTGCCCGTCGGCGGCGACCGCCGCGACCGGCCGCAGGACGAAGATCGCGATCAGCACCGAGGCCGCGGCGAGGCACGCCCCGACCAGATAGGCGAGGTGGTAGCCCGAGGTCAGCGCCGCGGCGGTCGCATCGCCGGCGGCGAGGAGGTCTTCGGTGCGCTGCGTGGAGAGCGTCGCCAGCACCGCCAGGCCGACCGCGCCGCCCACCTGCATGCTGGTGTTGACCAGGCCCGAGGCGAGGCCCGCGTCCTCCGGCGTCGCCCCCGACATCGCCAGAGTCATGATGCCCGGGAACGAGGTGCCGATGCCGATGCCGATCAGCAGGAAGGGCGGCAGCAGGTCGGTCAGGTAGTTGCCGTCGACCGGGGTGCGGGCGAAGAGCAGCAGCGCGATCGTCACCAGCGTGAAGCCGGGGATCAGCGTGTTGCGGGCGCCGAAGCGCATGATCAGCTTTTCCGAGAGGCCGAGCGAGAGGGCGCCCATCACCACGGTGGTCGGCAGGAAGGCGAGCCCGACCTCGAGGGCGCTGTAGCCGAGCACCTTCTGCAGGTAGAGGGCGCCGAGGAAGAACATCCCGAACATCCCGGCGACCAGCAGCGCCTGCACGGTGTTGGCGCCGACCACGTTGCGGGAGCCGAAGAGGCGCAGCGGCATCAGCGGCGTGGCGATCCGCCCCTGGCGGCGGACGAAGGCGGCGAGCAGCGCCGCGGCGAGCGCCAGCCCGCCGATCGTCCGCGCGTCCACCCAACCCCATTCGGTGATCTGCAGGATCGTGAAGACGCCCAGCATCAGCGCCAGCGTGACCAGGGCGGCGCCGGGGAAGTCGGCCCCCTGCCCGAGCCCGAGCCCGTCCGGGTTGTCGACCAGGCGGATCGCCAGCCAGCCGACCAGGACGCCGATCGGCAGGTTGATGACGAAGATGAAGTGCCAGGAGATCGCCTGGGTGAGGATGCCGCCGAGCAGCAGGCCGATCGAGCCGCCAGCCGAGGCGACGAAGCCGTAAACGCCGATCGCTTTCCCCTGTTCGGCGGGGGTCGGGAACATCCGCACGATCATCGCCAGGATCACCGCCGAGGCGAGCGCCCCGCCGATCCCCTGGACGAAGCGGGCGCCGACCAGCACGACCTGGTCGGGCGAGGCGGCGCAGGCCGCCGAGGCGACGGTGAAGACCGCGAGGCCGGCCAGGAAGATGCGCCGCTGGCCGACCAGGTCGCCGAGCCGCCCGGCGAGCAGCAGCAGGCCGCCGAAGGGGATCATGTAGGCGTTGACGACCCAGGCCAGGTTGGTCTGGGAGAAGCCGAGGTCCGCCTGGATCGAGGGCAGCGCGACGTTCACGATCGTCCCGTCGAGGACGATCATCAGCATCCCCGCGCAGAGCACGTAGAGGGCGAGCCAGCGGGTGCGCTCGGCGGCGAGTTCGGCTTGTGGGGCGGTTTGGGTCAGGGCGGGGCTCCGGATGTCGAGAGGGCAGTCTGCACCACAGACCGTCGGGCGGCGGAGAATTGAGCGGTCGGCAGGTCGATTTGTCCGCCGATCCTCAGGGTTTTCGCAGATTCCGCACCCGGTTACCGCAACGCCAGTAGTTTTGGCTGGTGAGCCCGGTCCAAGAGCCGCTCGACGAGACCACCGGGGGTCTGGTGCGGACCCGTCCGCTGAGCGCGGTGGTCGACGCGGTCATCGTCCTGGGCGCCGACGAAACCGTGCTCGAGTTCAGCCCGGCGGCCGAGGGCCTCTTCGGGATCGACCGGGCCGAGGCGGTCGGCCGGCGGCTGGTCGACGCGATCGTCCCGGCCGAGCTGCGCGAGAGCGTGCGCACCTGCCTGGCGGCCGGCGGCGAGGAACCCTCGGCCGGCTCCGACCAACTCCTCGGGCACCGGATCGAGCTGCCGGCGCGGCGCGGCGACGGCGCCAACTTCCGGGTCGAGCTGACCGTCGTCCGCCCCGCCCCGGCCGGCGCCGGGCCGACCGTCCTGGCCCGCGACGTGACCCACCGGATCGAAATCGACCGCAACCGGGCCCACATGGAGCAGGTGGTCGCCTGGAGCCACGACGCCGTCTACTCCAAAGACCTGCAGGGGGTCGTCACCACCTGGAACCCGGCTGCCGAACGGCTCTACGGCTACTCCGCCGAGGAGGCGGTCGGCCGGCACGTCTCCTTCCTGCTGCCGGAGGAGACGCGCCACGAAGCGGAGGAGATCCTCGCCGTCGTGCGGCGCGGCGAACACCTCGAGATGCACGAGGCGCGGCGGCTGCGCAAGGACGGGACGCCGATCGACGTCTCCTTGACGGTCTCGCCGATCGGCAGCCAGACGGGGCACCTCTACGGGGCGTCGGTGATCACCCGCGACATCACCGGCGAGCGGCGGCGGCGGCGCACCCGCGACTTCCTGATCGCCGCCACCCGCGACCTCGACGCCTCGCTGGACCCGGTCGAGACGGCGCGCAACATCGTCGCCAAAGCGGTCCCGGAGCTGGCCGAGGTCTGCCTGATCGACTTCGTGCGGGCCGACGGGCGGATCGGCGACTCGGTCGCCGCGACGGTGGCGCCACAGGCGGCCGAGCGGCTCGAGCGGATCCGCCGCGAGGCGCCGGTCGAGCCGGAGGGCGACCACCCCGTGTCGCAGGCCCTGCGGGCCGGGAGGCCGATGCTCTGGCGCGACCTGAAAGTCCCCGCGGTGGCCGCGACGCTCCCCCAGAGCGACGCGCACCGGGCCTGGGTCGAGGAGGCGGGCTACGAGTCGGCGGCGGTCGTGCCGCTGGTCGCCCGGGGACGGAAGATCGGCGCCATCTCCTTCCTGCACGCGGAGAGCCGGGTGCGCTACGAGGAGGCCGACCTCGAGCTGCTCGGCGAGCTCGGCGAGCGGGCGGCGCTCGCCCTCGACAACGCGCGGCTCTACCAGGAGCGCGACGCGATCGCCCGCAACCTGCAGCGCGGCCTGCGGCCGCCGCACCCGGTCCGGGTGGAGGGGATCGAGTCCTCGGTCGTCTTCGAGGCGGCCGGGCGCGGGATCGAGATCGGCGGCGATCTCTACGACGTGCTGCCGACCGAGGACGGCTGTTGGGTCCTGGTCGGCGACGTCGCCGGCAAGGGATCGGAGGCGGCGGGGGTCTCGGTGGCGGTCCGCCACGCGGTGCGGGGGCTGACCCGGGAGGTCGACGAGCCCGAGGAGGTGCTGGCCCGCGTGAACGAGCTGCTGCTCGAGGGGCACGGGCTCAACGACTTCGCCACCGCGGTGCTGGTGCGACTGCGGGCCGCCGCCGATGGCCGGTGGGTCCTGGCCGCGGCGAGCGCCGGCCACCCGCCGCCCGTCCACGTGCGCGCGGGCGGCGCCCGGCTGCTCGGCGGCGGCACCGTGCTGGGCGCCCTGAACGACGCCAAGGTGCAGCGACACGACGCTCCCTTCGAAGCCGGCGACACGCTGGTCTTCTGCACCGACGGCTGGCTCGAGGCGGGGCCGCGCTCCGAGCACCGCGACCCGGTCGAGCTGGCGCGGCTGGTCGAATACCTGGCGCCGCTGGCGCTCGAGGAGCTGACCGCGCGGCTGCGCGCGGACGC
This sequence comes from uncultured Actinomycetes bacterium, assembly GCA_963766705.1. Taxonomy (GTDB): domain Bacteria; phylum Actinomycetota; class Thermoleophilia; order Solirubrobacterales; family 70-9; genus VAYN01. Next base: position 192,377 of record CAVYBE010000003.1, read on the forward strand.
GATCAGCCGGTCCGGCGGCGAGCTGCGCGACGACGTCGTGCTGCTCGCCCTGCGCCGCGTCTAGAGACCGCGCCCGACCTCCATCCGCAGCCGCACGCGGGTGCCGGCCGGGGTGCTGTCGATCGCGACCGAGTCGCAGAGCCGGTTGGCGATGTAGAGGCCGCGGCCGTGTTCGGCGGACGGGTCGGGGAGCGTGTGGCCGACCGCGGGGTCGGTGATCGTGCCGGCGTCGGCGACCTCGACCAGGACGGCGCCCTGCTCGCCCCACACCGTCGCCAGCCCGCGGCCGCCGCCGTGCAGGACGCTGTTGGAGGCGAGCTCGGAGGCGGCGACCGCGAGGTCGGACGAACGTCCGCGCGACAGCCCCCCGGCGACCGCCGCGGCCGTGACCAGGGCGCGGAAGTCGTGCAGGTCGTCGAGGCCGAACTCGAGCCGGCGCGCCTTCAGCGGCGCCAGCGGAAAGGCGGCGTGGAGAGGCTCGTCTCGCTGCCGCCAGGTCGTCTGCATGTCACCTCGCTACCCGGCCGGCCGGTCCCCGCAACATGCCCCGCTCGAGCGCCCGCGTCGGCCCGGCACGCCGACGCTTGTCCACCATGCGCGAACAAGCGTCGATGGGGGCGGGGTCAGATCAGCTCGCTCGCTTCGAGCGCCTCGTCGGCGAGGTCCTGGCGGACGGCGTCGGAGCGGCCGACCGCGGCCGCGTCGTAGGCGGCCAGCTGGGGGAAGGCGATCGCGACCACGCCGACCGACGCCAGGCAGACGAGGCCGCCGGAGACGACCGAGAAGGCGGGGGTCGCGAGCGCCGCGACGGTGCCCGACTCGACGTCGCCCAGCCGCGGCCCGCCGGCGACGACGAGGCTGAAGACCGAGGAGACGCGGCCGCGCATCCGGTCCGGGGTGAGCACCTGCATCATCGTGCTGCGGCAGACGGCGCTGACCGAGTCGGCGGCCCCCGCCAGGGCGAAGAGCGCCGCGGCGGGCCAGATGTTGTTCACGAGGCCGGCGGCGGCGATGAAGATGCCCCAGAAGGCGACCGCGACGAGGGTGATGCGGCCGAGGAAGCGGGCGTGGGACATCCAGCCGGTGGTCAGCGCGGCGACCGTCGAGCCCGCCGCGACCGCCGCGTAGAGCAGGCCGGTCCCGGAGGCGCCGGCGTGGTAGACGGTCAGCGCGAGGACCGGGAAGAGGGCTCGCGGCATGCCGAAGGTCATCGCCGAGAGGTCGATCACGAAGCCCGCCGTCACCGCCGGCAGCCGGCGCAGGAAGCGCAGGCCGGAGCGGATCGAGCGCAGCACCGGCTCGGGCGCCTCGACCGCGGGCGGCGGTTGGGCGCTCATCAGCGCCGCGGCGGCGGCCATGCCGAGGCAGCTGACCGCGTCGACCGAGTACGGGGTGGTGAGGCCGAAGGCGGCGATCAGCACGCCGCCGAGCCCCGGGCCCGCGACCTGGGTCAGCTGGTAGAGGCCGTAGGTGAGCGAGATCGCCGCCGGGAGCCGCTGCTCCGACACCGTCCTGGGGACGATCGCGGCGCGCACGACCCGCTCGACCGCCGCCGCGCCCGCCATCGCGGCGGCGAGGACGAAGAGGATCCAGACCGGCGGCGGCCCGGTCGCCGCGGCCACCGCCAGCGCGGCGGCGATCGCCACCAGGGCGAACTGGCAGAGCAGCAGCAGGCCGCGACGGTCGAAGCGGTCCGCGAGGGCGCCGCCGAAGAGCGAGGCGACGATCAACGGCCCCAGCTCGGCGGCGCCGATCAGCCCGGTGAGGAAGGCCGAGCCGGTGATCACGAACACCTGGAAGGGGAGCGCGACGAGGGTCGCCTGGGTGCCGAGGCCGGTGATCAGCGCGCCCGCCGTGAGCAGCCGGAAGTCGCGCGACTCGCGCAGAGGCTGGACGTCGACCGCTATACGGGAAAGCCAGTTCAACGAGGGCGAACGTAGCGGACCGGGGGCGCGGCGCAGGGCAGGTTCTAAGATCGGGCCGGTGAAGGCGACCGTGCAGCGCGAGCTCGGCGAGCCGGAGGTGCTCCGGATCGAGGAGGTCGAGACGCCGCAGCCGATCCCGACCGAGGTCCAGGTGCGGGTCCGGTCCTCCGCGCCGGGAGCGAAGCGCGGGGATTTGCGGTGAGCCGGGCGGCGGCGGACAGCGTCGCGCTGGTCACCGGGGCGACCGACGGGCTCGGTCGGGCGCTGGCCGAGCGGCTGGCCGGGCTGGGCTGGACGGTCCACATCCACGGGCGCAGCGCCGAGAAGCTGACGGCGGCGGCCGGCGAGATCGCCGCCGCCACCGGCAACGAGCGGATCCACACTCATCGGGCCGACCTCGCCTCGCTGGCCGAGGTGCGCGGCCTGGCCGAGGAGATCGCCGCGCTCGACGCCCTCCACCTGCTCGTCAACAACGCCGGGATCGGCTCCGGCCTGCCCGACTCGCCGCAGCGCCAGGAGAGCGCCGACGGCATCGAGCTGCGCTTCGCGGTCAACTACCTGGCGGGCTTCGTCCTCATCGAACGCCTGCTCCCCCTGCTCGAGCGCTCCGCCCCGGCGCGGATCGTGATGATCTCCTCGCTCGGCCAGGCGGCGCTCGACTTCGACGACCCGATGCTGGAGCGCTCCTACTACGAAGGCCGGCGCGCCTACGCGCAGAGCAAGCTCGCCCAGATCACCTTCGTCAACGACCTGGCGGCGCGCCTCGGTCCCGATCCCGGCGTCACCGTCAACGCCATCCACCCCGCCACCTTCATGCCGACCAAGATCGTCCTCGACGAGCGCGGCACCTCGGTCGACAGCCTGGAGCGCGGCACCACGGCCACCCTGCGCCTCTGCGTCAACCCCGCCCTCGACGGCGTCACCGGCCGCTTCTTCGACCGCGAGTCGGAGTCCCGCGCCGAGCCGCAGGCCTACGACCCCGAGGCGCAGCGGCGACTGCGGGAGCTGAGCGAGCGGCTGGCGGAGGGCTTTGTCTGATTGATCGCGGTCGCGATCCATGCGAACATACGTTCGTATGGAGATCGCCTGCGTCATCGACTGTCGTCTGGCGGCTCCTGGGCGCCCGGGTCGTTCCGGGGGGCTTCGGCCCGGGCGCGAAGCCTTTGACGTTGCGGGGGTAGGCGCGGAGATCGACCCGGCGGCCGACCCGGTCGCCGCGGCGGAGCTGAGCGAGGCGATGGCGCGGGCGCTGGAGGGGATCGGCGCCGCGGTCGAGGTGGAACGGGCCGGGGAGATCTTCTTCGCGCTCGGTGGACTGCGCGGGCTCTACGGCGGCGAGGTCGCCGGGGTGACGGCGGCGGCGCGGGCGGCGGCCGGGGCGCCGGTGCTGATCGGGGTGGCGCCGACCCGGACCGCGGCGCGGGCGGCGGCCGAGGGCGGCGAGGCGGTGGTCGCGCCGCGGCGGCTCGGCCACTTCCTGGCGCCGCTGCCGACCGCGGTCCTGGTCGGGCGGCTGGGCGAGGAGCGGGCGGCCGCGGAGCTGGTCGCCGCGCTGGAGCGGCTGGGGATCCGGACGCTGGGGGAGCTGCGCCGGCTGACCCTCGACCAGGCCGCCGACCGCTTCGGGCCGCTCGGCCTGCGCGCCCTGCGGATCGCCCGCGGCGAGGAGGAGCCGCTGCGGCCGCGCCTCCCGCACGAGGAGCTGGTCGAGGAGATCGAGCTGCCCGACGGCACGGCGGGGAGCCGGCTCGACCGGGCGCTCGAGGTGCTGATCGACCGGCTGCTGGCGGTGCCGGCGCGCAAGGGCCGGACCCTGCTCGCGGTGCGCCTCGGGGCGCGGCTCTGCGGCGGCGGCAGCTGGAGCGTCGAGCAGGTCCTCGGCCGGCCGAGCGCCGCGGCGGCGGTCCTGCGCCGGCTGCTGGTGCCACGGCTGGTCGAGCTGCCGGGCCCGGCCGAGGCGCTGCGCCTGCGAGCGCTCGGCTTCGGCCCGCCCGCCGCCGACCAGCTGGTGATGGAGGTGGGCGGGGACGAGCCGCGCCGGCGCCGGCTCGGCGCGGCGGTGCGCGAGGTGCGCGCCGCGCAGGGCGCCGACGCCCTGCTCCGCGTCCTCCCCGTCGACACCGCCTCGCGCGTCCCCGAGCGCCGGCACCTGCTCACCCCGTTCCCGGAGATCTGATGGGGGCACCGCGCCGCCTGTACGAGCCGCGGCCGGTCGCGGTGCGCGCCGGCGACGACGGGGCGCCGCGCGCGGTCGGCCCGGTCGCGGTCGAGGCGGTGCGCGAGGAGTGGCTGGTCGAGGACCGCTGGTGGACGGCGCGGCCGCTGCGCCGCCACTACTTCGAGCTGGCGATGGCCGACGGGCGCGCGGTCACCGTCTTCCGCGACCCCGGCGACGGGCGCTGGTTCGGCCAGCGGGCGTGAGGCGGAGATGGCGACCCCGCCCTACATCGAGCTGCACGCCCACTCGGCCTTCTCCTTCCTCGACGGCGCCTCCACCCCGCTCGAGCTGGCGGGCGCCGCGGCGGCGCTCGGCTACCCCGCCCTGGCGCTGACCGACCACGACGGGATCTGGGGCTCGATGGAGTTCGCCCACTGCGCCAAGGGCCTCGGCCTGCGCCCGATCACCGGCACCGAGCTGACCGTGGCGCTCGGCCCCGAGCGGCGCGCCCACCTGACCCTGCTGGTCGAAGACGAGGCCGGTTACCGCAACCTCTGCCGGCTTTTGACCGCGGCGCACGCGCACACGCGCGGCAACACGGCGCGGGTCGCCGAACCCGCCTGGGCGACGCTGGAGCAGGTCGAGCGCCACGCCGGCGGGCTCGTCTGCCTCTCCGGCTGCGCCCGCGACGGGGCGCTCGCCGGGGCGCTGGAGCGCGGCGACGGGGCGCTCGGCGAGCGGCTCGGCCGGCGCCTCCTCGCCGCCTTCGGCCGCGATCGCTTCCGGGTCGAGCTGCAGCGCCCCTACTGGCGGCGCGATCGGGCCCGCAACCGCCGGCTGGCGCAGCTCGCGGCGCGGCTCGGCGTGCCCACCGTCGCCACCGGCAACGTCCACGCCCACGCCCGCTCGCGCTCCCACCTCCAGGACGCGCTGGTCGCGATCGGGCTGGGCGAGACGCTCGAGTCCTCCGAGCCGCGCCGGCGCGGCAACTCGACCTCGGCGCTCGCCTCCCCCGCCGCGATGGCCGCGAGGTTCGCCGAGCACCCCGACGCGGTCACCGAGTCGGTCCGCCTCGCCGAGCGGCTCGCCTTCGACCTCACCGCCGGGCTCGGCTACCGCTACCCGGGCTCCGAGGACGAGGGCGCCGACGCGAAGCTGGCCCGTGTCTGCGCCGCCCGGCTCGCCGAGCGCTACGCCGGCAGCCCGCACCGCGCCGCGGCCGAGACCCGCCTCGACCAGGAGCTGGCGACGATCCGCGGGCTCGGCCTCTCCGGCTTCTTCCTCCTGCACCGCGACATGCTGGAGCTGGCCCGCGACGTGGCGCTCGAGGTGCGCGGCGCGGGCTCGGCCCGCGCGGTCCTGCCCCCCGGCCGCGGCCGCGGCTCCAGCGTCAGCTCGATCGTCTGCTACCTGACCGGCCTCTCCCACGTCGACCCGGTCGCGGCGGACCTCTTCTCCGGTCGCTTCCTGAACGACGAAGCGACCTCGATGCCCGACATCGACCTCGACTTCCCCCGCGACATCCGCGAGGTGCTCATCCCGCGGGTCCACGAGCGCTACGGGCACGAGCACTCGGCGCTTGTCGCCGCCTTCCCGACCTACCGGCCGAAGGGCGCGGTGCGCGACCTCGGCAAGGCACTCGGCCTGCCGCCGGCGGAGATCGACCGGGTCGCGAAGACGGTCGGCTTCCACGAGACGGCGGCCGAGATCGAGCGCGACCTGGTCGCGGCGCTGGGCGCCGAGCGCGCCGCCGAGCCGCGCTGGCGGGTCCTGCTCGAGCTGGCCGGGGACATCATGGGGCTGCCCCGCCACCCCTCCCAGCACCCGGGCGGGATGGTGATCTCGACCCGGCCGCTGATCGACGTCTGCCCGGTCGTCCCGGCGGCGATGGCGGGGCGCCAGATCGTCCAGTGGGACAAGGACTCCTGCGGCGACGCGGGCTTCCTGAAGATCGACCTGCTCGGGCTCGGGATGCTCTCGGCGGTCGAGCGCACGGTCGAGGAGCTGGGCCGCAGCCGCGGCGAGCGGCTCGACCTCTCGCGCATCCCGCTCGACGACCCCCAGACCTACGAATCGATCCGCGCCGCCGACACCACCGGCGTCTTCCAGATCGAGAGCCGCGCCCAGATGCAGATGCTGCCGCGCACCCGGCCGCGCAACCTCGACGACCTCACCGTGCAGGTGGCGCTGGTGCGGCCGGGGCCGATCCAGGGCGGCGCCGTCCACCCCTACATCGAGCGCCGCAAGCGCCTCCGCGAGGACCCCGGCTACGAGGTCCCCTACGAGCACCCGCTGCTGCGCCCGGTGCTGGCGGAGACGCTGGGGACGATCGTCTACCAGGAGCAGGTGATCGAGGTCGCGATGGCGCTGTCGGGCTTCTCCGCGGCGGAGGCCGAGGGGCTGCGGCGGGCGATGAGCCGCAAGCGCTCGCTGCAGGCGATCGAGGAGCACCACCGTCGCTTCGTCGGCGGGGCGGTCGAGCGCGGCGTCCCACCGGCGACCGCGGAGCGGGTCTGGCAGCAGATCCAGGGCTTCTCCGGCTTCGGCTTCCCGAAGGCGCACTCGGCGGCCTTCGGCCTGCTCGCCTACCAGTCGGCCTGGCTGCGCGTGCACCGCGGCCCCGAGTTCCTCTGCTCGCTGCTGAACGAGCAGCCGATGGGCTTCTACCCGCCCGACTCGCTGGTCCACGAGGCGCAGCGGCGCGGCATCCGCGTGGCGCCGCCGGACGCCAACCGCAGCCGCGTCCTCTGCCACGTCGAGTCGCCGCGCACCGACCCGGAGCTGCGCGGCGGGCTGGTGGTGCGGATCGGGCTCGGCTACGTGAAGGGGGTGCGCAAGGAGGAGATGGAGGCGCTCGCCGCCGAGCGCGGTCGGGGCGGCCGCTACCGCGGCATCGCCGAACTGGCCTCGCGCTCCGGGGCGGGGCTGGCCAGCCTCGAAAGGCTGGCCTGGGCGGGGGCGCTCGATGGCATCCCGGCGGGCGGCTCCGACGAGCGGCGCGAGGCGCTCTGGCGGGTCGGGGTGACCGGCGCCGGGCGGGCGGGCGCGGGCGGCACCCAGCTGGCGTTGCCGATCGAGCCCGCCGAGCCGCCGGAGCTGGAGCCGCTCGGCGAGTGGGGACGGCTGATCGCCGACTACCGGAGCACCGGGCTGACCCTGGGGCGGCACCCGCTGGAGATGCTGCGGCCGGGCCTCGATCCGAAGATCCTGCGCTCCTCCGACCTCGCCCGGACGCCGGACGGCCGCGTCGTCGAGGTGGCCGGGATGGTGGTCGCCCGGCAGCGGCCGGAGACCGCCAACGGGATCGTCTTCATGCTGCTCGAGGACGAGCGCGGCACCGTCAACCTGATCGTGCCGCCGCCCGTCTACGACCGCCGCCGGCCGCTGGTCCGCGCGGCGCCGCTGCTGCACGCGAAGGGGAAGCTGGAGCGCCGCGAGGGGACGGTCAACGTCGTCGTCCTCGACGTCTGGGCGCTGGAGCGGACGGAGCGGGGCGAGCGGCCGGCCTCACCGGCCCGCCCGGAGCGGCGCGAACCGCCGATCGGCGCCGGCCGCGAGCCCTCGCCGCGCCGCCGCCTCCGGGCGCTGCGCGAGCACGCGGTCGCCGAGCTGCGCGCGGTGGCCCCGGGCGGCCACAGCTTCGGCCGCCGCGGCTAGCCGCAAGCGTGCGGAGTTCGCAGTTCTCCGCGCTATCCGCGGAATACTGCGAACGCGGGCGGGGGCGTCAGCCCTCGTGGGCGATGCGGGCCGCCTCCTCGCCACCGACGTAGGGCGAGAGGGTGAACTCGGTGAGGTCGGGGAGCAGGTCCTCGAGCTCCTCGGTGCGGCCGGCGAGGATGCGGCGCGACACCAGCGACACCATGCCGCCGACCAGCGCTTCCTCGGTCGAGTCGGAGAGGCGGTTGAGCACCGCCTTCGGCCGGCCCTTGCGGCCCGCCGCGATGTAAGGCAGGAAGGTCTGCACGGCGGCGTCGTAGCGCTGGACCACCACCGGGCCGGCGACCAGCGCCTCGACCATCGCCAGGCGGGCGAGGTTCGGCTGGGAGGAGAGAAAGGCGAGCATCGTCGCGATCCCGGCGCGCATCGCGAGCGCCCAGTCGTCCTCCTCCTTGAAGGCCTCCTCGACCCGGTCGCGCAGCTGTTCTGTGACCGTGTCGAAAGCCGCGACGAAGCACTCGTCCTTGCCGTCGAAGTGCTCGTAGAAGGTGCGCCGCGAGACCGCCGCGTGGCGGGTGATGTCGGCGATCGTGGTGCCGCCATAGCCTTTTTCGGCGACCGCCTCGGCGAGCCCGGCGATCAGCCGCTCGCGCTGGTTGTGGACGACGAAGTCCCGCGGCAGCCCGTGCCGGCCCGGCGGCAGGCGGGAGAGCTCCGGGGGATACTCGGTGGAAGCGTCGGCTGGATCGAACGCCACGAGGCGAAGATACCTCTCGCTCAGAGTCGGGCCGTGGCCCGCTGCGCCGAATCGGCGCCGATGTAAGGGGTCAGGGCGAAATCGACCAGGTCCGGGAGGAGCGCCTCGATCTGCTCGGTCTCGCCGAGAACGATCCGCTGGTAGATCACCCAGAAGATGCCGCCGGCGATGGTCTCCTCCAGTGTGTCGGGGAGCTCCTCGCCGTGCGGTGAGGACTCGCGGCCCAAGCGCAGCAGCGGCAGGAACGCCTGCAGCGACTGCTCGTGGCGTTCCTGCGCGGCGGGGCCGGCGGAGAGCGCCTCGACGATGCAGGTGCGGGCGAGCGCAGGCTCGCTGGCGACGTAGCCGAGGAAGGCGCCTAGCCCGGCGGCGAGCCGTTCCTTCCAGTCCTCGATCGCGCCGCCCGCCTCGACGATTCGCCGCAGCGACTCCTCGACCCCGAAGTCCTGGGTCGCCAGGAAGCAGTCTTCCTTGGAGGCGAAGTTGTCGTAGAAGGTGTTGCGGGCGATCCCGGCGCGGCGGACGATGTCGGCGACGGTCACCGCGCGGTAACCCCGCTCGGCGGTCTCCGCGGCGAGCGCGGCGACGATCCTGGCCCGCTGGTGACGGGCGATGAACTCACGGGAGAGGCGTTGGCGCCCGGGCGGCGGGCGCATCGGAGAACGTTGAGCCACGAACAGCACGGTACCGGAACTGATCTCACTTCAACTTGGGAGATATTGATTGCAGGAGTCCCGCACTTAGGTGGAATCCGACCTAGCTATTCCGGCCGTCGGCGGGCGGCGCCGGGGCGCCCGGGCGATTCCCCGCGGGCGCCGCCGGGGCGCCGTGTCGGCCCTCGCCGGCGGCGAAGCGCGAGGCGCCGCGGGCGGCGACGGCGAGCGTCTCGCGGCCGAGCCGATGCTCGAGCGCCAGCCCGTCGGCGAGCGGCAGGCCGATTCCCTCGAGCGCCGCGCGCCGGTCGGCGAGCATCGTCTCCTGAGGGAAGGCGGCCAGCGCCTCGGCGAGCTCCAGCGCCCGCCGGAGGTGCGCGCCGGGCGCGGTGACCGCGGTGAGCAGGCCGATCCGCTCCGCCTCCTCGGCGTCCACCGGGCGGCCGGTGAGGATCAGGTCGAGCGCCCGCCCGAGGCCGATCACGCGCGGCAGCCGCTGGGTGCCGCCGTCGACCAGCGGCACGCCCCAGCGACGCTCGAAGCAGCCGAAGGTGGAGCCCGGCGTCGCCAGCCGCAGGTCACACCAGAGCGCCAGCTCGAGCCCGCCCGCCAGGCACCAGCCGTCGATCGCCGCGATCGTCGGCTTGGCGGCGGCCAGTCGGCTGAAGCCCAGCGGCCCGGCCGGGTCGTCGACGTCGAGGTCGAGTGCCTTCAGGTCGGCGCCCGCGCAGAAGGCCTCTCCCCCGGCCCCGGTCAGCACCAGCGCCCGGGCGCCCTCGTCGGCCTCGAAGCGGTCGAAGCCCTCCCGCAGGGCCCGCGCGGTCGCCGCGTCGACCGCGTTGCGGCGCCCCGGGCGGTCGATCGTCAGCACCGCCGCGGCGCCGACGCGCTCATAGCGAACCCCGTCCCCGTCGGCCATCGCGCCATCGTCCCACAGCGGTGGGCCGATGGTGCGGTGCGGGATCGGGCGGGCTAGTCGCGGCACGACTCGCGGGGGATGCGCGCGACGCCCGGCTCCCGCGGTAAATGCGCCCCGGTCGCCGGTCATGGAGGGGGCAGGGTCCCCACAACCACCGGGGAAGCTAGAAGCCGGCTCGGACGGTGCCGAGCGTCTCGGCCCGATCGGCGCCTCCCAAGCCGGCTTCCGGCGAAAAAAAACGACCGGGGATGGCGCTCGTCGCCTGCCGCACGCGTAGCCTTCGCGCTCAGAAGCTCGGGGGCGCCACCTTCGAGACCCATTCCCCCCCTTGGCTTCTCGGGGAGACCGGTCTCTCTCGGTCGCAGGATGAACTTAGGGCGCCGATCGGCGGGGTGCAAGGGGGGCGTCGCCTTCCATTCCGCAAAGTCCGGAGTTAGGGTGCCCGCCGGATGAACGGGTTGGAGGAGTCCGCGCGGCGGGCCAGGCGAAACGTCGTGCTGACCGCGGCGATCGCCGGGCTCGGCGGGCTGCTCTTCGGCTACGACACCGGGGTCATCGCGGGCGCCCTGCTGTTCATCAAGGGGGACTTCGGCCTCGGCAGCTTCGCCCAGGGCCTGGTCGTCGCCGCGGTGCCGATCGGCGCCGTCGGCGGCGCCGCGATCGCCGGGCCGGCCGCCGACACCTACGGGCGGCGGCTGATGATCCTCGTCGCCGCGGTGGTCTTCATGGTCGGCGCGCTGGTGAGCGCCGCGGCGCCCGGGCTCGGCGTCCTGGTCGGCGCCCGCGTGGTGATCGGCGTCGCGATCGGGCTCGCCTCGGCGGCGGCGCCGGTCTACATCTCCGAGGTCGCGCCGCCGGAGAGCCGCGGCCGGCTGGTCAGCTTCTTCCAGCTGGCGGTGACGATCGGCATCCTCGTCGCCTATCTGGTCGGGCTAGCCTTCGACGCGATCGAAGGCTGGCGCTGGATGCTCGGGCTGGGCTGCGTGCCGGCGCTCGGGCTCGCCTTCGGGATGCTGCGGATGCCGCAGAGCCCGCGCTGGCTGGTGATGCAGGGCCAGGACTTCGCGGCGCGGGCGACGCTGGCGAAGATCCGCGTCGACGACCCCGACACGATCGACCGCGAGCTCGCCGAGATCGCGGAGTCCGTCACCCAGGACGCCAAGCCGGGGTCCTGGTCCGACCTCCTGCAGCCGGCCGTGAAGGCGGCGCTGGTGGTCGGGATCGGGCTGGCGATCCTGCAGCAGGTGACCGGCATCAACACGGTCATCTACTACGCGCCGACGATCATCGAATTCACCGGGGTGAACTCCTCCGCGGGCTCGATCCTCGCCGCGGTCGGCGTCGGGATCATCAACGTCGGCATGACCCTGGTCGCGATCCGGCTGCTCGACCGGGCCGGGCGGCGCACCCTGCTGATGATCGGGGTGTCGGGGATGGTCGTCTCGCTGATCGCGCTCGGCGGCGCCTTCGTCGGCGGCGGTGGCTCGACCCTCGCCTCGGTGGTCGCGATCGCCAGCCTGATGGCCTACGTCGCCTCCTTCGCGGTCAGCCTCGGCCCGATCTTCTGGCTGCTGAACGCGGAGATCTACCCGCTCGGGGTGCGCTCGAAGGCGGCCGGGCTGGGGACGATGGCGAACTGGACCTTCAACTTCATCGTCTCGCTGACCTTCCTGCTGCTGATCGAAGCGCTCGGGCGGGCCGGGGCGTTCTGGTTCTACGCCGCGATCGGCGTGCTCACGCTGGTGTTCTGCTGGACGTTGGTGCCGGAGACGAAGGGCAAGCCGCTGGAGGAGATCGAGGCGGAGTTCGAAGCGCGGGCGCGGCGCAAGGACCCCACCCCGCCCGTCCCGGGGCCGCCGCCGGCGCCCGGGCCGGTCGAGCCGGTCGGCTGACCGCGAAGGCCCGCGCGGCGGGCTCGGGAGGCCGCTTCGAGGCGGTCCGGCTACGCTTGGACGATGCGCGTCGACGACATCATCGCCAGCAATATGCCCACTTTCTCGGTCGAGTTCTCGCCGCCCCGGACCCCTGAGGGCGAAGCCTCGCTCTTCGAGACCGCCCGCCAGTTGCGCGAGCTGGAGCCCGATTTCGTCTCCGTCACCTACGGCGCGGGGGGCTCGACCCGCGACGGCACGGTGGAGATCACCCGGGCGCTGAAGGACGACCTCGGCTTCGAGACGATGGCCCACCTGAGCTGCGTCGGCGAGACCACCGAGGGCCTTGGCAAGACCCTCGACAAGATCGCCGCGGCGGGGATCGAGAACGTCTTCGCGCTGCGCGGCGACCCGCCCCGCGGCGAGGAGAGCTTCGCGCAGACCGAGGGCGGCCTCGGCAGCGCCGCCGACCTGATCCGGTTCATCGGCGATGGCCGCTGGGACTTCGCCCTGGGCGGCGCCTGCTTCCCGGAGGTCCACCCCGAGGCGCCCGACCTGGAGACCGACCTCGCCTACCTGAAGCAGAAGGTCGAGGCGGGGGCCTCCTTCCTCACCACGCAGCTCTTCTTCGACAACCAGGTGTACTTCGACTTCGTCGCCGCGGCGCGCGCGGTGGGGATCGAGGTGCCGATCCTGGCCGGCGTGATCCCGGTGGGCAGCTTCGCCCAGACGAAGCGGATCTGCTCGCTCTGCGAAGCCTCGATCCCGGCGCCGCTGGAAGCGGCCTTCGAGGCGGCCGACGGCGACGCCGAACGCGAGTTCGAGCTCGGCATCGCCTACGCGGCGCAGCAGTGCTCGGAGCTGCTGATCGCGGGGGCGCCGGGGATCCACTTCTACGCGCTGAACCGGGCGCCCGCGACCCGCGCGGTGCTCGGCGCGCTGAAGGCCGCGAAGCCGTGGGAGCGGACCCGCGGCGACGCCGCCACCCTGGCCGGCCGGATCGCCTGAGCCGTCACCCGGCCCGAGCCGGGGCTCAGGCGGGGGCGCGGTAGGCGGGGAAGAAGCCGCCCGCCTCGCGGCCGGCGGCGAGCGCCGCGTAGCGGTCGGGGTCGCAGACGATCTCCGAGGTGCGCCAGGTCAGCGTGCGGTTGGCGAAGCCCCGCTTGAACTCCTCCAGCGCGTCGCCGGGGGCGATGCCGCCGCCGAGGTTGAGCGGCAGCCCGAGCTCGGCGGCGAGCTCGACCAGGCGGGCGACGACGTTCTTCATCGGCGAGTCGCCGAGGTGGGCGTCGGAGCTGCCGCTCAGGTAGTAGTGCAGGTAGCCGTCGCTGACGCAGGCGATCGACGACGCGGCCGGGGCGCCCTCGGGGTCGGCGGCGCTCACCAGCCAGGTGCGCTCGGCGGCGAGGACGAGGTCGAAGTAGGCGGCGCCGAAGAAGTAGTGGTCGGCGGCGCCGGCGCGGCGCATCGTCTGCTCGTAGAGGTCGAGGAAGCCGGCGCGGGTCGCGGCGCCGGCCGCGGCCCCCGGCACCAGCTCCACCGTGTAGCCGGCTTCGAGGTTGCGGCGGATCTGGCGGCGGTCGGAGGGGCGGCTCTTCGGCTTCAGCTCCGGGTCGGCGATCTGCACCACGTTGCGCCCGGTCGAGCCGGCGAGCGGCACCAGGTCGAGCCGGTGGCGGATGAACACCGACACCAGGCCGGTGCCGGACCAGTCGACCGCGGTGGGGTCGAGCGCCCCCGCGTCGCCCCCCTCCCCGGGCGCGTTCGCACTTCTCCGCGCTATCCGCGGATTACTGCGAACGCCAAGGCGGGGCGGGGCGAGGGCGAGGCCCGGGTAGCCGTAGGGGGAGACGCCGTCGCGGTCGGGCCCGGGGCCGATCTCCCGCACCACCAGCGGCGCGAGCAGCTCGGCGTCGTCGGTCTCGATCCGCAGCGTGTGGGTGGCGCCCTCGGCGGCCAGGAACGGCGGGCTGCGGAAGAACTGGGCCGGGCCCTCCCCGGCGGCGGCGCCGCCGTCCTCGAGCAGCTGCGCGACCGGCCTACTCACCGAACAGGTCGGCGGTGGCGGCGCGGAACTCCTCGGGCAGGACGCCCCAGACCTCGCAGTCGTCGGGCGGGGCGCCGTCGCGCGCCAGGTGCGCGCGCATCGTCCCCTCGTATTGCCAGCCCTGGCTGGCGACGGTCTTCTTGGCAACCTCGTTGCGGGCCGGGATGCGGCCGTACACCCGGTGGGCGCCGAACTCGTCGAAGGCCTTCTTCACCGTCAGCGCCTCGGCCCGCCGGCCGACGCCCTTGCCGCGGACGTCGTCGCCGATCAGCGCGCCGAGCTCCGGCGCGGTCTGGCGGAAGAGCCCGTAGAGGGCGGTGAAGCCGACCGGCTCCTCGTAGCCCTCGACCACGATCGCGTACTTGCGGTCCTCGCCGGATTCGTCCATCGCCCGCCGTGCCCACCCTTCCGCCTGCTCGAGCGAGAAGCCGTCGCGCTGCTCCATCAGGTTCTTCGTCGCCTCGGGATTGTTGAACCAGCGGTGGACGGCGGGCGCGTCGCCCGGCTCGAACCGCCGCAGCGTCACCTTCGGTCGCTCGGACACCCGGCAAAGCCTATTGGGAGTGAGACCACCCTGGTCTACACGAGCACGGGAACTTCGAGTCCGCGTCGCTCGAGTGCTTTGCGGATGACACGCTCGACATCGGGGGCGGCCGCGTGGATGGCAAGCGAAAACGACTGCTCCCCGCTTTTGACTTCTTCAGCTAGCTGGGCAACGAATTCGTCGGCGAACGAGTGGCTCGTGCCCGATACCCCGGCGAAATCCAGCACCACCTCCTGCTTCCCTGCCGCCGCCTCCGCCAGATCTTCGCGGAGTTGGCGCGCAAGGGGGCGGGTTGCGAGCGTCGTTCCCCGTTCTGCGAGCGCGTAGCTATACGACATTCGCATCCTCCTTTCGAACGGTTTCGGGCGTGGTGGTTCAGTCTAGGTCGACCATCGGAGCCTCACACGGAAACCAGATCGTAGGTAATCCAGGTTCCACGCCGAAATTGGGGCGTCGGAAATACCTCGACGTTCCTGTCTTCTTGAACCAGATGCACTCGGCAGAAACCCCTCGCCGACAAGATGCTCAACTGGGCCGCATGCAGTGACCGCGTCAATGCTGCTTCGAATACGGCTGAGAAGCCGATTCCGCGATGTCTATCCCCGGTCCCCGTCACGTGCTCCTCAGTTGCATGGGCGATCGCCCAACCGTCGTCGATCCATTCCGGATACCGCTGACGGAGGTGCTCCGGAATCCCGATCCCCAAATCGGCAATCGCGATCGAGATCTGCCTCCGCGGCTCATGCACCCGCCGGACGGCCACATAGCCACCCAGGGGGTTGCTCCCGTGCTCGATGGCATTGCTGCAGAGCTCGGAGACGGCCATGAAAGTCGCCTGCCCCAGCGCAGAGACGTCGGGAAGCTCGTACTCGAGGATCTGTTGAGTCCGGTTCGCCACCTCCTCGACGTCCAAGAACTCCTCGATCCGCGTCACGGGAAGAATGGCGTCGTCTTCTTGGTGGGCATTCTCGCCACCAATGCCCATTGCCTCGAACAGAGCGCGCGCCTGGGGGTCATTCGGTGGAATCAGTCGAACGTTCCGTCCGCGAAGCCTGTGCCAGTCGACGAACACTCGAATCCTGAGCCCGTACATCGGATGGATCGGCGTTTCGAGCCTTCTGCAATCCAACTCGATTGAATCCGGCAGTCGGTGGTCCAGTGGGAAGTCTTCCTTCCACCCTCCCTGGCCAGACCGGCGTCCAACTTCCTTTCGCCAATCCATATGGCCGTACCCTACGGCGACCGGCGGCAGGCCTCAGTCCGGGGCGAGGCCGTGGCCGGTGGCGACCAGCCAGACGGTCTTGGCGAGGATGCGGAGGTCGAGGCGGAGGCTGCGGTGCTCGGCGTACCAGGCGTCCAACTGCACCCTCTCCTCCCAGGGGATGCCGGCGCGTCCCTGCACCTGCGCCCAGCCGGTGATCCCCGGCGGCACCCGGAAGCGGGGGTGGCCGTGCAGCGCGAAGTGGTCGGTGTGGGCGGGCAGGCCCGGGCGCGGGCCGACGATCGCCATCTCGCGGCGCAGCACGTTGACCAGGTTGGGGACCTCGTCCAGCGAGGTGCGGCGCAGGAAGCGGCCCGGGCGGGTCACCCGCGGGTCGTCGCGGAGGACCGCGGTGCCGACCCCGACCGGGTCGGAGCCTTCGACCATCGTCCGCAGCTTCCACATCTGGAAGGGGCGCTCGCCCTCCCCCACCCGCAGCTGCCGGTAGATCACCGGCCCGCGGCTGTCGAGCTTGATCCAGATCGCCGCCGCGAGCAGCAGCGGCGAGAGGACGAGCAGCCCCAGGGCGGCGAGCAGCTTGTCGGCGGCGGCGGGCATCAGCGGCCCTCCCCGCCCCGCGGGCGCGGCGCCCTCACCGGGTCCCCGCCGCCTTCGCCCAGCGCCCGCCCGGGCCGTGGCGCCGCCGGTCCCAGAGCCCGAGGACGATCGAGGCCTGGGTGAGGACGTAGTAGCGGCAGATCCGCACGATCGCGTCATCGGGCAGGCGCGGGGCGAGCGCCGCGACCCCGAGCAGCGCCAGCTGCGCGATCAGGGTCAGGTAGTAGACCCAGCCGCTCCCCAGCAGCGCCAGGTTGGCGAGGAAGACGAGGACGTGCAGGAACGGCGTCGCGTAGCGCAGCACGCGGTGGGAGAAGAGCTCGAAGGCGTAGAGCGGCGAGTAGCCGCGCGGGCTCAGCATCCCTTCGCCGACGACGATGTCCCAGAGGCCGAGCATCATCCGCCGTTTGCGGGCGAACTCGCCCTCGATCGTCGGCACCATCTTCTCCTCGGCCCGCGCCGCCGGCGCGTAGAGCGAGCGCAGGCCGCGCTTGGCGAGCCGGAACGGGAAGCTCAGGTCGTGGCTGCCCGACGGCGGCAGCGCCTCGTAGGCGGAGCGGCGCACCGCGTAGATCGCGCCGTTGCCTGCGGTGATCCCGGCCAGCTCGGACTCCAGCGCGCGGATCGCCATCTCGTAGCGCCAGTAGGCGCCCTCGAGGTTGTCGCCGTCCGGCGCGCGGAAGCGGACCTGGCCGCAGACGTAGCCGACCCGCTCGTCGGCAAACGGGGCGAGCAGGCCGACCAGCGCGTCGGGCGCCCACTCGGCGTTGGCGTCGGAGAAGGCGAGGAACTCGCCGTCGGCGTCGGTGACCGCTTCGTTCAGCGCCGCGACCTTGCCGCCGGGGGGCAGCTCGAGGACGAGGTCGGCGCCCGCCTCCCGCGCCCGCTCCGGGGTGGCGTCGGTGGAGCCGTCGTCGGCGACGATGATCTGCAGGCGCTCGCGCGGCCAGTCGAGGCGGAGGGCGTTCTCGACTTTGGCGGCGATCACCTCCTCCTCGTCGAAGGCCGGGACGATCAGCGAGACCAGCGGGTGGGGCTCGGCCGGCGCCCCGGAACCGAGCGCGCGCGGCGCCGCCGGACCGCCCATCGCTTCCCGCCCGCGGCGCGCGGCCACCAGCGCCCGCAGCGCGAACGGGTAGCCGACCTGGGCGTAGACGATCGCCAGGCCGCACACCCAGAAGACGATCGCGGCGAGCGTCGTCACCGGCGCTCCGGACCGGGCGTCGGGTCGGCGCCGGGTCGGCGCGCCGCCGCGGGCCCGGCCTCCATGAGCTCTTCGTAGAGGGCGAGGGTGAGGCGCGCCGCCTCGTCCCAGGAGTAGGGACCGGCGGCGGCGGCGCGGGCGGCGGCGGCCAACTCCTCGCGCGCCGCGGGGTCGCCCAGCAGCTCGCGCAGGACGGCGGCGAGGGCGCCGGTGTCGCCGGGCGGGACGAGCCGCGCGGCGCCGGTGTCGGCGACCTCGGGGAAGCCGCCGACCGCGCTCGCCACCAGCGGCTTGCCGAAGGCGAGGCCGGTGTAGAGGACGCCGGAGTGCTCGGCGTCGAGGTAGGGCAGGACGACGACGTCGGCACGGCGGAAGATCGCCGGGATCTCGGCGTCCTCGACAAAGCGGGTGACGAAGCGGACCCGGGCGCCGGTCAGCGCGGCGGCCTCGTGCAGCGGCTCGACCGCCATGCGCGGGTTGCCGACGATCCACAGCTCGGCGCCCTCGACCTCGGTGAACGCCTCCAGCAGGATCTCGAGGCCCTTGTAGGGGCGGAGCAGGCCGAAGGAGAGGACGACCGGCCCCTCGGCGCCCTCGAGCTCCTCGGGCAACGGCTTCTCCTCCGGCAGGCGGGTCAGGTAGTCGAAGGCGCCGTGGGGGATCACCCGCACCCGCTCGGCGGGCAGCCCGACCTCCTCGCGCAGGCGGGCGGCGCTGTGCTCGGAGTGGGCGACGACGGCGTCCATCGCGCCGAAGACCGCGTGGGCGGAGCGCGCCGCGCGGCGGCTCGCGTTCGGCGCCAGGATGTAGTGGGCGGTCATCACCCGCGGCCGGGTCGGCGGCAGGAGCCGGCGATCGAGGGCGGGGAGGGTGAGCCACTGGTAGTGGACGACGTCGGCGTCGGTCGGGGCGCGGCGGAAGGCGAGCATGTCGCGCAGGTGCTCGAGGCCCTTGAAGGGCAGGCGGGCCGAGCCGGAGAGGCCACGCCGTGCCGTGCGCCGGTAGAAGCGCTCGTCGACCTCGTATCCCTCGGCCTCGGGGACGGGGCCGTAGAGGAACCTGGTGGTGACCAGCTCCACCTCGGCGCCCGCGCGGGCGAGCGCCGCGGCGAGCGCGCGGTCATACGGCGGCGTGAAGGCGGATGGGTCGACTAGCTGTACGCGCAACGCACGGTTTCGTCTGCGGACGCCATGGCCGCGATTATCGACGTGTCGGTCGAGGTCCGCACCGAGCACGGGCGCAGACCGCTTCGGGAAAGCAGCGAAGTCGAACTCCCCACATCGGTCAGACGCTACTTTGGCGAGCCGAGGTCTGCCGGTCGGGCCGCCGCGCCGGCCGGCGCGGCGTCTCGTTGCGTGGTTCGAAATCCTCGCCATGCGGGGATATGGAACCGCGCAACCGGAGCGCCCCGCCGGTGAGCGCCGGTCGACGGGACGGGGCGGCCGGGGCGGGGGCGGGAGGCGGCCGGCTATCGTGCGTGGCCGCCGTGGACCCGGAGCTCTCCTACTGCGTGGTGAACACGAACGGGCGCGAGTTCCTGCTCGCCTGCCTGGCGGCGATCGAGGCGACCCACCCGGACGGGGTCGAGCGCGAGATCCTCGTCCTCGACAACGCCTCGACCGACGGCTCGGCCGACGCGGTGCGCGCCCTCGGCGGCGACGTCGAGCTGATCGAGCGGGAGCGGCGGACCGGCAAGGCGGCCAACGACTCGCTGCTGATGCAGCGGGCGCGGGGGCGCTGGTGCCTGCTGCTGAACGAGGACTCCGAGCTGCGCCCGGGGGCGGCGGCGGTGCTGATCGCGGCGCTCGAGGCCGACCCGCAGGCAGCCGCCGCGACGCCGCAGCTGCTCGACTCGGCCGGCGGCCCCACTCCCTGCGCCTGGCGCTTCCCGGGGGTCGGCACGGCTCTCGCCGGGGCGCTCTTCGCGCACCGATGGCTGACCGTGCAAAGCACCGGGAAGGTGACCCGCCGGGTCGACTGGGCGCAGTCGAGCGCCCTCTTGGTCCGCCGCGAGGCGGCCGCCGCGGTCGGCTTCATGGACCCCGACTTCTTCGTCTACTACGACGAGTGCGACTTCGCCAAGCGGCTCGCCGAGGCCGGGTGGCACGAGCTCTTCGTCCCCGGCGCCGCCGCCGTCCACCACGACCAGCTCTCCACCGACCTCGCCGCCGGCCTGCCGCGGATCGTCGAATTCCACCGCAACCGCGACCTCTACATGCGCAAGCACCACGGCCGCGGCGCGGCCCTCGCGGTCCGCGCCCTCACCGCCTGGGCCTACGGCCTGCGCGCCCTCGCCGCGACCTTTCTCCCCGGCCAACCGGCCGACGTCTACCGCGCCCACGCCAGCCAGGCGCTCTTCCCGGCCCGCGGCACCGGCCTGCGCGAGCGCGCCGAAGCCGACTGAGACTGCGGGGCGCCTAGAAGCGGGAGTCCTGGTCCATCTGCTCGGCTTCGTAGAGCTCGCCCGGTTCGCCCTCCACGGCGGCGGGGCGGCTGCGCAGGGCGGCGAACCCGGCGAGCACCTCGCGGGGGCGGCGGAGGCGTGCCAGCCAGCCCCGCTCCTCGGCGGTGAAGAAGCCGCTCACCAGGAGGACGAGGGGGAAGACCAGCGCGACGGCGAAGCGACCGACCAGGCCGCCGAACCCGGCGGGCGGCATCACCAGCTCCCCCAGCCCGACCAGCGCCGCGGTGGCGAAGAGGACGCGGGCGAGGCGGCCCCACTCGTAGGGCACCGGGAAGAGCCGCTGGGTGAACCAGTACATCAGCGCGATCACCACCAGGTAGGAGGCGACCAGCGCGAGGCCGGCGCCGACGATCCCCAGCGGCGGCACCAGCACGAGGTTGAGGACGACGTTCGAGGTCAGCGCGGCGAGCGCGGAGGGCAGGTTGAACTCGGTGCGGCCGGTGCGGCCGAGGATCACCACCATCACCATGTAGAGCGAGTAGAGGGTGACCGCGGCGGCGATCAGGCCGACCACTTCGTAGGCGTCGAAGAACTTCGGCGCGAGGAAGAAGCGGGCCAGGTAGGGGGCGAGCAGCCAGAGCCCGACGACCAGCCAGCTGCAGGCGGCGAGGAAGAGGGTGATCACGGTCGCGTAGGTGCGGCGCGCCTCCTCGTCGTCGCGGATCGAGTAGGCGAGCGGCGGCCAGGCCAGCTGGAAGCCGCGGACGAGGACGTTGACCGCCTGGGCGAACTTCACCGCCAGCGAGTAGATCCCCGCCTCGGCGGCGCCGAGCGTGCGGAGGATGATCAGCCGGTCGGCGAAGTTCAGCAGGTAGAGGCTGACCTCGGCGGGCATCGTCGGCAGGCCGAAGCGCAGCAGCCGGCGCAGCAGGCCGGGGTCGACCCGGAGGGTCAGCCGGCGGCGCTGCGCGAGGGCCATCGCGACGACGAACACGGCGCCGGTGGCGTAGGAGCCGACCAGCAGGCCGCGCGCCCCGTCCCCGACCGCGACGACGAGGACGACGGTCAGGGCGATCGTCGACAGCACGTTGGCGATCGTGGTGACGAAGTAGGCGCGCGCCCGCTCGTCGAGCCGAAAGAGGGTGAGCAGGTATTCGAACATCGTCGCCACCCAGAGGCCGCCGATCGAGATCCGCGTCAATTCGACGGCGGTCTGCACTTCGTCGGGCTTCGGGTCGAGCAGCGCCCGGGAGAGTGGCGCGGCGAAGGGCAGCGCCACCAGGGCGCCGATCGTCGAGAGCCAGAAGAGCCCGGAGAAGGTCGCGCCGACGATCCGGTCGGGCTCCTCGCGCTCGTCGTAGTAGAAGCGCAGCACCGCCTCGATCAGGCCGAGCCGCACGACGATGCTGGCCGAGACAACCGCCGCGAAGAGGACCTCGGCGAGGCCGTAGTCGGTCGTGGTGAGGTGGCGCGTGTAGAGCGGCAGCAGGGCGACCGCGATCAGCTTCGAGAGGATGCTCGCCGCCGTGTAGGCGGCGCCGGTCGTCGCGAGTCGCCGCAGGTATCCCGACACGGCGGGAGCCTACGCGCGGTCCGGGATGCCGCCGGGCGCGGCGGCGGGCCCGGGCGCCGCCGTGCGGTCGGCGAGCGCCGGGGCGGCGGCCAGCGAGGCGCCGACCGCCAGGAGCACCCAGGTGATCGGGTCCTGGAAGAAGCCCGCGTAGGCCATCGTGTGGACCAGCAGGGCGACGAAGGCCGCGAGCAAGGCGGCGCGCGCCGCGTCGGCCGCGGTCGGCCGGCGGTCCGGGCCGCGCGCCCAGAGCCCCGCCCCCATCGTCCACAGGGCGACGACGATCAGGCCGACGTAGAGGACCAGGCCGGCCAGCCCCTGCTCGGAGGCGACCGTGATCGGCTCGGTATGGGAGATCGTCACCGGCGCCTTGCTGCCCAGGTGGTGCTCGTAGGCGTGCTGGAAGGACCCCGAGCCGTAGCCCCACAGCGGCCGTTCGGAGAACAGTTCGGCGCCGCCGGAGACGAGGTGGGAGCGGCCGCTGGTGTCGACGTTGAGGCGGTTGAAGTCGAACCCCTTGCCGCCGATCAGGATCACCACGAGCGCCGCGCCGACCGCGCCGACGAGGACCGCGGCGAGCGTCCAGCGCCAGCTCCAGCGCAGCGCCGCGAGCACCGCGAGCCCGGCCAGCAGGGCGACGAAGCTCGACTGGCTGAAGGTCTGGGCGAGGCCGATCCAGAGGAGGAGAATCGCCCCGGCGAGCAGCCAGAAGGGGCGCCGGTCCTTGACCCAGAGCAGCGCCGTGGTGGCGACGACCAGGACCAGGGCGAGGTAGCGGCCGAAGATGTTCGGGTCCCAGAAGATCGAGTTGACCCGGAAGTAGGTGTGGAATTCGTTCGAGCGGATCACCGCCTCGTTCCAGAACAGGCTGCGGCTGAGGTACTCGACGCTGCCGACGGCGACGAACACCAGCGCCTCGACGACGATCAGCAGCAGCGTCCAGGTGAGCAGCCGGCGGTCCCACTCGACGTCGCGCAGCAGCGCGTAGGCCAAGGTGAAGGGGACCAGGAAGAAGCAGACTTCCTGCAGGCCTTTGGAGAAGTCCTCGGAGTAGAGCGTTTGCAGCGCGTAGAGCGTGACGAACGCGGCGAGCGCGCGGGGGAGCCAGACGGAAGCTCTCCGGCCGGCGGGTCCTGGCGTGGGCACCCGCACCTGCGCGCGAGGTATTCGTGCTCGGTACGTGTGCCCACGCCACCCGCCGGAGGAGCCATCCGCCTGGCTCCCCCACCAGTCGCGGGCGACGACCGCCAGGACGCCCCCCGCGATCACCACGTACAACGGCACCAGGAGGTTGGCCGATTCGCCGCCCGATTCGAGCGGGATGCGGAACGGCAAGAGGCCGATGATCGCCAGCGGCAGGAGCACCGGCCATCTGTCGAAGGTCCAGGCGAGGGCGACCACGAGGGCGGCCCCGACCACGATGCCCAGGGCCGCTTTGGCCTCATGATGGCGCAGTTCGACGATCCGGTGGCTGTGCCACTGGTCGCCGAGGATCAGGATCGGGAAGAGGACGAGCGCCGCGAGCATCGCGGCGCTCCGCAGCCGGCCGACCGGGAGCAGGATCGCGGCGGAGGCGGCGACCGCGGCGACCAGCAGCCCGGCGCCGGAGAGAATGCCGCTCAACCCGACTGCCCCCTGCCCGCGCTTCCCCTCGTGGTCTGGCCGGCCCCGCCCGCTTCGCCCCCCGGGGCCGCCCTCGTGCAGTCGACGGTGCCGTTCTTCTGCCGGTGCGCCCGGCGCAGCCGGATCGTCCCCGGGGCGGTCAGCACCCGCCCTTCGTCTTCGAGCTTCACCCGCATCCGGTAGCGCCCGGGCGGCTGCAGGGCGCCGCTGTCGTTCCTCCCGTTCCAGTGGACGACGTGGTAGCTGTAGCGCTTCAGGAAGGTGTGCCGGGCCAGCGTGCGGACCAGTTCGCCGCCCGGGCGGATGATCTGGACGGTCGCCCGGTTGGACGTCGTCGTCCTGAATTTGATCCGGATGTGGCGCTTGTCGCAGGCGCCTTCGGGCATGAAGGCGTTCGACTTCCTGGTGCCGATTTCGACCCGGTCGAGCAGCAGCGGGTCGCGCTTCACCCGCTGGGCGTAGGCAAAGGCGGCGACGGTGGCGACGACGAGCAGCGCGAAGACGACGGCGGCCGCGTCAATTCGCCGCCGCGGCATTGTCCTCGCCGACGACGACCGACACGTTGGCTTCTCCCGAGACCTGCGCGACTTCGTTGCTCATCGGTTCCAGCTTCTTGATCGCCAGGTCCTGTGCCACCTGCTTGGCATCCGGCTTCTTGCCGTGCCGGAACATCACCACCGAGGTTTCGAAGCTCGATTCGCTGTTGGTTACGGCGCCGAGTTCGAATCCCTTCTTTTCCACTTTCGCGCCAAAGGTGGCGGCGAGCCCGGGCACCGACGTGCCGTTCAGCACCGCCACTTCGATTTCGCCGGGCTTCACCTTTTGCACGGCGGCCGCCTGCTTGCCGTCGTGGCCCTTGCCCTTGGTTTCGCCGCCGTTGTTGCTGAGGACGGCATAGGCGACGCCGCCGACGACGAGGACGAAGACGAGGAACAGGGCTACCAGCAGGGCCGGGCGAGAGAGCGCTTCCCCGAGCCCGGAGAAGCGTTCGCCGATGCGTTCGCCGCGGGTCTGCTCGGGAAGCCCTTCCTCGCGGCGCCGGCGGCGCAGCTCGCGCTGCTGGACCGCCTCGTGCTCGGCCGTCCGGGATTCCTCCAGCTCGCGCAGCTCCTCGGCGCGCTGGGCGGCGATCGTCTGCGTCTGCGCCATCCGCTCGGCTTCGCGCTCGGGCGCCGACCCGGCCCAATCGCGCAGCCGGCGGATGTCGCGGCCGTGGGCGAACAGGAGCAGGGCGAACACTCCCAGTCCCAGGAATGACGCCAGGCCGGCGAAGGCCCCGATTCTTTCGATCACATGGAGCAAAGTTGCGGAAGGCTACTCGTCCAACACGACCTTCGTAGCGTCTCCGCCGGGTGCGGCGATGAGCTCTACGACCCGTTCTGCCAAGTTAGCCTCATCCCCGGCCAGAACCAAGGCTTCCAGCGCGGTGAGCGTCGACTCGACCCACTCGGGGTCGAGCGGCACCTTGCGCACCGCGCGGTTGATCCGTTTCGCGGCGGTCGCCTGGACCACCTCCTGCTCGCTGAACAGCACCTCGTGCAGCTTCTCACCCGGGCGAGGCTTCGTGAACTCGACCGCGATGTCGCGTTCGGGCTCGTAGCCGGCGAGACGGATCATGTTGTGGGCGAGGTCGACGATCCGCACCGGTTCGCCCATGTCGAGGACGAAGACCTCGCCTTTGCCGGTGCCGATGTCGCCGGCGCGGATCACCAGCTGGACCGCCTCCGGGATCGTCATGAAGTACCGCGTCATCTCCGGGTGGGTGACGGTGACCGGGCCGCCGCGCTCGATCTGCCCGCGGAAGATCGGCACGACGCTGCCCGAGGAGGCGAGCACGTTGCCGAAGCGCACCGAGCCGAAGCGGGTGCCGGGGTGGGTCCGGCCGGCCACCTCGACGATCCACTCGGCCATCGCCTTGGAGGCGCCCATCACCGTCTGCGGGTTGACCGCCTTGTCGGTGGAGATCAGGACGAAGCGCTCGGCTTTCGCCGCGGCCGCGGTTTCGGCGGCGATCCGGGTGGCGATCGCGTTGTTGCGGACCGCCTCCAGGGGGTTGGCCTCCATCAGCGGCACGTGCTTGTAGGCGGCGGCGTGGAAGACGACGTCGGGCTTGAAGCGCTGCATCGTCTCCAGCATCCGGTGCGGCTCGCGGCAGTCGGCGAGCACCGACTCGGCGTTGGTGAAGTGGCGCTCGTCGAGCATCTCGCGCTCGATCGCGAAGAGGTTGTCCTCGGCGTGGTCGAGCATCACCAGCAGCCGCGGCTCGACCCGGGCGATCTGCCGGCAGAGCTCGGAGCCGATCGAGCCGCCCGCCCCGGTGACGAGGACGATCTTGTCGTGCAGGTAGGCGCCGACCCGGTCGAGCTCGACGACGACCGGCTCGCGGCCGAGCACGTCCTCGACCTGGACGTCGCGCAGCTGCTTGGAGAGCTGCACGCCGCCGCGCAGCAGCTCGAAGACCGTGGGCAGGGTGCGCACCCGGATCCGCCGCTCGCGACAGGCGGCGACGACCTTGGCGCGCAGCGTGCCGGGCGCCGAGGGGATCGCGATGATCACCTCGTCGGGATCGGTCTCGTCGAGGATCGGGGCGATCTCGTCGGTCGCGCCGAGCACCTTGACGCCGCCGACCATCCGCATCCCGCGCTTGCGCGGGTCGTCGTCGACGAAGCCGATCGCGGTGGCGCCGAGCGCCGGGTTGAGGCGCAGCTCGCGGACCACCATCTGGCCGCCCGAGCCGGCGCCGACGATCAGCACCTCGTGCCGCGGGACGCGGGCGCCGCGCGACGGCCGCTCGACGATCAGCCGCACCAGCAGGCGGGCGCCGGCGATCAGGATCAGGGTGAGCATGAAGTCGATCACCTCGACCGAGCGCGGCAGCCGGTGGTGGAACGGCTGGACGACGGCGAAGGCGATCACCAGCAAGGCACTGGCGATCGTCACCGCGCGCAGGATCAGCAGGAAGTCGCGGCCGCTGACGTAGCGCCACCACTTCTGGTAGAGCCCGGAGGCGGCGAAGACGAGCAGCTTGCCGACGACGACGAAGCCGACCGACTGGGCGAACAGCACCTCGTAGCGGTGCGGCCAGCCGTGCGGGTCGTCGAGGAAGCGCAGCTGGAAGGCGAGGAAGTAGGCCAGCGCGACGAGTGCCGCGTCGGCGAGTATCTGTCCCACCCGGTTGCGGTAGACGGGATGGTTCAACCGGCGCATGAACAGCCGAGTTTACGGGGGCTTCCTAAGGATCGGGTGATTCGCGGCGCGGGCGGGCCGATCGCCGCCCCCATCTAGGATGTCCCGCTGCATGCTCCTTCCGCAGGCCAAGCGCGCTCCGGCGGCAAACCCGGTCGCTTGAGCGGCGCGCGCCTGCCGGCCCGCCGCGCGATCGCGCTGGGGATCGTGCAGGGGCCGGCCGAGCTGCTGCCGGTCTCCAGCTCCGCCCACATCGTCCTCATCCCCTGGCTGGCAGGCTGGGACTGGGACGCGATCGACCCCGAGGTGCGCAAGAGCTTCGAGGTGGCCCTGCACACCGGCGCCGCGGCGGCGCTGCTGATCGGCCAGCGCCGGTTGATCGCCGAGGAGCTGCGCGGCTTCGACGCCGGGCGGGCGGTGCTGCTGGCGCTCTCCTTCGCCCCCGCGGCGGTGGTCGGGTACGGCTTCGAGCGGCAGATCGAGGAGCGCCTCGGTGGTCCACGGGCGACGGCCTACGGCCTGCTGGTCGGCGCGGCGCTGATGCTGGTCGCCGACCGCCGGCCGCAGCTGCGCGGCCGCGGCGAAGCGACGCCCGCCGACGGCTTGGCGCTCGGCATCGCCCAGGCGGCGGCGCTGGCGCCGGGAGTCTCCCGCAACGGCGTGACCCTGGCCGCGGCCCGCTGGCGCGGCTTCACCCGCACGCAGGCCAACCTGCTCTCGCGGACGATCGCCCTGCCGATCATCGTCGGCGCGACGGCGCTGAAGGGCGCGCGGCTGGCACGCCGCGGCACCACCCCGAAGCTGCGCCGCACCCTCGCGGTCGGCATCGGCGCCTCCTTCGTCTCCACCCTCGCCTCGCAGCGCCTGATCCGCCTGGTCGAGCGCGACCGCGCCCTCTGGCCCTACGCCGCCTACCGCGCCGGCCTGGCGGGCGTGGTGCTGTGGAGGCTGCGCCGCGGCCGCTGAGCTCCAGGTTCCGGGGAGACCCGGAACCTGCTCGGAGCTCGGCGTCGGACGGCCTGCCCGCGCGGCTGAAAGAATCGGCGGCGTGAGCGACGCCTACGCGCGATCCGGGGTCGACCAGGGTGCCGCCGACTCGGCGGTCGCCGGGCTGGTGCGGGCGCTCGGGCGGATCGAGCTCGGGCGGCCCTCGGCGCAGGTGCCGCTGCCGGGCCACTACGCGAGCGTGATCGAGGTCGCGCCGAACCTCGGGATCGCGCTCTCGACCGACGGGGTCGGCACGAAGCTGGTGCTCGCCGAAGCGCTCGGCAGGCTCGACACGGTGGGGATCGACTGCGTGGCGATGAACGTCAACGACGTGATCTGCGTCGGCGCCGAGCCGCTGGCGATGCTCGACTACATCGCGATCGAGCGCGCCGACCCGGCGGCCTGCGAGGCGATCGGGGTCGGCCTGGCCCGCGGTGCCACCCTGGCCGGGATCGAGATCCCCGGCGGCGAGCTCGCCCAGCTCGGCGAGATGGTCCACGGGGTCGACGTCTCCGGCGCCTGCTTCGGCACGGTGGCGCTCGACGCGATCGTCGATGGCCGGCGGGTGGCGCCGGGCGACTCGATCATCGGCCTGCCCTCCTCCGGGCTGCACTCCAACGGCTACACCCTGGCCCGCAGGGCGCTCGACGGGCTCGACCTGGGCGAGGACCCGGAAGGCCGGCTCGGCCGACCGCTCGGCGACGCGCTGCTCGAGCCGACGGTGATCTACGTGAAGCCGGTGGTCGAGCTGCTGCGCTCGGAGGTCGACGTCCGCGGCCTCGCCCACATCACCTCCGGCGGGGTCAAGAATCTGCTGCGCCTGGCGGCCGCGGTCGGCTACGAGATCGACGCCCCCCTCCCGGTGCCGCCGCTCTTCGACCTGATCCGCGAGCGCGGCGACGTCGGCGAGGAGGAGATGCACGAGGTCTTCAACATGGGCTGCGGCTTCTGCCTGGTGGTCCCCGAGAACGACGAGGCGCGCGCCCTCGACCTGCTCCGCGCCCACCACCCGGGCGCGGCCCGGATCGGCCGCGTCACCGACGACGCCGGCCACGTCGCCCGCCGAGCGCCGTCGCGTTCGCAGTAATCCGCGGATAGCGCGGAGAAGTGCGAACTCATCGACGGCGGGCGGGCGGAGGCGGGACTAGGCGGGCTCCCAGAGGACGCCGGTGAGCGCCGGGATCGGGCGGAGGCGGTCCTCGGCGGCGAGCCGCCACAGCTCGGCGCGGGCCTCGACCGAGGTCATGCCGGTCAGCTGCTCGACCTCGGGAAGCGCGAGCCGGCCGAAGCGGGACGCCGCCTCGAGCACCGAGAGGTCGCCCTCGTTGACCTGGCGGGCGCCGGCCGCCAGCGCCGCCTCGCGGTAGGCCGAGGCGGGCTGGAAACCCCAGGCGCCGTGGCGCTCGCCGTCTTCACCGACGAACACCACGGACGGGAAGCTCAGCCGTTCGTGGCCTTCGGTGACGCTGGTCTTGCCCGCGTCGCGGGCCTCCGCGGGCACCTCGCGCGCCTCCTCGACGTGGGCGTCGAAAGCTTCCCGCGCTCCCGTCGAGTCGAGCGCGGCCGCGAAGCGCGCGACGTCGAGCCCCGCCGGGCCGGCCTCGGCGACCAGCGCGTCCGGCCGGTCCAGGGCGCGCCGGAAGCAGAGCAGCCCTTCACGGACGCGGCGCAGGTAGCGGTAGCCCGCCTCCCAGCCCTGCTCGGAGGCCGCCTCGACGGCGACGCAGGCGGGGAAGGTGCCCGAAATGGGCGCCTCCGTCCAAAGACGCGGGTCGCACGGCATGCCCGTCTGACCGGCTACGTTGAGCCAATGCGACATCAGGTCCGCAAAGCAATCCGGCCCATGGCCGACCTCCGCTTCGCTGTCCTGGTAGGAGGAGCCGTAGCGCCGGGCGAGGCCGCCCATCGCCCAGACGAAGGTGAGCTCCCCCTCGAACTCGAACATCAGTCGACGCAGCGCCGGCTCGGCTGCCCAGGACCAGATGCAGGCCGGGTCGGTGTAATAGCGAACCTCGACTGGCACGTGCTCGACAATATCCACACTCGTCCACCGGCTTCCCCCGTAGGCAGCGCTTGATGGCAGACCGCGCCCCCACCAGCTCGAAGATGATCGGAACCGTGCTCTCGGGCCGTTATCGGCTCGAGGCGAAGCTCGGCTCGGGCGGGATGTCGACGGTCTACCTGGCCCGCGACACGACCCTCGACCGCCCCGTCGCGGTGAAGGTCCTGCACGGGGAGATGTCCGAGCAGGCCGACCAGCTCGCCCGCTTCCGCCAGGAGGCGCGGGCGGTCGCCAAGCTCTCCCACCCCAACGTCGTCTCCGTGATCGACGCCGGCGAGGACGGCGGCTTCCCCTACATCGTCTTCGAGTACGTCGAAGGGGAGACGCTGAAGGCGCGGATCAACCGGCTCGGGCCGCTCGACGTGCAGGAGGCGCTCGCCTACGCGATCGAGATCGGCCGCGGCCTCACCGTCGCCCACGCCCGCAACATGGTGCACCGCGACATCAAGCCGCAGAACGTGCTGATCGACTCCGAGGGCCGCGCCAAGCTGACCGACTTCGGCATCTCCCGCCAGCTCGAGCAGGACGGGATGACCGCCACCGGCCGCGTCCTCGGCACCACCGACTACGTCGCCCCCGAGCAGGCGATGGGGCACGGCACCGACCAGCGCTCCGACGTCTACTCGCTCGGCGTGGTGCTCTTCGAGATGCTTACCGGCAGCGTCCCCTTCGAGGCCGACAGCCAGGTCGGCGTGGCGATGAAGCACGTCAACGAGGAGCTCCCCGACGTGCAGGGCGAGCGGCCGGAGCTGTCCGCGGCGACGGCCCTGGTGGTCGAGCGGGCGACCGCCAAGGACCCGGCCCGGCGCTACGCCGACATCGGCGAGATGATCGACGACCTCTCCACCGCGCTGGAGGTGGAGGCGGCGCGGGCCGGGTCGACCACCGGGGAGGCGACCAGCGTGCTGGACGCGGTGCCGCCGGCGAAGCGCAAGCTCTCCGGCCGGGCGCGCTGGTCGTGGGCGGCGGTCTTGGTGCTCGTCGTGGCCGCCGCCGCGGCGCTCGCCGCGACCCAGCTGATCGGCAGCGGCAACAGCCCGATCAGCGGCCAGGCCGAAGAAAGCGAACAAAGGCCGTCCGAACGCGCCGTGGCCCTCGAAGGCGCCACCGACTACGACCCCGAGGGCGACGGGCACGAGAACCCGGAAACGGTCGGACTCGCGGTCGACGGCAACCCCACCGGCACCGCCTGGTCGACCGAGCACTACGACTCCGAAACCTTCGCCGGCACCAAGACCGGCCCCGACCCGGGGGTCGGGATCTACGTGACCACGGACGCCCCCGCCTCACCGAGCAAGATGCGGATCCTCTCCCCCACCCCGGGCTGGAACGCCCAGATCTTCGCCGCCCCCGCCGGGCCGCCTGAAGAAATCGAAGAATGGGGCGAACCGATCGCCGAAGTCACCAACGCCGCCGGGGAAGAAGAAGTCCAGCTGCACCTCGGACAGGCCGCGAAGTACTTCCTGATCTGGTTCACCAAGGCCTCCCCCTCGGCCGACGAGGAAGGCCGCTACCAGGTGGAAATCTCCGACATCAAGCTGTTCGAATAGCGGCGGCCCGCGCCGGCTGTTCCTTATCACCGGTATTCCGGCATAAGGAACAGCTGGAGGGGGGTTGCCTGGGCTCGCTCAGAACTCGTAGGAGCGGGCGCGGCGGTGGCGCTCCAGCGCCAGGGCGACGAGGCGGTCGCAGAGGTCCGGATAGGAGATGCCGTCGGCCTCCAGCAGCTTCGCGTACACGCTGGTCTCGGTGAAGCCGGGCATGGTGTTGATCTCGTTGACCAGCACGGTGCCGTCGGGCTCGACGAAGAAGTCGCAGCGGGCGAGGCCGGAGCAGCCGGCGAGGGTGAAGACCCGGGCGGCCAGCTCCCGCACCCGGGTCGTCTCGATCTCGGAGATCGGCGCCGGCACCGCGAGGTCCATGCCGCCCTCGCCGTACTTCGCCTCGAAGTCGTACCACTCGGCGTGGGCGAGGATCTCGCCCGGCATCGAGGTCCGCGGCTCCTCGTTGCCGAGCACCGAGCACTCGACCTCGCGGCCGTGGGCGGAGGCCTCGACGATCACCCGCGGGTCGTGGCGGAGCGCCGTCTCCACCGCCGAGTCGAGCGCGGTCAGATCCTCGATCCGACTGATGCCGACGCTCGAGCCCATCCGCGAGGGCTTCACCCACAGCGGCGTCCCCAGCTCCGCGCAGCGCTCCCGCCAGCCCGGCTCGCCGACCGCGACGAAGTCGACCTGGGGGATCCCCTGCCCGGCCAGCAGGCGCTTCAGGGTCAGCTTGTCCATGCAGGTCGCCGAGGAGAGGACGTCGGAGCCGACGTAGGGGACGTCCAGCAGCTCCAGCAGCCCCTGCAGGCTGCCATCCTCGCCGAAGGCGCCGTGCAGGACGGGGAAGGCGACGTCGGCGCCGAGCAGCCCGCCACCGGGGACGAGCTCCACCGCCGCCCCGGCGGAGCTCCAGCGCCCGTCGCGACCGATCCGCACCTCGATCACCTCGTGGCCGGCCTCCTCGAGCCCCTTCATCACCGAGGCGCCCGAGCTGAGCGAGACCTCGTGCTCGGAGGAACGCCCGCCGGTCAGGACCGCGACCTTCACGGCCGGCCTTCTTCTTCGGGTTCTTCTTCTTCGGGCGGCGGCGCCGCGCGCTTGCCGACGACCAGGGTCACCTTGCTGCCCGGCAACAGCGCCGTGCCGCCGGTCGGCGACTGCCGGATCACCAGCCCGATCTTTTCTTCGTTGCGGATTTCTTCTTCTTCGACCACCGGGGTGAGGCCGACGGCGCGCACTTCTTCGACCGCTTCGCGACGTTCGAGCCCGAACACGCCCGGCATCTTCACCTTTTCGCGCCCCGCCGACACGATGATCTGCACGGTCGAGCCGGGTTCGAGCTCTTCCCCCGCGTTCGGCGACTGGTGGAGGACCTGGCCGACCTGCACGTTGCTTTCCTGTTCGCCGACTTCGGGGACGAGGCCGCGGGCGCGGATGCGCTGCACGGCGACCCGCCGCTGGGACCCGGTCAGCACCGGCACCTTGACCAGCTGCGGGCCGCTGGAGACGAAGATCGTCACGGTCGAGCCATGGGTCGCGGTTTCGCCGCCGTGCGGTTCGGTGTAGATCACGTCGCCCTGTTCGACCGTATCGGAGTGGGCGGTTTCCACCGCCACTTCGAATTCGGCTTCTTCGAGCTTCTTGGTCGCCGCGGCGCGGGTGAGACCGGCGACCGACGGCACCGTGCCTTCGCCCGGCCCGATGCTGACCGTCAGGGTCACCGCCGGTTTCGAGCAGAAGAGGGTCAGGAAGGAGCAGTCTTCTTCGGCTTCGCGCCCCGGCGGCGAGGGCAGCGGGTCCTGCTCGAGCACGGTCCCGGCCTGCGCTTCACGGTGGACCTGGACCGGCGGCTGGTTGACCTTGAAGCCGTCGTTTTCGAGGATTTCTTCGGCTCGCTGCAGGCTGCGGCCTTCGACGCTCGGGACCTTGGTGGTGGTGTCGCGACTGAGCAGGATGCCGATCAGCGCGCCGAGCAGGATCGCCACCAGCGCGCCGAGGATCCACCGGTTGCGACGGCGCCGGCGCGCCGCCTCGGGATCCTCCACCGGCGCCTCGACCGCCGCGGCGACCGGCGGCAGCGCGGCGAAGGAGGTGGTCCCGCGTCCGGCGCCGCCGGGGTCGCGCATCGCCTGGTCGAGCGCCGCGATGAACGCCTCGGCGCTCTGGAAGCGCTGCCCCGGGTCCTTCTCCAGCGCCCGCATCACCACCGCGTCGAGCGACGGGCTGACCCGCGGCTGGATCGAGCTCGGCCGCTGCGGCATCTGGGAGACCTGTTTCATCGCCACCGCGACCGCCGATTCGCCCTCGAACGGGACGCGGCCGGTCAGTGCCTCGTACAGCATCACGCCGATCGAGTAGAGGTCGGAGACGGGCGTCACTTCGAAGCCCTGCGCCTGCTCGGGGGACAGGTAGTGGGGCGTGCCCATCACCGAGCCGGTCTGGGTGATCTCCGAGACGCCCGCGCGGGCGATGCCGAAGTCGGTGACGATCGCCTTGCCCTCCGGGTCGACGATCACGTTCTGCGGCTTCAGGTCGCGGTGGACGAGGCTCTGCCGATGCGCGTAGCCCGCCGCCTGCAGCACCTGGCGGGTGACCGCGACCGCCTGCTCGAGGGTGATGCCGGAGTCGATCAGCTGCTTCAGCGTCGGCCCTTCGACGTACTGCATCGCGATGTAGTAGCTGCCTTCCCACTCGCCGCGGTCGAAGACCGCGACGACGTTCGGGTGCTGCAGGCCGGCGGCCGACTCCGCCTCGCGCTGGAAGCGCATCACGAACTCGCGGTCCTGGGCGAAGCGGCGGTGGAGGACCTTCAGCGCGACACGACGCTGCAGGGTGGTGTCCTCGGCGAGCCAGACGTCGGCCATGCCGCCGCCGCCGATCTTCGAGAGCACCCGGTAGCGCCCGTCGACAACCGCACCGACCTCTACCTCAGCCACGCACCTCTCCCCTCTTCGTCTTGGATGTCCGCACCGCGCTCAGTGGCCCGCCAGGATCGTTTCGGCCACGTCGCGGAAGATCGGCGCGGCGACGTCGCCGCCGAACTGTTCGGTGCACTCGACCGAGGCGGCGATCGCGATCTTCGGTTCGTTGGCCGGCGCGAAGCCGATGAACCAGGCCTGGTTCTCCGCTTCGCCGCCGCCGCAGGCCTTGTTGCCGGGCGTTTCCGCGGTGCCGGTCTTGCCCGCCACCCGCACGCCGGAGATCGCCGCGTTGGTCCCCGTCCCTTCGCGCACCACGCCTTCCATCGCGGTGGTCAGCTCCGCCGCGGTCTTCGCCGACATCGGTTCGCTGTAGACGCTCGGGCTCATCCGCTTGGTGGTGCTGCCGTCGACGTTCACCACCCGCTTCCAGATCTGCGGCTTCATCAGCTTGCCGTGGTTGGCGACCGCGGCGACGACCATCGCGTCCTGCAGCGGCGTCACCAGCAGCCGCTCCTGGCCGATCGCGACGCGGGCGAGGTCGACCGGGTCGCGGCGATTCAGCATCCGTTCGGTTTCGTAGTCGTAGACGCCGCTTTCGAGCAGCTCGTTTTCGGGCAGGTCGATCGGCGGCAGCGCGTTGAAGCCGAACTTTTCCATCGTCGCGAAAAGCTTGTCCTGGCCGATTTTCTGGCCGAGCTGGCCGAACCAGGTGTTCACCGAGTTGGTCAGCGCGGTGTCGAGCGAGATGTTGCCCCAACTCTGGTTGTAGTCGTTGGCGAGTTCGTGGCCTTCGTCGATGATCACGCCGGGCGCGTTGATCGTCGTCTGCGGGGTGATGACGCCGGATTCGAGCCCGGCCGCGGCGGTCACGATCTTGAAGGTCGATCCGGGGGGGTAGCGCGCGTAGCTCGCCCGATTGACCAGGGGCGCGTTGATTTCTTCCTTGTTCAACCGTTCGAGCGTCTTGGGGATCGCGTTCGGGTTGTAGGAAGGGTTGGACGCCATCACCTTCACCGCGCCGGTGCTCGGTTCGATCGCCACCACGGCCCCGTAGCCGGCCGCTTCGAGATCGTGCAGCGCCACTTCCTGGGCCTTCGGGTCGAGGCTGGTGACGACCTGTTCGCCTTCCTGCTTGCGCCCGCTCAGCTCGTCGATGATCGAGCCGAATTCCGATTGTTCGCCGGTCAGTTCGGCATTGTGGAACTGCTCGAACTCGGTCTGGCCGTATTCCATGAAGCTGTAGCCGATCGGGTGGCCGAAGAGCGCCCCCTGCGGGTAGCGGCGGACGAAGCGACGGGCCGCGCCGCGGCCTTTCGGCACGGACTTGGCGAGCACCGTGCCGTCGGCGGCGAGGATGCGGCCGCGCGGGATCTGCTGCTGCTCGAAGAGCGGGCGCCGGTTCACTTCCTGTTCCTTCAACGCCTTGGCGTCGAACACCGACCACCAGGCGGTGAAGCCGACCAGGATCCCGAAGAGGACGACGATGAAACCGAAGAGCTTGACGATCTGGCGGTTCACGCCGTCGCCCCCAGTAGCTCGTCGCGGTCGCCGCGCGTCGCGCCGGCCTCGGCTTCGCGGCGGGCGCGGTCGGAGACCAGCAGCAGCAGCGCCAGGAGGACGAAGTTGGCGACGATCGAGCTGCCGCCGTAGGAGACGAACGGCAGGGTGACGCCGGTCAGCGGGATCACCCTGGTGACGCCGCCGATGATCACGAAGGCCTGGATCGCGAAGACCGCGGTGAGCCCGGTCGCCAGCAGCTTCGAAAAGCCGTCGTTGGCCAGCAGCGCGACCTTGAAGCCGCGGGCCGTGATCAGCAGATAGGTGGCGATCAGCCCGCAGGCGCCGAACAGGCCGAGCTCGTTGACGATCAGCGAGTAGATCGTGTCGGTCTGCGCCGCCGGCAGCAACGTCTGGCCGGGGTGCCC
Source organism: uncultured Actinomycetes bacterium (assembly GCA_963766705.1). Lineage (GTDB taxonomy): Bacteria > Actinomycetota > Thermoleophilia > Solirubrobacterales > 70-9 > VAYN01. Next base: position 228,156 of record CAVYBE010000003.1, read on the forward strand.
GGGCACGGTGACCAGCGCCTGGCCGAACCCTTTGCCGAACAGCCCGCCGTCGGCCTGGGCGAACATCGACTGCAGGATCTGGTACCCGCTGCCTTCCGCTTCCTGGTACGGGTGGAGCCAGATGTCCACCCGCTCGTGGACGTGCGGGACGGTGGCGACGATGAACCAGGAGCCGGCCAGGAAGAGCGCCATCCCGATCACCACGAAGCTGAGCCGGCCGGTCGCCACGTAGAGCAAGGCGAGGAAGGCGGCGAAGAACATCAGCGAGCTGCCGAGGTCGCGGATGAAGACGAGCATCAGCATCGAGGCGCCCCAGACCACCAGCATCGGGCCGAAGTGTTTGAGCGGCGGCAGGGTGATGCCGAGGATGCGCCGGGCGCCGACGATCAGCACCTCGCGGTGCTCGCGCAGGTAGGAGGCGAGGAAGACGACGATCGCGAGCTTCGCGAACTCCGCGGGCTGGAAGGAGATCGGCCCGACCTTCACCCCGAGGTAGGCGCCGTTCACCTGTTCGCCGATCCCCGGCAGCCGCGGCGCCAGCAGGAGGAGCAGGCCGGCGGTGGCGATGATGTAGCGGTAGCGCTCCAGCACCTGGTAGTCGCGCAGGAACTGGATCGTCAGGGCGAAGAGGATCAGCCCGAAGACGAACCAGTTGGCCTGGTCGCGGGCCAGGGTTTCGTCGATCCGGTAGATCATCACCAGGCCGAACGCGGTCAGCACCGCCATCAGCGGGAAGAGGTACGGGTCGGCGTGGGGCAGCCTGATGCGCAGGTAGATGTGGGTCGCCAGGCAGAGGGCGAAGAAGTAGGCGCCGTAGGTGAGGCTGAGGTTGCCGAGCCGCGCGTGGTCCTGGGCGAACACCGCGGCGAACCCGGCGGTGAGCAGCATCGCGACCGGGATCAGCGCCAGCAGCTCGCGGTTGCGATCGCGGGTCATTCGACGATTCCCTGGCCGCGCTGGATTTCTTCGAGCAGCGTCACCGCGTCGGAGTGGGAGCGCAGGCTGTGGCCGGTCACCGCGTCCTGGCGCCTTCCCGGCAGCGCGCTGGTCTGCACCGGGGCGGCGTAGCGTTCGCTGTAGAGCTTGATCCCGAAGGGCAGTTCGTAGGGCAGGCCGCGGTAGAGGGCGACGCGGCCGGCGGCGTCGGTGCCGAGGAACCAGACGTGGCGCAGGCCGTAGGCGGCGCCGAAGACGAGCGCCGCAACGATCGCCAGCGTGGCGATCGCGGCCGCCACCCGTTTGATCCGGCGGCGGCGCCTGCCCGGCGCGGCGGCGGCCTGCTCCTCGCGGCGGCGCCGGGCCGCGTCGGCGGCGGCGCGGCGGCGCACCTCGGTCGCGGTCAGCCCCGCCTCCTCGGCGCTGTCGCCGATCAACGTCGCGCCCTCGGACGCCGCGGCGAGCGACGGTTCGGCCGCGTCGGCCAGCTTGAAGGCGACCACGCTGATGTTGTCGCGGCCGCCCGCCCGGTTGGCTTCGTCGACCAGGGAGCGGACCGCGGTCGGCATCGAGGTGGCGCGGGCGAGGAGGCGCTCGATGTGAGCGTCGTCGAGCATCGTGGTCAGCCCGTCGGAGCAGATCAGGAAGACGTCGCCGGCCTGCGCGGGGACCGTCTGCAGGTCGACCTCGACCTCCGGTTCGGGGCCGAGCGCCCGGGTGATGATCGAGCGCTGCGGGTGGTCCTCCGCCTGCGCCTCGGTCAGCTGCCCTTTGCGCCGCATCTCCTCGACCAGCGAGTGGTCGCGGGTCAGCCGTTCGAGCTTGCCGCGCCGCAGCCGGTAGGCGCGGCTGTCGCCGACGTGGCCGATCGCCACCTCCTCGCCGTTCTCGTCGACGATCACCGCGGTCGTCGTCGTCCCCATCCCGGCCAGGTTGGGGTCCTCGCGGGCGCGGGCGTGGATGTCGCGATTGGCGCCTTCGATCCTCTCCCGCAGCACCCGCTCCGGCGGGCCGTCCGGCAACCGCTCGTCGAAGGAGTCGACCGCGGTCTTCGAGGCGACCTCGCCCGCCTGGGCGCCGCCCATCCCGTCGGCGACCACGAAGAGCGGCGCCCGCACGAAGACCGAGTCCTCGTTGGCGCTGCGCTGCCGGCCGGTGTCGGTCGCGTATGCCTGGTCGGTGATCCGCAGCGTCATCTCTCCCCCAACCCCATCGGCCTCAGGAAGCCTCGAAGCGGAAGACGGTGTCGCCGATCTGGATCGTGTCGCCGTCGACCAGCTCCGCCTCGCCGTTCAGCGCGCCGCCGTTCAGCTCGGTCCCGTTGGTGGAGTTCATGTCCTCGACGAAGTGGCGCCCTTCGCGCGAGAACAGGCGGGCGTGGATGCTCGACGCGTAGCGGTCGTCGATCTGCACGTCGGCCTCGCGGGAGCGGCCGATCGAGAGGCCGCCGATCAGGTCGAAGCGTTCGTCGCGCTCGAGGCCGCCGCCGCGCTCGGCGACCAGCCAGGCATCCACCCCGCGCTGCACCTCGGCGTAGCCGGGCGCGGCGTGGAACCCGGTCGCGTCCGGCGCCGGCTGGGCGGTGCGGCGGAGGTCCCGGAACGCACTCCTGGCGATCACCAGCAGGAACAGGAAGAGGACGGCCAGGAAGCCGAATTTAAGGGCGGTGGATAGGGGGTCGTAGGCCACTCGCTCAGCACCTTACGTTCCGCGCCCGAAGCCAGGGGCTCGGGCTACTGCTCGATGTCGAACAAGAAGGTGGTGGTGCCCACCGTCACCTGGTCGCCCGGGCTGAGCCGGGTGGAGGTGACGCGCCGGCCGTTCACCTTGATCCCGTTGGTCGAGCCGAGGTCGACGATCTGCCAATCGCCCGAGTCCGAACGGCGCAGCTCGGCGTGACGGCGGGAGACGTTGGGATCGGCGAGCACGCACTCGACCGATTTCGAGCGGCCGATGGTGGCGCGCGGGCCGTCGAAGACGTAGCGGCGGTCGTCGAGCGAGACGACGGCGCGGGTGGAGACGAGCGCGCCGACCGCCTGCTCGGGCCGTTTCGGCCGCGAGTGGTCGCGCTCGCGGACGGCCGAGTAGACCATCGTGTGGCCCTCTTCGCCCTGGCGCGGCGCCTCGCCCTCGTGGACCGGCGCCTTCACCATCCGCGGCTGGATCCCGAACTCGCCCAGCCGCAGCCGCTCGTCGGTCTCGAACTCGACCGTGGGCCGGGTCAGCAGGTCATAGCTGCGCCGCCGCGCGTGCTCGAGCAGGTAGCCGGAGAGCTCCTGCTCCAGCGAGCGCTCGTAGCCTTCGAGCTTCGAGCGGTCCTGGCGGGAGAGGAAGACGGTGTACTCGTTGGGGACGTAGACGCGCTGCACCGAGGCCGTCTTGTGGGCGTCCATTTCCTTGGCCAGCTTGCGCGCCAGTTCGACCGGCTGCACCTCGGAGCTGAAGGCGCGCGAGAAGACGCCCTCGACGAGGCCTTCGATCCTGGACTCGAGGTTGCGGAGAAGGGCGATGGGAAGAGTTCCTTGGCGGTGGCAGGGTCAAGCCTCCGCCTTCACGGCGGAAGGGCGAATTCTAGATGAGGGGTGGGCGCAGCCCCTCATCTACGGCAATACCGCCCCATGGCTGAGCAGGAAGGTGGCACCGAGCACGGCGGCGGCACCGAGCACGGCGAGCCGCAGGCCGGCCCGGCGCGAGAGGTGCGGGCGGTCGGCGAGGGCGTCGAGCGAGTCCTCGATCGCGGTCCCCAACTCCTCCAGGCTGGGGCGGCGGTGGGGGCGCGGGTCGAGGCAGGCGTCGATCTCCTCGGTCAGCGCGCGGGGCAGGTCGGGGCGGAGCCGGTGCAGGGACCGGGCGCGGCGGCCGATCGAGCGGGCGGTGGCCACCGCGTTGGCGCGACGGTGCGGGTTCTCCCCGCTCCAGCACTCGTACAACGTGATCGCGAGCGAGTACACGTCGGCCTCGGGACCGGCCTCCCGTCCCTCGGCCTGCTCGGGCGCCATGTAGGCGAGCGTGCCGACCACGTCGCCGGTCGCGGTCAGCCCCGCCCCGTCGGCGAGGAGGGCGATGCCGAAGTCCATCAGCTTGGCGCGCGGCTGGCCGTCGACGACCTGGATGTTCTGCGGCTTGATGTCGCGGTGGACGACGCCGCGCGAGTGGGCGTGGTCGAGGGCCTCGCAGAGGTCGGCGCCGATCTCGCCGATCTCGCGGTCCGAGAGGGCGTCTTCGGCGGCCAGCCGGGCGAGCGTCTCCCCCTCGACCAGCTCGGAGACGAGCAGCGCGCTGCCATCCTCCTCGCCCATCTCATACAGGGTCACGATCCCGGGGTGGTTGAGCCGTGCGGCCGCCTGGGCCTCGCGGAGGACGCGCCGCCCCTGCTGCGCGCCGCCCTGCTCGATCGCCTTCACCGCCACCGGTCGCTCGAGCCTGCCGTCCCAGGCCTCGTAGACGACGCCGAAGCCACCGCTGCCGATGCGGCGCTCGATCAGGAAGCGGTCCAGTACCAGGGAGCCGACCAAAGCCTGTTCCTCTTCGCCACGGGCGTCCTCTCTCCTGCTCGGGGCCCGGCCCCCCGACCGCGCGGCTATGGTTGGGAAAAAGGCACCGTTTGCTGGCAGGATTGGGGTCGCGGCGGTCGAAGTCGCCATACTCCCGCGCCAGCCAACCTGCACTGGAGAGCCGTTTTTTGGAGTACTCATCTTCACGCGGCGCGAATCGTCCACCGCGCCGACGGGGCCCCCGCCCCGAACGCCAGCAGATCATGCTGCGGCGGCTGCTCGCGCTCGGCGGAGCGCTGGTGGTGCTGATCTTGATCGTGCTCGGGGTCAAGGGCTGCCTCGACGCGCGCGCCCGCAGCGCGCTCACGGACTACTCCAGCAGCGTCAAACAGATCGTCGGCGAGACCGCCCAGACCAGCGAAGACTTCTTCGGCAAGCTGGAAGAACCGGGCAGCCTCTCGGTGACCGAATTCACCGGCCAGGTGAACGCCGACCGTAGCGCGATGGAGAACTACCGGACCCGGGTCGACGCGATCGGCGCACCGGGCGCGATGAGCCACGCCCAGCAGTCCCTGGAACTCGTCTACGAGCTGCGCGCGGCGGCGATGGCCAAGATCGCCGAAAAGATGCCGACCGCGCTGGGCGAAGCGGGCGCCGCTCAGGCCACCGCGGCGATCACGCGGCAGATGCAACGGCTGCTCGCCTCCGACGTCCTCTACGAATCGGTGACGCGTCCGGAAATCAACGGCAAGCTGAGTGCCGAAGGCATCGAAGGGTCCACCGTGCCGAAGAGCACCTTCGTGCCCGATGGCATCAAGTGGCTGGACGAAGCGGAAGTGCGCAAAGCGCTCGAGGCGGTGAGCGGGTCGAGCGGCGGCAAACCGAGCCCCGGCCTGCATGGTCTCGGCCTGGTCGGGGTCAGCGTCGGCGGCGCCGAACTGACGCCGGAAGTGTCCAACACCGTGATCGTCGAAGGGACGCCGGAAGTCGAAGTCGAAGTGATGAACCAGGGCGAATCGACCGAGAGCGCGATCACCGTCGTGGTCAGCGTCGGCGGCAAGGAAACGACGCAGGAAATCAGCTCGCTCGAACCGGGCGCCACCGAAACGGCGGTGGTGCCGCTGACGCCGACGCCGAAAGGCGAAACGACCCTCGAAGTCGAAGTCGAACCGGTGCCGGGCGAGCACGTCACGACCAACAACGAAGCGACCTACACCGTCAACTTCGAATAGCTTGGGCCGGTGGTCATCGCCTATCTCGGACCGGCGGGCACCTTCACCGAGGATGCCCTGGGGGAAGCGCTCGGCGGCGCCGACTTCGAGCCGCTGCGCACCGAAAGCGTCTTCGAGGCGATCCAGGCGGTAATCGAGGGGCGGGCCGATCGGGCGCTGGCGCCGTACGAGAACTCGATCGAGGGCTCGGTCCGCGGCACGCTTGACATCCTCGCCTTCAACGCGCCCAACGTGGCGATCGTCGGCGAGCACGACTACCAGGTCCGCCAGCACCTGATCGTCCGGGAGGGGGTCGAGCTCGGGCAGATCGAGGCGGTGCTCTCCCACCAGCAGGGCCTCGCCCAGACGGCCCGCTTCCTGCGCGACAACCTGCCGGGGGTCGAACAGCGCAGCGTCAGCAGCACCGCGGCGGCGGTGCGGATGGTCTCCGAGTCGCCGCGGCCCTGGGCCGCCGTCGGCTCGCGGGCGGCGGCGGCACTCTACGGCTGCCGGATCCTCCGCGAGGGGATCCAGGACGAGCAGAACAACGTCACCCGCTTCGTCTGGCTGGCGCCGGAGGGGACCGCGCCGGCGGCCGGCGACCGGTGGAAGACGTCGCTGATCTTCAACGAGCTGGGCGACGACCGGCCCGGCGCCCTGGTCGACGCGCTCGCCGAGTTCTCCTCACGCGGGATCAACCTCTCGCGGATCGAGTCGCGACCCCAGCGCTCCGAACTGGGCCGCTACTTCTTCTTCGTCGACGTCGACGGCAAGCTCGACGACGCGCCGGTCAAGGAGGCGATCGAGGCCCTGCGCGGCAAGGCCGAATCGGTCCGCATCCTCGGCAGCTATCCCGTCATCTGAGGCACCGACGCCCTTCCCGCTTACAATTCCCGCACCATGGCCAGGGTGCTGGTGCTCAATGCGACGTATGAGCCGATCAACGTCTGCACTTTGCGACGCGCCGCCGTCCTGCTCCTGAAGGAAAAGGCGGAGCTCCTCGAGCAGCGCGGTGGGGCGGCGCTGCACTCCGAGCACATGACCCTGGAGCGGCCCGACGTGATCCGCCTCGTCAACTACGTCCGCATCCCGCGCGAGGCCCACCGCCGCAAGATCACCCGCCGCGCCGTCCTCGCCCGCGACTCCTGGACCTGCCAGTACTGCGGCTCGACCAAATCCGGCCTCACCGTCGACCACGTCATCCCTCGCTCCCGCGGCGGCGAATCCTCCTGGGAGAACATCGTCGCCGCCTGCGCCTCCTGCAATCGCAAGAAGGGCAACCGCCTCCCCCGCGAGATCCACATGCACCCGAAGAACGCCCCCAAGGCGCCGGCTCCGACCGTCTTCATCCAGGTCGCGAGCCCGAAGATGCCGGCCAGCTGGATGCAGTACCTGCCGCAGGCGGCTTAGTTCGGGCGGTGGGTCTGCGGGAGGCCCTTCCCACCCCCTCCTCTCTCAAACTCGGGCTGGATCGCGCTCCGGCCGGGCGAGGTGGCTTTCGGGCCCTCGTTACAAGCCGTTCGGAGGGGGTGGGAAGGGCCTCACACGGGCACGGCGCGGACTCCTCCTACGGCACGGGTATTGGGAGCTGAAGGGACGGCGGACCGCAGACGGTTCGCGGCCCGGTTGGGTTCTCCGAGATGTTCGAAGTCTCCAACCGTGCGAGCATGGCTGCAGAATGGGGCCGCTATGGAGCGGCATCTTCGGGTGGAGGGATGTAGGGCTGTATTTCGGTCAGTGACACGTAGCTGGTGCCTCTCCCTGGCCACGTTTCTCCGTCTACGTTGAGCGAGCAGTGTCCGGCAGAGTCACAGGTTCCGGAGGCGACGAGTTCTCCCGATGGCCAACCCGAGAACACGAAGTCGGAGTCCCTGCCTCGAGAGGCCTTAACGGGCCACGACCAGGCGCGTCGTTCGCGAAGAAGGTCCTTCCAGAGAATCATCAGCTGTGGAGGCAGGATTGAGAAGGGCTCAGCCATCCCGCTGGCTTCACCGCACGTCCCGGCCTTCTTGTTTTCCGCAGTAGCGCTTCGGTGTGACCGGAAGAAGCCGGTGGTACCCGTGAGAGTTTCCACAAGATCGACGTCGCCGCCGCCCGGCTCCGCCGCTTCCGCGCCGGCGAGCGCTCCGGATTTCGCGCTCCGCCATGCGAAGCGTGCCGCGGCGCCGTAGAGAAGGACGGGTTCCTTTCCCGGTTTCGCTATGCCCACCGACCGCAGTTCCCGTCCACAGAGCCCATCGGCCACCCACACAGCAGTTTCTGGCACACGAAACGCCTCCTGACCGCAGCCAGCTTTGATCTGACCATCCCGTCTGAAGAGCGACCCCAGTCGATGTCCAATCGCAAGAGGGTCGGGAATGCCAGGGCACGATTCAGCGTAGGTCGGCTTGGGCCTCGCAAGCCCTTCGCTCGGAGGCGGCTTCCGCGGTCGCTGGTCATCTTGAGTCGCGATCGGGCTGCGGCCCGAGGTCGCCTCCCTGTAGATCACCGCAACCGCAACGCTTATGAAGCAGAAGAGAACCGCAAGGGCGGTGGCCACGAACAGCCCCGGGATGATGCCGAGTTGGCCGGCGTTGACCTCGAGATGCGCCAGTTTCGTGATGCATCTCGCCTGCGGGACGAGCGGCACGGCCGCCGCGCCAGCAGCCACTGCCTCCACCACGTCGCAGTCTTCGGCTGCGGTCGCCCTCGAGACGCCGCGGGTAGCTTCCATCGCCGCCGTGGCTCGCGCAGTCCGAAACGTTCTGCGCAGCATCCACAAGGAAACCATCGCGCCGAACACTGCGGGAGGCCAAGAGGGTACGGCTATCGCTACCGCGATGATCGTGGCCGCGCAGAGGCACTGGAGGCGCCCCAAAGCAGCTTCTCTGGCCAGGCAATCTCTGATGACTTCGTAGCGTGGGTCTCGCCCACGTCTGGCCGCCCTCCTCGTCTCCAGAACACCCGCAAGACCGAGTCCCAGAGCCAAAGCGATCTCGCACTCCTTGGACAGCGCGGCTAGGACGATAAGGACGAGCGCAGCCGCGCCCAGGAGCGTGCCCAGTTCCAACATCAGGCTCAGCCCACGGACCAGGGAGCCGATCGTGCCCGCTCTCTTTTCCGTCCGGGCCATAATCAATGATTCCCGTAGTTGAAATCCATCTTGCGCGACTCTAGCCCGTCGATTCGGGTTATGTCTAGTTAATCTATGATGGATCTATGGCTGGTTTTTCTTTGATCGGCTGGGTTGGTTATGCCTAGGCGACGAACGGTGGTCGAACTCGAGCGCGACGAATTGCTGAGGGACTCGGAGCGCCAGGGAACCTCCCTCTCGATGCCGCTTGCCATCTACCACCGGCTGAATCTGCTCAGCGACTTGGCCGCGGGAGCAAAAGCCAGCCGCGCCGAAATTGTCGGGATGCTGATCGCCACCGCCAAACTCGATCCTGCTCAGTTGGAGCAGGATCTGGTCGCCTATCGACATGCGACGGTCGGGGATGTGGTTCCCGTCGACGAGGAGCTGCATGAGTCGTCCCCCCACGGCGGCAACGTGGTGTCCATCGAACGGCGCGCTCCAGGTAGACCCGCAGCGCGCCGAGGAGAGAATCGCCGAAGCTAGCGGGCGCTCCGCGGCCGGCGAGCCGGTTGTCGGTCGGCGAGCCTCCTCAACTCGTTGCGTACCCCTCGCGCCGCAGGCGCGATCCTCATTCCACCGACCGCAGGGAGGTGGTGCGCGAAGGCGAGGCCTACCCGCCCCGCCCCCGCTACGACTCAGTCGGCCGAACCGTCGACGCTCGGCTCGTCCCCGTCCAGCTCGACCTGCCCCGACGCCTCCTCTTCCACCGGGGCGCCGTTGTCCTCCGACTCGACCACCAGCGCGACGGCGGAGACCCGGTCTTCCTCCTTCATGTTCATCACCCGCACGCCCTGGGTGGCGCGGCCGAGGCGGGAGATGCCTTCGACGCCCGTCCGCTGGACCATGCCGAGGTGGGAGATGAAGAGGAGGTCCTGGTGCGGGTTGACGATCAGCGCGCCGGCCAGGCCGCCCTTCTTCTCGGTCAGCTTCATCGTCAGGACGCCTTTGGTGCCGCGGCCCTTCACCGGGTAGTCGGACACCGGCGTGCGCTTGCCGTAGCCGTTCTCGGTGACCACGAACAGTTCGGTGTCGTTACGGGCGATGTCCATCGCCAGCACGCGGTTGTCCTCGCCGCTCACGTTCATGCCTTTGATGCCGCTGGTGTCGCGGCCCATCGGCCGCACCAGCTCCTCGGAGAAGCGGGCCGCGTGCCCGGAATGCGACACCATCAGGATGTCGTCTTCGCCCGAGGTGAGGCGCACCTGCACCAGCTCGTCGCCCGGTCGCACCTTGATCGCGATGATCCCGTCGGCGCGGATCGGCGTGTTGTAGGCGATGAATTCGGTCTTCTTCACCAGCCCGTCGGCGGTAGCGAAGACGAGATACCGGCCCTCTTTGAAGTCACGAGTCGGGATCACCGCCATCACCCGCTCGTCTTCCTGCAGCGGCAGCACGTTGCGCAGGCTCGACCCTTTCGAGGTGCGCGACCCCTCCGGCAGTTCGTACACCTTCGTCCGGTACACCTTGCCGCGGTTGGTGAAGAACAGCAGGTAGTCGTGGGTCGAGCTGATGTGCAGGTGGGCGATGTAGTCGTCTTCTTTGAGGTTCATGCCCATCACCCCGATACCGCCGCGGTTCTGCTGGCGGTAGGTCGCCAGCGGCAGCCGCTTCACGTAGCCGGAGGCGGTCAGCGAGATCACCATCTGCTGGTCGGCGATCATGTCCTCGATCCCGACCTCGCCCTCGAAGGCGGCGATCTCGGTGCGCCGTTCGTCGCCGTAGGACTCGACGATTTCCGCGAGCTCGTCCTTGACCAGGGTCATCACCCTCGACTCGTCGCCGAGGATCGCCCGCAGTTCGCCGATCCGCTCCATCAGGTCGGCGTGCTCGGCGCGGACTTTGTCCGCCTCGAGCGCGGTGAGGCGCTGCAGTCGCATGTCGAGGATCGCCTGCGCCTGCTCGCGCGAGAGCTCGAACTGGTCGATCAGGCCCTGGCGCGCGGAGTCCGGGTCGGGCGAGGAGCGGATCAGTTTGATCACCGCGTCGAGGTTGTCGAGCGCGACCAGCAGCCCCTCGAGGATGTGGGCGCGGGCCTCGGCGCGGCGCAGTTCGTACTGGGTGCGCCGGGTGACGACCTCGCGCTGGTGTTCGACGTAATACTCGATCAGCTGCAGCAGGCTGACCGTGCGCGGCACGCCGTCCACCAAGGCCACCATGTTGGCGCCGAAGGTCGACTGCATCGCGGTTTTCTTGTAGAGGTTGTTGAGGACCACCTTGGCCGGCGGCCCACCCCGTTTGAGCTCGATCACGAGCCGCATGCCGGAGCGTTCGTCGCTCTCGTCGCGCAGGTCGGAGATGCCCTCGAGTTTGCGGTCGCGCGCGAGGTCGGCGATCTTGCTGATCAGGCCGCCTTCGCCGCCCTTCTTCACCTGGAACGGGAGCTCGGTGACGATGATCGCCTCCTTGCCCCCTTTCAGCGGCTCGACGTGGGCGCGGGCGCGGACTTTGATGCTGCCCCGACCGGAGGCGTACGCGTCGCGGATCCCCTCCCGGCTCATCAGGCCGCCGCCGGGGAAATCGGGGCCTTTGATGTGCTTCATCAGGCCGTCGAGGTCGATCTCCGGGTCGTCGATGTAGGCGGCGACCGCGCCGGCCACCTCGCGCAGGTTGTGGGGCGGGATGTTGGTCGCCATCCCGACCGCGATCCCCGACGTGCCGTTGACCAGCAGGTTCGGGAAGCGAGACGGGAGGACCAGCGGCTCCTGGGTCGATTCGTCGTAGTTGGGGCCGAAGTCGACCGTGTCGGCGTCGATGTCGCGCAACATCTCGGTGGCGATGCGCGCCATCCGCGCCTCGGTGTACCGCATCGCCGCCGCCGGGTCGTCGTCGATCGAGCCGAAGTTGCCCTGGCCGTCGACCAGCATGTAGCGCAGCGAGAAGTCCTGCGCCATCCGCACCAGCGTGTCGTAGATCGCCGAGTCGCCATGCGGGTGGTATTTGCCCATCACCTCGCCGACGATGAAGGCGCACTTGCGGTAGGACCGCGTCGGCTGCAGGCCGAGGTCGTGCATCGAGTAGAGCACGCGCCGATGCACCGGCTTGAGACCGTCCCGGACGTCGGGCAGGGCCCGTCCGACGATCACGCTCATCGCGTAATCGAGGTACGAGGAGCGCATCTCCTGCTCGAGTCCGCGCTCTTCGATGTTGCCCCCGCTCAGAACGTCATGGGCCGCCACTGGCGCACACTCCTTTTCACACGGTCACACACACCATGACCATTAAGAACGGAATTACACGTCAAGGAATTTGACCTCTTTGGCGTGGTTCTCGATGAATTCCCGACGCGGCCCGACCTGGTCCCCCATCAGTTTCGAGAAGATGATGTCGGCGGCGGTGGCGTCTTCGAGCGTCACCTGCGCCAGCGTGCGGCTCGATGGGTCCATCGTCGTCTCGCGCAGCTGTTTGGCGTTCATCTCCCCCAGCCCCTTGAAGCGGGTGAGGGTGACGCCCGCACGGGCCAGCTCCAGCACCGCGCCGCGCAGGGCCTCGAAGGAGAGGGCGACGGTCCGTTTCTCGCCGCGGCTGATCTCGAACGGCGGGCGCCCGACCTGTTTCAGCAGCGCCGCGTGCACCTCGGTGAACTTCCGGTAGTCGGTGCACTCGAACAGCTCCCGCGGCAGGCGATGCGTACGCGCCAGACCGGTGCTGCGGGCGATCGCCTTGGCCATCACCAGGTCATCGGTCGCGCTGACGACCTCGGTGTCGAACGGCTCGCCCTCGGGAGCCTCCCGTTCGAGCAGCTCGCGCGCCGACGCCAGCGTCGCCGCCCCTTCGTCGAGCAACGTCGACTCCTCGAGGAAGCGGACGACGTCGTGGCCGTAGTCGGCCTGCAGCGAAGAACCCCAGCCCTCGTACTCTTTCGAGCGCCGGATGTAGGCCTGCCAGCGACTCGGCGTCAGCTTGCGGCTCTCCCCCGTCGCGTCGGTGATCTGGAACTGCTCGAGCTTGTCGCGGAGCAGCAGCTCTTCCAGTTCTGACTCGCGCTCCAGGTAGGTCTCCTGATTGCCCTGTTTCACGCGGTAGAGCGGCGGCTTGGCGATGTAGACGTAGCCCCGCTCGATCAACTCCGGCATCTGCCGGTAGAGGAAGGTCAGCACCAGGGTGCGGATGTGGGCTCCGTCGACGTCGGCATCGGTCGCCATCACGATCTTGTGGTACCGCGCCTCCTCGATGTCGAACTCGTCGTGGACGCCGGTGCCGATCGCGGTGATCAGCGCCTGGATCTCGTTGTTGGCGAGGACCTTGTCGATGCGGCTCTTCTCGACGTTGAGGATCTTCCCGCGCAGCGGCAGCACCGCCTGCGTGTTGCGGTCGCGGGCCTGCTTGGCCGAGCCGCCGGCGGAGTCACCCTCGACGATGAAGATCTCCGCCAGGCTCGGGTCCTTGACGGTGCAGTCGGCGAGCTTGCCCGGCAGGGTCGAGTTCTCGAGCGCCGACTTGCGGGTCAGGTCGCGCGCTTTACGCGCCGCGGCGCGGGCCCGGGCGGCGTCGATCGATTTGGAGATGATCCGTTTCGCCTCGGAAGGGTTCTCGTCGAGGAACTCGGACAGCTTGCGGTTGACGGTCTCCTCGACCAGGCTTTTGATCGGCGGGTTGCCGAGTTTGGTCTTCGTCTGGCCCTCGAACTGCGGGTCGTGCAGCTTCACCGAGATCACCGCGGTGAGTCCCTCCCGCACGTCCTCGCCGGCGAGGTTGTCGTCCTTCTCTTTGAGCAGGCCTTTGGTGCGGGCGTAGTAGTTCAAGGTGCGGGTCAGGGCGCCGCGGAAGCCGGAGAGGTGGGTGCCGCCCTCGTGGGTGTTGATGTTGTTGGCGAAGCTGAAGATCGACTCCTGGTAGGAGTTGTTCCACTGCATCGCGACCTCGACTTCGCCCTCGTCTTTCTCGCCCTCGAAGAAGATCGGCTTTTTGTGCAGCGTCTCTTTGTTCGCGTTGAGGTGGGTGACGAAATCCTCGATCCCGCCGTCGTACTGGAAGGTGACGCTGTTGGTCTCGCCGCGCTCGTCGACCAGCTCGATGCGCAGGCCGCGGGTGAGGAAGGCCGTCTCCCGCATCCGCTCGGCGAGCGTCTGGAAGTCGTACTCGATGTCTTCGAAGATCTCGAGGTCCGGCAGGAAGGTGATCTCGGTGCCGTGCCCGGCGCTGGCGGCGCCCTTCTCCAATTTCGTCTGCGGCTTGCCGCGCTCGTAGTCCTGCTCCCAGACCGCGCCGTCGGTCTCGATCTTCAGATGCAACCGCTCCGAGAGCGCGTTGACGACGGATGAGCCGACCCCGTGCAGGCCGCCCGAGACCTTGTAGCCGCCGCCGTCGCCGAACTTGCCGCCCGCGTGGAGGACGGTGAGGACGACTTCCGCCGCCGGCCGCCCCTCTTTCTCCATGATCCCGACCGGGATGCCGCGGCCGTTGTCGGTAACGGTGACGCTGTTGTCCGGGTGCAGGACGATCCGCACCTCGTCGCAGTAGCCCGCCAGGGCCTCGTCGACCGAGTTGTCGACGATCTCGTACACCAGGTGGTGCAGCCCCCGCGGACCGGTCGAGCCGATGTACATGCCGGGGCGTTTGCGGACGGCTTCCAGGCCCTCGAGGACGGTGATGTCCGCGGCGCCGTAGGAGGCGTCCGATTTGGCTTTTTTCTCAGGCAAGAAGATCCTTCCGATTGACACAAAAAGCCCCGACTCCGGGAGGCTCGCTCCTCAGTGGTCGGGGCAGATGCGAGTTGCCATAAGAATACCAGTTCGAGGCCCTGTACTCGGCGGCGGGAAGTGACAAATCACCTGCAAATCGTGGAGAAAAGGTGCCGGATTATCAGCCTCGTGCGACACGAAACGTGAGTGCCCGCGGCGCCCTCTCCCCCAGAGCCTCGCGAAGGCGCCCGAGAAGCTGCTCCTGCATCAGGTCGAGCTCCTGCGCCCAGACGCCGTCGACGCACTCGACGGTTACGGTCCCGGCGCGCTCGGAGACCGGCGTCGCCACCGCCGCCAACCGCTCGCCGAGCGCCTCGCTCCAGGCCGCCTGCACCGCCGCCAGGCCGGTCCGGGGAGCGACCCGGTCGCGGGCCACGCGGAACGCCTCGCCGGCCTGACGCGGAGCGCGCCGGCGGGTCACGCGGCCTCCGCCCCGGCCTCGCCGGGCGGCTCCTCGACCACGCCGGGCCGCGGCATCCGCACCATCCTCGCCCGCGCCGCGGCGGGCAGCGACTCTTCGTCTGCCGCCGTGATCAGCGTCTGCCCGCCCGCCGCCAGGCGGGCGACGAGCAGGTCCCGGCGGCCGGGGTCGAGCTCGCTCATCACGTCGTCGAGGAGCAGCAGTGGGGTAACTCGCCGGGCCCCCAACAGCGCCTCGCGCTCGGCGAAGAGGAGGGCGAGCAACGCCGCCCGCTGCTGTCCCTGCGATCCGTATTTGCGCAGCGCCCGACCGCCGGCGCTCAACTTGACCTCGTCGAGATGCGGGCCCCAAGACGTGCGCCCGAGCCGCAGGTCGGCGTCGCGTCGCTCGCGCAGGCCGGCGCGCAGCTCCTCGGCGTCGCCCTCGGCCCGCGGCGCGTAGGCGAGCTCGCCGTCCTCGAGCCCGAGCTCGGCCAGCGCGGCGGCGAATGCGGGCGCCAGCTCCGCCACCGCCTCGGCCCGCGCCGCGATCAAGGGCGCGGCCGCCGAGGCCAATCCGGCGTCCCATACGTCGAGTCCCTCCGGCGAGCCGTGACCGGCCGCCACCCGCGCCACCATCGCGTTGCGCTGCGCGAGCGCCTGGCCGAACCGTTTGCGCAGCTCGCCGCGCGCGGACCAACGCGCGCCGAGGAAGCCGTCGAGGTGGGCGCGCCGCTCGGCGGGCGGGCCCTTCACCAGGCTCAGCCGATCGGGCGCGAAGACCGCCACCGGCGGGCGGGCGCGGGCGATCGTCGGCGCGTCGGCAGGCTGACCGTCGAGCAGGTGGCGGCGCCCGTCGGCACGACTGACGGAGGCGAGCAGCCGGCGCTCGATCCCGTCGTCGTCGCGAACGGTCGCCTCGGCGCGGGCGAGGCTCTCCCCGAACGGGATCAGGTCACGGCGGTCGGAGGTCCGGAAGGAGCGGCCGGTGAGCGCGAAATAGAGCGCCTCGACCAGGTTGGTCTTGCCGACGCCGTTGGGACCGACGACGCTGGTGATCCCCGGCCCGAGGGCGACGCGGACCCGCTCGAGGCTGCGCAGCGGCCGGGCTTCGATCGCGGTGACGAGCACCGGCGTCCCAGCGCTCCTACACGTTGAGGCGGATCGGCATCACGAGGTAGCGGAAGTCCTCGTTGTCGACCGGCTGCATCAGCCCCGGCCGCAGCGGCGATATCAACCGCAGAAGCACCTCGTCGCCGACCACGCTTTCGATCCCCTCGCGCAGGTACTCGGGGTTGAAGCCGATCTCCATCGGCTCTCCCTCGAAAGCCGCCGGCATCGTCTCCCGCGCGTCGCCGACGTCGGGCGTCTCGGCGGAGATCGTCAGCTCCCCCGGCTCGAAGGCGAACCGCAGCGGCGCGTTGCGCTGCGCGAGCTGGCTGATCCGGCGCGCCACTTCGAGAAACTCCGGGCGCGGCAGCCGCACGTCGTGCTCGTAGGACTCGGGGAGCAGCTGGCGGAAGTTCGGGAACTGGCCCTCGATCAGCCGCGTGGTCAAGGTGATCGAGCCCGCCTCGAAGATCGCCTGGTTGGCCTGCAGCGTGATCGCCGCCGCCTCCACCCCTTCGGCCGAGAGGATCCGCGCCAGCTCGCGCAGCGCCCGCGCCGGGATGTTGGCCTCGATCTCGCCGCTCAGCGGCGTCTCGAGCTCGGTCCGCTTCACCGCCAGCCGGTAGGAGTCCGTGGCGACCATCGTCATCTCGTTGCCGGACGCGGTGACGAAGACGCCGGTCAGGACCGGGCGCATGTCGTCGCGTGAGGCGGCCCGGGCGACCAGGTCGATGCCCTCGGCAAGCGCCGAGGCCGGGATCTTGATCGGCTCGCCGCCCGCCGCGTCGGGAAGCTTCGGGAAGTCCTCGACCGGCAGGGTCCGCAGGTGAAAGCTGGAGCTGCCGCTGCGGATCTCCACGTCGCGCTCGGCCTCGCGCGTCTCGATCTCGACCGTGTCGTCGGCCAGCGAGCGGGTGACTTCGGCCAGCAGTCGGCCGGGCAGCAGCGCCGAGCCGGTGCCGTCCACCGTCGCCTCGACCGTGGTCCGCAGGCCGAGATCGAGGTCGGTGGCGGAAAGGGTCGCCGAGCCTTCACCCGCCTCGACCAGAACGCCCGAGAGGGCCTGGGTCGCGGCGCGGGTGGAGACAGCCCGCGAGACGGTCGAGAGCTTGGAGACGAGTTCTTCCCGTTTGAGCGTGAGCTTCAAGAGATTGCCTTGTGGAGTTGGTTTAGATGTTGTGGAAAGCGGTTGGGATGAAGACTATTCGGCGATGCAAAGCCGGATCGGGGCTGTGGACGAGCCTGTGGGCGGGCGTGGATTCTGACAGTGGCGGCGGCGCCTCGGAATCAGCCGGCGGTCGGGCTGTGGATGGCTGTGCGTAACTCCTCGACCCGCTTGTCGAGAACCTCGTCCTCGCCGAGGGCCGCTTCGACCCGGCGGAGGCTGTTCAAGACGGTGGTGTGATCGCGGCCGCCGTAGAGCCTTCCGATCTGCGGCAGGGACAGCTCGGTCAGCTCGCGGGTGAGGTAGATGGCGACCTGGCGGGCCCGCAGCGGGGTGGCGGCGCGGCTGGTCCCGATCAGCTCGGCGCGGGAGATCCCGAATCGCTCGGCGACGCGCTGTTGGATCTCCTCCACCGATGTTGCCTGGGCGGAGCGGGTGGTGCCGGGGATCACCTCCGCGATCAGCTCGGAGCTGAGCGGCTTGGCGAGCAACGAGGCGTGGGCGATGACGCGGGTGAGGGCGCCGTGCAGCTGGCGGACGTTGGCGTCGATGCGGTTGGCGAGCTCCGAGAGCGCGCCGGAGTCGGCGATCTCGATCCCGGCCTCGGCGACCAGGTGGCGCAGGACGGTGAGGCGGGTGGCGAGGTTGGGGGCCTCGACCGGGACGGTCAGACCCCACTCGAAGCGGTCGCGGAGGCGGGTGGCGAGGGTCGAGAGATCGCTCGGGATACGGTCGGCGGAGAGGACGAGTTGGCTGCCGGCCTCGTAAAGGGCGTTGAAGGTGTGGAAGAACTCCTCTTCGGTGGCCGGCTTGCCCTCGAGGAACTGGACGTCGTCGATCAGCAGCACGTCGATGTCCCGGTAACGGGCCTTGAAGGCGTCGGCCCCGGTGGTCCGGAGCGCGGCGACGAACTCGTTGGTGAAGGACTCGGCGGTCGTGTAGCGGACGCTGAGGGCGGGGGCGTTGTCGTGCAGGTAGTTGGCGATCGCCGCCAGCAGGTGCGTCTTGCCGAGGCCCGGCGGGCCGTGGAGGAAGAGCGGGTTATAGGCCTCCGCCGGGGCCTCCGCCACGGCCAGGGCGGCGCCGTGGGCGAGTCGGTTGCCGGGACCGATCACGAAGCGCTCGAAGGTGTAGCTGGGGTTCAGGTCCGGTCCCGGGGTTTCCTCGGCGGTGTCTCGCGGGGCGGCGAAGCTCACCCGGTGAATCTGTGTCCCGGCGTCGGCGAGGGCCGCGGCGATCAGGGCGGAGTAGCGGCGCTCGGTCCAGGCGCGAATGCTCTCCGGGGCGTCGACGTAGAGCGTTTCGGCGTCGGCGCCGATGGCCTCGAGCGGCTCCAGCCAGAGCCTATAGGTCGACTCCGGCACCGATTCTCGCAACCGCTCCTGGGTGGTTCGCCATAGGTCTGCGAGGTCGGTTTGAGATGAGTCGTCCGGCACGGGGGGCGGCGACGATAGCGCCGTCGTTTGCCGGTGGAACCGGCCCACCCGCAAATGGCGGGGAAAAGATTTGGCGCGGGTCCCTATACTCCCGCCGGCAATGAAGCGCACTTATCAGCCCAAGAAGCGGAAGCGAGCCAAGACCCACGGTTTCCGCGCGCGGATGAGCACCCGCGGCGGTCGCGCGATCCTGAAGCGACGCCGGCGCAAAGGTCGGAAGCGCCTCACGCCCTAGATGCCGTCGAAGCGCCGTCGGCTCTCGCGCAGCGGTGAGTTCGACCGCGTCTATCGCGATGGCTCCTCGCATGCGACTCGCTACCTCGTCCTCTATACGTTCCCACGTCGTGACGAGGAGCGTGACGAGGTGAGGCTGGGTGTCTCGGTGTCCCGGAAGGTGGGCGGATCGGTGGATCGCAACAAGGTCAAGCGGACCCTGCGCGAAGCGTTCTGGTCGCTCTCGGACCGACTGCCGGAGAAACATGACTTCGTAATAGTCGCCCGCGCCGACATCGGCGGGCTGATCGAGAAGGAAGGGACCGCGGGCGTGACCAAATCGCTGGAAGAGGCGATGGACGCCAGTTTTGGTGGGGGGCGTTCCACGTGAAACGCTCCTCCGACAAGTCCCGCGATCCGTTCCACGTGAAACGCGTCGCCCTCGCCCCCCTCCGCGCCTACCAGCGCTGGATCTCCCCG
Organism: uncultured Actinomycetes bacterium; assembly: GCA_963766705.1. Lineage (GTDB taxonomy): Bacteria > Actinomycetota > Thermoleophilia > Solirubrobacterales > 70-9 > VAYN01. Next base: position 247,396 of record CAVYBE010000003.1, read on the forward strand.
GGCAGGCCGCGCCGCTGTCGCTACGAGCCGACCTGCTCCGCCTACGCCGTCGAGTCGGTAGAACGGTTCGGCGTGATCCGCGGCTTCATCCTCGCTACCTACCGCCTGCTCCGCTGCAATCCGTTCAGCCATGGCGGCTTCGACCCGGTCCCCGACCACTTCACCCTGCGCGGCCTGGGGCACGTGCACCCGGCCGACTACCACGGTGAGGCGCGCCCATGATGGTCCCGGACGCAAACATCCTGCAGCCGCTGATCGATGTCGCGAACTCGGTCCTCAAGTTCTTCCACGACAACGTCGGCCTCTCCTGGGGCATGTCGATCGTCGCGATCACGGTCTGCACGCGGGCCGTCCTGGTCCCGCTGACCTACAAACAGATCAAAGGAATGCGGGCACTTCAGGCCCTGCAGCCGCAGATCAAGGAACTGCAGGAGAAATACAAAAACGACAAACAGCGCATGCAGCAGGAAATGATGCGCTTCTACAAAGAGAACAAAGTCAACCCGTTCGCCTCCTGCATCCCGCTGCTGGCGCAGTTGCCGGTCTTCATCACGCTCTTCTACACGCTCCGATCGGAGCTCCCCACCGACATCGGCTGCGGCGCCGCCGGGTGCACGCAGGGCCAGGCGTCGTTCCTCTTCGTCAACGACCTGACCTCGAAGGCACACGGGCCGGAACTGATCGCGCTGATCGTCCTCTATGTCGGCACCCAGCTCGCCTCCGGCTTCTTCATGTCGGTGACCGCCGACAAATCGCAGCGGATGATGATGTTCGTCCTGCCCCTGGTCTTCGTCCCGTTCATCCTCAGCTTCCCGGCGGGCCTGATCGTCTACTGGATCACCACGAACCTCTGGACGGTGGGACAGGGCCTTGTGGTCAACCGGGTGATCCCGGCACCGCACGTGCCGACCGAGGAAGAGAAACGGGCGGCCAAACCGCCGCCGAAACCGCCGAAAAAAAAGCGGAAGAGACGTTAGGGCCCCCGGAGCGGGGCCCTTTTTCGTGCAGTGCGGGGGAGCGGGTCCTGACCCTCTCCTCTCTCAAACTCGGGCAGGATCGCGCCCGGCCGGGCGAGGTGGCGATCGGGCCCTCGTTACAAGCCGTTCGGAGAGGGTCAGGACCCGCTACACGGATCGCCGGAAAGGGTTGGCTACGTGGGCCCCACGGCTCATTGCTGCGGGCGTGTTCCGGGGGCTCGGGGCGCCGCGCCGACGGCGCCCGGGGTTGGGCGGGCCTCAGCCCTTGGGGCGCTTCTTGGCCAGGCCGGGCTTGCGGGGGAGGGAGGCGGGGGTCGGGGCGGTCTTGCGGATCACGTGCAGGTGGCGGTGCTCGGAGCCGGCGCGGCCGGCGACATCGAGGATCTGCTCGGGGGTCATCGCGAGGGACTCCGAGGCGCGGTCGAGCTGGCGCTCTTCCTCCTCGTCGCGACGGCCCTTCCAGGCGACCAGGACACCGCCCTGGCGCAGCAGCGGGGAGGCGAGCTCGGCGAGGGTGGAGAGCCGGCCGACGGCTCGGGCGGTGACGGCGTCGTAGGCCTCGCGGCCCTCGCCGCGGGCCAGGTCCTCGGAGCGGGCGGTGATCGCGGCGGCGTTGGCGATCCCGGCGCTCTCGGCGGCGCGGGCGATGAAGGCGGTCTTCCGGCCCACCGACTCGATCAGGTCGACCCGGGCATCCGGGAGGGCAGTGGCGAGGACCAGGCCGGGAAAGCCGGCGCCCGCCCCGATGTCGCCGATTCGGCGGGCGGAGCGCAGGTCGTCGACCTCGAGCCCGGTGAGGCTGTCGAGGACGTGGACGCGCCAGGCGCGCTCGTCGGTGACGGAGCTGACCGAGGCGCGCTCCTCGGCCAGCAGCGCAAGCACGGTCTCCAGCGAGTGGCGGGCGTCCGCGGAAAGGGACGCCGCCGGGTCTGCGCTCACTCCGCGACGAGCGGGGCGACGATCACGCAGCGGTGGGGCTCGTCGCCCTCGCTGTAGGTCTCGACGCCGGAGCGGCCTTTCAGCCTTTCGTGGACCACGCGCCGCTCCTGGGCGCTCATCGGGTCCATCTCGACTACCCGGTTGTTGTTCAGCGCCTGTTCGGCGGCCCGGTCGGCGCGGCTCTCGAGCGTCTCGCGCCGCCGCCCGCGGTAGCCGGCGGCGTCCACGATCACCCGCTTGCGGTCGCGCAGCCCGCGGAAGGCGGCCTGGTAGCAGAGCAGCTGCAGGGCATCGATCGTCTGCCCTCTTTTGCCGATCAGCAGGCCGTAGTCGTCGTTGCCGACGACGGTGACGACGATCCGGTCGTCGTCCTCCTCGATCTCCACGTCGCCGTCGAGATCGAGTTCGTCGAGGACTCCCTCGACCAGCTCGCGGGCGCGTTCGGCGGGATCGTCGGGCCAGTCGGCCAGGTCAGACACGCGCCCAGGCTATCCGACCGCCGGCCGGCGCGGGCGGATGAGTTCCTTCACGCCGCCCGCCGCCCGCGAGCGGCTGGTCCGGCGGGCGCTCATCTAGTCTGGGCCGCGATGGGCACCGTCTACGCGATCGCGAACCAGAAGGGGGGCGTCGGCAAGACCACCAGCGCGGTCAACCTGGCCTCCTGCACGGCCGCCGAAGGCGAGCAGACGCTGCTGGTCGACCTCGACTCCCAGTGCAACGCGACGGTCGCCCTCGGCGGCGACCGCGACCTGCACCCCTCCTCCTACGACTGCCTGACCGGCGACACGGAGGTCGCCGCGGCGGCGCGCCCGGCAGGGCCCGACAACCTCTGGCTCGTCCCCGCCAACCGCGACCTGGCCGGCGCGGCCGTCGAGCTGCCGCGGATCGACGGCGCCGAGACCCGCCTGCGGGAACGCCTCGGACCGGTGCGCGAGCGCTTCGCCCGAACCTTCCTCGACTGCCCGCCCTCCCTCGGACCGGTGTCGGTCAACGCCTTGGTCGCCGCCGACCGCGTCATAGTTCCCGTGCAGGCCGAGTACCTGGCGCTCGAGGGGCTCGTCCAGTTCCTCGACACCTTGGGGCTGATCCGGCGCCAGCTGAACCCTCGACTTGAGGTTTCGGGATTGCTCATAACCATGTACGACGAGCGCACGAGACTGGCCCAAGATGTGGAGGCAGAGCTTCGCAACCACTTCCCCGGCATGGTCTTCGAGACGGTCATCCCGCGCAGCGTCCGAGTCGCCGAGTCCCCCAGCTATGGTCTGCCGGTGACCGATCACGCTCCTGCCTCCCGCGGCGCGGTCGCCTACCGCGCCCTCGCCAAGGAGCTTGCCGCGCGTGGCTAGCTCGACCCGACGGCGGGCCGGGATCGGCCGCGGGCTCGCCGCGATCCTGCCGGAGACGCCGGCCGACGCCGCCGCGGGAGAGCTGCTCGAGCTGCCGGTCTCGCTGATCAAACCGAACCCGGACCAGCCCCGGACCAGCTTCGACGCCGAGGCCCTCGCCGCCCTCGCCGCCTCGATCGAGGCGAGCGGCGTGGTCCAGCCGCTGCTCGTCCGTCCCGTCGCCGACGGCAGCTACGAGCTGGTCGCGGGCGAGCGGCGCTGGCGCGCCGCCCAGCAGGCGGGCCTGGAGAAGGTGCCCGCGGTGGTGCGCGAGCAGGCCGAGCCGGAGCGGCTGCAGGCGGCGCTGATCGAGAACATGGTGCGCGAGGACCTCAACCCGGTCGAGGAGGCGAGGGCCTGCGCCGCCCTGGTCGAGGACCTCGGCCTGACCAAGGAGGAGCTGGCCCGGCGCGTCGGTCGCAGCCGCCCCGCCGTGTCCAACCTGATCCGGCTGCTGGAGCTCCCCGACGAGGCGCTGGAGATGCTGCAGACGGGCGAGCTCAGCGAGGGCCACGGTCGCGCCCTGCTGGCCGCCAACGGCAACGACGTCCGCCGTCGCCTGGCGCGCGACGCGGTGGCGGGGGGGTGGTCGGTCCGCGAGACCGAGGAGCGCGTTCGGCTGGCCGGCCGGCCAAAAGCACGCCCGCGCAAAGCGCCCCTCGACCCGGACCAGCGGGCGGCCCTCGACGACGCCACCGATGCGCTGGAGGCGGCGCTCGGGCACGAGGTCGCGGTCAAGGCACGCGCCGGCGGGATCGTCGCCGAGCTCCGCTTCGACAACGTCGACGAGGCGCACCACCTGGCCCGGGAGCTGCGCCGCCGGGGCAAGTGAGCCATCCGGCACGCCGCCGCTATCATCGCCGTCCCCGGGCGATTAGCTCAGTTGGTTAGAGCGCGTCTCTGATAAGGACGAGGTCCCTGGTTCGAATCCAGGATCGCCCACTCGGCTCGCTAGTTGCGCGCCGGGATTTTTCCCCACTCAGCGACGAAGAGCCAGAGGGGATGGTCGGCGCGCTCCCAGCGGCGAGGGTGGGGCCGCCCCGGATATGGCAGCTGGTCAATCGCACCGGTCGACGCGAGACGGGTTAGAGCGTCGTGGATCTGGTTGTCGGCAGCCCGACCACTTACCCAGCTGCGGACATCTGGGGCCGTGAAATCGCTCCCCACCGTCACGTTTTCGGCTACGGCGTCGGCAATAGGGAGCACGAGGGCGTTTCCGAACAACCCTCGCGACCGCGCCCGCAGTGTCTGGTAATGAGCTAGATCCATCTTACGTCTTACGTAAAATGCTACCCATGATCGCTATTCGGTACGAAAGCAGAAGCGATTTCGGTCGTTTCGCCCGCACATTGGTGAGCAATTTTGTGGGACCGTCCCGACTGCAGTTTCTGCCAGATACCTTCTTCCTCAATGGAGCCATTCATGACCGTTGACCCAACTGTCGCCAGCCTGCGCGAGGAAGTGCAGATGGCGAAGGAAGCCTTGATCCAGACGTCCAGACAGGAGCCGGAGTACTGGTGGTCGCCCCGTGAGCTCAAAGCCGTCAGTAAGAACGGATGGAGCTATGGGGCCACTGGCCTCGCTCTCAGCGCCCTGATCGAGGACGGCACCTTCGACGTCTCCGGAGACAAGGTCCGCCTCAGCAACTAGCGTTCGGCGAGTGGCAGATTGTTTCCCAACCGCGACAGAGGCGTACCCCAAAGATCCCGACAAGCGACAATGGGCTGACGCGCCAGTTGAGCGGGCTGGCGCCTATCGGACTCCAGCACAGCGCGACCGAGATCGGATTCTCTACTGCTCCGCTTTTCAGCGTCTTGCCTACGTAACCCAGGTCACGGCGCCCGAGGGCGGCCATGCGTTCCACAATCGACTAACCCATTCGCTCAAGGTTGCCCAAGTAGGGCGTCGAAATGCTGAACGCTTGCGCTTACTGGCGTCGGAAGGGAAGTTGGCAGGGGAGGCGACGGCGCTGGTGGAAATGCTCGACCCAGACTCAGTCGAGGCAAGCTGCCTGGCACATGACCTGGGGCACCCTCCCTTCGGCCACATTGCTGAGCATGCACTGAACGAGGAGGCCCAGAACGTCCTAAGCAGCGGGTTCGACGCTTTCGAGGGGAATGCGCAGAGCTTTCGCATCGTGACTCGCCTCGCCGTCCGGGGCCAAGATCAAGGCCTCGACCTCAGCCGCCGCACTCTTGACGGCCTGCTCAAGTACCCGTGGCCCTACTCGAAGGACTCAGCCAAGAAGGCGCATCGCAAGTGGGGCTATTACGCGGCTGACAGGGACGCCTACGACTTTGTGAAGGAAGGCGTAGCGAGCCAGGCGCGCGAAAAGAGAAGCCTTGCCGCCGAGATCATGGATTGGGCGGACGACCTGACTTATGCAGTCCACGACCTCGATGACTTCTTCCGCGCGGGCCTGATACCGCTCCACCGACTAGGCGATCCTCGATCACCCGAGACCGACGCGCTGGGCAGCGCCTTCATCGAAGCGAGGGACGCCGAGCCAGCCGCCTTCCCAGATTACGAGATCCCCGATCTTCTGAGCGCTGTGACGAGTGCACTCCAGTTGTTCGGTCCGGAAGTCCGCTACGAACATACGGCGCCCAACCGGGCGCAAATGCGCGAGTCGGGCTCGAAGCTCATTACCAGGTATCTCCAGGCCTTCCACCTGGAGAGCGACGGAGTGAGCGGTCTGCCCTGTCTGCGAATTGACTCAGACCGGCGCACCGAAGTCGAGGCGCTGAAGCTGCTCGTGAGGGTCTACGTGATCAGGCGACCGGGACTTGCCGTTGTTCAGCATGGCCAGGACCGCCTCGTCCGGCGCCTTTTCAAGCGGTACTTTGAAGCGAGCGACCCTGGCGAAAAGGGTGACAGCCGGCTGTTCCCACCGGGCGCGCGCGAACGGCTTGCAACTGCGGAATCGTCAGAGGATCGGGCACGCGTCGTGATCGACCTGATCGCGGGTTTGACCGAGACGGCCGCCATCAAGCTTGACCAGCGATTGAGCGGAGGCTGGATGTCGAGCGAGGTGCTTGATGCGACCGCAGACCTGGGCTAATCGAGCCGCAGGGCCGCAGGCGGCACGGACCTATACTTGGCCGTCAACGAGCGTTTGGAGCACTCTCTTGCAGCAGATGCAGATCTATGGCGTCAGCTTCGACATGGTCGGCAAGCAGCCGATCGTCTTGCTGAAGACCGTCGACGGGAATCGCTTCCTGCCGATCTGGATCGGCCATCCCGAGGCGGCGGCGATCCTGATGAAGCTGCAGGGCGCGACGACGCCGCGGCCGATGACCCACGACCTGCTCTCCGACGTCCTCGAGAACCTGGACGCGAAATGCGAGCGGGTCTCGGTCACCGAGCTGCGCGACAACACCTTCTACGCCTCGATCACCGTCTCGGTCGCCGGCTCGGAGATCGAGATCGACTCGCGGCCCTCGGACGCCCTCGCCCTGGCGGTCCGCGTCGCCGCCCCGATCTTCGCCGCCGAGGAGGTCATCGAGGAGTCCGCGATCGAGTTCGAGCACGAAGTCGAGGACACCGAGGAGGTCGTCGACAAATTCAAAGAGTTTCTCGACGAGGTCACGCCGGACGATTTCGCCTCGGGCGATTCCTAGGGCTGCAAACCGGCGCATCTCGGCGTCCTCCCTCGGTCATGTGCAGAGCACACTCCCTCGCTCCTTCTTGCGCTGCTTGGTTTTCGCTCTAGGAATCGCCCGAGAGGGCAAGCGTCACTAGACGCGCACATCGCTCGGTGAAAGCGCTAAGTGGAGTATGCGCTCCACTAGGTCCTCGAAGGACATGCCGGCGGCCTCGGCGGCCTGGGGGAGGAGGCTGGTGTCGGTGAGGCCGGGGATCGCGTTGGCCTCCAGCACCCAGGGACCGTCGGAGGCGAGGATCACGTCGATCCGGGCGAAGCCCTCGCAGCCGAGCGCCCGCCAGGCGGCCAGGGCGGCCTCGACGGTCGCGCCGCGCTCGTCGGGGGAGAGGTCGGCGGGGCAGACGAAGTGGGTGCGGCCGATCTCGTAGCGGGCCTCGAAGTCGTAGGGGTCGCCCTCGGCCGGGATCGCCTCGACGATCGGCAGTGGCTCGCCGTCGAGGACGCTGACCGCGAGCTCGCGGCCGTCGACGAAGCGCTCGAGCAGGACCCGGTCGTCGTAGGAGAAGGCGGCGACCAGGGCGCCGGGCACCTCGCTCGCGCCGGCGGCGAACTTGACCCCGAGGGAGGACCCGCCGCGGCTCGGCTTGACGACCAACGGGAAGCCGAGCGTGCCCTCGAGGTCGGTGAGCGCGTCGGCGACGCCAAGGTCGCGGAACGCGGTTTGGGTGAAGGCGAAGGAGTCCGGGGTGGGGACCCCGGCGCCGCGCATCGCCGCCTTCGCCAGGACCTTGTCGATCGACCGGGCGCAGGCCGCCGCGCCCGGGCCGGTGAAGGGGATGTCGAGGATCTCCAACAGCTCCTGCGCGGTCCCGTCCTCGCCGCCGACCCCGTGCATGGCGACGAAGGCGACGTCGGGGCGCGCGGCGCGCAGCCGTTTCACCAGGTCGGCGCCGACGTCGATCGGGACGACCTCGTGGCCGAGCCGTTCGAGCGCGTCCTCGACCCGGGCGCCGGAGCGGAGGGAGACACCGCGCTCCAGTGACCGGCCGCCTTTGAGGACGGCGACCTTCACCCGCCGGCTTCCTTGGCCTTGCGGAAGGGGAGGACGGCGGCGCCTTGATCCGGTGCGCGCTGGTCCTCCTCCGACGACGAGGGAACCAGACCGTGATCGTCGTCGGAGGAGGACTGGGCTCTCGCATCAGCCGGCACGTCCTCCGCTTCGCGTCCGGGCGTGCCGGGCGGGGACTCGGGCGCGGCTTGCGCAGGGTCCGGGGCGGCCGAGGCCGGGGATTCGGACGCAGCTTGTGCGGGGTCCGTGTTCCCGGAGGTCGAGTCCCCGCTCGCGCCCTGGGGACCCGCGAGCGCCTCGTAGAGCTCGACCTGTTCGGTGATCACGCGGCCGATCCGGGCGATGCCCTCCCTGATTTCCGCCTCGGTCACGCCGCTGAAGTTGAGGCGCATGGAGCTCTTGCCGCGGCCGTCGACGTAGGCGGCCTGGCCGGGGACGAAGGCGACGTCGGAGCGCAGCGCCTTGGCGAGCAGGTCGCCGGTGTCGATGTAGTCGGGGAGGGTCGCCCAGATGAAAAGGCCGCCCTGCGGCTCGGTCCAGGTCGCCGCGGCGGGGAAGTGCTCGGCGAGCGCGGCGAGCATCGTGTCGCGCCGCGCGCGGTAGAGCTCGACCAGGTCCTCGACGTAGCGCCGCCAGCCGCCTTCGGCGAAGTACTGGCGGACGAAGAACTGGGTGAGGGTGGAGGTGCAGAGGTCGGTGGCCCCCTTGCCGAGCACGATCTTCTCCAGCACCGGCGGCGGCGCGACGACCCAGCCGAGGCGGATCCCGGGGGAGAGGATCTTCGAGAAGGTGCCGAGGTAGATGACGAAGTCGCCGCCGTCGAGCTGGTAGAGGGGCGGCAGCGGGTCGCCGCCGTAGCGCAGCATCCCGTAGGGGTTGTCCTCGACCACGAGCAGCTCGTGCAGGCGGGCCAGCTCGACCAGCCGCATGCGGCGCTCGAGCGAGAGTGTCACCCCGCCCGGGTTCTGGAAGCTCGGCACGGTGTAGACGAACTTGGGCCGCCTGCCTTCCGCCCGCAGCTCGTCCAGCAGCTCTTCGAGCAGGTCGATGCGCATCCCGTCTTCGTCCATCTCGATCTGCCGCACGTCGGCCTGGTAGCTGCAGAAGACCGGCACCGCGCCCGGGTAGGTGGGCGCCTCGCAGATCACCACGTCGCCGGGATCGACCAGGGTCTTGGTGACCAGGTCGATGGCCTGCTGGCCGCCCGTCGTGATGACGATGTCGTCGGGGTCGGGCAGCATCCCCTCGGCCGCCATCACTTCGACGATGCAGTCTTTGGTCTCCTCGAAGCCCTCGGTGGGGCCGTACTGGAGCGCCGCCGCCGCGGACTCCTGGGCGATCCGGGTCATCTGCGCGGCGAAGCTCTGCGGCGGGAAGGTCGAGGTGTCGGGCAGCCCGCCCGCCAGCGAGATCACTTCCGGTCGCGCGGTCACCGCCATCAGGTCGCGCATCGCCGAGGAGCGCATCACCGTGGTGCGCTCGGCGAAGAGCCCCGCGTAGCGCTCGAGGTCCCGGGTCGAGGTGTGGGCGCGGCGTTTGTGCGGTGGCTGCGGAACCTCGGTCATGCAAAGAGTGTGGCGGATCGGCGCCGACATGCCGGCACCGTTAGGTTTCCGATCGTGCAATTGCTTACCGACCTCGGCGTGGGCATCGCGATCGGCATGCTGGCCGGCACCACCGGCACGCAGGGATCCGCCCGTGGCCGCATGGTGCTGCTGGCCGCGATCGTCGGCCTGGTCATCGGCTTCATCATCGACGGCGCGCTCGGTGCCGTGCTCGGGCTCGTCGGCGCGGCCGGCGCCTGCGTGGTCATCTCCGATCTCGTCTTCGGCGCCTCCCGGCGCGAGGGGACCGGCGCCGGGGCGCTCGGCTTCATCGTCGGGCTCGCCGCCCTGATCACCCTGGCGGTCGCGCTGCTGGTGCCGATCGTCGTCATCGTCATCGCGATCGCCGTGGTCTGGCTCGGCTACAGTCGCCATCGCCGCGCCCAGCGCAAACACGCCGGGCTCCGCGTCCTGCGCTGAGCGCGCCGCGAGGGCCGAGGGCGCCCGTCCACGATCATCGACCTGGCGATGAGTGACGAAGGACGCAAGAAGCTGATCCTCACCTACGTCGACTCGCTGCGCACCGACATGCTGCGGCGGGCGATCGACGAGGGCCGCGCGCCGAGCTTCGGGGCATTGGCCGAGCGCGGCCTGCTGATCGAGGACTGCGTCTCCAGCTTCCCCTCGGTCACCCCGGTCGCCTGTGCGGAGATGGTCACCGGGGTCGGCGCCGACCGCCACTGGATCAGCGGCATGAACTGGTACCACCGGCTCGAGCGGCGCTACGTCGAGTACGGCTCCTCGCTCGAGGCGACCCGCGCCTTCGGCGTCTTCCTCGCCCTCTACGACCTCGTCTACAACATGAACCTGGCGCACCTGAGCCCGGAGATCGAGACGCTGTGGGAGCAGCTCGACGACGCCGGCGCCCGCACCGCCTGCACGCCGTACCTGATCTACCGCGGCCGGCACCGGCACGAAGTGTCGCTCGACGGTCTGCTGCGGCGGGCGGTCGACGCGACCCGGCTGAAGTTCCGCCACCACACCTGGGGCCCGACAGAGCTCTTCTACGGCGACCTCTACGCCAGCACCGAGGTGCCCTGCAAGTCGACCTCGATCCCCGGCCTTCGCGACCCCTACGCGGCCTGCTGCGCCGTCGAGCTGATGAAGCGCGATGGCTTCGACTTCCTGCTCCTCTCGCTGCCCGACAACGACAACTACTCGCACCGCCACGGGCCCGACGCCTCGATCGAGTCGATCGCCCGCGCCGACGAGTGCTTCGGCACGCTGATCGAGCAGGCGGGCGGGATCGACCCCTTCCTCGCCGATCACGCGGTGATCCTGGTCGCCGATCACGCCCACACGCCGGTCGAGCGGGGCCTGCCGCTGGCCGACATCCTCGCCGCCGAGTGGTCGGTGCTGCAGCCCTCGGCGGAGCGGCCGGAGCTGGCGCAGCTCGCGGTCAGCCCGACCAGCCGCGCTGCCCACGTCTACCTACTGCCCGGCGAGGGACGCCGCGCCGACCCGGCGGCGGTGGGGGAGAGGCTGGCCGAGATCGAGGGGGTCGACCTGGTCTGCCGGCTGCTCGATGCCGAGGGCGCGCCGCTGTACCGGCCCGAGCCGGGCATGCCCGCGACCGGCGACGAGTGGGCGACGGTGGAGCGCCGCGGCGAGCGGCTGCGCTTCCGCCCCGGCGACGACGTCGCCGACCTGCGCGGCGGCCGCTGGGAGGTCGAGGGCGAGCTCGGCGTCCTGGAGGCGACCGTGACCGACGGCAAGCTGCGCAGCGACGCCTACCCCGAGCCGCTGGGGCGGGTCTGGTCGGCGCTGACCGCGCCGCACTCGGGCGACTTCGTCGTCTCCCTCGCGGAGGGGTTCGAGGCGGTCGACTGGGGCGGTACCAGCCACGCGGGCGGCGGCAGCCACGGGTCCCTGCGCGCCGGCGACAGCCTCGGGCCGCTGCTCTTCGTCGGCTGCGGCCCCGAGTCGGCGGACGAGCGCGAGCAGTGGAGCCTGCGCGACGTCGTCCCGGCGGTGCTCGACCACTTCGGGCTGGGCGAGAAGTGAGGTGGCGGGGCGTGGGGGCCGGCGGTCGGGCGACGGCGGGCGGCGGGTGATGGCACGGCGGGCGGCTGCGGTCCTGGCGCTGCTCCTCACCGTGGCGCTGCTGATGCCGACGGCCGCGGGCGCCGCCAAGCAGGAAGAGCCCGCACCCGGCGACGTCAGCTCGGCCGAAGCGACGCAGGCCGCGGCCAAGGACCCGAACGTCCTCAAGGAGAAGCGCGAGCACCCCGGCCTCGTCCCCAGCCCGACCTTCAAGAACGAACAGTGGGAAGTCGGCTGGTTCGAAGGCGAACACGAGTACGCGCTGGTGATGGTCGATCCGAAGACCGGCAAGGTGACCGAGTCCTGGACCGGCTACCAGGTCGCCTGGGAAATGGCGCGCGGCTACTCGGGCGAGTTCGCCCACTCGCTGAACTCGCCCTTCATCTGGCTGCCGCTCTGCGCCGTCTTCCTCGTCGGCCTCTTCGACTGGCGGCGCCGGCGCCGGATCGCCAACCTCGACCTGCTGGTCCTGCTCGGCTTCGGCGTCTCCCACTTCTTCTTCAACCAGGGGAACATCGGCCTCTCGGTGCCGCTCGCCTACCCGGTGCTGGTCTACCTCCTGGCCCGCTGCCTGTGGATCGGGTTCGGTGGGCGCGGCGGCGGGCTGCGCCCGGTCTGGCCGACGCTCTGGCTGCTGGTCGCCGCGCTCTTCCTGATGGGCTTCCGCGTCGGCCTCAACATGGCCGACGCGGGCGCGATCGACGTCGGCTACGCGGGCGTCGTCGGCGCCGACAAGATCGTCCACGGCGAACCGCTCTACGGCGACTTCCCGGAAGACATCCACTCCGGCGACACCTACGGCCCGGTCAACTACCTGGCCTACGTGCCGTTCGAGCGCGTCTGGCCCTACACCGGCGAATGGGACAAGCTGCCGGCCGCCCACGGCGCCTCGATCGCCTTCGACCTCGCCACCTTCGCGCTGCTGCTGCTGCTTGGGATCCGGATCCGTCCGGGACCCGCGGGGCGCCGCCTCGGCACGATCCTCGCCTTCGGCTGGGCCGCCTTCCCGTACACCGCCTACGTGCTCATGTCCGACTCCAACGACGCGCTGATCTCGGCGCTCCTGGTGGCGACCCTCGTCCTGCTGGCGAAGCCCCTGTGGCGCGGCGTCACCCTTTCGCTGGCGACCTGGGCGAAGTTCGTCCCCCTGGTGCTCGCCCCGATGCTGCTGACCTACCGCCCGGAAGCAGGTTCGCGACCGGCCGAAAAGAGCGTCCGAGCACGTATACGTCGCGCGCAGGATGCCGTGCTCTCCCGCTCGGCGGCCCTCTTCGTCATCGGTTTCGCCGTCGTCACCGTCGTCGTCATGACCTGGCCCGCCATCGACCCGGGCCTCAAGGTCTTCTACGAACGCACGATCGCCGCCCAGGCCGGCCGCGTCTCCCCGTTCAGCATCTGGGGCCAGGACGAAGCGCTGGAACCGCTGCGGGTCGGGCTGCTGGTGGCGACCGGGGCGCTGGCGATCGCGCTCGCCTTCGTCCCCCGCCGCAAGTCGCTGCTGCAGGTGGCGGCGCTCTCGGCGGCGCTGATGATCGGCGTCCAGCTCACCCTGCACCACTGGTTCTACCTCTACATCGTCTGGTTCTTCCCGCTGATGCTGGTCGCCCTGGCGCTGCTCGAGTCAAGCGAGGAGCCGGACCCCGCCGAGGTGCCCGAGGTCGGCCGGCGACTCAGGCGCCGGCGGCGGGAACCATCAGCGGCTCGATCGAGTCCGCCAGTCCCCGCTGGTTGACCTCGACCAGCGCGCCCATCACCCAGACGTCGTCCTCGGCGGTCTGGAAGCGGGTCGGCATCTGGGTGATCAGCGCCCCGAGCGCGTCCTCGATCCGCACCCCGAGGATGCTCTGCCGCGAGCCGGTCATGCCGACGTCGGAGACGAACGCGGTGCCCTGGGGGAGGACGCGCGCGTCGGCGGTCGGCACGTGGGTGTGGGTGCCGAGCACCGCGGCGACCCGGCCGTCGAGGTGCCAGCCCATCGCCACCTTCTCGCTGGTCACTTCGGCGTGGAAGTCGACGATCACCGCGTCGGCGTCGAGCCGCTCGAGGATCGCGTCGACCGCGTCGAAGGGGGAGCGGGCGACGCGCAACCCGACCCCGCCGCTGAGGTTGATCACCGCGACCCGTGTGCCGCCCGCCTCGACCAGGGTGTGGCCGCGGCCGGGATTGCCGGAGGGGTAGTTGGCGGGGCGGATCACCCGCGGCTCGCGTTCCAGGAACGGGTAGGCCTCGCGGTGCCGGTAGACGTGGTTGCCGGTGGTGATCACCGCGGCGCCGGTGTCGAAGATGTCGTTGGCGGTCCGCTCGGTGATCCCCCGCCCGCCCGCCGAGTTCTCGCCGTTGACCACGATCAGGTCGGGCGCGTGGCGCTCGCGCAGCAGGGGCATCGTGTCGCGTAACCCCCGCCGCCCGGGCCCGCCGACCACGTCGCCGATGAAGAGCAGCCGCATCGTGCCGACTCTAGATGGGATCGCCATCCGCCCCGCCCCCGGGGGTTTCCGACTTTTCCGGGCTATGGGACCCCGAAAGCTCGGACACGGGTGGGGGGAGGGGTGTGCGAAGGTGCGGCGATGGCCGCGGGGACGGACACCGAGGAGCTGGTGCGGCGGGCGCTGGCCTACCCCTACGACCCCCCCGCGGGGTCCTTCGTCCAGGTCGGGGCGCGGACCCTGCCGGTGCCGCCGGCGGAGATCGACGTTGCCGGCCGCCGGCCGCTGCTCGCCTACGGAGCGAACGCCGCGCCCGAGGCCCTCACCCGCAAGCTGGCGGCGCTGCCGCCGACGCCGCTCCCGGTGCTGCGGGTCGCGCTGAGCGGCTGGGACGTCGTCTACTCGGCCCACGTCACCCGTTACGGCTCGGTCCCCGCCGCCGTGGTCGCCAGCCCCGGCACCGTCGCCAACGTCCACCTCGTCTTCCCCGACGACGACCAGCTGGAGGCGATCGCCGCGACCGAGGGGGGCAACTACCGGCTGGAGAAGCTGGCCGACTTCGGTGCCGAGCTGGAGGTCGGGGGAGAGGCCCCGCGGGAGATCGACGCCTTCATCGGCGTCCACGGGCCGCTGCTGGTCGACGGCTCCCCGGTCGCGCTCGCCGCGATCCCCGCCCGCGCGCGGGTCTTCCCCGAACTGCCGACGCCGGCGATGATCGACCGCGTCCGCGCGTCCCTGCACCCGGACCTCGACCTGCGCCAGTTCGTCCTCCACCACGTCGAGCGCGGCGGCCGCTCGCCGCTCCCGGCGATCCCCGCCGACTGACCCGGCTCGCCGCATCGGTCGGCGCCGCCCGACCGCGCGGCCCGGACGGCGGGCGGATCGCTCAGACCCGGGCGAAGCGGCGCAGCGCCAGCCGGGCGACCAGCCCGTAGGCGGCGAGCAGGATCGCCAGGTGGACCAGCGGCGTGCCGATCGGGCCGTTGCCGGCTTCGAGCGCCGCGGTGAGCGCTTCCAGCGCCGGCTTGAAGGGAAAGAGCGCGGTGATCACCTTGATCACGTCGAAGAGCCCGCCACCGACCGTCCCGGCCGGGACCAGCGAGAGGAAGGCCACCGGCAGGGTGACCATGAAGGCGAGCAGCGAGACCGCGCGGACCTCGCGCGCCGCCGCCCCGAGCGCCGCCCCCGCCGCCGCCAGGGCCGCGCCCCCGACCAGGATCGCCGCCAGCCAGAGGCCGAACCGTCCCCACTCGAGCGGCACGAAGAGCTGCAGCCCGGCCAGCATCAGGACGGTGACCACCACCCCGACCACGACCCCGAGCAGCACCTTCTCGCCGAGCAGCGCCTCACTGGAGACGAGCCCGCGGGTAAGCCGCGGGTAGGCGTTCTCCTCGCGCTCCAGGGCCAGTGACCCGGCGACCAGCAGCACCGTGACGAAGGCCAGGGTGAGGGTCGCGGCGACGGCGATCGCGAACGTTTCCAGCGGCGGTGAGGACCCGCCCACGGAGACCTTCTTGACCTTGATCGGCTGCGCGAGCCGGTCGATCAACGGCCCGGCGATGTCGAGGTTCGCGCCCGCCTCCTGGGCGAATTCGGTCACCTGGGAGAGCGCCACCCGCAGCGGCCCCTGTGGCAGCGCCGGTTCGATCGCTTCGAGGATGCGGGCGCTCGCTTTCAGGCCAAGGATGTGGATCGCGCTCCCGAGCACCTGCAGGTTGCCGCCCTTGATCACCAGGTTCAGGTACTTGCCGCCTTCGGCCGCGATCCGTTTCGCGATCACCAGGTTGGCCTGGGCGAGCAGCGATTCGATCCGGTCGTCGACGGCGCCGGCCTTCAGCGGGTCGGATTCGTTGACCAGCACTTCCACCCGCGGCGTCCCGGGGGAGAGGGTCGACAGCGAGTTGATCTTGTTGACCAGGTCTTCGGGCAGGATCAGCGCCGCGAGGACGTCGCCCGCTTCCACCTTGCCGACGGCTTCGTCACGCGAGTGGACCGGGACGCACTCGACTTTGTCGCAGATCCGCTGCTGGACGTTGGCCGAGGGGAGCTCCTGGCCGCTGAGGCTGATCCGCGCGTTGGCCGGCACCTCGTTGAGGAAGGCGACCTTCGGCTTCTCCGGCCCACGCGAGACGGCCAACCCGACCAGGACCGCGATCAGCACCGGGTAGACGACCAGCAGCACCGCCTGCAGGGGAGAGCGCCGCAGGATCTGCAGGTCCTTGATCAGCAGCCAGCGCATCGCTCAGTGCCCCCGGTGCTGGAGGTAGGCGACGAAGGCGGTCTCGAAATCGCGGTCGGCCGCCTCCGGGGCCTCCCGCCGCACCGCCTCGCGCAGCTCCTCGGCGGAGCCGTCGAAGAGCCCCTCGCCGTCGGCCAGCACCAGCACCCGCCCGCCGTAGCGCTCCGCCTCCTGGATGTCGTGGGTGGAGAAGATCACCGTCGTCCCCCGCCCGGCGAGGCCCGCGATGAACTCCCAGAGGCGCGCCCGCCGGCGCGGGTCGAGGCCGACGCTCGGCTCGTCGAGCAGCAGCACCGCCGGCCGGGACAGGAGGCCGATCGCGATGTTGATCCGCTGCTGGTTGCCGCCGGACAGACGGGCGACGATCTCGCCGCGGCGGTCGGCCAGCCCGGTGAGGTCGAGCATCTCCTCGACCGCGGCGCGCGGGTCCGGGCGGCGCTCCAGCCGCGCGAACAGCAGCAGGTTCTCCTCGACCGTGAGCCGCCGGTAGAGCGCCGCCTGCTGGGGCACCCAGCCGACCGCCCCGGGACCGGAGTCGAGGTCGCCGCCGTCGGGCGCGAGGATCCCGGCCAGGATCGAGAGCAGCGTCGTCTTCCCGGCCCCGTTCGGCCCGATGATCGCGACCAGCTCCCCCGGCGCGGCCCCGAAGCTCACCCCGCGCAGCGCCTCGCGATCCCCGAACCGCTTCACCAGCCCCCGAGCCTGCACGGAAGGAAACGTAACGCCCGGTGAGGAGGGCCCGGGGTGTCCTCTCCCGGACACTCAAAGCCGGCGCAGCCAGGCTTGTCGGGAGGGGACACCCGGGACCCTCCCCGCACAGCCAAGCGACGCTCCTTCCGTAGACTGGATCGGATGCCTTTCCCCGCCACCCGCATGCGCCGGCTGCGGAGCAGCGCCACCTTCCGGTCCCTGATCCGCGAGACCGACCTCTCGCCCGCGCACCTGATCATGCCCGCCTTCGTCGTCGCCGGCGAGGACATCCGCGAGGAGATCCCCTCGATGCCCGGCATCGAGCGCTACTCGATCTCCAACCTGGTCGAGCACGCGGGCGAGGTCGCCGCGGCCGGGATCGACTCGATCCTGCTGTTCGGCATCCCCGCCGCCAAGGACGAAGTCGGGTCGGGCGCCTACGACGACGAGGGGGTCGTGCAGATGGCGGTCCGGGCGCTGAAGGAGGCCCACCCGGACCTCACCGTGATCACCGACGTCTGCCTCTGCGAGTACACGTCCCACGGCCACTGCGGCATCCCCGACCCGGAGGGCCGCATCCAGAACGACCTCAGCGTCGAGCTGATCGCCAAAACGGCGATCTCCCACGCCGACGCGGGCGCCGACGCGGTCGCGCCCAGCGACATGATGGACGGGCGGGTCGGGGCGATCCGCTACCAGCTCGACGAGGAGGGCCACCCGGAGGTGCCGATCATCTCCTACGCGGCCAAGTACGCGTCGGCGTTCTACGGCCCGTTCCGGGTCGCCGCCGATTCGACCCCGTCGTTCGGCGACCGCCGCGGGTACCAGATGGACCCGGCCAACGGCGCCGAAGCCGTGCGGGAGGCCGAGCTGGACCTCGAAGAGGGCGCCGACATGCTGATCGTGAAGCCCGCCACCCCGTACCTGGACATCGTGCGGCGGGTCAAAGACGCGACCGCGGCGCCCGTCGCCGCCTACCATGTGGGCGGCGAGTACTCGGCGCTGAAGGCGGCCGCCGCGAACGGCTGGCTCGACGAGCGCGAGGCCGTCCTGGAGACGCTGACCGG
This sequence comes from uncultured Actinomycetes bacterium, assembly GCA_963766705.1. GTDB lineage: Bacteria > Actinomycetota > Thermoleophilia > Solirubrobacterales > 70-9 > VAYN01. Next base: position 265,439 of record CAVYBE010000003.1, read on the forward strand.
CATCCGTCGCGCCGGGGCCGACGCGATCATCACCTACCACGCGAAGGAGGCCGCCGAGTGGCTATAGCGACCCGAGAGACCGAGCGTCAAAGTCCGACTCCCTGCCGGGGAGCGAGCGGGAGCGCGCCATGTCGGTGAAGACCCCGCAGTCGAAGGCGCGCTCGCGCAAGGGCGGCTCGGCGATCCCGCTCGACGAGACCGACAAGCGGCTGATGAACCTGCTGCAGTCGAACTTCCCGCTCGACCCCGAGCCGTTCGCCGCCGTCGCCGGCGAGGCGGGCCTGGAGCTGGACGACGTGCTCGGCCGCACCCAGCGCCTGCTCGACGGCCGGATCATCCGCGAGATCACGCCGATCTTCGACACCCGCGCGCTCGGCTACGAGTCGATGCTGGTCGCCGCCAAAGTCGACGCCGAGAACCCGCAGCGGGCGGCCCGGATCGTCAACGCCCACCCTGGCGTGTCGCACAACTACCTGCGCACCCACGACTTCAACCTCTGGTTCACGATCGCCACGCCGCCGGACTCGAAGCTCGGGCTGAAGGGCACGATCGAGTCGCTGATCGAGGAGACCGGCGCCGAGTCGATGCGCGAACTGCCGACCCTCACCCTCTTCAAGATCAACATGAACCTGGAGATGGAGAAGGGGACCGACGCGCTCGCCGCAGCGGTCGAGGCGGCGCCCCCGCGCGAGCTCGAACCGCAGCCCTACGACGAGACCGACATCGCGGTCATCAAGGCGCTGCAGGGGCCGATGAAGGCGGTCGAGCGGCCCTACGACGAGGCGGCCCGGGAGCTCGGCATGTCGACCGACGACCTCCTCGCCCACCTCGGCGCGATGGTCGACCGCAAGATCCTGCGCCGGGTCGCGGCGATCCTGTTCCACCGCCGCGCCGGCTTCTCCGCCAACGGGATGGGCGTCTGGAAGGTCCCCGAGGACCAGATCCTCGAGGTCGGCGGCCGGATGGCGGCGACCCGCGGGATCAGCCACTGCTACCAGCGGCCGACCTACCCCGACTGGCCCTACAGCGTCTTCACGATGGCCCACGGCCGCTCCAAGGAGGAGTGCGACGCGGTGCTCGACTCGATCGCCGAGAAGTGCGACCTGGGTCCCGACGACCGCGCCACGCTCTACTCCTCGACCGAGTACAAGAAGATCCGCCTCCACTACTTCACCCCGGATTACGCCGAGTGGGAGGCGGCGCACTCCTGAGCGCCGTCTACGACCGCGCCCGGCGGGTGCTGCCGGGCGGGGTGAACTCGCCGGTCCGCGCGATGCGCCAGATCGGCCGCGAGCCGATCTTCATCGAGCGCGGCGAAGGCGCCGAACTGGTCGACGTCGAGGGCAACCGCTACGTCGACTGGGTGTGCTCGTGGGGCCCGCTGATCCTCGGCCACGCCGACCCGGCAGTCGTCTCGGCGGTGATCGAGGCGGCCAAACGCGGCACCAGCTACGGCGCCGCGACCGCGATCGAGGTGCGGCTCGCCGAGGAGGTGGCTGCCCGCTTCCCCTCGGTGGAGATGGTGCGGATGACCAGCTCCGGGACCGAGGCGGCGATGAGCGCGGTGCGGCTCGCCCGGGCGCTGACCGGGCGCGAGGTCGTGGTCAAGTTCGCGGGCGCCTACCACGGCCACTCCGACGGGCTGCTCGCCGAGGGCGGCTCGGGGATGGCGACGCTCTCGGTGCCTGGCAGCCCCGGGGTGCCGCCGGCGATGGCGGCGCTGACCGTGGTGGTGCCGTGGAACGACCGCGCCGCGGTCGAGGCGGCGCTCGCCGAGCACGAGGTCGCGGCGCTTCTGGTGGAGCCGGTCGCCGCCAACATGGGCGTCGTCCCACCCGCGGAGGGGTTCCTCGAGTTCCTCCGCGAGGCGACCCGGGCGGCCGGCGCGCAGCTGATCTTCGACGAGGTGATCACGGGCTTCCGGGTGGCCCGCGGCGGCGCCCAGGAGCTCTACGGGGTCGAACCCGACCTGACCGTGATGGGCAAGATCATCGGCGGCGGCCTGCCCGCGGCGGCGTTCGCCGGCCCGGCGGCGTCGATGGAGCGGATCGCGCCGGCGGGCGACGTCTACCAGGCCGGGACGCTGTCCGGGAACCCGCTCGCCGCGGCCGCCGGGCTGGCGACGCTCGACGGGCTCGACGCCGCCGCCTACGAGCGGCTCGGGGCGCTGACCGACCGGCTCGCCGACGGCTTCGAGGCGCTCGCCGCCGACCGACCGCTGCAGGTCTCGCGCGCGCCGGGGCTGGTCACGCTCTTCTTCAGCGAGCGGCCGGTGCGGAACTTCGAGGACGCGACCGCCTGCGACGCCGAGGCCCACGCGCACTTCTGCCGGGCGCTGCTCGACCGCGGCGTCTACCCGCCGCCCGCCCAGTTCGAGGCGTGGTTCGTCTCGCTCGCCCACAACGCGGCGAGCGTCGATCGCACGCTCGAGGCGGCCGGCGAGGCGCTGGAGGAGGTGCTGGGATGAGGCGCCCGGTCGTCGAGCCGGAGGCCGCCCTACACGCGATCGCCGAGCAGCTGCGCGGCGAGGACACGCCGATCGCGGCGCACGTGGTCGACCCGGCCGCGGAGCCGGAGCTGGGACTGCTCGCCGCGTCGGGGCCGCGCGCCGCCGCCGCGCCGGGCGAGTACGCGCTGGTGGTCGAGGCCGTCCGCGAGGGCTATCTCCTGCACTACGGCGAGCCGCGCCTGCTGGCCGGCCACGACCCGGACCTCGCCCTGCTGGCCGGGGACTACCTCTACGCGCTCGGCCTCGACCGCCTCGCGGCGCTCGGCGACACCGAGGCGGTGGCGGTCCTCTCGGAGCTGATCTCCCGCTGCGCCCGGTTGCAGGCCGAGGAGCGCGCCGCCGAGGTCGAGCCCCTCTGGGCCGAAGCGGCCCGCCGGGTCGGCGGCGCTTCGCGGTAGGCGAGCGCCAGGCCGCGCTGTCGAGATTGACCACACCATGGTGTGGTCAAGGCGTGCAGCGCGTGATCTCGCCCCAGCCGGGGCGGCCCCTAGGCGGGCGCCTTGGCGAGCGGGCGCAGGCGGGTCTTCTCGACCTTCGCCAGCTTCCGTTTCAGCCGCTGGAACTCCCGCTCCTGCAGCGGCGTCCGTTCGTAGCCCTCGTAGGCGAGGTTGACTTCCTCGTTGGGGTCGGTCTTCAGGTCGTACATCTCCCACTGCGGCGGTTTCGGGCCGGGCTTCTCGACCGGCTTGCCGCCTTCGACGCTGGTCCTGATGTCGACGTACTTCGCGATCTTCCAGCGCTTTTCGCGGATGCTGACGACGTGGTTCGGCTGTTTGGGATACGGGCCGTGGGCCTGGCCGGACTGGAAGTCGTCGTAGGTGAAGGCGACGTAGTCCTGCGGCTCCTTGCCCCGCCCCGGGTGCAGCACGATGTCGGAGTAGTCGACGCCCTGCCAGTTGCGCCGCGCCGACCTCGGCGCCCCCGCCAGACTGGCCAGGGTCGGCAGCAGGTCGACGTGGGACACCAGCGCATCGGAGGTGACGGGGCGGGGGAACATCTTCGGGTTCGAGTAGACGAGCGGGACTTTCAGCGACTCCTCGTAGACGTTGAAGTTCTTCTGCCGCAGGCCGCCGTGGCTCAGGCCCATCTCGCCGTGGTCGGAGGTGCGGATGATCAGCGTGTCGTCGTAGAGCCCCTTCGATTCCAGCTTGTCCAGCACTTCGACCAGGTAGTTGTCTGAGGAACGCATGAGGTTGCCATAGAAGTTCAGGTAGGCGCGTTTTTCGGCGTCTTTGCGCGGCTTGCCGGTGAGGTTGAAGATGCGCAGGAACTCTTCCTGGACGGACGGCTTGGTGCTGAGGTCTTCCTCGTTGGTCGGCGGCACTTCGATGTCGCCCGCCAGCCAGGAGTCGTCGTAGCCCGATTCTTCGAACGTCTTGCTCGGGTAGAAGAGGACGTCGTGCGGGTTGACCAGCGAGATGACGAGGAAGAACGGCTGCTGTAGCCCGGCGACCGCGTCGAGGTACTGCAGCGCCCCCTCCTTGGCCTGCTGGTAGGCGCCCTGCGACTCGACGATCCGCCCGTCGTTGTCGGTGTAGCCGCCGCCCGCCTGCGGGATGGTCTGGTTCGCTCCGGCGTCCGGCGGATCCCAGCGGTCGAAGCCGTAGCGTTCGAGGTCGGAGGGCTCGTCTTCGGCGCCCGCCGGTTTCGCGCAGTGCCACTTGCCCTTGTAGACGACGTTGTAGCCGGCCGCCCGCATCACCGTGCCGAGGTTCGGCAGCGAGCTCGGCAGCGGCAGGTTCACCTGCGGGAATTCGCTTTCCGGCATGTTCGTCTCCAGCGTGTATTTGACGCCGTGCTGGGCGGGGAAGTAGCCGGTCATCAGGCTGGAGCGCGAGGGCGAGCACATGCAGGCCGCCGCGCAGGCCGTTTCGAAGCTGAGCCCGTGGCGCCGCAGGCGGCGCATGCCGGGCAGGTTCTCCCGCATCCAGTTGGCCGGGAAGTGCTGGATCGCGCGCTCCTGGTCGGTGAGGAAGAGGATGACGTTCTTGCCACCCAGCCCGCCGCCGTTCGGGGCGGCCAGCGCCTTGTCGAGGCCGAGCGAGGGGGAGAGCACCGCCGCGGCCGCGGCACCGGCCCCCGCGCCGAGCAGCTGTTTGCGGGTCAGGCCGCCTTCGCGGCGCTCCTCATCACTCATCGGATCCTCCTGAAGATGTCGACCGCGGAGCTCCCCTGGGCGGTCGAGTAGACGTTGCGGCCGTCGGGGCTGACGACCACCGAGCCGGTCAAGGAAAGGGCGTGCCCGGGGGCGCAGCCCCCGACCTTCGGCGGCGCGAGGCAGCCGCGTTCGCCCGGCTTCTGGGCGACGACGCCGGAGCGCAGGTTGCGGTCGAGGACGTCGATCGCACCGGTTTCGAACGCGGAGACGTAGAGGCTGGCGCCGCCGGGCGAGAGGGCCAGGCCCTCGGGGGCTTTCATCGCCCGGCCGAAGGAGCAGCCCGGCGAGCGCAGGTAGACGAGGCAGCCGCTCGGGCTGCCGAGGCCTTCCGGGACGTTTTCGCCCTGCGGGCGGGCCGGCTGGGCAAGGCCGCCCGCCTGGGTCGGGCGGAACATCGTGACGCTGTTGCTGGTCAGCGAGGTCGCGTAGACGTTGCCGCCCTTGGGCGCGACGACCAGCGCGTTCACGCCTTCGAACTCATAGCCCTGCGCGCACCCGGCGACGGCGGCGGTGGTGATGCACCCGGTCCCGTCGGTCGCCTGGGAGAGCGCGCCGGTCGAGCGGTCGCGGCGCAGGACGTCGATCGCGCTCGAGAACGGCGCGGCGGTGTAGACGGTGGAGCCGCGCGGGTCGATCGCCAGGCCCTCGACGTGGTCCATCTGGGTCCCGGTCGCGCACCCTTCGGCGCCCGCTTCGGTGATGCAGCCGGCGGCGCCGGGGAGCTGGGTCAGGGCGCCGGCCCGCCCGGCCCGGGAGAAGGAGACCACGCCGCTGCCCGCGAAATCGCCGACGTAGACGTTCTTGCCGTCCGGGGAGACGACCACCACGTCCGGCCACTTCAGCGCCCGGCCCGCGGTGCAGGTCGGGATCGGCAGGCCGGAGATGCACCCGGAGGCGCTCGGCGGCAGCTGGCGCAGCCGGCCGGTCCGCCGGTTGCGCAGGAAGGTGGTCACCGAGGAGCCGCTGCGCGAGGTCGCGTAGACGTTGCGCCCGTCCGGGCTGACCGCGACCGAGTTGGGGCCGACCAGGCCGATCGCGAGGCCGCACCCGCGCGCGCCTTTGGCCTTGCCGACCACCGCGGCGACGCACCCCGCCTTGCCCCGCGGCTGGGTGAGCGCGCCGGTGACCGGGTTGCGGTCGAAGATCGCGATCGCGTCGCTCCCGGAGGCGGCGACGTACACGTTGCGGCCGTCGGGGCTGACCGCGATCGCCCGCGAGCCGACGCCCGGCCCGGCGCCTTTCAGCGCCCGCGCCCGGCCGCACGCCTTCTTACCGGCCACGCCCGAGGACAGGCAGCCGAGCCGTCCCGGCAGCTGGCGGAGGCTGCCCACCGGGTTGGAGACCGGCGGCTGGGCGTGTTCGCGCCCGCCTTTGCCCACCGCCCCGGCGGACGCGGGGAGGGCGAGCAGCGCGAGGACCGCCAGCAGGCCGAGGACGGGGAACGAGCGCTTTGCGAGGACGTCTGACATCTGCCGACGTCGACCGCGGCCACTCTCCTCGACCGCCGACCGACGGCCGGGATCTTCCCTCGGACCGTCGGACGGAAATTGCGGCTTCATCGATGCCCGGCCCGGCCGCCGAGGTTGCCGATCACGCCGATCCGCAGCCCGAGCCACGGATACGTCGCGGTGTAGAACGTGTTGTCCTGCGGCTGCAGGCCGATCGCCGACAGCCACAGCTGGTAGGCGGGCGCGTTGGCGATGCCGCCGTGCAGGCGCCGCCAGACCCGGTGCCCCTTGGCGCCGAAGGGCGGCGGGGTGATCGTGTCGGTCCACTCGACCGCGTTGCCGCCCTGGTCGAGCGTCCCCCAGGGGGAGAACGTCCGCGACTGGCCGACCGTCCCGAGGCTGCCCTGGTAGGCCTTGGCGTAGGCCTGCGGGCTGAGGCCGAACGGGTTGACCTTGGCGCACGCTTCCGCCGTCTGGTTGGACGGGCACCAGTTCGGCGCCGTCGTTTCGGCGGCGTGGAAGACCGCCAACGGCTGGGTTTCGGCGTTAAGGACGTTGCCGGTCAGCGCGTCGAGCTGCGCCTGGGAGGGCGCGTCGGCGCTGCCGGCGCCGAAGGTGCCGGGGTTGGTCGGGTACTTCCAGTAGGAGTCGGTGCCGCCGCCGGTCGGGTCGTAGTAGGCGGCCTTGATCCACTCGTTCTGGCTGGGGATGACGAAGCCCGCCTTGTGCGTGCGCACCGGCGCCCGCTTGTGCATGTCGTACATCCCCGTCCCGGTCCGCCGCGAGAGCCGCACCCGGTAGGTGAGGTAGCTGAAGCCGTTGGAGCCCGAGCGCCGGCGGGAGAGCACCCGACCGTTGAAGAGCGAGTTGTCGAAGCGCGCCGCGCGCAGGAAGTTGGCGAAGGCGTAGGGCTTGTTCAGCCATTCGGGCGCCGCGGCCGAGTAGTGGTGACCGGGTCGCGCCCCGGCGGCGAAGTCGATCTGGCCGAAGCGCGGCCAGGCGGTGCCGCTCTCGGTTTCGGCGTAGAGGTGGGCGCGGTTGCGACCCAGCGGGTCGACCGTGTTGAGGAAGGCGACCCACTGCCTGACCGTGACCTCGAGCTCGCCGATCCCGTAGCGGTAGGGCACGTTGCCGACCTGTTGGCAGGGGTCGGGCAGCTTCCCCATCTTCGGTTCCGGCGGCGCTTCCGCGCAGGAGCCGTAGATCGCGTCGGTGAAGGGGACGATGCCGACCGACGGGTTCCCCGGGGAGCCGACCTGGGCGACCTTGAAGGTCACGACCGCCCGCTTCGGCAGGTGGTGCTTCGAGCGGGCCGCGGCGAGGGCCGGGAGGGCGAGCGCGAGCAGGGCGGCGAGCAGCGCCGCGAGGGCGAGGAGCGGCCGGGGGGAAGGGACGCGGGATACGGCGCGAGGAGAGCTCATTTCCCCCCATCGACCGATTCGAGGTGAAAGCTTTAACGGCCCGCCCCGCCCCGCCCCGCTGCCCGCCCTCGCGCTGTCGAGGTTGACCACACCATGGTGTGGTCAACTCGTGCAGCGTGTGGCCATCCCCCGAGGGCCGGCTCAACCGCGTGCGCGGCAGGTCCGCACGAGGGTTTCGGACACGGTTTCGTGGCCGACGAAGCCGTAGGCGGCGCGGACCAGCGGGAAGGCGGCGCCGGGAAAGCCGGCCGGGGCGGGGCAGCCGGCGCTCAGGTAGCTGCGCCGTTCGCCGCCGGCGCGGTAGAGGCGGTGGAGGCGCAGCGAGAAGGCCGTGATGTGGGCGGTGCGCCGGGTGTGCTCGGGAACGGTGGCGACGAGCCGGGTGCCGAAGGCGCCGTGGCCGCGGCCGATCGCGAACGCGAGGACGAAGGTGAGCGGTGCCGGCCGGGTCACGTAGAGGTGGGCGAGGACCGCGGGCCGGCCGCCGGGGAGGACGCCGTTGAAGGCGACGACCTGGCCGGCGAAGGGCGTGGGGGCCTGTCCGGGCAGGACGATGACGCCGGCGGTGCGTCCGTCCCCGACCCGCGCGGGCCCGCAGGCCGCGAGCGCGGCTTCGGTGCTCGCGGCGCGCAGCCGGCCGATCGGGCAGACGGGCAGCCCGCCCCGTTCGAGCACCCCGAGCCGGTTCACTTCGATCGCGATCCGCCGCAGCGAGGCCGGCGGCCCACCGCCCACCGCCCGCACCCGGCCGCGAATCTCGACCGCGACCGGCGTCGTCCCCGCGCGCGGCAGGACGTGTGGCGCGACCGAGCCGCCGAAGGAGACCTGGAGCGCGCCCTCGCGCACCGTCTCGGCCCCAGCGCCGGTGACCGACGGCGCACCCGGGACGACCACCGCGAGCAGGGCCGCGGCCACGGTCGTCAAAAACGTCACAAGTCGTCCTCGCGGCGGCATCCTCGGCCCCCTCCCTTTTGAATAGACTGCGCGAGCCGAAGCGGCAACCGAACGTGGCAGACGAAGCGGACAAGATCAACCAGCCCTACCGGGCGCCCGATCAGGTGAGGGCCGAACCGCCTCCCCCCGGCTACTTCGAGGGGGAGTCGATGACCCGTCGCAGGGTCTTCACGATCGCGGCCCAGGGCCTCGGCGGCCTCGCCGGCGCGGCGATCATCCTGCCCGCAATCGGCTTCGCCGTGGCGCCGATCTTCCACCGCGGCAAGGAACGCTGGGAGGACATCGGCAAGGCGAGCGACTTCGTCGAAGACACGTACCGAGAGGTCGTCTTCACCGAAACGCCGGGCATCGGCGACATCGGCAAGACGGTCGCCTACGTGCGCAAGAGCTCCAAGGAACTCGGCGAAGAACCCGGCAAATACGTCGCGATCTCGAACCGCTGCGCCCACCTCGGCTGCCCGGTGCGCTTCGTCGAGGCGGCCGGCAACTTCATCTGCCCGTGCCACGGCGGCGTCTACGACTTCCAGGGCAAGCGGATCGGCGGCCCGCCGGTGCGCCCGCTCGACCACTTCCAGACCCGTGTGGTCAAAGGCCAGGTGCAGGTCGGCCCCCGCTACAGCGTCACCTCGCAGCTGAAGCCGGTCCGCGCCCGCGACCCCGGCGAGTTCACGGGCGGCGTCTGGGAATACCTCTATCCGCCGCGGCCCTCGACCTTCCCGCCCCCCTCTTCCTGATAGATGCCGAAATTCTCCGACCTACTGGTTCCCGCGCCGCTGCGCAAGACGCCGAAACCCGGCGAAGCCGGCGTGCCCAAAGGCCCTGCCCCGCAGGACCTGAAGACGACGCCGCCGGAGCGCCCGAGCGACCTCGGTCGGATGGGCGAAAAGGCGCTGGAAGCGCCGGTCGAGGCGGGTGCCTGGATCGACCAGCGGATGGCGGCCAGCGGCTTCCTCACCGGGATGCTGTTCCGCAAGGTGCCGAAAGGGACCAACTGGTTCTACACCCTCGGCTCGGCCACCCTCTTCGCCTTCATCGTGCAGGCGGTGACCGGGGTGTTCCTGGCGATGTTCTACACGCCCTCGACCACCCAGGCCTACAGCTCGATCGCCCACATCAACAACGACGTCTTCCTCGGCCAGTTCGTGCACGGGATGCACAAGTGGGGCGCCAGCGTGATGGTGATCCTGATCTTCCTCCACATGGGGCGGACGTTCTTCTTCGGCGCCTACAAGTACCCGCGGGAGCTGAACTGGGTGATCGGCGTCGTGCTGCTGATCCTGACGATGACGATGGCCTTCACCGGCTACCTGCTGCCCTTCGACCAGCGCTCCTACTGGGCGTCGATCGTCGGCATCAACATCAACGGCACCGGGCCGATCGTCGGCCCCTACCTGAGTGACTTCCTGCGAGCCGGGCCCGAGGTCGGGGCGACCACGCTCTCGCGCTTCTACGCGATCCACATGCTGCTCGTGCCCGGGGCGATCATCGCCCTGATCGGCGCCCACATGTACCTGGTCGTGAAGCTCGGGACGACGGCGCCGCCCTGGACCAAAGCCGACAAACCGCGCGTCGCCGAGCCCAGCGCCGACCTCGACGCAGGTGCCGTCAACGGCCATCGCCGCCGCAACGGCGCCGGCGCGACGATCGCGGGCGTGCAGCTCGACGGAACGAACGGCGACGGGACGGCGCCTGCCTGATGAAGCCACACGAGAAGCAGGCATACCTCGAGGAATACGAGATCCTCAAGAAGAAGGGGAAGCCCTTCTTCCCCTACGCCGTCCTGAAGGACTCGGCGATGGCGCTGATCGTCGTCGGCGTGATCATCGCGATGTCGCTGATCCTCGGCGCCGAGCAGGGGCCGAAGGCCAACCCGACCTCGACCGGCTACGTGCCGCGTCCCGAGTGGTACTTCTTCTTCCTCTTCGAGCTCCTGCGCCTGATCAAACCGCCGGCCCTGGTGCCGATCGCGACGATCGGGATCCCGACCTTCTGCATGGTGGCGCTCCTGCTGCTGCCGTTCTACGACCGCGGGCCGGAGCGCCGCCCGGAGCGCCGCCCGCTGGCCACCGGCACGGCGATCCTGACGATGCTCGCGATGGGCTTCCTCACCTACTCGGGCGCGACCGCCGGCAACCCGTACGAAATCTCGATGAAGACGGAACCGCAATACAAAAAAGCCAAGGAGGTAATCGCCTCCTCCGGCTGCCTTGCCTGTCACCGCCTAGGCGAGGACGGCAACCCCGGGCCGGGTCCCGAACTGACCCACATCGGCGCCAGGATTCCGCGCGCCGCGATCATCCGCTCGGTCGAAATCGGGCCGAACATCATGCCCTCGTTCCGCGAACTGCCGAAGAAGAAGCTGAACGAGATCGCCGACTTCCTCTCCTCCCTGCACTGATCCGCACGCGGACGGTGTCGGGCCACGGGGCGGACGAGTAACGTCCTCCCTGTCGATGGACACGATCAACGACAACCGCTCCTCGCCCGATTTCGCCGGCCAGGTCAACCGGATGTTCGACCGCGTGGCCGGTCACTACGACGCGCTGAACGGCGTGATGACCGCCGGCCTGCACCACCGCTGGCGCGAGCGGGCCGCCGAGCGGGCGGCGCTCGGCCCGGGCGAGTCGGCGCTCGACGTCTGCTGCGGTACCGGCGATCTCGCCTTCGAGCTGGCAGGGCGGGTGGCGCCGGGCGGCCGCGTGGTCGGCTGCGACTTCTCCGAGCCGATGCTGGACCTGGCGCGGGAGAAGGCCGCGGCGCGCGGAGCGGAGCGAGTCCGCTTCGAGTGGGCCGACGCGCTCGAGCTGCCCTACGACGGCGAGCGCTTCGACGCGGTGACGGTCGGCTTCGGCGTCCGCAACCTGGCCGACCTCGACCGGGGACTGCTGGAGATGGCGCGGGTGCTGAAGCCGGGCGGCCGGCTCGTGATCCTGGAGATCACCCAGCCCACCAGGCCGCCGCTGTCGACCTTCTTCTCGCTCTGGTTCGACCGGATCGTGCCGCTGCTCGGCGCCCTCTCCGACGAGCCGGAGGCCTACAGCTACCTGCCCCAGTCGGTGCGCAGCTTCCCCTCGCCGCACGGGCTCGCCGAGAAGATGGACCGGGCCGGCTTCACCGCGATCCGCTACACGATCCTCGCGGGCGGGATCATCGCGATCCACAGCGGCGCCAAGGGCGCGCGGGCGCTCTGATGCCCCCCGGCTCGGCGGTGCCGCCGCCGGTGACGGAGGTCCTCGACGCCTCCCAGCGTTGGCTCCCATCCCGGCTGGCCGAGGTGGAGGAGCGGCTGCGGGCGGCGATCGACGGCTGGGGCGAGCCGCTCGGCGCCGACGCCGGCGCGACGCTCGCGGCGGGGGGCAAGCGGCTGCGTCCGATGCTCGTCCTGCTCTGCGCGGGCGAGGATGGCGGCGCGGCTGCGGTCCGCGCCGCCACCGCGATCGAGCTGGTCCACATGGCGACGCTGGTCCACGACGACGTGCTCGACGACGCGCCGCTGCGCCGCGGGGTGCCGACCGTCGCCGCGACCTCGGGCCGGGCGCGGGCGCTGGCGACCGGCGACCTCCTGCTCTCGCGCGCCTTCGCGTTGCTCAGCGAGGCCGGCGACGAGCGGGCCGTGCTGCTGCTGTCCGGGGCCGCGGTGGCGCTGGCGCGCGGCGAGCTAGCGCAGCGCCAGGACGCCTTCGACCTGGGCATCGACGAGGATCGCTACCTGAACCGCTGCCGGCTGAAGACGGCCGCGCTGTTCGAATGCGCCGTCTCGCTCGGCGAGGAGGATCCCGAGCTGCGCCCCTTCGGCGCCGAGGTCGGTCTCGCCTTCCAACTGCTCGACGACGTGCTCGACGTGACCGGCCCGCCGGAGCGGACCGGCAAGGCGCGCGGCACCGATCTGCTCGACGGCACCGTGACCCTGCCGCTGATCGTCGCCACCGAGCGCGACCCGAGCCTGCGCGAACTTGACCTGCGCGCCCTCGACGCCGCCGGCGCCGAGGCGGTCTGCGAGCGGATCGCGGCCACCGGGGCGCTGCAGACGGTGCGTTCTCGGGCCCTCGACCTGGTCGCCGAAGCCAAGCGCCGACTGGGCCGAAGCGGCTTCGACGCCGAACGCCGGCGGCTGCTGGAGCTGGTCGGCGACAGCGTCGTCCAGCGCTACAGCTGATCCCGAGGGCGCATTGGCGCTACCATCCAGTCGATGCTCGGAAATATCGGTCCCCTTGAGATCATCATCGTGCTGATCATCGCCCTGATCGTTTTCGGGCCCAAACGACTGCCGGAGCTCGGCAACAGCCTCGGCAAGGGCATCCGCGAGTTCAAAGACTCGGTCAGTGGCGAGAGCCACGACGAAGAGCCCGAACAGGAAGCGAAGGCGATCGGCACGTCACAGGCGACCGCCGCCCCGGTCGAGCCGCCGACCACCCACCGGGTCGAAGCCGACCAGGCCGACGCCGCCCACGACAGACCCAGCTGAGGCCGGCGGATGCCGCGCCGCGTCCGGGCGGTCTCCCATGAGGATCGCCTCACCCTGATCGAGCACCTCGATGAGCTGCGCCATCGGCTCATCGTCAGCATCGTCATCTTCGCGGTCGCCCTGGGGCTCTGCTTCTGGCAGAACCACCTGCTGCTGGAAATCGCCCAACACCCGCTGCCGAACGGGCACAAGCAGCTGACGACCTTCTCGGTCACCGAGCCCTTCACGACGACGCTGACCGTGAGCGCCTACGGGGCGGCGATCCTCGCGGCGCCGTTCATCCTCTGGCAGCTCTACGCCTACGTGCTGCCCGCCTTCAGCCCGAAAGAGCGCCGCGTCGTGCTGCCGATCCTGCTGCTCTTCCCGATCCTCTTCATCGCCGGGATCGCGTTCTCCTACTTCGCGGTGCTGCCCGCCGCCCTGCACTTCCTGCTCAACTTCAACAACGAACAGTTCAACATCCAGGTGCGGGCGGGCGACTACTACAGCTTCTTCTCGATGACGATGCTCGCCGGCGGGCTGGTGTTCCAGCTGCCGATGGCGATGCTGGCGGTGACCCGGCTGGGGATCCTCACGGTCGATCAGATCACCAAGAACCGCCGCTACGCCTATCTGATCATCTCGATAATCGCCGCCGCGCTGCCCGGCGTGGACCCGATCTCGATGCTGATCGAGATGGTTCCGCTACTGGTTCTGTTTGAGTTGAGTATCTTGCTTGCTCGTTGGTTCGGTCGGCCGAGCGAAGGGGCGGGAGCGGCCGAGCCCACTACGCAGGAGTGAGAAGGGGCAATGGCGCAGGGCAGCAACGAGCACCGAATGGTCTTCGACATCCGCGGCCGCAGGCGGCACGTGGTCAAAGTCGTCTACGCGATCCTCGCGATCCTGATGGCGGCGAGCCTCTTCCTGGTCACCGGCGCGGTCAACATCAACTCGATCTTCGGCGGCGGCTCGAGCGGCGAAACCGCCGTGACCAGCTACGAAAAGCAGGCGGAACGGATCGAAGCGAAGCTGGCCAAACAGCCCGGTGACGAAGACCTGCTCGCGAACCTGACCCGGAGCCGGATCAACGCGGGGAACGCGATGATCACCAACAGCGCCGGGAAGTCCCCGGCCGAAGTGGAAGAAGAAGTCCGGCAGCAGTACGCCGAGGTCAGCGAAGACTGGTCGAAATACCTGGAAGCCGCGAAGGAACCGGGCGCCGGGCTGGCGATCCAGGTCGCCCCGGCTCTCTTCGAGCTCGCGCGGCTGTCGCCGACCGGCGAAAAAGCGCTCGAAAACATCAAGGCGGCGAGCGAAGCGCAGAAGCTCGTGGCCGAAAAACGCCCGAGCCTGAACAGCTGGAGCACGCTCGCCTTCTACACGCTCTTCACCCAGAACTTCAAGGCCGCCGAACACGCCCGGGAAGAAGCGAAGAAGTTCGCCCACTCGAAGTTCGAACGCGAAACCTTCGAAAACAAATACGACGAAGTCGAAAAAAGCGCCAAAGAATTCGGCAAAGGCCTGAAAGCCGAAAAGGCGCAGAAGAGCCAATCGAGCGGGAAGGAATCGCTCGAAAGCCCGCTCCAGGGCCTCGGCGCCGGCGCCCTCGGCGAATAGCCCCCCGCCCCGGCGCTGCGGTCCGTTACGTCCCAGGGCTCCAAGCATCCCTCCGCGTCCCCTCCGTGGCGTTCGCAGTTCTCCGCGCTATGCGCGGAGAACTGCGAACGCCGGCGACCGGGGCCAGGTGGATGCGGGGCGGAGGTGTGGCGGGCGGAGCTTGCCGCTCTGCGAAGCGCCTCGCCAGTGGGCCGTGTTGGGCTCGAACCAACGACCTTGAGATTAAGAGTCTCCTGCTCTACCAACTGAGCTAACGGCCCGGAACGGCGGATTATAGGTAGCGGGCGCCGGCGGGGCGGGGCGGAGGGATCAGCGCTGGGCGCAGTACTTTTCGAGGCCGACGCCTTCGATCGCCAGGCCGCCCGCGAAGCGGAAGATGCCGTGGCTACGCAGGATGTGGTCGCTGCAGCGTGCGGAGACGTAGCTTCGGCGGGCGCCGTCGGCGCGGTAGAGGCGGCCGACCTTGACCGAGATGTGGGTGATCGCGCCGAGGCCCCCCGCCAGCGGCGGGATGTCGACGATCACGCGGTAGCGAAATTCGCCGCGCCGCTTGAGGATCGGGGCCACGAAGGCGTAGGTCTGGGCCGCCGGGACGTCGGTGCGGGTGTGGAAGACGACGGTCGGGTGCCCTTCGCGGCGCGGGCCGTTGAAGAGGGTGAGGGGCGACCGGGTCGGGACCGGTCCCGAGGGGAGGTCGACCAGGGCTTCCATCCTGCCGGTGCCGACGATCGCCCCGCGGCAGAGCCGGCGCGCTTCCTTGACGCCCGCTTCGGCGATCCGCGCGGGCGGGCAGGTCGGCAGGCCACCGACCTGAAGCCGGCCGTCGCGGTCGAAGTCGACGATCACCTGTTCCAGGGCCGGCGGCTCGCCGCCGCCCGGCTTGGCGACGTCGATGCGGCCCTCGAACTGGACCGGCGCGAAGCTCCGCTTCGGCAGGTTGCGGGGCTGGAACTCGCCGTTCAGTTCGAGCCGCAGTTCGTCGGTTTCGACCATCGCCGCGGCGCCCGCCCCGGCGGCGAGCACGGCGCAACCGAGGGCCACGAGGAAGAGGACGAGCGCGCGCCTCATCGGCGCGTGTGGCAGGGCGAGCTGAGCAGGGACGGCAGCCGGCTGCCGTCGGCGAAGAGCAGCTTGCCCCAGACCTGGAGGCGCCCGCCCGAGCATTCGGCTTCGGCGTAGCCGACCTTGTGGCCGTGCCGCCGGTAGGTGCGGCCGAAGGACGCTTCGGCGAGGATCGGGGCGCCGTGGCCGCCGGCGATTTCCGGCAGTTCGATCTGCGCCCGGTAGCCGTAGCGGCCGTGGTGGATCCGTTCGATCGTGAAGGGGACGACCAGCGCCTGCGGCGAGGGCACGGTCTCCCAGGCGTGGGCGATCATCGCCGGCCGGCCGCCCTGCGGGGGCGCGTTGAAGAGCGAGATCGGCGAGCTGATCGTGAACGGCGGCCCACCCGGCATTTCGACCCGGGCCTTGCCGACGCCGGTGCCGACCAGCGCCCCGGCGCAGCGCTTGCGCGCCTCGCCCGGCTTGGTCCCTTCGAGCTTCGCCACCGTGCAGGTCGGCATGCCGCGGAAGTTGAGCTTGCCGTGCTTGTCGAATTCGAAGACGATCGTCTTCAGCGTCGGCGGCTGGGAGCCGTCCATGGTCCCGATCCGGACGGTGCTTTCGAAGTGGGCCGGCGCGGTGCCGTGCGGCGGGAAGGCGCGGGGCGAGAATTCGGCCGTCGCGCTGACCTTGAGGTTGCCGATCTGGGTGTTGAGCGCGAGCGCCGCGGCGGCGCAGCCGAGCGCCGTCGCGATCAGCGCGATCCCGAGCGCCGTCGCCAGCCGCCCCCTCAACGCGCTCCCTTGCAGTGTTTGAGGATCGTCCCGCTCAGTTTCGTCGAGTCGTCGAATTCGGTTTCCACCTTCGCCTGCAGCTTGCCGCTCGGGCAGCTGGCGTTGGCGAAGCTCAACTGCTGGCCCTTGAACCGCCAGCGCTTGCCGATCCGCAGCCGCCCGGAGAGCGGGATGCCGTAGCCGCCGGCGATCTTGGGGATCACCGCTTCGGTGCGGAACCCGAAGGGGCCGTTGTGCACCTTCTCGATTTCCACCGGGACGATGTAGGTCGTCGGCGCCGGCACGCTCAGGTAGGCGTGGGCGAGCACGGTCGGGTTGCCGTGGTGCGGCGCCGCGTTGAAGATCGTGATCGGTGAGCTCGCCTTGAACGGCTTCTGTTCCGGGAAGGCGATCAGCGCCGTGCCGCTGCCCTCGCCGACGATCGAGCCGCGGCAGACCTTGCGCGCCCGCGCCGACGTGGTCGCCGCCAGCTTGCGTTTCGTGCAATAGGGGAGCCCCTTGGTCACCACCGCGCCGTGTTTGTCGTACCAGACGGTCAGCTTCTTCAGGATCGGCGGCAGCGTGCCGTCGGTGGTGCCGATCCGCCCTTCGCCGTGGAAGGTGATCGGCGCCGTCTGGTGGCGCGGCAGCGTGGTCGGCTTGAAGCCGCCTTCGCCGACGACTTCGATCGGACCCTCGCGCAGCACGATCGCCAGTGCCACCCCACTCATCGCAAGCAACGCGACGACGGTCAGGACCGCCGCCCTTAACACATTCTTCCGCATAGGTTCGCTCCTCCCTTAGCCCCTGAGCGCCAAACTACCACGGGTGGGTAGCAGCAGGAGCAGGGGAAACGGACGCCCCCGCGGTTCGGCCGCGGGCCGCCCGCGATCCTGGCTGCTGCGCCACCCGCGCGAGATCCTCCTCCTCGCCGGGATCCTCCTCGCCGCCCTGGCGGTGATCGGAACCGGGGTCGACTCAAGGCTCGACCCGACCACGCTCGACGTTCCCGGCAGTGCCTCGGCGGAAGCGAACCAGATGCTCGAAGAACACTTCGGGCCCTCGGCGCCCTTCGCGATCCTGCTCCGCGGCCCGGCTCCGGCGCTCGAAGAACAGGGACCGCGCCTGGTCCGCGCGCTGCGCGCCGAACCGGGCGTCTCGACCCTCTCGCCCTGGGACAAGGGCTCGGTCGAAGGCCTGCGGCCGAGCCCGGGCAAGGCGATGATCCTCGCCGACTTCCACGTCGACACCAAAACGGCGGTCAACCAGACCGTGCCGCGGCTGGAAGAACTGCTGGCCGAAAACGTGACCGCGCCGGTGCGGGTGACGCAGTCGGGCTTCGCGACCCTCTCGCGGGCGCTGCAGACGGAAACGATCAATGCCGCCGAGCGCGACGAGCTGATCGCGCTGCCGATCCTGCTGGTCGTCCTGCTGCTGGTCTTCCGCTCGCCGGTGGCGGCGGCGATCCCGCTCGGCTTCGGCGCGATCACCGTGCTCGCCTCGCGCGGCATCCTCTACTTCCTCACCTCGTGGTTCTCGATCGACGCCTTCGCGCTGACCGTCTGCACGATGATCGGCCTGGCGCTCGGGGTCGACTACGCGCTGCTGATGGTGTCGCGCTTCCGCGAGGAGCTGGCGGCCGGCGCCGAGCCGCTCGAGGCGGCGCGAAGAACGCGGCGCCACGCCGGGCGCACCGTCGCCTTCGCCGGGTCGACGCTGCTGCTCTCGATGCTCGTCTCGCTGCTGATCCTGCCCGGGCCGCTGCTGATCTCGCTGGCCGGGACGGTGGCGATGGTGGTGCTCCTCAGCGTCACCGTCGCGACGCTGGTCGGCCCGGCCGTCCTCACCCTGGTCGGCCCCGGCGTCGACCGCTGGCGGATCGGCTCGGCGGCGGGCGCCGAGCGCTCCGGGGTGATGCGCTTCGTCAACGGGGCGCTGCGCCGGCCGCTCGTCGCCGCGATCGTGATCGGCGCCGTCCTGCTCGCCCTGGCGGCGCCGGCGGTGGGGCTGAAGCTCGGCCCGCCGAGCCCCGAACAGCTCGCCAAGGGGGCGCCGGCGCGCCAGAACGCGGAACTGATCGACCACGCGATCGGGCCGGGCTGGGACGCGCCCTTCCAGGTCGTCGCCACCAACCCGAACGGGCCGATAACCGACCCCGGCAGCATGGCCGCGCTCGAACACTTCCAGCACCGCGTCGCCTCCTTCCGGGGCGTGAAAGTCGTGATCGGGCCGCAGGCGGCGGCGAAGCGGGTGGAACCGCTGCAGGAACTCGGCAACCAGGTGCTGGCCTCGAAGGGCAACGTCGGGCCGGTCAAGCAGCTCGGACACCTCGGCAAGGAACTGAACGTCGCCGCGAGCGGGGTGGGGGCGCTGCGCGAAGGGATCGACGAAGCGAGCAACGGCGCCGGCCTGCTGGCGCTCGGCTCCGAACACGCGACCGAAGGCGCGCAGCTGATCGCCCGCGGCCTGGCCCGCGCGGCGGCGGGCAGCGGGCGCGCGATCAAGGCGCTCGAACGGTTCGCCAAGGGCACCGAAAAGCTGGCCGAATACGAGCTGGAAGCCGCGATCGGGGCGCAGCAGATCCGTGCCGCGATGGAGTCCTTCGTCGGTCCCAACGCCCGCTACAACGCGCTGCGGCCGCAGCGCCAGGTGGTGCGCAAGCTGCTCGCCGAGGCGAAGGAAACGCTGCCGGGGATCTTCGCGCCCGCCACCGCGAGCATCGAAAAGCTGAAGGACGCCGAAGCGAAGCTGGCCGAAGCCGCGCCGGAAGATCCGGCCGCCGCCGCGGCGCTCGAATCGGTGCGGGGGGCGCTCGCCGCGCTGACCGGGACCGACCCGCAGACCGGCGCCGCCTACGAAGAAGGCTACGCGGGCCTGCCGGCCGAAATCGAAGGCCTCGAACGGCGGCTCGGCAAGGACGGCGAAGAAGCGCACAAAGTCGCGCAGTACCTCAGCTACACGGTGATCGGCGAAATGCGCAAGGTCTCGAAGGGGACCGGCAGGCTGATCGAATCGCTCTACCGGCTCCACAAGGGCGCCAACACGCTGGCCCACGGCGCGAGCAAGCTCGCCAAGGAAGCGGGGCGGCTGGGGAAGGGGATCGAACGGCTGAGCGGCGGCGCGGACTCCCTGGTCAGCGGCCTGAACCGGCTGAGCGGCGGCGCCGAAGCGCTGGAAGAAAGCCTCGCCGCCGGCGCGGTGAAGGCGGAGCCGCTGGAAAGCGGCCTCGCCGAAGCGAGCGTCAAGGTGCTGGAAGGCAAGGCGAAGATCCGCCGGCGGGCGACCAAGGTCGCCGAACAGACGCCGGGGCTCTTCAACTCCGGCTACTTCGTGCTCTCGGCGCTCGACGGGGCGCCGCCCGGGGCGCGCGAAAAAGTCGGCGCGACGATCGACCTGAACCGCGGCGGCCAGGCGGCCTCGATGCTGGTGATCTCCAAGTACGAATTCAACTCGCCCGGCTCGATCCGGCTGAACCAGGAACTGGCGGGCGCGGCGGGCGAGCTGGGCCGCAACGCGAGCCTCGAGACCGGCGTGGCGGGCGGCGCCGCGCAGCTCAACGACTACAGCAAGATCACCCGCGACCGCATCCCCTGGATCATCGCGACGATCACCCTGGTCACCTTCCTCGTCTTGGTCTTCGTGCTGCGGGCGCTGCCGCTGGCGGCGATCGCGGTCGGCCTCAACCTGCTCACCGTGGGGGTCGCCTTCGGCATCCTCACGCTGCTCTTCCACGTCCCCGCGGACTGGCCGCTGGGCGGCCACAACTACGTCGACGCGGTCGGCGCCTGCATGATCTTCGCGGTCGTCTTCGGGCTCTCGATCGACTACGCGGTGTTCCTGCTCAGCCGCATGCGAGAGCGCTATGACCTGGGCGACGACAACGCGACCGCGGTGCGCTTCGGCCTCGAGAAGACGGCGCGGGTGATCACCGGCGCGGCGGCGATCATGCTGGCCGTCTTCGTCGTCTTCGCCGGGGCGCCGATCGCGACCGTGAGCCAGCTCGGGATCGGCCTCACCGTCGCGGTCGTGCTCGACGCCACCGTGGTGCGCATCGTCCTGCTGCCGGCGCTGATGCTGCTGCTCGGCGACCGGGTATGGTGGCTGCCCCGGCCGTTGGCCCGAGCGCTGCCGCGGATCGACGTCTGAGCGGCGGCGTACCGCGTTGAATTCCGATTAAGGCCCCGCTCAGGCCGCCTTTGGCCGGGAGGGGCTCGGATACGATTCCGGCGCCTATCCGCAGGGTCGAGGGGGCCGAGGGATGGGCAGGGACCTACCCGTGGCAGCTGAACCCCAAGGCGAGGAGAAAAGCTCGGCTCCGAGCCGAGGGACCACCCCCGCGCGAATCGCGGCGATCGGGGCGCTCGCGGTCGTCGTGATCGTCCTGGCGATCGTCCTCTTCACGGGCGGCGGGGGCCATAAGTACACCTTTCTGTTCCAAAACGCCGGCCAGTTGGTGAACGACAACCAGGTGCTGATCGGCGGCTCGCCGGTCGGCACGGTCTCCGGCATCGAGCTGAGCCCGAACAACCTGGCCGAAGTCAACGTCGAAGTCGAACAGGAGCTGCACCAGGGCACGACGGCGGTGATCCGCTCCACCTCGCTCTCCGGCGTCGCCAACCACTACCTGTCGGTCAGCCCGGGCCCGAACAGCAGCCCGGCGCTGGAAGAAGGCGCGGTGCTGGGGCTCGGCTCGACCACCACGCCGGTCGACATCGACCAGCTGTTCAACAGCTTCCCGCCGAAGGTGCGCGAAGGGCTGCAGAACTTCATCAAAGGCAACGGGCAGATCTACGCCGCCCGCGGCAAGGACGCGAACGAAAGCTACAAGTACTTCGGCACGGCGCTCGACCGGGCGACCGCCTTCGCCCGTGAACTGAACTCCGACGAACGGCTGCTCTCGCGGTTCCTGGTCAGCTCCAGCAACCTGACCAGCGCGATCGCCGGGCGCGGCGAAGCGCTGTCGAGCGCGATCTCCAACGCGACCACCGCGTTCCGTTCGATCGACAGCCAGAACGCCGCCCTCGACACGGTGCTGCGCGAACTGCCGCCGGTCCTGCGCCAGTCGAACACCACCTTCGTCAACCTGCGCGCGGCGCTCGACGACGTCGAACCGCTGGTCAACACGGCCAAGCCGGCGACCAAGAACCTCGCCCCGTTCCTCGCCGAACTGCGCCCGGTGCTGAGCAAATTCATCCCCTTCACCCAGAACCTCACCCTCGCCCTGAAGCGCCCCGGCGCCCACAACGACACGACCGAACTGCTGCAGACGATCCCGGCCGTCCAGCGCCTCGCCTCGAACGCCTTCCCGCACGCCGAAGCCGCGATCGCCGCCTTCCAGCCGCAGCTCAACTTCGCCCGTTCCTACACGCCGGACCTGTTCAACGCCCTCGGCCACCTGGGCGCCGCCGCCGGCGCCTACGACGGCAACGGCAAGTACGTGCGGGCCTCGATCTCGGGCCAGAACCTCTTCGAATACGAAGGCGGCAAGCTCAAGCCGATCACCCGGGGCGAACAGTTCAACGGCTTCACCTCGACCTCGACGCCGCACCGCTGTCCGGGCGGCGCCACCCAGTCGGCGGCCGACAACTCCAACCCGTACGTCAACCCGCCCCACGGGGGCAGCTCCGTCAGCCCGTCCGAATGCGATCCGAGCCAGGGGGCGACGGGCGAATGAGACGGGTGATCACGGGCCTGGTGCTGGTGGCGGCCGTGGTCGCGGCGATCTTCCTGATCGCGGGCGGCGCCTCGGGCGAAGGCTACGTCGTGCGGGCGATCTTCGACAACGGATCGTTCATGGTCAGCGGCGAGCAGGTGCGGATCGCCGGGGCCAACGTCGGCGAAATCAAGTCGGTGAGCGTCTCGCTGCCGGGCGAACCGACCGCCGAAGGGAAGAACGGCGAACTGAAGGACGTCCCCGGCAAGGCGATCATCGAGCTGGAAATCAGCGACCCGGGCTTCCAGGACTTCCGCCGGGACGCCGGCTGCGAAATCCGCCCGCAGTCGCTGATCGGCGAGAAGTACGTCGACTGCAGGCCGACGATGCCGCGGGCGCCGGGCCAGAAGCCGCCGCCGCCGCTGAAGCAGATCCCGGCGGGCGAACCGGGCGAAGGGCAGTACCTGCTGCCGCTCGGCCACAACCAGAGCACCGTCGACCCGGACCTGGTCAACGACATCAACTCGCTCCCCTACGCGCAGCGCTTCCGGCTGATCTTCAACGAACTGGGCGCCGGGCTGGCCGGGCGCGGGCAGGACCTCGAGGCGGCGATCAAGCGGGCCAACCCGACCCTGCGCTACGTCGACAAGATCTTCGGCACGCTCACCGCACAGAAGAACCAGCTCGCCCAGCTGGCCGCCGACTCGAAGGAAATCCTCGAACCGCTGAGCCGCGAAAAGGCGCAGGTGGCGGGCTTCATCACCCACTCCGGCGAAGCGGCCGAAGCCAGCTCCGAACACGGTGCCGAACTGGAAGCGGCGCTGCGGAAGTTCCCCACCTTCCTGACCGAGTTCCGCCAGACGATGGGGAGCCTGAAGCAGTTCGCCGTCGCGGGCACGCCGCTGCTGAAAGAGCTCGGCATCGCGGCGCCCTCGCTGACCGACGCGACCCGCACCCTGACCCCGTTCTCGGAAGCGACGACGGTCGCGCTGAAGAGCCTCGGCGAAGCGGGCGAAGCCTCCGGCCCGGTGTTCGCCGAAGCCGAACCGGTGGTGAGGAAGGCGAGCAAGCTGGCCAAGACCGGCGTCGTCCCGACGAAGGAACTCGCGGGCCTCTTCGGCAGCCTCGAAGAAACCAAGGGCTGGCAGCGGCTCACGGAACTGATCTACAACACCGCCGGAGCGACCAACGGGTTCGACAAGTACGGGCACTTCGGGCGGGCCCTGGTCACCTTGGGCCTCTGTCTCGAATACAAAGCGACCGAAGCCGGGCAGTCGAGTTGCTCGGCTCGCTTCAGCGGCCCGAACCATTCGGAACCGCAGAACGCCAGCGCTTCGGTGGCGCAGCTGCTCCAGCTTTTGCGCCGGCATGAAGCCGAAAAGAGCGGCGTCACGGAAGTCGGGGCTGGGACGGAAGCCTCGAAGGCCGGGCTCCGATCGGCGGAACCGGCCGAAGACCCGACTCCGAGCGAAGCCGAAGGTGGAGAAGAACCCGCCGTCGGCGAAGCCACGCAAACCGAAGGGGGAACCGAACCCCTTCTCAACTACCTCCTGGGCCAATGAGGAACCGCAACGGAGGATTCGCGGTGAGCCCGGTCCTGGTCGGCGCGGTGACCGTGCTGGTGATCATCGTCGCCGTCTTCCTCGCCTACAACGCCAACAACGGCCTGCCCTTCGTCTCCACCTACAACCTGAAGGCGCGGGTCCCGAACGCCGACGCCTTGGTCAAGGCGAACGAGGTGCGGATCGGCGGCGCCCGGGTCGGCGTGGTCAAGTCGGTGGTCCCGGTGCAGCTGAAGAACGGCAAAGTCGAGGCCGAACTGACGCTCAGCCTCGACAAGAGCGCCGAACCGATCCCCAACGACTCGACCCTCCTGGTCCGGCCGAAATCGCCCCTCGGGCTCAAGTACCTGCAGATCACGCCGGGCAACTCGAAGGTCGGCTTCAAGGCCGGCGAAACGATTCCGGTCCGCTACGCGACGCCGGAACCGGGGGACATCGACAAATTCTTCGACATGTTCAACGCCCGGACCCGGAAGGGGATCCAGCGCAACCTGGCCGGCTTCGGCAACGCGCTGGCGGGGCGCGGCCCGCAGCTGAACGAAGCGATCGGCGCGCTGCGCAGCCTGGTCGAAGAAGGGGAACCGGCGGCCGCCAACCTCGCCGCCCCGAGCACCAACTTCGGCGGCTTCTTCCGGGCGCTCGAGGCGCTCTCGGCGACCGTCGCCCCGGTGGCGACCGAACAGGCGAGCATGTTCGCGGCGCTCAACCAGACGTTCGCCGCCTTCGCCAACGTCTCGCGTCCCTACATCACCGAAACGATCGAAAAGGCCCCGGGGACCCTCGACACGGTCAACGCGGGCCTGCCGAAGATCAACCCCTTCCTCCGTGACACGGCGCGCTTCTTCACCGCGCTGCGCCCCGGGGCCCGGGCGCTGGCCGAAACGTCGCCGATCATCGCCGAATCGCTGCACGCCGGCATCCCGGCGCTGAACGCGACGCCGGTCCTCAACAACCAGCTGCTGCCGACCGCCGAAGCGCTGCTCAAGTTCCAGCAGTCCGAAGGCGTCCTCACCGGGCTCGGGCTGCTCACCGACCTGAACAAGAACCTCAAGGAACCCCTCGAATACATCGTCCCGGCGCAGACCAAGTGCTACTACGGCACGCTGCTCTTCTCCAACCTCTCCAGCTCCAACAGCCAGGGCAACAAGTACGGCAAGTGGCTGAACGTGATCTCGTTCGAGCCGGCGTCAGGGCCCAATTCCGAGGGAGGCCAGGCATCGGCGCCGGCCTCGGGCCCGAAGCAGAACCACCTCCACTTCAACCCGTACCCCCAGACCGGGGCGCCGGGCCAGGCCAACGGCTGTGAAGCGGGCAACGAGAAGTACATCCCCGGGAAGACGGTGGTCGGCAACAGCGAGGTGTGGGGCACGGAAACCCGTGAACTGGTCAGCAAGAAGTCGGAAGGGCAGAAATGAGTCCCGGCCCGAAACAGAGCAGCGCCGCCCCGCCGCCGAGGAAGCGCCGCCGTCGCGGCAAGCCGCGCGTCCCCAACTGGCTGATCGCCCTGATCTTCATCCTGATCTTCACGATCGGGCCCTACCTCGCGTTCACCAAACACATCCCCTTCACGAGCTACGGCTACCAGCTGAACGCGACCTTCACCAACTCGATCAAGATCTCGGTCAAATCGCCGGTGCGGATCGCCGGTGTCGACGTCGGCGAGGTGACCTCGACCGAACGCGACGGCAACGCGACCACGGTCACCTTCACGGTCGAAGGCGCCGGTCGCCCGGTCCACCAGGACGCCTTTGCCTCGATCCGGCCGCGGATCTTCCTCGAAGGCAACTACTTCCTCGAACTCGATCCCGGCAGCCCCAGCTCGCCGGAACTGGGCAGCGGCGGCACGATCCCGGTCAGCCACACCTCGACCGCGGTGCAGATCGACCAGGTGCTGACCGCGCTGCAGTCGCCGGTGCGCGCCGACCTCAGCCGCCTGCTGGAGAGCTACGGCAAGGCGCTCACCCACGAACCGACGGCGGCCGAAGACCTGACCCAGCTGCCCCAGGTGCGGGGGCTCACGGGCGGCCAGGCGCTGAACAAGGCCTTCGAATACGGCGGCGAAGCGGGCAAATACAGCGCCCAGGTTACCAACGCCCTGCTCGGGACCCAGAGCCGCGACCTGGCCAAGATGGTCGCCGGCTCCGCGCGCGCCTTCAGCGCCTTCAGTGCCGATCAGGCCGCCCTGCAGGGGCTGATCGACAACTTCAACACCTTCACCGGCGCCCTCGCCGACCAGTCGCAGAACCTCTCGACGACGGTCCGCGAACTGGCGCCCACGCTGCGGACCGCGCACACCTCGCTCGTCAGCCTCAACAAGTCGCTGCCCACGCTGCGCACCTACGCGATCGAGCTGCGTCCGGCGGTCGCCGAGCTGCCCGGGTTGATCAGCGCGTCGAAACCGTGGCTCGCCCAGGTGCGCCCGCTGCTCTCCGGCAAGGAGGCGGGCGGCACCGCGAAGCTGCTGGCCGAATCGACGCCGGGCCTGGCGGGGGCGGCGCAGGCTGGCAAGTCGGTCGCGTTGCCGCAGGTGAACCGGCTCAGTCTCTGCACCACGAAGGTGCTGGTGCCGACCTCCGAAGAGCCGCTCAAGGACCGGTTCTCCACGGGCGGCCCCAACTACCGCGAGTTCTGGCAGCTGCTTGCGGACTTCGCCGGGGCGAGCCAGAACTTCGACGGCAACGGGCCCTACGTCCGTGCCCAAGGCGGCGGCGGGCCCTACCTGCTGGAAGAAATCAACCCGACCTTCGAAAACGTTCCCCAGCAGCACCAGTTCACGCGCTCGATCGAACCGCCACAGGGCGTCCAGCCGCAGCTCGGCGGTGCGCCGGAAGCCAAGCCGGAAGTGCGCTGCGATCGCAACCCGGTGCCCGACCTGAACAGCGGCCTCGGCGAAGTCGGCGCGACCGGCGTGAAGGTGGTGAGCGGGCCCTGATGAGCGAGCAGACCCCGAAAGCGACCCAGAGGAGCCGCGGTCGGTTCGCCTACTTCCGGGCCTGGCTCGGCAGGCAGGCGCGTGGCCACCGCACCGACACGATCGCGATCTTCGTCCTCGCCTTCGTCGGGATCGTGATGGTGCTCGGGATCCTCACCCAGCAGAAAGCCTCGTTGCCGTCCTGGATCCCGGTCGTCGGCGAAGAATTCGACCACATCTCGGCCGAGTTCAAAACCGCCCAGGCGGTCACCCCGGGCCAGGGCCAGGCGGTCGACATCGCCAGCATCCAGGTCGGCAAGGTCGAATCGGTCTATCTCGAAGACGGGCACGCGGTCGTCGGCATGCAGATCGAGCCGAAGTACATGAAGCTCTTCCACCCCGACTCGCAGTTCCTGCTGCGGCCGAAAACCGGTCTCAACGACATGACCGTCGAGGTCGAACCGGGCCCCGGGACCGAACAGATCGAAGACGGCCACCGCTACCCCTTGTCGCAGACCGAACCGGACATCCAGCTGGAAGCGCTCTGGAACACGCTCGACGCCGACACCCGCCAGTACATCCAGCTGCTGGTGGCCGGCGGCGCGCAGGGGATCGGCGGCCACGCCAAGCAGCTGAGCAACGCGCTGCGCCGGTTCGAGCCGTTCGTCGAGTACACGGCGAAACTGAACAAGGCGATCGCCGGCAGGCGCACCGAGCTCGCCAGGGTGATCCACGACTTCGGCGAACTGACGACCGAACTGGGCAAGCACGATGCCCAGATCCGTCGCTTCGTCGGCTCCTCCGACAAGGCGCTCGGCAACTTCGCCAACCAGCAGCAGGCGATCAAGGAAATCCTCGAAGAATTCCCGGCCACGCTGCGCGTCGCCAAGGAAGGGCTGGCCAGCTCGAACGAATTCTCCAAGGTGGCGCTGCCGACCCTGACCAAGCTGATCCCGCAGGCGCAGGCCTCGACGCCGGCCTTCAAGGCGACCGAGCGCCTCTTCAGCCAGACGACCGCGCCGATCCGCGACGGCATCCGCCCGTTCACCCGCGAAGTCCGGCCGCTGCTGACCCGCGCCAACGAAGCCTCCAAGCCATTCGAAAAGACGGTGCGGAGCTTCGGCGAAAGCCTCGGCGGGCTCAACTCGTTCTTCAACGAACTGGCCTACAAGCCGAAGGGCAAGAAGCAGAGCTACCTCTTCTACGTGCCCTGGGTGAACCATGACCTCAACTCCAGTTTCAGCCTCGCGGATGCCGGCGGGCCGGTGCTGCGGAGTCAGATCCAGCTGAGTTGCACCGGGGCCACCCTCGCCGGCGGAACCCTCGAATACAACAAAGACGAACAGCTGCTGACGCTGCTCGACCTGATCGGCTCACCGCGCCCGCCTGAACTTCCGAACCCGTTCGGCGGCCCGGGCCATTGCGCCACTTCGAAATCCCGGGCGGAAGCGATCAAATGAGCAAGCGCGCCCCCAGCACCACGCAGCTGCTCGTGATCACCGGCTTCGCCCTGGCCTGCTTCGGGATCCTGCTCTTCCTCTGGGTCGCCTTCGGCGGCCCGACCCCGTTCAAAGCGAAGAGCTACCAGATCAAGATCCCGTTCACCGAGGCCTCGCAGCTCGCCGAACAGTCCGACGTACGGATCTCCGGCGTCGACGTCGGCAAAGTCGAAAGCATCGAACTGGGTCCGAGCGGCAAGGAATCGGTGGCGCTGCTGAACATCGACGCCAAGTACGCGCCGCTGCCGAGCACGACCCGGGCGATCCTGCGGACCAAGACGCTCTTGGGGGAGACCTACGTCGAACTGACTCCCGGCGCGAAGAACGCCCCACCGCTGGCGGACGGCGGGACGCTGCCGCCCGCGAACGTGGCCGAATCGGTCCAGCTCGACGAGATCTTCCAGGCGTTCGACCCGAAGACCCGCCGCGCTTTCCAGACGTGGATGCAGGAAGCCGCCGTCGCCATCGAAGGGCAGGGGCAGAACCTCTCCTACGCGATCGGGAACTTCGACCCCACCTTCAGCGAATACGCGAACCTCTTCCGCGTCCTCAACAGCCAGAAGCTGGCCGTCTCGCAGCTGTTCAGCAACGGCGCGCGGGCGTTCGAAGCGCTGCGCGGGCGGGAAGGCGAACTGGCCAACCTGATTCAGGCCTCCAACACGCTCTTCAAGACGACCGCCCGGCGCAACAAGGACATCGAAGCCCTCTTCCGCGCCTTCCCGACCTTCCAGGACGAGTCCCGCCTCACGGTCGACCGCCTGCGGGGCTTCGCGATCAACGCGGACCCGCTCTCCAGGCAGCTGGTGCCGGTCGCCGAAGAACTCTCACCGACCCTGATCGCCTTCAGCAGGCTGGCGCCGGAAGCGAAGAAGCTGTTCGAAGCGCTGCCCGCCGTGGAGAAGGAGGCGCCGACCGGCTTCCCGGCGCTGCGCAAGCTCTTCCGCGATCAGTTCCCGCCGCTGCTGCGGGCCGCCGAACCGTTCGTCCGCAACGTGAACCCGCTCGTGACGGGCCTCGGGCTCTACAAGAGCGAGGTCACCTCGTTCTTCGGCAACCTGACCGCCGCGACCAATGCCGAACTCACCGAAGAAACCGCCGCGGGTCAGAAGATCCATTTCCTTCGCACCATGACTCCGATCAACCCGGAATCGATCGCCAGCTATCCGGGCCGCCTAGCGCTGAACCGCAACAGCGCCTACAGCCCGCCGCGCTGGGCCGAAGAAATCCTCAAGGGGCTGCCCAGCTTCAACACGGCCAATTGCACGTCCGGGCTGGTCGCCGAACTTGAATCCTCGACGCCCACCAATCCCGCCTTCCTGGAATGGATCCGGCCATACAAAGAATCGGGCGAAGAATTCTCCGAAGAAGAACGGATCCAACAAGCCGAAGAACTTCTCGGTCGGATCAAGAAATACGCCTTCGGCGAACAGTCGAGCACCTCCGCCGCACCGACGCCGCCCTGCAGGCAGCAGCGCAAGCTCGAATCGATCTACGGCAACGGCGAAAAGACGCAGTACCAGCACACCTTCGAACAGACCGGCCCCTGAGCGGGCGCCCAACCCCCCGTGCCGCCGGGCAGCTGTTCCTTATGCCGGGATGGCGGTGATAAGGAACAGCTGCCCGGGATGGACAGGGTGCACCGCTACGGCGCGGGCCGCTCGTAGGTCAGCAGCTGGATGCCGGCGCCGATCGTGCGACCCTCGGCGAGCGCGCAGGTCACCTTTCGGCCGTCGTCGGCGAAGAGTCGCTTGCCCCCGCCGAGGACGACCGGGAAGACCATCAGGCGCAGCTCGTCAAGCAGGTCGGCGGCGAGCAGGCCCTGGACCAGGCGGGCCGAGCCGGCGACGAGGATCGTTCCGTCGACCTCCGCCTTGAGCTTGGCGATCGCTGCGGCGAAGTCGCCGGAGAGGACGGTCGAGTTCTGCCAGTCGGCGGACTCGAGCGTCGTCGAGTAGACGTACTTCGGCATCGAGTTCATCTTCGCGGCGAACCCGGCCTCGTCTTCCATCGTGGGCCAGGCCGCGGCGAAGCCTTCATAGGTGACCCGGCCGAGCAGCTGGGCCTCGGCCTCCCGCAGCTCCTCGAGCTTGAACCCGTCCCCCTCCTCGCCGCGGTCGAACGCGAAGGTCCAGCCTCCATGCTCGAACCCCTCCGCGCCGCCCGGATCCTCGATCACCCCGTCCAGAGAGATGAACTCGGTTGCCACGATCCTTC
This sequence comes from uncultured Actinomycetes bacterium, assembly GCA_963766705.1. GTDB lineage: Bacteria > Actinomycetota > Thermoleophilia > Solirubrobacterales > 70-9 > VAYN01. The sequence continues at coordinate 295,643 of CAVYBE010000003.1, forward strand.
CCATCTCCGCCTCCTTGCCTTGCGGGCGAGCCCGTCGCCGCCCTTCCATCCCAAAGACCGCCGCGACGGCCGAAACTCATCGTCCGCCGTTCACCGTGCGACGGCGCGCTCGATCAGGTCCGCGGCGAGCTCCGTGCCGCGCGCCGCGTGCAGCCGGCGGGAGGTCTGCCCGAGCCGGTCGGCGAGGGCGCCGTCGTCGAGCAGGCGGGCGATCGCGCCGCGCAGCTCGCCGGGCTCGTGGGCGTAGGTGTCGACGCGGGCGCCAAAGCCGGTCTCGTCGATGCGCTGGGCGTTGTCGTGCTGGTCCCAGAAGATCGGCAGCACCACCATCGGCTTGCCGAAGTAGAGGGACTCGGTGACGGTGTTGTTGCCGCCGTGGGTGATCACGAGGTCGACCTGGGGGAGGATCGAGGTCTGCGGGAGGAACTCGGCGCCGACCATGTTCCGGGCGAGCTCATACTCGTCCGCCTGCGGGCCCTTGGAGACGACGAAGCGGTAGGGGGCATCGGCGAGCTCCGCCACCAAGGTCCGCATCAGCTCCACGTCGGCCGAGCCCAAGGAGCCGAGGCTGAGGTAGACGAGCGGCTCCTCGCCGCCGGCCAGCTCCGCGGGCAGCCGCCAGTCGGGATCGGTCGCGCGCACGCTTGCCTGCAGGTTGTGCCAGCTCGGGCCGAGTGCCTCGCGCCGCGGATAGTCGACCTCGTCGGGATAGAGGTAGAGGTTCAACGTCGGGCTCGCGTGGATGAAGTCGTCGGCGGGGAGGGGAGGGGCACCGCGCGCGCGACAGAACTCGTCGAAGTCGGCGTGCATCTCGGCGTGAGCGGCGCGGTAGGCGTCCCAGAACTCGGCCCAGCCACCGCGGTCCTCGCTCGGCAGCCCGGAGAAGACCGGTGGCAGGTCGGGGTCCTTCATCTCCAACGGGTTGCAGGAGGCGATCCGCGCCCAGGGCCGGCCGCTCGCGAAGAGCGCCGGGAAGGTGACGACGTTGTCCTCGACGACGAGGTCGGGCTCGAGCTCGCCGATGATCTCGGTTAGCCGTGCGTCGACGTACTTGGCCCCGTCGATCAGCGCCTGGAAGGTCGGCGCGATGAACTCGCCCAGCTGGTCGATCGTCGGCTTGCGGAAGACCGGCGCCGTGTCGCGGATGAAGTCCTTCCAGAACTGCCCGGGCGCTTCCTCGGTCTCCGGCGGCGGCGTGAGTCGCATCAGCCGCTCCTCGAAGCCTTGCGCCTCGAGCGTCCCGGCGAAGGACTCCTCGACGACGAAGACGACGCGGTGACCGCGGCGGCGCAGCACGTCGCCGATGCCGACGCAGTTGTTGGTCGGCCCGAACGCCCCCTCCGGGAAGAACACGATCGTCGCGGCCCGCGAACTCACGTCGTTAAACATACGTGTGCGCGTGGACTGCGAATCCGGATCAGGGGGGTGGCTGTCCTTTGTAGCCCTGTGGGCTACAAAGGACAGCCACCCCTGCCGCGGGGCCGTCGGTGGGCGGCCGGGAGCCGGCGTGTGATGGGTCCGGAGGAGGCTCGCAGTCGTTTCGTCGCGGCCCGCGTCGCCCGCCTGGCGACCGCCGACGCGGCGGGGCGCCCGCACCTCGTCCCGGTCGCCTTCGCGGTCTCGGGCGACACCGTCTACAGCGCCGTCGACGCGAAACCGAAGCGGACCAGGGCGCTTCGCCGGCTCGCCAATGTGCGCGCCAACCCCGCCGTGTCGCTGCTGGTCGACCACTGGGACGAGGACGACTGGAGCAGGCTGTGGTGGGTGCGCGCCGACGGGCGCGGCCGGGTCCTCGATGCCGACGACGCGGAGGCGCGCCGCGCCACCGAGCTGTTGCGCGAGCGCTATCCGCGACAGCGCGCGGCGGGCGAGGTGCTGGCGGTCGACGTCGAGCGCTGGAGCGGCTGGGCGGCGGGCGGCGAGGGCTGACGATCGCCTTGCGCGAGCGGTGCGCGGGTGGCGTCGCCGCGGCCCCATAGATTGCGCCGTCGATGGAGGCCCACCGATCCTTGGAGCGCTTCGAGCAGGGGCACCGCGTCGGCGGCGGTGAGCTGCACACGCCCCACTTCGCCCGCCAGGCGGCGCTGATCGTCGCCGTGATGGCGGCGCTGCTGGCGGTCGCCACCTTCCTGTCCAACGAGGCGGTCAAAGAGGTGGTGACCGGCGAGACCCACCGCGCCGACACCTCCTCGCGCCTGGAGAGCAACCAGCTGCGAACGGACGTCGCGGCCGGCGACGCGACCCTGCTGCGGGTGCTCGCTCACGGCCCGCGCGAAGAGGTCCGCGCGGCCGCCGCGGCCCGCGCGCACGAGCTGCGCATCCGCAAGGAACTGGCGCCGGCCGACCGCGCGCTGACCGAGGAGATCACCCACGACCAGGAACACGTCGACGAATACAACTCCAAGCACCTCCTCTTCGAGCTCGCCGAGGTCGGCTTCGAGGTCGGCATCGTCCTCTCGACCGTCTCGATCATCGCCCACCGCCGCTGGATGCTCGGGGTGGGCAGCACGGTCGGGATCGTCGGCGCGGTCCTCCTGGTCGCCGGCGCGCTGACGGTATGAGCGTGGCGACGACCTCGTGGCACGCCGGCGTCGGCGCGCCACGGACCTGACACACAGTCGGCTCTGAATCCTTACTTTCCGCGCACCACTCACGCGGATTTCCGCGCCACAATCGGCCCATGCCGTTGGGGCTGTGGAAGAGCAAGTGGGAGGTCCACCGCGAGGATATGGAGCGGTTCTGGGCGGAGATGGACCGCCGCAGCGCCGAGCACGAGGCGGAGATGGCGCGACGCGACGCCGAGTACCGCGAGGACCGGGAGCGATGGGACGCCGAGACGCGGGACCTCCGCCGCCGCTCGGATGAGATCGCCGAGGAGATGCGCGCCGGCCGCCGCCGCTCCGATGAGATCGCCGAGGAAACCCGCGATCTGCGGGCCGACTACGACCGCGAGATCGCCGAGGTCAGGCTGTTCAACCGCGAGCTGCTGATCCGGATGGAGAAGACCTACGCGAACCTCGGCACCACCCTGGAGGCGCTGGGCACCGAGACCCACGAACTCAAAGCCTCGGTCGACGCCCAGACGGAGGCGATCCTGAGGCTCGTCGACCGTTTTGAAGACGCCGACGGCCAGCCGCCGGTGTGAGTGCCGCCCAAGCCGATCTCGACAGCGGATGGGGTCTCAGCCCGGGGCATGGGCTCAGGTGAGCCGCTTGCCCGGTTCGGCTCAGGCCTCAGTCGCCGCCGGGCGAGTCGCCGACCTCGGCCCCGATGCCGGCGAGCAGCCAGCCGAGGCCGGCCTCGAAGGCCTCGCCCTTGACGCCGAGGCCCATCTTCTTCTTGCCGCCGAGGTCGCGCAGATACGGGTACTCGCCGCTCGCCGCCTGGGCCGCGATGTAGGCGTCGATCTCGGCGGCGGTCGGGCCGTCGTCGTGGCCCTCGGCGCAGGGGGTCCCGGCGGACCTCGAGGAGTGCAGTTCCCAGCGGACGAAGCCGAGCGTGTAGGTGTCGATCGCCAGCAGCACGGCGCGCTTTCGCTCCGGGGCCAGCGGCAGGGAGGAGACCGCGGCCAGCGACTGGTCGATGTGGCGCAGGCCGTTGGGGCCGAGGAAGGGCCGGCGGAAGGCGGCGCCGATCATCCAGGGGTGGGCGCGGACGGTCTCCCGCGTGCGCTGGGCGATCTGCCGCAGGCCCTCGCGCCAGTCGTCGGCGGGCGGGTAGTCGGGCAGGAGGGCGCCGCCCATCACCTCGTCGACCATCAGGTCGATCAGGTCGCCCTTGCGCTCGATGTGGGAGTAGAGGCTCATCGGGCGGGCGTCGAGCTTGGTGGCGATCCGGCGGATCGAGACGGCCTCGAGGCCGTCGGCGTCGGCGATCTCGAGCGCCGCGGTGACGATCGCCTCGCGGGAGAGCGGCTGCGGGCCCGCCGCGGCCTCGCGATCCCGCGTCCAAACGCTGTCGATCCCACCCGCCATGCGGGAAATCATATCGGAGCCGATACGCCGTACGGGATGCTGATACGGTGTACGGCGTGAGTCAGCCCGAGGCCGCCGCCGCTCCCGCCGACCCCAACGCCCTCGACCGCGAGACCATGGTCGTCGCCGGCGTCGTGATCCTCGGCGCGGTCATGTCGATCCTCGACACGACGATCGTCAACGTCGCGATCGACCGCCTCTCGATCGACTTCCACGCCTCGCTGACGACGATCCAATGGGTCGTCACCGGCTACACGCTGGCCCTCGCCGCGGTGATCCCGGCCACCGGATGGGCCGCCGACCGCTTCGGCACCAAGCGCATCTACATCGCCTCGCTCGTCCTCTTCATGCTCGGCTCGACCCTCTGCGCGCTTGCCTGGAGCGCCGGCTCGCTGATCGCCTTCCGCGTGCTGCAGGGCGTCGGCGGCGGGATGATCATGCCCGCGGTCATGACGATCATGACCAAGAAGGCCGGCCCGCATCGGATGGGTCGCGTGATGGGGATCCTCGGCGTGCCGATGCTGGTGGCGCCGATCATCGGGCCGATCCTCGGCGGCTGGCTGGTAGACGACGTCTCCTGGCGCTGGATCTTCCTGATCAACGTGCCGATCGGCGTCGTCGCCGTGATCCTCGCCCAGATCGTGCTGGAGCGCGACAAGCCGGAACCGTCCCACCGGCTCGACTGGCTCGGGATGGTGCTGCTCTCGCCCGGGCTGACGCTGCTCATCTTCGGCCTCGCCGAGTCGGCCAACGGGGGCTTCGGCGCCTTCAAGGCGTGGGGGCCGATCCTCGCCGGCGCGGCCCTGATCACCACCTTCTTCTGGCACAGCTGGCGCAAGGGCGGCGGCGCGCTGATCGACATCAAAACCTTCACCCACACCCGCGCGGGCGCCGCGGCGGGGACCTTCACCCTGTTCGCGATCGCCTTCTTCGGCGCCCTGTTGCTGATCCCGCTCTACTACCAGGCGGTGCGCGGCGCCTCGGCGCTGGAAGCCGGCCTGCTGCTCGCGCCGCAGGGGATCGGCGCGATGATCACGATGCCGCTGGGCGGCAAACTGACCGACCGCTACGGCCCCAACCCGTGGCCCGCCTGCGGGATCCCGCTGCTGGTGATCGGCATCGCCCCCTTCGCCTTCGTCACCGCCCACACCTCATACGTCCTGCTCTGCTCGTTCAGCTTCGTGCTCGGCCTCGGCATGGGCCTGGCGATGATGCCGACGATGACCGCGGCGATGCAGGCGGTCCCGGCGGCGGCGATCGCCCGCACCTCGACCGCGATGAACATCATCCGCCAGGGCGGCGCCTCGATCGGCACCGCGATCCTCTCGGTCATCCTCGCCTCCGAGATCCACTCCAAGCTCGGCTCGGGTGGCGGTGGCGGGGGCGGCCTCGAATCGATCCACAGCCTCAGCCCCACCCAGCAGGCGGCGATCAGCGAACCGCTCTCGGAAGCCTTCGCCTCGAGCTTCGTCTGGGCGCTGGTCATGCTCGGGATCGCCTTCATCCCGGCCCTGGCGATGGCGCTCGGCAAGTGGAAGACCGCCGGGTCCGACGGCGAGTCCCCCTCGCCGGACCGGCCTCGCGTCGTCCTCGAGTAGTCGCGGGGCGTGGAGACTTACTCGGGCATAGACCGAGTAAGTCTCCACAGCAGACGGTCGCCGCCACCCTGCCCGTCAGCCTTCCGCACCACTTCGGCCGCGAAATTGACCCGCCCGCGTCTTGTTCGGCGCGGCTTTCCCGTGGAGGCTCGAGCGCATGTTCATCAAGCCCGGACGTGCTCTGCGAGGCGGGGATATGCAGGGAGAGACCGCCACCTGGGAGCCCTTATTGGAGCTCGCCCCAGAGGAGGTCGACGACTTCATGTGGATGTTCGAAGTCGAACTCGAGGACGGCGCGATGGTGCAGGCGTACAAGGACTGGTGGACCCGGCGCTACCTCCATCTCGACTTCGCGGGGCGTGCCTTCGTTTTCACCGGCGAGGGTCTCTACGCGGAAGTCGATCCCGATGAGTTGCTGTCCGCCGTTCTGCGCGGAAGAGAAAGCCGAGCTAAAATCGTCCGACAAAATGAGTGGGTCGACGGAGAGAAGCTCGAGTGGGCACGGTCGGCAACTCGGCATCGAATCTCCCGCGAGAGCAGCCGCTTCGTTGTCGAGCACGCCGGCATCTGCTTCGAAGAAGAGGAGCGGGCCGACGACTTTCAACCGCGGCTCTTCTTCTTCGGTCAGGACGCGGAGGGCGAGGAGCTCGAGGTCGCCGCGGTCGAACTTCGCGACGCGCGACTGCGGGTGATTCACGCGATGCGGCTGCGGAGACGTTTCGGAATCGACCACATGGAGGCGATGGGATGGCGAAGGTGAAAGCGAAGAAGCCTCCCCGGACCTGGTCCGGGAAAGTCCTCACCGACGAGGTCGCCGACCAACTCGCGGACGAGATCGAATCCGACCGTGAGGTCAAGTGGGCCCGCCGGCGTCCGGTCGGCAGGCCCTCCCTGGAGGGCAATGGGGTCTCGCCTCGCGTCAGCTTCCGGATACCGGCTGAGCTCAACGCCGCGCTGCAGGCACGCGCGAACGCGGAGCGCCGCACCGCAAGCGACATCACCCGCGAGGCGCTGGAGCGGTACCTCAAGGACTGAGCCGTAGGATGCCGCGGTGCGCACCGCATCCTTGTCGCGCCGTGCCGCGACCCTCGCGACGCTGACCGTCGCCCTCGGCCTGCTCGTGGCCACGGTGATCGCCCCGGCCGCTGCGGCTCCATCCCACCCGAGCGAACCGTTCTTCCCCCGCAGCGGCAACCGCGGCTATGAAGTGGGGCATTACGAGGTCGCGCTCGGCTACGCGCCGCGCCGCGGGATCCTCCACGCGCGGGACGTCGTCGAGGCGCGGGCGACGGTGGGGCTGCGCCGCTTCTCCCTCGACCTCGACGGCCTTGAGGTGACCTCGGTCTCCGTCGACGGGGAAGCCGCCGCCTACAGCCGCGGGCGGGGGAAGGTGAAGATCGTCCCGGCGACGCCGATCGCCAAGGGGGCGGCGTTCACGGTCACGCTGCGCTACCGGGGCCTGCCGCGCGAGGTCACCGACCCCGACGGCTCCACCGAGGGCTGGTACCGGACCAGCGACGGCGCGGTCGCGGTCGGCGAGCCGATCGGCACGGCCACCTGGCTCGCCTGCGACAACACGCCCCGCGACAAGGCAAGCCTCGACATCCGGATCACCGTGCCCGCCGGCGTCAAGGCGATGTCGAACGGGCGCCTCCTTTCCCGCGAACGGGTCGGACGGCGGGTCCGCTGGCACTGGTCGGAACCGACCCCGATGGCCACCTACCTGGCGCTGGTCGACATCGGCGACGGCAGGCTTCGCCATGGGCACATCGGCAAGCTGCCGACCTGGACGCTGGTCGACCCGCGCCTGGCCGCTTCCTCGCGCGCCGCGGTGGAATCCCTCCCCGAGGTCATCCGCTGGGAGTCCCACCTCTTCGGCCCGTATCCGTTCGGCGCGGCCGGGTCGGTGGTCGACGTTGCCGATCTCGAATACGCGCTGGAGACGCAGACGCGGCCGATCTACACCTCGCCGCCCGACCGCAGCACCGTCGTCCACGAGACCGCCCACCAGTGGTTCGGCGACTCCGTGACCCTGGAGCGCTGGCCGGAAATCTGGCTCAACGAGGGTTTTGCCACCTGGACCCAGTGGTACTTCGCCGAGCGCCACGGAGGGCGCAGCGCCCGGCGGGTCTTCGCCGCGCTCTACCGGCGGCCCGCCTCCGACACCGGCTTCTGGGACCCGCCCCCGGGGCACCCCGGCCAGGCCAAGAACCTGTTCGCGACCTCGACCTACGTGCGCGGCGCGATGACGCTGCAGGCCCTGCGCGAGAAGATCGGCACCGGGGAGCTGCTGCGCATCCTGCGGACCTGGGCCGGGGAACGGCGCCACGGCCACGGCGACATCGCCGCGTTCATCGCCCTCGCCGAGCGCGTCTCCGGCCGCCACCTGGGCGGCTTCTTCCATCGCTGGCTGTTCGAACGCGGCAAGCCCTGACGGGCCGCCGCGCCGCGCGCCGCCCTCAGTACCACTTCCCGCGCGCGAACCCGCCGAACGCGATCAGCCCGATGAGCGCGACGATCAGCCCGATCCAGAAGCTCCAGACGAAGATCAGGACGATTCCCACGATCACCAGCACGCCGCCGAGCGAGATGCCCCCGGCGCCGGCACTTCGGTCCCTGGCAGCCATTTCGTTCCTCCGTTTCAGTTGACGAGACGTTCCCCATCTACCCCTCGCCCGGGTCGACCAACCGACCCCGCCCTGCGGCCACCCCTCGACGCCTGTCGCCCCTGGGTGACAAGCGCCGACGCTCAGGCGGAGCTTGCCGCCCGCGTTAGTCTGGGCGCGCGATGGAGCGACTCGACGGCAAGGTCGTCTACCGGGGCCACGGCGTCGACGTCGAGCTCCGTCACTACCGGCGCGAGGACGGGACGGAGGTCGAGCGCCAGGTGGTCGAGCACCCCGGCTCGGTGGCGATCGTCGCCCACGACTGGGAGACCGTCCACCTCGTCGCCCAGCCGCGCGAGGCGGTCGAGGAGGACGCGCTGCTCGAGATCCCCGCGGGCACCCTCGACCACGAGGGGGAGACGGAGCTCGACGCCGCCCGCCGCGAGCTCGCCGAGGAGGCCCACCTCGCCGCGACCGACTGGACCGAGCTGACGCGGATCTACCCGGGCCCCGGCTACGTCAGCGAGGTGGTGACGATCTTCCTCGCCACCGGCCTCTCGCCGGCGAGCGGCGAGCGCGACGCCGACGAGGAGATCGAGATCGTCCGCCTGCCGCTGGCCGAGCTCGACGCGGCGCTGCCGCGTATCCGCGACGCCAAGACCTTGATCGGCCTCACCGCCCTGCGCGACCGCTCCGCCTAGCTCTTCTCGATCTCCTTGCCGACCCGCTTCTCTTCGCGGCGGTGGCGCCGCCACACCGGCCCGATGTAGCCGATCAGCATCCCCACCAGGGTGAAGACGGCGAGCACGACGATCAGCGGCGCGTCGAAGCTGGCGAACAGGACTTCGACGCTGACGCTCTGGGAGTTCTGCAGGCAGACGACCACGACCAGCGCGACGAGGATCCCGACGGTCCAGGCGCGCCAGTTGATCGGCTTCTTGTCCTGCGGGCCCACGCGCAGATCCTACGCGCGCGGTCGGCTCAGTTCGAGCCGCGGCCGCTGAGGACCACCGGGATGGTCCGCAGCAGCAGTTTGATGTCCCCCCAGAAGGTCCAGCTGGTCACGTAGGCGTAGTCGAGCTCGACCATCTCGCGGAACGGGATGTCGTTGCGGCCGAGGACCTGCCAGTAGCCGGTGACGCCGGGGATGCAGTCGAGCCGATGCCGTCCCCAGCCGCGCACCTCGGCGTCGTCGCGCTCCGACAGCGGGCGCGGCCCGACCAGGCTCATGTCCCCGCGCAGGACGTTCCACAGTTGCGGCAGCTCGTCGAGGCTCGACCGGCGCAGGAACGGGCCGATCCCGGTCAGCCGTGGGTCCTTCTCCATCACCAGCCAGTCCGGGTCGAGGCTCTGCTCCATCAGGCGGGCCACCAGGTCGTCGGCGTTCGGCACCATCGTGCGGAACTTGAGGAGCTTGAAGCGCTTGCCGTCTTTCCCGACCCGGGTCTGGCGGAAGAGGACTGTCCCCTTGGGGTCGTCGAGCTTGATCGCCACGGCGACGATCAGCATCGGCACGGCGAAGAGGGTCAGCAGCGCGGCGGACAGGCTGATGTCCAGCGCCCGCTTCAGCAGCCGCGAGGTGTGCGACAGGACCGGCGGGTGGTAGGAGAGGAAGCCCATCCCCTCCAGGTGGTTCAGGTCGACGCCGCCGGTGAGCAGGGTGCGCTCCCGGGTGAAGGCGCCGATGCGGACGCCCGCGCGGCCGCAGGAGCGCACGAGCTCGGCGACTTCGGCCTCGCCGAGCTCTTCCTGGTCGAGCTGGACCATCACGTGGTCGATCTCCCCCGAGGAGGCGAGCAGGGAGAGCTCCGCGAGCGTCTCGCAGATCCGGATGCCGCCCGCGTCCGGGTCCTCGTCGTCGAACGGCATCGCCGCCACCACGCTCATCCCGTAGCCGGGGTGGTTGGTCAGCTTGCGCCGGATCACGCGTACCTGGTCCATGGGCGCCGCCACCAGGACCCGTTCGGCCCCCTGCATCCGCAGGCTGACGGCCCGGACCACCACCCGCGTCAGCGCGATCAGCGGCAGGGCCAGCAGCCCGAAGAGGATCACCTCCACCAGGTCCATCCGGTGCATCGGCCCGAAGCGGAACCAGAGCCAGAGGCCGAGGGTGCCGATCAGCAGCGCGTGGACCAGCGAGCCGGCATCGTCGAGGTGCGTCGGTTCGATCCGCCGCAGCGGCCGCTCGTACAGGCCGTAGACGCGGAACAGCACCGCCCACAGGGGGAGCGTGGGAACGAGCCAGAAGGCTTCCCGGACCGGGTCATGGCGATCGCCGGCGATCAGGAACGAGCCGACGAGGGCCAGCAGCAGGGCGACCCAGTCGCCCGCCAGCAGCACCCGGCGCAGCCAGTAGTCGCGGTCCCGCCGCCGTGCCCGGACCAGACGGTCGAGCGCCTCGACCCGCTCGACGTCGATAGACGTGTGCGACACACTCCCACTGCCGGGTGGTTCCAACAGACTGCCTCCCAGTAGCCCCTAAAGCGATAGTTCCCCCTGTTACAACCCAGTTCATAAAATAGAACTCGCGCGGTATCTGCAAGGGCCGCTTTCGCCACTTAACCGAAACCTAGCTTCGCGCCACCAAAATGCAGTAGGAGAACCGGCCAATTTCGCGCCGGGCCGGAGCGTCGGGATGCGGGGGCCGCGCGGCAGATCCGGCGGCGCCCGCGGTCAGGTCAGGTTCGGCGTGGGGCGGTCCCGGACGCCGCCGCGTGCTCCTCGGGCGGTCCCGACCCGTTCTTGGCGGCGCCGTTGCCGTTGCCCCCGCCACCACCGCCGGGGCTGCCGTAGTAGCCGTAGCCGTAGGCGTACTTCTGGCTGCTGCGCTGCCTGACCCCGTTGGCCACGATCCCGAGGATCGGCGCGCCGAAGCGCTGCAGCTGCTCGAGCAGGCGGGCGGTCGCGTCGCGGGACGTTCTGCCCATCCGCACCACGACCAGCAGCCCGTCGACGTGGGCGATCAGCGGCAGGGCGTCGGAGACCACCGAGAGCGGCGGGGTGTCGATCACGACCAGGTCGTAGCGGGCGCCGAGCGTCGCGATCAGGTCTGACATGACGTGGCTCTCCAGCAGCTCGGCGGGGTTCGGCGGAACCGACCCGGCGCTGATCACGTCGAGCGACCCCGACACGCTCTGGTCCTCCCCGAGCGGGTGGAGCGGCCGCGACTGGATCACCTCGTCGAGCTGTGCCTGGTTGGTCAGGTACTCGGCGAGCCCGGGGCCGAACCGCGGCCCGCTGCCGGCCTGGAAGCTCGGGTTGCGCAGGTCCGCCTCGACCACCACGACGTTGGTCGCCCGCGCGGCGATCCGGGCGAGGTTCCAGGCCACGGTGCTCTTGCCGACCTCGGGGGTGTCCGCGGTCACCATCACCGAGCGGACGTTGTGGTCGATGTTGAAGTAGCGCAGCGAGGCGCGCAGCATCCGGAACGCCTCGTCGGCGGCGAAGGGGAAATCGACGTCGGCCGCCCCCAGCGGCGCTTCGTCGATCTCCTTGCTCTGCGGGATCGTCGCCAGCAGCGGCACCTCGAAGGCGGCGCGGACTTCCTCGGGCTCCCGCAGTCGCCGGTTCAGGCGCTCGAAGACGAAGGCGAGCCCGAGCCCGAGGATGAAGCCGAGGACGATCCCGAGCACGGTGTTCCGCGTCGTCTTCGGCGACGAAGGGCTACTCGGCACGCCCGCCGGCTGCACCAGCTCCGCGTCGCCGGTCTGCAGCGAGGCGAGGATCCCGAGCTTCTCGGCGCCGCGGCTGAGGGCCTGGCCGCGTGGTCCCTTCTCCTGCTGCGGCGACAGCCGGTTGAACTCTTCTTCGGCGAGCTTCTTCGCTTCCAGCAGCTTCGCCTTTTCGGTGCTCGCCCGGAAGGCGATGAACTGCCGGGCGAAGATGTTGGCGACCCGTTTCGCCTGCACCGGTTCGGGCCCGGTGGCGGTGACCGACACCAAGTCCGCTTCGCCCTCCGAGGAGACGCTGACCATCTGCGACACCTCGCCCGGCGTCAGGCCGGGCAGGTATTTCGCCGCCCGCGCCCCGACCACCGCGAGGCCGACCAGTTTCTCGTTCGTCGCCGCTTCCCGGGTCGGATTCGAGTTGAAGCCGGGGTTGGTGCTGCCGAAGAGGTCTTCGGCGAAGCCCGGGTTGCGAAAGAGCAGCGAGGCCGAGGCCGAGTATTCCTTCTGCTGCAGCTTCGAGAAGCCAAACGCCGCCCCACCGGCCACCACGGCGCAGAGCACGATCAGCCAGGCCCGCCGCCGCAGGACGACCAGCACCCGCTCCAGATCGGTTTGGCGGCTGCCTTCTTGTTCGATTTGAGAAGTCGTCACGAGCGAAGGCCGGTGCAGGCGTCAACGCGCGCCAAACAGCCGGCGAGAGAGCGAAGGTCCCTGTGGCAGATTGAGATGCGCACCTTCCCGTACCCCAAGATACATGCCCCGCGCGTCATCGGGACGCCTGAGTATCGGCCGGGTATGCTGGCCGCGCCACCCCAGGGCTGGGGGGCTGGGAGAGCAGAGGAGGAGCGGTACGTGGCGAGTGGCGACGCAGTGCGAGGCCGGTTTCGGCGGCGGCTTGAGTTCGGCGCGGCCCGGCCCTTGGGCGACGAAAGCGCCCGCAGCTCCGATGCGGTCGATTTCGCCGGGGGACTCCGATCCTAGGCGCCAAGCCAACTGAACCGGAGTTGACGGTGGTGATCGTCACGTATAACGCAGCGACGGTTATCCGCGAGACGCTGAATAGTGTCGCCAGATTTCTTCCGGAGGCGGAGGTGGTGCTGGTCGACAACGGCTCGACTGACGACACCGTGGGCGTGGTCCGTGAGGCCCACCCAAGCGTGCGCCTGATCACGGGGAACGGGAATGAGGGTTTCGGAGCTGGAGCCAATCGTGGCGTGGCCTCGGCACGAAGCGACTTCGTGCTTGTCCTCAATCCGGACGCCCCGCTGGTCCACGGGTCGCTCCGGGAGTCGGCTTCTGCAAGGCGTCCGGGCGCCCCCTTCGGCCTGGTTGCCTGTGCGGTCGAGACGCGGGGCTCTGTCACCCACCTCGTCTTCCGGCAGCGCCGATGGTTTCGTGAAGTCACGACCTTCCTCGCCTGGGCGTTTCTCAAGCCGCGGGAGATCGACTACGGTCGAACCACCACCTCACCGACCGATCCGGAAGCCTGGATCAGCGGCGCGGCATTCCTCATCGCGCGCGATGAGTTCGAGCAGGTCGGCGGCTTCGATCCGATCTACTTCCTCTACTGCGAGGATGCCGACTTGTCACGCAGGTACCGGGCCAGTGGGCTTCCTCTGGACACGACGGATGCGATCCGCGTCGCCCATGACCCAAGCGGCGAGAAGAGCAGCGCACCTGCGGCCCGTGTCGCGTGGACGCTGCTCTCGATGGTGGAGTACGTCGCGAAGTGGGAAGGACGACGGGATGCCCGCTTCGCCACCGGTTACGTCAGGTGGTTCCTGCGTATCCTCGGCAACATGGAGGCAGCCTTGGCCCGCCTTCCGCTGATCGGCGAGCGTGCGCAGAAGAGTGCCCGGCGTGCGGGGGCGGTCCGAGCCCACATCGCCCGCGTCTGCCTCTCGGGCTTTGAGCCCGCGGCCGCCTATCCCTTCGCACGTCGTGCCTTCGATGCGGACCGTCGACCCGCCCGTGAGCATGGGATTTGACCTAAGTCACCGCCCGTTCGGAGCGCGGTCTCGCGCCGTTGCCCCGACGGTCTCCCTGCGCCCGAGCGGCAACGGTCTGGCCGCGGCAGCTCTAGCCTGCGCCCTTTCGCTCGCCGTGGGGCTGGCGGCGACTTCGACCCACGGGCGCCTCGCGCTTGGCGGCCTGGCCGCCGCGGTGGCCTTCGTGGTCCTCTGGCGCTGGAACGTCGGCATCCTCCTCGGCGCCCTGCTCATCGCTCAGCTCGGAGGCCTGGGCAACCACCCGAGCAAGCTCGTTCAAACCGTGATCTTGACCGTCGAGCTCATCGTCATGGTCGCCTACATTCTGACTCGTCCACAGTCCCGGCTCACGCGCCCGGAGTGGTGGGTCATGTGGGTCGCCGGCGCCGGCCTCACGTGGTGGGTCTGGGTCGCGCTGAGGACCATCGTCTTCGAAGGTGGAACCATCGGCGGGGTTCTCGGTGGAGGCCGCGATCTCGCCTATATCTTCGTGCTGGCCCCTCTGTCGATGCTCGTTCTCAAGGACCGGCGCCCCCGCCGCGGCATGATCGCCGCCCTCGCCGCCGGCGCGGCGATATTCCTCATCTGCTGGATGCTCTACCTCGCCGGGGTCCATTTGTTTGATGCATTCTTGAACATCCAACACGTTGCACTTGGCTACGGACTGCCGCGCCTCTACTCGCCAATGAACTACCTCGGCAACTTGGCCGCGGGCTTCGGCATCGCCCTGGCGCTTCGCGGGCCCAGCCTGCGATACCGCCAGGTCGGCGCGCTGTTCGCCGCGGCAGCTGTCCTTGTCACCATTCTCCAACTGACTCGCGCCGCATATTTCGGTCTTGGTGCCGGTGCCACCTTGGTATTGGCCGCTTGGGCGCTGCAGGGGCGAGTACCAGGTCAGAGGAAATTCCGGGGCCGGGTGCTGGCCATCGTCGCGGCGGTCATGGTGGTGGCGGTTGCGCTGGTCGTCGTCCCCGTGGCCGAAGAGTCGAGCACGGCCGGCATCGTCTCGCAGCGCGTCAACTCGGGGCTCGAAGAACTAGAAAACGGAACCGGCAGCGTGGGGCAGCGAGAACAGCACGCCGCCCCGATCTTCGAGGCGGTCAGCGGCAGGTGGCTGACCGGACTGGGGTTTTGGACCCCGAGCACCCGGTACTTCTCCAGCGTCCAGGGTGGCGAAATTCGTGACGGAGATCTCGGGGTGCCGAACATATATTTCACCCAGGGCGTCATTGGGGTGGTGCTGCTTTGCGCCCCGCTGCTGGCGCTCCTCATGGTTCTGATGGCGTTTCCTTCATGGGGAGGATTCGACACGCGGTCTAGCGGCGAGGGGCATGGCCGTCAGGACGGCCAGGAGGGGAGCGCCTGGCTGATGCTCGGAGCAGGAATCTGGCTGGCCGCGACCTTGGCTTCCTCGGTCACTCTCGGAGGACTGGCCAGTCGCGATGGCTGCACCGTCTCGGGGTTTGTCATCGGCTTGACGCTCGCGGTGTTGGTGACCACCGCGCCGGCTGGACCCCTCAGCCCTTGGGCACAGACGGGTAAGTGGGTCCGAAGCCGCTCATGACATCTGCGCGTAATCTGTTCCGAGCAGCGCTCAGAATTCCTCGCGGGTATCTCCGTCAAACGCCTACGCGGCGTAGGCAAGAAAGTCGCGGGACGGCACGCTGTCCTGCGGCGATGGCCCGTCAGGCGGGCGCAATCATGGCCGAACGGGAAGCCTGCTCGACCCCTGGCGACAGCGTCGAGTTCGCCACCCGTCGCGTCGCGGCGACCACGCAGATCTTCCGCGAGTTGCTCGGCTTCACGGACTACGCGAAGAGGGCTGAACGGCAAGATGGCGCGGTGATCTCCTGCCACAGGGAGCAAACCGACGCTATATCATCGGGCACCGGGGCAGGGAGTGCAGGGTGGCCGCCGCCGGTCGCCTTCGCCCTTCAGTGAACCGACTTCCGACCTATGCCACGGTCGACCGCCACTGAGTCCATCGACGAGCTGGGGCCAACCTGGCGTGAGTTCCGCGAACTCCTCGGCGGAAAGGTTGCCCGGCCGGTCGCGCTAGCCGCCGCATCGCTCGCGGCCGGCTTTTCGGAAGCGATCGTACTCGCGGCCCTGGCCAACATCGCGACTGTGATGGTTGTTCACGGGACCGATGTCAACGTGAGCCTCGGTCCGGTGTCGGCGAGCGTCGGGGTGGGCGCCGCGTTCGCGGTCGCTTTTGGGATGGCCACCCTGCGTCTGGTACTGCAGCTCGCCGTCGCGTGGCTCCCGGCGAAGATTGCGGCAGATGTGCAGGCGGGGCTGCGGAGGGACCTGCTGACGGCATACACGCAGGCGTCCTGGTCGGTCCAATCGGAGGACGGGGAGGGGGTCCTGCAGGAGCTGATGACCAGCCAGGTCAATCAGACCACGCAGATCGTGATCCAGATACTGAACGCATTCTCCGGCACGGCGATGCTGTTGGCGTTGACGGCGACGGCGCTGCTGTTGAGCCCCTTCGCGGCACTTGCGATTCTGGCCGCGGCGACCTGCCTTTTCTTGGTGCTCCGACCGTTGGCGCAGATGGGCCGGACTGCTGCGCGGGACCAATCACAGGCCTATCTAACCCAGGGGTCAGCGGTCGGGGAGGCCGTCAGATTGGCGGAGGAGGAGCAGGTCTTTGGGGCCAGGGACGCCACGAGAGCGCGCATCGGGACGTTGATCTCCGTCGTGGAAGACGCCGTCTTCCGCTTCCAGCTTCTGGCAGGGCTGGTGAGGAATTTGTACCAGGGACTGGTCATCTTGATGATCATCGCCGGATTGTTTGTCCTCTACTTGACCGAAGCGGGAAGCTACGCGTCACTCGGGGCCGTCGTCTTGATGCTGGTCCGCGCATCGAGCTACGCCCAGCAATTCCAAGGGGGCTACCACTCGCTTCACCAGCTGCTTCCGTACCTTGAACGCATAAGGGGTGCGGTGTCGCGTTACTCGGCGTCTTCTCCACCCGACGGCGCTCTCGTGCTTCCAGAGTTGGACACCATCGCATTCGATTCCGTCGGGTTCTCCTACCGCGAGGGCATACCCGTGTTGCGCGGCGCTACCTTCTCCGTTGAAGCCGGCGAATCCGTCGGGATCGCCGGACCATCGGGTGCGGGCAAGTCGACCCTGATCCAGATACTGCTCAGGCTTCGCCCACCTTCCGCCGGCAGATATCTCATCAATGGAAGTCCCGCGTCGTCCTTTCGGCTCGAAGACTGGCAACGGAAAGTTGCTTATGTTCCGCAAGAGCCAAGGCTGCTCCGCGGATCGGTGCGCGACAACATCCGCTTCTTCCGTTCGATCTCCGATTCGGAGATCGAACGCGCGGCCCGTCTGGCCCATATCCACGAGGACATCGTCGCTCTCCCGGATGGCTACGACACCGTTATTGGCCAGGTCGCCGACGCGGTCTCAGGTGGCCAGCGGCAGCGGATCTGCATCGCCCGCGCGCTCGCGAACCGGCCGAGCGTACTCGTACTCGACGAGCCGACCAGCGCGCTGGACATGGCGTCCGAGGGCGCCGTGCAGAAATCACTGTCTGACCTCCATGGCCACGTGACGCTCTTCATCGTGGCGCATCGACTGTCCACGTTGAGCAACTGTGACCGGATCTTCGGAATGGAGCAAGGCCGGCTCCGGGCGGTCGCGTCCGTCTCCGATCTACCCGACGGCAACGCCTACCCTCAGCCCACGGCCGCTCTTACAAGCGGCCGTGGGCAGGCACAACCACACTCGCCGTAGTTGCGAACGCACGTCGACCTGTGCTGCATATAGCTACCGTCCATTTTGGCTCGCCTCGCTGGATAGACATCCAGGTCAGGGAACTCACACGGCACATTCCCGTCCCGTTTCGGACCTGGGCATCTCTCCAGGGAATCGACCCGTCCTACGGCGAGGTCTTCGACCATGTGGTGGAGCAGCGAGGGGAGCACGCCGGTAAGTTGAATCACCTGGCGTTCGAGATCATGCATCGGGCCAGCGACGATGATCTGCTGATGTTCCTGGACGGCGATGCATTCCCTATCGCTGACCCGACGCCGTTGATTTCAGCCGGCCTTGCCGCGGCACCGTTGCTGGCTGTTCGGCGGGTCGAGAACATCGGCGACACTCAGCCTCATCCCTGCTTCTGCGTGACTCGCGTCGGAACGTGGCGGCGTCTCCCTGGAGATTGGAGTGCCGGCTACGTCTGGCGCAATGCCGATGGGAGGCTGATAACCGACGTCGGTGGGAATCTGCTGCGCCAGCTGCAGCTGACCAAGACGCCGTGGACGGAAGTGCTGCGTTCGAGCCGCCATCACCTGCACCCGCTCTTCTTTGGTGTCTACGGCGATGCGATCTATCACCACGGTGCAGGGTTTCGTGGCCCTCGATCGCGCGCCGACTATGCAGCATGGAGAAGCGGAAAGAAGAATCGGCGCGGGGAGCCACCGCGATTCGTGAGGAGGCGCATGTGGAAGCGCAACGAGCGCATCTCGGAGCACATTTTCAGGCGAATCCAGGCGGATGACGACGGCTGGCTCGCCGAGCTGCTCTAACCCGCGGGCTCATGAAGGCAAAGCGTCCTAAGGTCATCTATGTGATGGGTGCCGGCCGGAGTGGCAGCACCATCCTCGGCGTGACGCTCGGCAGTTGCGACGGTGTCTGCTACGCGGGCGAGCTCGATGCGTGGCTGGCTCGATCCGGTGAGCCCAATTTCAAGAACGCCGAACGCGCCGAGTTCTGGGGCCGTGTAGCGCAGAGGATGGGGTCCGGCGAGGGTCTGTTCGGCGATTCGGTCGGCCGCCTGATCGAGCGCTCGATCGCGGTCTTCCCGGCCTTCAACCGAGAGCAGTTGCGCGACTTGGAAGAGAGCTACCGGCGTGTGTCCGCCGCCCTCTACGAAGCGATCGCCTCAGAGTCGAGAGCCGAGGTGGTAGTCGACAGTTCGCACTTTCCCCTTCGGGCCCGCCAGCTGCAGAAGATCCAGTCGGTCGACTTGCATCTCCTCTATCTCGTGCGGCGCCCAGAGGGGGTCGTCGCGGCGTTTCGTCGGCAGGGCATCTCTCAACCGCCAAAGGGGGTCGTCGCCGCAAACGCCTATCTCTCGCTTACCTATCTGCTTTCCATCCTGGTCTTCATGCGTCACCCTCGGCGCAGCCGACTCCTGGTCCGATACGAGGACTTCGTCGACGATCCGGCAGCGGCCACGCGGCAGATACTCGGGATGGCCGGCCTGCGGCCGACAGCGGTCCCGTCGCGCCAGGCGACGCTCTCGACTGGCATCGCGTTTCAGGGCAATCGGCTCCTTGGCCGCGACCGCGTGGTTCTGCAGGCGAAGCGCGAGGAATACAGTGTCCCTCAACGCTTGCGCGCGCTGCCGCAACTGCCGTGGCGGCTCGTTCCCTGGGTACTGCGGCCACGCTTCAGCTCCAGGCGCAGCTAGCGCGCCGCCCCTCGACTGCCTCCCGGTGCGTCCAGGCGTTGCCGAAGTGCCCACCGAAAAAGGCGGACGGCGTGGGGAAGGTCGTCGACGAAATACCTTCTGCCGAGGCGGCTTGGCTCATGGGCGAACCGGTAGAGCCACTCGCAGCCGAGCTGTTGGATCCATCTCGGAGCGCGGCGGGCATTGCCCCCGGCGAAGTCGATTCCGGCGCCGACCCCGACGCACCAACATCCGGGAACGGCGACTCGGATCTTCGCGATCAACCGATCCTGCTTGGGAAAGCCAAGCCCCACATAGACGATGTCGGGTTTGGCGTCACGTATGCGATCAAGCAAGCTGCCGACCGCACGGCCATCGCCGTCGAAACCGATCGGAGGGCAGTCCCAGCCCGCGACGCGAAGACCAGGGCACCGCCCCTCGATCCGCTCGGCGGCCAGCCGGGCACTGCCGGGTTGTCCCCCGAGCAAGTAGATGGAGCGGCCGCGCTCTCCGGCCCGTCGTGAGAGGGTCCAGATCAGGTCTGAGCCGGCCACCCGCTCTGGCAGCGGCCTCCTGGCCAGGCGACTCGCCCAGACCAGAGGCATGCCGTCGCCGACCACGATGTCCGCGGCCCCGATGAGCTGGGCCGCCGGAATGGACTGGACGCATTGTCGGTGAATGTCCAGGTTAGCCGTGACGATCCAGCCGCCCGCCCCCTGGTCGAGATCGCGAAGCACGAGCTCCTCGAGCTGGTCGCGACGAACTGGCGCGATCGGCAAGCCGAATAGGGCGACAGTCGGCACCCCGGCCACCGGGTCGACCGGTCTCGATCGAGTCGTCACAGGCGCCTCCAATCACCGCTGCCTGCACTCATATGTGTCAATATAACCCTGGTCGTGGGCGGGGATGGCGGTTGTTGATGGGCTTGCCAAACTTCATCATCATCGGGGGCATGAAGTGTGGGACCACGAGCCTGCACCACTATCTTGGCGAGCACCCCGAAGTCCAGCCCTTGCCGGGAATCAAGGAGACGAACTTCTTCTCCGGCCCGGCGGAAGGCATTCCTTACCCACCGGGGTCACGACGGATTGCCGACCAGGGCGAGTACGAAACTCTCTTTGACGATCGCTACCCGATGCGGGGAGAGGCGTCTCCCTGCTACACGCTCTACCCTCGCCGCAAGGGCGTCCCGGAGCGATTGAGCCGGCTCCTGCCCGACGTCAAGCTGATCTATCTCGTTCGCGACCCGATCGCTCGAGCCGTGTCCCAATACCATTTCAGTGTGTCAGTGGAAGGCGAGACGCGACCCATGGGGGATGCCCTATTGGCGTTCGATGATCCTGTGTCGCTCTTTACGTGCCCCGGCCTATACGCGATGCAACTCGAACGCTACCTGCACCACTTTTCACAGCAGCAGATCTTGGTGGTCGACCAGGCGGAGCTGCACGCTGACCGCCGCGGAACCTTGAGTCGCGTTTTTGCCTTCCTCGGCATCGACGCCACCTTCTTCTCCCCGCGTTTCGAGGAGGAGTTCAACGTGGGGAGCGAACGTCGCACCTACTCCCGCCTGATCGTCTGGCAGCGTCGCCTGCGACGAACCCCGCTCGCGCGTCTGCCGCGGGCGGTCCGCCGGCCGATTCGACGGACCGTCGAACGGCGCTTCACCAAGCCGCTCGAGCGGGAACAGCTCACGGAGCACATGAGTGAGCGGTTGAGCGAGTTCTATGCCGCGGATGTTGAAAGGTTGCGGGCGATGACCGGAATGGCCCTCGATCGCTGGTTGTGTTCGCGGGTTTCGGAGGAATCCGGGGCCTATTGAGCCCTCGCACGCGAGTAGATGGCTTTGAGGCGCCGGTCGATCGCGGGCACGCTGCGGGTCCGTCTCCAGAAACGGCGACCGGCCTCACCGACGCTCTGCGCCAGCACCGGGTCGGCCAAGAACGTGATCAAGGCTTGGGCCAAGCCCGCGGGGTCGCCGACAGACACGAGCATCCCCTCGGCGTGCGCGAGCTCAGGTATGCCTCCGACGGGCGTCGCGACGAACGGCCTCCCGGCCGCCAGCGCCTCGGTCAGGATCATCGGCATCCCCTCGGCGCGAGAGGGAAGAACGACAACGCGCGCCTCGCCGAGCAACTGGGTCACGTCGGCACGAGGCAAGCCCGGCATGACCGTCAGGCCCGGCAGATCCGGGAGATGTAGATCGGTCCGGGGACCGACCATCACGCAGCGGGCGTCCGCAATCTCGCCGCGGACGAGGGGCCACGCCTCCGCAAGGATGTCGGCTCCCTTCCTGGTGCCGAGCTCGCCCGCGAACAGGGCCATCGGCGGTGCGTCGGCAGGCTCCAGAGTGGCCCCGATCTCGGCTACCGGGTTGGGAACCAACTCGACGGGGCGGCCTGGGGCGATCCGTCGGACCAGGTCGGCGACGTCGTCAGAGAGGCAGGTGATCACCGCCGCCCGCGCCAGAACGGTGCGGACCAGATGCGGGTGCTCTTCGCAAAAGCGCAGGAATTCGGCGCCATGGATGGATGCGACGGTGGGGTTGCCTCGGCGCGCCGCACGGAAGAGGATCCCGCCCTCTCTCAGAAATGAGCCACGCTCGGACAGGTGGACGTGGACAACCGCGTCGCGGGGAAGCCGGGACAGGAAGGCGATCTCCCTAAGGCCGAGTGCCGTGCTCAGGAGGGGGCGATCCATGGACCACGTAATGTGGGCAGTCGCGGCGTCCGCACCGATGGAGTGCTCGGTGAGCGTGGCGATGACAGACTCCATCCCGCCTATCGTCCGTGGATCTGGACCGTAGTGATGGACTACGACGCCCTCCCCCATGGATTCAGGATAGTTGCCGGGAGATCGGCCGACAGGTCACGCCGGCTGATATAAGGCCGATGCCTTGAGTTGGCTTCGCGACCATGTGGCGGTTCGTTCGCGGGCCCGAAGAGTCCGCCGCTCGACCCTCCGCCTCGGCTGGCACCTGGGTGTCCCGCACCAGAATCCGGACGCCACCTACAAGGGCGCGCCTCTCGCTCACCCATTGCTCGGCGTTCTCGGTATGCATCGAAGTGGAACCTCTGCGGTCGCGGGAATGCTTGAGGACCAGGGGTTCTCAACCGGACTCGCAGCCGAAGGACGGAAGGCCGACAACCCGTTCGGGACCCGGGAGAACCCCGAGCTCGTGCGCTTGGATAAAGAAGTGCTGGAACTGAACGGATGCGACTGGGATCGCCCGCCGAACGAACTCGAGGTCCGTTACACGGCGCACTACCTGCGCTTGCGCGATCAATTGACCGCCCGTCTCGCCGCAAGGCCCGCGGTGCTCAAGGATCCTCGCATGGTCCTCCTGCGGGAGTTCTGGCAGGCGTCTCCACTGAAGCCGATCGGTGTAATCCGGAACCCCGTCGCTGTCACCGACTCCCTCCAACGGCGAGAACCGGAGCGAACTGCGGACGAATGTCAGGCAATGTGGCGCGCGTACAACTCCCATCTCCTCGACTGGCTCGAGTCAACGCCCTTTCCGGTGATCGAGTTCGGGGGAGACAGCGACCTTGCAGAGGAACTTGAGCGAAGTCTCGCCTACTACGGCTTCCCAAGCGCGAAGAGCTTCCGCTTTTTCGACCGCGAGCTTGTCCGAGCGGCTGGCGTAGGCAGGGGATGGCGAAGGCAGGTCCCGGCTGACCTGAGTTCCCTGTGGGACGAGATCATTGCGCGGTCCCGACCGTGAACCGAGGAAACGTTCATAGATTCCGAGAGTGACCGCCGATGACCGAAGAGCGCGAGATCAAGGGGACTGAATGAAGCTCCTGGTAGTGGCACCACAGTGGTTCCCGGATGCGGCCGGCGGTCAGGCACGGGTAGTGTCGACCACGGCGATCGGCCTCGCCGAACGGGGCCATGATGTGCAGGCCATCGTGCCGCAGGCCAGTGGTCGCCCAGAGCACGAACTGACCCAGGGCGTTGCCGTGCATCGTGCGGTGCGTAGGAGCGCGCTTCCGCGAAGCATTGCCGACATACCCCAGTTCGTGGTTGCCATCCGCCGGTGTCCCCCACGGTCGTTCGATGCGATCATCGCCCATGGCGGGACCGCGGGCGCCGCGGCCGCGTTGGTACGGCCGCACAAGCCCACTGCATATGTCTTCCACTCGTCGGCCGCGCTGGAGGCGCGCGATCGGCGGGAGCGAGGCCCGGGTCCTGTCGAGGCGATCCGGTCCCGTCTGGTCGAGCCTGTGCTGTCATTGTCCGAGCGGCTGGCCGTCCGGCGAGCGGATAGGCTCTTGGTCCTGAGCCGGTTCAGCGAGGGACTGCTCCGATCTCGTCATCCCGCACTGACGGCGCCGGTGGCGGTCGTGGGTGGGGGGGTTGATGGAAGGCTATTCGGGCCGGCACCGGACCGCGCGGCGCTGAGGAACAAGCTTGGCCTGAGCAGCAGCGACAAGGTCATGCTCACCGTACGGCGCCTTGTGCCTCGCATGGGGCTGGAGACGTTATTTGCGGCGTTCGACCGTCTCAGAGGGAAGGTGAAGGGCGCCAAGCTCGTGGTCATTGGCGACGGTGAGCTGCGGCCATCGCTCGAAGCCCTGCGCGACGACTTCGGAATGGCCCACGACGTTCGTTTTCTCGGAGTCGTGACCGATGCCGAGCTGGTTCGCTGGTACCAGGCGGCCGATCTGTTCGTATTGCCAACCGTCGCCTATGAGGGGTTCGGGATGGCAACCGTGGAGGCGCTCGCATGCGGCACCCCGGTGGTAGGTACCACGGTGGGGGCCACGCCGGAGATCCTGGAGCCCTTCGACTCCTCAGCGCTGGTGCGCGACGGCGGCACCACCGCACTGGCCGAAAGGCTGGAGGAGGTGCTCTTCCGCGCGGACGATCGTATGCGGGAGCGATGCGCCGGATATGCAGCAGGCCAATTCCCCTGGGACCGCGTGCTGAACAGGTGGGAGCGAGCAGTGGCCGAAACGCTGGGGCCAATGGGCGGGTGTGCGCAGGGATCGGGTGGCGGTCCCCGCTCGCAGCGCCGCGACGAGCCCGAAGGCAAACCAACTCCCTGACATGCTCGGACCCGACAGCCTTGGCTTGAACGGCGGTGCGTAGGCCGCACGAATGACCTGGCTAGAGGTCCATCCATTGAGGCAGTAAGGCTAGGTCGTCGCCCAGCGTCAAGGGCGCAGGGTTGGCTTGTCGATCATTTGTACGCTCCTGCTCCGCACCAACCGGTCCAACCTGCGAACGCCAAACTCCCACATCGCCTTGGTGGAACTTATACCGCGTTCATTCATCCAGTCGCGGACGACGGCGGCTCTATCGAACTCCTGCCCTCTCAACAACCTAACCCAAGCTACCTTAAGAAACTCATCGAGAGGCCGGCAAGGCTCAGTACCAAGGTCGGAGCGATATTGGTCCACGAACTTGATGAAGTCCGCGTACTTACGGTCGTCGGTAGTCTCGCTTATACGTCCCGTGGCATCGGTGTGAACTGTTCCCCAGGGCTCATCAACAAATAGCTGGCTAAATACCAAGGACATCCGGAACCACATCTGGCCGTCGATCCTAAAGTAGTCAGTTCTACCCGTCAGCCAGTGCTCAACAACCTGTCTACGTACCACCCCCAAACAGTCGTAGTCTCCATGCGGAGTACCGTTGAGCCTATAGTCAGAAGGCGTTATAAGTACTCGTCCGCCTCTTACACGTGCCCTGAGGCCGTCGGGATAGACGTAGAGCCCGGTAACACAATCCGCTGAGGTCTCCTGGTCGAGGAGACTGGCGGCCCGCTCCAGGGCCCACGGGAACATCTCATTGTCGCTATCCAAAGTCGTGGCATAGGTGCCGGTGCAGTACTGAAATCCGTTTAGACGCGCGGCTGCGCATCCGCCGTTGCTTTCACGTCGGAAGTACCGAAACCGCTCATCGAACTCATCGACCAGAGGCTTGATCGGGTCCGTCGACGCGTCATCGACGACAATGCACTCAAAATCAGTCAGCGTTTGGTTGCGAAGGCTCGTGAGGGCGCGGCGCAGCTCAGCTGGCCGATTAAAGACGGGCACAACGACCGACAGTCGCGGAGCACTCATTCCGCTACCTCCCCTTCCATGCAGCTGCCGCCGGGACTCCATCGCGGAACTCCAAGCCCGGCCTGCCGACCAACTCCGAACGCTGACCAGCATAACGAGCGCCTCGCGCGCCGCCGTGATATCTCTCGGGGAGATGGGACGGACGGACCGCATCAGACGGGTGGTGGTACCCCCTATGCAGATGATTGGTCAACGCTGGGTGGGGCGCCACTACTCGCTCAACAACGGCTTCGAGCGCGTCTATCTCCATCACATTCGCAAGACTGGGGGTACGAGCTTATACTCAGCGTTTCTTGCGCTTGGAGGGGAGGACCCGGCCGCGGTCCAGGCTCGCCTGCGGGATAGCTGGCTGCATATCACCAGGACGGGGGACTATGTAATGGCGGCACATCAGCCGAGAGCGGTACAGCGGCCAGGTTACTTCTTCGGCTGGTCGCACCACCCGGCTTGGAGCATTCGACTCCCCAGTCGGACCTACTCGGTGACGATCCTGCGAGATCCGGCAGCGCGGGTACTGTCGCTCTATCGATACTTGGCCGATCCGCGGGCGGATCAGGGTCAGCCGTATCCGGCCGCTCTCGAGGAGCATGAAATGGCCGCCAACGGCTTTGACAGGTTTCTTGACGAGCTTCCAAAAGCAAGATTGCTCGGTCAGTTGCACACGTTCTCGCGAGTGTGCGATCCACAGGAGGCTGCATGGAGGATCAGCGAATGCTCGCTGGCGTTTTTCCTTGATGACATGGAGGCGGCTTTGCGGCGGCTGTCCGACCTGATTGATGCCCCTTTGACGGTGAGACACGAACGACGGTCCGTTGGGGCATTTCAGCCGTCCGACCGGCAGTACGCGCGTCTGCGCGACGTGCTTGCGGCGGAATACGCGCTGATGGATCTACTGCAGCTGCAACCAGTTGAGACGACCCCCAAGTTGCCGTAGGGCATCGGGCTAACGTGCGACGCCTGCGGACAATCGCCATGGCGCCGATACGCGCGGGCCGGTTGCGGTGCTTCAATTGCGCCTTGGTCGCGCGTGCACGGCGTCGCGAGCACGTCCTTTGCCTCGGCGACAGCCATATAGAAGTCATGCGGCACGTGCGTGTCCCTGGAGTGCGCTTTCGGGTGGTAGCAGTTCCGGGGGCGACGGCTTCCGGAGCGAATAATCCCAATAGCGAGACCCAGGCACTTCCAACCTTCCTGAGGGCGCTCCGAAGCGCTAAGCGCTGGCAGCACATTCTCATCCAGTTGGGAGAGGTCGACTGCGGTTTTGTCATTTGGCACCGCGCGGCGCGCCATGGCCTATCGATCGAGGACCAGCTACAGGAAACGCTTGCATCATACGGCGCATTGATTAGCCGGGCCGCAGCATGTTCCGACCATGCAGTGTTGGTGATGAGCGCTCCGGCTCCCACGATCACCGACGATCCACATGACTGGGGCGAGGTCGCCAATCTCCGCAAGGAGGTGGGGGCCAGTCAAGCCGAGCGGACGCTGCTGACTCGTCGCTTTAACGAGGGGGTTGAACAAATGTGCGGACGGCTTGGGGCTGTGTTTATCGACGCGACGACAGGGCATATCGATGAGAGCACTGGACTTGTGTCGCCGGACTTTCGCCGTCCGTCGGGGATCAATCATCATCTGGCCGACGCTCCATACGCTCGTCTGATCAGTGAGGTATGGCCCGACAAGATGTGAGCACGCGTCGGGGCAGCAGGCGAGGACGCGAACCTGGTGATCAGAACAGCCGATCTTGGGCGTTGCTGATCAGACGCCGAACGGTCCGGCCCCGGTGAGGCCGATGGCGGCCACCGCCAATAGCGCCGCGCCGATCGCCGCGTACGACGCGGCGAGCGGTTGCCAGCGGGCCTGACGCTCCCAGGCCCGGCGGCGACGTCCTTCCGTCAGCTCCCGGCGAAGCTGGCCGCGGAATTCGGGGCGTGGCAGCGGCCGCGCGTCCTCGAGGGCCTTCGCGGTCGCGGCGAGGAGCTCGGCCTCAGCCGCCGGAAGGTCGGGCGGCAGATCCTCGGAGTGTCGGTCGGGCGGGAGGGTCATTTCTTGAAGAGTGGTGATTGCGGGTTGAGGGCGCGGGCCCTTCGATAGGAGGCCAGCGAGGCCCGGGGCTTGCCGCGCAGCGCCTGCAGTCGCGACAGCACCACCCAGGTGCTCCATTGTTGCGGTTCGCGGGCGGCCGCTTCGCGGGCCGCGGCTTCGGCGGCCCCGAGCCGTCCCATCTGTTCGAGCACCAGGGCGCGCTGCAGGCGCGGCCCGGCGGCGAAGGGCTCGATCCGCTGCCCGTCGGCGGCCTGTTCGAGCGCCGTGGTGAGGTTGCCTTCGCGGACGGCGGCCTGACTGCTCCGCACCGCCGAGGCCGAGGAGAGCGGGATCCCGATCGCGACCATCGCGAGGATCGCGATCCCGATTCCGCCGAACCGGACCGACGGTCGCAGCGGCTTGCGCCGCGGGCGCTCGCCGGCGCTGACCAGGACCGAGGCGAGCAGCAGGAAGGCGATCGGCACCACCGCCAGCTCCCACAGCCAGTCATAGGAGGCGCCGAGGCAGAAGGCGACGCACCCCGCCAGCACCGCGGCCAGCTGGGTGCGCCGCGGGCGCGCCGCCGCTCGGTAGCGCCGCGCCCCGGCCACGAAGACCCAGCCGAGGAAGCCGACGATCAACGCCAGTCCCACGATGCCGAGCTCACCGAGCGTCTCGAAGTACAGCGAGTGGGCGTCGTGGACGAAGCCGCCCTTGCTGGACGTGCGGTGGGCGGCCCACCAGGTCTCGAAGCTGCCCGCGCCGGTGCCGATCAGCGGCGCGCCCGACGCCTCTTCGAGCGTCGATTCCCAGAACGGCCAGCGGCCGTTGCTGCTGAAGCTTTCGAACCGCCCGGCGCCGTGTTCCACCGACTTCGCTTCCTTGAATTCGTGCCAGGCGTGGGACGCCTTGCCCGGTCCGCCCGCCGCCAGCCCGACCACCACGATGAGGGCGACCGCCGCCCCCAGGGCTCCCATCGCGACCCGGCGGGACGGCTGCGTCCACGCCGGTCGACGCCCGTTGCGCAGCGCCAGCGCGAACGCCGCCTGCAGGAAGCCGACGCCCACGCAGACCACCAGCGCCATCGCCAGCAGTTCGTTCCCCTGCTGGTGCGCCGCCGCGGTCCCCAGCCCGGCGTCCAGGGCGTGGCGCTGGTGCGCGGCGACGATCAGGATCGCGCCGCCGATCCCGGCGAAGCCCGCCGTCGCCGCCTTCGGCAGCCGGTCGTGGGCGAGCGCGAAGAAGACGAGGAGGGCGACGACCGCCGCCAGCGTCCCGCCGCGGGAGAAGGTGAAGTAGACGGTCAGCGCCAGCGCGGGCAGTGCCGCCGCGGCAAGCGCCTGGGTGACGATGTGGCGGGCCTGGCAGGCGACGTAGAGGAGCAGCGGGATGCCGATCGCGACCAACGAGGCGAGCCCGTTCCAGTAGCCGACCGGGTAGGCCAGCCGGCTGCGGTTGGCCTTCAGCAGGTCGACGGTTTCCGCCGCCCCCGGAAACCAGGCCGGATGCAGCCGCGAGAGCAGGCCGACCAGCGCGACCACCGCGATCCCGGCGCCGAGCGCCCCCGCCATCCGCCGCGCCCCCTTGGAGCTGCGGATCGAGATCGCCAGCGCGAAGACGCCGAGGTAGGTCGCGACCCGTCCCACGTCTTCGGCGCTGCTCTGCGGGACGTCGCTCCACACCTGGCTCAACGCGACCCAGGCCACGTAGGACCCGAGCAGGCCGAGCGCGACCCAGGAGCCGTAGCGCAGCCGGTTGAGCGGCAGCGCCCCGACCGCGAGGCCGAGCAGCACCCCCCACCAGACGGCGATCCCGAGCTGGTCGCGGACGATCGGGTCGTAACCGCCGCCGTTGAGGCCGAGGTAGACGACCAGCCCGAAGCCCAGCGCCCAGACCGCGATCGCCTGCCCGTCGACTCGCCGGGCGAGTGACTGCAGGCCCGTTCCACGCGGCATCGTCGCGGCGCTTTCCATCTGAGATCAATACGGGACGGGCCTTCCGAAGCTGACGGCGGATCTGTCAGGGGGCGGGCCGCGCGCCCGTATATCTAGACGTGAGGTTCCGACTCGCAGCCACCGCCTCCGCCATCGCGCTCATCGCCATGGCCGTGTGGGGCGTCGGCACCGCCGCGGCGGCCCGCGCGGTTCCGCCCGGCGTCTCCGGCGCCACCCAGTACACGGAGACGCTGCCCGGTCCCGGCGGCGAAGAATCGACTCGGCAGATCGGGACCGAACAGCGGCAGTCGGGCAGCTCCGCCAAGGGCAAGCTCGGCGCGCAGAACGCCGGGCGCCTCGAAGAACTTGGACCGGAAGGGAAGGCGGCCGCCGAACTGGCGGCGGCGGGGGTGACCGGCTCGGGCGGCGGCCCCGGGTCCGGCCACGGCGCCGCCGGTCCGGCCGGCAAGGGCGCCGGCAACCTGGCCGGCGGCAGGGGCGGCGCCGGCGCGGCGGGCGGGACGCGCGGCGGCGCCGAACCCTCCGGCTCCTCACCGGTCGGGCAGCTGCTCGGGCGGGTGACCGGGACCTCCGGCTCGCAGGGCATGGGAGTGCTCCTGCCCCTGCTGATCGCCGCCGCGGCGCTTGTCGCCATCGGCTACCTGCTCGGCAGGCGGCGCATCGTCAGGACTCACGACTGAGTCGCCGCTTTGCGCCTGCCTTCCCAACGGACACGAAACGCCAGAGATCGCTGGGCCCGCCTCCAGGGCGGCATGGCGGCGCTCGCGGTCCTCGCCCTCCTGGCCATGACCCTGCCATCGCTCGCCGCGGGCGCCGAATACAACCTCGGCTTCGCGGATCCCCTCTTCCAGTCCCCGGAAGCGACGACCCGCGAAACGTGGTTGGCGAACGCCCGCCACTCCGGCGCCTCGATCGTCCGCGTCGACGTGCGCTGGTCCCAGGTCGCCCCGGTCGCTCCGCTGCCCGGCTTCGAAGCCTCCGACCCCGGCTCGCCCGGGTATCGCTGGGAAGCGGTCGACGCGGCGGTCAAGAGCGCCGCGGCGCACGGGCTCCAGGTGATGTTCACGACCAAATCCGCCCCCGCCTGGGCAGAAGGCCCGGAACGCCCGCGCGACGCAAACCGCGGGACCTGGCGCCCGGACCCCGCCGCCTTCGGCGCCTTCGCGAGGGCGCTCGCGACCCGCTACAGCGGTCGCTATCCCGATCCGTCGGACCCGACGGCGACCCTGCCAAGGGTGTCGGACTTCGAGGTCTGGAACGAGCCCAACCTCGACACCTACCTGAGCCCGCAGTGGGAAGGCACCGACCCGGTCGGCGCGACGCTCTACCGGCAGCTGCTCAACCGCTTCTACGAAGGGGTCAAGGCGATCCAGCCGCAGGCGAACGTGATCGCCGGATCGCTGGCGCCCTTCGGCGACCCCCCCGGCGGCCACCGCATCCCACCGGTGCAATTCCTTCGAACTCTCCTCTGCCTGGAAGGCGGCCGGCTGCGCAAGGTCGCCTGTCCCGAACCAGCCCGCTTCGACACCCTCTCCGACCACCCGATCGCCGTCGGCGGCCCGAACGAATCTGCCGCCAGCCCGCTCGACGCGAGCACGCCCGATATCGGCCGCCTGACCCGCGTGCTGCGCAAGGCCGAACGGGTGAAGACCGTGCTGCCCCACGAGCGCCACGCGCGACCGCTCTGGGTTACCGAGTTCTGGTACGACACGAACCCGCCGGACCCGCACGGGGTGTCGCTCCTCACCCAGGCGCGCTGGTATGAGCAGGACCTCTACTCGTTCTGGCGCCAGGGCGCGAGCGTCGCGATCACCCTGCAGATTCGCGACGCCCCGAAGGGCAGGAGCTACGCGATCAGCAACCAGTCGGGCATCTACTTCCTCGACGGCACGCCGAAGCCGTCCCGGCAGGCCTTCCGGTTTCCCCTCGTCGCCCACCGTATGAACCCGTTCAAAGTCGGCATCTGGGGGATGTCGCCGCACCGCGGCAAGGTCGCGATCCAGGCGTGGCGTGGCGGGCGCTGGAAGACCCTGACCAGGGTCCGCGCCTTTCGCGGCCGGCCGTTCACCGCCACCGTCCAGCTGCTGCGCTTCGCCAAGCTGCGGGCGCGCGTCGGCAAGGAAGCCAGCCTGCCCTGGTCGCAAAGATGACGAAGTTCCGTGTCAGCGACGGCCGCGTTCCTTCGTAAGTGCTTATTGGAGCTTTGGAAAGGAGCCAATCCGCAATGAAGAAGTGGTCGATCATCTCCAGTCTCGTCGTCTTCGCCGCCCTCGCCGTCGCCGCGCTCGCGATCGCCGGGCCGGCATCCGCCGCCAACCCGTACGAACCGCACTGCCCGAACGGCGAAGAAGGCACGCCGCCCTACTGCTACAAGCCGCCGAGCGGCGGTGGGTCAGAACAGCCGAAGACCTGCCCCGGGGGCCAGGTGGGCACGTACCCGAACTGCGTCACGCCCGCGCTGCGCCTGAACCACCTCAAGGTGGGGAGGATCAGGGCGGTCATCACCGCCACGGTCAACGCCCCCGGCACCCTGGTGGCGAACGGAGGCGGCCTGTTCACCGCCCACTCCCGCACGGTCAACGCCGGCTCCTACAAGCTGGGGATGCGATTGCGCAAGGGCAAGTTGAAGCAGCTCCAAAAGAAGGGCAAGGTCAAAGTCTGGGTCAAGGTCGCCTACAGGCCGACCGGCGCCGCCGCGATCGTCAAGCACTTCCCGATCACGTTCCGGAGCAAGCGCCACCAGAAGCAGCACAACTCGCACCACAAGGCGCACAACTCCCACAAGAAGTCCTGAATCCACTTCGGTACGACCACTTCGTGCGGCCCGCCTCGGCGGGCCGCACTTGTTTAGGGGCGCCGAGTGGACGAGGCCATCCCCGGCAAATAACCTGGCCTGGATGCGTCAGGACTTTGCAGGGGTCTACGACGAGGAGATCTGGAGCGTCTACGGCTTCTTCGCCTACCGGCTGAAGTCGGTCGCCGACGTCGAGGAACTCACCCAGCGGACCTTCGAGCGGGCGCTCCGCTCATGGGACCGGTTCGACCCGGAGCGCGCGCCGGTGCGGGTGTGGCTGCTGGCGATCGCCCGCAACCTGCTGATCGACCACTACCGGGCCGACGTCTGGGGTCGCCAGCAGCTGATCGACGACGTCCCCGAGGGGGAGCTCGGCAGCGAGATGCCGGCGCCCGACCTGGGGATCGAACCCGAGCTGGCGGGCGCCCTCGCCCAGCTCGTCCCCCGCGACCGCGAAGTCCTCGCGCTGCGGTTCGGCGGCGACCTCAGCGGGCCGGAGATCGCGACGATGACCGGCCTGTCGCTCGCCAACGTGCAGCAGATCATCTCCCGCTCCCTGCGCCGGCTGCGCGAGCACCTCGAGGGCTCGGAGCTGGACCGCCTGCACGGCGCCGGCGTCAGGCAGCGGCGCCCGAGCTGAAGAGCTCCGGCGAGGGGATCCCGATCAGCCCGCCGCGGAAGCGCTTGCGCGTCCCGTAGACGACCCAGGTGGTGTCGATTTCCCCGATCTCCTGGACGACGCGGAGCTGCTCGGGGTGGCGCTCGGCGTATTCGAGGTGCGTCAGCCCCGCCTCGTAGCGCCCCTCGAGCAGCTCGCGGGCGACGATCGGCTTGGAGGCCACGTCGACGATCTCCGGCCACTCGGCCTCGTCGATGTAGCCGGCCGTGGCGGGCACCAGGCCGAGGCTCCGCGGCCGCTCGACGTCGCGCCGGCTCAGCACCGCCAGGGCCTTGGTCGGGTAGATGAAGGTGTCGACCACGAACACCTCGTCCCAGTACCGCTCGGTCACCTTGTGGACGAGCGGGTGGGCGCTGCACTGGATCAGGAAGGCGTCCGCGGCGCCGCGGATCCGCTCCAGCCCGTCGAAGAAGTCCTCGATGAACTCGACCTCGTAGTCCTCGACGCCCTGGAAGTCGAGGTAGGCGCGGGTCGCGCGCTCGTGGCAGGTGCCGGTGGGGCCGAGGGTGACGACGCGCGGGCTCAACGCCTCAGCCGCCCTTCCCTTCGCCCTTCTTGCTCTTGGACTGCTGCTTCGCTTCCGACTTCTTCTTGTTCTTCTTCTGTTCGGCTTCCTTCGCCGCTTTCGGCGGCGTCTTCGGCAGTTCGAGCGCGATCAGCGAGCCGACCCTCCATTCCCCGCCTTCCTCTTCCATCGGCACGGCCCAGTCGTTGCCGTCGTTGCCGTGGTAGAGCGCGAAGGCCTGGCTGCCCTTGACCCGCAGGGCCGCGATTTCGCCGCTCAGCGTGTTCGCCCGCACGCCTTCGGATTGCGCCAGCGGCTTGGCGATCTTTTCCAGCGCCGCCGGGCATTTCGCCGCACTCGCCTTGCTTTCTTCCCCCCGGAAGACCGCTTTCATCCCCCGTTCCCCCAGCGTCGCGCACTGTCCTGCGAAGTTCGCTTCTTCCCTGGCCGAGAAGCTTTCGTAGAGCACCTTGGAGGCCGCTTCCCGTTCGGCTTCGTCGGATTCCTTGCCGAACGTGGCGACCGGTTCGATCCCCCGCACGCCTTCGTAGTCGTTGAATTCCTTGCTCGGTTCGGCGGACGACGACGAAGTCGACGAGGAGGACGTCTTGGCGGCTTCTTCGCCTCCCGGCGCCGTCGAGCTCCCGGCCGTCGACGAGGAGCCCCCGCCGCAGCCGGCCAGCAGGAACGCCGCAACGAGCAGCGCCAGGCTCGCGGCGACAGACGCCACTCTCCCTGGGCCCTGCGTTCCCCGCCTACGGCGCAGCATTCCCTGACTATACAGCCCTCTTCATCGTTGTCGAGGAGCAGCGCCGGGGCGCCTCCCAGATCTAAGAAACATCGCTCAAGACTTCTTGCTTGAGAAGGCGAAGATCCGGATCCTCCATTCGCCGGCACAGAGCTGGTAGCTGAATCCAACGACACGAGAGAGAGGTAGGGGAATGCGTCTCAAGCGACTCCTGGGCGCCTTGGCGCTCAGCGCGATCCTGGCTGCAGTGATGGCCGGCAGCGCGATGGCAAATGTCGAACACAGCGGCGAATGGCATGTGAGCGGAAGCAAATTGACCGGCTCCGAAGCGATGGAATGCGAACGCGGCAGCGGCGGCTTCGTCCTGACCGGGGCGGTCGGGACGACCGAAATACCGGTGATCCTCTCCGCCACGGGGGTGGAATGCGTCAACGCCAGCATCTCCAACGATGCAAGCGGCGCCGGTACAGGCAATGCCGAACTGGTCTTCACCGGCGTCACCGTCGCGGAACCTTCGAACTGCGAAGTGGAAGGCGGGAAAATCGAATCCAAGCCGGTGCACAGCGAGCTGTACATGGACTCGTCCGACACGGGAATCACGTTCGACAAGTTCGAACCGGCCGAAGGCTACGTCAACCTGGCGGTCGTCCACCTGCGAGGGGGCTCCTGCCCGGTCACCGGGAATAAGCCGATCAAGGGCTACCTGTTCGGTCAAGCCGAAAAGCGCACAAACGAAGAAGGATCAACCCAAGCCCTCGAATTCTCGACGCCCGTGGACGAAACAGCCGGAAGCGCCCTGGAATTCGCAGGCCATTCGGCGCATCTGAGTGGCCAATCCCTGCTCAGACTGGCGAGCCGCCGGAACTTCGGCGCCGGCACGAGCATGGACCCAGGCGGTCAGTGGTTCGTCAACGGCGAAAGGTTGACCGGCTCAGAAGCCGCAAATTGCGCAGCCGCAGAAAACCTGACCCTGAGCTGGTTCATAGGGGGAACCGAAGTTCCCGTTGTGTATGAAGCGACCGGCATCGAATGCGTCGAAGGCAGCATCTTCAACGATGAAAGTGGCGCCGCCACAGGCGATGGGTCGCTGGTCTTCACGGGGGTGACGCTCGCTGGGGCGCTCGGTGAAGTTTGCTCGGTGAGAAATGAATCCATAACGACCGTCGACCTGCGCTCCGAGCTCTACATGGACTCGGGGGCGCCCGAAGCGGCCTTCGAGAAACTCGAACCGGCGCCGGGAAGGGAAAATATCGCCGTCGTCCACACCGAAGGCGCAAGCTGCCCGCTTGCCGGCAACCGGCCGCTCAAGGGATATGTCTTCGGCGAATTGGTCAATGGGACAGGGGTCTCGTCGCAA
The DNA here is from genome assembly GCA_963766705.1 of uncultured Actinomycetes bacterium. Taxonomy (GTDB): domain Bacteria; phylum Actinomycetota; class Thermoleophilia; order Solirubrobacterales; family 70-9; genus VAYN01. Next base: position 331,024 of record CAVYBE010000003.1, read on the forward strand.
ACGCTGCCCCTCAGGTTCTCGACCGAAGTCGACAGAACAGCCGGCAGCGCGCTCGCAATGGCGGGCGAACCTGCCTATCTCGCGGGCGAGGTCGTCGGCTACCTCTCGAGTCTCGGGGAAGTTGAAGCGGTCAAATAGGACGAAGGCAGCTGCGATTTCTCGGCTGCCTCGCTAGATGCAAGAAGAGAAGGCCCGAGGACCCAAGGCCGGATCCTCGGGCCTTCTCACCGAGTTAGGAAACATCGATCAGCAAAGCTTGATTGCGGCGCCGCTCTCCCGCAATTGTTGACACGCCGGTTCGCAAACCTGAGCCGGTCAACAAGAACAAGGAGAGGATAAACGATGAATCTCAAGCGATTCATGCTCGCGATCGCGAGCGTCGCGATGCTCGCCGCGGTGATGGCGAGCAGCGCGTCGGCGGCCTCATGGCAGGTCGGCACCGAAGAAGCGCACGAAGCACTGTCAAAAGCCGAAACGGTCAGTTGCACGAATGAAGGAAAACTCACGCTGGAAGGCGAATTGACCGGCTTCGGGCCGATCGTTCTCACAGCGACCGGCATTAACTGCGTCGAAGCGAGCATCTTCAACGAAAGTGGCGCAGCGAAAGATGCAGGCAAGCTCGAATTCACCGGGGTCACCATCGACGGCGAACTCGGCACCGTATGCTCGGTGGAAGAAAATGAAAAACATACGGTTACGACGAACCCACTGGAATCTGAACTCGTCATGCACGCCGAAGATCCGGAAGTCGTCTTCGACAGCTTCGTGCCCGCCGAAGAACGGGTCAACTTCGCCGTCGTCCACATCGTGGGCGCGAGTTGCCCGATTGCCGGGAATCGCGCGGTTAGAGGAAATGTATCCGGCCAGGCGGCGTACCCGACAGGGACGCCTGCTCTGACCCAGTCGCTGACCTTCTCGGCGACGGTCGACGCCACAGCGGGCAGCAACCTCAAATTCGCGGGGAATCCTGCCCATCTGGTCGGGACCGTGGACAATTTCCTCTCGGGCGCCCATGCAGGCGAAGAATTCTGGGCGGAATGACCACCCGTAACGGGTAGCTTTGCTACCCAGCGTGTCTCGGTGAACTCGAATTCACCCGGGTTCAAGAGGCGGCGGGGTCTACCGGCCCCGCCGCCTCTTTTTGGTGGGGGAAAGGACCGTCCGATTGCGCGAGGCGCGAGTATGTGATGAAATAAATACCACCACGGTTCCAGACTCCGGCTATAGCCGGGTTCAGCGACCATCTGGAGCGGCCCGTAGGGAAGACGGGCAAGCGAGGCACAGGGAAATTGCGGCATCCGACTTGGGAGGGGAAGCAGAACGTGGGAGAGCGCGCGAGCAGAGGAGTCCTGGCGGGCCTGATGGCAGTGGTCGCGGCCTGCGTGATCGCGGCACCCGCGTCGGCCGCAGAACCGCATGCCTATACCCCGCCGCCGATCGGTGAAGGCTC
>CAVYBE010000004.1:0-5247 GCA_963766705.1 uncultured Actinomycetes bacterium
CTCGGGTCGGGGCTGCGGGGCAGATGCCGGTGCCGTCGCAGCGGGTTCGGGCCGGGGGGTCTGCTCAGCTGTTGGGGGCGGAGGTGGAGGGTCGGCGGCGGCGCCACCCCGACCGGCGGCGGCGTCGACGGCCTGGCGCAGCTCGTCGGTGGCCCTCAACAGCGGCTCGACGTCGTCCGCCGGCAGCTCGCCGCGATCGCGTGCGTCCTCGAGGCGGTCCTCCATCCCGTGCGCGATCGAGGCCACCTCGGGCCAGCCGACCATGCTTGCCGCCCCCTTCACCGAATGGGTGTCGCGAAAGAGCGAGTCGACCAGCTCTGGGTCCCGCCCACCCGCCTCCAGTGCGAGCAGGTTGCTCTCTATCCTGGCCAGGCGGTGTTCGTTCGCCTCTTCGCGCGCGATCTCCAGGGTCTCTGGGTCAATTTCGCTCATCGCTCCACGTGCGCCGTCCCCGCCAGCGCGGCGCCGACGTCGACGATCCCGACCGGCACCCCGTCGACCAGCACCGAACCGGACAGGTAATCGGACTCGGCGGGTTCGCGCTCCTCGGGGAGCGAGCAGATGTCGATCACCTCGTCGACCGCGAGCCCGGCGTGGAGATCGCCCTGCTCGGCGACCACGATCCGGCTGGACTCGCCCCCCGCGATCCCGAGCACCGCCGCCAGCTCGATCAGCGCCATCACCTCGCCGCGCAGGTTCCAGATGCCGGGGCCTCAAGCAGGGGCCCCGGGCACGGGAGAGACCCGGCCGAGCGGCGCGATCTCCCGCACTTCCTCAACCGGAAGGGCGTATTCCTCCTTGCCGCTGCGCACACGGAGGTGCATCGCGGTCATCGTGGACTGTCGGATCGGGCCGGCCCGTCAGCGGCCATGGCGGCCAGCCCCGCCGAGCTGCTCGTCGACTGCGTCACCGCCTTGGTCAACCGCTCGGCCATCTCCGCGCGCTGCTCCTGCTTCCCTGCCAGACGCTCCGCGGCGACGCGGATCTGGACCATCGCGGCAGAGACCTGCTCGGCCGCGTCCTTCTGCTGCTGGGTGGCCTGCAGGCTTCTCGGCGACGACGTCGGACATCGAGCTCATCAGCTCGCCGACTTCGCGCGCCTGCATAATGCCCTGCTCGGTCGCCATCACCGTCGCGTTGGTCTCGTCCAGGATCGCGGTGACGATCTCGCGGATCTCCCCGGTGGAGCGAACCGAGCGCTCGGCGAGCTTGCGAACCTCGCTGGCGACGACAGCGAAGCCCTTGCCGGCCTCTCCCGCCCGGGCCGCCTCGATCGACGCGTTGAGGGCGAGCAGGTTGGTCTGCTCGGCGATGTCGTTGATCAGCTCCAGCACCTCGCCGATCTTCTGGCCACGCTCGCCCAGCGCCACCGAGCGCTCGGAGATCGCCTCGACCTGCTCCTGCATCTCGCGCATCGTCTCGGAGACCTGGTCGACGGCCGCGCTGCCCGCCCTGGCACCATCGGCGATCGAGGTGGAGGTCGCCTGCCACTTCCTCGGTCGTCGCCGCCACCTCGGCGACGGCGGCGGACTGCTCGTTGATCGCGGTGGACACCTCGGCGGTCGCGGCGAGCATCTCGTTCGCGACGCCGGTCAGCGAATCGGCCGTTGCCCCGATGATCTCGAGCTGGCCGTGCTGGCGGTCGATCTGGTCGAACTGGTCGTCGATCCGGCCGAACAGCCGGCCAATGATCCTTCTCCCGTAGACGGCCGTGACGATTGCGGCCAGGGTTGCGAGCAGCCCGGCGATGATTGCGATCAGTCTGGCGGCATCAGCGTCGGAGGCTGCTTCCGCGCGCGCCGCATCGAACCCCTTGCGAGCCGAGACGATCAGGGCGTTGAATTTCCGTTTCACCCGTTCTGCTTCGAGGCCAAGCACTTCCGCGCCCTTCAGGGCGGATTCGCGAACTCGAACTCCGGCTGCCCGGGATGATCTGCTTTTCGATGATCTCTTCCATCCGCATCTGCCCCGCCGCCGCATCGACGACTATCCGCAGTTCGCCTTGGTGGCTGGCCACCAGGGCGTAGCTTCTCAGGCCTTGTATGTCCCGCCGGAGCCCGTCCTGCCAGCCTTTCACTGGGTGAGGGTCTTCTGGTCCTTCGTCACTGAGTAGCTTGCGGCGAGGAGCACTTGTTCGCTGATCACGGAAGAGACGTGTTCCGCAGCGGCGGACACTTCGAGCTCCCTCAAGGCCGCCTCGTTGGATTCGAGGGCCACTTCAAAGCGCCAGATGCCGACCCCGATCGCCGCCCCGAAGAGGACCACGACCAGACCGATCAGGGCGACCAACCGCGTCGCCGGATTCCGCAGACCACGGCGTGTGTTCTCGGTCATCGGAGACCCCACCTCGTCACCGAGCATAGCCTCGGGCCCGGGCTGTGAAAACCCCGTGCGCTCCATCGCTCCCCACTCGCCGCGTCGCACGAGCTGCCGAAGCCCTCCAGCCGCCACAGGTGCCCGAGCTGACGGTAGCCGGCGTTCTCGAGCGTGGCGAAGAGCATGATCCTGCCGAGCTGGTCCCAGCCCGGATGCCGGCCGAAGCTCGCGTCCTCGATCGCGATCGCCCCGAAGGAGAGGATCAGCCCATAGAGCACGGAGATCGCCAGGAAGAGCAGGAACACCTCGGTGTCGACGGATCCCGTCAGGAAGGCCACCGCCACGACCACGTACCCCGACAGCTCGATCGCGGGCCCGGAGCAGCTCGAAGAAGAGCAGCGCCGGCATCGCCAGCATCCCGGGGGCGCGGTAGCGGGGGTTGCCCAGCATACGCCAGTGCATCCAGCAGCGTTCCCGCGCTCCCCCGCTGCCAGCGCCGGCGCTGCCTTCTCGGCGAAACGGCCCTCGCCGGCGCTTCCGTCCAGCAGACCGGGTCCGGAACGTAGACGACCCGGCAGGGACGTCGCCGGTCGCGCATCGTCCGGTGCAGGCGCACGACCAGCTCCATGTCCTCGCCGACGGTCTCGGTGTTGTAGCCGCCGGCGGCGATCACCGCGTCTTTGCGGAAGAGGCCGAAGGCGCCCGAGACGATCAGCAGCCCGTTGACGGCGCTCCAGCCGGTGCGGGCGCCGAAGAAGGCGCGCAGGTACTCGACCACCTGGAACATCGGCCAGGCGGTGCGCGGCAGCCCCGCCTCCATCACCCGGCCGCGCTCGATCCGGCAGCCGTTTGCGACCCGCACCAGGCCGCCGGTGGCGACGGTCCCGACCGGGTCGTCGAGGAACGGCATCGCGGCCTTGACCAGCACTCCTGCTCGAGCACCGAGTCGGCGTCGATCGCGCAGACCAGGGGGTATTCGGCGAAATTGATCCCCGCGTTGAGGGCGTCCGCCTTGCCGCCGTTCTCCTTCTCCAGGACGAGCAGGCTGACCTCTCCGCGGGGCCCATAGATGGCCCGGATCGGCTTGTGTGGGACGAAGGGTCAGGTCGGCCAGCGCCACTGTTCCAAATCGAAGGCATCGATCAGCCGTTCGACCGTCGCGTCGGTCGAGCCGTCGCTGATGACGACGATCTCGAAGGTCGGATACTCGAGGGCCATCAGCGAGCGAACGCTGTCGACGATTCCGGCCGCCTCGTTGAAGGCGGGGACCAGGATCGAGATCGGCGGCGTCAGCGGCGAGCGGACGGTGCGGCGCAGGCTCGTCTCCCGCAGCCGCCCCGTGTGCCTCCTCGTCTCGAGGCCGGCCATCACCAGCAGCCAGCCGTGGAAGGTCGCGAAAACGACGAAGTAGACGGTGACGAAGGCGACGTAGGCGTTCATCTCTCCAGCGCCACTCTCGCGTGTTCCCGCACCGTTTCGGCCGGCGAGGCCAGGGCGCGGCGCAGAGCCGCCTCCCCCGTGGCACCCAGCAGTCGCAGCGCCTTGGCTGCCTTCGCCTGCAATACCCAGTTGTCGGCGTCGAGCTCGCGTTCTAGTGGCGCCGCCGCGCGCGGGTCGCCGATCTCGCCAAGCGCCTCGGTCGCGGCAAGGCGGAGGAACCAGACGCGGTCCTCGTCGTCTACGGCCGTCGCCAGCGCGTCGAAGGCGCCCTCATCACCGAATCAACCCGAGGCCCCTGGCGCCGCGCGCTGCAGTTCGTCGTCCTCGCCGGCCAGCGCTTCGCGAAGCGCGGGGACATGCCCGGAGAGGCGCAGCTCGCCGGCAACCGCGGCGGCGAGCCGGCGCAGCGCAATCGAGGCTTCCGGGCGAAGCGCATCCCCGATCGTCGCCGGGTGGCGCCGGCCGAGCGTCACCAGGATCGCCGCGACCGCACCGGGACGGGCGAGCGCCGCGCTGTCGGCAAGCGCCAGCACCCGTGGGATGAGGGTCTCGTCGGCGAGCTCGGCGAGCGCCGCGGCGCAGATCAGGCCGGCGTCGATGTCGGGGTCCTCCAGCCCGACCGAAAGCGATCGGATGGGTCCCGCGCTGCCGATCTGCCGCAGAGCCTGGCGGCAGCCCGCCGTACGCGGCGGCGGCGCGAGCCGAGGTCGACCGCCGTTTCGGCGACGATCCCCGAGACCTCCAGCAGTTCGAGGAGGCGAGAGCGCTCGCGGCCGCTCAGCTCCGCCATCTCTTCCAGCGCGACCGTGCGGACGAGTTCCCGCGCATCCCGCTCGGGGGGAAGACAGCGGCCGCTCGGGCTCCTCGGCGGCGAGGTACTCCCCGAGCAGCGTCTCGATCGCCGGACGCATCGAGAGCTCGCGAGCACGCCGGCGGTCGGCGAAGAAGCGCCTGATGACGATCGTGGCCACGAGCGCCGCGAACGCGAGCGCCATGCCGATCGCCACCCAGGCCAGGAACATGGTCATCGATCCGGGTCCCCCCGAGGCAGGAGCCGGTCCAGACGCAGAGACAGCTCCCTCGGGCTGAAGGGCTTCGGCATGTACTCGTCGACTCGGAGGCGGGGGCCGCCGAGCACGTCCTCCTCGTTGGAGTGCTCGGTCAGCATCACGATCGGCACCGTGCGCGTCTCCTCGCGCTCCCTGAGCATTCGCACCACCTCGAACCCGTCCAGCTTCGGCATCACTTTGTCGAGCACGAGAGCGTCGGGGCTCTCCGAAGTCGCCATTTCATAGGCCTGGGCGCCGTCCAGGGCCTCGATCACCTCGTAGCCGTCGGTGCGGAGGCGGGTGCAGACGAGCCTGCGGACGGTCGGGGAGTCCTCGGCGACGAGAATCTTCACGATTTCTCCATCACGACTTCACGGGTCCTCGCCGAGGATTCCGGTGCCCATTCAGACCAGTATTGTACTTTTCGTCACTAGTTGCACGA
>CAVYBE010000005.1:0-10350 GCA_963766705.1 uncultured Actinomycetes bacterium
CGCCGGATCGCGGACGGTGCCACCGAGGCAGCCCGTCAGCGAGAGGACCAGCGCCCCGCCGAGCGTCAGCGCGGGGGTGAGGTGGAGGAGGCGTCGACCGAGGCGGCGCCCGGATTTCCACAACCTGGTCGCTGGTTGATTCAAACCCGACTCCGAAGGGTGGTTATGGCCACCGCTTGCTTCCTGCAGAGCCCGGAAGAATCCCGCTTGCTCGCGAGGCGCCCTAGAAGGCGCAAGCGGGACTGCGCTTGGGTTCTTGACAGAACTTCGTTCGAACGCGGAACCGTCTCCGACCGATGATCTTCTTGCTCGAGCGATCCTTGACCCAAAGCCGCACCTGGGACTCGACGTGCTGCACCGTTCCCCAAGGGGCGTGGGAAGATTCCCCGTTTATGAGCTGCCTCCCGTACTTGTATTTACTGCCTTCGTTCTTGTTCCAAAGGCAGATCCAAGTGCCGATTCCTGGCTTCTGCGCAATGCATCTGTCCCCAGCGTGGATGGTGCGCCATGGCCTCAGACTGGTCCTGTAGCGGACCCTCACGGATACGATTCGCCTGTATGCCGAGCAATCCGCCGGCATCGGCGCTACGCGATATTCGACCGTCGCCGACGGTCCGATCTGGTGGGAGTAGATCTGGAGCCAGAAGTGGGACTCCACGTGCGGTCGCATGAGTCCGGCCTTAACGCATGACCTGTGCACTTCCGATTGCTTTGGGGTCGGCGAGGGTTCGGCAGCCGTAGCCGCGCAGGACGCCATGCCAATGACCACCATCGCGATCCCCACCGCGCAGAAGAATCTTGCGCTCACACTTGCCCCACCCACCAGCGCCTCCTTTAGGTATTGCTGCGGATTGCGACCCTATCGAAATCCAAGGGCTGAATGACCAGGACCTGCGGCGTGCCAGCCGGCCCGTAAGCGGGTATCTCCTGCACCATCGAAGGGGGCGAAGCTCGTCGGGTCCCGGTGCAGGCGGCGGTCGGTCCGTCAGGGCCCGAAGAGCCAGCGGATCAGCCTTCGCCTCCGCCTACAGGTGATCCACATGTTCACCACGCTTTCTTCGTAGAACCGGCAGCGGAAGCCGCGAAAATGGACCGGCGCATGGCCTAGCGATCGCCCGCGCTTGATGAACCCGACGATGAAACGCCTGGCGGCTCGACAGGTAAACATGGCGGGCCTTGATGTCCAACACGATGGATGCACGCAGGGCTTCGTTGCTGGTGCATGCGTGTCCGACGGCCCCGGCGGCCGCCGGGGATGGGGCGGCCACCTCGAATAACAGGGAGCAGGCGATGACGATGGCCGTCAGGGACGCGACGGCGATCCCGCTCCGCGACCTCGCCGATCGGTTCGACCCCGACCTCGCCTGCCACATGGCGGGACCCTGGGCCGCCACGGAACGGTTGGCGCTCGAGCCGTTCGAGGGCCGGCCGGGGCGGCGCCTCATAGGCCTTCGGTGCGAAGCCCTGCCCGGTAGAGCAACCTGCCCCTCCGGGTGCGGATGAGTATCTCCATGTGGTGCCAGTTCGGGATGAGACAGGTGACCTCGTAACGGCGTCCTGGCACCGCCTTGATGGCGAAGACGTACTTCCACACCCGGTCCTGATGGACGTGCGTCTGGTGGACGCTGCCTTCGACCACGTCGATGAATTCCGGGAAGGGGCAGACCTTCCTGGCGAGCCTGTCCACGGCGTCACCGACGGCGCTCAGCTCCCCGGAGGTGAAACCCTGTTCGGTCAGGAGTTCGTACCCGATCAGTCCGGGTCCGCCGGAGGGCTTGCAGTGTCGGGCCGCATGCGCATGTCCGGCGCCCGGTCCCATCAGCAGGAGGGTCGCGAGGAAAGCCAGGAGCGCGCCCAGGGGAGCGGCACGTAAGGCGCTGCCACGGCCAAAGACGAGCATGCCGGCGCAAGCCGTCGATCCTGCCCTTCCCCGCCGCATCCGCGCCATCCTAACCGAAGGCACTCGGACCGATCAACTCCCGCCGGTCCCCGCGCGCTGCTCCACCGCCCCACCTGCGCACGGCACCTCTCACTCCGTGGCGTCTAGCCTCCTGGCATCGTGAACTGGAAGCTGGGGTTGCTGGCATTGGCTGTCTGTGGCGCGACGGCGCTCGTCGTCGGCCTGGCGATAGGCGGTCACGGGCAGGCCACGAAGATGAGCACCGAGGTCGTCAGGATCACGAGGACGACGACCACGGTGGCGCCGGTCGAACCGACCGAAACCACCCCGTCGCCCCCTGCCGCCAAGACCTCGGGCCACACGGGCGCCTCCGCCGCCAAACGCTCGAAGTCCACGCCTTCGGCGAGGCGGACTTCCCGCGCGAAGCTCCCGCTCGAAGGGGCGACGATCAGCGTCGACCCGGGCCACAACGGCGGCAACTTCAGCCATCCCGAAGAGATCGGACGGTTGGTCCCGGAGGGCGCGAACGGGACGACGAAGGCCTGCAACACGACCGGCACGGCCACGAGCGACGGGTCCTTGACCGAGGCGCAGTTCAACTGGGATGTTGCCCGCGAGCTGGTGGGCCGCCTCGAAGGGCTCGGGGCGCGCGTCGTCCTGACGCGGCACTCGAACGGCGGCGTCGGGCCCTGCGTGAACGAACGCGCCGAAATCGCAAACCACGCTCACGCGGCGGCGGCAGTCTCGATCCACGCTGACGGCAACCTGGCCGAAGGCGCCCACGGCTTCGACGTCATCCACGCCCCGACCGAAGAAATGGTGGCGCCGGCGATGGCCGGCCCGTCGCTGCGGCTGGCCGAAGCCGAGCGCGACGCTCTCGTCTCGGCCGGCGTGCCACCGGCCAACTACGTCGGCGAAGGCGGGCTCGACGAACGTTCCGATCTCGCCGGCCTCAATCTGGCGGAAGTTCCTGCGGTTCTGGTCGACGGCAACATGCGCGAACCCGAAGAGGCAGCCAGGCTCGAGGACCCTGTATATCGACGGAAGCTCGCGGGCGCCCTCGCCGCCGGCATCGTCTCCTTCCTTCACGGTTCCTGAACCCTTCGGCTCTGGCGGCGCCTATATGGTCGGCCTTGCTCGGGCACTCGGGCGATCCAGATGAGCCACCGGGACCCACATCGCAGGCACGACGACGCCGAATTCTGGGAGGACGGGCGCCACACGCCCGGCTGGGCGAAGGTGCTCGCCACCCTGATCGTCGCGGTCGGCATCGGCGCCGCCATAGCCATCTTCATCTCCCGTAGCGGCGAAGGGACCACCAAGGTGGTCCGACCGAAACGGTGCGCAAGACGGTGGCGGCGAAGTCGGTGCCGAAGCCGAAGGAAGCCGCACGGCCCAGGCACGAACATGCCGCCTCGCCGCCGACGAGCAAGGGAACCTCGGGCGGCGGGGGCGGGGCGTTCCTGGGACCCGATGCGCAGGCCTCCTTCGAATCCATGGCCGCCTCGCTGCCCGCGTCGGTGGGATTGGCGCTCGAGCCGCTCGGAGGCGAGGAAGTGCGCGAATTCGGCGACCGGCTATCCAGCGGGCACGCGTGGAGCAGCCTCAAGCCCGCGATCCTCGCGACCGTGCTGAAGGAACAGGGCGAACACCTGGGCGCCGAAGAAGAATCGTGGGCCCAGAGCGCGATCACGGCATCCGACAACGAAGCCGCCGCAGCCCTCTTCAACCTCGTCGAGGGCCGCCAGGGAGGGTTGGGTGGCGCCAGTGCGGCCGTCGGGGAAACGATCCACGACGGCGGCTCGACCGGCACCACGGTCGCCACGGCGCCGCCGCCCTCGGGCGCGGTCTCGACCTGGGGGCAGACGGAGTGGCCGGTCGGCGAAGCGGTGCGCTTCTACCGTGCGCTGGGCCGCTGCGAAGTGCTCGGGCCGGCGGGCACCGGCTACGTCGTCTCGTTGATGGAAGACGTGATCCCCGAACAACGCTGGGGCCTCGGCGAAGGAGGGTTCCCCTCGGGTTGGAAGGTCGCGATGAAGGGCGGCTGGGGGCCCGAACCGACGCCGGCGGCGGATACCTGGTCCGCCAGTCGGGCCTCGTGCAGGACTCCCGGGGCGGCGTCGCGGTGGCGATGGTCGCGGCCGACGAATCGGGCAGCTACACCGCCGGGGCGGCTGACCTGACGAAGATGGCGCAGTGGCTGGCATCCGAACTGAAGGGCCTCGGCCCGACGTTCCAAAGCTGCACCCGATGACCTACTTCTCGAAGTAGACGCGCGCCCCGCCGGGACCCTTGCATTCGACCGGCGCCGCGCCGCTGCAGCTCATCGTGATCGTTTCCCCCGTGTCCTGGGCGAAGAGTTCTCCCCGGCCGCCTTCCTCATAGCCTTCGTGGATCTGTTCGGCGATTTCGCAGGAGACGTTTTCGACCCCGATTTCGCCGCCGCCGCAGTTGGATGGCCCGGCGACGCCGCCGCCCCCGGCCGCTTCTCGGCCGCCGGATCCTTCGGTGCCCGGCGCCGCCGATTCTTCGACGGTCGCGGGACGAGGTGCTTCTTCGACGGTTTCGATGACCTTTTTGGTCACCGCCTGTCGTCCGGAGCCGCCGCCGGAGGCGATGAGGGAGAGGGCGATGAGGATGCTGGCGGCGGCGATCGCGCCGACGATGACCGTGGCGGCGCGCATTCAGTATTCGCGCACGGCCTGCAGCGGGAAGGTCACGAGCGCTTCCTTGCCGCCGGTGCATTCGACGAATTCGGCTTCCTCGTAGCAGTCCATCCCGTAGTCCTTGCCCTTGGCTTCGCTGTAGGCGGTGACGTAGAAGTAGGAGGAGTCGCCGTAGCGTTCCCATTCTTCCCAGTAGGCGACGAAGACGTTCTCGGCGAAGGGGCAGGTGGTGACGCTGTTGACGTAGATGTTTTCGTCGCACGCCTGGGTCGCCGCGCCGCCGCCTCCGCCCGAGTACCCCGGTTCCGGCGTCGGCGTCGGTTCGGGCGTGCGGACAGGTGCCGTGTTCTGCCCGGTGGCCATGGCCTTGGTGAAGTAGACGGCGGCTTCGTTGCCGCCCGTGCAGGTGACGAGGCCGCTGCCGCTGCAGCTCATTTCGTAGGTGAGGCCGGTCTTCGGGCTGTAGACCTGCAGGAGGTGGGAGCCGCCGGCTTCCGCGTAGGCGGAGCGGGTGTTGTGGGCGAACGGACAGCTGGTGTGGCTGTTGACCCAGAGGGTCTTCGCCCCCGGGCACGCGGAGGAGCCGGCCGGGGGCGTGACCGCCCCTTCCGCGTTTCCGCCGTTCGTCTTCTTGGCAGCCTTCTTCTTGCCGGCAGTCTTGGCCGGGCGCTGGGCGACGGTGCTCGAGGTGGGCGAGCTTTCCTTGGTGAAGACGCCGGCGGCGGCGAGCGCGGCGGCGGCGATGCCGAGGATGGCCACGATGCCGAGGATGATCAGCGCGAGGGCGCCGGTCGAGCTGTCCCGCTGCGGGGGCTGGGGCGGTGGGGTTGCGTAGGCATAGGGCGGTGGGGTCTGCGCGCCGGGGCGCGGCGGCGGGGGCGTGGCGGGCCCGACCTTCGTGGCCTCGTGGGTCCGGCCCATCACCGCCGTGGGGTCGGAGTCCCCGCTTCCGGCCTGCGAGGCGGTGAGCGCCTCGGCGAACTCCCGCTCCGAGCCGAAGCGGGCGTCGGGGTCGATCGCCAATGCCTTCAAGAAGAAGGCGTCATAGCGATGGCCGAGGGCGGGGAGGACCTGGCTGACCAGCGGCCTCGGGTCCTGGGCGTGGGCCCAGCGGACCGCCATCTCGTTCTCGCCCGTGAACGGCGTCTTTCCGGTCAGCATCTCGAAGACCACACAACCCAGGGAGTAGAGGTCGCTCGCCGGGCCCGCCTCCTTGCCCTGGATCTGCTCGGGGGAGAGGTAGCCGGTGGTGCCGACCGTCGATCCGGTCCGGGTCAGGGCCTCGAGCAACTCGGGCGGTTTGGCGATCCCGAAGTCGGTCAGGTAGGCGTGGTCCTCGCCGGCGACATCACGCAGCAGGACGTTGGCCGGCTTCACGTCGCGGTGGACCAGGCCCGAGGCCTCATGCACGGCTTCGAGCGCCCCGGCGAGCTGCGTGCCGATCGCGATCGCCCGCTTCGGCGTCAGCCGCCCCGAGCCGTCGAGCAATTGCCGGAGGTCGACACCGTCGATCCACTGCATGACCAGGTAGAGGCGCCCGTCCTCGTCGCGGACGTCGTAGACGGTGACCACGTTCGGGTGGTCGATCGAGGCGGCCAGCTTCGCCTCGCGAAGGAAGCGCTCGCGGTATTCGGGCTCCGAGGCGATCTCCTCGCGGATCACCTTGAGCGCCACGTCGCGCTCGAGCGATTGCTGGCGCGCCTTGTAGACGACGCCCATGCCTCCGGCTCCGGCGACCTCGAGGATCTCGAATTCGCCCAGCCGATCTCCGACCTTCAGTTCCTCTGCCATGACCGGGAGTTTTTACTGGTCCTTTAGTTGGTGCGTGCCCGCAGACTACTCGTATATCCGCCTAGCGACGAAACGAAGCCCGAGCGCTCCGGCGACCTGTGGCCCATGAGACCATGCCTGCGTGAGCGGACCGGACGCCACGTCCGAAGGCTGGGAGATCGAGGTGGAGGGCTGCGGCTGCCGCTCGAGGCGACGCTCGAGATCGGCCGCGATCCGAGCTGCGCGATCCCGCTCGATGACGAGCGCGTCTCCTGGCGCCACCTGCGAGTGGCCCCGAGGGACGGGCAGGTCGAGCTCCTCGACCTCGAATCGCGGAACGGCACCTTCCTGAACGGGCGGCGGATGGACCCCGGCCCGGTCTTCATCGGCAACGACTCCCTGATCCAGGTGGGAAGCATGCGGGCGAGGATCCGCAGGGCGATGCCGACGACCGCCGAATCGCGGGGCGGCTTCCGGCGCGTGCACTTCCGCAACCGGTCCCTGCGGATCGGACGCGCCCCCGACAACGACGTCGTCCTCGAGGAGCCGAACGTCTCCTGGCACCACGCCGAGCTCCGTCCCGGCTCGCCGCCGACGATCGCCGACCTCGGCTCCCGCAACGGGGTGCGGCTGAACGGGCAGATGATCCGGGGCGAGGAGCGCCTCGAGGCCGGCGCTGTCGCCGGCGTCGGGCCCTTCGCCCTGCACGTCGAACACGGCGAGCTGGTGATCAGCGACGAGCGCGGCGCCCGACTCACCGCCGCCGGCGTCTCGGTCGACGTCGGCGAGCGGCGAATCCTGCAGCCCACCTACCTGAGCGTTGCACCTGGTGAGTTCGTCGCCCTGATCGGCGCCAGCGGCTCGGGCAAGACGACTCTCCTCAAATGTCTTGCGGGTGTCAAAGACCCGAGCTCGGGCCAGGTCCTCGTCGGCACCGATCCCGTCGACCTGCGGCTGACCGAAGTCGGCTACGTGCCCCAGACCGACGTCCTCCACGACCGCCTCACCGTGCGCGAGACGTTGATGTACACGGCCAGGCTTCGGCTGCCCTCCGACACGAGCCGCGCCGAGTGCGTGGTGGCGGTCGAGGAGGTCCTCGAGGAGCTGCGGCTGGCCGAGCACGCCGGGACCTTCGTCGGGCGGCTCTCCGGTGGCCAGCGAAAGCGTCTCGGCTGCGGCGTGGAGCTGATCGGCAAACCATCGACGGTCCTCCTCGACGAGCCGACCAGCGGCCTCGACCCGCCGCTCGAGCGTCGCCTGATGTCGACGCTTCGCCGGCTCGCCGACGGCGGGCGGGGGATCGTGGTCGTCACCCACGCCACCTCGAGCCTCGCGCTCTGCGACACCGTCGCGGTGATGGGGGAGGGCGGGCACCTTCTCTACAGCGGCTCGCCGAGGGAATGCCTTGAGCAGTTCGGCGTCGGCAACTACGACGAAATCTACGGCGCCGCCGAGCTGATCGAGCCCGGTGCCCCACCTCCGACCGGCCCGCCGACGCGCGTGCGCAAGGGCCCGACGATCTCGCTGCAATCCGGCCGCTCGCTGTTCGGCCAGGGCGCGACGCTGGTCGGCCGCTACGCCCGCACCCTCGGCCGCGACCGCCGCACGGTGGGCGCCCTGCTGGGGCAGGCGCCGCTGATCGGCCTGTTGCTCGCCGTGCTCTACCCGCGCGGCGTTCTCGCGCTCCCCGACTCCCAGCCGACCCGCAGCGCGCAGTTCGTGTTCCTGCTCGTCACCGCCGCGCTGTGGCTGGGACTGATCGACTCCTGTCGGGAGATCGTCAGGGAACGGGCGATCATCCTGCGCGAGCTGGCGGTGGGCGTGCGCCTCGACGCCCAGATCATCGCCAAGGCGGTGATCCTCTTCACCATCGCCGCTCTCCAGTGCCTGCTCCTGCTCGTCGTGGTGGCGGCGCTGCGCCCTTTCCACACCTCCCTCGACCACTACGGCGAGGTCCTCGGCCTGCTGATCCTCACCAGTTGGGCGATGGTCGGCCTGGGGCTCCTGATCTCAACCGTCGCGCGCAGCGTCGATCAGGCGACGAGCGTGATCCCGCTGCTCCTGATCCCACAGCTGCTCTTCGGTGGCGCCCTGGTCGCGCTCGACCGCATGGGCACGGTGATCAAGGTGCTCGCCGACCTCGCCGTCAGTCGCTGGGCCTTCGCCGGGGTGGGTCACGCGATCGACATGAACGAACGTCTCGCCGGAGAACCCAAGGCGGCGACGCTGAGCGGCTACGGCACCGAATTCTTCTCCCTGCAGCCGGGTGTGGCCGGGCTGGTGCTGATCGGCTTCACGGCGGCGGCGCTGCTCGGCGCGGCCCTGCTGCTGGCGCGTCGCAGTCGCGACATCTGAGTCGGGCCGACTCCCATCGTCCTGGTCGACATCGGCCGATGGCCTGACCAGGAGGCGGCTGTTTGACGTATTGCGGTGCGTGGAGGGCGATCCACCGAGGCTCCCATCACCTCCGGACTTCCGACGGCCGCAGAGTCGGGAGCCGGTCGACGCGCTGTCGGGGGAGCTGGCGACGGTGGGAATTCTCCGATCAAGCAGGTCCAGCGAATCTACTAATGGAAACTCGCACAGAGACCTACCGAAATCTCGGAAAAGCGCTCGGAACTGGCCGGATATCATTCGCTTTCGTGCTGATTTCCTGTTGGGCTTCTTCTAGATTTGGCCGTCCACCGGTCGATCCGATTCCTGCGGGAGGAAGAGCATTGAGCAAGCGCGACAAGCAGCCAGCATCACGGGCCGAACCTGGTCGGCATCAAGGCGTCCGACAAGGCAACAGAGAGCTGGTGCGGTTGGGAAGGCGAATGCGTTCGGCGCGCTCCTGGTTTGTCGTGATCCTCGCGCTGCTCGCGACACCGATGACCAGCGAGGCCCTGCGCACCTTCCGCCGGGCTGGGAAGGTCGAACCGCGCTCGTGGTGCTCGCCGTATCTGTCGCCGCTGTCCTTCCTGGCAGCGCGATGGCCCGTGGGCGTCGCCACCGTCGCAAGCCGCACGTCGCCTGGACACTCCCAAGGACGGGGAGCGCGGGGCAGGCGATAGCGTTCTCCTGGTCGGGCAGGCACCTGGGTAAGAATCACAAGTCGGTCGTGCAGAAACCGGAGGGTACCGCCCACACCTGGCGCTCGATCATGCGTCTCCACGGGAATGGCGGCACGGCCCAACTGCCCGGGGTCCCACTGGGCCACTACAGGTTTCGGATAGCCGATCTGGTGTCGGCGCCTCAGCCTCGTCGCCGAGGTCATCGAGGTTCGCGCCCGCCCCTCCGGGTCATGGCGAAGGACGTTTCCGGGTCGCCGTGTTCGGCGAAGTCCCGTTCTCGAAGCTCTTCAATAGTGCCGAACAGACCCACGCCACGTCCAAGTACACTCTCTATGTCTCATTCTCTGAATACCCGGGTCTCGTCTTCACGGTCGAACACAACCAGTGCTCGTACGCACATATTGCGTTCGTAGGCAACGGTGGGCGAAATGTCGATGGTAGGGAAGTCGAAGTCGGAACGGTGACCGCGACCTTGGTCCAGGAGAGCCGCGAACCAACTATTTCTTCTGCTCCCGAAGAAGCCATTGGCAGCCTGGACGCCGAACTGGTACCCGGTCAGAGTTGGGCGGTCAGGCTGGAAGCACCGTCCCTCGAACCCGTGTTCTACGTCAATGGCTACGCCATCTGCGACAGCGAAGAACCATTTCGTAGGCTCGGGCCAGGGAAAGCAGGGAGGCGCCTCAGTGTTTCCTGGGTCCTTCCTATACGCGCGTCTGAGCCGCTCGGGCGGTCGCCGAGTACCTCCTAGCCATTGCTCTTCCAGTCTGCGAAAGCTCCGCTGGAGGCCTCGGGGCAGCCATCACAGGGCAATGGCCCGAGGCTTGGTCTGCCCTCGCTATGGCAAACGAGGCTGCGAGCGGACCCGGATGATCGCCATCCATGTTGAACGGGTCGGGCCGACGGTATTTCGACTGGTATACGCCCGGGGTCGACTACTGACGATCTAGCGTCCGGGTGCCCC
>CAVYBE010000006.1:0-38507 GCA_963766705.1 uncultured Actinomycetes bacterium
CGCCGTCCACCAGGTCAGCATCGAGCCCTATTCGACGTTCGGGCTCACCTGGACGATCAACGCGGTGGTGATGACGGTTGTGGGGGGAGTCGGCACCCTGCTCGGGCCGCTGATCGGCGTCGTCATCGTCTACTACGGGATACAGCAGCAGCTCGAAAGCTCGCCTGAACTGAGCGCCCTGCTCACCGGCGCCCTGCTGGTCGTGATCGTGCGACTGGCCCCCGAGGGGGTCTGGGGCCTGGCCCGGGAGTCCGTCGACCGCCTGGTGCGCCTGGTTCGGGAGCGGCGCTCGGTCGCGAAGGCATCCCCGGCACCCGGATCCAAGCCCGCGTGAGCGGCATCGAGATCACCGCGGCTGTCGTGCGCGAGCGTGGCGGTGCCTTGGAGCTCCGCCGGCTGCAGCTCGCGGAGCCGCGCGCCGACGAGCTGCTGGTGAGGGTCGTCGCCTCCGGCGTCTGCCATGCGGACCTGATCGCTCGCGACCAGCTGTACCCCGTGCCGCTGCCGGCGGTGCTGGGCCATGAGGGGAGCGGGGTGGTCGAGGCGGTCGGTGACGCCGTCTCCGGCTTCGCCACCGGCGACCGGGTGCTGATGAGCTTCTCCGCCTGCCACCGCTGCCGAACCTGCCTCGCCGGCCGCCCCGCCTACTGCATCGACGGCTTCCGCCGCAACTTCGGTGGGCTGCGCCCGGACGGCTCCAGCGCCTATTCAGAGCGAGGCGAGCCGGTCCATGGCCACTTCTTCGGCCAGTCGAGCTTCGCCACGCACGCGCTGGTCAACGAGCTCGACGCGGTCAAGGTGCCGGCGGCGACGCCGCTGGAGGTCCTGGCGCCGCTGGGCTGCGGCGTGCAGACCGGGTTCGGGGCGATCGTCAACAGCCTCGCGGTGCCGGCCGGGGCGCGGGTCGCCGTGTTCGGCGCCGGATCGGTCGGACTCAGCGCGGTGATGGGGGCGAAGGCCGCCGGCGCCGTTGAGATCGTCGCCGTCGACGTCAACGCCGCCCGCCTCGGCCTCGCGCGCGAGCTGGGCGCGACCGAGACCCTCGACGCTCGGGAGCACGCCGATCTCGCCGCGGCCGTGCGAGAGGCGTGCCGCGACGAGCTCGAGTTCGCGGTCGAGACCAGCGGCCGGCCAGAGGTCGTCCGCGCCGCCGTCGACGCCTTGGCGATCGGCGGCGTCGCCGGCTTGGTCGGTGTCTCCTCGATCGCCGGCGAGGTCACCTTCGCCCAGACCGATCTCGTCCACGGCAAGGCAGTCCGCGGGATCCTCGAGGGGGACAGCGTCCCGCAGCTGTTCCTGCCTCGCCTCGTCGAGCTGCATGCCAGGGGAGATCTGCCCTTGGAGCGCTTCACCGAGGCGGTCCCGTTTGCGCAGATCGAGGAGGCGATCGGCGCCGCCGAGAGCGGGGAGATCGTCAAGCCGGTGTTGCAGATCGATCCACAAACGACAAGCAAGAAGGAGACGCAGGAGGATGCAAATGCCCGAGAGCGCGTCCAAGGTTGAGCAGCGGCCGTCCGTCCCGGAGGCCGTGGCGGCGATCATCGCCGACGTACGGGAGCGAGGGGACGAGGCGGTGCGCGAGTACTCGGCCCGCTTCGACGGCTGGGAGCCGGAGAGCTTCCGGCTCTCGGCGGGGGAGATCGAGCGCTGCCTCGCCGAAGTCGACGAGCAGACCGTCGAGGACATCCGCTTCGCCCAGGCCCAGGTCCGCGGCTTCGCCGAGGCCCAGCGGGCCTCGCTGATCGACGTCGAGGTCGAGACCCTGCCCGGCGTCTTTCTCGGCCACCGTCACCTTCCGATCTCCGACGTCGGCACCTACGTGCCCGGCGGCCGCTACCCGATGGTCGCCTCGGCGCACATGAGCGTGGTGACGGCGAAGGTCGCCGGCTGCGAGCGGATCGCCTCCTGCACGCCGCCCTTCGAAGGCCGCCCGACGGCGGCGACGATCGCCGCGATGCACCTAGCCGGCGCGGATGAGATCTACGTCCTCGGGGGTGTCCAGGCGCTGGCGGCGCTGGCGCTGGGCACCGAGGAGATCGCGCGGGTGAAGATGCTCGTCGGGCCCGGCAACGCGTTCGTCGCCGAGGCCAAGCGCCAGCTCTTCGGCGAGGTCGGGATCGACCTCCTCGCCGGTCCGACGGAGATCCTCGTGATCGCCGACGGCGGCGCCGACCCGGCGATCGTCGCCGCCGACCTGATCGGCCAGGCCGAGCACGGACCGACCTCTCCGGCGGCGCTGATCACCACCGCGGCCGATCTCATCCCCAGGGTGGAGGCGGAGATCGAGCGCCGGCTCGGGGCGGGACTGGTGACGGCCGAGACGGCCCGCAAGGCATGGGAAGAGCATGGCTCGATCCGGCTCGTCGCGACGCCGGAGGAGGCCGTTGCGGCCGCCGACGAGCTCGCCTACGAGCACGTCGAGGTCCTCACCGAGGACCCGCGCTGGTACCTTGAGCGGCTGCGCGACTACGGCGCCCTGTTCCTCGGCGAAGGGACCACGGTCGCCTACGGCGACAAGACGATCGGAACCAACCACGTCCTGCCCACCGCCGGCGCCGCCCGCTATACCGGCGGTCTTTGGGTCGGCAAATTCCTCAAGACCGCGACTCACCAGGAGGTCCGCGAGCCCGCCGCCAGCGCTCGCATCGGCGAGATCTGCGCGCGCCAGTGCCGGGTCGAGGGGTTCGAGGCGCATGCGCGCAGCTGCGACGCGCGGGTGGCGAAGTTCGCGCCGGCCGTCCGGGGTTAGCGGTGCCGCTTCCCTCCGAGCGGCTCGACGGCCGCCACGCGCTGGTCACGGGCGGAGGGCGCGGGCTCGGCCGCGCCGCTGCGCTCAGCCTGGCGGAAGCCGGCGCGACCGTGACCGTGATCGCGCGCTCGGCCCCCGAGCTCGAGGCGGTCGTCGCCGAGATCCGGTCGTCCGGCGGCACGGCGCATGCCGAGGTCGCCGACGTGACCGACGCCGAGGCCCTCGAAGACGTCGTGGCGCGGGCCGACCAGCACGCTCCCCTCGCGATCCTCGTCACCGCGGCCGGACTCAACCGCACCGGCCCGACCGTGGAGTACGGCCTTGACGACTTCGACCTGCTCCTCGACGTCAACGTGCGCGGGACGTTTCTCGCCTGTCGCGCGGTCGGGCGGCGGATGCTCGAGCGGGGAGAAGGGGGGAGGATCGTGACGGTCTCCTCGCAGATGGGCTCGGTCGGATACCCGGGGCGCGCCGCCTACTGCGCGACCAAGCACGCGGTCAACGGCCTGACCAAGGCGCTGGCGGTCGAGTGGGCGCCGCAGCGGATCGCCGTCAACGCGGTCGCCCCGACCTTCGTCGAGACGCCGATGACCAGGCCGATGCTCGAAGACCCGGAGTTCGCCGCCGAGGTCGCCCGCCGCATCCCGGGTGGCGAGATCGCCTCGACGGAGGACGTCGCCGCCGCGGTCCTCTACCTGGCCGGCAACCGCGCCCGCTCGGTGACCGGCCATGTCCTGGCGGTCGACGGAGGGTGGACCGCGTGGTGAGGCCTTGAACTAGCCTCGCGAGAAGGCGACGACGATCTGTGCGCGTCTCGCCGACCGTGAGGGGAAGCCCATGGCGTGGCGTGAGGTCCTGCTCCGTGCGCTCGCCTCGGTCCGCACCACCCGGGTTTGGCTGGGCCGTGGACGCGACTGGGTGAGCTGTGCGAGGGGCTGGGGATGCGCCGCCAGTCGGTCAGCCAGCACCTGGAGCTTCGAGATCGAGGCCCACCGCGACATCGTCAAGCTGACCCTCACCCATGGGCACCTGCGGAGCAGGGAGGAGCTCCACGCTGTCGGGCAGGGGTGGCCGGCGGTGCTGTCCAACCTCAAGACGCTGCTTGAGACCGAGGACGTGCTGCCCCAGGCGCCGTGGGAGTTCCACGCGGACGAACGCGCCGCACGGATGGCCAAGAACGGATAGGGGCCGGACGGGTTCCATCGCGCTTGGATTGCGGCTGCTGGTCAGCAGTGGATCGCAGCGCCGGCTCGTCGGTCAGGTTCCAGGCCGGAGGTAGGTTCGGGACGGCCGTCGCTCGCGATGCTAGCCCCAGAAGATGCCGGTGGGATCACTGCGGAGGTCGCGGATCAGGGGCGCCAGGTCCGGTGCGGGCTCGATGAAGGGGTACTCCAGTCGACGGTCGTTCCGGTCGCGTGCGTAGAGCGTCCAGAGACGGGTCGCCGGATCCCACTCGAAGGTGCAGACCCGCATCCTGGTCCAGTCTGGGCCAATCTCCTTCCGCCAGGGCGGGCGGCACTCGTAGATCGTGATCGTGTTTCCCCGGACCTTGTACTCGATCCTCAGCTTGTCGTCATGCTCGGCAGGCACCGTTGTCGCGCAGTAGGTCGCGATGAGCGATATCGCGGGATCCAGCACCTCGGCAGGCAGCGCCATCGGTGTCGACCCTAGCGCCACACGGAACGTCGGGGCACCGTTGGTGTCAGACCTCCGCGGCGACGAACTCCGCTGCTTCCTCGCTGCTCGGGGGCGCGGCCTCGTAGTCGCCTTTTTCGCGAGCGGTCTTTGCCCGCCGGGCCAGTGCGCTCAGCGTGAACGGGCTTTCGCCCTCGGCGAGCGCGGCTTGTTCCCCGAGGTCTCCGACGACCCGGCCGTGCCGAACGTGGCCGCCCTCGGCGATCACCAGCAGGTCGACATCGGATTCGCCAAGCGCCTCCTCACAGGCCCTCGAGCAGTAGAGCCAGACCGCGCGAAGGTCCTCGCCCAGCCCTCGCCCAAACGCGCCACACGGCGAGCGACCGTCCGTCGCTCGCTCTCGGTGAGCTGTGCTGCGGCAAGGCGATCGATGGATGCGAATGCCATGTCTCCGAGGATAGGTGGGCGGGAGTCCAAGACGCTCCGAATCCATGATTCTCAGTCCGGAAACCGGGGTTCGGATTCCCGTAGCGGTACTCAGAAGGGCCCCGTGGTTCCGGCGGGCAGCGCGCACTTCGAGGAGAACGGCTGGGGGGGGGTCGATCTATCGGCCGTGGTGCCTGTTCGCGCGCGAGGCGGCCGAAGGCGCTGCGGGGATGACGCGGCGGCCCGAAGACCGCCGCGCACGCGTCTGCCTCGCCCTAATCGAGACTGAAGTAGGCGGCCAGGTCGATCCACTCCATCCGCTGGGGGGGACCGGCAACGCCGCTTTCGTTCAGAGCCTTTCCGAGTCGCTCCTCCATGAAGCGCGCCTGGTCGTCCTTGGAGCGCCAGACCTCGAATACCACGACCCCTCCCTCCTTGGCACCGGCGGCATGGAAGAGCTGCCCATCCGGCGCGCCGCCGCCCGTCTCCAGGTCGATCCCGAGCGCTGCGCTCACCTCTTTGTATTTCTCCAGCCCGAATCCCTCGAATTCCAGAACCAGTCCGTCGGCCATGCGCGTCTCCTTCTCGATTTCAGATAGCGCCCGACACTCCCACGGCGAGCCGGAGCGGGTCAAGGAGATCTGGTCCGGCGTAGCAACCCGCCGGCGCGCCGGCGTCCCGCCGAGGAAACCCCGCGGACGCCTCGAGGGGGCGAGCTATCCTCGCCAGGTGAAGGCATTGCGACCGAGGCGAGCTCGCGGTTGATGAGTGAGGGGGAACCCGCCGGGGGCGACGGCGGCACCCGCCGGACCACGCTGGCCGGCGAACGGACCTTGCTGGCCTGGTGGCGTACCGGGCTCACCGCGATCGCCGTCGCGCTTGGTGTCGGCCGCCTGCTCCCCGAGCTAGACCCGAAGGCCACGCATTGGCCGTATGCGCTTCTCGGAGTTGCCTTCACTGCCTACGGCATCGCGATGTTCGTTCTGGGCACCCGTCGCATGCGCGCCTTCGACCGCCGCCTCGGGTCCCACGGCGCCCGGTCAGGCGACGATCTCCTGGTCACCTTCTTTGCCGGGGCGGGCGTCACCCTCGGCCTCGGCGCCTTGGCCGTGATCGTCGCGCAGTGAGTGCTCGACGATCTCCGCATCTGAAGTCCGGGCCCACGGCCAGCGGCCGTCGAGCTCGACCTCCAGCGCGAAGCTGAGGAAGGTCCTGATCAAGACGATGAGGCCGAGGACGGCGACGTTCTCCAGCGAGGGCTGGACGGCAACCGTCCTGATGATGTCCGCTGCGACCAGGAACTCGAGCCCGAGGAGGATGGTCCGAGCGAAGACGGTCCGGACCACGCGGTACGCGGCGCCGGGCGTCCCATTCCGCGCCAGGTTGAGGCCGCCGGCGATCAAGGCGGTCGTGAGGCCGACGAGGATCGTCGCCACGCCGAGGATCTCGACTCCTCTGGCGACGTCGTCCATGGTGTGCTCGAAGCCCACCGCTCAGACTCCTCCGTGTTCGGGATCTCCGCCTGCGCGCCCGGATCTCCGAGCCGCGCTCCGGTCCTGTGCCTCAGTCCTCGAGTTCAACCCTTGGCGCCCGGCGCCCGGCGTGCCTCGCCCGATCGGGGTGATTTGCGAAACCACGGCGCCGGGGCTTAGCCTTGTTCCAGACGCCGTCGCAGAGGGAGAGGACCGGTTTGACTGGGGACGCCACCACGACGCCTGCAGAGAACGAGCGCGTGCAACCCGGCGGCCCCGGGGTGGAAGAGATGGTCCCGCGCCCGCGGCTGCTCAACCGCCTGCGAGAGGACATGAGCAAGACGTTGGTCCTCAGCGCTCCCTCGGGATACGGAAAGTCGGTCCTGCTCAGGCAGTTGGCGGCGCTCGATCGGCGCAGCTCACACACTGTCCTGCTCTCGACCCGTGACAACGATCCCGCCGTCCTCGTTCGCTCGATAGCCGGCGCCATCGGCGCCTCGGAGCCGGTTCCGGAGGACGTCCTCGACGCGCTGGCCGCGCCGCAGCCCGACATCGAAGGGGTTGTCGTGCCCCGCCTGCTCGCCGGGTTGGAGGCTCGCCACGAGCCCTACCTCCTGATCCTCGACGAGCTCGAGTGGCTCGAGTCGGCGGACTCGCTGGCGGTCGTCGACGCGCTTCTCCGGCGCGTCCCGGCGGGCTCCCAGCTGGCGATCGCGACGCGAGTCGAGCCGCCGCTGCGCCTCGGCCGATTGCGGGCCAACCGTCAGCTCATCGAGCTGCGCCGCGAGGACCTGACGATGACCAAACGCGAGTGCGCCGCGCTGCTGTCCGCGATCGGAGTCGACCTCGCGCCGCGCCAGCTCGACACGATCGTGCGGCGGACCGAGGGCTGGCCCGCGGCCATCTACCTCGTCGGCCTGGCGCTGACCGAATCCGCCGACCCGGCCCGTGCGCTCGCCCGGTTCGCAGGCGACGATCGCGTCGTGGTCGACTACCTGCGCGAGGAGTTCCTGCTGCCCGCGTCCGGTCGGTGGGGCCGGTTTCTGCGCCAGGCATCGGTGCTCGAGCGGATGAGCGGTGAGCTCTGCGACGCGGTCCTCGAGCGCCACGACTCGGCGGCGGCCCTGCGCGACCTTTCGCGCTCCAACATGCTGCTGATCCCGCTCGACCGCAGCGGCCATTGGTTCCGGTTCCACCCGCTGCTGCGGGACATGCTGCGGGCGGAGCTGAGTCGCTGCGAAGCGGAGGCCGAGCAGGGGCTGCACCTGCGGGCCTCCGAGTGGTGGCGGGCTCGGGGGGACTGGGACCAGGCGATCCAGCACGCGGTCGACGCTGCCGTGCCCGCTCGTGCCGGCGAGCTCCTCTGGGCCGCGGTCTCCGACTACCTGAGCCGGGGTAGGCTCGCGACCATCGTCGCCTGGCTGGAGCGCCTGGGCGAGCCCACCGTCGCGGCCAACCCGGGCCTGAGCCTGACCGAGTCGGTGACCGATCTGACCCTCGGCCGCGGCCCGGAGGCGGAGCACTGGGCGGCGGTGGCCAGGCGCACGCTCGCCGTCGGAGGATCTCCGGAATCGCGTACCTCGCTGGAGGCCGGCATCCGGATCGTCGAAGCGACCCTCGCCCGTGAGGGGATCGTCGCGATGCGCGCCTCGATCGCCTCGGTGGAGCCGCTGCTGGTCGACGATGACCCCTGGCGCAGCCTCTGCTGCCTGGTGGACGGCGTCGGACTGCATCTGCTCGGCGACCTCGACGCGGCCCACGGTCGCCTGCTGGAGGGAGTCCGGCGCGGTTCGGTCGGGGCCCCCAACGTCCAATGCCTCTGTCTCGCGCAGCTTGGATTGCTCTTCATCGATCGGGGCGACTGGGAAGCCGCCCGGCGCGAGATCGTCCGGGCTCGTCAGCAGATCGACCGCTACGGCCTGGGCGAGTATCCGATGATCGCCCTCGCCCTCGCCACCTCGGCCTACGTGCGGGCGCGGCTGGGATCGACCGAGGCGGCCGCCGCCGACCTCGCCGCCGCCAAATGCCGGCTTGCCGAACTGGACGACTACGTGGGCTGGTTTGAGATCGAGGTCAGACTGACCCTGGCCCGTGCCTCGATCCGACTCGACGACCGGGCCGGTGCCCGGCTCCTGTTGAGCGAGGCCGCGGGCCGCCTGGGCGAGGTTCCCGACGCGCCGGTGCTCTCCCGCTGGTTCGAGCAGCTCGAGGCGTCCCACCGGGCCCAGCCGGAACTGCCCGATGAGCCGCTGACGGCGGCCGAGCTGCGCATCCTCCACTTTCTCCCCGGCCATCTCTCCTTCCCCCAGGTGGCCGCGGCCGTGCACGTTTCCCCCAACACGGTGAAAACGCACGTGCGCAACATCTACCGCAAGCTGGAGGTGTCCTCGCGCCGGGATGCGATCGAGCTGGCCCGGCGGTCAGGGCTGCTGGACGGTGATGCGACCGACCGCCATCCGCCTGTCTGAGCCCGGTCAGATCACCCCGTTCGGGCGATGCGGTAGGCGGGCCGAGACCCTACGTTCGATCGCAACCGGCCCTGCGGCGAGATGGAGATCGGTGACGCACATCCTCGCGATCACGTACCCCGAAGAAGCGATGGCCACCAAGGCGGCGGAGGAATTCGACCGCTGCGCGGATGATCTCGGGATCGATCCGGACGCCGCGGCGGTGGTCGTCTGCGGGCACGACGGCAGCTGCAGGCTGACGACCAGCCGCAGGCTCCACACGACGGCGCATTGGAGCAGGTTCTGGAGCGGCCTGCTGGGGAGCGGGGTGGGCGAAGAGGAGGGCACCGGGGTCGACGCCGGCTTCCGCTTCGGCCTCGAGGCGCGACTGCTTCCCGGGACCTCGGCGCTCCTCGCGGCGGTGTCCCGCGCGGTGCGAGGTCGCGTCCTCGACGCGCTCGGTCCCTACGGCGGGGACCTGCTGTCGTGCGAGGTCCGAGACGCCTCGGACGCGTCGATCGGGGAGGAAATCACCCGATCGGGATGAGGTGGCCGGAGAGCCCTTGACCGACTATCCGGGTCGGAGAAACCGACAGAAAGGACGGCGTGGTGCCCCTGGCGAACATCAGCTTCGGCGAACTGCTGCTCATCGTCGCCGAGATCTTCTTCTTCGTGATCTGGATCTGGATCCTGATCTACATCATCAGCGACCTCTTCCGCGATCACGAGCTGTCGGGATGGTGGAAGGCCGTCTGGGTGCTCCTCCTCGTCTTCATCCCGTTCCTGACGGCGCTGGTCTACCTGGTCGCCCGCGGTCAGGGCATGCGGGATCGGACGATCAAGGCGCAGGGCGAAGCGAAGCAGCAATTCGACGAGTACGTCCGCACGCAGGCGCAGTCGGCCTCCCCCGCCGACGAGCTCCACAAGCTCCAGGACCTGAAGGAGAAGGGCGCCCTCTCCGACGCGGAGTTCGAGCAGGCCAAGGCGAAGCTCCTCGCATGAGCGCCGAGTACGACGACGAGATCGGGAGTCCGATGGCAAAGAACGAGAAGGACGGTCCACGCATCGAGGTCGACATCCGGGACTCCGTGCCCGATTGGGAGCCCTACCTGGCGCCGCAGGCGCCCGCCGGCGCCCCGAACGTCCTCTTCCTGGCCTGGGACGACATCGGCTACGGCACGATGGACGTCTTCGGGGGGCCGGTGGAGACGCCGAACATGCGCCGGATCGCCGAGGCGGGGGTCCGCTACGCGAACTTCCACACGACGGCGCTCTGCTCGCCCAGCCGCTCCTCGCTGCTGACCGGGCGCAACGCGACCTCCAACGGGATGGCGACGATCGCCGAGTTCAGCTCGGGCTTCCCGGGGATCTCCACCCGGATCCCGTTCGAGAACGGCTTCATCTCCGAGGTCCTCGCCGAGCGCGGCTACAACACCTACTGCGTGGGCAAGTGGCACCTCACCCCCGGCGAGGAGGCGACCATGGCCTCCTACAAGGGCCGCTGGCCGCTCGGGCGCGGCTTCGAGCGCTTCTACGGCTTCCTCGGCGGGGAGTCCAACAGCTGGTATCCGGACCTGGTCCACGACAACCACCAGATCGACCCGCCCGCCACGCCCGAGGAGGGGTACCACCTCTCCAAAGACCTCGCCGACCGCGCGATCCAGTTCATCCGCGACGCCAAGGCGATCGACCCCGACAAGCCCTTCTTCATGTACCTCGCCTCGCAGGCGGGGCACGCGCCACACCACGTTCCCAAGGAGTGGGCCGACCGGTACAAGGGCAAGTTCGACCAGGGCTACGAGGCGATCCGCGAGGGAATCCTCGCCCGCCAGAAGGAGCTCGGGCTGCTGCCCGACGACACCGAGCTCTCGCCGATCAACCCGCACGGCGAGCCCGACACCACCGGCCCCGAAGGCAAGCCGTGGCCGGGCCTCGACACGGTGCGCCCCTGGGACTCGTTGAGCGCCGACGAGCAACGGCTCTTCTGCCGCATGGCGGAGGTGTTCGCCGGCTACGTCTCCTACACCGACGACCAGCTCGGCCGCGTCCTCGACTATCTGGAAGATTCCGACCAGCTCGACAACACGCTGATCGTCGTCGTCTCCGACAACGGCGCCAGCGGCGAGGGCGGCCCCAACGGCTCCTTCAACGAGTGGCGCTTCTTCAACGGCATCGCGGACTCGACCGAGCTGACGCTGCCGCACATCGACGAGCTCGGCAGCCCCGCCTCCTACAACCACTACAACACCGGCTGGGCCTGGGCATTCGACACGCCCTTCCCCTACTGGAAGCGCTGGGCCGGCTACGAGGGGGGAGTGGCCGACATGTGCCTGCTCTCCTGGCCGGCGAAGATCGCGCCGCAGAGTGATCCGCGCGGGCAGTACATCCACGCGGTCGACGTCGTGCCGACCGTCTACGAGCTGCTGGGGATCGAGCCGCCGGAGGTCATCAACGGCCACCCGCAGAGCCCGATCGAGGGCGAGAGCTTCGCCGCCTCGCTCGCCGACGCCGGCGCCCCCGGCAAGGAGACGCAGTTCTACGCGATGCTCGGGCAGCGCTCGATCTACCACCAGGGCTGGCTCGCCTGCACCGTGCACCCGCCGCTGAGCGGCTGGGGCAACTACGAGCAGGACGAGTGGGAGCTGTACCACCTCGAGTCGGATCGCGCCCAGGCCAGGAACCTCGCCGCCTCCGAGCCGGCCCGCCTCGAGCAGCTGAAGAGCCTCTGGTTCTACTACGCCGGGATCTACAACGGCCTGCCGCTCGACGACCGCACGGCGCTCGAACAGGTGCTCGCGGAGCGCCCGCAGCCGGCCGCACCCAGAGAGCGCTACGTGTACTACCCCGACACCGCCGACGTGCCCGAGTCGGGTGCGGTGCGCATCAACGGGCGCTCCTACACGATCTCGGTCGGGGTGGAGATCGACTCCGCCGACGCCGAGGGCGTCCTGTTCGCCCACGGTGGGGTGGCAGGCGGCCACACTCTCTACGTCAAGGACCGCCGCCTGCGCTACACGTTCAACTGGGTCGGCACCCACCTGCAGGAGATCGTCGCCGACGCCGAGCTTGCGTCCGGCCGCCATGTCTTCACCGCCGACTTCGCGGTGAAGGGGAAAAGCGAGGATCCGGCGAAGCCGGGCTTCGTGGGCACGCTGACCCTCTATGTGGACGACCAGGAGGTCGCGAGCGGGGAGATCGTCACCCAGCCCGGCGTCTTCTGCCTGGTCGGCGACGGCCTCTGCGTCGGCCGCGACAGCGCCTCGCCGGTCACCCCGGACTACACGGCGCCCTTCCGGTTCACCGGCGGGACGATCGAGAAGGCGGTGGTGGACGTCTCCGGGAAGCGGTACGTCGACCACGAGGCCGAGGTTCGCGGCTGGTTCATGATCGATTGACGCCGGCGATCGACCTCGACGGGAGGTCCTGGACCTCGACCGGACTCGATCGGACGCTATGGGCTCGGCGGCTCCCCGGCGCCGAGCCCCTGGCGGTCCGGGGACGCCGCCGACAGGCGATCGCCGCGATCGGTGAAGGCGCGGTCGGCGGAGGCGTCGAGGAGCTGGAGCTCGGCCTCGACCGGCGCCCGACGGAACTCCGGAACCGTGCCCCGCAGGCCCTCGAGCAATGCCCGCAGGCGTCTGGTCACCTGCACCGATCCCTCGCCGAACTGCCGCGTCTCGTCGACGGCCAGGCTGAGGAAGTCCTCCCAGGACGGAACCGGGTAGAAGAGCCTGACCCTGCCCTCACCGTCGCGAGCTATCCCGGGGCCCAGCCGGCGGCCGCCGATCTGGCGCAGAAGCAGGTCGATCTGGTCGAGGGCCTGGGTCGCGGTGGTCGGGTCGTTGACGCCGGGGGAGAGGGCCTTGGCCGAGATGTCGGCCAGGAGCCGAAAGGCGAAGGCGGGGTCCTGGCGCAGCGTGCGCTCGTCGCCCACCGCGACGGTTCCCTGTAACCACCCGTCGTCGATCGAGCCGCCGTCGCCGCGGACACGGAAGAGCGGCGCCCCGGTGGCGAGCAGTTCCCCGACCCGCGGCACCAGCTCGATCTCCGCATCCGCCGCCGCGGCGCGGGCGACGAGCCCCCGGGTGTCGATGCTCTGGAGGACTCCCGGCTCGCCGCTGAACCCGACGGTTCTGGCCGCGGACGCGGGCCGCGGCCGGGAGAGCGGTGCCTCCGCCTCGCCGGCGGCCTCGGGATAGACGCGGTCCACCACCTTCCGGGCGTCGCGACCGAGGTCGTGGAGCACGGCCGCCACCCGCAGCCCCTGGGTGGTGCGGCTGATCAGGCGCAGGAACATGATCATGCTGAGCAGCAGGAGGATCAGGGCAACCGAGATCGAGTTGCTGGGAACGAACGACTGCTCCCCGGAGGTGCCGACGACGCGCAGCACCAACAGGGCGTAGATGAAGGTCGCCATGAAGAGCCCGAGCGCGATCTTCGTCGTCGGGTCACGCAGGAAGCGACGCAGCATCCGCGGCGAGAACTGGCTGGAGCCGAACTGGACGGCCAGCAGGAGGATCGAGAAGACGAAGCCGGTGAAGGTGATCATGCCGCCGGCGAGCGTCCCGAGCACCGATCTGGCCGCTTCGGCGCCGAAGGAGACGCCGATCGTCGAGTTGACGCTTTCGTCGATGTCGGGGAGGACGATTCCCATCGCGATCGCCAGGGCGGCGAACAGGGCGGGCACGATCCAGATGCTGTTGCGTACGTACTCGTAGATGCGCCGGCGGGTGCGCCACGACATCGGAAGAGGATAGTTCGGCAGTGGGTCGCCCACCTCACCCGGTCTGGGTGAGGCGCGCCGGCACCGCCGTTCCTAGGCTGAGCTCATGAGCCAACCAGGCAGTGCCACCAACGACCGAGCACGCCACGCCGTCCGCGAGCTGGGGATGTTCTACGGCAACCGCTTCCTCGTCGAAGACGCACCCGACGGCCCTTTCCCGGAGAGCGGCATGGCTGCCCTCGACGCGATGCGACTGGTCGGCCTCGAACTCGAGCTGGAGGGCGATCCGAACCGTAACCTGGCCACCTTCGTCACCACCTGGATGGAGCCGGAGGCACAACGGATCATCGCCGAGAACCTGTACCGGAACTTCATCGACCACGCCGAGTACCCGATCTCGGCCGAGATCGAGCAGCGCTGCATCCGCATGCTCGCCGACCTCTTCCACGCGCCCGGGGAGACCACGGGCGCCCGCACCCAGGGCTCCTCGGAGGCGATCATGCTCGGCGCCCTCTCGCTGAAGTGGAAGTGGAAGGAGAGGCGCGAGGCCGAAGGCAAGCCGGTCGACAAGCCCAACCTCGTCTTCGGCGGCGACGTCCACGTCGTCTGGGAGAAGTTCTGCCGCTACTTCGACGTCGAACCGCGGATCGTCCCCCTCCAGCAGGACAAGTACACGGTCGGGCCGGAGGACATCGAGCCCCGGCTCGACGAGAACACGATCGGTGTCGCCGCGGTCCTCGGCACCACCTTCACCGGTCACGCGGACGACATCGTCGGCATCGACAAGTTGCTGGTCGAGATCAAGGGCAGGCGCGGCCTCGACGTGCCGATGCACATCGACGCGGCCAGCGGCGGGTTCGTCTGGCCCTTCCTCCACCCGGACTCCGAGTGGGACTTCCGGCTCGAGCAGGTGCGCTCGATCAACGTCTCCGGCCACAAGTTCGGGCTGGTCTATCCGGGGATCGGGTGGCTGATCTTCCGCGAGAAGGCCGATCTCGCCGAGGACCTCGTCTTCTACGAGAACTACCTCGGCAAGACCGACGCGACGTTCACGCTCAACTTCTCGACCGGGTCGGCGATGGTGCTGGCCCAGTACTACAACTTCATCCGCCTCGGGCGGGAGGGCTACGGGTACGTGATGAAGGCGATGGAGCAGAACGCCCGCGCCTTCGCCGAGAAGCTGAAGGCGATCGGCAAGTTCGAGCTGATCGGCGAGCAGGAGGACCAGCTGCCGTTGGTCGCCTTCAAGCTGGCCGAAAAGCACGCCTACGACGAGTTCGACGTCTCCTGGCAGCTCTCGGCCGAGCGCGGCTGGATGCTGCCCGCCTACACGATGCCCCCGGACGCGCAGGAGGTGAAGGTGATGCGGGCCTTGGTCAAGGAGACCCTGAGCCGCGCGCTGATCGACCATCTCGCCGCCGACGTCGAGGCGGCCGTGGGGACGCTGGAGAAGAAGGGGCGCGCCCATGAGTCCGAGCGCCACAAGATGACGCGCACTCCCGGTTACTGAGCCCGGGTGGCGGGTGGATGGCGAATCGGCGGCGGACGCTCAACTCGGCAGTCGCGATCTCCTTCTTTCTCGGCGGCTCGCTGTTCGCGATCGGGGCCTGGGTCGCGCAGGTCGGCTCCGGTGAGGCCGTCACCAGCGCCTCGATCTACCTGGCGGGAGGGGTGTTCTTCAGCGCCGGGGGATACGGCTCGGTGCTCGGGGTGGCGAACGATCGGGTCGGCGACGGGGAGCGGTGGCGATGGTGGTCCTATCAGCCGACCGACCTCGGCTGGCTGGCGGCCTTCGTTCTCTTCTCCGGCACGCTGGCCTTCGGGATCAGCCTCATCTCCTCCTTCATGGAAGGGCTCAGCATCCAGCAGGAGAACCGGCTGATCTGGGCCCCGGACATGGTCGGCTGCATCCTCTTCCTGCTCTCGGGTCGCCTGGGGATGGTGGCGCTCCATGAGGCGGCGTCGACGTGGGTTCAGCCAGGCGACCTGGAGTGGTGGGTCGCGGTCGTCAACCAGCTCGGCTCGATCCTCTTCTTCATCGCCGGGTTGGCTGCGTTCACCAGGCCCGCGATCGGCAGCGCCGTCAACGTGGACATCGCCAACTGGGGCACGTTCGGCGGGGCGCTCTGCTTCGCGCTCGGCGGAATCGCGCAAGGCTTTGAGCATCCCTGGTCCGACCGGTGCAGCCCATCGACATGAGTGATCTCCTCCAGGTCTTCCTGCTGGCGTTGCTGTCGATGTTCAACCCGGCGCTTCTCGCCGCGGTCACGGTGATGATGCTGTTGGAGGGCCCGAAGCGGCTGATGTTCGGGTACCTGCTCGGCGCCTACGTCACCAGCATCGGCCTCGGACTGACCATCGTCTTCGCCCTGCAGGGATCGAGTGCGGTCAGCACCGGCCAGAGCACGATCAGCCCCGCCGGAGACATCGCCTTCGGAATGCTCGCGCTGATCATCGCCTTCGTCCTGGCGACCGACCGGGACCGCGGCCTGCGCGCGCGCAAAGAGCGTCGCAAGAAGGAAAAGGGCGGGGAGGGGGATCGTGACGAAAAGGAATCCCTACCTATGCGACTGTTGGGCCGCGGCTCGCCCCGCGTCGCCTTCGCGGTCGGCGTGCTGCTCAGCTTTCCCGGCGCCTCCTATCTGGCGGGCCTTGGCCACATCGACTCGCTCGGTGCCTCGACGGTGGCGACCGTCCTGCTCGTCCTCGGCTTCTGCCTGATCCAGCTGATGCTGCTGGAGCTGCCGCTGGTCGGCTTCGCGTTGGCGCCGGAGTGGACGCAGGATGCCGTCAGCCGCTTCCGGGCCTGGCTCGCCCGCCGCGGCCGACACGCGGCGATCATCGGCGCCGCCGCGATCGGCGTCGCCGCGGTCATCAAAGGGGTCGCCGGTCTGCTCGCCTGAGCGCCCGCGATTGTCCGATGCACCGCGCGGATCCGGTTACCCAATTGTTGGACCACAAGCGTGTCCCGAAATATGTCCCCGACTCCACCGAACGTCTCCGCACGCAAGTAGAGTCGACTGACAATCCACGCACGGATCGGCCGCAGCCGGCCTGCCGGGGACAATTCTGAGTCCGGAAACCGGGGTTCGAATCCCCGTAGCGGTACTCTTCTGAAAGGGCTCTGGAAAGCCAAAACCCCGGGTTTACCGGGGTTTTTCTCGTTCTTGGACGGTAACGGCGCGGCAACACCGGCGTGATTCGCCGGCAACAGGGGGATCGCCCGATGTGTTGCCGCCGAACCGTCTGCCGAGCGGTACGGGCGCCGTCGCTGGTAAAGTGTCCCTTGAAAGGGGCTGATTATGCCGACCAAGAAACAAACGAAGCCTCGCGCGAGAAGTCGCGAGGGCAGCTCCAGTCTGCTGAACCGACGGGAGGCTGCATTTCTCGCCGACGTTCCGCTGCGGGCGGTCGACAAGGCGATCGAGGAAAAGGTCGCGCGGCCTCGGCGTGCCCGTCTCCGCGGGATCGTCCTCGGCCCCGACGACACGGTCGCGATCGCCGTCATCGCCAGGGCGGGGGTTGCGCTGCCGCCGGGGATGAAGAAACAGATCCGCAAGTGGACGCCGACGTTTCGCGAACAGAACTCGAAAGCCTCAGAGCTCGCGTTGAGCGACGTCGTCGTCGTCCGCCCCGATTCGGGCCTCCGCAAGATCGCCCGGAGCGTCGACAGATACCTCGAGGATCGAGAGCGCTACATCGAATCCGATCCCGAGGTGAGACAGGGCGAGCCGGTCATCGCGGGTACCCGCCTTCCCGTGCATGCCGTCGCCGAGCGACTGCGGCGCGGCGACTCGATCGAGCAGCTGGCCGAGGACTATCCCGGGGTCCCGAACCGGGCCTTCGAGACTGCGCGCATCTACGCCAACGCCCATCCCCGTCGCGGCCGTCCTGCCCGGCCGTGGCGCGAGAAGCGCTGAGAGACCGGATTTCACTAAGGGGAGTTTCGGTGCCGTCGCGTTGGCGACCTATGTTGACCGCATGCGCTTCTTCATCGACGAGGATCTCTCTCCCGCCCTGGTCGGGCCTTGTCGCGAGGCCGGCTACGAGGCGACCTGCAGTCGCGATCGCGACATGCTGGGGATGAGCGATCGCGAGGTCGCCGCCCTATGTCTTGAGGAGGAGCGCGTTCTGGTCTCCAACAATGCGGGCGATTTCTTCAAGCTCACGAGCGCTTCTGGCCTTCATCCCGGGCTCGTCATCCTGCCGCTCGGCTCCAGGGCCCAAGAGGTCGAGTGGATGCGGCTCGCCATCGCGGCGGTCGAGGAACTTGCCGCGGCGGCCGGCTTCACGCCGGCCGATGAGATGATCAACGCGGTCGTCGAGGTCGCAGAGGACTGTCAATGCCGGAGCTTCGAGTACCCGTAGCTCACCCGGTTCGGGGATCCAGTGCCGTGGGCAGCTTTCTTGACTGTGTGCATAAGGGCTGATATCGAGCGTCAACGTCATCGGCGTTTCGGGCGTCGAGATGACCGCTCTCCCGGGGCGTCTACATAAGGAACGCAACCGGTCCAGCCAGACCTCGGGGCGGTTTGGCCACTGTATTCAGGCAATCGTCTACTGCGGACGCAACGCGGCGACAATGCGCCGCCAGGCTAGCTATCTGGACGTCCGGGACGGGCAGGGCGATGGGCTCGGCTTCTTGTTCGCGATCGTCTTCGACGTCTGAACGCCGCATGACCGATGAGTGATCGAGGAGCGAGGCGGGGGCGACCGCCAGGGCCGAGTCGCCGAGCCGGAGATCGTCGACCAGAAGGCAGCACCTACGACAAGCGGTTCCGCCGACCGCCAAAGTTCAAGTAATGAGGAGGCGGGGTCGGTGAGGATC
Source organism: uncultured Actinomycetes bacterium (assembly GCA_963766705.1). Classification (GTDB taxonomy): domain Bacteria; phylum Actinomycetota; class Thermoleophilia; order Solirubrobacterales; family 70-9; genus VAYN01. Next base: position 18,281 of record CAVYBE010000006.1, read on the forward strand.
CGGAGTCCTTGAGTATTCTGGACAAGTTCGGCCGCCTCGGGCGGTTCCAGCAATCGACGGAGGCACTGTTGAAATCGAGGTTCTGGGCGGTCGGGCTTGCCTGTGTTCTCCTCTTCTGCCTCGCTCCCGCGAGCGCGTTGGCGGGTTCGATCGTCGGCAAGATCACGGCCATCGGCGGCGCACCGATCCCTCACGCGCGGGCATGCGCCCGGAAGAGCGGCGAAGGTGAACAGTTGAGCTGCGCCGAAACCACTGAAGCAGGCGAATACGCGATCAACTCGATCGAGCCGTATGTCGGCTACAAGCTCCGCTTCGAAGGACCAGAAGGCGAACCTGAATACGCGACCACCTATTGGCAAGAAAACTGGAACTACGAGCAAGCGGAAAGTGTCTTTGTCGGAAGCAGCGGCTCGGTCGAAGCAAACGCGACGCTGATCCCTGGAGGCCGCATCGAAGGAACGCTGACCGCCGAAGGCGAAGCTCCCTCGCGCGGTGAGGTATGCGTCTTCAAACGAGGGGAGATCGGCTCCATCTGCGAATTCCTGAGTCATGAATCGGGCTACCGGATCGGAAACCTCGCTCCTGGCTCCTACGTCCTCAGGTACTCCATTCCTGGCTACCGGACGGAATTCAGCGGCGGGGTGACCGAATACCTCTCGGCGACCTCGGTTTCAGTCCAGGCCGGCGGGGTCACCGCCGCGAGCGCCGATCTAGAAGTGGCACCCGGGATCAGGGGTACCGTCACCGCTCTTGGCACCGGGGAACCGGTCGAAAACGTCACCGTCTGCGCCTTCCCCGAACCCGGACTGAACTACTGCTCGACGACCGATGAAGAAGGGAAGTATGCCGTCGTCACCCCGCCTGGCACCTACCGCGTCCAGTTCTATGACGACGGCTACGTGATCCAGTACTACGACGGTGCCGGCGATGTTGACCACGCGACGACGGTGTCGGTCGCCGAAGCGCCGGTCGGCGGGATCGACGCGGCGCTCGAGCAGGCCGGGTCGATCAAGGGCCGGGTCGCCCTGAGCGGTGTCTACGGAAGCAAGGGTGAAGTCGAAGTCTGCGCGCTGAGCGCGACCAGTGAAGAATGCGTTAAGCCTGACCCGAGCAGCGGCGTCTACGAATTCCTGCACATCCCGCCCGGCTCATACAAGGTGCGCTTCTCGCTCCGCGGCTACCTAACCCAGTTCTTCGACGACAGGGCGACCGAAGGGGAAGCCGAACCGGTCACGGTCACGGCGGGTCATGAAAGCAGCGGGATCGACGCCACGCTGATCGCCAGGGAAGCGCCGAGAAACATCATTCCGCCGCTGTTGAGCGGGGTGGCAAAGATCGGCGGAACGCTCACCTGTAGCAGTGGCGTCTGGACCGGTAACCCACCGAACTTCACCTACGAATACTTCTGGTTCCGCGGCGAAGAAGAAATCGAAGGCGCCGAATTGAGCACCTACCGACTCGGAATCGCCGACGCGGGCGAATCGATCTCGTGTGGGGTCGAAGCCATCAACTCCGTCGGCGGGGAATACGAATTCAGCTCCAACGAAATCGTCGCCCCCTGGCTCGGCGCCCTAAGCGTCGTCAAGACGGGCGGCGGCTCGGGCACGGTGTCGAGCGCTCCCGCCGGGATCATCTGTGGCGTCTCCTGCGAAGCCGTCTTCGAAGAAGGCACGGCGATCACGCTGACTGCGGTCACCGACTCCGGCTCCGAATTCACCGGCTGGTCGGGCGCCTGCTCGGGCACCGGGCCGTGCACCTTCGCCCTCGGGGAACGCGCGGAAGTCGTCGCCAACTTCGCGAGGATGAGGCGCGACGGTGGCGGCGGTCACAGCCCGAGCCCGCCCGCGGCGCCGGCACCGAGTTTGTCGACCCCGGTAGCGAGGCACGCGAAGAAGCCGCTGCGGTGCAAAGTGGGTTTCCGCAAGGAGAAGCACAGGCACAGGCACAAGCACAAGCACCGGCACAAGCGCGAGATCCGCTGTGTGAAGGCAAAGCCGAGGCACAAGGGCCGCCACAAAGCGAACAGCTGGCGGGGCTAAGCGGTTAGGCAAGGCGGGACTGCCTACGCTCCCCGACTGAGGCGATATGCGCCGCGGCTGACGCCCTCGAATCGGGGTGTCTTCATGCGGGTGCCCTCGGATAGGCAGGCTTTGATCCTCCGATAGCTGACCACCCGGCCCAACTGCTTCTCGACCGCTCGATGGATGACGGGCGCGTGGATCGGCTCGGTCACGCCGGACAAGACCGCGCAGTCGCCTTCGGCACGTCCCCGATTCGTAGCGGCGGCTCCGGGCTCACTCGAGCGCGCTCCCGGCGAGGACGATCTTGTCGCGGTCGACCTCTTGGATGAAGAAGGACTCGATCTCGCGTCGGCATTGCACCCAGTCGGGATCATGTACGTGTACCGAGTAGGTGAACGGGCTTTCGCCCTCGGCGAGCGCAGCTTGTTCGCCGAGGTCTCCGGCGACCCGCCCGTGGCGAACGTGGCCGCCCTCGGCGATCACCAGCAGGTCGACGTCGGATTCGCCATGCGCCTCCCCACGAGCCCTCGAGCCGTAGAGCCACACCGCGCGAAGGTCCTCGCCCAGCCTCTCACCCAAACGCGCCACAAAGCGAGCGACCGTCCGTCGCTCGCTCTCGGTGAGTTGCGCTGCGTCAAGGGGATCGATGGATGCGGATGCCATGTCTCCGAGGATAGGCGGGCGGGAGGCGAATACGCCTCGGGATCCGTGTCCCGAAATGTGTAGCCAGCTCCACCGAACGGAGTCGAGCTCAACGCAACCACCTGGACAGAGAAGTCATATCGACCCCAAATAGCTTCCCAGAGCGCCTTCTTAGTCCGGAAACCGGGGTTCGAATCCCGTAGCGGTGTGGCCTTGCCGGAGAGAGCCGGGTTTCCGGCCTCCCCAAACCGCACGCGAACCAGCAGGGACGCGGATCGGAGGCCTCTGGATTGGGGTCGTCGCCCCTGCGGGCGATGGCAGTGACGGACATGGAACCGTGTCCGACGAGGCGGGGCCCCCGTCGGCGAAGTTGTCGAGATGGGCGTGAGGGGCCGATAATCCCCCGGTGAGCGAGAGCCCCAGCCGATGCGCGATCGTGACCGGGGGCGGGAGCGGGATCGGGCTTGCCACGGCCCTCCGGCTCGCCGCCGACGGCTGCGGGGTGGTGATCGCCGGCCGCCGCGAGGAGGCCTGCGTGGCGGCGGTGCGCGAGGTGGAGGCCGCCGGTGGGGCGGCGGTTGCGGTCGCCTCCGACGTCGGCGAACCCGGCGACGCCGAGCGCGTCGTTGCCGCCGCACTGCGGCGCTTCTCCGGCGTCGACGTCCTCGTCAACTGCGCCGGGATCGGTGACGCCGCGCCGGTGCTCGAGGAGACGCTCGAGGGTTGGGAGCGGGTCATGCGCACGAACCTCACCGGTGCCTTTCTGATGGCGCGGGCCGCGCTCCCGTCTCTGATCGAGCGGCGCGGGTGTGTGGTCAATATCTCCTCGGTCAACGGCTTCCTGGCCGGCCCGGGCTGGGCCGCCTACTGCACCTCGAAGGCGGGGTTGATCATGCTCACCCGCTCGCTCGCCAACGACTACGGGCCGGAGGGCGTGCGGGCCAACTGCGTCTGCCCGGGCTGGGTGCGCACGCCGATGGCCGACGCCGACATGGACGCGGTCGCGCGGGCCCGCGCGACCGACCGCGAGGGCGCCTATCGGTTGACCCACGTCGACAATCCGCTGCGGCGGCCGGCGCGGGCCGAGGAGGTCGCCTCGGTCGTCTCGTTCCTGGCCGGGCCCGACGCCAGTTACGTCAACGGCGCCACCTTGCCGGTCGACGGTGGCACCAGCGTCGTCGACCCGACGGCCGCGGCGGGTCAGTTCGGGCCGTGAGCGGAAGGATCCGCGCGGGGAGGAGACCCGCCGTCCCGGCCTGCCCCGATCTTGCGGAAGGAGGGTCCGTGGCGGTCGGCCGCGTCCGCGGCGTCAGTTGCCGGACGCTGCCGCGACGTCCGTCGGATCGCCTCCGGTGCGGACGAGGAACCTGGTGCGCAACCCCGTGCCATTGAGATTGGCGCGCGAGATCCAGCCCCGCCCGGGCTTGTTGCCGACCGGGTTCTTGAAGTACGCGTAGTTGGTCCAGTAGAGGTGGCCGGCTCCGACCGCGATGTTGCCCGGCTGGCCGTTGGGTATGGTGATGAACCTCGGGCGCACCCCGGTGCCGTTGAGGTTGGCGCGGACGATCGTGTTCCTGGGCGTCGTCCAGAAGAGGTGTCCACCTCCCACGGCGATGCTGGATGGACTGGTCCTGCTGCGGATGAAGGTGTTCCTCACGCCGGTGCCGTTGAGGTTGGCCCGGCCGATCACGCTGGGTTCCTCGAACGCATAGCCCGTCCAGTAGATGTGGCGAGCGTTTACCGCGAGCGACCCCGGAGAGAAGCGCCTGCCGACGCCGATGAACCTCGGTTGGCGGTGCGTGCCGTTGAGCCTGGCGCGGCCGATGTAGGTGCCGTCGGTCGCCCAGTAGATGTGACCCGCGCCCACCGCGAGGTCGTGGGGACGGGATTCGGCCGAATCGGGAAAGCGCATGAAGTTCCGATTCACGCCCGTGCCGTTGAGCCTGGCGCGGCCGATCGTGTCCCGGTTGATGTCGACCCAGTAGATGTGGCGGCGGTATATGGCGATCGCGTTCGGGTAGACGGCGGCGCCTCTGATGAAGCGGGCGCCGATGCCCGTGCCGTGGAGGTTGGAGCGGCCGATGTTGCCCGAGGTCGTGGTCCAGAAGATCCGGGCCTCGGCGGACGGGGCGAGCACCAGGGCCGAGGCGAGCAGCGCGGCGAGAAGCGCCAATGAGGCGGCGAAGCCGAGCCGGTGCGAGCGCGTTTCCATGCCTGCATGCTATTCGGCCCTTCGGGATCGTCGCCCAGGCTCGACGTTTGGCCGGGACGGGGGGCGATGGCGGCCAGGAACCGTTCGAGCGGTCCGAGTGGATGTGGCGACGGACCGTCCTCACCCGGCGGGGTCTCGCAGGGCGCGCTCCAGGGCCGCCCTGTCGATTCCGACCACGCGGACCATCTTCGCCCGCGACCTACCGCCCCGGACCAGTTCGACCTTCGATGGCGCGACGCCGACTCGCTTGGCGATCAGGCGGCAGAGCGCCTTGTTTGCCTCGTTGTCCACGGGGGGCGCCGTGACCCGGGCCCGAAGGACGCCCTCGGCGATCCCCAGGAGCTGGTCTCGACTGCTGCGAGGCGTGAGGCGGACGGCGATCTGCGCTTCGGGCGCCGGCATTCTGTCGATGCTGACAGCCCGCAGGCGCGGCATGAGATCACCCTCCTGGGACGCTCGTCACCCCCTTCGCCCTGGTGATCCTGATCTGCGGCCTGCTCGCGGTTTCCGGTCGGGGCGGCGGCAGCCGAATACACCGTCAACAGCACGCCGCCCTTCTCATTCCATGACGCGGAGCGTCGAGGGCACGTCCATGCGGCGGATCCGGCGGGCGCTGAGCAGGGGCGCGAGCGCCACCGAGGCGATCCCGACGACGGCGGCGACGAGCAGCGAGCCCGGCGCGATCTTGATCAGCAGGCCGAGGTCGGGCAGGGTTTCCGGCAGCGTCTGGTTGACGACCCAGCTGGTCACCAGGTAGCCGCCGGCGAGCCCGGCCAGGGTGCCGAGGATCCCCGCGACCAGGCTCTCGGCGACCGCCAGGGCGACCGTCCGCCCGCTGGTCACGCCGAAGGCGAGCATGGTGGCGTTCTCCCGGCGCCGCTCGTCGATGCCGATCGCCGAGGAGTTGAAGGCGATCAGGAGCGCCAGCGCCAAGGCGAATCCCTCGATCAGCCGCAGGATGCCGACGAAGTCGCCAAGTCGATCGCGGACGAACTCGGTCGTCGCCGTCGCCCGTTCCACCGAGGCCACCGCGGGGACGCCGAAGAGGGTGCGCGCGATCTGCGTGTCGCTCGCTCCCGGCCGCGGGGTGGCGGAGACCTGGTTGGCGATGGAGGGGAGCCCGGCGAGCGCCGCCACCGACCGGTCCATGTAGACGAAGGTGCGGAACGGGTCGGGGTGCAGGCCGCTGACGCGGACCCGCGCCGTCGCCTCCGTGTAGCCGGCGCCCTGTCGGCGCGGGTAGGCGATCGTCACCTGGTCCCCGACGCCGACCCCCAGGTCCGAGGCGGCTTTTTCGGAGATCACCGCTTCGGCGCGACCGGGGGAGGGGGCGCTGCCGGAGGTGATCGTCGGCGACCAGATCCGGCTGGGGAAGTCGAGCAGGGTCACCGCGCCGGCGAAGGGCTCGGCCCCCGGCGCCGACAAGGTGATGGGCAGGCGCAGCTGCGGTTCGGCCGCGGCGACGCCCGGGGTGCGTTCGACGATGCGCCGGGCCGCCCGGTCGCCGTGGAAGCCGTCCAGCGAGACGACCAGGCGGCCGGGGTTCCCGGCGGCGATCTCGGCTTCGCTGCGGTCGACGGTGGCGTTGAAGGAGTCGATCATCCCCATGAAGGCGACCAGCACGCTCAGCACGGCGCCGATCCCGAGGACGGTCAGCAGCGTGCGCCGCGGCGCGCGGAGGGCGTTTCGCAGCGGCATCTGGGCGAGGCTCGAGCCGGGCAGCCGCAGGCGCTTGGCGAGCCCGGCGACGCCGCTGCCGCGAGCGGCGCGGAAGCCGACCCGGATCGCGTCGATCGGCTCCTGGCGCAGGCCTCGCCAGACCGGGATCGCGGTGGCCGCGATCGGCAGCACCAGCCCGACGACGGCGGCGCGGACGAACACGGCCGGCTCGAACGGCGTGCGCATCACCGGCAGCGGCAGCAGGTCTTCGAGGACGCCGCGGAACACGTCGCCCATCGCGAGCCCCAGGGCGAGCCCGAGCACCGTGCCGACCACCGCGATCTGCACGCCGAGGAGGAGCGGCCGGATCGCCAGCCGTCGCGGCGGGACGCCGAGGGCCATGCCGATCCCGATCTCGCGCCGCTGCGCCTCGACGATCCGGGTGGCCAGGTTGAAGGCGGCGAGCGCGGCGCCCGCGAGGATGAGGAAGGCGAAGACGTCGAACATCTGCTGGTCGCCCGCCGCGTCCTGGTAGAGGACGCGGTGGCCGGTGTCTTCGGCCAGGGTGGTGACTTCGCCGCTGAGGCCGGCGCCGGCCAGGGCGCGTTCCAGCTGTCGCTTGACCAGGCGCCGGTCGCCGCCCGGTCCAAGCCGCAGCACCGCGTCGTTCACCACCGCTCCCCCGCCGGCGATCCCCTGGGCGGTGCGCAGGGAGGTGAAGACGACCGCGAACTGGGCCTCGGCGCCGCCGAATTCGCCGCCGCCGGGCCGGGTCACGACGAAGTACTCGGGCGACCCGCCGACGCCGACGTAGCGCAGGTGCCGGTCACCGGGGAGCCGCAGCGTCCCGCGCGCCGCGAGGTCGTGGTAGGCGGCGAAACCGCGCTCCAGCACCGCCACCGGGCGGCCTTCGTCGGCGGCCCTCAAGCCACGCCCTTCCGATGCGTAGACGCCGTCGATGGTCGGTCCTTCCGGGCCGAGCGGCGAGCCCACGACTTCGGCGGGTGAGAGCAGGGATTCGCCCCCCGGCAGCCGCACTTCGATCTGCGTCGGCACGCGCAGGCGCTCGGCCGTCGCCGCGACCTCGCCGGCGGCGGGGATCCCGCGTGCGAGGCGGGTCAGGGCGCCGGCGGGCGCGCTGGTCCCCTCGGTCAGCGAGATCTCCACGTCGTGGGCGTGCAGCGCTTCGTAGCTCGCGTCGTTGGAGGCGATCCGCCAGTCCTTCATGCTGCCGAGCCCGCCGTAGACGCCGGTGCCGATCGCGAGGACCAGGCCGATCGCGACCACCAGCACCCAGCGGGAGCGCAGGTCCCGGAGCGACCATCGCAGCCAGAATCGCGGCCCGCCCATCGCTACCAGTGCAGGTCGGCGATGTCGGCCGGGCCGCCGGGGTTCGGGCGGTCGGCGACCACCCGCCCGCTGGACAGCTCGATCACCCGGTGGGCGACGCGGGCGATCTCGCGGTTATGGGTGACGACGAGGACCGCCGTCTCCTCGGTGTGGGTCTGCTCGTGCAGCAGGTCGAGGATCTGCACGCCGGTGCGGAAGTCGAGCTCCCCGGTCGGCTCGTCGGCGAGCAGGATCGGGTTGCGGGTGGCGAGCGCCCGCGCGATCGCGACCCGCTGCTGCTCGCCCCCCGACAGCTCGTGGGGGAAGTGGCCGCCCCGTCCCCCCAGCCCGACGCGGTCGAGCGTCTCGGCGGCCCGCCGCCGCGCGTCGGGACGGCCGCTGACGTCGGCGCCGAACTCGACGTTCTCGAGCGCGGTCAGGGCCGGGAAGAGGTTGAAGGTCTGGAAGATGAAGCTGACGGTGTGGCGGCGGAACCGGAACAGCCCCGCGCGCGAGAAGCCGGTGATGTCCTCGCCGCGGATCCGGATCGTGCCCTCGGTCGGCGAGTCCAGGGCGCCGATCATGTTGAGGAGGGTCGTCTTGCCGCATCCCGACGGGCCGAGGACGACGATGAACTCGCCCCGCTCGATCTTCAGGTCGACCTCCTCCAGCGCGGTCACGGTCACCTCGCCCATGTCGTAGCGACGGGCGACCCCGGCGAGCTCGATCAGGGGCCCGTCGCCTCCGTCGGCGCGAACCGCGGTGGCGCTCTCCTCGGTGTCCCTCTGGGCCGGCACCCGGACAGCCTCCGTCACGGTCGGCCGGGAGAGATCCGTAGAGCGCCCTCAAGCGGTGGTGGTCGAGCCGCAACGCGACGCTCCCCGCGGCGCGCCCGGTTGCCCCGACTCGGACTGATTAGTCGACAACTCTAGTTCAACATGTTAGCTTGGCCCGAACAGTCTGGGGAAAGGGCCCGGATGACTCTTTGGGAGGAGAGTGTTATGAAGTTAACTCGCATTTTCGCGGTGGCGTGCGCGGTCGCATTCTGCCTTGCCTTCGCGGCGCAGGCGATGGCGACGAAGTACGTCGCGTTGGGAGATTCCTACTCGTCGGGGACGGGCACGCGAACCTTCTATGAAGAAGAATGCAAGCGGTCGGTGTACGCGTACCCGTACCTGCTGCACGAAGCGCACCCGGAATGGACGTTCGTCAATGCGACGTGCTCGGGGGCGACCACCTCGGACCTGCTCAGCACGCAGGTGTCGAGTGTGACCTCGAACACGAATTGGGTCACGTACACGATCGGTGGCAACGACGCCGGTTTCTCGCATGTGATCACCGAATGCGCGCTGCCGGGGTGGCTCTCCAACTGCAACGGAGCGATCAACGAAGCGCAGGAATTCATCGAAGAAGAACTGCCCGGGCGCCTCGACGAAGTGAACGAAGCGATCGCCGAACGGGCGGCGAACGCGCACGTGATCGTGCTCGACTACCCGCGGCTGTTCAACGGTGAAGACTGCAACGCGTTCACCTGGTTCAGCCCGAGCGAGGAGAGCAGGCTGAACGAAACGGCGGACCTGATGAAGGAAGTGATCAGCGAAGCGGCGAGTCGTGCCGGGTCGAACTTCACGTTCGCCAACGTGATCCCGGCCTTCATCGGCCACGCGATCTGTGAAGGTGGCAGCGGCTCGACGACGGAGTGGATCAATGGGCTCTCGAGCCCGACCAGCGAAAGCTTCCACCCGAAGGTCCGGGGGCACGCCTACGGCTACTACCCGGTGGTGCACGAAATCACGGGCTGAGGCAGCGCCTCACGGCGGGAGGCGGCGGGGGTCGACGGATCGGCTCCCGCCGCGCCGCCCGCCTCATTCGACGTGATAGTTGCCCTTGGCGTCGACGGTGACGCCGATGCAGTGGCCGGTTTTCTCGACCGTGCGCCGCAGCAGCTGTCGCATCGTCACTTCGCCGGCTTCCGGGCCGAAGGTCGCCTTCGGGTGGATCGACGTGATCTTCGCCAGGTTGGTGTAGGCCTTGACCCCGGCCTGGCGCGCCTTGCGACCGTCGGCTTTGCAGGCGTGGGCCATCGTTTCGATGTCGTTGACGATGTGGATCGAGGCCGGCGTCCCGGCCAGCGATTCGAGCGTCGTTTCGCTGCCGCCGCAGCCCGCGACGAGGAGCGCCGGCACGGCGATGGCAAGAAGGCAGAGAACGGCCCGCACGGGCTTCACACTACGCGTCGCGCGACGCGGTCACCGCGCGGCCAGGAACTCGATCCGGTTGCCCCACGGGTCCGCCGAGTAGAAGCGCCGCTCGCCGGGCAGGTCGTCGTCCCAGGTCACCGGCGCCCCCGCGCCGGCGAGCCGCTCCGCCAGGTCGTCCAGCTCCTCCGGGGCCACCCGGAGCGCCACGTGGGCCTTGCGGGCGGGGGCGAAGTCGGCCTCCACGCCGATATGCAGCTGGCGGTCGCCGAGCGCGAACCAGGCGCCGCCGCGGGCTCGCAGCGATCGCGGCTTCTCGATCTCGGCCAGGCCCACGAGGGCGCCGAAGAAGTGGCGCGCGGCGGGCTCACAGCCCGCCGGCGCGGCGATCTGGACGTGGTCGAGCGCGATCGGCCTCATCGCCACCGAGGCTACTCGCGGTGTGCCGATCGGGGGGTGGCAAGGGAGGAGCACAGCGCGGTCGCGGCCCGACTGATTAGTGTTCCGCCTCCCCGCAGCGCCCTTCCCCGGGAAGTCCCTTTCTTGAACGAGCCAGTCGCAGAGAACCAACTCCTCGCCTTCATCGAGATCCCCAAGGGGAGCCGCAACAAGTACGAGTACGACGAGGGGCTCGATCGCGTCGTCTTCGACCGGTTCCTCTCCGGCTCGACGGTCTACCCGACCGACTACGGCTTCCTCCCGGGCCACCTGGGCGAGGACGGCGACCCGCTCGACTGCCTCGTGGTCGGCTCCGAGCCGACCTTCCCGGGCTGCGTCACGCCGGTCAAGCCGGTCGCCCTCTTCAAGATGCGCGACGAGAAGGGCGCCGACGACAAGGTCATCTGCGTGCCGGTCCGCGACCCGCGCTGGTCCCACATCGAGACGCTCGACGACGTCCCCGAGCAGCTCCAGGAAGAAATCGAGCACTTCTTCAACGTCTACAAGAACCTCGAACACAAGCCGGTCGAGACCGACGGCTGGCACCCGCTGACCGACGCCGAACGGACGATCGAAGAGGCGCGCCGGCGGGAGCTCGAGGCCAAGGCCGGGCAGTAGGCCCGCCCGGACCGGTCGCCCGCCCGACGGCCGATCTTCTCGCCCGCCATTCCGTGCTGGAATGTGGGCGATGCCGGACCCGCTGCCCTCGCGTGAGCTCGCCGCCTTTCTCGCGGCGGTCGAGGCGGGCAGCGTCCAGGGCGCCTCGGAAGCGCTCGACCTGACCCAGTCGGCGGCGACCAAGCGGATCCAGGCGCTGGAGCGGCGGCTCGGCGTCGTCCTCTTGGTGCGCGGACGGCACGGGGTGCGCCCGACCGAGGAGGGGATGGCGCTCTACCCAGAGGCGCGCCGCGGCCTCGACGCGCTGGCGCTCGCCGAGCAGGCGGTGGCCGGCCGGCGCGCCGCGCGCCCGCTGCGGATCGCCGCCAGCCACACGGTCGGCGAGGCGCTCCTGCCGAGCTGGCTGACCGCCTTCCGCGCCGAGCTGCCCGGCGTCCACCCGCAGGTCGACGTGGTCAACTCGCCCGCCGCGATCGCCGCCGTCCGCGAGGACCGCGCCGACGTCGGCTTCGTCGAGGGGCCGGAGCCGCTGGAGGACTTCGAGACCAAGGTCGTCGCCCGTGACGAGATCGTCCTCGTCGTCGCCGCCGGGCACCGCTGGGCGCACCGCCGCAAAGTGAACCCTCGCGAGCTGACAGGCGGCCGCTGGATCTCCCGCGAGTCCGGCTCGGGGATGCGCGCGGTGGCGGCCGCGGCGCTCGCCGGGATCGGCGTCGTGCTCGAGCCCGACCTCTCGGTGGCGAGCGTCGAGGGGATGAAGCGCTCGCTCGCGGCGGGCGGCTTCGCGCTGATCTCCGACCTGGCGCTGGAGCCCGACCTGTCGGCGGGCCGGCTCGTTGCCCTGCCGCTCAAAGACCTGCGGATCGAGCGCCCGCTGACCGCGATCCGCCGCGCCGGCCTCCGTCCCCACGACCAGGCGCGCCGCTTCTGGGACTGGCTGCCGACGCCCGGCTGACCGCCTGCTACGCGCCGGCGCCGACGCAATACTGTCGGGTGGTGATCGACGCCGCCCCCGTGATCGAGACCGCGCGCCTCCGGCTGGAGCGCTGGGACGAGCGCCACACCGACCTTCTGGTGAGGCTCGCCTCGATCCCCCAGGTGATGCGCTTCATCGGCACCGGGGACCCCTGGCCGCCCTTGCTGGCCGCCGACGTCGCCCGCGCCGAGCGCCGCCACTGGGAGGACCACGGGTTCGGCTGGCGGGCCGCGATCGACCGCGCAGCGGGGCGCGGCATCGGCCTCGTCTCGCTGAACTATGCGGGGGAAGGGACGGCGGGGCTCGACCCCGGCGAGCGCGAGATCGGTTGGTGGCTCGAGCCCGAGGCCTGGGGGCGGGGGCTCGGCACCGAGGGCGCCGCAGCGCTCCGCGACGAGGCCTTCGAGGCATTGCGGATGCCGAGCATCATCGCCCGCATCCAGCCCGCCAACGCCGCCTCGCTCGGCGTCGCCAGGGCGCTGGGGATGGAGTTCGACTTCGAAACGACCGGCCGCAGCGGCGAGCGCCTCGTCGTCTATCGCATGGACCGCCCGTAGCTGATCGACCGCACGCCCGCCGCCCGCCCGCCACGGCGCGCCCGTCCCTTCCTCGTCTTGGCAGGTAGGAAGGGACGGGCGCGCCTGTCCTCGCGGCGTGCGGAACGGGAGTGGAGCGCATCCGGAAGGTGGAGGGCGTGCGCGGTGGACGCGGGCCGGCGCCGTGCCCACCCCGCCACACATCCGCCACACCCCCGCGCCCCGCGTTCGCAGTTCTCCGCGCATAGCGCGGCAAAGTGCGAACGCCGCGGGCCGCCTCCCGATGAGTTCGCAGTAATCCGCGGTATGCGCGGAGAACTGCGAACGCCGGGCGGGGAGGCGCACGCCGAGGCGCGCCCGTCCCGCCCTCCTACCTGCCGCAGTGGAGGGTGGGACGGGCGCGCCGTCTCGGACGGGCGGACCGGCTCGGACGGACGGGGGCGCCTCCCGGGACGGGCGCGCCAACTCAAAGCCGGCCGCGGAGCCCCGGCCGTGGATCGATCGTCTACCTGCCGGGCCCGACCAGCCGGTAGCGCACGGACCCTCCGGCTCAGCCTTCCTCGCGGACGCCGCCCATCTCGGTGAAGGCTTCCGTCGCGCCCGTCTCCGGGTTCTGCTCGTCGGCGATCACGTGGGACACCGCGTTGATCAGCGCCAGGTGGGTGAAGGCCTGCGGGAAGTTGCCGAGGTGGCGGCCGGAGCTGGCCTCCATCTCCTCGGCGTAGAGGTCGAGCCCGCCCGCCATCGTCAACAGCCGCTCGCAGAGCATCCGCGCCCGCTCGCGCTCGCCGATCTCCGACAGCGCCGAGACGAGCCAGAAGGAGCAGATCAGGAACGTCCCCTCCTCGCCGTGCAGGCCGTCGTCGGTCTCGTCCACCTTGTAGCGGAGGACGAGCCCGTCCTCGGTCAGTTCCTCGGCGATCGCGTTGACGGTGGCGGCGATGCGCGGGTCGTCGGCGGGCAGGAAGCGGTAGAGCGGCATCAGGAGCAGCGAGGCGTCGAGCGCGTCGGTGTCGTAGTGCTGGCGGAAGATCCCGTCGCGGCAGCCGCGCTCGCAGATCTCCGCCTTGAAGGCGTCCGCCTTCGCCCTCCATCGCTCGGCCAGGTCGGTGCGCCCGATCTCGCCCGCCAGCCGCGCCCCGCGGTCGGCCGCCACCCACATGCTGATCTTCGAGGAGACGTAGTGCTGCGGTTCGCCGCGCGACTCCCAGATACCCTGGTCGGGCAGCGGGAAGGACTCGATCGCTTTCTCGACCTGGTGGCGGATCAGGCCGCGGTCGGCCTGCGTCCCCGCCCCGCGCAGCGCCTTTTCGTGCAGGTAGACGGAGTCCAGCAGCGCTCCCCAGACGTCGTTCTGGCGCTGGTCGAAGGCGCCGTTGCCGATCCGCACCGGCCGCGCCCCGCCGTAGCCGCTCAGGTGGTCCAGCGTCGACTCGGTCAGCTGCCGCTCGTGGCCGATCCCGTACATGATCTGCAGTTCCGGTTCGTCGCGACAGACGTAGAGGATGAAGCGCATGAAGTCACGCGCCTCCTGGTCGAAGCCGAGGGTGTGCAGCGCCCAGAGGCTGAAGGTCGAGTCGCGGATCCAGCTGTAGCGGTAGTCCCAGTTGCGCTCGCCGCCCGGCGCCTCCGGCAGCGAGGTGGTCGCGGCGGCGACGATCGCCCCGGTGGGCGTGTAGGTCAGCCCCTTGAGCACGAGCGCCGAGCGCTGCAGGTGGATGCGCCACGGGTGGTCCGGGAATTCGCCGTGGCGCAGCCAGAGGCGCCAGAAGTCCTCGGTCAGGTGGAGGCGCCCGAGCGCCTCGGGGGCGTTGCGCGGCCCGCGGCCCCGCTCGCCCTCGCCCCAGCTGAGCGCGCAGAAGGCGCTCTCGCCCTCGCGCAGCGTCTTCGTCCCGCGCAGCGCCCCGCCGTCCGCCGACAGCGCCAGGTCGGAGCGCAGCTCCAGCTCCATTCCGTCCGGATCGCCGGCCGTGTAGCTCGCTCCGCCCACCGGATCGCTCCAGCTCGCCGCGCCGCGCCCGTAGTCGAAGCGCGGCAGGCACTCCATCTCCACCTCGACCTCGCCGTCGATGCAGGTCACCGTCCGCAGCAGCGAGCGGTCGGAGTCGTGGGAGACGATCGGGCCGCCCTGGCTCGGCGTCCAGGCCGCGATCGAGAGGGCGTCGTGGACGACCATCCAGCCGGTGTCGGTGACCCAGGTCGTCTCGATCACCAGGCTCCCCGGTTTGTAGCGACGGCTGATCGGCACGGTGACGCCGCGCGGGCGCACGGTGAGGCGGCCGGCGCCGCGGTCGAGCAGCGCCCCGAAGACGCTCGGCGAGTCGAAGCGCGGCAGGCAGAGCCACTCGACCGCGCCGTCGAAGGAGACCAGGGCGGAGGTATGGCAGTCGGAGAGGAAGCCGTAGCCGCCGATCGGCGGGAAGCTGTCGGTGGCGCTCGGCATCGCGGCAAGCTAGCACCGCGGGCCGCGCGGGGCGCCTGAAACGGCCCGCTACGCTGGTCGGGGCAGTGTCCCGTCTGATCGCCGACCCGACCCCGAGCCGCCGGCCCCGCGCGCGGGCGGGGGAGGCCGACGGCCCGCGCACCGCCGCCCTCGGCCCGCTTGTCTTCGTCGTCGGCGGCGCCAGCCTCGGCGTCGAGATCGCCGCCGCCCGCCTGCTCGCCCCCTACTTCGGCGCCTCGACGATCGTCTGGGCGAACACGATCGGGATCGTCCTCGTCGCCCTCTCGGTCGGCTACTGGTTCGGCGGCCGGCTCGCCGATCGCCATCCCCGGCCCGCGGGCCTCGGGGCGCTGATCCTGGTCGCCGCCGCGCTGATCGCCATCGTCCCGTTCGCCGCGCGCCCCTTCCTCGGCTTCTCCGTGCAGGCCTTCCAAGGCCTCTCGCTCGCCACCTTCGCCGGCTCCCTGGTCGGGGTCCTGATCCTGGTCGCGGTGCCGGTGGCGCTGCTCGGCGCGGTCGCGCCCTGGGCGGCGCGGCTCGCGGTCGGCGAGGAGGCCGGGCACGCCGGCGAGGCGGTCGGCCGCCTGTACGCGATCTCGACCGCCGGCTCGCTGGTCGGGACGATGACCGCGGCGCTGGTCGCGATCCCGCTGCTCGGCACCCAGCGGACCTTCATCGCCTTCGCCCTCACCCTGGCGGTGGTGGCGGCGATCGCCGTCGGCCCGCGGGCGCTGGTCGTGGCGGCCGGGCTGGCGTTGGCGCTGGCGATCCCGCCCGGGGCGATCAAGGCGAGCGACGACCGCGTCCTCTATGAGGGCGAGACGGTCCAGCAGTACGTGCGGATCGTCGAACGCGACGACGGCAGCCGGGCGATGGAGCTGAACGAGGGCCACGCGGTCCACTCCCTCTGGCGGCCGGGGAGCTACCTGACCGGCGACTACTGGGACGACCTGGCGGTGCTGCCCGCGCTCGGCCCGCGCCCCGCGCCGCGGCGGGTGGCGATCCTCGGCAACGCCGGCGGCACGGTCGCCCGCGCCTACGGGCACTACTTCCCGCGCACCGCGGTCGACGCGGTGGAGATCGACGGTGAGCTGACCTCGCTCGGCCGCCGCTACCTCGGCCTGCGCAATCGGCGGATGACGGTGCACGAGGCGGACGCGCGGCCCTGGCTCGAGGCGGACGACGGCGGCTACGACGCGATCCTCGTCGACGCCTACCGGCAGCCCTACATCCCCTTCTACCTGACCACCGCCGAGTTCTTCGGCCTCGTCGCCGAACGGCTCGCGCCGGGCGGGGTGGTGGTGGTCAACGTCGGCCACCCGGAAGGCTCCGACGCGCTCGAGCAGGTCCTCGGCGCGACCATGGCCACGGCCTTCCCGCGGGTGCTGCGCGATCCGGTCACCGTCACCAACACGCTGCTGGTCGGCGGCGGCGCCGGGCTCACCGCGGCGCGGCTGGAGGCGGTGGCGCCGGAGCTGCCGCGGGACCTGCGGCGGGTGGCCCTCGAGTCCTCGGCGCGGCTGCGGCCACGACTCCCGGGTGGTGAGGTCTACACCGACGACCGGGCCCCGGTCGAGTGGCTCATCGACAGCTCCCTTCTGGAATACGCCGATGGCTGAGATCGGGCCGCTCGATCGGGCGCGCGCCTGGCTCGTCACCGGGGCGATCGGCCGCGGCTTCGCCTTCGCGATCGATTTCGGCGCGGCGCTGCGGACGATGATCCGCTCCCGCTAGGGTCAGCCGACGATGCAGACGACTCTGAAAGAGCTTCCCGACTCCCGCGTCGAGGTCCAGGCGGAGGTCCCGCCCAAGGACGTCGAGCGCGCCGTCAACCGCGCCGCTCGCGCGATGGCGCGCGAACTGCGCCTGCCCGGCTTCCGCAAGGGGAAGGCGCCGCCTTCGCTGGTGATCCAGCGGATGGGATTCGGCTCGGTGCTCGCGGAGGCGATCCGCGACGCGCTGCCGGAGTGGTACGAACGGGCGCTGCTCGACGCCGCGGTGACGCCGATCGGCGATCCCGACATCGACATGGTCTCCTCCCCGGATGTCGAGGGGGAGCCGCTGACCTTCAAGTTCGAGGTCGGGGTGCGGCCACAGGCGGAGCTCGGCGAGTACAAGGGGCTCGAGGTCGGCCGCGAGGAGAAAGAGGTCGACGAGGAGATCATCGACACCGAGGTGGACCGGATCCGCGAGGGCTTCGCCCGGCTCGAGCCGGTCGAGCGCGCCGCCCAGGACGGCGACGCGGTGCTGATCGACTTCGAGGGCTTCGTCGACGGCCAGGCCTTCCAGGGCGGCAAGGCCGACGACTACCTGCTGACGCTCGGCTCGGGCAACCTGATCGACGACTTCGAGGAGCAGCTGACCGGCGCCGCGGCGGGCGACGAGGTCGACGTCGAGGTCACCTTCCCCGACGACTACCAGGAAGAGAAACTGGCGGGCGCGGACGCCGTCTTCAAGGTGAAGGTCAAGGAGGTGCGGGAGAAAATCCTCCCCGAGCTCGACGACGACTTCGCCTCCGACGCCTCCGAGTTCGACACGCTGGAGGAGCTCCGGGCCGACATCCGCGAGAAAGTCGGCGCGGCGCTGAACAGCCGCTCGGCCGAAGACTTCCGGATCGCCGCCGTCGACGCGGCCGTCGGCAACGCCACGGTCGAGATCCCCGACGCGATCGTCACCGCGCGGGCCGGCGAACGCTGGGAGCGGATGGAACGTCAGCTCGCCCAGCAGGGCATGGACCCCAACCAGTTCCTGCAGATGCAGGGGAAAACGCGCGACGACCTGATCGCGGAGTCGAAGCCCGACGCCGAGCAGGAGCTGCGCCGCGAGGCGGTGGTGACGGCGATCGCCGCGGCCGAGGAGCTCGAGGTCTCCGAGGAGGAGATGGTCGAGGCGCTTGAGCACTCCGCCGGACACGAACGGACGACGCCGGAGAAGCTGCTGGCGCGGCTGCGCGAGAACGGCCGCGACGCGGTGATCCGCGAGGACCTGCTGGCGCGCAAGGCGATCGAGCTGGTTGCCGACTCGGCCAAGCCGATCCCGCTCGCCGAGGCCGAAGAGCGCGAGGAGAAAGCCGCCGCGGCGGAGCAGATCTGGACCCCCGACAAAGAGAAAGAGAAAGAGGGCGCGGGCGAGCTGTGGACGCCCGGCGGCGAGTGAGCGCGGCGGGCACGCCGGGCAGACCGAACGCCTTCTATAGAGTGCGGCAACGATGAGTCCCCTGGTCCCGATGGTGGTCGAGCAGACCTCGCGCGGCGAGCGCGCCTTCGACATCTACTCGCGGCTGCTCGGCGAGCGGATCGTCTTCCTCGGCACGCCGGTCACCGACGACATCGCCAACCTGATCGTCGCCCAGCTGCTGCACCTGGAGTCCGAGGATCCGGACAAGGACGTCAGCCTCTACATCAACTCGCCGGGCGGCTCGGTGTACGCGGGCCTGGCGATCTACGACACGATGCAGTTCATCAAGCCCGACGTGCAGACCATCTGCGTCGGCGTCGCGATGAGCATGGGCGCGCTGCTGCTCTGCGGCGGTGCCGCGGGCAAGCGGATGGCGCTGCCCAACTCGAAGATCCTGATCCACCAGGTCTCCGCCGGCTTCCAGGGCCAGGCGACCGACATCGAGATCCACGCCAAAGAGATCATCGACGTGCGCCGCCGGCTCGACGAGATCATCGCCAAACACACCGGCCAGGACTTCGAGAAGGTCACCAAAGACACCGAGCGTGACTACTTCATGAGCGCGGAGGAGGCGAAGGAGTACAACATCGTCGACCGCGTCATCGAGCACCACTGACGCTGCGGCGTCTTTGGGCCGTCATCCCGTCCGTCGTCGTACCGGCGATTTCCGGCGCGACCCCGCCGGCGACCGGCGCCCGGGCCCGCGGTGTTCGAAACTTCGTGATAGCCGAAGTTTCGAACACCGCAGCGACGCCGGTTGGTCCGGGTTAGGCTGCGGCGATGCCCGAGGAGCGCCAAGAGGTCGAGAGCGCGAGCGAACCCGGGGCCGGCGTCGAGGCCGCCGGCCGGGACTCCGAACTCGACGACGGCGAGGACCTGCTGCGGCGCCAGGTCGAGGCGACGCTGCGCTTCATGGCGCTCGCGACCCTCGTCGGCCTGGTGATCATCGCGATCCTGGCGATCGTCGTCTCCAGTATCCGCGGCGTGATGATCCTGGTCGGGATCGTCTACCTGCTGACCTCGCTCGGCGCCTACCTCTACCTGCGCCGCAAGTTCCACGCCCGCCTGCGCCGCTGAGTTCGCAGTAATCCGCGCATACCGCGGATTACTGCGAACGCCAGGCGGCGCGCCACGGTGAGTTCGCAGTAATCCGCGCATAGCGCGGAGAACTGCGAACTCGGGCCGGTGGCCGGAGGCCCGGAGCTAGCGGAGCCAGCGTTCGAACCAGGCGTCGGCGTTCGGGTTGCGGTTGTAGGCGGGGACGCGCCGGTAGCCGGCCGACTCGTAGGGCGCCCGCACCCGCGGGTCGTCGGGCCGGGCTTCCTCCCAGGTCTCGACCGGCGGGCTCAGACCTCGAGCTCGTACTCGAGCCAGGTCGATTTCTCGTCGGTCAGCGAGTCGTAGAGGCGTTGGGCGGTGTGGTTGTCCGGCGCCGTCGCCCACTCCAGCCAGGCGGCGCCGCGCCGGCGGGCGACCGCGGCGCTCGCCTCGATCAGGGCCCGGCCGACGCCGCGACCGCGCGCCTCGGGCGCCACGAAGAGGTCGTTCATCAGCACCGTCTCCACCGCCGCGAGAGAGGAGAAGTGCCAGTAGAGGCAGGCGTAGCCGAGGATCGCGCCGCCGGCATCGCGTGCCGCCAAGAGCTCGCCGTCCTCGCTCGGCGCGAGGAAGCGGCGGAAGAAGGCGCGGTTGCGATCGTCGTCGACGTCCTCGACCTCGTAGAAGCGCTGGTAGGCGGCGATCAGCGGCAGCAGCGCCTCGAACTCCTCCTCGCGCACCGCGCCGATCCCGACCGCGTCATCCATCCCCTGAACCTACCGCCGCCTGCAAGCCGGCGCTCATGCGCAGGGACGACGGGGGCGGCGCCGTAAACGATCCCCTGTAACCGGCGCCGGGGCCCCTCTAAGCTTTGGGACCCCCACCGAAGGCTCCGAATCGATCGTCCCGTCAGGAGGGGATTCAACTGGCACGTCCAACC
>CAVYBE010000007.1:0-2084500 GCA_963766705.1 uncultured Actinomycetes bacterium
TCTCCCTCACCACCCATAGCGGCGTGGCGATCGACCAGGCTTCCGAAAAGGTCTACGTCGCCGACACCGGTCACGGGAAGGTCATGAGCTACGGCCCTGGCCCCAAAGGGGAACCGGCCGTAACCCTCGCCGAAGCGACCGAACCCACCTTCATCGCCGTCGACAACTCCACGGGCGAATCGGCCGGGGACGTCTATGTGGTCGAAGGGACCGAAGCGATCACCAAGCTGACGCCGGCCGGGGCGCCGGTGACGTCGTGGGGCACGGAAGGCACCATGGAAGGCTTCGGCGAAATCGCCGGGATCGCGACGGATACCTCAGGGCACCTCTTCGTCCTCGGCACCGACGGCGAACTGCACGAACTCAGTGCGACGGGCGGCGAAAGCCACCATTGCGCGGTCCCCTACACGAGCGCCAAATACCCCGTGGCCCCGAACGGGATCGCGGTCGACAGCCACGGATATGTCTATTTCATGAGGTTGCTCGTATTCACCCCAACCTTGACGTTCCTCCACGGCGCGTCCAAGACCACCACGGGCTGTGCCGATCTAGGAGTGGAAGGCGGCGAAAAATTCCACGGCACGCAGGCCTACGTCGGTGTGGCGGTCAACGAAGCCGACGACAGCGTCTTCCTCGACCGGAACGCAGAAGTGGTGCACCTGTCGAGCGAAGGGGTCCAGTTCGAACCGGGCGTCTTCGGCCCGGGAGAAGAAGCGCTCAAAGAAGCCTCTCAGCTCGCGGTGCGCACGGCCGGCGAAGCCGTCTACGTCGCCGATCCGAAAGAGGGATACGTGGCGATCTTCGAACCCGAAACGATCGAACCGCCCGAAGTGAAATTCGAAGAACCGGGCGCGGTGAGCGAAGTGACCGGCACCACGGCGAAGTTCAAGGCCGAAATCAACCCCAACAACAACGCCACCTCCTACGAATTCAGGTGCAGCCCCGAATGCTCGGGCACCGGACTCAAAGGCAAAGTGCCCAAAGGCACGGGATTCGTGACGGTCGAAGGCAAGGCCGAAAACCTCTTGCCCGGCACCGACTACAAGGTCTGGATCACGGCCAAGAACGGGGGCGGGGAAACCCGCGCCCCCGCAGGAGCGGGCACGGGCCTCGCCTTCACCACCGCCGCCATCGCACCGAGGATCCTCGAATCGGCGGTCACCGAGGTCTCCGAACACGGCGCCACGATCGGCGCGGTCATCGATCCGGGCGGCGCGGCGATCAGCTACCGCGTCCAGTACACCACCAAGGCGATGTACGAAGCCCGGGAATTCATCGGCGCCCCGGAGACCCCGGTGCAGGTGGCGCCGGCGGGGAGCGAAGCGGTCAACGTCGCGACGGCGCTCTCCGAACTGGCCTCGGTGACCCCCTACGCGGCGCGGGTGTTCGTCGCCAACTCGGTCGGCACCGCGACCGGGGAAGCGGTCTTCTTCGCCACGCAATGGCCACCCCCGCCACCGGGGTCGTGCGAAAACGAAGCCTTCCGCACCGGCCCGGGTGCCGCGCTGCCCGACTGCCGCGCCTATGAGCAGTCCACCCCCGTCGAGAAGAACGGCGGCGGCGTGGGCGGCGTGCCCGGCGACGTGCAGGCCCTCGAAGGACCCGACGCGATCACCTACTACAGCCAGGCCGGCATCCCCGGCGGCGTCGGCGCCCAGGACTACCCGAGCTTCATCTCCTCCCGGGAAGCAGAAGCACACGAAGGCGCCTGGGGCACCCGGGGCCTTTTGCCCCCGCAGATCGCCGGGCGCAGGGCCATCTACCTGGGCCTCACCCCCGGGGGGCGCTACGCGATCAGCGCCGCCCTCGGCATCAACGGCGGCTTCGGCCTCTTCCGCCGCGACCTCGAGACCGGGGCGATGGCGACGATCGTGCCCTACGAACCCGGATGCGGGGAATACTGCCTGGCCTACGTCGGGGCCAGCGCCGACGGCTCGCGAGTCGTCTTCGAAAGCACCCTGCCGCTGACCCACCAGACCCCGCCCGGGCAGCGCAACGTCTTCGAGTGGATCGCGGGCGCCGGGATAACCATGGTCGACGTGAACGGGGCCGGGGAACCGCTACCCGAAGCCGAAGGCGGCTTCGCGGGCCCCTATGACTGGTTCCAAGAAGACCTGACCAGGGGCGGCTCGCGCGACCACCTCTACGCCGCCGCCGTCGGGGCCGTCTCTCCCGACGCCGGCCAGGTCGTCTTCACTGAAGCGGGCGAAGGCGAAGCCGGCGAAGGAGGCCACGGCCAGATCTACGCGCGGACGGGCATCGGCACCGCCGCGGCCGCCACGGTCCATGTCTCCGCCAACCAGGGAGGCGAAGGCCCCGTGCTGCCGGCCGCCTTCCTTGAAGCCACCCCCGACGGGCGCTACGTCTTCTTCAAGTCGAAGGCCGCGCTCACCCCCGACGCCTTCGCGGGCGAAGCAGGCAAAGAATCGGAAAGCCTCTACCGCTACGACGTCGCGACCCACACGCTCCTCGACCTCACCCCCGACCCGGGGAAGGAACTGGAATCCGGGCCCGGCGTGGAAGGCATGCTCGGGGCCGCCGAGACGGTCCGGTCCGCCGGCCGGATCGCCTACTTCGCCGCCAGGGCGGTGCTGACCACCGACCCGGGGCCGACCGGGGAAACGGCGCAGGCGGGCCAGGCCAACCTCTACCGCTGGGTGCAGGGCACCAAGCCCGAATTCATCACCAGGCTGCGGGGCGGAAGCTTGACCGCCTCGGCAAACGACGCGCGCGACTGGAGCCCGGCGATCCTCAGTCCGGGCACGGAAAGCCCACTGGCGAGGACCGCGCGGGTGAGCGCCGACGGGGCCTCGGTGGTCTTCTCCTCGCACCGGGCGCTGACCGGGGCGCCGAACGTGGCGGCGAGCTGCCCGAAGGACGCCGAAACCGGCAGGCTGGAATGCGCCGAGTTCTTCCGCTACGCGGTGGGCCGGGGCCTCACCTGCCTGTCGTGCGACCCGACCGGGGCGCGGCCGATCGGCGGCGCGACGATCGGCACCGCCTACATCAACGCCGTGGACTTCCCGCTGGTGAAGCCGGCCCCGACGCTGCCACACAACCTCTCGGCCAACGCGGCGGGGGAAGGGACCCGCTTCTTCTTCCAGACCCCCGATCCGCTGGTACCCGCCGACCACAACGGGCCGGGCTGCTCCTATGACCCGGTCAACCCCAGCCAGGAAGAAGCAAGCTGCATGGATGTCTATGAGTGGGAGGCGCCGGGGACGGGCAGCTGCACCGCCGCCACCGCCGGGGAAAGCGGCGGCTGCGTCAGCCTGATCTCGAGCGGCACCAGCAATCAGCCCTCCTACTTCGCCGACGCCGACCGGGGCGGCGCCAACGCCTACTTCTTCACCGCCTCGCAACTGGTCCCCGCCGACGGGGACCACCTCTACGACGTCTACGACGCGCGCGAACTGGGGGGCCTGGCCTCCCAGCATCCCCCGACGCCCGAAAAATGCGGCTCGCGGGAAGCGTGCCAGGGCGCGCAGGCGAGCCCGGGGTCCCCGGCCACGCCCGAAGGGAGTTCGACCCTTGTCGGCCCCGGCAACCCGACCCCCAAGGCCCACAAGAGCTGCGCGAGGACCGGCAGGCAGGCGAGGTCGCTGTCGCGGCGGGCGAGGAAGCTGCGGCGCAACGCCCGCAAGGTCGCCCGCCACGACCCGAGGAAGGCGGCGCGCATGCGCCGCAAGGCCGGCCGGCTCGCCGCGCGGGCGAAGAAGAAGAGCCATCAGGCCAAGACCTGCCGCGCCGGCGGCACCAAGAAGAAGGCCGGCGCCCGGCAGACCCGCCGACATACGACCCACGACCGGAGGGCCGCACGATGAGGAACCGCCTGCGAAAGACCCTGCCCGCCGCGGCGGCGGCCCTCGCCGCGGTGGCCCTGGCGGCCGCGCCCGCCACCGCGCAGGCGGCGTCGGGCCGCTGGCAGATCAGCCAGTTCTCCTTCCCGACGACGCTGGTGCCGGGCACGTCGGCCGGAGAAACCGTCGCAACGGCCGCGGTGCCGCACTACTCGGCGGTGTTCACCAACGTGGGGCCGGGCACGGCGAGCGGGCCGATCCGGATCAGCGAGAGCCTGCCGCCGGGGGTGAGGGTCTCCCCCTACGCGAACGCCAAAGTGACCACCGAATCGGCGGGCGAAGAATGCGCGACGCCGACGCCGGCCCTGGTGCTCTGCGAAATCGAACAGACGATCGTCTCGGGCCAGAACCTGTCCCTCTCGGTGCCGCTGGAAGTGGCGGCGGGGGCGCCCTCGCCGGCGTCGACCACGGTGACGATCGCGGGCGGCGGGCCGGCGACGGCCTCGAGCGTGCTCACTGGCACGATCGGCAACGCCCCGGCACCGTTCGGGCTGGTCGCCGGGCCGAGGGGGGCGCTCGCCACGGCGAGCGGGCCCGACGCGGGCCTCGCGGGCGGGCACCCCTACGCGGTGGTGCTCGAAGACAACTTCAACAGCGTCAACAACCTCGGGGTCCCCTACCCGAGCGAGGACCTCAAAGACCTCGAACTGCGCCTGCCCAAGGGGTTCACGGTGGACCCGCAGGCGATGGGCGAACGGTGCACGGAGGCCGAACTGGCGACGGCCACCGAGGGCATCGCGTTCGGGGAAGGCGGCTGCGGGCGGGGCTCGCAGGTCGGCCAGATCACGGTGGAGACCGTGGCGACCAGAAC
Organism: uncultured Actinomycetes bacterium; assembly: GCA_963766705.1. GTDB lineage: Bacteria > Actinomycetota > Thermoleophilia > Solirubrobacterales > 70-9 > VAYN01. The sequence continues at coordinate 4,672 of CAVYBE010000007.1, forward strand.
GGGCCCGTTCCGCCTGCCCCTCTATGACATGGAAGCGCCGCCGGGGGTGGCGGCGGAGCTCGGCTTCAACGTGCTCGGCTCCCTGATCCACATCCAGGGCGGCCTCGACGGCTCCTTCCACCTGACCGGCGGCAGCAGCGACATCCTGGCCAAATACTCGGTGCTCGGGATCAGGGTGGAACTGTGGGGCAACCCCGCCGACACCCACCACGACCGGGTGCGCCAGGCAAACGGCGGCTGCGGCACGCTGACGGGCTGCTCGCTGCTGCCGTCGGAAGCCAACAAGGCCCCGTTCGTGACGATGCCGACCTCCTGCTCCGGGCCGCTCACCCTGGGCGCCTCGGCGCTCTCCTGGGTGGGCTCGACGGCGGGCCGGGAGACCGACTTCACGATGCTCGGCGACGGCACCACGATGCAGATGGGGGGCTGTGCCTCGCTCGGCTTCGCGCCGACGATCGAATCGAAGGCGACCACCGACCTCGCCGAGGCCCCCTCGGGGCTCGACTTCTCGATCCACCAGCCCCAGGACGAAGCGATCGAAGGCCGCTCCACCGCCCGCCTCGAGGACGTCAAGGTGGCGCTGCCCGAAGGGATGTCACTGAACCCCTCGGCGGCCAACGGCATGGAAGCCTGCACCCTGACCCAGATGGGCTACGCCCCCGAAGGGCCGAAGGTGCAGTTCACCACCGAACCCCAGCAATGCCCGGAAGCATCCAAGGTCGGCACGGTGATGGTCAACACGCCGCTGCTGGGTCATGAACTGCCGGGCGCGGTCTATGTGGCCAAGCCCTGGTCGAACCCGTTCGGCTCGCTGCTGGCCGTCTACCTGGCGATCGAAGACGAAGAATCGGGGATCATCGCCAAGCTGGCGGGCAAGGTCACCCCCGACCCGCGCACGGGCCGGCTCACGGCGACCTTCGCCGAAAACCCCGACCTCCCCCTCGAAGACATCAGGGTGCATTTCTTCGGCGGCGAACACGGGGTGCTCTCGACGCCACTCACCTGCGGGGAACAGACCACGACCGCGACGCTCACCCCGTGGTCGGCGCCGCAGGCACCGGCGGTGGCGGCGTCGGGCTCCTTCGGGGTCTCGGGCGGCTGCTCGGGGTCGGAAGCGGCGGCGCCGAAGAGCGCGGAATTCATCGCCCAGATGCAGAACCCCCTCGCCGGCGCCTACTCCCCCTTCGTGCTGCGGATCTCCCGCCCCGACGCCTCCCAGCACATCACCGGCATCGAGACGACCCTGCCCGAGGGCCTGCTCGGCCGCCTGGCGGGCATCCCCTACTGCCCGGCCTCGGGCATCTCGCAGGCGCAAGGGCGCGAAAAGCCCGAAATGGGGCGCCTCGAGGAAAAGGACCCCTCCTGCCCGCAGGCATCGGAAGTCGGCACCGTCAACGTCACCGCGGGCTCGGGATCCGACCCCCTGCCGGTGTCGGGCCACGCCTACCTCTCGGGCCCCTACAAGGGCGCCCCGCTAAGCCTCGTGGTGATCGTCCCGGCGGTCGCCGGCCCCTTCGACCTCGGCACCGTGGTCGACCGGGTGGCCCTGAACGTCGGCGAATACGACGCCCGCATCCACGCCGTCGCCGATCCCCTGCCGACGATCCGCCAGGGCATCCCGCTCGACGTGCGATCGATCGAACTGAAGCTCGACCGATCGAACTTCACCCTCAACCCGACCTCCTGCGAAGCCAAGCAGATCGAAGCGAGCGTCTCGACCCAGGCCGGCCAGAGCCGCCCGCTCTCCAACCGCTTCCAGGTCGGCGAATGCGGCCGCCTCGCCTTCCGCCCCAGGCTGAAGCTCTCCCTGAGCGGGGCCACCGGGCGCACCGGCCACCCGGCCCTGAAGGCCGTGGTGACCTACCCCAAGGAAGGCGACTACGCCAACATCGCCCGCGCCCAGGTCTCCCTGCCCCACTCCGAGTTCCTCGACCAGGGCAACATCGGCAAGGCCTGCACCAAACCGGTGCTGGCCGAACGTGCCTGCCCGAAGAAGTCGATCTACGGCCGGGCCAGGGCCTGGTCGCCGCTCCTGGAAAAGCCCCTCGAAGGCCCGGTCTACCTGGTCGGCGGCTACGGCTACAAGCTGCCCGCCATGGTCGCCGAACTGAACGGCCAGGTGCGCCTCCTGCTGGTGGGCAAAGTCGACACCGACAAGCAGCACGGCATCCGCAACACCTTCGAAGTCGTCCCCGACGCCCCGGTCTCGCGCTTCGTCCTGCAGCTGAAGGGCGGCAAGCACTACGGGCTGCTCGAAAACTCCGAAGACATCTGCTCCAAGCGCCAGAAGGCGGGCGTCGCCTTCCGCGCCCAGAACGGCCGCAAGAGGACCCTCTCGGTGCCGATATCGAACGGGTGCGGGAAGTCCGCGAAGCACACGAGGAGCAACGCGAGGCACGGGCGCCGGGCGGGGTAGGGCCTGACGGGGCCTCGGCCCCGAGAGCTGAGAAACCTCCCTCAATGTTTCTTGACCGGATCCCCGGGTCCGGCGAGTCTTTGTCATCGGCCGATGACAGCCGGTGACAAAGACAAGGGAAAGGGAGGCACGATGAATCTCAAGCGATTCATGCTCGCGATCGCGGGCGTCGCGATGCTCGCCGCGGTGATGGCGAGCAGCGCCTCGGCGGCCGCATGGCACGTCGGAGGCGAAGAACTGTCGGGGTCCGAAACGGTCGCATGCACGGTCGGGAAATACGAAGGCGCAGAAAAACTCGAGCTGGAATGGGAAATAACCGGCTTCGGACCGCTCGTCTTCACGGGGACCGGCATCAACTGCGTCGAAGCGACCATCTTCAACGAAGGCGGCGCAGCCAAGGACGCCGGTGAACTCGAATTCACCCACGTCACCATCAACGGCGAAATCGGCACGGTGTGCTCGGTGCGCGAAGAAATTGTCACTACGAACCCGCTGGACTCTGAACTGGTCATGCAGAGCGGATCTCCGGAAGTCGTCTTCGACAAGTTCGAACCTGCCGAAGGTCGAGTCAACTTCGCCGTCCTCCACATCGAAGGCCCGAGCTGCCCGATTTCCGGTAACCGTGCGGTCAAGGGCCTCGTATACGGCGAAGCGGCCTACCCGACAGGGGTTGAAAAATCGACCCAGCCGCTGACCTTCTCGGCGACGGTCGACGCCACAGCAGGCAGCAATCTCAAGATCGCGGGGAACCCTGCCCGTCTGACCGGAGAAGTGATCAACTACCTCCCGGGCTTCACACAATTCGGGGCGGAATGAGCACGACGCGGGCGCACGGCGCCTGATCGTCGGCCCGAGAATCAAAGCCAGGGTCCGCGGGGCGATGCCCTGCGGACCACGCTCTTCGCATGCACCACACCGCAGGACCCTCTCCAGGCGCGGCGATCCCTGCCCCAGCACCGAGAGCGGCAGGCAAAGTTAAGAAACATCCATCAGAAACTCTTGACCGCACTTAGGGAAACCGGCGAGTCTTCTCCCGCCGGCCATGGTGGGCCGGCGAAAACGATCAAGAGAAAGAGGAGAAACGATGAATCTCAAGCGATTCATGCTCGCGCTCGCGAGCGTCGCGATGCTCGCCGCCATCCTGGCGAGCAGCGCCTCGGCCGCGGTGGAAACAGGCGGCACTTGGCACGTCGAAGGCGTTCCGAACTTCGTAGGACCGGAATCGGTCGCTTGCAGTCTCGGAGAACATGAACCCGAAACTCCCGGCGAAAAACGATTCACGCTGAAAGGGGAACTCACCGGCTTCGGGCCCATCGTCCTCACAGCGACCGGGATCGAATGCATCAACGCGACCATCTTCAACGATGGCGTTGGTGGTCAGGCGACAGATGAAGGCAAACTCAAGTTCACGGGCGTGACTATCGACGGCGAAATCGGCACCGTATGCTCGGTGAAAGAAGAAACGGTCACGACCAACAACCTGGAAACCGAGCTCTACATGGACAGCGAAAATTCGGAAATCGCGTTCGACAAATTCGCACCGGAAGCAGGACTGGCCAACTTCGCGGTCGTCCATATCGTAGGTCCGAGTTGCGCGGCAGCGGGCAATTACGCGGTCCGAGGCTACGTGTACGGCGAAGCCGTGAATCACACAGGCGTCCACTCGGTAAGCCAAGCGCTGACATTCTCGGAAGCGGTTGAGAATACAACGGAAGCAAATGGCAAACTCAGGTTCGCTGGAAACGCAGCCCATCTGACAGGAAATGTGATCAACGCTCTGTCGGGCGCAAACGCAGGCGAAGAATTCTGGGCGGAATGACCGCTTGAATCGCGCAGTTGGGCTGACCAACTGCGGAGCCTGTGCCATGGGAGGCGGCGGAGCCATCGGCTCGGCCGCCTCTCGCGTTGCTGTGCCGCGGCGAGGGTTGCGTGCGGGGAGAGAATGTGATGGGATACTCACGGCGTTCCGAATAGGAGCTTCGGGGCTGCCGTGCCATGGATTGAGGAAGGGCAGGCACGTCACAGCGCAGACGCGCCGCCCGATTTGGGAGGGGGAAGCAGAACGTGGGAGCACGCTTGAGCAGAGGGGTCCTTGCAGGTTTGGCGGCCGCGATCGCGGTGTGCGTGATCGTGAGCCCGGCGTCCGCCGAAGAACCCCATGTGTTCTCGGGCACCATCGGCGCCGGCAAACTGTCCCTCACCACCCATAGCGGCGTGGCGATCGACCAGGGGGCCGAAAAGGTTTACGTCGCCGACACCGGCGACGGAAAGCTCATGAGCTACGGCCCGAAGGGCGAATCGCCCGAAACCGTCGCCGAAGCGACCGAACCCACCTTCGTCGCCGTCGACAACTCCACGGGCGGATCGGCCGGGGACGTCTACGTGGTCGAAGGGACCGAAGCGATCACCAAGCTGACCCCGGGCGGCACGCCCGTGACGTCGTGGGGCACGGAAGGCACCATGGAAGGCTTCGGGGAAATCGCCGGGATCGCAACGGACACCTCGGGGCACCTCTTCGTCCTCGGCAGCACCGACCGCGAGCTGCATGAGCTGGCACCGGACGGAAGCGAAAGCCGCGATCCGTGCGTTATCCCGTACGCGGGGTACCCAGTGGCACCGAACGGGATCGCCGCCGACGCCCACGGATACCTCTATTTCACGAAGTATGTTGAAATCATTCCGGGGCTCAAGGCGCCGTACGGGGCGTCGAAAACCACCGCGGACTGCGGCGAAGTAGAAGGTGGCGTGAGTTTCTATGGCACCGTGGGCTGGGTCGGCGTGGCGGTCAACGAAGCCGACGACAGCGTCTTCCTCGACAGGAACGAAGAAGTGGTCCACGTGTCGAGCGAAGGGGCCCAGTTCGAACCCGGCGTCTTCGGCCCCGGCGAAGGCGCGCTCGAAAAGGCCTCCCAGCTCGCGGTGCGCACCGCCGGCGAAGCCGTCTACGTGGCCGACCCGAAAAAGGGATGGGTGGCGATCTTCGAACCCGAAACGGTCGAACCGCCGAAAGTGACCTTCGAAGAACCGGGCGCGGTGAGCGAAGTGACCGGCATCACGGCGACGTTCAAGGCCGAAATCAACCCGAACGACAACGCCACCTCCTACGAATTCCATTGCAGCCCCGGATGCTCGGGCACCGGACTCAAAGGCAAAGTGCCCAAAGGCACGGGATTCGTGACGGTCGAAGGCAAGGCCGAAAACCTCTTGCCCGGCACCGACTACAAGGTCTGGATCACGGCCAAGAACGGGGGCGGGGAAACCCGCGCCCCCGCAGGAGTGGGCACGGGCCTCCCCTTCACCACCGCCGCCGTCGCGCCGAGGATCCTCGAATCGGCGGTCACCGAAGCCTCCGAACACGGCGCCACGATCGGCGCGGTCATCGATCCGGGCGGCGCGGCGATCAGCTACCGCGTCCAGTACACCACCAAGGCGATGTACGAAGCCCGGGAATTCATCGGCGCCCCGGAGACCCCGGTGCAGGTGGCGCCGGCGGGGAGCGAGGCGGTCAACGTCGCGACGGCGCTCTCCGAACTGGCCTCGGTGACCCCCTACGCGGCGCGGGTGTTCGTCGCCAACTCGGTCGGCACCGCGACCGGGGAAGCGGTCTTCTTCGCCACGCAATGGCCACCCCCGCCACCGGGGTCGTGCGAAAACGAAGCCTTCCGCACCGGCCCGGGTGCCGCGCTGCCCGACTGCCGCGCCTATGAGCAGTCCACCCCCGTCGACAAGAACGGCGGCGGCGTGGGCGGCGTGCCGGGCGACGTGCAGGCCCTCGAAGGCCCCGACGCGATCACCTACTACAGCCAGGCCGGCATCCCCGGCGGCGTGGGCGCCCAGGACTACCCGAGCTTCATCTCCTCCTTCGAAGGCGAAGGACACCAAGGCTCCTGGGGCACCCGGGGCCTTTTGCCGCCGCAGATCGCCGGGCGCAGGGCCATCTACCTGGGCCTCACCCCCGGCGGGCGCTACGCGATCAGCGCCGCCCTCGGCATCAACGGAGGCTTCGGCCTCTTCCGCCGCGACCTCGAGAGCGGGGCGATGGCGACGATCGTGCCCTACGAACCCGGATGCGGGGAATACTGCCTGGCCTTCGTCGGCGCCAGCACCGACGGCTCGCGGATCGTCTTCGAAAGCACCCTGCCGCTGACCCACCAGACCCCGCCCGGGCAGCGCAACGTCTTCGAGTGGATCGCGGGGGCCGGGATAACCATGGTCGACGTGAACGGGGCCGGGGAACCGCTACCCGAAGCCGAAGGCGCCTTCGCGGGCCCCTATGACTGGTTCGAAAGCGAACTCGACAAGGGCGGCTCGCTGGACCACTTCTACGCCGCCGCCGTCGGGGCCGTCTCCCCCGACGCCGGCCAGGTCGTCTTCACCGAAGCGGGCGAAGGCGAAGCGGGGGAAGGAGGCCACGGCCAGATCTACCTGCGCACGGGCATCGGCACCGCCGCGCCCGCCACGGTCCATGTCTCCGCCAACCAGGGAGGCGAAGGCCCCGTGCTGCCGGCCGCCTTCCTGGAAGCCACCCCCGACGGGCGCTACGTCTTCTTCAAGTCGAAGGCGGCCCTGACCCCCGACGCCTTCGCGGGCGAAGCAGGCAAAGAATCGGAAAGCCTCTACCGCTACGACGTCGCGACCCACACGCTCCTCGACCTCACCCCCGACCCGGGGAAGGAACTGGAATCCGGGCCCGGGGTGGAAGGCATGCTCGGGGCCGCGGAGACGGTCCGGTCCGCCGGCCGGATCGCCTACTTCGCCGCCAGGGCGGTGCTCACCACCGAACCCGGGCCGACCGGGGAAACCGCGCAGGCGGACCCGGAACATGACCAGGTCAACCTCTATCGCTGGCAGGAGGGCCACTCCCTCGAATTCATCACCAGGCTCAGGGGCGGAAGCTTGACCGCCTCGGCAAGCGACGCCCGCGACTGGAGCCCCGCGATCCTCACGGGCACGGAAGCCCCGCTGGCCAAGACCGCGCGGGTGAGCGCCGACGGGGCCTCGGTGGTCTTCTCCTCGCACCGGCCGCTGACCGGGGCGCCGAACGTGGCGGCCAGCTGCCCGCAGGTCGCCGAAACCGGGAGGCGCGAATGCGCCGAGTTCTTCCGCTACGCGGCGGGCCGGGGCCTCACCTGCCTCTCGTGCGACCCGACCGGGGCGCGGCCGATCGGCGGGGCGACGATCGGCACCGCCTACATCAACGCCGTACTCTTCCCGCTGACGAAACCGGCGCCGACCCTGCCACACAACCTCTCGGCCAACGCGGCGGGGGAAGGGACCCGCTTCTTCTTCCAGACCCCCGATCCGTTGGTACCCGCCGACCACAACGGGCCGGGCTGCTCGTATGACCCGGTCAACCCCAGCCAGGAAGAAGCAAGCTGCATGGACGTCTATGAGTGGGAGGCGCCGGGGACCGGCAGCTGCACCGCCGCCACCGCCGGGGAAAGCGGCGGCTGCGTCAGCCTGATCTCGAGCGGCACCAGCAATCAGCCCTCCTACTTCGCCGACGCCGACCGGGGCGGCGCCAACGCCTACTTCTTCACCGCCTCCCAATTGGTCCCCACCGACGGAGACCACCTCTACGACGTCTACGACGCGCGCGAACTGGGTGGCCTGGCCTCCCAGCATCCGCCGACGCCCGAAAAATGCGGCTCGCGGGAAGAGTGCCAGGGTGCGCAGGCGAGCCCGCAGGCCCCGGGCTCGCCGGAAACCCAGAAGTTCGTCGGCCCCGGCAACCCGACCCCGACCGCCCACAAGAGCTGCGCGAAGGCCGGCAGGCAGGCCAGATCGCTCTCGCGGCGGGCGAGGACCCTCCGGCGCAACGCCCGCAAGGTGGCCCGCCACGACCCGAGGAAGGCGGCGCGCATGCGCCGCAAGGCCGGCCGGCTGGCCGCGCAGGCGAAGAAGAAGAGCCATCAGGCCAAGACCTGTCGCGCCGTGGGCACGAAGAAGAAGTCCGGCGCCCGCCAGACCCGCCGACATACGAGCCACGACCGGAGGGCCGCACGATGAGGAACCGCCTGCGAAAGACCCTGCCCGCCGCGGCGGCGGCCCTCGCCGCGGCGGCCCTGGCGGCCGCGCCCGCCACCGCGCAGGCGGCGTCGGGCCGCTGGCAGATCGCCCAGTTCTCCTTCCCGACCACGCTGGTGCCGGGCACCTCGGCCGGCGCAGGCGGAACCGGTGCGTTGGTACCCGAGTACTCGGCGGTGTTCACCAACGTGGGGCCGGGCACGGCCAGCGGGCCGATCCGGATCAGCGAGAGCCTGCCGCCGGGGGTGAGGGTCTCCCCCTACGCGAACGCCAAAGTGACCACCGAATCGGCGGGCGAAGAATGCGCGACGCCGACGCCCAACCTGGTGCTCTGCGAAATCGAACAGACGATCGTCTCGGGCGAGGGCCTGACCCTCTCGGTGCCCCTCGAAGTGGCGGCGACGGCGCCCTCGCCGGCGTCGACCACGGTGACGATCGCGGGCGGCGGGCCGGCCACGGCCTCGAGCGTGCTAACCGGCGCGATCGGCAACTCCCCGGCGCCCTTCGGGCTGGTCGCCGGGCCGCGGGGGGCGCTCGCCACGGCGAGCGGGCCCGACGCGGGACTGGCCGGCGGGCACCCCTACGCGGTGGTGCTCGAAGACAACTTCAACAGCATCGACAACCTCGGGTCCCCCTACCCGAGCGCAGACCTCAAAGACCTCGAACTGCGCCTCCCCAAGGGGTTCACGGTGGACCCGCAGGCGATGGGCGAACGCTGCACGGAGGCCGAACTGGCGACGGCCACCCAAGGTCTCGCGCACGGGGAAGGCGGCTGCGGGCGGGGCTCGCAGGTCGGCCAGATCACGGTGGAGACCGTGGTGACCGGCGCGGGGCCCTACCGCCTGCCCCTCTATGACATGGAAGCGCCGCCCGGCGTGGCGGCGGAGCTCGGCTTCAACGTGCTCGGCTCCCTGATCCACATCCAGGGCGGCCTCGACGGCTCCTTCCACCTGACCGGCGGCAGCAGCGACATCCTGGCCAAATACTCGGTGCTCGGGATCAGGGTGGAACTGTGGGGCAACCCCGCCGACACCCACCACGACCGGGTGCGCCAGGCAAACGGCGGCTGCGGCTCGCTGACGGGCTGCTCGCTGCTGCCCTCGGAAGCCAACAAGGCCCCGTTCGTGACGATGCCGACCTCCTGCTCCGGGCCGCTCACCCTGGGCGCCAGCGCGCTGTCGTGGGTGGGCTCCACGGCGGGCCGGGAGACCGACTTCACGATGCTCGGCGACGGCACCACGATGCAGATGGGGGGCTGTGCCTCGCTCGGCTTCGCGCCCTCGATCGAATCGAAGGCCACCACCGACCTCGCCGAGGCCCCCTCGGGCCTCGACTTCTCGATCCACCAGCCCCAGGACGAAGCGATCGAAGGCCGCTCCACCGCGCGCCTCGAGGACGTCAAGGTGGCGCTGCCCGAAGGGATGTCGCTGAACCCCTCGGCGGCCAACGGGATGGAAGCCTGCACCCTGACCCAGATGGGCTACGCCCCCGAAGGGCCCAAGGTGCAGTTCACCACCGAACCCCAGCACTGCCCGCCGGCCTCCAAGGTCGGCACGGTGATGGTGAACACGCCGCTCCTGGGCCACGAACTGCCGGGCGCGGTCTACGTGGCCAAGCCCTGGTCCAACCCGTTCGGCTCGCTGCTGGCCGTCTACCTGGCGATCGAAGACGAAGCCTCGGGGATCATCGCCAAGCTGGCGGGCAAGGTCACCGCCGACCCGCGCACGGGCCGGCTCACCGCGATCTTCGCCGAAAACCCCGACCTCCCCCTCGAAGACATCAGGGTCCACTTCTTCGGCGGCGAACACGGGGTGCTCTCGACGCCGCTCACCTGCGGGGAACAGACCACCACCGCGACCCTCACCCCATGGTCGGCGCCGCAGGCACCGGCGGTGGCGGCGTCGGGCTCCTTCGGGGTCTCGGGCGGCTGCTCGGGCTCGGAAGCGGCGGCGCCGAAGAGCGCGGACTTGACGGCGGGGACCGAAGCTCCCCTCGCCGGCGCCTACTCCCCCTTCGTGCTGCGGATCTCCCGCCCCGACGCCTCCCAGCACATCACCGGGATCCAGACCACCCTGCCCGAGGGCCTGCTCGGCCGCCTGGCGGGCATCCCCTACTGCCCGGCCTCGGGCATCTCCCAGGCGCAAGGGCGCGAAAAGCCCGAAATGGGTCGCCTCGAGGAAAAGGACCCCTCCTGCCCGCAGGCATCGGAAGTCGGCACCGTCAACGTCACCGCGGGCTCGGGATCCGACCCCCTGCCGGTGTCGGGCCACGCCTACCTCTCGGGCCCCTACAAGGGCGCCCCGCTAAGCCTCGTGGTGATCGTCCCGGCGGTCGCCGGCCCCTTCGACCTCGGCACCGTGGTCGACCGGGTGGCCCTGAACGTCGGCGAATACGACGCCCGCATCCACGCCGTCGCCGATCCCCTGCCGACGATCCGCCAGGGCATCCCGCTCGACGTGCGATCGATCGAACTGAAGCTCGACCGATCGAACTTCACCCTCAACCCGACCTCCTGCGAAGCCAAGCAGATCGAAGCGAGCGTCTCGACCCAGGCCGGCCAGAGCCGCCCGCTCTCCAACCGCTTCCAGGTCGGCGAATGCGGCCGCCTCGCCTTCCGCCCCAGGCTGAAGCTCTCCCTGAGCGGGGCCACCGGGCGCACCGGCCACCCGGCCCTGAAGGCCGTGGTGACCTACCCCAAGGAAGGCGACTACGCCAACATCGCCCGCGCCCAGGTCTCCCTGCCCCACTCCGAGTTCCTCGACCAGGGCAACATCGGCAAGGCCTGCACCAAACCGGTGCTGGCCGAACGTGCCTGCCCGAAGAAGTCGATCTACGGCCGGGCCAGGGCCTGGTCGCCGCTCCTGGAAAAGCCCCTCGAAGGCCCGGTCTACCTGGTCGGCGGCTACGGCTACAAGCTGCCCGCCATGGTCGCCGAACTGAACGGCCAGGTGCGCCTCCTGCTGGTGGGCAAAGTCGACACCGACAAGCAGCACGGCATCCGCAACACCTTCGAAGTCGTCCCCGACGCCCCGGTCTCGCGCTTCGTCCTGCAGCTGAAGGGCGGCAAGCACTACGGGCTGCTCGAAAACTCCGAAGACATCTGCTCCAAGCGCCAGAAGGCGGGCGTCGCCTTCCGCGCCCAGAACGGCCGCAAGAGGACCCTCTCGGTGCCGATATCGAACGGGTGCGGGAAGTCCGCGAAGCACAGGAGGAGCAACGCGGGGCACGGGCGCAGGGCGGGGTAGGGCCCGGGCGGGGGCGCGGCCCCCGATAGCTGAGAAACGTTCCTCAATGTTTCTTGACCGGATCCCCGGGTCCGGCGAGCCTTTGTCATCGGCCGATGACGGCCGACGACAAAGACAAGGGAAAGGGAGACAAGATGAATCTCAAGCGATTCATGCTCGCGATCGCGAGCGTCGCGCTGCTCGCCGCGGTGATGGCGAGCAGCGCCTCGGCGGCCGCATGGCACGTCGGAGGCTCGGAACTGTCGGGGTCCGAAACGGTCGCATGCACGGTCGGGGAATACGAAGGTGCAGAAAAACTCGAGCTGGAATGGGAAATAACCGGCTTCGGACCGCTCGTCTTCACGGGGACCGGCATCAACTGCGTCAACTCCACCATCTTCAACGAAGGCGGCTCAGCCAAGGACGCAGGTGAACTCCAGTTCACCGGAGTCACCATCGACGGCGAAATCGGCACCGTATGCTCGGTGGAAAACAATACGGTCACGACGAACCGACTGGAATCTGAACTCGTCATGCACGCCGAAGATCCGGAAGTCGTCTTCGACAAGTTCGTGCCCGCCGAAGAACGGGTCAACTTCGCCGTCCTCCACATCGTGGGCGCGAGTTGCCCGATCGCCGGGAATCGCGCGATCAGGGGAAATGCATCCGGCCAGGCGGCGTACCCGACAGGGACGCCTGCTCTGACCCAGTCGCTGACCTTCTCGGCGGCCGTCGAAGCCACAGCTGGCAGCAACCTCAGGATCGCGGGGAACCCTGCCCATCTGATCGGAACCGTGGTCAACGCCCTCTCGGGGGCGAACGCGGGCGAAGAATTCTGGGCGGAATGAGCACGACGCGGGCGCACGGCGCCTGATCGTCGGCCCGAGAATCAAAGCCAGGGTCCGCGGGGCGATGCCTTGCGGACCCTGGCTTTCGCATGCACTCCGTCCCACAGCGATCCTCTTGAGCCGCGGCCATGTCTGCCCCACGACCGGAGAGCGGCAGGCAAAGTTAAGAAACATCCATCAGAAACTCTTGACCGCACTTAGGGAAACCGGCGAGTCTTCTCCCGCCGGCCATCGTGGCCGGCGAAAACGATCAAGAGAAAGAGGAGAAACGATGAATCTCAAGCGATTCATGCTCGCGCTCGCGAGCGTCGCGATGCTCGCTGCGGTGATGGCGAGCAGCGCCTCGGCGGCTGTGGAACCAGGCGGCACGTGGCACATCGAAGTCGAAGAAGGCAAAAATGTGACCGAATTCGAACCGGAATCGGTCGCATGCAGAATCGGGAAACATGCAGGCGAAGAAAAATTCACGCTGGAAGGCGCACTCACCGGCTTCGGGCCGATCGTCCTCACAGCGACCGGGATCGAATGCATCAACGCGACGATCTCCAACAATGGGGAAGGCCAGGCTGTAGATGAAGGAAAACTCAAGTTCACGGGCGTGACCATCGACGGCGAAATCGGCACCGTTTGCTCGGTGAAAGAAGAAACGGTCACGACCAACAACCTGGAAACCGAGCTCTACATGCACAGCGAAAAACCCGAAATCGCGTTCGACAAATTCGCACCGGAAGAAGGACTCGCCAACTTCGCGGTCGTCCATATCGTAGGTCCGAGTTGCGCGGCAGCGGGCAATTACGCGGTCCGGGGTTACGTGTACGGCGAAGCCAGCAACCCGACAGAAACCCCCTCGCTCACCCAGCCGCTCATCTTCTCCGAAGCGGTTGACAATACAGCGGAAGCAAATGGCAAACTCAGGTTTGCTGGAAACGCAGCCCATCTGACAGGAAATGTGATCAACTCGCTGTCGGGCGCTAACGCAGGCAAAGAATTCTGGGCGGAATGACCGCTTGGATCGCGCAGTTGGGCTGACCGACTGCCGGGCCTGAGTTAGGGAGGCGGCGGAGCCAGTGGCTCCGCCGCCCCTCGCGTCGCAGTGCCGCGTGGGGGGTTGCGTGCGCGGAGAGAATGTGGTGGGATACTCTAGGCGTTCCGAACCAGAGCCCTTCGGCGACCGTGCGGGAGATCGACGGAATGGGCAGGCAGGGACGTCACAGGGAAAATTGCGGCGTCCGACTTGGGAGGGGAAGCAGAACGTGGGAGAGCGCGCGAGCAGAGGATTCCTGACGGGCCTGGCGGCACTGATCGCGACTTGCGTGATCGCGGCATCCGCGTCGGCCGCAGAACCGCACGCCTACACGCCGCCCCCGATCGGCGAAGGAGAACTCTCCCTCACCACCCACAGCGGCGTGGCGATCGACCAGGCTTCCGAAAAGGTCTACGTCGCCGACACCGGTCACGGGAAGGTCATGAGCTACGGCCCGAAGGGCGAATCGGCCCAAACCCTCGCCGAAGCGACCGAACCCACCTTCCTCGCCGTCGACAACTCCTCGGGCGGATCCGCCGGGGACGTCTACGTCGTCGAAGGGACCGAAGCGATCACCAAGCTGACGCCGGCCGGCACGCCGGTGACGTCGTGGGGCACGGGGGGCACGATGAAAGGCTTCGGAGAAATCGCGGGGATCGCGACGGATCCCTCGGGGAAGTTATGGGTTCTGGGCATAGAAGAAGACGAAGAAGGCGAAGAAATCGGCGTGCTCCGCGGGGTGGGTGCGACTGGGGTCGCCGACGGTGGCTGCCATGTGCCCTACACGAGCGCTTCATACCCTGTGGCTCCGAGCGGGATCGCCGTCGACACCCACGGATACGTCTATTTCATGAGGTATTTCGAACTCAACCCCAGCTTGAAGTTCCTGATCGGCGCGTCCAAAACCACCACGGGCTGTGCCGATCTAGGAGTGGAAGGCGGTGAAGAATTCCACGGTACGTTGGCCTACGTCGGTGTGGCGATCAACGAAACCGACGACAGCGTCTTCCTCGACCGGAACGAAGAAGTGATCCACCTGTCGAGCGACGGGGAACTCATCGGCGTCTTCGGCCCGGGCGAAGGCGCGCTCAAAAGAGGCTCTCAGCTCGCGGTGCGCACTGCCGGCGAAGCCGTCTACGTCGCCGACCCGAAAGAGGGATACGTGGCGATCTTCGAACCCGAAACGATCGAACCGCCGAAAGTGACCTTCGAAGAACCGGGCGCGGTGAGCGAAGTGACCGGCACCACGGCGAAGTTCAAGGCCGAAATCAACCCCAACAACAACGCCACCTCCTACGAATTCAGGTGCAGCCCCGAATGCTCGGGCACCGGACTCAAAGGCAAAGTGCCCAAAGGCACGGGATTCGTGACGGTCGAAGGCAAGGCCGAAAACCTCTTGCCCGGCACCGACTACAAGGTCTGGATCACGGCCAAGAACGGGGGCGGGGAAACCCGCGCCCCCGCAGGAGCGGGCACGGGCCTCGCCTTCACCACCGCCGCCATCGCACCGAGGATCCTCGAATCGGCGGTCACCGAGGCCTCCGAACACGGCGCCACGATCGGCGCGGTCATCGATCCGGGCGGCGCGGCGATCAGCTACCGCGTCCAGTACACCACCAAGGCGATGTACGAAGCCCGGGAATTCATCGGCGCCCCGGAGACCCCGGTGCAGGTGGCGCCGGCGGGGAGCGAAGCGGTCAACGTCGCGACGGCGCTCTCCGAACTGGCCTCGGTGACCCCCTACGCGGCGCGGGTGTTCGTCGCCAACTCGGTCGGCACCGCGACCGGGGAAGCGGTCTTCTTCGCCACGCAATGGCCACCCCCGCCACCGGGGTCGTGCGAAAACGAAGCCTTCCGCACCGGCCCGGGTGCCGCGCTGCCCGACTGCCGCGCCTATGAGCAGTCCACCCCCGTCGAGAAGAACGGCGGCGGCGTGGGCGGCGTGCCCGGCGACGTGCAGGCCCTCGAAGGACCCGACGCGATCACCTACTACAGCCAGGCCGGCATCCCCGGCGGCGTCGGCGCCCAGGACTACCCGAGCTTCATCTCCTCCCGGGAAGCAGAAGCACACGAAGGCGCCTGGGGCACCCGGGGCCTTTTGCCCCCGCAGATCGCCGGGCGCAGGGCCATCTACCTGGGCCTCACCCCCGGGGGGCGCTACGCGATCAGCGCCGCCCTCGGCATCAACGGCGGCTTCGGCCTCTTCCGCCGCGACCTCGAGACCGGGGCGATGGCGACGATCGTGCCCTACGAACCCGGATGCGGGGAATACTGCCTGGCCTACGTCGGGGCCAGCGCCGACGGCTCGCGAGTCGTCTTCGAAAGCACCCTGCCGCTGACCCACCAGACCCCGCCCGGGCAGCGCAACGTCTTCGAGTGGATCGCGGGCGCCGGGATAACCATGGTCGACGTGAACGGGGCCGGGGAACCGCTACCCGAAGCCGAAGGCGCCTTCGCGGGCCCCTATGACTGGTTCGAAAGCGAACTCGACAAGGGCGGCTCGCTGGACCACCTCTACGCCGCCGCCGTCGGGGCCGTCTCCCCCGACGGCGGCCAGGTCGTCTTCACCGAAGCCGGCGAAGGAGGCCACGGCCAGATCTACGCGCGGACGGGCATCGGCACCGCCGCGGCCGCCACGGTCCATGTCTCCGCCAACCAGGGAGGCGAAGGCCCCGTGCTGCCGGCCGCCTTCCTTGAAGCCACCCCCGACGGGCGCTACGTCTTCTTCAAGTCGAAGGCCGCGCTCACCCCCGACGCCTTCGCGGGCGAAGCAGGCAAAGAATCGGAAAGCCTCTACCGCTACGACGTCGCGACCCACACGCTCCTCGACCTCACCCCCGACCCGGGGAAGGAACTGGAATCCGGGCCCGGCGTGGAAGGCATGCTCGGGGCCGCCGAGACGGTCCGGTCCGCCGGCCGGATCGCCTACTTCGCCGCCAGGGCGGTGCTGACCACCGACCCGGGGCCGACCGGGGAAACGGCGCAGGCGGGCCAGGCCAACCTCTACCGCTGGGTGCAGGGCACCAAGCCCGAATTCATCACCAGGCTGCGGGGCGGAAGCTTGACCGCCTCGGCAAACGACGCGCGCGACTGGAGCCCGGCGATCCTCAGTCCGGGCACGGAAAGCCCACTGGCGAGGACCGCGCGGGTGAGCGCCGACGGGGCCTCGGTGGTCTTCTCCTCGCACCGGGCGCTGACCGGGGCGCCGAACGTGGCGGCGAGCTGCCCGCAGGTCGCCGAAACCGGGAGGCGCGAATGCGCCGAGTTCTTCCGCTACGCGGTGGGCCGGGGCCTCACCTGCCTGTCGTGCGACCCGACCGGGGCGCGGCCGATCGGCGGGGCGACGATCGGCACCGCCTACATCAACGCCGTACTCTTCCCGCTGACCAAACCGACGCCGACCCTGCCACACAACCTCTCGGCCAACGCGGCGGGGGAAGGGACCCGCTTCTTCTTCCAGACCCCCGATCCGCTGGTACCCGCCGACCACAACGGGCCGGGCTGCTCCTATGACCCGGTCAACCCCAGCCAGGAAGAAGCAAGCTGCATGGATGTCTATGAGTGGGAGGCGCCGGGGACGGGCAGCTGCACCGCCGCCACCGCCGGGGAAAGCGGCGGCTGCGTCAGCCTGATCTCGAGCGGCACCAGCAATCAGCCCTCCTACTTCGCCGACGCCGACCGGGGCGGCGCCAACGCCTACTTCTTCACCGCCTCGCAACTGGTCCCCGCCGACGGGGACCACCTCTACGACGTCTACGACGCGCGCGAACTGGGGGGCCTGGCCTCCCAGCATCCCCCGACGCCCGAAAAATGCGGCTCGCGGGAAGCGTGTCAGGGCGCGCAGGCGAGCCCGCAGGCCCCGGGCTCGCCGGAAACCCAGAAGTTCGTCGGCCCCGGCAACCCGACCCCGACGGCCCACAGGAGCTGCGCGAGGACCGGCAGGCAGGCGAGGTCGCTGTCGCGGCGGGCGAGGACCCTGCGGCGCAACGCCCGCAAGGTGGCCCGCCACGACCCGAGGAAGGCGGCGCGCATGCGCCGCAAGGCCGGCCGGCTCGCCGCGCGGGCGAAGAAGAAGAGCCATCAGGCGAAGGCCTGCCGCGCCGGCGGCACCAAGAAGAAGGCCGGCGCCCGGCAGACCCGCCGACATACGACCCACGACCGGAGGGCCGCACGATGAGGAACCGCCTGCGAAAGACCCTGCCCGTGCTGGCGGCGGCCCTCGCCGCGGTGGCCCTGGCGGCCGCGCCCGCCACCGCACAGGCGGCGGGGCGCTGGCAGATCGGCCAGTTCTCCTTCCCGACGACGCTGGTGCCGGGCACCTCGGCCGGCGCAGGCGGAACCGGTGCGTTGGTACCCGAGTACTCGGCGGTGTTCACCAACGTGGGGCCGGGCACGGCGAGCGGGGCGATCCGGGTCAGCGAGAGCCTGCCGCCGGGGGTGAGGGTCTCCCCCTACGCGAACGCCAAAGTGACCACCGAATCGGCGGGCGAAGAATGCGCGACGCCGACGCCCGCCCTGGTGCTCTGCGAAATCGAACAGACGATCGTCTCGGGCGAGGGCCTGACCCTCTCGGTGCCCCTCGAAGTGGCGGCGACGGCGCCCTCGCCGGCGTCGACCACGGTGACGATCGCGGGCGGCGGGCCGGCGAGCGCCTCGAGCGTTCTGAGCGGGGCGATCGGCAACGCCCCGGCGCCCTTCGGGCTGGTCGCCGGGCCGCGGGGGGCGCTCGCCACGGCGAGCGGGCCCGACGCGGGCCTCGCCGGCGGGCACCCCTACGCGGTGGTGCTCGAAGACAACTTCGACAGCATCGACAACCTCGGGTCCCCCTATCCGAGCGAGGACCTCAAAGACCTCGAACTGCGGCTGCCCAAGGGGTTCACGGTGGACCCGCAGGCGATGGGCGAACGCTGCACGGAGGCCGAACTGGCGACGGCCACCCAAGGTCTCGCGCACGGGGAAGGCGGCTGCGGGCGGGGCTCGCAGGTCGGCCAAATCACGGTGGAGACCGTGGTGACCGGCGCGGGGCCCTACCGCCTGCCCCTCTACGTGATGGAAGCGCCGCCGGGGGTGGCGGCGGAGCTCGGCTTCAACGTGCTCGGCTCCCTGATCCACATCCAGGGCGGCCTCGACGGCTCCTTCCACCTGACCGGCGGCAGCAGCGACATCCTGGCCAAATACTCGGTGCTCGGGATCAGGGTGGAACTGTGGGGCAACCCCGCCGACACCCACCACGACCGGGTGCGCCAGGCAAACGGCGGATGCGGCTCGCTGACGGGGTGCTCGCTGCTGCCCTCGGAAGCCAACAAGGCCCCGTTCGTGACGATGCCGACCTCCTGCGGGCATCCGCTCAGCCTGGGCGCCAGCGCGCTGTCGTGGGTGGGCTCCACGGCGGGCCGGGAGACCGACTTCACGATGCTCGGCGACGGCACCACGATGCAGATGGGGGGCTGTGCCTCGCTCGGCTTCGCGCCGACGATCGAATCGAAGGCGACCACCGACCTCGCCGAGGCCCCCTCGGGGCTCGACTTCTCGATCCACCAGCCCCAGGACGAAGCGATCGAAGGCCGCTCCACCGCCCGCCTCGAGGACGTCAAGGTGGCGCTGCCCGAAGGGATGTCGCTGAACCCCTCGGCGGCCAACGGGATGGAAGCCTGCACCCTGACCCAGATGGGCTACGCCCCCGAAGGGCCCAAGGTGCAGTTCACCACCGAACCCCAGCACTGCCCGCCGGCCTCCAAGGTCGGCACGGTGATGGTGAACACGCCGCTGCTGGGTCATGAACTGCCGGGCGCGGTCTATGTGGCCAAGCCCTGGTCGAACCCGTTCGGCTCGCTGCTGGCCGTCTACCTGGCGATCGAAGACGAAGCGTCGGGGATCATCGCCAAGCTGGCGGGCAAGGTCACCCCCGACCCGCGCACGGGCCGGCTCACCGCGACCTTCGCCGAAAACCCCGACCTCCCCCTCGAAGACATCAGGGTGCACTTCTTCGGCGGCGAACACGGGGTGCTCTCGACGCCGCTCACCTGCGGGGAACAGACCACGACCGCGACGCTCACCCCGTGGTCGGCGCCGCAGGCACCGGCGGTGGCGGCGTCGGGCTCCTTCGGGGTCTCGGGCGGCTGCTCGGGGTCGGAAGCGGCGGCGCCGAAGAGCGCGGACTTCACGGCGGGGACCGAAGCCCCCCTCGCCGGCGCCTACTCCCCCTTCGTGCTGCGGATCTCCCGCCCCGACGCCTCCCAGCACATCACCGGGATCCAGACCACCCTGCCCGAGGGCCTGCTGGGCCGCCTGGCGGGCATCCCCTACTGCCCGGCCTCGGGCATCTCGCAGGCGCAAGGGCGCGAAAAGCCCGAAATGGGTCGCCTCGAGGAAAAGGACCCCTCCTGCCCGCAGGCATCGGAAGTCGGCACCGTCAACGTCACCGCGGGCTCCGGTTCGGACCCCCTGCCGGTGTCGGGCCACGCCTACCTCTCGGGCCCCTACAAGGGCGCCCCGCTCTCCCTGGTGGTGATCGTCCCGGCGGTGGCCGGGCCCTTCGACCTCGGCACCGTGGTCGACCGGGTGGCCCTGAACGTCGGCGAATACGACGCCCGCATCCACGCGGTCGCAGACCCCCTGCCGACGATCCGCCAGGGCATCCCGCTCGACGTGCGATCGATCGAACTGAAGCTCGACCGATCGAACTTCACCTTGAACCCGACCTCCTGCGAAGCCAAGCAGATCGAAGGGAGCATCTCCACCCAGGCCGGCCAGAGCCGGGCGCTCTCCAACCGCTTCCAGGTCGGCGAATGCGGGCGCCTCGCCTTCCGCCCCCGGCTGAAGCTCTCCCTGAGCGGCGCCACCGGGCGCACCGGCCACCCGGCCCTGAAGGCAGTGGTGACCTATCCCAAGGAAGGCGACTACGCCAACATCGCCCGCGCCCAGGTCTCCCTGCCCCACTCGGAGTTCCTCGACCAGGGCAACATCGGCAAGGCCTGCACCAAACCGGTGCTGGCCGAACATGCCTGCCCGAAGAAGTCGATCTACGGCCGGGCACGTGCCTGGTCGCCGCTCCTGGAAAAGCCCCTCGAAGGCCCGGTCTACCTGGTCGGCGGCTACGGCTACAAGCTGCCCGCCCTGGTCGCCGAACTGAACGGCCAGGTCAGGCTCCTGCTGGTGGGCAAAGTCGACACCGACAAGCAACATGGGATCCGCAACACCTTCGAAGTCGTCCCCGACGCCCCGGTCTCGCGCTTCGTCCTGCAGCTGAAGGGCGGCAAGCACTACGGGCTGCTCGAAAACTCCGAAGACATCTGCTCCAAGCGCCAGAAGGCGGGCGTCGCCTTCCGCGCCCAGAACGGCCGCAAGAGGACCCTCTCGGTGCCGATATCGAACGGGTGCGGGAAGTCCGCGAAGCACACGAGGAGCAACGCGAGGCACGGGCGCCGGGCGGGGTAGGGCCTGACGGGGTCTCGGCCCCGAGAGCTGAGAAACGTTCCTCGATGTTTCTTGACCGGACCACAGGATCCGGCGAGTCTTTGTCATCGGCCGATGACGGCCGGTGATTTCGCCCGATTCAAACCTGCCGGAGAAGCCGGTCAACTTCGCGGCGAACTCCCTGCTCATTCTGACCGAGAAGTGATCAACCACCTGCTGAGCGTCACCAAGTTCTGGGACGAATGAGCGCAACGCGAGCGCGCGGCGCCTGACGGTCGGGCCCGAGCGGCAGAGTTAAAAAACATATATCAGAAACTCTTGATCGTACTTAGGGAAACCGGCGAGTCTTCTCCCGCCGGCCGTCGGGGCCGGTCTAAAGGACGAGAGAAAGAGGAGAAAGATGAATCTCAAGCGATTCATGCTCATGCTCGCGAGCATCGCGATGCTCACCGCGGTGATGGCCAGCAGTGCCTCGGCGGCCGTGGAAACAGGTGGGACTTGGTACGTCGAAGGCGTTCCGAACTTCGTAGGTCCGGAATCGGTTGCCTGCAGCATCGGGAAACATGCAGGCGAAGAAAAAATCACGCTGGAAGGGGAAATCACGGGACTCGGGCCGGTTGTCCTCACAGCGACCGGCATCGAATGCATTAACGCCAAGATCTTCAACAATGCGGGAGGCCACGCTTTCGATGAAGGAGAACTCAAGTTCACGGGCGTGACCATCGATGGCGCCCTTGGCACCCTATGCTCAGTGCAAAACAATGCGGTCATGACCAACAACCTGGAAACCGAGCTCTTCATGGACAGCGAAGAACCCGAAATCGCGTTCGACAAATTCGAACCGGCTGGCGGGGGCGCAAACATCGCCGTGGTCCAGATCGTAGGCGGAAGCTGCCCGGTCGCGGGTAAAAAGCCGGTCCGAGGTTACGTGTACGGCGAAGCCGTCAATCACACAGGCGTCCATTCGGTGACGCAGCCGCTCACATTCTCGGAGAAAGTAGACACAACAGCGGGCAGTAAACTCACCTTCGCGGGGAATACTGCCCACCTGACAGGAAATGTGGTCAATTATCTCTCGGGCACGCACGCAGGTGAAGAATTCTGGGCGGAATGACCGCTTGGATCGCGCAGTTGGGCTAACCGACTGCCGGGCCTGAGTTAGGGAGGCGGCGGAGCCAGTGGCTCCGCCGCCTGTCGCGCTGCGGTCCCGCCGCGAAGCCTCGGTCTCCCATACGGCGTCCCCGGAACCTGGCCCGTTACCCAGTTAGGAAACCGGCTATCGGAAAACTTGATCGGGAGGCGCCGAACGAGAGACCCTCGCCGCACCGGCTCTGATGAGACGGCCGAGAACCGGGACAAGAAATGGGGAGAACATGGGTCTCAGACGATTCTTGCTGGCCATGGCCGGCCTTGCGGCGCTCGGCGCCATCACGGCGACCGGCGCCTCGGCGGCCGCTGAAACAGGAGGGAAGTGGTACGTCGAAGGCACGGAAATCACCGAACCAGTGGGAGTTGTGTGTGACGGGTCGGTGGCACTGGCAGGGGAACTGTCCGGCATTGAAATCGTCCTCGAGGCGGAAAGCGTTGAATGCATCGAATCAACGATCTTCAACGAAGAAGGTGCCGGAAAGGCTTCAGGGAAGCTGAAGTTCACGGGCATGACCGTCGCGACCATTCCGACCTGTGAAATCGAAAATGGCTCGGTGGAAACCTACGCGCTCAACATCGAGGTCTTCATGGACAGCGAAGACCCGGAACTCGTCTTTGAGAAGTTCGAAACCGCCGAAGAAAAAGTCAACTTGGCAATCGTCCGCATCCGCGGGGAATCTTGCCCGATCACGGGGAACCGGCCTCTTAAGGGATACGTCTACGGCGAGGCCGCAGCTCCCACAGGAGTGGAGTCCGTGTTCCAGTCGTTCGCGTTCTCCGAAGAAGTGGACGCCACAGCCGGGGGCGAACTCGAATTCTCGGGCAACCCGGCGCAGCTAGAAGGAATGCTCTATACGGTCATCCCCGCGTACCAATTCGGGACGGAATAGCCCCAGGCGAACCTGGCGCATTCCGGCCGTGCATCGTCCGGTACGCCCATGGCTGGAGCAGGGAACTACCTAATAATAGGAGGTTTTGGAACTTAGGGGTTGACTTGAGCGGTGCAGTCCTCATTATTAGAGGAACTGCTGAGCGATCTGGATGACGACAGCGCTCTTGCAGGTTGTGCTGGGCCGGTGGCAATTGGGAGCGCTGCCGGCGGGCGTGACCAGGAAAGGGAGCAGGGCGATTGACGGCTGATGGCCGCCACGAATGAAGTCGAGATGCTTGAAGACTCGGCCGCCCGCTGCCGCGCGCAGGGAGCTCATCAGTGATGGTGGTCGCGGTGCGCCGCGGCTGCCGT
Source organism: uncultured Actinomycetes bacterium (assembly GCA_963766705.1). Taxonomy (GTDB): domain Bacteria; phylum Actinomycetota; class Thermoleophilia; order Solirubrobacterales; family 70-9; genus VAYN01. The sequence goes on from CAVYBE010000007.1 coordinate 28,019, forward strand.
TTGTCCAGTCAACCAAGAGTCAAGGAGCAAGAATGCGACAGCGCATATCAATGGTCAAGCTGACCTGCTTGACGATGCTGGCAGCGGGCCTTGCGGTGTTCGGCTTCGCCCCGGCGGCGTCGGCCCACACCGGTGAATTTTCGGCCTTCGACAATTGTCCGTCGACGAACCCGGAAGTCTCGAAATGCCTGCAGGCGGTGGTCCCGGCCGGGAAAGTCGTGCTCGGCAAGAAGGACGTACCGATCGTCAATCCGGTGACGCTGCAGGGCGGTCTCACCGAAGAAGAAGAAACCCCTTCGGAAGAATATGTCAGCCACATGGTCGCCGCGACCAACGGCGAAACGCTGACCAAGGTCTCCGAGCCAGTTCCGGGCGGCCTCAGCGGCCTCGTCAACTGCAAAGAAATTTCGAGCTGGTGGGTCCGCATCGGCTGTGAATCGGTCTTCGAAAACGGCCTGACCGGGGCCAACGCGACCCTCGAACTCGCCAAGCCCGCGAACGAAATCGTGGTCAACCAAGGTGCGCTGCTCGAAGGCTCCGGCACTGCGCTGTATATGCCGGTGAAAGTCCACCTGGAAAACCCGCTGCTGGGCAGCAGCTGCTACATCGGCTCCAGCAGCACGCCGCTGATGTGGAACCTGACGACCGGGACGACGAGCCCGCCGGAAGGGTACTCGCCGCTGACCGGTGACCCTGGTCTGACCTCGTTCACCGAAGGCTTCCAGATCGTCAACATCTCGGAAGCAGAACTGGTCGAAAACAATTGGGCGGCGCCGAAGGCGCACGGCTGCGGTGGCCCGATCATCGAATTGATCATCAATCCGATCATCGACGCCTCGATCGGCCTGCCGTCCGCCGCCGGCAAGAACGAAGCAGTGCTGGTGAACAACATCAAGCTCGCCAGCGCCTACTCGGTGAATCAGCACTAAGTTCGGCCTACGCCGAATCGTGGTGATCGAGGGCGCCGCCGGAGATTCCGGCGGCGCCCTTCTCTCTTTCCGGGGCAGAAGCACCTAGCCGCGGACGATCCGAGCCCCTATAATGGTGCGCACGCTACTGAGCAAATAGTCGAGTTCGTCTAAGACGCGCGCGAAGCGCATGGGAGGGAGGACTCATTGACCCTTCGGACCACTCCGGCCAGGCCGTCCGCGGTGCGGATGGCGGCCGCGAAGCCTTACCAACGGCTGCGACCAGGGCCCGGTCAAGCACGTGACGATGTGATCGCCAGCCAGCGGGCCCGGCTGCGGCGGGCGATGATCGAGTTGGCGGGCCGCGAGGGAGCGGAGGCCGTGACCGTCCGCAGGCTGACGAAGTTGGCGCGGGTCTCCACCGGGGCCTTCTACGCCAGCTACCAGGGGACCGACGACTGCCTTCTGAGGACCTACGAGGAGCTGATGGCCGGGCTCATCAGGAAAGTGGCGACGACGCGGTCGGTCGAGCTGGAGCCGGGCCGGCAGGTGGAGGTGACGCTGCGGGCGCTGGCGAAGGAGCTCCGGGCCGATCGCGACGCGGCGCGGTTCGCGCTGATCGAGATCTACGGCGGCGGCCCGGCGGCACTCGCCGCGGTCGCCGGCGAGGAGCGACGCCTGCAGTCGACGCTCGGCGCCTGCCTCGACCGCCGCGGCAAGCGCGTGCCGGAGGCGATGACGGCCGCGATCGTCGCCGCGTCTCTGCACTGCTTCCGGATCCTGCTGGACGACGACGCGCCGGCCGACCCCCGCGCCACGATCGACGCGCTGGCCGGGTGGGCGAGCGACGTGGTCGAGGGCAGGGAGGACTACTCGGTCGCCGGGCTCGGCGTCGGCGACGCCTCGGCCGAGGAGCCGGCCGCCAAGGGGGTCGACTCCGGCCCGGGCGGCCGCCAGGAGGAGGAGATGATCATGTCGGCGGTGCTGCGGCTCGCCTCGCCGGACGGCTTCTTCGGCCTCAGCGCCGGGAAGGTCAGCTCCGCGGCCGGGCTGCCCGCGGCGCGCCTGCGCCGGCACTTCAGCGACCTGACCGACGCCTACCTCGCCGCGGTGCGCCGCACATGCCGGTCGATCTTCGCCGAGCTGACAGCCGGCGCGGATCGCGACCGGCCATCTCGGGGGTCGGTCCGTTCCGCGCTCAGACAGGCGTGGCGCCGGGCCGCCTCCGATCCCGCCGGCGCCCGCCTCACCTTCGGCGGCATCGTCGAACCCGGCATCGCCGGGCTCACATGTCGCGAAGCGCTGATCTCCGAGCTCGCCGTGGCCTGCGGCGCCGGCTCGGCGCCCGCGGACGCTGTGGACCCGGTGCGCGAGGAGGCCCGCGCCGCGGCCATCTGGACGGCGTTCGCCCGCGCCGGCTCCCAGCCGGTGAAGCCGGCTAAAGCCCCGCGGGGTGGCGCACCGCGAACCGGGGCAGGATCCGGGCTTCGGGCGCTGCCATCTTCCAGCGGGGCCCGCTGACGCCTTCGGGGTCGTTGCGGGTGTCGAAGCGCAGGCCCGCGACGACCATGAAGACGTGTTCGGCGTTGGCGTAGATGGTGATCCAGCGGCCCGGGCCGGCCGCGCCCCAGTGGGCGAGCTGGCCGGAGACCATGGTGTAGGAGAGGAGGCCGGCGCCGTGGAGGGCGTAGCTCACCGCGCCTGAGCAGTCGTACCCCTTCGACTTGAAGCTCGCGTGGCCACCGCCCCACACGTAGGGGCGGTGGCCGATCTCGTTGGCGGCGCGGATGACGCGCCTCACCACCGGCGGCGCGCCGGGCGGCGGTAACGCTTCGCCATCGACGAGGGAGGCGCCGCAGCTCGCTGCGCTGCGGGCGCCGTTGCCGGCCGCCGGTTCGCAGCCCGCGCCCCACGGCACGCTCGGCGCCCACCCGGGGGCGCTCGAAGCGGCCGCGGCGGCGGCCGGGACCGACAGCGCCGCGACCACGGCCGCGGCGGCGATGAGCGGGAACCTGCGGAGCCTCACGGTCCACCCAGGGTAGGGGAGGACCGCCGCTCCGTGGGCGGATTCCTCGCCGGAGCCGGGCGATGCCCGTGGCTCCGCCGCGGTCAGGAGACGGTTCCGGGCGGCAGCGCCGGAGTCCGTCAGGCGATGCCCGACGGCCTGCGCCAGTTGACGATCGCCGGGATCTCGGTGAAGCCGAGCCGTTCCAGGTTGGCCGCGGCCACGACCCCCGCGGGGAGCCCTTCGAAGACCTCGGCCGCGACGACCTCGCAGCCCGCCCGCGCCGCGTCGGCGAGCCGCCTTGTGATCAGCGCGGTCTCGCAGCCGCGCCCGCGCGCCGACTCGATCGTCGCGTCGAGCCCCAGCAGCGCGACCTTGTCCAGCACCAGCATCGAGCCGCAGGCCACCTCGCTGCCGTCGACGTTTGCCCGGTAGCAGTGCCAGCCCTCGTGCTCCGGCAGTCCCATCAGCAGGATGGTCGCCAGGCTGGAGAGGCCGAGGGCTTGGCCGAAGATGTGGCTCATCCCTTCGGTGTCCAGCTCGCCGAGCTCGGCGACCTCCACCGCGCCGTCGCCGTCGCCCGCGCACTCCACCGCCTCGCGGGCGAAGCGGCGCACCTTCGGGCCGCGCACGTAGCCACGCGCCTCGAGCCAGGCCTCGGCGTCGGCGGCGCCGGGACGGTCCTCGGCCACCGACACCAGGTAGTCGACCTCGTGGGCGCGGACCCATTCGATCGCCGCGGCCAGGTGGCCGTCCTCGAGCGCGCCCGGCTCCGCCGCCCCCTGCACCAGGTTCAGCAGCGTCGACTTCGGCAGCCCGCCGAAAACGGTGGCCAGGACCGGGCCGAAGCGTCGACCGCGGATGTTCTCTTCCTCGACTGCGTCCTGCGGCGCGGTGCGCCAAAGATCCTCGCGAAAGCGGAGCTCGGCTGCGGCGATCCCGCCTCCGTCGTACCTGTAGGTGCCGGTCACGGCGACCCTCCCCTGTTTGCCAGACGCGATTACTATAGTTGGAGGAACTTGCGCATCACAACCTGGCCGGATGTTGGGCGCTCGCGCCCACGCGGCCGGGTGGGCCATCGGGGACTCGACGGGGGGCGCGGAGACCGCGGGCGGGGAGCCGGCGACCGGCCGGTTCCCCGGCCCGCTCCACGAAGAAGGGCGGCCCGAGGGCCGCCCTTCCGAACCACCGCTCTCACTGAGAGAGCTCTGCCTGGAGGCTTACTTCTTCGGCGTGCACGGACGGATGATTTCCGTCTGCGCCTTGGTGCCGTCTTCGAACTTGCCGAGGACGTGGACCTTCAGCTTCCCGTCCTGGCAGGTCGAGCTGATCGGGTTCTTGCCGTTGACCTTCCGCATGATTTCCAGGTTGAACTTCGTGATCGAGCCGCTGCCGCCGGTGATCTGCGGGATCTTGGCGATCGCCTGCGTGCCGAAGCGGCCGTGACGGTGCTTCTTGATCGTCACCGTGGTGACGATGGCGCCGCTGATCGGGTCCGAGAAGTAGGCGTGGATGTACATCTTCGCCTTGCCACCGCGTTCGCCGCCGCTGAAGACCAGGATCTTCGAGTTGACGTTGATCGGCCGCTGTTCGGCGAAGGCGACCTGCGCGGTCGCGTGGCCGGTGCCGATCAGGGCCTTCTTGCAGGCCTTCATCGCAGCGGCGGTGTCGGTCGCCTGCAGCTGGCCCGACTTGCAGGTCGGGATGCCCTTCAGGTGGACTTCGCCTGCCTTGTCGGCTTCGAGGATCACTTCGCGGATCGCCGGCGGGTGGGACCCGTCGGCCTCTTTGACTTCGCCGGCCGCCCGCAGGGCGATCGGCGTCTGCTTGGTCTTCGACAACGCCTTCGGGGTGAAGCCGCCGTTCGCGGTGAGTTCAAGTTCGCCGACTTTGACCGTGACCGGCTTTTCGCCTCCCGCCGCGGTCGCGATCCCGACCGCCGAGACGGCGATCAACGCCCCCAGTGCGAGGACTATCAGCAAGTGTTTGCGCATATCCCTATATCTCTCCTTTTGCGGCCGGCCCATCCAAGGCCATTACCGTCGAAAGCTTGCGTAAAACCGTGAAACGGTTTCTGCGCGCGTCAACCTATACCACTGGCGCGCAATACATAAACACCGAAATCGAGCGAAAGGAGCGGTCTGTCTCTCGCTTTTGGTACGGCTCGGTGACGCGGGCGGCCCGCCGCGGTGGGCGGGTCAGGCAAGGCAGCTCAGGCGCGGCGGGCGTGGTCGCGCGCCGCGGCGGCCCGCTCGGGCCCCAGGAACGGCAGCACGATCAGGAAGACGAGCTCGGGGACGCGGCCCGGCAGCCCGCCCGCGGCGCCGTGCAGGACCTCGCTGTAGAGGAGCTCGACGATGCCGCCCGCGATCGTCAGCGCGGTGCTGCCGGGCAGGTCGACGGTGCTTTCCGCCCGCCCCGTCTCGATGAAGCCGGCGAACTGGCGCATGGCCGCGTCGCGCCGCGCCAGCGCCTTCGGCCCCGCCGCGAGCGCCTCGACGATCGCGAAGCGCGCCTCCTCGGGGTGCGCGGCCAGGCGCTCGAGCAGCGCCCGCAGCGCCATCTCCACCCGCAGCGGCCAGGCCGCCCCGGTCGGCGCCGCGTAGCTCTCCTCGACCGTGGCGAGGAGCTCGGTCAGCAGCTGGTCGAAGGCCGCCAGGAAGCAGTCCTCCTTGCTGTCGAAGATCTCGTAGAAGGTCTTCCGCGAGACGCCGGCGTCTCCGATCACGTCGAGGACCCGGGTCTCCGCGTAGCCGCGCTCGGCGACCACCCGCACCATCGCCGCCAGGATCCGCTCCCGCTGCGTCTTTTCGACCGCCTCCGGCGACAGTCCGTGGCGGCCGCGCGGCAGGGGGGCGGAGTGCTCGACCGGTCCTCTCGCGGTAGAGGGCACGCCCTCAGATTAGACGAAGGAATTCTTGTCCTTACAAGTATCGGACCGGCGGTCAGTCGATCCAGACGACCTGGTCGCGCGAGGGGCCGACCCCGGCCAGCTTCACCGGCACTCCGGTGTACTCGGCGATGAAGCCGAGGTAGTCGCGCGCCGCCGTCGGCAGATCGGCCGCGGTGCGGCAGGAGCCGAGGTCGACGTCGAAGCCTGGCAGCTCCTCGTACTCGGCGGTCGCCGAGTGGAGGATCGACTGGTGGTAGGGGAACTCCTCGAGGACCGCGCCCTCCTTGGAGCGATAGCGGACCGCGACCCGCAGCGGCCCGACCCCGCTCAGCACGTCGAGCTTGGTGATCGCCAGCGCGTCCATCCGGTTCAGGCGCACCGCGTAGCGCAGCCCGACCAGGTCCATCCAGCCGGCGCGCCGCCGGCGGCCGGTCGTCGTGCCGAACTCGTGGCCCTGCTCGACCAGCTGGTCGCCGATCTCGTCCTCCAGCTCCGTCGGGAATGGGCCGGCGCCGACCCGCGTCGTGTAGGCCTTGGCGACCCCCCACACTTCTTTGATGTCGGTGGGGCCGATCCCGGCGCCGACCGTCGCCGCGCCCGCGATCGGGTTGGAGGAGGTGACGAAGGGATAGGTGCCGTGGTCGAGGTCGAGCAGCGTCGCCTGGGCGCCCTCGAAGATCACCGTCTCGCCCGCGTCGAGCGCGTCCCAGCAGAGCTTCGCGGTGTCGGCGATGTGGGGCTCGAGGCGGTGGCCGTAGTTGATGTGCTCCTCGACCATCGCGTGCAGGTCGGGGCGCGGGTCGGCCACGTCGTCCAGCAGGCCCTCGGACGCCCCCGTTTCCTCGCCCGCCGCCTTGCGCAGTTTGCGCCGCTGCACGGCGAGCTCGCGCAGCGCCTGCTGCTTGGGCTCCAGCGCGGCGCGGATCTTCGTCCGCAGGATCTTCTCGTCGAGCAGGTCCTGGACCCGGATGCCGAGCCGCAGCGCCTTGTCGGCGTAGGCGGGCCCGATCCCGCGCCGCGTCGTGCCGATCGAGTTCTTCCCCAGTTTCGTCTCACCCGCCGTGTCGAGCAGGACGTGGTAGGGCATGATCAGGTGCGCGTTGGCCGAGATGCGCAGGTTGGCGACGCTCACCCCGGCCCGTTTGAGCCCGTCGATCTCGCCGAGCAGCACCCGCGGGTCGACGACCACCCCGTTGCCGATCACCGACATCTTGTCGGCGTGGAGGATCCCCGAGGGGATCAGGTGGAACTTGTACTCGGTGCCCTCGTGGACGATCGTGTGGCCGGCGTTGTTGCCGCCCTGGTAGCGGACGATCGCGGTAGCGCGCTCGGCGAGCAGATCGGTGATCTTGCCCTTGCCCTCGTCGCCCCACTGGGCTCCGACTATGACCACGCCTGGCACTGGCGGCATTCTGACGGTCGGAGGCGGCGGGTGCATATACGTGACCGCGGCGTGACCGCGGCGCGGTCACCCGAGGCGCCCGTGCGGGGCTCCCCGGAGGCGGTGCAGCACGGTGCTACACTGGCCGCGTGCCGACCACCAGGCCCCGCCACACGATCACCGAGACGCCCCCCGTGAAGGCGGCGCTTGACGAGTTGCGGGCGAAGCTCGGCGAGGGCGAGCGGATCGACTTCGCCGAGCTGGTGCGGCTCGGGGCGGAGGTGAAGGTCCGTCGGTTGGTCGACCAGGGCGAGGAGGCAAGGCGCGCTCGCCGGGAGATGATCGACTGGATCCTGAAAGGCAACGGCCCGAAGGTGGACATCGAGGCGGCGGACGAGGTCAAGCACCTTGGCCTGATCGTTCCCGACGACGAGTAGCGTGTTCTTGATCGACAACTCGGCGTGGTCGCGCCTCATGTCCGGCGTGGTATCGGGCCCGCGCCTCAACTCGGTGGTCGAAATGCTCGACTCCGAAGAGATCGCCACCTGCCTGCCTTTCCTGCTCGAGGCCGGCTATTCCGCCCAGTCGGCCGCGGACCACCATCAGAGCATCGATCGACTTCTGACGCTGCCGTCCGTATCCCTGGACGGCGACGTCGAAGCAACCGCACGCCAAGCCCAGTGGGAACTTGCCACCCGCGGTCACCACCGCATCTCGCCGATCGACGTGATGATCGCCGCGTGTGCCCACGAGGCGGGGGCCGGCGTCCTGCACTACGACCGCGACTACGATGTGATCGCCGAGTTGACGAGCCTGCGGTTCGAGAGCGTCTGGGTCGCGCCCGCCGGGACGCTGTAGCCGCGCGGCGCCGGCGGGTCGGTCCCCGCGGATCCGTGCCGAAGGCCAGACTCCATTCACGGGGATGCCGGGAACGTCACTCTTCCTCTGACGTTGCGAAGACGTGACCACGATTGACCACACCATGGTGTGGTCAATCCGTGCAGCGCACTTGGGACGTGCCGGCCGGCAACCGCGCGGTCCCACCGCGCCGAGAATCGACCTAAGCGACGCGGGGGATCGTGCCGTAGCGGCGATCGTCGCCGAAGAGGGCGACTTCGTCGCAGATCTGGGTCAGGCGGGAGACGGTCCGCGAGCCGATCTGCTCCTCGAGCTCGGCGTGGTCGAGGTTGGTGGTGATGACGACCGAGCGCTCGGTCTCGTAGCGCTCGTTGACCAGCGCGTAGAGCTGCTCGAGCACCCAGTCGGAGCGTTTCTCGGCGCCCAGGTCGTCGATGTGGAGGAGGTCGACCGAGGTCAGCTTGTCGAAGAGCGAGAGGTAGGAGTCGCCGCCCGGCTCGGAGTCGTAGGTGCGCCGGATGCGGGCCAGCAGCTTCGGCAGCGAGTAGATCGCGACGCTGCGGCCCGCCTCCAGGGCGGCCTTGGAGATCAGCATCGCGAGCGTCGTCTTGCCGGTGCCGGTGTCGCCGAAGATCCACAGGCCGCGGCCCTCGGCGAGCCGCCGGTCGAGGTCGTCGACGAAGGCGCGCACCTCGCCGACCGCCGCCTTCGTCTGCAGGTCGCGCGCCATGTCGGAGACCGGCGGGCGGTCGAAGGAGACGCCGCGGTAGCGGGCCGGGATCACCGAGGAGATGCCGCGGCTGTGGCCGCGGCCCAGCCGCTCGGCGCGGCAGTCGCAGGGGCGGGCGACGTCCTCGGGGCCGAGGATCCAGCCGGAGCCGTCGCAGATCCCCAGCGGGCACACCTGGTCGCGGAACGGTTCGGAGCGGGCGACCGCGGGCATCTAGCGCACCCCCGTCGGGTGGAGATGGCCCGCCACCGTCGGGTGGAGGGTCCGCATGGGGCGGGAGGCGGGCATCAGAATTCGGGGCCCGCGGCGGCGGCCTCGTCGTAGGGCGGCGGTTCTTCGCCCACCGGCTGTTCGATCGGCGCCTCCTGGCCGCTGTAGTCGGCGAACTTCGGGTAGCGGTCGAGGAAGACCAGCTCTTTGGTCGCGATCGGGCCGTTCCTATGCTTGGCGATGATCAGGTTGGCGAGGCCGTCCGGCTCCTCGTCGGGGTCGCGGTAGTAGTCCTGCCGGTAGAGGAAGGCGACCAGGTCGGCGTCCTGCTCGATCTGCCCGGACTCGCGCAGGTCCGACAGCTGCGGTTTCGGCGGCGAGCGCTGCTCGGGCGCGCGCGAGAGCTGGGAGATCGCCAGCACCGGCACCTGCAGCTCGCGGGCGAGGATCTTGAGGCCGCGGCTGATCTGGCCCACCTGCTCGACCCGGTTGGCGCGCGGGTCGTCGGAGCGCATCAGCTGCATGTAGTCGAGGATGATCAGCCCGAGCCCGCCGCGGTCCTGTTCGGTGGCGTGGAGGCGCCGCGCCTTCGCCCGCAGGTCGAGGATGCCGAGGTCGGAGGAGTCGTCGAACCAGAGCGGCGCCTGCTCGAGCTCGTTGCAGGCGCGCACCACCTTCGGCCAGTCGCGCTGGGAGACCTGACCTTTGCGCAGCTTGTCGCCGGGGATGCGCGCTCGGCAGGCGATGAAGCGCTGGGCGAGCTCGACCTCCGACATCTCGAGCGAGAAGAAGGCGACCGGCCGGTCGCGCTTCACGGCCACGTTTTCGGCGATGTTGGCGACCAGCGCGCTGTTGTGGACGATCACGTCGTCGGCGACGAAGTTGCGCAACCCGGGCACGTCGAGGTCATAGGTCTCTTCCTCGCCCACGCACTCGATCGAGGCGACCTCGTCCCACCAGACGTCGGAGTCGCACATCTCCTGCAGCGTCGGCGAGTGGGTCGCGGTGGCAAGCTCGGCGACCAGGCCACGGGAAGGGGACCGCGAGCCGACGTGCCAGTTGTGGTTCCGCGACCGGCCGCTCAGCTCGCTCACCGCCGCCCAGATCCGGTCGCCCTTGGCGAGCAGGATGTCGTCCCAGACCTCGACCGGCAGCGTGTCGGTGTTGGTCGAGCGCGGCACCTCGTCCAGCCGTGCCAGCACCTTGGCCTGCACCTCCTCCTTGCCCGGGACGGGGATCAGCTCGCAGAAGCGCCGCAATCCTTCCTGGCCGGTGATCCGCACCTCGCGCGCGATCTTGTCGGTGCCGTCGTAGACCGGCCGCTTCAGGGTTCGGATCGTCGCCACGATCCCCAGCCGCAGCAGCAGGTGCTGGACGTCGCGCGCAAGCCGCTCGCTGATCGTCGTGTAGCCGATCTGGGCCAGGCGGCCGTTGCAGTGAACGTGCCCGTCGCAGGCGTACATCACGCCGAGGAAGCGGGCGAGCTGGTCGTCGCCGAGCCCGAAGATCGCATCCGGGACGAACTTCTCGGCCGAGCGCAAGCCCATCAGCCCGTGGCGGGCCAGCATCTCGGTGACGCGGTTGGACCTTGCCCCACGGCCGGCGCTGATCAGCGCGTTGCCATGGGTGCGGCCGGCGCCGACGCGAAGCTTGAGCCCGTATTCCGCGACCGCCTTCTCGACCACCGGAAGAACTGGGGAGCCGGCCCCGAAGCAGAACCGGGGCGTCCTCTGGGTGAGCGCTCCGTCCGCGATCAGGGCGCCGACCAGGACTATCTCGCGATCCGGGAGCCTGCTTGGCCCTTGCGGAGCGGGCAGCGCGCGGGGGACCGCGATCCGATCGCCCGCGGAGATGCTGCCGATCTCCTGCCAACCGGAGCCGGTGAGGACGGGATGGTTCGAGGTGGCCTCCACCCTGCGGCCGAGTCGCGTCGTCAGCCTGTAGACGCGCTTCCGTCCGTTCGGCTCGACCGCGGCTGCCTTCGCCTGTCGCATCCGCAGGTCCGGGCCGAGCGACGCGACCCAGACGTCCTCGCCGCGCCGGTGTGCCGCGAAGAGATCCTCGGCCCGGTGTCGCGCCCCGGTGGTAGGGTCGTAGACCAGACTGTGTGCGGAAAGGCACTTGCCCATCGCCGGGCGGGCGGCGACGATGATCAGGTTGCCGGGCTGGAAGCCGCCGGTCACCGCGTCGATGTCGCGGAAGCCGGAGGGGGTGCCGGTCAGCTCGGTCTCGCCGGTCGAGAGCTTCTCCAGCCGGTCGACCTCGTCGTGGAGGATGTCGCCGAGCACGCGGAAGTCCGACGCCTGCTCTTTGTGGGCGACTTCGAAGAGGAGTTTCTCGGCCCGCTCGGAGAGTTCGCGGGGCTCGCCGTCGCGTTCGTTGACCCAGCCCTGGATCTCCTGGCCGGCGCCGAGCAGCCGGCGCAGCAGCGAGTTCTGCTGGACGATCTCGGCGTAGTGCTTGGCGTTGCCGGCGGCCGGGACCTTGGCGGCGAGCTCGGAGACGTAGTGCTTGCCGCCCGCCTCCTCGATCTTGTTGTGCTGGGTCAGCGCCTCGGCGACCGAGAGCTCGTCGACCGGCTTGGAGGCGGCGTAGAGATCGTGGATCGCCTCGAAGATCGCCCGGTGGCGGTCGAGGTAGAAGTCGGCCGGGGTCAGCTTCACCTCGTCGATGACGCGGGTGAGGGTCGGCTCGGCGACCAGCATCGCGCCGAGCACCGACTCCTCGGCCTCGATGTTCTGCGGGGGTACGTGGGTCGCCGGGGTCGTGGACATTAGGAGTTAGGGATAGACGGTGGGGCGGATAGGACGCCGGGCGGCGACGGGAGTCGGTGCGGACGGGCACCGATCAAACCAGAGCCGCGAGGCTGGCCCGCCGGGGGAGGCTGCAATTACGTGGAAAAGAAGTTGACGGTTCCGTTGCGAATACCGGCAGTTGCGTGAGCCTCCGCGCGTCGGTTACGACAGGTGTCCGCAGCGGCGGCGAGAGCGGCATGCCGGCGCCCTGGGCGGCCCCGACCCGGGGTACGGCCGGCGGCCGGCGGGCGATCCCACGGCCACGGCGACGCCGCGGGTGGCGAGGCCACGGCGATGCCGCGGGTGGCGAGGCCACGGCGACGCCGCGGGTGCGGAGGAGGCGATCGACGCGCGCCGCATCGCGGCGCGGCGGGCTATTTCTCCTCGCTGATGATCGTCTTGACCGCGGCGACGTTGCCGTCGCCGAGATCGATCTCGACCATGAAGGTGCCGAGTTCGCGCAGCGGCTGGTCGAGTCGCACTTTGCGTTTGTCGATCCGCAGGTCGCGCGCGTCGCGCAGCGCATCGACGATCTGCTGCGGGCCGACCGAGCCGAAGAGGTGGCCATCCTCGCCCGCGCGCTCGTGGATCGTGAGCACCGTTTTGGACAGCAGGCCGGCGGCTTCGGCTTCGCGCGCGGCGCGGGCGGCGGCGGCGCGTTCGGCGGCCTCGCGCTTGCGCTGCGCTTCCTCGAGCGCGCCCGGCGTCGCCGGCTGGGCCAGCTTGCGGGGGATCAGGTAGTTGCGCAGGTAGCCGGGGGAGACGTCGACGGCTTCGCCGCGCTCGCCGAGCGACTCGACGTCGGCCAGCAGGATCGCCTGCGCCATCAGCGCTCTCCGACGTACGGCAGCAGCGCGATCTCGCGGGCCCGTTTCACGGCCACCGACAGCTGGCGCTGGTGGGCGCGGGACAGGCCGGTGACGCGGCGGCCGCGGGTCTTCCCCTTGTCGGAGAGGAAGCGACGCAGCAGATTCAGATCCTTGTAATCGACGACTTCGGAGTTGACCCGGGTGTATTTGCGCGGCCGGGCGCGGTCGGCGCCACGGCGGCCACGGCGGGCGCCTCCGGTCGATGAACTCTCACGTGCTCTAGCCATAAGCGACGGCGAAGACTACAGGTATGCGACGGCCGGCGCCTTTGCGCCGACCGACCGAGTTGCTAACCGCCTGCCGAGGCCTAGAACGGGATGTCGTCTTCGGAGCCACCGCCGCCGGACGACACCGGGCCGAAGTCCGAGACGTCGGCGGGGATGTCGGACGGGGGCGGGTTGTAGGACTGCTGCGGCTGCTGCTGGGCGCCGCCGTTGCCGTTCGGGGCGCCGCCGCCGTCGCGGGAGCCGAGGAACTGGACGGTGTTGGCGATGATCTGCACGGCCTGCCGTTTGCCGCTGCCGTCTTTGGCTTCCCACTCGCGCCAGTCGAGCCGGCCCTCGATCGCAACCGGCCGGCCGCGCGACAGGTAGGTCGCGCAGTTGTCGGCCTGGGCGCCGAAGACGACGACGTTGAAGAAGTTCGGCTTGTCGACCCACTGGCCGCTCTGGTCTTTGCGCCGGCTGTTGACCGCGACTCGCATTTCGCAAACGGAGGTGCCGCCGCCGGTGCTGCGCAGTTCAGGGTCCTGCGTGAGGTTCCCGGTGATGACCACCACGTTCACGTTCGAAGCTGCCAAGAGAGTTCACTCCTCTGAATTCGTTGTTGGTTTCCCAGTCTAGGCGCGGGGACGGCGCGACCCTCCCCCCTCGGGAAGAGCGTTTCGCGCAAAGAGCGGCGGCGGAGGGCGGCGACCTCCGCGGCCGCGGACAGCGGCCTCGGGAGGACGCGGATCGAGGCGTGGGAAGGACTCGGATCGAGGCGGCGGAGCAGGCGCGGAGAGAGGCGGGGCGCTACTCGGCGGCCGACTCGGCCGGTGCCTCGGAGCGCTCCTCGCGACCGCCGGGGCCGCTCGGGGCGCCGGTGCGCTCGCGCGGGCCGGGAGCGGCGACGGAGGGCGGCACGATCGTCGGCGTGTTCGGGTCGACTTTGAAGATCCGGAAGCGCAGCACGCCGTCGGCGATCTTCAGTTCGTGGTCGAGCGTCTCCAGCAGGCCGGTCGGGCCCTCGAAGCGGAACCAACGGTAGTCGGCCTCGGTGCGGCGGTTGATCTCGTAGGCCATCTTGCGCAGCCCCCAGGTGTTCTCCTGCTGGAGTTTGCCGGCGGCCTCGATCTGGCCACGGGCCTGCTGCGCCAGGGCATCCCTGGCGGCGGCGTCCAGTTGGGGGTCCAGCATCAGGACCAGCTCATATTCGCGTGGTGCGGCCAAAGCGACGGCGCACTATAGCGGGGTCAGTGCGGAGCGAACTCCTCGGACCCGTCGCCAGGCACGGATTCGGTCGCCGGCGGGGGTTCGTAGGAGGGTTCCGGAGCCGGTTCGGGGACGGTGGCCGGCGGCGGTTCAACCGGGGAGGGAGGGGCATATTCGGGAACCGGGTGAGGGCTCGGTTCGACCGCCTCGGGGGCCTTCGGGGGCGCCGGGTGGGCGCCCGAACCAGCGGCGGGCTTGGTCCGGTGGACGTGGGGGCGCGGCGCGTGCCGGGCGCCCCCCGCGCGATGGGTCCGCGCTCCGCCCGCGCCGGCCCGCTCGGCCTGGCTCCTCGACCGTGCTCCCGGGGGCGCCCCGGCTTGCGACCTCGTCCTCGCCCCGTCCCGTCCCGACTTCCTCATGACCCGCACCGGCCCGCGCGCCGCCGCCGGCCGCGGCAGCCCCACGTCGGCGCCGACCGGCGGCGGCTCGGGCGCGCGCAGCAGGGCCGGCACCAGCCGCAGGGCGAGCAGGCCGACGGCGACGATCGTCGCCGCCCGCGCCACGCCGCGCCACCTGATCCGCAAGCCCGCCACCATCCGCCAAGGGCCCGGCCCTCACGATCTCTCCCCCTGCCCTCCGGCGTTCGCAGTTCTCCGCGCATAGCGCGGCAAAGTGCGAACGCGACCGGGCCGCCCCTCCGGCGTTCGCAGTTATCCGCGAATAGCGCGGAGAAGTGCGAACGCCCCGCCCCGCGCGCCGCTCAGGTCTGGGACCCGCGGGCCTCGTCGATGTCGGCGATCTGTTCGTCGACCCAGTCGCCCGGGTTGCGGGAGAAGATGATCTCGCGCAGCGCGCGCGCCCACTCGGCCCGCTGCTCGGGGTCCATGGTCAGGGCGCGGTAGATCCCGTCGCTCTGCTCCTGGATGTCGAAGGGATTGACCGAGATCACCCAGTCCCAGAGCTCCTGGTGGGAGCCGGTGTTCTCGGAGAGCATCAGCACCCCGTTGCGGGTGTTGACCGCGGGCGCCTCCTTGGCGACCAGGTTCATGCCGTCGAAGATCGAGTTGACCATCAGCAGGTCGTAGTGCTTGTAGCGGGCCACCGCGTCGGCGAAGTTCTCGTAGATCCGCAGGTCGATCGGCATCCAGTCGGTGGTGCCGTGGCGGTGGTTGACCACCGCGACCAGCGCTTCGATCCGTTCCCGGTACTCCGCGTACTCCGGCACGTCCTGGCGCGAGGGCTGCAGGTGGGCGATGAAGGTCACCTGTTCGCGGAACTCCGGGTGCTGGGTGAGGAAGGTGTCGAAGGCGGTGAAGCCGCGCAGCACGTTCTTGGAGAGGTCGGCGCGATCGACCCGGATGATCAGGTAGCGCCGCCGCCGCTCGAGCACCTCGCGCTCGGCCTCCGCCACCTCCTTGGAGGCCGCCGCGCGCCGCAGCCGCTCGGCGTCGATCCCCAGCGGGTAGGCCCGGGTCACCGTCCTGCGCCCCCGGTAGTTGACGTCCCCCGCGACGTAGTCGACCTCCGCCCCCTCCAGGAGTTCGTCGCAGCAGCGCAGGAAGTTGAGGCAGTAGGAGTGGGTGTGGAAGCCGATGATGTCGTTGGCCAGCATCCCCTCGAAGATCGCCTTGCGGACCCGCCCCGGCAGCACCCGCCAGCTGTCCGGCTGAGACCAGGGGATGTGGACGAAGAAGTGCAGGAAGGCGTCGGGCCGCTCCGCGCGGATCATCCCCGGTGCGGTGTAGAGGTGGTAGTCGTGGAGCATCACCAGCGGCCCCTCGAGCCCCTCGATCTGCTTCACCACCGCCGCGGCGATGTCGCTGTTCACCTGCTGGTAGCCATAGTCCCAGGCGTCGAGCTCCTCCTGGCGGATGTCCGGCGCGTTCGACAGGTCCCAGAGGTAGTGCTGGATGAACCAGAGGATCGGGTTGGCGATCACGTTGTAGAAGCGGTCGTAGGCGCGCGGGTCCGAGCCGACCAGCAGCACCCGGTAGTTGATGCCGTCGATCTCCAGGGAGACCGGGCCGCCTTCTTCCTCGGAGACCGTGACGTCCTCTTCGGTCATCGCCGAGGCGATCCAGAGCGCGTCGCGGTGGGAGACGAGCCCGGAGAGCGCGGTGACCAGCCCGCCGCCGCCCCGCCGCACCGCGCGGTTGCCCTCCTCGTCGCGCTCGAACTGCGCGGGGCCGCGGTTGGAGACGATGATCAGCGGCGCGTCGCTCGGCACGCCACCAAGGTTACGGAAGGAGGGCCGGCGTCAGCGCGAAGCCGGTCCGTGGGCCTCAGCCTTCGACCCGGTTCAGCAGGTCGAGCCAGTCGCGCAGCAGGCGCGGGGAGAGGAACTCGCGCCGGGCGTGCTCCTTGCCCTGGCGGCCGAGGTTCTTGCCCAGCCCCGAGTCCTCGAGGATCTCGAGGCTGCGGGTCGCGCACTCCTGCGGCGAGTTGACGAGGAAGCCGGAGATGCCGTCCTCGATCTGCAGCGGGATGCCGCCGACGTTGCCGCCGATCGTCGGTCGCCCCTTCCAGAGCGCCTCGGTGACGGTCAGCCCGAATCCCTCGCGGATCGACTTCTGCAGGCAGATGTCCGACTGCGACTGGAACGCGTTGACCTCGATCGCGCCGACGTTGTTGAGGTTGGAGAGGATCTTGATGTCGGGGTCGTTGTCGGCGTATTCGTAGGTCTTCTGGAAGTACTCGCGGCCCTCCGGGTCGTCGGTGGCCATCGAGCCGACCATCGCCAGCTGCGCCTCGGGGACCTGCTCGGTGACCTGCCGGTAGGCGTCGATCACGCCGATCGGGTCCTTCCAAGGGTCGAAGCGGGAGACCTGGGTGAGCAGCGGCCGCTCCGGGTCGATCCCGAACTGCTGGCAGATGAAGGCGGCGTCCTCGCGGGAGAACGCCATGTTCTTCGGCGAGAGCGGGTCGATCGCCGGCGGGATGATGTTGACGGCGTCGCGGTGGGCGCCCATCGCCCTGGGCACGTACTGGTCCATGTGCCAGACGCTCGCGTCGTACTCTTCGATCAGCGGCAGGAGGCGGGCGATCGGCGCCGGGTTCGGGGTCGAGAGGTCGATGTGGCAGCGCCAGATCCAGCTGCCGGCCTTGGCCGCCGCGCCGCGCCGCAGGCCGATCGGCTGCGGGTCGTGAACGATCACCGTGTCCCACTCGCCTTCCAGGCCGTCGGCGTTCACCTGGTTGATCTCGTCGAAGACCGCCCACTGCTCGTCGGAGAGCGTCTCGGGCGCCCCCTGCAGCGAGTTGTGCAGGAGCTTGGTCGCTTCGAAGAACTCCTCCTTGCCGAAGATCACGTGCCAGTGCGCGTCGATCCCGACGTCGCGCATCAGCGGCACGATCGTGTAGAGGATCTCCGAGACGCCGCCGCCGAACGCCGTCGCCGACACGTGCAGGACGCGCTTGCCCCGCAACGGCTCGGCGAGCTCACGGATGCGCTCCGTGGTCTCCCTGCCGACGATGCTCGCGTAATCGGCGAGCGACTTCTGCCCGATGGCGACTTCCTGAAGCAAGGCCGGAGTTCTACACGCCCGGGCGGTTGAGTTCTTCCGACCGGACGCCTGTGTGACGAATCCGCGCAACCCCGGCGCCGCGAAGCGGTCCCTCCGGCGGGTCGTTCTCGTCACTCCGGTGCCGGCGCGGTGCCGGCGCGAGGACCGGCCGGCGGGGCTACCCGACCTGGTCGGGACGCTTGCCGAGCGTCACCGTGACGTGCTTGGTCTGGTTGTCGCGGAGGATCGTCATGTCGACCTTTTCGCCCGGCTTCTTCGCCGCGATCGCCTCGATCAGCGATTCCGGTTCGGTCACTTCTTGGCCGTTGATTTCGACGATCACGTCGCCACCGGTTTCGTATTCGGCGGCCTGGAAGCGGATCGTGCCGTCGGCGCCCTTCAGCCCCGCTTCGGCCGCCGGGCCGCCCGGCACCACTTTGGCGACCAGGGCGCCGAATTCGGCGTCGATCCCCAGCTTTTCCGCCAGCTGCGGGTAGAGCGGCTCGGTCGAGACGCCGACGTAGGGGTATTCGGCCGTGCCGCGTTCGCGCAGCTGGGCGATCGAGCGGCGGACCGCCGAGATCGGCACCGCGAAGCCGACCCCGTCGTTGGTGCCGGAACTGGTCTCGATCTGCTGGTTGATGCCGATCACCTTCGCGTCGCCTTCCAGCAGCGGGCCGCCCGAGTTGCCGGGGTTGATCGAGGCGTCGGTCTGGATCGCGCCGGAGATCAGGAACTGGGTCAGCGATTTGACCGAGCGGTGGGTGGCCGAGACGACGCCGACGGAGAGCGAGCGCCGCTCGCCGAACGGGCTGCCGATCGCGGCCACCGGCTCCCCGACTTCCAGTTCTGAGTCGTTGCCGAGCGCGAGCGGGTGGAGCGCGAAGCTCGGCTTTTCCACCCGCAGCAGGGCGACGTCGGCGAACGGGTCGAAGCCGACGATCTGCGCTTCCAGCACGTTGCGGTTCGGGAATTCGACGAAGACTTCGGAGGCCGGCTTGCGGCTGCCTTCCTGCCCCGATTCTTCGGTGACGACGTGGGCGTTGGTGACGATTTCGCCTTCCTCGTCGAGCACGAAGCCGGAGCCCTCGGCGCCGTTGCCGCCGCCGAAGACCGAGCGGATCGTCACCACGCCGGGCGACGCCTCGCGGTAGATCTGGGTGGCGTTGAAGCCCGCGGCGGCCTCGATCGCGAGTTCGGAGGGCACCTGGGGAGGCGCTTCGGCCTGCGCTTCGCCGCCCGCTTCCGCTGCGCCGGCTTCCTTTTCGCTTTCGGCCTCGGCCTTGTTCTTGAAGATCACGGTCGAGGTGCCGCTGCCGCAGCCGCTCAACAGGCCGAGGAGCAGGGCGGTCGCGACCAGCGCCAGGACCGCGGAGGCCCCGCGCCGCGCCCTCACTGGCCCGCCCTGGCGAGTTGGCGGGCGGGCGCCGGCCCGGTCGGGCGGGTCTGCGGCAGCTCCACCGTGAAGGCGGTGAAGCGGCGGCTGGAGCTGATCGTGATCCGGCCGTCCATCCGCTGCGCGAGCTCGGAGGCGATCGCCAGGCCGAGCCCGGAGCCGCCGGTGCCGTCGCCGGTGTAGAAGCGCTCGAAGATACGACCCTGTACCCGCTGTGGGATTCCCGGGCCTTGGTCGGAGACGATCAGCTCCGCGCGGCGTCGGTTGGATGAGTTGGCGGTCACGGAGATCTCGGTGCCCTCGGGGGTGTGGGTGAGGGCATTGTCGAGCAGGATACGAATGATCTGGCGCACCCGTTCGCGGTCGGCCACCGCGATCACCGGCCGTTCGGCGGTGCGCAGTTGCAGGCGCGAGCCGTGCGCCTCGGCGCGCGGCCCGAACTCGCGGGCCGCCTCGCGGGCGAGCTCGACGAGGTCGACGCTCCCGGCCGCCATCTCCACCGCGCCGGAATCGAGCTGGGAGAGGTCGAGCAGGTCGGTGGCGAGCTTGGTCAGCCGTTCGATCTGCTGCCGCATCGTGCGCACGAACTCTTCCCGCTCGGCCGGGCTCGGGTCCTCCTCTTCGAGCAGCTCGACGAAGCCGCCGAGGCTGAAGATCGGCGTGCGCAGCTCGTGTGAGGCGTTGGCGATGAACTGTTTGCGCGCCGAGTCGAGCTCGGCGAGGCGGCGCTGCATCTCGTTGAAGGTGCGGGCGAGCGGCGCCAGCTGACCGACCGAGGCGACCGGGATCGTGGTCTCGAAGTTGCCGTCGGCGACCTTGCGGGCGGCCTCCTGCAGGCGGCGCACGTTGGAGGCGGCGACGTTGGCGTAGTAGGTGCCGGCGGCGAGGCCGAGCGCGGCGGCGATCAGCCCGCCGACGACGATCTGCCCCTTCACCGCGCCGAGGCCGGAGCCGGCGCCGCCGATCGCGACGACGTAGATGTAGATGACCGCCGCGGTGGCGAGCGAGATCGCCATCGTGGTGAAGGCGATCCGCCTCCCGAAACGGCTCGTGCGGAGCCGGCGCCTCATCTACTCGACGAAGCGGTAGCCGACCCCGCGCACGGTGAAGAGGAACTCGGGCTCCTTGGGCTCGCGCTCGATCTTCTCCCGCAGGTGCCGGATGTGGACGTCGACGGTGCGCGGGTCGCGGTACTCGGAGTCCCCCCAGACGTGCTCGAGCAGCGTCTCCCGGGTGAGGACGCGACCGGGCGAGCGGGCCAGCGCGCCGAGGATCTCGAACTCGACGTAGGTGACCCGGACCTCCTCGCCCGCGAGGGCGACGAGGCGGCGGTCGAAGTCGATGGTCAGCTCGCCGTGCACGATCGGGCCGTCGGCGTCGCGCTCGGCGGCGCTCGCGCCGGCCATCCGGGAGCGGCGCAGCGCCGCTTTGACGCGGCTGCGGAACTCGCGCATCGAGAACGGCTTGGTGATGTAGTCGTCGGCGCCGACCTCGAGGCCCGCGACCTTGTCGGACTCCGAGCCCTTCGCGGTCAGCATGATGATCGGGACCTGGCTGCGGGAGCGCAGCTCGCGGCAGACTTCGACCCCGTCGCGGCGCGGCAGCATCAGGTCGAGGACGACGAGGTCGAAGCGCCCTTCGTCGAAGCGCTGCAGGGCTTCGGAGCCGTCGAGGGCCGAGGTCACGTGGTAGCCCTCCTTGCGCAGCGGATAGCTGAGCAGCGTCTGAATCGACTGCTCGTCGTCGACGAGAAGGATGCGGGCAGACCCATTTGCCACAAAAGAAGGGTAATCCGCCTGGGAACGCGAACGTATCCGGTGCCGCCTTGAGCCGGCGGACAGACGTCCAGAGCAAGGCTTGGACGCATGTGCGACTACCCGAAACTAAGGATCGAAATGGGCGAGCCGATAAACAAACCGATGAAGGCAACGGAACTGAAGAGCCGCGTCGACGCCGGTACCTATAAGCCGGACCCCTCCCGGGTCGCCACCGCGATGTTGCGGCGGCGCGGCGTGCGCGAGCTGCTCACCGGGGCCTACGCGGGCGCAGCTGGTCAAACCCAAGGCTCGCCACAGCTTCGCCACCGCGCCGCCTGATCTCGGCGCGCCCGCCGCTCCCCGGGGCCTGCTCGACCCTGCCGATCTCGGTCAGCCGCGTGCCGGCGGCGGCGAGCGCCGCGCGGGCGACCTCGACTGATCGCGGCGGCAGCGCGGCGAGCAGCTCGTAGTCCTCGCCGCCGCCGACGGCCAGCTCCAGCGGGTCGCGGCCCGCCGCCGCCGCCACGGCGGCGAGGCCCGGGGCGAGGGGCAGCGCCTCGGCGTCGATCGCGAGCAGCGCTTCGCTCGCCTCGGCGACGTGGGTCGCGTCGCCGCCCAGCCCGTCGGAGAGGTCGATCATCGCGCTCGCCCCCGCCGCGGCGAGCGCCCGCCCGGCGGCGAGGCGCGGGGTCGGGTCGAGCTGGCGGGCGCGCAGGGCGTCGGCGGCGGCGATGTCCAGTCGTTCCCCGTCGGGGCGCTCGCGCTGCTCCGAGGAAGCCTGCTCGGCGACGCCGAACGCGCCGGCCGCGAGCGACGGGTCTTCGATCAGCAGCAGTCCGGCGGCGGCGCCGCCCAGCTCGCCGGTCACCACCAGCGCATCGCCGGGACGGGCACCGGAGCGGGTGACGAAGTCGGTGGCGCGTGGCGCGTGGCCGACCACGGTGATCGCCAGGGTCAGGGCCGGCGCCCGGGTCAGGTCGCCGCCCGCGATCGTGGTCCCGGTCTCCCGCGCGACCGCGGCGAGCCCGTCGCCGACCTCGAGCAGCTCCGGTTCGCCCAGGTCGGGCGGCGCGCCGAGCGCGACGTAGGCCTCGCCCGGTGCCGCCCCCATCGCCGCCAGGTCGGAGAGCGCGGTGGAGATCGCCTTGCGGCCGATCTGGCGCAGGGAGGTGGCCTCGCGGCGGAAATGGACCCCTTCGACGAGGGCGTCGATCGAGGTGGCGAGGGCACCCTCGGGGACGCTGATCGCGGCGTCGTCGCCGCTCCCCAGGTGGACCTGGCGGCCCGCCGGCGGCAGCCGCTCCCGCAGCAGCGCCAGCAGCTCGAACTCGCCCATCGTCTGACTATCCCAGAACCTCACTAATCTGCGGGGGAGTGGAGCGCCGCCAACCACTCCTGCACCGCCTCGGTGACGCAGGGGCGCGATTCGGAACCAAGCCACCCCGCAGCAGGGGGGTGCGCCTTGCGTTGCAGATCGGCCTCGCCGTCGTCGTCTTCGGCTTCCTGGTCCTGACCGTCATCAACCAGTGGTCGGAGATCCAGAAGGAAGGCGTGCACTTCCACGTCCTCTGGCTGATCCCGGCGCTGATCATCCTGCCCTTCTACTTCGTCTTCAGCGCCTTCGGCTGGGAGCTGATCCTGCGCAGCCTCGGTTACCGGATCGGCTTCGGCCGGGCGCAGGTCGCCTGGGGACAGCCGCTGCTGGCGCGCTACGTGCCGGGCAGCATCCTCTACGTGCTCGGGCGGGTGCTGCTGTCGGAGCGGGCCGGGGTGCCGCGCCGCATCTCGCTCGCCTCGATCGTCTACGAACAGGCGATCTCGGCCACCTCGGCGATCGTCGTCGCCGCCTACTTCATCATCAAGCACCCCGACCTCCAGGGGGACACCTGGCGCTGGGCCGTGCTGCTGCTGATCCCGGCCGCGATCCTGATCCTCAGCCCGCGCGTCTTCGGCCGGCTCTCGCGGCGGGTGCTGGCCGCCTTCGGCCGCGACCCGCTGCCGGTGGTGATGCCGCTGCGCGACGTCGTCGGGCTGATCGTCTACTTCTCGATGAACTGGATCGTGATCGCGTTCGGCATCTACTCGGTGTCGCGCTCGGTCACCTTCATCCCCTACGAAGACATCCTGCTGGTCGGCTCGGCGCAGGCGATCGGCTACTTCGCGGCCCTGGTGACGCTGGTCGCCCCGGCCGGGCTGGGCGTCCGCGACGCGGCGTTCGCCTGGGCGGTGAAGGCGGCGCTGCCGAGCCGCAGCTTCGCGGTCGGCTCGTTGATCTCGATCGCGGTGCGCGGCGTCACCACGATCGCCGAATTGATCTACGTCGGCTCGGTGACGGCGATCGGCCGGCGCCAGGGCTGGACGATCCCCACCGGCATCCTCCACCCCTCCCCGGAGGAGGCCGAAGCCTCCACCGAGGAAACCGCCGCCCACGCCCCGGAAATCCTCTGACGCCGGCGGCCCGGCCGGGGCTGACGGTCCTCTCGACGTAGCCCTCCGGGCCCTCGGCGCCCGTCCGAGACGGCGCGCCCGTCCCCGAAGCCGCGCCGCGCAGGCCCGGTCTGCCCGTCCGAGGAGGCACGCCCGTCCCACCCTCCACTTCGGCAGGTAGGAGGGCGGGACGGGCGCGCCTCGGCCCGCGCCGGGCCGCCCGGCGTTCGCAGTTCTCCGCGCATAGCGCGGATTTCTGCGAACTCACCGGGGGGCGGCCCGCGATCCAGGGACCGCATGCCGGGGGGCGGGGCGGCGTTCGCAGTTCTCCGCGCTATCCGCGGATTACTGCGAACTCACCGGGGGGCGCCCTGCGGCGTTCGCACTTTGCCGCGCCATGCGCGGAGAACTGCGAACGCCGGGTGTGGGGGTGTGGCGGATGCGTGACGGGGTGCGCGCGGCGCGGGGGTGCGCGCCGCGTCGGGCCCTCGTCCGTCCCTCGTGCCCGGATGGCCTGCGTCCCGCGGGGCGCCCCGCCGCACCGCCGCCGGCGGCGCAGGACACCCGGGAAGGCTTCGGTCCGTCCGCACTCCG
This sequence comes from uncultured Actinomycetes bacterium, assembly GCA_963766705.1. Lineage (GTDB taxonomy): Bacteria > Actinomycetota > Thermoleophilia > Solirubrobacterales > 70-9 > VAYN01. The sequence goes on from CAVYBE010000007.1 coordinate 51,757, forward strand.
CCCGCGCAGGCGTGCCCGTCCCTTCCTACCTGCCAAATCGGAGGAAGGGACGGGCACGCCGTCTCGGACGGGGGCGGAGGAAGGGATGGGCGGGGGGTCCCGCCCTCCTACCTGCCGAAGTGGAGAGTGGGACGGGCGCGCCGTGTCGGACGGGCGCGGAGGACGGGAAGGCGCGTCGTCTCGGCCGGGCGGCCGTGGATCGCCATCTACAGCGGGATGCGGGCGCCGAGCTGGTAGGCGGTGAAGGCGAGCAGGAGGACGGTGAGGAGGCGGTCGCGGGCGACGGCGACGAAGGGCAGCGGCCAGAGCAGGTACCAGGGGAGGAGCCAGGAGGTGGCGAGGACGAGGCCGGTCCCGGCCCAGGCGGCGGCGCGGATCCAGTCGGCGCCGCGCCAGGTCCACCGCAGCAGCCAGGCGAGCGCGGCGCCGAAGAGGACGAGGGCCGCGATCCGCACCGCGGGCTCGTCGATGCCGGTCAGGCGGGCGAAGGTGACCGGGACCGCGAGGTGGCTCGTGCTCCCCTGGTTCTCCCCCGCCAGCCCGAACGCGTGCAGCCAGTCCCAGCCGAAGGCGAGCCAGGCCCCGACCCCGATCGCCACCGCGGCGACGAGCGCCCCGGCCGCCAGCCGCCACAGGCCTCGGTACGCGTCTGGCCGCGCCGCCACGCCGGCGGGCCGTGAGCTCGAGCCAGGCCGGAGCCTTCGGTCCCTCGCCGCCGGGCGCACGGTCTCAAGGACGGCGAAGGGTGCGACGAAGAGGGAGCTGAACTTGACCGCCGCGCTCGCCACCAGCGCGGCCCCGGCGGAGGGCTCGCGGCCGACCGCCAGCGCGGCGACGCCGGCGGTGGCCAGGAGCATCACCAGGCCGTCGTTGTGGGCGCCGCCGACGACGTGGACGAGGACCAGCGGGTTGAGGGCGACGAAGGCGGCGGCGCGGGCCGGGCACACGCCGCGCCCGGCGGCGAGGCGCGCGACCAGCCAGGCGGTGCCCAGCACCGAGGCCGCCGCGACCGCCTTCAGCGCCGCGACCGCGCCCCACACCGGCAGCCAGGCCAGCGGGTAGGTCGCCAGGGTGAAGAGGGGGCCGTAGGCGCTCGGCGTCTCCCGCCAGAAGACCTCGTGGAAGACCGGATCGGCGCGCACCGCTTCCGGGGCGGTGACGTAGGGATCGAGCCCGTGCCGCACCCCGAGCCGCGCGTAGTCGACGTAGCTGTAGACGTCGTGGGAGAGCAGGACCGGGGCGCAGGCGAAGGCGAGGATCGCGACGACGATCAGCGCGCCCACCGCCCACCCGCCGAGTCGCGGCGCCGCCACGAGCACGCCGAGGTAGGCGAGGAACCCCGCCCACATCAACCCATAGGCAAGCCCCGCGTCGATGCGCCGCTACCCGTTGCCCGCGGTGCCGTCGTGGTTCGCCGCCCCCGCGCCGCTCATTCGCCGCCGGCTTCCTGGCCGGCCCCGCCCGCCGCTTCGCCGCCCCCGACCCCTGGTTCGGGCCCGCCGTCGGCGGGTGGCAGCGGCGGCGGCAGCGGCGCCGGTTCCTGTCCCACGCCGGGGGCGTAGGCGTTCGGGTCATACCCGCCGACCGAGGACTGGCCCGGCAGTTCTTCCCCGCCCCCGCCGCGACCACCCGCGCCGCCGCCGGTCCCGCCGTGGTGCTTCTTGCGCCGCGCCGCCGCGCTCCCCGGCGCCGGCACCGTGTGGGCGCCGAAGCCCGGCCCCCATTCGACCTGCGCTTCGGGTTCGTGGAATTCCTCGCACGGCACCCCCGCTTCGGCGTAGAGCGAGTGCCAGATTTCTGCCGGGTAGGTGCCGCCGAACACGATGCGCCCGTGGACGTCGGACATCGAGATCGCGTTCGATTCCGGGTAGCCGACCCAGACCGCGGTGGCCAGGTTCGGCTGATAGCCGGAGAACCACGCGTCGGTGTACTGGTCGGTGGTCCCGGTCTTGCCCGCCTGCCCGACGCAGCCGGTGTAGGCGGCGGTGCCGGTCCCTTCGGTGATGTTGTCGCGCAGCAGCCGCGTCACCTGCCAGGCGACCGCCGGGCTCAGCACCCGCCGCGGCTGCGGCGCCTGCGGATGCTCCACCTTGCCGCCGGGCAGCACGACCTTGTCGATCGCCACCGGACGGCGGCGCACGCCGCCCGCGGCGAGGGTCGCGTAGGCGTCGCTGAGTTCGAGCGGGCTGACCCCGTACCGCAGGCCGCCGATCCCTTCCGCCGGCACCCCCTGCAGCCGCGTCGTGATCCCCATCGCCTTCGCCGTGGCGGCGACGTTCTGCGGGCCGACGTCGAGGTCGAGCTGCGCGAACACGGTGTTGTCGGAGGTGACCGTCGCCTGCTTCAGGTCGATCGCCCCCTGGTAGCCGCCCTCGGCGGTGTGGACTTCCCAGTGCCCCCAGCGCGGCAGGTTGAGGTCGAGCGGCTTGGACTCGTAGTAGGTCGAGTAGGGGTCGACGCCCTGCCGGATCGCGGTGGCGAGGACGAAGGTCTTGAAGGTCGAGCCGGGCTGGCGGTGTCCCTGCGCCGCCAGGTTGAACTGGTCGTGGGCGTAGTCGGTGCTGTTGACCATCGCCCGGACGTGGCCGTTGCGCGGGTTGATCGCGACCAGCGCCGACGCCGGGTCGGTCGAGTAGGGGAGGGCCGCCCGCATCGATTCCCGGCCGACCCGCTGCAGCCGCGGGCTGATCGTGGTGTGGACCTGCAGGCCGCCGCGCCGCACCTCCCGCGCCCCGTAGCGGGCGATCAGCAGGTTTTCGACGTAGTCGAAGAAGTAGGGCTCGCGGTGGGCGAAGTAGCTCTGGGAGGGATGCAACTCGAGGCCATGCCTTTCCAGCGCCCGCGCCCGCCGCGGCGCCAGGTAGCCGAGGCTCGCCATCTTGCGCAGCACCTCGTTGCGGCGGGCCTTGGCGGCGCGGGGGTAGACGAGCGGGTTGTAGCGCGAGGGCGCCTGGGGGAGGCCCGCGAGCAGCGCCGCCTGCTCGGTGTCGAGCTTCCAGACCGGCCGCGAGAAGTAGATCAGCGAGGCCGCGCCGACCCCGACCGCGGTCGCGCCTTCGACCGTCCCGTAGGTCGCGGTGTTCAGGTATTGGCCGAGGATCTGCCGCTTGGAGTGGTGTTCGGAGTACTCGAGCGCCAGCTTCGCCTCGACGATCTTCCGTTCCAGGTTCTTCTGCGGCCGGGTGATGCAGAGGTTGCGGACCAGCTGCTGGGTGATCGTCGAGCCGCCCTCGACCGCTTCGCCCGCTTCCAGGTCGGCGACCGCGGCGCGCAGGATGCCGAGCGTGTCGATCCCGCCGTGCTGGAAGAAGCGCTGGTCCTCGATCGCCACCGTCGCCAGCATCAGCTTGCGGGGGAGCTTTGCGAGCTTCACCGGGGCGCTGGCCTCGGGCGCCGCGATCGCCCCCAGCCGGGCGCCGTCGGCGGCGTAGATCACCGAGTTGCCGTGCCGCTCCGCCTGCCTGCAGCTGGCCAGCGACGGCGCGTCGGCGGCGACGTTCAGGACCCAGCCGGCGACCGCGATCCCGGCGATCGAGAGCACGCCGATCACCGCCACCGCCACGATCGCCACCTTGCCGCCGAGACTCCCGCGGCGCCGCTGTCGACGCCGACCCCGCTGCGTCATGCCCTGAGCCTACTGGCATGAAACCGCCGAACCGGCCGGCCTGCGTTCGTACTTCTGCTCATATGGGACGCAAAAGTACGAACGCTCCAACGGGGCTCTGGCCGCGGCGGGGTGCCGCTTGTCCGCGCGTTCGACCTGTGAGACTGCCCGCGACATGGAGGCCAACGCAGCCGACGTCGCAGTCGCCCGACCGCAGCGCAGTTTTCCCCCGGCGAACTGGGGACCTTGGGCGGCGCTGCTCGGCGTCTTCGTTGCGCTCGCCGTCGGCCAGGTGTTGGCGGTCCCGGCCCTCCTCCTCGGCGAAAACGGCCACGGCGAACTCACCACCGGCGGTGACATCATCGCCCAGACCGCCACCGAGCTCGGCTTCCTGCTGGTGCCGATGGCGCTCGCCTCGATGCGCGGCGCCAAAGGGTGGGAGATCCTCGACCGGCTGGGCGTGCGCACCTTCCGGCCCGCGGCCTTCGGCTGGATGGCGCTCGCCTTCGCCCTCTACCTCGCCTTCACCATCTTCTACTCGGTGGTGATCACCGAACCGAAGCAGAAGGACATCGCCGAAAGCTTCGGCCCGGTCGCCGTCCAGATCGTCCTGATCGTGATCGCCGCGCCGATCGCCGAGGAGACCTGCTTCCGCGGCATGCTGTTCGGCGGGCTGCGCACGAAGCTGCCGCGCCTGGCGGCGGCGCTGATCACCGGGCTCATCTTCGGCGCCCTCCACGCGCTGACCGGGGTGACCGCGGTGCCGCCGCTGATCGTCTTCGGCTTCCTGCTGGCCCTGCTCTACGACAAAACCGGATCGATCGTGCCGGGCATCCTGCTGCACGTTCTGAACAACTCGATCGCCCTGCTCGGCCAGTAGCATTCCGGCGGTGATCCGCCGCCTCCTCCTCGCCGTCGGAGCCGCCGCGCTCCTGGCGGTGCCCGCCACCGCCGCGGCCGCGCCCGCCCAGGTGGCGCCCCAGGTACCGGCGCCGGAAAAGCCGGCCAAGCCCGCCAAGCCGGCGGTGCCGAAGGCGACGGTGAGGATCGAAGTCGGCGGGCTGCACAACGGCAAGGCGACGGTCCTCGACACGGTGCCGGTCCGCGGCACGCTCTCGCCCTTCGCCCCCGGCCAGCGGGTCGAAGTCAGCTTCTTCCGCAACGGCCACAGGCTCCTCGTCCGCAAGGTCGCGGTCCACGAGGGGCCGCACGGGGCGGGGACCTTCGAAGCGCGCGTCGTCGTCAAGGAAGGCGGCAAGTACGCCGCCTCCGCCCACCACGCGGCGACCGCCGCGCTGGGCTCGGACTCGACCGTGCGCAAGAGCTGGCGGGTGCGCTTCCCGCAGCTCGACCGCGGCGAATGCGACAAGGTCGTCCGGGTCTTCAAAGGACGCCTCGCCCAGATGGGCTACGTGTCCGGCGGCGGGCAGTGCTTCACGGCGCGGCTCGGGCGCGAGGTGCTCGCCTACCGCAAAGTCAACGGCCTCGACCGCAGCCAGAAGGCCGGCGCCGGGATCGTAAAGGCGGTCTTCGAAGGCGAAGGCGCCTACCACGTCAAGTATCCCGACGCCGGCGAACACGCCGAGGTGCCGCTCGACAAGCAGGTCCTGGTGCTGGTCAAGGGCGGCAAGCCGTTCGCGATCTACCCGGTGTCGACCGGCAAGCCGTCGACCCCGACGGTGACCGGCCGCTACTCCTTCTACCGCCAGGAACCGGGCTACAACTCCGAGGGCATGTACTACAGCTTCTACTGGTACCGGGGCTACGCCGTCCACGGCTACGCCGAAGTGCCGAACTACGCGGCGAGCCACGGCTGCGTGCGGACCTTCATCGCCGACCAGCCGCGGATCTACGAAGAGCTGCACTTCGGCGAGCCCATCTACGTGTGGTGAGCGTGAACGGCTGATGGCGGACCTCGACGCCGCCAAGCGGACGCTGGTCGAGGAGCTGCGCGAGCACTCGCTGGTGATCGGCGAGGTGACGCTGGCGAGCGGCGCCACCGCCCAGTACTACGTCGACGCGCGGCGGACGCTGATGCGCCCGGCGGGCTTCCGGGCGGCGGGCGAGCTGATCGCGGCGGCCGCCCACGGGCTCGGCGCGAGCGCGGTCGGCGGGCCGGCGACGGCGGCGATCCCGCCGTCCTGCGCGGTGCTGGCGACGGCGGCGGGCCAGGACCTGGTTGCCTTCTTCGTGCGCGGCGAGCGCAAGGAGCACGGGCTGCAGCGCTGGGTCGAGGGGCCGGTCGAGGCCGGGACCCGCTGCCTCGTGGTCGAGGACACGGTGACCACCGGCGGCTCGACCGCGAAGGCGATCGAGCGCTGCCGCGAGGAGGGCCTGGAGATCGCCGGCGTGGTCGCCGTGGTCGACCGGCTGGCGGGCGGCGCGGCGCGGATCGAGGCCGCCGCCGGGGCTCCCTACCGGGCGCTGGTGACGATCGACGAGCTCTACCCCGAGCGCCCCGACCGGGCCTAGGAGCCGCGCCGGTGCCGAGCGAGCCCGATGCGACCGAGATCCGCGTCGTCGCCTGCCTGGTGGAGAAGCAGCGCACGACGCCGGACGTCTACCCGCTGTCGCTGAACGCGCTGCGGCTCGCCTGCAACCAGTCGACCAACCGCGACCCGGTGGTCGACTACGACGAGGCCGCGGTCTCCGACGCGCTGCGCCGGTTGGCGATCCGTGGCTGGACCCGGTTGGCGAGCGGCGCCGGCTCGCGGGCGCGCAAGTACCGACACCTGCTGCCCGAGGCGCTCGGCGTCGACGACGAGGAGCTGGCCGTGCTCACGGTGCTGATGCTGCGCGGCGCCCAGACGCCCGGCGAGCTGAAGCAGCGGACCGAGCGGCTGGGTGGCTTCGCCGACCTCGGCGCCGTCCAGGCGGTGCTCGGTCGCCTGATCGAGCGCGGCTACGTCGTCCGCCACCCGCGCCGGCCGGGCCAGAAGGAGGACCGCTACGAGCAGGTGCTGGGCGGCGCCGCCGAGGAGGGCGAGAGCGAGACCGAGTCCGCCGCGGGTGAGGTGGCGGAGAGCGAGGAGTACGTCAGCGTCGCCGACGTGGCCACCCCGTCGGAGGCGGCCGCCGAAGTGGCGCGCCTCGACCGGCTCGAGGCCGAGCTGCTGGAGCTGAAAGGCGAGATCGCCCGCCTCCGCGAGGCGCTCGGCGACACGTAGCGCCCGCCGGCTCCCCGGCGCGGCGACCAAGCACCAGCGGCTGAAGCTTTTTGGTCCCCTGACGACGAAAAGGCTTCAGCCGGCCGGGGGTCATTGCCGGCCGAGGATCAGTGCCGGCCGCGACTCCGCGGCGCTTCGAGCGGCAGGCCGACGCCGCGCCGGCCGCCGGGGATCGCGGCGATCACCTGCGTGTGCAGCTTGCCCCGCCGGCTCAGCAGCTTCAGCCCGCCGCGGCTGAGCGGCAGGTAGAAGGTGTGCCACTTGGCGCCGGGGAGGCGGAAGGTCCGCGAGCCCAGCGAGCGGGTCACCGTGTGGACGCGGGGCTTGCGGTGGCGGCGCGGCGTCGCGACCTGGAAGCGGGTGCGCAGGGCGAGGTGGCCGGGGCATTCGGTCCCCGTCGGCCACTGGCAGGCGACCGTCACCCTGATGCCGTGCCGGAGCGCCTTCACCCGCGGGACGACGACCGCGACGGGGATCGTGGTCGTCTGGCAGCCGAGCAGCCGGTTGCCGCCGAGCGCGACGTTGACGGCGTAGACGCAGATCGGCTCGGGCCCCGACTTGACGGTGAAGAATTCGGCGTCGAAGCCGTGCGAGGGACCGGCCAGCTTGTGGGCGGCGGCGACGTCGGAGCGTTCGAGGTTGGCGATCTGCCCCAGTTCGTAGGTTTCGACGCCCTTCTGGCCTTCCCGGCCGCCGACCGAGACTTTGATCGAGAGCGCTTCGGTGGGCGCGTCGGGATCGAGCGTCCAACCCTGGATCTGGACCATGCCGGGGGCCGGCGAGGCGGTCGCTTCGAGTCGTCCGATCGGGTCGGATTCGCCGACCACCGGCGTCGCGACCCCGACCGTCGCACCGTCGACGAAGTCGCTGTCGATGTTGAGCGTGACGCCGCCGTAGGTGGAGTTGTGGCCGCCCTGGTACTGGTGGATGCGCTGGTGGTTCGCCCAGGCGCCGGCGGGCAGCACGGCGTCTTCGGTGTCCTGCGCGTTGTTCCAGTTCGCCACCCAGAGGTCGTCGGGGAGGGTGAGCCCGGTGAAGAGCTGGCCGGCGAGGTCGGCGATGCCGGAGCCGCTCGAGGAGTAGACGCCGGACTGGTAGCCGAGTTCGTGCAGCTTCTCCGTCCAGGCGGCGAGGAAGGTGAGGACGGCCGTGCTGGCGCTCTTGGTCGGCGTGTAGGCCTCCATGTCGAAGTAGATCGGGCTGCCCGCGCCGATCCCGATCGCCGCGGCGTCGGCGGTCGCGTCTTCGGCCGCCGCGACCCCTTGGGAGCTCGCCGCCGCCGCGGTCAGCTTGGCGCAGCTGCCGCAGCTCGAGGTCGGCGCCTGCAGGCCGACGTAGGTGGGGATGAGGTGCCAGCCCGCGGTCGTCTGGGCGCTCACCCAGGCGGGGGTGAGGTTGGGCTGCGCGCAGGCGCTGTTGGCGCCGCCGATGTAGACGCCGACGCCGCGGAAGGGCGATTCGACCCAGGCCGCCATCGCCTTGCTCGACGGCGCGCTGCAGGTGTCGAAGCCGAGGCCGGTGAAGATGGAGCCGCCGACCGAGGCGGTGGCGCGGGCGCGGCTGGCGCGGGCGCGCGGGGCGGCGGCCCGCGGGCGGACGGGCGAGCGGGCGCCGGGGCCGTGGTGAGGGGCGACGACGATCGCCCGCCGGGGGCCGAGGATCGGCCCGGCCGGGCACCGCTGTTCCGGTGACGGCGCGCCGAGGTAGACGACGCGGCGGTCGAGCCGCACGCAGGTCCGCGAGCCGGGCGCGACCCGCACCACCCGGTATCCGGCCGGGACGTGGACGGCGCGCCCGTCGAAATGGACGGTCCGTGCCGCGGGGGCCTGGGCGTCGGCGCAGGCGGGGACGAGCGCCGCGGCGAGCGCGGCGAGCGCCAGCAAGATGCCCGGCAGAAGGCGGGCGCGGGTGCGTTTGCCGTGTCCGGTGATCACAGGCCTCGGATGATTAAACGGCTTCAGGGCGTCGAAGTTGCTGCGGTCGACGAATCGGCAAGACTACTTGCCGATTCGGCCCGCCGCCGTCGTTTGCACCAAAGATCCGACGGGATTCCTTGAACGCGCCCGGCTCCATCATTATGGTGGCCGACGTCCAGAATTTGGACTGGGATCAGTGGGAACAAAAAGGGCGTCCTGGATGGGCGCGGGAAAGGTTCGGTTCGTTTCGATGCGAAACAAGCGGTTGCGGGGTTCTGTCTTCATCTGTCTGCTCATCGCCGTCGTCGGCGCGGTGGTGATCGCGGGCTGCGGCGGTAGCGGCGGCACCACCTCCGGGTCGTCCACCGCGGAAACGAGCGAAAGCGAAACCGCCGAAGGCGGCATCGCCCTCGCGCCGGAATTCAGCGCCGAAGAACTCTCCGAACACGCCGGCGACAACTGGATCTCCAACGGCGGCGGCACCACCAACGACCGCTACTCCACCCTCAGCGAAATCAACACCGAAAACGTCGCCGAACTCAAGGGCGACTGGATGACCAAGATCGGTCAGAACGCCACCGCCGCGAAGTTCTCGGCCGAGGGCCAGGCGCTCGAGTACGAAGGCACGATCTACATCTCCGACGGTGCCGACGACGTCTACGCGCTCGACGCCGGCAATGGCGAAATCCTCTGGACCTATGAACCGAAACTCCCCGCCGACCCGCTCGGCAACGTCATCTGCTGCGGTTGGGACAACCGCGGCGTCGCGCTCGGCGAAGGGATGGTCTTCGTCTCCCAGTTGAACGGCGAACAGGTCGCCCTCGACCAGGAAACCGGCCAGGTGAAATGGTCGACCCCGGTGGTCAAACCGGGCTCGGGCTACTCGATCACCTCCGCGCCGCTGTATTACGACGGCAAGGTCTACGTCGGCGGTTCCGGCGGCGAGTACGGGATCCGCGGCCGGCTCACGGCGCTCGACGCGAAGACCGGCAAGATCGAATGGCGCTCCTACACGGTCCCCTCGCCGAGTGAACCCGAAGGCGACAGCTGGCCCAACAACGGCTCCTACAAACACGGCGGCGCCGGCATCTGGAACACGCCGACGGTCGACCCCAAGCTCGGCATGATCTACTTCTCGACCGCCAACGCGGCGCCCGACTGGTACGGCGCGAACCGCAAGGGCGACAACAAGTGGGCCGCCTCGATCGTCGCGATGAACGCCGAAACCGGCAAGATCGAATGGGGCTACCAGCAGGTCCACCACGACCTCTGGGACTACGACAGCCCCAGTCCGACCGTCCTCTTCGACGGCGAACTGAACGGCGAACAGGTCGAAGCGGTCGGCGAGCCCTCGAAGACCGGCTGGGTCTACATCCTCGACCGCAAGACCGGCAAGCCGATCTTCCCGATCCCCGAGGTGAAGGTCCCGCAGGACCCGGCCCAGGCGACCGCGGCGACGCAGCCCGAGCCGACCCTGCCGCCCTTCAGCCCGCGCCACACCAGCAAGGCGGCGGTCGAAGCCTCCGCCGCGGCGGTGGCCGAAAACAAGCCGAAACCGAAGGTCGTCGGAACCGGCATGTTCGAACCGATGTCGACCGACCCGACCCTGGTCAAGGTGACGCCGAACACGGCGATCGGCGGCGACAACTGGCCGCCGTCCTCCTACAACCCCGAAGCAGACATGTACTTCGTCTGCGCGCAGGAAGGCGCGGTCGGCGTCGTGCCGCTGAAGAAGGCCCCGGCCTTCAAAGCCGGCGAAACCTACACCGGCTCGGAACCGTTCTTCGCCACGAACGGCTTCAACTCGCCGGGCATCCTGACCGCCTATGACATGTCCTCCGGCAAGATCGCCTGGCAGAAAAAGTTCCCGGAATCCTGCTACTCGGGCACCGTGACGACCGCGGGCGGCCTCGTCTTCGTCGGCCAGAACAACGGCGAACTGCAGGCCTTCGACGCCGAATCGGGCGAACTGCTCTGGCACTTCCAGACCGGCGCCGGCGCCAACACGACCGCCACGGTCTTCGAAGACGAAGGCGAAGAGAAAGTGGCGATCTACGCGGGCGGCAACTCGCTGGCGGCGACGCCGCACGGGGAAAACTTCTGGGTCTTCTCGCTGAAGGGGACGATGGAAGAGCTCTCCGGGACCCAGGAGGAAGCCGAAGGCACCGCCCACAAGGGCGAGGAAGAAAAGGCCGAAGGCGAAGAAGAAACGCCCGCCGAAGAAACCAGCCACGAAGAAGAAGCCGAAGGCGGCGAAACCGCCGCCGCCGGCCCGAACGCCGAAGCGGGCAAGGAAGTGTTCGCCGCCGATTGCTCGGTATGCCACGGCAGCACCGGGCACGGCGGCAACGGCGGCCCCGACCTGCGCACGATGCCGAAAGCCCAGGAACAGGCGAGCGCCGAAGAACAGGTGACCAACGGCGGCGGCGCGATGCCGGCGTTCAAAGGCCAGCTGAGCGAAGAAGAAATCTCGAACGTCGCCGCCTACGTGGTGGAAGACATCGTCGGGAAGTAGCCGCCGACCCCCCGGTGCGTTCGCAGTAATCCGCGGATAGCGCGGAGAACTGCGAACGCACCCCGGCATTGCGCGTAGCGCCCGGCGCTTCACGCGGACCCCCCGCCCGCGCCGGCTGCCGCCCCCCCGCCCCCCGCCCGCGCCGGCGCTAGCCTCAGAGGCATGGCGAGCCACGGCCGACGGCGATGAAGCGGGCCGAGGCCCTGCGACCGCTCTCCCGCGAGCACCTCGGGGCGCTGACCACCGCCAAGGCGCTGCGCGAGGCGGACGACGCGTCGAGCGCCCGCACCTCCTTCCTGCGGTTCTGGGACCAGGACGGCCGCCGTCACTTCCGGATCGAGGAGGAGGTGTTGCTGCCCGGGTGGGCGCTCGCGGCCGAGGTCGACCGCGAGGGCGTCGCGCGGATGCTCGACGAGCACCTGCGGATCCGCCGCGCCGCGCTCCGCCTGGAGGCGGGCGACGTCCCGCCGGCGGAGCTGCGCGCCCTCGGCGACCTCCTCCACGACCACGTGCGCTTCGAGGAGCGGGAGCTCTTCCCGCTGATCGAAGCGGCTCTCGACGACGACGCCCTCGACCACCTCGCCGGGCGGATCGAGCGCGCCGAGGAGCGGGAGGCCGCGGGCGGACCATAGGGGCCGTCGGCGGGTCGGGAGACCCTCGCCGCCGGGCGACGGCGCCGGTTTGTGGCGAATCCACGCTCGGGCTGCCCCGGAATACGGATGGCCCCGCTCTCCGTCGGTGATGCGATGGCGCGACCGACGCCCATCATCGAATCAACCAGGAGAGCAAGCATGGCGACGATCGAGAAACCCCAGGTCTTTGCGCGGCCCGGCACCCCCGGCAGCCCGGTCACGGTGGCCGAGCGCTACGAGAACTTCATCGGCGGCGACTGGGTCGCCCCCGCTAAAGGCGGCTACCGGGAGAACCTGAGCCCGGTCGACGGCGAGCCGTTCAGCACGGTCGCCCACTCGACCGCCGAGGACATCGAGCTGGCGCTCGACGCGGCGCACGCGGCCAAGACCAGCTGGTCGAAGACCTCCCCGGCCGAACGGGCCGCGGTCCTCGACGCGATGGCCGACGCGGTCGAGGAGAACCAGCAGATGCTGGCCGTGGCCGAGAGCTACGACAACGGCAAGCCGGTGCGCGAGACGCTCGCCGCCGACGTTCCGCTGGTGGTCGACCACCTGCGCTACTTCGCCGGCGCGGCGCGCGCCGAGGAGGGCCGCATCTCCGAGATCGACGAGCAGACGATCGCCTACCACTTCCAGGAGCCGCTGGGCGTGGTCGGGCAGATCATCCCGTTCAACTTCCCGCTGCTGATGGCGGCCTGGAAGATCGCCCCGGCGCTGGCGGCGGGCAACTGCACGGTGGTCAAGCCGGCCAGCCCGACCCCGTGGTCGATCCTCAAGATGATGGAGGTCGTCGGCGACGCCGTGCCCCCGGGCGTGCTCAACGTCGTCAACGGGCCGGGCGCCGAAATCGGCCGGGCGCTGGCGACCAACAAGCGGATCGCCAAGATCGCCTTCACCGGCGAGACGGTGACCGGGCGGCTGATCATGCGCTACGCGGCCGACAACATCATCCCCTCGACCACCGAGCTCGGCGGCAAGTCGCCGAACGTCTTCTTCGCCGACGTGATGGCGTCCGACGACGACTTCCTCGACAAGGCGGTCGAGGGCTTCGTGCTCTACGCGTTCAACAAGGGCGAGGTCTGCACCTGCCCGTCGCGGGCGCTGGTCCAGGAGTCGATCTACGACGAGTTCATGGAAAGGGTGCTGGCCCGGGTGGCCGCCATCCGCCAGGACGACCCGCTCGACCCGGCGACGATGATGGGGCCGCAGGTCTCCAAGGCGCAGCTGGAGAAGGTCGAGGGCTACGTCGAGATCGGCGTCGAGGAAGGCGCCAAGATCCTCGCCGGAGGTCACCGCACCGAGGGCCTCGCCAAGGAGCTGGAGGGCGGCTACTACTTCGAGCCCACCGTGCTCGAGGGGACCAACGACATGCGGGTCTTCCAGGAGGAGATCTTCGGGCCGGTCGTCTCGGTGACCAAGTTCGCCGACGAGGCCGAGGCGCTGGAGATCGCCAACGACACGCTCTACGGGCTCGGCGCCGGGGTCTGGACCCGTGACGGCGCGCTCGCGTTCCGCATGGGGCGCGGCATCGAAGCCGGCCGGGTGTGGACCAATTGCTACCACCAGTACCCGGCGCACGCGGCGTTCGGCGGCTACAAGATCTCCGGCGTCGGCCGCGAGAACCACCGGATGATGCTCGACCACTACTCGCAGACCAAGTGCCTCCTCGTCAGCTACGACGAGAAGCCGATGGGGCTGTTCTAGGAACCGGGACGGGACGGGGGTTGCCGATGGCACGGGTCGAGGCGACCCCCGCCGCCCTGGCGGCGATCGGCCGGCTGCGCGAGGAGCACGGCCCGATCGTCCTCCACCAGTCCGGCGGCTGCTGCGCCGGCTCGGCGACGATGTGCCTGACGGCGGAGGAGCTGCCGCCCGGCCCGGGCGACATCGAGCTCGGCCGGGTGGGCGGCGTCCCGTTCCTGATCGACGCCGACCTGCACCGCGCCCTCGGCGAGCCCGACTTCACCCTCGACCTCGCCCCCGGCAGCGAAGACACCTTCTCCCTCGAGGGCCTCGAAGGCTCCCACTTCACGACCCGGGTCTGCCCCCGCTGAGGCCCGCGCGCGCTGGCGGCGCGGCGCGGTCGTCCTCATCTAATTCTGGCGGCGGTCAGGAGACCGCCCCTTCCGAAGCGGCGATCAGGACGATCGCGCTGCGGTGCCGGTGCCGGTGGCCGCGGTCTCGCTTGAGCTCTCCGCCGGGCGGGGGACGACGAGGACCGGGCAGGGGGCCTTGCGGATCAGGGCGGTGGAGGTCGAGCCGAGGAGGACGCGGTCGATCGTGCCGTAGCCGCGCGAGCCGACGACCAGCAGGTCGACCCCCTGCTCGCACGCGTCGGCGATCGCCTCGGCGGTTTCGCCGTTCAGGGTGCGGCGGCGCAGCGGGATCGACGGGTCGAGTTGGCCGAGCGCCTGGCGCTGGATCTGCTCGACGTCCTCGGGCAGCGACAGCGTGTAGGTGAGGGCGCCGACGACCGGGTTGGCCGGACGGTCGACCGTCAGGATCTCCAGCCCGCCCCCGGTGGTCTTGGCGATCGACTCGGCGTAGGCGAGCGCCGCCTCGGACTCCTCGCCGCCGTCGTAGGCGACGGCGATCGTGCGCAGCTCCTCGGTCGGCCGGGAGCCGTAGCCGTGCGGCGCGGTCGCCACCGGCACCGGCGCGCCGTGCAGGAGCGCCTGGCCGACCGAGCCGGAGAGGATCCGGCCGATCGTGCCGCGGTGCGGCGAGCCGACCACGATCAGGTCGAGATTCGACTCGATCGCGAGGCTTTCGAAGACCCGGGCAGGGGAGTCGCCGACGTAGGTGAAGGTCTTCACCTCACGGCCCGGAAGCCGCGATGCCGCCGGCTCGAAGTAGTCCTCCGGTTGCGGGAACTCGTCGTCGGTCAGCAGCCGGAAGGTCTCCGACGGCGCCCCCGGGTAGGGCAGCACGTTGACGACCATCACGTAGGCGTCGGCCGCGGCGATCGTCCGGCACAGCTCCACCGCGTCCTTGGCGCCGTCGCTGCCGTCGAAGCCGATCAACACGCGCCTCGGCGCCCAGTCGATGTCCTTCTCGCTCACCGCTGCTCCTCTCGCTCGTGGGTCCCTCCAGCGTAGGCGCGGCCCCGGCCCGCGATATCCGTGCCACCCCGCAGCGGCCGGTGTGGCCCCTCGCCCGACCCCTCCACGCTTGTCACCCTGTGGGCGACATGCGTCGAGGGTCGCCGGGCTCAGGGGGCGAGGACGGCGCGGGCCTGGCGCGCCATCTCGAGGTCCTCGCGGGCGGCGAGGAGGACGGCGGCGGTGCCGGCGCCAGGCGGCGAGAGGACCGCGTCGGGATCGCAGCGCTCGTTGCGCTCCGGGTCGAGCGCCACGCCGAGGAAGGCGGCGGCCGCGCAGGCGCGCGCCCGCACCGGCGCCGAGTTCTCGCCGACGCCGCCGGTGAACACGAGCGCGTCGAGGCCGCCCATCGCCGCCGCCATCGCGGCGATCGCCGCGCCGAGCCGGTGCACGTAGACGTCCAGCGCCGCCGCCGCGCGCTCCTCGCCCCGCCCGGCGGCGTCGACGACGGCGCGCATGTCGGCCGTCCCGGCGAGGCCGAGAAGCCCCGCTTCGCGGTCGAGCGCGCGCTCCATCGCGTCGGGGTCGAGGCCGCGCCGGCGCTGCACCCAAAGCAGCAGGCCGGGGTCGACGGAGCCCGCCCTGGTCGCCATCACCAGGCCCTCGAGCGGGGTGAAGCCCATCGTCGTGTCGACCGAGCGGCCCCCGTCCACCGCGGCCAGCGAGGCGCCCGCGCCGAGGTGCGCGGTGACCAGCCGCAGCTCCTCCACCGGCCGCCCGAGCAGGGCCGCGGCGCGCCGGCTCGCGTAGGCGTGGGAGAGGCCGTGGAAGCCGTAGCGGCGCAGCGGGACCTCGCCCTCGCCCCACGCCGCCGGCAGGGCGTAGGTCCGCGCCGCGGCGGGCAGCCCGGCGTGGAAGGCGGTGTCGAAGCAGGCGACGTTCGGCAGCTCCGGGCGCAGCGCGGCGAGCGCCCGCATCGCCCGCACCGCCTGCGGGTTGTGCAGCGGCGCCAGGTCGGCGAGGCCTTCGAGCTCGGCCTCCACGGCGGCGTCGATGAGGGTCGGGCCGGTGAACTCGGCGCCGCCGTGGACCACCCGGTGGGCGACCGCGTCGGGCGCCGCCCCGCCCTCCAGCACCGCCCGCAGCTCCCCGCGCAGCGCCTCCGGGTCGTCCCCCGGGGCTCCCTCGCGCGCGGCGAGCACCTCGTTGTCCGGCCCGAGCAGGGTCAGCTTCAGGCTGGAGGAGCCGGCGTTGACGGTGAGGACGCGGCCGGCCGGCAACTCAGACCGTGTCCGGGCGCCAGTCGCGGACCTCCGGCATGTCCTCGAGGTGCTCGCGGACGTAGGAGTGGTGCCGGGTGAGCATCTCCTCGCAGTAGGTCGCCAGGTCGGCGCCGCCGGCCGGCGTCCGCGGCGCCCGCCGCAGCGCCTCCAACACCAGGTGGTAACGGCTCATTTCGTTGAGGACGACCATGTCGAAGGGGGTCGTCGTCGTCCCCTGCTCGTTGAAGCCGCGGACGTGGAAGCGGGCCGGCCGCGCGCGCCCGTGCAGCACCTGGTGAAGGGCGCGGGCGTAGCCGTGGAAGGCGAAGACGACCTCGAGGTCGTGCCCGAATATGCCCTCGAAGTGCGCCTCCTCGAGGCCGTGTGGGTGGACGTCGGCCGGGAAGAGCGACATCAGGTCCATGACGTTGACGACCCGCACGCCGAGCTCCGGGGTGCGGTCGCGGAGCAGCTCGGCGGCGGCGACGATCTCCATCGTCGGGATGTCCCCGGCGGCGGCGAGCACCACGTCGGGGTCGTCGGGGCGGTTCCCGGCCCAATCCCAGCGCGAGGCACCGACCCGGGCGTGCTCGGCCGCCTCCTCGTAGGTCAGGTACTGCAACTGCGGCTGCTTGTCGATCACGATCAGGTTGACGTAGTCGCGGCTGCGCAGGCAGTGGTCGGCGACGGTGAGCAGGCTGTTGGCGTCGGGCGGGAAGTAGACGCGGACGACCTCGCCGCGCAGGCTGATCATCGTGTCGATCAGGCCCGGGCCCTGGTGGCTGAAGCCGTTGTGGTCGTTGCGCCAGCAGGTCGAGGTGAGCAGCACGTTCAGCGAGCCGACCGGGACCCGCCAGTCGAGCCGCCGCATCGCCTCCAGCCACTTGGTGTGCTGGATCGCCATCGAGGCGGAGACCATCGCGAAGGCCTCGTAGGTGGCGAAGAGCCCGTGGCGGCCGCTCAGCAGGTAGCCCTCGAGCCAGCCCTGGCAGTTGTGCTCGGACAAGACCTCCATCACCCGGCCGTCGGGGGCGACGTGGTCGTCGCCGGGAGCGGCGTCGATCAGGCAGCGGTTCTCGACCTCGAAGACGGCTCCGAGCCGGTTGGAGTTCGTCTCGTCGGGGCAGAAGAGGCGGAAGTTGGCGGTCTCGGAGTTGGCGGTGTAGAGGTCGCGCAGCAGCTCGCCCAGCCGGCGGGTCGATTCGGCCCGCGCCGCCCCGGGCGCCGCGATCGGGATCGCGTAGCGCGACGGGTCGGGGATCTCCAGCGGCACCAGCCGCCGGCCGCCGTTGGCGTAGGGGCTCGCCCCCATCCGCTTGTCGCCTCGCGGCGCCCAGGCGACGACCTCGTCGCGCACCCGGCCGTCCTCGTCGAAGCGCTCCTCGGGGCGGTAGGAGCGCATCCACTCCTCCAGCATCGCCAGGTGCTCGGGGTTCGTCCGCACCTCTTTCAGCGGCACCTGGTGGGCGCGGAAGGTGCCCTCGACCTGGACCCCGTCGACCACCTTCGGGCCGGTCCAGCCCTTCGGCGTGCGCAGCACGATCGCGGGCCAGCGCAGCTCCGACCGCCCGCCGCTCCGCGCCGCCGCCTGGATCGCGGCGATCGCCTCGCGGCACTCGGCCAGGGTCACGGCGAAGTCGTGGTGGACCCGGCGCGGATCGGTGCCGCCGACGAAGTGGGCGGCGTAGCCGTGGCCGGCCAGCTGCGCGGCGATCTCCTCCTCGCTCGCCCGGCCGAGCACGGTCGGGCCGGAGATTTTGTATTCGTTCAGGTGGAGGATCGGCAGCACGGCGCCGTCGCGAGCCGGGTTGAGGTAGCGGATGCCCTTCCACGAGCCCTCCAGCGGCGCCGTCTCGGCCTCGCCGTCGCCGATCACGCAGGCGACCAGCAGGTCGGGGTTGTCGAAGGCGGCGCCGAAGGCGTGCACGAGCGCGTAGCCGAGCTCCCCGCCCTCGTGGATCGAGCCCGGCGTCGGGACGCTGACGTGGCTCGGGATCCCACCCGGGGTGGAGAACTGGCGCACCAGCCGCAGCAGCCCGTCCTCGTCGGCGGAGACCTCCGGGTAGACCTCCGAGTAGGTGCCCTCGAGGTAGACGTTGGCGATCACCGCCGGGCCGCCGTGGCCGGGGCCGGCGATGAAGAGGACATCGTCCCCGGTGGCGTTGATCAGCCGGTTGAGCTGCGTGTAGACCAGGCTCAGCCCGGGCGAGGTGCCCCAGTGGCCGAGCAGGCGCGGCTTGATGTGCTCGGGCTGCAGCGGCTCGCGCAGCAGGGGGTTCGCCTGCAGGTAGATCTGGCCGACGGTCAGGAAGTTGGCCGTCTCCCACCAGGCGAGCAGGTGGTCGAGCTCCGCCTCGTCGGGCGGCCGCAGATCGATCGTCGAGGGCACGACCTCCATGTCTATACGGTCGCCACCAGCGGCGCCCCGACCGGGGTGGGGCAGAGGAGGACCGGGCACGGCGCCTCGAGCACGATTTCGCCCGCGATGCTGCGGTGCAGGAGGCGGCCGACGGGGCCGCGCAGGTGGGTGCCGAGCACCAGCAGGTCGACGCCGAGCGCCGCCGCCTTGACCAACTCGGGGACGGTGAAGCCGCGCAGCAGGACCGGTTGGGCGCGCACCTCCTCGGGCAGCCGGGCGACCGTCTCCTGCAACTCGCCCCGGCGCCGGTCGACATCGCTGGTCGGCAGCGGGCCGGGCGTCATCGGAGCGCCCGCGCCGAGCGGCGCGCTCTTGCTCACCACGGTGTAGACGCGCAGCGCGGCGCCGTTGCGGAGGGCCAGGTCGGTGGCGAGCTCGAGCGCCGCCCGCGCGGCCGCGGAGCCGTCGTAGCCGACCCCGACGACGCGCATGCCGACGTCCTCGGTTCCGCCGGCGAGCGGCTGCCAGACCGACTCGCCGTCGGCGCGCTCGGCGAAGCCGGGGGGCGCCACGGCGACCGCGCAGGGCGCTCCGGCGAGCAGGTGTTCCATTGTCGTCCCCGGCACGATCCGCCCCAGCGGGCCGCGGTGGGTGGAGCCGAGGACGACGAGGTCGGCGTCCTGCTCGCGGGCCGCGCTCGCCAGCTCCTCGCCCTCCGGGACGGTGACGACGCGGAGGTCGGCGCCGCGCGCCTCGGCGAGGATGCGACCCAGCGCCAGCGCGTCGCGCCCGCGCTCGGTGTCGAGGTAGCCGACTACGACCGTCCCCGCCATCTCAGCGGCCTTCCTCGTGCGGCACGACCAGCACGGCGCAGGGCGCCACGTCGATCAGGTGGCCGGTGACCGAGCCGAGGAGCAGCCGGTCGAGTGGCTTGCGGGTCCCGGCGACGAGGACGTCGACGTCGTCGTCGCAGGCGTCGGCGATCGCGTCGGCGATCGTCTTGTCCACCTCTCGCCAGCCCGGGTCGACGTGCGTCCCGCCGGCCTCGATCGAGGGGTCGATCCCCCCCAGCGCCTGCTCGAGCACCGCGGAGGCGTTGGTGAGCGGGGTGTGGCGGTCGGCGCCTTGGGAGCCCGCGACGACCGGGTCTTCGGCGACGATCAGGTATAGGGAGGCGCCAGTTTCGTCGGCCAGCGCTTCGGCCCGCGCCAGCGCCGTGCGCGAGTCGGCGGTGCCGTCGTAGGCGACCGCGACTTTCTTGATCCCGTGGCGCTCGCGCCCGGCGTAGCCGCGCGGGGCGACGACCACCTCGCACGGCGAGTGGTGGAGGACGTGGTGGGCGACGCTGCCGATCAGGGCGCGGCCGATCCGGCCGCGGTGCGGCGAGCCGACGACCAGCGTGTCGGCGATTTCGCGCTCGACCAGCCCGACCAGCCCGAGGCTGACCGCGACCGCCCCCGGGATGTTTTCGGCGACGATCCGGCGACCGCTGTGCCCGGCCAGGTCTTGGGCCAGCGCGACCGCGTCGTCGCCACCCGGGCTGCCGTCGGAGCCGACGACGATCGGCCCTTTGAGGCGCCTGGCGGCGGCTGCCGGTCGATTGTCGTTCTCGGTGGTGGGCATCGCTGTTCCTCTCGCTCGCTTGCTCTGCGGCCGAATCTAGGTCCAGGAGCGGTACCCGCCATCCGGGCAATGCCACAGCCTGCCGGCGGGCGGGGGACGGATATTGCGCGACCGGGCCCGGGCCGCGACCGGGGCCCGGGCGAGGAGCGTCAGAGGGTGTGAGGCCGCCGGGCGGATTGTCGGGCGGCGCCGCCCGAGGCGCGGTGCGGCCCGAGCCGGTCCGCGCCGCCCGTCCGAGGAGGCACGCCCGTCCCACCCTCCACTTCGGCAGGTAGGAGGGCGGGACGGGCGTGCCTCGCCGTGCACCGGGCCGCCTGGCGTTCGCAGTTCTCCGCGCATAGCGCGGATTTCTGCGAACTCACCGGGGAGCCGGCCCGCATGCCACGGGGCGGGCGGCGTTCGCAGTTCTCCGCGCTATGCGCGGATGTCTGCGAACTCATCGGGGGACGACCTGTTGCGTTCGCACTTTGCCGCGCTATGCGCGGATTACTGCGAACGCCACGGTGCCGCGTCCCGCGGCCACTCCCGCTGCGTCCCCGCCCGCGCAGGCGCGCCCATCCCGCCCTCCTACCTGCCGAAGTGGAGGGTGGGATGGGCGCGCCATCTCGGACGGGCGCGGGGGGACGCCGCGGGTGCCGGCGCTCATGCGCCGGGCGCTCAGGTGGCGCCCGCGAGCGGCCCGCCCGCGGTGGCCTCCGCCCGCGCCTTGATCCCGAGGAGCATCTTGCGCTCCATCACGAAGTGGGGGATCACCAGGGTGAGCCGGTAGAGGAGGGTGGGGCCGCCCTTCGGCAGCCGGCCGCGGACGATCAGTCGGCTGCGCCCGGGCCCCGCGGGCGCAATGACGAAGACGCCCCAGCCCTCGAGGCCGAGGGTCCGGGGCGGGTCGAAGATCGTCACCGCCGGCCCCGGGGCGAGCGGGTGCAGCATCACGCTCTCGCCGATCTCCCGCCGCTGCCACTCCGGGTGGATCCGGTCCGCGTTGCGCATCTCGCAGCCCGCCAGGTTCTCCAGCCACTCGTAGCTGTAGAAGCCGCCGCGGTCCTGCCCGATCTGGGCCAGCCAGGGCCACACCCGCTCCGGCGGCGCGTCGATGGTCACCGCGTGGTCGACGGTCAGGCCGGGGTCGGGGACGAGGTCGTCCCCGGGCAGCGTCCGCTCGCGCTCGGCCGCCGTCGATCCCCAGCGGCGCATCCACGGCTCGGCCAGGCCGACGTAGAGGCCGGCCGCGGCCAGGCCGGCGACGGCGGCGGGCGCCGGCCTGCGGCGGGCGAGGAGGTCGCGGAGCCCGACCGCGGCCGCGGTCGCGAACCCGGCCTCGACCGCGACCTGGCCGCCGAAGCTGACCGTGACCCCGCGGATCAGGCCCCAGCAGGCGCGGCCTCTGGCGATCGCCGACATGTCGGCAGCGTAGGCGGGCCGCGCCCGCGACGGCACTGGGTGACGCCGACGCGATCGGTGCGGTGTTCCCGCGATCCCCGGGTGTGGCGGATCTTCACGCGCCCTGAGCGTCGAATGAGAAGATTGGGGGCGTGGAGGTTCCGGGCGAAGACCGCGTGAATTCGGAAGGCGAGCGTTTCCGCCGGCTGGTCGAGGTCGGGTCCTCCCTGCTGTCCGAGCTCGACCTCGAGACGGTGCTGCGCTCGGTGGTCGAGGCCGCCCGCGATCTGACCGGCGCGGAGTACACCGCGCTCGGGGTGCTCGACGCCGAGCGTCGCGAGCTGGAGCGCTTCATCTACGTCGGCATCGACGACGAGACGCGTGCCGCGATCGGGCCGCTGCCGCGCGGTCGCGGCGTGCTCGGCGAGCTGATCCGCAACCCGCGGCCGCTGCGCATCGCCGACGTCGAAGTGCACCCGCACGCCTACGGCTTCCCGCCCGGCCACCCCCCGATGCACACCTTCCTCGGGGTGCCGATCACGATCCGTGGCGAGGTCTACGGCAACCTCTACATGACCGAGAAGCGGGGCGGTGCGGAGTTCGATGCCGCCGACGAGGAAGCGGCGACCACGCTCGCCGCCTGGGCGGCGATCGCGATCGAGAACGCCCACCTCTACACGACCCTGAGCACCCGTGAGGCGGAGACCGAGCGGGCGCTGCGCCGCGCCGAGACCTCCGCCGACATCGCCCGCACGATCGGCGGCGAGACCGACGTCGGCCGCGTCCTCGACCTGATCGTGAAGCGGGCCCGGGCGCTGGTCGAGGCGCGCGCGGTGATCGTCCTGCTGCGCCGCGGGGAACGCCTCACGGTCGCCGCCCAGGCGGGCCGTATCGGTGCCGAGATCGACGAGCTGACGATCCCGACCGAGGACTCGGTCTTCCAGGCGGCGATGCAGGAACGCGTGTCCCAGCACCTCAATTCGGCGACGCCGCCGTCGGAGGCGCGGCTGCGCGAACGGCTCGGCGCCGAGACCGCGCTGGTCGTCCCGCTCCTCTTCCGCGGCCGCGCCGTCGGCGCCCTGGTGACGCTCGACCGCGAAGCGGGCGGCGACTTCGACGACGAAGACCTGCGGCTGCTGCAGGCGTTCGCGGCGACCGCGGCGATCGCCGTCGGCACCGCGCAGTCGGTCGAGGCCGGGCGGCTGCAGCAGCAGGTCGAGGTGGCCGAGGGCGAGCGCCGGCGCTGGGCGCAGGAGCTGCACGACGGCGTCCTGCAGTCGCTCGCCGCGGTGCGGATCACGCTTGCCGCGTCGCTGCAGCAGCCCGACGAGGCTCGGGCCGAGGCGCTCGAGAAAGCGGCCGAACAGACGGTCGAAGGGCTGGAGGAGCAGATCACCGAGCTGAGCCGGCTGATCAACGACCTGCGGCCCGCGTCGCTGGAGCGGCTGGGTCTGCCGGGGGCGCTCGAGGCGCTCGCCGAGGAGTCGGCCAACCGCGGCGGCTTCGAGGTGGTCACCGAGATCGACCTGAACGGGGAGCTGACCAGCGACGAGGAGCGCAGCGTCTACCGGCTCGTCCAGGAGGCGCTCACCAACGTGGTCAAGCACGCGGGCGCCGAGCACGCCGAGGTCCACACCCGGACCGGCAACGGCGCGGTGGAGATCGAGGTGAGCGACGACGGCGCGGGCTTCGACCCGGCCCTCGGCCCCGGCCGCGGCCTGCTCGGCATGCGCGAGCGGGTCGAGATGTTCGGCGGCACGCTGAAGATCGACTCGCGCCCCGGCGAGGGGACCCGGGTCAGCTCGACCGTGCCCCTGCGTTCGAGCTGAGCGAGGCGACGGCGGCCGGAGCGCCTCTCGGCCGGGCCGGCGGGGCGTCGATTCGCCCCGGCCGGCGGGCGTTCGCGCAGCGGTGTCCGAACGGTCGCAACGAAACGACCAACAAATGGGATCCAGCTGAAGCTGCCGGCCTACCGCCGGCGTTCGAGCAGCGCGCTCACCGGGTGAGGCGCCTCAGTCGCCGCCCGGCTCGATCACCCGGTTGGCGATCGCGAAGCGGACCAGTTCCGGTCGCGACTCGACGCCGATCTTCTCCAGCAGTTTGGCCCGGTTGACCTCGATCGCACGGACGCTGAGGAAGAGCTGCTCGCCGATCTCGCGGTTGGTGTGGCCGAGCGCGACGAGGCGCAGTAGCTCCAGCTCGCGCTCGCTCAGGTCCTCGAGCGGATCGGCCTCGAGCTTCGCCAGCTCGCCGCCGAGACGGGGGTCGATGTAGGAGCCGCCCGCCGCGGCGGTGCGGATCGCCTCGGCGAGGTTGCGCTCGGCCGCCTGCTTGAGGACGAAGGCGGCGGCGCCGGCCCGCAGCAGGTCCCGGGCGGTGCGCGGGTCGCTCTGCATGGTGAGGACGACGATCGCCGTGTCGGGCGCCTTCTCCCGCAGCCGCGGGATGTCGGCCCGTGGCTCGGCTCCCGGCATCTGCAGGTCGAGCACGAGGACGTCGGGGCGGCGGTCCACGACCAGCTTCGCCGCCGCCGCGGCGTCTTCGGCGTCGCCGATCACCCGCAGGCCCGGCTCGGCTTCCAGCATCGCCCGCAGGCCGGCGCGGATCACGTTGTGGTCGTCGGCGAGGACGACGGTGGTCTCTGCGGCGCCGGTGCTCACGCCACCAGTCTGCCGGCGCAGGCGCCCGACCGCACCTTCGGATGTGGCGGACCGCCGATGCACCGCCCCGGCGTTGCCGGCAACTTCGGCCCATGAGAATCCTCGTGGCCCTCGGCGGCAACGCCCTGCTTCGCCGCGGCCAGCCCGCCGACGCGACCACCCAGCGCCGCAACGTCGAGGACGCCGCCGCCGCGCTCGCCGAGCTGGCGGCCGAGCACGACCTCGTCCTCACCCACGGCAACGGGCCGCAGGTGGGGCTGCTGGCGCTGCAGAGCGAGAGCTATCGCAGCGTCCACCCCTACCCGCTCGACGTCCTCGGGGCCGAGAGCGAGGGGATGGTCGGCCACCTGCTCGAGGTGGCGCTGCGCAACCAGCTGCCCGAGCGCGACATCGTCACCGTCCTCACCGAGACCGTCGTCGACCTCGACGACCCTGCCTTCGAGGAACCGACCAAGCCGATCGGCCCCGTCTACTCGAGCTCCGAGGCGGCCCGCCTGCGCGCCGAGCGCGGCTGGGTGCTGGGCCGCGACGGGGAACGCTTCCGCCGCCTCGTCCCCTCGCCGGCGCCGCGGGCGATCTCCGAGTTGCGCTCGCTGCGGCTGCTGGTCGACGCCGGCGTCATGGTGATCTGCGCGGGCGGCGGCGGGATCCCCGTCGCGATCGGCGCCGACGGGCGCCTGCGCGGGGTCGAGGGGGTGGTCGACAAGGACCTCACCGCCGCCCTGCTGGCGCGCCGCCTCGACGCCGACCAGCTGCTGATGCTGACCGACGTCGACGCCGTGCACCTGGACTGGGGCACCGAGCGCGATCATCCGCTGGGCGAGGCGGCCGCCGACCAACTGCGCGCGATGAGCTTCGCGTCGGGATCGATGGGCCCCAAGGTGGAGGCCGCCTGCCGCTTCGTCGAGGCGACCGGCAAGACCGCCGCGATCGGCGCCCTCGGTGACGCGCCGCGGGTCGCCCGCGGCGAGGCCGGGACGCGGATCGTCGCCGGGCGCGCGCGGGTCGGCTGACGCGCTCAGGGGGCGGGGATGACGAGCGTCGGGCAGGGCGCGGCGCGCAGCACGCGCTCGGCGACGTCGCCGAGGGCGACCTGGCCGGCGGTGCCGTAGAGGGCCCGCGAGCCGAGCACCAGGAGGTCGGCCTCGCGGCCGAGGCCGAGCAGGATCTGGTCCGGGAGGCCTTCGCGCAGATCGGTCTCGACCCAGATCCCGGGGAGGCCGTCGGCGGCGTGCCCGAGCCGGCGGGAGAGCCGTTCGACCTCGCGTGGGTCGGCCTCGCGCGGCGATCCACCGATCTCGAAGTCGAGCGCGGCCACGGCGATGAGCCGGAGGCGGGCGTCGTGGGCGAGCGCCAGGCGCACCGCGACGGCGAGCGCCGCGTTCGCGCTGCGGCTGCCGTCGATCCCCACGTCGATCCGGCGCGGCTCGTAGTCGTCGCGGTCGGCGAGGCCGCGGGGCGCGACCGCAACCGGGCAGCGGGCGCCGTCGACCAGCGACCGGTCGGCGGGGTCGAGTGCGGCCCGGCCCGGCGCGGCGTCGGCCGCCGAGCCGAGCACGATCAGCTCGGCGCGCTCGGGGACGGTGACCGCCTCGGCGCCCTCGGCCAGCGCCGCGGCCAGCGCGGTCGCGTCGCGGCGGGCGTCCTGTCCGCTCTCGCCGCCGATGAAGACCCGCGGGAAGAGGGTGGCCGTCGCCCCGTCGAGATCCTCGATCGCCTCGATCTCGGTGTCGAAGTCGTCGTGCATCCGGATGACGGTATGGATCGTCCCGACCGCCCCCATCCGTGGTTCACCACATCAGGCACGCGCTCCGGCCACAGTCCGGAGCGGCGGCGGCACGGAGGGACGGCAGCGGTCCGGGGCGGCGGAGGCCGGGGGCCGATCATCTAGGCTGGCGCGATGGCAGACGAGCCCGCCGAGCGCAAGATCGCCGTGGTTCTCGTCGATGACCACGCCGTCGTCCGCGGCGCGCTGCGGGCGCTGCTCGAGGCCCAGGCCGACCTCGAGGTGGTCGGCGAGGCCACCGACGTGGCGACCGCCCGCGAGGCGGTCGCGGCCGCCTCGCCCGACGTCCTCGTGCTCGACGTCAACCTGCCGGACGGCCTTGGCGTCGACGCCGTCGCCGGTCTGCGCGAGGAGCACCCCGGAACCCAGATCGTCCTGCTGACGATGGAACGCGACATCGGGCTCGCCCGTCGCGCCCTCGACGACGGCGCGCTCGGCTACCTCTTCAAGGACGCGGCCCACCTCGAGCTGGTCGAGGCGGTCCGCGCCGCGGCGACGGGCAACCGCTACCTGACGCCCGCCGTGTCGGCGGGCCTCTCTCGCGCCGCCGACGCCCCGGCCGACCAGTCGCTCTCCCCGCGGGAGACCGAAGTGCTGCGGCTGATGGCGCTCGGCCACACCAACCGCGAGATCGGCGAGCAGCTCGACCTCAGCGTCCGCACGGTGGAGACCCACCGCGCCCACATCCAGCAGAAGCTCGGCCTCGGCACCCGTCCCGAGCTGACCCGCTACGCGCTGGCGCACAACCTGATCGACGTCTGAGCGCCCCCGCCCCCCGGGCGCGTTGGTCCTCCGGCCGCCCCCGCCCCCCGGGCGCGTTCGCACTTTGCCGCGCATAGCGCGGCAAAGTGCGAACGCCGGGGCCGCCGCCGGGGACCACATTCGCCGGTGTGGGCGTCCCCGGATGGAGGCCCCGTGGGCCGTCCATAGCGTGGCGCCCACGATGACTGCGCTTGAACTCGCCCGCTGGCAATTCGGAATCACGACCCTCTACCACTTCATCTTCGTCCCGGTGACGATCGGCCTGGCGTTCTGCGTCGCGATCTTCCAGACCCGCTGGTACCGGACCGGGGAGGAGCACTGGCTGCGCTCGACCCGCTTCTGGGGGAAGCTGATGCTGATCTCCTTCGCGCTCGGCGTCGCCACCGGGATCGTGCAGGAGTTCCAGTTCGGCATGGACTGGTCGAACTACTCGCGCTTCGTCGGCGACATCTTCGGCGCGCCGCTGGCGATGGAGGGGCTCGCCGCGTTCTTCGTCGAGTCGACCTTCCTCGGCCTCTGGATCTTCGGCTGGGGCCGGCTGTCGAAAAAGGCGCACCTCGCCTGCGCCTGGGCGGTGTCCGCCTCGACCGCGCTGTCGGCCTACTTCATCCTCGCCGCCAACTCCTGGATGCAGCACCCGGTCGGCTACAAGATGGCGGGCGGCAAAGCCGAGCTGACCAACATCGCCTCGGTCCTCTTCAACAACACGGCGCTCTACGCGTTCGCCCACACGATGCTGGCGTCGCTGCTCACCGCCGGGATGATCCTGATCGGCGTCTCCGCCTGGCATCTGCGCCAGGGCCGCGAGACCAAGGTCTTCGGCGGCGCGATGAAGATCGCCCTGCCGCTGGTGACCCTGGCGGCGATCGCCACCGTCTTCGTCGGTCACTTCGACGGCATCCTGATGACCAAGCAGCAGCCGATGAAGATGGCCGCCGCCGACGCCGTCTTCAACACCGAAAAGGGCGCCGGCCTCTCGCTGTTCGCCACCGGCGACTTCAAGTCGAACCCGGAAGGGCTGACCCGCAACATCGAGATCCCCAACCTCCTCTCCTGGGTCACCACCGGCTACCCGCGCGGCGAAGTCGAGGGGATCAACAACCTGAACCGGGAATACCGCCAGAAGTACGGTCCCGGCAACTACACTCCGATCGTCGCGATCGCCTACTGGACCTGGCGGGCGATGATCGGCGCCGCCTTCGCGATGTTCGCCTTCGCCGCCTGGGGCTGGTGGCTCCAGCGCAAGGGCAGGCTGGGAGACTCGAAGTGGTTCATGCGGCTCGCCGTGCCCGCCGTCGCGCTGCCCTTCCTGGCCAGCGCCGCGGGCTGGCTGTTCACCGAGATGGGCCGCCAGCCGTGGGTCGTGTTCGGTCTGCTGAAGACCGACGTCGCCAACTCGCCGAGCGTCGGCGCGGCGCAGATCTGGATCACCCTGGTCGGCTTCACGCTGCTCTACGGGGTGCTCGCCGCGATCGCCGGGCGGATCTTCGTCAAGGCGGTGCGCAAAGGGCCGGTCGAGGCCGGCAAAGCCGAGGACCCGGGCCAGGAGCTGGCCCTGGCCTACTGAGGAGGAGACGACGATGCCCGACTACACCGCCCTCCAGGTCATCTGGTTCATCCTCATCTCGATCCTCTGGCTCGGCTACTTCGTGCTCGAGGGGTTCGACTTCGGGGTCGGCATGCTGATCCGCGCGGTCGGCCGCACCGACGCCGAGAAGCGCGCCGTGATCCACACCATCGGCCCGGTCTGGGACGGCAACGAGGTCTGGCTGCTGGTCGCCGGCGGCGCCACCTTCGCCGCCTTCCCGGAGTGGTACGCGACCCTCTTCTCGGGCTTCTACCTGGCCCTCTTCCTGATCCTCGTCGCGCTGATCGTCCGCAACGTCTCCTTCGAGTTCTGGGGCAAGGGGACGAGCGAGCGCTGGCGCCGCGGCTGGGAGTGGGCGATGATGATCGGCAGCGGCGCCGCCGCGCTGCTCTGGGGGGTCGGCTGGGCGAACATCGTCCACGGCGTGCCGATCGACGCCCAGATGGAATACACGGGCACCCTCTTCGACCTGCTGCACCCCTACGCGCTTCTGGGCGGCGTCGCGACGCTGCTCATGTTTCTCGCCCACGGCTCGGTCTTCCTGTCTCTGAGGACCGAGGGGGAGATGGGCGAGAGGGCGAAGGCGATCGCCGGCCGCATCATGCCTCCCGCCGCCGCGGCCGGCGTCGCCTTCCTCGCCTGGACGGTCGCCGCCCACCGGGGCGGCGTGGACGTGGCCTCGGCGCTGCTCGCCGCGGTCGCCGCGGTGCTGCTCGTCGCCGCCGCGGTGCTGACGCGGCGGGGCGCGGCGCGGGCCCCGGGCGAGGCGCCCGCGCAACGCAACGCCGGGCTCGCCTTCGGCGCCACGGCCGGCGCGATCGTCCTCTTCTTCACCTCGCTCTTCGTCGACCTCTTCCCGCACACGATGATCTCCAGCACCAGCGCCGCCTTCGACATGACGCTGAACGCGTCTTCCTCGTCGACCTACACGCTGGCGGTGATGACCGTGGTGGCGGGCCTGCTGGTGCCGGTGGTGCTGCTCTACCAAGGCTGGACCTACTGGGTGTTCCGCAAGCGGATCTCGGCGGATGACTTCGGCGAGGTCAAGAGCCCGCTCGACCTGCTCGGCGGCGACGGCTCCGGGGACGGCTCGGACAAGCGCGGGAGCGGGAAGCCGGATGAGCTCAAGCCGGCAGGATCCTGACGCCCGGGCCAGGGCGCGGGCGACCCAGCGCCGGCTCGGCAAGGCCAGCCGCGCGGCGCGGGCCCAGCTCGGCACGACGGTCGGCCTCGGCCTCGTCGCGACGGCGCTGATCATCGCCCAGGCGACGCTGCTCGCCCACATCGTCGTCGACGCCTTCCTCGGCGGCGCCTCGCTGTCCTCCCTGCTGCCGCAGCTCGCCTGGCTGCTGGGCGTCTCGCTGGCCCGCGGCGCCGTCGACCTCGGCTTCGAGGCCTCGGGGCGGATCGGCGCCGCCCGGGTGATGGCCGAGCTGCGCTCGCGGCTCGTCCGCCACCTGCTGGTCGAGCGTCCCGGGGCGCTCTCGGAGGAGCGCTCGGGCGAGCTGGCCGCCGCCGCCGTGCAGGGCGTCGACTCGCTGGAGGCCTACTACGCCCGCTACCTGCCGCAGGCGGTGCTGGCGGCGCTGACGCCGCTCGCGATCCTCGCCTGGGCGGCGCCGCGCGACTGGGAGGCGGCCGCGATCCTGGCGATCACCGCGCCGCTCGTGCCGGTCTTCATGATCCTGATCGGGCGGCTCGCCGAAGGCGCGACGCGGCGCCGCTGGCAGCGGCTCGCGCGGCTCAGCGACCGCTTCCTCGACTTGGTCGGCGGCCTGCAGACGCTGCGCGCCAACGGCCGCGCCGAGGCGCAGTCCGCCTCGATCGCGGCAGCCGGGGAGAGCTACCGACGCGAGACGATGGCGACGCTGCGGATCGGCTTCCTCTCCGCCTTGGTGCTGGAGCTGCTGGCGATGATCGGCGTCGCCCTGGTGGCCGCCACGGTCGGCATCCAGCTGGCCGAAGGGGCGCTCGGGCTGACCGCCGGGCTGACCGTGCTGATCCTGGCGCCGGAGGTCTACATGCCGCTGCGCCGGCTGGGTAGTGAGTTCCACGCGGGCGCCGACGCGATGGCCGCCGCTGAGGCGATCTTCGCGGTGCTCGACCGCCCGCCCGCGGTGCGCGTCCCGGCGGCGCCGCTGCCGGCCCCCGACCCGGGCGACGCGCCGTTGGCCCTGCGCGGGGTGACCTTCTCCCACCCCGGCCGCGAGCAGGTCCTGCGCGGGGTCGACCTGACCCTGGCGCCGGGCGAGACCGTCGCCTTGGTCGGCCCGAGCGGCGGTGGCAAGTCGACGTTGCTCTCGCTGCTGCTGCGGCTCGCCGAGCCCGAGGCCGGGTCGATCGCCTGCGGCGGCGTCGACCTGCGCGACGTCGACCCGACCGAGTGGCGGCGGCGGATCGCCTGGGTCCCGCAGCGCCCGACCATCTTCGCCGGCACGATCGCCGCCAACATCGCCCTCGCCCGGCCCGACGCGCGGCGCGGCGAGATCGAGGACGCCGCCCTGGACGCGATGCTCGGCCCGGTTCTCGACGGGCTCGCCGATGGCCTCGACACGCCGGTCGGCGAGGGCGGCCGCCGGCTGTCGGCCGGCCAGGCCCAGCGCGTCGGCCTCGCCCGCGCCTTCCTCACCGACGCGCCGCTGCTGCTGCTCGACGAGCCGACCGCCCACCTCGACGCCGGCACCGAGCGCGACGTGGTCGCCGCGGTCGACCAGCTGGCCGCCGGCCGCACCGCCCTGATCGTCGCCCACCGCGAGGCCGCGGTGCGCGGCGCCGACCGCGTGGTCGCGCTGCGCGACGGCGTGATCGTCCCGCCCACCACGCCCGCGGGGGTTTCCGAGCCTAGGGGGTCATATGACCCCCTAGGCTCGGAAACCCCCGGGCGGGAGGTGGCGCGATGAGGGCTTTGCGGGGCATCCTCGCCGTGGCGCCGCCGCCGCGCGGGCGGCTGGCGCTGAGCGTGGCGCTCGGGGCGGCTGCGGTGCTCGCCGCGGTCGGCCTGCTGACCACCTCCGGCTACCTGATCAGCCGCGCCGCCCAGCGGCCGGAAATCCTCGCGCTCGGCGTGGCGATCGTCGGCGTGCGGTTCTTCGGCATCTCCCGCGCCCTGCTGCGCTACGCCGAGCGGCTCGTCTCCCACGACGTCGCCTTCCGCACGATCACCGACCTGCGCTCCCACCTCTTCCGCCGGCTGGTGCCGCTGGTCCCGGCCGGCCTGCCCGGCCTCGGCCGCGGCGAGCTGCTGGGCCGCTTCGTCGGCGACGTCGACACGCTGCAGGACCTCTACCTGCGCGGCGTGACGCCGCCCGCGGTGGCGATCGTCGCGGCGCTCGGCGCCGTCCTCGTCGCCTTCCTGATCCTGCCCGCCGCGGCGCTGGTGCTGGCGGTGGCGTTGCTCGCCGCCGGCCTGCTGGTGCCGCTGGCGACCCGGGCGGCCAACCGCCGCGCCGGCCGGCGCCAGGCGCCGGCCCGGGCGGAGCTGGCCGCCGAGGTGCTCGAGGTCGCGGGCGGCTCGGCGGAGATCGCGGTCGCCGGACGGGCACAGGACTGGATCGAGGTGTCCGAGCGCTCCGGTGCCCGGCTCTCCTCCCTGCAGCGCAGCGACGCCCTCGCGGGCGGGCTCGCCGCCGGGCTGCTCACCGCGATCGCCGGCGCCACCGTGGTGGCGATGCTCGCCGTCGCGATCCCCGCGGTCGGCTCGGGCGCCCTCGCCGGGGTGATGCTGGCGGCGCTGGCGCTGCTGGCGATGGCCTCCTTCGAGGCGGTCGCGCCGCTCGGCGCCGCCGCGGCCGGGATCGACAACTGCGCCGCCGCCGCCTCCCGGATCGAGGCGGTCATCGACCGCGAGCCGCCGGTCTTCGAGCCCTCCCGCCCGCTCCCCGTGAGCCACGGCGTGCTGCGCTTCGACGACGTCCACTTCCGCTACGAGGCGCATGGGCCCTGGGTGCTGGAGGGCGTCGACCTGGCGCTGAGCCCCGGGCGCGCGGTGGCGCTGCTCGGTCCGAGCGGCGCCGGCAAGAGCACCCTCGCCGAGCTCGCGGTCCGCTTCCGCGACCCGATCGTGGGACGGGTCGAGCTGGGCGGCGTGCCGCTGGGCCGGTCGACGGGCGACGACGTCCGCGCCGCGATCCGCCTCGCCCCCCAGGACGCCTACCTCTTCACCTCGACCCTGCGCGACAACGTCGCGCTCGGCCGGCCGGGCGCCGGCGACACGGCGATCTGCGAGGCGCTCACCGCGGTCGGTCTCGGCCCCTGGCTCGACTCGCTCCCCGACGGCCTCGACACCGAGGTGGGGGAGGCCGGGGCGAAGGTCTCCGGCGGCCAGCGCCAGCGGATCGCCGCCGCCCGGCTCTTCCTCGCCCGCGCCGACTTTCTCGTCTTCGACGAGCCGACCGCCCACCTCGATCCGGCCGGCGCCGCCGACCTGCAGCGCCGCATCGCGGGCCTCGCCGCCGGCGGCCCCGGCGTCCTCGTCATCACCCACGAGCGCGCCGCGCTCGACGCCTTCGACGAGGTGCTCGAACTGCGCGCCGGCCGCATCGTCGCCGCCTGACCGCCAGCCCGGGAGCCGCCGTCCGCCAGCCCCGGAGCCGCGGTCAGCGTTCGACGGCGCGGCTGACCAGGTGGTACTCGGCGCGGACGCCGGTGCGGTCGTTGTCGAGCCGGGTCGGCGTCACGTCGACGTGGAAGTCCGGGCAGCCGAGCTCCAGGTCGTGCTCGCGGTCGATCAGGAAGAGGACGCCGCCGACGATGCCGAGCGCGATGTCGTCGCCGCCGCGGGGGATCGTGGAGCTGATCAGCCGCACTTCCGGCGCCCCTTCGGCGCCGGCCACATGGCGGAGGATGAGGTTGCCGCGCTGGTTGCGCAGGTGGACGATCGCGTCGACGGCGTCCGGCGTGGCCCAGACGCGCTGGGCGCTCATCGCGCTGCTTCGGGCGGCGTGAATCCGCGCGGCGCTCGTCATCTGCTCATCCAACCGCCCGCCCCCGCCGGGCGCATGCGGTCAAGACCACATGCCGGGATGTGGTCGCCGGGGGATCACGGCGCCTCCAGCGCGGCGAGCAGCTCGCCGTATTCGGCCAGCCGCACGGCGCCGAGGTAGTGGCCGCGCACCCGCTCGCGCGCGGCGTCGCCGAGGCGCGCCGCCAGGGCGGGGTCGCCGACGAGCGCCAGCACCGCCCGCGCGAGGGCGTCCAGGTCGCGAGGATCGATCAGCAGGCCGCTCTCCCCGTCGACGATCTGCTCGGCGATGCCGCCGACGCGGCTGCCGATCACCGGCCGCCCCTTCCACATCGCCTCGGCGACCGTCAGGCCGAAGGCCTCGGCGAGGCTCTTCTGGACGACGATGTCGGCGCGCCGCTGGATCGCGTTCACCATCGCCCCGTTCTCGTCGAGGTCGGCCATCGGCAGGCCCGCCAGGTGGATGCGAGCCCGCACCGCGGCGGGCAGTGCGGCGCGGTGCGCGCGGACCTCCGACCAGACCGCCGCCCCTTCCGGGTCGTCGGCGACCGCCGCCGTCTCCGGCCCGGCGAGCAGCAGGTGGACGTTCTCGGCCGGGGCGAGCTCCTTGGCCATGCAGGCCAGCAGCCCGTCGGGGTCCTTCAGGTGGTCCCAGCGGGAGACCTGCGCGACCAGCCGGGCGCCTGGCGGGATCGGCTCGTCCTGGACGATCTCCGCGGCGCGCTCGACCCGGCCCGGGCTGCCGTCGGCCCGGGTGAAGGACGGCGGCCGCCCGGGCCCGTCCGCCGCCAGCCCCAGGGCGACCAGGATCGCCGCCACCGAGGTCTGGTCGAGCTCCTGGTTCTTCGGCGAGAAGGGATCGATCGACGGCGGCATCACCCGGCAGCCGGCGCGCTCCAGGTCGTGCCAGATCAGCCCCTCGCGGGTGAAGACGCGCAGGTCCGCGGCCGCCACGTAGGGCGCCAGGAACCGCTGCGCCCGCAGCGCCTGCTCGCCCGGCTCGTCGACGCCGACATGGCAGCGCCAGACGACCGTCGCCCCGCTCGCGCGCAGGTGGGGGATCAGGCCGGCGGTCTGGGGGTCGTGCAGGAAGACGACGTCGTGGCGGTCGATCAGCCCGCGGAGGTGCCGCGCGCTGCGCGCCAGCGTCTCCTCGTAGAGATTCCGCTCGTCGACGCCGAGTGGCCCGCCGTCGCCGCGGTCCTCGTGCAGGTTGTTGTGGAGGCGCTTGGTCAGCCGGAAGAACTCGGGATCCTCGCGCAGCACCGCCCACCGGGTGTCGATCCCGGCGCCGCGCACGTAGGGCAGCAGCGCCCGCAGCATCTCGGCGACGCCGCCGCCCCGCAGGGTCGAGTTGACGTGCCAGATCGCCCGCCGCTCGAACTGGGTGCGAGCTCGGGCGATGGCCGCCTCGACCCGCGTCCATTCCTTTTCGCCGAGCAGCGGCCGGAAGTTCTCGGGCGGATGCGACGGAACCAGGACGAACTTCGGTCGCGCCATGGCCTCAAGGCCGCCTCGTGACCAGCAGCGGGCAGGGGGCGTGGCGGAACACGCGGGCGGAGACCGAGCCGAGCAGGACGCGCATCACCGGGCCGTAGCCGCGCGACCCGAGGACGAGCAGGTCGACCCCCTCGGCGCAGGCCGCCTCCAGCTCCGCCGCCGCCGCGCCGTCGAGTCGCCGCGCCTCGACCGCGACCCGGCCGCCGGCCAGCTCGCGGGCCTCGGCCAGCACCCGGTCGGGATCGGGTGGGGTGGGAAGGCCCTGGGCCGTGGGGGAGAGCGGCACCGGCGGCTCGGCGACGGTTAGGACGTCGATCCGCCCCGCCGGGTCGACCAGCTCCAGGGCGCGGCGCAGCGCGACCTTGCTCTCGGGCGTGCCGAGGTAGCCGACCGCGACCGTCCCGAGGCCGTCGTGGGCGGCGTCGGCGTAGCCGGGCGGCGCCACGAAGACGTCGGTCTCGGCCCCGTTCAGGACGCTGTTCGCGACGCTGCCCGACAGCAGCCGGTCGAGGCCGTGGCGGTGGGGCGAGCCGAGCACGATGCCGTCGAGGTCCTCGCGCTCCGACAGCGAGGTGACGATCGCGGCGGGGGAGCCGCCGCCGTAGGCGCGCGTCTCCACCTCGACCCCCGGCAGGGCCGCCCGCGCGCGCTCGAAGAGGGGCTCGGCCTCGGCGGCCTCCTCCTCCGGCAGCACCGCGAACTCCATCGGCAGGGGCCCGGCGTAGAGCACGTGGACGAGGAGCGCGCTCGAGCCGGTCGCGGCGCACAGCACCCGCGCCAGCTCGAGCGCGTCCCGCCCGGGGTCGCCCGCGTCGATCGCGACCAGCAGGCGCACCCTCAGCCCTCGCCCTTCGACTTGACCTCGACCACCTGCCGCGCCTCCTCCTGGGGCAGCGGGACGGTCACCTCGAGCACGCCGTCGGCGGCGGTTGCCTCGATGTCGTCGGGCTTGACGCCGCGCGGCAGCGTCATCGAGCGCGAGAACGAGCCGACGCGGCGCTCGCGGCGCACGAAGCGCTCCGTCTCCTCGTCGTGCCTGTCCTCGTGCTCGCCGGAGATGGTGAGGACGCCGTCTTCGACCGAGATCTCGACGTCGTCGCTGCCGAGGCCCGGGATGTCGGCGCGGATCACGATCGCGTCGTCGCGGCGGACCACGTCCATCGACGGCGACAGGGTGGCGAGGCCACCCTCGGCGGCGACGTCGCGGAACATCTGGTCGACACGGTGGCGCAGCTCGCTCAGCGGGCGCCACTCGGCGATGTCGGTTGCCATTTGGAGCTCCTCTCGTTTGGTTGTGGGACCCTGGGGCGAAGCTAGGCCTCGCCGGGGGCCTCGCCATCCGGGGAAGGCCGCAGCGAGGCATCGGCGCGCCCCCGATGGCGGGCGGGCGCGGGCGCGACAGGATCAGACCCATGACTGCGCGGATCCGCCTCGGCCGGCTGTTCGGCATCCCGATCGGGGTGCAGCCGGCCTGGCTCGCGATCGTCGCCCTGATCGCCTGGTCGCTGGGCGCCGGCTACTACCCCGAACAGGACCCCGGCATCGCCGCGCCCGCCGCCTACGCGCTGGGGCTGGCGAGCGCCTTGCTGCTGTTCGCCGGCGTGCTCGCGCACGAGCTCGGCCACGCGCTGGTGGCCCGTCGTCGCGGGGTGGAGATCGAGGAGATCGACCTCTGGCTGCTGGGCGGCGTGGCGCGGATGTCGGGACAGCCGGCCCGCGCCGCCGACGAGATCCTCTTCGCCGCCGCCGGGCCCGCGGTCACGCTCCTGCTCACCATCGTCTTCGCCTGCCTCGCGATCGCCCTGCCGGGGTCGACCCCCGACGCCGTGATCGCGCTGGTCCAGTACCTCGCCTTCGTCAACGCGGCGATCCTGGCGCTCAACCTGCTGCCCGCCTTCCCGCTCGACGGCGGCCGCATCGCGCGCGGGGTGATCTGGCTCTTCGACGGCGACCTGCGCAAGGCCACCGTGATCGCCGCGCGCCTCGGCCGGGGGATCGGCTGGGCCCTGGTCGCACTGGGGACGGTGGGGGCGATGTTCGGCTATCTCACCGGCTTCTGGGCAGCGATCATCGGCGTCTTCGTCATCTTCGCCGCGAAGGCCGAAGAGCGGGCGACGCGGCTGCGGGCGGCGCTCGCCGGGCGGCGGGCCGGCTCGCTGGCGACGCCCTTCCCGGGCGGCCCGCTGGAGATCGACCTGCAGCTCCGCGACGTCGACCCGGAACTGATCGTCGACGCGGACACCGACCTCGCCGACCTCGCCGAGAGGCCCGCCTTCATCCGTGCGGGTCAGGCTTTCGTGCGGAGCGCGGACGGCGGCGTCGGGATCGTCTCGGCGGCCGACCTGGAGACCCTGGTGCGGGCGGTCGAGCTGGGGGCAAAACCGCAGCGCGCCCGCCGGGAACGCGCGGATGGCGAGGAGGCCGCGGGCCGCAAGAGTGGCCCGATCATCAGATCCGGAATCAGAAAGGCTCACCGATGAAGGAGCAAGTGTTGATCGCGGGCGGCGGCGTGGCGGCGTTGGAGGCCGCCCTGGCGCTCGGAGACCTGGCCGGCGACCGTGCCGAGGTGACGATCTGCTCGCCGCGGCGCAACTTCGTCTACCGGCCCTACGCGGTCGGCGTGCCGTACGGCGTCTCGGAGGTCGAGACCTACGACCTCGAGCAGCTCGCCGCGGCGGCGGGCGCCCGCTACCGGGCCGACAGCATCGCCTCGGTCGACACCGAGGCCCGCCTCGCCGTCACCCACGACGGCGAGAGCATCCCCTACGGCGAGCTGATCGTCTGCCCGGGGGCGAAGCTCTACTGGCCGGTTCCCGGCGCGATCACCTTCTGGGGGATCGCCGACAAAGGCGACGTCGGCAAGGTGATGGCGGAGATCCGCCCCGGCGCGACGCCGCAGTCCATCGCCTTCACGATGCCCGCGGTCGAGTCCTGGGCGCTGCCGCTCTACGAGCTCGCCCTGCTGGCCCGAGTCGAGCTCGACCGGGCCGGCGAGGACGCGACCCTGACGATCGTCACGCCGGAGGACGCGCCGCTGCAGATCTTCGGCCGCGGCGTCGCCGAGGGGATGGCCGAGCTGCTCGCCGAGCGGCGCATCAAGGTCATCACCGGCGCCCACCCGGTGCGCTTCGAGGCAGGCTTCCTGGACACCGTGCCGACGGGCCGGCTGCCCTTCGACACGGTGATCAGCCTGCCGAAGCTGGAGGGACGGCTGATCCGCGGCGTCCCCCACGACCCCGAAGGCTTCGTGCGGATCGATGACCACTGCGCGGTGATCGGCTGCGAGCACCTCTACGCGGCCGGCGACGTGACCAGCTTCCCGGTCAAGCAGGGCGGCCTCGCCACCCAGCAGGCCGACGTGGCCGCGGAAGCGATCGCCGCCCGCCTCGGCGCCACGATCGAGCCGGCGGCCTTCGACCCGATCCTGCGCGGCGTCCTCTGGACCGGCACCGCGCCCCGCTACCTGCAGGGCTGGCTGGCGGGCGGCCACGGCGAAACCTCGACCATGTCCGACGCGCCCCCCTGGGGCAGCGACCAGGGCAAGATCGTCGGCCGCTACCTGACCGAATTCCTCGCCGGCGTCGCGGTCTGAGGCCGCGCCGTCGGCCGCGCCGGCGCGGCAATTCCTCGCCGGCGGCGCGCCCGGCGGCGGCTCAGGACGCCGGGTCGGCGAGCTGGGAGTCGAGCTGCCTGCGCACCTTGTCGCAGACCGCCTGCGAGTCGGGGTTGTGACGCTCGGCGCTCACCACGCCGAGCAGGATCTCGGCGTCGGCGTGGGTCAGCGTGACGGTGATCGTCTCCTCGGCCATCTCTCTAGCTCCTTCGGTTTTGGGGCGGCGGCATTTCCGCCAGCCGCCAGAGTCGCAGCATGCCCGCGTTGATCAGTTCGATGCCCGCCGGGGCGGAGGCGAAGGCGTTTTCGATGCCGCGCGTCGCGGCGCGGCATTCCTTGGCGTGCCAGCTGGCGAAGGGGCTTTCGAGGTCGGCGATCGCGGCGCGCACGATCGCGATGCCGCGCCGGGTCGCGCGCACCCCGCGGCGCAGTTCGCGCAGGTGGACGGGCGAGGAGCGCCAGCGCCGTTCGAACCGCGTGCGCAGTTCGGCCAACACCGAGTCGGCATTGCGGAACGCGATCTGCACGCGCTCGGCCTGGCCGACGGCCAGCTGGTCGACGACCTGGTCGAGCGTGGTCCAATCGGCGGCGGCGGCGTCGGCTTCCTGGCGGGCCAGCGACCGTTCGCCGAGGCCGCAGACGGTTTCCGCCGTGCGCAGGGATTCCCCCAGTTCTTCGGGCGCGCGTTCGATCGCGATCCGCAGGTGCCCGTTGACCAGGCCGAGGCCGTGGCGGAAGGAATCGGGCGAAGGGTGCGGGGCGGGTGCCGTGGCCGCCGCGGCGGCCGTCGGCGCGAGGAGCGCGCCGGCGGCGGCGATGGCCAGCGATGCGACCAGGACGCGGCGCACGGGTCCTACCGCGGGGCCTGTAGGCGGTCGATCTCGCGGCTGATCTCGGCCTCGGTGATCGGCGCCCGGAAGTAGACGTCCCAGGCGTTCAGGATCAGGCCGATCGCCCAGCCGCCGGTCACCCAGGCGGGCCACGGGTAGCCCGCCCCGGTCACCGCCCAGATCGCCCAGATCGCCGCGTTGACGACGACGTAGGCGACCACGTGCCCCTGGAAGTCGCGTTTCTTGTGCAGGCGGGCAAGCGCCCGCTGGCGGTCGCTGCCGGTCTCTTCGATCCGTTCGTCGTCGGCCATGTGCCGATACTCCCGGCCGCCGGACGCGGCGCCATCCGTACCTCTCCGTGCTCCGCCTGCGGTGATTTGCGGAGTGCCGCCGTCCCGGCCGCCGCCCGCCCCCGCCAACGTGAGAGTTCTCTCACGCCCGTTTGACCTGGCCCTGAGAGACGGACTTAGGCTTCCGGGGAATGAACGCGCAGGACAGCAGCATCGCCCGGGGCGGCGGCGGAGTCGACTGGGGCCGGGCCGAGTTCCTGCTCGTCCTCTTCGGGTTCCTCGGCTTCCTCACCCTGCCGATCCGCATGACGACGATCTACGGCGGGCTGCCCGCGCACCCGCTCTTCGTCCACGTGCCGGTGATCCTGGTCCCGACGACGATCGTCGCGGCGCTCTTCCTGATGGCACGGCCGGAGTGGCTGTCGCGGTACGGGATCGCCCTGTCGATCGTCTCGGTGATCGCGATGAGCTCGCTCTTCCTCACCGCGGAGTCCGGCGCCGCGCTGCGCGGGAGGCTCAACCTGCACGGAGAAGCGGCCAACCTGATCTCCCAGCACTCCCAGGCCGCCCACATCCTCACCGTCGTCTACGTGCTCTTCACCGCGGCGGTGATCGTGGCCTTCGCCGCCCGCCGGATCTCCGCCGGGCGGCCCACCGGGCTGGCGATCGTCGACCGGCTGCTGACACCGCCGGCGATGTTCACCGCCCTCCGCGTCGCCGTCGTGGTCCTGGCCCTGGCGGCCGGCTTCATGACTTTCCGCACCGGCGACCTCGGCGCGAAGGCGGTCTGGGCGGGCAAGCTGCACGCGGCGGAAGCCGCCGGCGCGGGACAGGTCAAGTAGCGCTCGCGGCCCAGCCGTGGCCGCCGCCATTCGACGAAGTTTCTCAACGCTCGGGAGCGCTTGCGGTATGGTCGCCGCAGGCCGGTTCGGGGCGATCGCGACCCGCGCCGGATAACTACAACGACGGGCGGGCCCCTTGGCTTCCGACCGCGAACCAGCACCTTGCAGTGACGAGGTCCAGTCCGCCGCGACGGGTGGGGTGGACGGGTCAGGGCCGCAGGCATGAAGGCGACTCAAGACGCGATCCTGCGGTTGGCCTGGGGAGTCCTCGCCGACCTCGACCTGGAGCTCGTCCTGGAGCGGGCGCTCGACGCCGCGCAGACCCTGACCGGGGCGCGCTACGCGGCCCTGGGAGTCCTCGACGAGAGCGGCCGCGAGCTCTCGCGCTTCCTCACCGCCGGGATCGACGCCGAGACGGCGCGTGAAATCGGGCCATACCCTCGTGGCCGCGGCGTCCTCGGCGAGCTGATCCGCCACCCCGAGCCGCTGCGCCTCGACGACGTCGAATCCCATCCCCACGCCTACGGCTATCCGCCGGCCCACCCGGACATGCACACCTTCCTCGGCGTGCCGATCAAGGTCGGCAGCCGCCCCTACGGCATCCTTTACCTGACCGAGAAGGAGGGCGGGCTCTCCTTCGACGACGAGGACGAGGCGGCGGTCGTGCAGATCGCGGACTTCGCCGGCCTCGCGATCGACCACGCGCGCCGGTACCAGGGCTCGGTCGTCCGCGAGCGCGCCGCCCGCCGCAGCGCCAACGCCCTGGAGGCAACGGTGGCCATCGCCCGCACCCTCGCCGCGCAGACCGACCTCGAGGTCATCCTCGACCTGATCGTGAAGCGGGGCCGGGCGCTGGTCTCCGCCCGCGCCCTCTTCGTCGAGCTGCTCGAGGGCGAGCGGCTGCGGGTCGCCGCGGTCGCGGGCGAGATCCACCCGGAGCTGCAGGGCGTGACGGTGGAGCGCCCGGCCTCGATCGCCGCCGCCGCGCTGGACAGCCGCGAAACCGCGCACGCGGGCGACGGCCCCGCCGCGAGGCCGACCGTCGGCTACGGCGACGGCAAGCTCGGCTTCGACTTCGACGACGCGCTGGTCGTGCCGCTGGTCCTCCGCGGCCGCGTCTACGGCGCCCTGGTCGCGCTCGACCGCCAGTTCGACGGCCCGCGGTTCAGCGAGCAGGACGAGGAGCTGCTCGAGGCCTTCGGCACCAGCGCCGCGATCGCGCTGGCGACCGCGCGCCTGGTCGACGACCAGCGCCGTCGCTCGCGGCTCGCCGCCGCCGAAGCCGAGCGCGGTCGCTGGGCGCGTGAACTCCACGACGAGACCCTCGCGGGGCTGGCCAAGCTGCATCGGGAGCTTGGGGCGATCGCCGCCGCCGACCCCGAGGAGGCGCGGCGCCGCAGCCACGCCGCGGCCGGCGAGGCGGAGGTCGAGATGGCGAGGCTGCGCTCGCTGATCACCGAGCTGCGGCCGCTCGACCTCGACCGCCGCGGTGCCGCGTCGGCGCTCGAAGAGCTGGTCGTCCAGACGATCGCCCGCGGCCTCGACGTCGAGCTGACCGTCGACCTCGCCTACGAGTCGGGTCGCGACCCGCGGCGCCACACCAGCGAGCTCGAGACCACCCTCTACCGCATCGTCCAGGAGGGCCTGCGCAACGCGGCCCGGCACGCGCCGGGCGCCGGGGTCGAGGTCGAGGTGGCCGACGAGGACGAGGCGGGCCAGGTCCGCGTCCGGGTCGCCGACGACGGGCCCGGCTTCGACAGCGACGCCCACCACGCCGGCTTCGGCCTGCAGTCGGTGCGCGAACGGGTGCACCTGCTCGACGGGCGCCTGGCGATCCGCTCGGCGCCGGGCGAGGGCACCGAGCTGCTCGCCGTCCTGCCCGCCGCCCGCCGCGGCGCCGCCACCGTGCGGGACGAGGTGCGCGCCGAGTCGAGGGGCGCCGGGCAGGACCCGCTCCCCGAGCGCCCCACCTGACCCCGTCTTCCGTCCAGCTGTTCCTAATGCCGGGACGCCGGTGGAAAGGAACAGCTGCGCGGGGGGCGGGGTGCCGGTCGGCGACGTGGCCGGTGCGCCGACCTCGCCACAATCAGGGGATGGCGGAGACGATCAAGGTCGGGCGCCGGCGGGTTGAGGTCACGCGGCTCGGGAAGCGCCTGTTTCCCTCCGGGGAGACGAAGGGCGACCTCGTCCACTACTACGCCGACGTCGCGGGCGCCCTGATCCGCCACGCCAAGGGGAGGCCGGTGGCGATGCAGCGATTCCCCGACGGGATCGACGCGGGGGGCTTCTTCCAGAAGGCGGCCGCCGACTACTACCCGGACTGGGTCCGCACGGTCGCGGTGCCCAAGCAGGGCGGCGAGCTGGAGGAGGTGGTGATGGCGGACGCGCCGACCCTGGTCTACCTCGCCAACCAGGCCTGCGTGACCCCGCACCTCTGGCTGAGCCGGGCCGATCGGCTCGAGCGCCCCGACCGGATGATCTTCGACCTCGACCCCTCCGGCGGCGGCTTCGCCGACGTGCGCCGGGCGGCGCGGCTCTGCGGCGAGCTGTTGCGCGAGCGCGGCCTGGCGCCCTTCGCGATGACCACCGGCTCGCGCGGCGTCCACGTCACCGTGCCGCTGCGCCGGACCGCGGGCTTCGACCGGGTCCGCGAGTTCGCCCGTGACCTGGCCGAGGAGATGATCGCCCGCGATCCCCGCCGGCTGACCCTGGAGGCGCGCAAGGCCAAGCGCGACGGGCGGATCCTGATCGACATCATGCGCAACGCCTACGCGCAGACCGCCGTCGCCCCCTATGCCGTACGGGCGCGCGACCGCGCCCCGGTGGCGATGCCGCTGCGCTGGGAGGAGCTGGAGGACTCGCGCCTGCGGCCGGACCGCTGGCGGATGAAGAGCGCGCTGGAGCGGCTCGACCGCGACGGCGACGCCTGGAGCGACCTCCGCTCCCACGCCCGGGCGCTGCCCTGACGGCGGCTTGGGAGGAGGGCGGGGCCGCCCCGCCCGGGTGGGAGCCGACCGCCTCGTCGACCGCCGCCCGGGCGCCATCCGG
The DNA here is from genome assembly GCA_963766705.1 of uncultured Actinomycetes bacterium. Lineage (GTDB taxonomy): Bacteria > Actinomycetota > Thermoleophilia > Solirubrobacterales > 70-9 > VAYN01. The sequence goes on from CAVYBE010000007.1 coordinate 95,135, forward strand.
GTGACGCCGAACCAATGCGGCGGTTTCCTGCCGATGCGCGCGCCGCCCCGCCGCTCCAGGATCGACCCATGCCGGACCGCCTCGCACTCTTCGCCGATCGCGACGAAGCCGGTCGTCGCCTGGCCGCGGCGCTGGAGCGCTTCCGCGATCGGGCCCCGATCGTCGTCGCCCTGCCGCGCGGCGGCGTTCCGGTCGCCTCGGAGGTGGCGCGCCTGCTGGAGGCGCCGCTCGACATCCTGCTCGTCCGCAAGGTCGGCGCCCCGTTCCAGCCCGAGTACGCGGTCGGGGCGATCGCCGAGGGCGGCTTCCACCTCATCCGGCGCGACGAGGTCGAGCTGACCGGCATCTCCGAGGAGGAGCTGAACGCGGTCGTCGCCGCCGAGTCGGCCGAGCTGGAGCGCCGCCGCGAGGCCTACCGGGGCGACCGCGAGCCGCTGCCGCTCGAGGGCCGCACGGTGATCCTGGTCGACGACGGGATCGCGACCGGCGCCACCGTCGCCGTCGCCGCCCGGGCCCTGCGGGCGCGGGGCGCCGCGGCGGTGATCCTCGCGGTCCCGGTCGGCCCGCCCGGCACCGCACACCGCCTCGCCGGCGAGTTCGACGAGGTCGTGTGCGTGGAGGAACCGGACGGCTTCTTCGGCGTCGGCCAGTTCTACGTCGACTTCTCGCCGGTCCCCGACGCCGAGGTCGGCCGGCTGCTGGAGCTGGGGCGGGAGCCCGGCCCGATCCACGTCGCCACCGACCCGGTGCCCAATCCGGTGGCCGGCGAGCGGCGGGTCGAGATCGAACCGGAGCCGCGGGTCCTGCTCGACGGCGACCTGCAGATTCCCGTCGACGCCCACGGCCTTGTGCTCTTCGCCCACGGCAGCGGCTCGAGCCGGCACAGCCCGCGCAATCGCAAGGTCGCCGAGATGCTCCACCGCGGCGGCCTGGCGACGCTCCTCTTCGACCTGCTCACGCCGGTCGAGGCGGACGAACGCGAGAACGTCTTCGACATCGGCCTGCTCGCCCAGCGCCTGCTCTCGGTCACCCGCTGGGTCCAGGACGACGAGGAACTGCGCAAGCTGCCGATCTTCTACTTCGGCGCCTCGACCGGCGCCGGCGCCGCGCTGCGCGCCGCCTCCCACGCCGGCGCCGACATCCGCGCGGTGGTCTCCCGCGGCGGTCGCCCCGACCTGGCCGGCGAGAGCCTCGGCCGCGTCGTCTCGCCCACCCTGCTGATCGTCGGCGGCGCCGACTGGCAGGTGCTGGCGCTGAACGAAGAGGCCGCCAAGCTGCTGAGTTGCGAGCACGAGGTGGCGGTCGTCCCCGGCGCCACCCATCTCTTCGAGGAGCCCGGGGCGCTGGAGACGGTGGCGCGGCTGGCAGGCGAGTGGTTCGCCCGGTTCAGCTGAGCGAGCGCTGCGCCTGCTCGCCCGGCAGCCGCCGGTCGACCGCGCCGCGATCGGCCGCCTCATCTCTCGGTGAGGGTGAGGGCGCCGGCGGATCCGCGGTGCCCTTCGGCGAAGGCGCGCAGGGCCTCGGACGTGGCGCCACCACCGCCGGCCGCCGCCGACCCCGGCCGGCGCGGGCTCACTCGCCGAGGACGTCGCGCCGTTCGAAGGTGCGCAGGCCGAGCCCTCCGGCGAGTAGCGCGATCGCCACCATCGCCAGCGCCTGCGGCACCTTGAAGGCCTGCGCCGGGACCAGGGCGACGTGCTGGAAGGGGGTCAGTTCGAGCGTCCAGGACGGGGCGCCGAGGATCGCCCCGAACAGGTACCAGCAGAAGAGCGCGGAGACGAGGCCGTAGGCGATCGGGGCGGTCGCCCGCGGCGCCAGCGCGTAGCCGAGGACCGAGATCCCGAGGAAGAGGAGCGCCGCCGGCATGCAGTTGAGCCCCGCCTCGAGCAGGCGCAGGAGGGAGACGTGGGTGCCCTGCGAGATCGCCCCCGCCCAGGCGAGCACCGCGGCCAGCAGCGCCAGGCCGAGCGCCGCACCGACCGCGATCGCGACCCGGCCCGCCAGCCAGCGGCGGCGGGAGAGCGGCAGCGCGAGGAGCGTCTCCAGGCGCGACTCGGCTTCTTCGTGGCGGGCCGCGGAGACCTGCCCGCAGGCGAAGAGGCTGATCGCGAAGACGAAGATCAGGAAGTAGAAGCCGAGCGCCCCGGTCGGCGTGGTCAGGGAGGCGCCGCCCACCCGCTCGATGCTTTCGCGCAGCGAGCGGGAGAGGTTGGCGCTGCTGAACGTGTCGGCGAGCAGGCCGATGACGACCGCGTAGAAGCCGATCCCCACCGCCCAGCCGAGGAGCGTCCCGCGCTCGCCGCGCAGCGCCTGGCCGGTCGCCGAGGAGAGGAGCGCGAGCCGCGGCGGCGCCGTGTCGGAGCCCGAGAGGACGCCGGTGCCGACGTCGCGCCGGCGGGCGATCGCGGCCGCCGCCGCGAGCAGGCAGGCGGCGAGCGCCACGAAGAGCGCCACGACGGCCGGCTGCGGGCCCGCGAAGGGGCGCATCTCCTCCGCCCAGCCGAGCGGCGTCGCCCAGCGCAGGGCTTCCAGCGACCCGGCGGTGTCGGCGACCACGCGCAGCGCCAGCAGCGCCGTCACGATCGCCATGCCCGCGCCGAGCGCCAGCCGGCGGGTGGGGGCGAGCTGGCTCGCCAGCGCCCCGACCCCGACGAAGACCAGGGCGACGACGGCGAGCTCCAGGGCCAGGTAGGCGGAGGGCCCGACGGCGAGGCCGCCGGCCACCAACCCGACCCAGGTCGCCGCCCAGAGGACCGCGATGCCGGCCAGCACGCCGGCGATCGCGGCGGCGAACGCGCCGCCCCGGGTGAGGACGCCGGCGAGGACGATCTCGGCGCGGCCCGAGTCCTCCTCGGCCCGCAGCGCCCGCACCGCCGCGAAGACGCCCCAGACGGCGGCGAAGACCGACAGCACGCCGCCGATTCGCCAGGCGACGTAGCCGCCCGTGCTCAGCAGGTCGTGGGGGACGCCGTAGAAGAGGCGGATCGCCTTGTCGTTGCCGAAGGTGTGGGCGAACTGCGCCCGCTCGGCGACGGTCGGGTAGCTGTGGTCGTAGCCGACCACCTGCACCAGCGAGAGCAGCGCGAAGAGGGCCGCGAAGGAGAGCGTCCGCGTGCGCCCGTCGGCGAAGGCCCGCGCCGCCAGCGCCCTAGTCGCGGCCATCGTCGCCGTGCTCGTAGTGGTGGAGGAAGATCTCCTCCAGCGAGGGCTCGCGGCTCGAGAGCGCCACCACCGGCAGCTCCGCGAGGGCCGCCAGCAGGGGCCGGATCGGGCCGCTGACCTCGCAGCGCAGGGTGCTCTCGCCGGACCGCTCGACCCGCACGCCGGCGAGCGCCGGCAGGTCGGGGGCCGGGCCCTCGAAGGTCGCCTCGACGACGTGGGCGGAGAGGTGGCGCAGCTCCGCCAGCGTGCCCTCGTCGACCAGCCGGCCGCTGCTGAGGATGCCGACCCGGTCGCAGAGCGCCTCCACCTCGCTGAGGATGTGGGAGGAGAGGAAGACGGTCTGGCCGCGCCCCCGCGCCTCGCCGATGCACTCGCGGAAGGTCGCCTCCATCAGGGGGTCGAGGCCGGAGGTCGGCTCGTCGAGCACCAGCAGGTCGGCGCGGCTCGCGAGCGCGGCGATCAGGAGCACCTTCTGCCGGTTGCCCTTGGAGAGCGCCCGCACCTTGCGGTCCGGGTCGAGCTTGAAGCGGCCGATCAGCTCGCGCCGGTAGGCGGCGTCGTCGCCGCCGCGCAGGCGGGCGAGGAAGGCGAAGGTCTCGGCGCCGGTCAGCGCCGGCCACAGGAACGGCTCGCCGGCCACGTAGGCCAGTCGCCGGTGCGCCGCGGGCGGGTCCGCCCAGGCGTCGATGCCGAAGACCCGCGCCGTGCCGGCGGTCGGGCGGTGCAACCCGAGGAGCAGTCGGATCGTCGTCGTCTTGCCCGCTCCGTTCGGACCGAGGTAGCCGTAGACCTCACCCGGCTCGATCCGCAGGTCGAGGTCGGCGAGCGCCCGGTTCGGCCCGTAGGACTTGCCGAGGCCGGCCGTCTCGACCGCGGGTGTCTGCCTTGGCTCGCTCATCGGCGGAAGCATCGTCGCTCGGGGCGCTCTCCCCATCCGCAGGAAACCGGCGGGATCGGTGCGGTCGGGACCCGAGGCGCGGCGCGGCGCGGGCGGCGAGGATCGGGCCATCTTGACGGCGCCGCTTCTCACATCTTGACGGCGCCGCTTCTCACATCTTGACGGCACCGCTTCTCACCTTCCTCGGCACCGGGGCGGCGGGCGGCACGCCGGGGCGGGGGCGCTCGCGGCGGCGCGAGAGCTCGCTGCTGGTCGATGCCGGCCGGGGCCTCGTCCTGCTCGACGCGCCGGCCGGGGTCGAGCGGCTGGTCGACGTGCGGGCGCTGCGCGCGGTGCTCGCCACCCACGCCCACCGCGATGCGGTCGGCGGGCTCTCGGCGTTGCGGCGCGAGTGCCTGCGGCTCGGGGCCGGCCCCATCCGCCTGCTCGCCTCGCCGCAGGCGCTGGCCGTCGTCGCCCGCTCCCTGCCCGAGCCCGCGCCGCTGCGCCCGGTCGCGGTGGAGCCGGGGGAGACGCGCCGCGCGGCCGGGTGGCGCGTGCGCTGCGCCGAGGTGCCGCACGCCCGCGAGCGGCGCTTTCGCACCTACGCCTGGCGCCTGGCCGAGGGCGGCGCCGCGGTCGCCTACGCCTCGGACGTGGCGCGCCTGGAGCCGCCGCTCGCCCGCCTCGCCCGCGGCGCCGACCTGCTCGTCGTCGACGGCGCGATGTGGCGCCGCGGGCTCTTCTCCCACCTGACGATCGATCGCGAGCTACCGACCCTGTGCGGCTGGCCGGTCGGCCGCATCCTGCTCACGCAAATCGGCCGCAGCGCCCCGGCCCACGCGACGTTGGCCCGCGAGGCCGCCGCCCTCTGCCCGCGCGCCGCTCCCGCCTGGGACGGCCTCCGCGTCCTGCTCGGCATGTCGGGGACTCGGCCCGCGGGCCCCTGACGGCCCCGGCGCCCGCGCCCGAGGAGGCGCGCCCGTCCCAGAAGCCGCGCGGCCCGAACCAGCTCCGCCCGTCCGAGTAGGCACGCTGCCGAGCCGGCCGTCGCCGCCCGCCGAGACGGCGCGCCCGTCCCACCCTCCACTTCGGCGGGTAGGAGGGCGGGACGGGCGCGCCTCGGCGAGCGCCCGGCCGCCTGGCGTTCGCACTTCTCCGCGCTATGCGCGGATTACTGCGAACTCATCGGGGGGCGGAACTGTGCGTTCGCACTTTGCCGCGCTATGCGCGGAGAACTGCGAACGCCAGGCGCGGCGTGTGGCGGATGGGTGGCGGGATGCGCATGCCGGGACCTGGTCCACTACTCCCGCTCCCGCTCCCGCGCGACGGGCGCGTCTCGTGTCCCGCGCTCAGAGGGCGCTCGGGTAGGTCTCGGGCGGTTCGCCGATCTCCCAGCCGGCGGTGCGCTCGAGCGGCTCGACCGCGCGCGTCTCGTCGATGTGGATCAGGGCGTCGAACTGGGCGGCGAGGCGGGCCATGAAGTAGTGGCTCTGGCGCTCGGTCTCGGGCCGGTAGATGACCCCGATCGCCCGCTCGAGGCGCGGCTGCAGCAGTTCGTTGGCGGCCGCCGGGGAGGAGAGGTCGAGCAGGAAGCGGGGCTCGCCCAGCGAGTGGAGGAGCGCCTCGTGGCTGTCGGGCAGGGCGGGCCGCACCAGCTTGCGCTCCGCCGGGGCGTCCCAGGCCGAGGCCGCGGTGACCGTACCGGTGTAGGTGGTGAAGCCGACCAGGAAGGTGTCCTGCGGCCGGCGTTCGCGGCTCAGCTGGCCGAGGTTGAGCTCACCGCGGCGGGTCATCTCGGTCATCCGGGCGTCGCCGATGTGGGAGTTGTGCTCCCAGACGACGATCTTCGGCGGGGCGCCGTCGTGGCGGCCGAGATGCCCGTCGAGGCGCTCCAGCGTGTCCGCCATGTGGCGGTCGCGCAGGTTCCAGGTCTCGGCCGGGGACCCGAACATCGCCCGGTAGTACTCCTCGGCGCCGACCACCACGCGGGCGTTTTGCTCGGCGTAGAACTGCTCGTCCTCGGCGGCGATGCCGTCGCGGCGCAGGTAGGACTCGGCCGCGCGGCGCAGCTCCACCAGCTGCTCGACGACGCCGCGCCGGCAGGACTCCGAGATGCCGAAGCCGGCGGCGCGGCCATAGTCCTGGTCGCCCCCGAACTGCTCGAAGCAGCCGTAGCGCCGCCGTGCCCGCGCCGCCGCCGCCGGGTCGACGCCCTCCAGGTAGTCGACCACCGCGGCGACCGAGGTCTGCAGGCTGTAGAGGTCGAGGCCGAAGAACGAGGCCCCCGCGCCCGGGCCGGCGCGCCGGTTGTGCTCGCGCATCCAGCCGACGAAGTCGAGCACCTCGGCGTTCCGCCACATCCAGGTGGGGAAGCGGCGGAAGCCGCGCAGCGACTCCTCGGCGTCGCCGTCCTCGGTGGCGCCGTGCAGGTAACGGTTGACGCGGTAGGCGTCCGGCCAGTCGGCCTCCACCGCCACGGCGCGAAAGCCCTTCTCCTCGATCAGCCGGCGGGTTATGCGGGCCCGCTCGCGGTAGAACTCGTGGGTCCCGTGCGAGGCCTCGCCGATCATCACGATGGTCCGGTCGCCGATCAGCTCCAGCAGCCGGTCGTAGTCGGCGGGGCCGTCCGCCAGCGGCCGTGCCTCACGCAGCAGCTCGTGCTGTCCCGGCCAGAGCATCGGTGACTTCCTCGTCGGAGACCTGTCGGAAGTCCAGGTAGGAGTCGCTCACGCCGCGGAAGCGGGCGGGGATCCGCAGCGTCACGACGCTGTCGGCGAGGTCGTGCAGGAACTCCATCGCGACCGCCGGGCTGACCGGCACCGCGAGGACGATCCGGCTCGCCCCGTGGCGGCGGATCGAGCGGATCGCGACGGCGTCGGTGAGCCCGGTCGCGACCCCGTCGTCGACCACGATCACGGTGCGGCCGCGGAAGTCCGGCGCCGGGGCGCCGCCCCGGTAGAGCTCGACGCGCCGCTGCAGCTCGGTCCGCTCGCGACGGGTGATCCGCTCCAGCTCGGCGTTGTGCAGGCCGAGCACCCGTGCCGCCTCGGGGTCGACCAGCCGCGTGCCGTCCTCGGCGATCGCGCCGAAGCCGAACTCGGGGTTGTCGGGGTGGCTGAGCTTGCGGACGCCGAGGACCTCGAGCGGGGCGCCGAGCCGGGCGGCGATCTCCCGCGCGACCGGGACGCCGCCGCGCGGGAGCGCGACGACCAGCGGGTCGGAGAGGTCCATCGCGGCCAGCTCGGCGCCCAGCAGCTCGCCCGCCTGGCGGCGATCGGCGAACGGCGAGCGCCGCTGGGCGGAGGTGCGGGCGACGGTCATCGCAAGACCGCCTCGGCGCCGACCCTGGCGGGGGCCTTCAGCAGCTGGTCGGCGTCCTCGGACCGCGTTATCCGTAGGCGCGCCTTGTCCCCGGCGTATAGGTAGGCGCGGATCCACTCCTCGGAGGGACCGCGGGCGGCGACCAGCTTGGCGCCGCAGTGGGAGCACCGCTCCTGGTGGCCGACGCGACGGGTTGCGACCAGCCGGCAGCGCGGGCATTCAAGCTCGGTTTCGCGTCCGATCTGCATGGGATGAACCTAGGCTCGCCCGGGCAGGCCGGCATCCGTGGAAGACCGCACTCCGGCCTCGATCGGGTGCATCTGGACCTGGGGCAGCAGTCGCTCGATCTCCTCGGCGCGGCCGCTGCCGAGCCCGTGGCGCATCACGTTGACGCCGCCGGCCGCGACCGCGTAGCGGACCGCGTCCTCGAGCCTGAGGCCCGAGCCGAGGCAGACCCCGAGGGCGCCGAACATCGCGTCGCCGGCGCCGTGCGGCTCGACCGCCTGCAGGCGTGGGCCCTCGGCCGCCAGCAGGCCGCCGTCGCGCAGCAGCAGGGCGGCCTCCTCGGCGCGGGACACCAGCACCACGTCGGCGCCTTCGCGCTTGATCTGGCGCGCGGCGTCGGCCAGCTCGTCGACCGATTCGTCGCTCGTCCAGCCGTGGGTGCAGAGCTCTTCGGCGCTCACCTTGACCACGTCCAGCCCACCGCGCAGCGCCGCGCGAAGCGGCTCGCGGGCCAGGTCGGCGATCACCGTGCGGCCGTTGGAGCGAAGGTCCTCGGCGATCCGCTCGTAGGTGTCGACCGGAAGTACGCCCTCCTGGCGCTCGCCGGTCAGCATGGTCACGTCGGCGGCCAGGCCGCTGGTCACGGTCATGCCGAAGAGGTCGTCGAGCTCGTGGCGGCCGAGCACCGGGCTCGGCGTCTCGACGATCACCTCCCGTGCGCCGCCGCGCCGGTCGTGGACGTAGGCGGCGTTGGGGCGGGCGGTCGGCGCGGCGAGCACCTCGATGCCGCCCTCGGCGAGCAGCGAGCGCAGGACCTCGCCGGACTCGCCGCCGAGCGAGGTGCAGAGCGTCACCCGGGCGCCGAGCCCGGCCGCCATCCGCGCGACCCAGACTCCCTGACCGCCTGGGTGGAAGTGGACCTCCTCGTGGCGCGAGCCCGGCTCGACCGTCACCGTGAGGATCGGCGACGGGGCGAAGATCGTGATCGAGCAGTGCTTCAGCGAGCGGCTCACGGACCGCATGCTGTACCCGGCCCGCGCCGGTCGCATCGGGGGAAGCCCGCACGGGGACTGCGGCGGCACCCCGATGGCGCGGGCGCCGGGCTGTCGCAGACTCCCCGCGTGAGCACCGCACGACACGAAGGCGAGACGAGCGGGGCCCTCGGCGCGCCGCGCCCGGCGCTGGTCGAGGCGATGCTCGAGCCGAGCTTCTACCCGCACCGGCCCGACTCGGTCGAGCTGCGCGAGACCCACGTCTCCTGGGTCTTCCGCGCCGGGCCGCTCGCCTACAAGCTGAAGAAGCCGCTCGTCCTCCCCTTCCTCGACTACGGCACGGCCGCGCGCCGCGGCGAGATGTGCAAGGAGGAGGTGCTGCTGAACCGCCGCCTCGCGCCGCGCCTGTACCGCCGCGTGGTGTCGATCGTGGCGCGCGGCGAGGGGTTCGCGCTCTCCTGGGACGACGACCCGGCGGCGGTCGACTACGTGGTGGAGATGGAGGTCGTCGACGAGGAGCGCAGCCTCGAGGCGCTGAGCGAGGCCGGGACCCTCACCTCCGCCGACGTCGAGGCGGTCGCCCGGCTGCTCGCCGGGTTCCACGCCGGGGCGCGCGTCGTCCACGGCCCCGAAGCCCTGCGCACCTACCTGGAGCCGGTGCCCGAGAACCTGAAGACCCTGCGCGAGGTCGGGGCCGGGGTGGTCGACCCCGGTCGACTGCGGGCGGCGATCGAGTTCACCGACGCCTTCCTCGTCCAACACCGCGGCGAGCTGGAGCGCCGCGCCGCCGCGGGCTGCATCCGCGACGGCCACGGGGACCTGCGCGCCGAGCACGCGATCCTGCCGCGCGCCGAGCCGCCCTACATATACGACTGCATCGAGTTCGACCCGCGCCTGCGCGAGACCGACGTCGCCGCCGATCTCGCCTTCCTGGTCATGGACCTGACCCGGCTCGGCCGCGAGGACGGCGCCCGCGAGCTGGTCGAGACCTACCGCCTGGCCGGCGGCGACCCCGGCGACGACGCCCTGCTCGCCTTCTTCGCCGCCTACCGCGCCTGGGTGCGGGCGACGGTCGCCTGCGAGCGGGCGGCGGAGCTGGGCGACGATCCCGCGGCGCGGGCGTCCTCCGAGGCGGAGGCGCGGCGCCTCGTCGACCTCGGCCACCGCTTCGCCTGGCAGGCGCGCGGGCCGTTCCTGCTGGTCGTCTGCGGGCTGGCGGCGAGCGGCAAGACGACGCTCGCCGAGCGCCTCGCGGCGATCGCCGGCCGCGTCCACATCTCCTCCGACCTCGTGCGCAAGCGACTCGCCGGCATCGACCCGAGCGAGCGTGGCGACCCCTCCCTCTACACGGCGGAGGCGCGCGAGGCGGTCTACCGCGAGCTCGGCCGCCTCGCGGCCGAGCGCCTGCGTGCCGGGGAAGGGGTGATCGTCGACGCGACCTTCCACCGCGAGGCCGAGCGCTTCGCCTTCGAGGAGGGCATGGGGGATCAGCTCCCGGTCCCGATCGTCGTCGAGTGCACGGCGCCGCCGAGCCTGCTGATGCGCCGCGCCGACTCCCGCCTCGCCGCCGGCCAGGACCCCTCCGACGCCGGCGCCGCCATCGTCATCCGCCAGATCGGCGAGCGCGACCCGCTCGAGGGCCGCTGGGCCCGCACCCGCCTCGCCGTGCGCACCGACATCCCCCTCGACCTCCAGGTCGCCGAGGTCGAGTCGTTCATCGACGGCGAGTAGCCCTCGGGCGGAGCGCGCGCCGTTCGCTGAAGGCTTTTTGTCGTCCTGGCGCCAAAATGCTTCAGCCGACGCCGGAGCGGCGGATCCGACCGACCCGGGAAGAGTTGGAGGAAGGGATCCGGCGCCCCTGCTGCCGACCCGGCTGCAAGCACCGGGAGCGCAACGGCCGGTAGATCGGCGCTGCCGCCCGGGCGGCGCCGGCCGCCCGTCTGAAACGGCGCGCCCGCCCCAGAAGCCGCGCTGTCCGAGCCGCGCCGCCCGTCCGAGGAGGCACGCCCGTCCCACCCTCCACTTCGGCAGGTAGGAGGGCGGGACGGGCGTGCCTCGGCCCGCGCCGGGCCGCCTGGCGTTCGCAGTTCTCCGCGCTATCCGCGGATTACTGCGAACTCACCGGGAGGCGCCCCGTGGCGTTCGCACTTTGCCGCGCTATGCGCGGAGAAGTGCGAACGCATCGCCGCGTCCCGCGACGCTCGTTCACCTGAGCCGGTCGGAGGCGGCTCAGGTGAACGAGCGGCCACTCCCGCCGCGTCCCCGCCCGCGCAGGCGCGCCCATCCCGCCCTCCTACCTGCCGAAGTGGAGGGTGGGATGGGCGCGCCATCTCGGACGGGCGCGAGGAAGGGATGGGCGCGCAGGTTTCGGACGGGCGGCGGGCCATGGAGCCCGTCGTTCAGCCGACGGCCGGGACCTGCTGGGTGATGCAGTGGATGTTGCCGCCGCCGAGCAGGATCTCGCGGGCGGGGACGCCGATCACCTCGCGGTCCGGGAAGGTCGCGCGGAGGACGTCGGCGGCCTCGTCGTCGTGGCGCTCGTCCAGCAGGGGGAAGACGATTGCCTTCGTCCCCAGGAAGAAGTTCGCGTAGGAGGCCGCCAGGCGGTCGCCGGGCCGGCGCGGCAGCGTGCCCTCCACCGCGTCGACCCCCGCCGCCTCGTCCGGCGCGATCTCGACCGGCCCCGGGGAGGGGAGGCGGATCACCTCGAAGCCGCGCCCCCGCGCGTCCGTCGCAGCTTCCAGCCGGCGCGCCGCGTCGACCGAGATCTCGTGCTGGGGGTCGCCCTCATCCTCGCACCAGTCCAGCAGGACCTTGCCGGGCGCCGCGAAGCAGGCCAGGTTGTCGACGTGGCCGTCGGTCTCGTCGTTGAAGACGCCCCGCCCCAGCCACACCACCTTCTCGGTGCCCAGGTACGCGTGCAGCGCCGCCTCGATCTCCTCGCGCGACAGCTCCGGGTTGCGGTTTGGGTTCAGCAGGCACTCTTCGGTGGCGATCACCGTGCCCTCGCCGTCGACGTGGATCGAGCCGCCCTCGAGCACGATCGGCGCCCGGTAGCGGTCGGCCCCTTCGATCTCGCACACCTTGGCGGCGACCCGGTCGTCGCGGTCCCAGGGGAAGTAGAGCCCGCCGAGGAGGCCGCCCCAGGCGTTGAAGTGCCAGTCGACGCCGCGCCGCCGGCCCTCGCCGTCGACCACGAAGGTCGGCCCCATGTCGCGGATCCAGGCGTCGTCCGTGGAGATCTCGACCACCCGCACCTCGTCGGGCAGCACCGTGCGCGCGTGCTCGAACTGGGCGTCGGAGACCGCCATCGTCACCGGCTCGGAGCGCGCGATCGCCCGCGCCACCTCGACGTAGGCGGCCTGCGCGGGCTTCGCGCCCCAGCGCCAGTTGTCGGGGCGCTCCGGCCAGGCGAGCCAGCAGCCGGAGTGCGGCTCGAACTCGCCCGGCATGCGGAAGCCGTCGGCCGCCGGGGTGCTGGAGAGCAGCGCGCTCACGCGCCGGTGCTCCCGGTCGCCGAGCGGGGTGGGCCCGTCTGCGGCTCGCGGGTGGGGGGCGTGGCGAGGGGCGCGCGCGGATGGGCCATGCGCCAGATGATGACCTCTCCGACGGCCAGGGCACCGACCACGATCCCCAGCAGCGGCCCGGTGTAGTCCCATTCGGCCGGCGCCTTCGGCACCTCGGGCCAGATGAAGAGCAGCGTGGCGGCGGCGATCACGATCGTGGTCAGGGTCGCCAGGCCGATGACGACGCCGTTGCCGCCGGGGATCTTGAAGGGCCGCTCGCGGTCGGGGTCCTTGCGGCGCAGCACCGCGACCGCCGGGAACATCAACAGGTAGGGCAGCAGGAAGATCACCGAGGAGGCGGCGAAGATCGCGAAGAAGAGGTTGTCCTGGGTGTTGATGAAGAGCGCCGCGCCGGCCAGCACGCCGGTCGAGACGACGCCGGTGATCAGCAGTGCGGCAACCGGCGTCTTGTGGGTGGGGTGCTCGCGCCCGAGGACCTGCGGCAGCTCCCCTTCGCTCGCCGCCTCGGCGGCGGCCCGGTTGGCGCCCATGGTCCAGGTGGTCATGTTGGTGAAGTAGGTGTAGAGGGCGCCGATCCCGAGCGCGTAGACGGCCACCTCGCCGACCCCGGTGCGGCCGAAGATTTCGCGGAAGGTTTCCACCAGCCCCTGCACCAGTTCGAGCTTGCCGAGCGGCAGCGCGAGCAGGATGCCGACCGTCGCGAACACGTAGAGGAAGGCGATCGACGCGCCGGAGGTGAAGAGCGCCCGCGGGATCCGCTTCTCCGGCTCCTTCACCTCGCCCGCCATCGAGGAGACGAGCTCGAACCCCATCAGCAGGTAGATGATCACCGGCAGGTAGGTCTTGGTCACGTCGAAGGAGGGCAGGAAGCTGCCGGCGTGGATCGAGTTCGCCGACCCGTGGCGGATCGCGAAGACGATGCCCCCGGCGCCAAGCGAGAAGATGATCACGGCCTTGATCACGGCACCGAGGTTGTTCACCCACTTGCCGATTTCCAGCCGCATGATGCCGACCCCGACCACCGCCCAGGTGAGGGCCACGGCGATCAGCACCTGCGGCCACTTCCCGGCCGGCCAGTCGGTCCACCGCGAGATGAACAGCTGACAGAAGAGCCCCGCGAACAGCAGGAACACCGAGGGCATCCAGAGCGCCACGTTGACCCAGTACCAGTAGGTGTTGCGCGCCGCCCAGCGCTTGCCGAAGGCGCGCTTGGTCCACACGTAGATGCCGCCCTGTTCGGGATAGGTGGTGGCCAGCTCGGCGGTGATCAGGGCGTACGGGATGAAGAAGAAGACGATCGCCAGCACCCACCAGCCGAGCGTCCCGGTGCCGATCGACGCCGACGCGGTCAGCTGATCGACCACGAGGATCGCCGACACGGTGAACAGCGTCACGTCCACCAGCCCCATCACCCTGCGCCTGGCCCTCATCCTTCGCTCCTCTCTCAGCGCCCGGCGGCGCCGATCTCCCAGCCGACGCGCCCCAGGTAGTCGTGGACGCGCTCGGCGTAATCGGCCTCGAGCCGGGGGCTCGCGGGCTCCTTCAAGGTCGGGTAGGTGAGCCAGGTGAGGATGCCCTTCTCCGCGTGGAGGCGGTTTTCGGCCTGGTCGAAGACGATGGAGCGGGGGCCGTCGATCACCGCGTCGGTGACCTCGACCCCGCGCGAGGCGGGCAGGCAGTGCATGAACCTGGCGTGGGCGGGCGCCCGCTCGATCAGCTGCTCGTTCACCTGGTAGCGCGGCATGAAGGCCGCCCGGCGGTCGGGGATCTCGTCCTCCTGGCCGACCCACCACCAGAGGTCGGTGTAGACGAAGTCGGCGCCTTCGACGGCGGACTCGACGTCCTCGGTGACGGTTACCGAGCCGCCCGACGCGGCCGCGTTGGCGCTCGCGATCTCCACCCACGCCGCGGGCGCCTGGTAGGCGGCCGGGGCAGCGTGGACGAAGTTCATCCCGAACTGGGTGGTGATGAACATCGTCGAGCTGCAGACGTTGGTGGCGTCGCCGACGAAGACCACGGTCGATTCGTGCAGGTTGCGCCCCGGCGGCAGGTGCTCGCTCATCGTGAACAGGTCGCAGACCGCCTGGGTCGGGTGGTTGTAGTCGGTGAGGCCGTTGATCACCGGCACCTCGGCGGCGGCGGCGAGTTCGAGCACGGTCTCGTGCTTCAGCGTGCGCGCCTCGATCACGTCGCACATTCGCGACAGCACCCGGGCGGTGTCGCCGACCGACTCGCGCTTGCCGAGGTGGATCTCGCCCGGCTTCAGGTAGAGCGCGTGGCCGCCGAGCTTCTGCATCGCCACCTCGAAGGACACGCGGGTGCGGGTCGAGGGCTCCTCGAAGATCATCCCCAGCGAGCGCCGCCGCAGCAGCTCCGGCAGGGCGCGGTCGCGGTCGGCTTCCTTCAGCAGGAGGATCAGGCCGGTCAGCTCGGCGAGCTCCTCGCGGGAGAAGTCCTGGGTGTCGATGAAGTGCTTCACGCGGCCTCATCCTTTGCCGTCCCCGGGCCTTCGCCACCGGGGCGGGACCGCCGCTCCGACGACGGCCGACTCCGGAGCGGCACCGCGACGAGCGGGCAGGCCGGCGAGGTGGCGAGCGCGTCGGCCACGGAGCCCACCAGCGCCTCCTCGAGCGGCCCGTGGGCCTGCGTGCCGACGACAAGCAGGTCCGCGTCGGCCGCCGCCGCGGCCAGGTTCGGGGCCGCCTGGCCGACCAGCACGTGGGCGTGGACCTCGACGTCGTCGCGCACCCGGTCGGCCGCCTCCGCGAGTGGGGCGAAGGGATCGCCCGGGCCCGGCGAGCGCCGTCCGAGCGCGCTCGGCACCGTGGCCGGCGGCGTGGCGATCGTGAAGATCTCCAGCACGGCGCCGCGCGCCGCGGCCAGCGACTCCGCCCAGGCGAGCGCCGCCTCGGCCTCGGGCGAGCCGTCGGTGCCGACCACGATCCGGCCCCGGTCCGCGGATCGACCGCGGCCGCCGGCGAAGTCGTGCGGGGCGATCGCGACGGGGACCGGCGAGCGGCGCAGCAGCTCCTTGGCCACGCTGCCGAGCAGCGAGCGGCCGAGCAGGCCGCGGTGCGGCGAGCCGACGACGAGGAGGTCGCGGCCCTCGTCGCCGGCGACGTCGGCGAGGACCTCGGCGGGCGAGCCGGCGTGGATGGTGCGGGTCTCGACCTCCGGCGGCTCCGCGGCGCCCGAGGCGAGCAGGTGCCGCGCGGCGGAGAAGTCGGCGGGGCTGTGGTCGCGCAGCCGGCCCGCGAGCCCCGGTCGCGGCGCGACGTCGAGGAGCAGGAAGCTCGCGTCTTCGCCGGCGAGCCGGCGGGCCAGGGCGACGGCGTCGAGGCCGCCCCCGCTGCCGTCGCAGCCGATCACGGGCCGGCGCGGCGGGGTGGGTGCGGTGTCTCGCCCCGTCGTCATGCCGCCACCGCCGTCGATGCCGCCCGCGACTTGGTCTCCTCGACGCTGCGCGGGCGGGGGACCGCCAGCACCGGGCACCGGGCGCGGTGCAGCAGCCCGGTGGCCACCGAGCCGACCAGCACCCGGCCGAGCGTCCCGTAGCCGCGCGAGCCGACCACCAGCAGGTCGGTCCCGACCCGGCTCTCGGCGGCGATCGCGGCGGGGATCGAGCCGCCGTCGATCAGCCGGCCCTCGACCTCGATCTCCGCCGAGACGGCGGCGATCCCTTCGTCGAGGATCTGGCCCGGGGACCTCGGCACCGCCGGTTCCCAGCCGACCACCCCGGGGACGGTGGTCGCCTGGATGTCGACGGTGATCAGGCGCAGGCGCGCCGACTCGCGCCGCGCGATCGCTTCCGCGTGGACGACCGCCTCGCGCGCTTCCGGGCTGCCGTCCCAGGCGACGGCGATCCGGTCGATCCGATGGTGACGGTGCTCGCCGTAGCCGCGCGGCGCGGCGGCGACCGGGGCCGCGGCGCCGTGCATCAGGCCGGTGCCGACGCTGCCGAGCAGGATCCGTCCCACGATCCCCGGATAGGCGGGGCCGATCGCGATCAGGTCGAAGCGCTCCTCGGCGGCGATGTCGGTGAGGACGTGGGCGGCCGAGTTGGCGACGTAGGTGCGCGTCTCGACCGGCCGGCCGGAGAGCTCGCGCAGCGGCTCGAGGAAGAACCCCTGCGACTGCGGCGGCTCCTCGTCGGCCAGCCGGCGCGGGTGCAGCTTGAAGATCCCGACCGGCGGGATGACGTCGACGAGCAGGAACTCGGTGTCGGGCTCGGCCAGCGCCTTCGCCAGGGCGACGGCGTCGCGGCCGCCGGGCGTCCCGTCGTAGCCGACGAGGACGCGGCGCGGTCGCCACGGGGTGCCGGCGGCGTCCATCTCAGGCGGCCTCCACGGCGGGGCGCTCCGCCTCCGGGGCGGGCGTCTCGACCTGGTGCGGGCGGGGGACGACCAGCACCGGACAGGGCGCGGTGTGGATCAGGGTCGAGCTGACCGAGCCGAGCAGCGTCCGGGCGATCGGCCCGTAGCTGCGCGAGCCGACCAGCAGGAGGTCGTCGGGTCCGCAGTAGCCGGCCAGCTCGGCGGCCGCGGTCCCGCGCAGGGCCCGGCCGTGGACGTCGAGGTCGGGGTCGACCGATTCGACGCCGTGGACGACGATCTCGCCCGCGTCGGGGAGCACCGCCGGGATCGGCCCGGCGAAGGGTCCCGGGGCGAGCGTCGGCGGCGAGGTGACGCTGACGACGTGAAGCTCGATCTTCTCCCGCGCCGCCAGGGCCGCTCCTCGACGCAGCGCGATCTCGGCCTCGGCGGAGCCGTCGTAGCCGACGACGATCCGCTTGAACCCGGCCGCCGCCCGGTCGCGGTAGCCGCGCGGGGCCGCGACGACGGCCACCGACGCCCCGTGCAGGAGCGCCTCGGCGACGCTGCCGATGAAGGTCCGGCCGAGCGCGCCGCGATGCGGCGAGCCGACGACGACGAGGTCGATGTCCTCGGCTTCGGCGATGTCGTTCAGGACCTTGGCCGGCGAGCCGCCCGCGTAGGTCCGGTGCGAGGCCTCGATCCCCCCGAGCTCCTCCTCGGCGTCGCGGAAGAAGGTCCGCCAGGCGGGCGCCTCGTCGTAGCCGAGCAGCCGGTAGGCGACCGGCAGCGGCCCCGGGTAGGGCAGCACGTTGACGAGCGCCACCTCGGCGTCGGTCCCGGCGCATAGCCGGCGCACCAGCCCGATCGCGTCCTCGGACCCGGGGCTGCCGTCGTAGCCGACCAGCAGCCGCCGCGCGGGCCACGCGCCCTGCCGCTCGGCCGCGCCCTTGTCCGCGGCCAGGCCGTTTGCGCTCTCTTCGCCACTCGCCATGCGGCCAGCTTTGCGAGGGCGCGCCGGGGCGCCATCCGTGCAAAGCCACAGCGGGAGGGTCGGGGAGTGCCCCGGGGTCATCCGCCAGTTTGGTCCGATTACCGCAGGGGTATCTCGCCAGACCGAAACACTCGTCCTCGGCCCGCCCCGAAGGCGGGCCTGAAATCGGAGGAATGAATATGAGACGCCGTACCGACGGGGGGATCGGGTCTGCCGCCTGGGCGATCCTCGTCATCCTGGTGGTCGTCGCGATCGTCCTTGTGCTGCTCAAGGTCGCTGTGGCCGGAGGGATCCTCGGGCTGATCGCCCTGATCCTGTTGATCCTGCTGATCCTCGGGATGGTCTGAGTCGAGGCGGCCCCGCCGTTCTCGGCGGCGGGCGCCGCGGGTCCTCGGGCTCAGGCGAGCGTCTCGTCGAGCCAGTCGAGGAACCGCTCGGCCCGCAGGGTGGGAGCCTTCGGCTCGCAGTGGCCGTCGGCGCCCTCGGCGGCGGTGAAGGGCATCAGGGTCGCCCGCCCGCCGACCAGCTCCGCCAGCTCGGCGGGCTGCCCGGGCCAGAACTGCTCGTTCTCGGGGTCGGCGACGAGCAGCGGGCACTCGATCCGGCGCGCGGTCTCCTCGTCGATCCGCATCTCCATCGCGGCCTTGCACATCTCGTAGGCCGATTCGGACCCATAGGGGAAGCTGCGGAACTTCATCGTGAAGCGGATCGTCTTCGAGAAACGCTCGCCGAGCCGCACCTCTTTGTCGAACTTCTCCTGCTCGCCGTTCGCGAACAGCTTCTGCATCGACTTCGAGGTGTGGTCGAGGACGGCCCGGCTGACGTCGACGACGCCGGGGTCGGCGATCCCGGCGGCGATCCGGGGCTCGAAGGCCAGCGCCCGCGGCACCCAGTAGCCGCCCTGGCTGACGCCCATCAGGGCGATCCGGTCGGGGTCGACGTCGGGCCGGGCGAGCGCCCAGTCGACGACCGGCGTGACCACCTTCTCCCAGTCGGCGCGGAAGTAGAGGTCCTGCTCGTGCAGCGCCTGGCCCTGGCCGGGGCCGTCGAAGGTGAGGCAGTTGTAGCCGCGGGCAATGGCGGGGGCCGCGCCCATCACCCACATGTCGGTGACGGTGCCGTCGGAGCCGTTGTTGAGCAGCAGCAGCGGCGCCCGCTCGCCGGCCGGCCGGCCGCGGAACAGCCAGCCCTCCATCTCGGTGTCCTCGTAGGGGATCGCCACCCGCTCCCAGGCGGGCGAGGCGAGGGCCGCCGCCCGCTCGAAGCAGTCGCGGTGGCGCCGCCAGAGGCGGTGGTAGTCCTCGGCCGTGCCGTCCTTGGTTCCGAGGACGTAGAAGGCGACGGCGAACCAGTAGCTCGAGGCGCGCAGATGGCGGGCGAAGGCGGTCTCCCGGTGACCGGCCGTCTGCGCGGAGGCCGCTTCCTCCTCGACCCGGGTCGCGGTCGCGGTCCAGGCCTCGCACCAGCTGTCGAAGTCACCGTCCTTGATCGCGGCGCTCGTCGCCATCACCTCGCCCGCCTCGGCGGCGCCGAAGGCGGCCGAGGCGAGCAGGATCTCGGTCGTGAACTCGAAGTCGTCGGACTTGAAGAAGCGGTCGTGCTTGTGTGGATCGTGTTTGTGTGCCATCACCGCCTATCTCGGCCTCGCCGACCGCCACCTTTAGCGCCGGGCGCTCAGATGCCGACGCCTCCGGAGGCTTCGATTCGCTGTCCGGTCACCCAGTGGTTGGCGTCGCTCAGCACCGCGGCGATCACCGGGCCGATGTCCGCGGCCACGGCGTGCCTGCCGAGCGCCGTGTGTTCGGCGATTTTCTCCTGGTAGGCGGGGGTGTCGCGGACGATGCCGCCGCTGAAGTCGGTGGCGACGGCGCCGGGGGCGACGACGTTGGCGCGGATCCCGCGCGGGCCGAGCTCCAGCGCCATGTAGCGGGTCATCACCTCGACCGCGCCCTTGACCGAGCCGTAGCCGATCCGTTTCGGCATCGACATCCGGGCCAGGCCGCTGGAGATGTTGACGATCGAGCCGTTGTCGGCGATCCGGTCGGCCAGCTTCTGGGTGAGGAAGAAGACGCCCTTGAAGTGGATGTCGACGAGGCGGTCGAACTCCTCCTCGGTCATCTCGGCGAAGCCGGTGGACGACGAGTTGCCGGCGTTGTTGACGAGGTGATCGAAGTCCTCGCGGCCCCAGGTGTCGCGGAGGAGGTCGGCGAAGGCGTCGGCGAACGGCCCGAACTCGGCGAGCTCGCCGGTGTCGAGCCGCAGCGCGGCGGCCTTGCGGCCGCGGCCCTCGAGCTCGGCGACCACCGCCTCGGCCTCCTGCGGGTGGGTGCGGTAGGTGATGACGGAGTCGACGCCGTCGGCGGCGAGGGCGATGGCGGTCGCGCGGCCGATTCCTCGGTTGCCACCGGTGATCAGGGCGATGCGCTGCGGAGAAGGCATGTGCGGTCCTTGCGGTCGGGTTTGCGGGGGACCGGGGCAGGTTGCGCCGCGGCCGCGGCGCCCACAAGGGGTCGCCTCAGCCAGGGACCGACGGTCCCTGGCTGAGGCGCGGGCGATGTCGCATACTCGGTCGGTGGACCGCGAAGACCTCGCCGACCTCCTCCGCCGCCGCCGCGAAGCGCTGCGGCCCGGTGACGTCGGCCTGCCCCCCGGGCACCGTCGCCGCACCGCCGGCCTGCGCCGCGAGGAGGTCGCCGCGCTGGCGAACATGTCGCCTGACTTCTACGCCCGGATCGAGCAGCGGCGCGGCTCGCGCCCCTCCCGCGAGACGATCGCCGCCCTGGCCCGGGCGCTGCGCCTGACCCTCGACGAGCGCGACCACCTGTTCAACCTGGCGGGGTTCGAGCCACCGCCGCGCGGGGTCCGCTCCGACCATGTCAGCCCGCCGCTGCTGCGGATCCTGGACCACCTCGACGTGCCCGCGCAGGTGACCTCGGACCTCGCCGTGACCCTCGCCCAGAACGATCTGGCGGTGGGGCTGCTCGGCGACCACGGCTGCTTCGAGGGGCCGAGCCGCAGCCTCTACTACCGCTGGTTCACCGACCCCGAGCAGCGCGCCCACACGCCCACCGACGAACACGAGCTGCAGTCGCGCAGCTACGTCGCCGCCCTGCGCGCCGTCTACGGCCGCAACGACGAGGACCCGGAAGCGCGTGAGTTGGTCGAGCTGCTGCGCGACCGCAGCGCCGAGTTCGCGGCGCTCTGGGACCGGCACGAGATCGGCGTCCGCCGCGACACCCGCAAGCGGATCATCCACCCGACCGTCGGCCTGCTGGAGCTCGACTGCCAGGTCCTGACCGCCGAGAACCGGACCGAGCGCCTCGTCGTCTTCACCGCCGCCCCCGGCAGCGAGGACGCCGAGCGGCTGCAGCTCCTCTCGGTGGTCGGCAACCAGGGCTTCGCGGGCTGAGCGGCGCGCGGCGGCGCGGACGATCTGAGTGCCCCGAGCTGGATTCGAACCAGCGGCCTATCCCTTAGGAGGGGATCGCTCTATCCAGCTGAGCTATCGGGGCCCGGGTGGGGATTTTGGCTTAGTTGGCGGTTTCGTGACTGAGAAGTTGCTTTGTGCGAGCCACGGGTGCGGATTTCGAAGCCAAGATCCCGTGCATGAGAGCCGCCAACCTAAGAGACGTGTCCGCCACGCGCATTAATGTGGTGGACATGTCCAAGATGATCCAGATCAGAAACGTCCCGGACGAGATGCACCGGATGCTGAAGATGCGGGCCGCCGCGGAGGGGATCTCCCTCTCGGACCTCATCAAGCGCGAACTCGGTGTGATGTCCGGGAGGATGAGCTTCGAGGAACTCGCCGCCCGCGTGCAGGCGCGCGGTCCCTCGGAGGTGAAGACGGCGTCGACCGTCCGCTACATCCGCGAAGCGCGAGGCGACTGATGAGCGTCGTCGACGCCTCGGTCCTGGTCGAGTTCCTGGCCGGGGGCGAGCAGGGCGAAGCGGCGGGACGGGCGATCGGGCGGGAGCGCTGGGTCTGGGCTCCCGCCCTGGTCGACGCCGAGGTGGGCAACGCGCTGCGACGCCAGGTGCGGGCACGGGAAATCAGCGCGCGCAAGGCGGGCGCCGCGCTCGAAGACCTGCTCGAGATGCGCTTGCAGCGGGTCCCGCACCGCAACCTCGTCGACCGCGCTTGGCGGCTGCGCGACAACGTCAGCTTCTACGACGGCCTCTACGTGGCGCTGGCCGAGGGCCTCGGCGCGCCGCTGCTGACCCTCGACGAGCGGCTGACCCGGGTTCCCGGCCTGCGCACCGAGGTGGAGCTGGTCGCCGAGCGCTGAAGGTCGCGCCCGGGCAAGCCCGCCCCGCCGGCGCCGGGCGATCCAGGTGGCTACTCGTCCTCGTCGTCCTCGGTGGCGTAGAGGCTCTCGGAGGCGAGCTCCATCGCCCGCCGGCTCCACAGCTTCACCACCATGAAGACATCGTCGCCGTACCCCTCGAGGGCGTCGAGGGCGACCAGGGAGAAGCGATCGCGGCTGATCTCTTCCTGGTCCACCGTCTCGCCGTCGAGCTCGGCGGTGGCGGCGACTGCCCCGCGCACCAGCGGGCGTCCCCAGACCAACGTGACCGCCCCGGCGCGACCGTTCTCCCCGCGCCAGCGGCCGATCACGTCGTCGTTGATGTCGATCTTCCAGTCCGGGTTGTCCTCGGCGAGGACGTCGGTGAAGTCGGCGGTCGCCTCGAAGCCGGTCGGGTCGCCGCTGCCGGTCGGCAGCTCGTAGGAGACGTGGCCGAACAGCTCCAGCGTGCCCTCGTCGCTCTCGGTGCGGGCCGAGCAGGGAACCCAGACCCGGCCGCCCCAGGAGCGCTCCGGGAACCAGTCGACCTCCTCCGGCACCGCGGCGCCGGCCGGCAGGTCGGCGATCTTGTCGACCGCCGCCGAGAAGGCCTCGTGCAGGCGCGCCGCGAAGCGGCCGCCGGCGATGCCCTCCTGGCTCGTGTCGGCGATGAAGCGGGGGATCGGTCGCGGGTTGGGGGCCACGGGCGGCAGACCCTATACCCGGAGGCCGCCCGGCCTTGGCCAACCTCCCGCGTTCGCGGCTTTCCGCGGATGGCGCGGAGAACTGCGAACGCGCCTCGCGCCCCTACGCCGTCTGCGGAACCGGTTCCTCGGCGCGGCCGCGCAGCAGGGTGATCGCCGCGACGCCGCCCGCCAGGCAGAGCCCGGCGGCGATCAGGAAGGCGACCCGGTAGCCGCTGGTCAGCGCGTCCAGCTGCCCGGTGCCGCTGGCGAGCAGTTCGGTGGTGTGGGACGTGGCGATCGTGGTCAGCGCCGCCAGGCCGAGGGTGCCGCCGACCAGGCGCGAGGTGTTGACGACGCCGGAGGCGAGGCCGTTCTGCTCGGGCGGCACGCCTTTCACCGCGACGATGGTCGCCGGTACGAGCGACCAGCCGGTGCCGAGCGCGACGAGCATCCCGCCGGGCAGGATCGCCACCTCGTAGGCGCTCGAAGTTTCCACCGTCGCCAGCACGAGGAAGCCGACCGTCGCCAGCGCCATGCCGATCGTCAGCGTCGCCCGCACGCCCAGCCGCGCAACCAGCTTCGGCGCCGTCGCCGAGCCGGCGAACACCAGCAGCGTCATCGGCAGGAATGAGATCCCGGCGACCAGCGCGTCCTGGCCTTTCACTTCCTGCAGGTAGAGGGAGACGAAGTACCACATGCCGAACACCGCGGCGAAGAGCAGCGCGACGACCAGGTTGGCGGCCCGCAGGGCGGGCATCTTGAAGACGTCGAGCGGGATCAGCGGGTCCGCGGCCAGCCGCCCCTCGACCAGGGCGAAGAGGCCGAGGAGGACGACGCCGAGCGCCAGCGGCGCCAGCACGCCGACCGAGCCCCAGCCGAGCGTGTCCGTGCGGACGATGCCGTAGACGATCGCGGTCAGCCCGCCGCTGATCAGCACGGCGCCGGGCACGTCGAGCCTGCGCTCGTGGGCGACCGCGCTCTCGCGCGGGATCAGCCGGCGGCCGGCGATCAGGACGGCGATCCCGACCGGCACGTTGATGATGAAGACGGCGGGCCAGTTGAAGCCCTGCGTGAGGGCGCCGCCGAGCAGCACGCCGGCGCTGCCGCCGATCCCGCCCATCGCCGCCCAGAGCCCGAGCGCCCGGTTGCGTTCGGCGCCTTCCGCGAAGGAGCCGGTGACGATCGCCAGGCTGGCGGCGGAGATGACCGCGGCGCCGAAGCCCTGCACCGCGCGGGCGCCGATCAGGACGCCCTGGCCATCGGCCAGCGCGCAGCCGAGCGAGGCGGCGGCGAACAGGCCCACCCCGACCAGGAAGACCTGGCGCCGGGGCACGAGGTCGGTGGCGCGCCCGGCGAGCATCAGGAAACCCGCGAAGCTGAGCGTGTAGGCGTTGACGACCCACTGCAGACCGGTGTCGGAGAAGCCGAGCGAGGAGTGGATCTTCGGCAGGGCCACGTTCACGATCGAGATGTCGAGGATCACCATGAACTGCGCGAGGCAGATGGTGAGGAGGAGGGCGTCGCGTCGAAGTCTCTGCATAGGCATCTAACGGGGGAGAGGGTGTATCCGTGAGTTCGAGGAGGGCCGGTCGGGCGAGGCGGGCCGGGGCAACTAGTTCGACGATCAACGTACCACAAGGTTCGATGACCTTCGTATTATGTGATCGATGACCACCACCGACACCGTGCGGTCCGACTTCGAGTACCCCGCCCGCGAGGACATCGACCTCTCCGCGGTCCTGCACGCCCTCAGCGACCCGCAGCGGCGGGGCATGATCGCCGAACTCGCGGCGAGCGAGGAGCCGCGGCCGTGCGGCGCCTTCGCCCCCGGGATCTCGAAATCGACCCGCACCCACCACTTCCGCGTCCTCCGCGAGGCGGGCCTGATCGCCCAGTGGAAGGAGGGCACCTCGAAGATGAGCCGCCTGCGCCGCGAGGACATCGACGCCCGTTTCCCGGGTTTGCTGGACTCGATCCTGCGCTGAGGCCTCAGATCAGAGGCACTCGCGGAGATCGGCGGCGGCCTGCTCGGGCGGGTAGACGTTGATGTCGATCCCGGTGCCGAGCTCGAAGCCGGCCTTGATCGTCAGCCGCGGCGCGATGTCGATGTGCCAGTGGAAGTGCTCGGCGCCGTGGGGGGCGGTGCGGATCCAGAGGTTCAGCTCCGGCGGCGCGCCGAAGCGCGCGGCGAGGACGCGCATCGCGGTGGCGAGCATCGCCGCCCCGCCGCCGTCCTCCTCGAAGCGGCCCGCCTCGCGGCGCGGGATCAGGCGCAGCTCGAACGGCGAGCGCGAGGCCCAGGGGCAGATCAGCGCCGCCTCGTCGTCGATCGCCACCAGCCGCTCCCGCCGTCGCACCTCCTCCACCAGCACGTCGGCGAGCAGGCCCGCGCCGGCGGTCCGTTCCGCGTAGGAGCCGACCCGCTCGCGCTCGCGCGCCACGTCGGCCGGCACGAACCCCAGCGCGTAGAGCTGCGCGTGGCTGTGCTCGAGCGAGGCGCCCGCCCCGCCGCCCTCGTTGACGATCAGCTGCACGTAGGAGGCGTCGGAGTGGGCGCGGATCCGCTTGCGCCAGGTGGCGACCGCGTCGGCGAACTCGGTGTCGTCGAGCTCGGCCATCGCGGTGACATGGCGGGGCGAGTTGATCAGCACCTCGTGTGCCCCGGTCGCGGGGCGGGAGCTGAAGAGGTCGGGTTCGCCCGAGCGCCGCGAGGTGAGCAGCGGGTCGCCGCTGGAGGCGAAGGACCCCGCTTCGGCCTTCGGGCTGCCGCCGGGCGCCGCCGCCTCGGGCGCGCCGAGCGCCGGGTAGAGGTTGGGGACGACCCGGGTCCGCCAGCCGGGCGTGTCGGCCGCGCCGCCGCCCGGCCGCAGCGCGTAGGACTCCGGCGGCGTCTTGCCCTCGTTGCCCTCGCAGAACGGGCAGCCCTCGGGCCCCTTCGGCTCCGAGCGCCGGGTCGTGAAGTTGTCCGGCCGGGCGGCCCGGCCCGGGGCGAGGATCGTCCTCAGCCCGCTCAGCTGGTCGATGCGGATCTCGGGGGAGGTCAGGACCGTGAGGGTGGCAGATCGGCATCGGGCGGCGCGTCGTCGCCCTCCTGCCCGGCAGGCTGCGGACGCATCCCCGGCAGAGGGCCCGCCGCGGCATCGCCGCTCCCACCACCCGCCGCCACGTCGCCACCCGCCACCTCGGCGCTGGCCGCGTCGGCGTCGGCGGCGCCCGCTGCCGACGCCTCGCCCGGCTCCTCGGCGCCCGGCAGGCCCGACCCTTCGACCCCGGGCACCGGTTCGCCACCGCGCGGCGGCGTCGGCGGCTCCGGCCGCTGCGGCGTCGGCTTCCCGCCCTCGCGCGCGCCGCCACCGAGGAACGGCTCGAGCACGTCCATCGGCAGCGGGAACACCACCGTCGTGTTCTGGTTGGAGCCGATTTCGAGCAGCGTCTGCAGGTAGCGCAGCTGCAGCGAGGCGGGGTTGGTGCTGATGATGTCGGCCGCGTCGGTGAGCTTCTGGGCGGCCTGGAACTCGCCCTCGGAGTTGATGATCTTCGCCCGCCGCTCGCGCTCGGCCTCCGCCTGGCGCGCCATCGCCCGCTGCATCTGGTCCGGGATCTCGACGTCCTTGATCTCCACCGCGGTCACCTTGACCCCCCACGGCTCGGTCGACTCGTCGATGATCTTCTGCAGGTCTTCGTTGAGGCGCTCGCGGTCGGCGAGCAGCTGGTCGAGCTCCGCCTTGCCGAGCACCGAGCGCAGCGCCGTCTGCGAGATCTGCGAGGTCGCGACCAGGTAGTTCTCCACCTCGACCACGGCGCGGTTCTGGTCGACGACGCGGAAGTAGGCGACCGCGTTCACCCGGCAGGGCACGTTGTCGCGGGTGATGACCTCCTGCGGCGGGATGTTCAGCGTCACCGTCCGCAGGTCCACCTTGACCATCCGGTCGATCAGCGGGATCAGCAGGATCAGCCCCGGCCCCTTGGTGGCGATCAGCCGGCCGAGCCGGAAGATCACCCCGCGCTCGTACTCGCGCAGCACCCGCACCGAGAGGCCGAGCGCGATCAGCACGAAGAGGACGATGACCACGAGAATTCCGACGACGACGGCCATTCAGCTCGCTCCTTGGGTGGACTGCGGGGATCGGTCGGCGACCGGCCGCACCACCAGCGTCAGCCCGTCGACCGCCTCGACTTCGACTCTATCCCCGAAGCGGATCGGCGGCGCCCCGTCCGCCAGCCGCGCCGACCACAGCGTGCCGCGCATGAACGCCTGGCCGGTCGGGTCGATCGTCGAGCGGGCCTCGGCCTCGCCGCCGACCATTTCCTCGGTCCCCGCCCGTTTCGGCAGGCGCCCGGTGGTGTCGATCACTTTGCGGGTGATCCAGAAGAAGCTGACCGCCGAGAGGACCGCCGCGGTGATCAGCGCGGCGCCGATGTACTCGGCGGCGCTGTCGCTGGAGCCGAGCGCGAGGATGCCGCCGACCACCAGCCCGGCGATCCCGAGCAGGGCCAGGATCCCGCCCGTCGGCAGCAGCAACTCGGCCGCCAACAGCCCGATCCCGATCAAGGCGATGACGACGAACGCTTCCATGCCCCAATTATGCGCCTCCCAGCGCGTACCGCTTGATGTCTTCCTCCAATTCGGAGGCGTGCGCGTACTGGCCGAGCTTCACGTGGACCAGCTTCCCGGCGCGGTTGTAGAAGGCGGTGTCGGGCGGGCCGCTCGCCTTGTAGGAGCGGGCGACTTCGAACTGGGGGTCGAAGTAGCTCGGGTAGGGCACCGGGTGGGCGGCGAGCCACTTCCCGGCCGCCGCTTCGGAGTCTTCGGAGTCGACGCCGAGGAAGGCGACCCGCTTGCCCCAGCGCGCCGCCATTTCCTGGAACATCGGGAACTCGAACCGACAGGGCCCGCACCAGGAGGCCCAGACGTTGGCGACGACCGGGTAGCCGAGCGAGGCGACCCGCTTTTCGAACGCCGCCTTGGCGCCGGGCAGCAGCTGGTCGGCTTCCCGGTGGAGCTTCGCCAGCGGCGCGGGCGATCCACGCAGCGCCTTCGCGTAGTCGGGGTGGGTCGCGCCGCCACCGCCTTCGGAGGAGCCGCAGCCGGCGACGAAGGCGGTGAGCGCGAGGCCCGCCAGAAGGGCGAGCGCGAGTGTCGTCCGCATTCGCATCCGCTGCGTGATTAGAATAGGGAGACGTTCGGTTCGCGGTTCGCGGACCTCAGAGTTCTCGGGGAGACGGACTTCCGGCTTCCCGCAGCCCTCGTTCCATCTTCGTCCCCGTCCGTCTGTTCCAGTTCCGGTCGGGGCAGACCCCAAAGCCTTCCAATGGCCAATACAACCGATGTCGCCGCCGGCGCGGCAGTCCCATCTAGCGCGGATATAGAACAGGCGTCCTCCTTCGCCCGCGAGCCGTTCCTGCTCGACGGCGAGGGTCCCGAGGCGCTCGCTCCAGGCACCGCCCGGCGGCGCGCGCTCGACGCGGCGCTGAGCGAGATCGCCGCGGGCGCCGAGCATCCCTCGATCGAGTGGCGACGCAACTACTCCCTGCTGCTGGGGCTGGAGCGCTTCCTCGCCGACGAGCCGCCGACCCTGCGCGACGGCGCCGAGCTCTCGCTCCACCAGGTGGACGCGCTCTCCGGCACGCTGGCGGAGCTGATGGCCCAGCAGCAGACCGGCTCCGCCGAGGCGGGAGCCGAGCTCGACCGCGGCGAAGCCGACGTCGAAGAGCCCGAGACCGACGAAGCGGCAATCGTCGACGATGCCGAACCGGAAGGCGCCGAGGAAGTCGAAGCGCCCGAGGAGGGTGAGGAAGAGGAGCCGCAGGACTGGTCGGAAGCGGCGCCCGAGGACGAAGAGGAGGTCGTCGAGGAGGCCGTCGAAGACCCCGGCGCCGCCCGTCGCTTCTGGTTCGAGCACGCGACCGGCGCGGGCAAGACGGTCGCCGCGGTCGGCTTCATCGAGGCCACCCGCACCGGCGGCGTCCTGATCCTCACCCACCGCCGCAACCTGGTCGACCAGTTCATCGGCGAGATCTCCGACCGCGGCTACAAGGAGCGCCTGCGGCCGCCGCTGCTCGGCAACCGCGACGACGCCGAAGGCCCGGTCACGGTGGAGACCTACCAGTGGTTCGTCCGCAACCACAAGAAAGTCTCCGACGCCTACTCGGTGGTGATCTGCGACGAGGCGCACACCGCGCTGGGCGAGAAAACCAGCGCCTGCATCCGCGCCTGGCCCGGCCCCGTCTTCATCGGCATGACCGCGACCGGCGCGCTGATCGCCCGCCATGTAGCCGACCTCTTCCCGACCCAGACCTCCCGCTTCGACCTCGCCCAGGCGGCCCGGCGCGGGGTCATCTCGCCGCTGCGCTGCCTGCGCATCCCGCCCGGGCCGGGGGTGCGGACGATCGCCAAGGTGCCCTTGCGCAAAGGCGAGGTCGATCAGGACTTCGACCAGGAGGAGCTGGCCGCGCTGCTCGACCAGGGGCCGTTCAACTTCGCCATCGCCGACCTCTACAAGTCGCGCTTCCGCAAGACCCCGGGCGTCGTCTACACCGCGGGCGTCCAGCATGCGCACAACGTCGCCGAGGCGTTCCGCGCGGTCGGCATCAGCGCCCAGGCGGTCTCCGGCGAAACGCCGAAGCGCGAACTCGCCGACATCCTGGCCGGCTTCGAACGCGGCACCGTCGACGTGCTCTGCAACGCGCAGCTGCTCGCCGAGGGCTGGAACAGCCCGCGGGCGACGATCTGCATGCACCTGGCGCCGACCGCCTCGCGGCGGATCTACCAGCAGCGGGTCGGCCGCGTGACCCGGCGCGCGCCGGGCAAGGAGGCGGGCCTGGTCATCGACTTCGTCCACCCGGCGACCACCCACGACGAGACGATCGTCACCCTGCACAGCCTGCTCGACCGCGACGTCTACCGCGGCGGCGCGATCGTCGTCGGCCCGGTGCGGCGCGGGCGCGGGCGCAAGGTGCGGGTCGAGCGGCGGATCGTGCCGGTCTCCGACGTCGAGGAGAAACGGATGGAGGTGCTCGAACGGGAGATCTGGCGGATCGCGGTCGAGAACCTCGACTACCCCGAGCAGCACGCCTGGGCGGCGCTGGCCGGGGCGCGGGTCAACACCCAGGGCTGGCGGCGCGCCCGCGCGATGCTGCAGAACGACCGCACCAAGGAGCTGCGCCGGCGCTTCCTGCTGACCTGCGTGCAGCGCAACCGCAACGCGCAGCTGCGGCTGAAAGCGCTGGGCGAGATCTCCGACCTCGGCGACGCCGAGGCCTTCGACGACGCGATCGACATCGTCGGCACCTGGAGCCGCGAGGACAAACGGGCCGGGACCAAGACGCTGCTGCAGGCGCTGATCGACAAGCGGATCGGGCGGCGCGACCAGGCGCAGGCGTGGGTCTGGCGGCTGGCGAGCTACACCCGCGAGCTGCATGAGGAGTACGCGGTGCAGCGCTGGCCGGAGACGAAGCGGCTGCTCGGCCTGCTGGTCAACTCGAGCGGCCGCGCGCACGGGCGCAACGCGCGCCGGCTGGTCCACGCGGCGCGCAAACAGGACCGCCGGCTGGCGGTGGCGCTGCTTGCCGCCGCGGTTTCCCACACGCCGGAGGGGGAGGAGGTGCTGCGCGGCGCGCGGATGCGGATGGCCCGGAAACCCTCGGCGGTGGCGCGCGAGCTGCTGCGCAACTTCCCGAAAGGCGGCAAGCGCCGGCGCAAGCGCAAGCGCGGCGGCAACGGCAACGGCGAGGCTTCGAACGGCGACGGCGGCGGCGCCCCGCAGGGGGCGCGGAAGGGCGGCGACGCGAGGGACGCGGCGGAGTCCGCCGAGGCCGCGGGCGGGTCGAGCAACGGCGGCCCGCCGGAGGCCGACGGGGCCGGCTCGGATGGCGAGGAGCCGCGGCGCAAGCGGAGCCGGCGCCGTCGGGCGAGGGCCAAGGCCGAGAACGCCGAGGCCGCGGAAGCTCAGGCCGAGGACGCCGAGGCCGCGGAAGCTCAGGAAGAGAGCGCCGAGGTCGACGGGGCCGAGGACGCCAAGCCGGCGAAGACCGAGGACGCGAAGCCGGTGAAAGCCAAGACGGCCGCCAAGCCCAAGACGGCCAAGGCGGCGAAAGAGAAACCGGCGAAAGCGAAAGCTGCGGCCAAGCCCAAGGCGACCAAGATCGCGAAAGAGAAAGCCGCGAAAGAGACCGCCGCGAAGGGCAAAGCGGCGAAAACGAAAGCCGCCAAACCGAAAGCGCCGAAAGCGAAAGCGGTCAAACCGAAAACGGCGAAACCGAAAGCCGTCAAGGACGCGAAAGAGAAAGCCGCCAAACCGAAAGCGGCGGCCAAACGCAAACGGAAACCGAAAGCCGCGGCGGCCGACTCAGAAGGCGCTCAGATGCACATCGCCGGCACCGAGGGCGACGCGGTCGCCGTCGGCGAGTCGGACGAGTAGCCGGCCGCGCTCGTCGATTCCCTCGGCGACGCCGCTGCCCTGCGCCCAGCTGACCTCGCGCCCCCGCAGCGCGTCCCGCCTGCGCCACTCGGCGAGCACCGTGTCGACATCGGCCTCGAGCCACGCCTCGAGCCGCCCGCTCAGGGCCCCCGCCGCGGCGAGGCTCCTGCAGCTGTTCCTTATGCCGGTCTGACCGGCATAAGGAACAGCTGCGCGGTCGGCTGGCGCTTGCCGGGCGGCGGGAGGGAAGAGGGAGGTGGCGCGGTCGCGGAGCTCGGCGGGGAACTCTTCCGCGGCGATCGTCAGGTTGAGGCCGACGCCGAGCACCGCCCAGCCGTCCTGGGGGCGTGCCTCGATCAGGATCCCGGCCAGCTTGCGGCCGTCGAGGTGGACGTCGTTGGGCCACTTGACCTTGCACTCGATCTCCGGCCGCAGCCGCTCGGCCACCTCGCACACCGCCAGCGGGACGGCGAGCGGCAGCACCGAGTGGCGCTCCTCGAGCGGGCGCAGCACCGCCGAGTAGAGGAGCGCCGCGCCGGGCGGCGCCGTCCACGCCCGTCCCTGCCGTCCCCGCCCGGCGGTCTGCTCGGCCGCGGTGACGACGGTGCCGTGCGGCGCCCCCGCCGCGGCCAGCTCACGGGCGACGGTGTTGGTCGAGCCGACCTGGCGGAAGTGACGATGCGGCGTGCCGAAGCGGGCCGTGGAGACTTCCTCGGTCATGGACCGAGTTTCTCTCCACGGCGAGGGGCTGTGGAGCCTTTCCGTCGCATGGCGACGGTTTCGCTCCACGGCCCGCCCCGCGGTGCTCTCAATGCGTCGCCGCGTCGGCGACCAGCGCCGTGAGCAGCCCCTCGACGTCGTGGCGCTCGGCTTCGACCGCGACCTCGAGCCCGGCCTCGCGCACCGAGCCACTGGTGACCGGGCCGATCGAGACGATCCGCGCCGCGGCGGGGAAGCGCTCGCCGAGCGCCTCGGTGAGGTTGCGGACGGTCGAGGAGGAGGTGAAGGTGACGTAGTCGGCGCCCTGCGCCGCCTCGACCGTCGCGTCGTCGGGGGCCTCGCGCACGGTCTCGTACAGGGCGACGACGTCGACCTCGCCGCCGCGCTCGCGCAGCGCGTCCGGGAGGACGTCGCGAGCCTCGGCGGCGCGCGCGACAAGCACCCGCCGCCCCTCGACCTCGACCCCGGCCAGGGCCTCGACCAGCGCCTCGGCGACGAAGCGCTCGGGGACGACGTCGGCCGCGATCCCGTGGGCGGCCAGCGCCCGGGCGGTGCCGGGGCCGATCGCGGCGACCGTCGCCCCGGCCAGCGCCCGGGCGTCGAGCCCGGCCGCCGCGAGCGCCTCGAAGAGCAGCCTCACGCCGTTGGGGCTGGTCAGGCAGATGAGCTCGTACTCGGCGATCGACGCCGCCGCGGCGCGCACCTCCGCGCTCTCGATCCGCGGCTCGATCCGGATCGCGGGCAGCTCGACCACCGCGGCGCCGAGGCCGCGCAGCGTCTTCGCCAGACCGCTGGCCTGCGCCCGCGCCCGCGTCACGACCACGGTGCGCCCGTGCAGCGGCCGCCGCTCCAGCCAGGCGAGGGATTCGCGCCGCGCCGCCACCACGCCGATCACGATCAGCGCCGGCGCCTTGATCTCCTCCCGCGCGACGACCTCGCCGATCGTCGCCAGCGTCGCGGTCACGGTCCGCTGCCCGGGCCAGGTGCCGCGTTCGATCGCCGCCGCGGGCTCGCCGGGGTCGCGCCCGGCGGCGATCAGCGCCGCGGCGTTCTCGCCCAGCCGTTTCACCCCCATGTAGAAGACGAGCGTGCCGGGGAAGGCGGCGAGCGCCTCCCAGTCGAGCGCCGTCTCGGCCTTCTCCGGGTCCTCGTGGCCGGTGACGAAGGCGACGGCCGAGGCGTCGTCGCGATGGGTCACCGGGATCCCCGCGTAGGCCGTCGCCGCCACCCCCGCGGTGACCCCGGGGACGACCTCGAACTCGACCCCGGCGGCGCGCAGCGCTTCGCCCTCCTCGCCGCCGCGCCCGAAGACGAACGGGTCGCCGCCCTTCAGCCGCACCACGCTGCGGCCCGCCCGCGCCGCCTCGATCAGGCGCTCGCCGATCTCCGCCTGCGGCACCGAGGGCACCCCGGGCTGCTTGCCGACGTAGATCAGCTCGGCGTCCTCGCGCGCCCCGTCGAGCGCCCCCGGCGGGATCAGCCGGTCGTAGTAGACGGAGTCGGCGGCGGCGATCAGCTCCAGCGCCCGCGCCGTCATCAGGCCGGGATCGCCGGGCCCCGCCCCGACCAGGTACACGACGCCCTGGCGGGTCACCTCGCCATCTCCGCGGCGCGCGCCAACAGCTCGACGGCGCCGGCGCCGACCAGGCGCCCCGCCAGTGCCCGGCCCGCACCCTCCGGATCGGCCGCGTCGGCCTCCAGCTCGTCGCGGATCCACTCGCCGCCGTCGGGCAGTCCGACGAAGGCGCCGATCCGCAGCACCTCGCCGCGCAGCCGGGCGTGGACGCCGATCGGGGTCGAGCAGCTCGCCTCGAGCGCGGTGAAGCAGGCGCGCTCGGCGCGCAGCTCGGCGAAGGCGGACTCGTCGCCGATCGCCCGCACCGCCGCGGCGCTCTCCCCGTCGCCCGCCCGGACCTGCAGCGCCAGCGTTCCCTGGCCCGCCGCGGGGACCATGCGGTCGGCGGCGATCGTCGCGCCGATCTCGGCCTCGCGCCCGAGCCGGCGCAGGCCCGCGGCGGCGAGGATGATCGCGTCGTAGTCGCCCTCGGCCAGCTTGCGCAGCCGCGTGTCGACGTTGCCGTTCAGGTCGAGGACGCGGCAGTCCGGGCGGGCCGCCAGCAGCTGCGCGCGCCGGCGCAGGCTGACCGTCCCGATCCGCGCCCCCTCGGGTGCGTCGTCGAGCGAGCCGCCCGCCCCGATCCAGGCGTCGGTCGGGTCCTCGCGCGGGGGCGCGGCGGCGATCTCCAGGCCCTCGACCTCCTCGCCCGGCAGGTCCTTGGCCGAGTGGACGCCCACGTCGGCGCGCCCGTCGAGCAGCGCCTGCTCCACCGCCCGCACGAAGCGCGACTTGTCGCCCGGCTCGCCGTCGGAGGAGACCTCGACCAGCTCGGCCCCGCCGAGCATGTCGGCGACCATCCCCGCCTGGGTCAGCGCCAGTTCACTGCCTCGAGTTGCTAGGCGCAGCATGGCGCTTCGCAGCTCGGCGTCCTCGGTCGCTCACGTGCCAAGCACGCGTCGCTCCCTGCGTCCTTGACCTGCTCGGCCACGCTGCGCCTAGTCAGAGACGCGCCGCAGCTCGGTGACCTTGCCCGCGGCGTCGGCTTCCGACTCGACCTCGGTCTCGACGTCGAGACCGAACAGCTCGCGCAGCGCGCTCACGTATTGGTAGGCGTCGTCGGTGCCGGCCGCGCGGCGGATCCGTCGGGTCGGCTCGTGCAGGAGGCGCGAGGCGATCGCCTTCGCCATCATCTCCATGCGCTCGCGGTCGGCCTCGCCGAGGCTCTCCCAGCGGCTTTCGTTCTCGGCCATCACGCGGCGCACCACCTCGTCGCCGCGCTCGCGCAGCGCCGCGATCGTCGGCACCACCTCGAGCGAGGACAGCCAGCGCTCGAAGCGGTCGAGCTCGGCCTCGATGATCCGTTCGGCCCGCGTCGCCTCAGCTTCGCGCACCCCGGCGTTGCGTTCGACGATCTGCTGGACGTCGTCGATGTCGTGGACGCCGACCCCGGCCAGCTCGCGGCAGGCGGGCTCGATGTCGCGCGGCACGGCGATGTCGATCAGCAGCAGCGGCCGCCCCTCGCGCTCGTCCATCACCGCCTCCAGCCCGTCGCGCTCGATGATGTGGTGCGGCGAGTTGGTGGTGGAGACGACGAGGTCGACCGTCGCCAGCTGCTCGGGCAGGCTCTCGAAGCGGATCGCCTCGCCGTCGAAGCGCTGCGCCAGCCCCAGCGCCCGGTCGTGGTGGCGGTTGGCGACGAAGACGGTGTCGACCCCGCGGGCGACCAGCGCCCGGGCGACCAGTTCGGCGGTGGCGCCGGCGCCGATCATCAGCACCGTGCGGTCGGCGAGGTCGCCGAGCGCGCGTTGGGCGACCTCGACCGCCACCGAGGGGATCGAGACGCCGCGCTCGCCGATCGCGGTCTCGTTGCGGGCCCGCCCGCCCGCCGCCAGGGCGCCGCGGAAGAGGCGGTTGAGGATCGGCCCGGTGACGCCCTCGACCAGCGCCAGCTCGTAGGCCCGTTTGACCTGGCCCTGGATCTCGGCCTCGCCGACGATCATCGAGTCGAGCCCGGCGGTCACCCGCAGCAGGTGGCGGGCGGCGTCGGTGCCGCGCAGCGAGTAGAGGTGGCCGAGCAGCTCGGTCGGCCGCGTCCCCGCCTTGCGGGTGAGCACGCCGAGCGCCTCGGACTCGGCCTCGACCGGGTCGGAGACGACCAGGTAGAGCTCGGTCCGGTTGCAGGTGGAGATTGCCGCCGCCTCGGTGATCGTGCTCGCCTCGGTCAGCTCGCGCAGCGCCGCGACCGCCCGCCCCTCGGTCAGCGAGAGGCGCTCGCGCAGGTCGAGCGGAGCGGTCTTGTGGGAGACGCCGAGGGCCAGTATCTCGGACATCAGGCGCCGGCTCCTCCGCTCTCGTGAGGAGCCGGGGACCCGGACATGGACGGCTCCTCGCTTCCGCGTCCGGGGTCGGCTTGGGCGGTCGCCGGCACGGTGTCCTTCACGGTGCTCTCCTTGCGCTGCTCGGCCAGCGCGGCGACCTCGCGCAGGCCGCGCTCGATCCGTGCCAGTTTGGAGGCCATGATGCCGACGTAGATCAGCAGCAGCAGGACGAAGACGATGTAGGCGCCGGCGACGTACTTGCCGCCGACGTCGTTCGGGATGGCCGGGGCCGCGGCGACCAGCAGGGCGAGCATCTAGTTCACCTCCGGGGCGATGCGGGAGCCGGGTGGGCCGCTCGGCGCGTCGAGCGCGCGGCGCAGCCGCTTCAGCTGGCCCTGGGCGCTCTTCGCCGACAGCTCGAACTTGACCAGCGTCGTCCACAGCAGCGCCATCGAGGCGAGCGCGCAGAGGAAGGTCAGCATCATCGACCCCGGCAGGCCGCCTTCGGCGGTGGCGAAGACGCGCGGGTGCACCAGCGACGCCGACATCCGCACGGCGAGGAAGTTGAGCGGCACGAAGGCGCCGGCGGTGATCGCGAAGACCGACGCGTAGCGCGCCTGGCGCTGGCGGTCCTCGATCGCGTAGCGGAAGGGGTAGTAGGTCGCGTACAGCAGGAAGACGATCAGGAAGCTGACCAGGGTCGGTTCGTTCCAGACCCACCAGTGCCCCCAGGAGCCCTTCGCCCAGATCGAGCCGGTGATCAGCCCGCCGACCGCGAAGATCACCGAGATGTGGATCGCCACATAGGAGTAGGCGTCCCAGCGCGGGTCGTCGCGGCGCAGGTGGAGGACCGCGAAGACGCCGCCGATCACGAAGCCGCAGAGGGAGACGATCGCCAGCGGCACGTGCAGGTAGAAGATCTTCTGCAGGAAGCCCTGGTCGGCTTCGATCGGGGCGTAGAAGAAGACCAGCGACAGGGTGAGCGCGAACATCGCGACGGTCGCGATCGAAAGCGGTCTTAGTCCTTTGCCGTACATACCGAGGGTCGTCCGGGGCCGGGCATCGCGGCTCAGTCCTCGAGCAGGAAGTCGAACACCGCGTAGCCCAGCAGGGCGAAGATCAGATCGTATAGACCCAGGACCATCAGCCAGGTCCCGAAGCGATGATAGGAGACACCGCCCGGGAGCATCAACGGTTCGGTGGCGGCGGTCGCGGCGATCATCAGCGGCACGACCAGGGGCAGGAGGACGAGCGGCACGAGCAGGTCGCGGGCCCGGGAGTTGACCGCCATCGAGGAGATCAGGGTCCCCGCCGCGGCCAGCCCGAGGTCGGCGAGCGCGAGGACGATGATCAGTGGCGGCAGCGACGCGGCGCTGCTGAGGAAGAAGAGGGCGAAGATCGGCACCGCGATCAGCTCCAGCGCGCCCAGGTAGATGATCAGCGCCGCGACCTTGGCGGTGAACAGGACGCTGCGGTCGATCGGGGCGAGGCGGATCGCGTCGAAGCCCCCCTCCTCGCGCTCGGCGACGAAGAGGCGGTTGATCCCGAGCACCGCGGCGAACAGCAGCGTCGCCCAGAGCACCCCGGACGCGAGGCTGCCGGAGAGGCTGGTGCGGTTCAGCCCGAAGCGGAAGATCACGAACGAGGTCACCGCGAAGAGCGCCATCGCGGGCAGCGACTGCAGGGTGCGCATCTCGGCGCGCAGGTCCTTGGCGAGGATCGCCGCGAAGGCGGTGCGCGAGCGCGTCACGATACGGCCGCCGCCTCGTCGATTCCCAGCCGCAGCACCCGATCGGCGTCGGGGACGTGGCGGTCCGGGTCATGGGTGACGACGACGCGCGTCTGGCCGAGGCCGGGCCCGATCAGCCCGCGGGCGATCTCGCGGCCCTCGATGTCGAGGTTGGAGTCCGGCTCGTCGAGCAGCAGCAGCTCCGGCTCGTGCAGGACGCAGCGACAGATCGCCAGCCGCTGGCGCATCCCGGCGGAGAACTCGTGGGTCCGCTCGTCGCCGCGGTGGGACAGCTTCACCGCGCCCAGCAGCTCCTCGATGCGGGCCTCGGCGCGCTCGCCGACGATCCCGTGCAGCTTGGCGTGGAAGCGCAGGTTCTCGCGGCCGGTGAGGTCGCGGTACAGCAGCGGTTCGTGGCCGAGGTAGCCGATCTTGCCGCGCAGCTTCCAGGCCTCGCCGGGGAGCGCGCAGCCGAGCACCCGGACCTCGCCGCCGGTCGGCCGCAGCAGGGTGGCGAGGATCCGCAGCAACGTCGTCTTGCCGGCCCCGTTGGGCCCGAGGACGACCAGCGACTGCCCCGCCGCGACCTCGAGGTCCACGCCCGCGAGCGCCGCCCGTTCGCCGTACACGCGCCGCAACCCGACCAGCTCGATCGCCGGCTCTTGATCCGGTGCCATCCCGCGATTCTCTCGTTCAGCCGCGGCGGATGGTGCGGCGACCGATCCGCAGCAGCGGCCGGGCGCCGTCGCGCAGCGCCCGCGCCCGCACCTCGCCGCGGCCGTAGAGGATGCGGGCGGAGTTGCGGACCGCCTCCCCCAGGGTGCGGTCGTAGGGGTGCCACCAGAAGTCGCGGGTCATCCCCGGCTCCCAGGCGTTCATCTTGATGTTGACGCACTCGTAGAAGCCGAATTTCGAGTGCGCGCGGCCGAGGCCGGAGCTCTTCACGCCGCCCCACGAGCACTGGCAGGCGCCGTGGCTGAAGGAGTGGTCGTTGATCCAGACCATCCCCGCCTCGACCGCCCGCGCGATCCGCTCCCCGCGCGCCCGGTCGCGCGTCCAGACCGAGGCGCCGAGCCCGAACTCGGAGTCGTTGGCGAGGTCGATCGCCTCCTGCTCGGAGTCGACGACGACGACCGGCAGCACCGGCCCGAAGATCTCCTCGCGCATGATCCGCATCTCGTGGGTGACGTCGGCGAGGACGGTCGGCGCGATGAACTTCCCCGCCAGTCCCGGGACCTCGGTCGGCCCGCCGCAGAGCCGCCGCGCCCCCGCCGCCACCGCGTCGTCGATCAGCTCGACCACGGTCTCGTACTGGGAGTCGGCGGTCATCGGCCCGATCGCGGTGTCCCAGGCCAGCGGGTCGCCGAGCGGCAGCGCCTCGGCCTCGCGGACCACCCCGGCGAGGAAGCGGTCGGCGACCTCGCGCATCACGTAGACGCGCTCGATCCCCGAGCAGGTCTGCCCGGCGTTCGCGAACCCACCCCAGACCGCGCCGCTCACCGCGTTGCCGAGGTCGGCGTCGGCGCAGACGATCATCGGGTCCTTGCCGCCCAGCTCCAGCACGCTGCCCTTCAGCTCCAGCGCGCAGATGCCGCCGACGTGGCGCCCGGTCTCCACCGAGCCGGTGAAGAAGACCTTGCCGACCGGGGAGCGGCAGAGCGCCTCGCCGACCGCGCCGCCGCCGTGGACGACCCGGATCAGCCCCTCCGGCACGCCGCCGCGCTCGAACACGGTGCGGATCCGCTCGCCCAGCAGCGGCGTCAGCGAGGCCGGCTTCAGCACGACGCCGTTGCCCGCCATCAGCGCGATCGCAACCTCGCCGAAGGGGATCGACCAGGGGTAGTTCCAGGGCGCGATCACCCCGACCACGCCGATCGGCTCATAGGAGAAGTGGCCGCTCTTCGACAGCGTGAAGGCCTGCGTCATCCGCACCTTCTCGTCGGCCAGGATCTTCGGCCCCGCCTTCGCCACCCAGTGCAGCGCATCGACGGTCGGCAGCAGCTCCATCGTGTAGGCCTCGACCCGCGGCTTGCCCTGCTCGCGGACCAGCAGCTCGGCGATCTCGTCGATCTCGTCGAGCAGCGCGTCGGCCGCACGCAGCATGTAGCGGGCCCGGTCCGCCGTGCTCAGCTGCGCCCAGGCCGGCTGGATCCGCGCGACCTCCTCGACGATCCCCCGCACCTCCTCCGGCGCGATCGTCGGCACGCTCCCGATCACCTCGCCGGTGGTCGGGCTGCGCGACTCGAGCGGGTTCGGCGACGTTCGGGCCTGCGTGGCGCTCTCCATCGTTCGAGTGTACGTCGCCTCCTCCATACTCAAAGGGATGAGCGACCAGCTCTTCGACACCGGCGAGCCGGCGGCCGGCGAGGCGCCGGAACAGGCCCCGGCGAACGCTCCGCTGGCGGTGCGGATGCGGCCGCGGGCGCTCGACGAGATGGTCGGCCAGGAGCACATCGTCGGCGAGGGGTCGGCCCTGCGGGCGGCGATCGAATCGGGCCGGCCGCACAGCGCGATCCTCTACGGCCCGCCCGGGGCGGGGAAGACGACGTTGGCGCGGATCGCCGCGCGGATGGCGGCGGGCGCCTTCGAGGAGGAGTCGGCGGTCAACGCGGGCCGGGCCGAGATCCGGGCGGTGATCGAGCGGGCCCGCGAGCGCCGCCGCGCCAACGGCCGCCCCACCGTCCTCTTCCTCGACGAGATCCACCGCTTCAACAAGGCCCAGCAGGACGCGCTGCTGCCCGCCGTCGAGGAAGGCCTCCTGACGCTGATCGGGGCGACCACCGAGAACCCCTACTTCGAGGTCAACTCGGCGCTGATCTCCCGCAGCCAGGTCTACGAGCTGGCGCCGCTGTCCCCGGGCCAGGTCGAGGAGCTGCTCCGCCGCGCGCTCGCCGACCCCGGGCGGGGGATCGCCGACCCGCCGCCGATCGCCGCCGAGGCGTTGGCGATGCTCGCCGAGCGCAGCGGCGGCGACGCCCGGGTCGCGCTCTCGGCGCTGGAGCGCGCGGTCGAGCGCGCCGGCGGGCAGGAGGTCGACGTGGCGGCGATCGAGGACGCCCTGCAGCGCCGGGCGATCGACTACGACCGCCAGGGCGACCGCCACTACGACTTCATCTCGGCCTGGATCAAGTCGACCCGCGGCTCCGACGTCGACGCCTCCCTCTACTACCTGGCGGTGATGCTGGAGGGTGGTGAGGACCCGCGCTTCATCGCCCGCCGGATGGTCATCCTCGCCTCCGAGGACATCGGCAACGCCGACCCGATGGCGCTGCTCGTCGCCGACGCCGCCGCCCGCGCGGTCGACCGCGTCGGCCTGCCCGAGTGCGCGCTGAACCTCTCCCAGGCGGCGATCTACCTGGCGCTGGCGCCGAAGTCCAACGCGGCGACCACGGCGATCGCGGCGGCCCGCGGCGAGGTCCGCGCCCACGGCGCCCAGACGCCGCCCGACTACCTGCGCGACGCCCACTACCCGGGCGCCAAGGCCCTCGGCCGCGGCGAGGGCTACCTCTACGCGCACGACCAGCCCGGCGGCGTCGCCGCCCAGCAGCTGCTCCCCGACGGCCTCGCCGCGCGGCGTTTCTACGAGCCGACCGACCGCGGCCGCGAGCAGGCCTTCGGCGAGCGCCTCGCGGAGCTGCGCCGGCGGCTCGGGAAGCCGGGTCCCGGGCGCGGCGACGCCTGATCGAGGCGCAACTTTTCACGCCCACGGGGTTTTCTAATTGCGGCTTTCCAAGCTAAGCCAGGGAGAGCCGTAACACCGGCCGGAGGCTCGGACTGGGGGCTTCCGGCCGGAATAAACAGGGGGGAGAGGGCGCCGGGAGCCTTGACTCGGCGCCCTCTCTGTTTTCGCTCCCCTCGTCCAGCTGTTCCTTATGCCGGAATGCCGGCAATAAGGAACAGCTGGCGGGATAGGTCGTCCCCTATCGTGGGCGTATGGCCGACTCGCCCGAGAAATCCGACAAGCGCCTGCGGCTGGGCGGGATGGCGCTGCGCAACGGGCTGCTCGTCCACGGGCCGACCCACTGGGCCGCCGCGGTCCGCCGTCCCGACGGGACGATCGAAGTCGCCTCCGAGCGCAAGCCGGAGCTGGTCCCCGGCCTGGTCGCCAAGCTGCCCGGGCTGCGCGGCCCGGTCAAACTGGCCGAGGCGATGCTGGTGCTGCCGCTGGTGCGCCGGCGGATGCGTTTCGCCCGCATGCCGTTCGAGGACCGCCGCGTCCTCGTCGCCGGCGCCGCCACCCTGGCGGTCTCCAACCTGATGCGCCGTGGCAGGCCCGCCACCGCGGCCCGCGAGGGCGTCCTCCAGGCGATCGGCGTGGTCCCTGCCCTGATCGCCCTCTCCGACCGCGACCTCGCCGCCTACCACGGCGCCGAGCACAAGGCGATCGCCGCCTACGAGCAGGGGGTCGATGACGTCGCCTCGGTGCCCAAAGAGCACGATCGCTGCGGCTCCAACCTGGTCGTGCCGATGATGCTGCTCTCCGCCGCCGGGACGATCCTGCTGGAGCGCCTGGTCGAGCGGCCGAGCAATGCCGCCCGCGCCGTGGTCGGCCTGGCGGGCGCCTCGCTCGCGGTCGAGGCCTTCGCCTGGAGCGACCGCCACCACGGCGAGCCGCTGGCCGAGGCCTTCCACGCACCGGGCCGCGAGATCCAGCGCCTGCTGGCCACCAAGGAGCCGACCCCCGAGCAGCTCGAGGTGAGCATGGCGGCGATGGCCGAGATCCTCCGCGCCGAGGAGGGCTACACTGCGCCCGCCCGCGGCGGACGCGGAAGCGAATGAGCGAGATTGCCGGTGATCATGAGCGCGAAAGAGCAAGAGCAGAGTACGCGGGCGGAATGGTGATGTTCGGACGTATCGACCACATGGGCGTCGCGGTCGAGGACCTCGACGCCGCGATCGCCCTCTACGAGGGAAGCTTCGAGATGGAGCTCGTCCACCGTGAGACCGTCGAGTCGCAGGGCGTCGAGGCCGTGCTGCTGGACGTCGGCGACGGCCACGTCGAGCTGCTGCGGCCGCTCGGCCCCGACACCGCGGTCGGCAAGTTCATGGCCCGCTCCGGTCCCGGCCTCCATCACGTCGCCTACGCGGTCGAGGACATCGACGCGACGCTGCCGCGCCTCGTCGCCGCGGGCATCCGGCTGATCGACGACGAGCCGCGGGTCGGCATCCGCGAGAGCCGCGTCGCCTTCCTTCACCCCCGCTCGACCGGCGGGGTCCTCACCGAGATCGTCGAACCAGCGAGGGGGCACTGATGGCAGAGGCACAGCGCGTCGAGATCGGCTTCGAAGGCGGCCAGGTGATCGCCGCCCGGCTGGC
This sequence comes from uncultured Actinomycetes bacterium, assembly GCA_963766705.1. GTDB lineage: Bacteria > Actinomycetota > Thermoleophilia > Solirubrobacterales > 70-9 > VAYN01. The sequence continues at coordinate 137,579 of CAVYBE010000007.1, forward strand.
CGACGACGACCTCAAGGACCTGCGCAAGCAGCTCGAGAAGGGCGGCTGGCACGACCTCCACACCGAGGACGGCGTGATCTCGCTCTACCTCGGCAAGGTCGCCTTCCTGCGCGTCGCCTCGGGCGAGCACCGCGTCGGCTTCGGCTCGGTCGAGTAGGCCGGCGCGGCATTCCCCGTCCCGGGGCTCCGGGACCTGGAACTCGCGCCTCAGCAGGTGAAGCTGACGTTCGGGTCCTGACCGTCCATCGCCCGGGCGAGCAGGTCACGCAGCTGCTCGCGTTCGGCCGGGTCGAGGTTGGATAGCACTTCGCCCTCCAGCTCCTCCAGCTTCGCCTCGGCCTTCTGCAGGGCCTTCACGCCGGCCGCGGTGATGACGACGATGTGGCGGCGACGGTCCTCCGGGTCGCGCCGGCGCTCCACGTAGCCATGGTCGTCGAGCTCGTTCAGGAGCAGCACGCAGTTGTTCGGGTCGACCATCAGAGTCGCCCCCAGCTCCTGCTGCAGGCAGCCTTCGTTGCGGGCCAGGATTTCCAGGGCGATCAGCTGCTTCAGCTTGATCCCCAGGAACTCCTCGGTCGCCCGCCGGTAGACGACCCGGTTGAGCTGCGACAGCAGCCCCATCGTCCCGGTCGTCTGGGGGGTTTTCGTGGCCGGATCCATGGGTCGATCGACATTTTACAGGGACCATCATTGCAGTGAAGATAATCCTTGCTACAGTGACGATCCTGATGTCACCTACGAACGACAACATAGCTCAAGCCTCGTCCACCACCGACCGCTCGCGCTGGATCGCCCTCGTGGTGCTCTGCGTGGGCATGCTGATGATCGTCCTCGACGCGACGATCGTGAACGTGGCGCTGCCCTCGATCCAGTCCGACCTCGGCTTCTCGCAGTCGAGCCTCGCCTGGGTCGTCAACGCCTACCTGATCTCCTTCGGCGGCCTGCTGCTGCTGGCGGGCCGGCTCGGCGACCTGCTGGGGCGCCGCGACGTCTTCCTCACCGGCCTGGTCCTGTTCACCGGCGCCTCCTTGGCCTGCGGGGTCGCCGACAGCCAGGCCGTGCTCGTCGTCGCCCGCTTCGTCCAGGGAGTCGGCGGCGCGCTGACCTCCGCCGTCATCCTCGGCATGATCGTCACCATGTTCCCCGAGCCGGGGGAGCAGGCGCGGGCGATCGGCGTCTACTCCTTCGTCGCCTCGGCGGGCGGCTCGATCGGGCTGCTCGCGGGCGGCGCGATCACCCAGGCCATCAACTGGCACTTCATCTTCATCGTCAACCTGCCGATCGCGCTCGTCACCGGGGTGCTCGCGCTGCGCTACCTGCAGCGGGACGACGGGCTCGGCTTCTCCCGCGGAGCCGACCTGCCCGGCGCCGGGCTGATCGTCGCCGCCCTGATGATGGGCGTCTACGCGATCGTCGAGGCCTCCAACTACGGCTGGGGTTCGGCCCACACGCTCGGCTTCGGGGCCGGCGCGGTGGCGCTGCTCGTCGCCTTCGTGGTCCGCGAGGCGCGTGCCGCCAACCCGCTGGTGCCGCTGCGGATCTTCCGCTCGCGCAACCTCTCCGGCTCCAACGCGATCCAGGCGCTGATGGTCGCCGGGATGTACGGGATGTTCTTCCTCGGCGCCCTTTACCTGCAGAAAGTCCTCGGCTTCGACTCGCTCGAGGTCGGCCTCGCCTTCATCCCGGTGACGGCGATCATCGGCACCCTGTCGCTCGGCTTCTCGGCGAAACTGAACCTGCGCTTCGGGGCGCGGGCGACGCTCGTGCCGGGGCTGCTCGCGGTGGCCGCCGGGCTGGCGCTCTTCTCGCGGATCAGCGTCGACGGCAGCTACTGGTCGGAAGTGCTGCCCGCGATGGTGCTGATCGGGATCGGCGCCGGCCTCTCGTTCCCCTCGCTGATGAGCCTGGCGATGTCGGGCGTGCGGCCACAGGAGGCGGGCCTCGCCTCCGGGCTGGTCAACACGACCCTGCAGGTCGGCGGCGCCCTCGGCCTCGCCGTCCTGGCGACGCTCTCCACCAACCGCACGACCGACCTGCTCGGCAGCGGGGAGGGCGCACACGCGGCCCTGACCAGCGGCTACAAGCTGGCCTTCGTGGTCGGCGCCGGCCTCCTGATCGGCGCCCTCGCCATCGCCCTCGCCGTGCTCCGTTCGGAGCCCGCAGCTGACGAAGCCGTCGCGATCGAAGAGGCCGAGGCCAACCCCGCCTTCAGCTCTGAGGCGGCCTGACGGAAGGGATTTGCGTAGGCGGACGGGGTGGCCCCTTCTCTCACGAACTGCGGGGAGGTTCGTTCAGGGGCCACCCCGTCCGCCTTCACCGGCCACGCCGGCAGGTCGCGCCGGGGGGCGCGGGTTCCGAGGGCGGGCTCCTACGCCGCCCGCGCCGGCCGGGCGACGTAGATGGCCTTGGTGTGGGCGTCCTCGCTCATCGGCTGATAGGGCACCCCGTCGATGTTGTGGCCATATAGGCCGAGCAGCTCCAGGCCGGCGGCGTCGAGTGCGGCGCGGACCTCGCTCTCCGGGTGATGGCGCTGGCGGTGCAGCTCGGCCGGGCACTGGGGCCCGGCGCCCGGCACCAGCGGCTCCACTTCGAAGCTGGCCTCGCTGATCTCCCCCGGCGCGACCACGCCGCCGGAGCGGCCGTCCCAGATCAGGCGCCGGCCGTTCATCTCGATCTCGACGTGTTCGCCGAAGAAGCCGCGGTAGACGCTGAGCGTGTTCGAGTCGAAGAGGAGGACCCCGTGGGGCGCGAGGTTGGCCGCCAGCCCGCGCAGCGTCCGCTCCAGCTCGGCCGCCGTATGCAGGTAGTTGACCGCGTCGTCGAGGCAGCAGACGAGGTCGAAGCTGCCGTAGACCGGTAGCTCGCGCATGTCGACCACCTCGAGCCGCACCGACCCGCCGGTCTTGGCCCGCGCCAGCTCGACCATCGAGGGCGAGATGTCGCAGCCTGTCACCCGCCAGCCGCGCTCGAGCAGCGGCTGGAAGCTCTTGCCGGTCCCGCAGGCGACGTCGAGCACGGTGTCGCCGCGCAATCCGTGCGCCTTGGCGAGGCCGAGCAGCATGCCGACCCAGAGGCGGTGGTCGTGGTGGGCGGTGAAGTCGTCGTAGACGTGAGCCATCGCCTCGTAGGCGGCTTCCGCCTGGCGTTCGGCGCCTCGTGACGAGCGGCGCCCCGACTCCTGTGGTGGTGGTGTCGTGATCTCCATGCCGATCGGGACCTGAACCCCGATCGGTTCGGTTTCAAACAATCTACCCGCGTATTCCGGTCATTCCTTTTTCGGGCCCAGTCGGGGTCAGGTAGGTTCGAATCATCGACTCTCAGAGGGACCATCGACACGACAGTGACGATGGCTGGGAGTGGGGTGAGGCACAGAGGATCTGTCTGCGATTGGCCTATCGCTACGCTCGAAATCCGAGCGAGGCGGAGGACATCGCGCAGGAGGCCTTGCTCCGCGCCTGGCGTCGTCGCTCGACCCTGCGCGACGCGGCGAGCCGCAAGCAGTGGCTGGCGGCGATCCTGCGCAACGAGGCCTTCCGCTACTACTCGCGGCCGCGTCCGGACCCGACAGACGAACTCGAGCACCTGCAGGGGCAGGAGGACGAGCTGGTCGTCACCACGGTCGACCGGGCCGATCTGCAGGCCGCCCTCGGGTCGCTCTCCGAGCGCGAGCGGGTCCTGATCTCGCTGCGCTACGAGGAGGACCTGACGCAGCCGGCGATCGCCGCCCGGCTGGGGATCCCGGAGGGCACGGTCAAGGTCCAGCTGCACCGCGCGCGGGTCAAGCTGCGTCGCGCCTACTCCCCGTAGGCAGGCGATCAAACGCCCTGTGCGCCGGATCGACCGTCCGGCGGGAGGAGCCCCGGCGCCGCCTGTACACGGGGGCGAGCGGGCGGTCCCCAAGTTCGGACGCCTGGATAAGGACGGGCCGGCGCGGCGCGGCGAGTATTGAGTACGTGAAGACCGCGCCAAAGCAGATCGTCGCCTTCGGCGGGGGCGGGTTCTCGATGGAGTCCGGGAACCCGCTGCTCGACGATTACGTCCTCGGGCTGGCCAAGGCGGAGCGGCCGCGCGTGTGCTTCCTGCCCTCCGCCTCGGGCGACGCCGACCACTACATCGTGCGCTTCTACCGCGCCTTCTCCGCCCATCGCTGCGAGGCCAGCCACATCTCGCTGTTCCGGCGCGAGCAGGGCCCCGAGGACATTCGCCGCCACCTCCTCTCCCAGGACCTGATCTACGTCGGCGGCGGCAGCGTGGTCAGCCTGCTCGGCGTCTGGAGGGCACACGGTATCGACGAGATCCTGCGCGAGTGCTGGGAGGCGGGCGTCGTCCTCTGCGGTCTCTCCGCGGGCTCCCTCTGCTGGTTTGCCGAGGCGGTGACCGGCTTCCACGGGGCGCCCCGGCGGCTCGAGGGCCTCGGTCTGCTGCCGTTCAGCAACTGCGTCCACTACGAACGGAGGTCGGACCGCCGCGAGTCCTACCACCGCTTCCTGCGCGAAGGGATGCGGCCGGGGTATGCCGCCGAGGACGGCGCCGCCCTCCACTTCATCGGCGAGGAGCTGAGCCGCGTCGTCGCCTCCCGTCCGGAGGCGCGCGGCTACCGACTCGATGTCTCGGGGCAGCGGGTGATGGAGATGAGGATCGCCACCACCTACCTGGGTGAACGCGGGGTCGTGCCGGAGGCGCCATTGCCCGAGGCGCTGTCCACCGCGGTCGAGCCGGCTTCGGCCTGATGGCCGGCGGCGCGATCGGGACCGGGGAGAACGGCGCGGGGGCGGGGACGGCCACGCCGGTGCGCCGCATCCTCGCGCTGGGCGGCCATGACTTCACCTCGCGGCCGCCCGACCGGGCGGTATGCGAGTTCCTGCTGCGCCTGGCCACCGAGCGGGGCGGCGAGCGGCCGCGGATCTGCATCCTGCCGACCGCCAGCGGCGACACCTCCGAGCAGATCGCGCGCTTCTACCAGGTCTTCGGCGACCGTCCCTGCGAGCCCTCCGACGTCTCGCTCTTCCGCCTCGGCCGCCGGCCGATGGCGCTCCGCGACCACCTCCTCTCCCAGGACCTGATCTACGTCGGCGGCGGCAGCATGGTGAACCTGCTGGCGGTCTGGGAGGCGCACGACATCGCCTCGATCGTCAGCCTCGCCTGGCGCCGCGGCATCGTCCTGGCGGGCCAGAGCGCCGGTGCGATGTGCTGGTTCGAGGCCGGGATCACCACCTCGTCGGGCAAGCCGCTCGCCGCCGCGGGGCTCGGCTTCCTTCCCGGCAGCCTCTGCGTCCACTACAACAACGAACCCGACCGCCGCGCCACCTACCTGGACGCGATCGCGGGCGGCATGCCGAACGGCTACGGCCTCGACGACTACGCCGGCCTCCTCTGGGAGGGCGAGGATTCCCCCTCAGCCGTCACCGCCCGCCGCGGCGCCCGCGCCTACCGGGTGACCGCCCACGAGGACACCGTCCTCGAGAGCCCCCTGCCCGCCCGCTTCCTGCCCGCCCCGGCCCCGGCGGCCCTGCGCGAGGACATCGCGGAGTTTCGGCGGATCAAAACGATGCGCAAAAGGGCGGGGTGGCTGGGGTGAGGGCTCGCCGGTGGTTGCCTGGCGAGACCCCCGGGGGAACGGCTCGGCGGAATTGACGGGCACGCCCTTCGGGCTTGCCCGGATTATGGCCCGCCCTATGGGCGGGGAATCAGATTGCATATCGCCGCTTCGCGACATTCCGCCGAGCCGCTCCCCCGGGGGTCCCACGAGGGGTGCTCCGGCGGACGCACGAGCCACCCCGCTTGCGCAGAAGCTGACGAGCTTGGGGGAGCGTTCGGGGGATGTTGCTCAGGGATCCGGGGGACGGTCTGCATTTGACCTTCTCAGGCAAGGTCAAGTGCAGACGCTCGCCGGCATGAGCCCACGGCGGCGCTTCGGGGGAGCGGTTCGGGGGTGCCTCGGGCGAATGTCGCGAAGCGGCGGAAATGCAATCCGATATCTGCGCCCGTAGGGCGCTCAAACATCCGACCCGCCCGAAGGGCGCGGGAGTCGATTCGCCCGCGGCACCCCCGGACCGCTCACGCGGAGCCCGAAGGGCGCGGGAGTCGATTCGCCCTCGGCACCCCCGGACCGCTCACGCGGAGAGGCCGGGAGGCGCCGGCTACTCCGCCTCGTCGGCCGCCGGCGGGGCGGTCGGGTCGGCGCCATCCTGCCCGAGGCTCTCTCGCGCGATGAAGTCCTCGGCCAGCAGCAGGTTGTCGCGTGAGCGCTCGACCACGTTCAGCAGGTCGCCCATCAGCGCGACCTCCTCCACCTGCTCCTTGACGAACCACTGCAGGAACTGCTCGGCGCGGTAGTCCTTGAGCTCGCGGGCGAGCTCGAAGAGGGAGAAGATCTCGTCGCTGACTCGTTTCTCCTGCTCGAGCGCCATCTTCACCGGCTCCGAGCCGTCCGAGTAGGTGGTCGGCATCGACTTGATGTCGGGGATCTTGACGCTCTCGCCGACGTCGAGCAGGTAGCGGATCATCATCATCGCGTGCTCGCGCTCCTCCAGCGCCTGGCGGTAGAAGAAGGCGGCGAGGCGGGGCAGCGTCTCCGTGTCGTAGTAGACGGCGGCGGCGACGTACTGCTGGGACGCCGCGAACTCGTTTGAGATCTGCTCGTTGAGGGCGGCGGCGAAGGATTTCTCGGCCATGTTGGCTCCTTTGATCGGGTGTCAGCTGGCCCAGCGGAAGCCGAGCTCGTCGATCCGCGGCTCGAGCGGGCTCGACGGCAGCCCCGGGCTGGTCGCCTGGGCGGGGTCGTTGTAGCCGCTCGGGGCGGCGTCGTTCGGGGTGTCGGGATGGAAGATGGAGGCGAGGTACTGGATCTGGCCGCGGCCGAGGCCGAGCTCGGTCTGCCCGCCGCCGTAGGCGCCGATGCCGCGCTCCTCGCAGTAGTCGTAGGCGGCGAAGAGGCGGGAGATCGGCCCGAAGCGCGAGGGCTTCACGTTGACCGTCCGCGGCGGCGACCAGGGCATCGCCTCGATGTCGGCGATCGAGTGGATCGGCGCGTCCCAGGTGACCCGCTCGTGCACCGGGTCGAGCAGCGGCCGCGTCTCCTCGGTGACGTCGGGGTCCTCGAGCCAGGCCTCCGGGAAGGTCTCGATCAGCTTCGCGTAGAGCTCCGGGTCGGTGACGACGTCGACCGGGGTGCCTTTGTAGAAGCCCTTGAGGTCGAGCGAGTCGACGGCGCCGGTGGCGGCCAGCGCGGCGATCAGCTCGTCGTCCCAGTCGTTCACCGGGTCGAGCTTGAAGCGCAGCCCCGGGTAGACCGCGAGCCGTTCCTCGATCGGCTTGATCGTCGACCGCTCGCCCTCCTCGAAGCCCGCCAGGCGCAGCGAGCTGACGAAGTTGAGCGGCCGCGGCTCCCGGCCCAGCGCCGCCGCCAGGTTCGTCCCCGCCTGGCGCAGCGCCAGGTCGAGCGCCGCCGACTCGAAGGCCCAGCGTCGGTAGTCGACCGACTGCTCGCGCTGCGGGGGCGCTGCCGGGAAGAGGTCGATCCCCTCCAGCTTGCGGGAGAACTCGTCGAAGGTGGAGGTCCCGGCGAGGCCCGGCGGCGGCCCCGCGTCCTGCTGGGCGATGTGGTCCACCACGTCATAGGTGACGTCTTCGCCGATGCCCTCGTGGCCGCCCCCCTGGAACTTGATCAGCGTGGTCGCCCGTTCGAAGGACCCGATCGTCACCTCGAGGCCCTCGAACGAGCAGCTCTCGATGGTCAGCGGCAGGTCGGCGATCGAGTCGTAGGAAGCCATCGCGCGAGCCTAGATCATCTACTCGGCAGGCCTGTCGACCGCGACCCGGAGTGTCTTCAGCTCGCGGTCGGAGCTGCCGCGCACGTAGCCGCCGTGGGCGACGCTCTCGCGGATGTAGTCGAGCGTCTCGGCGGTCATCCGCTCGCCGGGCAGCACGTTGGGGATGCCGGGTGGGTACGCAGCGAGCCCCTCGGCGGCGATCCGGCCGGCGGCGCTGTCGAACGGCACCACCTCCTGCGGCCCGAGGTAGGCCTCGCGCGGTGTCATCACCAGCTCGCCCCACGGCGGCGGCGGCGCCAGCTTCTCCTGGGGCGGCTCCGGTTCGGCTTCCAGTTCGCCGATCGAGGCGCGCAGCCCGGCGACCAGCCGCTCGCCGGTCTCTCTCGCCGGCTCGCCCAGCCCGAAGACCCCGACCACGACGTTCTCGGAGTAGAGCTCGAGGTCGATCCCGTGCGCGTAGAAGAGCTTTTTCGCCAGCCGGTAGCCGGTCGAGGTCGTGCCGCGGACGTCGATCGAGAGCCGCATCGGGTCCCAGCCGGCGATCCCGGCCCGGCCGACCATCGACTCGTCGAGCACGGCGAGGCCGGGGATCTGGACGATCTCTTCGCGGGTGCGCTGGATCGCCGCCAGCGTCTCGCCGAGGAGCTCGGTCCCGTGGATCGCCGCCTGCCGCCGCGCCGCGTCGAGCGAGCCGGTCAGCAGGCCGCTGGGGCTGGTCGTTTCGACGAGGCTGACGCAGCGGTCGACGATCGCGGCGTCGATCCGGTCGCCGTGGCCGAGGTGCAGCATCGCCGCCTGGGTGAGGCTGCCGACGATCTTGTGGGTCGAGGAGGTGACCAGGTCCGCGCCGCAGGAGAGGGCGTCCGGCGGCAGGTCGGGGTGGAAGTGGAGGTGGGCGCCCCAGGCCTCGTCGACGATCAGCGGCACGTCGCGCGAGTGGGCGACCTCGGCGAGCGCCGCCACGTCGGCGCAGGCGCCGAAGTAGGTGGGGGAGACGACCATCGCGGCGACCGCGCCGGGGGTCGCGTCGAGCGCGGCGGCCAGCGAGTCGGGGGTGAGGCCGTGGGCGATCCCGAGCTCGGGGTCGATCTCCGGCTGCACGAAGGTCGGGCGCATCCCGTTGAGGACCAGCCCGTCGATCACGGAGGAGTGCACGTTGCGCTGCACGACGACCCGCTCGCCCATGTGGCCGAGGGCCATGCTGGTCGCGTGGTTGCCCTGCGAGGCGCCGTTGACGAGGAACCAGCTGCGGCGGGCTCCCCAGGCTTCCGCGGCGAGCACCTGCGCCTGCTGAAACGGGGTCGGTTCGGGGCCGACGTCGACCCCCTCGGTGACGGACGGGACGTCGTTGATCAGGCCGGTCATCCCGACCAGCTCGACCATCCCCGGGTCGGCCGCCAGACCGCCCTTGTGCCCTGGCACCTGGAAGCGGCCGGGCTCCCGTGCGGAGTAGTTGAGTAGGGCATCGAGATAGGGCGTCTTGGCCTGTTTGGAGTCCGTCATGCGGCGAGTCTAAACACGGCGACATGCGGGCTCGCGCCAGACTGCGGGACATGGAACACACCCGACTCGGTTACTGGATCAAGGAGGCCGGAGTAGTCACTCCGCGCCCACCCCTCGGCGAAGATCGCGACGCCGATCTGTTGATCGTCGGCGGCGGCTACACGGGCCTGTGGACGGCCTGGCACGCCCACCGGCTGGCGCCCGACGCGCGCATCGTGCTGCTGGAGTCGGAGGCGATCTGCGGCCGCGGGCCGAGCGGTCGCAACGGCGGCTTCTGCGAGGCGATGTGGACTTCGCTGGCCTCGATGCGCGCCCGCTGGGGCGAGGCGCCGGCGCTCGCCGTGGCGCGGGCCGCCGAGGCGGCGGTCGAGCGGATCGCCGCCTTTTGCGCGGACGAGGACGTCGACGCCTGGTTCCGCCCCGGCGGCTACCTGCAGGTCTCCACCTGCGCGGCCGACGACGGCGCCGGGCGCGCCGCACTGGAGGCCTGCCGGGAGCTCGGCGTGCCGGAGAAGCTGCAGGCGCTCACCGCCGCGGAGGTCAGGTCGCGCTGCGCCTCGCCCGCGTTCCGGGCGGGCGTGGTCGAACCCTGCTCGGCCACCGTCCAGCCCGCGCGGCTGGCCCTCGGCCTGCGCCGCCGGCTGCTCGAGGTGGGGGTCGAGATCCACGAGTCCTCCGCCGTGCGCCGCTTCCGCGAGGCGGCCGACGGGGTGGAGGCGACGACCGCGACCGGCGCCCGGGTCCGCGCCCCGCGCGGCGTGCTCGCGATCGGCGGCGCCGCCAAGTCCCGCGGCGGGCCGCTGCGCGGCCGGCTCACCGTCGCCTCCTCCCACATCGCGATCACCGAGCCGGTCCCCGACGTGCTCGAGAAGATCGGCTGGACCGGCGGCGAGTCGATCACCGATGGCCGCGCCCTCCTCCACTACTTTCGCACCACGCCGGACGGGCGCATCCTGTTCGGCTGGGGCGGCGGCCGGATCGCGATGGGCGCCCGCCTGCACGGCCGCAGCGAGGTCGACCCCGACGTCGTGGCCGCGGTCCGGCGCCACATGCTCGAGTACTTCCCGGACCTGATCGGCCGCCGCGTCACCCACGCCTGGGGCGGGCCGATCGACGCCTCGCCGACCCACCTCCCCGCCGTGACCTCGCTGCCCCGCTCGCGCGCCTGGGTGGCGGCCGGCTACACCGGCAACGGCGTCGGGCCGACCAACATGGTCGGGCTCAGCCTCGCCTCGCTCGCCCTCGACCGCGGCGACGAACCCACCCGCCTGGCCTTCGTCGACGCCGAGATGCCGCGCGTGCCGCCGGAGCCGTTCCACTGGATCGGCGGCGAGGCGATCCGCCTCGGCATCGAGAGCAAGGAGGACGCCGAGCGCTCCGGCCGCAAGCCGAACCCGGTCGCCGTCGCCCTCGCCAAGGTCCCCGAGCTGATCGGCTTCCACATCGGCCGCTGACCCGATCGACGCCGGCCCTCGGCCAGCCTCAAGTAATCGCCCTGCCCGGCATCGCCCGCAGCGGACTGGGAGCGGGGGCGGGGGTGACCCCGAACGAACCTCCCCGCAGTTCGTGAGAGAGGGGTCACCCCCGCCCCCGCACGCGAACCCCCTAAGCGATGCCGGGCAGCGCGATGTCCTCCTGCTCGGGCCGGATCGAGCTCATCTTTTCGGCCCGCCGCTGCTGCCAGGTGGCGAAGCCCATCGCGGCGACCGTGGTGAAGAAGAGGATCATCGCCACGACATAGACTTCGACCGGGATCCCGCGCTGGGCGGCGCCGAAGATGTAGAGCGGGAAGGTGACCGTCGTCCCCGAGTTGAAGTTGGAGATGACGAAGTCGTCGATCGAGAGCGCGAAGGCGAGCATCGCGGCGCCGAAGATGCCCGGCAGGATCAGCGGGAAGGTGACCAGGCGGAAGGTGGCGAAGGGGCCGGCGCCGAGGTCTTTGGCCGCCTCCTCGAGGCTGCGGTCGAAGCCGATCAGTCTCGACCTCACCACCACCACGACGAAGCTGATGCAGAACATGACGTGGGCGATCAGCAGGGTCGAGAAGCCGAGCGCCGGGTTGCCGAGGATCAGGAAGAAGGAGAGCAGCGCGGCGCCCATCACGACCTCGGGGGTCGCCATCGGGATCACGATCAGGAAGTTGGCGAGCCGCCGCCCCTGGAACTGGTGGCGGACCAACGCCACCGCCATCATCGTGCCGACGACCGTCGAGATGACCGTCGCCAACAGCGCCAGTTTGAGGCTGGTGAGCAGCGCTTCGGTGAGTTCGGTGTTGCTGAACGGGTGCGCCCAGTGGGAGAGGGTGAAGCCGACCCAGGTGAAGTTGTAGCGCCCGGCCGGGTTGTTGAAGGAGAAGATCAGGATCACCGCGATCGGGATCAGCAGGTAGATCACGACCAGCACCGCGATCATGTTCACCGCGTGTTCGCGCACCCAGCGCCAGGCGCGGGCGGGGCCGCTCTCGGCGCTCAGCGAGCCGCGGCCGGGTCCGACATCCACCGGCGTCGTCGTCGGGGTGGCGCTCATACGGCCTCCTGGCCCATCAGGGCCTCCGATCCGGCGAAGCGGATGTAGATCACGACGGCGACCATGATCAGCGCCATCAGCACGAAGGAGAGCGCCGCCGCCGACGGGTAGTCGGCCTGGGTCAGGTACAGCGACTGGATCACGTTGCCGATCATCCGGTTGTTGGCGCCGCCGAGGAACTGCGCGTTGACGTAGTCGCCGGCCGCCGGGATGAAGGTCAGCAGCGTCCCGGCGACGACCCCCGGGAGCGACAGCGGCAGGGTCACTTTCCAGAAGGTGTCCGACGCGCTCGCGTAGAGGTCCTTGGAGGCCTCCAGCACCCGCACGTCGATCCGCTCGAGGCTGGCGTAGAGCGGCAGCACCATGAAGGGCAGGAAGTTGTAGGTGATGCCGGCCACCACCGCCGCCCCGGTGGCGAGGATGTGGCCGCTGGGCGCCACGCCGACCGTGTGCAGGAATTCGGTGACCGGGCTTTCGTCGGAGAGGATCGTCTCCCAGGCCAGGGTCCGGATCAGGTAGGTGGTGAAGAAGGGCGCGACCACCGCGAAGAGCATCAGGTTGCGCCATTTGCCGGCCTTGAAGGCGATCACGTAGGCCAGGGGGTAGGAGATCACCAGCGACAGCAGGGTCGCGATCCCGGCGTAGACGAAGGAGCGCACGAACTGGGTCTGGTACAGCTGCAGCGCTTCGCTGTAGTTGGCCCAGTGCCAGTTGAATTCGAGGCTGCCGATGACCCCCGACTCGAGCGAGAGTTTCGCCATGTAGTACAGCGGGACGACGAAGAAGACGACCAGCCAGATCGTCCCCGGCCCGAGCAGGAAGTAAGGAACCGCCCGACGGCGGAGGGTGCCGATCACAGCCACCCTCCGCCGTCGTTGTGAGTGCGCTCGCTCACGGGCGTGGTCCTCTCAGGAGCTCAGCCGTTGAGCACTTCGTCGAAGGCACGGATCACGTTCTGTTCCTCTTTGCCTTCGAGGGTCGGCGTCGGCGAGCAATTCTTGGTGAATTCCGAGCTCGGGAAGATCAGGTCGTTTTCCGCGAGTTCGGGTTCACGCTTTTTCAGCACTTCCTGGACCCCTTCGACCGGGGTCACGTAGTTCACGTATTCGGCGATGTTCGCCTGGACTTCCGGTTCGTAGACGTAGTTCATGAACGCCTCGGCGGCGGTCGGGTTCGGCGCGCCCACCGGGATGATCATGTCTTCCGACCAGAGCATGCAGCCTTCGGTCGGCATCCGCCATTCGAGGTTCGGGTTGTCGGCCTGCAGCTGCACCGCGTCGCCGGACCAGCCCATCACCGCGACCGCGTTGCCGTTGGTCAGGTCGGCCGCGTAGTCGTTGCCGGTAAAGCGGCGGATCTGGCCGGAGGTGGCGGCGGTCTTGATTTTTTCGATCGCCTTCATCCAGTCGGCTTCGGTGGCCTTTTCGGTGTCGACGCCTTCGCACTTCATCACCAGCGGCACCGTTTCCCGGACTTCGTTGAGGAAGTCGACCTTGCCCTTGTACTTGGGGTTGAACAGGTCGCAGATCGAGTGGACTTCCGGCGCGAGTTCCTTGTTGACGATCACGCCGGTCATGCCGCTCTGCCACGGCACCGTGTATTCGCGTTCCTTGTCGAACGGCGGGTGGCGAAGGCTTTCCTGCAGGTTCGCTTCGACTTCCGGCAGCGCCGACTTGTCGAGCTTCTGCAGGTAGCCGAGTTTGATCATTTTGGCGACCATGTAGTCGGCGAGAACGAAGATGCTGCGGCCGCCCGATTCACCGCGCGACAACTGCGGCTGCATCTTGTTGAAGAATTCTTCGTTGGAGTTGATGTCTTCGATGTACTTGACCGAGACCCCGGTTTTCTTTTCGAAGTTGGGGATGGTCTTTTTGTCGATGTAGAGCGGCCAGTTGGAGATCGTCAGGTTGCCGCTCGGTTTGCCTTCGAGCTTCACCGTCGAGGCTTCGGTCGAGCCGCCGCCTTCGATCCCGCTGCTGCCGCCGCCGCAGGCGGCCAGCCCCAACGCCAATGCGAGCACGGCAACCGCCGCGCCCAGCTTCAGCGCCGCCCTGCCGGGTGTCCTCGTGCCCATCCTCATCCTTCCTCCTTGCTTGCAAGTTCCCTCGCCGCCTCCCCGCGCGGCGACTCCGTGACCACGTGCATGTGCTCCGGAGCCCAGCTCAGCGCCACCTTGGCGCCGCCGCCGGGGAGCCGCTGCCGTTCGGCCTCGTCGGCGTTCGGCACCAGCACCGTCATCCGCACGTCGCCGCCGAGGCTGACCGCGATCTGGGTCGAGGTCCCCAGGTAAAGGGAGCTCTCGACGACGCCTTCGACCTGCGGCCGGCCGTTCGCGGCGCCGGCTTCCCCGGGCAGCGTGACGGTCAGCTTCTCCGGCCGCACGACCGCCGCGCAGCCCTCGCCCGCGGTCAGCCCGCGGGTGTCGGCCTCGACTTCTGGTCCGCTGTCGAGCTTCACCCGCCCCGGCGCCGACACCTTCGCCGGCATCAGGTTGGACACGCCGATGAAGCCCGCCACGAAGGTCGTGGTGGGGCGGTCGTAGACCTCCTCGGGGGCGCTCACCTGCTCGACGTGGCCGCGGTTCATCACCGCGATCCGGTCGCTCATCGTCAGCGCCTCCTCCTGGTCGTGGGTGACGTAGACGAAGGTGATGCCGACCTCGCGCTGGATCCGCTTCAGCTCCACCTGCAGCTCCTTGCGCAGCTTCAGGTCGAGCGCCCCGAGCGGCTCGTCGAGCAGCAGCACCTTGGGCAGGTTGACCAGCGCCCGCGCCAGCGCCACCCGCTGCTGCATGCCGCCGGAGAGCTGCGAGGGCCGCCGGTTGGCCTCGCGCGCCAGCCCGACCCGCCGCAGCTCGGCCGCCACCCGTTCGGCGATCTCGTCCTTGCCGACCTTCTTGCGCTTCAGGCCGAAGGCGACGTTCTTCTCGACGCTCAGGTGGGGGAAGAGCGCGTAGCTCTGGAAGACCGTGTTGGTGGGGCGCTTGTGGGGCGGCAGCGCGGCGACGTCTTCGCCCTCGATCCGGATCTCGCCGCCGGTCGGCCGCTCGAAGCCGGCGATCATCCGCAGCGTCGTCGTCTTGCCGCAGCCGCTCGGCCCGAGCAGCGTGAAGAATTCCCCCTGCCCGAGCTCCAGCGAGAGGTTGTCGACGGCGGTGAACGTGTCGAAGCGTTTGGTGACGTTGAGCAGCGCGACGCTCGGCACCTCGGTGGCGCGGCTCTCGGCCTCGGTCGTGATCGTCATGGGCTTGATGCCTTCTCCTCCTTGATCCCCTTCACCTCACCCTCGCCCGACCGTATGCCCCGCCGGCCCGGGTGGCAAGTGGCGAATGTCCTAAAAGGACAGCTTCAGATTGTACGTAGTGTATAAATGGACTCCGCTTACTTGACCCGAGAGCCCCTTGCGCACCTGCCGAAGGGCGTCTAGCTTTGTCCATATCGTCGCAAGCGTTTGAGAGGAGAGGCGGCATGGCGACCGCACCGCAGGTAGTCGACTCGGAATTGCAGCAACTGGCTCGTAAGCACCTTTGGATGCATTTCTCGCGGATGGGCGGCTATGGCCCCGACCACGAGATCCCCCTGATCACCCGCGCCGACGGCTGCTACGTCTACGACGAGCACGGCAACCGCTACCTGGACGGGCTCTCGGCGCTCTTCTGCGTCAACGCCGGCCACGGCCGCACCGAGTACGGCGAGGCGGCCGCCCGCCAGGTCGAGGAGCTCGACTTCTTCACCCTCTGGAGCTACGCCCACCCGAAGGCGATCGAACTGGCGACCCGGATCGCCGGCCTGGCGCCGGGCGAACTGAACCGCGTCTTCTTCACCAGTGGCGGCTCGGAGGCGGTCGAGTCGGCGCTGAAGATGGCCCGCAACTTCCACCGTGCCCACGGCAAAGGCCAGAAGCACAAATTCATCGCCCGCGAGGTCGCCTACCACGGCACCTCCCTGGGCGCCCTCTCGGCGACCGGCATCACCGACCTGCGCAACCAGTTCGAACCGCTGGTCGCCGGCGCCTGCCACGTCCCCAACACCAACATCTACCGCTGGCCCGAGGACCGCGACCCGCTCTGGGCCGCCGACGCGATCGAGGAGCGGATCGTCTTCGAGGGGCCGGAGACGGTCGCCGCGGTGATCCTCGAGCCGGTCCAGAACGCGGGCGGCTGCTTCGTCCCGCCCGACGGCTACTTCCAGCGGGTCCGCGAGATCTGCGACCAGTACGACGTCCTGCTGATCTCCGACGAGGTGATCTGCGCCTGGGGTCGGCTCGGCCACTACTTCGGCTGCGAACGCTTCGGCTACCAGCCCGACATGATCACCACCGCCAAGGCGCTCACCTCGGCCTACGCGCCGATGGGCGCGGTGATCGCCTCCGACCGCGTCTTCGAGCCGTTCAGCGAGGGCACCGCCTCCTTCGCCCACGGGTTCACCTTCGCCGGCCACCCGATGGTGGCGGCGGTCGCGATGGCCAACCTCGACGCCTACGAGCGCGAGGACCTCTGCGGCCACGTGCGCGCCAAGGAAGGCGAGTTCCGCGAGATGCTCGAGAGCCTGCGCGAGCTGCCGATCGTCGGCGACGTGCGCGGCGCCGGGTACTTCCACGCGATCGAGATGGTCAAAGACAAGGAGACGAAAGAGAGCTTCAACGACGAAGAGGCCGAGAAGCTGCTGCGCGGCTTCCTCTCCGGCGAGCTCTACAAGCGCGGGCTGATCTGCCGTGCCGACGACCGCGGCGACCCGGTGATCCAGCTCGCCCCGCCGCTGATCGCCGACACCGAGCAGTTCGAGGAGATCCACGATGTGCTCGCCGGGGTCCTCGGCGACGCGTGGGATCGAATGGCCGGATAGGGAGGTCGCGTGCTCACGGTCCAGAGCCTGCTCGACGAGCTAGACCTGGAGTTGGCGGCCGGCGCCGAGGGCGCCGACGCGCCGGTCCGCTGGGTGCACATCTCCGAGCTGCAGGATCCGACGCCCTGGCTGTCGGGCGGGGAGCTGATGCTGACCACCGGCATCCCGCTCGACACCGAGCGCAAGCAGCGCGCCTTCGTCGCCGACCTGGCCGGGCGCAACCTGGCCGGGCTCGGGTTCGGCACCGGCTTCAGCCACAAACGCCTGCCCAAGGCGCTGGTCGACGAGGCCCGCAAGCGGGACTTCCCGCTCTTCGAGGTCCCCTACTCGGTGCCGTTCATCGCGATCACCGAGAAGGCGTTCACGCGGCTGGTCAACGAGCAGTACGAGGTGCTGCAGCGCGGCCTGGCGATCCAGCGGCGGCTGGAGCGGCTGGTGCTCGAGGAGCGCGGGCTGGAGGAAATCGCCGCGACGGTCGCCTCGGCGGTTGGCGGCACCGTGGCGATCCTCGACGGCCGTGGCGAGCGGCTCGCCGGGCGCGGCTTCCGCCGCCAGCTGTCGGCCGACGCGGTCGGGGGCATCCGCCGCGAGGTCCTCGGCCACGCCGGCGACGGCCGCCCGTTCGTGCCCTCGCACCCCTCGTTGGCCGGGCGGGCGCTCGCCCATCCGGTCGTCTCCCCCGGCGGCGGGCCGCCGCGGGCGTGGGTCGTGATCGTCCGCGACTCGGGCGGGCTCGGGGACTTCGAGCGCCTGATCCTGCAGCAGGCGGTGGCGATCGTCGCGCTCGAGCTGATGCGCCGGCGGGTCGCCCGGGAAACCGAGCGGCGGCTGGCCGGCGACGTGCTCGCCGGGGCGCTCGGCGGCCGCATGGAGCCGAGCGAGCTGCGCCGCCGGCTCGAGCCCTTCGGGATCGGCGCCGACGCCGCGGTGCTCGTCTTCAACCCGGACAACCCGGCCGCCGCCGTGCCGGCGCTCGAAGCGGCGCTGTCGGCGGAGGGCTGCGCGGCGGTCGTCGCCCCCTACGCGGTCGGCGGCCGCGAGCTGCTCTGCGCGGTCATCGACGCCTCCGAGCTCGACCCGCTCGAGGTCGCCGCGGCGGCGCGCAAGGCCCTCCTCGCCGAGCGGCCCCGGGTGCGCGCCGCGGCCAGCCGCACGGCGCTGCCGGAGTCCCTGCGCCACTCCTTCCACGAGGCGCGCTGCGCGCTCGAAGCGACCGCCTTCGCCAACGGCTCGGCCCCCGAGGTCTCCTCCTGGCGCGACCTCGGCGCCTTCACCCTGCTGCTCTCGATCCAGGACGACGACGCGCTCGGCCTCTACTGCGACAGCGTGCTCGGCCCGATCGAGGAGGGCGACGAGGAGTACGGCGGCGAGCTGCTGCGCTCGCTGGAGGCCTTCATCGAGCAGAACGGGCAGTGGGAGCGCGCCGCGCGCGACGTCTACTGCCACCGCCACACCCTGCGCTACCGGATGCGCAAGGTGGAAGAGCTGACCGGCCGGGACCTCTCCCGCGCCCACGACCGGATCGAGTTCTGGCTGGCGCTCCGCGCGAGGGAGCTGGTGACGTGAAGATCGGGGTCCCGACCGAGGTCAAGTCCGACGAGTACCGCGTCGCGATCACCCCCGCCGGGGTGCGGGAAATGGTCGAGCACGGCCACGAGGTGCTGATCCAGGCCGGCGCCGGCGAGGGCTCGGCGATCGCCGACGAACGCTACGCGCTGCAGGGCGCGCGGATCGTGCCCGACGCGGCGGCGGTCTTCGGCGAGGCGGAGATGGTCCTCCACGTCAAGGAGCTGCAGGCCACCGAGATCGAGATGCTGCGGCCCGAGCAGCTGCTCTTCACCTACCTGCACCTGGCGCCGGACCCCGAGCAGACCCGCGGCCTGGCCGCCTCGGGGGCGACAGCGGTCGCCTACGAGACGGTCGAGGACGCGGACGGCCGGCTGCCGCTGCTGGCGCCGATGAGCGAGGTCGCCGGGAAGATCGCCACCCAGGCGGGCGCCTACATGCTGCAGAAGCCGGAGGGCGGCCGGGGGATCCTGCTCGGCGGCGTGCCCGGCGTCGCGGCGGCCAACGTGATGGTGATCGGCGGCGGCGTGGTCGGGATGAACGCCGCCTTCATCGCGATCGGGATGGAGGCCGACGTCTTCGTCTTCGATCGCTCGATCGATCGGCTGCGGGAACTCGACGTCATCTTCAACGGGCGCTGCTCGACCGTCTACTCGACCACGCTGGCGGTCGAGGAGATGCTGCCGCGCGCCGACCTGATCATCGGCGCGGTGCTGGTCCACGGCGCCCGCGCGCCCTACGTCATCACCCGCAACCAGCTGCAGCTGATGAAACCGGGCGCGGTGATGGTCGACGTGGCG
Organism: uncultured Actinomycetes bacterium; assembly: GCA_963766705.1. Lineage (GTDB taxonomy): Bacteria > Actinomycetota > Thermoleophilia > Solirubrobacterales > 70-9 > VAYN01. The sequence continues at coordinate 156,590 of CAVYBE010000007.1, forward strand.
ATCGACCAGGGCGGCTGCTTTGCGACCTCCCACCCGACCACCCACGCCGATCCGACGTTCGAGGTCGAGGGCATCACCCACTACTGCGTCGCCAACATGCCCGGCGCGGTGCCGATCACCTCGACCCAGGCGCTGACCAACGCGACGCTTCCCTACGCGATCGCGATCGCCGACCACGGCCTCGCCGGGGCGATCCGGCGGATCCCCGGGCTGCGGCCCGGCGTCAACGTGGCGGGCGGCAAGGTGACCCACCCCGCCGTCGCCGAGGGCGTCGGCATGGAGTACGTGCCGGTGGACGAGGCGCTCGCCCTAAGTTAGAACTAGGGCCGATGAGGGGGGCGCTACTGCTGGCGGTCGCGGCACTCTGCCTGCTCGCGGCCGACGCTTTCGCGGCCGGGCCGGGCGGCGAAGAAAAGGTGCCGCGCTGCCACGGCCGGCGGGCGACGATCGTCGGCACCGCGGGCGACGACGTCCTTCACGGCACGCCGAGCCGCGACGTGATCTGGGGCGGGCCCGGCAACGACACGATCTACGGCAGCCTCGGCAACGACCTGATCTGCGGCGGCGCCGGCGACGACGTCATTCACGGCGGCCGCGGCAACGACGAAGTCTTCGGCGGGCGGGGCGCCGACCGCGTTTTCGGCGACCTCGGCGACGACAAGGTGGTCGGCGGGCCGGGCTCCTACGACGACGTCGCGGGCGGGCTCGGCATCGACATCGTCAACGGCGGTCCCGGCAACTACGACCTGGTGCACGGCGACTACGGCTGGGACCGCATGTCCGGCGGGCCGGGCAGGCACGACATCGCCTCGTTCGCGACCGCGGTGGCGGGCGGCCGCGGGTCCGGGGTCTGGGCCTCGCTGCGCCGCCACATCGCCCGCGGCGACGGCCACGACAAGCTCTACGAATTCGAGGACCTCGAAGGGTCGGCCTTCGGCGACACGCTGATCGGCAACGGCGGCCCGAACGTGATCAAGGGTGGGCCGGGCGACGACACGATCCTCGGCGGCGGCGGCCATGACACGCTCGACGGCGGCCAGGGGGTCGACGGCTGTCGCGGCGCCAAGGGGCGGACCGTCTCCTGTGGGCGCGAAGCGCCGCCGCGCGGTGCCGCCTACGTCCAGGTGGACCCGGCGCCGGGCGGGGGCGGCGGAGTGCAGGTGGTCGGCGGCGCCGGCCCCGACGACGTCACCGTCTCCTTCGACGAAGCCGCCGCGACCCTCCACGTCGCCACCAGGGCGCGCCTCGCCGTCGGGCCGGGGTGCGCGCATCCGGAAGGCAGGTCCGCGGAAGCCGCCTGCCCGCTCGGTGGCCCGGGCCGCTGGCTGATGGTCGACCTCGGCCCCGGCAACGACCGCTTCCGCGCCGCCGGCTCGCTGGTCGGCGTCGGCAGCGTGCGCGTGAACGGCGGGCTGGGCGACGACGTGATCCGCGGCGGGCCCGAGGACGACCTCTTCGAGTCCGGCCCCGGGGCGGATCGCCTCTACGGAGGTGCCGGCGCCGACGGCCTGGTCGGCGGCCGGCCCGGCCCGACCTTCCTCTACGGCGGCCCGAACGGCGACCTGCTCGCCGCGGGCGGCGGCTGCGCGGGCGGCGCCCTGGTCGGCGGCCCCGGCCGCGACGACGCCTCCTTCGCCGAGACCGGCGCCCACCCCGGCCTGCTGATCATCTCCTTCCCGAAGCACTCGGCCTGGGTCGACGCGATCCCCGGCTGCCACCACGTCCACCTCTCGCCGACCGACGAGGACATGGAGGGCTCCTTCGCCAACGACGTCCTGATCGGCAACCGTCGCCCCAACGCGATGCTGGGCCAGCCCGGCAAGGACGTCTTCATCGGCAACGGCGGCGAAGACGTGATCGACGCCCGCGACGGCTTCGACGACTCCTCGATCCGCTGCGGCCGCCACCGCCCCGAAGGCCGCGCCCTGATCGACGAAGGCGATCCCGCCCCCGTCGACTGCGCCAAGGTCAAGCACGGCACCCCCGTCCCCGGCCTCCACGGTTAGCCCGCCGCCCCCGCGAGGGCTCAAACCCCGCCGAACCCCGGGACGCGAACATCGAGGAGGGGGGAGAACCCAGGGGGTCCGGAGGGGGTCCGTGTCCTTTGTAGCCCTGTGGGCTACAAAGGACAGCCACCCCGGTGGCGGCGAATCGCGGGCACCGGCGCTGGACTAGGCTTGGCACGTGGCCGAGAAGACCGCAAGCGGAGACGAGGCGGCGGCGATCGCAGCGGCGATCGCGCGCTTCGAGTCGGAGTTCGCCGCCGCGCCGGCGGCGCCGAAGGACGCGGTCGGACCGTGGCAGCGCGCCGCGCTGCTCGAGGGAGTGGGCGCCAAGCAGAACATCCAGGACCCACAAGGAGGAGGAGCGAGATGGCAGTCGTGAAAATCATCGAGCTCGTCGGCAGCTCCAAGACGTCGACCGACGACGCCGCCAAACAGGCACTGGCCCAGGCGCAGGGCTCGCTGCGCAACATCCGCGCCGTCGACATCGTCTCGACCGGGATCCGCGGCGAGAACCTGGACGAGTTCCGGGCCCACGTTCGCGTCGCCTTTCTGATCGAGGGCTCGGAGGTCGACGGATGACCGACGGCGCCGACGCCGTCCCGAGAGAGGTCTCCCGCGCCGAGGCGCGGGAGATGCTCGGGGCGGGCGCCCAGCTGGTCGACGTCCGCGCCGACCACGAGTGGGAGGCGGGCCGGCTGCCCGGTGCCGTCCACATCGCCCTGCCGGAGCTCGCCGCCCGCGCCGCGGAGATCGACCGCGACCGGCCGGTGATCATCTACTGCCGCACCGACAACCGCGCCGCGATGGCCGCCGCGGCGCTCGCCGAGGCCGGCTACGACGCGGCCAGGCTCGTCGAGGGGGCGACGGGCTGGGAGGCGGACGGCCTGCCGCTCGAGCCCGATGGCGGATACGTGACCGAATCGGGCGAGGCGGCGGCGCGCCTGGAAGCCCGCAAACGCTCTCCCTGAGCCAAGTTAAGAAACCTCCGGGATAAATACCCTAATCCCGGTCACCTTTTTGCTAATTTCCTCCGCATGGAGGTCATAGTCGCCGAGAGCAAGCTGCAGGAGGGCAAGGGTCGGGTCGGGACCCAGGACAACCCTGAGACCTATTCGAACGTCCCCGGCCACGTCATCCCGATCATCGAGCGCGAGTTCCTCGACTTCGACAACGAAGCCGAGAAGTTCCTCGCCGAGGAGTTGCCGGAGGACCAGTTCATCGGCTTCCGCCTCAAACAGGGCGTCTACGGGCAGCGCCAGCCCGACGTCCAGATGGTCCGGGTCAAGCTCCCCTTCGGCGGTGTGACGCCCGACCAGATGGACGCGTTCGCCGACGTGGTCGAGCGCTGGGCGCCGCTGAACAAGGGCCACATCACGACCCGCCAGAACGTCCAGATCCACCACGTGCCGCTGCGCGACATGGAGGACCTGCTGAAGGTCGTCGCCGAGGCCGGGCTCTCCTCCCGCGAGGGCTGCGGCAACACGGTGCGCAACGTGACCGGCGACCCCTGGGCGGGCGTCGCCCCCGACGAGGTCTTCGACCCGACGCCCTACGCCGGCGCCTACGTCCGCTACTTCGTCCGCCACCCGACGACGCAGCTGATGCCGCGCAAGATCAAGACCGCGTTCTCCGGCTCCGACGAGGACCGGGCGATCACCGGCATCCACGACATCGCCTTCCTCTCCCGCGAACGGGACGGGGTGAAGGGCTTCGAGGTCCGGGTCGGCGGCGGCACCTCGATCATGGCCCGCGTCGCGCCCACCGTCGTCGACTTCGTCGAGGCCGACAACGGCGACTACCTGAAGGTCGCCGAGGCCGTCTTCCGGATCTTCGACCGCCAGGACTGGCTGCGGGTCAACCGCGCCCGCGCCCGGATCAAGGTGCTGGTCGACAAGATCGGCGTCGAGGCGTTCCGCGACCTGCTCGACGAGGAGCTGGCCGGGGACTGGGTGGCGGAGCGCGAATTCGGCCCCGAGCTGGTCGAGCGGATGCTCTTCGCCGACGACGAGGAGGCGCGGGCGCCGCACGCGCCGCCGCGGAGCGCCTCGCCGAACGGCGACCGCCAGGCGTTCGAGCGCTTCCTCGCCACCAACGTGCAGCGCCAACGCCAGGCCGGCTTCGCCGCGGTCGAGGTGAAGATCGATCGCGGCGACCTGACCCCGGAGCAGTTCCGCGGCCTGGGCCAGATCATGCGCGAGTTCAGCGGCGGCAACGCCCGCAGCACCGTGCAGCAGAACCTGGTCCTGCGCTGGGTCCGCGAGGAGAGCCTCTACGACGTCTGGCAGCGCCTCGCCGCCCTCGATCTCGGCGACCCGGGCGCCCGCGAGATCACCGACGTGGTCTCCTGCCCCGGCACCGACAGCTGCAAACTCGGGATCACCTCCTCGATGGGCCTCAACCGGGCGATCAAGGAGCGGGTCGAGGAGATGCGGATCGAGGACGAGCTGACCCGCCGCATCCACATCAAGATGAGCGGCTGCCCGAACGGCTGCAGCCAGCACCACATCGCCAACATCGGTTTCTACGGCGCCTCGCTGAAGGTGGGCGAGCGGCAGATGCCCGCCTACATCCCGCACGTCGGCGGCAACTACGAGGGCGGCGAGGTGATCTACGGCAAGCGGCTGAAGTCGCGGCTGCCGGCCAAACGGGTCCCCGAGGCGGTCGAGCGCTGGCTGCGGATGTACGAGGCTGAGCGGGCCGACGGCGAGGAGTTCAACGCCTTCGCCGCGCGGGCCGGGGCCGAGCGTTTCGAAATCGAGGTCAAGGACCTGACCATGCCGGCCGATTTCTCGCTCGAGACCATGCAGCAGTTCATCGACTGGCAGCGCGCCACTCCCTACAAGGTGGAGCGGGGCGAGGGGGAGTGCGCGATCTAGCGCCGACCGAGCGATGAAACCGCCGCCCGTCACCCTCTCCGGCAACGTGCCGACAGTCACCGACCTCGACCACGAGTCGATCGCCGACGACCTGGAGGGGCTGAGCGCGCCGGAGACGCTGGAGTGGATGTTCGACCAGTTCGGCCAGGACCACTACATCGCCTGCTCGTTCCAGAAGACGAGCTCGGTGACGGCCCACATGGCGAGCCGCGTCAACCCCGCGGCGCGGTTCTTCTACCTCGACACCGACGTCCTCTTCCCGGAGACGTACGAGACCCGCGACCGGCTCGCCGAGGCGCTCGGCGTCCGCTTCGACCGCTTCCACAACCTGACCATCGCCGAGCAGGCGGCGGAGCACGGCGAGGAGCTGTGGAAGCGTGACCCGGACGCCTGCTGCGGGGTGCGCAAGGTGGAGCCGATGCGTCGTGCCCTCTCATCCGTAGACTGCTGGGTCGCCGGCGTCCGCCGAGCGGATTCCAGCTCCAGGGCCGGGGCCCCGAAGTTCGCCTGGGACAAGAAATTCGGCCTCTGGAAGCTGAACCCGCTTGCCGACTGGTCCGAGCGAGACGTCTGGAACTACATCCATGAGCACCGCCTTCCGTACAACCCGCTCCATGACCGCGGTTACCCGTCGATCGGCTGCACCCACTGCACGCAGCCGGTGGGCCCCGGCGGCGACCTCCGCGACGGCCGCTGGGCCGGGGTCGAAAAGACCGAGTGCGGCATCAACTAGCGCTCGCTCGGGAGGCGCGGCGCAGCTGATTCTGTCGATGGATCGGGGGGTCTGATTGATGGACGAGACGACGAAAGCGCGGCCCGCCGCGGTCGAGTTGGACGACCTGGACACGCTCGAGGCGGAGTCGATGTTCATCATGCGCGAGGTCGCGGCCGAGTTCGAGCATCCGGTGATGCTCTTCTCCGGTGGCAAGGACTCGGTGCTGATGCTGGAACTGGCCCGCAAGGCGTTCGCGCCGGCGCCGGTGCCGTTCCCGATCATGCACGTCGACACCGGCCACAACTTCCGCGAGGTGATCGAGTTCCGCGACCGCACGGTCGACCGCTACGGGCTGCGGCTCGAGGTCGCCTCGGTCCAGGACCTGATCGACCAGGGGATCATCAAGGTCGGCCACGAACTGGAAAGCCGCAACCGCCACCAGACCCGGGCCCTGCTCGACGCGATCTCCGACGGCGGCTACGACGCCGTGTTCGGCGGCGGCCGGCGCGACGAGGACAAGGCGCGCGCCAAGGAGCGGATCCTCTCCTTCCGCGACAAATTCGGCCAGTGGGACCCGAAGAACCAGCGGCCCGAGCTGTGGCACCTCTACAACGGTCGCCATCGCAAGGGCGAGCACATCCGCGTCTTCCCGATCTCCGACTGGACCGAGCTCGACGTCTGGCGCTACCTGGCGCGCGAGCAGATCGACCTGCCGCCGATCTACTTCGCCCACGAGCGCGAGGTGGTCGAGCACGAGGGCCTGCTGATGGCGATCAACGAGTACTTCCCGCTGCCCGAGGGCGCCACCTCGCATCGGGAGATGGTCCGCTACCGGACGGTCGGCGACGCGACCCTGACCGGAGCGGTGCCCTCGCAGGCGACCGACTACCAGTCGGTGATCGAGGAGACCTCGATCACGCGGATCACCGAGCGCGGCGCCACCCGCGGCGACGACCGCTTCTCCGAAGCCGCGATGGAGGACCGCAAGCGGGAGGGCTACTTCTAGTGCCCGCCACCGAGATCCTCCGGATCGCGACCGCCGGGTCGGTCGACGACGGCAAGTCCACCCTGATCGGGCGGCTGCTGTTCGAGACCAAAGCGATCTTCGAAGACCAGCTCGAATCGATCGAGCTGACCTCGCGCAAACGCGGCGCCGAGCAAACCGACCTGGCGCTGCTCACCGACGGCCTGCGCGCCGAGCGGGAGCAGGGGATCACGATCGACGTCGCCTACCGCTACTTCGCCACGCCGAAGCGCAAGTTCGTGATCGCCGACACGCCCGGCCACATCCAGTACACGCGCAACATGGTCACCGGCGCCTCGACCGCGAACCTGGCGCTGCTGCTGATCGACGCCCGCAAAGGGGTGCTCGAACAGACCCGCCGCCACGCGCTGCTCTCCTCGCTGCTGGGCGTCCCGCACCTAGTCCTCTGCGTCAACAAAATGGACCTGGTCGACTACTCGCGCGACGTCTACGACGAGATCCGCGAGGAGTTCACCGCCTTCGCCGCCAAGCTCGACATCACCGACCTCGGCTTCGTGCCGATCTCGGCGCTGGAGGGCGACAACGTGGTCGAGAACTCGCCGCGCATGCCGTGGTTCCAGGGCCAGCCGCTGCTCGGCCACCTGGAGGACGTCCACATCGCCTCCGACCGCAACCTGGTCGACAACCGCTTCCCGGTCCAGTACGTGATCCGCCCGCAGTCGGCGGAGCACCGCGACTACCGCGGCTTCGCCGGCTCGGTGGTCGGCGGGATCTTCAAGCAGGGCGACGAGGTGATGGTGATGCCGTCGCGCAAAGCGTCGAAGATCGCCGCGATCGACACCCCCGAGGGCGAGATCGCCCAGGCCTTCCCGCCGATGGCGGTGACGCTGCGGCTCGAGGACGACGTCGACATCTCGCGCGGCGACATGATCTGCCGCCCGACCAACCAGCCGACCGCGAGCCGCCGCTTCGAGGCGATGATCTGCTGGTTCGACGAGACCTCCCGGCTGCGCACCGGCGCCCCGTACCAGCTCAAGCACACGACCCGCTGGGTGGCGGCCGAGATCGAGGAGCTGCGCTACCAGCTGAACGTCGACACCCTGCACCGCGACCTCGACGCGGAGACGCTCGAGGTCAACGACATCGGCCGGGTCGCGATCCACACCACCTCGCCGCTCTTCTTCGACGAGTACCGGCTCAACCGCACGACCGGCAGCTTCATCCTGGTCGACCCGGCGACCGACCTGACGGTCGCGGCGGGGATGATCATCAGCGCCGGCGGCGACGTCGGGGTGGCCACCGACACCGCCTCGATCGTCGCCGAGAACATCACCTTCCACCCGAGCAAGCTCTCGCGCGAGGAACGCTGGGGGGCGCTGGAAACGAAAGGCGCGACGATCTGGATGACCGGGCTCTCGGGCTCGGGCAAGTCGACGATCGCGACCGCGATCGAGCACACCCTGGTCTCCTCCGGGCGGGCCGCCTTCATGCTCGACGGCGACAACCTGCGCCACGGCCTGAACGCCGACCTCGGCTTCTCCGAGGAGGACCGCAACGAGAACGTGCGGCGGGTGGGCGAGGTGGCGAAGATCCTGGCCGAATCGGGGACGGTGGCGATCGCCTCGCTGGTCAGCCCCTACCGCGAGGAGCGCGACCGGGTGCGGGCGATCCACGCGGAGGCCGGCATCCCCTTCCACGAGGTCTTCGTCGACACGCCGCTGGAGGAGTGCGAACGGCGCGACCCGAAGGGCCTCTACGCGAAGGCGCGGGCCGGTGAGATCAAGGACCTGACCGGCGTCGGCGCCCCCTACGAGGCGCCCGAGCGCCCCGACCTGGTCACCTCGCCGGACCTCGAGGAGGCCGTGCGCCAGGTCCTCTCCTTGCTGCGCTGAGCGGCGTTCGCAGTTCTCCGCGCATAGCGCGGAGAACTGCGAACTCATCGGGAGGCGCCCTGGTGCGTTCGCACTTTGCCGCGCTATGCGCGGAGAACTGCGAACGCCGGGCGGGGGTCCGTCGTCAGGGCCGCGCCGGGACCTGCGGCTCGCCGAGGCCGTAGGTGTCGTAGGCGCCGAAGCGGGCGAAGGTCTTGTGGGTCGGGCCGTGGTAGTCGGAGGAGGCGGTGGGGACGAGGTCGAGCTCGGCGCAGAGGTCGAGCAGATGTCGCGTCTGCTCCTCGGTGTGGGTCGGGTAGAAGGTCTCGACCCCGTCGGCGCCCAGTGAGCGGATCAGGTCGTCGACCTCGCCTGGGGCGGAGATGTCCCAGTAGGGGTGGGCGATGACCGCGACGCCGCCGGCCTCGCGGATCAGCCCGATCGCCTGCTCGGCATCCGGCCAGCGGCGCGGCACGAAGGCCTTGGCGCCGGGCACCAGATACTCCTCGAAGAAGGGGCCGAGGTCGCCGGTCGCGCCCGCGGCGCGGGCGATGTGGGGGCGGCCGATCGAGTCGGCGCCGCCGGCCTCGCGGATCGCGTCCTCGAGCGTCAGCTCGAAGCCGAAGCCGCGCAGGTTCTCGACGATCTCCGCCGCCCGCGCCCGCCGTTCCCGCTGGGCGCGCTCGCAGGCCGGCTTGATCCGCTCCAGGTCGACCCAGTACCCGCAGATGTGCAGGTCTTCGGCGTACTCGTGGACACAGGACATCTCGACCGCCGGCACGATCTCGACCCCCAGCTCCCGCCCTGCCCCTTCGGCCTCCGGCACCCCCGCCACCGAGTCGTGGTCGGAGAGGGCCAACGTCGTGACCCCCGCCTTGGCGGCTTCGGCAACGACATCCGCCGGCGCCAGCTGTCCATCGGAATGAGTGGAATGGCTCTGCAGCTCAATGAGAGACATCGCCGCAGCCTAGCCACGGCTGGTGGGAGGAGGCGGGCAGATCCTCCCGGGACACTCACGCGAGCGTTAGCGAGCGGTCCCGGGAGGGTTTGCCTGCCTCCTCGTGGAGCGCGTCGCCAGCCTGCGGGCGAAGTCCCGTCAAGAAGGTTGAGCGAGAGGGCCCACCCGGCCGCCCTCCCGCACCGCAGACAAATAGACTGCGCCGCCGATGTTCAAGAAGGTCCTTATCGCCAACCGCGGCGAGATCGCCATCCGCGTCGCCCGCACCCTGCGTGAGATGGGGATCGCCTCGGTCGCCGTCTACTCGGAGATCGACCGCGACGCGCCGCACGTGCGCGAGGCCGACGAGGCCTTTCTGATCGGCCCGGCGCTGCCCGCCGAGAGCTACCTGAACATCGACAAGATCATCCAGACCGCCAAGGAGGCCGGCGCCGAAGGGATCCACCCGGGCTACGGCTTCCTCGCCGAGAACGCCGACATGGCGCGCGCCTGCGCCGAGTTCGGGGTCACCTGGATCGGCCCGCCGCCGGAGGCGATCGAAGCGATGGGCTCCAAGACGCGCGCCCGCGAGATCATGGAGGAAGCCGGCGTGCCGATCGTCCCCGGCTCGACCGAGGTCGCGCCCGACCTCGAGGCGGCGCGCAAGCAGGCCGACGAGGCCGGCTACCCGGTCGCCTGCAAGGCGGCGGGGGGCGGTGGCGGCAAGGGCTTCCGCGTCGCGATGACCCCCGACGACCTGCAGGAGGCCTACGAAGGCTCGGCCCGCGAAGGGGAGAAATTCTTCGGCGACTCGCGCGTCTACATCGAGCGCTACCTGGAGGACCCGCGCCACGTCGAGGTCCAGGTGCTGGCCGACTCGCACGGCAACGTGATCCACGTCGGCGAGCGCGACTGCTCGATCCAGCGCCGTCACCAGAAGGTGATCGAGGAGGCTCCGGGCCCACACGTCGACGAGGAGATGCGGGCGCGGATCGGCAAGATCGCCACCGACGCGGCCGCCGCGGTCGGCTACCGCGGCGCGGGCACGATCGAGGGCATGCAGGTCGGCGACGAGTACTTCTTCCTCGAGATGAACACCCGCGTGCAGGTCGAGCACTGCGTGACCGAGATGATCAGCGGCCTCGACATCGTCCGCGAGCAGATCCTCGTCGCCGCAGGCGAGCCGCTCTCGATCAGCCAGGACGAGGTGGACCTGCGCGGCTGGTCGATCGAGTGCCGGATCAACGCCGAGAACGCGGCGAAGAAATTTGCCCCCGCCCCCGGGCCGATCGGAGCGTCCTACCGCGAGCCCTCGGGCCCCGGCGTGCGGGTCGACTCCGGCGTCGAGGGGGGCTCGGAAGTGAGCCCGATGTACGACCCGATGGTCGCCAAGCTCGTCGTCTGGGACGTCGACCGCGAGAAGGCGACGCGGCGGATGCTGCGCGCGCTGGACGAATACGACTCCGGTGGCCTGACCACGCTGATCCCCTTCCACAGGGCGATCCTGGCGACCCGGCAGTGGGCCGACGGCGAGACCTGCCGCGACCTGATGGAGGACACCGAGTGGCTGAAATCGACCGCGCCTGAGGACGTCCCGGCGCCGGAGCCCGCCGAGGAGGGCGGTGAGGTCGTCAGCCGCGACTACAAGGTCGAGGTCTCGGGCAAGCTCTTCGACGTCAAGGTGATCGGCGAGGCTGTCGCCGGCGCCGCGGCCCCGGCCGCGGGCGGCGGGCGCAAGCCACCGAAACGTGAGCGGGGGGCAGGCGGCGGTGCCGCGGCCTCCAGCGAGGCGCTCCCCTCGCCCCTGCAGGGCACGATCCTCAAAGTCGCGGTCGCCGAGGGCGCCACGGTGGAGGAGGGTGACCTGATCTGCGTGATCGAGGCGATGAAGATGGAGAACGAGATCACCGCCCACCGTTCCGGCAAGGTGACCGCGCTCAACGTCGCCGAAGGCGCCGCCGTCGGCTCCGGCGACGTCATCGCCGTCATCGAGTAGCGACCCCCGGTCCACAGCCGCGGCCTCTGGGGCAGCGCCGCCGCCGCGTGGCCGCCCCGCTAGCTACTTCCCCCGGAAAAAGTAGTGTCTCTCGAGGGCGGATCCGTCCGGCTCCAGCTCGAAAATACCCTGGTAATGGGCAGGTTTCGAGATATGGGAGGTGCGTATGTTGACGCTGCGGGCGCCCCAGGCGGAGACGCTGTGGGACGAGGTGCTGCCGATCGAGGCCAAGCAGCTGCCGGAGGACCTGGCGAATCTCGACGAGTTGCTCGCAGATCCGGAGCTGTTGCGGCCGATCGCCGGGCGCTGGCGGGCGGAGGTGGCCGAGACGGGGCGGGCGGTGCTCACCGACGGCCGTCCGACGATCGCGATGGAGACCTACGTGCGGCTGATGGTCGTGAAGCAGCGCTCGGGCTGGGGCTACGAGGCGCTGGTGAGGGAGGTCTCCGACTCGATCCACCTACGCCGCTTCTGCCTGATCCCACTGCACGAGCGGGTGCCCTGCGAGTCGACGGTCCGCAAGCTGACCCGCCGGCTCGGCCCCGAGACGGTGGCGGAGCTGACCAGGGCCCTGATCGCCAAGGCGATGCGGGAGCGCCGCTTCCGGCCGAGGGCCGCGCGGATCGACTCGACCGTCGTCGAGTCCGACGTGCGCTACCCGACCGACTCCAGGCTGGCGGCCGACGGGGTCAGGGCGCTGGCCCGCGAGGCGCGCAAGGTCGCGGCCCTCGCCGGCGAGGGCGCCATGGCGGTGCGCGACCGCTCCCGCGCGGTCGGCAGGCGGCTGCGGGCGATCTCACGCACCCTCGAACGCCGCAGCGGCGAGCGGCGCTCGGAGGTCCTGCGCCTGACCGGGGAGTGCGGCGAGCTCCTCGCCCGCTCGGTCGCCGAGACGAGGCGGATGGCCGCCGCGATCAGGGGCAGGGCGCGAGGGCGCGGCGCGCGGGCCAAGCTCGGCGCGGCCCAGAGGCTCACCGAGCAGGCCCGCCGCTGCGAGAAGGTCGGCGAGCAGATCGCCAGGCGGCTCGCGGGGAAGCCGATCACCGACCGGCTCGTCTCCCTCGCCGACCCCGACGCGCGGCCGATCCGCAAGGGCAAGGCCGGCAAGCCGACCGAGTTCGGCTACGTCGCCCAGCTCTGCGAGGTCACGACCTCGACCGGGCCCGGCGCCCGCGGCCTGCTCCTGCCGAGCGCGAGCGCGCCCGGCAACCCGGGCGAGGACGCGCTTCTCCCCCAGACCGTGGCCGAGCTGCGGCGCGCGGGTATCCGCCTGACGGAGGTGGCGCTCGACGGCGGCTTCAACCCGGGGCCGACCGAGGAGGCGTTCGGGGAGGACCCGCCGCAGCGCACCTTCATCGCCGGCCGGCGCGAACCGGACTCCAGGCGCTCCCGACGGCGCCTGGCCCGCTACCGCACCGGCGCCGAGGGCCGCATCTCCCACCTGAAGCGCGGCTACGGGCTGCGCCGGTCGAGGCTGAAGGGAGCCGAGGGCGAGCGCATCTGGAGCGGCTGGGCCACTTTCGCCTATGACCTGGACACCCTCGCCACCCTGCCCGGCTGAGAGGATCGGCGGGCTCGAAAGAGCAACTGCCCATTGCAAAGACGGCCGCGCCGGACCTCCGCGCGGCCGCTTTCATGCCCGGGGGTTTTTCCGGGGGAAGTAGCTAGCCGTGCCGGTGGGACTTGCCGCGTTCGAGTTCGCGTTCGCGCTTTTCACGTTCACGTTCACGCTTTTCACGTTCGTGTTCGCGTTCGCGCTGTTCTTTTTCGCGCTGCTGTTTCAGCCGCGCCTGTTCGCGCCGGGTCAGCGGGATTTCTCCGGCTTCTTCCGAGCAGCCGTGCCCGTTGCACTGCTCGAGGCGGACCAGTTCGTTGTGCAGGAAGTTGCGGATCGGGAAGTAGTTGGAGTTGCGGACGATGTTGTTGAGCTCGTTCGGGTCTTTTTCGATGTTGTAGAGCTCCTTCTCGCCGTCCGGCCACTCGATGTACTTCCAGGGCCCGAGGCGGATCCCGTAATAGTTTTTCGGCGGCGCTTTCTCCGAGGCGTGGGCGGTCGGGTTCGCCGCCGCCGCCGTCGAGGCGGTCGCGGAGGGCGAGGACGAGGCGGCATTGGCGCCGGCGACACCCAGCTTGCCGCGCGCCCGGCCCGCGGCCGGGGCGACCCGTTCGTCCGGGGCGGCGTTGCCGTCCTGTTCGACGTCGTTGGACTGCACGAAGGACTCGAACAGGAGCGGCCGGTTCACGCGGAGTTCCGGGTCCTTCATGAACGGCATCAGCGAGATGCCGTCGACGCTCTTGTCCGGCGTGACCCCGGCCTGTTCGAGGATCGTCGGCACGATGTCGACCGTCGACACCAGCTGGTCGGTCGAGGTGCCCGGTTTGATCCCCGGGCCGCGGATGATCAGCGGCAGGTGGGTCGACGGCTCGTAGGCCAGGAACTTGCCGCCCACCAGGCGGTGCTGGCCGAAGAAGAAGCCGTTGTCGGAGGTGAAGATGATGTAGGTGTTGCGCAGCCGGTGGAGTAGGCCGAGCTCGTCGACGATCTCCTTGACCCCTTCGTCGACGGAGATCAGCGAGGCCAGGCAGTTGTCGTAGTAGACGCGGTAGGTGTGGATTTCCTGCGGCGTCAGGAACGGCGCTTCGCGGATGAAGCGGGGCTTGTCGTTGACGTTGCCCTCGTTGAAGCCTTCGGAGTGGTTGTCAGGCAGCGGCACGCCGGCGAAGCGGCCGAGGTCGCGGGTCGCCGGCTGCGGACCGGCCGGCCGCCGGTAGTCACCGTGCGGGGCGGTGTAGTCGATCTGCATGTAGAACGGCTGTTCGGTGGAGGTCGCCGCGAGTTCTTCCGTCGCCAGCTGGTTGAACTTGTCGGTCTCGTAGTAGCAGGGCTTGCCGTTGAGCGGGGCATACGGGCAGCCCGGGTCGTCGATTTCGCCGTATTCACGCGTTTCCCAGCTGCCCGAGTTGCCGAACGGCCCTTCGATCACGCCGTTGTTGTTCATCATGTAGCCGTAGGCGTAGTGGTCGGTGTCGGAGTGGAGGATGCTGCGCCAGGAGCTCCACCCGGGCGGCACTTCGGTGCCGGGGCTGTAGGGCGCGTCGCCGTAGCCGTTGAGCGCCTTGCCGATGTGGATCGTCCGGTAGCCGGCCCCCTGCAGCCAGGTCGCGACGTTGTGCGAGTAGGCGAGCCGGGACTGGAATCCGGTCCAGCCGCCGTTCGGCAGGACGTTGCCCTCGACGTGGTTGTTGTGGGCGTAGCGGCCGGTGAGCAGGCTGACGCGCGAGGGGGCGCAGAGCGAGTAGGGCGTGTAGTAGTTGTTGAAGGTGGCGCCGCGTTCGCCGAGCAGCTGCAGCGTGTTCGGCATCGCGAATTCTTCGCCGCCGCCCGCCACGCGCACGCCGTCGTAGAGCTCTTCCATGGTCTCGTCGTCGGTCTGGATGACGACGAAGCTCGGCCGTTCGGCCGTCGAGGCTTTGGCCCGCCGGTCGGCCTTGTTGGTGCCCGGCGCGCGATCGCCGCGCGGCCGTTCGGTGCCCGCCGCGCGCGCTTCGTCGCTGCTCGCGACGACGACGCCGACGACCAGCGCCAGCACGGCGATGGCGGCAGCCAGGCGGGCGATCGGCCCACGGCGCCACGACTGGATTCTGGGTTCGGGCAAGGTCATCAGGAAACGCGCCTACCGCGAGAGAAACCGCGCGCGGAGACGGGAGTTGCGCCCCGCAACCTAAAAGACGCTCAGGACGCGCCGAGTTTTTTGGCGGCTTCGCGGAAGTTTTTGACCGTCGCGGACGGTGCTTTGCGGCCTTCGAGCTTCTCGCCGTGGCGATTGACCCAGATCGCCGGGACACCCATTTTCAGCACCGGCGCGATGTCGGTCGTGTAGTTACAGCCGATGTGGAGCCAGCCTTTTTTGCCGCCGATGCGCCGCGCGCACTCTTTGAAGTGGACCGGGTCCGGCTTGTAGCTGCGCACCTGCTGCGCGGTGACGACGAGGTCGAGTTCGGTGCGCAGGTGGCGCCGCGAGATCCCCAGCAGTTTGTCGTCGATGTTGGAGATGATCCCGATCTCGTACTTCTTGCCCAGCCGGTCCATCGCCGCGTTGGCCTCGCGGAACGGCAGCCAGTAGGCGACGCTGTTGGGCAGGAACTGGGCGCGGGAGGGCTCGATCTCCCAACCGAGCTCGCCGGCGACTTTGACGATCGTGCGGCGGAGCACCTCCGCGTAGAGCTCGTACGAGCCCGCCATGACTTCGGCCTGGACCTCGAAGAACCGGTCGAGGAAGGGCTGTTCCTCGAAGGAAAAGCCATCTTTTGCAGCCTCTTTCTGGCAGGCCTCGAGGATGCCTTTCTCCCAGTCGATGAGGGTCCCGTAGCAGTCGGTGGTCACCCATTTGATGTTTTTCAAACTCGGCAGCGGCATCGCGGAGCGCGGGATTATGGCATTCGGATAGGGTCCGCGCCGCGCCGTCCGGTGCCGACCCCCATGGACCTACTCGAATATCAGGGCAAGCAGCTGTTCGCGAAGCACGGGATCGCCGTCCCGAGCGGCGAGGTCGCCGCCACCGTGGACGACGCCGTCGCGGCCGCCGAGCGCATCGGCTACCCGTGTGCGGTCAAGGCCCAGGTACTGATCGGCGGGCGCGGCAAGGCGGGTGGCGTGAAGATCGCCAAGGACGTCGACGAGGCGCGGCAGTACGCGAGCGACATCATCGGCATGGACATCACCGGGCCGCACGGCGAGGGCCCCTTCCGGGTCGAGTCGGTCTGGGTCGAGGGCGGCTCCGACATCGCCGAGGAGTACTACGCCTCGGTCATCCTCGACCGCGGCGAGAAGAAGCTCCTGGCGATGGTCTCCGCCAAGGGCGGCATGGACATCGAGGCGGTCGCCGCCGAGAGCCCCGAGGCGCTGGTCAAAGTCCACATCGACCCGACGGTCCCCTTCGACGCCGCCGCGGCGCGGCCGATCGTCGAGTCCGCCGGGCTCGCCGCCGACGCGCTCGACAAGGCCGCCGAGGTGCTGGCGAAGCTGGCCGAGGTGGCGCGCGAGGAGGACGCGACGCTGATCGAGGTCAACCCGCTGATCGTCACCGCCGACCGCGACGTCGTCGCCCTCGACGCCAAGGTCACGATCGACAACAACTCGCTCTTCCGCCACGAGGACCTGGCCGAGATCGCCGACACCGCCGACGACCCGCAGGAGCAGATGGCCAAGGACAAGGGCCTCACCTACGTCAAACTCGACGGCAACGTGGGCATCCTGGCCAACGGCGCCGGCCTCTGCATGTCGACGCTCGACGTCGTCGCCCAGGCGGGCGGCGCGCCGGCCAACTTCCTCGACGCGGGCGGCGGCTCCAAAGCGGAGGCGATCGTCAACGCGCTCGAAGTCATCACCTCAGACGAGAAGGTGACGGCGATCCTCTTCAACATCTTCGGCGGCATCACCCGCGGCGACGAGATCGCCAAGGGGATCGTCACCGCGGCCTCCCAGCTGGACCTGAAGGTGCCGCTGGTGGTACGCCTCGACGGCACCAACTCCGAGGAGGGCCTGGCGATCCTCGCCGATGCCGACCTGCCGAACATGCACCAGGAGAAGACGATGCTGGACGCCGCGCGCCGCGTCGTCGAGCTGGCGGCAAGCCCGCCCGCGGCGGACGCGGGAGCGAGTGAGTGAGATCTCCGGTGGCCATGAGCACGAACGAGCGTGAGCAGAGCACGCGGGCGGAACTGATATGAGCATCATCATCGACGAGAGGACGAAGCTCGCCGTCTCCGGGCTGACCGGGCGCGAGGGCTCCTTCCACGGGCTGCGCAACAAGGCCTACGGCACCGACCTCGTCGCCGGCGTCACGCCCGGGAAGGGCGGCCAGGACGTCGAGGGGACGCCGGTCTTCGACACGATCGGCGAGGCGGTCACCGAGGCGGGTGCCAACACCTCGATGATCTTCGTCCCGGCGCGCTTTGCGGCGGCGGCGATCGACGAGGCGATCGACTCCGGGGTGGAGACGGTGATCGCGATCACCGAGGGCATCCCGGTGCTCGACATGCTCTCCACCTACTGGAAGGCGAAGGAGAAGGGCGTGCGGCTGATCGGGCCGAACTGCCCCGGCGTCCTCTCGCCCGGCAAGGCCAACGTCGGGATCATTCCCGCCCAGTTCTTCGACCCAGGCCCGATCGGCGTCGTCTCCAAGTCGGGGACGCTGACCTACCAGATCGGCAACGAGCTGAAGCAGGCCGGGACCGGCAACTCCTCGATTGTCGGGATCGGCGGCGACCCGATCGTCGGCTCCGACTTCATCGACATCCTGAAGCTGTACGAGGCGGACCCCGACACCGAGCTGATCGTGATGGTCGGCGAGATCGGCGGCGACGCCGAGGAGCGCGCCGCGGAGTTCATCGCCGCCGAGGTCAGCAAGCCGGTGGTCGCCTACATCGCCGGCTTCACGGCGCCCCCCGGCAAGCAGATGGGCCACGCCGGGGCGATCATCTCCGGCTCCTCGGGCACGGCCCAGGCGAAGAAAGACGCGCTCGAAGCGAAGGGCGTGCGGGTCGGCGAAAGCCCGACCGAGACCGCGGCGATCGCGGTCGAGACGCTGCGCGGGTAGCGCACCGGCCGGTTCCCCCGCGCGGGGGTTCTGAGACAGGTTGTAGGGCGAGGCGCGGGCAGGCCGGGCGGCGGTCCTCAGGCATCCTTCGCGGCGTCGAGCAGCGTGCGGATCTGCGCCGCGAGGCGGTCCCCTTCCGCGGAGAGGCGCCGGTGGGTGACGCGGACCGTTCGGTAGCCGGCGAGCAGGTGGTCGGTGTCGCGGTTGCGGTCCGTCTCGAAGGCCGCCCGGTGGGCGTGGAATTCCCATGAGTCGAGCTCGACGATGAGGCGGGCGGCAGGCCAGAGCGCGTCGACCTCGTCGCCGTCGACGAGGACGTTGGTCTGCGGCGGCGGCAGGCGGTGGGCGACGACGAACGCCGCGAAGCGGTCCTCGAGCGGCGAGGCGGTGTCCTCGACGTGCCGTTGCTCGGCAAGCAGAAAGGGGCGGATGTGGCGGCGCGCCCGGCGGCCGTAGCCGCGCTCGTACGCCGCCGCGACCTCGCCCACCCGCAGGAGCCGCAGGCGCGAGGCTTCGTCCCAGGCGCCCCTCAGTTCGTGGGCAGGGGACCGTTCGGCGAGGTCGAAGAGCGTGCGCGCCACGGTCGAGACGGGGATGCGGTCGTGAACGGTCACGTCGGCGCGGTCGAACTTGCAGCGGTGCAGCCGGATCCCCTTGCGGCCGGGCCGGACCTGCCGCCCGCGGGGCGCCGTCACGTCGACCTTGGGACGGTCCCCGGACAACCCCCAGAGCGCCGCCGCGCTCGCGTGGCTGAGAAAGGCTCCCGGGCCCGGCGCCAGGACCGCCGCCAGCCACTTCCCGCGCCTGGTGACGACGCGGTGTCCGACCGCGTAGACCTCCCGATGGAGCGGATGCAGCCGGCCCGCGTGCAGCCGCAGCCTGATCGCCTCGTCCCCGAAGCCCAACTCGAGCAGCTGCCACCGCGCCACGACCCCGTACTGGCGGCCGGCCAATTCCGCCAGGCGGCGCTCCCGAGCCGCGCTCTCGCTCAAGCGCCGCCCGCCCCGCCGGGGTTTCCGAGCTTTCCGGGTCATGTGACCCCCTAAGCTCGGAAACCCCCTCGGGGCGCCCCGGTGGGGAGGGTGAAAATGGCGGAGTTCGCGGGATCGGGGCCGTTGGTAGGGTCCGTCGCCATGCCCGACACGATCTCCTTTGCGCGTGGCGCGCCGAGCGCCGACATCCTTCCCCACGAGCAGGTGCGGGAGGCCGCGCAGCGGGCGTTGACCGACGACTGGGAGACGGCGCTCTCCTACGGCGTCGGCATCGGGCACCCGGGGCTCTGTCAGTGGGTCGCGGAGCGCCACGGCGGGCTCGACCCGGCGCAGGTGATGATCACCAACGGCTCGCTGGAGGCGGGCGCGATGCTCTTCGCGCACCTGGTCAAGCCGGGGACGCGGGTGGCGGTGGAGCAGCCGACCTACGACCGCACCCTGCTCCTCCTGCAGCAGCTGGGTGCCGAGCTGGTGCCGATCCCGCTGGAGGCCGACGGTCTCGACGTCGCCGCCCTGGAGACGGCGCTCGCCGACGGGCCGATCGAGTTCGTCCACGTCATCCCCAACGCCCACAACCCGGCCGGCTGCACGCTCTCACCGGAGAAGCGGCGCCGCCTGGTGGAGCTGGCCGCCGAGCACGACTTCTGGATCTTCGAGGACGACCCCTACCGGGAGCTGCCCTTCGAGGGCGAGCCGCTCGAGACGATGCTCTCGATCGACACCGCCGGCCACGTCATGCACGCCTCCTCCTTCTCGAAGACGGTCAGCCCCGGCGTCCGGGTCGGCTACCTGGTCGGTCCCGCGGAGGAGATCGCGAAGCTCTCCAAGCGCGCCAACGAGACCTACATCTCGCCGAACATGCTGGCCGAGTCGATCGTCCTGGAGCTCTGCCGCTCCGGTGTCCTCGACGAGAACATCGCCTTCGTCAAAGGCGAGCTGAAGGCGCGCTGCGACGCGCTGGTCGAGGCGCTGCGGGAGAAGATTCCCGAGGCCGTCTTCGTCGTCCCGCAGGGCGGCTACTTCCTCTGGCTCGACCTCGCCCAGGGCACCGACACCAAGGCGCTGCTGGCCGAGGCCAAAGGCGAGGGCGTCTCCTTCGTCGCCGGCCCCGACTTCATGATGGAGGGCGGCGACAACAGCCTCCGCCTCTCCTTCGCCCCGGTCCCCGCCGCCGACGCCGCCGAGGGCGTCGCCCGGATCGCCACGGCCCTGGATCGCCTCCGCGCCGGCACCCCGGCCTAAGTCGGTCAAATCGGCGCCCACCTGACGCCGGCACCCCGGCTTAGCCCGCCGCCGCGCTCGACAGGGCCCCCGCGGCGCCCCGCCCCGGCCTGAGCTCGGCCAGGGGGCGCCAGTCAAGCGTGGCCAGGACGCAGGGAAGCGAGGCGAGGGGAGCGCACCCAAGTGCGTGACCCGAGCCGAGCGACCGAGGACACCGCCAGGCGCCGACTGGCGCCCCCTGGCTAGCGGCCGTAGCGGTCCCTGGAGAAGACGAGCTGCTCCGGGATCGCGGCGCGCGGCGGTGGCGCCGGGTCGGCGCGCACCGAGACCGTCTCGGCGACGCTGCGGGTGACGACGTGGTCGCCGTCGGCGGACCTGATCGTCACGTGCTGCTCGTCGCTCTCGGCGATCTTGCCCTCGAGCCCCGGGTCGAGGCCCGCGTCCTTGAGGTAGTGGAGGAGCTCCTCGGCCTCGTTCTCGAAGCGCAGGACGGTGACGTCGGCGCCGATCTCGACGTCGGCGAGCAGCGAGCCGCGCTCGCGGATCCCCTCGAGGATCGGATGGCCGTGCGGGCAGGTCGTCGCGTCGCCGATCGCCGCCCGCATCCGCTCCTCGAGCACCGGCGACATCGCGTGCTCGATCCGCTCCGCCTCCTCGTGGACCTCGTCCCAGGGGATGCCGAGGACGTCGGTGAGGAAGCGCTCGATCATCCGGTGGCGGCGCACGATGTAGGAGGCGTGCTCGCGCCCGGACTCGGTGAAGGCGAGCGATTTGTCCGGGTTGCGCTCGACGTAGCCGTCTTTGACCAGCCGGCCGACCATTTCGTGCACGGTCGGCGCCGAGAGCTGCATCGCGCGGGCGATGTTGGCACCGGTCATCGGCAGCCCCGCCTCGTCGATCCAGAACATCGTCTCGAGGTACTCCTGCTCAGCAACGGTGGCCTGCTCGGCTGCCAACTCTCCTCCTTTTAGGCATCCCTAATTGGGATGCCCTAAGATTCAGGTCCTTGACGGCCGCGACCGACTCAATCCGCCGCCACTGGCCACTTTACCTGGGAGGGACCCTCGTCGCCCTCCTTGCCTGGAGCGCCTTCGCCGCCCACGGCGGAACCCCGGAACCGACCGCGGGCGAGCACCTCAGCCACGGCGCGGTCGTCCTCGACAGCGCCCTGCTGGTCTTCCGCGAGGGCCTGGAGACGATCCTCGTCCTCGCCGCCGTCACCGCCAGCATGGTCGGCGCGACCCAGGTCTACCGGAAGCCGATCGGGCTCGGCGCGGCGACCGGCTTCCTCGCCAGCGTCGCCACCTGGTTCCTCGCCGCCTGGGTGCTGGGACAGCTCGGCGGCGGCGGGCTCGCGGTGCAGGCGGCGACCGGCCTGCTCGCGGTGGTCGTCCTGCTGGTCGTCATGAACTGGTTCTTCCACAAGGTCTACTGGACCGGCTGGATCCAGAACCGCAACAAGCACAAGAAGAAGATCCTCTCCCGCTCCGGGGTCGACGGGCGGCGGGCGACGATGATCGGCCTGGTCGTGCTCGGCCTCACCTCGGTCTACCGCGAGGGCTTCGAGGTCGTCCTCTTCCTGCAGAACCTGCGCCTGACCTACGGCGCCGGCACGGTGCTCGAGGGCGTCTCGATCGGCCTCGCGCTGACCGCCGTCGTCGGCGCCATCACCTTCTTCGCCCACCGCCACATGCCCTACAAGCGGATGCTGGTGCTGACCGGGGTGATGCTCGGGGTGGTGCTGATCGTGATGGTCGGCGAGTCGGTGCAGGAGATGCAGCTGGCCGGCTGGCTGCCGGAAACGACGGTGGCGCTCTCGATCCCGGGCTGGGTCGGCCTCTGGTTCGCGGTCTTCCCGACCGTCGAGGGGCTGGTCGCCCAGGTGCTGGCGGCGGCGCTCGTGCTGGGCTCCTACTTCGGCGCCGAGTACTGGCGCGTGAAGCGGCCGCGGCGGCGCGCCGAAACGCCCGCGGTGCGCGCCGAGGCACCCCCGCAGGAGGTCGTCCTCGGGCCGGGCCTCAACCCGGCCGCGCCGCGGATCGGCGGCGACGCCCTCGCTCAGCGCGCTTCCATCAACGCCGAGACGACCGCTTCGTAGAAGCCGTCGCCGTTGGTCGCCTCGGTGACCGTGACGTTGTCGAAGCTCGGCAGGTAGGCGCGCAGGCCCGGGTCGCGCTCGGGCCCGTTGGCGACGACGAAGAAGCGCCCGACCGCGGCGGCGACCTCGAGGTCCTCGACCGAGTCGCCGACCGCGATGCACTCCTCGCGCGCGTAGCCGCGGGCCCGCGCGTGGGCGGCGACGGCGCCCGCCTTGGAGACCGTGCGCGGCACCAGGTGGTAGGCGTGGGTCTGCCCGTCGACCGTGGCCATCGGCGTGCCGATCGCGCCGTTGTCGAGGAAGCGGAGGTCGTCGTCGCCGTGCTCGCCGAGCAGGGCGTTGGCCTCGTCGACGTTGACCTTGCCGCGGAAGAGGTGGGAGTGGACGCGGCCGACGTGCCACGGCGAGTGGTACTCGAGCCGCCCCTGAAAGTGCTCGAAGAGCATCTGCGGGACGCCGCGCCGCTCGATCTGGTCGTAGACGGTCCCCTCGTATTCGTCGGGCTGCAGCTCGCCGGTCATCAGGACCGTCTCGCCGTCGAGCGCGAAGGCGCAGCCCGCCTCGAAGATGTAGGAGCCCTGGCCCATCAGGCGGGCGGCCTCGTGGACCTGCGGCTCGCGGCGGCCGGACATGATCACCACCTCGACCCCCGCCCGGGCGCACGCCTCGAGCGCCCGGGCCTGCGCCATCGAGAAGCTGCCCTCGGCGTCGAGGAACAGGGCGCCGCCCTGCCCGAGCAGGGTCCCGTCGAGATCGGTGTAGACGCAGCGAAGCGACATCGGCCGCTCGCTACGGTAGCGACGATGGATTGGCGGCTCGGCGATCTGACTCTGGACCTGGCCTTCCCGGCGGCGGCCGGGATCGTCAACGTGACCGTCGACTCGATGTTCGAGGGGGCGCGGAGCGGCACGCCCGAGCAGGCGATCGCCGACGGCGCCCGGCTGGTGGAGGCGGGCTTCGACATGCTCGACGTCGGCGCGGTGGCCGCGCGCAGCGGCCCGCCGGTCGCGGTCGATGACGAGTGCGCGGCCCTGCTGCCCGCGATCGAGGGGATGGCGGCGCTGCGATCCGGCCCGGTCGGCGACGCGGTGCCCGACGAAGGCGCCCCGGCGCGCGCCGGGACGGGTGCGCCGGTCCCGGTCTCCGCCGACACCTTCTCGGTCGAGGTCGCCCGCCGGGCGCTCGACGCCGGCGCGGTCTGCATCAACGACATCTCCGGCGGTGGCGAGGAGATGTTCGAGCTGGTGGCGGCGCGCGGCTGCGGCTACGTCCTGATGCACATCGAGGGGCCGCCGCGGGTCGACCGTCCGTGGCGCACCTACGACGACGTCGTCGACCACCTGCTGCGCTGGTTCGAGGCGCGGGTCGAACTGGCGCGGGAGCTCGGCGTGGCCGCCGAGCAGATCGCGATCGACCCGGGGCTCGACTTCGACCTCTCGCCCGATCAGGACCTCGAGGTGATGCGGCGTCTCGGCGAGCTGCGCGCCCTCGGCCTGCCGCTCTACGTCTCGCTGTCGCGCAAGGACTTCATCGGCGCGGTGCTGGCGGGGTCGTGGGAGGGGCGCCGCCCGGCCGGCGAGCGCGAGTGGGGGACGGTCGCCGCCGTGACCCTCGCGGTGCGCGCGGGCGCCGACGTCCTGCGCATCCACGATCGCACCTCGCTGCAGGCGATGCACCTGGCGGGCGCGGTCGTGCGCGGCGAGGGCTCCGGCCACGGCAGCCCGCCGCCGGCTGTTCCCTATGACCGGTCTTCCGGGACAAGGAACGGCTCGGCGGGCGGCGCTTCGGCCGGCGGCGGCCCGGCGGTGGCCGGCTGATGGCGCGAGGGTCGCTGCTCAAGGACCGCTGGTCGGTCGCGATCGACCCGGCGCGCCGCGACGGCCGGATCGTCGCCGAGAGCGCCGAGCCGGACCGCACGGCGAAGCCGGTGCCGCTGCCGGAAGGCGTCGCCCCGCCGCTTCTCGAGGCGCTCCGCCGCGCCGGAGTCGAGTCGCTCTACTCCCACCAGCTGCGCGCCTGGGAGACGGCGCCGTCGTCGGACCTCATCGTCACCAGCGGCACCGCCTCGGGCAAGAGCCTCGCCTTCAACCTGCCGGTGCTCGACGGAATCGCCCGCCGGCCGAAGGCGCGCGCCCTCTACCTCTACCCGACCAAGGCGCTCGCCCAGGACCAGGCCCGCAAGCTCGCCCAGCTGCGGCCGCCCGGCCTGCGCGAGGCGATCTACGACGGCGACACCCCACGCGAGGAGCGCCCGGCGATCCGCCGCCGCTCCAACCTCGTCCTCACCAACCCGGACATGCTGCACGTCGGCGTGCTGCCCCATCACAAGCAGTGGGGCGACTTCCTCGCCAACCTCGGCTGGGTGGTCGTCGACGAGGCCCACACCTACCGCGGCGTCTTCGGGTCCCACGTCGCCAACGTGCTGCGCCGGCTGCGCCGGGTCGCCCGCGCCTACGGCGCCGAGCCGCGGTTCCTGCTCGCCTCGGCGACGATCGCCAACCCGCGCGAGCTGGCGGGCCGCCTGGTCGGCACCGAGTTCGAGCTGATCGACGACGACGGCGCGCCGCGGGCCGGGCGCGAGGTGGCGATGTGGAACCCGCCGCTGCTCGACAAGGCGACCGGGACGCGGCGCTCGGCGCTCGCCGAGGCCGCCGACCTGCTCGCCGAGCTGGTGACCCACGGGGTGCGGACGATCTGCTTCCTCAAATCGCGGCGCGGGATCGAGCTGATCCAGCGCTTCGCGCGGGAGAACCTGGAGCGGCGCGGCAAGCCGGAGCTGGCGCGGCTGATCGCCCCTTACCGGGGCGGGTACACGCCGCAGCAGCGGCGCGAGATCGAGGACCGGCTGGCGCGCGGCGAGCTGCTCGCGGTGGTGGCGACCGACGCGCTGGAGCTGGGGATCGACGTCGGTGAGCTCGACGCGGCGATCTGCGTCACCTTCCCCGGGACCGTGGCGAGCCTGCGCCAGATGTGGGGACGGGCGGGGCGCCGGCGGCGCGGCCTTGCCGTCTACGTCGCCGGGCAGGACGCGCTCGACCAGTTCTTCTGCCGGCACCCGGAGGAGTTCCTCGGGCGGCCGGTCGAGGCGGCGATCCTCGACCACGCCAACCCGCAGATCGCGATGCGCCACCTCGTCGCCGCCGCGTATGAGATCCCGCTGAGCGAGGCCGACGACGAGTTCTTCGGCGAGGGGTGGCGGGAGCGGGCGGAGCGGCTGCTGGAGGCAGGGGAGCTGCGGCGGGCCGGCGGCCGGCTGGCGCCGCGCCGCAGCGAGTTCGTCGCCTCGCGGATCCCGCTGCGCTCGGCCTCGGCCGACTCGATCGCGGTGGTCGAGCGCGAGGCGGGGGAGATGCTGGGGATGGTGGAGGCGGAGCGCGCCTTCACCACGATCCATCCGGGCGCGGTCTACCTGCACCTGGGGCGCTCCTACGAGGTGGAGCAGCTCGACGTGCGCGAGCGGCGGGCGCTGGTGTCGCGCTTCGACGGCGACTGGTACACGCGGCCGAAGAAGGAGACCGACATCTACATCGAGCGCGTCCACGAGCAGCGCGAGGTGGCGGGCGTGCAGCTGAACTTCGGCGAGGTGTCGGTGACCGAGCAGGTGATCGCCTTCCAGCGGGTGTCGATCTCCGACAACGAACCGATCGACATCGTCGCGCTGGAGCTGCCCGAGCAGAGCTTCGTCACCCAGGCCCTCTGGTACGTGCTGCCGGAGGGGCTCAGCGGGTCGCTGCCGCCCGACGTGCTGCTGGGGGCGCTGCACGCGACCGAGCACGGGCAGATCGCGGTGCTGCCGCTGATCGCGATGTGCGACCGCTGGGACATCGGCGGGCTCTCCACCAACGTCCACTTCCAGACCGGGCGCTCGACGATCTTCATCTACGACGGGCATCCTGGCGGGGTGGGGATCACGAAGCGCGGCTACGAGGAGTTCGAGCGGCTGCTGGGCGACGCCGAGCGGCTGATCGCCGAGTGCCCCTGCGAGAGCGGCTGCCCGTCCTGCGTGCAGAGCCCGAAGTGCGGGAACCTGAACGAACCGCTGCACAAGGCCGGGGCGCTGGAGCTGATGGGGCGGATGCAGGCGAGCCGGGGGCCGGGGACGGCGACCGGGGGACGGGCGGCGGCGTGACCGGCGCGAGTGGCCCTTGCGCTCACGAACGGCGTGGAGGTTCGGTTGAGGCCCACTCGCGCCGGTCCCACGGACGGCGGCGGCAGGTCGCCGTCATCGGCGCGGGCGGAGCGGCGGAGGGTTCGGAGGTTTGGCGGCTGGCCGAGGAGGTCGGGCGGCTGCTGGCGGAGGCCGGGGCGATTGTCGTTTGCGGCGGGCGCGGCGGGGTCATGGCGGCGGTCGCGCGGGGGGCGTCGGGCGCCGGTGGCGAGGTGATCGGGGTGGTGCCGGGGCACGAGCCCGGCGAAGCGAACCCGGGCTGCACGCACGTCGTCGCAACCGGGGTCGGCTTCGGCCGCAACCTGGCGGTGGTCGGTTCCGGCGAGGTCGTGATCGCGGTCGGCGGCGAGTGGGGGACGCTCTCGGAGATCGGACACGCCCGCACCATCGGCCGCACCGTGGTCGCCCTGCACAGTTGGACCCTGATCGGCCGCGACAAGATGGAGGGCGCCCCCGGTGTGATCCCGGTCGAGAGCCCGGAGGAGGCGGTCACCGCCGCCCTCGCCGCCCTCTGACCCGGCCGTCTCCCGTCCCGAGCCGGCCGTCGCCCTCCCGCCCCCGTGCGTTCGCACTTCTCCGCGCTATGCGCGGATGTCTGCGAACTCATCGAGGGGCGCCGCCGGCGCGTTCGCACTTCTCCGCGCTATGCGCGGCTAACTGCGAACGCCGGGGGCGGGGTGGCCTCGGGGAAGAGGCGGGCCATGATCAGGGACGAGCGCAGGCTTCCGTCGCGGCGGCGGTAGTGGTCGCGGCGCACGCCCTCGCGCTCGAAGCCGGCCCGTTCGTAGAGGCGGATCGCCGCCTCGTTGTCGGGCCAGACCTCGAGTTCGATCTTGTGCACGTGCGGGGGACGCGCGGCGACCGCCGCCTCGAGCAGCATCCGGCCGCCTCCCTTGCCCCGATGGCCGGGGAGGATCCACATGCCCACCGCGTGGACGCCGGCGGTACGGGTCGGGTGGAGGTCGAGGTGCCCGACCAGCGGCGCCGGGCCGTCCCCGGCCGCGTCGGTGTCCTCGAGGGTGAGCATCAGGCGCCCCTCCGCGGACCGGGTCCGGAGCCAATCCGCCATCCCCGACGCGGTGACCGGCGGTTGCAGGCCGAGCCAGCGCCGTTCGTCGATCACGACCTTGAAGCCGCGGCCGAGCTCGTCGAGATCGGCATCGGTCACGGGTCTGACGCGCATCGCTGAAGCCTCGCAAACCGGCCGCGCTCCCACGGCGGGCCTCGCCTACGATGGCCCGATGAGCGACCCCACCGACATCCACGGCACCTCGATCCGCGACGAGTTCGCCCACCAGGCCGACGCCTTCGCGCGCAGCCCGACGATGAGCCTCGCCGAGACCCTCGACGTGGTCGTCGAGCTCGTCCCCGAGGACGGCGGGGCGCACTGGGCCGAGCTCGCCTGCGGGCCTGGGATGATCGCGCGGACGATCGCCCCGCGGGTCGGCTCGGTGCGGGGCTTCGACCTGACTCCGGCGATGGTCGACAAAGCGCGCGCCGAGGCGGCGATGTTCGGCGTCGAGAACGTCGACTTCGAGGTCGGCGACGCGGTCGCGCTCGAGGTGCCCGACGACTCCTTCGACGGCGCGGTGACCCGCTTCAGCATGCACCACATCCCCGCGCCGGTGCGGGTGCTCGAGGAGATGCGGCGGATCGTCAGGCCGGGCGGCCTGGTGGTGGTCGCCGACCACGTCACCGACGAGGACGGCGCGGCGGCCGCCTGGCACGAGGAGGTCGAGCGCCTGCGCGACCCCTCGCACTGGGCCTGCCTGACGCCTTCCCGCCTGGCGGCGCTGGGCGAGCGCGCCGGGCTCGACCCCGACCTCGACCGCGTCGTCCCCTTCGAGATCGACTTCGGCGAGTGGCTGGGGCGCGGCTCCGGTGGCCCGGCGAACGCCGCGCTGATCGAGCGCCTGCTCGGCGAGGCGCCGGTGGGCGTCGAAAGCTTCCGCGTCACCGGCGAGGGCGCCGAGCGCCGCTTGGCGCTGCGCAACGCGCTCCACCGCTGGCGCGTTCCCTGACCTGGGGGGGTCCGCGCCCCGGAGGGGTCCGTGTCCCGGGAAGAACCCGTGTCCCGGGAGGGGGTTCGTGTCCCGGGAGGGGGTTCGTGTCCTTTGTAGCCCTGTGGGCTACAAAGGACAGCCACCCCCGGCGCGCGCCGTGGCTCAGGGCCAGAGTTCTCGCAGGGTGAGGACGGTGAGCGCGCTCGACCAGAGAAGCGGCGTGGTCGAGGTCGGGATCCCGGTGCGGACCCCGACCCGCTCGGGCAGGTCGCCCGCGGGCGTCGCGGCGTGGCGGAGATCGGCGAGGAGCGCGAGCGCGGCGCGGCGGTCGATGGAGGCGCGATCGGAGGCAGGGCGTGACCGGGCCGAGTGGGACTCTCCCTCACGAACAGCGGGGAGGTTCGGTCGAGTCCCACTCGGCCCGCTCGCACCGGCCACGGCGACCGGCGTGCCCGCCGCGCGAGCGAGAGCCGCAAGGGACCAGGCGCTCCAGGCGGTTGGGGCCGACCAGGGGTCTTCGCCGCCGCTCCACCCTTCGCCGGGGGTGATGCCGTAGCGGGTGCCGTCGCGCGCGAGCCGCAGCAGCGTCGCTTCCGCGGCCGGGTAAAGGGCCGTGAGCCCGAACGGCCGCACGGCCCACGCCGCCGCCGAGTCGAGGCCCGAGCCAGGCGCTCCGGCGCTCCTCACCAAACCCCGGCGCGTCCCGAATTCGGCGGCGATCCGCGCGGCTTCTATCTCGCTTCCATGCCGGTTGGTCGGGGTCGGATGTCGACGGGCCGCAGGCTCGGCCCCGGCCGAGGCTTTCGGCCCGTCGATGTGGAGGGTGCCCGGCCTCGTGCCGGCCGCGGCGAGGGCGTTGCCGAGGTAGGTGCCCGGTTCGGACTCCTGGTAGTCGGCGCGGTCGCGCCAGGGGAGAGGCGCGGAGGATCGTGGGACCCCGGCGGCGCGGGCGGCGGCGTCGACCCAGCCCGCGGCGTCGCCCTGCGCGGCGCGGCCCGGGACCGGGGCGCCCGCTTCGCCGAAGCGCGCCGCGGAGGCGAGGTCCAGGTGCGCCAGGAAGCGCGCGACGCGTCGAGCTTCGCCGCCGTGCCCCGCTGCGGCCAGCGCCATCGCGGCGGTGGCCGCGTCCCGCGGCCACACATAGGCCCAGCCGTCCCGGGCCCCGGCGGCGACCGCGCCGGTCGCACGGGAGGTCAGCGCGTGGACGGTCAGCAGCGAGCGTCGATACATCCTCCGCGCCCAGGCCGGCGCTTCCCCCGCTCCTGGCGGCGCGCCCTGCGATCCCGGCGGCGCGCCCCGCGGTCCAGGCCGCGCCTCCCGCGATCCAGGCAGCCCGCCGCGAGGGCCGGCTCCAAGCGAGCGGGATCGGCCGAGCCAGCGACGGGCCTCCCGGGTCGCGGACCGGATCAGTTGCGCGCACGACCGGGACACGGTCCCGTCGCCGGGCCGGGCGCGGCGTCCCCGGGTCGAGCGCCCATGATCGCCGGCCGGGGCGCCCGGCTCGAGCGGCGCGCCTCGGCCCACCCCGCAGAGCAGGAAGAGCCGGCTGCCCCGCCCTTCCCGCCTGCAGCGCAGTCGCGCGGAGGAGTCGACGGTGACCGCGGGGACCGCTGCGACCCGCGCCCCGGCGGCGTCCGCCGTCCGGCGGGCGGCGCGTCGTCCGCCTTCGCCTCGCCGCGCCGTCGAGTGAGCCTCGACCCGCATCGCCAGCGACTCGCCGCTCGCCACGGTCGTGATCGTGACCCGCGCGCCGCGGAACCGGGCCACGGTCCGCACCGCGTTCGTCCCGGCCAGGTAGCGCTGCGCCACCGAGTCGGCGCGCCACATCGGCAGCGCCCGCCCGGCGGCGATCCGCACCCGGGGGACGATGCCGGTGTCGGCCGGCACGGTCCCGGCCGCCTGGCGGCGGGAGGGATTGTCGATCAGCGCCGCGCCCGCGGGACCGGGCGCCCGCAGGTCGACCACGTCGCCGTAGGCGTCGACGGCCGCGGTGAGGCCGCCGTCCCCGCTCACCGCCGTCCCCAGGAAGGGGGGCGGCAGCCCGGGTAGGGCGGGCGGGGTCCGTGGGTCGGCCCCCGAGCCGCCCGAGACCAACAGCGCGCCGACCGCCAGAGCGGTGGCGCAGGCAAGGGCGGCGCGGGCGGTTCGCACACCCGAATGCAATCAGGGCGCGCCCGCCGACAAGAGAAAGCGGGCGCGGACCGTACGCGGCCCGCGCCCGCTGCCGTCGGGGAAGCTAGACCCCGAGCGGCTGCCGCTCGCGGCTGACGTCCAGGTGGTGGACGACCCGCTCGGTGCTGATCTCATGGGTCAGCAGATCGATGAGCGCGAGCCCCGCGTAGGCGAGCCCGGCGGCGAACACGAGCCAGTGCGCCAGGCCATTCGCGAAGACCTGGGTCTCGACGATGGTCCAGGCGGCGACGCCGATGCCGATGGCACCCGCGCCGATGGCGCCGGCACGCTCGGCGGACATCCGACTGCGCAGGCCGGCCAGGACCAGTAGCGCGCTCGTCGCGGCCACGCCGATGCTGACGGCAAAGCCGAGCCCCACTACCGTGGAGGGTGCCCACGCGAAGGTGGCCACGGCGAGGAAGGCACCGGCGATCAGGTTGACGGTTCCAAGCAGGAACGGAAACCGGATTTTCATTGCTTACCTCCTTCTATCGGTTGAGGCTGGGCGCCCAGGGGCTTCCGCGAAGGTCTGCGGGCAGCGCGGGTGGCGCTGATGCCGCCGCCAGGTGCGCGTCCAGCGCTCGGTGAGCCGATGCTTGGCGCGTCGATGCCTCGGTTTGGGAGTGCTTCCCTGCCTGCCGAGGCCGAGACGGTGGCGGGGCGACAGTCGGTCGGCCCCTTGCCCGCCCCCCGGAAGCCGGTGGGGCGCTTGCCTCTCTGCACGTTGGTACCCCTGGCCCGGAGCGGCGAAACAGAATCGCGGAGCCCGACCGGCCCCGCGGCCCGCACCGGGACGTGATCGCGATCCCCGCGTCGGTACCATCCCCCGGCTACGGCGAGGTAGCTCAGTTGGTAGAGCACACGACTGAAAATCGTGGTGTCGCGGGTTCGAATCCCGCCCTCGCCATCCGATTGCAGAGCCAAAAGCGCCGCCCTCCGGGGCGGCGCTTTTCGTCTCGGGTCAACGCCAGGTCAACAGCCCCCGGAGCAGCGGGTCCGGAGGGCGGCGGATACTCGGCGGCAATGGACGCCTTGATCGCACTCGTCGGTGGATCAGCCGGCGCCGTTCTGACGCTCGTGTTCCGGGTTCCCGGCGACATCCGCAACCACAACCGGCTGGTGAAGCAAGTCGATAAGGATCTTGCGCAATGGGTGGCCGACGACTGCGTAGTTCTCGAACGTGAGCTTCGCGGCCAGAGGAACACGGCGGGGCCGAGCTTCACCGCTGGCTCATACTTGTCCGGCGTTGCGCACAGCAAGGAGCGGGCGCTTCAGCGGTACCGAGACCAGGAGCGACAGGCCCTCATGCGGGTTGGCGAGTGGCGCGATGCAGAGGGGCTTGTCCACCGATGCCTCCGTCTCCTCCCGGGCGTCGGTTCCTTCCCCGAGTTGCGAACGCCAGAGGCGGTGGAGCCGATCCTTGCGGGATGGCGGGAAGAGGTTTCGGCAGGCGGCACTTTGGCTCCGGTCAGTGATCCGACCAAGCGGTCCCTCGAATGGGCGCTTCACAAGTACGGCCAAGATGCGAAGCCGTGGGATCCATTCTTGCCCGAGTGATGGTTTGAGGACTTGCGGTGGACGATCAGGACCGCTTGCCTCCGCCTGCGAGTAGCCAGGTATCCAGCTCGGAACGGCGCGCTATGAGCGCTGCTCCGTCGTGATGGACGGGAATTCGCTTCGCGGAGACAAGCGCATAGACACGCGAACGCGGGGCATCAATGTAGGCGGCGATTCGATCGGCTCCGCGTAGCCAGGAGTCCCCGCTATCCCGCTGGAGCTGCGTCGCCACTACAAGGTCGGCTGCCCGGCGGGCGATCCGTTCAACCAACTCCTCGTCAACCGAGAGACGAACGTTCATGCGGACTACGTCAGTTTGGGCCTGGAGAACGCCCCCGGGAATCTCTCACGACCCTACGGACGAGCCTCAACCAAGGCGGCTTCCGCGGCTGCGATCGTGTCGATCACGGTCGAGAAGGCGGTCTCGTTTCCCTTGATCGTCGGCGCCGTGCCCGGCGGTGGGTCGTAGTCGTAATGTGCCTCCATGGCCCTCCACGTATTGAGGGCATCTTGATTGAGAGACGCAATGCGCGCGAATGCGGCGCTGCACGCCGCGTGCGCTTCGATCAGGCCGTGCTCGGTGAGGTCAGCGCCGACTTTCTGCCATTCATCGGTCTTTGGGGCGTCCTCTTCCGACCAATACGTTTCGCGCTCAAGTGCCACCTCGATCACGCTTTTGGCGGCGGCCAGCTCATTCAACAACAGGCCGATTGCCCGTTGTAGAACCCGAGCTCTGGCTTCTTCCGAAGATTGCGTCTGTGGCCCCGTTGCCACCCGCTGGACAACGATTCGCTTGATCTCTTCAAGATCATTGACCGATTGCGGACTGTCCGCGATCTGCGGGTGTCTGTTGCCGATGATCTTCAGCAGGGGCTCTCTGAACTGTTCGTGGTACTCGCGTCGCGCGGTGCGCTCTACGTCGTCCTTGGTCTCTCGGTATCGCTGCTGTGCTGCGGCCAGTTCAACATGGCGTTGCTCTTGAGCGTCGCGGTTGAAGTACACGAGCGGGCCATGGTGGTGCGGGGGCTCTGGCAAGGCTGCCCGCGTGGCTCGAACCCAGGCGGAAAAGCGGTTCACAATGTCGTCGGCTCCGTCTGCACGAGATTGCTCATGGTTCCCGATAGCCGCTCGCAGCTCATTACGCTGACGGATTGGCGCTGCGAGGAGCAATCCCACCAACGCAAGTCCGCCGAGCACCAGTGCGCCGCCCAGCGTTCCGCCGATCGCGAAGCCGATCCGCTCACCAGCGGTCGCATCTGAAGGCAGGAGCGCCCCCCAGACCGCGAAGAGCGCAGTAAGGGCAGCGGCCGGGATGCGGAAACGCCACCAGTGGGTGGACAGCTCCCGTAGATCGCCCCATGCGCGTTGGATCGCACCTTGATCGATATCGCGATGTTCTCTCACCAGCTGCGCACCTCCACCGAACGTAGAGCCTGCCATGTTCGCCTGCCTGCCCCAGGCCACAGCTTTTCCCGAGGAGTTGTTTTCAAGCGGCACCGCCTCACCCCCTCCAACCGCTCACCCCCTCACGCCACATCACTTCCCCGAAGAAGTGCGGGCGCCGGACCCTCGCGCCGGACGTACCTCCCGATGCTCTCGATCGGGAAGCTCGGCGCGGGCCAGGAGCGCTACTACCTCGACAAGGTCGCCGAAGGCGCCGAGGACTACTACGCCGGAGAGGGCGAGGCGTCGGGCGAGTGGGCCGGGGAGCTGTCGCGCGACCTCGGCCTCGCCGGCACCGTCGAGGCAGACCAGCTCACCGCGATGCTCACCGGCCACCACCCCGCCGGCGGCGATCCCCTGCTCGGCCGCCAGGGCGTTCCCGGTAGGGGAGCGGTCCCCGGCTTCGACCTGACCTTCTCGGCCCCCAAGTCGGTCTCCCTGCTCTGGGGCCTCGGCGGTCCCGTCGCCGCCTTCGAGGTCAACGCCGCCCACCGCGAGGCGATCGGCGCCGCCCTCGACTACCTGCAACGCGAGGCGTGCTGGACCCGCCGCGGTGCGGGCGGGAAGGAATTCGTCAGGGGCGAGGGATACCTCGCCGCCGCCTACCGCCACCGCTCCTCGCGAAACGGCGACCCCCAGCTCCACACCCATGTCCTGATCGCCAACGCGACCCGGGGGCCGGACGGCCGCTGGACCCGCCTCTACCACCCGGCGATCTATGAGCACGCGACCACCGCCAGCTACATCTACGAGGCCCACCTGCGCCACGAGCTGAGCGCCCGTCTCGGGGTCCGGTGGCAGGAGACCCGCAGGGGGATCGCCGAGATCGCGGGCTTCGCCGAGGAGCACCTGCGCGCCTTCTCCACCCGCCGGGCGGAGATCCTCGAGGCCGCCGGCCCCGATGCCTCGGCGCGCTCGATGCAGGTCGCCACCCTCGCCACCCGCAGGGCCAAGGACACGGGCCTCACCCGCGGGGAGATGCTCGCCGGCTGGCGGCGGCGGGCCGAGGAGATCGGCCTCGGCACCGAGCGGATCGAGCGCACCTTCGACCCCGAGGCGAGGCTGCGGGTCGCCGACCCCGACGCCGCGGCGTCCACCGTCTCCCACGCCGAGATCGAGCAGGCCGTCACGGCCTCGGCCTCCCACTTCGACCGCCGCGACGCGATCCGGGCCGTCGCCGACTCCCTGTCGGCCGGCGCCCCCGGAGCCGAGGTCGAGCGGATGGCCGACGCCTTCCTCGCCTCCGGGCAGGTGATCCGGGTCGCCGAGGCCCGCACCTCCCCCCGCTACACCACGCGGCGCATCTGGGAGCTTGAGCGCGGCGCCCTGGCGGCGGCCGGGCGGATGAAGGCCGCAGGCCCCGACCCGGCCGGCGAGGTGACCGCCGCCCGGGTGATCGCCGCCCGCCCGACGCTGAAGGCAGACCAGCGCGAGATGGTCCACCGTCTTCTGGCCGAGAGAACTGGCCTCTCGGTCGTGATCGGCGAGGCCGGCACCGGCAAGACCTACGCGATCGTCGCCGCCGCGGAAGGCTGGGCCGGGGCGGGGATCGAGCTGCGCGCCGCGGCGCCTACCTGGCGGGCGGCGAACGTGATGCGCGCCGAGGGCCTGCCGGCGACCAGCGTCGCCGCCCTGCTCGCCGAGCTGGGACGGGCGGAGCAGGAGGGGAGAGAGGGCCTCGGGCGCGGCTCGGTCCT
The DNA here is from genome assembly GCA_963766705.1 of uncultured Actinomycetes bacterium. Lineage (GTDB taxonomy): Bacteria > Actinomycetota > Thermoleophilia > Solirubrobacterales > 70-9 > VAYN01. Next base: position 191,926 of record CAVYBE010000007.1, read on the forward strand.
GCTGGTGGACGAGGCGGGGATGGTGGACTCCGCGAACCTGGCCCGGCTCGTCCACCACGCCGAGGCCGCCGAGGCGAAGCTCGTGCTGGTCGGCGACCCCGAGCAGCTGTCGGAGATCGAGGCCGGCGGCCTGTTCCGCGAGCTGGCCGAGCGCGCCGAGCCGGTCCATCTGGACGAGGTGATCCGCCACGAGCACGAGCTCGACCGCGTTGCCGCCAAGCGGATACGCGAGGGCGAGGGGCGCGAGGCGATCGGGCTCTATGGGTCCGCCGGGCGGGTGACGGTCGCCCCGGACGCCGAGGGCCGCCGCGAGGCGATGGTCGGCGACTGGCACGGGGCCTTCGAGTCGGGCGAGGACGCGGTGATGATCGCGAAGCGAAACGTCGAGGTCGAGAGGCTGAATGCGATGGCGCGCGAGGCCCGCCGTCGGGCCGGCCGCCTCGGAGACCGGGAGATCGAGGTCGGCGGCGCCCGCTTCGCCGCCGGCGACCGGGTGATCACCCGCGTCAACGACCAGCGGAACCAGATCTACAACCGCGAGCGCTGGCAGGTGGTCGAGGTCGACCCGGCAGGACGGAGCGTCCTCCTGCGCGGCGTCGACCAGGGCCGCACCGTGCGGCTCGGCGCCGACTACCTCGCCCGCACCAATCCCCACTCGGACGCCCCGGCCCTCCAGCACGCCTACGCGATGACGAGCTACTCCGCCCAGGGAACCACGGTGGACAGCGCCTTCGTGATGGCCGACCCCTCGATGGACAAGCAGGAGCTATACGTCGCCGCCTCCCGCGCCCGCGGGGAGACCCGGCTCTACGCGACGCCGGAGATCCAGCCCCACCGCGAGGAGATCGCCCCGCGCTCGGCATACCTGCGCGAGGGCCTTCCCCACATCGCCGAGGCCGCCGAGCGCGACCGCGCCCAGCTCGCCGCCCACGCGATTGCGCAGCTCGATGCGCTGCCGACCGAGGAGCTGGTGGGGCGCCGCTCGGAGCTGTCGATCCCGGCCGAGGAGGAGCGCCGCGCGGAAGGGCGCCGCGAGTCGCTGGAGGAGGACGTCGAGGAGATCCGCGAGAGGCTCCGCGGACTCGAAGCCCGGCGCCCCGAGGTCGAGGAGCGCCACGCCGCCGAGGGCGGCCCCGACCTCGGCTTCCACCTGACGGTCGAAGAGGACGGCCGCGAGGCGCTGGCGAGGCGGGAGGCCAGGCTCGGGGACCTGCCGCCCGTCGGGCGCGAGGCACGGGCCGAGCTGGCACGGATCGAAGCGGTGCTCGAAGGGCGCCGGGCGCTCGCCGTCACCGCGGCCGGCATCTCACCGCCCGCCTACGTCACCGCCGAGCTGGGGGAGAGGCCGGACGACCCGGCGATGTCCCGCGAGTGGGATCGCGGCGTCGTGGTGATCGAGCGCTACCGCCAGGAGAACGGGATCACCGACCCCGGGCGTGCATTTGGCCCAGAGCCGAAGGCCGGCGTGGAGCGTGCCCGGCGCGAGGCGGCGATGCGCCGGCTCGACCGCAGCCGACACGCGCTTGGCCGGAGCCCGTCGCGGGACCGGAGCCGGGGCATCGGCCGCTCGATAGGAAGAGGGCCGTAGAGAGGAGCCCCCGACCCACGGGCGATCGAAGCACCGCGACGGCGGCCGTCAACCCCCTGCGGGGGTCGGGCGCCATGCGCCCTTGACCGCCGCCGTCGAGGTGCCGGGGTGCGGGGTAGGTCGGGGCGGCGGGGTACGGATTGCGGTCAGGTAGAGGACTACGCTTTGTCTATGGCAGATGCCGAGACTGTTCTGGATCGGCCGATGGACATCTATCGTCCCTTCTCACGGCAGGAGTCCGACTTGCTCCGTGGTTTTGTCGGGAGCGTGCGCCGCCTTGGTCAGATGCGCTTCTTCGAGGAGGCGCGGAAGTCGGCCTCTCATCGAATGAAGTCCGGCGGCCGGGAGAACGTGATGGAGGAACCGGACGACGAAGCCTTGAGGGCCGCGATCACCCAGTTCCGGCACGTCTACGACCACAAGGAACCGCACAGCTTCCAGAACGCCATGAAGCTTCTGAAGCGAAGCGCGCACGAGCGTGGTGGAGCAGAGCGCCATGCGGCAATCGAGCTTCTGGACGGTCACTTGGAAGCCGAGCGGAAAGCGATCAACGAGGCCGGCGTCATGGGCATTGCTTTCGAGCGGCCGTCGGGTCGCGATCCGATTGACACCCGAAGGATCATCGATGCCTACTTTCATGGTTACTACCTGCACTCTGGGAACGAGAAGACCGCCCTCGCGGAAAAGCTCGACTACCTCCAGCCGTGGCCTCGATATGCGATGTACAACGCGATGCGACTTGCGGGCGGCGTCTATCGGGACGCGGCTGGCACGGTGCAGCATGTTTTGGATGTTCCGGAGCTGCTCGACTCGGGGCGTGCTCGCGGCTGAGCCCGGATGCCGTCGGTTGTCGCCGACTACGCGGCGTTGTCAGCGTCGATTCGGTCAAGTAGGCGCATGAGAAGGTCTGCCAACAGAACGATCTCTGACGCCAGGGTTGGATCGTCGTACTCGACCGGCCGATGGCTCGTGGGGTTCTTGAAGGTGCCAATCGCCCCGCGGAACAGCGCCATCGTTGCGTCGGCCTCTCCTTTGTCCATCTGCGGATCGCGCAGTGGGCCGCCCAACTTGAAGGCGTCTGCCATCAGCTTCATGCCGATCTCGGAATCGTCTGCACCGGAAAGTGCTCGGACCCTGGTCTCGACTTCGCGAAGAGCCGCAAAGACCGCGAGATCGAATTCGCCGAGCAGGAATTGCCGGCGCGCCGTTTGCTCGATGCTCGGATGGAGATCGACTTCGAGGCGTTGTCCGGCTCGGATGGCTGCCAGTCCCCTCTGATCTTTCAGCACTCTGTGACCCAGGCGAGTGATGAATGCCCACTCGGAGCCACCGCTCGCAGGCTTTCGGGCGACGAGGCCATGGCGCTCGAGCCAGTCGTATGCCTCGGCTAGCGCCTGCATCATTTCGTCAAGTTCTCTGCCGCTGCCGTGTCCTGACCAGCTTGGCTTGTTCGTCAGGTTGTGGCGGTTGACATCGCCACTCTCGTCAAAAGTCCGCAGGACCCGCATGGCTAGATCGTCAATCGGGAGCGCAAGGACGTCCTGGGCGTCGGGAATCGTGCTCTCAGTCGGCTTCATGGGATCGGCTGAGGTCTAACAGACGGTCGCTCGTCCGCTGGATCGGCAACGCGCAACCTCCGCGCAAGCCAACCCGTCAACGGCAGTTGAAAGCGCGAGTTGCGTCACTTCGACTTTCGTGCTCAGATGGCTTCGCAGGGCCATTTACGGCGACTTGTGTTGACTTGCTCCCCGCACCGGAGTCTCCTGCTATGACGTCGCCCGCGTTCCCCGCCCGACGCCGATCTATGCGTTCACCCTGCTGGCTGGCTGGCTGGCCAATGCCGCCCGAAACGCTGATACTTTCCTTTTCTGGCGCATTGGTTCTGGCTTCGCAGGTGGAGACGGGGAGACGACATCTCAATGGCCTCTGGGCGTGCCTCGCCGTTCTCGTCGCGCTCGCGCTGCCGGGCGCTGCGATGGCCCAACCCGGAACCCTCGACTCCAGCTTTGGCGATGCTGGCCGGGTTGCGACCGAAGTGGGCGATTCTGCGCCGAGCTGGGGCTACGGCGGGCTACTCCTCCGACCGGGCCCGTATGGCGACAAGGTCCACCTCGCCACCGGGTCCGACGGCTCATTCGTCGTCTCCCGCGGAAACGTGCTCCTTCGCTACCTCTCCGATGGGCAGCTCGACCCGGGTTTCGGTGAAGACGGCGAGTTGCAGATTTCGAGCGTCGACGGACTTCCTTTCGGGCTGTCGGACATCGCGATCGACAGCGAGGGCAGGATCTTGGTCTTTGGTACCACCGTCGACCCGAGCATTTCCCGCTCTGTCTACGGCTACGCGATTCGCGAAGTCAGTCCGAGTTTCGTCACCGTCCTGCGTCTCGACTCGACCGGTGCAGTCGATCCCAGCTTCGGCAACGGCAATGGCGTGTTTCGCGACGGCCTTGGACTCAGCCCCACGCGCTATGTGCCCTCCGACATCCCCCTCGTCGAGACCGCATCCGCGGAACTCGATTCACAAGGAAGAGCTGTAATTGCGGTTGGCAAGGTCGGGTTTCCACCCGCCATTCGCTCAACTCCGGGGTGGGTCGTTGACGCTCTTGTTCGGCTCACGCCGTCGGGCGCGCTCGACCCGAGCTTCGGTGGAGGAGACGGGATCGTCGAAGGCATCCTTAGGGGCCCGCGGGGTGGGCGCCTCTTCGGAGGCGTGTGTGTCTCCGCCTCGGACGCGCCCGTCGTCGCCTCGGGCGAGTTCACCTTCGCCGAAGAAAAGGCCGAAGAAGAAGAACGTGCACCTGGGCGGCTGTTGCGGCTGCTTGTGACCGGGACCCCCGATCGCAGTTTCGGCCGGCATGGAGTCGCCTTTGCGCGCGGGGGCGCCTGGGCATTGACCTGCGCCCCCTCCGGCCGCCTCTTCACGCTTCAAGGACCCGATTTCTTCCCACACAACGCTCGATCCTCGTGGCGGGTCGTCAGGCGCTCCGCCAATGGCCGCGTGGACACCGCGTTTGCCCGCCGGGCAGTCGTCAAGCTTCCTGGTCGGAATAGTGCGCTGACCTCGCTTGCGGTCGATGAACGCGGGCGGATACTCATGGCGGGGACCCTGCGGCTGGAGAAGCACAACGGGAAGGAAGCCCGCTCATTCTTCACGGTCTTCCGGCTGCTCCCTTCGGGTCGCCTGGACCGGAGCTTCGGTCACGGAGGTTGGGTAAGAACCGGTTTCGGTCAAGGCTCAGACATCAATCTCAGCGCGATTGCGATCGATGCGTCACATCGTTTGATCGTCGCCGGCGGTGGGCGTGCGTCCTGGCTTCAGCCGAGCGGCGTCGTCATGGCCGGATATCTGTTGGGACGCTGAAGCGGAACCGGTGCTCTGGCGGCGCCGGCACCCGATCCGCCGGCAGTTGGCCCTCCGGCGTTCAGCTTCTGCGCGTGGGGCCCCATTGTCCGTCGCCGTCAGTGCGTCTCGGCCGGGACGATGGGTCCACGTAGCGCAGCCATGCGAGTGACCGATGCAGCGGGCGCGGCCGATGAGTGGACGGGGGAGCGCTACGCCTCGAAACGCTCAGCGAGCTTCGCCAACTCCGAGACCGATACGTTGAGAGCCTCCGCGATCCGGCGCACCGTTCCCCAGGTCGGGTTGGCTTCGCCTCGCTCGATCAAGGAGAGCGTCCCCGGCGTGACCCCCGCACTCGGGGCGAGGCTTTCTTGGCTCAGCCCCCGTCTCTTGCGAAGGTCGCGGATCGCTTCGCCCAGCTCGGGCTGAGGCTGCGGGGTCTGTCGCGGGTCTCGTTTCAATCTAACGATATGTAAGGGAAAGCTGCTACGCTCGCGCCTCAAACATAAGTGGGGCCGCGCGCTGCAACGCCGGCCCCGTGGCGGTCGACACAGGTGACCCAGGTCGACCGCAGCGGGAACGGTAGCTGGCGACCGGCTCCAAGAAGCGACCCCCGGCGGTGCGTCAACACCAACCGGGGGCCTGACCAGAAGGAGACGTGACTCCTCATGGCTGCAGAGAACCCTACGGCCGGTCTGCGGGTTGTGCCGGTTGAACTCCCCACCGGGCAGGCGGAGATCCTTCGCGACGAGCTGCTCGGCTTCCTCGCCGGGATCGAGGCGGACCTCGGTACCGACCGACTGACGGACCCCGGCGCGGTGACGTGTGAAGGCGATGCGTTCAGGCGCCTGCTCATCGCGCTCGACGCCCATGAGATCGGTTTGCCCGACAAGGCGGCACGCTCGGCCCTCGGTCGGGCGGCCGAGGGCTTCGACCAGGCGAGCGGATACCAACGGGTCCTCGCCGTCCACGACGCCCACCACGCGATGCTGGCGATCCTCAGTGGAGAGGAGGGCCGATGACCGCGTCTCCGGATCGCGAGCCCGAGGAGGACGCGCTCGCCGCGTACGGCTTCGCCCGCGTCGTGATCGACAGGCCCGCCGGGCAGCTGGTCGCGGCCATGGGCGAGGAAGGCCGCTGGATCGTCCGGATCAGAAGGCGCGGGGACGAACCCTGGCGTCTCGCCTGCATCGGTGACGTCGACTCCCTCACCGTCGAGACCGACCTGCCGCGTGAGCCCACGGAGCCGATCGTGGTCGGCCCCGTGGAGATCCGCCCGGGTGGTCGCCGTGTGCTTATTGGGGCCGAGGAGGTCGCCCTCTCCCCCAAGGAGTACGACGCCCTGCTCCTCCTGGCCCGCGATCCGACGCGGGTCCTGACCAAGGAGGAATTGATGGACAAGGTCTGGGGGCACGGGGCAGTAGGTGCCACCCGGACCCTCGACTCCCACATGAGCCGGTTGCGCCGCAAGCTCGCCGCCGCCGGCGCGGAGGGGCTCATCGCCAACTGCTGGGGGGTCGGCTACAGCCTCCTGCCCGGCGAGCCCGATCCGAACGGGGGTGGACGCGATGCCTGAGGAGTGGCGGCAGGAGGTCTCCGAGCGGTTCGGCGCCAACCTCAGACGCACCCGTCGCCGCGAGGACGTCTCCCAGGAACGGCTGGCGAGGAGGGCCGGCCTGCATCACTCGGAGGTCGGCAAGATCGAGCGTGGCCTTCGCCTTCCCCGCGTCGACACCCTGATCCGGCTCGCCGACGGGCTGGGGGTCGAGCCGGTCGAACTGCTGGTCGGCATCCACTGGGTGCCGGGGCCGGCCAGAGGCGGGACGTTCCTCCTCGACGGTCGCCCGCTCCCGTGGCGGCAGGCAGACGAGGGCGATCGATGACCGGAGGGCGCAGGTGGGCCACTTCCGGGGGCACTCGCGCTTCGTATCGGACATAGAGGCATGTCCATTTCGGCGTAGATCGGAGACCGCTGCCGATGGCGAAGCTGACCAAGACCTCGACGCCCGGCATCTTCCGTCGCCACCAGCGCGACTGTCCGCAGGACGGCCGGTGCAACTGCGGCTACGCGGTCGTCTGGCGGCACCGGGGCAAGCAGTCGATGGAGACCTTCGCCACGCTGGCGGAGGCGAGGGCGGCAAAGGGGAGGAAGAACGCCGGGGACAGCAAGCCGGCCTCTCGCCTGCCCTTCGAGGACTACGCTCGACATTGGATCGTCAGCTACCGGGGACGGACGTCGCGCGGGCTTTCGGAGCGGACCCGCGCCACCTACAGGCGTGACCTGGAGCGCTGGGCGATCCCCTACTTCCGCGGCAGTCGCCTCGATGAGGTCGACCCGCCGGACGTTCGGGCGTTCATCGGCCACCTGGACGATGCCGGTCTTCGTGCCAATGGCATCAGGTCGATTCTGGCTCCGGTCAAGGCGATGTACGCGACGGCGGTCGAGGACGGCGCCGTCCGATCGAACCCGACGGTCAACGTGCGGATCGGCGTTGACCGAAGCGCGGATGAGCCCGGCCGGGAAGTGCGGGCGATGACGAGAGCGGAGCTGGCGATTGTGCTCGGCCACATTCCCGAGGACTGGAGGTTGCTGTTCGAGCTGTTGGCGCACACCGGCCTGCGGATCAGCGAGGCGATCGGTCTGACGTGGGCCGATATCGAGCTTGGCACGACCCCACGCCTGCTCGTACGGCGACAGGACTGTCGCGGAGAGATCGGCCCGTTGAAGTCGGCAAAGTCCCGAAGGGACATTCCGCTCTCACCTGGCATGGTGCGGCGGCTCAAGGTCGCCCGCGGCCCTCACGCCCCGACCGACCGTGTCTTCACCAGCCCGCAGGGATTTCCGATCTCCGACGGCAACCTCCGACGCCGGGTGCTGACCCCCGCCGTCCAGGCCGCCGGGCTCCCGTGGGTGACCTTCCATACCTTCCGGCACACCTGCGCGTCGCTCCTCTTCGAGGCTGGCCGCGACGTGAAGCAGGTCTCAGAGTGGCTGGGTCACGCCGACGCGGGATTCACGTTGAAGGTCTACGTTCACCTGATGGATCAGGGGGTTGGCGACGCGGCGTTCATGGACGATGCGGTCGTGCCAGCGACGCTGTAGGAACCCCGGTGGTCAACGCGCAGCAGCGTCGAATTCATGGACCGTCGTCATGCGCGACGAACCTCACCCTGCTGGAGCGATCATCTGCGCATCATATGATGCACTCGTCATGGACACGCTCCTCATCACCGGTGCGGGCGCAAGCCGAAACCTTGGGGTTGGAGACTCAAAGATGCCGCTCATGGGCGACTGGGCGGGGACGCTGTGCGAGGCACTGAACTCCAGAGAGTCCGGCCTAGCTGACGCTAGCCAATTGGATCCTCAGTTCGACGGGCCACAATTCGAGCGGGCACTAGGAGAGCTACTTGAATGGGATCGAGTCCGACCACTTGAGGAGAAGTTCGAGGCCCTTGGATTTCAGAACTTCACTGGCGCCCCTAAAGAAAAAGTGCGTCAAGCGCGACAGCTCACCACCAGACGACTTGCGAACATCAAGGCGGCAGTGCACTCGACCCTCTATCGCCAGTTCAGTCATGTTGCGGTAGACGATGACAAGGCTGTGAGCGCCTATCGATCTCTCTTGAAGCAGTTGCGGGAGCCAGGTGTCGCGATTGCCACGACCAACTACGACCGGTCAGCAGAATCGGCTCTCTTGCGCCTCGGTCATCGCGTTGTAAATGGATTCGTAGGCGAGCCACCCAGGCGGATGGTGTTTGAGCCATCAAGCCTTGCGGAGATGCGAGGTCAAGGCGTGACTCTCCTCCATCTTCATGGCGCCGTCGGTTGGTATGAGCGGAACGGTGAGGTGGTCCTCGACAATGCCGAAGAGGAGTTTGACGCCAGTCGCGGCTCGCCTGTTGTTCTCTATCCGGACCCTCGCAAGAGGCCTTCCGAAAACGTCATCGTTGCTGAGCTATGGCGAGAGCTTGAGGTCGCGGTCGAACGAGCTAAGAGGATCCTTGTAATTGGCCACTCGCTTCATGACCAGCCACTCGTTGAGATCCTCAGAGGGAGAGGGAGGAGCCGACAACAGAAACTCGCAGTCTCGTGTTACGACGCAGCCGACCAGAAGCGGGTGAAGCTGTTGCTACCTGAGGCGTTTACGTTCAAACTCGACTTCACTCCCGAGGCGAGATTGAGCCCCAAAGTGCACAGGTATCTCGGGCTTGGGCAGGACGCCGCGTAGGGGAGCACCCGGAGGTGGGCGTCTTCTGAGGCCTCATGGTTGCACCCGGTGCAGGGATTAGAATCGGGGCTGATGACGGCCAAGGAAAAGGTCTTGGAGCACGCGCCTCGCTGGAGCGAGGAGCAGGCAGAGCGTGCTCTGGTGGCGGCCGAGGGCTACGCTTCCGTCGAGCGCGAAAATCGTCTCGCTGAGCATCGTGTCCTGATGGCGCGCGCCGCCGCGCTGCGTGCGCGACAGCCGAAGCAGACGGATGTCGCGGCGCTGGTTCGCGAGGGTCGCGACGAGCTGGAGCAGCGCGCCTCATAGCTTCGGCAGTCGTCATCGACGCGAGCTTCATGCTGGCGCTGGTTCTGAACGAGCCTCATGCTGCCGCCGTTGCCGACCAACTTGACCGTTGGGTGAACGAAGGAACCGCCGTGCATGCTCTTCTTCTCGCCCAATATGAGATCGCGAGTGCTCTGACGCGGAACCGCGTTCGGGACAGCCTGTCTCAGAAGGACGCGGGAGAGGCGCTCGCGATCCTCGATGGGCTCGGCGTGACGTTTGACCTGGCACCCGACAACGCTCGGGCGATCGAGATCGCGGTTGAGCTGAAGCGCCACTCGGCCTACGACGCCGCCTACTTGGCGCTGGCCGAGCGACTCGACGCCGAGGTATGGACGCTCGACGGTCCACTCGCTCGCAACGCCGGCGGCCGCTATTCAGTGAAGCTGATCGTCTGATCGGGCTGCCTCGGGTCAACACGGGGTCAACAGCGTGTCCGAAAACAGCCGAAAATCGCAGGCGGCTGGAATTCACGAAATGGCGGTTTTGCAGGCAAAACGTGAACGGCCGCAGACCGCCGAAAACCTCCGAGGGAACTGAAAATCGTGGTGTCGCGGGTTCGAATCCCGCCCTCGCCACTCTCGAAGTGCAGGGATTTTGGGACGGCTGCTCCCTCACGGCATGGTGAGCCGGCTCTGGCCGTGACCCGTTCGTGACCCAATCCCCCCAAGGAAGTCCAGGGGCCAGGTCGCGATCAGAGTCCCGCGCGAGACCCGTGACCGGCTCGCCGAGCAGGCACGGCAGCGCGGCGTCTCCGTCTCCTCGCTGATCACCGAGTTCGCCCGCCGGGCCGAGCGCGCGGAAGCCCTGCGCTCGGAGCGCCAGGTCACCCGCTCAGAAGCTGGTGACGCCAGGGCGCTGGCGGAGGAGCGCCTCTGGGAGGCAGTGCTCGGCGATGGCCTCGACTGAGGCGCCTCGCCGCGGCGAGGTCTGGCTGGTCTCCCTCGGAGCCGCGCACCGCGGGGAGCCGGGCAAGAACCGCCCCGCTGTCGTCGTATCGGTCGATGAGTTGTTCTCAGGCGGTGAGCACGAGCTGATCGTCGTCGTGCCGATCCCTTCTTCCCGTCCCGCCTCCCGGCTGCGCCCGATGGTGTCGGCGGCGGAGGGTGTGGAGGAGGAAAGCGCGGCGATCCCCCGGGGCATTCGGGCTGTCGCCCGCCGGCGCCTGCTTCGTCGGCTCGGCTCCCTGAAGCCGGATACGCTCGCTGCCGTCGACGACTGCCTGGAAACGGTCCTCGGGCTCGGCGGCTAGAAACTTTGGCGGGAACGCCGTCTCGCGCGCGCCCACGGTAGCGCCGCCGTCGAGTCTCGGCAGTCGGGCCCAGGGGCATCGGAGTACTGGCGCCACACGATCTGCTCCGGCTCCACTCGCGTCAGCACCTTCGAGACCCACCGGGACTCGTCGGTGATCTTCGCTCTGGGTGGAGCGGCCCGGAGCTTTGACCCGGCGCGGTCGGCTACCGAATCGCGGGTATACTGAAAGTATGACTACGACGATCAAGGTCTCCAACGAGGTGCGCGATCGCCTGAAGGGACAGGCCTCCCTGGCGCACCGCACGCTCGGCCAACACCTGGAGCATCTGGCGGATCTCGGGGAGCGCGAGGCGCGAATGGCGGCCCTGCGCGGCGCGGTCAGGGCCACCTCCGCCCAGGACCTCGCCTCCTGGCGGGAGGAGGCGCGGGCCTGGGAGCGCATCGAGGGATGAGCGAGGCGGGCGCGCCGGGCCAGGCGCTCCTGCCCGGCGAGGTGATCTGGGTCGCGCCGGAGATCGCGGTCGGCCGCGAGCAGGCGGGACGGCGACCGGCGCTGGTGGTGGCGGGCTCCGACTACCTGGGGACCGTCGACACGCTTGCGTTGGTGGTGCCGATCACCACGGTGGACCGCGGCTGGCCGAACCACGTCGAGGTGGTCGGGGCCGACCTGGGGGAGCGCTCGTGGGCGATGTCGGAGCAGGTGAGGACGATCTCGCGCGAGAGGATCGTCGGCCGTGCCGGGCGCGCCGATGCGGCGACCCTGGCGGCGGTCCGCGGCTGGTTCGCCGACTTCCTCGAGCTGTAGGGCGGGGCGCCGGCGAGCGATCATCGATCGTCGGCGGATCCGACGCCTACGGATGAGCGCTCGATTCAGGCACCGAGTCGACGATCCGCGAGCCGAGGTAGGCGGTTTCGCGGAAGACGGTGTGGGGCGGGATGCCGTAGCGGCGGCTCGAGGGCGGGCCGAAGACCATTTCCGACTCGGCGAGCACCTGGGAGGTCCGGGGATCGAAGATGACCTGACGGCCGAAGCCGCCTTCGTGGTTCCAGTTCAGGGCTTCGCCGTGGCGACCCGCCGCATCGGTGGCTTGGGGTTCGCGGTCGATGCCTGGGAGTTCGGCCAGGGCGTCGAAGGCGGCGGCGTGGAGCTCGCGGCTCGCGGTCTGTTCGCCGAGGATTTCGAGTAGCCGTTCGGCGGTGGTCCTGCCGTTGCGCGAGCTCGTCGGCAACGGCGGGCTGCCCGCGGGCCGGTGTTCGATCGCCAGGCGCAGCGCCTCGGCTTCGGTCGGCAGCCTGTAGAGCTTGGGGACGATCGAGAAGGCGTGCCGCCCGCGCCAGTCGCGCGCGGAGTACCTCTTCATCGGGTCGCCGGCGGCGTTTTCCCTGATGTGGTGTTCGGCGGGGTCGTATTCGAATGGCGGCGGCGAGCCCGCGTCTTCCCAGCGCCGCTGGTCGGCGGGGGAGAGGAATTCGATCCGGCCGAGCGTTTCGCGCACGTGCGTCCTGCCGTCGGGAGCGGTCCAGACCTCTTTCGCCGTGGGCACGAGCGCGGGCATCGCGCTGCCCCCGGGGCTCGGCGCCCGGGCCGTGAAGTGGCGCGGGTGAGCCCGCGTCCCCGTCCCGCGACCGCCCGGTTCCCAGCTCTGGAGCTGGACCACCTTGGTCTTGGTGAAGAGGAACTGGCCGGGCTTGGGGGTCACCGCCGCGGCTGCGGCGGCGGAGCCGGCGCCGCCTTCACCGCCCTGCGGCACCTCAATCGCGCCGATGCTGCCGGCCGCCTCCGGTTCGGGCCTGCAGGCCGGAACCGGACCTTCGACCACCTCGACCCGCGCCCGGTAGCCGCCTTCCGGATCGCCGCCGTGGGGTTCGGGGGAGCCGACGATGACGACGCTCTGACCGGGGCCGAAGGAGTGCGGTTCGAAGGTCACGTCCGGGAGCGTCGCCGGGCTCGCCTTCCTCTCGCGGGCGTCCCGCCTGATGGCCCGGGAGACGGCGCGGTACTGGTCTGCGGTCATCACGCCGATCGTCAGGGCAGGCGCCGGCCCGCTGGTTTCGAAGCCGCCGGCCCCGCCGCCCATGGCCGTCTTCGCGTGGGAGGGGGTCAGGTGCCGTTCGCCGCAGGTCATCTGCGCCTTCAGCCAATCGACGTGGGCGGGGATGCCTTCGCGTTCCAGCGCCGCTTCCAGTCCGGCGGCGTCTTCGAGGCTGTAGACCTTGATCGCCACGCCGCCGCCCCGCAGCGTTTCGACGGCGAACGCGCGGGAGGTGTCCTCGCTGCCGGAGCTGACGACCAGGATGACCGCGGCCACGGCGAGCGCCGCCACCCCGGCGAGGACCAGTCGCAATGCGCGTCCTCGCCGGGGCCTCGGAGCCGGGGCGACCGGCGACTCGTGGTCGGCTGCGGCCGCGCCGCGCTCGGCGACGACGGCCTGCAGGCGGACCAGCAGGCGCTCCTCGAAATCGCGCCCCCGCTTCGATTGCCCGCTCATGGACGCCCCTCCTTCGGTCGGGGTGGTCGGTCTGAGGATTCGAGCTCGGCGCGCAGCTTGCGCCGCGCCCGGAAGAGGCGCACGCGGGCAGTGGCCGGGCGCACACCTGCCGCGGCCGCCGCCTCGGCCACCGAGAGGTCGTCGAGGGCGACCAGCTCCAGCACCGCGCGCTCGCCTTCGGGAAGCCGCTCCATCGCCGCGTACAGCTCACGGGCCCGGGCGGCTGCGTCGATCCGCGCGTCGATCCGCGCCGCGTCCTCGGCGTCCAGCAGCGAGCTGCCCCGCCACCGCTCCTCGCGCCGCCGCTCGGCGGCGCGGCGGCGGGCGTCGCCCGCGACGACGACCCGGGCGATCCCGTACAGCCAGGCCCGCGGCGTGCCGGCGCCCGGCCGGTAGCGGTCGACCGACTCGATCGCGGCGAGGAAGATCTCCGCCGTCAGGTCCGCGGCCCGAGCGCGGTCGGCGACCCGCCGGACGATGAAGCTCTGCAGGCCATCGACGTGCTCGCGGTAGAAAGCCTCGAAGATGTCGGGATCGGTGCCGATCCGACGAAGCTGCTCGGGGCCGACGCCGCCGTCGCGGATGCTGACCAGCGCCAGGTGGCGGTCGAGGGCGCCCACGCGCTCGGCGCGATCGAGATCGGTCTCCACACCCCTTATTGGTCGCCGGGGCGAAAAGCGTTACCTGCTCCGGGGAGGCTGGTGTCTCGGGAGTGGCGGGTGACCTCGCCCGATCTCGTGGCCAGACCCACCGGGTTCGACTCCCTCGCCCCTCGCCCCTCGCCCCTCGCCCGCAGGGCCGAAGGCGCCGCCCGCGAGGGGGCGGGCCGCGTTCAGCCGCCGTGACCGTCGGTGAGGAAGATCGAGTAGACCCGCTTGCTGGAACCCACGAGCCCGAAGCTCATCGAGCTCTTTCCCCTCCCCTTGATCGTGTACTCGAAGGAGCCGTCGGCGGGCTTGCCCACGTCCTTGCCCTTCGGGTAGGAGGACCTCAGCTTGGCGAGCTTGGAGCCGATCCCGTTGCCGCTCTTGTCCTTGAGGATCATCAGCGACCGGGCGGCCGAGGTCGTCAGGGAGCCGTCCTTGCGGGTGCCGGCGCTGACCATGACCTTCGAGACCTTGTGCTCGACGAATTCGATGTAGGCGTAGCCGCGGCCGTCGGCGGGGCTGCCGTATTCGCACCGGCCCGATCCGTTGCCGTAGTCCTGGTAGCTCCCGCGCTTCGACCCCCAGGCCATGCGGGCCTTTGCTTCGGGCATGTCCAGCCTGACGCCGCCGATCGACTTCGGGACCACGACCAGGTTGGTCGTCGGCTTGGGCAGCGCGGCGCCGAGGGCCAGGTTGGCGGGCAGCAGGAGGGCAGAGAAGGCGAACAGAAGCGCGAGCCTCTTCATCGGGTCCGTCCTCCCGGCCCACCGGCGGGTCCATCCAGATTCGGTTGCACGGTGCCTTCCTTTCCGCGCGGCGACGGTGCCCCGCGCTTGTGGACGATCGCGTCCATCTGACGCCTGCCCTGGATATCAGGCGATGTCCGGCACCGACACTGGGCCTCACCCCAGTCATTCGCACCCCCTCCCCCGGTGTTATGGGGGTGGGCGGTCGGGCGAACGAGGTGCCGAGAAGGCCGGCTTACGACGGGGCCGGCGGGGAAGGGTGAGCCAGGCGGGGGACGCGCAGGGGTGCCATGTCGCGGTCTTCCAGCTTCCGCGGCGGTCCCAGCTCGAGGTTGAAGCGGGCGAGGGCGATCACGATCAGCGCTGCCCCGACGACGTGGAGCTCCACCAGCGTGGTGTCCAGGTGGGTGTAGTACTGGGCGATGCCGATCGCCCCCTGGACGAGGACCGCCACGGTCGCCGCCAGGTGCGCGCGGCGCGCACCGCGGGGGGCGTCGACGGCAGCGAGCATGAAGAAGCCGGCGACGAGCAGGCCGAGCAGGAACGTGCCGACCGCGGCGTGGAAGGCCACGGTCGAGGCGAAGCTGAGGGCGAAGCGGGGCGTGTCGGGGCTGCCCGCGCGGGCCCCGCTGCCGGTCGCGACCGTCCCCAGCACCACCAGCGCCGTGACCGTCGCCAGGGTCAGGCGGACCAGCAGGACGAGGTAGGAGCCGGGCGGCTCCGCCATCGACTTCCTGGGCGACGCCCCGGCGTCCCGCGGGCGGAGGTCGCCGGCCCGCCAGTGCAGGTGCACGGCGTCGACGAGCAGGACCATGGCGAGCACCAGGTGGAGGGCGACCAGGGTGGGGGAGAGCTTCAGGAGCACCGTGATGCCGCCGAGGACGGCCTCGCCGAGGTAGCCGACGACCAGGCCGAGCGAGAGCCAGACCAGGTCGCGGCGGGGATTGCGGCGTCGCAGCGCACCGAGGAAGGCCACCCCGACGAGGACCCCGACCACGGTGATCACGCAGCGGTTCACGAACTCGACCAGCGCGTGGTAGGAGTCGTGGGCGGCAAGTTGGCCGTGGTAGCAGGTCGGCCAGGTCGGGCAGCCGAGGCCGGATTCCGACAGCCGCACCCAGGTGCCGCTGGCGATCAATGCCACCAGGGAGACCACGGCGGCGAGCGCGATCAGTCGGTAATAGCGCTCCGGCAGACGCGTCGCGAGCAGTCTCCGGCCGCGTCCTGGCAAGGTTGGAGAAGCGGACACGAAAGAATCTTCTATCAGGCGGCGGTTCTCGGGCGGCGCGGTGACGCCGTCCTCGGCAGGAGCGGTGACCGCGGGGCGAGGCGGTCCAGATCGGGCAGGTGAGGCGACTTCTCCGCCGGGGGGGGGGGTCATGTTCGCCGCTGCCGCCGCCGATGCCAACGGTGCATCGAAAACGACGGGAAGGGTGAGTATGAGGTTCAGGGGACTGGCCGGGATGGGCTGCGTTGCCGTGCTCGTGGCGGCCATGGTCGGCGCGCCGGCGGCCTGGGCACAGGCGACCGCGGCCGCCCCGACGGTGGGCGGCGTGGTGCCGGGCGTGGTGGTGGCGAGCTTCGAAGGCGGCGGGGCGGCCGCGCGCGGAGCGGCCGTGGCGGCGGTCGGCGGCGAATGGGGCGAGGCGGTGCGCGGCGTCCCCGGCACCCGCGTGATCGAGCTGCCCGCGGGCACGAGCGTCGATGAAGCCGTGCACACGCTCGGCGAACGCGCCGGGGTGCGTTGGGCGGAGCCGGACTACATCTACGAAACGATGGCCGTGCCCAACGACCCGCTCTACCCCGACCTCTGGGGCCTGCAGAACGTCGGCCAGGACGTCCGCGGCACCACCGGGGTCCCCGGCATCGACATCAACGCGCCGGCCGCCTGGGCGACGACGACCGGCAGCCCCGGCGTCCGCGTCGCGATCGTCGACAGCGGGATCGCCCCCGAACACCCGGACCTGGCGGCCAACCTGGACGGCGCGCTGGGCCGCAACTTCTACTCCGCCAACCCGCAGGAACCGGCCGACCCGGCGGCCTGGGCGGACCTCAACATGCACGGCACGCACGTGGCCGGGACGGTCGCGGCGGTCGGCGACAACGCCCTCGGCGTCACCGGCGTGAGCTGGCGCGCCGACCTGGTCGCCGACCGCGTCTGCGGCATCGGCGGCACCTGCACCTCGGTGGCGATCGCCCAGGGGCTCGCCTACGCGGGCGCGATCGGCGCCAAGGTCGCCAACGCGAGCCTCGGCGGCCCCAACCACTCCTACGCGAGCGAAGCGGCGATCGCCGCCTACCCGGAAACGCTCTACGTGGTCGCCGCCGGCAACGAGGCGCAGAACGTCGACGCGACGCCGTCCTACCCCTGCGCCTACCCGCAGGCGAACATCATCTGCGTCGCCGCGCTCGACTCCTCCGGCGGGCTCGCCGGCTTCTCCAACTACGGCCGCGAACAGGTCGACCTCGGCGCGCCGGGCGTCGACATCCTCAGCACCGCGCCGAACCTGGAAACGCGCTTCGAAGGCTCCGGCGGGCTCGCCAAGTGGACCCAGGAACCGGGCGGCCGCTGGGAATACGACCCCGAATACGAAACCCTCGACTTCGTCGACACGCCGAAGCCCCTGCCGGCCTCCTCGTCGCTGACCACGGCGGCCCCGGTCGACCTCACCGGCGTCCGCGACTGCCGGCTCAGCTATGGGCTGCGGCTCGACACCTTCGAAGAACGACAGCGGCTGTTCGTCGAAGCCTCGACCGACGGCACCGAATGGGTTCCGGTGCAGCAGCTCGCCGAGGGCTACGGCAGCTCCGGCGGCAGGACCGTCCCGTTGACCGAGGACCTGCGGCGCTTCGACGGCGACGAATCCGTCTGGATCCGCTTCCGGCTACAGGCCGACTCGGTCGCCCAGAACCAGGACGCGACGGTCTGGATCGCCTCGCCGAAGGTCGTCTGCATCGCGCCGATGCCGGCCCAGGGCGCCTACGAATACTCCTCCGGGACGTCGATGGCCTCGCCCGAGGTGGCCGGGGTCGCGGCGCTGGCCTGGAGCGCCCACCCCGAAGCCTCCGTCGCCGAAGTGCGCGACGCGATCCTCGCCAGCGTCGTCCCGACCCTGTCGCTGGCGACGACCACGGCCACCGGCGGGCGGGTCGACGCGGCGGCGACGCTGGCGGCACTGGCGAAGCCCGCGCCGCAGCCGCCCGCCCCGCAGCCCGCGCCGACGCCGGCGCCGGAGCAGCCGTCCTCCAGCACGCCCAAGGCGAGCGCTCCGGGATGGGCGCTGGCGGGGGCCGCCTCGCGCCGCATCCGGGTGAGCACCCGCGGTCGGGCGCCCCTGCGGATCCGGTGCCGGGCCCACGCCACGCCGCGCTGCCGCGGGCGGCTGGTGCTGCTCGGTCGGGTGCGCCGCGGGCGCCATCTCTCGCGCCATCGGATCGTCCTGTCGGCGCGCTCCTACCGGCTCGCGGCGGGACGCACGCGCCGGCGGGTCGCCTGGCTGCGGCCACGGCCCGCCCGGCTGCTGCGGCAAGGCCGGATCCGCCGCGTGCGGCTGGTGGTCCGCACCGTGCAGCCGACCGGGGCCAAGCGGCGCCTGCGCGCCCACGCCACCGCCGTGCGGCTGCTGCGACGGAGGGGGGTCCAGCGCGGGTAGCCGCGGTGCGGCCGCACCGCCGCCGAGGCGATTTTCACATCTGTTACACAACGCGGCGACCGGCGGCCGCGTAGCGTCATCGCCGTGGAGCGCACCGCGGCCGTGGAGAATGCAGTCGAGGCGAGGCCGCTGGGGCGGTCGCTGGACGAGTCGCGGTTCACCGAGCTGCACTTCCGCTTCTGGCTGGTGGCGGCGCTCGGGATCGCCCTCGACGGCTTCGACTTCTTCATCATCGGCGTCGCCAGCCCGCTGCTGGTCAAGGAATTCGGCCTCTCGGCCGGTGAGCAGGGGCTGGTCACGGCGGCGGCGATCGTCGGCGCCGTCTTCGGCGCCGGGCTGCTCGGGCCGGTCGGCGACAAGGTCGGCCGGCGACGGGTCTTCCGCGTCGACCTGATCCTCTTCATCGTCTTCTCGGTCTGCTGCGTCTTCGCCTGGAACGTCTGGGTGCTGATCGCCTTCCGCTTCGTGCTGGGGATCGCGATCGGCCTCGACTACCCGATTGCCGCCAGCTACCTGGCGGAGGTCCTGCCGACGAAGGCGCGCGGGCGCTGGCTGGTCAGCGCCTTCAGCCTGCAGGCGGTCGGGATCCTGCTCGGCGCGATCGTCGGCGTGATCGTCCTCCAGATCGCCCCCGACGTCGAAAGCTGGCGCTGGATGCTCGGCTTCGGCGCGATCCCGGCGGTGGCGATCGTCTACCTGCGCCGCGGCGTCCCCGAGAGCCCGCGCTGGCTCGCCCAGAACGGGCGCGAGGACGAGGCGGTGGCGGTGACCGAGGCGCTGGTCGGCCACCCGGTCGTGGTCACCGAGGCCGACCGCGCCCGGGGCGAGGAGCCGCCGGAGGGGCTGCGGGCCCTGGTCCAGCCGCGCCTGTTCACGCGGGCGATGCTGCGGCGGACCGTCTTCACCTCGCTGCCGTGGTTCCTGATGGACATCGCCACCTACGGCGTCGGGATCTTCACCCCGACCCTGATCGCCGCGCTCGCCGTCCACGGCGCCAACACCAGCTTCCTGATCGACGACATCACCTCCACCAAGGCGACGGCGGTGCTCGACATCTTCCTGCCGATCGGCTTCGCGATCGCGATCGTCCTGGTCGACCGGGTCGGCCGGATACCGCTGCAGATCACCGGCTTCGCCGGGATGACGATCGCGCTCTGCATCCTCGCCGGCTCCGAACTGCTGAGGGGCGGCGGCGAAGCGCACCTGCCGATGGTGGTGGTCGGCTTCGCGATGTTCAACACGCTGATGAACGCCGGCCCCAACGCGACCACCTACGCGCTGCCGGCCGAGGTCTTCCCCTCCGACATGCGGGCCGCCGGCCACGGGTTCGCCGCCGCGAGCGCCAAGTTCGGGGCCGCGCTCGGCGTCTTCCTGGTGCCGATCCTGCTCGGCGACATCGGCGCCGCGGCCCTGCTCTTCATCATCGCCGGCTGCTGCCTGCTGGCACTGGCCGTCACCGTCGCGCTGCGGATCGAGCCGAAGGGGCAGACCCTCGAGGAGCTCTCCGGCGGTCAGCTCGCGGAGGTCTCTCCCCACCCCTCGCCGCCCTGAGCCGGGGCCGCGCGGCGCCGGGGCCGGCGGCCGGCCGCCCTCAATACGATCCGCGGATGGAGAACTCCCCGAACGCCGCCCCGGCGAACGCCGCCGAGCGCGGCCCGATCGACGTCGCCAACGCCGACCTGCTGCTCTCGACCACCCGCTCGGTGCGCAAGCGGCTCAACTTCGACCGCCCCGTGGAGCGCGAGGTGCTGCTCGAGTGCCTGCAGCTGGCGGTCCAGGCGCCCACCGCGTCCAACAAGCAGACCTGGCGCTGGATGATCGTCACCGAGCCCGAGCTGAAGAAGCCGATCGCCGACTACTACCGCGAGGCCGCGCTCCCCTACCTGCGCGAGTCCCACGCCGCCGCGGGTGAGGGCGCCGACCGGCGGGTGTTCGACAGCGCCCTCTACCTGGCGGAGAACCTGGAGCGGGCGCCCGCCTTCGTCATCCCCTGCGTCGCCGAAGACCTGGAGCGGATGGACCGGATCGGCGCGACGGTCGCCCTCGGCTCGATCGTCCAGGCGGGCTGGAGCTTCCAGCTGGCCCTGCGCGCCCGCGGCCTCGGCTCCACCTGGACCACGCTCCACCTGCGCCACGCCGCCGAGGTCGCCGAGCTGCTCGGCATCCCCGCCGGGGTCACCCAGGTCAGCCTGATCCCGGTCGCCTACACCAAGGGCCTCGAGTTCCGCCCGGCCAAGCGCCCGCCGGTCGGCGAGATCACCCACTGGAACCACTGGGGCACCGCCGGCGCCTGAGCGGGCCGCCCGGACCCGCGGGCTGTTCCTTATGACCGGATATCCGGCATAAGGAACAGCTGGGAGCTGGGCGGGTAGAGTGCGGGGCGGGTTATGTCGGACGTCCGCTCTGGAACCTCGGAAACCCGGCGAGTCGTCGCCGAGCTCGCCGAGCGCCTCTGCAACTGGGACCGCTGGCCGAGCGACGACGGGCTCGGCGCCCTGCACCTCGTCACCGAGGAGAAGCGGCTCGAGGCGAGCGCCGCGATCCGCAGCGGCGCCGCGTTCTCGCTCGGCTTCGAGCTGCAGCCGGAACTGCCCCAGCCGCCCGGCGGCGGCCGCCTCAACCCCCAGCACGTGATGACCGAGCTGCCCGGCGAGGCGCCCGCCGACAGCGAGGAGTCGCGCTTCGCCGACGACATGCTGCTGATGGCGGTCCACGCGGCGACCCACTGGGACGCCCTCTCCCACTGCTTCCACGGCGGCCGGATGTACGGCGGGATCAGCGCCGACGAGGTGACGACGCAGGGCGCCGCGCGCAACGACATCCTGCCCGCCGCCGGGCGGCTCGTCACCCGCGGCGTGCTCGCCGACGTCGCCCGCCACCGCGGCGTCCGGGTGCTGCCGCCGGGCGAGGGCATCGGCGCCGACGAGCTCGCCGACGTGCTCGACGCGCAGGGCGTCGAGGTGCGCCCGGGCGACGCGCTGCTGGTCCGCACCGGCCTGCTCGGCGCGACCAAGGTCTCCGGCCGCTGGACCGAGTTCGCCCAGTGCGGCCCGGACCTCCCCACCACGCCCGGCGTCGCGGTCGACGCCCTGCCGCTCCTCCGCGAGCTCGGCGTCTGCGCGATCGCCTGCGACAACTGGGCGGTCGAGCAGCTGACCGGCGGTCCGCCGCTCTTCCCGGTCCACGAGCTGGCACTCGTCTACATGGGCGTGCTGCTGGGCGAGAACTTCGAGCTCGACGCCCTCGCCGCCGCCTGCGCCACCGCCGGCCGCCACGAGTTCCTCTTCGCCGGCCAGCCGCTGCCGATCCGCGGCGGCGTCGGCGGCCCGGTCAACCCGATGGCCGTGCTCTGAGCGGAAGAGCCGGGGGACGGGACGCTGTCGAGTTTGACCACACCATGGTGTGGTCAAACCATGGTCACGTGATCGCAACGTCCGAGGAGGACGGACACGTCGACCTCGCTCCGCGGGCTGAGCGACGTCGCCGACCGCGGCGGCGGTTCTGGAGTCGACCCCCAGGCGACGCTCCGCGCGCCCGCGGAGCGTTCGTACTCTTGCTCCCTATGCGAGCAGAAGTACTAACGCAGCCGGGCCGCGGCTGGATCTACGCCGAGCGGGCCAGGGCGGCGATTCGCTCCGGCGCCTGGCTCGCCATGAAGTCGAGGGTCGCAGGGAGGTCGACGATCCCGGCGTCGGAGCCGAGGCCGGTCGCCACCAGCCCCGCCGCCGCGGCGCCGAGCCAGCCCGCCGCCTCGGCGTCCCAGCCGTTGGCGGTGGCGACGATGAAGCCCGCGACGTAGGCGTCGCCGCAGCCGGTGGTGTCGACGAGGTCGACGTCGAAGGCGGGCACCCGCGCCTCGCCTCCCGGCCCGAGGATCAGGCTGCCCTCGCCGCCGAGCGTGCCGACCACCGTCTCGATCCCGAGCTCGCGCAGGCGCGCCGCGCCCGCGGCCGGGTCCTCGGTCCCGGTCATCCCGGCCAGCTGGCCCTCGTTGGGGAAGAAGAAGTGCGCCTCGCGCAACGCCGGCGCCAGCCGCTCGCGCATCTCCTCGTCGCAGGCGGCGAGCACGTCCACGGTGACCACGACGTCGTTCTCCCGGGCGACCCGGATCAGCTCCACCAGCGGCTCGCCGACGAAGTCGCCGAGCTGGTCGGCGCCGCCGACGTGGAGGACGTCGGCCGCCGCCACGGCGTCCATGTCGATGTCAGCAAGCGTCAGCGTCCGCGCGCCGGTCGGCCGGATCATGATCGGGTCGCGCTCCCCGTCGGGGCCGATGAAGAGCAGCGAGATGTGGGTCGGCGCACCCGGATCGCGGATCAGGCGGCTCATGTCGCAGCCGAAGCCCGCCATCAGGTCGACCATCAGGCCGCCCTCGTAGTCGTCGCCGATCACGCCCATGCTGATCGGCCGCGCGCCCAGCTTCGCCAGGTCGACGGCCGGCCCGGCCGCGGTGCCGGCCGCGGTGACCCGCAGGTCATCGAGGATCTGCCAGCCGGGCTCCAGGTTCGGGGCCTGCGGATGGCGGACCAGGATGTCCAGCAGGTGGACGCCGAGGCAGACGACCTTCGGCGACTTCACGACCGGTCCTCCGCGCCGGCGCCGGCGTCACCGCCGGTGCCCGCCTCGCCGGGCGCGCCCGCGTAGGCGCGCCGCCGCGCCTCGGTCGCCACCTCCTCGAGCTGCTCGTGGCTGAGGATGCGCGGCTCGCCGAACACCGAGGCGCGCCAGTAGAGCTCGGCCAGCCACTCGAGCAGCACCGCCAGGTCGTAGGCCCGCGACAGGGATGGCCCATGAACCACGGCGCCGTGGTTGCGCAGCAGCACGCCGCGCCGGTCGCCGAGCGCGGCGTGGACCGCCGCGGCCAGCTCGTCGGAGCCGAAGCGCTCGTAGTCGGAGACCGCGATCGAGTCGCCCCCGAACGCGTGGATCATGTAGTGGACGGCGGGCAGCTCGTCGACCGTGCAGGCGAGCGTCGTCGCGTAGATCGAGTGCGTGTGGACGACCGCGGCCGCGTCGGTCTGCCGGTAGACGAGGGTGTGCAGCGGCGTCTCCGAGGAGGGCCGGCCGCCGGAGAGGTGGTTGCCCTCGAGGTCGACGACCGCGAGGCCCTCGGGCTCGATCTCCTCGTAGGGGACGCTGCCCGGCGTGATCACCACCTGATCGCCGACCCGGACGCTGATGTTGCCCGAGGTCCCCTTGACGAGCCCGTCGCTCAACATGCGCCGGCCGTGCGCCGCCACTTCCACTCGGGCCTGCTCCAGATGATCGTTTGCCACGTCTTCCTCTCTGTCTCGGGGTCGCGTTTACGGGGCCTCGGGGCTCAGGCGGCGAGCAGCTCGCGCGCCTTCTTCTCGATCCCGGCGGCGTCCATGCCGTAGTGCCGGTAGAGATGGGTGGGGGGACCGATCAACGAGTACTCGTCGGGCGGCATCCCGATCCGCTCCATCTTCACGCCGGCCTGGCCCGCCTCGACCAGCGCCTCGGCGCAGGCGGAAGCCACGCCGCCGACCACGTTGTGCTCCTCGGCGACCAGTAGGCGGCCGCTGCGGCCCGCGTACTCGGCGATCGTCGCGCCGTCGAACGGGCGCACCGTGTGGGCGTCGATCACCGATGCCTCGATCCCGTCGCCGACCAGCGCCCCGGCCGCCTCCAGCGCCGCCGCGACGGTGATCCCGTTGGCGACGATCGTCAGGTCCGTGCCCTCGCGCAGCACCGCCGCCTCGCCGAAGCGCCAGGTGTCGGCGGGGAGCGCGTCGTAGACGTCGGCGTCGCGCCCGCGGCCGAGCCGGAAGTAGACCGGGCCGGGCAGGTCGGCGGTCTGGCGCAGCGCCGCCTCGGTCGCCGTCGCGTCGCAGGGGCAGACGACGGTCAGGTTGGCGATCGAGCGCATCAGGCCGAGGTCCTCGGTGGCGTGGTGGGAGGTGCCGTAGAAGCCGATCGCGATCCCGGCGTGGTGGGCGAGGATCCGTACCGGCAGCCCCGGGTAGGCGAGGTCGGTGCGGATCTGCTCGCCGCCGAGCAGGCCGACGAATGGTGCGAAGGCGGCGATGTAGGGCTTCATCCCGACGCTCGCCATCCCCGCCGACATCGAGACCATGTGCTGCTCGGAGATGCCGACGTTGACGAAGCGGTCCGGGTGGGCCTCCTCGAAGTCCACGGTCATGTTGGAGAACTTCATGTCGGCGGTGATGACGACGATGTCGGGGTCCTCGTCGGCCATCGCGGCGAGCACCTTGCCGGCGACGAACGACTGCGACAGCTTCGCCATCCCGGCCAGGTCCCAGCTCTCCCCGCCGGGGACCGGCGCGACGTTTACTCCCTCGAGCTCAGCCACGCTGATCGATCTCCGCGACCGCGGCGGCCGAGTCTTCGGGCGACAGGTAGCCGATGTGCCAGGTACGTGAAAGCTCCATGTATGAGACCCCCTTGCCCTTGACCGTGCGGGCGACGATGCACTGCGGTTTTGCGGAAGCGGCGGCCGGCAGGGCCGCGGCGGTGGCGAGGATCGCCTCCGGGTCGTGGCCGTCGATCTCGACCACGTCCCAGCCGAAGGCCTCGAAGCGGCCGGCGATCGGCTCGACCGACATCGTCTCCTCGGTCATCCCGTCGAGCCCCATCTGGTTGGCGTCGACGATCGCGACGAGGTTGCCGAGCCCGAAGTGGGAGGCCGAGCCGGCCGCTTCCCAGATCTGGCCCTCGTTCAGCTCCTGGTCGCCGAGCAGCACCCAGACGCGCGTCTCGTCGTAGCCGCGCAGCCGCGCCGCCTTCGCCATCCCGACCCCGATCGAGAGGCCGTGGCCGAGGCTGCCGGAGGAGAAGTCGACGCCGGGGATGCGGCGCATGTCGGGGTGGTCGCCGAGCGGGCTGCCGAGCCGCGTGTAGGACTCGAGCCAGTCGGCGGGGAAGTAGCCGCGTTCGGCCAGCAGCGGGTAGAGGCCGACCGCGACGTGGCCCTTCGAGAGGATCAGCCGGTCGCGCTCCGGCCACTCCGGGTCCTCGGCGATCCGCATCACCCCCGAGTAGAGCGCCGCCATGATCTCGGCGCAGGAGAAGACGCTGGAGTAGTGGCCGCTCTTCGCGATCCCGACCAGCCTGATGGTCTCGCGGCGCACCAGCGCGGCGCGATCGCGGACCTCCTGGGCGCGGTCGAAGCCTTCCTCGACGGGTTCCCTCATCGCCACCAAATCCTCTCTGTAGGAGTCCTGCTTCCCATTGCGCCACGTGGATAGTTGGCGCCCAGCGATTTTATACGTACGTCTGAAATAAGACCTTGATTCTATTTCGCACGTCTGTTTAAGATCCCGCCATGACGACTACTTTTCAGGGTCGGGCGGGGCTGGAACTCGACGAACGCGCCGTCAAGGCGCTGCCGCGGGGCGTCGCCGGACACTTCTCCCCACAGGTGAACTGGCCCGGTTCGCCGCACTTCATCGCCCGCGCCCAGGGCTCACGCTTCTGGGACGTGGACGGCAACGAATACATCGACCTGATGTGCAGCTGGGGGCCGATCGTCCTCGGCCACCTGCATCCCGAGGTCGAGGAGGCGGTAGCCCGCCAGCACGCCCAGGTCGATTGCGGACCCGGCGCGGCGCCGGTGATGGTCGACCTCGCCGAACGGCTCGTCTCGCTGATCGACGACGGCGCCTGGGCGCTGTTCGCCAAGAACGGCGCCGACGTCACCACGCTGGCCGTGACCCTCGCCCGCGCCCACACGGGACGCCGCACGGTGCTGGTCGCCAATGGCGCCTACCACGGGTCGCTTCCCTGGTGCAATCCCGACGTCCAGGGCACCGTCCCCGGCGATCGCCAGAGTCTCGACTACTTCGACTTCAACGACCTCGACAGCGTCGCCGCGGCGATCGACCGCCACCCCGAGGACCTCGCGGGAGTGATCGTCTCGCCCTACCGCCAGCCGCCCGGCTTCGACCAGGAAGCGCCGACCCGCGAGTTCGCGGTCGGCCTGCGCGAGCTCTGCGACCGGCACGGCGGCCTGCTGATCCACGACGAGGTGCGCACCGGGATGCGCCTCGAGCTCGGCACCGGCTGGCGCCGCTTCGGCGTCGCCGCCGACATGAGCGCCTGGGGCAAGGCGATCGCCAACGGGTACGCCCTCGCCGCGCTGGTCGGCACCGAGGAGGTGCGCGAGGCGGCCGCCAAGGTGTTCGCCACCGGCTCCTTCTGGTGGACCGGGGACGCGATGGCGGCGGGCCTGGCGACGCTCGGGGTCATGGAGCGCGAGGACTCGCTCGGCGCGATGCGCGAGTGGGGCACCCGCTTCCAGGAGGGGGTCGCCGCGGCGGCCGCGGCGCGCGGCATCGGCGTCGTGGTGACCGGGCCGCCGACGATGCCCTACGCCCGCTTCGAGGCCGACGCCGACGATCGGCACCTGAACGACGTCTTCACGGCCACGTGCGGCAAGCACGGGCTGTACCTCCACCCGCGGCACAACTGGTTCGTGTCGGCGGCGATGGACGACCGGGACCTTGACCAGGCTCTTGCCGCGGTCGAGGCCGGCGTCGACGCCGTCGCCGCGGACCTCGAAAACGGCTGAGCCCGGGTGTCTGCCACCCCCAATCCCCAGTACCACCGCCTGTTCCCCATCAGGCGCCTGTCGTTGATGACCAAGAAGAGGAGAGAAGCATGAGGAAGCTCTTACTGATCGGGACGATGGGCGCCTTGCTGGCGCTGCTCGTCGCCGCCTGCGGCGGCAGCAGCGGTGGCGGCGGCACGATCTCGGTCGCCAAGGAAGAAGAAGGAGGCGCGAAAACCACCAACGCCGCCTGCGAAGAAGAACCGGTGGCGGGCGGCTCGCTCGTCTACTCGCGCCAGCTGGAAACCGTCACCCTGAACCCGCGCGAGATCAAGAACGGAAACGGCGACATCTTCGCCCAGGAAATGATCTTCTCGCCGCTCGTCCGCAACAACCCGAACGGGACGGACGAAGTGGTCCCGGCCCTGGCCGAAAAGTGGGACGTCTCCAAAGACGGCCTGACCTACACGTTCCACCTCCGGCCGAACCTCAAATACTCCGACGGTTCGCCGTTGACCGCGGAAGACATCGCCTGGAACCTGGAACAGTTCGCCGATCCGGAAGTGAACATCTCGCTGGCCGGCGTCGCCGCGGGGATGAAGAGCGCCAAGGCGACCGACAAGAACACCGTCGTCGTGAAGCTCGAACACCCGGTCGCCGCGTTCCTCTACAACATCGCGATCTTCCCGGCGTTCATCGTCGACAAAGCGAAGCTGGAAGCGGAAGGCCCGGCCTACTGGAAGCACCCGGTCGGCACCGGTCCCTTCATCGTGAAGGAATTCGCGGGCGGCTCGCACATCACGTTCGAAAAGAACCCCTACTACTTCGAAAAGGGCAAGCCGTACCTGAAGACGATGCGCTGGAACTTCGTCCCGAACTCGAACACCCGTGTGCTCGCCCTCAAATCGGGTGAAGCGCAGATAGCCGACGGCATCCCGTTCGCCCAGGTCGAAGCGCTGCAGGGCGAAAAGAACCTCGTTGTCCAGAAAGTCGAACTGCCGCAGGAGGTGCTGCTGGTCACCAACACCAAAGCGGTTCCGGCCCTGGCCGACCCGCACGTGCGCCGCGCGCTCAGCCTGGCGATCAACCGCCAGCAGCTGAACGAAACGGTGTTCCGCGGCACGGGCACGGTGCCCAACAGCGTGATCCAGAACTTCGAACTCGACGCTTCCGACCAGGAAGTGCCGCCGTTCGAATTCAACGTCGAAAAAGCCAAGGAAGAAATGGCGGCGTCGAAGTTCGCCAAGGGGTTCTCGGTCAGCCTGCAGTACCCGGCGGGCTCCGACTACTTCAAGCAGATGGCCCTCCTGATCGAACAGGAGCTGGGCGCCATCGGCGTCAACGTCAAGCTGGAAGAACTGGAATCGTCGGCGGTCGCGGAAAAGTGGTTCGCGGGCGAATTCCAGATGACGTTCCCGTTCGTCGGCACCTCTTCGGATGTCCCGGTGCCGGACGAGTACGCGTCCTTCTACGCCCTCCCCGCGGCCGAACTCAACGCGTTCAAATCGTTCTGGACGAACAAGGAAGCCGAAGGGCTGGTCGAAAAGTTCATCTCCAACACGGATGAATCGACCCGCAAAGCCGAATGGAAGAAGATCCAAGAACTCTTCAACGAAGAAATGCCTTCGCTGAACGTCATGGACTTCCCGCTGATCAACGCACACCAGTCCACCGTCTGCGGCACCAAGGCCAACGGCATGGGCGTCGACCAGTTGCAGGAAACCTGGATCGCCGGGTCCTGACCCGGAAGCACTGAAGGGATCACCGAGGGACCACGATGCTCACCTATCTGGTCAAACGACTGATGGTCAGCGTCGTGGTCCTGTTCGGAATCGCGTTCCTGTCCTTCCTGATCATCCACGCGGTCCCCGGCGACCCGGCCAAGATCCAGCTCGGCGTACACGCGACCCCGGAAGCGGTCGCGCACCTGCACAAGGAATGGGGGCTCGACAAGTCCTGGCCGGAGCAGTTCTGGCTCTATCTGGGGAACATCGTCACCTTCAACTTCGGGCAGTCGACCGCCTTCAGCACGGGCGTCGCCGAACTGATCGGCAATCGGGTCGGCCCGACCGCGCTGCTCCTCGTCTACGGGATCCTGATCGCGATCGTCATCGGCGTTCCACTGGCGGTCGTCGCGGCGGTTCGGCAGGGCGGCTGGATCGACAACGCGATCCGCGTCCTCACCACCTTCACCTTCGCCATGCCGCCCTTCTGGCTGGGCCTGATGCTGGCCCTGCTGCTCGGCCTCGAGCTGAAGCTGTTCCCGGTCTCCGGCTACGAAACCGGGATCTCCGGGATCTTGCGGACCCTGACCCTGCCGGCGTTGACGATCGGGCTCGGACTCCTGGTGATCATCGTCCGCAACCTGCGTGCGAACCTGGTCACGGTGTTGCAGAGCGACTACATCGAGGCGGTGCGGGCGCGCGGCTACAGCGAGCTGCGCGTGGTCGGCAAGCACGCGATGCGCAATTCGATCATCGGCGTGGTCACGATCCTCGCCTCCCTCTTCGGCTTCTTCGTCGGCGTGCTGGTGCTGGTCGAAAACGTCTTCCAGATCCCGGGCGCGGGGACCTTGCTGGTCCAGGGAGTCGCCAAACGCGATTACAAATTGGTCCAGACCCTGGTCTTCCTCAGCGGTGCGGTGGTCGTCGTGATCGGCTTCTTCACCGATGTCCTCTACGCCTGGCTCGACCCGCGGATCCGACTGGGAGGACGCGGATGAGCGCGACCCCCGCCACCCCGGTCGAAGTCGCCCCCGCGGCGGCGCGTCCCAGGCGCTCGATCCTCGGGCGGGTCAAGAGCTGGCCGACCTCGGTCAAGGTCGGTGCCGGCATCGTCGGCGTCCTCTCCCTCGCCGCTCTGCTCGCGCCGTTGATCGCTCCCTACGCCCCGAATGAACTCGACCCCTTCTCGCTGCTCTCCTCGCCGTCGTCCCAGCATCTCTTCGGGACCGACGACACCGGCCGCGACGTCTTCTCCCGCACGCTCTACGGGCTGCGCCTGGACATCGGGCTGGTCTTGTTGGTGACCTACGTGCCGCTTCCGTTCGCCGTGCTCGCCGGGGCGCTCGCGGGCTACTTCGGCGGCTGGGTCGACATGATCGTCAGCCGCCTCGCCGACGTCATGATCTCCTTCCCGTTCATCGTCCTGGCGATCGCCTTCGTCGCGATCGTCGGTCCCGGCGTCGAGGGCTTCCTGATCGCCGTGCCGCTCGCCGCCTGGGCTCTCTACGCGCGGCTCGCGCGGGCCGAGATGCTGATCATCCGCGAGCAGCCCTTCATGATGGCGACGACCGCGCTCGGCTACTCGAAAACGCGGGCGATCGTGAAGCACGGCCTGCCGAACGTGATCCGGCCCTGCCTCGTCTACACCACCATCGACCTGGTCGGCAACCTGATCCTGCTCTCCGGCCTCTCTTACCTCGGCTTCGGGGTCCAGCCGCCGACGGCCGACCTCGGCGGGATCATCGCCGAAGGCCAGAGCTACCTGCTGAACGCCTGGTGGATCGCGACGCTTCCGGGGCTGGTGCTGGTGCTGTTCGGGGTCGGAGTCGGGCTGATCGGCGAGGGCTTCTCCGACCGCGGCCTCCGCAGGGGTGAGCCATGAGCC
This sequence comes from uncultured Actinomycetes bacterium, assembly GCA_963766705.1. Classification (GTDB taxonomy): domain Bacteria; phylum Actinomycetota; class Thermoleophilia; order Solirubrobacterales; family 70-9; genus VAYN01. Next base: position 222,335 of record CAVYBE010000007.1, read on the forward strand.
TGCTGGAGATCGAGTCGCTGCGGGTCGAGTTCCCCGGCGCGGACGGGCCGCTGGCCGCCGTCAAAGGCGTCGACCTGGCGCTCGAGGCGGGCGAAATCGTCGGCCTCGTCGGCGAGTCGGGCTCGGGCAAGAGCCTCACCTGCCGCGCGGTGATGCGGATGATCCCCGAGCCGGGATCGATCGCCAGCGGTTCGGTCCGCTTCGACGGCGAGGACGTGCTCGGACTCTCGACCGGGAAGCTGCGCGATCTCCGCGCCCACTCGATCGGGATGATCTACCAGAACCCGTTCGGGTCGCTGAACCCGACGTTGCGGGTCGGCGCGCAGATCGCGGAAACCCTGAAGGTCAACCGGGGGATGAAGCGCGACGCGGCGAAGAAGGAGTCGGTGGCGCTGCTCGAGCGGGTCGGGATCGAGGACCCCGAGCGCCGCTTCCGCTCCTACCCCCACGAGCTGTCGGGCGGGATGTGCCAGCGCGTGATGATCGCGATCGCCACCGCCTCGAGCCCGCGCCTGATGCTCGCCGACGAGCCGACCACGGCGCTCGACGTCACCACCCAGGCGCAGATCCTCAAGCTGCTCGCGCAGATGCGCGCCGAGCAGGGGATGGCGATGCTGCTGGTGTCCCACGACTTCGGCGTGATCGCCCAGGCCTGCGACCGGGTGGCGGTGATGTACGGCGGCCACATCGTCGAGACCGGGCCGGTGGAGACGATCTACCACGAACCCGAACACCCCTACACGCGGGCCCTGCTCAACTCGGTGCCGGAGCTCGACTCGGCCGGCGACGTGCAGCGCCGGGCGGCGCTCGCCGGGCACCCGCCGGAGCTCTCCGACGTGATCCCCGGCTGCGTGTTCGCACCGCGCTGCGAGCACGCCCGGCCGGGGTGCGAGGCGATCGACATGAAGCTGGCGCCGGTCGGCGCCGACCACCACTCGGCCTGCCCGGTGCGCCCCTACGCGGGGTCCGGCGGCCGGGGCCCGCGGCGCGACAACGGTGGCGCCGACCCCTCGGCGGCGGAGAGGATCGAAGCGTGAGCGAGGCCGCGACCCAGACGGCGCGCCTGCTCGAGGTCGACTCGCTGATCAAGGAGTTCGGCCTGCGGCGCGGCTTCGCCGAGTGGGTGGCCCGTGCCGAGGTGGCGCCGCACCGGGCCGTCGACGACGTCAGCTTCACCCTCGACCGCGGCGAGATCCTCGGGATCGCGGGCGGCTCGGGCTCGGGCAAGACGACGCTCGCCCGCTGCCTGATCCGGCTGATCGAGCCCGACGGCGGCGCGGTGCGAGTCGACGGCACCGACATCCGCGCCCACAAGGGTGCCGAGCTGCGCGAGCTGCGGCGGCGGATGCAGATGGTCTTCCAGGACCCGTACGCCTCGCTCAACCCGCGGATGACGGTCGGCGCGGCGCTGCACGAAGCCGGCAAGGTCCACAAGCGGCCCGGCGCCGAGGACGAGGCGGCGTTTGTCTCGCGACTGCTCGGGCTGGTCCAGCTGACCGACCGGATCGCGGCGCGCAAGCCGCGCGAGCTGTCGGGCGGCCAGCGCCAGCGGGTGTCGATCGCCCGCGCCCTGGCGGTCGACCCGGAGATGATCATCGCCGACGAGGCCGTCAGCGCCCTCGACGTCTCGGTGCAGGCCCAGCTCCTGAACCTCTTCCTCGACCTGCGCGAGGAGCTCGGCGTCGCGATCCTCTTCATCTCCCACCAGCTGGCGGTGATCGCCGAGGTCGCCGACCGGATCGCGGTGATGCGCAAAGGCCGCATCGTCGAGACCGGCTCGACCGCCGAGGTCTTCTCCAACCCCAAGGACGAATACACCCAGGCGCTGCTGCGCGCCCACCCGCATCCCGACCCCCGGATGCGCTTCGCCGCCGGCTAGCTAGGGCCGCCCCCACGCCCCGCCGCCGGCGTTCGCACTTTGCCGCGCATAGCGCGGAGAACTGCGAACTCACCGGGTGGCGCGGGGCGGCGTTCGCACTTTGCCGCGGCGGCCTCAACGAGTCAACGCAACAGCTCCTCCATCTTCTCAGCCGGCGTCGCCCACCCCAGCGTCTCCCGTGGGCGCCCGTTCAGCTCGGCCGCGATCCCGTCGAGCTCGACCTGGCCGCGAGCGGCCAGGTCGGTGCCCTTGGGCAGGTACTGGCGCAGGAGGCCGTTGGTGTTCTCGTTGGAGCCCCGCTGCCAGGGCGAGTGGGGGTCGCAGAAGTAGACGGCGACCCCGGTCTCGGCGGTGAACCTGCGATGTTCGGTGAGCTCCTTGCCCTGATCCCAGGTGAGGGAGCGGGCGAGGTGGTCCGGCAGCCGCTCGATCAGCCGGGCGAGCGCGGCGGTCACGTGGGCGCTCCCCCGCTCCTGCAGGGCGGCGAGCATCACGTAGCGGGTCCGCCTCTCGACCAGGGTCGCGACCGCCGAGCGCCCTCCCGCACCGAGGACCAGATCGCCCTCCCAATGGCCGGGGACGGCCCGCGGGTCGACCTCGGGCGGGCGCTCGGCGATCGGCACCATGGCGGGGATCCGGCCACGGCGCTCCGGTCCCTCGCGACGGGGGCGCCGCCTCGTGCGCCCGCTGCGCAGGGCGCGGGTGAGCTCGCGGCGCAGCTCGCCGCGGGACTGGACGTAGAGCGACCGGTAGATGGTCTCGTGGCTGATCCGCATCTCCTCGTCCTCGGGATGGTCGAGTCTCAGTCTGGCCGATATCTGCTGCGGGGACCAGCGCCTGGCGAGGCCCGCCTCCACCTCCTCCCTGAGCCGCGGGAGGAGCGAGAGCTTGCCCGCCCTGGGACGGGCCGCGTGGGCCACGGCGCGACGCTGGGCGCCCAGGGCCCGGTAGCGGCATCTGCCTCCGCCGCGCCCGATCTCGCGGCTGATCGTCGAGCCCGCCCGGTCGAGCCTGCGGCCGATCTCCCGGGCGCTCAGGCCGGCGGCGATCCCGCGGCTGATCTGCTCGCGCTCGGCGAAGCCGAGGCGCAGCCCCGGGGCCTCCGGGTCGGCCGGCCCCCGGAGCCGCGCGTCCTCGCAGAGCCCGTAGACGGTCCGCACGGAGCAGCCGATCGCGGCGGCCACATCACGGGCCGGCTCCCCCGTGCGACATCGCTCGACGATCTCCCGCCGCTCATCGGCCGTCAACCGGCGGCTGCGCCGCCCCGGCCTTCTCCTTCTCGACATCGGTCTCCTTTCGGTCAACGACAACAGGGACTGTTGCGTTGACCGCTGGAGACCGCCCGCGCTATGCGCGGAGAACTGCGAACTCAGCGGGGGAGGGCGGCGAGGACGGCGGCGAACTCGCGGGCGGCGGGCTGTTGGACCGTGTAGTAGGTGTAGCCCCAGCGCTCGCGGCGCTCGAGCAGGCGGGCGACGATCTCCTCGACGCTGCCGACCAGGACGAAGGGCGAGGCGAGGACGTCGTCGACCTCGAGGCCGAGCGCGGCCGCCGTCCGCGCCGCGGCGCCCCGCCCGTCGTCGGTGACGCACGCCTCCTGCAGCCAGCAGTGGAAGACGAGGTCGTCGAGGCGCTCGCCGGCCGCCTCGCGGACCAGCGCGAACTTCTCGTCGACCCGGGCGGCGAGGCCGTCGCGCCGCGCCTCGGTGCGCCGCTCGCTGGTCGGCAGCGAGGGGTTGACGCCGACGACGTCGGCGTGACGGGCGGCGAAGCGGAGCATCCGCGGGCCGCCCCCGGCGACGAAGATCGGCGGGCCGCCGGGCGTGAACGGGTGCGGCGTGCCGTCGAGCGCGTCGATCCGGAAGTGCTCGCCCGCGAAGCTGAAGGGCCCGTCGGCGAAAAGGCCGCGCAGCACCGCGACGTACTCGACAAGCCGGTCGACCCGCACCTTCGGCGGGTCCATCGGGATGCCGGACCAGCGGTAGTCGTTCACCTGGTAGCCGGCGCCGAGGCCGACCTCGAGCCGGCCCGCGGAGAGGACGTCGATCGAGGCGAGCTCCCGGGCCAGCACGGCGGGGTGGCGGAAGTCGGCGGCGAAGACGGCGGTGGCGACGCGCAGCCTGGTCGTCGCGGCGGCCGCCGTCGCCATCGCGGTGATCGGCCCGAGCCCCTCGTCGAAGTGGTCCGGGGCGAACAGGGTGGAGTAGCCGAGCGCCTCCAGCTCGCGGGCGGACTCGGCCCAGGTCATGCCCTCGAAGGGCTCCATCATCTCGACGCCGAACTCGATCGGCCGATTGGAGGCGCGCATCGAGACCGGAATGTAATCTAGATCGGGCGTCCGAGCAAACACAGGTGCTTGCGGCCGCAGCCGAGCATGTACTCCGAAGCGACGAATCCGGACAGCGGTCGCGGCCCGTGGGCACGGGTGGTCCTGGCGCCCCAGGTTGCGCCGCTGGCGATCGCCTCGGTGGTCGCCCGCCTGCCGTTCGGGATGGGGGGCGTGTCGCTGGTCATCTTCGTCCACGCCCGCACCGGCTCCTTCGGGACCGCCGGCCTGGTCACCGGCTGCTACACGCTGGCCTTCGCGCTCGCCGGGCCGGTGCTCGGGCGCCAGGTCGACCGCCGCGGGCCGACCGCCGTGCTGGCCCCCGCGAGCCTCGTCTGCGCGCTCGCCCTGCTCGCCACCGTGGCGGTCGGCGAGGGCGCGGCGGGGACCCCGGCGCTGCTGCTGGCGAGCGCCGTCGCGGGCGCCGCGGTGCCGCCGGTGAGCGGGGTGCTGCGCGGCACCTGGCCCAAGCTGGTCCGGCGCGAGGACCTGACCACCGCCTACCTCTTCGACTCGGTCCTGATCGAGGTCGTCTTCATCTGCGGCCCGCTCCTCACCGGCCTGCTGGCGGCGGCGATCGCCCCGGCGGCGCCGCTCTTCGCGGGCGCCGCGCTGGTCCTCCTCGGGACGGCCTGGTTCCTGCTCGTGCCGGTCGTCCGCGCCGCGCGCCCCGCCGACCTCATCGACCGCGCCCGGGCCGGCGCCCTCGCCTCGCCGGTGATCCGCTTCGTCATCTTCACCGGGCTGCCGATCGGCGCCAGCTTCGGCGCCCTCGACGTCGCCCTCCCCGCCTTCGGCGCCGCCCACGGCAGCTCCGCCCTCGGCGGCCTCTTCGCCGCCGCGATCTCGCTCGGGTCGATGCTCGGCGCGGCCGCCTTCGGCGCCTTCGGCGGGCGCCTCGGCGATCTGCGCCGCGCCTCGCAGCGGCTCGCCATCGCCCAGCCGCTGGTGATCGCGCCGCTGCTGATCGCCCCGGGACCGCTCGCCCTGGTCCCGCTGGCCCTCCTCGCCGGCAGCTTCGCGGCGCCGATGGTCACCGTGCGCAACCGGATCGCCGAGCTGACGATGCCGCCGGGGACCGGCACCGAGACGTTCACCTGGCTACTGCTCACGGTGATGGTCGGCGCGAGTGCCAGCGCGGCCGCCGCGGGCCCGCTGATCGAGGCCGAGGGCTGGCGGGCGGGCGTCCTACTGGCCGTCGCCGCGCCGCTCCTCGCCCTGCCCGCGATCTTCGCCAACCGCCATCTGCTCCCCACGGCTGCACTGCAACACGGATAGGGACAAGGAAAGGAACGACAGAGTGGAAGAGAGAACCCGCGCGACCGCTGCGCCGACTGAGAGAATCCGCCGCGATGCCTAAGAAGGTCGACCACGAGGCTCGCCGGGAAGAGCTCGTCCTTGCCGCCTGGCGGGTGATCGCGGCGCGCGGCATCGACGAGGTGACGATCCGCGAAATCGCCCGCGAGTCGGGGTACTCCTCGGGCGTCCTCGCGCACTACTTCGAGAACAAGGACGACCTCCTGGCGCACGCCCTGCGGCTGTCCCACACCCGGATCCGCAAACGCTACGACGCCGAGATCGAGACGCCGGTCGCCGCCGACGCGCTGCGGGCGATCCTCCTCGACAACCTGCCGCTGGACGAGCAGCGCGAGCTCGAGACGCGGATCGAGATGAGCTTCTGGGCGCGGGCGCTGCGCAACGAGGCGCTGCACGAGATCCAGCAGCGCGAGTCCGAGACGCTGCGCTCCCTGCTGCGCGAGCTGCTGGACAAGGCGCAGACCGAGGGCGCGATCGCCCCCGGCCACGACCGCGAGGTGGCGTTGGAGCTGCTCGGCGCGATGATCGACGGGATCAGCCTCCACGCCCTCCTGTATCCGGACCGCCTGCCGCCGGACCGCCAGGCGGCGGTGATGGAGTTCGCCCTGCGGCTGCTGGGCGACGGCGCCGAGTAGCCGCCGCGCGCCGAACCGCGGCGGCCGCCCCGAGGGCCGGGCCCGTCACCCGCGGCTGTCTGGGCGCGGCGCGACGCGCTCGAAGCGCGAGGCGCGCAGGACGATCCGGGTCTCGGTGCCGGCGGCGCCCGCCTCGCGGCGGATCGTGCGGACGGTGCGGTCGAGGTCGTCGGCGTCGCGGCAGGCGACCCGCACCTGGTAGTCGAAGCGTCCGGTGAGGAAGGCCAGTTCGCGGACCGAGTCGAGCCCGGCGACGCGGCGCTCGAAGTCTTCGGGATCGGTGGCGGGCAGGAGGCGGACGTCGATGAAGGCGTCGAGCGAGCGCCCGACGCCCGCCGGGTCGATCAGCGCCGCGTAGCCGGTGATCACGCCGTCGCGCTCGAGCCGGCGGACCCGGTCGGCGGCGCCGTGGGGGCTGAGGCCGACCGCCTCGCCGAGCGCGGCGAAGGAGGCCCTTCCGTTTGTGGCGAGCAGGCTGAGGATCTGGTCGTCTATCTGGTCCATTGCTGTGGAAACGTGGAGATTAAGACATAAGAGTTGTGGAGCAGTCGCATCGCGGCGGATCATCGTCACTACATCCACAGCGACGAAGGAGAAGGACGATGAAGATCGGCGTGCCGACGGAGGTGAAGGTTCAGGAGTACCGGGTGGCGATGACCCCGGCCGGGGTGCGGGAGTTGACCGACCGCGGCCACGAGGTGCTGGTGCAGGCCGGCGCCGGGGTCGGCTCGGGGATCGCCGACGAGGCCTACGTCGCCCAGGGCGCCGTGATCGCCCCCGACGCGGCCGCGGTCTTCGCGGCGGCCGAGCTGATCGTCAAGGTCAAGGAGCCCCAGCCCGCCGAGGTCGAGATGCTGGAGGCGCGCCACGTCCTCTTCACCTACCTGCACCTCGCCCCCGACGCCGCGCTGACCCAGGGCCTGCTCGACTCCGGCGCCACCTGCATCGCCTACGAGACGATCACCGACGCCGCCGGCCGGCTGCCGCTGCTGGCGCCGATGAGCGAGGTCGCCGGCCGTCTCGCCACCCAGGCGGGCGCCTTCATGCTGGGCCGCCCGGCGGGCGGCTCGGGCGTCCTGCTCGGCGGCGTGCCGGGTGTCGCGGCGGGCAAGGTGCTGGTGATCGGCGGCGGCATCGTCGGCACCAACGCGGCGCGGATGGCGGCCGGCCTCGGCGCCGACGTCACCGTCCTCGACCGCTCGATCGACCGCCTGCGGGAGCTCGACCAGATCTTCGCCGGCGCCATCCAGACCGGCTACGCGACCGCGCTCGAGGTCGAGGCGCGCCTCGCCGAGGCCGATTTGGTGATCGGCGCCGTCCTGGTCAAGGGCGCCAAGGCCCCGCACGTGGTGACCCGCGAGCAGTTGCGGCTGATGAAGCCGCGCTCGGTGATGGTCGACGTGGCGATCGACCAGGGTGGCTGCTTTGCGACCTCGCGCCCGACTACCCACTCCGACCCGGTCTACGAGGTCGACGGCATCAGCCACTACTGCGTCGCCAACATGCCCGGCGCGGTGCCGATCACCTCGACCCGGGCGCTGACCAACGCGACCCTCCCTTATGTGGTGCGTCTGGCCGGCGGCGTGGAGGGCGCCCTGCGCTCCGACCCCGGCTTCCTCGCCGGCCTCAGCGTCCACGCCGGACGCCTCACCGACGCCGCCGTCGCCGCCGACCAGGGGCGGGAGCTCACCGAGCCCGGTGAGGCGCTCGGCGCCCTGGCCGTCGGCTGAGAGCGCGCCCGCGGCGCCCCTGCTCGACCGAGGGGCGCCGCGGGCAGCGCGTCCGGGCCCCGCCGCTCAGCGCCCGTGCCGCGACCGGGAGGGGTGGTAGGCGGCGAGGGCCAGATTGCTGAAGGCGGCGACCTTCAGCGACCCCCAGCCGGTCACCCAGTCATAGCCGGGGCGGGCGTGGCAGCAGGTGACCAGCTGGTCGCCGAGCACCTGCTTCGACAGGGCGGGGAAGATGTTGTCGTCCCCGATCGTGACGTCGTTGAACGCGGCGCCCCGGGTCTTGGCGTCGGCGCCGAGCCGGTAGATCAGCGGGTTGAGGAAGCCGAGGGTCGGCTCCCCCTGCCGTTCGGCGGCCTGGTTGGCGAGCGCGATGCCCGCCGCGGTCAGCGGGGTCGCGGCGCTCGTGCCGCCGACGGCGCTCCAGCCGGGGACCGCTTCTTCGCCGCTTCGGCAGGCCGCGGCGCTGCAGTAGAAGGAGTAGCCGGGGAAGCGGTCGGCGAGGGCGGCGATGTCGGGGACCTTGCGGCCCGGGCCGTAGCGGTGCACGACCTTCTGCCACCACGGGGTGCGCGGCGAGATGATGCTGATGCCGCCGGTGCCGCTCCACGGGATCCCGGCGTGGCCGTCGATGAAGGAGTCGTTCCAGACGATCTCTTTGCGGATCCGGTTCTTCTTGGTGAGGCTGAGGTTGGTGCCGCCGACCGCGGTGACGTAGGGGGAGGAGGAGGGCAGCGAGACCGCCTGGAGTGGCAGCGCCGTCGTTTCCAGGTTTTCCGTGTCGATCGCCCGGCAGCCGGTCGAGCCCTGGTCGCCGGAGGCGACGAGCACCGAGATCCCGGAGCCGGCCGCGACGGCGAAGATGTTGTCGAGCGCGTTGCGCCAGTTGAGCACCCCGGCCACCTGCGGCTCGCAGATGCCGAGCGAGATCGAGATCACGTCGGGGCGGTGCCGCGGGTCGCCGAGCGCTTCGCCCGCCGCGCGGATGATCGCCTCCAGCGACTGCGGCGCCTCGTAGACGTAGATGTGGTCGAGGCCGGGGGCGCCGACGCTCAGCTGCTCGAGGTCGAGCGTCGTCTCGGGTTCGGCCGGCGGGCGCTTCGCCCCGCCGACGACCTGCACGGAGGTGGGCGGGGGCTTGACGCCGAAGCACTTGCCGTAGGTGACCAGGTCGCTGCGGCGGAAGCCGCCCTGCTCGACCACGGCGACGGTCTGGCCTTCGCCGCGCAGGCCGCGGGCGTGCAGGCCGCTGTCGCCGTAGGCGGTGAGGTACTGGTTCGGGGTGAACGGTTCCAGCGGGTGTTCGCCGCCGCTCGAGCCGGCGGCGCAGCCGCCCGCGGTGCCGGTGTGGAAGAGGACCGACCCGTAGCGGCCCTTGCCGCGCTTGCCGCCCTGCGATTCGGGGCCGAGCGCCGGGCCGATGACCCCTTGCGTGTGAACCGTCGTCGGCGGCGTGACCGCGATCCGGGACACGGCGCCGCGGAGGGCCCTGGGGACGACCCGCGGGATGCTCGCGCCGCCCGTGCTGCTGGCGACCGCGGCGGGCGCCGGCGGCAGCAGCCGCCTGGCTCGCGCGGCCGGCAGCTCGGCGGTGACGAAGGTGTGGGTGGGCGAGAGGGTGGCCTGGACGCCGTGGCCCGCCAGCCAGCGCAGGACCCGCTTGCCGGCGCGCGGCCTGGCGCCGAAGCGGTTGACCAGCTGCTCCACGGTCGCGTAGTGGCGGTAGCGCGGCGAGGCCGGGTCGGAGACCTGGCGCACGAAGCGGTTGAGGCCACGCGGGTGCTGGAGCTCGATCAGCGCCGCCACCTTGCCGGCCGGCAGGCCGGTGTGACGGGCGTGGTGCGCCTGCTTGGGAGCGGCTCCCGCCAGGGATGCGAGGGCGAGCGCGAGCAGCAGGGCCGCGAGGAGAACGGGGGCGGATCGCTTCAACACGAGAGACCTCACAGGATGCTCCGGTGACGGGACCCCGCTCGCATCGACGCCGCCGCGCGAGGCTCAAGCGGGTCGGACGGATGTGCGAGTCGGCGCGGCGCCGGGCGCCCGCTACTGCGCGGGCCCCGCCTCCTCGAGCAGGTCGAAGAGGCAGATCAGGTCGACCAGCTGGTTGAAATCGTGCGGGTCGCGGCCGCTGCGCTCGTGGATGCGTCCCAGCCGGTAGCGGAGGGTGTTGGGGTGGACGTGGAGGCGCTCCGCCGCGCGGGTCAGGTTCATGCTCGCGTCGGCGTAGGCGCGCAGGGTGGAGCGCATGCCGGCGACCGATTCGCGCCCGTCGAGGTCGATCTCCTCGGCCATCGAGGCGAGCATCGCCCGCATCGTCGCGGTGGCGCCGAGCATCAGGTTCTGGACCACCGGCAGCTCCGCCAGCGAGACGACCGGCTGCGCCCGGGAGGCGCGGGAGACGGCGAGCGCCGCCTGGTCGAAGGCGGCGGGGACGCGGGCGAGGCTGGAGCGCGGCGCCGAGAGCCCGCAGAAGAGCTCGGTGCCGCGCCCACGCAGAGCCTCGAGCGCCTCCAGCAGCCGGGGGGCGACCGAGCCGTCGCCTTCGGCCGGGGCGACCGCGACGACGACGCCGGTGCGGATCGCGACCAGCGGCGAGGCGTGGGCGGTGGTGAGGGCGCCGGTGACCGCCGCCGCGGCCGCTTCCAGCGCGTCGCTCTCCGCGCTCTCGGTGCCGGCGACGCGCCCGACCACGACGACGACCCGTTCGGCGGCGTCGAGGCCCGGCGCGGCGTGGTGGGTGGCGAGCGCCTCGGCGTCGACCTCCCCCTGCAGCAGCAGCTCCAGCAGGTCGCGCGCCGCCTGGTCGGAGAGGGCGCGCAGGCGGGACACCTCGCGGACGTAGGTCTCGGCGGCGTGGGTGGTGAGGTCGTCGGTCAGCTCGGACGTGCGGCGGGCGAGTTCGAGCGCCGCTTCGCGGGAGAAGCCGAGCGTCACGCCCTCGGCGATCGCCGCCTCCCAGAAGGCGGTGATGGCCGCCCGGTAGGCGTGCAGCATCTCTTCGAGGCTGACCCCGCGGCGCACCCGCTCGCGGACGTGCTCGGCGACGTAGCGCAGTTCGTCGCGGTCGAGGTGGGAGCCGGACCGCAGCGCCGCGCTCAGGACCCGGGTGTTGCGACTGGCCAGCGCCTCGACGTCGGCGATGCCGTCGGGCGGCAGCCGGCGGTAGGCGGGGACCTGGTCGATCATCCGCTGCACCATCGCCGCGGTCACTTCGTCGAGCCGGCCGCCGAGCCGCTCCGCGGCCTGGGCGATGTGGGTGTCGCGGACGGTCGCGCTGAGCGGCGGCGGGGAGGTGCCGGTGGTGTCCTGATCCGCGCGCAAGTTGTAGGAAACCTACAACTTCGAGCCGGCCAAGTTTGTGGCGATCTGCCGTAGACGGAGGCCTCGGGCGGGGTGGAGGATGCGACTCGATCGGTCGGTGGCGGGTTCACCGGCGCGGGTTGCAAATCCAGGAGGAAAATCATGTTGCGTGCCAAGTTTCCGCCCGCCGGGGAGGGCGGTCGACGCCCGTCCGCGGGCCTCAGGTTGATGGTCGGAGTGCTGCTCATTGCGCTGCTCGCCCTGGGCGTGGCCGCCTGCGGCGGTTCGTCCAGTTCGTCCAGTTCCTCGTCCGCCGGCTCGGAAGCGTCGGAAAGCTCCGGCGCGACCGAAAACGCCGCCGCCGAATCCGGCTCCGGCTCGGTCGAAGGCAAGAAGGTGACCGTGGTCAGCGTCGCCGACAGCAACCCTTGGGCCGCGGTCTTCAACAAGATCGTCAAGGAAAAGCTGAGCGCGGCGGGCGCCGACGTCACCGTGGTCGGCAACGCCGAACCGGCCGGCCAGGTGCAGCTGCTGAACCAGGCGGTCGCCGAAAACCCTGAACTGATCGTCCTCGAGGCGCTCGACTCGAAGGCCGTCGCGCCCGCGATCGCCAAGGCCAAGGCGCAGGGGATCACCGTTCTGAACGCCGACGGCAAAGCCGACCCCTCGGTCGAAGAAGGCCTCCACCAGGTCCTCTCCGACAACGTCGCCCTGGGCGAATACGCGGCCGAAAACATCGTCGAAGGCCTCGAAGCCGAGGGCAAGAAGAGCGGCAATGTCGGCGTGATCACCGGCACCCAGGCGATGCTCCTCACCCAGGAACGGATGGAAGGCTTCAACAAGGTCCTGGGCGAGCACCCGAGCTACAAGGTCGTCTACGAAGAGGACGGCAACTGGGAACCGGCGAAGTCGGGCGAACTCGCGACGCAGATGTTCGCCAAGTTCGGCAAGGAAGGCATCCAGGCCGCCTACGGGATGGCCGACTACATGGCGGTGCCGATCGTCACCGCGGCGAAGCAGGCCGGGATCCCGGTCGGGGTCAAGAACAACGGCCTGATCGTCACCGGCGGCAACTGCTTCAAAGTCGGGATCGAATCGATCCAGGCGGGCGAAATGTACGGGACCGCCACCGAGGACCCGGGCACGATCGCCGAACAGGTCTCCGAATACGCGATCAAGCTGCTCGAAGGCCAGGAAGTGCCGCTCACCGAAACGGTGAAAGAGGCGCGGGTCGATCCGAAGACCCTGAAGCAGTACACCGCGCAGTGCACCAAGGCCTAGCGCGGAACGCATGACCTCCTCCCACGAGGCAAAGGGGTTGCCGCCGTTTCTCCTCGGCGGCGGCAACCTCGCCCTCTCCCTGCGCGACGCGGCGGAGAGTCGGCCGGAGCGGACCGCGATCACCCACGCGGGCGCGGCGCTCACGGTCGGGGAGCTGGAGACGCGCAGCGCCGCCGCCGCGGCGCTGCTCGCGGAGCGGGGCGTGCGGCGGGGCGACCGGGTCGCGATCCAGCTGCCGAACGTCCCCGCCTTCGTCGACTTCTACTTCGCGACCCTGCGGCTGGGCGCGACGGTGGTGCCGATCAACCCGCTGCTGCGGGCGGCGGAGACCGCCTACACGCTGGAGGACGCCGAGGCCCGGGTGCTGGTCGCCTGGCACGAGTCCGAGTCGCCCGAGCGCGACGTCGCGGCGACGGTGGAGACGGTGCGGATCACCGAGCCGTTCGGCGGCGGGGCGATCGACGGCCGGGTCGGCGAGCAGGGGGTGGTGGAGGTCGATCCCGCCGAGACCGCGGTGATCCTCTACACCTCCGGCACCACCGGGCGGCCGAAGGGCGCCGAGCTGACCCACCGCAACCTCGGGATGAACACGCGGGCGGTGATCGCGGCGCTGGAGGTCGGCGCCGAGGACGTCTTCCTCGGGACCCTGCCGCTCTACCACTCCTTCGGCCAGACCTGCACGCTGAACGCCTCGATCGCGGTCGGCGCGCGGCTCGCCCTGCTGACCCGGTTCGACGCTGCGGCGGCGGTCGAGCTGATCGAGCGCGAAGGGGTCACGGTCCTGATGGGCGTGCCGACGATGCTGGCGGGGATCGCCGCGGCCGGCGACCCCGACCGGCTCGCCGGCCTGCGGATCGTCGCCTCGGGCGGCGCGCCGCTGCCCCGCGAGCAGAGCGAGAGCTTCGAGCGCGTCGCCGGCGTGCCGGTGCTCGACACCTGGGGGCTCTCGGAGACCTCGCCGGCCGCGACGCTGAGCCGGCCGGCGGAGAACCGGCCCGGCTCGGTCGGGCGGCCGATCGAGGGGGTCGAGGTGCGGATCTTCGGCGAAGACGGCGAGCCCCTGCCCGCCGAGGAGACCGGGCAGCTGGCGATCCGCGGCCACAACGTGATGAAGGGGTACTGGCGCCGCCCCGACGCGACGGCGGCGGCGATCACGGCGGAGGGCTGGTTCCTCACCGGCGACCTCGGGCGGATCGACGAGGAAGGCTACGTCTACGTCGTCGGCCGGCTCAAGGACATGATCATCCGCGGTGGGCTGAACATCTACCCGCGCGAGGTCGAGGAGATCTTGCACCGGCACCCCGCGGTGAGCGAAGCTGCGGTGGTGGGCGTTCCGGACCGGCGACTCGGCGAAGAGGTCGGCGCCGCGGTGGTCCTCGCGCCGGGCGCGAGCGCCACGCCGGAGGAGCTGCGCGCGTGGATCAAGGAGCGCGTCGCCCCGTACAAGTACCCGCGCCACATCTGGCCCGTCGCCGAGCTCCCCAAGGGCCCCACCGGCAAGATCCTCAAGCGCGCCATCCACCCGCCGACCGACGACGCTGGTCGCCCACAGGGCGACAAGCGTCGGGAGGCGACGGCGTGACGCCGCGGCCGGAGGGGGCGCCGCGGCTGGAGCTGCGGGGGCTGGCCAAGAGCTACGGCGCCGTGCGGGCGGTGCGCGGGGTGTCGCTGGCGATCGGGCCGGGGGAGATCCACGGGCTCTGCGGCCACAACGGGGCGGGCAAGTCGACGCTGATCAACATGCTGGCCGGCAACGTCTCGCCCGACGCCGGGGAGATCCTCGTCGACGGCGAGCCGCGGTCCTTCGCCGGGCCGCGCGACGCGCAGCGCGCCGGGATCGCCACCGTCGACCAGGAGCTCTCCCTGGTGCCGACCCTGACCGTCGCCGAGAACATCGTCCTCGGCCAGGTCGGCGCCGGGATGCTGCGCCACGCCCGCCGCGCGCGGCGCCGCGCCGCCGAGCTGCTGGCCAAGGTCGGCCTCGCCGACGTCGACCCGGACACCCCCGTCGACGAGCTCTCGATCGGCCGCCGCCAGCTGGTCGAGATCGCCCGGGCGCTCGGCCGCGACGCCCGCATCCTGATCCTCGACGAGCCGACCGCGACCCTCTCCGACGTCGAGATCGGGCAGGTCTTCCGCGCCGTCCGGGGCGTCGCCGAGCACGGCTGCGCGGTGATCTTCGTCTCCCACCGGCTCGGCGAGGTGCTCGGCCTCTGCGACCGGGTGACGGTGATGCGCGACGGCGAGAAGGTCCTCGACGCCGACATCGGCGAGGTGACCACCGACCACCTCGTCGAGGCGATCCTCGGCGAGCAGCTGCGACAGGCCCCGCACCGGCCGCTCGACCCGCACGAGTCGCCGATCGCGCTCGAGGTCGAGTCGCTCGCGATCCCCGGCCGGCTCGAGGACTTCGGCGCCGAGCTGCTCGGCGGGCGGATCTACGGGCTCGCGGGCCAGGTCGGCGCGGGCGCCTCCGACGTGCTCCGCGCCCTCGCCGGGCTGGTCCCCGGCGCGACCGGGCGGGTGCGGCTGGGCGGGCGCCGGCTGCCGCTCGGCAACGCCGCCGCGACCGCCGCGTGCGGGGTCGGCTTCGTCTCCGGCGACCGCAAGGCCGAGGGCCTGTTCATCGGCCGCTCGATCCTCGAGAACCTGACCGTCGCCCAGCTCGGCCGGATCGCCCGCGCCGGGCAGATCGGCGTGCGTGCCGAGCGCCGCCGCGGCCGGGCGCTGGCCGAGGCCGCCCACGTCCCGGCCGAGCCCCTCGGCGAGCCGGTCGGCGTCCTCTCCGGCGGCAACCAGCAGAAGGCGCTGCTCGGCCGCTACCTGCTCGAGTCGGGCGTGCAGGTGCTGCTGGTCGACGAGCCCACCCGCGGGGTCGACGTCGGCGGGCGCGCCGCGATCCACGAGCTGCTGCGCGAGGCGGCCCGCCAGGGGCAGGTCGTCGTCTTCGCCTCCAGCGAACTCGACGAGCTGCAGGAGCTCGGCGAAACGATCATCACGATGCGCTCCGGCCGGGTGATCGCCACCTACGCCGAGGGCTCCTCGCGCGAGGACCTGCTGTCCGACCTCACCCACCGCGAGGGGGTCGCCGCGTGAGGGTGGCGCTCGAGCAGCGCTTCGGCCCGCTCGCCGAATGGCGCAGCGTGCGGGGCCTCTTCGCCGCCCTCGCGGCGCTGGGCCTGGTCGTGCTGGTCGTCCTGGCGCTGACCACCGAACGCTTCCTCACGGTCGAAAACGTCAAGGCGATCCTCAGCTCCGCCTCGATCGTCGGGATCATGGCGCTCGGCCTCACCTTCATCACCCTGATCGGCTCGATGGTCTCGCTGGCGATCGCGGCGACCGCGGTGATGGGGGCGATGGTCTTCCTCGCCGAGCTCCACCTGGGGCTGATCCCGGCGCTGGCCATCTCGATGGCGGCGGGGGCCGCGGTGACCGCCCTGCAGGGGCTGATCGTCGGCGCCTGGGGGGCCAACCCGGTGATCCTCACGATCGGCGCCGGCTTCCTGCTCGCCGGGATCACCACCAAGGCCAGCGGCGGGGTGATCGTGCAGCCCTCCGGCGGCGGCTGGTCGACCCTCAACTCGACCCCGCTCGGGGTGCCCCTCGGCGTCTACGTGATGGTCGCCCTGGCGCTGCTCTACCAGTACGTCATCAAGCGGACCGTGCTCGGCCGGCGGGTGACGCTGATCGGTGAGAACCGTGCCGCGGCGCGCGCCGCCGGGATGCGGATCCCGCGGATCACGGCGATCGCCTTTGCCCTGGCCGGCGCCTCCTTCGCCCTCGGCGGCGCCTTCCTCGGCGCCTTCAACAAGGGCGCCTCGGCGCAGCTGGAAGGGACGCTCACCTTCGACGTGATCGCCGCGGTGCTGGTCGGCGGCACGCTGATCTCGGGCGGCCGGGGCTCGGCGCTGCGGACGCTGGCCGGGGCGATCGTGATCGCGACGATCTCCGACCTCCTGCTGCTGCGCGGCTTCGACACCGGCGCCCAGATCCTGCTGAAGGGCGTGCTGGTGGTGATCGTCGTGATCGCGACCTTCGTCACCTCGGGCCGGGAGGGGGCGGCGTGAACGCGGCGCTCGCCACCGCGCGGCGCCGGCTGCGCCCCGAATTCGTGACGCCGGTCCTCTCCTTCGCGGTCGTCCTCGTCGCCTTCCTCCTCACCCCGGCCTACAACGGCCACGAACTGAGCGATTTCGACGTCTTCAACACCCTGCAGGGCTTCGCCTCGCTGGGGCTGGTGGCGCTCGCGCTCGGACTGACGATCCTGGCGGGCGAGTTCGACGTCTCGGTGCTCGGCATGCAGGCGCTGGGCGGCGTGCTGGCGGTCAAGGCGGGGGCCGACAGCGGCCTGCTCGGGGTGCTCGCCGCGACCGCGGCGTGCGCCTTCCTCGGCGCGGTCCAGGGCGGCATCATCGCCAAGCTGCGGGTGCAGTCGATGCCGGTCACGATCGGCACCTACATCGCCCTGCTCGGGCTCACCAACGTGATCGCCGGCAACGAAACGCTGACCTTCACCAACACCGGTGCCTCGATCTGGATCAACCAGACCGTCGCCTCGTTCTTCTCGCCGCGCAGCCTGATCGCGCTCGGCGCCTTCGCCCTGGTCCTGGCGGTCTGCGGGCTGACGCGGATCGGTCCGGAGCTGCGGGCGCTGGGCGGCGACCGCCGCGCCGGCCGGGTCGCGGGCGTCGCGGTCGACCGCCGGCTGGTCGCCCTCTTCGCCGTCTCGGCGGCGCTGCCCGGCCTGGCCGGGGCGATGCTCGCCTACTCCAACGCGAGCGCCACGCTCAACCCCGGCCTCGGGCCGCTGGTGGTCGCCGCCGCGGCGGCGGTGCTGGGCGGCCTCAGCCTGCGCGGCGGCCGCGGCGCGCTCTGGGGCCTCCTGCTCGGCGCGCTCGCCGTCTCGCTGCTCGAACAGGTCTTCGCGATCACCGCGCTCCCCACGTCGAGCGCGCAGATCGTCTTCGGCTCGCTCCTGCTGGTCGTCGTGGTCGTCGACGCCCCCGACCTGCGCTCCTCGCTGGCGCGGGTGCGGGCGCGGCGCGCCTCGGCCCGGCAGGCGGCACCGGCACAAGGCAAACCCACGGCGCACGGAGCTAAACCATGACCGTCATTTCGCAATCTGAATCGTTCGAGACCGTCGTCGACGGGATCCACTTCGGGGAGTGCCTGCGCTGGCGCGACGGCCTCCTCTACTTCGTCGACATGTACGGCGACGCGGTGATGTCCTTCGACCCGGCGAGCGGCGAGCGCCGCACGGTCGGCGAGGTCTTCCACCCGGGCGGGATCGGCTGGCTGCCGGATGGCCGGCTGCTCGCCGTCGCCTCCGAGGACAAGGCCGTCTTCGCGGTCGGGGCGGACGGCAACACCCCCTACGTGGACCTCTCCGGGGTGGCGCCGGGCTGGACCAACGACATGTTCGTCGGCCGCGACGGCCGCGCCTACGTCGGCAACTTCGGCTACGACCTCTTCGGCGAGGAGATGAAGCCGACGAGCCTGATCATGGTCGACGTCGACCGCTCGGTCACGGTCGAGCCGGGCGAGCTCGGCTTCCCCAACGGGATGGTGCGGCGCTCCGACGGCAGGCTGGTGGTCGCCGAGACGTTCGCCCCCGGGCTGGCGCTCTTCGACGTCGGCGCCGACGGGCACCTGACCCCGGCCGGGCGGATCGAGCTCGACGCCGACCTCACCCCGGACGGGATGTGCATTGACGCCGAGGACGCGGTGTGGTTCGCCTCGGTGCTGACCCAGGAGGCGGTGCGGGTCGACGTCGAGGGCAAGGCCGAGCGACTCCCGCTGGAGCAGAACGCCTACGCCTGCATGCTCGGCGGCGAGGACCGGCGGACGCTCTACGTGGCGACCGCCCCCGACCACGAGCCGGCCAACCGGCGGGCCGCCAAGGAGGGGCGGATCGAGGCGATCCGGGTCGCGGTTCCCGGCGCTGGGGCCGACGGGATCGGCGCCTGATGGGCTCGGTCGCCTTCGACTTCTCGGGCCGGACGGTGATCGTCACCGGGGCGGCGCGGGGCATCGGCCTGGAGCTCTCGCGCCGCTTCGCCGGCGCGGGCGCCGCGGTGGTGATGGTGGACCTCGACGCCGACCCGCTCGCGGCGGCGGCGGACGAGGTCGGCGCGACCGCGGCGCCCGGCGACGTGACCGACACCGAGGCGGTCGAGGCGATCGTCGCCGACGCGGTCGAGCGGACCGGCCGCGTCGACGTGGTCGTCAACAACGCCGGCCTGCTGCGCGACAAGGTGCTCTGGAAGATCACCGACGAGGACTGGGACGCGGTGCTGGGCGTCAGCCTGACCGGCACGTTCCGCCTCACCCGCGCCTGCGTGCCGCACTTCCGCGCCCGCGAGTTCGGGCGGGTGATCAACGTTAGCTCCTTCACCGGGCTGCACGGCAACGTTGGCCAGGCCGCCTACGCCGCGGCCAAGGCGGGCGTGGTCGGGTTCACCAAGACGGCGGCCAAGGAGCTGGCGCGCTTCGGCGTCACCGTCAACGCGATCGTCCCCAACGCGCGGACGCGGATGATCGAGTCGATCCCCGACCCGCAGCGCGAGGCACTGGAAGAGCTGATCCCGCTGGGGCGCTTCGGCAAGCCGGCCGAGATGGCCGCGGCCGCCGCCTTCCTCGCCTCCGAGGAGGCCGGCTACATCACCGGGGTCGTCCTGCCGGTCGACGGCGGGCTGTCGATGTGACCGGGTCGACCGCCGCGGGGATGGACTGACATGTATTTCGCCCGCCTCCTGAGCGAGACGCCGGATGGGCCGGAACCACGGGTCCTGGTCGGGCCCGGGCCGGACGGGCCCTGGACCGACCTGCGGGTCGCCGAGCGGGTTCGCCACGAGCGCCGCGGCGCCTCCGCGCCCGCCGCCCGTCGACTTTCCGCGGCGCTCGTGCCGGGCAGCCTCTCTGCCGGGATCGCCGCCGGGGAGGCCTTCCTGGAGGCCGGCCGCGCGGCTCTGGCCGACCCCGCCGGGGCGGGCCGGATCGAGATCGAGCCGCGGCTGACCAACGCCCTCGACCCCTCCGGCTACCGGGACCACATGATCTTCGCCGAGCACTTCTCGCGCGGCTGGGAGCTGCAGGGCCTTCCGGTCCCCGAGGTCCTCTTCGAGCTGCCGGTCGCCTACCTCGGCAACCCCGACTCCTTCATCGGCCCCGGCGAGGAGGTCCCCTGGCCGGCCTACACCCGCCGCATGGACTACGAGCTGGAGCTCGGCATCGTGATCGGCCGCGAGGGGACGAACCTGCGCCCCGAGCAGGCCGCCGGTCACGTCTTCGGCTTCACGATCCTCAACGACTTCAGCGCCCGCGACATCCAGTTCCGCGAGATGGACGGCAGGCTCGGCCCCTGCAAGGGCAAGCACTTCGCCTGCGCGGCGGGCCCGGTGGTGGCGACCGCGGAGGAGGTCGACTGGCGCGGCGGCCTGCGAATGCGCGCCCGGGTGGACGGCGAGACCCTCTGCGACCGCTCCAGCGCCGAGGCGATCTTCGGCCTCGACGAGGTGGTCGCCTGGGCCTCCCAGGGCGAGGTGCTGCGGCCGGGGTGGCTGCTCGGCTCGGGCACCGTCAACGGCGGCTCGACGATCGAGATCGACCGCGAGCTCTCCCCCGGCCAGGAGGTCGAGCTGGAGATCGAGGGCCTCGGCGTGCTCGCCAACCGCCTCGGCGAGCCGGCTGTCGACGGCTGGGAGCCGGCCGGGCGGCAGCGGTAGGAGCGTTGAGGGCATGAGCCAGATCGTCGACCTCTCGATCCCGCTCGACAACGACATCCCGGCCGACCCGCCCTTCCAGCCGGTGGAGATCGAGTACACCGGCCACGACGCGGGCGCCCGCGAGATGGCGGCCGCGTTTCCCGGCCTGGCGCCCGAGGACCTGCCCGACGGCAAGGGCTGGGCGGTCGAGCGGGTCCGCATCTCCACCCACAACGGCACCCACCTGGACGCCCCCTGGCACTACCACCCGACCCAGGACGGCGGCGCCCCGGCGATGACGATCGAGGACGTCCCGCTCGACTGGTGCATGCGGCCCGGGGTGAAGCTCGACTTCCGTGGACTCCCCGACGGCCACGTGACCACGCCGGAGGAGATCGACGCCGAGCTCGAGCGGATCGGCCACGACCTGCGGCCCCTCGACATCGTCCTCTGCAACACGCGGGCCGGGGAGCGCTTCGGCGAGCCCGACTACGTCGACGCGGGCTGCGGCTTCGGCCGTGAGGCCACCCTGCACCTGGCGCGCCAGGGGGTGAGGATCGTCGGCACCGACGGCTGGTCCTGGGACGCCCCCTTCGCGGCGACCGCGAGGCGCTACGCCGAGACCCACGACGCCTCGATCATCTGGGAGGGCCACAAGGCCGGCCGCGAGATCGGCTACTGCCAGCTGGAGAAGCTCCACGGCCTCGAGCGGCTGCCCGACAGCGGCTTCACGGTGATCTGCTTCCCGGTCAAGATCACCCGCGCCTCGGCCGGCTGGACCCGCTGCGTCGCCGTGCTCCCCTGAGGCTGAGCGCCCCGAACCGCCCCGCAACCCCGGGCGGGATCGCGCCCGGCTATGTTCTCCGGATGGAGGGGGATCCGTCTACGGGAGGCGGCGGTCCGCTCTGCCGCACCCCGTGCGGCGAGGCGGTGATCCGCACAGACCCGGACACCGCTGCCCACATGGAGCGCACCGGGGCCCTCGCCGGCGCGCTCGCCGCGCTCCTCGGCTTCGCGCCCGCCGCGGTCGTCCGCCTCCGCGCCGCGGCCGCCCTCCACGACGTCGGCAAGGCGGCGGTCTCCTCCCGCATCCTGCGCAAGCCCGCCGCCCTGAGCCCCGCCGAGCGCGCCGAGGTCGAGCGCCACACCTCGATCGGCCACCGCATGCTGCTCGGCTCGCCGGACCCCGACGCCGTCCTCGCCGCCACCATCGCCCTCGCCCATCACGAGCGCTTCGACGGTGGCGGCTACCCCCATGGGCTCGCTCACGAGGAGATCCCGATCGAGGCCCGCATCGTCGCCGTCGCCGACGTCCTCGACGCCCTGCTGAGCGACCGTCCCTATCGCGCCGCCCTCTCTCGCGGCGACGCCCTCGACTACCTCGCCGTCGGCAGCGGCACCCAGTTCGACCCCGCCGTCGTCGCCTGCGCGCTGGCCGGCGTCAAGACACTGTTCGGCTGAGCGCGGGCGTCGGGCGGTGCCCGGCGCAGCCGGTTTCGCAACCGCGCTGGACGGACGTTCGAGGAGAACTGACAGGACTGTCTGGGCAGTAGTGATAACCATCGGGTTCCGATAGCAGGACGCGCACGTTCCCCGTGATACTCATGCCCGCCGCAGGGACGACGACGCGTCGATCCGCAGGCCGAAACCTGGTCGCCTGGCCGGCGGGGAGCGAGTGGCGAAACCGACGTCGACGTTGAAAAACGCAATGACGGGAGGTAACGCCTTGAGCAGGTCAGTCAAGGTCCGAATCGGCGCCATGGGCGCCTCGCTGGTGCTGATGGGAGCGCTGGTCGTGATGGCCACCGGTGCCACCGGCGCCTACTTCAGCGAATCAAAGCAGGGTGAAATCTCGGGCACCACCGGCTCGATCCATGTCCACACCTCCGGTGGCAACGGAGCCAATGGGCTCAATTTCAATTTCAAGAACCTGCTGCCCGGCGAACCGCAGACCGCCACGGTCGAATTCAAGAACACCGGTCACAACAACCAGGACGTATGGGTGGTGTTCGCCGCCGAACCGCTGCACGCGCTCAACCAGCTCGGGCACTACGGCGAAGTGACGATCGCCAATCCCGGCGGGGTTCTGTTTCACTCCGGCAACCTGAACGACAACCAGCCGCCGGCCTCGGGCTACTGCGGCAAAGTCCAGTACTCGACGGAATACTTCAGCCCCTCGGGCTGCTGGCCGTTGGGCGAAAAGTACAAGGTCGCCTCCAACATCGCCCCGGGTGCGGGCAGCTGGTTCAAGTTCACCTTCGGCTACACCACCCACAACGGTGGCATCGGGAATTCCCAGCAGGAAATCCCCTGGAACACCTACCCGGCCGAAGTCGAACCGTCCAAAATCGAAGGCAGCGGGCTGCCCTACCAAGTCGTCGCCACCCAGGTCGGCGTCGAACCGTAGGCAACCCCGATCCGGACCCGACGGCCCTTCATCGGTCGGCGGGCCCCGATCGCCCCGGCGGCGCCGCGCGAGCCCATCCGCTCGCGCGGCGCCCCCTCCGGGGCACACGAGAGGAGCACACGAACTTGAAGCGGCCGAGGCCGATCTCCGTGGCGATCGCCCTGCTCCTCGTGCTCTGCGCGGGCCTCTTCGCCCTGCGCGAGACCGGCAACCTGCCCTACCGCGTCTACATCGTCCACACCGGCTCGATGGTCCCGACGATCCCGCCGGAAAGCGCGGTCGTGGTCCGGGAAGGCCAGTACCACGTAGGAGAGGTGGTCTCCTTCGTCGAGCACGGCAACGTGGTCAGCCACCGCCTGATGGCGATCCACCCGAACGGCACGATCACGACGAAAGGGGACGGCAACCGCACGGCGGACCCCTGGCACGTGCCGGTGTCCAACATCATCGGCGGCGTCGTCGCGGCGCCGCGGCACCTGGGCTACCTGTTGACCTACCTCCGCCTGCCGGAGGGGGCCGCCTCGATCCTCCTCGCGCTCCTGTGTCTGTGGCAGATCTGGGCGCTCGCCGGGGAGGTCAGCCCAAGGCCGAGCGCGGGAGCCTGATCCGGAAAGGAGAGCCGTCCTGCGGCGGCTCCGGCCGGCGTCGGTCCGGCAGGCGCCCGGGGTGGCCCCTCGCACAAACGTCCAGGCGACGCACCGACCTGCCCCGACTGAAGTGCGGTACTGGTCAAGACCGCGTCCCACGGGTCGATGAATAAGAATGGAGAATTCTCCGAGTCCCGGCCGGACGGACTTGCCCTGGCGGGCCATGGGCGGCGGGTTTCTGGGGATCGCCGTCGCCGCGCTCTGCGTCGACGCCTTCCTGGTCGTTTTCGGCGGCCACGCGGATCGAACCGACGCCAGGGACGTGCTGGCGGTCACGGCGGTCTTCGGCGCCGGGTTGGCGACGCTGCTGACCGGCCTCGGGCGAAGCCGGGAGCGGCGCGCCTGGGCCGTCCTCGGCGCCGGCATCCTCGTCTACGGCGGCGGCTGGGTCTACTACCTCTACGTGCAGAAGGAACTCGTCCGGTTCCCGGGCACGGCCGACTACCTGTGGCTCGTCCTCTATCCGTGCCTGTTCGTGGCGATCGCCCTGCTGGTCCAGAGGCGCCATCGCGAGGAGGGGTTGAGCATCTCGCTCGACGCGGCGATCATCGCGCTGGCGCTCGGCGCGCTCGGCTACGAGCTGATCTTCAATGGCCTCGTCAACATCGGCCAGGCCTCCGCGGTGGTCGGTGGCCAACTCGCCTACCCGATGCTCGACCTCGCCGTCCTGGTGCTGCTGATCTTGATCTGCGCGCCCAGCAGGACCGCCGTCGGCGGCGCCTGGCCGATGCTCGCCCTCGGGGTCCTGATCCTCCTGACCGCCGACACGACCATCGTCCGGGAGCTCGCCGACGGCAGCTATCGACCGGGCACGCTGCTCGACGTGGGGTGGCCGGCGGGGGTGATCGCGCTGGCGCTCGCCTCGCGGCTCGGCACCTCGCTGGAGCGGATCAGCGCCTTGCGGGGAGGCGCTCTCAACTTCGCGGTGGGGGCGTCCTTCTGCGTCTCCTTCGGGCTGCTCCTGCAGGAGGCGC
Source organism: uncultured Actinomycetes bacterium (assembly GCA_963766705.1). Classification (GTDB taxonomy): domain Bacteria; phylum Actinomycetota; class Thermoleophilia; order Solirubrobacterales; family 70-9; genus VAYN01. The sequence goes on from CAVYBE010000007.1 coordinate 246,531, forward strand.
TGCACGACCAGGACCCGGTCGTGCTCTGCCTGGCCGCCTCGGTGCCCACGTTGATCGTGGTGCGCCTGATCTTCGCCGTGCGTGAGAACGACCGCCTCGCCCGCGACAACGAGAGCATCATCACGGCCGCCGGGGAGGGGATCCTGCGCACCGACGCCGAGGATCGGATCGTCTCCGTCAACCCGGCCGCCCTGCAGATGCTCGGCTACGAACCGTCGGAGATGCTCGGCGAGGAAGCGCACGCGCTGATCCACCACACGCGGCCCAACGGCGCGCCCTACCCGGCCGGCGAGTGCCCGGTGCGCAAGACGCTGACCAAGGGCACCACCAGCCACGTCGCCGACGAGCTCTTCTGGCGCAAGGACGGCTCCGGCCTGCCGGTCGACTACACGACCGCGCCGGTGCGCCAACGGGCCCGGGTGGTCGGCGCGGTGGTCGTCTTCGACGACGTCACCCGCCAGCGCCGGCTGCGCGAGCAGCTGCGCGATCAGGCCGACCACGACAGCCTCACCGGCCTGCTCAACCGCCGGCGCTTCGCCGAGGAGGTCTCCGAGCAGCTGCGCTACACGCGACGCTACGGGCGCCCCGGGCTGCTGCTGCTGCTCGACCTCGACTCGTTCAAGTTCGTCAACGACTCCTTCGGGCATCCGGTCGGCGACAAGCTGCTGTGCGACGTCGGGGCGATCCTGCAGGCGCGCGTGCGGGAGACCGACGTCGTCGCGAGGCTCGGCGGCGACGAGTTCGCGGTGCTGCTGCGCGAGGCGGACCGCGAGCAGGGGATGCGGGTGGCGGAGACCCTGATCGAGGCGATTCGCGAAGAGGCGGCGCCCTCGGTCGGCGCCAGCTGCGGCGCGGCGCCTTTCGACGGCGACGGCGACCACACGCCCGACGACCTGCTGATCGCCGCCGACATGGCCCTGTACGAGGCCAAGGAGGCGGGCGGTGCGACCGCGGTCCTCTACACCGGGCAGCGCGGCAAGGCGCTGACCTGGGTGGAGCGGATCCGCGCGGCGCTGCGCGAGGGACGGGTCGTCATCGACGCGGAGCCGATCGTCGATGCGGGGAGCGGTGAGGTGAGGCGGGAGGAGCTCTTGGTGCGGCTGCTCGACGAGCAGGGCGACAAGATCCCCCCCGCCTCGTTCCTGCCCGCGGCGGAGCGGTTCGGCCTGATCCAGGAGATCGACCTGATGGTCCTCGACCGGGCGATCGAGCTGGCCGGCGACGGCCGCGCGGTGGCGGTCAACGTTTCCGCCCGCACCCTGAGCGACAGGCGCTACCTGAGCGCGCTCGACCAGGCGATCGCCGCGGGTCTCGACCCCTCGCTCCTCAACTTCGAGATGACCGAGACGGCGGCGGTGGCCAACATGGGGGAGGCGCGCACCTTCGCCGAGCGGATCCGCGAGCTCGGTGGCAGCGTCGCCCTCGACGACTTCGGCACCGGCTTCTCCTCCTTCGTCTACCTGAAGCACATCCCCGCACAGTTTCTGAAGATCGACGCCGAGTTCGTGCGCGAGCTGAAGCGCAGCCCGGCCGACCAGCAGCTGGTCGCCGCGATGGTCGGGATCGCCCGCGGCCTCGGCCAGCAGACGGTGGCCGAGGGCGTCGAAGACGAGGAGACGCTGGCGGTCGTGCGCCGCCTCGGCGTCGATCTTGTCCAAGGCTTCCTGTTCGACGACAGGCTCGCCGCCACCCACAAGGCAGGCCAGAGCGATGTCCAAGCTCGGGACCAGACCGGCAGCCCGGCCACCTGAGCCGTCGCGGCCGCCGCCGGCCCTCGGCCCGGCCCCGCAGGGGGTCCACGAGCTCGAGCGCACGCCGCGCGAACGGCGCAGCATCTACGTCGGCCTGCGGCTGAAACTGATCCTGGTCCTCGGCTTCGCCCTCGCCTGGGCGGGGTTCTCGCTGTGGATCGCGCTGCCCTGGATCGCGGACCTCGGCGAATCGATCACCGTGCCGCTCGCTGCCGCGGTGATCTTCGGCATCGCGGTCCTCCCCGGCTACCTGAACGCCAACCTGATCGCGTCGCTGCTGATCGACCGGCCACCGCCGCTGCGCTTCGACCTCGCGCTGCCGCCGCTGACCGTGGTCGTGGCCTGCTTCAACGAGGAGGCGACGATCTCCGAGACGCTCGACTACGTGTGCCGGCAGCGCTACCCGGCCGAGCTGCGGGTCCTGGTCGCCGACGACGGCTCGACCGACCGCACCGTCGAGGTGGCGCGGGCGCGGGCGGTGGGCGACCCACGGATCTCGGTCGTGAGCCTGCCGCACGGCGGCAAGGCGCACGCGTTGACCGGGGCGATGACGCACGTGAGCACGCCGCTGGTCGCCACGGTGGACGCCGACACCCTGCTGATGGACGGGGCGTTGGAGCGGATCGTCTCGCGGCTGCTGATCTCCCCGCCGGACACGGTCGCCGTCGCCGGCGCGGTCTTCGTGCGCAACTCGCGCCGCAACCTCATCACCCGCGCCCAAGAGTGGGACTACTTCCTCGGCATCGCCTCGGTCAAGCGCCAGCAGGGGCTCTTCCAGGGGACGATGGTCGCCCAGGGCGCCTTCAGCGTCTACCGCGCCGAGGCGGTGCGCGCGGTGGGCGGCTGGCCGGACCGGATCGGCGAGGACATCGTCCTCACCTGGGCGATGATGAAGGCCGGCGGCCGGGTCGGCTACGAGCGCACCGCGATCGCCTTCACCGGCGCGCCGGAGGACTTCCGGCACTTCGCCCGCCAGCGGCGTCGCTGGGCGCGGGGGATGATCGAGGGCCTGCACGAGTACGGCGGCGCGCTGCTCGCCGGCCGCCGCTCCAATGCCCACGCCGTGCTCGTCGACTTCCTCTTCCCCTTCATCGACGGCGTCTACTCGATCGCCTTCCCGATCGGCATCGTCCTCGCCTGCTTCGGCAACTTCGCGATCGTCGGCCCGATGACCCTCGCGGTGCTGCCGCTGAACCTGCTGCTCTCCGGGATCATGTTCCGCCTCAGCCGCCAATCGTTCACGGAGGTCGGCCTGCACGTCCGCAAGAACGTCGGCGGCTACCTCCTCTACCTGCTCACCTACCAGCTGTTCATGTCGCCGATCTCGGTCGCCGGCTACGCCCAGGAGGCGGTGCGGGCGCGCCGTCGGTGGTGAGGACCGCGGCTGCGCGGGTGGACCGCGCGGCGCCGGTCCTCCGCGGGCGTCCGAGACGGCGTGCCCGTCCCTTCCTCCACTTCGGCAGGTAGGAGGAAGGGACGGGCACGCCTGCGCCGGCGGAGGGCCCCGGGACCGGCCGCATCCGTCACACCCCCGTGGGGCGCGTTCGCACTTCTCCGCGCATAGCGCGGCAAAGTGCGAACGCGCCAGAGCGCCTCCCGGTGAGTTCGCAGTTCTCCGCGCTATGCGCGGAGAACTGCGAACGCCGGGACCGCACGCCTCGCGCCGGGCGGCGGCGGGTGCATCCGCCGCCCCGCTACCGCGACGGGGTGCAGGGGAAGACGTGCGTGATCTGCATCTCGGTGCCGTCGGCGAACCCGGCCTTCCCCTTGGTGATCCACCGGCCGCGCGGGCATCCAGCGGTGAGGAAGCTCCGGCTCCTGCTCTTGAAGCCGAACCGGCGGCCGACGTGGAGGCTGAACTTCGTGACCGAGCCGGCGCCGCCGGCGATCTTCGGGATGGCGGTGGTCAGCTCCAGGCCGAAGGGCCCGCGGTGGATCCGGGTGAGGTCCGCCTCGGTGACGATCGCGGTTGGAGCGGGGACGTCGACGTAGGCGTGGAGGAGGACCTTGGTCGTCCGTCCGTGCACGCCGGCGTTGAAGAGGAGCAGCGGCCCGGTGGAGGAGAACGGCGCCTGTTCGGGGAAGGCGACCTCGACTTCGGTGTCGCCCGTCCCCAGCAGCGCCTTGCCGCACACCTGCCGCGCCGTCGCCGAGGTGGTGGCGGCGATCTGTCGGGGCCTGCAGACCGGCAACCCGACCGCGTCGACGTGGACGTTCCTGGCGATGTCCATGTCGAGCGATCGGAGTGCCGGGGGGTGGCTGCCGTCGACGGTGCCGATCTCGGCTTCCAGTCGCGCGGTGGCGGGCGCGACACCGTGTCTGGGGAGGCGGAGGGGGGAGATGCCGCCGTCGTCGGTGAGGACGAGATTGCCCGAGCGGACGACATGGCGACCGGCGAGCGCGCCGCCCGCCGCCCACAAGCAGGCCAGGAGGAGGAGGGAGGAGATCGCGAGCCACGTCGGTTTCCGTCTCATGCCCCGATGTTCGATCCCTGGCGGGCCCCGCCGCCGCCCCAATCTGGGGCATCCGGGCGCGCTCTTTGAACAGACTGGGAAAGAAGGCGGCCGCGGACCTTCAGCCGTCGTCGAGCCGGAGGGCGACCTCCAGGTCCGCGGCGGACCTGTCGAGCGGGTGTCCGAGCAGCGCCTCGACCGCCGCGAGGCGGTTACGGACGGTGCGCCGATCGACACCGAGGATCGCCGCGGTCGCGGAGACGTTGCGCTCGGCGGCGAAGTAGGCCCGCAGGGTCCGCCGGGCCGGCTCGCCGCCGCCACGCGTTTCCTCGAGTGGCTCCAGGTACCGCCGCCGCAGCGAGGTCGCGATCAGCTCGTCGCGGGCGATCGCCGCCTCGAGCGCCACGTCCATGAAGCGGACGACCGGCCCGTGCCGCTCCAGCAGCGGCATCGCGGCCTTGGCCTGGGCGTGGCTGAAGCGCCAGCCTTCGAGTCCGGACGCGGGCTCGCCGACCGTGATGAGAACGCGGCCGCCGGCTGCGATCTCCCGCAGCGCCGCCAGCGCGTCGTCGACCTCCAGCGGGCGCCGGCCACCGAGCCACGCGGCCCAGATCGGCTCCTCCTCGCGGCGCACCGCGAGCAGCGCTCGGTCGAGGCGGGCGGCGACGTCCCGCAGCAGGCCCTTGGCCTCCTCGCCCCGCGCGACCACGGCGAGGTGCTCGGCGTCGAGATCGTAGGCGAGCTCGCCGGCGTCGACCAGCTCTCCGGCGATGAGCCGCTTGACGCACTCCCGCCGGCGCTCGGCGAGGCCGCTCCGGAGGCGCCGCGCCTCGCGTGCGTGATGGTCGCCAACCGCGGCGAGCAGCTCGTCGAGGCGGGTCGCCTGTGTCCCCATCAGGCGGCGCAGGGCAGTGGGAGAAACACTGGCCCGCGCGGCCTCGTCGACCAGCAGGTCGACGAGGAGGGCATTGACGGCGAGGTAGCGGCGGGTCACCGTGTCGAGCGCAACCCGGTCGCGGGCATCGAGCCGCGCCTGAGCGAGGATCTCGGACGGGATGTCGGCCTGCCCCCCGCCGCCTTCGAGGCCGGCGGATAGGTGCCCCACCGCTGCGGCGAGCGCTCGCTCGAGGCCTTCGCCGTAGGCTGGATCACCGACCGCCGCCGGGTCGTCGAAGGCGTGGACCCGGGTCCGCACCGCGGCTTCGATCTCCTCGCGGCGCGCGCGCAGCCTCGCGCCGAGCGTCCGCCAACCTGACCGGCTCGCCTCCCTCACCGGATCAGCGTACCGCCGGCGTACCGAGGTCACGGTGGGGCGGCAAAGATTCGGCCGGGGTGGCGCCGATCATCTACTGTCTGCAAATGAACCTGCGGGAGGCTTACGTTCCCTCGCTGCGCGTGCGCTTGGGCAGCGACGTCGCATCGATCTGCGCGCTGGGGCTGCTGATCGGGCTGATCGGATCGGGGCTGACCTGGTTCGGGCGCTCCGATTTCTTCGACCTGGCGGAAGACTCGCTCGGCACGGTCAAGATCGGGCTGGGCTTCCTCGCCGGGCCGGTCGCGATCCTCGCCGCCCTGCCGCTCGTCCTGGCCACGCCTCGGCGGATGGCGCTGACCCGTCTCTACCGCACCCGGATCGTCATCGCCGCCGCCCTCTGGGTGGCGGGCCTGGTGATCCTCGTCGTCAAGGTGTCGGGCCTCGACGGGTACACGCTGAAGGCTGGCACCTACGTCTCTGCGGTCCTGCTCGCCGTCGGCCTGCTGGGGACGCTGGCGATGTGGCCGAACGGGCTCGAGGTGGTCACGGTCAACCGGCAGGGCGTGGTCCAGCACCCCCGCAGCGCGCCCTGAGCCGCCCGGCCACGCGCCTGCGAAAGGATGCGCGGATGGCCTCGGGGACCTCGCTCGGCGTGCTCGCCTTCGGCGACTCGATCACCAACGGCGGCGGCGAGCTGCAGTGGGGCGTGGCGCTGCAGTCCTGGGCGCTCTGGACGGCGCGTGGCCTGGGCCTTCCGTTCACCTCCCACGCGGTCGACGGGGCCGGGGTCGCCGAAGTCGCCGAGTCGCAGGTGCCGGCGGCGATCGAGCGCAGCGCCAACCCCGACGGGCGCTACGACCTCGGCTGCCTGCACATCGGCGTCAACGACGTGCGGGCGCTCGACTGGGACCCCGACGCCTTCGCCGCGCACCTCGCCCCGGTCCTCGACTTCCTCGCCGGGCGCTGCGAGCGGGTCGTCGTCCTCACCATCCCCCTGGACCTCGGCAGGCCGCGCCCGGGCGCCCGGGTCGAGGCCGCCAACGCGATCATCGAGGCGCAGGCGCGGCGGGTCGGGGCGACGATCGTCGACCTGCGCGGCTTCCGCGGCCGGCGGGTGCTGATGGCCGACCACGTGCACCCGACGGCGCTCGGCCAGGTGGCGATCGCCGAACGGGTCCTCGACGCGCTTGCGGCGGCGGGCATGGAGGTCTTCGTGCGCCCCGCCGACCTCGTCGACTACGAGACCACCAGGGTCGGCCGCCTGCGCGGCGACCTCACCTACGCCTGGCGCCACGCCAAGGTGTCGGCCCGCAGCCTGCGCCTCCACCTGCTCGGTCGGTAGCTCGCGGCGCCGGGGCGTGCGCGTGCCGGGCCGCGGCGCGCTGCCGCCTTCCGACGGGCGCGCCCGTCCCATCCTCGACTTGGCAGGTAGGAGGACGGGACGGGCGCGCCTCGGCCCGTGCCGCTCGTCCCGCCGCCGCCCCAGACGCGGTCGTCCTTTCCGACCGTCCCGGCGGGCGCGGTCGACCTAAGCGACCTATACCGCCGGTTAGGTCGACCGCATCAGCCGTACCGCCGGTTAGGACGACCGCGTGCTCGGGGACGGGGGCGGTGCCATGGGCGGGGACTGGGACCCACGCGACAGCGTCGCCGCGGTCGAGTTCGCACTTCTCCGCGCTATTCGCGGAGAAGTGCGAACGCGCCGGGTGTTTCCTGAGCCGGGCCCCGGGCCCGGGGCGTGGCCGGTTCGTGGCGGGGGGCTCGGGCGGCGGGCGCTCAGGCGGGGAGGCGGCCGGCCACGGCCGTCGCCTCGCGCAGGCGCGCCGCGAGCTCCGGGGTCAGGGCACCCGCCGCCATCCGCCAGCTCCAGTTCTGCGGGCCGACGGTGCCGGGGGTGTTCATCCGCGCCTCGCTGCCGAGGCCGAGGACGTCTTGCATCTGGACCATCGCCAGGTGGCAGCGCGAGGACATCGTCAGGCGGACCATCGCCCACCACGGCTCGTCCTCCTCGACCCCGACCCGCGCCACCTCGCGCTCGAACTCGGCCCGCGCCGTGGCGTCGAGCGATTCGAACCACCCCCGCGCCGTGTCGTGGTCGTGGGTGCCGGTGTAGACGACGTCGCCCTCGGCGTGGCGGTCCAGCTTGTAGGGGCTGTCGGGCTCGGCGTCGTCGAAGGCGAACTGCATCACCGCCATCCCCGGCAGGCGCAGCTCGTGGCGCAGCCGTTCCACCGCCGGGGTGATCTCGCCGAGGTTCTCGGCGACCAGCGGCAGGTCGCCGAGCTCCCGGTGGATCGCGTCGAAGACCGCCCGGCCCGGGCCGCGCGCCCAGTGCCCGCCGCTCGCGTCCGCGTCGCCCTCGGGCACCGACCAGTAGGCGACGAAGCCGCGGAAGTGGTCGATCCGCGAGAGGTCGACGAGCCGCGAGGTGCGGCGCACCCGCTCGATCCACCAGCGGTAGCGGCGCCGCCGCATCGCCGGCCAGTCGTAGAGCGGGTTGCCCCACAGCTGCCCGTCGACGCTGAAGTTGTCGGGCGGGGCGCCCGCCTGCGCGCCGGTCTGGAACAGCTCCCGGTGGGCGCGGTGGTCGGCGCCGTCGGCGGCGACGTAGATCGGCAGGTCGCCGATGATCCCGATCCCGCGCGCCGCGGCGTACTCGCGCAGCGCCGCCCACTCGCGGTCGAAGCGGACTTGGTCGGCGCCCGCGCCCGCGCCCGCGAACTCCTCCCAGTCGGGCAGCCAGTAGCGCTCCCGCTCCCGCAGCCGCTCGACCTCGGCAGCGGTGACCGGGGCGTCCGGCTCGGCCAGCAGCGCCGCCGACCCGGCGAACGCCGACGGCGACTTGTACGGCGAGCCGCCCTCGCCGACCGGCCCCAGCGGCAGCACCTGCCACCATGACTGGCCGGCCGCCGCGAGCCAGTCGATGAACTCATAGGCCTCGCGCCCGAGCACGCCGCCGGGGAGAGAAGTCGGGTGCAGTTGCACTCCGTTCACACGCGATGGGGCCCCTGACCCGGACAATCGGGCGATCATCGATGAAAAAGAACGGGCGTCGCAGTTATAGGCGGTCGGTTTCCGGGGAAGTGGAGGGTTCCTGATGCCAGTATCCATCCTCAAGCGACTGACACATCGCCTCGGCCTGATCGCCGCGGCGATGCTCTCCGCTGGCCGCGCCGTGCTCGGGATCGCGGCGCCGGTGTCGACCGTCGTCCCGGACCCGGGGACGACCACCGAGCAGGCCGCGGGACAGCCGAGCGCGCCCGCCCCCGAGCCGCGGCCGGCGGAGGAGAACGGCGCCCGGCCGGGCGCCGAGCGGACCCCGCCGGTGCCCGAGCGCGACCCCGAGGAGGCAACGGCCGGGGACGACCCGCCGCCGCGGATCCGCATCCTCGACGTGCGGCCGCGGGTCGACGGCGGGCGCTTCGACGTCAAGCGGACGATCGGCGAGCAGGTCGAGGCATCGGCCGAAGTCTTCCGCGACGGCCACGACGTGATCCGTGCCGTCATCCGCCACCGGCCGCCGCGCGGCGAGTGGCGCGAGGCGCCGATGACCTGGGTCGACCGCGACGTCGACGGCGACCGCTGGGCCGGCTCCTTCGTCCCCGACCGCGAGGGGATCTGGTCCTTCGAGGTGGGCGCCTTCACCGACCACTTCGCCACCTGGCACGACGAGGTGACCCGCAAGCGCGCCGCCGCGGGCGAGGACCTCTCGAGCGAGGTGGCCGAAGGCGCCGAGCTGCTGCGCGGCGCGGCGGGCCGCGCCGAGGGCGCCGACCGGCAGCGGATCGAGGCGGCGCTGAAGCTGGCCGAGGACGACTCCGCCGACCTCGACGCGAAGCTCGACGCGCTGCTCCATCACCGGCTGCTGGAGGCGGTGGAGCGCCACCCCGACCGCCGCGACTTCGTCACCGGCAGCCCGCTGAGCGTCGAGGTGGAGCGCGAGCGGGCGCGCTTCGGCTCCTGGTATGAGCTCTTCCCGCGCTCTTTCGGCGGCTTCGACGGCGTGCGCGAGCAGCTGCCGCGGCTCGCCGAGCTCGGCTTCGACGTCGTCTACCTGCCGCCGATCCACCCGATCGGCCAGACCAACCGCAAGGGCCGCAACAACGCCCTCGTCGCCGGCCCCGAGGACCCGGGCAGCCCCTGGTCGATCGGCTCGGAGCTGGGCGGCCACGAGGCGATCGACCCCGGCCTCGGCGACGTCGCCTCCTTCGAGGCGCTCCTCGGCGCGGCCCGCGAGGCGGGGATCGAGATCGCGCTCGACTTCGCGATCCAGTGCTCCGCCGACCACCCCTGGCTGCGCGAGCACCCGGAGTGGTTCAACCACCGCCCCGACGGCACCCTGAAGTACGCCGAGAACCCGCCGAAGCGCTACCAGGACATCTACAACCTGAACTTCGACTGCGAGGACTGGCGCGGCCTCTGGCAGGCGTTGCGCGACGTCGTCGCGCTCTGGGTCGAGCGCGGCGTGCGGATCTTCCGCGTCGACAACCCGCACACCAAGCCGATGCCGTTCTGGGAATGGCTGATCACCGACATCCGCGCCGACCACCCGGACGTGATCTTCCTCGCCGAGGCGTTCACCCGGCGGGCCAAGCTGATGGCACTCGCCAAGCTCGGCTTCAGCCAGTCCTACACCTACTTCACCTGGAAGAACTGGAAGTGGGAGCTGACCGAGTACGTCGGTGAGCTCGCCTACGAGACGGCCGACTTCTGCCGCCCCAACTTCTTCGCCAACACCCCCGACATCCTCACCGAGTACCTGGTGGACGGCGGCCCGCCGGCCTTCGAGGCGCGGCTCCTGCTGGCGGCCACGCTCTCGCCCACCTACGGCATCTACTCCGGCTTCGAGAGCTTCGAGAACACGCCGGTGCGGCCCGGCAGCGAGGAGTACCTCGACTCCGAGAAGTACCAGCTGCGCGAGCGCCGGCTGGACGGGCCACTGCTGCCGATGGTCGCCCGGGTCAACGCGGCGCGCCGCGAGAACCCGGCCCTGCAGCACCTCTCCAACATCACCTTCCTCGACACCGAGAACGACGCCCTGATCGCCTACGCGAAGAGGACCGGCGACAACACCGTCATCTGCGTCGTCAACCTCGATCCCCACGGCGTCCAGGAGGGGATCGCCAACATCCCCGCCGCGCTCGGCACCGCGCCCAGCTTCAAGGTCCGCGACCTGCTCGACGACCAGGTCTACGACTGGTCGATCGGGCGCAATTACGCCCGCCTCGCCCCCGGGCAGCGGATGGGCCACCTGATGCGGGTGGAGCGCCCGTGAGCCGCTACACCACCGACGTCCACGCCGCGGTCGGCTCGCTACGGCCCGGCTCGCGCGGCGGCCCGCAGGGGCCCGGCCCCGGCCCCGGCCTCGAGGCGTCGCCGGACCGCTGGTTCGAGTCCGAACCGCTGTGGTTCAAGACGGCGGTCTTCTACGAGGTCTACGTGCGCGGCTTCCACGACGGCAACGGCGACGGGATGGGGGACTTCCGCGGCCTGATCGAGAAGCTCGACTACCTGCAGTGGCTGGGCGTCGACTGCGTCTGGCTGCTGCCGATGTACCAATCGCCGCTGCGCGACGGCGGCTATGACATCTCCGCCTTCGACGCGATCCACCCCGACTACGGCTCGCTGGCCGAGCTCGAGCGCTTCATCGGCGAGGCCCACCAGCGCGGCATCCGGGTGATCGCCGACCTGGTCATGAACCACACCTCCAGCGACCACGCCTGGTTCCAGGAGGCGCGCTCGGACCCGAGCTCGCCGAAACGCAACTGGTACGTGTGGTCGGACGACCCGAACCGCTACCCGGACGCGCGGGTGATCTTCGTCGACACGGAGAAATCGAACTGGACCTGGGACGAGCAGGCGGGCGCCTTCTACTGGCACCGCTTCTTCGACCACCAGCCGGACCTGAACTACGACGAGCCGGAAGTCCGCGAGGCGATGCTGGAGGTGCTGCGCTTCTGGCTCGACCGCGGCCTCGACGGGTTCCGGCTCGACGCCGTCCCCTACCTGTTCGAGCGCGAAGGGACCAACTGCGAAAACCTCGCCGAGACGCACGCCTACCTGAAACGGGTGCGCGAGGAGGTCGACGCCAACTACCCCGACCGGGTGCTGCTCGCCGAGGCCAACCAGTGGCCCGCCGACGTCGTCGACTACTTCGGCGACGGCGACGAGTGCCACATGGCCTTCCACTTCCCGGTGATGCCGCGCCTCTTCATGGGCCTGCGCCGCGAAGACGCGACGCCGATCGTCGAGATCCTCGAGCAGACGCCACAGATCCCCGAGTCCTGCCAGTGGGGCCTCTTCCTGCGCAACCACGACGAGCTGACGCTGGAGATGGTGAGCGAGGAGGAGCGCGAGTACATGTGGGCGGAGTACGCGATGGACCCGCGGGCCAAACTGAACATCGGCATCCGCCGCCGGCTGGCGCCGCTGCTCGACAACGGCCGCGACGAGATCGAGTTGATGACCGCGATCCTCTTCTCGCTGCCGGGCAGCCCGATCCTCTACTACGGCGACGAGATCGGGATGGGCGACAACGTCTACCTCGGTGACCGCGACGGCGTCCGCACCCCGATGCAGTGGACCGGCGACCGCAACGGCGGCTTCTCCACCGGCGACTTCGCCCAGCTGTACGCGCCGCCGTCGATGGACCCGGTCTACGGGTACCAGGCGGTGAACGTCGAGGCGCAGCTGCGCACGCCGACCTCGCAGCTGCGCTGGATGCGCCGATTCATCGCGCTGCGCAAGGAGCACCCGGTGTTCGGCCTCGGCGATTTCCGCCCACTGACCCCGGACAACACGAGGATCTTCGCCCATATCCGCTGTTATGAAGAGGACATGGTGCTCTGCGTACACAACCTGGCCCGCTCCGCGCAGGCCGTCGAACTGGACCTCTCCGAACACGAGGGCCGCTACCCGGAAGAGATGTTCGGCCGCAGCCGCTTCCCGCGGATCGGCTCGCTTCCCTACCTGCTGACCCTGGCGCCGCGCGGCTTCTTCTGGTTCCGCCTGATCGGCGAGGAGGAGATGCAGGCCAAGGAAGGCACCGCCACGGGAGAGTCGCGGTGAGCGCCGGCGAGGAGGGCGTCCAGGCACCGACCGTCGACCTCGGCGCGCTCGACCTCGAGCAGCTCGCCGGGTGGCTGGTCGAGCGCCGCTGGTTCGGCTCCAAGACGCGCGAGCCGACCCAGGTCGCGGTCGTCGACATGCCGCTGCTCGACCCCGACCCGCCGCCGCTGCGGATCGCCCTGGTCGAAGTCCACTTCGGGACCGGGGCGCACGAGCTCTACCAGGTGCCGATCGTGATCGACGACGACGGCGGGCTGCCCGCCGCGGCGCGGATCGCCTCGCTCGGCGACACCGCCGTCTACGACCTGCTGGCCGAGCGGCGCGACCCGCCGCGGCTGCTGCGGCTGCTGGTCGGCGACGGCCAGGTCGCCTCCCACGAAGGCCGCGTCATCTTCAACTGGGACGGTGCCGCGCCGCCGGCGGGGGCCGAGGCGCGGCCGATCGCCTCCGAGCAGTCCAACAGCTCGGTGGTCTTCGGCGAGAACGCGATCCTCAAGGTCTACCGTCGGGTCGAGGCCGGGGTGAACCCGGAGCTGGAGATGCTGCGCTTCCTCGGCGAGCGCCGCTTCCGCCACATCCCGGCTCTGCTCGGCTGGTACGAGTACCAGGGCCATCCGGCCGACGCGACGCTCGGCATCGTCCAGGAGTACGTCGCCGACGGCCGCGACGGCTGGGAGCTCACCCTCGACGGGCTCGGCGGCGACCCCGACGGGCTGCTGGAGCCGCTGCGGCGGCTCGGCGCGACGATCGGCGAGATGCATACCGCGTTGGCGAGCGACCCGACCGATCCGGTCTTCGCGCCGGAGGAGCGCGGCAGCGAGTCGCTGGCGCTCTTCACCGCGAGCCTCGACGAGGAGATCGAACGCCTCTTCCTCGACCTGCCCCGGGAGGAGCGGCTCGACCCGATCGTCCACCGCGGCGAGGAGCTGCGCGACAAGCTGCGCGCCCTGGCCGGGATCGGCGGCGCCGGGATGGCGATCCGCGTCCACGGCGACCTCCACCTCGGCCAGACCCTGCGCTCCGATCGCGGCTGGACGATCCTCGACTTCGAGGGCGAGCCCGCCCGCCCGCTGCCCGAGCGGCGCGGCAAGCACTCGCCGCTGCGCGACGTCGCCGGGCTCCTGCGCTCGCTCGCCTACGCGCCGCTCGCCGCCCGCCTGCAGCGCGGCGCCGATCCGCCCGTCGACTGGGAGCCGCGCGCCCGCGAGCGCCTGCTCGACGGCTACCTGGACGCGATCGATCCCACGCTGCTGCCGGCGACGAAGCGCGAGATCGACCAGCTGCTGGCGATCTACGAGCTCGAGAAAGCCGTCTACGAGCTGAACTACGAGCTGAACAACCGTCCCGACTGGCTCGAGATTCCGATCGCCGGGATCACCCGGCTGCTGGAGGTGAAGGTCACGTGAGCAAGTCCTCGTCCAAGTCGAAGAAGGCCGCGGCCAAGACCGAGGAGCGCGCCCCGAACGGCGCCGACCCGGCCCTACGCGGCGAGATCGAGCGGCTCGTCCACCGCGAGCACCACGACCCGCACAGCGTCCTCGGCGTCCACCCGCGCGACGGCGGGATGGTGGTCCGCGCCTACCGCCCGGCGGCGGCGAAGGTCCTCGCCCGCCGCGACTCCGGCGAGAGCGTCGAGCTCACCGAGACCCACCCGGCGGGCCTCTTCGAAGGCACCTTCGAGGGGATCGCGACGGCGCCGCGCTACGAGCTCGAGGTCACCTACCCCGACGGCGGCCCGTACACGATCCGCGACCCGTACTCCTTCCCGCCGACGCTCGGCGACATCGACCTGCACCTGCTCGGCGAGGGGCGGCACGAGGACCTCTACGGCAAGCTCGGCGCCCACGTCACCGAGGTCGACGGGGTGAGCGGTACCGCCTTCGCCGTCTGGGCGCCCGGCGCCCGCTCGGTCAGCGTGGTCGGCGCCTTCAACGACTGGCGCGGCGACCTCGACCAGATGCGCTCCCTGGGCTCCTCGGGGATCTGGGAGATCTTCATCCCCGGCGTCGTCGAGGACACGCCCTACAAGTTCGAGATCCTCACCCAGGGCGGCGAGCTGCGCCAGAAGGCCGACCCGGTCGCCTTCGCCACCACGGTGCCGCCGCAGACCGACTCGGTCGTCCACCGCAGCCGCCACACCTGGACCGACCAGGAGTGGATGGAGCGGCGCCGCGCGACCGAGCCGGGCGAGGGGCCGATGTCGATCTACGAGGTCCACCTCGGCTCCTGGCGGCGGGTCGCCGAGGAGGAAGGCCGGTCGCTCACCTACCGCGAGCTGGCCGAGGAGCTGACCGCCTACGTCACCGACATGGGCTTCACCCACGTCGAGCTGCTGCCGGTGATGGAGCACCCCTTCGCCGGCTCCTGGGGCTACCAGGTGACCAGCCAGTTCGCGCCGACCGCGCGCCACGGCACGCCCGACGACTTCCGCGCCTTCGTCGACCAGCTGCACGGGGCGGGGATCGGCGTGATCCTCGACTGGGTCCCGGCCCACTTCCCGCGCGACGACTGGGCGCTCGCCCGCTTCGACGGCACGGCGCTGTACGAGCACGCCGACCCGCGCCGCGGCGCCCACCCGGAGTGGGGGACGCTGATCTACAACTACGGCCGCCACGAGGTGCGCAACTTCCTCACCGCCAGCGCCCTCTTCTGGCCGCGCGAGTACCACGCCGACGGGATCCGGGTCGACGCGGTCGCCTCGATGCTCTACCTCGACTACTCCCGCCCCGAGGGGGCCTGGGTGCCGAACGAGTTCGGCGGCAACGAGGACCTCGACGCGGTCGAGTTCCTGAAGGGGATGAACGAGACGCTCTACCGGCGCGAGCCGGGGATCGTCTCGGCGGCCGAGGAGTCGACCGCCTGGCCCGGCGTCTCCCGCCCCACCTACCTGGGCGGCCTCGGCTTCGGCTTCAAGTGGAACATGGGCTGGATGCACGACACGCTCGAGTACTTCTCGCGCGACCCGATCTACCGCAGCTACCACCACCACGGGCTGACCTTCAGCCTGATGTACGCGTTCTCGGAGAACTTCGTCCTGCCGCTGTCCCACGACGAGGTGGTGCACGGCAAGGGCTCGATGTACGCGAAGATGGCCGGCGACCGCTGGCAGAAGCTCGCCAACCTCCGCGCGCTGTACGCCTACATGTGGGCGCATCCGGGCAAGAAGCTCCTCTTCATGGGCAACGAGATCGCCCAGGAGGCGGAGTGGAGCTACGAGCGCTCGCTCGACTGGCACCTGCTGGAGCGGCCCGAGCACGCCGGGATCCAGAGCCTCGTCCGCGACCTGAACGGGCTGCTGCACGGCGAGCCGGCGCTGTTCGAGCGCGACTTCGACCCGGGCGGCTTCTACTGGCTGGAGGCCAACGACGCGGCCCGCAACGTGGTCGCCTTCGCGCGCGCCTCGGCCGACGGCGAACGCACCCTCGTCTGCGTCGCCAACCTCTCGCCGGTGCCGCGCGAGGGCTACCGGGTCGGCCTGCCGCGCTCCGGGCGCTGGGCGGAGGTCCTCAACACCGACTCGCGCCACTACGGCGGCGGCGACGTCGGCAACGGCGGCGGCGTCGCGGCGGAGCCGATCGGCTGGCACGACCAGCCGTTCTCGGCGGAGCTGACCCTGCCGCCGCTCGGCGTCGTCTGGCTGCGCCCCGAGGACCAGGGCGCGCGCCGCTGAGCGCCATTTGACTCCTGTCGACGACTACCCCTGGCAGCGCCCGCTCGGCCCCGTCCCGCGCGGCGACGGCACGGTCGAGTTCCGGGTCTGGGCGCCGCGGGCCGAGGCGAGCGTGGCGATCCGCTTCGTCGGCAGGCGCGGCGGCCGACGCGGCGAGGAGCCGCTGGAGCCGGTCGGCTACGGGTTCTGGGCCGCGACCGTGGAGGCGGCGCCCGGCGACGACTACTACGTCGTCCTCGACGGGCGCCGCCGTCCCGACCCCTGCTCGCGCTTTCAGCCGCGCGGCATCCGCGGCCCTTCGCGGGTCGTCGATACCGGCGCCTTCGAGTGGTCCGCGGCGCCGCCCCGCGTCCGGCCCGAGGACCTGGTCGTCTACGAGCTGCACGTCGGCTGCTTCACCGAGGAGGGGACCTTCGACGCGGCCCGCGAGCACCTGCCGGGGCTGGCCGACCTCGGCGTCACCGCGATCGAGCTGATGCCGGTGGCCGCCTTCCCCGGCGAGCGTGGCTGGGGCTACGACGGCATCTACACCTACGCGCCGTTCGCGCCCTACGGCGGGCCGGAGGGCCTGGCGCGACTGGTCGACGCCGCCCACGCGGCCGGCCTGGCGGTGATCCTCGACGTCGTCTACAACCACCTCGGCACCTCCGGCACCAAGGCGATGACCGACTTCGGCCCCTACTTCACCGAGGGCCACCAGACCGGCTGGGGAAAAGGAATCAACTACGACGCCGCGCGCTCCGACCCGGTGCGCGAGTGGGCGATCCAGAACGCCGAGATGTGGGTGCGCGACTACCGGATCGACGGCCTGCGGCTCGACGCCGTGCACGCCATCCTCGACGAGAGCCCCACCCATCTGGTGGCCGAGCTGTCGGCACGGGTCCATGCCATCCGAGAGGATGCGGTGGTGATAGCCGAGAGCAATCGCAACGACCCGGCGACGATCCGCCCGGCCGCCGTAGGCGGCTGGGGCGCCGACGCGCAGTGGGCCGACGACTTCCACCACTCGCTGCGCACCCTGCTCACCGGCGAGCGCCAGGGCTACTACGCCGACTTCGGCCGGGTCGCCGACCTCGCCAAGGCCTTCCACCGGCCGTTCGTCTACGACGGCCGCTACTCGAAGGTGCGCGAGCGCCGCGTCGGCGCGCCGGCCGAGGACCGCCCGCCGCACCAGTTCGTCGTCTGCTCGCAGAACCACGACCAGGTCGGCAACCGCGCCCTCGGCGACCGCATGCCGGCCGCGGCGCGGCCGTTGGCGGCGCTCTGCACGCTGCTCTCGCCGTTCGTGCCGATGCTCTTCATGGGCGAGGAGTACGGCGAGGAGCGGCCCTTCCAGTTCTTCACCGACCACATCGAGAAGAAGATCGCCGAGGCGACCCGCACCGGCCGGCGCCGCGAGTTCGAGGACTTCGTCGAGTTCGCGGGCGAAGTCCCCGACCCGCAGGACCCGGCGACGTTCGAGCGCTCGAAGCTCTCGCGCCGCGGCGACCCGGCGATCGCGGCGCTCTACCGGCGCCTGTCGGCGCTGCGCCGCGAGCTGGCGGGCGCCGCGGCCGAGGCGAGCTTCGACGAGGAGGAGCGCTGGCTGCGGGTGCGCCGCGGCGACCACGAGATCGTCTGCAACTTCGCCTCCGAGCCGCGGCGGGTTCCCTGCGCCGCCCGCGAGGTGGTCCTCGCGACGCACGAGGCCGACGCCGACGGGGAGGCGGTGCGGCTGCCCGCCCTGGCCGGGGCCGTGCTGCGATGAACGGCCTGCTCCCCGGGCGTCCGTTTCCGCTCGGCGCCACCTGGGACGGCGAGGGGACGAACTTCTCCGTCTTCTCCGAGCACGCCGAGGACGTCCTCCTCTGCCTCTTCGACGACGAGGGCGTCGAATCCCAGACCGAGCTGACCCGCGGCGAAGCCCACAACTGGCATGCCTACCTGCCCGGCGTCGGCCCGGGGCAGCGCTACGGCTACCGGGTGCACGGCCCGTACGACCCCGCCGCCGGGCACCGCTTCAATCCCTACAAGCTGCTGGTCGACCCCTACGCGAAGGCGATCGAGGGGCCGGTCGACTGGGACCGCGCCAACGTCCTGCCCTACGTGCCCGACGGCAGCGAGGACGCCGACCTCGAAGCCGACGACGAAGACGACCGCGAAGCGATGCCGCGCTCGGTGGTCGCCGACCCGGCCTTCGACTGGGAGGGGGTGCGCGCGCCGGACACCCACTGGGCCGAAACGGTGATCTACGAGACCCACGTCAAGGGCTTCACGATGCGCCACCCCGGCGTGCGCGAGGACCTGCGCGGGACCTACGCCGGGCTCGCCTCGGAGCCGGCGATCGAGCACCTGCTCTCGCTCGGCGTCACCGCGGTGGAGCTGATGCCGGTCCACCACATCGTCAGCGAGAGCTTCCTCCACGACGCCGGCTACACCAACTACTGGGGCTACAGCACGCTCGGCTACTTCGCCCCCCACTCCGGCTACGCGGCGACCGGGGCGCGCGGCGAACAGGTGCGCGAGTTCAAGGGCATGGTGAAGGCGCTGCACCGGGCGGGCATCGAGGTGATCCTCGACGTCGTCTACAACCACACCGCGGAGGGCAACCACCTCGGTCCGATGCTCTCCTTCCGCGGCATCGACAACGCCAGCTACTACCGGCTGATGCCCGACGACCCGCGGTACTACATGGACTTCACCGGCACCGGCAACTCGCTGAACCCGGTGCAGCCGAGCGTCCTGCGGCTGATCATGGACTCGCTGCGCTACTGGGCGATCGAGTGCCACGTCGACGGCTTCCGCTTCGACCTCGCCTCGGCGCTGGCGCGCGAGTTCTACGACGTCGACAAGCTCTCGGCCTTCTTCGACGTCATCCACCAGGACCCGATCCTCAGCCAGGTGAAGCTGATCGCCGAGCCCTGGGACGTCGGCCCCGGCGGCTACCAGGTGGGCAACTTCCCGGTGCTGTGGGCGGAGTGGAACGGCCTCTACCGCGACTCGATCCGGGACTTCTGGCGCGGCGCCGGCTCGGTCGCCGACTTCGCCGGGCGCTTCGCCGGGTCGAGCGACCTCTACCAGCCCGAAGGGCGGCCGCCGCACTCCTCGATCAACTTCGTCACCGCCCACGACGGCTTCACCCTGCGCGACCTCGTCTCCTACGACGGCAAGCACAACGAGGCCAACTACGAAGGCAACGACGGTGGCACCGACGACAACCGCTCCTGGAACTCGGGCGCCGAGGGGCCGACCGACGACCCGGAGGTGAACGACCTGCGCGACCGCCGGCAGCGCAGCCTGCTGGCCACGCTGATGCTGTCCCAGGGGGTGCCGATGCTGCTCGGCGGCGACGAGATGTCCCGCAGCCAGGACGGCAACAACAACCCCTGGTGCGTGGACGGCGAGCTGACCTGGTTCGACTGGGACCAGGCCGAGGAGCACGCCGGGCTGCTCGACTTCACCCGCCGCCTGATCCAGCTGCGCGACGAGCACCCGGTGCTGCGCCGCGTCGACTTCCTGACCGGCGAGGAAGCGCTCGGCTCGGGCCTGCCGGACGCCTGGTGGTTCCGCCCCGACGGGCTGCGGATGACGCGGCGCAACTGGCAGGACGAGGGCGCCCGCTGCCTCGGCGTCTTCCTCAACGGCCGCGAGATCCCCGGCGTCGATGACTCCGGCGAGCGGTTCACCGACGACTCCTTCCTGGTCCTCTTCAATGCCGGCAACGAGGCGGTCGACTTCCGCCTGCCGACCCGCCGCTTCGGCGCGATGTGGACGCTCGAGCTGACCACGGCCGAGCCGCAGCGCGGGTCCGACGGGGAACGGGTGGCGCCGCGCGGGACCGTGTCGGTGCCGGGCTGGACGATCGTGCTGCTGCGTCGGGCGGCGCGGTGAGCCCGGCGCGCGAGCTGCGCTGCACCTACCGGCTGCAGCTCGGCCCCGACCTCGACCTCCGACACGCCCGCTCCCTGGTGCCGTACCTGCGCGAGCTCGGCGTCAGCCACGTCTACCTCTCGCCGCTCTTCCAGGCGCGGCCCGGCTCCACCCACGGCTACGACGTGATCGACCCGACCACGGTCTCGCTCGACCTCGGCGGCGAGAGCGCGCTGCGGGCGCTCGCCGAGGCCGGGCTCGGGGTGATCCTCGACGTCGTCCCCAACCACATGGCCGCGGTCGAGGAAAACCGCTACTGGCGCGATCCCGAGTGGCGGCGCCAGTTCTTCGACCTCGACGAGGCGAGCGGCCGCCACCGGCGCTTCTTCGACATCGATGAGCTGGCCGGCGTGCGCCAGGAGGACCCGGAGGTGTTCGCGACGACCCACCGGCTGGCGCTGCGGCTGCTCGCCGAAGGCGTCGTCGACGGCCTGCGGGTCGACCACCCCGACGGCCTCGCCGACCCGGCCGGCTACCTGGCGCGGCTGCGCGCGGGCGGCGCCGAGCGGGTCTGGGTGGAGAAGATCCTCGAGAGCGACGAGGAGCTGCGCGACTGGCCGGTCGAGGGCACGGTCGGCTACGAGTTCCTGAACGACGCCGCGGCGCTGTTCGTCGACCCGGCCGGGGAGGGGACGATGACCGCGCTGTACGCCGAGCTGACCGGCGAGCGGCGGCCCTTCGAGGAGCTCGCCGAGGAGGCGAAGCTCGAGCAGGCGACCACCACCTTCGCGCCGGAGGTCGAGCGGCTGCGCCGCATCGTCGACGCGCCGGACCTGGAGCGCTCGCTCGCCTCGCTGCCGATCTACCGGACCTACGTGCGGCCGGCGGACGGCGGGGCGGTGGGCGACGCCGACGGCGCGGCGACTCACGCCGGCGAGGTCGCCGAGGCCGATCGCGAGGCGATCGCCGCGGCGCGGCGGCGCGGGATGCCCGCCGCGGTCGCCGACCGCCTGACCCTCGATGCCGAAGCCCCCGCCGAGTTCGTCACCCGCTTCCAGCAGACCACCCCGGCGATCACCGCCAAGGGCATCGAGGACACCGCCTTCTACCGCGACGTGCGCCTGCTGGCCCTGAACGAGGTCGGCGGCGACCCGGGCCGGTTCTCCCTCCCGGTCGCCGACTTCCACGCCCGCTGCGCCGAGCGGGCGCGCCGCTTCCCCCGCAACCTGCTGATCACCCAGACCCACGACACCAAGCGCAGCGGCGACGCGCGGGCGCGGATCGGCGCGCTGGCGGGGGTCGCCGAGGAGTGGGCGGAGGAGGTCCGGCGCTGGTTCGGGCTGGCCGCGCCACTGCGGACCGAGCTGGAGCGGGGCGGCGCGCGGCGGGTCGCGCCCGACCCGGTCGAGGAGTACCTGATCTACCAGACCCTGGTCGGGGTCTGGCCGGTCTCGGCGGCGCGGCTCGAGGAGTACGTGCGCAAGGCGCTCCGTGAGGCGAAGCGCAACACCAACTGGGTCCGGCCCGACGAGGAGTGGGAGGGGGCGGTGCTCGCCTTCTGTCGCGGCCTGCTGGACGGCGGCGGGCCGCACGAGGAGATCGCCGCCTGGGTGGAGCGCCACGCGCCGCGCGGCGAGCGCGCCGCGGTCGGCCAGCTGCTGCTCAAGCTGACCACGCCCGGGGTGCCCGACGTCTACCAGGGCGACGAGCTCTGGTCGCTCTCGATGGTCGACCCCGACAACCGCCGGCCGGTCGACTGGGAGCGCCGCCGCGACGCCCTCGCCGCCCTCGACGCCGGCGCCGCGGTGACCCGGGAGAACGTGAAGCTCCACCTGATCCGCCGCGCCCTCGCCCTGCGCGCCCGCCGCCCCGAGGCGTTCGCCGGCGCCTACCGACCGCTCGCCGCGGAGGAGCCGCTCTGCGCCTTCACCCGCGGCGACGGCGAGGTCCTGGCGGCGGTCGCCGTCCGCGAGGAGGGCGCCGGCGCCACCTTGGAGCTGCCGCGGGGGCTCGCCGGCGAGTGGCGCGACGTCCTCGCGGGCGCGGGCGGCGAGCCCTCGGGTGGGACGGGGCGCACGCTCGACCTCGGCCCGCGGGTCGCCTTCGAGGACGTCGCCCTCCCCGGCTGGCCGGTCGCCCTCCTGGAGCGCGCCGGCTGAAACGGACCGGGGGCGACCTTCGCCGCGGTGTTCCTTACTTCGGCATGGCCGAAGTAAGGAACACCGCGGGACGGCGCCGGGCGGCTCGACCCGGATCGTGCCCTCTGCAAGCGGACCCGCGCGTAGTCGAAAATGGGTACGCAGTTGTCCGGTCGTCTCTCAAGCCTTTCCGCGACCCGGCCGATTGCCAGGATGTGAGTCCCAGGGACCCATCCGAGGCGGACCCCGCCTCTTTTAGCCGCCAGGTCCTCGACCCTCTGCGGCGGCTGCCGGCGCCGGTCTGGGCGCTGGCGATGATCTACGGGGTGGGCGGCATGCTGTGCCTGTTCGCGGCCGCCTTCCCGGTCGGCCCGCACGCGCCGGTGACGCTGATGAACCTGGTCGGCTGCGGCCTGCTCGTCAGCTCCGCCATGCTCCTGCGCTTCGGCAAGGCGCTGCCGCCGGCAGGTCTGCAGGCCGCCGCCGCGGCGGGCACGATCGTCAATACGGTCCTGGTCGCTTCCTGCACCACGTCTTATGGCGCCGCGATCACCAGCTTCGCCTACCTGTGGATCGGCATCTACGTCGGCCAGTTCTTCGACCAGCGGGCGGCGCGCCTCCAGGCCGTGCTGCTCATCGGCGCCTCGGGGGTCGGTCTCTGGCTCAGCGAGCTGCCGGGGATGGTGACCGCCTGGGTGTTGATCGCCGGCTCCTCGGTCCTCGCCACCGAGGCGCTCGCCCGGCTCAACGGCCGCCTCCGCGCCCAGCTGGTCACCGACTCGCTCACCGGCCTCCTGAACCGGGCCGGGTTCGCGGGCGCGGCGGAGCGCGTCCTCTCCCTCGCCGACCGCGCCGACCTGCCCTCCAGCCTCGCGCTGATCGACCTCGACGAGTTCAAGCAGGTGAACGACCAGCAGGGACACGCCGCGGGCGACGAGCTGCTCGCCGGCCTCGGCCGCTGCTGGGGCGAGCAGCTGCGCGGCTCGGAGGTCCTCGCCCGGCTCGGCGGCGACGAGTTCGCCCTCGTGCTGCCGGGCGTCGGGCGCGACGGCGCCGGCGAGGTGCTGCGACGCCTGCGGGCGGCCTCGCCGATCGCCTGGAGCGCCGGCCTGGTCGAGTACCGGCGCGGCGAGTCGATCGACCGCGCCCTGGCCCGCGCCGACGCCGAGCTCTACCGCGCCAAGGGCGGTCGCGATGCTTGCGATGATGTCCGGTCATGGACGGCCCCCGGCGCGAAGACCCGGCACTCCGCGCTCGTCTGATCAGCGTCAACGTCGGGCTGCCGAAGACGGTCGACGCCGGCGGCCGGACCGTCGAGACGGCGATCTGGAAGGCGCCGGTCGAGGGGCGGGTGAAGGTCCGCGGCGACAACCTCGACGGCGACCGGCAGGCCGACCTGCGCGCGCACGGCGGTCCCGACAAGGCCGTCTACGCCTACGCGATCGAGGAGACGCGCCTCTGGGAGGAGGAGTTGGGGCGAGACCTCGGCCCCGGCGCCTTCGGCGAGAACCTGACCACCGAAGGGGTCGACGTCTCCGGCGCCGTGCTCGGCGAGCGCTGGCGGATCGGGACGACCCTGCTGGAGGTCGTCCAGCCGCGCCTGCCCTGCGCCAAGCTGGGGCTGAAGATGGGCGACCCGACGTTCGTGCGGCGCTTCGGCCGGGCGTCGCGCCCCGGCGCCTACCTGAAGATCCTCGAGGAGGGTGAGCTCGGGGTGGGCGACGCGGTCGAGGTCGACCTCGCCGGGCGCCCCGACCACGGCGTCAGCGTGCGGCTGGTCTCCGACGCGATCCTGGTCGACCACGGCCAGATCCCCGCCGCCCTGGCGGCGCCGCAGCTGATCGAGCCGCTGCGCGAGCACATGGCGGAGCTGGTCGCGTAGCGGCGATGCGGGCCGGCGGCGCGGCGCTCCTCCTCTGCCTGGCGCTGGTGGCGGCCGGGGCGGGGACGGCGCGCGGCGGCTTCGACGGCGGGACCGTGGTCGGGGCGGGCGAAGAACCCTTCGGCTGCACCTCGCGCCCGGGCGCGATCGCCCGGCGCGGGCCGACCGCCGGGGACGAGGTCGCGCTGACCTTCGACGACGGCCCGAGCCCCACCCAGACGCCGGCGATCCTCGCGACCCTGAACCGGCTCGGCGCCCGCGCCACCTTCTTCGAGGAGGGTCGCCACGTGCGCGGGCAAGAGGCGCTGATGCGCCGGATCCTCGCCTCGGGCGACGAGATCGGCAACCACTCCTTCCATCACCCGATCGACCCCGGCGAGGCCGAGCTGGCCTCGACCCAGGCGGCGATCCGCGGCGCGACCGGCTTCACCCCGTGCCTCTTCCGCCCGCCCTACGGCGAACTCGACCGCCGCGAGAAGGCGGCGGCGCGGGCCAACGGCCTGCAGCTGGTCTTCTGGACGCTCGACTCCGAAGACGACCATCACCCCGGCGTGGCCGCGATCCGCAGGCGCGTCGTGCGGCGCGCCAAGCCCGGCTCGATCGTCCTCCTGCACGACGGCGGCCGGCACCCGGAGACGGTCGCCGCGCTCCCCGGCATCGTCGCGGGCCTCGAGGCGCGCGGCTTCCGCCTCGTCACCGTGAGCACGCTGCTCGGCGACCGGATGCTCCGCTGGTCACCCGAATGATTCGCCGCCCCCGCGCCGGGGCGCGTTCGCAGTTCTCCGCGCTATGCGCGGAGAACTGCGAACGCCACGCGCCGCGCCAGGGGGCGTTCGCAGAAGTCCGCGGATAGCGCGGAGAACTGCGAACGCCGGCGGGGGAGGGCGCCGGGCGGGCCGTCAGGCGGCGGCGCCGACGGCGTCGGTCGCGCCGCCACCGGCGGCTGCCGCGTCGGCGGGGAGCCAGAGGGCGTCGCCGCCCACCGGCTCGCAGATCAGCTCGCCGTCGTCGACGGCCGCGATCAATTCGCGCTCGGCGGCGGGGAGGTCGGCGTCCACCACGTCGGAGCCGCGCATGATCGCCGCCACCTCGGCCGTGGTCAGGCCGATCGGGAAGGCGAGGACGGCGTCGGCGGCGCGCTCCGGCGCCGGCCGGCGCTCCAGTGAGCCGTCGAGGTTGGCGAGCGCCGTGTCGTAGGACTCGAAGGGCTGGAAGCCGCCGACCTCGAGCCAGCGCCCGTCGGGCGCCTCGAAGATCACCGAGGGAGCCGTGTAGCGGATCGGTCCGTCGGAGTCGGCGTGACGGTTCTGGACGTGGGTCGGCCGCCCGTCGGCGGAGCGGGCTCGCGCCTTGTCCTCCTCGTACAGGGCGACGATCGCCGGGTCGTCGAGGCGGTCGACGACCGCCCCGGCGTCGAGCCCGCCGACGGTCTCCAGGGCGGCGCGCAGCGCCTCGTCGTCGTCGAGCAGCCCGGTCGTCGTGAACTGCATCAGCTGCAGGGCGCGCAGCGCCGCGTAGCCGAGCTCGGGCGACTGCTCGCGGGCCGCGACGACCGCCCGGCAGGCGCGCGAGGTCCCGCACATCCGCGACTTCACGCCGCGGCCGAAGGGCATCCCGAAACGGTCCTCGAACATCCGCCAGCCGGCCGCCAGGCGGGCGGGGGTGTAGCCGCGCTCTTCGTAGCGCTCGCCGCTCTCGCTGAGGCCGATCAGGACCAGGCGCCAGTCGAGCTGGTCGCCGAAGCGCCAACGCAGCCGCGCGATCGCGGGGCGGGAGGAGTAGCCCCAGGGACATCCCGGGTCGGAGAAGTGCCAGGCGACGATGCGACTCACTTACCGAACGTTAGTGAATCGACCCGGCCGACCCGGCCGGCGCCCCGTGGTGCCCTCCTCCCGGATAGCGGGAGGAAGGCTCCACGGCAGCGAGGTGCGCGAAGGTGAATATGCGCTCTTTGCGGGTCTTTTCGGCTCGCCGATCTGGCGGGGCCGGTTCGCGACAGGCGTCCGGGGCGCTCTCTAACTTGAGTCGGGCGATGGCTGAGCAGACGCAGATGGACAGCCTCCTGGCCGGCGAGCCCGCCTTTGCCCCCGCCGAATCGGAGGCGGCGCCGGAGGCCCCGGGCGACGCCGCGCCGCGGCAGGGCGCGCCGCCCGCCGAGGCGCCGACCACCGCCGGTCCGCGGCAGGACGCGGCGCCCGGGCCCCGCCCCGCGGAGTCCGCCACCGCGGAGGCCCGCACGGCGATCCGCGACCTCGAGGACGGCCAGCGGGTCCGCGGCGTCTACGCGGTCCGCGGCCGCGAGCTGCGGCGCAAGCGCAACGGCGACCCGTGGCTGCGGATGACGGTCGGCGACGCGACCGGCACCACCGAGGCGGTCTGCTGGGACGAGGCCGAGGTCCGCTACGCGCTCTGCGCGTCCGGCACGCCGATCCACGTCAGCGGCGTCTTCGAGACCTCGGAACGGTGGGGCTCGAAGATCAAGGTGACCGAGATGCGCGCCGCCGAGGACGGCGAGTACGAGCTGGACGAGCTCGCGGTGCCCTCCGAGGTCTCCGCCGAGCGGCTCGAGTCGGACCTGCGCGACCTGCTGGACACGGTCCAGAACGCCGAGCTGCGGGCCCTGCTCGACCACTTCTTCGCCCCCGACTCGGAGACCTGGCCGCGCTTCCGCGACGCCCCGGCGGCGAAGACCTACCACCAGGCCTACCGGCACGGGCTGCTCGAGCACACCCTCTCGGTCGCCCAGGCGGTCTCCGCCGCGGCCAACTTCTTCCCCGGCATCGACCGCGACATCGCCCTCACCGGCGCGCTCCTGCACGACATCGGCAAGCTGATCGCCTACAACGACGACCCGCTGGCGATCGACCTCACCGACGCCGGTCGGCTGCAGGGGGAGATCCCGCTCGGCTACTACACGGTGCGCCGCGCGATCGAGGACATCGGCGGCTTCGACCCGCGGCTCGCCCAGTGCGTCCTGCACATCATCCTCAGCCACCACGGCCAGCTCGAGCACGGCTCGCCGGTCGTCCCCGCCACCCGCGAGGCCGTCCTCGTCCACATGATCGACAACCTCGGCGGCCGGCTCGGCTCCTTCGACCGGCTCGAGCGCCAGCTTCCCGAGGGCGAGTCCTGGTCGGGCTTCGACCGTGCCCTCTCGGGCTCGGCCTGGTTCTCCGAGCGCGCCGCCTGACCCTCACCCGCGACGCTTGTCCGCGGATCGAGGACGAGCGTAGGCGCGCCGCCCCGGCGCCTCAGAACAGCCGCGCGCAGCGCTTGGTCTTCGCGACGTCGCCGCCGGCGTGGCTGATGCAGCGGGCGAGGCGCTGAGGGCTCGCCTTGCGCTCCAGCGAGTGGAGGGAGCGGCCGAGGCTCTGCTCGCCGCTGTGGATTGCCGGCTTCAGCAGCAGGAAATAGGCGGCGACCACGATCGCGGCGAGCAGCGCGAGCCGCAGAATCGAGGAAACCAGCCAGCGAAAGGGCGCGAGCAGGAGTGCCATTCAGCGCGCGCAGACTATCCTGGGAGGCGTGGCAAAGGACACCGAGAAGCTGATTCGACAGCTCTCGTTGATCTCATTCCTGATGGCTCAGGGGAGGCCGGTCTCGGCTCTCGAGATCAAGCGCGAGGTCGAGGGCTATAGCGACATGAACGACGACGCCTTCGCGCGCCGCTTCTACGCGGATCGCGCCGAGCTGGAGAGCCTCGGCATCCAGCTGGGGGTGGAGAAGCCGGGGGAGGGGTTTTTCGAGGCGGAGCTGTACTCGCTGCCGCCGGAGAACTTCTACCTCGACCCGATCTCCTTCGCCGACGACGAGCTGGCGGCGCTCTCGACCGCGCTGCTGCTGCTCACCGACGGCGGCTTCGCCTACGCCGAGCCGCTGCGCCTCGCCCTCCAGCAGGTCGCCTGGGGCCACCCCAACCCGCTCGCCGAGGGCGAGCGCGCCCCGGTCGAGATGGCGATGACCGCCTCGGCGGGAGGCCGCGAGCTTCTCCCAGCGGCTGTCGAAGATCGAGACCGCGATCTCGCGCCGCAAGACGATCGAGTTCACCTACTTCACGATGGAGCGCGGCGAGACCGCGAAGCGCAAGGTCGACCCGTACCACCTGGTCTTCCGCGGCGGGCAGTTCTACCTGATCGGCCACGCGCACGAGCGCGACGCGGTACGCGTCTTCCGCCTCTCCCGGATCCAGGGAAAGGTCGGCTACGCGACCAAGGCCGAGCACGACTTCTCGCCGCCGGAGGACTTCGACCGCCGCGACTACGGCAGCCGCGCCGACTGGCAACTGGGCGAGTCCCAGGGCCGCGCCAAGATCTGGATCCGCGAGCGGATCGCCTGGCTGATCGAGCGCGACTTCGGCCGCTACGGGGAGGTCCGCGAGGCCAAGCCGGCCGACAAGGCGCCGGGCAAGGGGAAGATCTTCGAAACCGACTACGCCTCCCACCGCGAGCTGATCGCCTGGGTGCTGCGCTGGCGGGCCAACGCCCGGGTGCTGGCGCCCGAGGACCTGCGCGAGGAGGCCGAGGCGCGCCTGGCGCTGCTGCGCGACCGCCACATGAACGGCTTCCAGCCCGCCGAGATCGTCGACCGGCCGCTGCGCGACCAGCCGCGCCGCTCGCGCTCCGGCAGCCGCGGCGACGCGGCGATCCGCCCGGAGCGCTTCGCCCGCCTCGTCACCCTCGCCGGGATGCTGATCGAAGCGGCGAAAGCGGGCCGGCGCCTGCAGGTCGCCGACCTGCGCAGCCGCCTCGAACTCACCGAGGAGGAGCTGCGCGAGGACATCGAGCTGCTGAACGTCGTCAACTTCGGCGGCGGCACCTACGTGCTCTACGCGGAAATCCTCGGCGAGGAGATCGAGGTCGACTCCGAGCCCTACGGCGACAACTTCGCCCGCCCGGCGCGCCTGCTGCCGCTGGAGGCGAAGGCGCTGATCGCCGCGATCGACCTCTTCGGCGACCACCTGCCGCAGTCCAACCTGCAGAAGGCGCGCGAGAAAATCGTCAAGGCGCTCGGCCACGATCCCTCCGAGGAGGGGCTGGAGATCGTCCCCGCCGGCGGCGGCGACGCCAGCGTGGCGCGCCTCCTCAACCAGGCGATCGCCGACTCCAAGGTGGTCGAGCTCTCCTACTACAAGGAGAACGAGGACGAGCTGACGACGCGCCGGATCGAGCCCTACCGCCTCCAGAACGGTCGCGAGGGCTGGTATGTCGAGGCCTGGGACCTGAAGAAGGACGGCGTCCGCCACTTCAAGCTCGATCGCATCAAGGAGGCGGCGCCGACCGAGGACGCCTTCGAGCCGCGGCCGGAGATCGAGGAATTCGCCCGGGTCGAGGGCTGGATGACGCACGGCGAGGTGCCGGCCGCCGAGGTGGCGCGGGTCTGGGTCTCGCCGGAGCGGGCGCGCTGGCTGCGCGAGGAGCGCACCGTGATCGAGGAGCTGGCCGACGGCGCCGTCGTCGTCGAGCTGCCCTACGCCGGCAAGGCCTGGCTGGTGCGGGAGATCCTCCGCGGCGCCGGCGACCTGGTCGTGCTGGAGCCTGCCGACGCCCGGGCGGCGATCGCCAAAGAGGTCGAAGGCTGACTTCCGTGCGGGTCACCGCGCGCTCGTTCACTTCGGCCGCCCACGGGCGACTCAACTGAACGAATGGCGGAGCCCGCCCCCGGCCACCCCGAGATCGTCCGCATCGTCGCCCCCAACCCCGGGCCGATGACGCTGGAAGGGACCAACACCTACCTCTACGGCGCCGACCCCTGCGTGGTGATCGACCCCGGCGACGAGGACCCCGGCCACCTCGAGGCGATCCGCGTCGCGGCGGCGGAGCGCGGCGGC
This sequence comes from uncultured Actinomycetes bacterium, assembly GCA_963766705.1. Taxonomy (GTDB): domain Bacteria; phylum Actinomycetota; class Thermoleophilia; order Solirubrobacterales; family 70-9; genus VAYN01. The sequence goes on from CAVYBE010000007.1 coordinate 276,424, forward strand.
ATCGGCGCGGTCCTCGTCACCCACTCCCACGTCGACCACCTCTCCGGCGCCGACCGCCTCGATGCGCCGGTCATCCAGCCGACGGGTGGGGAGGAGCACGGCGGCCTGCGCGCCCTCGCCACCCCCGGCCACGCCGAGGACCACGTCGCCTTTCTGGGCGCCGAGGGCGTCTGCTTCTGCGGCGACCTGGTGCTCGGGCTCGGCTCGACGATCGTCCCGCCCGGGGGCAACTCGCTGGCCGCCTTCATGGACTCCCTCGCCCTGCTGCAGGCCGAGGGCCTGGCGCTGATGTGCCCCGGCCACGGCCCCTGGATCACCGACCCGGCGGCGAAGCTCGCCGAATACGTCGAGCATCGCCTGACCCGCGAGCACCGCCTTCTCGCCGCGCTGGACGCCGGCGAGCGCTCCCGCGCCGCCCTGCTCGGCATCGTCTGGGACGACGTCCCGGCCGAGCTGCTGCCGATGGCGGCGATGGCGATGGAGGCGCACCTCGAAAAGCTCGAGTCCGAGGCCCGCCTCCCAACCGACCTCACCGAGTAGCCACCTCGCCACCCCCGACGCTTGTCATCCATACGAAGACAAGCGTCGGGGGTTGGGCGGGCGGCGGGCTAACGCCCCGGCAGGAAGCGGGCGACGGTCAGTTCCGCCTGCGGGACGGCTCCGGCGTTTTCGACTTCCGACCGCGGGGGCACGTGCACGAAGATCGTGCCCGCCGCCAGGATCCGACCCCTCGAGTCGATCGCGACGCCGCCGAGCTGGGCGCCGTTCTTCGGGCCGGCCAGCAGGTTGTGGTCGCCGAACCTGCCGTCGTACTTTCCTTCGGGCGTCAGCCTGGCCAGCTCGAGCCCCGCTTCGGCGCTCAGCCCGACCACGGTGCGCCCTTTGCCGTCGATCGCGAGCGCCGCCGGCCTGGCCGGGGCGTAGCGGGTGAGCGGGATGCCGCCGCCGAACCCGAAGCTGGTGTCGACGTTCCCGTCCGGGAGCAGGCGGGTGATCTTCGTCCGTTCGCTTTCGATTTCGCTGCCGGTGATTTCTTCTTCGGCATAGAGGACGCGCCCTTCGGAGTCGACCGCCATCGGCCCCATCGCGTTGACGCTCGGCCGGGCGGGATCGACGGCGGATGGCGTGCCCGTTTCGCCGAAGACCGCCAGCCTGGAGGAGTACGGACCGATATCGCGGTAGCAGGCGCGTGCTTCCTGGCCGAGGAGCGCCCACTCTCCGTTCGGCCCGGCGGCGAACCCGCGGGCGAATTCCCCGGGGCCGACCGCGTAGCCGCCGGCGCCGAAGCTCGTGTCGACGGCGCCGGACGCGGTCAGCCGGGCGACGATCGAGTGCTGGTACAGCTGCTTGTCGAAGCAGCTGTGCTCGGCGTAGACGTAGCTGCCGGAGAGGACCGGCCGGTTCTGGGAGTCGACCTCGATCCCGTCGACGGTGACCACGGGTCGTTCGTATTCGGCCGTCGCGGGCTTTTCGCCGTACGGTTCGTTGGTCGGCCGCGGCACGCCGAGGCTGCTGATCACGACCCCGCCGTCGCCGAAGGTGGGGTCCGGATGCGAGTTGGGGAGGTACCGGATCACGAAGGCTTCGGTCGCCGGTTCGTTCTGGCCCAGGAGACCTTCACCGTCGCCCTTGGCGATCGGGTTCCGGAAGCCGGGGAACGGTTCATAGGTGCCGGCGACGAGCACCCGACCCAGCGAGTCGACCGCCACTCCCGAGACTTCGACCACTTTCCCGAGCCCCGGCCGGATCGGCACCCGACCATGGTTGCCGAACGTCGGGTCCGGCCTGCCGTCGGCGCCGAACGCCATCAGCAGGCCGCCCACCTGGGCGTAGGACCTGCCGCTCGGCGCGACCGCGAGCCGCGCGTTGCGGATCGGGATGCCGTCGGTGGCGATGCCCGACGGCACCTTCACCGTGAATGAGCCGCCCTGCCCGAACCTCGGGTCGAGGCGGGCGCCTTGGGGCAGGTGCCGCCGCGCGTGCGGCGGTCGCCGGCGCGCGTTCCCGCGGCGCGCCTTGTGGTGCGCGGCCGCGGCGCCCGCCGCCATCGTGCCGAGGCCGAGGCCGAGGCCGAGGCAGGCCATCGCCACAACCACCATCACTCGCCAGATCCTGCCCATGTCCCGCACCCCTTCCGTTCGCTGACGACCGTCCGGTGGCCGTCGATCATCCACTCCAACCTCGACCGCTCATGGAAGTTTCGGCCGATTCCAGGATTTTGGGCGCGAGCCACGATCTTGGCCGCTTTGGCCAGCCGGCCAGTTCTGATAGACACGACGTATGCGGGGCGCGAGCGCACGGGGAGTGGCCAAGGCCGGACTGTTGGCGAGCCTGGCCGGGGTCGGCATAAGCGCCGCCTCGGTCTGGATCGCCTGGCTGCGGCTGGCGCGGCGGGCACTGCCGCAGGAGACCGGGCGGCTCACCGTCCCCGGGCTGGCCGGTCCTGTCCTCGTGCGGCGCGACCGCTGGGGCGTCCCCCACATCGAGGCCGGCGAGCGCCGCGACCTGCACTTCGCCCAGGGGTTCGTCCACGCCCAGGATCGCCTCTGGGAGATGGAGTTCTACCGCCGGGTCCTCAGCGGCCGGGTCTCGGAGTTCGCCGGGGAGGACACCCTGCCGGTCGACCGGCTGATGCGGACCCTGGGGATGCGGCGCGCTGCCGAGCGCGAGGCGGCGGCGCTCGAGCCGGAGCTGCGGGCGCTCCTCGACCACTTCTGCGCCGGCGTCAACGCGGGCGCCGCGGCGGCCAAGGCGCCGCCGCTGGAGTTCCGCCTGCTGGGCCTCGACTGGGAGCCGTGGAGCCCGGTCGACATCCTCGGCCTCGGCAAGCTGCTCGCCTTCGGGCTCTCCACCAACTGGGAGCGCGAGCTGCTGCGCGCCGACATGGTGCGGGAGCTCGGCCCCGAGCTGACCGCCCGCCTCGACCCCGGCTACCCGCGCGACAACCCGATCGTCGACCAGACCGCGTGGAGCGGCGAGGGCCTGCCGCTGGTCGAGCAGATCGACGCGGTGCGCCGCGCGCTCGGCCTCGCCACCGAGGCGAGCGGCTCCAACAACTGGGCGGTCTCCGGGGCGCGCTCGGCGACCGGGATGCCGCTGATCGCCGGCGACCCGCACCTGCCGCCGAGCCTGCCGCCGATCTGGGAGGAGATGGAGCTGCGCTGCGACGGGCGCTTCGTCCGCGGCGCCACGTTGCCCGGCATGCCCGGCGTCTACATGGGCCAGGGCAACGACGTCTGCTGGACGATCACCAACGTGATGGCCGACGTCCAGGACCTCTTCATCGAGCGGGTCGAGGGCGACCGCTACCGCTTCGAGGACGAGTGGCGGCCGCTGGCGACGCGCCGCGAGGAGATCGTCGTCAAGGGCCGCAAGGCGCCGGTGACGCTGCAGGTGCGCGAGACCCACCACGGCCCGATCGTCAACGAGGCGCTCGGCGCCGACGACGCCGAGCCGCTGGCCCTCGCCTGGCAGACGCTGCGCGAACCGACCGCCTTCGCCGGCATGTTCGAGCTGCTCGACGTGGACTCCGGCCCCGACCTGGTCGCCCGCCTCGCCGGCCACACCTCGCCCGCCTCCAACGTCGTCTGGGCCGACCGCCACGGCTCGATCGGCTACAAGCTGATCGGCCGCCTGCCGCGCCGCCGCGGCGACGTCGCCGACCTGCCGAAGCCCGGCTGGGGCGGCGAGTTCGAGTGGGAGGGGACGGTTCCCTACGAGGAGCTGCCCGAGGTCGTCGACCCGGAGTCGGGCTACCTGGTGACCGCCAACAACCGCATCGTCGGCGACGACTACCCGCACCACATCACCTCCGAATGGCTCGACGGCTTCCGTGCCCGCCGGATCGAGGAGCTGCTCGCCGGGCGCGAGCTGCACGACCTCGACGGCTTCGCGGAGATGCAGGTCGACGTCCTCTCGCTGCCCGGGCTGGAGGCGGCGCGCCGCCTCTCCCGCCTGCACCCGCCCGGCCAGCGCGAGCGCTCGGCGATCGAGCGGCTGCGCGCCTGGGACGGCCGGCTCGACCCCGAGACCGTCGCCGGGACGATCTACCAGGCCTTCCTGCTGCGCCTCGCCCGCGAGGTGGCGCGCGCCGCGATCGGCGACCGCGACCTCTGCGAGCGCTGGCTCGACCGCGCCGACAACGGCTTCAGCCCCCACATCACCTCGCCCTGGCGCTGGCACTCGCACCTGATGGGCCTCTGGGAGGAGGCCGACGACGAGCTGATCGGCCGGCCCTGGGACGACCTCGTGCTCGAGGCGCTCGCCGGGGCGCTCGACGACCTCACCGAGCGCTTCGGCGACGACCCCGAGGGGTGGCGCTGGGGCACGGTCCACGAGATGGTGTTCCCACACGCGCTCGGCAACGCCAACCCGGTGCTGCGCCGACTGCTCAACCGGCGGGTGCGGGCGGGGGGCGCCCAGGAGACGGTCAGCCAGATCGCCTACGACCCGAACGACCCCTACCGCGCGGTCTGGGCGCCGAGCTGGCGGATGGTCGCCGACCCGACCGACCCCGACCGCTCGCGCTGGCAGATGTTCGGCGGCGAGTCGGGACACCCGGCGAGCCCCCACTACGCCGATCTGCTCGACGGCTGGCTGGCGGGGGAGACGCAGCCGATGTGCGGCGAGGGACCGTGGCGGGTATTGGAGATGAGGCCGGCCTGAAGTCGCCGGCCGCGGCAGGGATGTAGTTTCCCGCTCAACCGTTTCCCCATCTTCACTTCCCCGGAGGTACCCCACATGAAGCTCGGACGTCTGCTCGCCCGCCTGCTCATCGGCGGCATGTTCATCGGCCATGGAACCCAGAAGCTGTTCGGCTGGTTCGGCGGTCCGGGGCTGGAGGGGACCACCGGGATGATGGACAAACTGGGCCTGGCGCCCGCCCGGACCAACGCCTATGCCGCGTCCCTCTCGGAGACGCTCGGTGGGGTCGGGATCGCGCTCGGCGCCTTCACCCCGGCGGCCGCCGCCTCGCTGATCGCCACGATGACGACCGCGATCCGCACCGTGCACTTCAAAAACGGCTTCTGGTCGACCGGCGGTGGCTACGAGTACAACCTGACGATCATCGCCGCGCTGCTGCTGATCGTCGACGGCGGTCCCGGCCCGGTCTCGGTCGACTCCCTGCTCGGCGCCGAGGAGACCGGCGCCGGCGTGGCGCTCGCCGCCCTCGCCGCGGGAGTGGCCGGCTCGACCGTCAGCCTGGCGGCCGCCAAAGCCGCCGCCCGCAAAGCCGCCGCCGCGGCTCCCGCCCCGACCGCGCCGACGGGCGCTGAAGCCACCACCGCCTGAGTCTCCCGCCCAGCTGTTCCTTATGCCGGAATACCGGCCATAAGGAACAGCTGGGCGGGATGGGCGGCGCTCGTCGCCCTTGCGGTGTTCCTTTCTTCGCGATGGCGCAGGTTTCGAACAGCGCGGCGCCGCTCACCGGCGTGCGCGGGAGCGCATCGCCTCGACGATCGGCGCGGGCGCCTTGGCGGGGGAGCCCGCGTCGAACGGCGGCTGCGGGTCGTACTCGATCATCAGCTGAATAGCCTGGGCGACCTCGGTCCCCGCCTCGCGGCCGACCAGGTGTAGCGCCATGTCGATCCCCGCCGAGACCCCGGCGGCGGTCAGCAGCTTGCCGTCCTCGACCCAGCGGCCGACCTGGGGCTCGGCCCCGTACTCGCGCAGCGGCTCGAGGTAGAGCCAGTGGCCGGTCGCCCGCCTGCCCTCCAGCAGGCCGGCGGCGCCGAGCACCAGGGAGCCGGTGCAGACCGAGGTCGTCCAGCGACTGCCGCGGTCGACCTCGCGCACCCAGTCGAGCACCTCGCCGTCGTCCAGCAGTGGCCGGTTGCCCTCGCCGCCCGGGATGAGGAGGATGTCGGCGGCGGGACGATCGGCGAATGCGTGGTCGGCCGCCAGGCCGAGGCTGCCGCTGTCGGTGCGCACCGCGCCGCGTCGCCTGCCGACGAAGGAGACCTCCCAGCCGGGGACCGAGCGCAGCACCTCGTAGGGCCCGATCGCGTCGAGCGCGGTGAGGCCGTCGAAGACCAGGATCGAGACGTTCGTGGCGGTCGTCATGGGGGGATGGTCGCGTGGTCGGGCACGTCGCGCCAGTGGCAGGAAAGACAATGTCCGATAGGTTCCTGCCATGGGCCGCACCCGCCTGCCGCCGCGCCGCCAAGGTCGCCATCGGGTCGTCGCGCTCTGCCTGCCCGGCACGGTGGCCTTCGACCTGACCGCGCCGGCGCAGGTATTCGGCTTGGCGGCCGCCGCGGACGGGTCGCCGCACTACGACTTCCGGACCTGCTCGATTGACGGCGCCCCGGTGACGACGACGACCGGCTTCGCGATCGGCGTCGAGGCGGGGCTGGGGGAGGTGCGCCGCGCCGATACGGTCGTCGTCCCCGGCTACTTCGCGATCCACGAGCCGCCGCCGGCGGCGGCGACGGCGGCGCTCCGGGCGGCGGCGGGGCGCGGCGCCCGGCTCCTGTCGGTGTGCACCGGGGCCTTCGCGCTTGCCGCCGCCGGGGCCCTCGACGGTCGCCGCGCGGCCACCCACTGGGCCTGGGCGGCGGATCTGGCGGCGCGGTTCCCGGCGGTCGAGGTCGACCCGGACGTGCTCTTCGTCGACGAGGGCGACGTGCTCACCTCGGCCGGGCTCAGTGCCGGCATCGACCTCAGCCTGCACGTGGTGCGCGCCGACCACGGCGCGGCCTGCGCCGATCAGGTCGCCCGCCACATGGTCGCGCCCCCGCACCGCGAGGGCGGCCAGGCCCAGTACTTCGGGGCGCTCGAGGCGGCCGGGGGCGAGGGTGCGGCGCCCGGCTCGCTGGAGGCGACCCGCGATTGGGCGCGCAGCAGGCTCGCCGAGCCGCTCACCGTCGCGGCGCTGGCGCGCCACGCCAACGTGAGCCCGCGGACCTTCGCGCGCCGCTTTCGCGAGGAGACCGGCACGACGCCGCTGCGGTGGCTGCTGGCGCGGCGGGTGATCGAGGCGCGTCGGCTCCTCGAGGAGACCGATCTCGACGTGGAGACGGTGGCCGCCCAGGCGGGCTTCGGCAACCCCGCGTCGCTGCGCGACCACTTTCGGCGCGCCACCGCGACCACCCCGACCGCGTATCGCCGCAACTTCCGGTGTCCTTAAACCAGATTAATACTTAAGTTCGGCGAGTATTCGATACAAATACTGGGTAGATACGGGATAGTGTTCCGGTGAACGCCGCCCCGCCCGACCGTAAGGGGCGGACACCGAATCCATGTTGGAGGCACCTGACAGCCCAGATGCGATTCATGTGGGGACGACTCCCCCTGGCGTCCCCGGACGGGCCCCGACCCGGGACGCGCGGCTGCGGGGGTTGGTCACCCACCTCGAAGCCCGCGTCCCGGGCGCGGCCGCGCACGGGCGCCGGGTCGCCGCGCAGTGCCGCCTCATCGCCCTGCGGCTGAGGATCGAGGAGCCCGTGGCACGACGGCTGGAGTGCGCGGCCCGCATCCACGACGTGGGCAAGGTGGTGGTCGCGCCGGAGATCCTCGCGAAACCGGGCCCGCTCTCTCCCCTCGAGTACGTCGACGTCCAGCGACACGCGACGATCGGCGCCGAGATGGCCGCCCGGCTCGGGGACCCGGAGCTGGCCGCGATCGTCCGCCACCACCACGAGCGGCTCGACGGCAGCGGCTATCCCGATGGCCTGCGGGGCGCCGAGATCCCGCTCGGCGCCCGCATCGTCGCCGTCGCCGACACCTTCGACGCGCTGACCTCCTACCGCCCGTACCGGGAGACGCGGTCGCCCGGAGCGGCGCTGCGGCTGATCGAGGCCGAGGCGGGCACCACCCTGGACCCGGGGGTCGTCGCGGCGTTCGCGCTCTGACCCGGCGCGGGTGCGCCGATCCGGCCCTCCGCCCTCGCCCCGGCGGCCCCGCGCCCGCGGCGCGGCGGCCTGAACCGGCGCCTTCGCGCCGTCTCGGTGACGGGACCGCTACATCCTGGGAAAAGTCGTGTTGAAGACTGCTCCGGCCGATGACGACCGAATCACCCCGCTACGCTGTTCAACTCCTTTGAGGCGACTGCTCTCAGCCGTGTTCCTGCTGCTGGCCCTCGCCGGCGGCGCCTACCTCCTCGCGCAGGAGTCGGCGACCCCCGCCTCCGCCGCCGCGACCCCACGGGCGCCGCGGAACTTCTTCGGGATCGTGCCCCAGAACGCGCTGACCACCCAGGAAGTCGAATACATGAAGGCGGGCGGCATCGAGGCGATCCGCACGCCGATGCTGTGGTCGGGCATCCAGCCCACCCGGCGTGGCGAATACAACTGGGCCTCGTTCGACCCGACGGTCGAAACCGCCGCCCAGGAGGGCCTCTCGGTGCTGCCGTTCATCGTCGCGACGCCGCCCTGGCTGTCGAAGCGCTACACGACGCTGCCGATCAACAACCGTGCCCAGCGCCGCGCCTGGACCCGATTCCTGCGCGCCGCGGTGAGGCGCTACGGGCCGGGCGGCGAATTCTGGGTCGAACACTCGCCGCGCAAGATCCGCGAAGAAAAGGAAAAGCAGCGGGCCAACCCGGACTACGAACTGCCCGGCGCGCAGAAGACGCCGATCCGCAGGCCGATGCCGATCAAGACCTGGCAGATCTGGAACGAGGCGAACTTCTTCTACTTCGCCTATCCGGTCAGCCCGCACAACTACGCGCGCCTGCTGAAGATCTCGACGCCGGTGATCAAGCGCAACGAGCGCGGCGCCAAGGTGGTCCTCACCGGCCTCTTCGGGCGCCCGACCGCGGGCCGGAGCCGCGGCATGCCCGCCGCGCAGTTCCTGGAAGGTCTCTACCAGGTGCCCGGCATCAAGCGCTACTTCGACGGCGTCGCCCTGCACCCGTACGCGATCAACAGCCACGAGCTGGAAGAAATCGTCGAAGAACTGCACGAAGTGACCGTCGCCAACCACGACCGGGTGCCGCTCTACATCACCGAGATGGGCTGGGGGTCGCAGAACGACTACCAGGTGGATGCCTTCGAGCACGGCATCCGCGGGCAGGTGAATGAATTGCGGGCCGCCTACTCCTACCTGCTGCGCAACCGGGTGAAGCTCGACCTCAAACAGGTCTACTGGTTCTCCTGGAAAGACCTGCCGGAATCGTGCGCCTTCTGCGACTCGGTCGGCCTGTTCAGGTACGGCCCCAAGTTCCGGCCGAAGCCGGCCTGGCACGCCTTCGTCCGGATCACCGGCGGCAAGCCGCACCCGTAGCCCTCGGGGGCGCGGCTCAGTCGCGCGACGCCGCCCGCCCGGGTCCCGGCTTGCGCGGTTCGAATTCCCTGCGATGCAAGGAAAACGCACCGCGGAAGGCGGCGGCGCGGGTATCGATCGCGACGGCGGCGGCATAGCCGGAGTCGATCGGCAGCTCGTGGGCGACGACCGCCGGCCCCGGGGCCGGTCCGGCGAGGCCGCCACCGGTGCACTTGACCCGCGCCTCGTGCGCGGTCCAGGCCGCGTAGAAGGCGCGTTCGCGCTCGCCCGGGGCGGCCGCGGCCACCGCCGCGGCGTCGGCGGCGGGCAGCCAGCGGGCGGCGAGCCGGACGAGATCGCGCCTGGGTCGCAGCCGCTCGACGTCGACCCCGACCTCGGCGCCGGCCGGGGCGACCGCGACCAGCGCGAGCTCGCCGGAGTGGGAGAGGTTGAAGGAGAACGGCGCCGGCTCGGCGGCGAGCCGCGGCTTGCCGCCCGGACCCGCAGACAGCGGCGGCGCCCCGCCGCCGCCCAGGTAGCCGGCGAGGATCGCGCCGAGCGCCTCGCGCGCCGCGCCGCGCCCGCCCGCGCCGAGCCCGATCCGCCAGACGTGGACCTCGCCGCTGCGCGGCGCGGTCGTGCCGCGTGCCGTTCGAGGCGCCACCCGGGGATCATCCCAGGCGCCCGCGCCGCGATCCCAGGCCCCGAGCCGCATCCGCGGCTCCTGCGCCGGGACCGCGGGCCGGTCGCGGGCCGGTGGGCCGGACCCCGGAGGCCCGCGCGCCAACTATAGGATGGCCCGCGATGCACTCCTCCGCGGCGGCAGGGCCCGCTTGGCTGGTCCTTCCGACCTACAACGAGGCGGCCAACATCGCGGCCGTCGTCGAGGCGGCACGGCAGAACCTCCCACGGGACGCCCGCGTGCTCGTCGTCGACGACAACTCCCCCGATGGCACGGGCCGGATCGCCGACCGCCTCGCGGCCGCCGCCCCGGATGCCGTCGAGGTGCTGCACCGGGCGAGCAAGGAAGGCCTCGGACCCGCCTACCTGGCGGGCTTTCGCCACGCGCTCGGCCGCGGCGCCGGCCTCGTCGCCCAGATGGACAGCGACTTCTCCCACGACCCGGCCGACCTACCGCGCCTGCTGGCCGCGACCGAGGGCGCCGACGTGGCCCTCGGCTCGCGCTACGTCGCCGGCGGCGAGGTCGCCGACTGGAGCCTGCTGCGCCGCGTCACCAGCCGCGGCGGCAGCCTCTACGCCGGCCTCCTGCTCGGCGTCCGGGTCCGCGACCTGACCGGGGGCTTCAAGTGCTTCCGGCGCACCGTGCTGGAGGCGCTCGACCTCGACGCCGTCACCTCGAAGGGCTACGTCTTCCAGATCGAGATGACCTATCGCTCGCTGCTCGCCGGGTTCACCGTGCGCGAGGTCCCGATCGTCTTCCGCGATCGCCGCGAGGGCGAGTCCAAGATGAGTCCCGCGATCGCGGCGGAGGCCGCCTGGCAGGTCCCGGCCCTGCGCCGCCGCCTCGGCGGCCTCGGGTCGGGCCGCCCGGGCCGTTAGCGTGCCCGGCGTGAACCTCGAGGTCCTCGCCGCACGCGCGGCAGCGCTCGGCGGCGACCGGCGTATCCGCCTGGCCGTCGCCCTGGTCGGCTTCGCCGCGGTCACGGTGGTCACCGCGCTGATCGCCCACCCGCGGATGTTCTTCGGGTTCCACAGCTACGACGACGAGGGCTACATGCTCACCGCGCTGAAGGCCTTCGTCAACCACGGCCACCTCTACGACCAGGTCTTCACCCAGTACGGACCCTTCTACTACGAGCTCTGGGGCGGCCTCTTCTCGATCTTCGGCATCCCGGTCACCCACGACTCCGGCCGCACCGTCGTCACCGTGGTGTGGGTCCTCTCCGGCCTTCTCTTCGGCCTCGGCATCCTCAAGATCACCCGCAGCATCGTGCTCGGGCTGGGCACCCAGATCCTCACCTTCGCGGCGCTCGAAGTGCTGACCAACGAGCCGATGCACCCGGTCGGGCTGATCGCCCTGCTGCTGGCGGTGATCGTCGTGATCTCCACCTTCGTCGGCGAGCGCGAATCGCCCTACCCGATGGCCCTGCTCGGCGCCGCCGTGGCGGCCCTCGCGCTGACCAAGATCAACGTCGGCTTCTTCGCCTTCGCCTCCGTCGCGCTCGCCTGCGCGGTCAGCTACCGGCAGCTCTGGGAGCGGCGCTGGCCGCGCCTGCTGATCGAGGTGATCTTCGTCGCGATCCCGGTCGTCCTGATGACGAGCAAGTTCGGCGAAGGCTGGGCCCGCCACTACGCGATCCACGTCTTCGCCGCCGCGCTGGCGGTGGTGATCGCCCTGCGCGCCAACCAGCCCGCCCGCCGGCAAAGCGGCGAGCTGCGGTGGCTGATCGGCGGCTTCCTCGTCCTCGCGGTCGTCTCCTGCGTGGCGATCATCGGCGCCGGGACCAGCATCCACGGCCTCTACGACGGGGTGATCGGCCAGCCCCTGCGCCAGTCGAACGCCTTCACCATCCCGATGCAGCTGGCCCGCCGGCTCTACGGCTTCGACCTCGTCGCGCTCGGCGGCGCCTGCGCCTACTGGCTGGCGATGCGCCGCCGCGGCGGCGCCGGCGCGCCGGGTCCCGCCCTGCAGGCCGCCGCCTCGGTCTTCGCGATCGCGGTCGGCGTCACCATGGCGCTCTCGATGACCGGCCAGCTGCTGCCGTTCAACAGCAACAGCCTCACCGGGTACCCGCTCAGCATGTTGCCGTTCGCCTGGGTGGCCCTGATGGTGACCGCCCCCGGCGAGGCGCCGACCCCGACCTTCGCCCGCCTGCTGCTGCCGCTGCTCGCGGTGCTGCAGTCGCTGCACGCCTTCCCGGTGGCGGGCAGCCAGACGCTGCTGTCGGTCGTCCTCCTGGTCCCGGTCGGGGCGCTCTGCGTCGCCAACGGGGTGCGCGGGCTGTCGCGCCTCGCGGCGTCCGAGCCCGACCGGCTGGCGCTTGCCGCCTTCGGGCTGGTGCTGGTCGCGGTGCTCGGCTGGTTCGTCGTCAACACCTACCTGCGCGAACCGCTGAAGCAGGCCCGCGGCGCCTACCACGGGAGCGCCCCCAACGCGCTCAACCTGCCCGGCTCGCACAGCATCCACCTCGCCAGCCTCGAAGAAGCCGAACTCTACGAGGATGTGGCGGAAGCGATGCGCACCCAATGCACCGCGACGCAGATGGAGCCGGGGATGGACAGCTTCTACCTATGGGCGCAGCAGGAACCCCCGTCGTTGACCGCGACCGGTTGGGAGACCCTCTTCGACAACGAAGCCCAGGAACAGGTGATCGAAGCCATCGCGCCGATCGAAGGCCTCTGCCTGCTGCGCAACAACGAACGTGCCGCGGGTTGGGGGTTGGGTGAAGGACCGCTGGTCAAGTACCTCGAACACGGCTTTACCTTGATCGGGAAGTGGGGCGAATACGAACTTCTGCGTCGCGAAGGGCCGGCCGAAGCGTCACCGTGACCACCTGGATCGTCACCCCGGTCTACCGCGACACGAGCTCTTTCCGGATCCTTCGCGAGCGGCTGCTCGAGGTGCTTGCCGCCGAGCCCGGGGCGGTGCGCGGCAGGCTGCGCTTCGTGGTGATCGACGACACCGCCGGGCAGGACCCCGAGATCGCCGGCCTGCAGGAGCTCGACGACGTGATCGTCCTGCAGCCGCCGTTCAACCTCGGCCACCAGCGGGGCATCGTCTACGCGCTGCGCAAGATGCTGCCGCGCTTCGCCGACGACGACGCGGTGGTGACGATGGACGCCGACGGGGAGGACCGGCCCGAGGACCTGCCGCGCCTGCTCGCGGGGCTCGACTCCGGCGCGACGCCGGAACGCCACGTCGTCCTCGCGCTGCGCACCAAACGCCACGAGCCGCCCGTCTTCAAGATCCTCTACCGCGGCTTCAAACTGCTGTTCCGGGCGCTCACCGGGGCGACCGTGCGGACCGGCAACTACGCGGTGATGCCGGGCTCGGTGGTCAAGCGGGCGCTTCTGCACCCGACCTTCGACCTCGCCTACTCCTCGGCGATCCTGGCGTTGGACCTGCCGGTCACCTACGTCCCCTGCGAACGCGGCAGGCGCTACGAGGGGGAGTCGAAAATGACCTACGGCCGGCTGGCGATGCACGGCCTGCGGATGCTGATGCCGTTCACCGACCGGATCGCGATCCGGGCGCTCGCCGCCTTCGTCCTGTTCGGCCTGGTCGGCATCGTGCTCGCCGCCGTGGTCGTCGTCCTCAAGTACTTCACCAACTCCTCGATCCCCGGCTGGACCAGCTACATCGCGCTCGGCTCGCTGATCGTCTCGCTGGTCGCGCTGGGCAACTTCGTCAGCCTCTTCGTGCTGTTCTCGCAGACCCGCGCCGTCTCCCTGGCCTCGATCGAGGAGCTGACCGATGACATCGAGTTGACCGACGACCAGGAGCAGATCGGGTGCTGATCGAATCGGGCGAGCTGATCGCCGGCTTCGTCGCCCACGGGATCCTGATCGGGCTCCCGGGCGTCGCGGCGGTGCTGCTGACGATGCGCCGCGGGCTGAAGTCGGTGCCGCTGCTGATCGCCGTCGGGCTGCTGGCCTCGGGCGCCGTTTCCTACGCCGCCTTCTGGGCCTACTACGGCAGCCAGACGATCGGCACGACCTGGGACTTCCTCACCTTCGGCGCGGCGCTCCTGGCGATCGGCTTCTGCTGGCGCGAGGGCGGCCTCGACCGCGAGGTGCTGCGCAAGCTGCGCACCCCGCTGCTGCTCTGGATCTTCGGCAGCGCCTTCGTCCTCTTCTTCGGCTTCCTGCACGGCGGCAACCACAACCCGATCACCTTCGCCGCCTACCGCTTCTCCGGCGAGCTGCCCTCCGACAACGACATCCCCCGCTACTTCACCGAATGGTTCGCGACCCACGGCCACCAGCCCCCGCCCGAATATCCGGGCAATTGGCTGTTCAGCGACCGGCCGCCGCTGCAGGTCGGCTACACGCTCGCCCAGCGCGGCTTCTTCAACACCGCGCAGGGCCTGCACTACCAGATCCTCTGCGTGATCGAGAACGCCCTCTGGATCCCGGCGATGTGGGCGGTGCTGGTCGCCGTGCCGCTGCGGGCGATGACCCGCCGGGTGGCGATGCTGGCGGCGATGATCTGCGACGTCGCGATCGTCCACGGCTTCTTCGTCTGGCCGAAGCTGATCGCCGCCGCCTTCCTGCTGGCCGCGCTGGCCATCGTCCTCTCGCCGGAGTGGGGACGCGGGCGCCGCGACCCCCGCGTCGCGGCGCTGATCGGTGGCCTGCTGGCGCTCTCGATGCTCTCCCACGGCTCGAGCATCTTCGGGGTCATCCCGCTGGTCGTCTTGGCCGCCTTCCGCGGCCTGCCGAGCTGGCGCTGGCTGGGCGCCGTGGTCGCCGCCGGGCTCCTCTTCTACGTGCCGTGGAGCGCCTATCAGCACTACGCCGACCCACCCGCCAACCGGTTGCTGAAGTGGCAGTTGGGAGGCGAGACGGAAATCAACGACGAAGGCACCCTGGAAGCGATCGAGAACGGCTACTCCGAACGCGGCGTCGGCGGCGTGATCGACCTCAAGGAGGAAAACTTCGAGGAAATGGCCGGCTGGCCGCGGACCAAGACCGAATTCGACGAAGGCCTCACCGCGCTCGAAGAAGGCAAGCCGGGCATCGCCGTCGCCAAGGTCCGCTGGGACCGCTTCTTCAGCCTGTTCCCGTTCCTCGGCATCCTGTTGCTCGGGCCGATCGCGATGATCGTCGCCTGGCTGGCGAAGAAGAAGCGTGACCCCGACGAGTGGCGCTTCGCGCTGCTCTGCTTCGCGTTCTTCGCGATCGCCTGCGTGGCCTGGGGGTTGATCCTGTTCGGCACGCCGGAATCGCGGACGACGATCCACGTCGGCAGCCTGGCGGTGCCCCTGCTCGCCGTGGTCGGCTGCGTCGTCGGGATGCGGTCGGTGTATCCGCGCGCCGGGATCGCCCTGGCGCTCGTCAACGTGATCTTCGTGCTGGCGCTCTACACGCCCTCCTTCGAACCGCCCGAACCGGGCACCAGCTACTCGGCGCTGAACGCGCTGCTGACCCTGCTCAGCCTCGGTGGGATCGCCTGGGTCCTCTTCCGCGGGCCCGACCTGCCGCCGCGCCTCGCCGCCGCCCTGCCGCGCCGCCGGAGCGCGGCGACGCCGGCCTTGCCACCGGGATGAGCGAGGCCGGGCAGGCCGGGGGTACGGCCGTCCTCCGGCGCAGGGTCGCCGCGGAGCTGTTTCCGCCGCCGCCGGAGCGCGGCCCCCGCCTCCCGCCGGCTCGGGCGGCGGCCGTCGTCATCGCCTTGCTGGTCCTCGCGACGGTGCTCTCGTTGCTGCGGCTCGGCACCGATGGCTACCGGACGATCTGGGCCGAGGACGGCACCGTCTTCATGCAGTCGGCGTTCACGCACGGCTACTGGCAGGCCATCTTCGAACCGTACGCCGGCTACCTGAACGTCGTGCCGCGGCTGATCGGCGGGTTGGGGAAGGTGATCCCGATCCAGGACGCGGCCGCGGCGATCGCGATCCTCTCGGCGTTCTGCGCCGCGCTCACCGGACTCGCGGTCTGGCACGGGAGCGCCGGCCACGTGCGGGACCCGTGGCTGCGCCGCGGCCTGACCGTCGCGACCGCGCTCGCCGCCACCGCCGGAACCGAGGTCCTCGACTCCGCCGCCTACGTCCCCTGGTTCATGTTGGTGGGGACGTTCTGGCTGCTGTTCCTGCGACCGCGGACCTGGTGGGGGGCGGGCTTCGCGGCGGCCTTCGTCCTGCTCACCGGCCTCAGCACGCCGGGTGTCTGGTTCTTCCTCCCGGTGGCGGCGCTGCGGGTCTTCTCGCTGGCGCCGCGCCGCGATCGGCGCGAGGCCCTCGTGGTCGGCGCCTGGGCGCTCGGCGGGCTGGTGCAGGTCCCGGTGATGCTCGCGCAGAGCCAGGGGACGGCGATGTGGTCCCACTACATCTGGACGGCTCTGCTCCAGCGGGTGATCGACGGGGGCATCTTCGGCCAGCGGCTCGGCGGCGGGCTGTGGGACGTCGGTGGCCGGCCCTTCCTGATCGCCCTCTGCCTGGCCCTCGGCTTCGGCCTGGTGGTCGGCCTGCGCCGCGCCCCGGCCAGCGCCCGCTGGTTCGTCGCGCTGGCGATCCCGATCTCCTTCGGGATGTTCATCGTCTCCGCCTATGAGCGCGCGATCGGGCCGAGCATCTACTGGCCGCCCGGCGCCTCGGGAGGTAACGCCGCCCGCTACGCCCTCGTCCCGTCGATGCTGTTCCTCGGCGCCCTGGTGGTGACCCTGGACGGGGCGCTCCGCGGTCGCGCGGCGGTCGACCGGATCCCGCGCCGCCTGCGATCCACCTGGCCGGCGCTGGCCGGGACGGCGCTGATGCTGCTCGCGGTCGCCGGCTCCTTCGACCAGACGTCCTCGGCCCGGGCGAGGCCCTACTGGGGGGAAGCGCTGCGCGCGGCCGCCAACCGGTGCATCTCCAAGCAGGAACCCTTCGCCGGCATCACCACCGCGCCGCCGCCTTTCGGCCTGGTCGTCTCCTGCTACCAGGTCGAACAGTTCGCCTCGCCGTCGGTCCGGGCCGGCGACCGCTAGCCAGCCGGTTTCGCGGACGGCGCCCGGGGCCTCGGCACGCCGGTCCGGCACCGGCGCCCGCGCCCGGGTCCGGGTCCGCCGCTCGCCGGCCGGGGAAGCGCGGGAGCCGGCGTTCGCAGTTCTCCGCGCATAGCGCGGAGAACTGCGAACTCGCCACGCCGCCTCCCGGTGCGTTCGCAGTTCTCCGCGCTATGCGCGGAGAACTGCGAACTCATCTCGGCGGGGGCGCGGTGCCGGCAGTCGCGGGCGTGCGATCAAGGATCGGGGGTTTGATCTAGCGTTCGCCGCCGCATGGCACGCGTCCTGATCACCGGCGGGGCCGGGTTCGTCGGCTCGAACCTGGCCGTCTCCCTGGCCGAGCGGCACCCCGACTGGGAGCTGGTCGCGCTCGACAACCTCTACCGGCGTGGGTCGCGGCTGAACCTGCCGCGGCTCGAGCAGGCCGGGGTCGAGTTCATCGAGGGCGACGTGCGCCGGCCGGAGGACCTCGCGAAGGTGCCGAGGATCGACGCGATGATCGAGTGCTCGGCCGAGCCCTCGGTGATGAGCGGCGTCGACGGCGACACCGGCTACCTCGTCCACACCAACCTCACCGGCGCCTACAACTGCCTCGAGCTGGCCCGCCGCGACTCGGCCTTCTTCGTCTTCCTCTCGACCAGCCGCGTCTACCCTGTGGCGCCGCAGGTCGACCTGCGCCTCCAGGAGTCCGAGACGCGCTTCGAGCTGGCCGCCGAGCAGGAGGTCCCCGGCGTCTCGCCGGCCGGGATCTCGGAGCGCTTCCCGCTGGAGGGCGCCCGCACGCTCTACGGCGCCACGAAGCTGGCCGCCGAGCTGTTGATCGAGGAGTACCGGGCGGCGCTCGGCGTCCCGGCGGTGGTCGATCGCTGCGGCGTGATCGCCGGCCCCTGGCAGATGGGCAAGGTCGACCAGGGCGTCTTCACCCACTGGATGCTGGCCCACCACTTCGGCAACCCGCTCTCCTACATCGGCTTCGGCGGCGGCGGCAAGCAGGTGCGCGACCTGCTGCACGTCCTCGACCTGGTCGACCTGGTCGAGCGCCAGCTGCTCGATCCGGGGAAGTGGGACGGCCGGACGGTCAACGTCGGCGGCGGGCGCGAGTGCAGCCTCTCGCTGCGGGAGACGACGGCGATCTGTCGCCGGCTGACCGGCAACGAGGTGCCGATCACGCCGGTCGCCGAGACGCGCCAGGGCGACGTGCCGATCTACCTCTCCGATTGCGCCCGCCTCTTCGAGCTCGACGACTGGCGCCCGCGGCGCGGCGCCGAGCAGGTCCTCGCCGACATCGAGGCGTGGATCGCCGCCGACCCCGAGCGGATCGCCGCGGCGCTGCAGGTCTGAGCCGGACCGCCGCCGCGCGCTCCGGCCGGAGCCGCAGGACGGATCGACCCGCTCAGGTGCCGTGCCGCGCGGGCTTGCCGACGGTGCGCCGCGGGCGCGGCGAGAGGATCCGTCGCAGGAACTTTCGCGCGGGCAGCTCGACCGTCCGGTGGAGGCCCACCGCGAAGGCCATGATCGCGCCCAGCACGAGCGCTTCGTAGACGAACCTGGTGGGGCTGGCATCGGTCGCCCAGCCGGCGGCGCCGAAGAAGCTGATCGACGGGAAGTGGATCAGGTAGAAGGCGTAGGAGGCCTCGCCGAGCAGCACGATCGCGGGCAGGCTGAGGAATCGCGCGGGGATGGTGCGCGGCGCGGTCGCCAGCGCGAAGAGCAGGCAGGCGGCAGGGATCGCGTAGGCGGCGTCCCAGCTCCAGGCGGACAGCAGCATCGCCGGCCAGGCCATGAAGCCGAGGATGACGAGGATCGAGACGGGGGTGAGGACGCGGGCCGCCCGCCGCGCCGCCTCGCGATGCCCGACGGTCACGAACAGTCGCGCGGCGAGGATGCCGAGCGTGAAGTCGCCGAGCCGGGTGAGCGGCGTGCGATACAGCCAGCGATGGGCGGAGCCGGGATCGAGAGGGGCGAAGCCGCCTTTGCCCGAGGCGACGAACCACGCCGCCAGGCCGATGATCGCCGCGGCGGTGATCGCCCCCGCGGCGAGCAGCGCTCGCGGGCGCCGGAGCCGCGCTACCAGCGGGATCACGAGCGGGAAGCAGGCGTAGAGGAAGAACTCCACCGAGACCGACCAGGACGGCGAATCGAAGGCGTACGCATTGCCGAGATTCGGGCTCCAGGCCTGGACCACGAGCGCGTTCCGCCACCAGCCCGCCACGCTCCCGCCATCGGCATGCATCGCCACCACGAAATAGGCGAGGACGACGAGGTAGAGCGGGTACACCCGCGCGAAGCGGGCGACGAGGTAGCCGTACGTCGCCCGGAAGCTCGGCCGCCGCATGCCCTCGAAGTAGTTGTAGGCGAGGACGAAGCCCGACAGGACGAAGAAGATGGTGACGCCGCAGTAGCCCGCGTAGAAGAACGAGTAGACGACCTGCGGCGACCCGGCGGGCGGCCCGATGTGGTTGAAGTAGACCGCGACGGCGGCGAGGATGCGCAGCCCGGTCAGCGCGGGCAGCCGGCGATCGGAGTGGATCTTGGCCTCGGACCGAGCCGCCGGGGCGGCGGCGGTCGCGCTCATCGCTCCGCTGCCGGCGCTGCCGCGTCGACGTCTTCGGCGCGCCGTCCCAGGAGGCGTCCCAGGGGACTGTCGGGACGCAGCGACAGCAGGCCGCGGAGGAACTTGCGGGCGGGAAGCTCGACGGTCACGTGCAGGCCGACCGCGAAGGCGAGGATCGCCCCGAGGATCAGCGCTTCGAGGACCACGCGGGTCGGTGAGACGGCGGTCCCCCAGCCGCCCGCGCCGAAGTAGCCGATCGCGTTGAAGTGGATCAGGTAGAAGGCGTAGGAGGCCTCGCCGAGCAGCACGATCGCGGGCAGGGCGAGGAGCCGGGCGGGGATGGTGCGCGGGGCGACGGCCAGCCCGAACATCAGGCAGACGGCCGGGACCGCGTAGGCGACGTCCCAGCTCCAGGCCGTGTAGTAGAGGGCGGGCCAGGCCATCAGCGCGACGATCGCGACGATCGAGAGCGGGGTCAGCGCGCGGCCGATCTGCCGCACCCTCGGCCGGTGGCCGACGGTCACGAAGAGCTGCGCGGCGACGATCCCGAGGATGAAGTCGCCGAGCCGGGTCAGCGGCGTGCGGTAGAGCCAGCGGTGCGCCGAGCTGGGGACGAAGTAGGGCAGGTCCCCTTTGCCGGTCGCGACGAACCAGGCGGCCAGGCCGGCGAGCGCGAGGACGACGAGCGCGGCGAGCGTCAGCAGGTAGCGCGGCCGGCGCAGGCGGGCGACGATCGGGATCAGGAACGGCAGGCAGGCGTAGAGGAAGAACTCGACGCTCACCGACCAGGCCGGCTGGTTGAAGCTGAAGGTCTGCACGCCGTTGGGGTCCCAGGCCTGGATCGCCAGCGCGTGGCGCCACCAGCCTTCGATGCTGGCGCCTTCGCCGTGGATGCGGACGACGAGGAAGAAGAGGACGAGCAGGTAGAGCGGGTACACGCGGGCGAAGCGGGCGACCAGGTATTCCCAGATCTTGCCTGCCTTCGGGTGCCGCAGGGCGTCGAAGTAGTTGTAGGAGAGGACGAACCCGGAGAGCACGAAGAAGATCGTCACCCCGCAGTAGCCGGAGAGCATGAAGGTGCTGAGCACCTTCGGGGAGCCGACCGGTGGGCCCACGTGGCTGAAGTAGACGGCCACCGCGGCAAAGATGCGCAGGCCGGTCAGGGCCGGCAGGCGACGATCCGAGTGAATCGCCGTTGCACCCTGCTCCTCGACCTTCACAGGCGGGGGAGCGGGGCGGCGACTAAGCGATGCGGGCGGAGCGTCACAGGATGCGCAGGTTATTGGTCGCGCCGTCGACGATGGAGCCGACCAGGAGCAGGTAGGCGGCCAGGGCGATGCCGCCGACCGCGACCGTGCGCAGTCGCCGCACCCCGCTCGCCTCGCTCTCGAGCGGGCTGGGCCAGCCCGGGGTGAGGACGAACATCGCGCTCAGCAGGTAGATCGGCAGCATGAAGCGAGCCTCGATCGCCGATGGCAGCGAGGTCAGGCAGCAGAGCGCCAGGGCCAGGGGATAGCGCCAGCGGGCATCGCCGCCGAAGCTGCGCCGGCCGCGCGGCCAGAGGACCCTGAAGAGCGCCAGGAAGACGATCAGGAAGCCGGCCAGCCGCAGCAGGTCGCGGCCGGATGGTTCGACCTCTTCGACGTAGGGCGTCGTGTAGCGCTGGTCGAGGCCGTTGACGAGGTGGCGCAGGAACACGCCGGCGATCGTGATCGGATGGTCGAGGGCGATTTCCAGGTACTTGGAGGTTCCGGACACGGTTTCGAGCGGCAGTTCGGCGCGGATCGAGGCCGTGTGGGGGTCGAAGTAGTCCATGAACGGGTGCTCGCCGACATGGGTCCCGTAGCGCTGCAGCCTGAGCCCCTCCGTGTACTGCAGGCCGGCCAGCCCGCTGCCGCCCGGGAGCGGGGCGGCGCCGCGGCCGGAGTGGCTGGAGATGATCGACTGCGGCACCGTGACCACCGCCAGGCCGAGGACGAAGGCGGCAACGCAGAGCGCCCCGCGCGAGGCGGTCGGCGGTCGCCCGGCGTCGTCCCGCCACCAGGTCCAGGCGAGCACCGCGATCAGCAGCGGGATCAGCAGCAGGTAGGCCGGCCGGGCGTTGACCGCGTAGGCGGCGGCCAGCCCGGCGAGCCCCAGCCACAGCGGCGAGCGGGCGTGGGAGATGGCAACCACGGCCAGCACCGCGGCAACCAGGGCCGGAAAGTCGCTGAGCGGGAAGTTCAGATAGCCGCTCCAGAAGATCAGGAAGATCGCCCCCAGCCCGAGCCGCGGCAGCGGTCCCCAGGCGCGCCGCGGCCAGGCGGCCCGCGCCAGGGCGGGCGCCAGGACCCCGGTGAGCAGGGCGAACAGCGCGGAGTTGGCGAGGACGACCTGGACCCACGGCTGCAGCCCGGTCAGGTCGCCGATCTTCTGCACCCCGTAGAGGGTCAGCGGCCACGAGTACCCGCGCAGCCCGGTGTATTCGAAGTGCAGGAAGTCGAAGGAGCCGTGGCCGCCGAAGGTTTCCGCCAGGTGCCAGTAGCCGCCCGAGTCGCCGTAGAACAGCTTGCTGCCCTGGATCAGCCCGACCACGAGGCAGGCCAGGAAGATCGCGGCGAAGGCGGTGAGCGCCGGTCGACGGGCGACGCGGTCCCAGGCCGCCCAGGCTCCCGCTCGCGCCCTGCCGGCAGGAACCGGATCCGCCGAGCGCGGCGCCTCCGCCGACTCTGCCGTGGGATCGGCCATCTATGGCGCCGCGGGCGGATAGTACGGCGCCAGCGGGAAGCGGGCGAGGCCTTCTTCGCACTGCTTCCGGTTTTCGATCGCCATGTATTCGCCGGAGGTCGTATCGACGAAGTAGGTATGGCCGTAGGCGGAGATGAATTCGGCGGGCGTCTTGCCTTCGACCTGGTAGCGGCCGTTCGGGTCGACCCCGCCCGCGAGGCACTTGAACTGGCTGTCGGGATAGGCGACCAGGCTGGTGAGAGTCGGGTCGTCGTATTCGAGCTGGACGCTGGAGGCCATGTCCCAGGTGTTGCCGAAGACCGGCACGCCGGGCACGATCTCGACCGGCTGGGCGAAGGTCCAGATGGTGCTGCCCGGCTTCGGGTGCTTCAGGTGGTCCTTCATGGTCGTCAGGACTCGCGCGTCTTCGTTGTGGGCGCTGGTGAAGTACCCGGAGTAGTCGCCGATCATCCGCAGCCAGCCGGCCGCGATCAGCACGCAGACGACCGCCGCCGCGACCGAGATCCAGCGCCGGGCGCGGGGCACGTCGCGGAGGATCAGGGTGGCGAGCAGCATCGCACCGGCGTAGAGCATCAATGCCCAGCCGAAGCTCGGCACCAGGTTCACCCGGTCGGCGATCCCCGGCCCGAGCGGCTCGTAGTAGTCGGTGCCGGGCGCGTAGATCACGTAGCCGAGGACGACGACGGCCGCGCCCGCCGCCATCGTCACCAGCCAGCGCTGCAGGTCGCCCCGCATCGCGTCGCCGCGGCCGCGTAGCCACCAGACCAGCAGGCCGATGGCGGGGACCAGCGCGACGAGGAGGATCAGGTACCACTGGTCGGAGCTGAGGGGCAGCACGATCGTCATCCCCAGCGTCTTCGCCTGGGAGAGGATCAGCCGGGCGTGCGGCCAGACCCCCATCACGGTTTCCGCGTGGCCGCTGCTCGACTTCAGGGTGACGGTCAGCACCAGCACCCCGAGCACCACGACGTCGGTGCCCCAGCGGATGAACGCCTCGCGCCAGGAGCGGGTGTGCAGCAGGTAGACGCAGATCCCGGCCAGCATCACCAGGAGGGCGATCTCATACAGCAGCAGGCTGAGCACGAAGAAGAGCAGCGAGGCGGCGTGCAGGAGCAGCTTGTTGCGCCGTCGCTCGGCGTCGAAGGCCTCCAGCGCCAGCAGGAAGCCGAGGCAGACGAAGGCAAGCGAGGCCGGGCCCCAGATCGTCGCCAGCCAGAAGCGGATCGAGGTCGCGGCGGGGAAGACGAGGACCAGCGCCGCCATCATCCCGGCGTCGAACCAGCGGAAGCCGAGCTTGCGCAGCAGCAGGTAGAAGGCCGCGCACATGCCGACGTTGGTGGCGACCTGCCAGGTCAGCCAGAAGTGCGAGTGGGGGCCGAAGACCGCGTTCAGCAGGACCAGGTAGACGGCCTGCAACGGGCGCGGGGCGATGTTCGCCTGTTCGCCCAGATAGGAGATCTTGTTGAAGAATCCGTGGACCGGCGCGAACACGTAGAGGGCCCGGTTCGACCAGGCGTCGGAGAGGAAGCCGCCGTTCAGGGCCTGCGGCTCGTAGACGATCGCGGCGATGACGGTGAGCGCCAGCCCCACGAGAAGGAACTGCAGCCCGCCGCTGCGCCGTACGGCGGTGATCGCGGCGCTCACGCCGGGACGCGTCCGGCGGGGTCGCCGCCGTGCGGCACCTGGGGCCCGATCGGAGCGCGACGGTAATCTTGCGCCGACGGAATCCTGCGCTGACGTGCGGAATTCGGCCGGATGGGCGGGATTCCGCTCATTCGGACGCCGAGACTAACAAGACCAACGGAGGGGCGACCCGCTAGCGTCGCCGCCGTAACCAAGACTGGATTGGAAGAGGACTAGATGCCCGTTGCGATCATCACGGGAGCCGGCGGCCTGATCGGCTCCGAGGCCGTCGACCACTTCATCGGCCAGGGATTCGACGTGGTCGGGATCGAGAACGACATGCGGGCGCGCTTCTTCGGCACCGAGTCCTCGACCTCGCACGTCACCCGCCGCCTCGTCGACGAGCACGCGAGCTTCAAGTGGGAGAACGTCGACATCCGCGACGCCGCCGAGGTGATGCGGATCTTCCGCGATCACGCCGGTCAGGTCGAGCTGGTCATCCACACCGCCGCGCAGCCGTCCCACGACTGGGCGGCGAGCGACCCGCAGACCGACTTCGGGGTGAACGCCAACGGCACCCTGAACCTGCTCGAGGCGGCCCGCGCCCACGCGGTCGACGCGCCCTTCATCTTCACCTCGACCAACAAGGTCTACGGCGACACGCCGAACCGGCTGCCGCTGCTCTCCCAGGAGAAGCGGCTCGAGCTGCCCGAAGACCACCCCTACTACAAGGGCATCGACACCTCGATGTCGATCGACGCCTCGACCCACTCGCTGTTCGGCGTCTCCAAGGCCGCCGCCGACCTGCTGGTGCAGGAGTACGGCTACTACTTCGACATGCCGACCGTCTGCTTCCGCGGCGGCTGCCTGACCGGGCCCCAGCACGCGGGCGCCAAGCTGCACGGCTTCCTCGCCTACCTGATGAAGTGCACGGTCACCGGCACCGACTACACCGTCTTCGGCTACGAGGGCAAGCAGGTCCGCGACAACATCCACAGCGCCGACCTGATCGCCGCCTTCGACGCCTACCGCAAGGCGCCCCGCCCGCACGCCGTCTACAACATCGGCGGCGGCCGCTTCTCCAACTGCTCGATGCTGGAGGCGATCGAGGTCTGCGAGCGCGTCTCCGGCCGCGAGCTCTCCTGGGAGATGGGCGAGGAGCCGCGGATCGGCGACCACCGCTGGTGGATCTCCGACCTGGCCCCGTTCCAGGCCGACTACCCGGACTTCCGCCTGCGCTACGGGATCGAGGAGATCCTGCGGGAGATGTACGAGCAGAACGTCGAGCGCTGGACCGCCGCCCCGGCCTAGAGAGCGACGTGGCCGTACCATCGATTGCGATGGCGACGCCGATCACCACGCACTCCGACTGGCTGGCCGCCAACCCGCCTGCGCCAGAACGACTGAACGAGACGTTGGCCGGCGTCTCGGCGAGGGTTCGTGCGGGTGAGGACTTCGGCTTCGCGATCCGCGAGTTCCTCGACGAGTTCGCCTTGCGCGGCGACGACGATGCCCGCGCCGAGGCGATCGGGGAGCGGCCACGGGCAACCGGTGATTCACGCTACGACGCGTTCCTTGGGGCGCTGGGGGAACATTTGGCGCTTGCACATCGGCTTGACCGCCCGGTGTGGACGACCGAACCCTCGCGCTTCCTCGATCGCTTTTGGTTCGTGAGCGAGGTGCCAGGGTTCCGGGCAATCTCGATCGCCCAGTCCCCGGCAGCCTTTCGACGCCGCGGCATCTTCGTTCCGGAGCGATCCCTGCGGAGGGTGTGAGGCGTGGACCGCGAGGAGATCATCGCGGCGCTGACCGATCTGGCGGCAGAGCTCGAGGGTCGGGGGACCAGCGCCGATATGTACGTCGTGGGGGGCGCGGCGATCGCGCTCGCCTTCGACGAGCGCCGGTCGACCCGGGACATCGACGCCGTCTTCGAGCCGAAGGCGACCGTCTACGAGGCGGCTGCGGTCGTTGCCGAGCGGCGCGGCCTTCCCGCGGGGTGGCTCAACGACGCCGTCAAGGGCTTCCTCGCCGGGGACGATCCTTCGGCCAAGCCGGTCTTGGAGCTGCCGGGCCTGCGCTGTCTCGCGGCCTCGCCTCGAACGCTGCTTGCGCTCAAGGTTCTCGCCCACCGGGTGGGAGAGGATGAGGCGGACCTGCGGCTGCTCGCGAACGAGTTGGGTTTGCACCGTGCCGAGGACGTGCTGGCGGTGGCCGAGGACACCTTCGGCGACCGACTCGATCCCGCTGCCCGCTTCTTCGTCGAGGAGATCTTCGACGCCGAGTCTTGACCGGGTTTTCTACTCAGACCCGGAATCCACTCGCAGAGTAGAAAACGAGTGGCGAAATGGCCGCGCACGTGCCGTTGGCCGGCGCGGGCCGACCAACGAACCTCGGCGCCCGGCTCAGACCGCCGGGGCTCCCCACGGATCGACCACGGTGATGCCGACCGCCTCGAAGTCGCGGACGTTGCGGGTCGCGAGCGTTGCGTTGCGCGATCGGCAGATCGCCGCGATCTGGGCGTCGGCGACGGCGATTGGGCGGCCCGACGCCTCGCGGCCGGCGACGATCTCCGCGTAGTGGGAGGCCGCGGCGCGGTCGAAGGCGAGCACCCGGTCTCGGAACGGCCCGTCGATCATCGCCTGGATCCCGGCTGCGAGGCGGGACCTGCGCGACCCCTCGGGCAGTCGGGCGACCCCGTAGAGCAGCTCGGCGGCGGTCGTCGCCGTGATCGCGACCCCGGTCTGGGCATTGACCCAGGCCATGACCCGTTCGCTCGGCGCCGGTCGCGTCAGCTCCGAGATCACGTTCGCGTCGAGGACGATCACCGACCGAGATCGGGCGCCCGCGGCAGCTCGACGCGGGGCGGAAGCTTGAGCTCGTCCAGCCTGAGGCCGGCGAACCGCGCGTGGATCCAGGTCCCGACCTCGCCGCCCGGTTGGTCGCCGAGCGATTCCCGCAGGATCTCGCGTGGCCGCAAGCGGCTCCTCATCTGTGTTCTATAGCTTCCCCGGCATGAGACTCTCGGTGGTGATGCCGGCCCAGAACGAGGAGGGTTCGGTCGGGGCGACGGTCGAAGGACTGGTGGCGACGCTGGACGCCGCGGAGGTCGATTACGAGGTCGTCGTCGTCAACGACGACTCCGAAGACCGGACCGAAGCGGTGATCGCGGCGATCGGGGCTCGCAATCCGCGCGTCCGCGTCCACAAGTCGCACTACGAACGGGGCTTCGGCAACGCGATCCGGGCCGGGCTCGACGTCTTCGAGGGCGACGCGGTGGCGATCGTCATGGCCGACGCCTCCGACGACCCGCGCGACCTGGTCCGCTACCACCGCCTGCTCGAAGAGGGCTGGGACTGCGCCTTCGGCTCGCGCTTCATGCCGGGCGCCGAGATCCACGACTACCCGCCGCTGAAGCTCTTCATCAACCGGCTCGCCAACCAGTTCATCCGGCTGCTCTTCCGGCACCGCTACAACGACACGACGAACGCCTTCAAGGCCTACCGGCGCGAGGTCATCGAGACCGTCCAGCCGCTCCTCTCCAAGCACTTCAACCTCACCGTCGAGCTGCCGCTGAAGGCGATCGTCCGCGGCCACAGCTTCGCCGTCGTCCCCACCTCGTGGACCAACCGGACCAGCGGCGAAGCGAAGCTGAAGATGAAGGAGATGGGCAGCCGCTACCTGTTCATCGTCCTCTACGTCTGGCTGGAGAAAGTCCTCAGCCGCGGCGACTACCAGGTCAGGGAGCCGCGGACGGGGCGCGAGCCGTCGAAGCGGGCCATCTAGGCGGCTCGGCCTCCGCCGGGCGCGCGGGCGGGGCCGGGCCGAAGCCGAGGTCGGCGCCGGTTTCGCGCCAGACGACGACGATCAGGAGCGCCGCGAGGAGCACCATCGCGGTCAGGGCGACGGCGTCGTTGAGGGTGAAGATGGAGCTGGCGAGGACCAGGCCGCGGGTCCCCCAGGTGAGCGCGACCAGCACCGCGAAGACCTCCAGCGCCCGCACGCAGAGGATCAGCCGCACCGGCACCGAGCGCAGCCAGGGGAAGCCGCGCGCGGACTGGTCGAGGGCGACCGCGCCGATCACCAGCAGGACCCAGTACTGGAGCCCTTCGCGCAGCAGCCCGGTCAGGTCGAATCCCCAGTAGACGACGAAGAAGCAGAAGGGGATGACGATCGTCGTCAGCATCGGCCAGGGCCAGCGCCTGGCCGCCCGCCAGAGGCTGCTCAGCAGCAGCGGGTAGAAGAGGATGCCGAGGCCGAAGCCGAGGTTGGTCCAGTACTGGTCGAAGATGTGGACGACGCCCGGCGACTGGCCGGCCAGGCGGTTGTTCCATTCCGTGTGCGGGTGGAAGATCGGCGTGAACATCGGCACCAGCGTCCCGGCCAGGCTGGCGAAGCGGAATTCGAGCCACTGCAGGACGCTCGGGTGCGTGTTCCAGACCGAGGACCAGCCGATGTATTCGAGAAAGCCCTCCTGCTGGAGGTGGACGCCGTTGTAGAGGCGCCAGAACTCGACCGCGACGGCGGTCCCGAGGCCGAGCAGGATCACGGTGAGCACCCGCGGGCGCCGCCACCGCGGCCATCGCCAGTCCGGGCGGCGCGGCGGCCAGAAGGCGACCGGCACGATGCTGGTCAGGCCGACCAGCGCCGAGGGGTGCATCAGGTACCCGGCGCCGACCACGAGCCCGGCGCGGAAGGGCCTGCGTTCGATCACCCAGAGGAAGCCGATCAGGGCAAAGGCGGCGGCGAGCAGTTTGGGCCAGGTGAACATCAGGTCGTCGATCACGAACGGGGTGCTCACCGCGAGCAGCAGGGCGAAGCGCGCCGCCCGCGCGCCGCCGACCCTGCGGACCAGCTGCCAGAGCGCCAGGAAGGCGGAGCAGGAGAAGGTCATCATCGCGATCCGGTATGCCATGAAGCCCTGGCCGTCGAACGGCTGCCAGGCGAATTCCGAGGTCGTCAACGCCGGGCGGGTACCGCTCATCAGCATGATCGGCGCGCTCGCCATCCCGGGCACCGGCCCGCGGCTGGAGAAGTTGTACGGCTGGAAGGTCTCGAGCCCGATCTTGCCGTAGGGAGGGGCGCCGTGGACGAGCAGGCGGGCGACCAGGTAGGAGGTCTGGCTGTCCGGCCTGCCCTCCGGCTGCAGGGTCCGGGCGATCGACCCTTCGAACATCTCCCCTTCCGGGCCGAACGACCAGAGCGCCCGGGCGATGCCCAGCGCCAGCGCCAGCGAGGTGAGGACCAGGGTGCGCCGCTCCTCGGGCTCGAAGACGTCGTCCTCGAGGCTCACGACGACGCCGATGATCAACCCCAGCGCCGGTCCGAGCACCGCGAAGCTGGTCGTCTTGACGTCGACCGACCCGGCCAGCAGCCAGGCGGCGAGCCCGGTCAGCGCCAGCAGGGCCAGCCCCGGCAGCGGCACCACGGCGAGGCAGATGCGGCGCCGGCCGAGCGCCCTCCAGACTGTGCCCGGACCGAGCAGAAGCGTGATCGCCATCGCCGTCGTGGTCAGCACCCGAATCAGGTCCATGACCTCCTGGCGGTGCGTGGCGTGCATCCCCAGCGAGGGCGGATCGAAGATCCCGAGCAGGCATCCGACCGCCGCCAGCCCGCAGAGGACCAGCATGGTCGCCTTCTCGGCGCCGGCCACCCGCAGAGCCGCCACGGCCGCATCGTAGCGACGGTCGATCTCAATAAGGTTCGTGTGTGAGCGCGGAGCGACCAAGCGTCCATCTCTGGCTCTTCGCGTCGGGAGCGAAGCGCGAGGATTTGTGATGGGCAAGACGACGACGACGGTCGCGGCGAATGACTTCGTCCGCCAGTGGGACGACGTCCGCGAGGACGCTCTGGCGGCGGTGGACCGGGTCGGCCGCAGCGGCTGGCTGGTGCTGGGCGATGAGGTTGCCGGGTTCGAGGCCGAGCTCGCCGCCTGGTGGGGCGTGCCCCACGCGGTCGGGGTGGCCAGCGGGCTCGACGCGATCGCGATCGGCCTGCGCTGCGTCGGCGTCGGCCCGGGCGACCGCGTCCTGACCACGCCGCTGACCGCCTTCGCGACGACCCTGGCGATCGTCCAGGTGGGCGCCGAGCCGGTCTGGGGCGACATCGACGAGACCGGCGGCCTCGACCTCGACGCCGCCGCTGCGGCGATCCGCGCCGACCGCTCGATCCGCGCCGTGGTGCCGGTCCACCTCTACGGGCATCCGCTCGACCCCGCGAAGCTGCGCGCCCTCGGCGCCGAGCTCGACGTCGCCGTGGTCGAGGACTGCGCCCAATCGGCCGGCGCCGAGCGCGACGGCGCCCCGACCGGCCTCGCCGGGGCGGTCGCCGCGACCAGCCTCTACCCGACCAAGAACCTCGGCGCGATGGGCGACGGCGGCGTCGTCCTGACCGCCGACGAGGCGGCGGCGGCGCGCGCCCGCTCGCTGCGCGACTACGGCCAGCGGGCCCGCTACGAGCACGTCGAACTGGGCATGAACAGCCGGCTCGACGAGCTGCAGGCGGCGATCCTGCGCAGCGCCCAGCTGCCGCGCCTCGACGGCCACCTCGACCGCCGGCGCGAGGTCGCCGGCCGCTACCGCGAGGGCCTCGCCGGCACCGCGCTGCGCCCGATCGAGGCGGCGGCGGGGCGCTCGGCCCACCACCTCTACCCGGTCGAGGTCGAGGGCGACGCCGATCCGGGCGAGGTGGCCGCGCGCCTGCGCGAGGCCGGGGTCGGGGTGGGCCGCCACTACCCCTTCGTCTGTCCCGACCAGCCCGCCGCGGCCGGGATCGGCACCGCGCTCGGCGAGCTGCCGGTCGCCCGCCGGCTCGCCGCGCGCGAGCTCTCGCTGCCGATCCACCCCTACCTCGCCGACGAGGAGGTCGACGCGGTGATCGCCGCCTGCCGCGAGGTCTGCGGATGAGCGATGGCCTCAGCTCGCTGATCGTCCCCGTATACGGCAACAGCGAGACGATCGCGCCGCTGATCGAGGCGATCGAGGGCATCGACCGCGAGGTCGACGGCGACCTGGAGACGATCTTCGTGATCGACGGCAGCCCCGACGACTCCGAGGCCCGGCTGCTGGCGGCGTTGCCGCGCTCGACGCTCCGCGCCCGCGTGGTCGAGCACTCGCGCAACTTCGGCTCCTTCGCGGCGATCCGCACCGGGATGGGCGTCGCCCGCGGCTCGCGGATGGCGGTGATGGCGGCCGACCTGCAGGAGCCGCCGGAGCTGGTGGTCGAGTTCCTGCGCCGGCTCCGCGCCCACGACGTCGACGTGGTGGCGGGGGAGCGGGCCAGCCGCGACGACCGCGGCGACGCCGCGGCGGGGCTCTACTGGCGCCTCTACAAACGTTTCGTGCTGCCCGATGTGCCGCCCGGCGGGGTCGACGTCTTCGCCTGCACGGCCGAGGTGCGCGACGTGATCTGCTCGCTGGAGTCGGTCCACACCTCGCTGGTCGCGCAGCTCTTCTGGGTCGGCTTCCGCCGCGAGCTGGTCCCCTACGACCGCCTGCCCAGCTCGACCCCGAGCGGCTGGACCTTCCGACGCAAGCTGCGCTACCTCTCCGACAGCGTCTTCGCCTTCACCGACCTGCCGGTCAAAGCGCTGTGGCTGATCGGGATGCTCGGGCTGGCGCTCGGGGCGATCGTCGCCGCCGCGGTGATCATCGCCAAGATCGTCGGCTCGATCAACGTCCCCGGCTACACCGCGACGATCCTCGTCGTCGACTTCTTCGGCAGCCTCAACCTGATCGGACTCGGGATAATCGGCTCCTACGTGTACCGCGCCTACGAGACCGCGAAGGGCAGGCCCGGGGCGATCGTCGCCCGGGTGATCGAGCCGACCGCGGAGGGCGGGGCCGATGGCTGAGGTCTTCGTCCACCCGCAGGGGCTCTGCGAGAGCGACCAGGTCGGCGCGGGGACGCGCGTCTGGGCCTTCGCCCACGTCCTGCCCGGCGCCCGGGTCGGCGCCGACTGCAACATCTGCGACGGGGTCTTCATCGAGAGCAAGGCGATCGTCGGCGACCGCGTCACGGTGAAGTGCGGGGTGCAGCTCTGGGACGGGGTGGAGCTGGAGGACGACGTCTTCGTCGGGCCCAACGCGACCTTCACCAACGACCCGATGCCGCGCAGCCGGCAGTGGCCGGAGGAGTTCCCGCGCACGGTGGTGCGCGAGGGCGCCTCGATCGGCGCCAACGCGACGATCCTGCCCGGCCTCGAGATCGGCCAGGGGGCGATGATCGGGGCGGGGGCGGTCGTCACCCGCTCGGTGCCGCCGCACGCGATCGTGGTCGGCAACCCGGCCCGGATCAGCGGCTACACCGAATCGCCGGGAGCCGAGCCGGGGGCCGAGCCGGCGCCCGCCGCCCCCGCGGCGGCGCCCGCCGAGCGCGAGACGCTCGGCGTCGACGGCGTCCACGTCCAGCGCTTCGCCGAGTTCGTCGACCTGCGCGGCTCGCTGACCGCCGCCGAGATGCCCGACGCGGCGATCCCGTTCGCGCCGCGGCGCTGGTTCATGGTCTACGACGTGCCGAGCCGCGAGATCCGCGGCGAGCACGCCCACCGCGTCTGCGAGCAGTTCCTGATCTGCGTCTCGGGCCGGGTCACGGTCGCCGTCGACGACGGCCGCAACCGCGGCGAAGTCGTCCTCGACCGGCCGACGATGGGCATCTACGTGCCGCCGATGGTCTGGGCCAGCGAGTACCGCTACGAAGAGGACGCCGTCCTGCTCGTCCTCGCCTCCCACCCCTACGACAGCGACGACTACATTCGCCGCTACGACGACTTCCTCGCCGCGGTCGCCGCGGCGGGGTCGAGCGGCTGAGTCCCCCGGCGAGCCCCACCACGAACGAGCCCCCGCCGGCGTTCGGCGGGCGCCCGGGGCGCGTTCGCACTTTGCCGCGCTATGCGCGGATTACTGCGAACTCATCGGCTGGCGCCCACCGGCGTTCGCACTTTGCCGCGCTATGCGCGGATTACTGCGAACGCCGGCGCCGGCGGGGCGCCGCTGAGTCGGGCTAGCGGGAGATCAGGTCGCGCAGGCGCGGCGGGCGGCGGCGCATCCAGGCGAAGGGGGAGCTGAGGCGCGGGACGCCGTACTTCAGGTGCGGGTTCGAGTAGGGGTCGGTGGCGGTCAGCGACAGCCAGCGGGAGCGCAGGTGGTCCTTCTCCCAGTCCTCGACCTCGCTGTCGCGGCTCGAGGACTCGAAGTGGAAGAGGATCGTGTCCGGGTCGTAGACGACGCGGAGACCGTTGGCGCGCAGCTTCAGGCAGTAGTCCATGTCGTTGTAGCTGAGCGGGAACTCGCGGCTGAAGCCCCCGGCCGCCTCGAAGGCGTCGCGCCGGCTCATCAGGCAGGCGGCGGTCACCGCGAGGTAGTTCTGGGCGACCAGGACGTTGTTCGAGTAGCCGTTGTAGGCGCCGGAGAAGCCGCGGTAGAGGTGGCCCGGGTAGCCGACGTTCTCGAAGAGGACGCCGACGTGCTGGAGCCGCCCGTCCTCCCAGGTCAGCCGCCCGCCGACGGCGCCGACCTCGGGGACCTGCGTGTACATCACCATGCGCTCGATCCAGTCCGGCGTCACGACCTCCATGTCGTCGTTGAGCAGCAGCAGGTGCTCGCCGTCGGCGTGGACGGCGCCGGCGTTGATCTTGGCGGAGAAGTTGAAGGGTCCCGCGAACTCGACCACGCGCAGGCGGTCCCCGGCGATGGCCGCCAGCCGCCCCGCCAGGGCCGGGTCGGCGAGCTCGTCGACCACGACGACGATCTCGTAGTTCTCGTAGGTGGAGGTCTCGACGATGCTGCGCACGCAGTGCTCGACCAGGACGACGTCCTCGTAGCGGACCTCGCGCCGCTGCCCCCCGGTCGGGATGACGATGCTGACCCGCGGCCGCTCGGTCAGCCGCGGCCGCAGGTGGTAGACGCCCGGCCAGTCCTCGTCGCGCGCCGCCTCGGCGGCCAGCCCGATCCGCTCGCAGTGGGCCTGGATCGCGCGGGTCCCGGCGTCGTAGGCCCACGGCTTCGCCGCGACCCCGCCGCCCGCCGCCGAGCCGGCCAGCATCCGCCAGTGGTAGAGGACGCGGGGAACGTGGTGGACCCGTCGCGCCCGCTCGGTCACCCGCAGCACCAGGTCCCAGTCCTGGGAGCCCTCGAACTCGGGGTCGAAGCCGCCGACCTCCTCGACCAGCGAGCGGCGCAGCACGCTCAGGTGGCAGGTGTACATCTGGGTCCGCATCCGCTCCGGCGACCAGTCGGGCTTGAAGAAGGGGGCGACGTGGCGGCCCGCGTCGTCGAGCTTGTCTTCGTCGGTGTAGAGGTAGTCGATCTCGGGATCGGCGTCGAGCGCCGCGGCGACCAGCGCCAGGGCGTCGGGGTGGAGGAGGTCGTCGTGGTCGAGGAGGGCGACGAACTCGCCGCGCGCCATCGCCAGCGCGTCGTTGGAGGCGGCGACGATGCCGCCGTTCTCGGCCCTCGTGTGGACCCGGACGCGCGGGTCGCGCGCCGCCTCGGCGGCCAGCGCCTCGGCTACGTAGGGGGAGGGGGAGCGGTCGTCGACCAGGCAGAGCTCCCAGTCGGCGAAGGACTGGCGCCGCACCGAGCGCAGCATCTCGCCGAGCACGTCCGGCGGCGTCTCGTAGATCGGCGTGAGGATCGAGAAGCGGGGGTCGGCCATCGACCGATCAGCCCCGCGAGAGGCGGCGCCGCACCGAGCCGAGGGCCTTCCAGACGAAACCCGGGACCAGCGAGCGGACCTGGTTGAACAGGTTCAGCAGGCGCGCCTGGCCCGCTTCCAGCTCGGCGACCTGGCCCTTCAGCATCCCCATCTCGGCGTCCTTGCCGATCAGCAGGTCGCGCAGCCTCAGGTTCTCTTCCCGCAGGCGGGTGAGCTCCGTGGAGCCCTCCACCTCGACCGCGCTCGGCTCGTCCATCGGCCCGAGTCTATCGGCGCCCTTGCGTGCGAGCCGCCTAGGATGCGCTGCGGTGGCTGCCGAGTTGCGACGCATATGCCTGGTCTCCGCGAGCCAGGAGAACGTCTTCTTCGGGGAGATCCTCGAGGCCTTCGGGGACGCGCTGCGCGACCATGGCTTCACGGTCGAGCGCTCGGTCGATTGCTTCCCGGCGCCCGCCGACGACCTCGTCTACCTGTTCATCCCGCACGAGTACATGGCGCTGGTCGACCAGCTCGCCCACCCGACCCTGACCCAGCTGAGCCGCAGCGTCGCGATCTCCACCGAGCAGCCGGGGACCTCCTGGTTCGACACCGCCTTCGAGTTCGCCCGGTTCGCGGGCGCCGTGGTCGACATCAACCCGCTGGCCGCCGAGGAGATGCGCCGCCGCGGGGTCCAGGCCGAGCACGCCCAGCTCGGCTATATCCCCTCCTGGGACGTGTGGGGCGGCGACCGCTCCCGGGAGCGCGATATCGACCTCGCCTTCCTCGGTCGCTTCACGGAGGAGCGCGGCCAGGTGCTGGCCCGCTGTCGCCCGGCGCTGCAGCGTCGGCGCGCCGCCCTCTACCTGACCGAGACGGTCAAGCCGCACGTGAAGGGCGCCGCCTACTACCTCTCCGGCCGGCGCCGCTCGGAGCTGCTGGCCGAATCGAAGCTGCTGGTCAACGTCCACCAGCAGAAGCTGCCCTACCTGGAGTGGCACCGGATCCTCAGCGCCGTGCTGAACGGCTGCGTCGTGCTCACCGAGCACTCGCTGATGACCGATCCGTTCGAGCCCGGCGAGCACTTCATCTCCGCCCGGCTCAGCGACCTGCCGCTGCTGATCGACGCGCTGCTCGAGGAACCGGAGCGCCTCGAGCGGGTCCGCCACGACGCCTACGACCTGGTGCGCGAGCAGATGCCGATGTCGGCGGCGGTCGAGGTGATGATCGGCGCGCTCGAGCGGGCGGCGGCCAACCCGGTGCGGGTCGGTCCCGCCGGCGTCGCCCCGGTGGTGCCGATCCCGGTCCGCCTGCCGCAGCCGAAGCCGGGCTGGGAGGCCTACGCCGAGGAGATCGGCGCCGAACTGCCGATGCGGCGCGGCCTGATGGACCTGGTGACGAGGACCCGCTCGCTGGAGCGGCGGGTCGGCGAGATGATGGCGGCGACGGTCGCCGAGCCGACGGTCGAGGTCACCGAGTTCGGCCCGCCGGTGGAGAGCCCGCGGGTGAGCGTGCTGCTGACCGTCTACAACCACGCCGACCTCGTCCCCGAGGGCATCCGCAGCGTCGCCTTCGGCGAGTGCGAGGACATCGAGCTGATCGCGGTCGACGACGCCTCCACCGACGACTCGGTCGAGGCGATCGAATCGACGCTCGCCGAGCTGCCCTGGCTGAGCGGCAAGCTGGTCCGCCGCAGCGTCAACAGTGGCCTCCCGGCCGCCTCCCGCAACCTCGCCTTCGAGCACGCCCGCGGCGAGCTCCTCTTCATCCTCGACGCCGACAACTCGATCCTGCCGCTCGGCATCCCGAAGCTGGTCGCGGCGCTGGAGGAGGACCCGGAGGCGGCCTTCGCCTACGGGATCATCGAGAAATTCGACGCGACCGGCCCGCTCGGGATCGAGAGCTTCCTCGACTGGGACCCGGAGCGCTTCCGCTACGGCAACTACATCGACGCGATGGCGCTGATCCGGCGCGAGGCGCTGGAGGCCGTTGGCGGCTACCCGGAGGCGCAGGCGCTGGGCGGTTGGGAGGACTACGCACTCTGGGTCTCGATGGCCGAGCAGGGCATGCACGCCGTGCGCATCCCCGACTTCATCGGCCGCTACCGGGTCAGCCAGTACTCGATGCTCTCGGTGATCGGCATCGACCACTCGACCGCCTGGACGACCCTGCTGCGCAGCTACCCGAAGACGATGCGCTCCTAGGCCGGCGGCGCGCCCGCCGGGTGCTCAGCCGCCGCGGCGCAGCGGCTTGGTGACTTTCCAGCTGGTCGACTCGAGCAGCGCGTGGTACTCGCGGGAGAGCTCCGCGTGCTGCTCCTCGAGCGCCGCGAGCTTGTGCCGCAGCAGGGGGATCTGGGCCAATTCCTGGTTGGCGTCGGTCAGCGCCGCCGAGGTGGCGTGCAGCTGGGTGAGCGCCTCGCTGCCGCGCTCGAAGGACTTCATCGCGTCCCGACGGACGTCTTCGGACTCCTTGTGCACGTTTTCGGAGTCGCGGTGGGCGTTCTCGACCTGCTCCGACCACCAGCGCGCCTCGAAGGCGTCGCCGACGGCGAGCAGGTCTTCCATCGCGGCCGGGGCCGCGTCGGCGGCGATGACGATGCTGTAGGTCGGTCCCTCGGCGTCCTCGCGCCCGAGGCGCAGCACGTCGATCGAGGCCAGGTCCTCCTCGTTCGCCGCGTCGCCGTCGGCGTCCGGGCGGCTGTCGCTCGCGGTGATCGAGGAGCCGAGCCAGGCGCGCTGCTCGTAGACCGCCGCGTGGGCGAAGTGCTCGCGCACCGCCTCGGCCAGCTCGTCGGGGCGGAATTCGTGGACGTGGTGCTCGTTGCCGCCGACGTAGACGTCGGGGTTGGGCGAGGAGATCACCAGGACGCCTTTCGGCTTGAGCACCCGCCGCAGCTCCGCGATCCCCGCCTCGGGGCCCTCGACGTGCTCGATCGTCTCGAAGCAGGTGACGACGTCGAAGGAGTCGTCCTCCAGCGGCAGGTCGCGGAGGTCGCCCTGGCGCACCGTCGCCACCTCGCCGTGGCGGGCCGTGGCCTGCTCGACGGCCTCCGGGTCGACGTCGACCCCGGTTACCTTGGCGGCGCCCGCCCGCGCGTACATCTCGAGGCCGTAGCCGGTTCCGCAGGCGACGTCGAGGACCGTCTTGCCGGCGACCAGCCGTGCCGCCCAGCGGTAGCGCGCGCGGTGCTCGCTCTCGATCAGCCGACCCGATTCGGTGCTCGGGTCGAAGCGCTCCGGGTTGGTCTTCTGGTCCTCGGCCATGGCTCGGCGCCGGCGGTGCCGGGCGGTGCGAACAGTAACCGCTACAGATCCTCCGCGATCCGCGGCGCCTCGCGGTTGAAGATCCAGGTGCCGTACGCGGCGACCCCGGCGAAGATCAGCGCCGCCGGGATCAGCCCGGCCCAGCCATGCGCCGCTTCCACGGCGGAGGGCGCGCCCGGTTCGTGCAGCAGCCACACCCGCGCCTGCTCGAAGATCACGGCCAGCGGATTGAGCATCGTCAGCCGTTCGAACTCTTCGCCTTTGAACTGGACCGTGTAGAGGATCGGCGTCCCGTAGAAGAGCACCTGGGCGACCACCAGCCAGATGATCGCCACGTCGCGGAAGCGCACGTAGAGCGCCGAGAGGGCCATGCTGATCGCCACGGTGAAGGCGAACAGGGAGACGATCGCGATCGGGAACAGGAACCAGCTCCAGGCCGGGGACACGCCGAAGGAGAGCACGAAGACGAGGACGATGATCAGGTTCAGGCCGAGGTTGAAGAGGCCGGTGAGGACGGTCGAGAGGGGGATGACCAGGCGCGGGAACTGGGTCTTGCGGACCACTCCCTCCTGGGTGACGACCGAGGTGACCGCGTTGGTCGTGGCTTCCTGGAAGAACGTGTAGAGGACGATCCCCATCAGCAGGAGGACTGGGTAGTGTTCGACTTCCTGACTGGTCACGTTGAAGACCTGGGTGAAGACCAGCAGCAGCACGCCGAACAGCATCAGCGGCCGGATCAGCGACCAGAGGTAGCCGAGCACGGTGCCGAAGTAGACGCGCTTGAACTCGGTGACGGCGGTCAGCCAGAGCAGGTCGAAGAAGCGCCGGCTGCCGCCGCCGAGGGCGCCGGGGCCGTGCACCTCGCGCAGCGGCGGATGGACCTGGGGACGGGCGACCTCGGTGCTCATGCCGGCTTCCCGGATTCCACCCCGGCCTCGATCGAGTTGCCGACGACGACCACGCCGGCGCCCTCCGGCCCGCCGAAGACGAGGAACTCGACGGCGTTGTGGACGTAGAGCGCGGTGCCGCCTTCCACGGCGCGATTGACGCCGCAGTGGACGAAGTAGTGCCCCGGCGTGAGCGGGTTCTGGAGCGTCACGTCGATGTGGATCCGCTGTCCGGCGGAGATCTGGCGCTCGCCGTCCTCGCCGAGCACGGGCGCCGCGCAGGCGAACACGCCGACCCCCTCGGCGCTGGCCACCATGAAGGCGACTTCGAGCGCGGCGAAGTCGCGCAGCGCCTCGAGGTCGACCTCGAACTCGATCGGCTGGCCGTGCTCGACCATCTGCACCTCGCCCTCGGCGCCTCCCTCCAGGCGGGCGGACAGGAGGCGGACCTGGGTCTCGTCCTCGGCGCCCGCGACGGTGGAGCTGGTGACCCGGGAGCTGGTTTCGAAGTTCAGCTGCAGGTAGCGGTGGCCGACCTCGGCGGGCTCGCCGATCCGCTCGATCCGGCCGTCGTGGATCATCATCGCCCGGTCGCAGAACTGTTCGACCGTCGACATCTCGTGGGTGACGAGGACGATCGTCTTCCCCGCCGCCTTCATCTCCCGGAAGGCGTCGGTGCACTTCTGCTGGAAGGAGGCGTCGCCGACCGCCAGCACCTCGTCGATCAGCAGCACGTCGGCGTCGACCTCGAGCATCAGCGAGAAGGCCAGCCGCACCTGCATCCCGGAGGAGAAGTTCTTCAGTTTCAGGTCGGCGAACTCATCGAGTTCGGCGAACTCGATGACCGAGTCGAGCCGGGCGCGCGCTTCCTGCGGCGTGAGCCCCATCATCACCGCGTTGAGGATGCCGTTCTCGCGCGCCGTCAGCTCCAGGTTGAAGCCGACCCCGAGCTCGATGAACGGGGCCAGCCGGCCCGCCATCCGGATCGTCCCGGAGTC
The DNA here is from genome assembly GCA_963766705.1 of uncultured Actinomycetes bacterium. Classification (GTDB taxonomy): domain Bacteria; phylum Actinomycetota; class Thermoleophilia; order Solirubrobacterales; family 70-9; genus VAYN01. The sequence goes on from CAVYBE010000007.1 coordinate 315,975, forward strand.
GGCGCGGTAGATGCTCGCCAGCAGCTTCAGCAGGGTGCTCTTGCCGGAGCCGTTGCGGCCGACGATGCCGAAGAACTCGCCCTGGCGGACCTCGAAGCTGATCCCGTCGAGGGCGCGCAGCTCGCGGTAGTCGCGGGTCGCGAAGGGCCGCACGGCGCGCTCTTTCAGCGAGTCCACCCGGTGGGTGGGGATGCGGAAGGCCTTGTGCAGGTCTTCGACCTGGATGGCGAGCGGGCTCCCCGGGGCCGGGGCGATTCGGTGCGTGCCCGTGTCGGGGAAGGTGGAGGTGACGTTCTCGACGGACATATCTTGGTCAGAAAACCGCCGACCAGCGTACCGTCGCGCTGCGGAGGCCGAGCCGGTGCGGGCGGGGCACGGGGTGAGGCGAGTCCAAGCAGTCTGTCACCCTGCCCGCGTGAGCGACGAGCCGCCGCAGGTCGCCGTGGTGATCCCGAGCTGGAACTCGGCCGATCTGCTGCCCCGCTGCCTCGACTCGCTGGCCGGTCAGGCCGGGGTCGCCGAGGTCCTCGTGGTCGACAACGGTTCGACCGACGGGACGCCCGAGCTGCTGCGCGAGCGGGACGTCGAGTGCGTGGCGCTGCCGCGCAACGAAGGCTTCGCGCGGGCGGTGAACCTGGGCGCAGCGCGGACCGCGGCGCCGGGCATCCTCGCCCTCAACGCCGACACCGTGCTGGAGCCGGGCGCGGTCGCCGCGCTGGCGGCGGCCCTGGGCGCCGACCCGGCCCTGGGCGGCGTGCAGCCGCGGCTGCTGCAGCTGGAGGGCGAGGGCGCCCGCGACCCCGACCGCGCCCGGCTCTACAGCGCCGGCCAGGCGCTCACCGCGGACGGGCGCGCGGTCGAGGCCGGGGCCGGCGAGGAGCAGTCGCAGGCCTCGCGCCGCCCCCGTGAGGTCTTCGGCGTCTGCGGCGCCGCCTGCCTGCTGCGCCGCGAGCTGTTCGCCGAGCTGGGCGGCTACGACGAGAGCTACTTCGCCTTCTACGAGGACGTCGACCTGAACGTGCGGGCGCGGATCGCGGGGCGGCGCTTCGCCTACGTGCCCGAGGCGGTCGTCTGGCACCTCGGCAACGCCTCCTGGCTGGCGGGCGCGGCGCGGCCGAGCGCCTGGAACGCGCGGCTGGTCGCCCGCAACCGGATCGCCACCCAGGCCAAGTTCATGCCGCTCGCCGCGCTGCCGCGGATCCTCGCGGTGGAGGCCGGGTCGCTGGCCCGGGCCGCCGCCCGGCGGCGGCTGCGGGCGACGCTGCGCGGCAAGCTGGAAGGCCTCGGGCGGCTGCCCCGGTCCCTTCGCGAGCGCCGCCGGCTCGCGGCGGCCGGCGACCTCGCCCGCGCCCGCGCCTGGCTCGGCCGCGCCTGACCCCGGCGCGCCCCCGCGGGCGTTCGCAGTTCTCCGCGCATAGCGCGGAGAACTGCGAACTCACCGGGTTCGCGGGGCTCAGCCGCGCCGGCGCCGGCGCAGGGCGAGCGCCTCGCGGGCGCTGAGGTCGAGCAGCGGCGCCGCGCCCAGCTCGCGCCGCTCCAGGCCGCGGCCGGCGCGCCAGCCGCGCACCCGTCCCCGCAGCCCGGCCGCCGTGTGGTCGCGCAGCAGCTGCCCGACGCAGAGGACGCCCTCGACGGCGAGCGCCCGCGCCGCCGGGCGCGGCGCCGCGGTGATCCCGTAGCGCCGCAGCATGTAGCCGCGGCTCCAGCCGGTGCGCTCGTACTTGGCGCCGCTCGCCGCGCCGAGGCTGGTCGAGTAGGCGTGGACGGCGAGGGCCGCCGGGGCCAGCCGGCAGCGGCCACCGCCGGCGGCGAGGCGCAGCGCCAGGTCGAGGTCCTCGTAGTAGAGGAACATCCGCTCGTCGAAGCCGCCGACCGCCTCGAAGGCGGCCCGGTCGTAGAGCGCCGCGCCGCCGGTCGGCCCGAGCGGGTCGGGGGCGCCCGCCGCCGCCGCGACCGGCTCGCCGTGCAGGTAGTCGAAGCCCATCGCGGTGCGGTCGGCGACCACCCCGGCCGAGTCGATCAGCCCGGGGTCGGCCTCCTGGACCATCACCGCGGCGACCGACTCGACCCCGGCGCGGCGATCGAGCAGCGCCGCGACGAAGTCGGGCGCGGGCGCCGCGTCGTCGTTCAGCAGGATCAACGGGTCGGCATCCGGGCGGGCGGCGACGGCGCGGTTCAGCGCCGGGCCGAAGCCGCGGTTCTCCCCCAGCTCCAGCAGCTCGACCTCCGGGTAGCGGTCGCGCAGCAGCTCGGCCGAGCCGTCGGTGGAGCCGTTGTCGACCACGACCACCGCGGCCGCCGTGGTCTGGCCGCGCAGGCCGTCGAGCGCCCGGGCGATCCGGCCGGCGCCGTTGTAGTTGGGGATGAAGACGGTCGGTCGCACGCTGCGGGGACGATGGTATGTTGCCCGCTCGTGTTGGCCCCAGATCTCCCAGTGCCGCCCTTCGAGCTCGCTTCCCGGGTCGGCTGCCTGGAGGGGTCGGAGGACCCCACCGCCCTCTACGAAGCGATCGGCAAGGGGACCAAGGAGCAGCTGCTCGCCGGTCTTCCCGACGGCTACTCGCTGGCCGGCAAGCGCGTCCTCGACTTCGGCGCCGGCGCGGGCCGCACCCTGCGCCACCTGGTCGCCGAGGACACCGGCGCCGAGCTCTGGGGGTGCGACATCGACGGTCCCAGCATCGAGTGGCTGCGGCAGAACATGCCGATGGTCAGCGCCTTCACCAACGCCGAGGTGCCGCCGCTCGACCAGCCCGACGGCAAGTTCGACGTGATCTACTGCGTCTCGGTCTTCACCCACCTGACTCGTCACTGGGCCGAATGGCTGCTGGAGATGCACCGCCTGCTCGCCCCGGGTGGCCTGCTGCTCGCGACCTACATGGGGCGCGGCTTCTCACAGGAGATCGCCCATGAGGAGTGGGACGAAGATCGGGTCGGGATGATGGTGCTGGCTCCCGGCCAGTCCTGGGACAAGGGCGGTCCGATGGTCTTTCACTCCGAGTGGTGGCTGCGCGCCCACTGGGGCCGCGCCTTCGACTTCCTCTCGCTGACCGAGGCGGGCTTTGCGACCATCGACCCCGACTACGGCCAGGGCCTCGCGGTGCTGCGGCGCAAGGACGTCGACCTGACCCCGGACGACCTGCGCAAGCTCTCCCACGATCCGCGCGAGGCTCCCGCCCTCGAGCACAACCTCGACCGCCTGATGTCCGAGCTCGAGTGGCTGCGGCCGCAGGTCCCGGACTGATCCTCGCGCCCGGCGACCGCCGGTAGGCTTGCGGCGCGCGTGACTCCAGACGACGACCTGTCGCGCCGCCTCGCCGCCGTCGAGGCGGAGCTGTCCCGAATGCGGGACGTGCTGCAGCGCGCCTACGAGGACACGCCGCGCAACGCGGCCGAGGTGCTGCGGGCGCGCCGCGACCCCGCCTACGCGGAGGCCTACGGGCCCGAGCCGCTGGTCACCGCGCGGATCGGCGCCTACCGCGGCGGCGCGGTTCTCTTCGAGCGGGCGCTCGCCTCGGTCCGCGCGCAGACCTACCCCAACTGGGAGGCGGTGGTGGTCTGCGACGGCCGCGACGCGGAGACCGCGGCGCGGATCGCCGGGCTCGGCGACGAGCGCATCCGCTGCGTCGAGCGGCCGCGCAACGGGCCCTACCCGGAGGAGCCCGAGCGGCGCTGGCGGGTGGCCGGCACCCACCCCTTCAACCAGGGCGTCGCGCTTGCCCGCGGGCGGTGGATCGCGCCGATCGACCAGGACGACGAGTGGTCGCCCGACCACCTCGAGGCGCTGCTCGGCGCCGCCCGCGAGTCGGGCGCCGAGGTCGCCTACGGGGTCTGCCGCGTCGACCTGGACGACGAGGGGGAGACGTTCTTCGGCGGCTGGCCGCCGCGGCTCGGGGACTTCGGCTTCCAGACCGCGATCTACCACGCCGGCCTGGCGCCGCTCCTCTACGACGTCAACAGCCACCTCTTCGACGAGCCCGCCGACTGGAACCTCGCCCGCCGGATGCTCGAGGCGGGCGTCCGCTTCGAGTTCCTCGACCACCCGGTCGCCACCTACTTCGTCGAGCCGTCCGAAGCGGCGGCCTGGGGCTACTGGAAGGACCGCGAGGCCCAGGTCGGCGCCTACGGGGCGGCGGCCGGCTGATGCGGGCGGCGATCTACGGCTCGCGCCGGGACGGGCACGCGAACGTCGTCCTCGACCTCTTCGGCGGCGAGCACGAGTTCGTCGGCCTGCTCGACGACCTGCCCGAGAACGCCGGCCGCGAGGTCGGCGGGCTGCGGGTGATCGGCGGCACCGCCGACCTGGCGCGGCTGGCCGCCGAGGGGCTGGAGGCGGTGGTGCTCGGCTTCGGCGCGGCGCGGGGGCGGGCGCGGGTCCTCGCCGCGATCGAGGCGGCCGGGCTCACCCTGCCGGTCCTCGTCCACCCGACCGCCTTCCTCGCCGCGAGCGCCGCGCTCGCCCCGGGCGCCCAGGTGATGCCGCAGGCGAGCGTCGGCCCCAACGCGCGGGTCGGCCGCGGCGTCCTCGTCAACACCGCCGCGACGCTCGACCACGACGTCGTCGTCGCCGACGCCTCGGTCGTCGACCCCGGCGCCGTGCTCACCGGGCGGGTGCGGATCGGCAGCGAGGTGGAGGTCGGCTCGGGCGCCGTGCTGATCCCCGACGCGACCGTCGGCGACGGCGCCACGGTCGGCGCCGGCGCGGTCGTCCTGGGAACGGTCGAGGCCGGCGCCACGGTGGTCGGCGTCCCGGCGCGACCGGCGGCGGCACGCTGACTCCACGCGGCCGCGGCCCTGCCGAGCGAGAACGTCCAACTCCCGTCGTATGTTAATCGATATAGATAGCTGTATAAGGAAGCAATAAATAACCCAATAGCGCGATGGGAAGGGAAAAAATCTCTCTATAGATATAGATAGCGATATCCAAATGAGAGACGTATATCGATAACGATGCTGCTGATCGCAACCGCAAGCGATGTCGATAGTCGTGCCCTCGCGATTCTCCGCAGGCTCGACGACATAGAAACCGCGGAGAACTCTCCCCAATCCGTGCTGATAACGGAGGACGCGGTGTTCCCGGTGCGAATTTCGCTTGTGGAGGCGGACGAGATCGAGGACCGGGCGCGAGCTGAGCAGGGCGAGAACGAACTGCTTGTGATCAACGCTGTGCTGGACGATGCCACCGCCGCCCGTCTCGAGGATGCCAACGCAAGCTATATCGACGTGGCTGGTCGGCATTGGCTGCGTAGCTGGGCGCGTACCGCGCGAGCAAGCGAGGCGAAAATGGGGGGCAGACGGAGGCTCTACCCAGCCAGCGTGCGGTTGGCCCAACTGCTTGCCGACCATCCGCAGGAGCCATGGACCGAGCGGGGGCTGGCGGGGCACGGCCAGACGACGCAAACGACCGCCCACAAATTCCTGGGCCGGTTGGAGGACGAAGGGTTGCTGTTGCGGGAGGGACGAGGGCCGCGCACGCAGCGCCGGGTTCGCGACCCGGTCGCGATGCGGACCTGGTTGGCCCGACAGGCACGGCCGAGAAGGGTTTCGCGCCTCGCGTGCTTTGTCGAGGACCCCGAACGCCCACACGAGGCTGCCGGCCGCGCCTTGGCACTGACCGGAGCGGTGGGAGCCGCCGAGCTTGGGATGCCGGTCATGACGCGAACGGTGACCCCGACGATGCGAGTGAGCGTCAGGCCCGAGGAGCTCGAGGATGTGCCGGAGGCTTTGGGGGGATTCCGGACTGAGCGGGGAGCCAACCTGATACTCCTCGCCGATCCGGATCGGCTCGCCTTTGTCGATCCGATCAGCAGGCCCGATGGACGGCTTCTGGCTCCGCCCAGCCGGATGATGCTCGACCTCTATCTGGAGGCCAGGGGCGAGGCAGCGGTCGACGTTTTCCTGGATCTGTGGGGCGAGAAAGAAGTCGGGCCTTGAACGGGCCGCGGCAGACGCCGGAGGTGATGCAGGTAGAGCTCGCCAGCCTCGTCTACCTGCTCGGTGGCATGGCTCCCAGGCACTTGGTCACCATCGGAGGCCTCGTTCCACCGCTGTTGGTGCCGAAGGCATCCAGCCCCCACCGGGGGAGCGCCGACATTGATCTTTCGCTCTCGATGGCGATCACCAAGGGAGAGACGAGCGAGTACTACCGCTCCTTGGAAGCCGCGATGGAGCCCTATTTCGAACCCGTCGCGGATTCCGGCTTTCGCTGGCGCAAGAGAGACGGTGTGGCGGGCGTCCGACTGATCGTCGATTTCATGGGACCCGACTCCGACGCCACCCATCTGGAGGATGGAACCCTGCAGCTCGAGAATCCGGTGGCATCGGCCAACACGGGCGTCGTGCTGCGACCGTATCCACTTTCCGCCGCGGCGATCATCGAGGAAGATGCACGTTCGGTTGAGGTAGAGCACGTTCCCCTCGTCTATCGCCCCGGCGTTCACGCCGACGTGACGATCAGCCATACCGGCCCGGTCGGTTTCCTCGCCTCCAAGGCCGACGCGTTCAGCACCAGGTCCGACGACAAAGACGGCTACGACGTCTCCTGGGTATGCCTCAACGCCGGGGAGAGCCCGGAAGCCGTTGCGGAGTGGGTTACGCAATGTCCTGCATTCAGGAATGAGTACTTCCAGGAGAGCATCGACAAGCTCCAGAAGGCTTTCAGGGGGGTCACCTACCCTGGCCCGAGCGGATACGCCCAGGAAATGAATCCGACTCTCCTGCCCGGCGACGACGACTATGACCGCGACCGGAATGCGGCATATCTGCGGGTCGCGAAAGTAGTGGAGATCCTGAAGGATCGTCTCTGGGACGGGTTGACCTGAACGGTCGTTGGACCGCTGCGATCGTGCGCCGCAGCCGCCTGACCGGCGAGCGGGCCGAGCTATTCCCCGACCGGCGCGTCCCTTCGGCCGCTCCCGGGACGAAGCGCCGGGGACTCAGCCGGAAACCGCGGCGGCGATCGAGGTGATCTCGGCGGCCGAGAGGTCGTTTGCCATCGGCAGGCAGAGGAGCCTGCGGTAGAGGTCCTCGGCGTGCGGCGTGCCGCCCTCGGCCACGCTCACCCGGTCGCGGATCAGCTGCTGCGTCGGCTGGTAGTAGACGCGCGTCTCCACCGCCGCGCCGCAATTGGCGACGGCGCGGTTGCGCTCCCCCTCGCCGGCGAACAGCAGCGGCGCGAACTGCCAGGTGGAGCGCTCGCATTCGCGCTGCCAGACGGCCGGCGCGTCGATGCGGTCGCGCAGCTTCGCGGCGGCGTCGCGCCGACGCTCCAGGATCGTCTCGAAGCCGTCGAGCACGGCGAGCGCGGTGGCGGCGTGCAGCTCGCTCATCTTCGCGTTCAGCCCGAGGCCGGTGGCGACGGAGTGATCGGGGCGGAAGCCGAAGTTGACCTCCCGTTCGATCCGCTCGTGCAGGTCGCGGTCGCGGGTGAACACGGCGCCGCCCTCGCCGATCGCGAAAGGCTTGGTCGCGTGGAAGGAGACGACCTCGACGTCGCCCTGGCGGCCGATCGGGACGCCGTCCTCGGCGACCGCGCCGAAGGCGGCCGCGGAGTCGACGATCAGCGGCACCTCCGCCGCCCGACAGCTCGATTCCCAGCGCTCCCGGACCTCGGCGGGCGGCGGCGTGCCGAAGGCGGAGACGGCGATCGCGACCTGAACCTCGCGCCGCTCCGCCAGGGTCGCCTCCAGCCCGGCCGGGTCGAGGTGCCAGTGGCCGGGATCGGAGTCGTGCAGCAGCGGGCGCAGGCCGGCCCATAGCGCCGCCTGCGGAGTGGCGACGAAGGTGAAGGCCGGCAGCGCCGCCATCCCCCCGCGGTCGCCGAGGAGGCCGGCGAGCGCCACCATCAGGCCGAGCGTGCCGCTCGCCACCGGCGTGCAGTAGGCGCCGACCCGGTCGGCGAGGCGCTCCCGCAGCAGCCGCCAGCAGGGCCCGCCGTTGCTGAACCACCGCATCTCGCGGGCCAGGTCGAGGTAGCTGTCGATCGCCGCGGTCGGCGGCAACTCGGGCCGCTGGAAGCGGATCATGTGGAACGGGGGGTTCGGATCGGGCTGACGGTGGGGCGCGGCGAGGCAACGATGATAGAGAAGCCCATCGCGCTTTCCGGCCCGCGCTCGTACGGTTTGGGAATTCTGTTCAGTAAAGTCTCGGTACGCTCCTGACCCACGCTCGGCAGCGTGCCCAAAGACTTGATTGCAAGCCCGGAGACAAGAACCAGCGCGACCGACAGACTGAGGACGTGGGGCGGATCGGCGCTCGCCTCGCTCGGACTCCGACTCGAGCGCCTGCCCTCCTCGTTGGCGAAGAGTCCCGAAGCTGAGCTCCGCATGCACCTCGACTTCGCGCTCGCCCTACGGCAGGCGATGAACGCGGACTTCTTCTTCGTGCAGATCGGCGCGTTTGACGGCCTGCTCAACGACCCGCTCCATCGCTGGGTCCGGGCGTTCCACTGGGATGGCCTCCTGGTGGAGCCCCAGGCGGGCCACTTCGAGGAGCTGTGCCGGAATTACGAGGGGGAGGAGGGGCTGAGGTTCCGCCGCGTCGCGGTGGGTGCGAGGCGGGAGATGCGGACGCTCTGGAAGGTCCAGCACGACGACTCCATACCGGATTGGGCGGGCATGTTGGCCTCCTTCGACCGCGACACGATCTTGTCGCATCGCGACCTCGTTCCCGAGATCGAGAGCCATCTGACCGCCGAGACGATCGAGTGCGTGCCGCTCAACGATCTGCTGGAGGAAACGGAGGCGGGTCATATCGACCTTCTGCAGATCGACGTGGAGGGGTACGACCACGAGCTGGTCATGACGTTGGACCTCGATCGCTTCGCTCCCTCGATCGTCCGCTTCGAGCACGTCCACCTGTCCGACGAGCAGTTGGCGGAATGCCTCGACCGCCTGATCGAGTTCGGCTACCGCGTGGCGATCGAACGGTACGACGCGCTGGCGTACAGATCACAGGAGGTCGACCTGGATGCCGGCCCCGTTCCGCCCGAGGGCCCGGGCAGCCTCCAGTTCGTCCTCGACCAGGCGCTGGTGTCGGCAGACTCCGAGGGGGAGCACCGGCGCGAGCTGGAACGACGCTTGGCCGCCGCGACCGCCTGGACGGAGGAGGTGGCTCGGGAGGCTGCCGCGTTCCGCGAGCTTTCGCTGCGAGAGCAAAGGGAGGCATTCTCTGCCGAGATCGCGGAGGCCCTCGAGCGGGCCGCGGCCGCGGAACGGCGCGTCGCCGAGTTGGAGAGCAGGGCCTCGGGGTCAAATGGCTGACGCGACCCCAGCCCGAGGCGAGCGACCGAGCATCTGCTTCGTCACCACCGACTTTGTCGGTGTGATCCGGAATGGCGGGATCGGGACCCACTTCTGGTTGATGAGTCGCCTGCTCGCGAAGCGGGGCTGGGACGTCCACGTCCTCTTCTGCGGCGAGGTCGACGACGAGCAGGCGATGGCTGCGATGCCGGGTCGGATGGCGACGGAGGGCATCAACTTCATGTGGCTGCGGGACCTGCACGAACCGTCGTGGATCGGGATCCAATCCCACGTGGACGGCATGGATGGCCTGTACCTCAGCCAATGGGCGATGGAAGCGCTCGAAGCACTGCACGCGGAGCACCACTTCGACGTGATCGAGTTCCCGGACTGGCGGGCGCTCGGATTCCGCAGCGTGCAGGCGAAACATCTGCGGTTGGCCTTCGACGACGTGGCGCTCGCGGTCAAGCTGCACAGCACGAGCGAGTGGCAGCGTCACGGCAACTTCACCCACCGGACCTCGCCCTGGGAGCTGAAGATGGAGTGGTGCGAGCGCTATGCGTTCGAGCGAGCCGACATCCAGCTGAGCCCCTCCCGGTACATGGTGGACTACACGCGCGCCGCCGAATGGAAGGTTCGGGACGAGCACCTGGTCGCCTATCCCTTCCCCGATCCCGAGGACGACGAGCGGCCCGTCGACCAGGCCGCGGGATTGCGCAAGATCGCGTTCTTCGGGCGCCTGGAACAGCGCAAGGGCCTGGACGTCTTTCTCGACGCGATCGACGAGGTGCCGACGGAGCACCAGATCGTCTTCCTGGGTCGGGACTCCAAGTTCGAAGGCCGCAGCGCCAAGGAGGTCATCGGCGAGCGGCTGGCGGATCGTCCGTATGTGATCGAGGACGAGCTGGACCGCGAAGGCGCCCTCGCGAAGCTCGCCGACGGCGAAACCCTCGCGGTGATCCCCTCCTACAGTGAGACCTTCGGGTTCACGGTGGCGGAGTGCGTCGCCAACCGGATTCCCTTCATCGCCGCGCAGGCGGGTGGGATTCCGGAGGTCGTGCGCCACCAGGAGGCGCGCGAGCGCTGGCTGTTCGAGCCCACGACCGCGGGCCTGGCCGAGGCGCTGTCCCGACGGCTCGCGTCCGAGGAGGAGTTCGAGCTGGCCCTCCGTCTCGAAGCTGCCGAGGCCTGTCACCACGAGCGCTGGAACGACGAGGTGGAGTCCATCTACCGCGATGCGGTCGAGCGGTTCAGGGCGGGTGGCCTCGCCCTTCGACAGCCGCCGGACCGGGTCTCCGAGCGCCCGCGCCCGACCGTGTCGGTCGCGGTCACCCACTACAACCACGGTAAGTACCTTCCGGCCGCGCTGGCCTCGATCGCCGCCCAGACGAGAGCCCCTGACGAGGTCCTCGTGATCGACGACGGCTCCACCGGCGCCCACGACCGCGAGGTCTTCGAGGAGATGGAGGCCCGGTATCCGGAGTGGCGGTTCCTGCGGCAGCGGAACGGCGGCCCGGGGTCCGCGAGAAATCGCTGCCTTGAGCTCGCCGGTGGTTCGCACTTCCTTCCGTTCGACTCCGACAACATCGCCCGCCCGGAGATGATCGAGACGATGGTGACCGCCCTCGGGGCCGAACCGCCCCCGGACGTCGTCACCTGCGGAAACCTCGCCTTCGTCGAGGACCGGGAGATCGAGACCGAGACCTACGCGTTTCGTTTCGCGCCGACCGGAGGGCCGCGCATCCTCGCCCCGCTCGAGAACCTGTTCGGTGACACGTGCGCGCTCTTTCGTGCCGAGGCCCTGCGCGAGGTCGGCGGCTTTGAGGTGGACCCGCGCTCACCCCACGAGGACTGGGAGACGATGTCCAAGATCGTCTTCGCCGGTTTCAAACTGGAGGCCGTGCCCAGACCGTTGTTCTGGTACCGGACCGAGGTGGGGGGGCGATTGGAAGCCCTCACCGAGGGACCCGCCGAGATCTTTCGCCTGCGCCGCAGATTGGTGGAGGACGTCCTGTCCAGCTTCGCCCTCGAGCCGTCGGAGCGGATCGCGCTGTGGGAGTGCCTGATCGGTTTCGCCGAACCGGACGAGATCGTGCCGTGGATGCAAGAGCAGCAGGAGGAGCTGCTCGCGTGGGCGCAGCGCACGCTGGCGGACTGCGAGGCCTGGCACGTCAACAACAAAGACGAGATCGTCGCCTGGCACGAAGCCGACAAGGCGGAGACGGTCGCCTGGTATGAGGACAGACTCGCGGAGGCCGGTCCTCACACGCTGGAGACCACGAAGGTCAAGGATCTGTGGTCGGTGACCACCCGACGCACCATCCGCGCAATCGGTCTCCGGGCGGCCGCCGCGCTCAGGGGACGTCGCAGCGCGAGCGCCTGACGATCGACCGCGCGGAGGATCGCAGGGCGGTCTATGCCCCGGATTCCCCCCGCGCCGCCGTCGTCCGGCAGCTCGGCTTGCGCAGGAACACCGTCGCGCGCTCGCGACCGTCGCCCAACCATTCGGCCGTGAAGCATTCCGCGAGCACAGTGGCCGTCTTCGGGCCCAGCACGGGGGTGAAGAAGGAGTTGCCGGCGACCACCGTTATCCGCGGCCATCGCCGCAGCAGTCGAGCCTCGTATTCATCTCCGCCCAGGTTCCACATGTCCTCCCCCTCGATAATGGCCCCCCGTACGTAGAAGCCCTCGTCTTTGGGGACCAGAGCGAGTTCGCCCGGGCCCTGGAGTTCATTGATCCGGTTGGCCTCCCACCTGAACTCTTCGGTGTCGGCAAACGAGTAGAGGGGTGACGTGTCCGCGTTATAGCTGTGGATGCTCTGGCCGGCGAAGAGCGCGAAGCAGACGACCAGCGCGCCAACCGGCATCAGCGAGCGCCGTCGCAGACCGCGGACACCGATCCACAGGGCCGCCGCGCTGCCGAGCACGATCGCGGCCTTCAGTTTCGCGCCGGCGGTCCCGAACAGCCGATTCGTCAGCAGGTCGGGCATGGCGATCACGGCAAGCGCCCCGACGGCGACCGCGAGCCCCAGGGATCGCCGGTCCAGCCGCGGCGCGCCCCGCCCCAGCACCCAGCCGGTGACGGCGAAGATCAGCAACGGGATCGCGGGGAACGCGTACTTGGCCTGGTATGGCCCTCCCCCGTTCGGGGCGACCACCGCGTAGGCGAGCCAGATCGCCAGGCCAAGGCCCCACACGAAGTCGAGCGGCTCCGCGACGCGAGTGCGCAGCCAGCGTCTCGCGCGGTAGGCGCCGTAGGCGCCTACCATCAGCAGCAGCGCGGGAGAGAACCATTCGACCTGCCAGTTGAGCGAGTCCTTGAGCGCGCTCACTCCCTGTTTCCAGACGAAGTGGCCACCCTTCCGGAAGAGGGTGAAGTCGAACATGTAGGAGAAGGACTGCCCGGTCGCGGTGACGTAGAGCCAGTACGTGGCGAGGAAGAGAACCGCGCCGCCGACGAAGACGAGCACCGCCCGGGTTGCCCCCCTGCGGGCGCCGTGACGGAGGATCCAGTAGAGGCCGGCGACTGGCACCAGGACGAAGGCGGTCGGCAGCTTGGCCCACAGCACCAGGGCGAAGGCGACGGCCAGCGCCCCAACCAGGCGGGACTCCGGGGGCGGCCGTCGATCGAACCTCACCAACAGCCAGACGAAGAGCAGGAACAGCGGCGCGTAGATGGTGGTGTCGATGTCCAGGAACATGCTCCCCTGGACGGCGTAGGGGTGGACGAGGAGCAGGGCTGAGGCGACGCTGCCGACGAGGAACCAGCGACCCCCGAACAGTTCGCGGGCGATCAGGAAGAACAGGGCGCAGCAGGCGAGCAGGCCGACCACGCCGACCAGGCGCAGCGATGCGGCCGCGTCGGTGCCCAGGATCACCATCGAGGCCCCGAGTGAGTAGACGTACAGTGGTGGGTGCCAGAGGCCGCTGAGCGGCCCGGTGTCCACTTCGTGCTCCGGGGTCAGCCGGATCCGGCGGTCTTCCTTGGCCGGCACCGAGGGGACGCCGCGGTCGTGGACGGCGCGGGCCATCGGGGGCCAGACGGCCTCCTCGACCCGCAACGGCAGCTTCTCGTAATGGACGACGTTGGTCGCGTAGAAGCCGAGGCTCACGACGAGCAGCGTGGCCAGAAGGGTGAACAGAACTCGCTTCGAGCCGAAGGCCGCCTCGAGCGCGCCTCTCAGCCCTCTGGCGCGGTCCTGCTCCTCGCCCATCAACAATTGCTCAGTATATAGAGAGCCCTTGTGGCCGTTCGGGAACTGAAGTCAGTTCGTGTCAGTCATCAGTCGAAGCTTCTCCGCCATCCCCCGCCGGACGTCCATCTGCTCGCGCAGCCGGTCGGAGCCCGCCTGCGCGATGCGCCGCGTCCGCTCCGGGTCGGCGGCGAGCTCCAGCAGCGCCTCGCGGAAGGCGCCCGCCTCGGCGGGCAGCTCGATGTAGTGCTCGCCCGGGGTGAGGACGCGGTGGTCGCTCGCGGGGTTGGCGGAGACGAGCAGGACACCGCCGCTCACCGCGTCGGCCGCGGCCTGGGTGGGAAACCCGTCGGTGACGCCGAGGAAGCTGCCGTCCGGCCCGGCCGGTTCGACCGAGACGGGGGAGAGGAAGACGTGCACCTCGCGGTGCAGCTCGCGCAGCTGCTCCGGCAGCAGCCAGCCGTGGAAGGTGACCAGCTCGGTCGGCCATTCGCCGCGGCGGTGCTCGTGCGGACCGACCACGTGCAGGTGGAAGCGATTCGGGTCGAGCTGGGAGAAGGCCTCGAGCGCGACGTCGAGCCCCTTGCGCGTCGACGCGTCGGCGGCGAAGACGCAGACGAGCGGCGAGGGCTGCTCCCAGCGCTCGTCGGTCCGCTCGTAGAAGCGAACTTCGGTCAGCGCCTGCTGGACGTAGGTGGCGCCCTCGATGTGCTCGAGCACCTCGGGTACATAGGAGAAGGTCGAGTCGAGCCGCCGCGCCAGCTCGTTGGCCTGCGCGAGGCCGTACGGCGTCGGGGTGAAGCCGCCGCCGGGGAAGATCGTCCCGTGCACGCGGATCCCGGTCTCGGCGATGAAGTCGGAGAGGTCGAGGGATTCCATCGGGTGGGCCTCGACGGTCCCCCACGGGCGCATCCCGACGAGGCCTTCGAGAAAGAGGGAGAAGACCGCGTAGATGTCGGTCACGCCGCCGCGCCGCGCCAGCCGCGGGAAGTCGGCGAGCGGGTGGACCGGGGCGGGAAACGGGTCCGACAGTTCCCACATCGAGAAGAACATCGTGTCGGGCCGCAGCTCGTGCAGGGCGAGCGCCTCGTGGTAGCGGAAGCCGCTGCGCTGCCAGGGGAAGGTGCTGTCGAGGTAGGCGATGCGGCGACCGCGCAGCCGCCGGGGGAAGCCGATCAGCGCGTCGGAGGCGCGGGCGAGGCCGCGGCGCTCGTTCACCCGCGGCCAGGGCTGGGAGCGGTCCGTGACGGGCAGGCCCAAGCCTTCGACGAACATCGAGAAGATGTTCGCCGGGGGTTCGGTCCAGTCGGCCATCCTCGCTCAGCCGGCGGCGCCCACGCGAAGCACGGCGAAGTCGTTGGCCCCGCCGGGCAACCACAGGTAGGCGCCCGTCTCGATCAGGCTGAAGAGCAGCGCGTGTTCGTCGACGAGGCGCTCGTAGACGGGTTTGACCGAGGGCCAGGCGATGTCGTCCATCACCAGGAGCCCGCCGGGCTTCAGGTGAGGGAGGAACAGCTCGAGGTCGCGGGTGACCGCGGCCCGGTCGTGGTTGCCGTCGACGTGGATCAGGTCGATCGGCCGCGCCGCGAAATCGGCCGCGACGTCCTCGGAGCGCGCGCGCAGCAGCTCCGCGTGCGCCTCGGCCTCCCAGCGCCGCATCCCGGCACGGACTTCCTCGTACATCCCGTCCCAGTCGATCGTCTCCGGCCAGGCGACGAGGTCCAGGGCCTCGTGCTTGACGTCGGTCTGCACCGCGTCGGCGGCCGTGTAGGGGTCGATGCCGACCATCGTGCCGCGACCGAGCGCCGCCATCAAGCCGGCCAGCGGGAGGAAGAGGCGGCCGCGGTAGACGCCGATCTCGACGATCGTCTCGAGCTCCTCGGCGATGATGAGTTCGGCGACCAGGAACAGCTTCACCAGGCTGGAGCCGCCGCCGTCGTCGACCACCACGCTGTCGCTGATCGCCGCGAGCCGCTCGCGCAGGTCGGGGTCCAGTCGCCAGCCCAGGAGCGGTGAGGAAGCCTCGCTCATCGGCTGAACCTAGCGAACCGTTTGACCGCGATGGCGTTCACCGTCCGGCCCCGAGCCGCGCCTTGGCGGCGCGCAGCGGCTCGGTGACCCGCCAGCTGGAGGAGCGTTTGACCCGCTCCAGCTCGCGCGCGGCGCCCTCCAGCTGGGCGATGCGGTTGCGCAGCGCCGCCGCCTCGGCGTTCAGCTCGGCGGCCGTCGGCGCGCTGCTCCGTCGCACGGGCCAGGCGCCGGCTCTGCGCAGCACGGCGACGCACTCGTCGCCGTCGCGGCAGGTCGCCTCGATCTCGAAGCCCTCGTCGAAGCGCTCGCGGCAGTGCAGCAGCAGCGCCAGGAAGGAGGCCTCGGTGAAGACGTGGGTGCGGATCGAGTAGTCCTCGGCTTCCAGGGCGCGGGCGATCTCCGCGGCGCTCTCGGGCCAGTCCGGCCGCGCCCGTTCGGCGTCGGTGCCGGTCACCTGCAGGACCCATTCGTCGTAATGCGCGCGGCGCGAGACCTCCGGGCCCTCCTCGTGATCGCGGATCAGGTGCTCGAGGGTCGTGACCTCGCGCCGGAAGTCGAACGTGTAGCGCTTGTCGGCGACGGCGTAGAAGAGCACGCCGCCCGGCCTCAGCTTGGCGAGGTGGTTGGCGATCGTGCCGATCGGGTCGCCGGTGTGCTCGAGGAAGTGGTTGGCGACGATGAAGTCCTGGGACTCCGCGGCGACCTTCGCCAGCGTCTCGCCGTCGTCGACCAGATCCACCTCGGCCAGCTCCCTGCCCGCCACGTCCTCGTCGTAGGCCGCGGCGAGCTCGGCGGTGGTCATCCGGTCGACCTGACGGGCGTGCGCCGCGGCCGGCGTCGGCAGCGGGCGGTGCAGGCCACCGATCTCGAGGCCCTCCCCGGCGAGGAAGCGAAAGGCGAATTCGGCGCGGGCGTCGAGGTATGAGGGCGGCGCCGCGGCGGGGCCCTGCCGCGCGGCGCTGGACTGGGGGGTGGTCACCGAGTGAGGGTACCCGGCACGCGCGCGGGCTCCACCGATCGTCGAGCCGGGCCGCCGGAGGAGCCACCCGGACGGGTGAGCGGCCCGCTAGGCTGCGGCGTCGATGGAGCCTCTCAAGGGACTCATCCTCTCCGGCGGGGCGGGCACGCGCCTGCGCCCGATCACGCACACCTCCGCCAAGCAGCTGGTCCCGGTGGCCAACAAGCCGGTCCTCTTCTACGGGATCGAGGCGCTGGTCGACGCCGGGGTGGAGGAGATCGGGATCATCATCGCCCCGGAGACCGGCGAGGAGATCCGCGAGGCGGCGGGCGACGGCTCGCGCTTCGGCGCCCGGATCACCTACATCGTCCAGGACAAGCCGGCCGGGCTCGCCCACGCGGTGCTGACCGCGGAGGAGTTCATCGGCGACTCGCCGTTCGTCATGTACCTCGGCGACAACCTGCTGCGCGACGGCCTGCGCGGCCTCGTCTCGGCCTTCGAGCGCGACGAGCCCGACGCGCTGATCCTGCTCACCCCGGTCGACGACCCACAGTCCTACGGGGTCGCCGAGCTCGACGACGACGGCGGCATCGTCCGCCTGATCGAGAAGCCGAAAGACCCGCCGTCGGACCTGGCGCTGGTCGGCGTCTACCTCTTCAGCCCGCTGATCTTCGACGCCGCCCGGCGCCTGGAGCCCTCCTGGCGCGGCGAGCTCGAGATCACCGAGGCGATCCAGACGCTGATCGACGACGGCCGCCGCGTCCAGTCGGAGGTGGTGCGCGGCTGGTGGAAGGACACCGGCCGGCTCGCCGACATGCTCGAGGCCAACCGGCTGGTGCTCGAGGAGATCGAGGAAGCGGTGGACGGCGAGGTCGACGACCACTCGCGGGTCGAAGGGCGGGTGGTGATCGCGCCGGGCGCGAAGATCACCCGCTCGATCATCCGCGGCCCGGCCGTGATCGGCGCCGGGGCGACGGTCGAAGACGCCTTCATCGGCCCCTACACCTCGATCGGCGACGAGGTCGCGGTGCGCCGTTGCGAGGTCGAGCACTCGATCGTCCTCGCCAACTCGACCGTCGAGGACCTCGGCAGCCGCATGGAGGCCAGCCTGCTCGGCCGCAACGTCAAGCTGACCCGCAGCGAGGGCCTGCCGAAGACCCTGCGCCTCCTGGTCGGCGACAACTCCGTGATCGAAATCGTCTGACACGGGCGGGTCGGCGATGACCGCGGCGCTCCCGGCGAGGTGGCGAGCCCACTGGCACTGGGCGATCCCGGCGGTCGTCATCGTCGTCCTCGCCTATCCGCTGCTGAGCGACAGGACCTTCGCCTCGGACTGGGGCAACCACCTCTGGCTGGTCCACGCCCAGGGCGCCAACATCGCCGAGCTGGGGCTGCCGAGCTACTACCTGCAGTCCGACCTCGGCGCCTTCTACCCCTACTACGCGTTCTACGGCGGCACGCTCTACGCGGTGCTCGGCTACGGCGCCTGGCTGATCGGCGCCAACGCGTCGGTGGTGATCGCCTCCTTCCTCGCCCTCTGCGCCTCCTACCTGGCCTGGACCTGGCTGGCGGTGCAGGCGGGGATCCGCGGCTGGCTGATCCAGATCCCCGGCCTGCTCGCGGTCACCGCCCCCTACACGATCAGCAACAACTTCGGCCGCGGCGGCATCCCGGAGATGATCGGCTGCTCGATGATCGCGCTGGTCGCCGCCGCCGGCATCAGCATCTTCCGCGCCGAGCGGCTGAAGGTGGGGCCGGCGGCCGCCTTCGTCGTCGGCATCGTCTTCCTCAGCGGCTCCCACGTCCTCACCACGGCCTGGGGGGTCACGTTCCTGGTCCTGGTCGGGGCGATCATGGTCGCCGCCGACTGGCGCTCGGCGCGGCGCCACGCGAAGCGCGGCCTGCGCCTGCTGTGGCTGGCGATCCTCGGCTTCGGCATCAACGCCTGGATCCTCGTGCCGGAGCTGCTGCTGAACGGCAAGCTGGCCGAAAACTCCCCCGACGCCCTCAGCCAGCTCGAATACACCAGCGCCCACCAGCTCTTCAGCCTGTTCCGCGACGGCGCCCACCTGAACCCGGGCATCCACGGCGACATCAACGCCCAGCTGCCGCTGCTGATGGCGTTCTGGGCGATCGCCTTCGGCCTCTTCTTCTTCGCCTACCTCAGCCCGGCCCGGCGCCGGCTGGCGATCGGGTTGGCGGCGCTGACCGGGGCCCTGCTGTTCCTGATCATGCACTCCTCCTCGATCTGGCACCTGCCGACCTTCCTCACCTACATCCAGTTCCCGTACCGGCTGATGACCTACGTCGATCTGGCGATGGTCGGGGTGACGACGCTGGCGATCGCCGCGATGCAGCGGTCGGGGACGCGGTCGCGGATCCCCGCGGCGCTGCTGGCGCTGGTCGCCGCGATCAGCTTCTTCGCCGCGGTCCGCCAGAACGCCGAAGTGCGCTCCTGGCTGCAGGGCGGCCGCGACGCGGCGGTCGCCTCGGTCGCCACGCCGCCGGAAACCTGGTACGCCTTCGTGCAGTTCGGAGACGCCTCCGAGCCGCTCGGCGAACCGACCCTGCCCGGCGAAATCCACGTGCCGGTCGACGAAGGGGTGAAGAAGAGCTACACGGTCACCGTCCCGCCCGGGCCCGAAGGCACGGTGCTGACCAACGTCGTCACCGGCCCCTACTTCGTCTCGATCGAAGGCGCCGAAGCGGTGGCGCGCAACGAAAACTCCGACCAGATCGTCCGCCTCCCCGCCTCGACCAAGCCGCGCAAGGTCACCTTCTCCTCCCACTGGGGCGCCGAAGTGACGGCCGGCATCTGGATCACCGTCATCTGCCTGGCGATCGCCCTCGTCGCCCTGATCTGGGGCCTCGCCGGCCTCGACTGGCGCTCCCTGCGCCGCCGCGCCCGCGGCTAGATCTCGGCGTGGAGGGAAAGTTGCTCATGGAGCAACAAAGGCTCCACACCGGCGGCCCGACGGGCGACGTCGAGAGGCCCGCGGCCGGGCGCGCTCAGGACGCCGACTCCGGCGACGGCAGGTCGGAGCGCCCGTAGGCGTCCTCGAGGCGGACCACGTCGTCGAGGTGCGGCGTCGACACCTCAAGCACCACCGAGTCCTCGATCGCCTCGATCGAGTGCACGGTTCCGGGTTCGACCCGCCAGGCGAAGCCCGGGCCGATCTCCACCTCACTCAGGTGCTCGCGGTCGGCCCCGCGCGTCAGCCGCAGGCGCCCCGAGAGCACATAGGAAGACTCGTCCTTCTCGCGGTGCAGCTGCAGCGAGAGCCGGTGCCCCGCCTTGACGTGGAGGAGTTTCCCGGCGTAGGCATCGGTCTGCGCCCACCACACCTCATGGCCCCACGGCTTGTCCACCCGGCGCGACTCCCGCTCCAACACAGACGGGACGCTATTCCAGCGCGCGAATCCGCGCGCCGCGGAGCTCAGCTGACCTGGCGACCGACGACCTCGCCGAACCGGCGCAGGTCATCGAGATGGTTGAGAGAGTCGAAGACCGCCACGTCGTCGATTTCGAGGTGGAGGTGCGTCAGGAGATTCCGCCGTCTGGCGGCGGCCGTGAGCCGATCGGCCAACTCGGCGGGCAGGAGGTCGGCTTCCGCCGTCGCCCTGAATACGTCCAGACGGCTCGGATCTCGCATGGGCGCGCCGCGCCGCACCTTTCGGGGCAATAGCCTGTTGCCGCTCTTGGAGATGACGCGGAAAGCGGGAACAAGGCGATGAAGGTCCTGGTCGCGGGCGCCGGCGGCCAGCTCGGGCGGGACATGCTGCTCGCCGCCGGCAACGCGGGTCACGACGTGGTCGGGTTCGGCCACGGCGAGCTGGACATCGCTGACGCCGACGCGGTGAGCCGGAGGCTGGAGCTCGAGCGCCCCGACATGGTCGTCAACTGCGCCGCCTGGACCGACGTCGACGGCGCCGAGACCGCCGAGGAGGCCGCCTTCGAGGTCAACTGCACCGGCGCGGGGAACGTCGCCGCCGCGGCCCGCGAGGCCGGCGCCGCGGTCGTCTTCGTCTCCACCGACTACGTCTTCGACGGCCGCAAGGGCGAGCCCTACGTGGAGAGCGACCAGCCGGCGCCGCTCTCCGCCTACGGCCGCACCAAGCTGGCCGGTGAGGAAGCGACCGCGGCCGCCAACAAGCGCCACTTCATCGTCCGCTCGTCGGGGCTCTTCGGGATCGGCGGCGGCAACTTCGTCGACACGATGCTGCGGCTCGCCGAGTCGACCAACGAGGTGCTGGTGATCCGCGACCAGGTCACCTCGCCGACCTACACCTGGCACCTCGCCTACGGCCTCACCCGGCTGATCGACGGGATCGAGTACGGCATCCACCACATGGCCGCCGCCGGCCGCTGCTCGTGGTACGAATTCGCGCGCGAGATCTTCGAGCAGGCGAAGGTCGAATGCAAAGTGCTCTCCGGCACCACCGAGATGCTCGGCCGGCCCGCGCCGCGCCCCGCCTTCTCGGTCCTGCAGAGCCAGCGCGAGCACGCGATCCGGCTGCCCTCCTGGCACGATGGCCTGGCCGGGTACCTCGCCCAGCGCGAGTCCGAGACGAACTGAGACGACGGAGGAACGAACCCATGAAGCTCCTGGTCACCGGTGCCGCCGGATTCATCGGCTCCACCTACGTCCGCATCGCCGGACAGGAGCACGACATCGTCGTGCTCGACAAGCTGACCTACGCCGGGCGCCCGGAGAACCTGCCCGGCGGCACGCAGCTGATCGAGGGCGCGATCGAGGACCCGGTCGTCGTCCGCGAAGCGATGCAGGGCGTCGACGCCGTCGTCAACTTCGCCGCCGAGTCCCACGTCGACCGCTCGATCGACGACCAGGACGCCTTCGCCCGCACCCACGTGATCGGCACCGGCACGCTGCTCGACGCGGCCCGTGAGCTCGGCGTCGGGCGCTACGTCCAGGTCTCCACCGACGAGGTCTACGGCTCGATCGAGTCCGGCTCGTTCACCGAGACCTCGCCGCTCGACCCCTCCTCGCCCTACTCGGCGACCAAGGCGGCGGGCGATCTGCTGGTCGGCGCCCACGTCCACACCTACGGCCTCGACGCCTCGATCGTCCGCGGCTCCAACAACTACGGCCCGCGCCAGTACCCGGAGAAGCTGATCCCACTGATGGTGCTGAACGCGATCCACGGTGACTCGCTGCCGGTCTACGGCGATGGCAGGCAGGTCCGCAACTGGCTCTACGTCGAGGACTTCTGCCGCGGCATCCACACCGTCCTTCTCAAGGGCAAGGCGGGCGAGGCCTACAACGTCGGCGGCCCCGACGAGTGCGAGAACATCGAGGTGGTGAAGCGGGTGATCGACCTGGTCGACGCCGACGAGTCGCTGATCGAGTACATCACCGACCGCCCCGGGCACGACCGCCGCTACTCGCTCTCCTCCGAGAAGCTGAAGCGCGAGCTCGGCTGGGAGGCGCAGGTCCACTTCGCCGAGGGGCTGGAGAAGACGGTCGCCTGGTACCGCGAAAACGTCGACTGGTGGGAGCCGATCCGCTCGGGCGAGTACCGCGAGTACTACGAACGCCAGTACGGCAAGGCGCTGGGCTGATGGCGGAGCGGCTGGCGACCGACCTCGCGGGGCTGTCGCTGATCGAGCCTGCCGTCCACGGCGACCCGCGCGGCTTCATGGTCGAGACCTTCGCCCACGACGAATGGGCCGACCTCGGGGTCGACGTCGAGTTCGTCCAGCACAACCACTCGCGCTCCTCGCGGGGGACGCTGCGCGGGATCCACTTCCAGACCGCGCCCGGCCAGGCGAAGCTGGTGCGCTGCGCGCGCGGCGAGATCCTCGACGTCGCCGTCGACCTGCGCCGGGGATCGCCGACCTACGGGCGGTGGGAGGCGCACCTGCTCGACGACGATCGCCACCGCCAGCTCTTCGTCCCGGTCGGCTTCGGGCACGGCTTCGTCGTGCTGAGCGAGGTCGCCGACGTCTGCTACCAGGTGTCCTCACTGTACGACCCGGCGACCGAGGCCGGGATCGCCTGGGACGACCCCGACGTCGGGGTCGACTGGCGGGTCGCGGACCCTCTGCTCTCCGAGCGAGACAAGCAGGCCCCGCGCCTCGCCGAGATCGCCGACTCGCTTCCGTGGTGACCGCCAGGGCTTGACGTAGGCTGCCGCCGCGATGGTCTCACGGCGCAACATGCGGATCACGTTGGCGGCGATGACGCTGTCGAGCTCGATGATCCTGGTCGACCAGACGGCGGTGCCGCTCGCCGCGCCGCACGCGATCATCGGCCTGCACGCGCAGATCAACCAGTCGCAGTGGCTGATGACCGCGAACATCCTGCCGCTCGCCGCGCTGATGGTCTTCGGCGGCCGGCTCGGCGACCTCTTCGGGATGCGCCGGGTCTTCCTGGTCGGGGCCGTGGTCTTCGCCTTGGCGACGACGGCGATGGGCGCCTCCCAGGACATCGCCTGGGCGGTCGCCGCGCGGGCGGTGCAGGGCGTCGGGGCGGCGCTGATGATGCCGACGGCGCTGGCGATCGTCAGCGCCGTCTACCCGGACGAGGAGAAGGGCGCGGCGCTCGGCATCCTGGCCGGCGCCTCGGCCTTCTTCGCGGCGCTCGGGCCGGTCCTGGGCGGCGTGCTCACGGCGATCGACTGGCGCCTCGTCTTCCTCGTCAACGTGCCGCTCGCCGCGGCCGCGATCCTCCTCACCCTGCGGGCGACTCCGGCGCTGGAGCCCGATCCGAAGGCCTCGCGGGAGCTCGACCTGCCCGGCGTCATCACCTTCGCGCTCGCCGTCGGCCTGCTGATCTTCGGGCTCGGCGAAGGGCCGCAGGCCGGCTGGGGGAGGCCGGGGACGCTCGTCCCGATCGCCGTCGGCCTCGTCCTGTTGCCGGTCTTCGTGATGGTCGAGCGGCGCTCCGACAACCCGATGATCAACTTCAAGCTGTTCCGCCACGAGAACTTCCTCGCCGCCAACCTGAGCCAGGTGCTGGCCGGGATGGTGGAGCTGGGGATCGGCTTCCTCACCCCGTTCTTCCTGCTCCTCGTCGTCGGCGTCACGCCGACCACCGCGGGCATCGCGCTGATCCCGGCGACCGTCCCGATCATCCTCGCCGGGCCGCTGGCGGGACGGGCGTTCGACCGCTTCGGCGGCCGTTGGCCGCTGGTCGGCGGCTTTCTCGTGCTCGCCGCCTCGGGCGTCGTCCTCGCTCTCTCCGTGTCCAGCCGGTCGGCGGTCGCGCTGATCCCCGGGCTGCTGCTGCAGGGGATCGGCCTCGGCATCGTCCTCACCGTCAACGACCCGACCGGGCTGACCGCGATCCCGGACAAGGACGCCGGCGAGGGGGCGGGGATGATCAACACCTCCGAGCAGCTCGGCGGCGCGCTCGGGATCGCGATCCTCGAGGCGATCGAGCTGGGCGTCAACTTCCACAAGCTCGACAGCACGCTCGGCGCCGAGGGGATCCACCCGACCCCGCACCAGACCGAAGTGGCGCGCGGCCTGGTGCTCGAAGCCGAGCAGAAGGGGCTCGACCACCTGCCTCACAGCCACCTCCTGGACGTCATCAAGCCGGTCATCATCACCTCGCACGTCACCGCCTTCGAAGTGACCTTCTTCGTGGCCGCGGGGATCGCCCTGCTCGGCGCGCTGGCCGGCTTCGTGCTGGTCCGCAGGACCGACCGGGTGCGGGGGGCGGGCGTCTTCACCCGCCGTTCCCGCTGGATCCTCGCGACCACCGGCCGCTCGCCCGCGATCTCCCGCCGCCCGCCGCCCCGACCCGGCGAATCGGCGACGGGGTAGAGCGGGGCCGGGCTCGCGTTCGCAGTTCTCCGCGCATAGCGCGGCAAAGTGCGAACGCCCGGGGGTACCTCCCGTTGAGTTCGCAGTTCTCCGCGCTATGCGCGGCAAAGTGCGAACGCGGTCGGGGGCGGGGCGCGGCAGGGCCGGCGCTAAACTGGAGTGAGCCTCCGGGTAGCGCCGCAGACGCCCTCTCGGCGCGCCCAACGGGACCGATGGCCGCGAGCACCGACACCAGCAGCGCCGATCTGACCGCGTTCGCGGCCCGGCCGAAGCGCGCCGACGCGCGCCGCAACTACGACAAGCTGGTCGCCGCCGCCCGCGACGCCTTCGCCGCGGAGGGCTCCGACGCCACGCTGGAGGAGATCAGCAAGCGCGCCGGGGTGGGGATCGGGACGCTCTACCGCCACTTCCCCCGCCGCGAGGACCTGTTGGAGGCGGCCTACCTCGGCGGTGTCGAAGAGATCTCCGCGGCGGCGGCGAGCTACGAGGGCATGCCTCCCTGGGAGGCGCTGACCGGCTGGCTCGGCGACGTCGCCTCCTTCGCGGCGACCAAGCGCGCCCTGGCCGAGGAGATGTTCGCCTACCTCGACCGCGACGCCCCCGTCTTCCGCTCCTGCTCGGAGGCGATCTATGGGGCGGGCGAGCCGCTGCTGCAGCGCGCCCAGGCCGCCGGCGAGGTCCGCGGCGACGTCGACATCTCCGACGTCACCAAGCTGGTCAGCGGCATCGCCGGGCTGCGCCGCACCGAGCCCGAGCAGATCGAACGCCTGGTCGCGGTCGCCCTCGACGGCCTGCGCACCGGAGGCTGAGCCCTCATCCGCCGTCGGTAGCCTGCCGCCCCATGGTGGGGGCTAAGCGAGCCCCGGTATGGGGCGGCCTGATCGTCGCGCTGCTCGGCTGGTCGATCGGCTTCGAGACGCCGGGGCCAGGACTCGACCCGAGCTGGAACGCCGGGCTCGCGATGGCGGCCCACCACGGCCTGCGCTTCGGCTCGGAAATCGTCTTCACCTACGGCCCGCTCGGGTTCCTGCAGAGCCCGCTCGTCTTCTTCGGCGACCTCGCGGTGCTGAGCTTCCTCTACGCGGCTGCCCTCTACGTCCTCTTCTGCATCGGCCTGGTCTGGGCGCTGCGGCGGGCGCTGCCGACGCCGGCGGCGCTCCTGGTGGCCTTCGCCGCGGTCGCCTGGCTGCCGCTGCCGCTCCTCGAGGTCGGCCTGCTGGTCGCCGTCCTCGCCTGCTTCTGGCTGCTCGAGGCGGAGCGCGAGCCGCGCTCGCTCGACCTCTTCGTCCTCGCCGCCGCCTGCTTCGCGGCGCCGGCGGCGCTGGTCAAACTTTCGACCGGGCCGCTGATCGCGGTGATCTTTCTGGTGGCGCTGATCGGCGCCCGGGCGGGGGTGCGGCGGATCGCCGCCTACCTGGTCCTCCTCGCCGCCGCGTTGGCGGCGCTCTGGGCGGCGACGGGACAGAGCTTCGGCGACGTGTCCGCCTTCGTCGGCCACACCCTGCAGATCTCCTCCGGCTACAGCAGCGCGATGCTGCGCAGCACCGACGTGGCGCCGTGGAAGGTGACGCTGACGGTGATCGCGGCGATCGGCTCCGGGCTGGCCCTCGTCGGCGCCGCCTGGCTCGCGTCCGCGCGGCGCGACCGGGCCGCCCGCCGGGCCGCGGTTGCGATCGCGGCGCTCGTCGCCTTCGCGACCTACAAGGAGGGCGTCGTGCGGATCGACGCCGGGCACCTCACCGTGCTCTTCGCCAACGCGGCGGTGCTCTGGGTCGCCATCGCAGTCTCCGGGCCGCGGCGCCGGTGGGGCCTGCTCGCCGCGGCCGTCGTCTTCGCGATCAGCCTGCCGGTGCGCCCGGCCGGCCTCGATACGCACTTCGACCCGGTCGCCAACCTGCGGTTCGCCTTCGACCAGGCGCGCACCCTGTTCAGCCCCGGGCGGCGCGCCGGGCTGACCGCGGGGGGGAGGGCCGCGATGCGGCTGACCTACGGCCTGGCGCCGCGCGGCCTGGCGGCCCTGCGCGGCCACACGGTCGCGGTCGAACCCTGGGAAATCGGCGCCGCCTGGGCCTACGGGCTCGACTGGCGCCCGCTGCCGGTCTTCCAGAACTACAGCGCCTACACCTCCGTCCTCGACCGGCTGAACGCCGCGGCGGTCGAAGACCCGGCCGGGCCGGAACGGATCCTGCGCCAGAACACCGAGGTCGTCCAGCCGGAATTCCCCGGCCCCGACCTCGACAACCGCTTCCCCGGCTGGGACCCGCCCGAACAGGCGCGCGCCGTCCTCTGCAACTTCGCGCCGCTGTTCGCCGACGAACGCTGGCAGGTGCTGGGGCGGGTGTCCGACCGCTGCGGCCCGGCGCGGCCGGTGGGCGTGGCGAGCGCCGCGGCGGGCGCGCCGGTGAGGGTGCCGCGGCCGGGGCCGGGGCAGGTCGTCTTCGTCCGGATCGCCGGCGCCGGCCTCGCCGGGCTCGAACGCGTGCAGGCCTTCCTCTTCCACGCCCGCGCCCGCCACCTCACCGTGAACGGGAAGACGCGCTATCGCCTGATCCCGGAAACGGCGGGCGACGGCCTCCTCCTCCGCGCCGCCCCCGGCATCGTCGAACCCGGTCCCTTCGACCCGATCCCCGAAGCGCGCACGATCGCCGTCGACGGCGGCGCCGATCAGCTCACCTACCGCTTCTACGCGATGCGCGTCGGCCGTCCCCGGCCGTGATCTGTGCGGATCCCCGCCCTCCGCCAGCCCCCCGCCCAGCTGTTCCTTATGCCGGGATACCGGTCATAAGGAACAGCTGGGCGGGGCTGCAGGGGGCGGGGGTCAGCCGCGGCCACGCAGGGCGGTGATCGCCAGGCTCACCGCCAGCTTGGCGCCGATGCCGAGGTAGACGGCGAGGTTCAGCAGCGGGTTCTGGCCGGGCGCCTCGAAGCGACGGTAGAAGCGACCCATGCCGCGGTGGAAGGCGATCTCCTGGCGCGGCGCGCGGCGCCGCCGGCTGGAGCCGCCCTTCACGTGCAGCGCCACCGCGGCCGGTTCGTAGAAGACCTTCCAGCCCGCGTCCCAGAAGCGCCGACACCAGTCGAGGTCCTCCATGTAGAGCCAGTAGCCCTCGTCGAGCAGGCCTACCTGGGCGACCGCCGCGGCGCGGCAGAGCATGAAGGCGCCGTTCACCGCGTCCACCTCGCCCGGCTCGTCGTCGCCGAGGTGGGTCGCCCGGTACTGGGACAGCGAGGCGCCGGCCCCGGCGCCTCGGCCGACCCCGGTGAAGTGGGCGAGCGCCGCCAGCGGGGTGGGGAAGGAGCGCTTGCAGGCGTGGTCGAGCTCGCCGTCCTCGCGCACCAGCTTCGCCCCGACCATGCCGATCGCCGGGTCGGCGGCCAGCCGTGCGAGGCAGGCGTCGAGCGTCCCCTCGTAGACCTCGGTGTCGGGGTTCAGCAGCAGCACCGCGCCGGCGCGGCTCTCCCGCAAGACCAGGTTGTTGGCGGCCGAGAAGCCGATGTTGGCGCGCCGCAGCAGGCGGAACTCGGGAAACTCGCGCGCCACCATGTCCGGCGTCGCGTCGGGGCTGCCGCTGTCGACCACGGTCACCCGCATCGTCGCCCCGCGCGGCGGGTGGGCGCGGAGGCTCGCCAGGCAGCGGCGCAGCAGCGCCTCGGCGCCGTGGCTGACGATGACCACCTCGAGCTCGGGCACCGGCTCGGGCGGCGGGACGGCGGCCGGCACGCCGCGCCGCTAGGCGCCCTCGCCGCGCACCACCGCGCGCGGCGTGCGCATCAGGATCTGCAGGTCGGTCAGCAGCGAGAGGTTGTCGAGGTAGTCGCGCTCCATCGCGAGGCGCTCCTCGAAGGTGAGGTCGCTGCGCCCGTAGACCTGCATCGGCCCGGTCAGCCCCGGCTTGATCGCGAGGCGGCCGCGCTGGCGTTCGTCGTAGAGGGCGACGACCGCCTCCTCCTCCGGCCGCGGCCCGACCAACGACATCTCCCCGCGCAGCACGTTGAACAGCTGCGGCAGCTCATCGACGCTGGTCCGCCGCAGGTACTTGCCGACCCGGGTGACGCGCGGGTCGTCGGGGATCTTGAAGGCGGGCTCGTCGAGCTTGGAGAGGTCGATCAGCTCCCCCAGCCGGTCTTCGGCGTCGGGAACCATGGTGCGGAACTTCAGCATCGTGAAGGCGACGCCGTCCTTGCCGGCGCGCCGCTGGCGGAAGAAGACCGGGCGGCCGGAGTCGATCAGGGTGGCCAGCGCGGTCAGCGCCAGCAGCGGCGAGAGCACGATGAGGAGCAGGCCGGAGACGCAGACGTCCATCGCCCGCTTCATCGCCTGGGTGGAGCGCGGCGGGTCAGAGAAGCGGAAGTCGAGCACCGGCAGCTCGGCGAGGCGGTTCAGCTCGATCCCCGGGCCGAGCAGGCCGTAGTGCTGGGGGAGGAAGGTCAGGGCCAGCCCGGCCTCCTTGCACTCGGCGATCAGCCGCTCGGCGGCGAGCTCGCTCATCTGCTGTTCGGTGACCACGACCCGCTCGATCCCGGTGGCCTGGGCGACCTCGGAGATGTCGGCGAGGCTGCCGAGGAGCGGCAGCTCGGCCGAGTCCGCGGCCGCCCCGGTGGAGAGGTACCCGACCAGCCGCAGGCGCGTCTCCGGGTGGGTGACGACGCGGCGGGCGACCGTGTCCACCGTGGTCGCCGGCCCGATCACCAGGCCGAGCGCCATCGGCGTCGCCCGGTGCCAGACCCAGCGCAGGACGCCGCGGGCGACGAAGCTGCCGATCAAGGCGCCGACCCCGAGCGCGATCGCGCTCTTCGGCGACAGCGGGCCGGCGGGGCTGATCGCCAGCAGGGCGTCGATGACCAGCGTCCCGAGCACCGAGGCCGAGACCAGCGAGGGCACCTCGTCGAGGGTCGAGTGGCGGATCCGCCGGTGGTCGTGGTCGTAGAGGCCGTGGAGCTTGACCACGAGGATCCAGCTGGGGCTGAAGAGGATGCCCCAGAAGAGGTCGGCGACGTCGGTCGAGGAGGTCGCCGCGGTGACCGCGCAGAGGGCGACGAGCAGCGCTCCCCAGTCGCCCATGGCCAGCAGCCGGCGCAGCAGCGCGCCGCGCCGGCGCGAGCCCTCGGGGCCGCTCAGCCCGAGCCGGTCGGCGGCCCGGTACGGGATCGCGGAGACGGGGCGCTCGGCGACGTCGGCGCGCCGCGCCTCTTCTGCGGCGCGGAGTTCGGCGGCCAGCCGCTCGGTGTCGGGCGTTCGGGTCATCCGCAGCCTTCAAACCCTTCGGTCAGGCAAGTTTCGAGCGGGTTGAGGAGATGGGCTTCGATCAGATCGTTCCGCGCGGCCTGATTCTTCCCTGCCTGGTGCTCGGCCTTCGCCTTCAGGTAGTGCAGGACCCAGTTATGGTCCTCGCGTTCGATCGCCTGCGCGAAGCGTTCGGTCGCCAGCGGCAGTTCGCCCTGCGCCTGGGCCAGCAGGCCGAGCTGGAGATAGGGCGTCGACGCCCAGGGCTCGATCGAGCGGGCGGTTTCGGCGTGTTCGACCGCGCTTTCGAAGTTTTCCGCACGGGCGGCGGCGTTCGATTGGCTGATCTCGTGGTCGACCAGGAGCGGGCCGGTCAGCGCGAGCATGGTCAACCAGGCTACGGCCAGACCGGCGATCGTGAGGCCGAAGCGCCGAGTTGCCGGATTTTCCTCACTTTCGATCCCTTCCCGGGCGCGGGCGGCGGCGCCGGCGCGCCAGATCTGGCCGCAGCGGGCGGCCACCAGGGCCCCGGTCGCCATGAAGAAGACCGTGGCGACCGACGCCAGCTGCCAGAACCAGTCGTAGGCGGTGCCGACGGCGAACGCGAGGCTGACGCCGAGCAGGATCGCGCAGAGCTCCCGCTCGCGGCCGCCCGCGTGCCGCCAGGCGGAGAAGCCGACCCAGAGCATGGTCAGGACCATGCCGATGGCGAGGGCGCCGCCGACGACCCCCAGCTCCTCCAGCGCCTGCAGGTAGAGCGAGTGCGCCTGCGTGTTGGTCATCGCGATCGGCCGCAGCTGGTCCCAGGCAAACTGGTAGGTGCCGGCGCCGTGGCCGAGGATCGGCTTTTCGCCGAACGCTTCGAGGGCGACTTCCCAGAATTGGGTGCGGCCGTGGCTCGAGGCTTCGGCGATCCCGCTGGGGGTGCCGAGGTCGGAGCTCGTGAACTTTTGCCAGGCGCTGCCGCCGAAGAGGATCGCGGCGACGACCACCGCGACGAGCCCGGCCAGCGCGATGCCGCGCAGCACGCGCCGGTCGCGGGACAGGGCCAGCGCCCGCTTGACGGGGCGGGAGCCGCCCTGCTCGAGCCGCCGCAGCCCCTCGAAGACGAGCAGCAGCACCGCGGTCCCGACCAGCAGGATGGCCGTCGCCTTCAGCCCCTGGCTGACGATCGGCGGGAAGTCGAAGTTGTTGGAGAGGTTGTCGTAGGAGTGGACCGCGACGACGGTCGGCATCGTCAGGGCGGCGGCTGCCAGCAGCGTCACCAGGTACCAGAGGCGGTCGCGGGAGAGGACGATCAGCGTCCCGGCGGCGACGATCAGCGTGAGGACGCCGCCGCGCGAGTGGGTGAAGTAGAGGGCGAGCAGGACGGCGGGCAGCGCCCCGACCGCGAACCAGCGCAGAAAGCGGCTCAGGGAGCGGCGGCTCATCCAGACGAGCAGGGCGGCGGCAAACGAAAATACGATCGCGTCGGCGTTCCAGTATCCGAGCGGGTACTGGAGCCGGGAGCCCTTCGATTCTTCGAAGGGGATGTTGAAAACATGCGGCAGCAGCCGCGTGGCGAGGGCAAGGATCGCCAGCAACGCCAGGCCCACCGCGATGCCTTCACCGAAACGTTGACGCCTTTGGCCGGTTTGGGTCAGGAGGAACGCGGCAACGAAAACTCCGAGGTACATGAGAACGCGATCCGCCTCGGTGACGCTCAACTCGACAGAACCGGACCAGAGGGATGAGATTGCAGACCAAATCGCCAGACCAAGGAGCAGCC
This sequence comes from uncultured Actinomycetes bacterium, assembly GCA_963766705.1. Classification (GTDB taxonomy): domain Bacteria; phylum Actinomycetota; class Thermoleophilia; order Solirubrobacterales; family 70-9; genus VAYN01. The sequence continues at coordinate 347,174 of CAVYBE010000007.1, forward strand.
CCGCAGCCCAGTAGAACGGCTTCGCCAGCAGCGCCCGCCCGGCCACGCCGAGCACCAGCAGGCCGACGACCAGCAGCCACACGATCAGCCCGGCGACGTGCCGGGACGCCACCGAGAAGCCCCCTCCAGAGAGGGCGAGCCCCGCGATCAGGGCGATCGGAGCGAGGAACGCCGCGGATTCCTCTAACCTTGCGCGGAATGCAAGGTGTCCCCCGCCGCCCGGTCCGTAGCTCGGCCCGATCCTTCTTCTTGCTTCCGTCAGTGCTTGCTCTGCTGGCATTGGCTCTATTCCCCGTGGCCGCCCACGCTGAAAGCTCCTCCGGGGCGACCTACGAAGTCGAAATTCCGAGCTTCGAAAATGAAACTGGGAACCACGGCTCGGAAAAGTCGGCTACCCATAACAAGTCCTCTAACAACCCACAGGGCCAGGGTTCCGCCACCACCGAAACGAGCGGCGGCGCGACTACGTCCGAAGGGGAAGGCAAGAGCGGGAGTCACAAGTCAGGGGAAGGTTCTTCGAAGAAGCGGAAACGCAATCCTTCCACGGCCGGTGGCGGCGGTGGGAATTCGTCCAATGGCGGCGGTGGATCCGGTGGCAAAGTCGGCGGCGCCAAGGCGGTCGGCAGCACGGCGACCGGGACCCCGACCTCTCATAGCGCGGCCGGCGCGGGCGGCGGGTCCTCCCCTGTCGTGCCGATCCTGATCGCGATCGTCGTCCTCGCGGCGATCTCGATCGGCGTGGTGCTCTACCGCCAGCGCAAGGGCGACGCCGGCGTCTCCTCTTCCAACGTCGGCTAGACCACAAGACCTCAGATGGAGAGATCGATGCTTGAAACCAGCAGGAAGGCGCGTGCCCTGACGGCCGCGCTGGTCGTCGTCGTCGCACTCGGCGTCTTCGCCGCGAGCGCCGCCGCGTTGCCCGCCAAGTTCTTCGGCGTGGTGCCGCAGTCCAATCTCAGCACCGAACAGCTCAACACCCTCCGCAAGGGCGGCGTCAAGAGCATGCGCATCGCGGTGCTCTGGGGCGCGATCCAGCCGCAGCGCGGCGGCGCCTACCAGTGGGGCGAACTCGACCAGGCGGTCGAACGGGCCACCCGGAGCGGCATCGAACTCCTGCCGTTCGTGGTCGGGGCGCCGACCTGGGCCGTGCACAACGCGACCCTGCCGGGGACCAGCGGCCTGACCTCTCCCGCCCACCTGCCGGTGGCCGGCTACGCGGGCCGGGCCTGGAAGGAATTCCTCGAGGCGGCGGTCGGGCGCTACGGGGACGGCGGCACCTACTGGCGGGAAAACCCGTTGCTGCCGAACCGGCCGATCCGGACGTGGCAGATCTGGAACGAGCCGAACTTCAAGTACTTCGTCGCCAAGCCGAACCCGGCCGAATACGGAAAGCTGGTGAAGATCTCCTCGGCGGCGATCAAATCGGTCGACCGCCGCGCCCAGGTACTGCTCGCCGGGCTCTTCGCGAAGCCGGCCGGCGCCCGCCTGCGGCGGGGCAAGAAGGTGCTCCATCCCAGCAGCCCCAATTGGTTCGCTTCCTACTTCCTGGAAACGATGTACAAGAAGAACCCGGGGATCAGGTCGCGCTTCCAGGGCGTCGCCCTGCACCCGTACGTGGCCCGCTACCGCCAGCTGCCGCAGGAGATCGAAGAACTCCGCGGCGTGATGACCCGCGCCGGGGACCCGCAGGAGTCGCTGTGGATCACCGAGATGGGCTGGAGCTCCGAACCGCCGCAGGGCCCGTCCAACGTGTTCGCGGTCGGCCCCGCCGGGCAGGCCCGGGAACTGAAGGGCGCCTTCGGCCTGCTGCGCAGGGACGCGGCGAAGTACCGGCTGCGGCGCGTCTACTGGTTCTCGGTCGAAGACCAGGCCGAAAGCTGCAATTTCTGCAACGGCTCCGGCCTGTTCGGGAACGGCTTCGTGCCGAAGAAGTCCTGGCGCCAGTTCGTCAGGTTCGCCGGTGGCACCCCGTAGAGCACCCCGCCCTCCCCGTCGACGGGCCGAAGCCGGAGCGATGAACCGGCATACGGCCCGTCGACGCCGGGGGTCGGGCCATAGAGGCGCGTAAGATCGATGGGTTGGCGACCAAAGCGAAACGACCCACCGAATCTGACCCGCTGGCGCCGTTCTCGGCGCCGGTAAGGCGCTGGTTCGAGGCCTCCTTCGCGGGGCCGACGCCCGCCCAGGCGGGCGGCTGGGCGGCGATCTCCGGCGGCGAGAACGCGCTGATCTGTGCCCCCACCGGCTCCGGCAAGACCCTGGCCAGCTTCCTCTGGGGGATCGACCGCCTTGCCCGCACGCCGGAGCTCGGCACCGGCGTCCGCATCGTCTACATCTCGCCGCTGAAAGCGCTCTCCTACGACATCGAGCGCAACCTGCGCGCCCCGCTGCGCGGCATCGGCGCCGACATCTCGGTCGGCCTGCGGACCGGCGACACGCCGCAGAAAGACCGTCGGGCGATGGCCAAGACGCCGCCCGACATCCTGATCACCACGCCGGAGTCCCTCTACCTGATGATGTCCTCGGCGGTCCGCGAGATCCTCACCGGCGTCGAAGCGGTGATCGTCGACGAGATCCACGCGGTCGCCCAGACCAAGCGCGGGTCGCACCTCGCCCTGACGCTGGAGCGGCTGGACCATCTGGTTCGCACCTCGACGGGGGAGCCATCCGGGGACGGGTCCCGTCCCTCCGGCATTCAGCGCATCGGCCTGTCGGCCACCCAGCGCCCTCTGGAGCGGATCGCGCAGTTCCTGGTCGGCCCGAAGCGGGAGTGCCGGATCGTCGACGCGGGGACCAGGAAAGACCTGGACCTGGAGATCGTCGTGCCGGTCGAGGACATGGCGGACCCGGGCGCGCCCGCCTATCCCACCGAGGACGGTACCGCGCAGCCGAGCGAAATCGAGCCGAGCGCCCACGTTCGCTCGATCTGGCCCGCGATCTACCCCGAGCTCCTCCGCCTGGTGCAAACGCACACCTCGACGATCATCTTCGTCAACAACCGCCGCGCCGCGGAGCGATTGGCCAAGCGTCTCAACGAGCTGGCGAACGGCGAAGGCGAATCCGAGCTCCCCGCCACCGAGCACGGGGGACACTCGGCGGGGGACGGCGGCGGCGGGGTGCTCGGCGCCCCCGTCGAGATCGCGCGGGCTCACCACGGGTCCCTGTCCCACGAGGAGCGGACGTTGGTCGAGGAGATGCTCAAGTCGGGCGAGCTGCCCTGCCTCGTGGCGACCTCCTCGCTGGAGCTCGGGATCGACATGGGCGCGGTCGACCTGGTCATCCAGGTCGAGTCGCCGAAGTCGGTGACCCGGGGACTGCAGCGGATCGGCCGCGCCGGGCACGGCATCGGCGAGACCTCGAAAGGGCGGATCTTCCCCAAATACCGCGGCGACCTGCTCGAGTGCGCGGTGGTCGCCCGGCGCATGCGCGAAGGGGAGATCGAGGAGACCACGATCCCCCAGAACCCGCTCGACGTGCTGGCCCAGCACATCGTCTCGATGGCGGCCCTCGGCGAGTGGCCGGTCGACGAGGTGGAGGCGGTCGTCACCGCGACCGAGCCCTTCCACGACCTCTCCCGCGAGCAGCTGGAGAACGTCCTCGACATGCTCGACGGCCGCTACCCCTCCGACCGCTTCGCCGAGCTGCGACCGCGGATCGTCTGGGACCGGATGGAGGGGACGATCCACGGCCGCAAAGGCGCCCGCCAGCTGGTCGTCACCAACGCCGGCACGATTCCCGACCGCGGCCTCTACGGCGTCCATCTTCCCGACGGCCGGCGGGTCGGCGAGCTCGACGAGGAGATGGTCTACGAGGCGCGCGCCGGGCAGACCTTCCTGCTCGGCGCCTCCACCTGGCGGATCGAGGAAATCACCCGCGACCGGGTGATCGTCACGCCCGCCCCGGGCGCCCCCGGCGCGGTGCCGTTCTGGCGCGGCGACGGGATCGGCCGCCCCGCCGAGCTGGGCCGCGCGATCGGCGCGTTCGCTCGCGAGGCGGTCGCCCGCGAGCCCGCCGAGCTGGCCCGCGACTACGACCTCGACCGGCGCGCCGCGGGCAACCTCGTCACCTACCTGCGCGAACAGCAGGACGCGACCCGCGTCGTCCCCTCCGACGAGACGATCGTGGTGGAGCGCTTCCGCGACGAGATCGGCGACTGGCGCCTCTGCGTGCTCTCCCCCTACGGCGGCCGCGTCCACGCCGCCTGGGGCCTTGCGCTCGCCGCCAAGATCCGCACCGAGCGCGACCTCGAGGCCGACGCGATCTGGTCCGACGACGGCATCGTCATCCACCTCCCCGACGCCGACGAGCCGCCGCCCGCCGATCTCGTGCTGATCGACCCGGCCGAGCTGGAAGACCTGGTGGTCGGCGAGCTCTCCGGCTCGGCGCTCTTCGGCGCCCGCTTCCGCGAGAACGCCTCGCGCTCGCTGCTGATCCCGCGCGCCTACCCCGGCAAACGCACGCCGCTCTGGCAGCAGCGGCTGAAATCGCAGTCGCTGCTGGAAGTCGCCCGCGACTTCCCCCGCTTCCCGGTCGTGCTGGAGACCTACCGCGAGTGCCTGCGCGACGTGCTCGACCTGCCGGCCCTCGTCGACCTGCTGGAAAAGCTGCACGCGCGCTCGCTGTCGCTGGTCGAGGTGGAGACGCCGACCGCCTCGCCCTTCGCCTCCTCGCTGCTGTTCGACTACGTCGCCACCTACATGTACGAGGGGGACACGCCGAACGCCGAGCGGCGGGCGGCGGCGCTGGCGCTCGACCGCGACCTGCTGCGCGAGCTGCTGGGCCAGGAGGAGCTGCGCGAGCTGATCGACCCGGAGGCCCTGGAGGAGGTCGAAGCCCAGCTCCAGCACCGCACCGAGGCGGGCCGGGCGGGCGACCGCGACGCGCTGCAGCAGGTCCTGCGCAACCTCGGCGACCTGACCACCGAGGAGGCCGCCGAGCGCGTCGCGACCGGCTACTCGGCCGAGTCGATGCTGGAGAAACTGGCGGCCGAGCGGCGGATCGCCAAGGTGCGGATCGCGGGCGAGGAGCGCTGGATCGCGAGCGAGGACGCCGGTCTCTACCGCGACGCGCTCGGGGTGCCGCCGCCGCCCGGCCTGCCGGAGACCTTCCTCGCCGACCACCCCGACGCGATGCGCGCCCTGGTCCGCCGCTACGCCCGCACCCACGGCCCCTTCCCGACCGGCCGGCTGCAGCAGCGCTACGGCGTCGACCCCGGGCCGGCGCTGCGCGAGCTGGAGAGCGAAGGGGCGCTGGTCCGCGGCGAGCTCCTCCCGGGCGGGACCGAGCGCGAGTGGTGCGATTCCGACGTGCTGCGGCGGGTGCGGCGCGCCTCGCTGGCGCGGCTGCGCAAGGAGGTCGAGGCGGCCGACCGCACCGAGCTGGCCCGCTTCCTGCCCAGCTGGCAGAACGTCGACGCCTTCCGCCCGGCGGGCGCGGGCCCCGACCGCCTGCGCGAGGCGCTGGTGCCGCTGCAGGGGGTGGCGCTGACCCCATCGGTCTGGGAGCGCGACGTGCTGCCGCGCCGGCTCGGCGCCTATTCGCAGAACTGGCTCGACCAGCTCTGCACCAGCGGCGAGCTGATCTGGATCGGGGCGGGGAGCCTGGGGCGCAGCGACGGCCGCGTCGCCCTCTACTTCCGCGAGGACGTGCGGCTCGCCGGGCCGCCGCCCGCCAACGGCAAGCTGGAGATCCCGCAGGGGGAGGTCCACGACGCGATCCGCGAGCGGCTCGCCGCCGGGCCGTCCTTCTGGCTTGATCTGGTCGCCGACATCGACCGCTCGGCGGAGGAGCTGCACGACGCGCTCTGGGACCTCGCCTGGGCCGGCGAGGTCACCAACGACGCCTTCTCGCCGCTGCGCGCGCCGCGCCTGCGCGCCGTGCCGCGGACCGAGCGCCAGGGCCGCCGCTTCGCCCGCCGCCGCTCCACCGCGGGCGCCACGGTGCAGGGGCGCTGGTCGCTGACCGCGCCGATCTTCGCCGGCGCGCCGGGACCCGGGGCGCGGCTGCGCGCCCAGGCCGAGCTGATGATGGAGCGCTACGGGATCGTGACCCGGGAGACGGTGCTGGCCGAGGGTGTCCCGGGCGGCTTCTCCACCCTGTACGCGGAGCTGGGCAATCTGGAGCTGCTGGGGACGGCGCGGCGCGGCTACTTCGTCGAGGGCCTGGGCGGCGCCCAGTTCGCGTTGCCCGGCGCGGTCGAGCGACTCCGCTCGCTGCCCGAATCCCAGGGCGAGTACCTGGTCCTGGCGGCGACCGACCCGGCGAACCCCTACGGCGCGTCCCTGCCCTGGCCGAAGCTCGAGGGCGGCCGGCGCCCCGGCCGCACCCCGGGCGCCTACCTGCTGACGCGCGACGGCGAGCCCGAGGTCTTCGTCGAGCGCGGCGGTCGCGGCCTGTTGCGGCTGCGGGCGATGAGCGAAGGCGAGCTCGGCAACGCGATGCAGGCGCTGGCCGACGCGGTCGCCGCCGGGCGGCTGCCGAAACTGGCGATCGAGAAGCTCGACGGCGAGGCGGTGATCGGCTCCGGTCACGAGGAGGCCCTGATCGGCGCCGGCTTCAGCCGCGGCCCCCGCAAACTGACGGCGTCCGCATGAGTTCGCAGTTCTCCGCGCATACCGCGGATAAGTGCGAACGCGCCGGGGGGTCGAGTGTCCAGACCGCAACAACCACCCTGCCGTCCATTGCCATAATCGTTACGGGTGTCTGAAACCACCGAGCAGAGCGCGGTCGAGCTGCTGAGGAGCGTCCCGCTCTTCGCGGATCTCGAGGAGGGAGAGCTGGAGCGCTTCTCCCAGGTCGCCGTGCCCAGATCCTTCCCGGCCGGCACTCGCGTCTTCCACGAGGGCGACAACTCCGACGCCTGCTACATCGTCAGCGACGGCAGCTTCCGGGTCACCCGCGAACACTCCGACGGGCGGGCGATCACGTTGGCGACGCTCGGGCCGGGGGAGATCTTCGGCGAGCTGGCGATGCTCGATGGCGACCGCCGCTCCGCCTCGGCCGAGGCGATCACCGATGGGACCCTGCTGGCGCTGCCCGCCAACGACGTGCGCGGTCTCCTCGCCCGCAACCCGGAGATCGCCTTGAAGCTGGTCGCGGGCCTGGTGCGGCGGCTGCGCGCCGCCAACATGCGGCTCTCGCGCCAGTCCTTCCAGACCGTGCCGAGCCGGGTGGCCGGGATCCTCGCCCAGCTCGCCCGCGAGGGGCAGGACGGCGACGGCACCGAGCCGACCGAGGTGACGATCCGGATGAACCAGACCGACCTCGCCCAGCTGGCCGGCACCTCGCGCGAGTCGGTCAGCCGCTTCCTGGCGGAGCTCGAGCGGGCCGGCGTCGTGCGGTCGGGCCGGGGACGGGTAACCGTGCTCCAACCGCAGAAACTGCGGAATTACATCTACTGAGGCGGTGCGAGGGGGAGGCGAGGTGGCCCCCTCTCTCACGAACAGCGTGGAGGTTCGTTCGGGGGCCACCTCGCTCCCGGTCGAGCGTCCACGGGGGATGTGATTCCGCGTGATGCGGAGCTTGTGGGGGGCGGGATGGTCCGATGCTTCGGGCCGCCGCGGTCGGCGTTCGCAGTTCTCCGCGCATAGCGCGGAGAACTGCGAACGCGGAGGGTGGGGCGGATCGGCCCCCAGGGACTACAGCGCGTTCGGGGCGTCGTGGCCGACGGCGAAGAGGAGGCCGGCGAGGGCGAGCACGCCGCCGAGCGCGAACTCCCAGGGGATCTGGAAGAGCAGGTAGACGGTGACGCCGAGCAGGGCGAGTAGGCCGCAGACACCGACGATCGTGCGGGTCGTCATCGGATCGACCCTACCCGCCGTCGCGCGCCACCCGTGCGCCCCGCCTGGCGTTCGCAGTTCTCCGCGCATAGCGCGGCAAAGTGCGAACGCGCCCCGGGCACGCCTTCGGCGTTCGCAGATATCCGCGCATAGCGCGGAGAACTGCGAACGCGGCGAGGGATCGGGGCGAGGCGGGTAGCCTCCCCCGATGGACGACTTCGCCGAGCGCCGCGCCCACATGGTCGAGCACCAGTTGCGCGAGCGGGGGATCGAGGACGAGCGGGTGATCGCCGCGATGGGGGAGGTGCCGCGCGAGGATTTCGTGCCGGAGCGCCGGCGCGATTTCGCCTATAGCGACGCGGCGCTGCCGATCGGCTCCGAGCAGACGATCTCCCAGCCCTGGATCGTCGCCGCGATCCTTCAGGCGCTCAAGCTGAGCGGTGAGGAGCGGGTGCTCGAGATCGGCACCGGCTCCGGCTACTCGACCTGCCTGCTCGGTCGGCTCACCGCCCACGTGGTCAGCGTCGAGCGCCACGCCGACCTCGCCCGCGCGGCCGCCGAGCACCTGCGCGCCTGCGGCGCCGACAACGTCGAGCTGATGGTCGGCGACGGCAGTCGCGGCGTCCCCGACCGCGCCCCGTTCGACGCGATCGCCGTCCACGCCGCCGCCCCGGCGCCGCCGCCCGCGCTGCTCGAGCAGCTCGCCGAAGGCGGTCGGATGGTGATCCCGGTGGTCTCCGAACGCGACGAGGTGCTGACCGCCCTGCACCGCCGCGGCGCCGAGCTCGAGTCGAGCGAGATCGCGCCCTGCCGTTTCGTGCCGCTGATCGGCGCCGAGGGTTTCTAGCGTCCTCCTATACCCTCCCCTGCGCGAATGAGAGGCGGCATCTACGTTCTCAACTTCTACTCCGCGGTCTTCGGCGACCAGCTGAAACGCGGCCGCAAGACGGCCACGATCCGGCTGGGCGACAAAAGCTCCAAGTACGAGCGCGGCCAGCTCGTCTGGATCACGATCGGCTTCCGTCACTCCCCGCGCGAGAAACTCTTCGCGGCGGTGATCGACGATGTCGAGGTGAAGCCGCTCGGCGAGCTCTCCCGCCGCGACATCGAGCACGACAACCCCGAGTTCCGCCGCCTCGATGAGACGCGCCGCTTCCTCGAACAGATCTATAGCCGGCCGATCGAAGACGACGACCTCGTCACCGTGGTCCGCTTCTCGCAGATCGTCGAGCCGCCCCGCGCGCATCTCGGGAACGGGGAGACGCCCCACCACAACTGAGGGGCTGATGGCCGGGCGCGAGGGAGTGGGACGGCGCGGCACGGCGGGTCGACCGCGGTACGCGTTCCTCACCACCTGGCTCCTGCAGGCGCCGCGCGAGGCGGTCTGGGAGGCGCTCTACGATCAGGCCACCTGGCCCCGGTGGTGGCGCGGGGTGGAGGTGGCCGAGGAACTGCGCCCCGGCGCCGCCGACGGGGTGGGGACGATCTCGCGCATGGTCTGGCGCAGCATCCTGCCCTATCGGGTGGAGTTCGAGATGACCGCGACGAAGATCGAGCGTCCCTGCCTGATGGAGGGCCAGGCCACCGGCGACCTCGAAGGCATCGGCCGCTGGCGCCTCTACGAGCAGGACGGCGTCACCGCCGTCCTCTACGAGTGGGACGTGGAGACGACCAAGCCGTGGATGAACCGGATGGCGCCCGTATTGCGCACCGCCTTCGAGTGGAACCACGACTGGGTGATGCGGCGCGGCGGCGAAGGCCTCGCCCTTCACCTCGGCTGCCCGCTGCTGGCGCTCGACTGAGCCCGGGGCGTTCGCACTTCTCCGCGGTATGCGCGGAGAAGTGCGAACGCCGGCGCAACTGCCGGCGCTCGCCCGTCCCGAGCGCCAAATTTTCACCCGCGCGCCGCCGCGGCGCTGCTATCGTTCATCGCATTGGCACTCTGACAAAGAGAGTGCCAAGCCGGGAAGAAGCGGGAAAGGGCTTCAGAACGGCGTTTCCCCTGTCTTCACACGCAAACCACCTACCGAATGACGGAGGTTTATCGATGAATCTGAAGCCCCTCGGGGATCGGCTGATCGTGAAGCCGGTCGAGGAGGAGGAGACGACCGCCAGCGGCATCGTCCTTCCCGACACGGCGAAAGAGAAGCCGCAGAAGGGCAAGGTCGTCGCCGTCGGCGATGGCGCGATCAACGAGGACGGCAACCGCCGGCCGCTCGACGTGGCGGAGGGGGACGAAGTCCTCTACTCCAAATACGGGGGCACCGAGGTGACCGTGGAGGGCGAGGATCTGCTCGTGCTGCGCGAGTCGGACGTGCTCGCCAAGGTCGGCTGACCCGCCAGGACTTAGAGAACAAGGAGGACTGAACAGAGATGGCTCACAAGGAGCTGAAGTACGCAGAGGACGCGAGGGGCGCCCTGCAGGCGGGGGTCGACGCGGTCGCCAACGCCGTCAAGGTCACCCTCGGCCCGAAAGGCCGCTACGTCGTGCTCGACAAAAAATTCGGCGCGCCGACGATCACCAACGACGGTGTGACGATCGCCCGCGAGGTCGAGGTCGAGGACGTCTTCGAGAACCAGGGCGCCCAGCTCGTCCGCGAGGTCGCCACGGCGACCAACGACGTCGCCGGTGACGGCACCACCACCGCCACCCTGCTGGCCCAGACGATCGTCCGCCAGGGCCTCAAGAACGTGGCCGCCGGCGCCAACCCGCTGGCGCTCCGCCGCGGCATCGAGAAGGCCGTCGAGGAGGTCGTCAACAACCTCCGCGACAAGCAGAGCCAGGAGGTTGCCGGCAAAGACCAGATCGCCCGCGTCGCCGCGATCTCGGCCGGTGACGACGACATCGGGAACGTCATCGCCGACGCGATCGAGAAAGTCGGCAAAGACGGCGTGGTGAACGTCGAGGAGGGCCAGACCTTCGGGATGGAGCTCGAGTTCACCGAGGGGATGCAGTTCGACAAAGGCTATATCTCGCCTTACATGGTCACCGACCAGGACCGCATGGAGGCGGTGCTGGAGGACCCCTACATCCTCATCGCCAACCAGAAAATCGGCTCCGTGCGGGACATCCTGCCGGTGCTCGAGCAGGTGATGCAGGGGGGCAAACCGCTCCTGATCGTCGCCGAGGACGTCGAGGGCGAGTGCCTCGCGACCCTGGTGGTCAACAAGCTCCGCGGCACCTTCACCGGTGTGGCCGTCAAAGCCCCGGGCTTCGGCGACCGCCGCAAGCGGATGCTCGAGGACATCTCGATCCTGACCGGTGGCGAGGTGATCACCGAGGAGATGGGCCTCAAACTGGAGAACACCCAGCTGGCCCAGCTCGGCCGCGCCCGTCGCGTCGTCGTCGCCAAAGACAACACGACGATCATCGACGGCGCCGGTGAGGCCGACGAGATCAAAGGCCGGATCAAACAGATCAAACAGGAGATCGAGAACACCGACTCCGACTTCGATCGCGAGAAACTCCAGGAGCGCCTCGCGAAGCTCGCCGGGGGTGTCGCCGTGGTCAAGGTCGGCGCCGCCACCGAGACCGAGATGAAGGAGAAAAAGCACCGCGTCGAGGACGCGCTGCAGGCGACCCGCGCCGCGCTCGAGGAGGGCGTCGTGCCGGGTGGTGGCGTCGCGCTGCTGAACGCGCAGGGCGCGCTCGATCCCGAGAAGCTCGACGATCCGGACGAGAAGACGGGTGCGCGGATCATTCACCGCTCGCTCGAGGAGCCGGTCCGCCAGATCGCCGAGAACTCCGGCGAGGAGGGCTCGGTCGTCGTCAACAAGGTCCGTGAACTGAAGGACGGCGAAGGCCTGAACGCGGCCACGGGCGAGTACGGGGACCTGATCAAGGCCGGCGTCATCGACCCGACCAAGGTGACCCGCTCGGCGCTCGAGAACGCCGCGTCGATCGCCAAGAACATCCTCGTGACGGAGGCGATCATCGCCGAGCCGCCGGAGGAGAACGGTGGCGGCGGCATGCCCGGCGGCGGTATGCCGGACATGGGCGGCATGATGTAAGGAAGCCGCGCGACCGGCTCGCTCGCCCTGCGCCGCGCCTGGCGGCGCCGGGGCGGCGCCGGACGGCGTCCTCGAAGGCCCGGGTAGCTCTGCTACCCGGGCCTTCTGCGTTCTTGCCCGGCTTGCCGCGGCGCTCGCCAGTCACTGGCGCATGGCTCGCGAGACGGTCTCGCGGCTTCTGACGGGGACTCGCGAGACGGTCTCGCGGCTTCTGAGGATCGCGGGAAGAGGGGTGGCTGTCCTTTGTAGCCCTGTGGGCTACAAAGGACAGCCACCCCTCCGTCAGCGCCGCGCGGTCAACCGGCGCGGGCGGGACGCGCGGGCCGGTTGACCGCGCGGCGGCGCGGGCGGGACGCGCGGGCGCACGACAGCGAGGCCGGCGCGCCGCGGGCGGCGCCGGCTCTACCGCCGTTCCTTCTTTTCCTTCGGCGGCAGGGGCGGCAGCAGGCCGGCGTTGGATTCGGCGTAGGGGAGGAAGTTGGCGCGGCGGATCTTCTGGCGGATGGTGTTCGCGGTCCGCGGGTAGAGGCCGAGTTCGTAGACGTTGCCGGAGCCGAAGCCCTGGTAGTAGTCGAGCATCTGCACCCGCTTGTGGGTGACGGTCCAGTAGACGAGCTGCTTGGCGAAGCGCGGTTCGTCTTCTTCCTGGACCGCCCACTCGGTGATCGCGATCGGCTTGCTTTTCCACTGCTTGGCTTCGTAGAAGCGGTTGAGGTCTTTCCAGACCGGATACTTCGAGTAGAAGTCGGTGCCGACCCAGTCGACCCATTCCGCCCCCGGCCAGTAGTTGCCGGGGAAGTTGCCTTTGACCCGGGGCGACCCGCCGGGCAGCGGGCTCCAGATGATGCTCACCGGCGCTTCCGGCAGTTCGTTCGGCGGCGGCCCCTTCTTGCGCTGCAGCGGCGGCAGGCCGAGCTGTTCGGTCAGGATCGAGTTGATCCCTTCCAGCGACTGCCCGCCGCGGACGATCGCGACGATCCGCCGGAAGGCCTCCTTGTACCAGAGGGTGCTGTATTCGCCGCCTTTCAGCGTCCCGTCGCATTCGACTCCCGACCAGGCGTTGAGGCAGCGGTTCGGCTCGCCGAGCGGCCGGATGTAGGCGGGCAGGTTGTGGGTGGCGAAGAAGCGGTTCATCTGCATCAGGTATTCGTCGCCGTCGCCGAGCGCGATCTGCTCGGGGGTGATCACCTCTTCCAGCGTCTGCGCGTTCTGGGTGGAGATGTGGACGATCGGCCGCGTTTCGGTTTCCCGCCACCGTTCGTAGGCCCGATTGAAGCTGTTGCCCCAGGAGGAGTAGGTCTCGAGCAGCGCCGAGTGCTTGCCGGTGAGTTCGGTGAACCGTTCGTAGGATTCCGTCGACCCCTGATCGGAGACGCCGAGCAGCACGTCAGGCTTCGGCGGCACCAGCGAGAGCGCCGCCCGCGCCGGGGCGGCGGCGAACAGGAGGACGAGGAGCGCGACGGCGAGCGCCGGCCAGAACGGGGATCTACGCGGCAGCGAGTACATCCCGCATCCTTCGCGGTTCGACTCCGAGGGCCTGCGCGTCGGCCGTTCCTCGATTGCTCAGCATCGGCACCTCCATCAACTCGGCCTCCTCCCAGGTCGCGAAGACCGCCTCGCCGAAGACCGCGCGCAGCCCGATCAGGCTTGCCTTCACGGCCGGCAACGGCAGGTGGACCAGGTCCCGCGGCCTCCCGGCGATCCTGCTGACCAGATCCGACATCTGATCGTAGGTGAGCGCCTCCGGCCCGGCCAGCTCGTAGCGCCTCTGCAGCGACTCGCCCGCCAGCGCCGCCACCACGCACTCGGCGACGTCCTGCGCCCAGATCGGCTGGAAGGCGGCGCGCCCCTCGCCGGACACCGGCAGGACCGGCAGGAAGGAGAAGCGCCGCAGCAGGGTGATCCAGGGGTCGCTGCGGTCGTAGACGATCGACGGCGCGAAGACCGAGGTCTCCAGCGGGGAGGACGCGACCGCCCGTTCGGCCACCCACTTGGCGCGGAAGAACCGCGTCCGCTGCGCCGCCCCGGCGTCGAGCGCGCCGAAGAAGAGGAAGCGCCGCACGCCGGCCTGCTCGGCCCCGTGCAGCAGTCGCACCGTCGCCAGGCCGTTCAGCTCCTCCAGCCGACGCGGCGGCTGGTCGCGGATCGTCGCCGCCAGGTGGATGACGGTGTCGACGCCGCGCAGGCTCTGGCGCACGGTGTGCGGGTCGTCCAGGTCGCCGAGGTCGCCGAGCGCCAGCTGCACGTCGACCCGGCGTGCGCCGAGCCGGCGCGGGTCGCGGACCAGGCAGCGGACGTCCTCGCCGCGCTCCAGCAGCAGCGGCAGCAGCCGGGAGCCGATGCTGCCCGTGGCCCCGGTCAGCAGCAGCACCGCAGCCTGCCCTGTCGCCTCTCTGCCATCGCCTCACCGAAGCCTAGACGGCGCGCTCGCGCGGACCGCCGCCGACATATATCTCTAAAATGGCGGCTCGCTCGTCGCAGGGGCCTTATGGCGCCTGTCGGCCAACGACGATAACCACCTAGGAGACTTCCCGTATGAGCTACGTGATCGCCGAGCCCTGCATCGGCCAAAAGGACAACTCGTGCGTCGAGGTTTGTCCCGTCGACTGCATCCACCCGACGCCCGACGAGCCCGACTACGACTCCGTCGAACAGCTTTTCATCGACCCCGACGAGTGCATCGACTGCGATGCCTGCGTGGAGGCCTGCCCGGTGGACGCCTGCTTCGCCGAGGACCAGCTCCCCGCCGAGTGGGCGAAATACGCCGAGATCAACGCGAACTACTACAAAAACGCGTAACAAGCTTCTCATCGAACCTGTGAAAAGGGCCGCCCCCGGGGCGGCCCTTTTTCGTGCCTGAGCCGCCCGCGCCGCGCCCCCGACGCTTGTCCTCGTATCGAGGACAAGCGTCGGGCCGGCGACGGGATCGGCGCTAGTAGCCGACCGGGTGGCGAACCACGAAGCGACCGCTCGCGGCCGCCGCCGTGGTGGGGTGCCAACGGGGCCCGGTCCCGCGACTGTCGCCCGCGGTGTCGAAGCGCAGCCCGGCGACGACCATGTAGACGTGCTGGGCGTTGGCGTAGATCGTGATCCAGTTGCCGGGACCCGCTTCGCCATAGCTCTCCAGCGACCCGGAGGTCTCCGGCGAGGTCAGCAGCCGACCGCCGTGCAACGCGAAGGAGACCGAGCCGGAGCAGTCGTAGCCGCGCGACTGCCAGCGACCGTGGCCACCGCCCCAGATGTAGGGCCGGGTGCGGATGTGGTTGGCGGCGGCGATGACCCGCTTGA
Organism: uncultured Actinomycetes bacterium; assembly: GCA_963766705.1. Taxonomy (GTDB): domain Bacteria; phylum Actinomycetota; class Thermoleophilia; order Solirubrobacterales; family 70-9; genus VAYN01. The sequence goes on from CAVYBE010000007.1 coordinate 362,251, forward strand.
CGGCGGCGGGCGCGTTCGCCGGGGCGACGGCGCGGCCGCGCACGAGCTGAGCCATTTCGGTGAGGCCGGTTTCGTATCCGGCTTCGGCTGCGCCGCCCGTGCCGTCTTCTTCCGGCGCGAGGGTCGATTCAACTTCCGGCGGGGAGACCGATTCAGGAGCTTCGGCTTCGATGCCGGACCGCGAGCTGACGCCGCCGGGGAGAGCCGCCGACGCCGCCGGGGCGGCGACCAGGACGGTTGCGGCGAGCGCGGCGAACAGGGTTGAGATGAAGAGCGCTGCTTTGGAGCTGCGACGGGCGGCGTATCTGGCCACCCCGGGGACGAACTGCATTCACTGACCTCCTCCGTGGGCCGGCGGGGTTAGCTGTCGGGCTGGCGCTGAAGGAGCCTGCGCTCCCACCGAGGTGGGTTTCGCCCCAAAAACTTGGTTCCCCCGCTCCCGACCCCTCCAGGGTCGGGATTAGGCATTCATTTGTAAGCGCTAACGCGCGGCCGACAGCATAGTTGCGGTAGCGGTCGCGTGCCTACTTAAAATTTTGCTGGGAGCGGGATTTCCGCTTGGCGCCTACTGGACGACGGGCAGCGGCGTGCCGCCGACGGCCGGCATTTCGGCGCTTCCGGGGGTCGCCTGCAGCACCGGCAACTCCTGCGGCGTCGCCGCGACGATCCCGCGCGCCACCTGGCGGATCGCCTGCGCGGCGGGGGAGTCGGGGTCGGAGGTGACCAGCGGCGTGCCGTCGTCGGAGTGCTCGCGGAGCGGCTCCGAGAGCGGCACCTTGCCGAGCAGCGGCACGTCGAGCTCGTCGGAGAGCAGCTGTCCGCCGCCCTCGCCGAAGATCGTGAAGCGCTCCCCGTCGGGCGTCGTGAAGCCCGACATGTTCTCGACCACGCCGAGGATCTCGAGGTCGAACTTCTTCGCCATCTCGGCGCCGCGGTGCGCCACCGCCTGGGCGGCCGGCTGCGGCGTGGTGACGACGATGAACTTCGCCTGCGGCAGCAGTTGGGCGAGCGTCATCGAGACGTCGCCGGTCCCCGGCGGTAGGTCGAGCAGCAGGTACTCCAGGTCCTCCCAGGCGACGTCCTCGAGGAACTGCTGGATCGCTTTGTGCAGCATCGGGCCGCGCCAGACGACCGCCGAGTTCTCCTCGACGAAGAAGCCGATCGACATGACCTTGACCCCGCCCGCCGACTCCAGCGGCAGGATCTTGCGCTCCCCGTTCACCTCCGGCTTGGCGTTGACGCCGAGCATGCGGGGGATCGAGTAGCCGTAGACGTCGCAGTCGAGGGCGCCGGCCGGGTGGCCTTCGGCGGTCAGCGCCGCGGCCAGGTTGGCGGTCATCGTCGACTTGCCGACGCCGCCCTTGCCGGAGGACACGCAGATCACGTTTTTGACCTTGGCGAGCGCGCCCTGCGGCAGTTTGCCGCGTCCCAGCGTCTGCTGGAGGTTGCCTTTCTCCTCGTCGGAGAGGACGTCGAAGCCGATCCCGACCTCGGTCACCCCCTCCAGCTCGCCGACCCGCTGGGCGACGGCCTGTTCGAAGTGGGAGCGGATCGGGCAGCCGGCGGTGGTCAGCGAGACCACCACCTCGACTCGACCGCTGGGCTGGATCTCGATCGAGCGCACCATGCCGAGCTCGACGATCGAGCGGCGCAGCTCGGGGTCGATCACACCGCGCAGCGCCTCGTTCACCTGATCCTTCGTGGGGAGTGCCATTGCGCTTCATTCTCGCAAAGGGCGGCTTCCGGCCGGGCCGTGGCCGGCGGCGCGCGGGGCCGGGGGGAGAGATCGGCCGCGTCGAGCCCTTGGGCCTCCGCAAGCGAGACGCGAGGCGAGGAGGCCGCATGGAGGCGAGGCGAAGGGGTCGGACGGCGGGGACGCGAGGCGGGATCGGGCGGGTCGCCGCGATGGCGGTCGCGCTGGTGTTGCTGGCGGCGCTCGTCCTCGCCGACGCGGCGCGGGCGGGGACCTATGAGGTCGCCCAGTGCGGCTGGGGGGTCGACGCCGAGCTCGACGAAGCGTCGGCGGTCGAAAGCCTCGGCGCCGGGACGATCACCGATCGCTGCACCGCGCCGGGGCTGCCGCAGGCCTTGGCCGGCCTCCTGCTCGACGCTGCCTCGATGACCAGGATCGGGGACGGGCTCATCGCCCGCTGGCCGGCGGCGCCGGGGACGGCGTTCGTGGCGGTGCGCGGCGTCTGGTCGGGCGCGGTGATGCCGAGCTTCCGGCAGGAACTCGGGTACGGGGAAGGGGCGAAGTTTCGGCCGGTAGCCGCCACCTACGGGATGATGTACCCGACCGCCATCGGGGCCCGCTTCGCCGTCCCGGCGGACTCGCTCGTGTTCCGCCTGCGCTGCATCGCGTGGGAACTGGTCAACTGCCTGCCGCCGCCGTCTTCCCACGCGCTCCTGCGGGAAGTGGTGATCACGGTCGCCGACGCCGGGGCGCCGCAGGCGCGGGTGACCGGCCCGCTCGCCGCTCCGGGCTGGCACCGCGGCGCCGTCGCGCTCGAGCTCGACGGAGAGGATGCGGGGGCGGGGGTCGACCGCCTGCAGGCCACGGTCGGCGGCGCGTCGGTCGCGCTCCTCGCGCAGCCGTGCGCGACGGCGGTGATCGAAGGCGCCCGGCGCGCCACCGCTCTGCGCCCCTGCGCCCGCGCCGCCGCCTCGACCGTCGCGGTGGACACCGCGCGGCTGCCCGACGGCACCGACCTGCTCCGCGGCTGCGCGGTCGACTTCGCGGGCAACGTCGGCTGTGCCGCCGAGGTGCCGATCAGGGTGGACAACTCGGCGCCGTCGATCGATCTGGCCGCGGGCGGGGGGCAGGTCACGGCGACGGTCTTCGACCCGTTCTCGGGTCCGGCGTCGGGCGCGATCGCGATGCGCCGCGGCGGCTCGGACGCCTGGGTGCCGCTGCCGACGGCGCTGCGCCGCGACGGCCCGGGGAAGGCGACGCTGGTGGCGTCCCTGCCGGCCCTCCAGGAGGGCGCCTATGTCTTCCGTGCCGCAGCCGTCGACGCGGCCGGGAACTCGGCGAGCGCCACGACCCGGATCGCCGAGGCTGCGCCCCCGGGCGCGGGCGTCGGGGCGGGCGAGGCCGGGAAGGACGGGGCCGACTCGGGCGGCGGCGACGAGGACACCGCGGCCGGTGCCGCAGATCGCTCGGGCCCCGGTCACGCCGGGTCCGAGGGCAAGCGGCACCCTGGGCCCGCGCGCCAGGGAGGCGCGCCGGCGCCCCGCGGCGGGCGCGGCACGCGGCTCCTCGTCCAGCTCGGCGGCGGGCGGGGCCGCCGGGGGCCGCGGTCGACCGTCGCCTTCGGGGCGGCCGCGACCCTGCGCGGCAGGTTGACGACCGCCGATGGCGAGGGGGTCGCTCGGCGGATGGTGAAGATCACCGCGCGGGCTACCCGGGGTGCCATACGGGTCAACGCGGTCCACCGAGTCACGACCGACCGCCACGGGCGGTTCGCGCTCCGGCTTGCGCCGGGTCCGTCGCGGCGGCTCCTCGTCGCCTTCCCCGGCGGCGAAGGCCTCGCCCCGTCGCGCAGCCGGACGCTGGCGCTGCGGGTCCACGCGGCGGTCAGCCTTTCCGCCCGGCCGCCGGCCCTGCGCACCGGCCAGACGGTGCGGCTGCGCGGTCGGGTCGCCCACCGCGGGGCGCGGATCCCGCGGCGCGGCAAGCTGGTGGCGATCCAGTACCTGGAGCGCGACAGCGGCCGCTGGCGCCCGGCGCTCGTCATCCGCAGTGGCCGTGGCGGTCGCTTCCACGCTCGCTACCGGTTCCGCTACGTCAGCGGCGCCGCCCGAATCCGGCTCCGCGCCACCGCCCTGCCGGAAGCCGGCTGGCCCTACGCGGCCGGCTCCTCGGCCCCGGTGACGGTCCGGGTCCACGGTGGATAGCAGCCGCGCGCCATCCTTTAGGGTGCGGGCCATGTCGAAAGCGACGCTGCAGACCAATGCCGGGCCGATCACCGTCGAGTTCTTCGACGACGACGCGCCGAAGACCGTCGAGAACTTCCGCAAGCTCGCGGGCGAAGGGTTCTACGACGGGCTGATCTTCCACCGGGTCATCCCCGACTTCATGATCCAGGGCGGCTGCCCGGAGGGGACCGGCACCGGCGGCCCCGGCTACACGTTCGAGGACGAGTTCAACGAACACAAGGTGGTCCGCGGCGCGCTGGCGATGGCCAACGCCGGCCCCAACACCAACGGCTCGCAGTTCTTCATCGTCACCACCGGCGCGGCCCCCTGGCTCGACGGCAAGCACACCGTCTTCGGCACGGTGGTCGAGGGGATGGACGCGGTCGACGCGATCGAGTCCTCGGAGACCGACGCCCGCGACAAGCCGGTCGAGGCGAAGACGATCGAAAGCGTCGAGCTCACCGACTAGTGACCTGAGTCGTTAATCGGCAGGCATCGGCCTGCCGCCGTCGAAGTCGTCGCCATCGCAAGCGACGATTGGAGGCCTGATGGCCCGACGTGTGGACGTGACGCTGAGCGAGGAGGAACGCGAGGTCCTGGCGCGCTGGGCGCGGCGGCCGAGGAGCGCCCAGGCCCTGGCGCTGAGGTGCCGGATCGTCCTGGCGGCGGCCGAAGGGCGGCGGAGCAAGGAGATCGCCGAGGATCTCGGCTGCACCACGCAGACCGTGGGGAGGTGGCGTGGCCGCTTCGCCCGCCGGGGGATCGACGGCCTGCACGACGAGCCGAGGCCCGGTCAGCCACGGAAGATCAGCGACGCCGACGTCGAGCGGGTGATCGTGAAGACGCTGGAGGAGAAGCCGGTCGACGCAACCCACTGGTCGACCCGCTCGATGGCCGCCGCGACCGGCCTCAACCAGACGGCGGTCAGCCGCATCTGGCGGGCCTTCGGCCTGAAGCCACATCAGAGCGAGCACTTCAAGCTCTCGCCCGACCCCCAGTTCGTCGACAAGGTCCGCGACATCGTCGGGCTCTACCTGAACCCCCCGGAGGCCGCCGTGGTCCTCTGCGTCGACGAGAAGTCACAGATCCAGGCGCTGGAGCGCTCGGCGCCGATCCTGCCGCTGATGCCCGGCGTGCCCGAAAGGCAGACCCACGACTACGTCCGCAACGGCACCACCAACCTCTACGCCGCCCTCGAGGTCGCCTCCGGCAAGGTGATCGCCGAGATGACCCCGAGGCATCGGGCCGAGGAGTTCCGCAGGTTCCTGAACCAGATCGAGCGCTCGGTCCCCGAGGGGCTCCAGGTCCACGTCGTGCTCGACAACTCCTCCACCCACAAGACGCCGCAGATCCGGCGGTGGCTGAAGGGCCACCCACGATTCACCTTCCACTTCACCCCCACCTACAGCTCCTGGCTGAACCTGGTCGAGCGCTGGTTCGCGGAGCTGACCACGAAATGGATCAAGCGGGGCTCACATCGCTCGGTGCGCGACCTCGTCGCCTCGATCCGCACCTGGATCGAGAACTGGAACGACGAACCCAGGCCCTACGTCTGGCACAAGGACGCCGACGAGATCCTCGACGGGCTCGCCGCCTACTGCCAAAGGATTAACGACTCAGGTCACTAGGTCGGCGTCACCGACCAGGTCGGCGGCAGGACGTCTAGCCCGAAGTCGGCTCCTTGGCGTCGCGACGGTCCCGCCGCTCTTTCAGCCTGGCGCCCGGGCGCCAGAGGCTGACCAGCCCCGCGACCAGGGTGACCAGGAAGATCTGCCCGATCAGCATCTCGAAGGTCGAGATCATCTCGCCGGGCTGTCCGGCGGGGACCAGGTTGCCGTAGCCGGTCGTGGTCAGCGTCGTGTAGCTGAAGAAGAGGAAGTCGCCGTGGTGGGGCTGCGGGACGCCGGCGAAGAATTCGCCGGCCTGGATGCGGTCGACCGCCTGGTAGACGAAGGCGAAGAGCAGGCCGAGCGCGGTGTAGACGCTGATCGCGCCGAGGATCGTGCGGGCGCTGACCGCGGTGGAGGTGACGACGCGGGCCAGCACCGCGGCCATCGCGACGGCCAGCAGCGGCACCTGCACCAGCGCGCCCAGGTTGAGCCATAGCCGGACCCCGGTGATCGCCTCGACGACGGCCAGCACCAGGCTGAGCGCGCTCAGGTAGATCGCCGCGTGGACGAAGTGGGGCGGTGAGTGCGAGCTGGTCAGGGCGACGATCGAGGTCGACCCGGTCGCCGCCATCAGCAGCACGCTGCCCCAGCCGTCGTTGTTGATCAGCGAGGTGAGGACGAAGGTCAACACCACCAGCACCAGGACCAGCCCGAAGGCGTCGCTGACCCGTTCGGCGCGCCGCAGCCACCGTTCGCCGCCTGGGGCGCGGCTGCCGGACCTGTCCATGTTCGGGACCTTCGGCCGCGAGGTCGCGTTTCCTGCCGCCCGGTCGCCGAGCGCCCGGTCGCCCCGCGTGCCGCCCCCCTGACTTTCGCCCTTCTTCGAGCTCTTCGAAAAAGGCCCTTGACAAGGCGCCGCCCGGCCTGAGAGAGTGCGCCCGCATCCTGGATACAAAATCCTGGATGCATGGGAAAAGGGACACGGGAAGAGACGAGATGCGAACGCGAGGGCCGAACCGGGAGGCGGGCGGATGAACGACGCGGTGCAATGGCGCAGCAGGGTGCGCCTGGTCGACGAGGTTGCGCAGGAGCTGCGCGAGAGGATCTACGCGGGCACCTACCAGCTGGGGATGCAGCTTCGCCAGGAGCAGCTGGCCGACGAACTGCAGGTCAGCCGCACGCCGCTGCGCGAGGCGCTGCGGGTGCTCGAACGGGAGGGGCTGCTGCGCAGCCAGCCCGGTCGCGGCGCCCGGGTGGTCTCGGCCGACGTGAAGAAGCTGCTCGACGCCTACCAGCTGCGCGAAGTCATCGACGGCCTCGCCGCCCGGCTCGCCGCGGAATCCGCGGACGAGGCGGCCCGGTGCCGGCTGCCGCAACTGGTCGAGGAGCAGAAGGCGGCGCTCGAGCCGTGGCATCCCGCGACCTACATCCTCCGCAACGTCGAGTTCCACATCGCCGTGATCGAGCTCGCCGACAACGAGTTCGTCGCCGGCCAGATCCCGCTCGTGCGGATGACGTCGCAGGTCTTCATGCCGGTCGGCCCGGTCGAGGAGGGGCGGGCGACGCTCGCCGTCTCCGAGCACGGCCGGGTCGCCGGGGCGATCGCCGCAGGCGACGCCGAGGAGGCCGAGCGACTTGCCCGCGCCCACATCGCCACCACCATCGAACGGCTCTCCGCGAGCTGAGCCAGGAAGAAGGGACGCTCACATGCAGCAACTGTTGGTCGCCAGTGACATCGGGGGGACCTTCACCGACACGGTCACGATCAGCGGTGATGGCGAGATCGGCCGCTACAAGGCACCCTCGGTGCCCGAAAACCCGGCCGCCGGCGTGCTGGCGACCCTGGAGCTGGCCGCCGAGCGCGAAGGCGAACCGGTCGAGGATCTGCTCGGCCGCGTCTCGCTGTTCGCCCACGGCACCACCGTCGCCACCAACGCGATGCTGGAGGGCAAGCGGGCCAAGGTCGGCCTGATCCAGTCGCGTGGATTCGGCGACACGCTGCCGATCATGCGCGGCTTCAAGTCGCTCGGGCTCGACGAGGAGGCGGTGAAGAGCTTCCGCTCCCTGGTCAAGCAGGAGCTGGTGGTGCCGAAGCGGCTGATCGGCGAGGTCGGCGAGCGGATCGACTACCGCGGCCGGGTGGTGATGCCGCTCGACGAGGAGGACGCGATCGCGACGATCGACGCCCTGCGCGACGCGGGCGCCGAGGTGTTCGCCGTCTCGCTGCTGTGGTCGTTCAAGAACGACGCCCACGAGCGGCGCATCGCCGAGCTGATCGAGGAGCGCTGTCCGGGCGCCCTCTACACGCTGTCCAGCGAGCTGCTGCCGCGGCTCGGCGAGTACAGGCGCTCGGTCGGGACGGCCCTGAACGCAAGCCTGCGGCCGACCGTGGCGCGCGCCGTACGCAGCCTCGAGGGGGAGCTGCGCGACCGCGGCCTCGCCGTCGAGCCGCTGCTGATGCAGTCCAACGGCGGCCTCGCGCTCGCCTCGAACATCGACCGCGAGGCGGCCTCGACGGTGATGTCCGGGCCGGTCGGCGGGGTCGTCGCCTGCCAGTACTTCGGCGAGATCGCCGGCCACCGGAACATCGTCGCCACCGACATGGGCGGCACCAGCTTCGAGGTCGGCCTGATCCTCGACGGCCGGGCCCACATCGCCAACACGACCTGGGTCGGGCGCGACGAGATCGCCCTGCCCTCGGTCTCGGTGCGCACCGTGGGCGCCGGCTCGGGTTCGATCGCGACCGTCTCCGGCGGCCTTCTACGGGTCGGCCCGGAGAGCGCCGGGGCGGTCCCCGGCCCCGCCTGCTACGCGCGCGGCGGCGAGCGACCGACGGTCGCCGACGCCGACCTGGTGCTGGGCTACCTGAACGCCGAGAACTTCCTCGACGGTCGCCTCGCGCTCGACGTCGGGCGCGCCCGCGAGGCGATCCGCGCGAACGTCGCCGACCCGCTCGGGCTCGGCGTCGAGGAGGCGGCCGAGGGCATCCGCACGATCGTCGACTCGCGGATGGCGGACCTGGTCCGCACGGCGACGATCCAGCAGGGCTACGACCCCTCCGACTTCGTCCTCTACGCCTACGGCGGCGCCGGCCCGACCCACGCCGCCTCCTACGGGGCCGAGCTTGGGGTCAAGCAGATCGTCGTGCCGCTGACCGCCTCGGTCCACTCGGCCTTCGGCGTCGCCGCATCCGACCACACGGTCGCCGAGGAGCTCTCCGACCCGATTCTGAGCCCGCCGGGCACCGAGGACTACGCCGAGGCGATCTCCCATGAGGAGCTGCAGGAGCGCTTCGATCGGCTCCGCGACCGGGCGCTGACGGCGCTCGGCGGCTCCGGGGTCGACGTCTCCGAGGCGCGGATCGAGCGCTTCGTCGAGATGCGCTTCCGCTTCCAGATCCACGTCCTCTCGGTGCCGGTCCCGGCGGGCGACTTCGACGCCGACGGCGTGCGGGCGCTGGTCAAGCGCTTCATCGACGCCTACCAGGCGCGCTTCGGTGAGGGTTCGGCCTTCGAGGCCGCCGGGGTCGAGATGACCACCTTCCGCCTCGTCGCCTCGAGCCCGACGATCCGGCCGGAGCTGCGGCCGATCGCCGCCGGCGGCGGCGGGGCAGGCGGACGCGGCACCCGCGAGGTCTTCCACGGCGGCGCCTGGGGTGAGGCGCGGATCTACTCCGCCGCCGACATCGCGCCCGGCCTCGAGGTCGAGGGCCTGGCGGTCGTCGAGATGCCCGACACGACGATCGTCGTCGGGGCGGGCCAGCAAGCCGTGGTCGATGACTACGGGAACTTCGTCATCAGCCGGGGCTGAAGGAGAGGGAAATGACTGTCACCACGCAGCAGCAGGTCGATCCGATCACCTTCGAGGTGATCCGCCACAAGCTGTGGTCGATCAACGAGGAGGGCTCGGCGACGATGATCCACGTCTCCGGCTCGCCGGTGGTCCACGCCACCGACTACAACTTCGGCATCTACACCGCCACCGGCGAGATGGCGGTGATCGGGGTCTACCTGTTGGTCCCGATCTACACCGGCTACATGGCGATCCAGGAGTTCCTCTCCCGGTTCGACGACATCGCCGAAGGCGACGTCTTCATCATCAACGACCCCTACGTCGCCGCCGAGCACCAGAACGACGTCCAGTTCTGCGCGCCGTTCTTCCACGAAGGCAAGCTGATCTCCTGGATCGGCTGCATGGCCCATCAGGTCGACCTGGGCGGCACCGACGCCGGCAGCTGGTGCCCGACCGCGACCGAGGTCTACGCCGAGGGGCTGCGGATCCCGCCCGGCCGGATCGTCCGCAAGGGCGAGGTCAACCAGGAGCTGTGGGACGTGGTGATCGCCAACTCGCGGATGCCCTTCACGGTCTCCAACGACTTCACCGCCTTCCTGGCCGGGCTCAAGGTCGCCGGCGAGCGGCTCACCGAGCTCTGCGACAGATACGGCTCCGACACGGTCGCCGCGGTGATGGGCGGCTCGATCGACGCCTCCGAGAGGGGGCTGCGGGAGCTGCTCGCCGAGCTGCCGGACGGCGAGTTCGAACACACCAGCTACCTCGACCGCCCCGCGACCGAAGGGGGCGAGGGGGTCGAGCTGGTCAAGATCAACTGCAAGATGACCAAGGCGGGGGACCGCCTCGTCTTCGACTACAACGGCAGCGACGGCCAGTCGCCCGCCTACGGGATGGCGACCCGGGCCGGGACGGTAGGCGCCGTCGCCACCCTGATGCTCTGCCTGTTCGGCTCCGAGCTGCCCTGGAACCACGGCCTGATGCGTCCGGTCGAGGTGGTCGCCGAGGACGGCCTCTGCGTCACCGCGGTCGAGCCGATGCCGGTGTCCGGCGGCGCCGCGGGCGCCAACTGGGTGGCGATGAACGCCGCCGCCGGCTGCATCGCGAAGATGGTCAGCTTCAGCGACCGCTACGCCGGCCTCGCCTTCGGCCCCGGCGACGGGTCCTGGCAGCTCGCCCAGTTCGGCGGGCTCAACCAGTACGGGGAGCCGTTCGCCGCGATGTACCTGGACTCGCTGCTGTGGGGCGGGCCCGCCTTCGCCGACCGCGACGGGGTCGACTCCGGCGGCGCGATGGTGATCCTCGGCGGCGGCACCCAGGACGTCGAGCAGCAGGAGGTCGGGCAGCCGCTGCTCTACCTGTGGCGCCGCGAGGTGCCGGACTCCGGCGGGGCGGGCCGCAACCGCGGCGGCAACGGGATCGAGTTCGCGATGACCCCGATCGACACCGAGGAGGTGGTCGGCGTCGCGGCCACGCACGGGATCGCGCTGCCCAACCGGACCGGGATCTTCGGCGGCCTGCCGGGGTCGTGCGCCCGCTTCGAGATGGTCCGCGGCGGCGATGCCCTGGCGCGGCTGGGCGACGGCGCCGCGATCACCTCGCTCGAGGACGCCGGCGGCGAGTACGCGGTCCTGCCGAGCGTCTCTGCGGGGCTGGTCATCTCCAAGGGCGAGATCGTCAACGTCCGCCTGCAGAACGGCGGCGGCTACGGCGACCCCCTGCTCCGCGAGCCCGAGCGGGTCGTCGCCGACCTCCGCGACGGCGCGGTGAGCCGGGCCGTGGCACGGGAGATCTACGGCGTCGTGGTCGCCGCCGACGGCGAGCTGGACCGCGGCGCGACCGAGGCGGCGCGGGAGGACATCCGCGCCAACCGCCGGCGGCGGATGACCGCGCCCGCCGGGCGCCCCGCGGGAGAGGCGCAGGCGAAGCTGCCCGAGGGCCGGTGGGGCGAGTCGCTCCTCCTGCGCGCCGACGGCGGCGCGGTCACCGCGCACTGCGCCCATTGCGAAGCAGACCTCGGCACCCCCGGCCACGACTGGCACGCGCTGGTCGGGACGATCGAGCTGGGCGCCGCCGAGCTGGGGCCGCTGGTCGACGTCCACGCCGACCTGACCGCCCGTCAGTACGTGTGCCCACATTGCGTGACCGCGCTGTGGGTGGAGGTGGTCCCGGTGGAGGGGGACGGATGGAATGACTTCGATTTCTCGCAGCAGGCCTGAGACGGCCATCGAAAACAAGCAGTACTACAGGAATGGGGAGTGAAAGAGATGTCGCCCAATGAGGAGACGAGAGAAGATGTTGCGTAGATCGCTGTTGGTGATCGCGGCACTGGTGTTCGCCGGTGCGGTCGTGGCCGGCTGTGGTTCCTCGAGTTCCAGTTCCAGCTCCAGTTCCAGTTCCAACTCAGGCGCGAACTCAGAATCCGGCGCGAGCACGACCGCGAGCTCCGGCAGCGGCGAAAAGTACTCGGTGTTCCTCTCCAACAACTACATGGGGAACGAGTGGCGCCCCCAGATGGAGAACGTCGCCAAATACATCGCCGGCCAGGAACCGTACAACGAAAAGGTAAGCCTGCAGATCCGCAACGTCGAACTGACGCCGGCCGCGCAGATCCAGTCGCTGCAGACGATCATCCGCGAAGAACCCGACGCGATCATGGTCGACGCCGCTTCGCCGACCGCGCTCAACCCGGTGCTGAAACAGGCCTGCGCGGAAGAAATCCTCGTCTTCAGCTTCGACCAGGTGGTCACCGAGCCGTGCGCCTACAAGCTGCCGGAGGATTACGAAGCGCAGGCCCTGGACATGGCCAACTGGCTCGGCACCGTGCTGCACGGCAAGGGCAACATCCTCATGGACACCGGCTTGCCCGGAATCGCGATCGCGACCACGTTCGAAGAAGTGTGGAAGAAGACGTTGGCCGAAAAGTACCCCGAAATCCACATCGTCGGGACCTTCGAAAGCCAGTACGCCCCGGGCCCCGAGCTCAAGGGCGTCTCCGAGAACCTCGCCCAGAACCAGGAAATCAACGGGATCCTGAGCGGCGGTTACTGCACCAGTGACGTCAAGGCGCTCAAACAGGCCGGGCGCGAACTGGTGCCGATGACCTGCCTCGACGTCAACGGCAACGAGCAGGTCTGCGAAGAAGACAACCTGCCCTGCTTCTTCTTCGGGGCGCCCGCCTTCGTCAGCGGCATCGCGCTCGAACACATCGTCGATCTGCTCGAAGGCTCCAAAGAATACGAAAAGGAAGAACCGTACTTCGAGACCAACTTCCTCTCGAAAAAAGGCAACATCAAGTTCGAAAACGTCCAGGAAACCGAACCACTCACTCCGGGCGTGAACTATTACCCGAAGGAGTCGCCCTCGCTGATCACGCCGATCACCTACGAACCCTGGGAAATGACTCCCGCGGACGTATTGGGCGAATGATCCTCGGCACCTCCATCGCCGCCACCGACGCCGGCCGGGGCCCGTCCCCGGTCGGCGGCGGGGCGGGACCGCGGGGCCTCGCGATCGAGGGCCTGCACAAGCGGTTCGGCTCCGTCCGGGCCCTGCAGGGGGTGAACCTGCACGCCGAGGCCGGCCACGTCCACGCCCTGCTGGGCGAGAACGGCGCCGGCAAGTCGACGCTGATCAAGATCCTCTCCGGCGTCACCGGCGCCGACGGGGGCACGGTGCGGCTCGACGGCGAGCCGCTGCAACTCGGCCACCCGCGCGCCTCGGCCGCGGCCGGGGTCCGCACCGCCTTCCAGGAGCTGAGCACGATCCCCGAGCTGAGCGTGGCCGAGAACCTGCTGTTCGGCGAGGAGCCGACGCTGGTCGGCCGGGTGCGCCGGCGGCGCATGCAGGCGGTTGCCACGCGCCAGCTGGCCGCCCTGGGCCTGGAGCGGATCGACCCCGCGACCCCGGTCTCCGGCCTCGCGCTCGGCGACCGGCAGCTGCTCGAGGTCGCCAAGGCGCTGCGCGGGGAGCCGCGCGTACTGGTCTTCGACGAGGCGACCTCGGCGCTCTCCGCCGAGGACAGCGCCTGGGTCCTGAGCCGGGCCCGGGAGGCCGCCGAGCGCGGCGCCGTCGTCCTCTTCATCACCCACCGGCTCGGCGAGGTGCGCGAAGTCGCCGACCGGATCACCGTCCTGCGGTCCGGGCGCGACGTGCTCGAGGGCGCGACGAGCGGGTTCGGCGACGACGAGCTGATCACCGTGATGCTGGGGCGCCGCATGGAGCGCCTCTACCCGACCCTGGCGGCGCCGGGCGCGGACACCGTGCTCACGGTCGAGGGGTTGCGGGTCGGCCACCGCGTCGGCCCGGTCGACCTCGAGGCGCACGCCGGCGAGATCCTCGGGATCGGCGGCCTGCAGGGTCAGGGTCAGCGCGAGCTGCTGATGGCGCTGGCCGGGGCGGTGCCGTGGAGCGCCGGGGACGCGACCCTGCGCGGTGCCCCGTACCGCCCGCGCAGCCCCGAGGCCGCCCTCGGCGACCACGTCGCCCTGGTCCCCGAGGACCGCCAGCGCGAGGGCCTGCTGCTGACCCACACCGTCCAGGCCAACGTCACCCTCGGGGCCCTCGCCCACCTGGTCCGCCGCGGCCTGCTCGACAGCCGTCGCGAGCAGCAGACCGCGAGCGAGGGCGCGCGGCGGGTCGGCATCCCGGCGGAGCGCCTCGGCGCCCTCGCCGGCACCCTCAGCGGCGGCAATCAGCAGAAGGTCGTGCTCGCCAAGGCGCTCGTCGGCAAGCCGTCGGTGCTGCTGCTCTACGACTGCACGCGCGGCGTCGACGTCGGCACCAAGGCCGAGATCTTCGCCCTGATGGAGGAGCTCGCGGCGGCGGGGACGACCATCCTCTTCTACTCCTCCGACCTCTCCGAGCTGGTCCACATGTGCCACCGGGTGCTCGTCTTCGTCGAGGGCCAGGTGCGGGGCATGCTCACCCGCGAGGGGCTGAGCGAGGAGTCGATCCTCAGGGTCGCGGTCGGCACCGGGAAGGAGGCCGCGGCATGACCTCGGCAACCGCCGACCCGCGCGCCGCGGCGGCGCCCTCGCCGCGTCGCCTGCTCGCCGGCCTGCGCATCTCCTGGACGGGGGTGACGACGGCGACGATCCTCGCCGTCCTCGCGACCGTCGACTTCATCCTGCAGCCGAAGCTGCTCGACGTCACCCAGCTCGGCTACCTGGCGCAGACGGCGCTGCCCCTGGTCCTCGTATCCGCCGCCCAGACGCTGGTCGTCATGGTCCGCGGGATCGACCTCTCGGTCGGCGGGATCATGGTGATCGCCAACACCGCGACCGCGGTATGGGTCGGCGAAGCGACCGGCGCCCACCAGTGGCTGATCGTCGCGGTGCTCGGCCTCGCGGTGCTGGCCGGGCTGCTCAACGGCCTGCTGGTCGCGGTGGGCGGCTTCGAGCCGTTCGTCGCCACGCTCGGCACCTGGACGATCTTCAACGGGATCGCGCTGAAGATCCTCCCGACCGACGGCGGCGCGCCGCCGCTCTCGCTGGTCGAATTCGTGTTCAACAAAACGGCCGGCATCCCCAACTCGCTGCTGATCCTGGCCGCCGTCTTCGTGCTCTGGCGGGGGCTGCGCGGGACCCGGCTGGGGACCCGGATCTACGCGGTCGGCGCCGACGAGGAGCGGGCCCGCCTCAACGGCACCAACGTGGTCGCGGTGAAGCTCTTCGTCTACGCGCTGGCCGGGCTCTGCGCCGGCGCCGCGGGCGTGCTGCTGGCCGGGGTGACCTCGAGCGGCACCCCGACCGCCGGCAACGCCTACATCCTCACCTCGGTCGCCGCGGTGGTGATCGGCGGGACCAGCCTGGCGGGCGGCTCCGGCGGGATCGGGCTGACGATGATGGCCGCCGGGGCGCTGATCTTCATCCAGGACATCATCTCCGCGGTCAACCTCGAAACCTGGGTGGCGGTGGCCGCCTCCTCGGGGCTGCTGCTGGCCGTGGTGGTGGTGCGAACGTTGATCGAGCGCCTGGTCGAGAGGAGGGAGGCATGAAAGGCGCGGCCGATTACCTCCGCGAGCGGCGTACGACGATCGCCGCCTACGGCCTTTGCGCGCTGCTGTTCGTCATCGCCACGATCCACACCTCGGGGTTCGCCTCGGCGAGCAACATCCGCCAGCTGCTCGTGTTCGCCAGTTTCATCGGCTTCGCCGCGCTGGGCCAGACGCTCGTCGTGCTGGCCGGCGGCCTCGACCTCTCGGTGCCCTGGTTGATGGCGTTCGGCGGCATCCAGCTGGCGACCTGGTCGACCGACGGCGTCTCCGGCGTGCTCGGGATCGTTCTCGTCGTCGCCGCCGGCGCCGTGATCGGCCTCGCCAACGGCTTCGGCGTGGCCTGGCTGCGGATCCCGCCGATCGTGATGACGCTCGCCGTCGGCGGCCTGGTGCAGGCGTACCTGATGTCGATCGGCCAGCTCAACAGCAGCGGCAACCAGGCGCCGCAGATCGCCGTCGACATCGCCACCAAGCGGCTCGGCCCGGTGCCGATCGTCGCCTTGGTCTGGCTGCTGTTCGCGGTCGGGACCAGCGTCCTGCTCTCGCGCACCGGGCTGGGGCGGCGGATCTACGCGACCGGGGCCAGCGACGTCGTCGCCACCCTCTCCGGGGTCAACGTGAAGAAGGTGCGCCTGCTCACCTACATGCTCTCCGGCGCGGCGGCGACCTTCGGCGGCGTCGTCCTCTCGGGCTACGTCGGCTCGACCTACCTCGAAATCGGCGCCCCGTACCTGTTCGCCTCGATCGCCGCGGTGATCGTCGGCGGCGCCTCGATCCTCGGCGGCCGCGGCACCTACTGGGGGACGGTCGCCGGCGCCCTGACCCTCACCGTGCTCTCGGCGATGCTGCCGCTCTTCCACCTTTCCACCGCCGACCTGGAGATCGTCTACGGGATCGTGATCCTGGTCGGTGTGGCCCTGTCGCGCTTCGGCGCCGGCGCCTTGCAGATCTCCCGCCGCGGAGGCGGGGACGAACCCGAGACGGAGGTTGCAGATGCAGGTTGAGAGTCACGTCTCCCCTGGCCGGGAGGCCGCCGGGCGGCTCGCGGGCAAGACCGCGATCGTCACCGGAGGGGCCTCCGGCATCGGCCTGGCCAGCGCCCGCCGCTTCGCCGCCGAGGGGGCCAACGTCGTCATCGCCGACCTTGACCTCGAGGCCGCGACGGCGGCCGTCGCGGGGATCGGCGAGCGGGCGGTGCCCGCCCCGGTCGACGTCCGCGACGAGGCGGCGATCAAGGCGATGGTCGACCTCGCGGTGGACCGCTTCGGCACCGTCGACGTGCTCTTCAACAACGCCGGCGTCGCCGAGGCGGCCAAGCCGCTGGAGGAGATCGGGCGTGAGGAGTGGGACCTGGTGGTGGGTGTCAACCTGACCGCCTTCTTCCTCTGCGCGCAGGCCGTGGCGCCGGTGATGAAGGCCGCCGGGAAGGGCTCGATCATCCTCACGGCCTCGATCGCCGCGCGGCGCCCGCGGGCCGGCCTCGCCGCCTACGTCGCCGCCAAGAGCGGCGCCATCGGCCTGGCCAAGGAGCTGGCCCTGGAGCTGGCCCCGGACATCCGCGTCAACACGATCAACCCGGGCCCCGCCCAGACCCCGATGCTCGAGGAGTTCGGCTTCGCGGCGGACTCCGAGCAGGCGCTCACGAGCCTCGGCCAGGCGCTGCCGCTGGGGCGCGCCATCGCCCCCGAGGACATCGCCGCCGCCGCCGTCTACCTGGCCTCCGAGGAGTCGCGGATGGTCACCGGCATCACCCTCAACGTCGATGCCGGGAGGGACCTGTGAGCAGCTTCGAGGCGCTCGACCCGGCCACCGGGCGGGCCTTCGCGAGCGTCCACGAGTCGACTCCCGAGGAGGTCGACGCCACGGTCCGCGCCGCCGCGGCCGCCTTCGCGCGCGAGCGCGAGTGGCGGGTGCCGCGGACCCGTGCCCTGGCCCTCGCCGCGGTCGCCCGCGGGGTCGAGGCGCGCGGCGAGGAGCTGGCCGAGCTGGAGTGCCGCGACACCGGCAAGCCGATCTCGCAGGCGCGCGGCGACGTCGACGCGACCGTCCGCTACTTCGACTACTACGCGGGCGCGGTCGACAAGCTGGAGGGCAGCTCGATCCCGCTCGGGCCCGACTTCGTCGACTACACGGTGCGCGAGCCGCACGGCGTCTGCGCCCAGGTGATCCCCTGGAATTACCCGCTCCAGGTGACGGCGCGCTGCGCCGCCCCGGCCCTGGCGACCGGCAACGCGGTGGTGGTGAAGCCCTCCGAGCTGGGCTCGCTGAGCCCCGGGGTGCTGGCCGAGATCGCGCTGCGGGCGGGCGTCCCCGAGGGGATGCTGCAGGTGCTCACCGGTCACGGCCCGGTCGGCGCGGCGCTGGTCTCCCACCCGCTGGTCGGCCACGTCACCTTCGTCGGCTCGGCGGCGACCGGCGCCGCCGTCGCCCACGCCTGCGCCGACCGCCTGGTCCCGGTCGAGCTCGAGCTCGGCGGCAAGTCGCCGAGCGTCGTCTTCGCCGACGCCGACCTCGACCGCGCCGTGCCGGTGATCGTCAAGGCGCTGATCCAGAACGCCGGGCAGAGCTGCTCGGCGGGGACGCGGCTGCTGGTCGAGCGGGCGATCGAGGAGGAGGTGCTGGAGCGGGTCGCCGCGGCGCTCGCCGCGCGGTCGATCGGGCCGGGCGGGGAGGACGCCGAGCTCGGGCCGCTGATCTCCGCCGCGCAGCTGGAGCGGGCCGAGGGGATGCTCGAGCGGGCCGTCGCGGCCGGCGCCCGGACGGTCACCGGGGGGTCCCGGCCGCAGGGGCTGGAGGAGGGCTGGTACCTGGAGCCGACCCTGCTCGCCGGCGTCGGCGAGGACTCGGAGATCTTCAACGAGGAGGTCTTCGGGCCGGTCCTCGTCGCCGCCTCCTTCGCCGACGAGGACGACGCCGTCCGCCTCGCCAACGCCACCCCGTACGGACTCGTCGCCTCGGTCTGGACCGCCGACGTCGGTCGCGCCCACCGGGTCGCCGGGGCGATCGAAGCGGGGCAGGTGTACGTCAACTCCTACGGCGTCGCCGGCGGGGTGGAGCTGCCGTTCGGCGGGGTGCGGCGCAGCGGCTACGGCCGCGGCAAGGGGCTCGAGGCGCTACTGGCCTACTCACGTGTCAAGAACGTCTGCGTCGCGCTGTGAACGGGGACATGGCGAAGGAGCGCACGCTGCGGATCGCGGCGATCGGCGGGGACGGCATCGGCCCGGAGATCGTCACCGCCGCGCTGCCGGCGATCGCCGGCGCGGCGAGGCTCGACGGGGTCACGGTCACGGTGACCGAGCTCGACTGGGGCGGGGACCGGCTGCTGCGCACCGGCGCGGCGATGCCCGCCGACGGGATCGAGATCGTCCGCGCCCACGACGCGGTGCTGCTCGGCGCGGTGGGTCACGCCAAGCTGACCCCGGACGTCTCGGTCTGGTCGCTGGTGCTGCCGCTGCGCAAGGAGCTCGATCTCTACGTCAACCTGCGCCCGATCCGGGCGATCGAGAACGTCGTCTCGCCGGTCGCCGAACCGGCGGGGACCGACTTCGTCGTCGTCCGCGAGAACACCGAGGGCGAGTACTCCGGGATCGGCGGCCGGGTCCACACCGGCGGGATCCACGAAGTCGCCACCGACGTCGCCGTCCACTCGCGGCGGGCGCTGTCGCGGATCGCCCGCTACGCCTTCGGGTTGGCCCGCGAGCGCGGGCAGACCCTGACCCTGGTCACCAAGTCGAACGTGTCGCGGCATGGGTACGCGCTCTGGGACGAGGTGGTGGGGGAGATCGGCGCCGCCGAGTTCGCCGACGTCGAGCTCGAGCTGAGCTTCGTCGACGCGATGGCGACGCGGATGATCGAGCGCCCCCAATCGCTCGGGGTGCTGCTCTGCAGCAACCTGTTCGGCGACATCCTGTCCGACCTCGGCGCCGTCCTGCAGGGCGGCCTGGGGATGGCGGCGAGCGCCAACCTCTGCCCGGACGGCGACGCGCCGGGGATCTTCGAACCGGTCCACGGCTCGGCGCCCGACATCGTCGGCAGGGGGATCGCCAACCCGCTGGCGACGATCCTCTCCGGCGCCCTGCTGCTGGGCGAGAACGGCTGCCCGCTGGGTGCCGCGGCGCTGGAGGCGGCGGTCACCGAGGTGGTCGCGCGGCCGGAGTGCCGCACCCCCGACATCGGCGGCAGCGCCGGCACCGAGGAGGCGTCCGCGGCGGTCGCCGACGCCCTCGCGGCGGTGCCGCCGGCGTGACCGTGGAGGCTCCCGGAACCGCGCGACGCGGCGGGGCGCCAACTGTCGCCCGTGACGGGCCTTCTACCCGTCGCCCGTCGCCCCCGCGGCGGCCGCCGGCGACCGATGCTTCGAGGGGATGAAGGGAGCGACGGTCTAGATGGCGATCTCGGTGGTCAAGGTGACCCCGCAACGGCTGCGCGAGGTCTCGCTCGAGGACCGCTGGCGGGCCGGCTCCGACGGCGCCGTGATCTCCGGCGTGCAGGCGCTGGTCCGGGCGCTGCTCGACCAGCGGCGCGAGGACGAGCGCCACGGCATCCGCGGCGGCGGCTTCGTCAGCGGCTACCCCGGCTCGCCGCTCGGCGGTCTCGACAAGGAGCTGCAGCGCCGCGGCGAGGAACTCGGCGCGGCCGGGGTCGTCTTTGAGCCCGGGCTCAACGAGGAGCTCGCCGCGACCTCGGTCTGGGGCTCGCAGCTCGCCCACCAGCTGCCCGGCGCCAAGGTCGACGGCGTGCTCGGGATGTGGTTTGGCAAGAACCCCGGGCTCGACCGCGCCGCCGACCCGCTGCGGCACGCCAACTTCTCCGGGGTCGGCCCGGCGGGCGGCGCGGTGGCCGTGGTCGGCGACGACCCGGCCTCCAAGTCCTCGACCCTGCCCAGCTCGGCCGAGCGCACCCTCGCCGGGATGTACCTGCCGGTGCTGGCGCCCGCCTCGGTCCAGGACGTGCTCGACCTCACCCGCCACGCCTGGCGCCTGTCCCGCGCCGCCGGGCTGTGGGCGGCGCTGAAGATCGTCGCCGACGTCGCCGACGCCTCCTCCACAGTCGCCTTCTCCGGCCCCTGGGACCCGGTCGAGCGCCGCGTCACCTTCACCCCCACCTCGCGCCTGCTCGGCGCCCCGTCGGTCGAGGTCGAGCGCAGCCTGGTCGAGCAGCGCCTGCCGGCGGCGCTCGCCTACGCCCGCGCCCACGGCCTGAACCGGGTCCTCGCGCGGGGGCCGCGCGACGAGATCGGCCTGATCGCCTCCGGCTCCGCCTACGCGGAGCTGGCCCGCGCCCTGGAGGGGCTCGGGCTGGGCGAGGAGCGCCTGCGGGAGGTCGGCGTCCGGGTGCTGAAGCTGGCGATGCCGTGGCCGCTCGACCCGGAGGAGATCCGCGAGTTCGCCCGCGGCCTGGACACCGTGGCGGTGATCGAGGACAAGGTCGGCTTCCTCGAGCCCGAGGTCCGCTCGGCGCTCTACGGCAGCCCCGCGGCGCCGCGGGTGCTCGGCAAGCGCGACGCCGACGGGGCGCCGCTGCTCGCCGAGTACGGGGCGCTCTCCGCCGACGAGATCGCCCGCGCGCTGGGCAGGCTGCTCGGCGATCGGATCGGCGCCGACAGCGAGGCCGCCCGCCGCCTCGAGCGGCTCGGCGAGCCGCGCCGGACCGCCGCGCGGGCGCTCGCCCGCACCCCCTTCTTCTGCTCCGGGTGCCCGCACTCGACCTCGACCGTCGCCGAGCCGGGGACCCTGGTCGGCGCCGGGATCGGCTGCCACGTGATGCTGGTCCAGGGCGGCGATCGGGCGGGCGAGGTGGTCGGCCTGACCCAGATGGGCGGCGAGGGCAGCCAGTGGATCGGGATGGCGCCGTTCGTCGCCGAGCGCCACTTCACCCAGAACGTCGGCGACGGCACCTTCCACCACTCGGCCTCCCTGGCCCTGCGCGCCGCGGTCGCCTCGGGGCGCAACATCACCTACAAGCTGCTCTACAACGACGCCGTCGCGATGACCGGCGGCCAGCACGTCCCCGGTGAGATGAGCGTCCCGCAGCTGACCCGCATGCTGAAGGCCGAGGGGGTCGCGAAGGTCGTCGTCACCACCGACGAGCCACGCCGCTACCGGCGCGTCCGCCTCGCCCCCGGGGTGAAGGTGCGCGACCGCTCCAAGCTGCCGGAGATCGAGCGCGAGCTGGCCGCGGTGCCGGGGGTGACGGTGATCGTCCACGACCAGATGTGCGCGGCCGAGCGGCGGCGGCTGCGCCGGCGCGGCAAGCTCGCCGAGCCGCCGGAGCGGGCCTGGATCAACGAGCGCGTCTGCGAGGGCTGCGGCGACTGCGGCGAGAAGTCCGGCTGCCTGTCGGTGGAGCCGGTGGAGACCGAGTTCGGCCGCAAGACGAAGATCCACCAGGAGTCCTGCAACAAGGACATGAGCTGCCTGCGCGGCGATTGCCCTTCGTTCCTGACCGTGGTGCCGAAGACGGTCGCGCACGAGGTCGCCGAGCCCCCGGCCGAGCTGCCCGAGCCGGGCGCCCCGGCGGCGGGCCCGGCGACGGTGCGGATGGTCGGCATCGGCGGCACCGGCGTGGTCACCGTCGCCCAGGTGCTGGCGATGGCCGCCCACCTCCAGGGCGAGGACGCCGCCGTCCTCGACCAGACCGGCCTCAGCCAGAAGGGCGGGCCGGTGGTCTCCGACGTGCGGATCGGCGAGCCGGTCGAGGACGGTGCCGCGCCGCGCGCCGCCGCGCGCTCGGTCGACGTCCTGCTCGGCTTCGACCTGCTCGGCGCCGCCGATCCCCGCCACCTCGCCGCCGCCGACCCGGAGCGGACCGTCGCCGTGATCTCGGAGGCGCGCAACCCGACCGGTGAGATGGTCGTTCACCCCGACCTCGCCTTCCCCGACCGCGACGGGCTGCTCGCCCGGATCGAAGCAGCGGTCGCCAGGGTCCCGGTGGTGGCCGACGCGCAGCAGATCGCCGAGCGCGCCTTCGGCGACAACCTGCAGTCGAACATGGTCCTGCTCGGCGCCGCCTGGCAGCTGGGCGCGCTGCCGGTCGCCTGGGACGCGCTCGCCCGCGCGGTGGAGCTGAACGGCGCCGCGGTGGAGAGCAACCTCGCCGCGCTGCGCTGGGGTCGCGCCCTGGTCGCGGCCCCGGAGGCGGTCAAGGAGCTGCTGGCGATCCCCGCCGCCGAGCAGCCGCGGCCGGTGCCCGAGGCCGACCTGGCCGCCGCCCGCCGGCGGGTTCCCGAGGCCCTCGTCCCGACCGTCGCCCGCCGCGCCGCCGACCTGCGCGGCTGGGGCGGGCCGAAGGCGGTCGGGCGCTACCTCGACGCGGTCGAGCGGGTCGCCGCCCGCGAGGCCGAGCTCGCCCCGGGGCACGTCGAGATCGCCGACTCGGTCGCCCGCCACCTCCACCACCTGATCGCCTACAAGGACGAGTACGAGGTCGCCCGGCTGCACCTGCTGCCGGAGGAGCGGGCGCGCCGCGAGCGCGAGCTCGGGCCCGGCGCCAAGTGGTGGCTGCACCTGCACCCGCCGGTGCTGCGGGCGATGGGGCTGAAGCGCAAGCTGCGCTTCGGTCGCTGGTCGACGCCGCTCCTGTACGGGCTGCGCGCCGGCCGCCGGCTGCGCGGCACCCCGCTCGATCCCTTCGGCCACGCCGAGGTGCGCCGCCTCGAGCGGGCGCTGCCGGGCGAGTACCTGGAGGGGGTCGAGGCAGCCCTCGAGCACCTTTCCCCGGAGACCCACGGCTACGTGCTGGCGCTGAGCGAGCAGGCCGACCAGATCCGCGGCTACGAGGAGGTCAAGCAGCGCAACGTGCGCGCCTGGCGCACCTCGACCGCCGCGCTCCTCGGGCAGCTGCGCGCGGTCGCGGCGCCGCCGTCCGGTGGGGACGACAGCTGACGAGCGGCGCCGGGGAGCGACGCGACGACTGTGGGGTGAGGCGGAATCGACGACCAGGTACCTTCATCGCATGACCTGCCCCGATCGCACCTTCGACGACGCGGGATCCCGCCCCCGCGCCACCGCGATCGCCGGCATCCTCATCCCCCGCTAGGGGGATCGATCGTCAGCGCCTCAGGCGCCTCCTCCTCCGCGACCCGACCTGGTCGGGTCGCGTTCTGCCCAAGCGCGACGATCGGAACCGCACCCATGCCCCACCCAAGCAGCGCGAGCGCTCTCGCCGAGCCCTCGTCTCATCCGCAGACCGAACCGACCCTCGGGGCCGACCTGATCCTGCGCGTCCTCGAGCAGGAGGGCGTCGAGGTCTGCTTCGGCATCCCCGGGGGCGCGATCCTGCCGCTCTACGACGCGATCGCCCGGGGGACCTCGATCCGCCACGTGCTCGCCACGCACGAGCAGGGGGCCGGCCACATGGCCGAGGCCTACGCGCGCAGCGGCGGCCACACCGGGGTCGCCTTCGCCACCTCCGGCCCCGGCGCGACCAACCTGGTCACCCCGATCGCCAACGCGAAGATGGACTCGACCCCGCTGCTCTGCGTCACCGGCCAGGTCCGCGGCGACCTGATCGGCACCGACGCCTTCCAGGAGTGCGACATCGTCGGCGTGACCAGGCCCCTGGTCAAGGGCTCGTGGCTGGTCCGCGACGTGGCCGAGCTCGCCGAGACGGTCCGCGAGGCATACCGGCTGGCCGGCGAGGGGCGGCCCGGCCCGGTCTTGGTCGACGTGCCGCGCGACGTCCAGGAAGCGGCGGCCGAGCGGCCGGCGGAGCGGGCCGGGGCACGCCGCGGGGTCGCGGTCCCGGCGGGCGACGGCGCCGCCAGGTCCTCCGGGCGCGCGACCGACGAGGCGGTCGCCGCGGTGGCGCGGGCGATCGAAGCCTCCGCCCGGCCGATCCTCTACGTCGGCGGCGGCGCGGTCGCGGCGGAGGCCGGGGAGGAGGTCCGCGCCCTGGCCGCGCGGGCGCAGGTGCCACTGGTGACGACCCTGATGGCGAAGGGGGTCGTCCCCGAGTCCGATCCGCTCAACCTCGGCTGCCCCGGCATGCACGGCGGCAAGTGGGCCAACTGGGCGCTCAACATGGCCGACCTGATCGTCGCCGTCGGGGCCCGCTTCGACGACCGGGTTACCGGCCGGGTCGAGGAGTTCGCGCCGGCGGCCAAGGTGGCCCACTTCGACGTCGACCCGCGGGAGATCGGCAAGATCCGCCATGCCGAGCTGCCGGTGCTCGGCGACCTCCGTGACGCGGTCGCGCGAACCGGCCGTGAGCTGCGCGCCGCCGCCCCCAGCGAGGCCTGGCTGCGTTCGGTGGCCGGCTGGCGCGAGCGCTTCCCGTTGCGCTACGACGAGGACGCCCCGGGGCTGAAGCCGCAGCGGGTGCTGGAGCACCTGGGCGAGGCGGTCGCCGACCATCCCGAGGTCGTCTGGACCACGGGGGTCGGCCAGCACCAGATGTGGGCGATGCAGTACCTGCGCTGCGAGCAACCGCGCTCCTTCCTCACCTCCGGTGGCCACGGGACGATGGGGTTCGGGCTGCCGGCGGCGATCGGCGCCCGCGCCGCCCGGCCGCG
This sequence comes from uncultured Actinomycetes bacterium, assembly GCA_963766705.1. Taxonomy (GTDB): domain Bacteria; phylum Actinomycetota; class Thermoleophilia; order Solirubrobacterales; family 70-9; genus VAYN01. The sequence continues at coordinate 387,077 of CAVYBE010000007.1, forward strand.
GGCGACGGTGGTCTGCGTCGACGGCGACGGCTCCTTCCTGATGACCTGCCAGGAGCTCGCCACCGCGGTCGCCGAGCGGTTGCCGGTGATCGTCGTCGTCATCGACAACGGCGTCCTCGGCATGGTCCACCAGTGGCAGGAGATGTTCCACGGGAACCGCCTCTCGCAGGTGCGGCTGCCGGCCGGCACCGACATCGCCGCGGTCGCCCGCGGCTTCGGCGCCCGCGGCTTCACGGTGCGCAGCGAGGGCGAGCTGCGGGCCGCCTTCGCCGAGGCCCTGGCCTGCGGCGAGACCTGCGTCCTCGACGTCCGGGTCGAGGCGGGCGAGGCGCTCTACCCGATGATCCAGCCTGGCGCCGCCGCCGTCGACGTGGTCGAGTATCAGGGCGATGAGTGACGTCCAGGCACTGGTCGACGCGCTGGCGGCGGAGCTGCGTCGGCCGACCGGGGTCGACGATCGCCACTTCCGGTCGATCGCCTACAGCTCCCACACCGAGGGGGTGGATCCGGTCCGCCTCGCCTCGATCCTGCGGCGCGAGGCGCCGGCGGCGGTGCGCGACTGGCTCGAATCGCTGGGCGTCGACGAGGCCGATCCCTACCTCCGGGTTCCCGCCAACCCGGAGTTCGGCATGGCGGCGCGGGTGTGCGTGCCGCTCCGCTTCGACCGGATGCCGCTCGGCTATCTCTGGCTGATCGACGAGCCCGAGCCGCTGACCGAGGAGGAGCTGCGCGAGGCGGGCCGCTACGCGGAGGAATTCGGCGTCGCGCTGTACCGGGCGCGGCTGCTCGAGCACGACGAGCGCGAGCGCGAGCGCGAGCTGCTCGCCCAGCTGGTCGGGCTGCGCGAGGGCGACGCGGCCACCGCCGCGTCGGAGCTGCTGCGCGGCGGCTACCTGGCCCAGGCTCCGGGGTACGCGGTCCTCGTCCTGCGCGCCGTCCACGCCGAACGGAGCGAGGTCCCCGACGCGGTTCGGGTCCGCCTCGTCGACGCCGCCGAGCAGCTGCGCCGCGCCGTCTCCCCCCATCACCTGCTGGTCCTGGTCGACGGCAACGAGGTGGTCCTGCTGCTGGCCTGCGCCGGCCCGGGGGAGCTGGAGCGGCGCGCCGAGGGACTCGCGAAGGCCGCGGCGGAGCACCTCGCCGGCGACCCCGGCTGGGAGGCGTTGGTCGGGGTGGGGGAAGAGCGACCGACGCCCGCCGAGCTCGCCCGCGCCTACCGCCAGGCGCGGGCCACGGCCTGGGTCGCGGCCGCGGTCGGCGGCGAGGGGCCGGTGGCGCTCTGGGAGGACCTCGGCGCCTACCGGACCCTGGTCGGCCTGCTCGGCGATCGCGACCCGCGCGAGCTGCTGCCCGACTCCTTCCGCCGCCTGCTCGACTCCGCCGACGCCTCGACCCTGATCGCCACCCTGGAGAGCTACCTCGACCTCGGCGGCGACGCCCGCGCCGCCGCCGAGCGCCTCTACGTGCACCGCAGCAGCCTCTACGGCCGCCTGCACCGGATCGAGGAGGTCGCCGGCGTCGACCTGCGCTCCGGCGAGGACCGCCTGGAGCTGCACCTCGCGCTGCGGCTGTGGCGGCTGGGCGAGGGGGCGGCGGGCAACCGATAGCGGGGCCCGCCCGCCGGGGCCGTCCGGCACGGGCGTCCTGCGGCGAACCGAGGAGCCGTCCCGACAGATGTAGCGCCGGCGGGTGCGCGGGCGCGGCGGCGGGCGGGCGCGCGGCGGCGCGGCGCGGCCTACGCTCGGACGATGAGCAGCGACCGGGTCGGGGCCGAGTACGAGCACGAGCAGCTGGCCGTCTTCCGCGACCCCGAGACCGGCGCCACCGGGGTGATCGCGATCCACTCGACCGCGCTCGGCCCGGCGATGGGCGGGCTGCGGCTGCACGCGTATCCCGGCCTCGAGGAGGCGATGCTCGACGCCCTGCGCCTCGCTCGGGCGATGTCGCTGAAGAACGCCGCCGCCGGCCTGGAGCTGGGCGGCGGCAAGGCGGTGCTGCTCGACGACGGTGGCTGGGGCGAGGACCGCGAGACGCGGATGCGCGCGGTCGGCGGCGCGATCGAGGCGCTCGCGGGGCGCTACGTCACCGCCGAGGACGTCGGCACGACGCCCGCCGACATGGACGCGATCGCCGCCGTCAGCGACCACGTCGCCGGCCTCAGCGCGGCCCGCGGCGGCCGCGGCGATCCCTCGCCGCTGACCGCGCGGACCGTCTTCGGGGCGATCGAGAGCGCCGTCCGGTTGCGCCTCGGCGCCGGCGACCTGGCCGGGATCCGGGTCGGAGTCCAGGGCGTCGGACACGTCGGCGCGGCGCTGGTGGAGCTGCTGAGCGCGGCGGGCGCCCAGGTCTCGGTGACCGACATCGACTCCGCCCGGGCGATGACGGTGGCGGCCGCCCACGGCGCCACCCCGCTGCCCCTGGAGGGCTTCATGCAGCGGGATCTCGACGTCCTCGCCCCCTGCGCCCTGGGTGGCGCGATCGACGCCGAGACGGTGCCGGGAATCCGCGCCACGGTGGTCGCGGGCGCCGCCAACAACCCGCTCGCCGGCCCCGCCGTCGCCTCCCTGCTCGCCGCCCGCGACATCCTCTGCGTCCCCGACTTCCTCGCCAACTGCGGCGGCATCATCCACGTCGGCGCCGAGGCGCTCGGCCTCGACGAGGCGCGCTCGGAGGACCTGCTCCGCGAGGCGCTCGCCCGCACCGACCGCCTGCTCCGCGAGGCGTCGGCGACCGGCAGGGTGCCGCTGGAGGTCGCCGAGGAGTTCGCCGCGCAGCGGATCCGGGGGGCGGGCGAGATCGGTGGAGTGGGCGAGAGGCACCGGGCCCTCGCGCCGCGCGGCTGACCCGGCGCCGCCGCGGCCCGATCGCCCTCCGCCTCAGAGTCCCTTCAGCACCTCGCTGCGATTCTTGACGCCACGGCCCCGCAACTCGAGCTTGAGGCGGTGGCGGTGGGTCTTGCGCACGAGCTTCCTGCCCCTGCGGTTGAGCTTGATGACCAGGGTCCTGCCCCGGTGGGCGGCGAGCGCGAAGCGCCGCTTGGCGATCAGCGTGTGCTCGAAGAAGAGCTTGACCGAGCCCCGGCAACTCCCGTGGCCGCGGCAGCGCAGCGCCAGCCGCACGTTGGCGCCCTTGCGTTGGGCGACAGGGGCGGCGTAGGCCTGAGCGCGCCGGCGCGACGCGGCGTCTTCACGACGCGCCGTCTGGACGATCGTCCTGCCGTAGGCGCTGCGTTGCCAGATCGCCGCCGCACCGCCCTTGGACTCGGCCGCGACCTCGAGGTGGGATGCGTCCTGGTCGTAAGCCTTGTGCGCCGGCGCGGAGAGGGTCACCGGTGCCGACCAGGTGCCCCCCCGGGGGCGGGTGGCGCTCTTGACGTTCCAGCCGCGCACCCAGGCTGCCACCGCATCGCCCTCGCGGCCGACCGCGACCCGGGGCTCGGAAATTTCCCTCCCCGGCACCGTGGAGAGGTTGACCGGTGCCGACCAGGCGCCGACCCGCGGGCGGGTGGCGCTCTGTAGGGCTTGGCTGATGCCGTCTTGGCGCACCCAGGCCGCCACCGCGTCGCCCCAGGGGTCGATCGCGACGTGGGGTTCCATCGCGTCCATCTTTCCCTGCGGCGCGGAGAGGTCCGTCGGTGCCGACCAGGAGCCGTGCGGGCGGCGTGAGGCGCTCTGGACGAGGTACTTGCCGCCTTCCTCATAAGTCCAGGCCGCCACCGCATCGCCGTGGCGGCTCATCGCGACCTGGGGGTCGGAAACCGCGCTCCCCCTCGACGAGGAGAGGTTGACCGGTGCCGTCCAGGCGCCGCCCCGGGGGCGGGTGGCGCTCTGGACGATGCGGTTGCTGCCGTCCTGGAGGGTCCAGACCGCCACCTCGTCGCCCTCGTAGTCGATCGCGACCTGGGGTTGGGACGGCGCCGCCGCGGAGACTCTCACCTCATCCAGCCAGACGTGGCCCCGGTTGTAGCCTGCCTCCAAGGATCGGGCGCTCCAGATGCCGCCGTCGCGCCGCCAGACCGCCACCCCATCGCCACCGAAGTTCATCGCGACCTGGGGGTCGTGTCCGGCCCCCGAGATCTGAGCAGGTCCCGCCCAGCCCCCATGCCACTGGTGCGTGGTGCTCCAGATGCCGCTGCCGCCTTCCCAGACCACCACCGTATAGCGAGCGGAGACCGCGACTCGGGGCGATTCGGCATGCTGCCACGACGGGGAGAGGTCGACCGGTGCCGACCAGGTGCCGCCCGCCTGGCGCGTGGCGCCTCGGATGCGCCCGCCGGTGTCCCAGACCGCCACCTCGTCGCCCGAGGTCGCGAAGGCGATCTGGGGTGATTCGGCATGCTCCCAGGACAGGGAGAGGTCGACCGCGGGGAGCCACCCCGGCGCCGCGGCAGCGCCCCTGGTGCCCACCGTCGTCAGTGCCAGCAGGGCAAGCGCGGTCGCCGACAGGGCTCGGAGCCCCACCGCGAGGGCCCTCGCCGGGGCGAGCCGTGCCACCGGACCCGCGGGCCTTCCCTCGCGCCCGCGCCGGCGCAAGGTTGGAACGAGCCTCGGTCGGGCCTGCCGGCCCTGTCGGATCTGCTGCACGGAGTCCTCCTGGAGGATTTGGGCGGCGGACGAGACCGCGGCGACTATGTCAAGCCAGGGGTCGTCATGCACGGATGGTTCTCGACATCCGTCCATCTGACGATCCGTTCCGGGCGGCGCGAGATACTGTCGCCCGATGGATCGGAATGGCAATCCAAAGGATCGACACCTCTCCCGCCGCCGCCTGCTGAAGGGGGCCGGCGGCCTGGCCGCCGCGGCGGCGCTGGGCTCGGCGCAGGCGGCCGATGCGCTCGCCCGTCCCGGGGGTGCCCGCGCGCCGCACCCGAAGACCCCGACCGAGGCGCTGCGGCTGCTGCAGGCGGGCAACTGGCGCTACCGCCAGGAAAAGCTGCAGCTGCGCGACTACTCGCCGGTCGGCGAGCGCCGCGCGGCCGAACAGAAACCCTTCGCGGCGATCATCACCTGCGCCGACTCGCGGATCTCGCCGGAGCTCGTCTTCGACGTCGAACGCGGCAACCTCTTCGTCTCCCGGATCGCGGGCAACAGCATCGACTCCGGCACCTTGGGCAGCACCGAGTACGCGGTCGCGGTGCTGGGGGTGCGGCTGATCATGGTGCTCGGACACAGCGACTGCGGCGCGATCAAGTCGGCGATCGACGTGGTCGACAACGGCGCGAGCTATCCGCCCTCCCAGTACGGGGCGATCGGCGAGGTGATCGACTCGTTGGTGCCGGCGATCGAGTCACTGCCCCCGAACGAACGCAACCTCGCCCGCTGCGTCCCGGCCAGCGCGATCACCCAGGCGGGCATCATCTCCCGCAGCGGCCCGATCGTCGCGCCGGCGGTTGCCGCCGGGAAGCTGCGGGTCGTCGCCGCCGTCTACAACATCGCCAACGGCTTCGTCTCCATCGTCCGCTAGCCGGAAGGCCCAGACCGCCCTCGGCCTCGCGACAGCCGGGAATGGTGTCGCGAGGAGTGTCGGCGCCTGAACGGTCCCCTGTCGAGGCGGCAATAGAAGTTCACCCGCGGCGAGTGGTCCGTGGGCACGAACGTCTACCGGGCCACGCCTCCGGGACTTGCCTCGATGCCGCGTCGCCGAGGACCCGCTCGTCAGATTTCTGACCTTAACACGGCGGTTTTCTGCAGGAAAGGATTCACCCGTCGGGGCCGACGATGCCGTTGCCGAGGCGTCTCAGGCAAGTCATCGAAAATCCAAGTCTGGGGGTAGTTCAGGTGCAGTCAGTCAGGTGTCTCGATCATTCGGAGTGGTCCGGGAGCAGGATCAGGAGGACGGCGACGGTCCCGCTCCTCACCGTCGTCGCGCTGTTGCTCTGCGCGTTTGCGGCCCCGCTCGCCAAGGCGTTGCCCTCGGCGACGCCGCAGATCACCTACACGACCAACGGGCACGTCAAAGCGACCGCCAGGTCCGGCAACGACCTCTACATCGGCGGCACCTTCACCGAAGTCGCGCCGCGTACCGGGCCCGCGGCGGCGATCGACAGCACCACCGGCGAACTCGTCAGCACGCCGCAGGTCAGCGGCAACGGCGGGGAAGTCAGGGTCGTCGAGCCCGACGGCGAAGGCGGCTATTACGTCGGCGGCCGCTTCGACTGGGCCGGCGGCGAACACCACCAGGGGATCGTCCACGTGAAGGCCGACGGCAGCGTCGACCCCACTTTCGCGCCGCAGGTGAGCGAATTCGTCTACGCGATGGCCCGCCAGGGCTCGACCCTCTACATCGCCGGGCGCTTCTTCGGCATCAACGGCGAAGCGCGGCGCAGCGTCGCGGCGCTCGACGCCGAAACCGGGGAACTGCTCCCCTGGGCCCCCGAACTCGACCCCGGCCCCTTCGGCAACCCCGAAGTGTTCGCGATCGCGACCGTCGGCGAATACGTGTACTTCGGCGGCAAGTTCGGCGAAGTGGACGGCGAAACGCGCTACCGGTTGGCCGCGGTCAAGGCCGGGGGGACCGGAAAGGAAGCGGCCGACGTCAGCGGCTGGAATCCGTTTCCGAACGGCGAAGTCCGGGCGCTCACCGTCTCCGGCTCGACCCTCTACGTCGGCGGGGGATTCACCCAGCTGATCGAAGAAGGGGAAGCCGAACGGAAGTATCTCGCGGCGTTCGACCTCTCCGCGGGCACGCCCGGCGAACCGGAAATGACGTCGTGGAGCCCGTCTGCAAGCAACACCGTCTACTCGGTGGCGGCGTCCGAAGATGGCGAAAGGATCTACGTCGGCGGCAATTTCACCTCCTTCAACGGCGAATCGCGCAAGTACCTGGTCGCCGTCGACAGTGCAGGAAACCTCACCGAATGGAACCCGGCGGTGAACAGCCAGGTGCGCGGCATCGCCGTCTCGGGCTCGACGGTCTACGTCGCCGGGTATTTCAGAACGGTCGACGGCGAACCCCGCATGGGCCTCGCCGCGCTTGAAGCGTCCGGCGAAGGTGCCCTCGACGGGTGGGACCCGAGGTTGGTCGGCGACGACACCGAAAGCGTCGCCGTCTCCGGCTCGAACGTGCTGGTCGGCGGCCTGTTCAGCGGCGTGAACGGCGAGACCCGCAAGTACCTCGCGGCGATCGACCTGACGAACGGCGATGCGACCTCCTGGGCGCCGGAACCCAACCAGGAAGTCTTCGCCCTGGCGGCGAACGAATCGACCGTCTACGCAAGCGGCGTGTTCACGACGATCGGCGGTGCCTCGCGCTACCGCTTCGGCGCTGTCAGCGCCGAAACCGGGGAAGCGACCGCCTTCGACGCCGAAGCGAACCAGTACCCCGCGGCGATGCTGCTCGAAGGGGAAACGCTGTGGGTCGGCGGCGGCTTCACGACGATCGGCGGCAAGTCTCGCAGCCACCTGGCGGCGCTCGACGCGACGACCGGCGAAGCGTCCGAATTCAACCCGCCGAGCATCAACAACGACGTCAAGGCCCTCGCGGCCACGGGCGAAACCATCTACGTCGGGGGGCTGTTCAGCGAAATCGGCGGTGCTCCCCATGGCCACCTCGCGGCGCTCGACAAGTCGACCGGCGAAGTGAGCGCCTGGAACCCGGAACTCAGCTCGGCGGTGTATGCGGTGACCATGGACGGATCGACGGTCTACGCCGGCGGCGACTTCTTCAAGGCGGGCAGCGAAACGCGCAACCACCTGGCGGCGTTCGACGCGGAAACCGGCGAACTCACCTCCTGGAACCCCAACGCGGACGGGACCGTGAAGGCGATCCAGGTCGGCGGCCCGGTCACCTACGTGGGCGGCATGTTCTACAACGTGGGTGGCGAACGCCGGGGGGATCTCGCGGCGGTCGACACTTCGACCGGCGCCCTCCTCCCTTGGAACCCGGCAGACAACGGCGCCAGCGCTGAAGTCGAAACCCTGCAGCTCGACGGCTCGTCCCTCTACGTCGGGGGCAACATCCGGTCGTTCGAGTACGGGTATCAGACCGGCATCGGGATCTTCACCGAACCGACGCTCACGGTCGCGACCGCGGGCCCCGGCAGCGGCACGGTGACCAGCAACCCGGCCGGGATCGAATGCGGCTCGACCTGCTCGAGCGGGTACAGCACCGGCGAAGAAGTGACGCTGAGCGCCGAACCGGCGGCCGGCTCGGAATTCGCAGGCTGGTCGGGCGGCGGCTGCTCGGGCACCGGGCCGTGCGTGGTGACCGTGAATGCGGACACCACGGTCACCGCCACCTTCACGGCCGCAGTCGGCCCGGAAGGCGGAGGTGAAGGCTCCGGAGGCGCCAAAGGTGCCGGGGGTGAAGCGTCGGGCGGCGGCGCGGCCGGCTCCTCGGAAGGCAAATCCGGCGCCGGCGGGACCGGCTCCTCGGCAGCTGAAGCGTCCGGCGCCGCCGGCGCGAGCCCCTCGGCGTCGGGCGGTGCCTGGATCAACACCAAGATCGCCGCGGCGAGGATCGGGCAGCCCGGGCGCGGCGTGGCCGGATTCTGGTTCGCCACCCGTGGCACGGAGGCGGCAAGCCGCTTCCAGTGCTCGCTGATCAAGTGGCCGACCGGCCGCAACGTGCGCAAGAGGCTGAAGCGGATCAAGGTTCGCTTCAAGGCCTGTGGCCCCCGGAAACACGTCTACCGGCACCTCAAGCCCGGCCGCTACACGTTCCGCGTCCGCGCCATCGGCACCACTGTCTGGGACCGCAAGGCCGCCAAGCGGCAGTTTCGGATCCACTAGCCGCGGCATCCGGCAAGGGGGCGTGGTGGCCGACCCGCTCGGCGGCCACGCCCCCGATCCGGATCGCACGGCCCGACCGCCCAGGGCCCGGAGACCCGCGGCGATCGAATCTCGGATCGACGAGGACCGGCCCTCGATCGACAAAGGGCCCGGCACCATCGATCCTCCGCCCCGGCGGCGGCCACTTCCCTTGGTGTCCCTTCCGCACCTCGGTGCGATGCTCGATGCCACGGCCCCTCAGCGCTACGCGGGACGGTGGTCTGCGACCCGTGCCGGTAGTACCCCACATGCGGGCGTGCGGGTCTGACGGGATCTCCGAGGCTCGGCTCGACGGGATGATGCCTCTGCACCGAGGCAACCCGAAGGAGAAGGCGATGACCGGAAGAGCCCGCAGCTACGAGATCCGTCTCCACTCGACCGAGCAGGGCATCTTCTGTCCCGTGGACTCGACCCGGAAGTCGATGCAGGTCTGCTCGGGTTGCTCCCGACTCCGGCATCTCGATCTCCGCGCGGGCCTGGTCGACTGCGAATTCACGGCCAAGCAAGATCTGACGGCGATCATCGAAGCGCTCGAACGCGGCGGGACCATCCAGTCCACCGGGTGACCTGGGTCGTTGGCCGGCAGGCACCGCTGTCTCGCCGTCGCCTGCGTCGCCAGCGGAAGGCCTGGGACGAAGCTCGAAATTGGCGGACGCCTTCGATCGCATCCGAAAACTTCACGCCGACCGCTTTGGGCCACTCGCCGAATAGCGCTGTCTACCAATATGCGGTAATTGGGCTTCGGCGTCAACGGCTTCGATGTCTGGCGGAGGATGCGGGGGAAAACCTCCGCCCGAATCGCTGGCCAGCTACCGTCTGCGGAAACGTCGAGAGGGGAGAATCAATGACGATTCAGGCAACAGCCTGGGCCTGGGAGCAGCGGGGGCTGAGTCCGGTCGAAAAGCTCGTACTTCTGGCGCTCTCGGACGAGAGCAGCGAGTTCGCGCCACCACCCGACCCTGGGGCGGTCGCCGCTCGATGCGAGCTATCGACCGAGGAGTTGCATGGAGTGCTGACGTCTCTGGAATCGACGGGGCTGATCGACGCCCAGTATCGAACCGTGCAGCGTTAGGAGGACCCGTGGATGACTGACGTCTACCTCTCCTTCGGCCCCGATCCAAGCCACGAGGAAGGCAGCCGCTACCTGACCGGCGACGCGATCGGGATCGCCCGACTGCGGAAGTCCGAGAACATGGAGAGCGAGTGGGTGCTGACCTGCGTCGCTCCGACCCGCTTTGAGCCAACGAACTTCCTGGCTGCCGATCAAGACGAGGCCGAGCGCAACGCAATCGGCTGGATAGAAGCCAACGCCGACGAAGTGCTCGCCTGGATGCAGGACGACGAGTGACCCCTGCCCGCCGCTTCAACGCAGGCTGTCAAGCGTTCCGAACGCTTCCTTTTTGCCGCTTCTGATTTCGCGTAAACGATCGGCAAAAGCGCTGAGAGGCGCTAAGAAACCAGATAGCGGGCGGGATAAGGAGCGGGATAAGACTCCGGAGAGTTTTCCGTCCGGTTGCGTTGACATTTTCTGTAGTACAAGCAATGTCAACGCTCGTTGCAGGATGCAGCGGACCTAGCAGCAAAAATCGGTGGAGCGCGATAGAGGGCCTATTGAAGGCCAGCTAACTTGAGGGGCGGACTGTGGCCGGGTGGGACATTCTCTAGGCCCTGAGCCTCCCGGTGTTCGAGCACCGGGGCCACATCTTTGACCTCATCGGGGTAAAGCCCCGATTGGCGGCGGCTGCCCGCCCCTATTGTCCTTTATAGGGACGCGAGCGGATGCAACTCCGGCTTTTGGCGCGGACATTCCCCCCTTGCGCACCAAAGCCCCTGCAATTTGCGATAAACCCACCGCAAGATTTCGGCACCTTCCCGTTGACTTCTCCCGCCGCCCAGACCGAGAAGCCAGCCCCAAACGGAAAACTTGAGCAAAGCCGCTTGCCCTGAGCTACGCTCCGAATCAGGGTGGCCGTCACGGGACAGCGCGCGCTCAGTTCCTCCCTTCCTGAGCACTTCGCCAGGAACCTCCGGGCCTTTCGGAAAGCCGAGAACCTGAGCCCGGAGGACTTCGCCACGCTGCTCGGGCTCGACCTAGCGGCGCTCGCAAACATCGAGGCAGGGCAACAAGACCTGACGCTCGAAGCGGTGGAAGTCATCGCCGCCACACTCGGCATCGAGCCGCTTCTCCTGCTCGAATAGCCCAGGCTAGGAGCCCGGCGACTCGAAGCCCAGCATCCCCCAGGTGATCGGGCTGGTCTCGATCGACTCGTCGGCCTTGCCGAGCCGTTTCTCCGAGGCGATCCGCAGCGCTTCGACCTTGTCCATCATCTCGTGGCACAGGCTGGATAGCTCGTTCCACGCCTGGTCGTCAACATCCATCTGCACCCAGGCCAGCCAGCGGTCCTCCCGCGAGTCGAAGGTGTCCGCGAGGACGGCGCTTTCGGCTCGGGCCATCAGTCCCTGGAGGACGATCCCCGTGATTTCACGTCGGCGCTCGCGGTCGAGCCCGGCCCACTCCTCGTCGGTGAAGTAAGCGCGGGCGGTGCCGCGGTAGACCCGTTCGACCGAGCCGCGGCGCAGATGTGTATCGGCCAGTTCGACGCAGCCTCGGGCTTCGAGCCTGCGGAAGTGATAGGCGACCTGCGAGACGGCCTCTTTCTCATCGAGATGTTCGAGCAGCAGGCTGGCGTAGCCAGCCCGCACGAAGCCGATGGCGCTGATGTCCCGTTCGTTGGCTATTTCCAGCATCCGGACTCGCAGCGGATGGCTGAGCACTTCCGCCCTGGTCTTCTGAAATTCGCGCCGCCCCTGGCGGTAGATCGTGCCGCTATCCATTGCGCCCCCTGATTGCTTGAGTCATCCACATCGTTCGATGTTTACCACGTAAATCGTCGGACGATGGATAAAAGTGCGGCCCGGGGCTCCAATGGACAGGAACTCTCTGAGCGTTGGCCTTTGTCTTTCCGCTGGGACGGACAAAAGCAAACCAGGGAGGGGGTGATCGGGCGATGAAGGTCTCGCTCATCGAAGCGTCGGTGCCGACTGCCAGCGTCACCAAGGGCAACTAGGCGGGGAACGCTCGACCAGCCACAGCCCCGGCCGCCAATGGGATCGAATCGCGGCCGGGGCTCTATCTGTCGGGGGCGCGGCCGTCGATGAGGAGCCCGGGTTCGTTTGTCGAACCTCGCAGGCGCCAGCCGATCCCCTCGGTCAGCTCGTCCATCGAGACCTCCAACGCGACGACGAGCTTCACCAAGGTCAGCAGGCGCGGTTCCCGCTGGCCGTTCTCCAGTTTGCTGATCTCGCTGAAGTGCAGGCCCGTCAGGACGGAAAGGCGGTGGTGCGACAAGCCAGCCCGATGGCGATACCGCCGCAGGTTGACCGCGAACCGCTCCGGAACAGCCGGGTCACGCTTGCTACTTCCGCCTCGGCGCTGTCGCGGGTTCGGCGTATTCACGGCCGGTCGTTTTCCGCAACCTGAAACGAGCCCCGGTCGTGGTCGCCGGGCTTCCAGGCGATCCCCTCCAGAAGGACTTCCGGGGACACCCCGAGCGCGCCGCACAGCTTGATGAACGTCGGGATGCGGGGTGAGCGCTGCCCGGACTCCATGAGGCTGACCTGCGTCCGATGCACTTCCGCCGCGAAAGCAAGGCCCTCCTGCGTGATGCGCCGGACCACCCGGTTGACGCGCAGGTTCTCACCGAAGCGCTCGAGGACTGCTTGCTCGGCAGGGCTCACTTGCCCCCTCCCATGTCCACCACCTGGCTCAGGCGGCTGACCTCCCGGGCGGCCCGGGAGGCGTACACCGAAAAGCCCGCCAGGTTGACCACGCCGATGCTGGCCAGGTCGCGGATCGCTCGTTCGGTGCCATCTCGGGTGAGCGCGCGCATCTCCGGCGGGGCGAATGCCTGGCGGTGGATGACGATCTCCTCGACCGTCGCCAGGTCTGCCTCATGCAGCAGGAACATCAGCACTCCTTCCCGGTGCATCCGGTCTTCGGCCACCGTGTCCAGTTGTCGATCCGGCAATGTCGCCTCCTTCCGCGCCGCGGTGGGCGGGCGTCGGCGGGCGCCACCGTAGACGGCGATCGACAACTGGCGTGAAACTGTCCGTGCTCCAGCGGTAGAGCATCTACCGGCCGAGTCGCCAGCACCGCTCCCAGGGAATCCAGCGCTGGATCAGCTGCGAACGATCTGCGAGATGCGCTGGTGGCTCATGTCGAGCACGTCAGCGATGGCTTTCATCGGGAGGTCTTCCCGATACGCCTCTCGGATGGCCTCGTCCCGTTCGTCGCGCAGTTGTTCGGCTTGCTCGTCCAGCTCGGCTTGGCGCCGGGCAAGGTCGCGGGCGAACTGCTCCAGGCGAGCTCGGGTCTCCGGGGCTTGTCTCTCTGGACGAGCAATCCGGGGACCGTGCGCCGTATTCCTGCTAATGGGTTAGCACGAACTGATGTCCGTTCGGTACGGCCCAGGCAGGGGTCTGGTTGAGCGAGGCGATCAGGCCATTCCAGGGGCAGCGGGAGAAAGGCGGGAGACATGGAGACGACTGGAATCATCGACTGGGGAGCCGCGGCCGTCGTCGGCCTCCTGGTTGCGCTGGCGCTCGGCCTGATGCTCTGTTGGTCAGCTAGAGCAGCCCAGGCGGCGGCGATCAACTGGTCAGGGCCACAGCCCATCGACCATGCCCCTCCGTTTGGTGAACCGGCCGCCATCGAAGGCTCGGCTTGCCCATCCTCGACCCTCTGCGTCGCCGCCGACGGCTTCGGCAATGTTCTCACCTCCTTCCGATCCGACCGGTGGGGCAGAAGCCTGGCAGGGCATGCCGGTGCATCGCACCGATTCCTTCAATGGCTTCCGGGGCGGTTCAGGCCAGCGTCCTGAATCAAGCAGTGCCGGGGTCGATCATCCTGATGCATGACGGCGGGCACCACCCGCAGACCGTCCGGGCGCTGCCGGGGATCATCAAGGGGCTGCGGGGTTCCGGCTTCAGCTTCGTGACCGTCAGTCGGCTGCTGGGCGGGCGAAGCGTCTACGCGCCTCCCAAGGCAGAGCGGCGGACGCGCGTCCGGGGTGAAGCGGGTAGTGCCATATCTGGACTTCGCAGGAGGCGTCGACTCGGCTCCAGAAAGTAGGGCCGAGACGCCTACCGCCCGAGCCCCGTCCACTCAGCCAAGGTCAAATGTTCGACTTTTAGGTAAGCGAGTGGTCCACTCGCTCGCTACCGTGGCGCTCGGCAAGGTTCTGTATAGGTACCAGGCAGGGGGCTACATTGCATACAGGCATTCTCATGCTGACGGGTGGCGTGCGGCTGGCTTGTTGGCACTCACGGGTTCGGCAGACCCCACGGCGCCTGACGACGCTGGCGGTCCTCACTTTGGCAATCTGCGGATTCACCTGTGCCCCGGCGGCGGCCAACCAGGAGCAAGGTCCTCATCCGACTGCGAGGCTGACCACCGTCAGAGCGGGCTTCGTTCGGGGTGCCCGACGGAGATCACTTGCAGCGCCGCTCTTGGCGACGGCCCCTCCCACGGCGCCCTTCACCGAGTGCCCGGCCATCGGCAACGACACCAGCTGCGGCCTTCTGATCGACGTCACGAACAGCGGGGTGACCGTCTACGAAGATCCTTCACAAGGCCCGTATGACGGCGCTGACGACACGCTTGTCGGCGTGCTCAATCAGTCGAATGAATCGCTGGGGCACGTATCCCTCGCATCTGGCAGCTACATCTTTGGCTTCGACGGAGATGGGATCTGCTCCTACGAATATCTGGTCGACCCGGGCTGCCCGTTCGGCTCAACCGAATACGAGGGGCCGGGGACCAGCTTCATCGAAATCTCGCCGGACTACACCAGCGGCGTCGTCAGCTTCAATCCGACGATCGCCCCCGGCGGAACTGCCTATTTCTCCCTGGAGGAACCGCTTACTGCCAGCGCGGTCGTCAGTGGCGGTCCGTCCCTCTCCGAGCAGGGCGGCGCCCCCAACCACAGCGAGAAGCACTCGACCTGCTCGACCGGCCACCCGGTCAATTGCGCGAGCGGGGACTTCTGGCACGAATTCACCGATGCCCAGGTCCCGGGGCGGGGCGTACCGCTCGAATTCACGCGTACCTACAGCTCGATGCTTGCTGAAGAAGATGGGCCGTTGGGCTATGGCTGGACCGACAGCTACAACATGTCGCTGTCCGTCGACAGTGAAACCGGAGCGGCCACGGTGCGGGAAGAGGGCGGCTCCTCGGTGACCTTCCCGTCGAACGGCGAAGGAGGTTTCGAAACGCCGGTCCGCGTGCTGGCGACCCTGGAAGCCACCGAAGGCGGCACCTATACCTTCAGCCGCTACGCCGACCACATCAAATACGTCTTCAGCTCCGGTGGCCAACTGCTCCGCGAGGAAGACCGCAACGGCAACGTCACGAGCCTTGCCTATTCGGGCGGCAACCTCGTCAGCGTCACCGACCCCTCCGGCCGCGAACTGACCTTCTCCTACAGCGGCAGCCACATCCACACAATCGTCGACCCGATGGGCCGCACGACGACGTTCACCTATGACGGGAGCGGCAATCTCAAGGAAGCCAGCGATCCGATGGGTCGGACCTGGAGCTTCACCTACGACAGCAGCCACCGGCTGCTGACGATGACCGATCCGCGTGGCGGAACGACCACCAACGTCTACGACGGCAAAGGCCGGGTGGTCTCGCAGACCGACCCGATGGGCCGCGAAAGCACCTGGAGCTACGAAGGCGAAGCCGCCTCGCTGGAAGGCGGCACCACGATCTTCACCGACCCTCGCGGCGACCAGACCAGCTACCGCTTCCGGGCGCTTGAGCTTCTGTCCGTCACGCACGCCCTCGGCACCTCCGCTGAAAACACGACCAGCTACAGCTACGACCCAACGACGCTCGGACTGGCAACCATCACCGACCCGAATGGCTACGTCACGCGCAATCACTTCGACTCGCACGGCAATCTGATCGAATCCACCGACCCGATGGGCCGGACGAGCTATTACAGCTATGGATCGATGGACGAAGTACTCGAAGCGACCGACCCGCGCGGGGACACGACGACTTATAGCTATGACGCCAACGGGAATCTCCTGTCGAAGGAAACGCCGCTGACCGAAACGGGCGAAGTCGCCAAGACCAGGTATGCCTACGAAGCCCAACCCGGCGAGGTGACCGCCGTCACCAATCCCGATGGGAACACCACCCACTTCGGCTACGACAGCGCCGGGGATCGGACCAGCGTCACCGATGCCGAAGGGAACAAGACGACCTATAGCTATAACGCCGATGGCGAACAGATCAGCAGCGTGCATCCACGGGGCAACGAATCCGGAGGCAATCCGGCCGAACACCGGACCGAATTCAGCTACAACGCCGATGGCGAGCTGACCAAGGAAGTCGATCCGCTCGGCCACGCCACCGAATACGGCTACGACGCTGAAGGCAAACGCATCTCGGTTACCGACGCCAACGGTCGCACGACGCATCAGGTCTATGACGCCGATGGCGAGCTGACCGAAGTGGTCCGGCCCGACGGATCGGTCCTCAAGACCCGCTGGGACGCCGCCGGGAACATGATCGCCCAGATCGACGCTGCCGGGCACGCCACCGAATACGGCTACGACGCGGCCAACCGGCTGGTCGCAACGACCGATCCGAATGGCCGCACGACGACCTACGAATACGAACCAAACGGGAATAAAGACGCCTCCACCAATCCCGAAGGCGAAACGACCTCCTACTACTACAACGGCGACGGCGAGCTTGAAGACATCTACTACAGCGACGGCACGGCACCGGTATATGAGTACTACGACGCAAATGGTAATCGGACCTACATGACCGATGGCAGCGGCACCAGCACCTACGTCTATGACTCGCTGAACCGGCTGACCGAATCGACCGATGGCGCGGGCGCCACGACCCGGTATGGCTACGACCTCGCAGGACAGATGACCAGCCTGACCTATCCGAACGGCCAGACGGCCACCCGCCACTACGACGGCGCAGGCAACCTCACCAGCGTCACCGACTGGCTAGGACACACGACGACGTTTGCCTACAACGCCGACTCGGGCCTGGCGAGCGAGCAGTTCCCGGGCGGTGTCTCGACCAGCTTGAATTACGACAATGCCGACCGGATCAGGGCAATCGAAGACACCAAGGGCACGAGCACGCTTGGGAGCTTCAGCTATTCGCGGGACCCGCTCGGCCAGGTCACCCAGGAAACCGCCATCAATGGCGGCGAACCCGAAGTCACGGGCTTCAATCACGACTCGCTCAATCAGCTCACTGCTGCCGGGTCGCGTCCGTACGCCTATGACGCGGCCGACAACCCGACGACCTTCGGAGCCGCAACGCAGCGATTCGATGCTGCCGGTCAACTGACTTCGGTCACCGGACCAGGCGTGCTGCCGGAAGAACCACCGGCACCAGAACCAGAAGCGCCGACCCCGCCGGGAGTCGGGCCAACGGGAGGCGGTGGCCCTACCGGGGGCGGACCTGAAGCGTCTACGCCTTCGAATCCCGGCAGCATCTCTGCCCCGAGCACGGGTCCCACCGGTCCACCCGTGCCAGGATCTACGGGCAAGGCGCGGAAGCGGCTTCACTGCAGGCAGGGATTCAGGAAGAAGAAGATTCATGGTCGGGCGCGCTGCGTGAAGCGGAAGCGGGTTCGGAAGCGATACCACCGCTGGCACAACCGCCATCGCAAGCATCACCATCGATCGAAGCACCACCCGCACGCCAGAGCTTCGATCGCCAGCCTAGGCGGCCCCGCCGACTCGTCGGGGGCGGGCCAGGCCGCCGATCCCGCCCAATTCCCGCCAGCGGGAGTTAGGGCTTCCAACCAGGCACAACCCGCGACCGCGCAGGCGACCACGAGCGCCGCGACCGTGGAAGTTACCCGCCATCTCGCTTACAACGCGCGTGGCGATCGCACGAGCGAAGAACTGCCAAACGGCGAAACCCGGTTCATGGCCTACAACGAGGCGGACCAGCTGACCCAGGTCGGGCCATCTACCTTCTACACCTATAACGGCGACGGGCTGCGAGTATCGAAGTCCGTAGGCGGGCTGGCAACCCAATTCGTCTGGAACGAAGCCGAAGCGCTGCCGGAACTACTCGAATCCGGAAAAACGTCCTATCTCTACGGTCCCGAAGGCCAACCCATCGAGGAGATCACTGGCTCGACCGCCACGTTCCTGCATCAGGATCAGCAGGGCAGCGTACGCCTCTTGACCGATTCCAGCGGCACGGCCGTCGGGCGCTACGACTACACGGCGTGGGGGGAGGTTACGTCTCACTCAGGCAGTGCAGCTAGCAGCCTTCAATACGACGGTCAGTACACCGACGGGGAGACGGGCTTCCAGTACCTCCGTGCTCGCTACTACGACCCGAGGACTGGGGACTTTCTCGCGCCTGACCCTGCAACTCGTCTCACCCGCAGTAGCTATGTATTCGCCCAGGATAATCCGACCTCGCTATACGACCCTGCGGGGCTATGGGCAGTCGGGGTATGCGTTGGTGCTGATGGCACGGCTGGGCCAGGCATTGCAGCCACGGCGACGGGCGAGCTATGCACCTGGGAAGGAGGAAATGGACTGTGGGCGTCCTGGGAAGCGGTGACCTTCACGGTCACGGGCGGAGTAGGTGTCGGGGGATCGCTAGGCGGCGCAGTCAACCTGGGAGGCCAGGTTGACTTTGGCGCGAAGAGTCCGGAAGACTTGGCAGGTCCCGATTGCGGTGCTAGTGCTTCGGGCGTCATCGGAGCCGGAGTCACTGCGAGCGTTGGTTGCCAGTTGGACTCTTTGGGTATTTTCGGCGATGTCGGTCCCGAGGGCGATCTATCGGGGGGTGTTGACATTGGCGCAACGGACGTTCTTTGGGCCTCCAACGGCTATTCCGGCTGGGGCGGCACGCCTGCGCCGTCTTCGACCCCTCTCTGCAATCAGGAGGCATACAAGCCCTACGGCAATATCGCCTAGTGCACTATTGCCGCTACCTAGTATTGGTCTGAGTGGGCGAGTAGCGTTATATGGAAGGCACTAGCAGTGAGTTGCGCCAACATCCGCCCGGACCTGGTCGAGGATGCGGTTCAGGAAATGTGGGAAGCGCGCTGCTCAAGCTGATGGTTGGCGATCTGCGTGGCCGGATCGAGGCAGTAGAAGCACTGGCTGCGGTGTCGAAGCAGGCATCGGAAGAGATAAATGCGACCAGGACGCGGAGGGTCGAAAAGCTGCGCGGCCAACAGTCGCGGCTGCTGCGTCTCCAGATCGAAGAGGGGGACGCGGTTTCTCCGGACGCCTTCCGCGACGAGCGAGCCCGTTTGCAGAACGAGATAGAGATGGCGGAGAAGTCGCTGGCCGCCGCAGGGCGCCGGATGAGCTTTGACGCCGCCGTCCTCAAGATGGCGCTGGAGCTGGTTGAGGATGTGGCAACGGTCTACAGGGATGCGCCCGAGTTCTTGAAGCGGGCCTACAACCAGGCGTTCTTCGAGCATCTGTGGATCACGCCGAAGCGCGAACAGGGCGTGCGCTCGACGCTGCCCGCGATGGAGATCGAGCTAGCCAAGCCCTACGACGTGCTGCTGGCTCCCAGCTTCGCGCGTCGGGCCACCAAGGAAGCTGAGCGCATCCGGAAGGAAGCAGCTTCCGAAACGAAGAGCGGCCCCCAGTCGGAGGCCGCTCTCGGTGCCGGTGTTTCGATCTTTGAAGCCTTGGCGGAGGGGGTGGGATTCGAACCCACGGGACGCCTAAGGACGCCCAACGGCTTTCAAGGCCGCCGCATTCAACCGCTCTGCCACCCCTCCGGGATGGTGCTTGGATGGTGCCATGCGGCGCCTGCTCCTGCTTGCCTCGGCGATGGTCTTCCTGGACCTCACCTTCTTCACGGCCATCGCGCCGCTGCTGCCGAGCTACGTCCACACGCTTCACCTGAGCAAGGCGCAGGCCGGGATCCTTTCCGCCGCCTACGCGGCGGGGACGTTGGTCGCCTCGCTGCCGGCCGGGTTCGTGGCCACGCGCTTCGGGCCGCGCCGCACGGTGATCGTCGGCCTCTGCGCGCTCGGCGTCGCCAGCCTCTTCTTCGGGCTGCTGCGGGCGGCCTGGCCGCTGGACGCGGCGCGGTTCATCCAGGGGGCCGCCGGGGCGCTGATCTGGTCGGGCGCCCTGACCTGGTTGATCAGCGCCGCCCCGGAGGGCAAGCGCGGCTCCTTGATCGGCACCGTGCTCGGTACCGCCGTGGCCGGGTCGCTGCTCGGCCCGGCGCTCGGCGCGCTCGCCGCGCAGATCGGCACCGAATGGGTCTTCGGCGCCGTGCTGGTGGTCGCGCTGGCGCTCGCCGTCACCGCCGCGCGCTTCCCCGACACCGTCGTCCGCGAGGACCAGCGGCTCGGCGAGGTCCTCCGCTGCATGCTCGACCGGCGGTTGGTCGACGCGGCGATCTTCGTCAGCGCCCCCTCGCTGATGTTCGGCGCGATCGACGTGCTGCTGCCGTTGCGCATCCACGCGCTCGGCGGCCGCCACACGCTGATCGCGGTCGGCTTCATCGGCGGCGCCGCGATCGAGTCGGTGCTCTCGCCGGTCGCCGGGCGCCTCTCCGACAGCATCGGCCGCCGCGCCCCCTACGTGCTCGGGATGACGATCTGCGCCGCGGCGATGGTCTTCTTCGCGGTCGCCGACTCGCTGGCGACGGTGATCGTCTCCCTGCTCCTCACCGCGCTGGGGGCGGGGCTCTGCTTCGCGCCGGCGATGACCTTGATCTCCGACAGTGCCGAGGCGAGCGGCCTTCACCAGGGCTACGCGATGGGGGTCACCAACATGGCCTGGGCGGCCGCGCAGGTGGCGGGCGGCGTGGCCGGGGCGGCGGTCGCCGGGGTGACCGGCGACGCGCTGCCGAGCCTCGCGATCGCGGCCCTGCTGGCGCTGACGATCCTCTACGCGTTCCGCTCGCTCGCCGCGCCGCCGCTGGTCCCGGAGGGCTGAGCGCGGCTCGGCCCGCGCCGGCGCCGGCGTTCGCAGTTCTCCGCGCTATCCGCGGATTACTGCGAACTCACCAGAAGGGGCCCCGGTGGCGTTCGCACTTTGCCGCGCTATGCGCGGATGTCTGCGAACTCACCGGGGGGCGCCTCCCTGCGTTCGCACTTTGCCGCGCTATGCGCGGAGAAGTGCGAACGCCGGCCGCGGGGGTGTGACGGATGCGTGGCGGGGTGCGCATATGGACTCGACCCCGCCGCTCCCCGCCCGCGCGGGCGCGCCCACCCCTTCCTACCTGCCAAGACGAGGAAGGGATGGGCGCGCCGTCTCGGACGGGCGCGGAGGACGGGACGATCGCGCGCTCGGACGGGCCCGGGCGAGGGCCGGCCGCCGCCGTGCGGGAAGACTGCGAACGCCGGGCGGTGCCGGGATACTGAGGCGGTGGGACGCGTGACGCAGCCGGGCGAATTCGTCAACTGGGCGGGGGACCAGCGCTGCCGCCCGGCCTGGGTCGGCGCGCCGCGCTCGCGCGAGGAGCTCGCGGAGGCGGTCGGCGCCGCGGCGGCGGCCGGCCAGAAGGTCTCGGTCGCGGGCTCCGGCCACTCGTTCACCGAGGCGGCGATGACCGACGCGGTGATGCTGCGGGTGGAGGCGCTGCGCGGGGTGATCGACGCCGACCGCGAGAGCGGTCTGGTCAAGGTCGGCGCGGGCACCGTGCTGCGTGACCTGAACGAGGAAGTGGCCTCGCTCGGCCTGGCGCTCGAGAACCTCGGCGACATCGACGCGCAGACGATCGCCGGCGCGATCTCCACCGGCACCCACGGCACCGGGGCGGACCTCCGCAACATCCCGGCAGGGGTGGAGGGGATCGAGCTGGTGCTCGCCGACGGCAGCGTGCGCGAGCTGACCGCGGCGGGCGACCCGGAGCTGCTGCGGGCGGCGCGGATCGGAATCGGTGCACTTGGCGCGATCAGCGCGGTGACGCTGCGCTGCGTCCCGGCCTTCACGCTGCGCCGGGTCGACTCCTCCCACCAGCTCGCCGATGTCCTCGACCGCTTCGAGGAGCTGGCCGCCGCCAACGACCACTTCGAGCTCTTCACCTTCCCCTACTCCGACCGCGCCCTGGTCCTCGAGCGCAACCGGATCGAGGAGCCGCCGCGGCCGAAGAGCCGCACCGTCGCCCTGCTGAACGACGTGCTGCTGGAGAACTGGGCGCTCGAGGCGATGGCCGCGACCGGCAAGGCGCTGCCGCGGACGATCCCGCCGCTGGCGCGCTTCGCCGGGCTGGTCGCGACGGGCACGAACAACCAGGACCGCAGCGACCGGATCTTCGTCAACCAACGGCGGGTCCGTTTCACCGAGATGGAGTACGCGGTGCCGCGTGAGCACGGCCCGACCGCGGTCCGCCGGGTGATCGAGTGGGTGCGCGCCAACCGCTTCCCGGTCTTCTTCCCGATCGAGGTGCGGGTGGCCGCCGGCGACGACGCCGACCTCAGCGCCGCCCACGAACGCGACACCGCCTACATCGCCGTCCACCAGTACCGGGGGACGGAGTGGCGCCCGTACTTCGAGGCGGTCGAGGCGATCATGAACGACTACGCCGGCCGCCCCCACTGGGGCAAGCGCCACTTCCAGACCGCGGCGACGCTGGCGCCGCGCTACCCGCGCTGGGACTCCTTCCAGCGTGCCCGCGACGAGCTGGATCCGGGCCGGGTCTTCACCAACGAGTACGCGGAGCGCGTGCTGGGAGCCTGAGCTTCCGGCGACCTGGCCGGGTCACAAAAAGGTCTTGCCCTCGCCCCGGTAAGTCGGGACGACATCGACGATCTCCTCGCCTTCGACCAGGTGCAGGCGGTCGAAGCGCTCGCACAGCTCGCCCGCCTTGGCGTGGCGCATGTAGACGCGGTCGCCGATCTGCAGGTCGGCGGCCGGCGGGCCGAGCAGCGGCGTCTGCACCTCGCCGGCGCCCTCCTCGGGGTCGAGCTCGAGGCCGGGGGGCAGCCACGGGGTCGGCAGCCGCGCCGCGTCGCCGGCGCCCGAGGCCAGGTAGCCGCCGCCCAGCGCGGTCGCGGTCTCCGGCGACGGCTTGCGGACGACCGGCAGCGCGTAGCCCGCCGCCGGGGTCGGCTGGAAGCGGCTGTAGTTGTCGAAGAGGGTGGGGGCGTAGAAGCCCGAGCCCGCGGTCACCTCGGTCACCGCCTCCTCGGCGCCGGTCGTCTCGAGGCTGCCGGTGCCACCGCCGTTGACCACCGGCAGCTCGCAGAACTCGCCGATCGCGGCGACGATCGCGGCCCGCCGCTCGGCCAGCTCCTTCGCCGAGCGCCGCTGCATGAAGCGGATCGCGCCGCCGCGCAGGCGGCGCCCCGGCGGCTCGTCGCCGACCCCGGCGATCTGGCCCTCGTAGGCCATCAGCGCGTCGAGTTCGATCTGCGGCCGGCGTTCGATCTCGCGCGCCAGCGCCACCGCCTGCTCGACGGTGTGGACCGGGGAGCGCTTCGGCCCGACCTTGATCCGGCCGCCGAGCGCCCACCAGCCGGCGTCGATATCCATGCAGACGCGGATCGGCGGCGCGTCGGCGCCGAGCACCGCCTCGATCGCCTCCAGGTGCTCGACGCAGTCGACCATCACCAGCGGCGAGCGTTCGTGGTCGGCGGCGGAGCGCAGCGCCAGCTCGCGCAGCGCCGCGGTGTCGGCGGTCGGATAGGCGAGCAGCAGGTCCTCGTGGCCGTGTTCGGCGAGCCACAGGGTCTCGGGCAGCGTGTAGGTCATCAGCCCGGCGAAGCGCTCGTCGCGGCCGAGGATCTCCTCGATCAGCGCCCGGCAGCGGATCGACTTGGTGGCGACCCGGATCGGCTTGCGCCCGGCCCGCTCGAGCAGCGCGTCGGCGTTCGCCCACATCGCGTCCAGGTCGACGAAGGCGAACGGCGCCTCGACGGCGGCGAAGATCCGCTCGTAGCGCTGGTGCGACTGCGGGGGCGGCGAGGACACCCGCAGCAGCCTATCCCCGCGCTTCCCTGTCAATACCTACAATCGGACTTCGCGGTGCCCGGAGAGGTGGCCGAGTGGCTGAAGGCACTCGCCTGCTAAGCGAGTAGGGGGCGCAAGCTCTCTCGAGGGTTCGAATCCCTCCCTCTCCGTTTCCGGGGATCTGAGGGCGCCTGGCGGCGTCCTCGGTCATTCGGCTCGGGTCATGCACCGGGGTGCACTCCCCTCGCCTCACTTCCCTGCGTCCTGGCCAGGCTGGCTCAGATCCCCGGAAACGGCCCTGACGCCATCTGGTCGAGCAGGCGCCGCGCAGGAGGAGCGAGGGCGCCTCCGAGCGCGGTGGTCCCAAGACCCGTCACAGTCTCTTGCGCTATTTCGCAGCGGACAGATGCTACTTATAAGTCTGTAGAGTTAAACGTATCCATGCGGGAGCGTGCCCGTTAGATGGCGGGCGAGCTTCAGCGCACTCTTGGCAACAATCTGCGCGCATTTCGGGAAGCGGAAGCCCTGAGCCAGGAGGCATTCGCCGACGTCCTCGGCTTCCATCGCACCTACATGGGCGCGCTCGAGCGCGGTGAGCGCAACATCAGCCTCAGATCGGTGGAGAAGATCGCCAAGAAGCTGAAGATCGAGCCGGTCCTGCTGCTCAGCGACACGCGGCGCTCCGGCTGAGACGGTCCCGCACCCGCGGTCGAACCAAGGTCCGGTAGCCGGACGTAAGGACGACCGCGCCCGCCGCCGGGCGCTCAGTGCTTGGCGGTGATCACGACCCGCGCGCCGCGCGCCGGGATCATCGTCACGTTGCGGTGCATCGCCCGCTCGGGCTGCGGCCGGTCAGCGACCAGGTCGAGGCGCCGCGCCATCGCGGTGAGGACCACGCGCTGCTCGGCCATCGCCAGGGCGGCGCCGAGGCAGCGGCGGATGCCGCCGCCGAAGGGGATCCAGTCGTAGGTCCCCGGCTTGCGCCCGAGCCAGCGCTCGGGGCGGAACTCGAAGGGCTCGGGATAGACGTCCTCGCGGTGGTGGACGAGCAGGATGCTCATCGCGATCGCGGTGCCGGGCTCGACGCCGTAGTCGCCGAGCCGCCAGGGCACCTGGACGCGGCGGCCGATGATCGGGATCACCGGACGCGAGCGCATCGTCTCGACGATCGTCGCCTCGACCCGCTCCTCGGCACCCCGGTCGCGGCGCACCGCCTCGACCAGCGCCGCGTGCGGCTCCGGGTTGCGGACCAGGCGCTCCCAGGCCCAGGCCAGCGAGTTGGCGGTGGTCTCGTGCCCGGCCAGCACCAGGGTCAGCAGCTCGTCGCGCAGTTCTTTGTCGTCGAGCGCCTCGCCCTCCTCGGTCCGCGCCTGCAGCAGGAGGGAGAGGATGTCGCGGCGCTCGTCCAGGTCGGCCGCCTGCCGGCGCGCCCGGATCACCGCGTACGTCGGCCGGTCGAGCATCGCCAGGCCGAACTTCAGCGGCCCCATCGGCTCCTCCCGCCCGACGTGCATCAGTTCGGTCAGCTGGGCGGTCGGCCAGGTCGAGGAGGCGACCGTCTTGCGCACCGCGGTCCGCAGCGCCGCCTCGGGCGTGCCCGGCGCGGGCTTGCCCTCGACGCCGAAGATCCCGGCCATGATCACGTCCAGCGTGATCGCCTGCATCCGCGGCGCCAGCGCCAGCCGCTCGCCCACCGGCCAGCGGTCGATCTCCCGCTCCGCCGCGTCGGCGATCATCGCCGTGTACTGGGCGATCGCCTCGCCGTGGAAGGCCGGCAGCAGCAGCTTGCGCTGGCGCATGTGGCGCGGCCCGACCGCGGTCAGCACCGAGTTGGGGCCGAGGATCGGCCGCAGCGGCGACTCGCCGGTCAGCGACGGCGCCTGCTCGGGCTTGGCGGTGAAGAGCGAGCGGACGTGGTCCGGGTGGCTGGTGATCACCGGGCCGCCGGGGATGACGCCGCGCATCCGGAAGACTTCGCCGAGCTCCCGCCGCGCCTTGAAGAC
Organism: uncultured Actinomycetes bacterium; assembly: GCA_963766705.1. Lineage (GTDB taxonomy): Bacteria > Actinomycetota > Thermoleophilia > Solirubrobacterales > 70-9 > VAYN01. The sequence continues at coordinate 412,791 of CAVYBE010000007.1, forward strand.
GAACTCGATCTGGCGCATGGAGAAGCGCAGCGTCTGGGCGATCTTCGGCAGCTCGACGTCGGGGGCGGGGGCGAGCGTCGCCAGCTCGGCCGCCTCGATCGGCCCGGCCGGCGATTCCGGCGCGGCGCCGACCAGCTCCGGGAAGAGCGGGCCCTGCGCCTCGGCCGGCCGCTCCTCGCCCGCGGCACGGCGCTGCTCGACTCCGGTCGGTGACGTCGCCATCGCACACACAAGGTTGCAGAGAACGATGTCACGGTCAAACGGAGTCATCTCACACAAATCGACGTGCGGGCGAACGGGCGCGGCGCGGTCGACCTCCCGGTCGCAATCGGTGGGTAGGGACGACCGCCGGCATCGACCGCCCGGCATCCCCCGCCCCGGCATCGACCGCCCGGCATCCCCCAAATGGCCGCCCCGGTCACCGGCCGTTCACGTGCCGCGCCCGCCTGTCACTACTCTGATCGCTGATGTCGGCCTACCACCCGCCCAACCCCGGTGCCCACCTCGAGCGGCGCACCAAGATCATCGCCACGGTCGGCCCGGCCTCCTGGGACCCCGGCGTCCTCACCCAGATGATCGGCGCGGGCGCCGACGTCTTCCGCCTCAACTTCTCCCACGCCGGCCCCGAGCGGCAGGCCGAGACGATCGGCGCGATCCGCGCCGCCGCCGACTCCCTCGGCCGCGAGGTGGCGATCCTCGGCGACCTGCCGGGCCCCAAGCTGCGCATCGGCAGCCTGCGCAACGACTACGCCGAGCTGGAGACCGGCATGCACGTCACCCTCACCTCGCGCGAGGTGGAGGGCGACCGGGCCACGATCCCGGTCTCCTGGACGGGGGTCGGCGACCTCGAGGAGAACCAGCTCGTCTACCTCGCCGACGGGGCGATCCGGCTGCGGGTCGGCGCCCCCGCCGGCGGGGGCGAGGGGGTCGAGGCCGAGGTCGAGGTCGGCGGCACCCTCTCCTCGCACAAGGGGATGAACATCCCGGGCGGCACCGTCGGCCTGCCCGCCGCGACCGAGTCCGATCTCGGCTGGGTGGACTTCGCGGTGCGCGAGGGGATCGACCTCCTCGCCGTCTCCTTCGTCTCCGGCGCCGCCGACCTCGACCCGGTGACCGAGCGCCTGCGCCGCCTCGGCTCCGACATCCCGCTGATCGCCAAGATCGAGCGCCGCCGCGCCGCCGCCAACGTCGAGGAGATCGCCGCCGCGGCCGACGGCGGCATCATGGTCGCCCGGGGGGACCTCGGCATCGAAGTCCCGCTGGCCGAGGTGCCGGTCCTGCAGAAGCGCCTGATCGCCACCGCCGGGCGGCGCTCCAAGCCGGTGGTCACCGCCACCCAGATGCTCGCCTCGATGGTCACCGCCCGTCGCCCCACCCGCGCCGAGGTCACCGACGTCGCCAACGCGATCTACGACGGCACCGACGCGGTGATGCTCTCCGAGGAGACCGCGGTGGGCGAGAACCCGGTCGAGGCGGTCCGGGTCATGGACCGCATCGCCCGCGCCACCGAGCCCGACCTGCGCTACGGGGAGTGGCTCTTCTCCCGCACCGACCAGGCCACCCAGGACGTCGCCGACTCGGTCGCCCAGAGCGCCGTCGGGGCGGTCTACCGGCTGGGCCTGAAAGCCCTCGTGGTGCCGACCACCAGCGGGCGCACCGCGCGCATCGTCTCCGCCCACCGGCCCAACGTGCCGGTGCTGGCGATCTCCCCCCGGATCGAGACCGTGCGCCGGCTCAGCCTCCTCTTCGGGGTCACCGCGGTGCAGTCGCGGCCCGAGGAGGACATCCGCGCCCTGCTGGAGGACTGCGCGGCGATCGCCGCCCGCCACGGCCTTGCCGGCCCCGGCGAGCTGGTCGGGATCACCGCCGGGCTCCCCGACCAGGAGCTGGGGACGAATCTTTTCGAGGTCCACCGGGTGCCGTAACCCGGCGGCGCGGGCGGCCCGGTGCGACGGGCTCGCCGCAGATAGATTGGCCCGATGAGCGAGCCCGCGCCCGTCGTCCGCGTCGAGTCCGACCCGGCCGGCTTCACCGTCCTCACGCTCGACAGCCCGCCGCTGAACCTCTTCGACCGGGCGATGATGGAGCAGCTCGCCGCCGCGATCGAGGCGCTCACCGCCGCGCCGCCCCGCGCGGTCCTGATCAACGCCGCCGGGCGGGCCGTCTCGGCCGGGGTCGACGTCCACGTCTTCGCCGACCTGACGCCCGAGAGCGCGAGCGCCATGTGGACCGAGCTCCTGCGGATGATCGAGGCGCTGGAAGAGCTGCCCGCGCCGGTCGTCTTCGCCGCCCACGCGCTGACGCTGACCGCGGCCTTCGAGGTGGCGCTCGCCTGCGACTGGATCGTCGCCGCGCCGGGCGCCCGCTTCGGGTTGGTGGAGAAGGTGGTCGGGCTGACCCCGTCGATGGGCGGCACGCAGCGGCTCGCCGAGCGGGCCGGCTCGGGGCGCGCGCGCCAGTTCGTGATGAGCGGCGGCCTCTTCGAGGCGGCCGAGCTGGAGCGCTGGGGCGTGGTTAACGAGATCTACCCGGAGGAGGAGTTCGAGGCGCGCTCGCGGGCGCTCGCCGCCGAGCTCGCGGCCGGCCCGACCCGGGCCCACGCGATGACCAAGCGGATCCTGCGGCGCTTCCGCGAAGGCGGCGTGCCGGCGGCGGACGAGGCGGTGCGGACCGAGGCGGGGGAGCTCTTCGCCACCGAGGACCTGCGGGGCGCGGTGCGCACCTTCCTCGAGCACGGCGGGCCGGGCCACGCCGAGTTCCACGGCCGATAGGGTCCCCCGATGGACATCGATTTCGAGGAGATCGCCAAGGGGATGGCGGTCGCCGTGCCCTACATCGCCCACATGGGGATCGAGGTGACGGAGATGTCGGAGGGCGTGGCGACGGCGGTGCTGCCCGACCGGCCCGACCTCCACAACCACGTCGGCAGCCAGCACGCCGGGGCGCTCTTCGGGGTTGCCGAGACGGCGTCGGGGGCGGCCTTCGTCGGTGCCTTCGCGGCGCGGATGGGGGACCTGACGCCGCTCGCCCGCAGCGCCGAGATCGCCTACGTGAAGGTGGCGACGGGGCGGATCGAGGCGAAGGCGCGGCTCGGCGTCCCGGTCGCGGACGCGCTCGCGATCCTCGATGCCGACGGACGCGTCGACTTCTCGGCCGAGGTCGAGATGACCGACTCCGCCGGCGAGGTCGTCGCCACCGCGACGGTCGACTGGAACGTGCGGCTCAAAGACACGGCGCCCTGACCTCGCCCGGCGCAGCGATGGCGGCGATCCGGATGTCGGCGGTGACCGTCTGGCGGTGGGTCGCCGCCGAGCAGCGGCGCGCGGTGCTCCTGCACGACGTCGACTGGACGGTGGGGCCGGGGGAGCACTGGGTGGTGCTGGGGCCGAACGGGGCGGGGAAGACGACCCTGCTGAACCTCGCCGCGGCCATCTCCCACCCCTCGGAGGGGGCGGTCGAGGTGCTCGGCGAGCGGCTCGGGGCGGTTGACATGCGCACCTTGCGCGAATCGATCGGGACGCTCGAGCCGGGCCTGGCGCGCCGGATCCGCGGGCGCTACACCGGCTTCGAGGTCGTCCTCACCGGGGCGACGGGGAGCATCGCGCTGCTGGGGGACCGGGTGACCGAGGAGGACCGGGCGCGGGCCGATCGCCTGATGGCCGAAATCGGCGTCGAGCCCCTGCGCGACCGCCGCTTCGAGGACTGCTCCCAGGGGGAGCGCCAGCGCCTCCTCCTGGCCCGCTCCCTGATGGACGACCCGGACCTCCTCCTCCTCGACGAGCCGACCACGGGCCTCGATCTGCCCTCGCGCGAGCGCCTGATCGCCTCCCTCGACGCGATGGCCGAAGCCAATGCCGGCCTGCCGACCGTCATCGTCACCCACCACCTGGAGGAGATCCCCGCGACCACGACCCACGCCCTCCTCCTCCGCGACGGCGCCCTCGTCGCCGCCGGCCCGATCGCCTCGACCCTCACCAGCCCCAACGTCTCGACCGCCTTCGACATCGAGGTCGAGGTCGCCCACAACACCGGCCGCTGGGCCGCCATGGTCGTCCGCGGACGCTGAGCGGGTCGGCTTCCGCGAGGGGACGAACACGGGAAGCCGGCCGATCCCGGCCTGGACCGCGGCCCGGGCCCGGGGACCGCGATCCCCTGAAGCTTTTCTGTCGTCACGGCGCCAAAATGCTTCAGCCGACGAGGATGCCCCCGCAGCGGTGACCCGGTGACGCCCTCAGCCGGCGACCGATCCGCCGGAGCACCGGCGGATCCGGCCATTCGCATCGACCTGCGGGCGGCGGCCTCATCGCCGACGAGACAGGGCCGAGGACGACGCCCAGCCCCCGGCCCCGCCGACCGGTCGGACGGCAGCCCCGTATCGATCATCTAGAATCGTCCGTCCCGCGGAGCGACTGCCCCCGGCAGCCCCGCCTCCGTCGGCACGCGCCCGTAGCTCAGCCGGATAGAGCGTCGGTCTACGAAACCGAAGGTCACAGGTTCGAATCCTGTCGGGCGCGTTCCTGCGTGTGCCGGTAGAGGCCGCGCATTTCCCATTGCAGAGCCAGATCGTCGGCTCGGGGTCAGATCGGCGTTCCGGAGGCTACCTCTCGTTTCCGGGGGGTTCCGGCCGGTCGTGGTCACATTTTGGTCGCATCGGCAGGGCTACTCGGCCCGCTTGGCGAGCTGCGAGACCGAGATGCCGAGAGCCCCGGCGATCCCTTCCACCGTCGACCAGGATGGGTTGCCTTCCCCGCGCTCGATCAGCGAGAGCATGTTCTTGCTGATCCCGGCGTCGGCGGCAAGTGCTTCCAGGCTCACGCCCTTCTTGGTGCGCAGCTCACGGATCGCTGCGCCCAAGGCCTTCTGGGATTTCGGGTTCTGGCGAGGACGAGGCGTCACAATAGATTGGGAAACAGTTGCTACGCTTGACCTGAAACATAGGCGGCCAATCAGCAACGGCGGCCATAAAGCGGCCCCCGGCGGTGCGGTAACACCGACCGAGGGCCTGACCAAAAGGAGGCGTAGCTCCTCATGGCTGCAAAGAACCCTACGGCCGGCCCACGGGTCGTGCCGGTCGCACTCCCCGCCGTGCAGGCGGAGATCCTTCGCGACGAGCTGCTCGGCTGGCTCGCCGGGATCGAGGCGGACCTCGGTACCGGCAGACCGGCGGACCCGGGCGGGGTCACCCGCGAAGGGGATGCGTTCCGGCGCCTGCTGGCCGCGCTCGACACTCATGAGATCGAGCTGCCCGACGAGGAGGCACGCTCGGCCCTCGGCCGGGCTGCCGAGGGCTTCGACGAGGCCAGCGGATACCGGCGGGTCCTCGCCGTCCACGACGCCCACCACGCCATGCTGGCGATCCTCACCGGGGAGGATGGAAGGTGAGTCCTCAGGCCGGAGACGGGAACGGGGAGGACATCCTCGGCGAGTACGGCCTCGCCCGCGTGGTGATCGACAGGCCCGCAGGGCAGCTGGTCGCGGCGATGGGCGAGGAAGGCCGCTGGATCGTCCGGATCAGGCGGCGTGGGGACGAACCCTGGCGCCTCGCCTGCACGGGCGACGTCGACTCCCTCACCGTCGAGACCGACCTGCCGCGTGAACCCACCGAGCCGATCGTGGTCGGTCCCGTGGAGATCCGCCCCGCAGGTCGTCGCGTGTTGGTCGGCGGCGAGGAGGTCGCCCTCGCCCCCAAGGAGTACGACGCCCTGCTCCTCCTGGCGAGGGACCCGACCCGGGTCCTGACCAAGGAGGAATTGATGGAGAAGGTCTGGGGGCACGGTGCCGTAGGCGCCACCCGCACCCTCGACTCCCACATGAGCCGGCTGCGGCGCAAGCTCACCGCTGCGGGTGCGGAGGGACTCGTCGTCAACTGCTGGGGGGTCGGCTACAGCCTCCTGCCCGGCGAGACCGACCCGAGCGGGGGCGGACGCGATGCCTGAGGAGTGGAGGCAGGAGGTCTCGGAGCGGTTCGGCGCCAACCTGCGGCGGACCCGTCGCCGCGAGGACGTCTCCCAGGAGCGGCTGGCCAGGAGGGCCGGCCTGCATCACTCCGAGGTCGGAAAGATCGAGCGCGGGCTGCGACTGCCGCGCGTCGACACCCTGATCCGTCTCGCCGACGGGTTGGGCGTCGAGCCGGTGGAGCTGCTGGTCGGCATCCACTGGGTGCCGGGGCCGGCGAGGGGCGGGACCTTCCTCCTCGACGGTCGCCCGCTCCCGGCGCGGCGGGCAGACGGGGACGACCGATGACCCGCCCGAGACCGGGCGACCCGGAGGCCCGGCCATCGAGACGACCGATCGACCGACGAGGAGATCGATCCATCCAGGTCGGAAAGACCAAGGCCAGGAGGCCATCCGGCCGGGAGCAGCAAGAAGGCCCGAACGCAGAAGGACGAGCCCGTCCGGAAGGCCGACCGCACCACCCCCTCACGCCCTATCACCCCCCAGGTGAGGAGACATCGACCCCGGCCCCCAGACACACTATGCATGGTCATGCCGGTGCAGACGGTCGTCTGCATCCCGTGCCCGAGATCCGCCTCCCGGCTGGCTCCCTGTGCCTGACCTTCGGTCGGCCTCCCCACCGCCGATCGTGGCGCGGCTGCGCCGCGCGGGCGGCGGGTGTGGAGGCCGACCTGTGCGGTGGTCGCGGCGGAACCCGGAGGAATCCCCGGGGGCGTCCGGCCTGCTTCTCGGACGTAGAAGGCATGAAGCGGAAAGAAGCGACGCGGATCGCCTTCTTCACCGAGCGCAGCCTCGCCGCCTACCTGGCGGTGTCGGACCGCACGGTCCGCAACTGGATCAGGCGGGGCGAGCTGCCCAGCTACAAGCTCGGCGCGTCCCGGCGGATCGACCCCGCCGACGTGGAGACCTTCCTCGCGAGACACAGGGACGAGGTCGCATGATGAGGCGCGAGTCGCCCCTCAAACGAAAGAACCCCTCGGGCGAGGTCGTGTGGCTCGCCCGCTACACCGGCAGGGACGGCAAGCGCCGCGTGGCCAAGCCCTCGTGGAATCGCGGCAAGGGCACGTTCGCTCGAAAGGCAGAAGCGCAGAAGGCCATCGAGGAGGCGTACGGCCTCTCCGGTAAACCGGACACGCTGGGCGACTACCTCGCCACCTGGACCGACCGCCATCCGCGATCGGAGCGGACCAACGCCACCAACGAGCACCGCATCAGCCGAGTCACCGGGGTTGACGTCGAGGGCGTTGCCCTGAAGGACTGGCCGCTCCGCGAACTGCGCCGCCGCCACGCGCTCGCCCTGGTCGATCACATGCTCCGCGTCCAGGGCCGGGCCACCACGGGAGCGGTCGGCATCCTCCGCGCGCTCTCGGCGATGACCGAGGACGCGATCACCGATGAGGTCTGCGACTTCAACCCCTTCAAGGGAGTGAGGATCAGAGCTGGCGATCCGAGGGCGAAGAAGAAGCCCCGCCCGATCCGTGTCTTCAGCTTCGAGGAGATGCACCGCTTCGCCAAGGCGGCCGGCCGCTACGAGGCGATGGTCCGCGTCTTCACCGATACCGGCATGAGGCTCGGCGAGGTCCTCCCGCTGCGCCGCGAAGACTTCGACGGCGAGACGCTGAAAGTCCGAAGGACGGCCCATGAGGGAACGATCCTCGAGGGCACGAAGACTGATCACGGCGAGCCCGACGCAGGCCGCATCGTCCCGGTCCCCGCGACCCTGGCCTGGCTGATCGAGGCGCAGATCAACGTCAACAGACCGGACTGCGAACTGCTGTTCCAGACCCCAAGAGGCCGCCTCTGGCGCGAGCGCACCTTCTACCGCGACGTCTGGAAGCCAGCCCAGGAAGCCTCCGGCCTAGACATCCGCCCCCACGAGTGCCGCCACTCCTACGTCACCCAACTCCGCGCCGCGGGCGTCAACGACGCCGACCTGGCCGAGATCGTGGGCCACCGCGTCGAGACGATGCTGGCCCGGTACACGCATCCGATAGGCGGGAGCTTCGCCACGATTCGCTCGACCGTTGACTGACGGGACCTCAGCGCTCAGAGCGAGCTAGCGGCTGAGCTTGTTGCTTGCTCCGTGCTCAACTAGGAGTTCCTGTGCGCGGGCATGACCAGGATGAAGGAGGTGAACGAGCTCTCCGCGGACTTGAACCATCTTTGTTTTCGCGAGTCCACCGAGGACGCCTTTTCGCCACCTTGACGAATTTCCGTACTCAGCCCAACTGCGAAGGTCCCCGACGTCTGCGCTGCCTCCACATTGGTACAGCAGAATCAAGGCTTTGTCTGCGGCTTCCATGCTCGCGTCAAGGACAGTGGGCTGGCCCTCCACATGCTGGACGAGGGGAAGGTATGGCTGTGCGAGGTCGTCTATCAGGGCTTGGATTTCTTGCGGTCCTGCCTGAGTCTCCAAGCGGACAATCTCGCCGACAATCCACTGAACCAGCTGTATCACCGTAATCGCGTCTAGGCGGTTCGCGTCTACGTTGCCGAGGTGCGCGGCGTTGCGGTTGTTGCGAAAGTCCAAGACAAGCTCAACCGCCTGAACCACTTGCGTGCGGAGGGACGATGGAAGTTCAGGATCCTGGGTGACCTTAGTAACGACCGACTTTCGATTTGGCTTGCTTCGTCCATCGATAGGCGTAAACGAGCCTTTCTGCCGCCACTGTAGATAACGAAGGACAGCCTCCGCGAAGCGCCCGCCGTCTACCTGGCAATCGTCCCACTCTTCTTTCAGAAAGTGATCAGTCGCGTCTAGGAAGGTGCGCTCAAGCGCAGCGGCAAGCTCGGTGGGTAAGGACGCGAGGAGGCCTTCAAGGTTCACTGATTCTTAGAATCGTGCCTCGCGAAGTTCTGCCCTTTGTGTGAGACACGGTAATTGCCGTCGTTAGGTGCTGAGAAGTAGCCCTTGCGCGAGTGGGCGTTGTTCAGCGCGGCTCTGGTTACGGGGATCTTGAGACCCATCTCGCTGTAGACGGTGAAGAGGTCATCTGCGGTGACCTCGGTCCATTTGAGTTCGTCCAGTAAGAACGTCGCAATTACGGCCGCTTGGCTCTGGGCGTCTTTCGCTTCTTTCGAGCGCTCTTCCAAGTAGCTGTGCAGCTTGGTCTTTACGTCGTCGGACAGCAGCTCTGACAGGTTGGGGTTGACCTTCCCTGAACTTGAGCTCGATCGCCTGCTGCGCGCACCCGATTTCCGCGTCTTTTCAGCGCTTGGCTCTTGCGCGTCCTCTTGTCTGTCTTCCTGGCGACGCTTGGACGACGATTTCTCATTCGTCAAGATCGGAAGCACGGTCGCGAGTTGCTCTGAAATCCAGGCTTTGTCTGGGCCAGAGATCTCGACAAGGCCCTGCGAGCGATCTATGCGGACTGAATACGCGGCGTCGCCCATTACTAACCTTTCCCTTCGACGATCATGGGCTATTGAACGCTACTCGGGCCTCCGGATGTATCGCTGTGGAGCCAAAGAACACGCAAGTTCGCAATAGGGCAGAGGCCCTAAAGCCGCTGGAATTGCCTTTGTCGCAAGTGGCGATCCGATAACTGGCAGGCGTACCATCTGGTTATGAAGCACGACACGAGGGAGGACCCCGCGACTAAGGCGCTCTTGAGGGCGCGACCGGAAATCAGCCGTATCGCGGCCTCTCACGGAGCCCGCAATGTCCGTGTCTTCGGATCGGTTTCGAGGGGGGAGTCCGGTGGTGCGAGCGACCTTGATCTCCTGGTCGATATGGCCGATGGACGCAGCCTGTTTGACTTGATAGCCCTCTCCGACGAGTTGGAGGAGGTTCTTGGCGTCGAGGTGGATGTCGTTACCGAGGGCAGTCTGTCGCCCTATATGCGAGACCGAATCATTGCCGAGGGGGTAGCGCTCTGAAGGACGAGCGCGTCTATCTGCTGCACATCCGCGACGCCATTGATCGGGCGCTCGCGTACACGGAGTCGGGCCGGGATGCTTTCTTCGGCACGGCGATGGTCCAAGACGCCGTAGTCCGAAACTTGGAGATCGTTGGCGAGGCTGCCAAGCGGGTTCCGCAGTCGTTGCGCGAGCGGGCGCCCGGAGTTCCTTGGCGCGAGATGGCGGGGATGCGAGACAAGCTCGTCCACGACTACTTCGGCGTGGACTTGGCGCTTGTCTGGGACGTCGTGGCGTCCGAGCTCCCGAATGCCCGAGCTCGGATCGTCGCGCTCCTCGACGAGCTGGACGCCGAGGGCAAGTGAGCCGGCGCAGCGTCATGCCGGTCCAAATTCGTCTATGGACCCGACGATTCGGCAAGCCGCGTGGCGGTTTCTGTGGATCGCCTGACCTCCTCCTCAGTTAGCGCGAATCGTGAGCGGCCGTTGTTTCGGAGGCGGGCGCGGCGAGCGGTCGCAAGGGCCAGTAGCGCCAGTCGATCCGCCCTCGATCGTTGTGCGGGGATCTCGACTTTCGACACGGGGTTTAGGCTACCGAGACGACGAGATGTGTTGTCTGAATCGCAAAGCGCATGGGATGGCAGCGAGCGGGGTCGCCATCACCGAGGTCCTGGTCGCTAGGCTGGCTGGACGCGCAGAGGCCGGATGCGACGTTGACGAGACCCTTCGGCGCCGCCAGAACCCGGCTCGGGAGCGCGCGACCTTCGGCCGAAACGACCGCCCTGATCAAGTCGCAGATTGGTCACAAAAACGCCGCTAGCCGCTCTAGCAAGCGCCGCACGGCCAGCCTACGAAACCGAAGGTCACAGGTTCGAATCCTGTCGGGCGCGTTAGCGAACGGCTTTCTAGAGCGGAATACAAGCCTTTCGCCCCGGTCCTTAAGCTTCGGTTTCCACGACCCTTCCAGGCGCCCCGTCGTGTCGGATCCGTGCCTGGAATAGCAGGGGTTTTTGGGCTTCTTTCCCCTGGCGGGCCTTTTGAGACGGGCACTTCCGGGACCTAAGAACGGCTCCGGTATCCGGCCTTCGGCACCGGCGGTCGAGCGCTGAGAGGCTCGGCCGAGGTGGCAACACAGCAACGCCGGCCCGGCTCCTCCCAGGCGCTTCGTCGCACCTCCCAGCCGGGCGTCTACAAGCGGGGCCGTCGCTACGTCGCGTTCTACCGTCGAGGGGGGCGCCAGCACAAGGAGGCGGCGGCGACCTTCGACGAGGCGCGGGCGATCAAGCTCGCCCGGGAGGCCGAGGCACGGGCTGAGCGGCTGGGGCCGACGCTGCACGACCACGCTCTGCGCTGGGTCGCCTCCTATGCGGCGATCGGCGAGGGGCCGGTCAGCGGCAGGACCCGGTCGGAATACCGGCGGCTGCTGATCACCTTCGCCCTGCGCTTCTTCCCGGCCGAGACGCGCCTGCGCGACCTCGACGAGGAGGCCCTGCAGAACTTCGTCGCCTGGCTGCTCGCCTACCGGGGCGAGCGCGGTCTCCTGGCGGATCAGTCGATCGCCAACGCGGTGGCGCCCCTGCGGCTCTGCCTCGTAGGCGCCGAACGCGACGGCTTGGTGCAGGACGGGATCACGGCGGGGCTGCAATTGCCGCGCCGGAGGGGGAAGCGCCGCCCCTCGCGCGTGCGCGTCCTCACCCGCGCCCAGCTCGCCCGGCTGCTCGCGGAGATCCCCGACGCCTGGAAGCCGTTCTTCGAGCTGCTCGCCTCGACAGGCCTGCGGGTGTCGGAGGCGATCGCCCTGCGCCGGATGGATCTTGAGCTGGACGACCCACCGCACCTGTGGGTCCGGCGCTCGATCGTCAAGGGAGTCGTCGGCCCTCCGAAGTCACGCTTCGGGATGCGCCGCCTGCCGCTTGAGGAAAATCTGGCCGCCCAGCTCCGCCTCCACCGCAAGCCGGGGATGCCGGAGGAGGCACTCGTCTTCCCGAGCACCACGGGAACCCCGCTGAACCCGAACAACGTCCGCCACCGCGTCTTGGCACCGGCCGTCAAGCACGCAGGCGTTGAGCCGGCGGGCTTCCACGCCTTCCGCCACACATGCGCGTCCCTTCTGATCGAGCGCGGCCTCTCGCCGCTTCGCCTGCAGCGCTGGATGGGCCACCACTCCGCCGCCTCCACGCTCGACGTCTACGGGCACATGATTGATGCCGAGCTGGCGCCGGCGCTCGACCTTGAGGCTGAGCTCGCGGTCAGCGCCCCGCGGCGGCCCGAATGACGTCCCTGAGTGCGATGTCACGGCTCTGCGCGCCATACGGGGCTCGGAGACAGAAGGATTTCCAGGGACTTCGTTTTCGACCCGCAGGAAGTCACGTCGTTCAAATGTGCACCGATATGAGGTGACTTTCAGCGTTTCGGGCACTTCTGGGCTCGCGTGCCCAAACCTTGCGAGCCCAGGACGGGCGGCGTTCGCCTAATGTGGCTTGATGCCCCGGCGCCGAGACAAAGACAAGGCCGACGCGGTCTTCCTCAAGCTCGATTCGGCTCCTTGGGACGATGAGGCCCTCGCCGCAGGGGATCGCCGAGCCGTTGCAGCAGCACGCACCGAACCGGCGGTTCCCTGGCCAGGGCCGGCTTCTGGCTTTCTCAGTCGCGCAGGCCGAGCAACTCTCAGGCCCCGGACTGATCCTCGGAGGCCGCAACCCCTCGGGGTGGTCGAGCAGATCCTTTATCGCTGGTGACCATCGCCCCGGCCCCGGCTTCCACTGTCAGGGCAAGCAGGCGGTCGTCGCCGGATCGCGACGCGTCGGCTCGATCGCCCCGGCCGCGGTGGCAGCAGTGTAGTTTCTCCCAACCAAGTTTGTTAGCGCCATGCAGTGGGGAATTGCGGCGAGGCTTTCGGGAGGATTGCCTGCATGCAGCTGTTGCGGAAGAAATCCGAACGACCGATCAAGGTTGGGCGCGTGCCGACCAGGCGCACGCTAGACCGGCTTGGCGATCGCGCGACGGCCACGTTTGAGGTTGTCACCAAGCTGATCGAGGTGCGCGCGGTGGGAGTTCCAGAGCGCCACAGCGACAAACGCGGCTGGGGCCAATTTCTCGACGAGGGTCACTGGTCCGATGGGCAATGGGGTCGGTATGGCACGAGCGCGGCGGTGCGGGCGCTCGCCTGCGCGCAGCGCGCGACCAAGCCTCACGATCCGGTGACCGACCGGGCCTCCCTCAAACGGATGCATCCCCAGCTCCTTCCCGACGGCGTGCCAGCACGAGATCCAATGCTGAAGACGCACGACTACGACCGCGTCATCAAGGTCTCCTACATCATCGAGGGAGTGCGCCCGCAGGAGACGCGCATCGCGGCCGGGTCCGAGCCAGCGATCGTCGGTCATCTCATTGACTTCCAGCAGGAGGGCCAGAGAGGCTGGTCGAGCCGGGATGGGGCGGACTCCTACCGAGATCGCCGTCTCGCGACTGCAGTGGTCCTGCATGCCCTCCGTCGTTTTCCAGGCAAGCAGGGCGACAGACACGTGAAAGACGCCTACGAGTGGCTCGCCGAAGAGGCCCAGAAAGAGAGCATCCAGATCGACCTCTCGGCGCTGATCGGGATCGCCCTCACCGAAGCGAGCCAGCCGATCCGGGACATTCCGGAGGTGAGCAAGGCGCTGACGGCCCTCGACAAGCGCCTGGTCGCTTGGGCGAGGGGACAGAAGCGACTGGCGATCGACCGTCCTTTCTTCAACGGTTTCGTCGAGTACGACCGCGTCACGGAAAGGGACTCCACCGATTACGTGTTCCTCTCTCCGGAGCTGCTTGCGGCGCGCTACTTCCTCAACCGTAAGCTGCCGCAGACGCGGCGGTTTGTCCTCCGCGTCGTCGCCGCCCTCGTCAACAACGTGAAGCAGAACACTGCCGACGAGATGGGCGGCTACAAGATCTTGGAGTCGATGATCCGCACCGTCGACCAGGCCTGGGCACTGGACCTGCTCGAGACCTTCGAGGCGATCAGGAAGGAGAAGCCGCGGGATCTGCTTCCGCGGCGGACGGGCTGGTTGACGAAGTTCGGCTTCCTTTTCTCGATCTGGCTCGTTCTCCTGGCGGGCATGGCGGCCGTGGTGATCCTCACGCACCAGCCGCCACTTTCCCTCTTCGCGGTGGTCCTGGCGCTGGTACTCACCCTGGCATTCAGAGCTGCTAAATAGCCGCGCTCAGGCGGCGACGGCGACGGCGCCGTCGAGCACCGCGAGTGCATCGTCGACCGACCCGACCTGTGCGACGCTCGGCAGCAGGTGGAAGATGTGCTCGGGATCGCCGACGACGATCACTCGAAGGCCGAGCGCGATCGCGGCGCCGAGCTCGACGTGCCTGCCGCCACGTCCCTGCGGGCCATCGGGCTCCTCGGTGAACGCGATGCAGACGGTGGCGGCGCGGACGTCGTCGAGGTCTCGGGCAGCGGCGGCGACGGCGGGAAGCTGTCGGCGGTCGAGCTCGAGGTGATGGTCCTCGCTGTATAGCCAGCGGCTGGTGACTTCATGACCCGCGGCGCTGATCTGTTCGGCGATCGCCTTGAACTCGTCCCGCCTCGAAAATCTGCCCGCCAAGTAGACCCTCTCGCTCATCGGCGGCCACTATGACTAGAGAATCGGACGGTTCCCAAGGGTGGAGAGGCGTAGATATCGAACGCCGCCGAGGACCTCTCAAGGATCTGTCGCAATTAGCGGTGACTCGACCCGCGTCCTCTCGGCATTAGGTTCTAGCTTCTTGCATCGTGCCTCGCGCGCTCCTGGATCGACCTGCGGCCGTGGACCCGACGACCGCGCTTCGCTCGCGAGCCCGCGGCTATGGAGCGCTGCCGTGGGTGAACGACGCCGTCTGGTTCTCGACGCTTTTGCCTGGCGAGGTCCTCGCCAAATCGGTGGGAGTGCTCGATCTCGGCTGCGGGCCGGCCCGGTTGGGCCGCTGGCTCCGAGGCCGGGCGGCTGTCCCCTACGTCGGCGTCGACCGAAACCCGTCGATGCTCGAACAGGCGAAGGCCGGGACGAGCGCACCGGTAGCTGTCCTTGCCGGCGACCTTGAGACCCTGACGCTGCCTCGGTTTCGGGACTGGACCTTCGTCATCGCCAACGTCCTTCACTATCTGCGGGACCTCGATTCCCTGCGGTCGCTGCCAGGCCGGTTTGGGCGGCCTCGCCTGATCTGCCTCGCGCAGACCGAGAGCGCGGACGAGCTGACCTTGGCCTGGGCGCGGCGGCTGTTCGGAATCGTTCAGCCCGGCTACAGCCGCCTCTGGCACAAGGCCGGGGACATCGACAATCTCGCCGAGCGCCTCGGCGCCGAAGTGGTGCTCGACCGCGTCGTCTGCCAGGCAGTCGACCTCGACGCCTGGCTCGACGGCTGGCAGGTCGGCGGGACGATGCGGCGGCGGGCGCAGGCGCATTTTGACGGCGGCCCTGAGGAGGTGAAGGTGAACGGAGAAGGGCGCCTGATGCTGCGCCGCCAGCGCATCCTTCACCTTCGCCTCTACTAGCTACTTCCCCCGGAAAAAGTAGTGTCTCTCGAGGGCGGATCCGTCCGGCTCCAGCTCGAAAATACCCTGGTAATGGGCAGGTTTCGAGATATGGGAGGTGCGTATGTTGACGCTGCGGGCGCCCCAGGCGGAGACGCTGTGGGACGAGGTGCTGCCGATCGAGGCCAAGCAGCTGCCGGAGGACCTGGCGAATCTCGACGAGTTGCTCGCAGATCCGGAGCTGTTGCGGCCGATCGCCGGGCGCTGGCGGGCGGAGGTGGCCGAGACGGGGCGGGCGGTGCTCACCGACGGCCGTCCGACGATCGCGATGGAGACCTACGTGCGGCTGATGGTCGTGAAGCAGCGCTCGGGCTGGGGCTACGAGGCGCTGGTGAGGGAGGTCTCCGACTCGATCCACCTACGCCGCTTCTGCCTGATCCCACTGCACGAGCGGGTGCCCTGCGAGTCGACGGTCCGCAAGCTGACCCGCCGGCTCGGCCCCGAGACGGTGGCGGAGCTGACCAGGGCCCTGATCGCCAAGGCGATGCGGGAGCGCCGCTTCCGGCCGAGGGCCGCGCGGATCGACTCGACCGTCGTCGAGTCCGACGTGCGCTACCCGACCGACTCCAGGCTGGCGGCCGACGGGGTCAGGGCGCTGGCCCGCGAGGCGCGCAAGGTCGCGGCCCTCGCCGGCGAGGGCGCCATGGCGGTGCGCGACCGCTCCCGCGCGGTCGGCAGGCGGCTGCGGGCGATCTCACGCACCCTCGAACGCCGCAGCGGCGAGCGGCGCTCGGAGGTCCTGCGCCTGACCGGGGAGTGCGGCGAGCTCCTCGCCCGCTCGGTCGCCGAGACGAGGCGGATGGCCGCCGCGATCAGGGGCAGGGCGCGAGGGCGCGGCGCGCGGGCCAAGCTCGGCGCGGCCCAGAGGCTCACCGAGCAGGCCCGCCGCTGCGAGAAGGTCGGCGAGCAGATCGCCAGGCGGCTCGCGGGGAAGCCGATCACCGACCGGCTCGTCTCCCTCGCCGACCCCGACGCGCGGCCGATCCGCAAGGGCAAGGCCGGCAAGCCGACCGAGTTCGGCTACGTCGCCCAGCTCTGCGAGGTCACGACCTCGACCGGGCCCGGCGCCCGCGGCCTGCTCCTGCCGAGCGCGAGCGCGCCCGGCAACCCGGGCGAGGACGCGCTTCTCCCCCAGACCGTGGCCGAGCTGCGGCGCGCGGGTATCCGCCTGACGGAGGTGGCGCTCGACGGCGGCTTCAACCCGGGGCCGACCGAGGAGGCGTTCGGGGAGGACCCGCCGCAGCGCACCTTCATCGCCGGCCGGCGCGAACCGGACTCCAGGCGCTCCCGACGGCGCCTGGCCCGCTACCGCACCGGCGCCGAGGGCCGCATCTCCCACCTGAAGCGCGGCTACGGGCTGCGCCGGTCGAGGCTGAAGGGAGCCGAGGGCGAGCGCATCTGGAGCGGCTGGGCCACTTTCGCCTATGACCTGGACACCCTCGCCACCCTGCCCGGCTGAGAGGATCGGCGGGCTCGAAAGAGCAACTGCCCATTGCAAAGACGGCCGCGCCGGACCTCCGCGCGGCCGCTTTCATGCCCGGGGGTTTTTCCGGGGGAAGTAGCTAGGGGAGGTCCTGGATGTCCACTCGCGGGAACAGTCGGGTACGGTGGGGTCTCGATGATGGGCGTTTCGTCAGTCAGATCGGCTCCTGAGGACGACTTCCTAGTCGAGTCCAACGGCTCGGTCGCGGGGACGCTGTTCGAGGCTCGCTACGGTGGCGATCCTCCAGCTCGCCTGGTTGCGCAGACCGAGCGGTTCGCCGTCCTCGCCGACCTTGCCCCGCTCTGTGCGGGGCACGTGCTGGTCGTCCCCCGCAGTTACTATCCGAGCTTCGCCGCGCTGCTGGCGAATTGGTGGCCCGACTTGGAGCAGCTGCTCATGCGTCTCGACCGGGCGATGCTCGACGCCTTCGGACCGACGATGGTGCTGGAGCACGGCTCCTCCTCGCGGCCGCAGCACTCCCCGTGCGTCAGCCATGCCCACCTCCACCTCGTGCCGGTCGCGGCCGACTTTGCCCCCGACCTGCTCCGGCGGCGGTCTGCTCCGGTCACCGTCACCTCGTTGCGCGAGCTGAGCGAGGCCATCGCGCCGGATTGCGCCTACGTCTGTTGGGGCGCGGTGCGAGGGCCGATTCAGGTGGCGGAGGTGGAGTCCGGCGACGGCATCCCGCGCCAGTACCTCCGACGGACGCTGGCAAGCGCACTGGGGAGCGAGGAGTGGGACTGGGGCGTGCCCGCCGCGCCAGAGCTGCTGCGCACCACCGTCAAGGAGTTGTCCTGCCGGCTCGGCACCGATCCCGCCCATGCCGCCCGAGGTTGAGGCGCCCTCTCTGGTGGTCGCGATCGACGGCCCGGCGGGAGCCGGTAAGACCACGGCCGGCGTCTGGCTCGCCGGGCGCCTCGGCGTGCCGCTGATCGAGTCCGGCTACTTCTTCCGCGGGATCGCGGCAGCAGTCGACGGTCTCGCTTCGCTTCCGCGGGTTGATGTCGACGCCCGGGTTCCGCCGAACGAAGAGTGGCGGCCATCGCTGCGCCTCGACGATCAGCCGGTGGCGGAGCCGCGGGCGGCCGAGATCGAACAAAAGCTTGCTTCGCTCGCGCGGGAACCGGCCGTGCGAGCGGCGATCGCCCGGCGCGTCGCCGACCTCGCCGAACGGAGGGGTGGCGTTGTGCTGGGACGCCGTGCGGCGTCGGAGTCGTGCCGCGGCGCTCCCGCTCGGATCCTCATGACCGCCGAGCGCGAGGTGCGCTTGGAGCGACGACGGCAGGCCGACGCGCGGCCCGCTCGCGACCGTCGGTACGGTGCTCGCATGCACGCACGCGAGCCGGCGGCAGGAGACGGTGAGTCCAACTACACGCTGAAGCTCGACACCACCGGGATGGCGATCAGCGAAGTTCGCGAGGTGCTGTGGGAGCACGTGCGGGAGCGGCTCGGGCGATGAGCGACGAGGCAACCCGCCTGCAGACGGTGTGGCGCCACGCAGAGTCGTCCCGGTTCGCCGAGGATTGGTCGGCGGGCGAGCTCCGCCTACGGCTCGACGGCGGGAGCGACGCAAATGACGACTGCGCAATCCTCGAGGTCAAGGGCAGGGGCACCCTCGTGATCGGCTCCGACTACATTCGCGGCGTCAAATTCACGCTCTTCGAACGCGGACAGCTCGACCTGCACGACCTCGGCTGGTATCTGGCGATGGCCAACTTCTCGGACGTCGCGGCGATGGGCGCGAAGCCGGTCGGCCTGCTGACGATCATCCGCTATCCCCGGGAGATGCGGGAGGAAGAGTTCGACCAGGTTCTGGCGGGGATCGCCGAGGCGTGCAGCTCAGTTGGCGCCAACCCGCTTGGCGGCGATGTCGGCAGCGCCGAGCGGCTCTTCCTCTCCGGGACCGCTTTCGGAATCTGTGAGCGGGGTCACGTCCTGAGGCGGAACGGTGCGCGCGCTGGCGACCTGCTGGTCGTGACGGGAGCGGTGGGCACGCCCGCGGCGGCGCTCGTCTACTTCGATCGTTGCAAGCCCGGGGGTCAGCAGCTCGGCCACGGATCGGAGGACGAGCTGCTGCGATCCTGGCGGAGGCCGGCCGCCCGGGTCGCTGAGGGGCGGCTGCTCGCCGAACTTGGTGCCCACGCCTGTCAGGATGTTTCGGACGGCTTCCGCGATACGGTCGAACAGCTCTGCCGTGCCAGCGGGGTCGGCTGCCGGGTGGACGCCGGGTCCCTGCCGATCGAGCCCAGCGTCCGCGCCGTGGCCGACCTCGCCGGGCTCGACCCGGTCGCGCTGGCACTCAGTGCATCTGTGGACTTCGAGCTCGCCGGCGCGGTTTCGCCGGCAGACCTGGGTGAGTGCTGCGAGCGCTTCCAGGCGGCGGGCAGCGAGCTGCACGCGGTCGGCGAATTCACCGGCGAGCGCGACTTAGTTCTGCTCTCGGAGGACGGCAGCCATGCGCTGCCGGGCAGTTCTTGGGATCACATGACCGACGATCCTGCCGGGGCTACGATTGACGCGACCCGGCGGCGCTGATCCTTTCTACAACCCGGTGCGGCTCATCCCCGGTTCGGTGCTCTTCGCGCCGAACCTTGCCAGGATCTTCGGTGGCTGGCGGCAAGGCCGAGAGGGTCCCGGAGGCGCCGACCCGCTCCTTGCTCAGGCCGCCATGCGTCCCTCGCCGCCGGACTGATTTCGCACGAGTTCGTCAAAGCGCTCGACCGTCACCACCACTGCACGTGGGTTGTTACGCGTCGTCAGCACCAATTGGTCGACCTCACCGTTCTCTAGTCGGTCAAGTTGCTGGGGCAGGGCACGCGCTGCCTGCTTGGTGGGAACGATCTCGTCGAGTCGAACTCGAAAATCCATGCTTCCTCCTGAGGGTTGGCCGCCTAGCTGCAAATTATCCGCGCGGCCGGTCGCGATCGGCGTCGGGACGCCTTAAGGGACGTCCTTCGCGATGTCGTCCGAGGCGCTCTCTACGCTCGTGATGAGGTTGTCCGAAAACTGCACCCAAACCTTTGCTGTAGCCCCAAACTCCGGGGTACGCCCGTGGTCTCCGATGCTGGATGTCCACGGCGAGGAAGCCATCCGGCGAAAGGCGGCCGGTTGATGCTCGACGTCTATTCAAGGCGGACCCGGCTCGCGCCGGCGGCGCTCGTGGCTGCACCGGCCATTGTGCTCGCCGGCGGCTCACTCGCCGCCCTGGAACAGGATGGCGCGATCCTCGGCTTTCTCCTCGCCGCGGCAATGCTGGTCCTCTGCGGTCTGGTCCGCGGTCGCGGCCGCGATGTCGAGCCGGGGCTCTGGCGGCAGTGGGGAGGACCGCCGACGACCCGGCGACTGCGCTGGTCGGGGCCGACCTCCGAACACTCCCAGCAGCGCCGCCACATCTTGCTCGAAGGGATTCTCGGCGAACCGCTGCCCTCCTGCGCCGAAGAGGAGACCGACCCCAAAGGCGCCGACCGACGCTACGAGACCGCGGTTGCAGCTCTGCGCGACCTGACTCGCAAGCGCGAGGACTTCCCGCTGGTCGCCGAGGAGAACACCGACTACGGCCTTCGGCGCAACACGTTTGGCCTGAAGCCGCTCGGCTTGGCGATCGCCTTGGCGACCGGCCTCGCCGCTGTCTCGCTGGCGGTGATCGACAGCGCCCCCGGCCACTTCCTCCCCATCGCGGCAGTGTCTGCAGTCGCGCTCATTGCTTGGCTAGTGGTCGTCCGGCCCGGTTGGGTCCGCGCGGCTGCCGACCGATACGCCGAGCGGCTGCTCGAGACCTGCGAGTCGCTCCATCGTCGAAGCACCGAAAACCGGCCGGCGATCCCGGTCGCCAACCAGAAGGAGGCCGCTGATGGCTGATTTCGAGACGATCTTCGTCGATGTCGGGCAGGGCGACAGCACTCTGATCCGGCTGCCCGACGGGGAGTACATGCTGGTCGACGTCTGTCGCCGCCCGGGCTGCGGGATTGACCTCTTCAAGCTGCTGGACGACCGGCTGCCCGAAGGCGGGGACGGCCAACTCCGCCTCAAATATCTGGTCATCACGCACGCCCACGACGACCACATCACCGGCGTCGGTGACCTCTACGACCGCTACGAAGTCGAGTGGTTGTGGCTGCCCCAGCACGAGGAACGAAAGAAGGTCGCCAAGCACTTCGGCGAGTACCAGCGGGTCGTGGAAGAACACCCCGACGAGCGGATCAAGCGCCCGCAGGGGAGCCGGACGCCGCTCGGCGAGAAGGATCCCGATTACGACCTCGGCGAGGACATCAGCGTCCGCTGCTTCTCGCCTCCCGGCTACATCGAGATCGACGAGACCCTGACTGAGGAGGCTAAGGCGAGAGTCCATGAGAACTGCCTCGTCCTGCGCGTCACTTATCAAGGAGAGACCTCGGTGCTGCTGGCCGGCGATTCCGATTTGGCCTGCTGGCAGCGGATTCACGACTACTACAGCGACCAGCCCGATGAGGAGACTGGGACCGAGGTGCTTTCCGCCGACGCCATCTCGGCTAGCCACCACGGGTCGAGGACTTTCTTCAAGCCCGGCGACGAGGACTCCGAGCCGTGGACCGACGCCCTCGAGGCGATTGCCCCCGACCTAGTCGTCGTCTCGGTTGGTGAGGACAACGACCATGGCCATCCTCATGCCGACATGATGGAGGCCTACCGGGAGGAGTGCGGAGCCGAGAACGTCCACGAGACTGCGCAGTCAGGCACCGTCCTCCTCGAAGCCGATTCGGGCGGCGACTACCGAGTCAGTCTCGATCCCGGCAACTATGCAGAGGACTACGCCTGGGATGAGGAGGGCGACAGAGAGTCGAACTCCATCTCCAAGGGTGAGCTCGCGGCTGCGGCACTCGGTGGGCTTGGCGGCGCCGCTCTGGTGGCCCGCGAGGTGAAACGGCGTCGGAGCCGCACCCGACTCGACAACCAGCCGGCAGCGTGAGGGACTGGCGAGAGCGCTTCCCGGAGATTTACGAGGAGGACCGCCGCTTCTGGGAGCGGAAGGGGTTCGAGGAGGAGGAATCCTCCCGCGGCATTATCGGCTTCCGTGGCACCATCTCGGTGCGGCGGAAAACCGACGAAGGCATTGCGCGGAGCGATTTCCTGTTGCGCGTTGACTATCCGCCTGGCTATCCGTACCGCCAACCCCAGGTCCGCTTCCTCGAACCGAAGATCCAGGACGCCCGCCACCAGGCTCCAGGACCAGATGGGGCGCCTTGCCTCTTCCCGCCGAGTGTCTGGGATCGCGACGTCGGTCCCGGCGAGTCCTACGAGGCGACCAAGCGCTGGCTCGGCTACCACCTACAGGGAAGCTTTCCCCGAGAGCTGGCCCTTTACGAGCTCCCGGCCTACTTCCGGCCCTCCCCCTACGCGGTGCTCGTTCCGTCGGAGGCGATCAAAAGCTTCGAAGGGAGACGCAGTGGAACCTTCGCGCTGGTTCCGCTGCTCGGCCATCCCGTCTGCGTGCTGCATTCGGTCGATCGGGACCACGCCGGGGAGGAGTTGCTGGCCGCCCTTGCCGAGCCGGGCTTGCGGGGGAAGCGCCGGTCGGTTAAGTGGTACCGCCTTGATGGGGAACCGGACCCCTTTTCGGCTAGCCGTCGCCTCGAGGAGATCCTCGAGAAATCCGGCCATCAGGTTCGCTTCAGGCATCAGCCGAAGCTTCGGCGCCACTCGGTCGGCCTGGTCTTCACCGATGAGGCATTCGGGGAGGAGCGCCTGCTGATCGTGGACGTTGCGGTCTCCAAAAGGTCCAGCTCGAAAACGATCGTCAGGGGCTGGTCGGTGTACGCACCCGAGCTCCACGTCGTCTCTCGCGCCGTGATGCAGCGGCGTATCGAAGCAGTGCGGCCACTCAAGCGCCTGCGGCGAAAGTCCGTCGCCTGCTTCGGGCTTGGGGCGATTGGTTCGAGTTTGGCGCTTGCCATCGGTCGTGAAGGCGTGGGATCGGTGGCACTCTGCGATCCCGACACCCTGAAGCCTGGGAACGTCGTTCGTCACGTCCTCGACCTGACCAGCGTGGGGCAGGCGAAGGCGCTCGCGCTGGACTCGGCCCTCGGCCGCGTCAACCCTGAGATGGAGACCACTGTGGAGTACCAGAACCTTTCGGATCCGGCGGTGATTGCGACCGCGCTGCGCGGCGCCGACCTTGTCGTCGCGGCGATTGGCGAGGAATCCACGGAGGAACTCCTCTTTGAAGTTGCGTCCGAGGCCGAAGGTGAGGGGCGCCCCGCCTTCCTCCTGGTGCGTACCCTCCACGGGGGCGATGCCTTTCGGGTGATCATCGTTAGGCCTGGCATCGATGCCTGCCTCGACTGCCTCCGCCACTACAAGGCGGAGGGCTTCGAGGAGTGGATCGACGTGCCTGATACTGGGCTCGAGGAGGTGCACGAAGACGGCTGCGCGACCGCGGCACTTCCCGGTGCCGGACTCGCCTTCCAGCAGGCGGCGAGTTTTGCCGCAGCTCGCGCCCTCGACCACCTCGAGGGTCGATCTCTCGATGCCAACCAATGGCTCTGGGTTGAGCGCCCGATCAAGGATCACGACCCGCGGCTAGCCGCGGGTCTCTCGCTTCACAGGGCGACGTTCGCGCCGCGACCGAAATGTCCCATCTGCCGTGCTTGAGCGGGTCGTAATCGACCCCGCGGTCCGAGCCTCGCTCGCCGGCCACACCCGCAGCAAGCCCGATGTCGAGACGGGCGGCATCCTCATCGGCTGAAGGACTGACTCTTCGACCCTTCAGCTGACCAGGGCGAGTCCACCCGGTCCTTGTGCCCGTCATCGCCGCTTCTCGTTTCTACGCGACACCAGATTCCTGCAGCGCTATCTCGACGCGGCATACGGTCGGAGTCGGGGCGAGGAGGACTATGTCGGAGAGTGGCACGTCCATCCGGCGCTCGACTCGCCGCCGAGCCGTACTGACCGTCGCTCGCTGCGGAGGATCGCGAGAAGCTCCCGCTACGCGGTTGACGAACCAGTGCTGGTGATCTTCGAGCATGTACCGCCTGTACTCCGCCTCCGCTGTTTTCGATTTCTTGCTCGGGGGAGAGGGGTGACCGAGCTTCCAGTGCTCCACAGCGGCGCGACGCAAGCCTGACCTTTTCGGTGATCGCCACGGACAGCTCGGAGCTCGATCTGCGCGCGGTGTTCCAGCTTGAGCCAGACGCAGAGCGACCGGAAGACGATGCCAAGGCGGACGCTGGGAACTGAAATTGTTTCATTCCCCTGGGCTTTCCCCCGAGCAGGAATTTGGCTCTGTAGCTGGCCAGCAAACCCTTCATCAGCGGACTACGAAACCGAAGGTCACAGGTTCGAATCCTGTCGGGCGCGTACGTCCTGGATCCGGCGGGAGCCGCGGCGCCGTGCGGGATGGGCGGCGGGATGCCGATGCTGCGAGGCTGGGGAGGCACTTGGGGTCATTCGGCATGACCTTCGGTGGGGCGCCGCCGCGAGGCCGCTCCGCCTTCTCATCGAGACGCCCTCTTCCTTTCCGGTCTCGCTGCCGTCTGGGCTTCTACCGTCGGGGCGGCGGTGCCGGCCAACGCGATTCGCTTCACTCATGACTCCGACGGGCGCCTCACGGGGGTGAAGGAGCCCGAAGCCGACACCGCCTTCTACGGTTGGGATGCGGTCGGGGATCCCGCGCCCCCGGCATCGGCAATCCGATCCATCTTCTTCGTCCATTGGCTTGATTTGCCCGATGCCGCTAGGGTGGACGGTGGGAGCAGCGCCAGGGAGAGGCAGTTCCGCCACGCAGGGGCGGCGTTATCGCTTTTGGGGAATCGCGTTGACGGAAGAGGAGATTGATGTTCAGGCGTTCGGAAAGCAGCCCGAGGATGGGTACTGACCGGGACCGCCATGGCGAGCTGATCGGCCCTGGGCCGGAAGCGCGCTGCTGTATCGAGCTTTGAACTTGTCAAGAGGTTTCGGGTGGTGTCATAGGACGATGCCGCAGAGGAGGATCGGATGACGCTTCATCGGTGGTTGTTGGCAGCACTGGTCGCACTGACGGCACTTGTGGTCGCACCAGTGGCACAGGCGGCGCCGCCCACGGAAGTCTTCGGCGGCGCTGTCGAATGCGAACCGGTTGCCGGGGGCGTCATCGAATGCAACGGCCCGACGAAAACCTGGGACGGCACGAAAGTCGACGTGAACGTTTTCCTGCCGCCGGAATCGCTCGGCGAAGGACCGTTCCCTCTGATCGGTGACTTCCACGGCTGGGGCGGGGCGAAGCAGGGGCTTCACACGGTTCCGCTCGAAGCTCCTGTCGCAGGGAAAGCAACTCCGATCTCCGAACAGGAAGACCCGCGGATCCAAAAATGGGCCGAAGAGGGCTACGCCGTGTTCAGCATGTCCGATCGCGGCTGGGGCCTCTCGTGTGGCGCCAAAGATCCAAACCGCAACGAACCGGAATGCGCACAGGGCTGGAATCACCTCATGGACGATCGCTACGAAGTCCGCGATGCCCAGTACCTGATGTCGGTGTTGGCCGACGAAGGCCTCGTCGAGCCGAATCGCATCGGCGCGACCGGCGCGTCCTACGGCGGTGGTCTGTCGGTCGCCTTGGCCGCCCTGCGCAATCGGGTGATGGCTCCGAACGGAGCGCTGGTCCCATGGGTAAGCCCGGAAGGCAAACCGATGGAAATCGCCGCCGCGGTGCCGCAGTGGGCGTGGACCGACCTCGCCTACGCCTTGGCACCCAACGGGCGCAACCTCGACTACGTGACCAACTCCACCTACAGGGGCCCGTCGGGCAACTTCCCGATCGGGGTCATGAAGTACAGCTACACCGAAGCCCTCTACCAGACGGGCGCCGAAGTCGGTAGGTACTCGCCCGGCACCGAAGACAGCATCCCGCTGTGGCGTGAACGTCTGCGCGGTGGTGAGCCTTACACCGACGCGTTCTCCAACCAGATGGTCGAAGAACTGTCGACCTTCCATTCGGCCTTCGGCATCGATCACTCCGAGTCACCGGCGCCGATGCTGCTGCAGAGCGGCTGGAACGACGACCTCTTCCCGGTCGACGAAGCGCTGCGCCTCTACGAGCGGACCCGGGCACAGTTCCCCGGCGATCCGATCTCACTGTTCCTGGCCGACTACGGCCACTCGCGCAGCCAGAACAAGGCAGCCGACGTCGCCGCCTTCAACGCCAGGCTCGAAGCCTGGTTCGCCCACTATCTCAAGGGCGAAGGCGCGGCCCCGAGCTCGAGCGTCGAAGCGCTGACCACGACCTGCCCGAAATCGGCAGCCTCCGAAGGCCCCTTCCAGGCCGCCGACTGGAGTGGTCTACAGCCGGGCGAAGTCCGCTTCAGTTCGGCGGACCCCCAGACGATCGGGCATCGGAGCTTCTCCGAAGAACAGAAACCGACCACGTCCAGCGGCGCGTTCGACCCGATCGTGGGGACCAAAACCCCGTGCACGGAACTCCCCGCCGCGGCCGTCGCCAACCCGCAGGCGGTCACCTACGACCTGGTCGCCGCTCCGGGCAGCGGCTACACGCTGATGGGCTCGCCGACGATCATCGCCACGGTGCAGGCGCCGAGCCCGAACTCGGAGATCGCCGCGCGTCTGCTCGACGTCTCCCCGGAAGGGAACGAGCGCCTCGTCGCGCGCGGTCTCTACCGGCCGGTGGGAGGTAAGCAGCAGATCATCTTCCAGCTCCATCCGCAGGGCTACCACTTCGCGGCCGGGCACGTGGCCAGGCTCGAACTCCTGCCGTCCGATTTCCCCTACGGTCGTTTCTCCAACCTGCAGACCGACATCACGGTCTCAAGTCTGGAAATGCGGCTCCCGGTCATCCAGCAGCCCGGCGCGCTCGGCGGCCTGGTCCAGGAGCCGGCGCCGAAGGTGGTGCCGGCCGGATACACCCTGGCGCCTGAATTCGCCCAGAAAGCGACGCCCGAAGAAGGCGGCACCCCGCCGCCGACCCCGGCGCCCACCCCGACCCCGGTCAAGATCGGCGAAGGCGGCCTGGTCGGCCGGTTCAACGCCTACCGCAAGGCTGCCTTCACGCCCGTCCACTGCGCCGGCGAAGGCCCCTGCTCAGGTCGGATCTCGATCACGATCGGGAGGCTGCACAAGAAGGGCCGGCTGACGCTGGCCGCGGGCGGCTACTCGCTCCCGCACGGGGCCACGAAGTGGATCCGCATGCCGCTTACCAAGGGGGGCCGCAAGGTGATCAAGCTGCGCCTGCGGAATCGGCAGGGAGCCCGCTCGGTCCCCGGGGTGGTCCGGTTCGAAGACTCCGGTCGCCCGCGCCGGATCCTGAAACGTCCGATCCATGTCCCGAAGGGTCACTGACATGGACCGGAGAACTACTGCTTCAAAACAAGGAGGATCGATTGTGAGGCGTCTGCTGCTGGTGCTCACGGTCGCGGTTATCGGTGCTGCCCTCGTGGCGCCGGCCGCTCACGGTGCGGTCGGTGTCCAGAAATGGGAATCGCTGACCTGCAAAGAAAACACGGACCTGCCGGCAACCCTCGGGACCCCGGAACCGGGGATCGAAGCTTCGCTCGAACCGTCGCCCGGACAGTGCACGGGATCGACCCTCGAAAAGCTGTTCACGCAGGCGGCCGGCCATCCCAACTTCGGGATCACCGACTTCCGGATCGACACCTACAAAAACTTCCAGGGTGTCGGCGGCTTCCCGACCTCGTTCCTGAAAGACATCGTCGTCGACACGCCCGAGGGCCTGAGCGTGAATCCGGAAGCCGCGCCGAAATGCCCGATCGCCACGTTCGAAAAAGCCGAATGCCCGCCCAGCACGCTGGTCGGGGTCAACTACCTGACCGTCGCGGCGGAAACTCCGCAAGGCAACAAATGCGAAGAAAAAACGCCCGTCGCCGGCGAATGCCTCCAGGCCCGGGTCGGACTGCCGGTCTACAACCTCGTCCCGTTCAACGGGTCGCCGTCGATGGTCGGCTTCAACACGGAAGGGGGGCCGACCTTCATTGTCGGCTCGCTGAGCCCGGTCGACCAGCACGTCACCTTCACGATCAGCGACATCCATCCGCCGTCGGCACTATCGCCACCGATCATCGAGTCGCGCCTGGTCTTCTTCAGCGCCAAAGACACGAACCTGAACCCGGCCGCCGACGGCACCTACCTGACCATGCCGAGCAACTGCGCCGGCGGCCAGGTCTCGGAACTCCACCTCGACTCGCAGGGCCCTCCCTACGAAACGGAAGCCTCGAGCACCTCGGCTTCCTACACGACGCCCCTCGGGGCGAGCGGCTGCGCGAACGTACCGTTCAATCCTGAAATCCTGGTCACCGCCGATGGCGCCAAGATGGTCGACAGCCCCGAATCGACGACCGTCGACGTCGGGATCCCCTGGAATCCGGCAGCCGCCATCGCCAACTCCTACCTCAAGGTCGCCAAGGTGACGCTGCCTGAAGGAATGGGCATCAACCCGTCCGCGGGCAACACGCTCACCTCCTGCAGCGACGCCCAGTTCCATTACCACGAAGCGGCCGCGGTGGAATGCCCGGCGGCTTCGCAGATCGGCACCGTCGACGTCGAAACCCCGGCCCTGCCGAACGGCTCGATCACCGGCGAAGTGTTCGTCGGCGAACCGCTGAAGAACGGCCCGGGCGCGTTCGAATCCGGGGAACAGTTCCGGATCTTCATCTACGCGCACTCGTCCCGCTACGGCGTCAACCTCCGGCTCGAGGGCAAGGTCTACCCGAACGCGACCACCGGCCGGCTGACCGCCGTCGTGCCGGAAAACCCGCAGGCCACCTTCCGCCACTTCCGCCTCCACTTCAGCGGTGGCGACAGCGGCGTCCTCACCTCGGCCTCGACCTGCGGGGCCAACACGACCACGACCGAATTCACGCCGTGGTCCGGCAACGCCGACCACAACACCCCGTCCACCAACACGACGCTCACCAGCGTCCCGGGTGGCGGTGCCTGCCCGACCACCCTCGGCGACCGTAAGTTCGCCCCGGGTTACGGCGCGGCGAGCGAATCGACTGCGGCGGCCCAGTACAGCCCGTTCAAGATCCACATCGCCCGCAACGACGGGGAACAGGAGCTGAAAGCGGTCAACGTGACCCTGCCGAAGGGCCTGGTCGGGCGTCTCACCAACATCCCCTACTGCTCCGAAGCCGATCTCGCCGCCGCGGCGGCGAGCAGCGGTCGGGCGCAGATGGCGAGCCCCAGCTGCTCCGGGGAAAGCATGATCGGCACCTCGGTCACCGCGGCCGGCTCGGGCGGCAAACCGCTCAACCTCCCCGGCTGGGTGTACCTCGCCGGCCCGTACAAGGGCGCGCCGCTCTCGCTGGCCGTCATCACGCCGGCGGTGGCCGGCCCGTTCGACCTCGGCACCGTCGTCGTCCGAGCGGCACTCAACATCAACCCGCTGACCGCCCAGGTCAACGCGGTCTCCGACCCGATCCCGAACGTCTTTGGCGGGGTCAAGGTCGACGTCCGTTCGATCGACCTCGAAATGAACCGTCGCGGCTTCATGGTCAACCCGACCAACTGCGCCGCGGGCGCCGTGGCCGGCACGATCGCCGGAGGCGGCTCCAATCCGGCCGACAGCGCCGCCTGGTCGAGCGCCGCGGTCTCCGCGCCGTTCCAGGCGACCAATTGCGGGAAGCTGAAGTTCGCGCCGAAGCTGTTCGCCCGGATCCGGGGCGGCACCACGCGGGCGAAGAACCCGCGCATCCGGGTCGTCGTCCAGGCGCACCCGGGACAGGCCAACCTCGCCCGTACGGCACTCAACCTGCCGCATTCGCTGTTCCTCGACCAGGCCCACATCAAACAGGTCTGCACGAGGGTCCAGCTGGCGGCGCACGAATGCCCGAAGAGCGCCATCTACGGAACTGCCAGGGCGACCAGCCCGCTGGTCAAGCAGGCGCTCAAGGGCCCGGTGTACCTGGTCTCCTCGAAGCACAAGCTGCCGGACCTCCTGGCGGACCTGAGGGGTCAGATCAACATCCAGCTCGAGGGCGTGATCAGCTCCAAGCACGGCGGTCTGAA
This sequence comes from uncultured Actinomycetes bacterium, assembly GCA_963766705.1. Classification (GTDB taxonomy): domain Bacteria; phylum Actinomycetota; class Thermoleophilia; order Solirubrobacterales; family 70-9; genus VAYN01. The sequence continues at coordinate 442,633 of CAVYBE010000007.1, forward strand.
GACGGTGTTCAACAACACCCCCGACGTGCCGCTGAAGAGCTTCGTGCTGGACATGCGGGGCGGCAAGAAGAGCCTCTTGCAGAACTCGACCAACCTCTGCAAGGCGCCGCAGCTGGCAATCCTCAACATCAAGGGGCAGAACGGCAGGCGGGTGAAGACCAACCACCTCCGCCTCAATGTCGCCTCTTGCGCGGAAGGCAAGCGCCGCAACAACGGCAAGAAGAAGTAGCCCAGGGAAGGCGCGGATCGCATCGACGCGGCAGGCCGGTCAGCCTCCGCGTCGGTGCGCCGTTCCGTATCGAGGGCGGAGACGCAGTAGGCGACGACCGGCGCGGTGGCGCCCCAGCCGGCGTCGGCGCCCTCGATGATCCCGTAGACGATCGCGCCGATCCCGATCGCCATCAGCGCCGAGCCGAGCAGGTCGGGTTCTCGATGGTCGGCAACGACAGTGGGCTGGGCGGCGTCCATCGCCGGCCGCCGTGTCCTGGTGATCGTCGTCGCCGCGGTGGCTCTTCTTGCGGCGCTGATCGGAGCACCGCGAAGTCATGCGGGTACGAACCGGTCCTCGCTTCGCGTCCGCTGACTCCGATGGCCAGGTCCGACCATCAGGGCGAGGCCTGATGGTCGGACCTGCTTCGTCACGGTCTGGAAGTCACCTGACGCCGGTCGAGCTGGACATGACCCAGGATCCAGCCGAGTCCTGCGATGGCCGACGTCAGGCCCCCGGAGTGGGGGTATCGATCAGGCATTCCGCCCTTTTGTGGAGCCGATCAACCATCTAGTGGCCCTTCAGCTTCAAGACCAGAGAGCCCTTCGTGGTGACACCGGAGGCGACCGCCTTCAACGACAGGGTCGACTTCTTCCTCGCCGCCTTCGTCAGCTCCACCCGGACCGAGACGGTGCATGACCGCCCTGGAGACAAGGCGGGCAGCTTTCGCTTCATGGGCTTCACCCTGACACCCTTCGCGGCCTTGACGCGCAGGGAGCCGTTGCCGGTGCCGGTCCCTCCGGTGTTGGTCACCTTCACTCTCACCGTCCTCCACTTGCCGACGGTCAGCTTCGACGGCTTCCGCCTGCGGATCGTGAGCGCCGGCGGTGCGGGCGCCGGCGGTGCTGCGGCCGGGGCGGGAGTCGGCGGGGCGGGAGCCGGAGGGGTTGGCGGTGCCGGAGGGGTCGGTGGTGCCGGAGGGGCGATCGGGAAGATCATGGCGGTTCCGTTTCCGTCCAGTTCCGGCCCTTCCGTCGTGGCCATGACGCAGTTGAAGCCCTGGTTCGCGAGCGCGCCCGCACTGGTCGCGAAGGTGGTCGTCGCACCTGAGACGGTCTTCTGGACGGGGATTTCTACCGCGGGGTTTCCGGTAATCCCTTTCGCGCTGGTCGGTTCGCCGAGGTCGGTTTCGATCAGGGCGAGAGGAGAGCTGAACAGGAGGAGTGGGTTGCTCTTGATTTCCTCGATCGTGGCGAAGTTGCACGCTCCCGAGGACCGGAACACAAGAGCATCCAGCTTGCTCAGGTTTGGCTTGCCGGCGGGTCCCGGCTGCGGCGCGCCGCTCGTCACCGCTTCGAAGCGCAGGTTTCCTGCGGTCGGTTCGTAGAAGGCAGAGGCTTTGACCAGGGTGATTTCGGGTGTCGGGACACCCGCCTGGAACGCCAGCGTGCTGGTTTCACCCGTCCACGTTTCCGCCGCCGCGGCGGCGGAGGAGAAGACGAGAAGCAAGGCGGTGGTGGCGATCGCGAGGGCGGGGAGGCGGACGCGGCTCATGTGGTTATTCCTTCACTTTTTCCAGAACGAGCGAGGCCGTGCCGGTGACTCCGGAGGCACCCGCCGTCAACGACAGGGTCGACTTCTTCTTCGCGGCCTTCGTCAGCTCCACCCGGACCGAGACGGTGCATGACTCGCCTGGAGAGAAGCGGGCAGCTTCTGCTTCACGGGCTTGACCGTGACGCCCATCGCGGCCTGACCCGCACGGAGCCGTTGCCGGTCCCACCGGTGTTGGTCGCCTTCACCGGAACTGGGGAGCCGAGGATGCGACGGAGTCTCATCGGCGCACCCTAGCGTTTTCAACTAAAAGCTCGATCAAGGGCAGCCGCAGAGTGCGGGGGCGCCGGCACGGTGCCGACGCCGGCCGTCACAAGGTCGCCTCTGAGGCGGGCGATCGGATCCTCACGCGACCGGGATGGGTCCGCCGGGAGCACGACGGACAGCTTCAAAACCCGAAATTCGCAGGCTCGAATCCCGCCCGCGCTACGGGACGAAATCCCGCCATAGGACGCCACTCCGGTCGACGCCACTCCGGTCGGAACGTCGGCGATCGTGGCCGAACACAAGGTTCTTGTCGCAGGCCGGTCGGCAAAACCGAGCCAGGCGGGCGATGAGCTCGCCTGGCTAGGGAGCCTGGATCGTCTCCCCGCGCGGCGCCAAACGCAGCCCGTCGGTGGTGATGATCGCCAGCTGCTCGGCCTCGGGCTGCTCGGCGACCTCGGGCAGGTCTGCCGTGGCGACGATCAGCACCCTCGCGGGCTCGGCCGAGTCGTTGCGGACCTGATGGGTCCCGTCGGGGCCGACCGGGAAGGACACCACGGCTCCCGGATCAAGGCCTTCCTCCTGGTCCTCGCCCCGGCGGAGGGTGGGTGTGCCGGTGAGGACCATCAGCAGCTCCTCGTTCGCGTGATGGAAGTGCAGCGGGGCCGACCGTCGCGCCGGGGTCGAGCTCATAGAGGTTCGCGGCCAGGCGTCGGGCGCCCGCATGGGCGGCGAGCCGCACCGCCCGCAGGACCGCGTCGCCTTCTCCGGTCACCTCGGCGTCCCAGTCCGGCTCCAGGAAGTTCACGGCCACCCGGGCACGATATCACGTGATATCATCGGCCCCGATGGATGCCGAGATGAAACCGCTGTTCGTCCGGATCGAGGAAGGCGCGCCACTCGCCGCCGCCGAAAACGGCGAGGTCCCCCGCGCGGAGAATCGCCGGGGGATGGCGGTTCTCCCGGGGGATCCTGGTGGCCTGGCCGGCGGGCGCAGAGGACTCAGTCGGTCCGGTAGGCGGAAGACGCACCAGCCAGAGGAAGGCGCCATTTCGTGCCCCAGGGCGACGCGCCGGCGGCGCCGAGAGCGCGCTTGAAATCCACCTCCACGTAGCTCCACGGGGTCCCCGGCGCGGCCTGCGAAACCGAAGGTCACAGGTTCGAATCCTGGCGGGCGCGTTGTCGCAATCCCGCCTGGGCAGCGGGTTTGGGAGAGGGAGGTCGCACCTCCGAAGAGAGGGCGTGGGAAAGGCCAAGGGACGGACGCCTCGCCTCGGCGCCTGGATCGAGAGGCCGCCCACCTATTATCTCGCGCATCTTGAAGCGGACCGTTGCGGCAATGGGGTTGACCGCCCTGATCTGGGCTCTGACCCTGGGTTCGGCCGGTGCCCACGCGGTGCCACGCAGGGGCCGCCGCCTGATCGTCTCGCCGCGCCCCGGCCGCAGCTTCGCGACCGACAAGGTGCCGATCGTCGTTCGAGCCGGCACGGCGATGGGTGACCTGCACGCGCGGCTGAATGGCGTCGCCATCGGGGGACAGTTCGGTCTCGGCCGTCACCGGGAGCGGGTGCTTCAGGCCTCGGTCTCCGAGGGCCTGCGCCGCGGGACGAACGTCCTCACCGTGAAGGTGTGGAAGGGCGGAGGCTGGCGACGCTCGCGGATCCGGTTCTCGGTCACCGGCGATGAGCCGCTGACCGGGGCGGGGGAGAACCTCCGCGTGCCGGTCGGCACCGAGGTCCAGCTGAGCGGCGAGGTCGGCCTTGCGGCGGGCGACCCGGGACTTCTCGGCGAGGACTGGGCGATCACCTCCGAGCCGGGCCAGGGCGAAGGCGGTCCGCCCGCCCCCGTCGAACTCGAAGGCGCGACGACCATGCACCCCGAATTCGACCCGACCGCGGTCGGCCGCTACACGGTCCAGCTCACCACCGAGAGCGGCGACGGGACGTCGAGCGACACCACCGTCATCGACGTCGTGCCGCGGAACTGGCTGGTGCCGGTCGACACCCAGGTCGCGCCGACGGCGGAGGCCCCTCAGCCTGGGATCGACGTGGGGGGCACCGCGTACCGCGCGCCGTACCTCATTCCGACCGCCACCGGCGGCACCTACAGCGAGGTCGACCCGGCGACCAAGACCGACGACGAGGCGCAGTGGCAGGTGCTGGCGCTCGAACGCGAAACCCTGCGGCCGGTCTGGAACCGAACCTATGGTCTCTGTGGGCCCACCGAAGGCGACCGGGCCTACTGTCGCGACGTCGAAGGCAAGCTGCAGAAGGTGGACTTTGCTGCCGAACTGCGCGACCTCGGCCCCCGCGATCTGGTGATCGTCAGCTCGCACCCTTCGGGAACGGCGACGGGGGACCGGTGGGCGGCGCCGATTGCCGGCTCCGCGCTGACCGGGCCCTTGAAGGAGATCGGCTTCCCGAGCGAAGACGAGGCCGCCTTCCGCTTCGAAATCGAACGGGGCCCGGCGGCGGGCTCGATGTCCGGGGTCGGCGCCCCGGGCACCGGACCGGGTGAGGCGCAGTGGATCGTGTCCGGCCCGGGCGAAGGTGGGGGAGGCCGGATGGTCGGCTACCTGACGCCGCGCCCGTCGCCGCCCAACTACTTCGAATTCACCCCCTCGAACCGGCCCGCCTTCGACACTCGCGAGTCCTCGGGCTGCGACGCGAAAGGCGAATGCTGGGTCGTCCAGACGTTGGGCACGGAGAAGCAGGAGACGGTGATCCCGCCGCGCGAGGCAGGCTTCCTGGTCACCGTCCTCGATCGCCACGACCTGAAGAAGCTCGCCGCCGAGACCTTCGTCACCGCGAGCGAAGAAACCGCACCCTCCTATACCTACGAACGGACCCTCGCGATGTCCGCCTTCATCGAAAAGTGGGCAGGGCAGGGCGACATCGTGATGATCTCCTCCCAGCACGGCAGGCAGGAGGCGCCGGTCCTCTACGACCGCTCGATCAAGCAGCCCGCCTGGGCGAAGCTGGAAGCGGCGATCGCCTCGATCGGTGGCACCCGCAACGCCTTGAACCAGGCCACGCGGGCCGAAGGCGGGACCTACTCGATGGTCGGTTGGGGGTCGCTGGCAGAAGGCGAAGCGGCGGAGACCTGGGGGAGCGGCGAAAAGGGCGGACGGCTGCGCGGCAGCTTCGTCCAGGACCGGCGCTCCAAGTTCGGCACGACCAACGTCAGCAGCGACGGGCCGGCGTCGGAAGCGCTGACGAAGTTGGCGCTGGCGCCGCCGACCGGGGTCAAGTGGAAGTTCGAAGGCGACCGCGCGGGCGAACGGGCGATCGCCTACATCGGCGACCAGGTCAGCGAGCTCGGCCCCAACCCACGCGACTCCTACCTGACGCAGAAGATCGACGAAGCGAGCGACAGCGGCCTCCTGCGGGAACTGGAAAGAGTCACGTACCCGGCCGGCGCGAGCTTCACCGAAGCCGAGTTCACCGAAGCCCGGAGCGCGCTGACGGAAGAGGTCGCCGCGGTGGCGCGGGTCCGCACCTACCTCGGCGAACTCGCCTCGCCGGCGGAAACGGCCGGCCAGAGCTCCTGGGAAGAAGCCGACAGCCTGCAGAACGAATTGAAGAACAGCCTCGAAGTGCTGAAGAAGGAAGGGAAGGTCTCGCTCAACTTCTTCTCCTTCATCCAGGCCTTCGCGCAGATCGTCGGGGCGGGCGACTGGACCAAATCGATCAAGGCCTTCGCGGCGATCTCGGCTGCCGCCAACGGTCTCGCCGGCCAGCTCTACAGCCACGACTGGGCGGGCTCGCCGAACGGGCAGAACGAGATCCTCGCGATCAACCTGGCGAAAGAACTGAAGCGGCAATCGGGCCTGGCCGCCGAAAGCGTCGAAGGGATCGGCGACATGATCGTCAGCGATCCCGGCAAGCTCTTCGAGCTCGCCAAGCACGCCAAATGCGCGCCCGCCGAGTGCGGCGAGCAGTACGCCGACTTCGCCTACACGCGGGACATGGCGGACCTGGCGAAAGCGTCGGTGCTGCGGGCCCGCGACCGGGTCATCTACGAAACGCTGGTCCCCGCCAGCTATCCGATCTGGGACACCGGCCTCGCCAGGAACCCCGACGTCGCCACGGAAGCCGAATGGTTCTGGTGTCAGACCGGCGACGCCGGGCAGCCGATCCCGCTCTACAGCCCGTTCAACGGCGCCCCGGAACTGAGTCACGCGAAAGTGCTCGACCAGTTCGACCCGCAAGGCTACCTCGACCCGGCCGGCGACCAGACCCGGTGGCGGACCTACATCTCCGTCGCCCACGACACCAGCTACGGGTGGGCGCCGAAGGGAATCCTCGAAAGGATGTTCGACCCGATCCCGGAAAACACCGAGGCGAGCCAAGGCGGCCTGGGGATCGACGCCGGCGCCTTCATGGCCAAGGCCCACCGCTCCCACGAATACGTGCCCGGCGCCTACTGCTATTGGGCGCCGCAACGGTGACGCGAGCGAGATACAGCCTGTCGGTCGCCTTCCTGGTCCTCGTGTTGGCCGCGCTCGGCGTCGGGGCGGGATCCGCATCGGCGGCGGGCGGCAGCGAGACGGCCTGCCTGCCGGGCTACGTGCCGGTCGCGACCGGGTGCACGCGCTACGCGGCGGTCAGGGCGCGGGTGACCAAGATGGTGCGGGCGGAGATGGGCGAACTCGGCCTGCGCTCGACGATCATCCGCCTCGACAGTGGCCCGAACGTCGTCGTCAACGCCGGCTTCGGCAACTCGATGAAGGGCGTGCCGGCCTCGCCGCGGATGTACTGGCGGATCGGCTCGATCGCGATCCCGTACCTGATCAACCTGCTGCTGCAGCTCCAGGACGAAGGCAAGCTCTCGCTGAACGAAAAGCTCGCCAAGTACGTGCCTTGGGTGCCGGAGGCGAGCCAGGTGACGCTGCGGATGCTCGCCAGCTCGGCCAGCGGTTACCCCGACTGGGTCCAGCACAACGAAAGCTTCCAGAAGATCATCTTCGAAAACCCCTTCCGCCAGTGGACCGGCGGCGAACTGATCCGCGAAGCCTTCAAGCAGCCGCCCGTCTGCGCGCCCGACACCTGCTTCCACTACGCCCACACCAACTTCGCCCTGCTCAGCCAGGTCATCGGCAAGGTGACCGGTGAACCGGTCGGCAGGCTGATCCACCGGCGTGTGCTCGCGCCGCTCGGCCTCGACCACACGCAGATCTCCCGCTACCCGGCCTTCCCCGGCGCGGGCCTCCACTCCTACGTCGGCGAACGCGGCGTTTACGAGGACTCGACCTTCTGGAGCCCTTCCTGGTCGATCGGTGCAGGAACGGTGATGGCGGCGACGATGGCCGACGTCGTCCGCGGCACCCGCCTGCTCGACCGGGGCGCCCTGATCTCGCCGCAGGCGAACCGCGAACGGATCGAACCGGTGACCGCCGGTCTCGGGGCCTTCAACGAGAACTTCTACTACGGCCTCGGCATCCTCGCCGCGAACGGCTGGCAGTTCCAGAACCCCTTCATCGACGGCTACACCGGAGTCGCCGCCTACCTTCCCGCCGAGGACATGACCCTCGGCATCGTCACCACCCAGTTGCCGCAGAGCTCCGACAACGCCGTCAACAACGCGACCGAAATGCTGCAGAAGCTGAGCGCCTACCTCAGCCCCGAACACGTGATCCGACTGCCGCACTGAGCGCCGCGGATCCATCTCTACCGGTCGCCGCCGCCGCACTCGGGCTGCGAAGCCGGTCCGCGCGTGGGCCACGAAATGGGGCACCGTGCCTTTGCTCTTCCTTCCTCTTCCGTGTCGCGCGCGTTACAGCGAACCCGTCGGCTCGATTCCGACCTTCGTAGGAGGCGGAAGGGAGTGCCACGGGCCATCCTCGAAGCATGGACAGGAATCTCGCGAAGAAGGCTACGAGGTGGCTCGGGTACGCGGCCACCGCCGCTCTGCTGATCGTCATGCTCGCGATCGCGGTGCCCACCCTCGGTGAACTGGTGGATTCCGATCCGCTCCAGCCGCCGACCGCTGCGGTCACTCACCTCGATCACCGACTCGCCACGCGTGGCAAGCAGGGGGACGACCATGGCCCTGAACACCTGGCCGATCCATCCCGACTGCATGGCGGCAAGCCGACGTTCAGCGTGCATCCCAAGAATCGCAAGGCGGGGCCACGTCCTCGCTCGCGCGCTGATCGCCGCCGGCGGAGTGGCAAGCCCGCCTCCCCTGCCGAAGGCACGAGCGCCGGTGTCGGCGCCGGAAGTCGCCGCTCCAGACAGAGGCCGCCCCAAACTCTCAAGGATGGCCCGGCGCCGCGCGGCGGTGCGGTAGCGGGAAAGACCCCCGCCTCGACCGCGAAGATCGGCTCCACCCCCGCGGCGCCGGCGGCGGCCACCGCCCAGGCCAAGACCCTGTCGAACGACAACGCGACCGGCGCGGTGAACGGCGCCGGCGCCGAAGGCAAGCCCGCGTTGACCAGCCCCCCGGCGCCGAAGGCGGCGAAGCGGGTGGCGCGGCACTTCGCCGAGGCGTTCGTCGTCTACGAGACCGGCGGGGCCGACGCCAAGGTCCGCTCGAGCTTCCGCCGCACGACCACCAAACAGCTTGCCAAGGCCCTCCTGCAGCGGCCGCCGCGCCAGCCCGCCGCGGTCAAGGTGCCGCAGGCGAAGGTCGTGACCGTCGTCGCCGGACCTTCGAAGGGCTCCGTCTATGAAGTCAGCGTCTCGTTGCTGCGGGTCGGGGTGACCTCGGAGCTGCGCCTGGCGATGGAACAGGGCCCGGGGAAGCAATGGCAAGTCACGAACGTCCTCGGCTGAGTCGATGAAGCCTTATCCCGGCAAGCTGCGCGCGGTAGCCGCCGCCATCGTCACCGTCGTCCTGGCGGCGCCGGTCGGCGCCGCTGCGGCGGCGGAAAGCGGGCAGCCGATCCGCGGCTCCGCTCTCGAAGCCCCGGGCGAAAACACGCCTCTCGCGCCCGCAATCGAAGTGAAGGAAGCCGCGGGCGAATCCGGCTCCTCCGGCGAATCCGCCGGCGGCTCGGACGCCGGCGGCGCGGGCGTCACCGAAAACTCGCCGCTGGGCCCGCGCCCGGAAGCCGTCCGCCACCCGAATCTGCCGCCGGCCTCCGGCGGCACCACCGCCGAAGAACCGACCAGGGGCGAAAAGGAAATCGGCGAAGCGAGATCCGAACGGGAAGCCGACGAAGCCGCCGAACGGGCCGCCGCCGAACGCAACCTCGCCGCCCCGGCCTGGCAGGTGCCCAAGCTCTCGGCCTCGGCCTGCGCGGCGGGCGCCGTGCCGCCGCAGCTGATCCCGATCTACCAGGCGGCCTCGGCCCGCTACGGGCTCGGCACCCAGGGCCCCGCGATCTTGGCTGGCATCAACGCCGTCGAGACCGGCTTCGGCACCAACCTCGGGCCCTCCTCGGCGGGCGCGGTGGGCTGGATGCAGTTCATGCCCTCGACCTGGAAGACCTACGGCGTCGACGCCAACGGCGACGGGGTCGCCGACCCCAACAACCCCGAAGACGCGATCTACGCGGCGGCCCGCTACCTCGCCGCCGCCGGCATGCCCGCCGACACCTACGGCGCGATCTACGCCTATAACCACGCCGACTGGTACGTCTCGGAGGTGCTCGCCGATGCCGGCTGCTACGCCGCCGAAGTGGGCGACCCGGCCTTCACCCAGGCGGGCCTGACGCCGCAGATCGAAGTGCTGCGCTGCGAAGCCGCGCCGGGCTGGAGACAGAAGATCCCGCCCGAATACCTGGAAGCCTTCGAGCAGGCGGCGGCCCGCTACGAACTCGGCAGGCGCGGCGTCTGGGCGCTCGCCGCGATCGCCCGGCTCGAGTCGAGCTTCGGCCGCGGGATGTCGAAGAAGGAGCTGGAAGAAACCGGGCCGCTCGGCCTGGAAGCGGGCGAGTGGAGGCGCTACCGGGTCGATGGCGACGGCGACGGCCACATCCGCCACGCCGACATCTTCGACTCGGCGATGACCCTGGCCCGGGAGATCTGGTCGAAAGGCTCACTGGAAGCCGGCGTCTTCGCCCACAACCAGGCCGCCTGGTACGTCGAAGAGGTCCTCCAGGAGGCGGGGGAAATCGAAGGCGGCTGCAAGACCTCCTTCGTCGACTGGCGGGTCGCGCCGCTGGCCGCGGAAACGACCGTCGCCGGCGCCGAGGCCGTGCTGCAGCCGAACGGCCTCGCCGCCGCGCCGGCGGGCGCGCCGCCCGCGGTCAAGGCCGCGATCGCCGCCGCCAACTCGATCGCCACCACCCCCTACGTCTGGGGCGGCGGCCACGCCTCCTTCTACTCCTACGGCTATGACTGCTCGGGCGCGGTCAGCTTCGCCCTCTACGGCGCGGGCCTGCTCGACACGCCGCTCACCTCCGGCGCCCTGGAGAGCTACGGGGAACCCGGCCCCGGCAGGTGGATCACGATCTACGCCAACGCCGAACACACCTACGTGGTGATCGCCGGGCTGCGCTGGGACACGGTCGGGGATGCCGGCGGCACCGGCCCGCGCTGGCACGCCGAAGCGCCCTACCCGGAAGGGTTCGTGGTCCGCCACCCCGTCGGTTACTAGCGTCGAGCCCTCCTGGGCGACCAACCCCGGGGCCAGCGGTGAGTTCGCAGCCCCGGTGAGTTCGCAGTAATCCGCGCCATGCGCGGATATCTGCGAACTCACTCCCGCGTCTCCCGGCGCGTTCGCACTTCGCCGCGCTATGCGCGGATTACTGCGAACGCGCCGGCGCTTCCCCGACTCGTCTGGCCCGTCGGGCGGACGGCGAGGCGCTGCGACCGCATCGCCGGTCGATCGTCCGCCGCGCCGCGCCGCGGGCGGTTCCTACCTTGGTAGGAGGTGGCGCCGACCGTTCGCGGCGATCCTCGATCTCATGAACAGCTCTTCTCGACGGCGCCGGCGGCGGAGGGTTCTCGCAGCGGCGCTCCTGATGCTCGCCGTGGCCGGATCGGCCGCCTACCTCCTCGTCCTCAATGACAGCGGCAAGGGTGCTCCGGCGGCCCCGGCGACCGAAGTCGTCAAGAACGGCGACGTCCGCTCGACCATCTCCGGCGTCGGCACCCTGCAGCCAGAAACGTCGGTCAACCTCGGCTTCGGCGAAGGCGGCCGGGTGAAATCGGTCGAAGTTGAACTCGGCCAGACGGTCGCGGCGGGTCAGATCCTCGCTCGCCTCGACGACACCCTCGCTCGGGCGAACCTCGCATCGGCACGCACCCAGCTGTCATCGGCGCAGGCGAAAGTGACGCAGCTGACCGAAGCGCACACGCCGCAAGAACTGAACAAGGTCGCGGTCGCGTCGGGAACGGCGAAAAAGGCCGCCGATGGCGCCCGCCGCACCGCCGCGAAATCCCGCGCCGCCGCCACCGCCGAGCTGAAGACGCTGCGTACCGCTCTCACCCAGGCGCGCAAGGCGCATCAGGCGGCGATCAACCGGCTGACCGAGAATCGCTCGAACCTGGAAACGAAGACCCAGCGCACCGCGGCGGAGAAGACCGTCCGTGACTCGGCGCGGGCGAACGTCGAATCCGTGCGGGCCCAGATCGTGTCCCTGGCCGCGACGAAGGAAGCCGATCGCAAGAAGGCCGAAGAAGAAGAAGCCAAGGAACGCAAGAAGATCGCGGAAGAAGAACAGAAGGAACGCGACAAGGCCGCGGAAGAAGAAAAGGAATACAAAGGCCGGGAAGCTACGGTGATCACGAGGAACCCCGAAGCCGGGATCGTCTCCGCCGAAGCCCAGATTCAGCAGAGCCTCGAAACGGCGCAGGGAAACCTCACGGACGCCACCGCCGCCTACGAAAAGGTTCGCGGCGAAGCTGAAACGATCCGGACGTCGCTGCCGAGCCTGCAGGACACCGTGCGGTCGACCGCGGAAGCCGAAGCGACGGCGAAGGTGGCGCTGCAGGCGGGGGTCACGACCGCCGCCCAGAGCGTGCGGACCGCCAACGAAGCGGCCGAAGCCGCGCAGCTCTCGCTGGACAACACGCTCGCCTCCGGCGCTGCCGAAACCCAGCCCACGCGGGGGGGCGAAATGGCGGAAGCGCTGAGCGCCGTCTCCCAGGCGGAATCGAACCTGATCAGCAGCGAAAAGAAACTGGAAGAAACGGTGCTGCGGGCACCGGCCGCCGGCCAGGTCTCGAACCTGAAGCTGGCCGTCGGGGACGTCGTCACCGGCGGGCAGACCTCGGAGTCGAAAGCCGGCGCCTCGACCGAAGGCAGTTCCGAAAGCAGCTCCTCGGAAGGCGGCGCCTCCTCGAGCTCGGGCAGCTCGGGGTCGCCCTCGATCGTCCTCACGAGCGCGAACCCGAAGCTCTTTGCCGTCTCGTTGACGCAAGCGGATGCGGTGAAGGTCAAGCCCGGCGACCACGCGACGTTGATCATCGACGCGCTGAACCAGACGGTGAAGGGTCGCCTGGTCAGCGTCACGCCGCTGCCCGCGGTGAAGAACGGCGTCGTCAACTACACGGCGACCGTGGCCGCCGAAAAGCTGCCCCCGCAGGTGCGGATCGGGATGACCGCCGAAGTGACGGTGGTGGCTGCCGAGAGCAAGAACGTGCCGGTGCTCTCGCCGGCGGCGCTGCCGGCCAGCACCGGAACCGTCAGCGTGGAAGTGCTGAAGGAAGGCAAGAAGGAACCGCGGACGGTGGAGCTGGGGCTCGCGGGCGACGAAGACGTCGAAATCAAGAAAGGCCTTGAAGTCGGCGACCAGGTGATCCTCCCGAGCCAGCCCGAAGCCGGCGGCCCGGAAGAAGAATTCGGCGGCGAAGAAGAAGGCTTCGGCGGTGAAGAAGGGCCGGGTGGTGAAGAAGGGTTCGGCGGTGAAGGGCCCGGCGGCGAAGGAGGCTTCGGCGAATGAGCGGGGCGGCGGGCGAGTCGGCCGCGGCGCTGATCGACATCGCACACGCGCGGCGCAGCTACGCGCTCGGCGAGGAGGTGGTCCACGCCCTGCGGGACGTCTCGCTGCTGATCGAGTCCGGTGAGCACGTGGCGATCATGGGCCCCTCCGGCAGCGGCAAGTCGACGCTGATGAACGTGATCGGCTGCCTCGACCAGGTCGACGAGGGTCGTTACCTGCTCGACGGGATCGACGTGCTCGACCGCAGCCCCGACGAACTGGCCGAGATCCGCAACCGCAAGATCGGCTTCATCTTTCAGCAGTTCAACCTGATCGCGCGCACCTCGGCCCTCGAGAACGTCGAACTGCCGCTGATCTATGCCGAAGTGGGACGGCGCGAGCGGCGCCGGCGGGCGCATGAGGCGCTGGAGAAAGTCGGGCTCGGCGAGCGGATGGGCCATCAGCCCTCGGAGCTCTCGGGTGGCCAGCAGCAGCGGGTGGCGATCGCCCGTGCGATCGTCACCGACCCGGCGCTGCTCCTGGCCGACGAGCCGACCGGTGCGCTCGACCAGGCGACCACCGAAGCCGTGATGGCGATGCTCGACGAGCTGCACGCCGAAGGTCGCACGATCGTCGTCATCACCCACGAGGAGGAGGTCGCCGAGCACGCCGCCAGAGTGGTGCGGGTCCGCGACGGGCTGATCGACTCCGACGCGGTGACCGCGGTCGAGGCCGTCGCGTGAGCATCTTCAGCACCCTGCGGATGGCCTGGCGCTCGATCGCCGCCAACCGCATGCGCTCGGTCCTCACCATGCTCGGGATCGTGATCGGCGTCGGCTCGGTGATCCTCCTGGTCGCCGCCGGCAAGGCCACCTCGAGCGCGGTCGAAGGGAAGCTGGAAGGCCTCGGAACCAACATCCTCACCGTCTTTCCCGGCGGCTTCAACTTCTTCGCCGGCCCCGGGTCGGGGAGCGAACCGCAGCTGAGCGAAGCGGACGCGGAAGCGATCGCGGCGGCGGGTCCGCGTGGCGGCGTCGCCGGGGCCTACCCGGTGCTGGCGCCCCAGGTGACGCTCCAGAACGGCACCCGCAGCACCACGGTCAGCGAATTCACCGGCGTCAATCCTGCCTTCCTGCGCACCGCGCCGGTGACTTTGGCGGCGGGCCGCCTGCTGAGCGAGAGCGACGAAAGCAATCGTGAACGGGTGATGGTGCTCGGCAGCCGGGTGGCCGAACACATCTTCGGCAAAGGCCAGGGTGCCGGCCAGTCGGTCGTCGCCAACGGCGTGCGCTTCAGCGTCGTCGGCGTCCTGGCGCCGGTCGGGGGTGAAGCCGACAGCACCGCCTACGCCCCCTACTCCGCGGTGCGCGACAACCTCAGTGGCCCCTGGGCGCAGCCGAGCCAGATCGACGTCGAGATCACCGAACGGAACGCCTCCGGCCTCGCCAAGGCGTCGATCACCGCCGCCTTGCGACGGACGCACGAACTTCGCCCGGCCCAGGAATCCGACTTCTCGGTCTACGGGCCCGAAGGCCTGGTCGGCACCGCCAACTCGATCTCCTCGATCCTCAGCATCGTCCTCGGCGGCGTCGCCGCGACCTCGCTTTTCGTCGGCGGCATGGGGGTTATGAACATCATGTTGGTGACGGTGATCGAACGGACCCGGGAGATCGGCATCCGCAAGGCGATCGGTGCCCGCCACGGGCAGATCGTGTCGCAGTTCCTGATCGAGTCGGTGGTGCTCTGTCTGCTCGGCGGGCTGGGCGGGGTCGTGATCGGTGGCGGCGGCGCGCTGATCGCCGGGCACTTCACCGGCTACGCGGTCTCGATCGGCTTCGCCCCGATCGCGATCGCGATCGGCGTCTCGGCCGTGGTCGGCCTCTTCTTCGGCTTCTATCCGGCCAACCGGGCGGCGGCGATGGCTCCGATCGACGCGCTTCGCTATGAGTGACACGGGCGCGCCGTATCGTCCAGGGACGATGTCCCAGCGAGGAGCGGCGCAACGTTGGCGGTCTCTCGGGGAGGGACGACAGGATCTGATCCTGGGCTGCGGGGCGATCGCCGTGGCGCTCGGCGGCCTCCTGATCGAAACCGCCGAATGGGAACCGTGGACGCGCGAACCGGACGCGCTCGGCATCGGCCTGATGATCGTCCTCGGCGGCGCCCTGGCCTTCGCCCGGCGTCGGCCTCTGCCGGCGGGCCTGCTGAGCGCCGCCGCGGCGACCACCGCCGGGGGCCTCGGCTACTCGGTCTGGATCTCGATGCTGGTGAGCACCTTCATCGTCGGCGTCTGCGCCGCCCACACCTCGCGCCGCTCGACCATCCTGCTCGGGATCGCGGTGATCGCGATGGCGATCGGCCTGGTGATCTGGGAAGGGGAAGTGACGCCCGGCGAACTGATCGGCTCGATCGCGCTGGCGGCGGTGCCGGTCGCGATCGGCGACGCCTTCCGGGTGCGCCGGGAACTGACCGGCGAGGCGGAGGCACGGGCGGCGCGCCTCGAGCAGATGCGTGAGCTCGAATTGGCCGGGGCGGTCAGCGAGGAGCGGTTGCGGATCGCCCGCGATGTCCACGACGTGGTCGGCCACCACCTCAGCGCGATCTCGATCCAGGCCGGAGTCGGTGAGCAGATGCTGAGCGAAGGTGACACCGCCGACGTCGGTGCGGCACTGCAGACGATCCGTCGCTCGGCGGCGACGGCGCTGGCCGAAACTCGCCGCCTCCTGGGGCTGGTCCGGGAACCCGAGCGGCGCGCGCCGGGACTGGCAGGCCAGGAGGAGATCGAACGCCTGGCGCGGGCCGCCGAGCAGGGCGGCCTGAAGGTGACGGTGCGCACGACAGGCGCCGAGCGGCCACTCGAGGGCATCGTCGGCGACTGCGCCTACCGGATCGTGCAGGAGGCGCTGACCAACGTCACCCGTCACGCCGCCGCCCGCAACGTCCTGGTCGAGCTGCGATACGGATCGGCCGAACTCGAGGTGGGGGTCGAAGATGACGGACTGGGCGGCCTGTTGGACGGCGGGAGGGAGATGGGGCACGGCCTGCTGGGGATGCGCGAACGCGTTGCCGTCGCGGGCGGCGAGCTTGATTTCGGACCGCGGCCGGAAGGCGGCTGGCGGGTCCGCGCCCACCTGCCCTACGAGGAGCTGGTGCGATGAAGGTCCTACTGGCGGACGACCAGGCGGCCGTGCGCAGCGGCATGCGGGCGATGCTGACGCGGGAGCCGGGGATCGAGGTCGTCGGCGAGGCTTCCGACGGTCGGGAGGCGGTGGCCTTGGCCCGCCGGCGCGGCGCCGATGTGGTCGTCATGGACGTGCGGATGCCGCGCATGGACGGCCTCGAGGCGACGCGCCTGCTCGCCGGTCCCGGGGTCGAGGATCCGGTGGCGGTGATCGTGGCGACCACCTACGACCTCGACGAATACGTCTTCGAGGCCCTGCAGGCGGGCGCTTCCGGCTTCCTGTTGAAGGAATCGGTCCCCGAGGAGCTCGTCCCCGCCCTGCGCGCGGTCGAATCCGGGCAAGGCCTGATCGGAGTCGCCGTGACCCGCCGGCTGATCTCCGAGTACGCCTCATTGGCGCCGCCGGTCAGGGCGGACCCGCGACTTGACGAGCTGACCGCCCGCGAGCGCGAGATCTTCCTCTTGGTCGCGCAGGGCATGAGCAACGGCGAGATCGCCGCCGAGCTGGTGATCGAGGAGAGCACCGTGAAGTCCCATGTCTCGGCGCTGCTCGAGAAGCTCGGCTGCCGCAGTCGGGTCCAGGCCGTGATCTATGCCTACGAGCAGGGTCTGGTCAGGGTCGGCGGCAAGGCCCTCCGCGACCCGCGCCCGAACGAGATCATCTAGGCGCAGCTGTCGCCCGCGCCCGCCGGTCGACCGCGCTCGCCGGTCGACCGCCGCGCGGGGAAGGCGCACGGTCGGTTTCCCGAGCGGGCTCACGCTCCTGAAGGCGAAGCCGACGCCGAGCTGCGGCCGAGCGGCCGGCCTACCTCCGGTAGGTGGGCCCGGCGCCACCGGTAGGGGCGCCTGCTTCGGCGCCCTTGCCGGTTTCCTGCCGCGATTCGACGATCGTCGCCTCGATCAGGTCGTTCTCGCTGGTCACGGTTCCGGCGGGAATTCCCCGCAGCCCGCGGTAGGCCTTCGCCGGGTCGACGAGCGTCGTGCGCTGGGCGAGCCCCGCGCCGGTTTCCGGGTCGAAGAGGTATTCGGTCCGGAGTCCTTCCTTCGGCCGCAGCACGATCGCGTAGGCGCGGCGCCCGAGCCCGTCGGTCGCCCCGGTGTCGAGTCGGACGTTCGGCAGTTCGGCGAGCGCGTCGAAGACGGCCGCCTGCAACGCCGGCGTCGCCTCGCCTTCGCGCAGGCAGTTGACCAGCTGTTCCGTCGTCTGTTCCGGGTCGAGGTGGCGCTGGCCGGGGAACATCAGGTTGAAGCCCTTGACTTCGATTTCGTTGTGTTCCACCTGGTGTCGCAGGGCCTTCGGTTCGGTCGGCAGCTTCGAGGTGTCGGGGAAGGCGAAGTGGCGCCAGGTCCCGTGGCTCGTGTCGATCACGTGGGAGCTCGCTTCGCGGGCGCCCTTGAAGGCAGAGCCGTAGAGCCGCCGGTATTCCGGGTTGAAGGGCGGCGGCAGCGGCGAGCCCGCGGCCTTCCAGCGCGCTTCTTCTGCCCGGCTCCAGAACAGGAGCGGGCTGGCGATCTCGCGGTTGCGGCCCCGGCCTTCGGGGCCGAGCCACTGTTCGAGCGTCGTCGCCACCACCGCGTTGTAGGCCTGCGGGCCGCGCAGCGTGCCGCCCTGCTCGCTCACCGGTTTGTCGGCGCCGAAGGGCGGCACCGGGCTGTACCAACCCTCGACCACGAGCCGCCGGGCCTTGGTGAACAGGTACTGGCCGGGGCCGGGCGTCATCGTCGTCGGCCCGCCGCCCGCCGCCCGCGCGGTCGCCGCCGTCGCGGCCCGGTGGAGGATCTCCGCGGCGCTCGCCGGTTGCGCGGTGGGGCCGGAGCTCAGCACGAGCGCCCCCGCGATCGCCGCGGCGGCCACGGTCGCGCCGGCGAAGGCGAGGAGGCGACGGCGGTGGGCCCGCAAGCCATGGCGGCGGGTCGCGGGCGGGGCGGGCGTGGCCGATCCGGCGACGGTTTCGCCGAAGGCGCGCGACTCGGCCGCCGAGGCGTCCATGCGGGCCGCGAGGGCCCGCCAGATCGCCTCCCTGGTCCCGGGCGGTTCGGCGTCGCGCTCGGCGCGGAAGCTCTTCATCGCGGTCAGGTCGTCCATCGGTGTCACCTCCGGGTCGGAGTCAGGTCGGTGCTTGACGGGTGGGGGTCGGCAGGGTCGAGGGCCTCGCTCACCCGCCGGCGGGCACGCGAGAGCCGGGACTTGACGGTCCCGAGTGGGATCTCGAGCGCGGCGGCGATCTCGGGTTGGTCGAGTTCGGCCCAGACGAGGAGGTAGAGGACGTCGGCCTCCTCGACGGGCAGCTCGGCAAGGCAGCGGGCGAGGGGGCCCCGCAACCGCTCGGCGTCGACCCTGGCCTCCGCGTCTTCGTCGGCGCGGTCCTCCTCGGCGCCGAGCGCGGCGATCGCCCGTAGCTCGCGGATCTCGCTGCGGCGGTGGTTGTGGGCGACGTTGGTCGCGATCCCGAACAGCCAGGAACGGGCGTCCGGTCGGTCGCGGTCGAACCGCCTGCGAGCGTCGAAGGCGGCGAGGAAGGTCTGCGCGGTCGCTTCCTCGGCTCGCGGATCATCGAGCCGCCGGCGCAGGTAACGGTGGATCGCTCCGAAGTGGCGCTCGAAGACCACACCGAAGGCGCGCGGTTCCGCGAGTGAGGCGGCGATCGCGTCGCCATCGGTGGGTTTCGCGCTCACACCCCTACTTACCCGCAGCCCGGGAATCGGTTCGCGGCCGGTCGGCGCGGCGAGCCGGGCGCCGGTTCAATCGGCTCGGTCGAATGCCGGCATGACGTCGGTGGCGAACCGGCGGATGGTCTGACAGGTGAACTCTCCCGTGTGGAAGAGGACGTTCCGGACGCCGACCGCCCGCAGGGATTCGAGCTCGGCAACGATCCGGTCCGGCGGGCCGTGGAGGGCGCTTGCCTCGGTCGCGCCGGGGGCATCGTCATAGGCCGTGATGTGGGACCGGTTGCGCCCATCGGGGTGTCGGGACAGGGCCGACATCCGGGCGTGCGCGGCGGCCAGGCGTTCCGTCGCCATCCGCGCGTCGGCGGCGTCATCGGCGACGTAGAGGTTGCGCGCGACCGCGACGTCCAGCGGGTCGAACGGGCGACCGCGCGCCTCGCACTCGGCCCTGAAGAGCGCGAGCCGCTCGCCGACGGTCTCGGTCGGGGCGAATTGGTCGAGCAGCAGCTTGCACCCCCGTGCGGCGACGGCGCGGATCGAGTCCGGCTTGCCGGCGGCGATCCAGATCGGCGGGTGCGGCCGCTGGGCGGGGGGAGGGTCGACGATGACGTCCTCGTAGCGCCAGAACCTGCCCCGATGGGAGAAACGCGCGTCGGAGGTCCACGCCTTGACGATCACCACCAGCGCCTCCTCGAAGCGCGCCTCCGCCTCCTCGTAGGGGACGCAGAAGCCGGTGAACTCGGAGTGGCGGTAGCCCTTGCCGACGCCGAGCTCGAGGCGACCGCCGGACATCAGGTCGAGGGTCGCCGCCCGCTCGGCGAGCAGCACCGGGTCGTGCCAGGGCAGGACGACGACCGCGGTCCCGACCCGCAGCGTCGTCGTGCGCGCCGCGACCCACGCGAGCAGGTCGAGCGACGCCGACGCCTGCCCGCCGCCGCCGAAGTGGTGCTCGACCAGGAAGGTCGAATCGAATCCAAGCGCCTCGGCCTCGACGCAGATGTCAACGTACTCGCGGAGGCCGCGCGCCGGATCGCCATCTCCACGCCGCGCCTGCGCGCCGCCGAAGAGGCCGAACCTCATGCCTCGGCCAGGCGCACGGGTTGCGCGCCGAGAGATCTCACATGCACCCGACGTGCTCGATTCTCGATTCCCCCACCACCCGAGAGGATAAGGGGGCAGCCACCTACGGGCAGGAGGCGAAAGAGCGTTCCAGCGTCAGGGCGCGCTGTCGCCGGCCGCCGTCCCCCGGCACGCTCAGCGTCACCTTCGCGGTCACCCGGTGACCGGTGCCGCGGCCGCCGCGGTCGAAGGAGAAGGTCGCGGTCGGCGGGCGGCCGTGGGCGCGCACCGACCGGCCGCCGTCGCGGCGCATGGAGACTCCTTGCAGGCGTGCGCGGGGGCGCGCCGGGCCGCGGGGCGAGATCGCGACCTTGGCCTCGGCCCGCAGCCGGTGCGGCGCGCAGCTCACGACCCTGACCCGCAGGGCGAACCCCAGGCCGCCCGCGGTGGCGTGGGCGGCGCCGCCGAGGACGAGGCAGTTGGGCAGCCGGCAGGAGCCGTGCGGCCCGTGCGGTTCCAGTTGCGCGGCCCGCACCGTGAACGCTTCGCCACGGCCCGAGCCGCCGACCCAGGTCGCGTAGCCGAGGCCGTCCGGGGCCGCGGCGAGGTCGAGTCGCGGCACCGAGCGATCGCCTGCGGGGACCGCGTCGCCGGCCGCGATCGTGAACGGCCGGCCCCAGATCGCGCCCCCGGCGATGGAGGCCGCGGCGCGGATGCGATGCGAGCGATAGTCGATCCAGACGGCGTGCAGGCGTCCGGAGGCGTCCTCGGCGAGGTTGGCCGGGGTCGGGTGGGCGCCCCGCAGGGGTTCTCCGATCGGCGTCGCCGGGCCGAAGCCGGCGCCGGTGAAGCGCCGCACGACGAGGCGCCGGCCGCCGTGTCCCCCGCCACGCTCGTACATCGCGAACAGTCCCGCCGGCCCGCTCGCGAGGGCGTCGTTTTCCGCCACCCGCACGCCGCTCTCGAGCGGCTGGGGCGACGTCCAGCCCGCCGCCTGGTCGAGGCCGGCCGGTCCACGGTAGGCCTGCCAGTAGACGGTCTGCGGTTCGGCGGTGTCGGCGTAGAGCGCGACCGGGGTGGTCCCGGCGAGGCCGAGGGCCGCGCCCGTCGCCCCGACCTGCGGGCCGGACAGCTGCGCGAAGCCCTGCTCGATACCGCCGCCGAGCGGCGCGTTGACGAAGAAGACGGCGCTGGTGGCGCTCAGGTAGGAGATCGAGTTGCCCGGTCCGAAGATGGCGTCGCCGAAGCTGTCGGGCCCGGGTTCGGCCCCCTGCCAGGCGGGGGCCGCGATCGCTCGCGCGGGGTCGAAGCTGACCCCGTCGCTGGGGGATTCGCGCACGTAGGTGCACAGGCCGGGGCCCCCTTCCGGGCACGGCCCGTCGCCGAGGCTGACCACCAGCCGCCCGGGCCCGAGCGGTCCGGAGTCGGCGAGCAGCACGTGCGGGCGTCCGGCGGTCAGCCCACTGTCGTAGAGCAGCCGCGGCTTGCCGCAGGCTTCGCCGCCGCGGATCAGGCCGCAGTAGAGCACCCCCGAGCCCGTCGCCCAGACCAGGTGCGCCGAGCCGGCGCGATCGATCGCGATGTCGGGCACGTCGCCCCTGCCGACGGTGAACGCCCGGGCGCCGGCCGCGGGTGGCATCGCGAGGGCGAGCAGCAGGCCGAGCAGTGCCGCGATCCGGCCGCGACGGCCCGTGATGCC
This sequence comes from uncultured Actinomycetes bacterium, assembly GCA_963766705.1. Taxonomy (GTDB): domain Bacteria; phylum Actinomycetota; class Thermoleophilia; order Solirubrobacterales; family 70-9; genus VAYN01. The sequence continues at coordinate 464,075 of CAVYBE010000007.1, forward strand.
GTTTCTTCGACCTCCGCTTCCCATGCTGGACGACGACCTCCGACAGCCACTTCCGATCGTAGCGGCCGACCCCCCGGCCGGCCAGTCGATCTCAGGCGGGATCGCGGGGCCCCGCCGGACCGGGTCGGTTGCCCGCCGCGGCTCCCGGGCAGACGGCGGTCCGACCCGGGGGACCCGGCTAGCGCCTCGGCCCCGCCGCCGGCCCGTTGCGCCCGCGCCGCTCCCGCCACCGGCCGACGACCTGCTCGACGTCGAACGGTCGCAGCGTCAGCGAGGGCCCGGAGATCGATTCCCGGTTGGCGGCCCGGATCCGCTCGTTGATCGCCTCGACGAGCCGGCGGACCTGGGCCTCGGAGCCGGCTCGCCCGGGGAGGGTTTGCCTGCGGAGGACTTCATCGAGACGAGGGTAGATCACGGTCTTCGCGGACCGCCGATTTGGTCCGTGGCCCGGGCATGGCTAACCTTGGGCACATGGTGGCTGGGGCAGCCACGATCGGCCGGGACGGGCTCGACGAGCTCCTCGCCGCGCTGCGCCGGCGCGGCTTCGAGGTGATCGGCCCGACCGTGCGCGACGGGGCGATCGTCTACGACGGGATCGGCTCCACCGCGGACCTCCCGGTCGGCTGGACCGACGCCCAGGACGGCGGCACCTATCGGCTCGAGCGCCGCGAGGACGAGGCGCTGTTCGGCTACGCGGTCGGGCCGCACTCCTGGAAGCGTTACCTGCACCCGCCCGAGCTGACCCTGTGGCGGGCGCGGCGCGGCGCCGACGGCGAGCTGGAGGTCAGCGAGGAGCCGCCCGAGGCGCCCGCCTACGCCTTCGTCGGCGTCCGCTCCTGCGAGCTGCACGCGATCGCGATCCAGGACCGGGTGATGGTCGGCGGCGACTACCCCGACCCCTTCTACGCGGCCCGCCGCGAGGGCGCCTTCATCGTCGCCGTCAACTGCACGGTCGCCGGTGGCACCTGCTTCTGCGTCTCGATGGAGACCGGGCCCCGGGCCGAGGCCGGCTACGACCTGGCGCTGACCGAGGTGATCGAGCCCGACCGCCACTACTTCGTCTGCGAGGCGGGCTCCGAGCGCGGCGCCGAACTGCTGGCCGAGCTGCCGGGTGCGGAGGCCGGCGAGGCGGAGGCGGCCGCCGCCGCGGCCGGCGTCGAGCGCGCCGCCGCCGACCAGGGCCGGGTGATGGAGACCGCCGGGATCAAGGAGCTGCTCTACGAGAACTACGAGCACCCGCGCTGGGACGAGGTCTCCGAGCGCTGCCTCACCTGCGGCAACTGCACGATGGTCTGCCCGACCTGCTTCTGCACCACGGTCGAGGACTCCGGCGACCTCGCCGGCGAGAGCGCCGAGCGCACCCGCCGCTGGGACTCCTGCTTCACGCTCGACTTCACCTACGTCCACGGCGGCAGCGTCCGCTCCTCCTCGCGCGCCCGCTACCGGCAGTGGATGACCCACAAGCTCGCCACCTGGATCGACCAGTTCGGCAGCTCCGGCTGCGTCGGTTGCGGGCGCTGCATCACCTGGTGCCCGGTGGCGATCGACATCACCGAGGAGGTGGCGGCGATCCGTGCCGATCCACTCGATTGACGAGCTGATCGCCGAGCTGCCGACCTTCTCCGGCCTCGACCCCGCCTACCTCGAGCTGATCGCCGGCTGCGGCGGCAACCGCGCCTTCGAGGCGGGCGAGTACCTGGCCCGGGAGGGGGACCCCGCCGACAGCTTCTTCGTGATCCGCCACGGCCGCGTCGCCCTGGAGGTCGAGGCGCCGGCCCGCGGCCGGCTGATCGTCGAGACCCTCGGCGAGGGCGCGGTGGTCGGCTGGTCCTGGCTGTTTTCGCCCTACCGCTGGAGCTTCGACGCCAGGGCGATGGAGACGACCAGGGCGGTCGGCTTCGACGGCGCCTGCCTGCGGGGCAAGTGCGACGCCGACAAGGCGCTCGGCTATGAGCTGATGCGACGCTTCGCGGCGCTGATGCTCGACCGCCTGCAGGCCACCCGGCTGCGGCTGCTCGACGTCTATGGCAATCCCGGCGCGGGCTGAGCGGGCGACCGTGACCGGGCCGATGACGCCGCGGCCCTTCCGGGTGCTGGACCGCCGCGCGGAGACCGCCGACACGTGGACCCTCACCATGGAGCCGGCCGACGGCGGCCCGGCGCCCGCCTTCGGCCCCGGCCAGTTCAACATGCTCTACGCGTTCGGGGTCGGCGAGGCGGCGATCTCGATCAGCGGCGACCCCGGCGCCGGCGGCCCCCTGCAGCACACGGTGCGCGCGGTGGGCCCGGTCAGCAGCGCGATCTGCCGCACCGAGCCGGGCCGGCAGCTCGGCGTCCGCGGCCCCTTCGGCAGCGCCTGGCCGTTGGAGGCCGCGGCGGGGCGACACCTGGTGATCGTCGCCGGCGGGCTCGGGCTGGCGCCGCTGCGCCCGGCCCTGCTCGAGGCGCTCGCCCGCCGCGAGGAGATCGCCGGCCTGCTCCTGCTCTGCGGCGGTCGCGCCCCCGAGGAGCTGCTCTTCCGTGCCCAGGTCGAGGAGCTGGCCGAGGACCCGCGGCTCGCGGTCGGCGTCACCGTCGACCGGGCCGCGAGCGGCTGGCGGGGCCACGTCGGCGTGGTCACCACGCTGGTCGACCCGGGCCGCTTCGACCCCGCCAACGCGGTCGCCTTCATGTGCGGGCCGGAGGTGATGATGCGCTTCGCCGCCCAGGCGCTGCTGGAGACCGGGATGGACGCCGCCGACCTCCACGTCTCGATGGAGCGCAACATGAAGTGCGCGGTCACCCAATGCGGCCGCTGCCAGTTCGGACCCACCTTCGTCTGCCGCGAGGGACCGGTGATGCGCTTCGATCGGATCCGCGACCTATTCGCCCTGAGGGAAGTCTGATGGCGGTGGCCAAGCCGAAGCTGGCGGTCTGGAAGTTCGCCTCCTGCGACGGCTGCCAGCTGAGCGTCCTCGACCTCGAGGACGAGCTGCTGGCGCTGGCGGCGGAGATCGAGATCGCCCAGTTCCTCGAGGCCTCGCGGGCCACGGTCGAGGGGCCCTACGACCTCTCCCTGGTCGAGGGCTCGGTGACGACCGCCGCCGACGCCGAACGCATCCAGGAGGTGCGCCGCAACTCGCGCCGGCTGGTCACGATCGGCGCCTGCGCCACCGCCGGCGGGATCCAGGCGCTGCGCAACTTCGCCGACGTCGAGGAGTTCACCGCGACCGTCTACGCCAGCCCCGACTACATCTCGACGCTGGAGGACTCGACCCCGATCTCCGCCCACGTCCCGGTCGACTTCGAGCTGCGCGGCTGCCCGGTCGACAAGCGCCAGCTGCTCGAGGTGCTCTCCGCCTTCCTCGCCGAGCGCCGTCCCCAGATCCCCGACTACAGCGTCTGCGTGGAGTGCAAGCGGCGCGGCAACGTGTGCGTGATGGTCGCCCACGGAACCCCCTGCCTGGGGCCGGTCACCCACGCCGGCTGCGGCGCGCTCTGCCCGGCCCACGACCGCGGCTGCTACGGCTGCTTCGGCCCGATGGAGACGCCGAACACGGCCTCGCTCACCGCCTGGATGCGCGGCCTCGGCGCCGAGGCCCCCGACCTGGTGCGCGCCTACCGCACCTTCAACGCCGGCGCGCCGGCGTTCCGGGAGGCCGGCGAGGCGGCCGCGGCGGAGGCCGAGGCGGAGCGGTGAGCACGCGGCGGATCGAGACCAAGGCGCTCGCCCGGGTCGAGGGCGAGGGGGCGATGCACGTGCGGATCCGCGACCATCGGGTCGAGGCGGTCGAGCTGCGGATCTACGAGCCGCCGCGCTTCTTCGAGGCGCTGCTGCGCGGCCGGGACCTGGCCGAGGCGCCCGACATCACGGCGCGGATCTGCGGGATCTGCCCGATCGCCTACCAGACCAGCGCCTGTCAGGCGATGGAGGACGCGCTGGGGATCGAGGTGACCGGACAGCTGCGCACGCTGCGCCGGATGATCTACTGCGGCGAGTGGGTGGAGAGCCACGCGTTGCACCTCTACCTGCTCCACGCCCCCGACTTCCTCGGCTACGAGAGCGGCTTCGCGATGGCCGCCGACCACCGCGAGGTGGTCGAGCGCGGGCTGCGTGCCAAGAAGGCGGGCAACCGGCTGATCGAGGCGATCGGCGGGCGCGCCGTGCACCCGATCAACGTCCGGGTCGGCGGCTTCTACCGGGCGCCGGAGCGGCGCGAGCTGGAGGAGCTGCGCGACGAGCTGGAGCGCTGCCGGGAGGAGGCGCTGGAGACCGTGCGCTGGGTCGCCGGCCTCGACTTCCCCGAGCTGGAGCGCGACTACGAGCTGGTCAGCCTGCGCTCCGAGGTGGCGGGCGACTACCCGATCGACCAGGGGCGGATCGTCTCCTCGAAGGGCATCGACGTCGCCCCGGCGGAGTTCGGCGCCACCTTCGAGGAGCGCCAGGTCCCGCACTCCACGGCGCTGCACGCCCGGGTCCGCGGGCGCGGCAGCTACCTGGCCGGGCCGCTCGCCCGCTTCGAGTTGAACCGTGAGCGGCTCTCGCCGCTCGCCGCCGCGGCGGCGAGCGAGGCGGGGCTCGGCGACGGCTGCCGCAACCCTTTCCGCAGCATCGTCGTCCGCGCGGTGGAGATCCTCTACGCCTTCGACGAGGCGCTCCGCCTGCTCGACTCCTACGAGCGCCCCGACGAGCCGTTCGTCGAGCACGAGGTGCGGGCCGGGGTCGGGCACGGGGTCAGCGAGGCGCCGCGTGGGCTGCTCTATCACCGCTACGAGATCGACGGGTCCGGGCAGATCGCCTCCGCCTGGATCGTCCCGCCGACCTCCCAGAACCAGGGCTCGATCGAGGAGGACCTGCGCGAGTTCGTCGCCGCCCACGTCGACCTCCCCGACGGCGAGCTGCGCGACCGCTGCGAGCAGACGATCCGCAACTACGACCCCTGCATCTCCTGCTCGACCCACTTCCTGAAGCTCGAGGTGGAGCGGCTTTGAGCGGCGCGCGGCTGCTGATCGGGCTCGGCAACGAGCTGCGCGGCGACGACGCGGCAGGCCTCCTGGTGGCGCGCGCGGCGCGGGCGCGGCGGACGCCCGGGGTCGAGGTGGTCGAGCTGGGGGGCGAGCCGCTCGACCTGATCGAGGCCTGGGAGGGGGCGGAGGCGGCGCTCGTCGTCGACGCGGTCTGCTCCGGCGGTGCCCCCGGCGAGTTGTGGCTGCTCGACGCCGGCGAGGGCCCCCTTCCGGCCGCCTTCGGCTCGGCCTCGACCCACGCCCTCGGCCTCGCCGAGGCGGTCGAGCTGGCGCGGGCGCTGGAGCGCCTGCCGACCCGCCTGTTGGTGCTGGGGATCGAGACCGCGAGCTTCGAGGCCGGCGCGCCGCCGGGCGCCGCCGTCCGCGCCGCCGTCGAGCCGGCCGCGGAGTACGCGCTGCGTCTGCTGCGCGAGCCGACCCGCCGTCCGGAGCAGGCGCGGCGCTCCGCCCGGTAGGCGACCTGCCCGAAGGCTGAAGGAGGCGCGGGCAACGGTCGCGATTCCTCGCCGTCCATGCCGCCTGCCAGGCTCCGCCCGCGCTCCACCCGACCCTTCAAGGAGGAACAGATGAAGCTCCGACCTCGACTCAACTACGCGAACGTGGTTTCCACGCTCTGCCTGTTCCTGGTGCTCGGGGGCGGTGCCTACGCCGCGACGCGGCCTCCGGCGAACAGCGTCGGCGCGCGACAGCTGAAGAGGAACGCCGTCGCCACGGCGAAGATCCGCAAGGGGGCCGTGCGGACCGCCAAGCTGCGCAACGAAGCGGTGAGCGAAGCGAAGCTGGCCGCCGGTGCGGTGAGCAGCGCGAAGCTCGCCGAAGGTGCCGTGGTCAGCGTCAAGCTGGCCGACGGCTCGGTGCTGACCGGGAAGATCGCCGACGGTGCGATCACGACGCCGAAATTGGCGGCCGGCGCGGTCACGGCGACGCAACTCGCGGATGGCTCGGTGACGACCGAAAAGATCGCGGGCGCGGCGGTCACCGCGAGCCGGCTCGCCGAAGGCTCGGTGCTGACCGGGAAGCTGGCCGACGGCTCGGTGCTGACCGGGAAGATCGCCGACGGTGCGATCACGACGCCGAAATTGGCGGCCGGCGCGGTCATGGCGACGCAACTCGCGGACGGCTCGGTGACGACGGGCAAGATCGCCGACGGCGCCGTCACGGGAGCCAAGATCGCCGGCGGGGCGATCGGCGCGCCGAACCTCCTCCCGTCCCCCTACAAGTTGTTCGGGGGGATCGAAGCCGAACCGGGAGTGGTCAGCAGCCACGAAGTCGAATGCCCGGCCGGGACGAGGATGCTCTCCGGCGGGATGCTCAACGAGGAACCGGCACTCCATCTGCTCGCCTCCCACCCCAACACCGAAAACGCGTGGAGGGTGACCGTCTTCAACGAAAGCGCCGCGACGATCGACTACGTGATGACCGTCATCTGCCTACAGTGAGACGTCATCGTCGCAATGCCGGCGTGCCGGGTCCGTCCACCAGCACCGCGTTTTCCGGGTAGCCGGTGAAGTTGTGTGCCAGCCTGCCCCAGCGCAGCCGCTCCGGGCGCGGCGCCCGGTAGCGGATCACGGTCATCCGCCCGACCGTGATCTCTTCGACTTGGCGGAAGGAGTGGGGCAGGCGGTCGTGGCGGCGGGGCGGCGGCCGACCGCTCACCACGTCGACTTCGGCGACCGGGACCGGCCTTCGGCGCCACTGCCTCCACTTGACCTGCGTCTGGCGCCCGGCGAGGTAGAAGGAGAGCGGTTCGCCGCCCTGCTCCCAGACGAGGATCGCCCTGGGGCGGCCACGGTTTGGCCCGACCACGGCCGCGGCTGAGCGCCAGTCGTCGCGCTGCAGGGCCGGTCGGAAGTCGACGTAGACGCAGAACGCCAGCCAGTAGGCGACCAGCAGGGCGCCGAGGGCGGGACCGAGCCGGGCCGCCCGCGGGAGGGCGATCCCCGACGCCACGACGAGCAGCAGGGGGACCAGCGCCGGCAGCAGGTTGCGACCGAGGACGTAGTCTTTCCCGAGCGCCGCGAAGAAGAGCGCCAGGCCGACGCTGCCGAGGCCGATTGCGAGGGCGACCGCGGCACCCCGCCGCTCCGCCCGCCCGCCGCGCCAGAGCAGCAGGGCGACCGCGGCGGCGAGGAGCACGGCCGGGATCACGGCGTGCTTGAGGAGGCCGGTTTCGCCGGCCACGAAGGCGATCGCCGCGTCGTGGAGCCGCCTCGTGATGTGGAAGCTCGTGATCCAGCTGTTGTGGCCGCCCTGCGCCTGGTGCAGCGCGATCGGCGCGAGCGCCAGGCCCGCGGCCGCGACGCCGGCGACCGCCCATGCGGCCCGCCGTCTCGACGGGGCAGCCGCGAGCAGCCAGACCGCCTCGATCGCCAGGGGAAAGAACGCGAAGTAGTGGGTCGCCAGCGCGAGGGCGGAGACGACCGCCCACCAGGCGAGGTCGCGCACCGAGCCGCTGCGCCGGGCGCGGAGGAAGAAGTAGAGCGCGGCGGTGGTGAGCAGGACCAGCAATGCGTAGGCGCGGGCGTCCTGCGAGTACCAGACGAGCATCGGATTGACGGCGACCAGCCCGGCCACCGCCAGCCCGGTGCGCGGCCCGAGGAGCTCGCGGCCGGCCAGGTAGGCAACCGGGACGGTGGCCGTTCCGAAGAGAGCCGAGAGCGAGCGCAGCCCGAATTCGCGGACGCCGAACAGGTGCGACCACCCCCAGGCGAGGAGGTAGTAGAGCGGCGGGGTCGACTCTCCCGTCCAGACCCGGTGCATCGTCCCGCTCAGGCTGGAGACGAGGACCCGCCCGGCGGTCACCGCCTCGTCGTGGCGGTAGCTCTGCAGACCGAGCGTCGGGAAGCGGATCGCCGCCGCCAGCAAGGTTGCTCCCAGGACCCCCCACAGGAACCAATGGCACCTGGTTGTGTTGCTAAACGTGTTCGACACTCGGTCGGGGCCCTGGAGGAATTGTGCGGCACGCAGCAAACCAGGCAAAGTTAATCGTGGGATTGGCGCTCGCGATCTTCTTCGTGACGGCGGCGCCCGCCACCGCGGGCTTGCTGCAGCCCGGCCCCGGCAAAGTCTTCTTCGGCGTCTCCGACACCGGGGTCAACTCCCAGTTCAAGGAATTCTCGGAGCTGATCGGCAAGCACCCGCCGGTGATCGAGAGCTTCCGGTCCTGGGCCGCCCCCCTCACCGGGGCGGTCAGACGTTGGCAGCGAGCGATGGCGCGGCCGATCCTCCACATCTCCACCGCCGACCCGATCACCGGCGAAGAGCGGATCACGCCGCGCGAGATCGCCACCGGCTACGGCGACACCTACCTGATCTTCCTCAACAACCTGTTCTGGTCGAAGGGGATCCGCGCCTACATCCGCCCGCTCGGCGAGCCCAACCGCTGCCTCAACGTCTACGCGTCCTACGACTGCGAAGGCAAGCTCCGCGACGCCGCCCACAAGCCGTACTGGTACCGCCAGGCCTTCCGGCGCATGTACATCCTCCTGCACGGCGGCGGCAAGCTGGAAAAGATCGACCGCCGTCTCGAACGGGCCGGGCTGCGCCCGTTGAACCCCGAACAGGGGCCGGTGCCGGAAGGCCTGCCGAAGGCCCCGGTCGCGGTGGTCTGGAGCCCGCTCCCGGCCGGGTCCCCGGAAGTGCGCTGGAACCGGCCGGAACGCTTCTTCCCCGGCCTCGCCTACACCGACTGGGCGGGGACCGACTTCTACTCGGCCTACCCGGACTGGAAGGCGCTGAGCGCGATGTACGCGCGCTACGGCCGGCGCCGGCCTTTCGTGCTCACCGAGTGGGGGGTCGAGAACACCGATGACCCGCGGTTCGTCAGGCGCCTCTTCGTCTGGGTGGAACGCCACCCGCGCACCAAGATGCTCGTCTACTACCAGGACTTCGGCTCGTCCAACCCGTTCCGGATCCAGAACTTCCCGGCCAGCCTCGGCGTGATCCGGCGCCACGTTTCGAGCCCCGAGTTCCCGACCTGGGCGTTCGAACCGCCGGTGCCGGAACCGCCGCCGCCGGCCGGTTGAGCGCCCGGTGGGCGTTCGCAGTTCTCCGCGCATAGCGCGGAGTTCTGCGAACGCTGCGGCGGCGCCCTCCGATGAGTTCGCAGTTCTCCGCGCATAGCGCGGCAAAGTGCGAACGCCGCGGCGGCGCGGGGCACGCGGTCGTCCTTTGGTCCGCCCCGCCGGGCGCGGTCGTCCTAACGTCCGCCTACCGGACCAAAGGTCGACCGCGCCCGAGGATGGCGGCCGCGCCCGGGCGCCGCGCATGGGCGGGGGAGGCGCACGCCGAGGCGCGCCCGTCCCGCCCTCCTACCTGCCGAAGTGGAGGGTGGGAAGGGTGCGCCGTCTTGGCCAGGCGGCAGGCGCCGGAGCGCCTGCCGACCCGCCCGTCGGTGTCGGCGATCGAGGACGCGAGCTTCGGGGCCGGCGCGCCGCAGGGCCGGGGACGGTCACTCCCCGGAGCCGGCCCGGGGGAGGGCCGGATCCGGTTACTCCGCCAGGGCCGCCTGGACGCCGCGGGCGAGCCAGATCAGGTCGGAGCCGAGGATGACCAGCTCGGCGCCGACCGCGCGCCAGCGGGCGGCGTCGGCCGGGTTCGCCGCCCAGATGCCGGTCAGCCGGCCGCGCTCGCGGCTCTGCCGGAGGACCGACTCGACGATGCGGCGCAGCTCCGGGCTCCCCGGGTCGTCGATGCCGAGCGAGCAGCCGAGGTCACCCGGGCCGACGAAGATCATGTCGACGCCGTCCACCTCGAGGATCGAGGCCAGCGCGTCGACCGCGGCCCGGGTCTCGATCTGGACCGCGAGCAGCAGCTCCTCGTTCGCGCGCGCGAGGTAGGCGCCGATCGCGGCGCCGAAGCCGGTCGCGCGGGAGGGGCCGAGGCCGCGTTCGCCGCTCGGTGGATAACGGGTGGCGGCCATCGCGGCGGCCGCGCCCGCGGCATCGTCGACCCGCGGCACGATCACCCCGGCGGCCCCCGCGTCGAGGGCCGCGGCGATCGCGATCGGGTCGTTGCCGGCGACGCGGACCAGCGCCGGGATCGGCGCCAGGGCCGCCGCGGCGACCAGGCCCTGGACGCTCTCGACCCCCATCGCCGAGTGCTCCCCCTCGACGCAGAGGAGATCGAAGCCGAGCCGGCCGAGGAACTCGCATTGCCCCGGGTCGTGGCACTGGACGAAGGTCCCGGTCAGCGACTCGCCGGCGAGCATCCGCGCCCGCGGAACCTGGGCGGCCGCGCCGCTCACCCGCCGTCCTCCGTCGGATCGGCGTCGATCACCGCGAGCAGGAGCTCCTGGTTGCGGTCGATGTGGGCGGTGACGAGGCGCTCGGCGTCGCGACCTCGACGGGCGGCGATCGCCGCGGCGATCGCTTCGTGCTCGGTCAGGCTGTCGGGACGCTGGACGGTGGCCACGCGGGCATCGCGCGAGAGCAGCACGAGGCAGGGGCGCAGCGCCGTCGCCACCGACTCGAAGACCGCGTCCAGCCGCGGGCTGCCGAGCAGGCCGACGATCGACTGGTGGAAGCGCAGGTCGGCGCCGATCACCTCGAAGTCGTCGCCGCCCCAGGTCGCCGCCAAGGCCTCGAGGGCGTCGGCGACCCGCGTGACGGCGGCGGCGTCGGCCTTGCGGCAGGCGCGGGCGGCGCTGCCCTCCAGCACCCGCCGCACCTGGTAGATGTCGACGATCTCCTCCGGGCCGAGCGCGGTGACGAAGGTGCCGCGGTGGGGCTCGTGTCGGACCAGGCCTTCCTGGCGCAGGACCTGCAGCGCCTCGCGCAGCGAAGGCCGCGAGACGCCGATCGACTCGGCGAGCGCGACCTCGCGCAGCTGCATACCCGGTGCCAGCTCGCCGGAGACGATGTCCGCCCGCAGGAGCGAGACCACCTCGTCGATGGTCGAGGACCGGTGGAGCCGCGTTCCGGCGGAGACGCTACTCATCGGCGGCGACCGCGTTGACCGGGAACTCCGGCGCGTCTCCCCGCAGGACGGCGGCGACGTCGGCGATCACGCGACCTCGCAGCTCGTTCATCGACTCCAGCGAGTGGTGGGCCGCGTGCGGGCTCAAGATGACATTGTCGAGGGTCAGCAGAGGGTCGTCGAGCGGCACGGGTTCGGCCTCGAAGACGTCGATCCCGGCGCCCGCCAGGCGCCCCTCGCGGAGCGCCGCGACCAGCGCGTCCTGGTCGACCACCCCTCCCCGGGCGACGTTGATCAGGCAGGCGGTCGGCTTCATCCGGGCCAGCTCATCGGCGCCGATCAGGTGCCGGCTCTCGGGTGTCAGCGGGGTGTGGATCGAGACATAGTCGCTGGTCGCGAGCAGGTCCGGCAGCGGCAGTGGCTTGGCCCCGAGCGCCCGCAGCTCCTCGTCGGCGCGGAAGGGGTCGTGGGCGACGAGGCCGATGCCGAGGCCGCGGACCTTGCGGGCGAGGACCTCACCGATCCGACCGACGCCGATCACGCCGACGGTCTGCTCGCCGAGCCGGCGAAACGGGGGGAGCTTGTCGAGCACGCTCCAGTCGCCGCTTCGCGTCGCGGCGTCGAGGTCGGTCAGACGGCGGGCCAGGGAGAAGAGCATCGCGAGGGCATGGTCGCTCACCTCCTCCACCGACGCGCCCGGGACGTAGGTGACCTGGATCCCCCGCCGGGTCGCGGCATCGACGTCGACGTTGTCCAGCCCGGCGCCGAAGCGGGCGATCACCCGGCAGCTCCCGAGCCGCTCGATCACGTTCGCGGTCAGCGGCTCGCCGATGACGAGCAGCGCGTCGGCTTCGCGGCCGTGCTCGATCAGCTCCTCCTCGGTCGGGCAGGAACGCTCGACCAGATCGATGCCGTGAGCCGCGAGGCGCTCACGGTGGTCCGGTCCGAACGGAAGGAGGTCGCTGGTCTTCAGTGCGATGGCCATGGGGGTGACCCTAGCATTGTTTGACAATCTGGCAATCGTGCGAAAGAGTGACGCTCCCGTCCGATGAAAGGAATCGAATGAAACGCTGGATGGCACTTCCCACCGCGCTTCTCGCGCTGATCGCGGCCGTGGCGGTCGCGGGCTGCGGCTCGTCGAGCAGCTCGAGCTCCGCAGCCGGCACCTCGGCAGCCGAAGCCGAAACCGCTACCGAAACCGCGGCCTCGAGTGGGTCCTCCGAAACCGCGGGCAAGTCCGGTGCGGGGAGCAAGGTCTATTTCCTGAGCCCGGTGCTGGCGGAGCCGGCGCAGCAGGACCAGAAGAACGCCTTCGAAGCCGCCGCCAAGGAACTCGGCTGGTCGGCGACCGTGCTCGACTCGGCGCTCTCCCCGGAAAAGGAGATCTCGAACATGGAATTGGCGATGAACGGAGGCGCCAATGCGATCGGGGCCTGGACGCTCGATCCGGGCACGATCACCGGCTCCTACGAAGCAGCCCAGAAGGCGGGTGTCCCGGTGATCGGCGACAACTCGGCCGGGCCCGGCATCACCGACACGGTCTGGTTCGAAACCCAGCTCTGCGAACCGGGCGGCCCGCAGGCGATCGACGCCGAAAAGATCGCCGAACTCCATCCCCACGCGAAGGTGCTGATGATCGTCTTCGAACAGGCCCAGTCGCTGGTCGAAGTCGCCAAGTGCTTCGCCCGGGAAGCGAAGAAGGCGGGCCTCGACGTGATCGCCGAAGCCAACAACGAAGCCGACAGCGCGGCGGGCTCCCAGAAACAGTTCGAACCGCTGCTGACCAAGACCCCGGACATCGAAGCGGTCTGGTGCTACAACGACGAATCGGCGATGGGCGTCTCGGCGGCGCTGCTCACGGAGGGCAAGAAGATCGCCACCACCGAAAACCCCGAAGGCGTTCTGGTGACCGGACAGAACGGCGACAAGGACGCGATCGAAGCGGTCGAAGAAGGTCGACTCTCGTGGACCTGGGACCAGGACAACGTGGCCACCGGCTACGCGCTGGTGAAGGCGATGGACGCGGCACTGGAAGGCAAGCCGCCGAAAGACATCCTGGTCGAAGGGCAGTTCGTCGATTCGGAAACGGTCGGCGAATACGTCTGGCCCGACGAACGCGAATACACGCTGGCGACGATCCCGATCAAGTGGGAAAAGACGCCGAGCAAGAAGTAGCGAAGATGCGCAGATGAACGCCCGCCCGAGCCTGGTCAATCTCGAGGAAGCCGAAGCCCGCGCGGCCGAGGTCCTCGACCGGCCGACCTTCGACTTCGTCGCCGCGGGGGCGGGCGACGAGGTCGCGCTCGGCCGCAACCGGGCCGCCTTCCGTCGTCGGCAGATGATGCCGCGGGTGCTGCGCGGGGTCGCCGACGTCGACACCGGCGTCGAGGTCCTGGGGCGCCGGGTCCCGTTTCCGGCGCTGGTCGCGCCGATGGGCCTGCAGCGCATCGTCCATCCGGAGGGCGAGTGCGAGATGGCGCGGGGGGTGGCGGCGACCGGGACGATCATGTGCGCCTCCACCGTCTCCACGCGCTCGCCCGCCGAGATCGCCGCGACCGGGGTCGAGCGCTGGTTCCAGCTCTACCTCTTCGAGGACGGCGCGATCACCGACCACCTGGTGGCCGCGGCGCGCGACGCCGGCTTCGCGGCGCTGGTGCTGACCGTGGACGGCCCGATCATCGGCCGCCGCGATCGGGCGATCCGCTCCGGCTTCGCCTTCGGGCCCGAGATCAGGATCCCGGGCGTGGGCCCGGCGCTCGGGCTCACCGAGGGTGGCGACCCGGTCGCGCTCGGCGGGATGATCGACCGCTCGGCGACCTGGGAGACGGTCGGGCGGCTCGCCGCGGCCGGCCTGCCGCTGGTCCTGAAGGGGATCCTCGACCCCGAGGACGCGCGGCTCGCGGTCGAGCACGGTGCCGCCGGGGTGATCGTCTCCAACCACGGCGGCCGCCAGCTCGACGTGGCGCCGGCCACCCTCGACGCGCTCCCCGCGGTCGTGGAGGCGGTGGACGGGCGGGCCGAGGTGCTGCTCGACGGCGGTGTCCGCCGCGGCACCGACGTGCTCGCGGCCCTCGCGCTCGGCGCGCGGGCGGTCCTCGTCGGGCGACCGGTCTACTGGGGGCTCGCCTATGGCGGCGCGGCCGGCGTGCGCGAGGTGCTGGACCTGTTGCGGGCCGAGATCGTCGCGGCGATGACGCTGCTCGGGCGGCGCTCGCTCGCCGAGGTCGGCTCGGAGATGCTGCTCGAGGAGGCGCCGTGAGCCCCCACGCCTACGACGGCAGGGGAGGGCGGAGCCCGCGGTGGCAGTCCTCGCTACGGGTCCGAGGACGAGCGCCGGTGGCGGTGATCTGATGGGCGAGATCAGGGTCCGCGCCGAGGGTCTGCGGTTCCCGGAGGGACCGGTGGCTCTGGCCGACGGCTCGGTGCTCGTGGTCGAGGTCGAGCGCGGCACCCTCACCAGGGTCACCCCGGCGGGCGGGCGCGAGGTCGTCGCCGAGTGCGGCGGCGGCCCGAACGGGGCGGCCGCCGGGCCGGACGGACGGATCTACATCGCCAACAACGGCGGCTTCGACTGGGACGAGTCGGCGGGGTTCCTGGTCTGCGTCGCCTGCTCGCTGCCGGTCAACGGCCGAATCGAAGCCGTCGACCTGGAGTCGGGGGAGGTCGAGACGCTCTACACCGAATGCGACGGCCGCCGGCTCGAGGCCCCGAACGACCTCGTCTTCGACGCCGCCGGCGGCTTCTACTTCACCGACAGCGGCCACTGGCGCGGCGGGGTCGAGCGGAGCGGCGCGATCTACTACGCCCAGCCCGACGGCTCCGCGATCGTCGCGGCGGTGGAGAGCTTCCCGGCGCCCAACGGGGTCGGCCTCTCGCCCGACGGCGGTCGCCTGTACGCCTCCTCCACCCAGGCCGGTCGCCTCTGGTACTGGGAGGTCGAGGCGCCGGGCACCCTGCGCGGCGGTCGGACCTTCTTCGCCCCGGGCGGCGCGAACTTCCTCTGGAGCCCGGCCGGGTACGCGCTGCTCGACTCACTGGCGATCGACGCCGAGGGCAACGTCTGCCAGGCGAACATCCTCGCCGGGATCTCGGTGGTCAGCCCGGCCGGCGAGCTCCTCGAACACGTCCCGATCGACGATCCGTTCACCACCAACATCTGCTTCGGCGGGGCCGACCGGCGCACCGCCTTCGTCACCGGCGCCGGCCACGGCAGGCTCTTCGAGATCGACTGGCCGCGCCCCGGCGGCGCCCTCAACTTCGACCTCGGCTAGCTGCCGTCGGCGCGGGACCTAGCTGAGCTCGTCGTCGAGGCCGTAGAGCTTGCGCGCGGCGCGGTCGGAGATGACGCCGTTGCGGAGGTCGCGCCGCACCTCCTCGCGCGGGCGCTCCCGCGGGTCCCCGTAGCCACCGCCGCCGCCCGCCACCTGGCGGTAGACCGTCCCCCGCGGCACGTCGGAGACGAGGTCCTTCAGGTGCGGCCTGTGCACGCTTCCGTCCGGGAAGGTGAAGTCGATCTCGTTGACCGAGCCCGGGCCGCCGCCGAAGAGCCCGAAGGCCGCCGTGCTCGGTAGGTCGCCATCGCCGAAGATGCTCGCCTCGGCGCCCTCGTCGAGGAACTCCAGCTCGGTGACGACGCCGAGGCCCCCGCGCCACCTGCCCGCGCCGGCCGAGTCCGGCATGTATTCGTAGCGGCGCAGCAGGTGGGGGTTGACGATCTCGAACATCTCCGGGTCCTGCGCGGCGATCGCGCCCCCGGAGCCGATCAGGCCGATGTGGTCGAAGCCGTCGGCACCCTCGGTGGCGCCGCCGCCGCCCTTGCAGGCGTTGAGCAGGATGTCGACGTAGGGGCGGCCGCTGCGCGGGTCGACGCCGTTCACGGTCGCGGCGAGGAGCGCGTTCCAGCCCGCCGTCACCCGTCCCGGGACGGCCGGTGCCAGCGCCAGCATGATCACCGCCGCCAACTGGTCGGCGACGTGGTTGCCGAAGCAGGTCGGCGCCGGGAACTCCGGGTTGACGAGGCTGCCCTCCGGGGTCAGCACCTCGATCCGCCGCAGCACGCCGTCGTTGTGCGGGATCTCCCCCTCGGCGATCATGAAGAAGGCGATCATCACCGAGGAGATCGTCACCGCCCGCGGCGTGTTGATGTAGCCGCTCGCCTGGCGGTCGGTGCCCGCGAAGTCGAAGACGATCCGCTCGCCTTCCACCCGCACCTCGAGGCGGATCGTCCACCGCCCCCCGTGGTCGATGCCGTCGTCGTGGACGGTCAGCTCGGCCCCGTAGGTGCCATCGTCGATCCGCCGGATCGCCTCGCCGGCACTCCGCTCGGCCGCGTCGAGCAGCGCCTTCGTCGCCCCCCGGTAGGCCTCCGTCCCGTAGGCGGCCAGCAGCGCGCCCATCTCGCGCTCGCCAACCGTGCAGGCGCCGATCATCGCGTCGACGTCGTCGGCGACGATCTCGAGCCGCACGTTGCCGAAGATCAGCTCCCAGACATCGGCTCGCCGCTCACCCCGCTCCATGATCTTCACCGGGGTGATTCGCAGGCCCTCCTGCCACATGTCGGTCGCGTGCGGGTTGTAGGTGCCGGGCACGGCGCCGCCGATGTCGGCCTGGTGGGCGACGATCACCACCCAGGCGACGTGCTCGCCCGCGTGGAACACCGGCTTCGTCACCTTCCAATCGGAGAGCTGGTTGCCACCGCTGTAGGGATCGTTGTGGAGGATCGCGTCACCGGGCTCGACCTTGCCGACGAAGCGCTCGGCGATCGCCCGCATCCCCGGCGTGGTCGCGTAGCCGAGCACCGGGATGTACTCGGTCTGCTCGACCAGGGTGCCGTCGACGTCGTAGATCCCGACCGAGAAGTCGCGCCCCTCGACCAGGAGCGGCGAACGGGCGCTGCGTTCGACGACCACCCCCATGCGCTCGCCGATCGAGCGCAGGCGGTTGGCGATGATCGAGGTCAGGATCGGGTCCTCGGCCTTGCTCATATGTCCTCCTCGAGTCCCTTGCGGTGCAGGACGAGGCTGCCGGCGCGGTCGACCGCGAGGTCGAAGCGCTCCGGCACGATCACCGTCGTGTTGGCGCCCTCGACCAGCGCCGGGCCGGCGAAGCGGTGACCGGGCAGCATCGTGTCGGCGTCGAGCACCGGCACCTCGGCCGACGCGCCCCGTTCCGGCAGCCAGGCGCGCCGCGACCCACGCCGCGGCGGATCGTCGCCCTCGGCGGCCGGCCGGCTCAACCGCAGCTGCGGGCGGCGGCCGCGGACCGAGACCCGCAGCGCGATCATCTCCAGCGGCCGCTCCGGCGAGCTGAAGCCGTAGAGGCGCTCGTGCAGCCGGTGGAAGTCGGCGGCGATCGTCTCCGTCCGCCCCGGCGCCAGGTCGGCCGGGTCGAAGGGGACCGAGACCTCGTGGTGCTGGCCGCGGTAGCGCAGCTCGGCGGCCGCGACCAGCGAGCGGTCGGCCTCCGCGGTCCCCTCGGTGGCGAGCGCCTCCATTCCCTCGGCCGCCATCGCCGTGACCAGCGCCGCCGCCTCGGCCGGGTCGAGCTCGTCCCAATCGCGGCGCAGGCTGCGCACGTAGTCGTGGCGCAGGTCGGCGAGCAGCATTCCGAACGCGCAGAGGACCGAGGAGACCCGCGGCAGCACGATCCGGTCGATCCCCAGCTCGGCGCCGATCGGTCCGGCGTGCAGGCCGCCGGCGCCGCCGCCGGCGATCAGGAGCAGCTCGCGCGGGTCGAAGCCGCGGCGCAGCGCCAGGTCCTTGGTGCCCGCCGCCATCGACAGCGTGATCACCTCGTGCATCGCCGCGGCCGCCGCCTCGACCTCGAGCCCGAGCGGCTCGGCGATCCTCGTCCGGATTCCCTCGCGCGCCGCCTCGACGTCGAGGCGCATCCGCCCGCCGAGGAAGAAGTCCGGGTCGAGGTAGCCGAGCACCAGGTTGGCGTCGGTGCAGGTCGGCTCGGCGCCGCCGAGGCCGTAGGCGATCGGGCCGGGGTCGGCGCCGGCGCTCTGCGGTCCCATCCGCAGGAGGCCGCCGTCGTCGAGCCAGGCGATCGAGCCGCCGCCGGCGCCGATCGTCATCACGTCGGTCATCGGCAGCGCGATCGGGTTGCGGTCGATCTCGCCCTCCCGGGTGATCGTCACCTCGCCGCCGCTGACGATCGAGGCGTCGTAGCTGGTGCCGCCCATGTCGACGACCATGCAGTCGACGGCACCGCGATCGCGGGCGTGGGCGAGGCCCGCCACCGGCCCTCCGGCCGGCCCCGACAGCACGGTGCTGGCGGGCAGCCTGGCGATCATCTCCGGCGTGGCGACGCCCCCGTTGGACTGCATCACCAGCAGCGTCCCGGCGAAGCCGAGGTCGCCGAGCCCGGCGACCAGCGCCTCGATGTAGCGCCGCAGAACCGGCCCGACGTAGGAGTTCATCACCGTCGTCGAGACGCGGTCGGTGAGCCGCACCTGCGGCAGCACCTCGGAGGACACCGAGAGGAAGAGGTCGGGCGCGACCCGTTCGACCACCGCCCGGGCGAGGCGCTCGTGGGCGTCGTTGCGGTAGGCGTGCATGAAGCAGACGGCCAGCGCCTCGACCCCGTCGTCGACCAGCGAGCGCACCGCCGCCTCCAGGCCGGGCTCGTCGAGCGGCGCCCGCACCTCGCCGGCGGCGTCGATCCGCTCCGCCACCGGCAGCCGGCGGGCGCGCGGAACGAGCGGCGGCGGCGCCGTGTACTTGTTGTCGTAGAGGTGGCGACGGCTGCGCACCCCGCGGCGCATCTCCAGCACGTCGCGGAAGCCCGCGGTGGTGAGCAGCCCGGTGGCGGCGCCCCTGCCGGTCAGGACGGCGTTGGTGGTGACGGTGGTGCCGTGGACGATCAGGTCGAGGCGGGAGAGGAACTCGGCGGTCTCCAGCCCGAGCAGCGCGGCGATCTCCCGCAGCCCCTCGAGCAGGCCCCGCGAGGGATCGGCGGGCGTGCTCGGCGACTTGTGCGCCCAGTAGCCGAGGTCTTCCTGGTCGACGACGACGAAGTCCGTGAAGGTCCCGCCGACGTCGATCCCCACCGCGTAGCTCACGCCCGCTCGCCCCCCAGATCGCGGGCCCGCGGTGAAAGGGTCAATTGGCAATTGGGCTTACAGTTTCTCCCGTGAGCGGATCGCCGACGACGGGTGGCCTGCGGGCCACGCGGGTGCGCACCGCGCCGGAGCAGATCGCCACGTCGATCCGCGACTCGATCCTCGACGGGTCGCTCGGCCCCGGCGACCGGCTGCCCAGCGAGCACGCGATGGCCGAGATGTTCGGCTGCAGCAGGCCGACCGTGCGGGAGGCGCTGCGCACCCTGCGCGCCGACCACATCCTCACCTCGGCCCGCGGTCGCGGCGGCGGCTACCGGGTCGCCGAGCTCTCCCTGCAGGCGCTCGGCGCCTCGGTCGGCGAAGTGATCTCGCTCTCGCTGGGGATGAAGACGCTCGACTACGGACAGCTCTTCGCGGTCCGCTTCGACCTCGAGCTGCGCAGCGCCGCGACGGCCGCCCGCCGGCGCACCGACGCCGACCTCGAGGGCCTGCGGGAGACCCTCCCCGACGCGCCCGGCGAGCTCTCCGTCGACACGGCGCTCTCGGTCGACGTCGCCTTCCACCGGGCGCTCGCCGAGGCCGGCCACAACCCCCTGCTGGTCGGCTTCGCGGGCGCCACCGCCACCGCGTTCCGCCGCTTCTCCGAGGAGGTCCAGGAGGTCGACCCCGGTCAGGTGCTCGCCCATCTCGACGAGGTGGTGGAGGCGGTGGCCGACTCCGATCCGCAGGCGGCGCGGGGGGCGATGCGGCGTCACCTCGGCTACTTCAGCCGGTACTTCGAGCTGCAGTAGCGGGTGAGGAGGACGGGCGGCGCGCACCGGCGGCTCACTCCGGCCCGCCGCGGCGCTCGGCGGCGGCGGCACGGGATCGGTCCCAGAGGTCGGTCAGCCGCGCGAAGGTCGCCTCGGTGACCGGCATGTCGGCCTCGCGCTCGCGCACCGCCGCGATCACCGCCTTCAGGTCCTTGTCGAGGATGTCGAGCGCGTTTTCGGGCTCGTAGTCCTCCCACAGGCTGCGCATCCAGTCCCAGTGGGCGAGCGGCCAGCTGGCCCCGGTGCCGTCGAGCACCGCCTCGATCACCGGCGGCGGCTCGACGCCGTAGTCGCGCGCCAGGCCGAGCGCCTCGTAGGTGCCGGCGATCGCCACCGCCATCATCACCTGGTTGGCGAGCTTCGCGGCCTGGCTCATCCCCGGCCGCTCGCCGAGCACGTGGATGCGGGCGCCGAGCGGCTCCAACAGCGGGCGGATCCGCTCCAGGCCCGCCGGCTCGCCGGAGGCCATGATCGAGAGGGTCGCGGCCTCGGCGCCGCGCACGCCGCCGCTGACCGGCACGTCGAAGATCGTCAGGCCGCGGGCGGCGCACCCGTCGGCCAGCCTTTCCATCGCGATCGGATCCAGCGTGCTCATCACCACCACGTCGCGGCGCTCGCCTTCCACCAGCGCCGCGATCCCGCCCTCGCCGAGCAGCAGCTCCTCGGTCTGGGCGCCGGTCCGCAGCATCGTCACCAGCAGCTCGCCCCGCTCGACCAGCGCGGCGGTCGAGTCGACGGTCGCGACCCCCGCGTCGCTCGCGGCGGCGCGTTTGGCCGGGTCGAGGTCGTAGCCGTGGACGGTGTGGCCGGCGGCCACCAGGTTCGCCGACATCGGCAGGCCCATCTCACCGAGCCCGATCCAGCCGATCGGTGGGAAGGAGAACTCTGCACTCTTGCCGGGCACGGTGTCGACTATAGGCACAGACCGCCGCGATGAAAACGAAGAATTTCTGACGTTTCGCGATGCGCCACCGCCGGAGGCAGTGCGCTAACCTACAACCAAATGGTTGTAGGTTTGATGTCAGATCAGGAGGCCGATCTCGTGTTTCACGCGATGGCCGACGCCACCCGGCGGGACATCCTCGTCCGGTTAGGAGAGGCCGAGGAATCGGTGTCGGCGCTCTCGCGCCGCTACGAGATGAGCTTCGCCGCCGTGCAGAAGCACGTCGCGGTGCTCGAGCGGGCACGGCTGGTCCGCAAGGAGCGGCGGGGGCGCGAGCAGATCGTCCACGCCGACCCGGCGACCCTGCGCCGGGCGATCGACCTGCTGGGCGCCTACGAGCGGTTGTGGATCCAACGGGCCGGGCGGATCGGCGATCTGCTGGCGGCCGAGGAAAGGGAGTGACGATGACGGTGGTAAGCAGTGAGAAGGACGCGGAGAACCTGACCCTCACGATCGTGACCGAGTTCGCGGTCGATCCGGAGCGGGTCTGGGACGTCTGGGAGGACGCGCGCAAGCTGGAGCGCTGGTGGGGCCCGCCCACCTTCCCGGCCACGTTCACCCGACACGAGTTCGAGGTCGGCGGCGAGTCCCGCTACCACATGACCGGCCCCGCCGGGGAGACGCCGCGCGGCTGGTGGCGGATCGAGGCGATCGAGAAGCCGCGCCGGATCGAGTTCGCCAATGGCCTCGCGGGCGAGGACGGCGAGCCCACCCCGGGCGTCGAGCCGGCGCGCGAGACGGTCACCATCGAGCCGACCGCGGGCGGCACCCGGATGACGGTCGTCACCGACTTCGTCGACCTCGCGCAGATGGAGAAGATGCTGGAGATGGGGATGCAGGAGGGGATGACCCTGGCGATCGGCCAGATCGACGGGATCCTGGCGGGTGCCGTCGCGTAGGCTCCCGCGCGCCTCGGCCTGCGCGGGCCGCCCGGCGTTCGCAGTTCTCCGCGCATACCGCGGATGTCTGCGAACTCATCGGGAGCCGCCCCCGCGCGTTCGCAGTTCTCCGCGCTATGCGCGGATTACTGCGAACTCATCGAGGGACGACCTGGTGCGTTCGCACTTTGCCGCGCTATGCGCGGATAACTGCGAACGCACCCCATCGGACGGACGGATCAGCCGGCCGGGGCGGCGCGCACCGGCACGCCTCAGGGCAGGGCGCGTCGCACCGAGAGCGCCAGCAGGCCGAGCACCGCGGGCGGCATCACCCACCAGGCGGAGACGCCGGCGTCGACGAGCAGCGCGGTGAGGCCGAGCGCTCCGACGACGCCGAGCGCGGCGCGCCAGTCGTCGCCCACGACGAAGTCCCAGATGCCGCGCAGGAACGCCTCCAACGCACTCATGCGTTCACCGTCTCGGCGCGCTCGGCGGAGTCGGGCTCCGGCTCGGCGTCGTGTGCCGCCGCGTTTCGCAGCGAGGTCGCCATCGCCAGCGAGGAGAGCAGCACGAGGGGGATGATCGCCAGCAGCGCGGCGTCGTTGCCGGGCCAGCTGGCGCCCGCGCCCTCGGCGCCCCAGAACATGCCGAACGAGGTGAGCATCACGCCGACCCCGAACTTCATCGTGTTCTCCGGGACGCGGGCGAGCGGCGCCCGCGCCGCGATGCCGGCGGCGACCACGAACGCCACGGCGACCGCGGCGGCCACCGCCGCGAGGCCCACCCGGTGCTGGTTGGCGCCGAAGGTGAGGACGATGAAGACCACCTCGAGCCCCTCCAGCAACACGCCTTTGAAGGAGATCGTGAAGGAGTACCCGTCGAATCCCTGCGGCCGGGCGCCGAGCGCCAGGGCGGCCTCGGTCTCCTCGCGATAGGTCTCCAGCTCGTCGTGCTTGGCCTTCAGGCCGGCCGAGCGCAGGACCGCCTTGCGCAGCCACTGCAGGCCGAAGATCAGCAGCAGTCCGCCGACCACGAGGCGCAGGGCGCCGATCGGCAACGAGGCGATCGCCGGGCCGATCGCGGCCACGATCGCCGCCAGCACGACCGTCGCCGCGCCCACCCCGCCGAGCGCCGAGGACCAGCTTCGCGTGGCGCCGACCGCGAGGACGATGGTCAGCGCCTCGACCGCCTCGACCGCGCAGGCGGCGAACACCGACAGGGCGAGGCCGACCTCCGCCCCGCTCACGTGTCCTTCCTTCCCGGCGACATGTTGCTCTTCACATCTACTCCTTCGTCTCGTTTTGCGCGGCGCGGTGCGCCGTTGGCGGGGATCTGCAGGCTCTGGCCGGCCGACATGGTGAGGCCGCCGACCGTGAACGTCAGGCACCCCTCGGGGTCGATCCGCAGGCCGACGGCCTCTGCGCGCCGGTGGCTGCGGCGGGAGAAGACCTCGGTCAGCAGGGTGCCGCCCGGCAGCCGCACGACGTGGTCGTAGCCGCGACCGCGAAAGGCGCTGTCGGCGATCTGGCCGCTCAGCGAGGCCGCCGCGTCGTCGGGCGCCGTCAGCTCGACCGCGGCCGGGCGCACCAGCACCTCCACCGGCTGCCCGGGCGCGAGCGCCCCCGGCGAGCGGGCGAGCAGCTCACCGGCACCGTCGATCCGCACCCGGACCAGCCGGCTGCCCGCGGCGCCCGCGACCTTTCCCCGCAGCTCCGCCGAGAGGCCGGTGAAGCGCGCCACCGAGGCGGCGACCGGCGTCCCGTAGATGTCCTCCGGCCGGCCGAGCTGGACGAGTCGGCCGCGCTCCAGCACGCCGATCTCGTCGGCGAGCGCGAACGCCTCGCGCTGGTCGTGGGTGATGTAGACGGCGCTCGCCCCGCTCTCTCGCACCAGGGTCCCGATCTCGATGCGCAGCTGCTCGCGCAGGCTCGCGTCGAGGGCGCTCAGCGGCTCGTCGAACAGCAGCAGCGCCGGCGAGGCGACCAGGGCGCGGGCGAGGGCGACGCGCTGCTGCTCGCCCCCGGACAGCTCGTGCGGGTAGCGCTCCCGCATCGCGCCCAGCCCGACCCGCTCCAGCATCGACCCCGCCCGCAGCCGCGACTCCTTGCCCCCGAGGCGCCGGCGGCGCAGCGCGAAGCGCACGTTGTCGAGCGCGGTCATGTGCGGCCACAGGGCGAAGTCCTGGAACACCATCGCCAGGTCGCGGCGGTCCGGCGGGACGTGCCGGCGGCCATCGGCCACGAGCGCCCCGGCCAGCGAGACCGAGCCCTCGCTCGGTCGCTCGATCCCCGCCAGGCAGCGGATCAGGGTCGACTTGCCGGATCCCGACGGTCCCAACAGCACCAGGAAGCCGCCCGGCGACACCGTGAGCGAGACGCCCGCGAGCGCATCGACCTCGCCGTAGCGCTTGCCCAGCCGGCTCAGCTCGACGGCCGGCGCCTCCGCGGCCGCGGTCACGACTCCACCTCGGCGATCTTGCGCCAGCCGGCCGGGGCGAGGACCCGGTAGGCGCCGAGCACCAGCGCCGTCACCAGCAGCGCCCCGACCACGGCGATCACCTCCATCGCCGTGCCGCCGGCGAAATCGTAGGCTTCCAGCCGCCGCTGGATCGCGATCGAGATCGGGAACTGGCCGGCCGGGTAGAGCAGCTCGGAGATCGGCAGCTCGAGCAGGGTGGCGGCGAAGCAGTAGAGCCACACCCACACCAGGTACCGCGACAGGATCGGCAGGGCGACCCGCCGCCAGGTGGTCGAGATGCCCACGCCGTGGGTGCGGGCCGAGTCGAGCAGCGTGTCGTGCAGCTGGGCCAGCGGCCCGACCAGGATGCGGGTGTTGTTCGGCAGCGCCCCGGCCATGTAGGCGATCGCCAGCAGCGTCGTCGTCCCGTACAGAGAGACGCCGACGCTGTGCATCACCGGCAGGTTGTAGATGAGGATGTAGCCCGCCGCCATCACGATCGACGGCAGCGCCACCGCGCCCAGCAGCACCATGTCCATCGTCCGCCCGACGGCGCCCGCCGAGCGGCGGGTCAGCAGGCGGGCGGCGGGAACCGAGAGCGCCGCGACGATGGTGGAGACGATCGTCGCCAGCCGCGCCGAGAAGAGCAGCGGTTCGTAGAGGGTGCTTTCGGAGAGGACCCGACCGTAGTTTTCGGTGGTCAGGGTGAAGCCGTGCATCGCGGTGCCCAGCGACTTCAGCAGCGAGGCGCTGATCGCCCCGAACACCGGCACCCCGATCGCGACCGCGAAGAAGGCGCCGACCGCGGCGAGGGTGCCGGCCTGCGCGGCCGGTCCCAGGCGGTGTCGCGAGTGCGGCCGCGACCGGCCGGAGAGCACCTGGTAAGAGCGTCCCCGCATCGCCCGGCGCTGCGCCAGGAGGGCGATCGCGACCAGGCCGACCAGCGTGCAGCCGATCGCCGCCGCGAGGCTGAAGCGGATCGGCTCGCTGTCGACCGCGTTGAAGAGGGAGAAGGTGGCGAGCGGAAAGCCGGAGGTGTAGGCGAGGGTCCGGGCGACGCCGAAGTCGCTGATCGACTCGGCGAAGACGATCGCCAGCGCCGACCACAGCGCGGGCGCGAGGATCGGCAGGACCACCCGCAGCGCCGTCAGGCGACCGCCGCCGTGGGTCCGGACGGCGTGCTCGAAGCTCGATCCGAGGCCCGGCAGGGCCGCCGAGATCGCGAGGAAGGCGAACGGCACCCCCTTGATGCCGAGCACCCCGATCACGCCGATCGGCCCGTAGAGGAGGCCGCGCAGGGAGGTCGGTTCGAGGCCGGCCCGGACGAGGACGCCGCCGGGCTCGAAGAGGCGCTCCCAGCCGAGCGCGATGAGGTAGCTCGGGGCGAGGAGGAGCGCCCAGATGCAGATCTGCCAGAGGCGCCGGCCGAGCAGGTTCGTGCGGTGCATCAGCAGGGCCAGGGGCAGCGCGCAGGCCAGCGCGAAGAGCGCCGATCCGGCGCCGACCAGGCCCGAGTCGGCGAGCGCCCGCAGCGACGGTCCGCTGAGCGCTTCCCCGAACGGCGCCAGGGTCAGCCACGATTCGCCCTGCTGAAAGAGACGCGGCGAGACCGCGACCAGCAGGAAGGACCCGATCGGGACGATCAGCAGGACGCCGAGCAGCACCGCCATCGCCGTCGGGAGCCCCGGCCGGGGCAGCCTCGCGACCAGCCCGAGGAGGCGGTCCGGGAGCGCCGCCGCCGGGGAGTCCCCGGCGGCGGCCGATGGAGCGAGTTCGCTCACTGGGCGATGTTGGAGTTGAACCAGCTGTTGATTTCTTCCTCCCGTTCGCCCCAGGTGTAGGGGTTGACGGTCTGGGTCGAGATCGAGCTGAGCGGCGGCAGCGCCTTCAGCGGCTTGATCCCGGGGACGACCGGCCAGAAGAGCGAGTCGCCTTCGGGGTCGCCGGACTGCATCTGCTTCTGGCCCGCCGGCGAGAGCACCCAGTTGATGAATTCCTGGGCCTCTTCCTGGACTTCGGGCGAGGCCTTGGAGTCGACTCCGATCACGCTCGGCAGCAGGGTCTCCTTCGGCATGTAGGCCACCTTGAGGCCGGGCACGCCCTCTTCGGCGCCGATCGCCGCGGAGCTCTGGATCAGGCCGATCGAGATCTGGCCGGTTTCCAGCAGGTGCAGGGTGTCACCGTTCGTTTCGGAGACCTTCAGCCCGGCGCCCTTCAGCTTTTCGAGGAACGCTTCGCCCTGCGACTGGCCGCCGAGGTATTCCATCAGCCCGGCGACGCAGGGGTAGGTGGGGCCGGAGACCGCCGGGTTGTTCATGCCGACCTTGCCGGCCCACTGGCTTTCCAGCAACTGGTTCCAGTCGGTCGGCGGCTTGGCGACCGCGTGGCTGTCGTAGATCATCGTGCAGGCGGTGGTGAGGCCGGTGGGCACGAAGCTCCGGTCGGCGGGGACGAGGCTCTTGCCGGTCGAGGTCAACTTGGGCACGGTGAGGTGCTTGACCAGCATCCCCTGCTGGTCGAGACCGGCGAACGCCTCGTTGCCGTCGACCCACAGCAGGCCCCACTGGGGGTTGGCCTTCTCGGCTTGGATCCGCGCCAGCAGCGGTCCGGTGCTGTCTTCGACCAGCTTCGCCGGGATGCCGGTTTCCTTGGTGAAGGCTTCGACGCCGTTCGGCGCGTACCCCTGCGCGGAGTAGACGAGCAGCGTCGGCTTGGAGTTGGACACGGTTTCGGAGGCGTTGGTCGCCGTCTGGGTCGAGGAGGCGGAGGTCGTTTCGGTCGACGACGAGGAGGAACTGCTGCCGCAGGCCGCCACGGCGACCGCGCAGGCGGCCACGGCGAGTCCGATGGTCATGCGGCGAAACAGGCGCTGGGGCATTCGGAAGGCTCCTTTGTGTGCTGTTTCCGTAGGCCACCTTCTCCGCGCCGAGGTCCGACGGGGCCGCGGTGGCTGTCGCCCACCTCAGTCGCCCCCGATCGGCGATATGTGGCCGCGATGTGAAACCTCGCGGCGGTCGGTCACTCTTCTTACGAACTCTCCTCGGTGTCGCCCCACTGTCCGGGGCGCTCGGCCGCGCCGGCGTCATCGCCCGGGCCCTCGGGCCAGGCCGCCGGCCGCTCGAGCGAGGGCCCGTGCTCGGTCTCGGCGTCGTACACCCGCTGCACGAAGTCGTCGAGCATCCGCTGGCACCCCGCGATCGCCACCTCGGCACGGGAGCGGGCGGCGACGGCGAAGACGTCACGGGCCGAGACCCGCTCGAACCAGGACTTGATCTTGTCGAGGTCGGCCTCGATCTCCTCGGCCTCGGCGGCGGTCAGGTTGTCGCGGAAGATCTCGAACTCGATCTCGCGCTTGAACTTCGTCTCGCACTCCTCGACGATCTCCTCGTACTCCTGGGTGCGCAGCGCGTTCCACTCGTCCTCCAGGCGGGTGCGCTCCTGCCCGTCCAGGTCGGCCAGCGGAAACCGGTAGACGACGCCGCCCTGGCTGCGCACCCGCTCGGCGATCGAGTCGAGCTTCTCGCTCAGCCCGCCGGCCTCGGGGAGGACGACGACCGCCTGCTGGAGGGGCAGGGCGCCGATCCGCCGCAGCTCCCGCCACACGGCCACCCGCATGCTGGAGCTCTTTTTGGGCAGCCGGTAGACGAACAGGTGCCAGGTCACAGGCGATCAGCTTAGAGGTGCATTAAAATCCGACGCAACACGGGTTACACGAAACGCCCGTTTCGCTACATTGTCGGCGATGAGTCGTCGCCTGGACGGGCAACGGGGGAGCGGCGCCGGAGGCGCGCCATGGTCCCCGATCCCGTGCAGCGTCCTGCTCGAAGACGCCGAGCTGCGGGCCGCGGTGCCCTGGGCGCTGCGCGCGCAGGCGGTCGAGGAGTGCGTGACCAGGACCGTCGCGCTGCGGCCCGGCGCCTGGCGAAGCGCGGCGATCCCGGACGAGCTGGGCGACGGCATCGGCCTGCTGATCCTCGAGGGGCTGGTGCTCCGCCGCACCGGCGTCGACGGCCGCTTCGGCGCCGAGCTGCTCGGCAAAGGGGACCTGCTGCGTCCCTGGCAGGGCGCCGGCGACGCCCTGGCCCTGGCGCTGACGACGACCCGCCGAGTCCTGCTCCCCACCCGGGTCGCCGTCCTCGATCGCGAGTTCGCCCTCCGCGCCGGCCACTACCCGCAGCTCGTCTCCCACCTGATCGGCCGCGCGACCAACCGCTCCCGCAACCTCGCGGTCCTGATGGCGATCGCCCACCAGCCGCGGGTCGACACCCGCCTGCACACCCTGTTCTGGCACCTCGCCGGGCGCTGGGGCAGGAAACGCAACGACGGCGTCCTCGTGCCCCTCAGCCTCACCCACGCGGCGCTCGCCGACCTGACGGCGGCCCGTCGCCCGACGGTCAGCAGGGCGCTGGCCGACCTTGCCCGCCGCGGCATCCTCACCTCGACCGCCGATGGCTGGCTGCTGGCGGGCGACCCGCCGGGCGAGCTGCTCGAGGGTCGCTCGGGGCCGCGGGCCGCGGGACCGCCTCCGGCGATCCAACCCTTCGACCCGCTGGTCGCCGCGGTGGGCTGAGGGCGGGCGACGCCGCGCGGGCGCCCTTGCCAATCAAGGGGAATCATTATAGGTTATTCCCTCCGGTTCACGGTCTCGATGAGGAGGGGCGATGGCGATCGTCAGCGACGCACGGAAGTGGCCGGCCGCACAGGGAAGGTTCAAACAAAGGAGCACGGCATGATCTCCGTCTCGTACACGATCCCGGTCAACCCCGAGGGCACCGACGTCAAGCTGGGGCGCGCCGATGTCTGGAAGGGCCTCGAGGCGAAGGCCCACAACGCGCTGCCCTACGTACCGTCGATGACCCACTGCGAGGTGCAGGAGGAGGGCGACAACTGGATCCAGCGGGAAATCGAGTTCCGCGGCCAACGGCTCGGCGAGCGCGTCACCCTGGAGCCGCAGCGCACCGTCCGCTTCGAGCGCACCTCCGGCGAGGTGCTGGGGACGATCCTCAACGAGATCCTCGAGGGCGACGACGGCGAGCTGCAGCTGCGCTTCTCCTTCGACCTCGAGCTGGAGGGCGTCGAGCCGGGCTCCGACGCGGAGAAGGACTACGAAGAGACGATGAAGGGCGACTACGAGAAAGCGGTGGAATCGACGTTGGCCGCGATCCGTCGCTGGGTCCGCGAGGGCGAGCCGGCAGGCGCCTGAGCCCCGCCGGGGCGGCGGCCGCCGGCCGTGCCCGCCGCCTCAGCCGCCGAAGCCGAGGTCGCGCGAGGCGCGGTCGGCGGTAGCCCGCACCTGCCCGCCGAGCCGGTCGAGGTCCCGTCCGGAAGCGATCCCGCCCGGCAGGACCACTCCCAGCGCCAGCTCGATCTCCCCGCTGGCGCCGAAGACCGGTGCGGCCAGCGCCGCGAGGCCGAAGATCATCTGGTTGACGGTGCGGGCGAAGGGCGCCGTGCGGACCTCCCGCCGCAGCTCCTCGATCCGGGCGGCCGACATCTCGCGGGTCGCCCCCTGTCGCTGCTGGGCCTTGACGACCGGTGTCGTCGCCGCCTTCGGGAGGTGGCCGAGGAAGACGTGGCCGACGGCGGAGTCGAGCATCGGCAGGGTGGAGCCGAGCCGGATCACGATCGGCAGCAGGTGGGCGCCCGTCTCCCAGCCGACCATCACCGGGCCGCCCTCGCTCCAGACCGAGAGGCTGACGCTGTGGCCCGTCTCCTCGCGCAGCTCCAGCGCGAACGCCGAGGCGGTGCGCACCGAGTCGGCGCGCCGCAATGCCTCGACCCCGAGCGCCCGCGCCGCGGCGCCGAGGTCGTAGAGGCCGCTGCCGGGATCCTGGGACGCCAGTCCGGCGCGGGCGAGGCTGGTCAGGTAGCGGTGCGCTTTGGCCGGGTGCAGATCGGCGCCCTTGGCCACCTCCGACAGCGACATCGGCCCGCGCCCGCGCTCCAGGGCCCGCAGCACGCGCGCGCCGACCTCGATCGACTTGATCCCCTGCTGTGAGCCGGGCTCGGGTCCCGCGGTCAACTGTCCACGCCTCCTCTCGCTTTCACCCGCCGCCGAGCGCCGTGAGCGTGACGTCGGCCGGTCCCGGCAGTATCACGCCCCGACCGTGAGGATCGTGTGGCCGTGCTGCGTGCCGTCCTGGATCCGCGCGTGCGCCTCGGCGGCCCGCTCCAGCGGCAGCTCGGCGATCGAGGCGGCGGGCAGGCGGAACCCGGCGTCGACCAGCTCCCAGAGCCGGCGGCGGTCGGCGGGGGTCGTTGTGCGGACGCCGAGCAGTGAGATGCTCTTCACGTAGAGCGGGCCGGCGGGCACCGGCAGCACCGGCAGCTCGGGGGTGCCGATCGCCCCGGAGAAGACCACCCGGGCGCCGACCGCGAGCGCCGGGAAGTAGTGGGAGAAGATCTCCGGGTTGGCGACGTTGTCGGCGACCGCCGCGACGCCCTCGCCGCCGGTGGCCGCGAGGATCGCCGCGGTCAGGTCGGGGTCGCCCGCGTCGAGGTTGGCGGCCGTCCCGAGCCCGTCGGGCACCTCGCCCGGGCGGCGCGAGAGGCCGATCACCCGGGCGCCGAGGTGGGCGCCGAGCGCCGCCAGGGTCGACCCGAGCGCCCCCGTGACCCCGGTCACCAGCAGGGTCGTGCCGGGCCCGACGCCCGCGACCTGCAGCTGGGTGAAGGCGATCGACCCGTCGGCGGCGAGCGCGGCCGCCTCCTGCGGCGAGAGGTCATCGGGAACGGGGTGGACGTTGCCGGCGCCGACCACGGCGAGCTCGGCGTAGGAGCCGCGGCGGTGGATGCCGAGCAGGCTCAGCTCCGCGCACCGCTCCTCGTGGCCGTCTCCGCACGCCTCGCACTCGCCGCACGTCTCGGTGTTGGAGACGGCGACGCGCCGGCCGATCAGGCCCGGGTCGACACCCTCCCCGGCAGCCTCGACGACGCCGCCGAAGTCGCCGCCGAGGATGTGGGGCAGGGTGACGAAGCGCGAGAACGGATGCCGGCCGGTGCGGGTGGCGACGTCGCGCGTCCGCGAGACCTCGACCGCCGCGACCCGCACCAGCACCTGGCCGGGGCCGGGGACCGGGTCGGGGACCTCCTCGACCCGCAGGACTCCCTCGTCGCCGAACTCGCGCATCGTCACCGCGCGCACGGCTCGCCCCCGGCTAGTGGTCGAGGAAGTCGGGGTTGATCCACCCCCACTTGTTGGCGGCGCCCGGCTCGGGCGTCCAGAATTTCGGGCCCTGTGGCCATTCCTCGTGCCAGGGCCGCGGCTCGTAGGTGCCGGTCTCCTCGTCGGCGATCACGTCGAGCTCGGTGAACAGCTCGATGAAGTTGCCGTCGGGGTCGGCGTGGTAGGTGAAGATGTTGTGCCCGACGCCGTGGCGGCCCGGTCCCCACGCCATGCGGATGTCGCGCGTGGCGAGGTGGTCGAGCATTTCCTTGAGGTGCATGAAGTCACGCATCTCGTAGGCGACGTGGTGCAGCCCGGCGCGCTTCCGGCTGACCATCATGTTCACCGCGTGGTGGTCGGCGTTGCAGCGCAGGAAGCTGAAGAAGTCGCCGATCGTGTCGGCCCAGCGGAAGCCGAGGACGCCGAGGTAGAACTCGTGGCCGGCGCCGAGGTCCTCGACGTAGGAGGCGATGTGGCCGAGCTTCGCCGGGCGCGGGCCGACCACCGAGCCGACGCCGCTCGACTCCTGGGCCTTGTAGAGGGTCAGCGGGGTGCCGCTCTCGACCTCGCCGATCACCAGGGCGTCGCCGATGCCCGGTTCCGGGTCGCTGCGCCGCTCGAACGCGATCCCCGCCGCGCCCAGCCGCTCGGCGGTCTCCTCGAGCGTGCCGTGGATCTCGAAGCCGAGGCCGGCGCGCCCGTGCGGCTCGCCCTTGCGGATCGCGACCGCATGGTGGTCGCCGGCCGTGGTCAGGTAGACGGTGCCGTCCTCCTCGCCGGTTCGCACCAGCTGCAGGGCCTGTTCGTAGTGGTCGGCGATCGCCGCCACGTCCCGCGTGGTGACCACGTGGAAGCCCAGCTTCGACACGTCGACCGGCGTCGTCGCGGGCGTGTCCGTGCGCAGCTGCGCGGTTCCGCTCTCCATCGTTTGCGACCTCCTGAAGTCGTCGAGATTCCCCGCACCGACATTACACGATGCGTATTTGGTTGACTATTGCGTAACACAGAAGAAGCCTTGCGCCGTCGGCGCAGGCGCTCCGGTCGTTCCTTGCTGGCCATGACGTCACGAGGAACGACCGGAGGAGCACTCGCCCCTGGTGGTGGATCAGCCGACGTTGCGGCCTACCGGAAGCCGGCGGTGGCGCCGCCGTCGATGGAGAAGTTCTGGCCGGTGACCCAGCCCGACTCCTCGGAGGCGAGGTAGAGGGCCAGGTAGGCGATGTCCTCGCCGGTGCCCGGCCGTTGGATCAGGTGTTTGGAGAGCTGCCATTCGCGGCCCTCCTGCGGCACCGCGGCGTCGGTCGCCGGCGATTTGACGAAGCCGGGGGAGATCGCGTTGGCGCGGATGCCGTCGGCGGCGCCCTCGGCGGCAAGCGATTTGGTCATCGCGACGACGCCGCCCTTGGCGGCGGCGTGCGCCACCTGGCCGAGCGGGGCGATGCCGCGCAGCGCCGAGTAGGAGGCGGTGTTGACGATCGAGCCGCCGCCGGCCGCCAGCAGGTGGTTCCAGCCGGGCTTGATCGTGTTGAAGACCAGCTCCAGCTCGACCTTCAGCACGTGGCGAAAGAGCTCATGGGTCATGTCGGCGAACGGGGCGAACCCGAAGCCGGCCGCGTTGTTGTAGAGGACGTCGATCCCGCCGAGTCGCTCGGCGGCGCTGTCGACCCACTCCCCGGCGGCGGCCGCGTCGCTCAGGTCGACCGTGTCGCCGTGCACGTCGTGGCCCGCCTCGCGCAGCTCGGCGGCAGTCTTTTCCGCCGCCCCCTCCTGCAGGTCACAGCCGATGATCCGCGCGCCCTCGGCGGCGAACAGGCGCTGTGCCGCCTCTCCCTGGCCGCCGGCCGTGCCCGTGATCAGCACTCGCTTTCCCTCCAAGCGCATACCGCTCCTCCGTTCCCGTTCGAGTAAAAACCTATAATGGTTATTCTAGACACTGAGGGTGCCCGAGGGATCGGACGCAGATGCAGACCGAGGCCCGCCATGTGCGCATCCCGCCACGCCTCCGTAACACCCCCGCGCCCCGCGTTCGCACTTCTCCGCGCATAGCGCGGCAAAGTGCGAACGCGACGGAGCGCCCCCCAATGAGTTCGCAGTTCTCCGCGCATAGCGCGGCAAAGTGCGAACGCACAGGGCCGCCTCCCGATGAGTTCGCAGACATCCGCGCTATGCGCGGAGAACTGCGAACGCCGGGCGGGGAGGCGCACGGCGAGGCGCGCCCGTCCCGCCCTCCTACCTGCCGAAGTGGAGGGTGGGACGGGCGTGCCGTCTCGGACCGGCAGACCCGCTTCGGCGGCCGGGCGCGCCGTCTCGGACGGGCGGTCCTCCTCGCACGGGCCCGCCGCCTCGGACGGGCGGCGGGCGCCCGGGTCACACCTGCCGTGGAATCGACCGTTCAGCGGATGGCGAGCGAGATCGGCTCGGCGGGGGCGACGATCGGCGTGCGCAGGGTCCCCAGATCGCCGATCTCGGCCTCGACCAGGTCGCCGGGCTGCAGGAATTGGGGTGGCCGGGCGCCCGCGCCGACCCCGGCGGGCGTGCCGGTGGCGATCACGTCGCCCACCTCGAGCGTCAGCACGCGCGCGTAGAAAGAGACCAGCTCGGCGACCGAGAAGATCATCTTCGCGGTCGAGCTGCGCTGCTTGACCTCGCCGTTGACGCGCAGCGTGATCGGCAGGTCGGTCGGGTCGCCGACGAGCTCGGAGCGGGTGATCCACGGGCCGAAGGGCGCCGCGCCGTCCCAGCCCTTGCCGATCACCGCGTCGAGGCCGAGCGGGTGGGGGAAGGGGGCGACGAAGTCGCGCAGCGAGAGGTCGTTGAGGACCGCGTAGCCGAAGATCGCGGCGAGCGGATCGGTGCGGGCGAGCTCCGGCCGGCCGATCACGATCGCCAGCTCCGTCTCCCAGTCGAGTTCGGTGCCGAAGCCCGGGATCGCGACCTCGACGTCGCTGCCGACCAACGCCGTGTGAGGGGGCTTGAGGAAGCTGAACGGGAACGGTGTCGCCTCTACTTTCGGCGCACCCGCCCGCTCCATCTCCTCGACGTGGTCGGTGTAGTTGGCGCCGACGCAGATCACCTTGCTGGGCATCACCGGCGGCTCCCAGGCGAGCGCCTCCGGGTCGAGCCGCGCGTCGGAGCCGCCGACTTCCTCGAGCCGCGGCGCCAGCTCGTCCCAGCGGCGGATCAGCTCGATCGTCGAGCAGTGGTCCCAGCCGAGGGCCGCGGTGAGGGAGACGACGCGGTCGCCGTAGTCGGCGACCAGCTCGCGGCCGGCGGCGGCGCGGACGACGCCCACCCGCCGCGGCAGCGCCCCTGCCGCGCTCACGCGGGCTCCGCGGCCGCGGTCGGCTTGATGTTGTGGTTCATCCGGAACAGGTTCGTCGGGTCGTACTTGGCCTTCACCATCCCCAGCCGGGAGTACTTCTCCGGCCCTCCGTATGCCTCGACCACCCGGTCCAGCTCGTCCACGTTCAGCATGTTGACGTAGACGCCGCGCCCGACCCACGGCTCGAGCCGCCTGTAGGAGGCGCGGATGATGTCCATGTTGACCTGGTCGTCGGCCGCCTCGTGCCAATGATTGGCCCAGTTGATCCACCAGAGGCTGTCGCGGTTGGAGAACGCCGACTCCATCTCGCCGACCTCGCGGGCGACCCCGCCCAGCCCGTAGATCGCCAGCTCGCCTTCGATCGTCGTCCCGGCGCCGAGGCCCTCGGCCCAGAAGTCGACCAGCGCGTCGATCGCCCCCTCGGAGAGGTCCTTCAGGTGCGCCTCTTTCGTGTAGTTGCGCAGCCCGTCGGGGAACTCCGCGTCGAGGAAGCGCTGCATGCCGAGGCCGAACGGGATCACCGCGCTGCCGGTCACCGCCGGCTCGCCGACCGAGATCAGGCGCTCGACCGTGTCGATCCCCTCCTGGGACTCCGGATCGTCGAGCCACATGCAGAACAGCATCACCAGCGGCGTCCCGACCAGCTCCTCGGGCACGAACGGCAGCGGCGGCATCGCCCGCTTCATCGCCACGTGCCAGCCGACGTGGTTGGGCAGGGTCGGATAGATGGACGCGTACTCGCGCAGCGCCTGCCGCGCCTCGTCCTCGTGGTAGAGGGCCGCGCCGAAGCGCATCGTCGGCCCGAAGTCGTGGGCCTGGAAGCTGAAGCGGGTGACCACGCCGAAGTTGCCACCGCCGCCGCGCAGCGCCCAGAACAGGTCGGGGTGGGAGCCCTCGTGGACCTCGATCACCTCGCCGTCGGCGGTCACCACCTCGAGCGAGACGAAGTTGTCGCAGGTCAGCCCGTGCTTGCGCGAGAGCCAGCCGATGCCGCCGCCGAGCGCGAGCCCCGGCACGCCGGTGTCGGAGACGATCCCGGCGGGGACGGCGAGCCCGTGGGCGGCGGTCGCCGCGTCGACGTCGCCGAGCTTGCAGCCGCCCTGCACGTGGACGATCTTGTTGGCCGGGTCGACCTCGACGCCGCGCATCAGCGTCATGTCGAGGGTGACGCCGTCCGCGTCGGCGATCGCCGAGCCGACGATCCCGTGCCCGCCCGCCCGGACCGCCAGCGGCGCCCCGTGTGCGCGCGCCGCGTTGACCACGGCGACGACGTCATCGCGGTCGGCGGCGCGTGCGATCAGCCCGGGACGTTTGTCGACCATCGCGTTCCACACCGACCGCGCCTCGTCGTAGCGGTCGTCGCCGGCCTCCAGCAGCTCCCCGTGGAAGCCGCCCGCGGCCAGCTCGCGACGCACCGCCGCGACGCCGTTCGCCCCGTTCTCCTCCATCACTCTCCCCCTTCTTCTGCCCAACGCGGGTGCCTGGGCATTCGCTCTCCCTTCCCAGGGTGAGCCCGACGCGGCGACGATACCAGAATTCAACATAGTCATTATGTGTGATAGCTTCTCGACCGTCAGATGGCGGTGACCGAGGAGACACGACTGACCGACCTGGCGGCCCGCCTGCGGACCGCCGAGGAGACCCGCGAGCCGATCGCGCCGCTCACCGCGGAGGACGCCTCGCTCACCGTCGCCGACGCCTACCGGATCCAGCAGATCAACGTCCACCACCGCAAAGAGGAGGGTGGGTTGGTGCGCGGCCGCAAGGTGGGCCTCACCTCGGTCGCGATGCAGCGGCAGCTCGGCGTCGGCGAGCCGGACTTCGGCGCGATCTTCGACGACATGCTGATCGAGGAGGGGGACCCGGTCCCCGTCTCGGAGTTGATCCAGCCGCGCATCGAGGCCGAGATCGCCTTCGTCATGGAGTCCGACCTGCAGGGCCCCGGCGTCGGCGCGGCCGACGCGTTGCGCGCCGTGGCCGGCGCGATGCCGGCGCTCGAGATCATCGACAGCAGGGTCGCCGACTGGAAGATCAAGCTGCCCGACACGGTCGCCGACAACGCCTCCTCGGCGCGCGTCGTCTGCGGTGGGCGCCTCACCCCGATCGACGGCCTCGACCTGCGCCTGCTCGGCATGGTGGTCAGCGTCGACGGCGCGGTCGCCGCGACCGGCGCCGGCGCCGCGGTGCTCGGCAACCCGATCCGCTGCGTCGCCTGGCTCGCCAACAAGCTGGGCGAGTTCGGGGTGCCGCTGCGGGCCGGCGACGTCGTCCTGGCGGGTGCCCTGCACGCGGCGCTGCCGGTCGCCGCCGGAGTTTCGGTCCACGCCGAGTTCGCCGAGCTCGGTGGCGTCACGACCAGGTTCGGCGACTGAAGAGAGGAGTGACGGTGAGCGAGAAGACCCCCTGCGCGATCCTTGGTTCGGGCAACATCGGCACCGACCTGATGTACAAGCTGCAGCGCTCGACGACGCTCGAGCCGCGGGCGATGGTCGGGATCGACCCCGACAGCGACGGGTTGCGCCGCGCCGCGGCGGCCGGCCTCGAGACCTCGGCCGAGGGGGTCGACTGGATCGTCGCCCATCCGGAGGAGTGCGAGTTCGTCTTCGAGGCCACCTCGGCGGGCGCCCATCGCGCCAACGCGCCGAAGATCGCCGCGGCGGGCCTGCAGTCGATCGACCTCACCCCGGCCAAGCTCGGCCCCGGCGTGGTGCCGACCGTCAACCTCGAGCAGCACCGCGGGGCGCCCGACGTGAACATGATCACCTGCGGGGGACAGGCGACGATCCCGATGGTCGCCGCGGTCTCCGCCGTGACGCCGGTGCCCTACGCGGAGATCGTCGCGACGATCGCCAGCCTCTCCGCCGGCCCCGGCACCCGCGAAAGCATCGACGCCTTCACCCGCACCACGGCCAAGGGCCTGGAGGAGATCGGCGGCGCCGAGCGCGGCAAGGCGATCATCATCCTCAACCCCGCCGACCCGCCGCTGATGATGCGGGACACGGTCTTCTGCCAGATCTCCCCGGAGGCCGACCGCGACGCGATCCGCGCCTCGATCGAGGCGATGCGCGAGAAGGTCGCCGCCTACGTGCCCGGCTACCGGCTGCGCGGCGAGCCGCAGTTCGAGGACGACCGGGTGGCGATCTTCGTCGAAGTCGAGGGCGCGGCCGACTACCTGCCCGCCTACGCCGGCAACCTCGACATCATGACCGCCGCCGCGGTGGCGGTCGGCGAGGAGCTGGCGCAGCTGCGCCAGCGCTCGGGGGCGACCGCCTGATGGCCGCCGTGACGCTGGTCGACTCGACCCTCCGCGACGGTTCGCACGCCAAGCGCCACCAGTTGACCGTCGGGCAGGTGACCGCGGTCGCCGCGGCGCTCGACCGGGCCGGGGTGGACGTGATCGAGGTGAGCCACGGCGACGGGCTCGGCGGCGCCTCCTTCAACTACGGCTTCTCGCTGACCGACGAGTTCGAGCTGATCGAGGCCGCCGTCGGCGCCGTCGAGCGGGCCCGGATCGCCGTCCTCCTGCTGCCCGGCATCGGGGTCAAGGAGGACCTCGCCCGCGCCCGCGAGCTGGGCGCGGCCGTGGCCCGGGTCGCCACCCACAGCACCGAGGCCGACATCTCGCCCTCCCACCTGGCGCTGTCCCGCGAGCTCGGCTTCAAGACCGTCGGCTTCCTGATGATGGCCCACATGAACTCGCCCGAAGGCCTGCTCGAGCAGGCGAAGATCATGGAGGCGGCGGGCGCCGAGACCGTCTACGTCACCGATTCCGCCGGCGCCCTGGTGCCCGACACCGTGAAGGCGCGGGTCGAGGCGCTGCGGGGCGGCCTCGAGGCGGGCACCGAGGTCGGCTTCCACGGCCACGAGAACCTGTCGCTGGCGATCGCCAACTCGATCGCCGCCCACGAGGTCGGGGCGACCTGGATCGACGGCTGCACCTGCGGCCTCGGCGCCGGCGCCGGCAACGCGCCGACCGAGGTGCTCACCGCGGTCTTCGAGAAGCTCGGGATCGAGCTGAACGCCGAGACGTTCCCGATGCTCGACGTCGCCGAGGAGGTCGTGCGGCCGATCATGGACCGCCCCCAGGTGGTCGACCGCGCCTCGCTGCTGCTCGGCTACGCGGGCGTCTACTCTTCCTTCCTCCTCCACGCCGAGCGGGCCGCCGAGCGCTTCGGGGTCTCGACCAAGGACATCCTGGTCGAGGTCGGCAGGCGCAAGGCGGTCGGCGGCCAGGAGGATCTCATCATCGAGATCGCCGCCGAGCTGGCCGCCGAGCCGGCGGGCGCCGCTCGCTGACCCGACGAAAGGACGCCGCGATGCCAAGCTCCAACCTCGGCGAGATCCACCATCTCGCCTACGTCGTCGACGAGATCGAGGCGGCCGCCACGGGGCTGCGCGACCAGTTCGGCGCCGGTCCCTTCTTCTACCTGGAGGAGGTCCCGGTCACCGACGTCACCTCGCGCGGCGCCCCGGCCGAGTTCGTCCACGCCTCGGCGTTCGGCATCTGCAACGAGGTGCCGGTCGAGCTGATGGTGATCGCGCGGCTGGCGCCCGAGCGGGCGGCAGCGCGCTTCGCCGGCGACGCGACGCCGCGCTTCCACCACATCGCCTACGCGGTGCCGGCGGCGGAGGTCGAGTCGACCCGTGCCGAGCTCGAGGCCGACGGCCTGCCCGAATACCTCCACGCCCACTTCGGCGAGGACGTCGATTTCACCTACCACGACGGCTCGGCATCGCTCGGCCACGACATCGAGCTGCATGTCGACAGCGAGGGCCTGCGCGGCTTCTTCGCGATGTTCGAAGCGGCCGCCGCGGAGTGGGACGGCGCCGGCGACCTGCTGCGCCCGGCGCTCGGCTAGTCCGGGCGCCCGGCGCCTGCCCCGGCGTCGGTCGTCCGTGGGCCGCGAGGGCGCCGGCTCAGGCGCCCGCGGCGGACAGGTGGCGCCAAAGGCGCTCGAGCAGCTCCTCGCCGGCCGCCTGCCAGGCCGCCGCCTCGGCGGCGGGGAGCGGGCGGGGCTCGCCCGCGGCGGCCGCGCGCAGCCAGGTCTCGGCGCTGCGCTCGAGCAGGTAGAGGCGCGCCATCGCGCGGCCCGCGGTGGTCCCGGTCGCCAGCGCGCCGTTGCCGCGCATGATCAGCGACGGCGCCTCGCCGAGGGCGGCGGCAAGCTCGACCGCCCGCTCGCGGTCGCGGACCAGCCGCGAGTCTCCGAAGACCGGGACCGGGGCGCCCGCGATCGCGCCTTGGCCGAGCACGGCGGGCAGCTCGTCGGCCACCGCGGCGACCGCGAGCGGCGAGCCCGGCTGGCCGCGGCAGATCGCCCCGACGTCGGGGCGGCGGCGGTAGATCGCCCAGTGGGCCCAGGCCTCCTTCGGCGCGCCCGCGGGCAGGTCCTCGATGTCATCGAGGGGAAGCGCGACGAGCTGGTCGGGGGAGGCGACGGCGGCCATCGGCACGCCCGGGGTGATCAGCGCCGCGTCGCCGTCGCGCACCGAGACGTGGCCGAAGGCGTCGACCAGGCCGGCGCGGGCGAGCGCCCGGGCGGCGGCGACCACTCCGCCGCCCGGGCCGGTGCTCATGCCGGCTGGGGGGCCGCGGTCGGGGAGCCGAGGGTGGTGCCGTAGCGGAGGTAGGTCTCGGGCATGTCGGAGCCCCATAGCTCCAGGCCCAGCGGCGAGACCTCCGGGTCCCAACGGATCGGCTCCCAGTCGGGCGCGAAGAGCAGGAAGCCGCCGCTCCACACCTCGACCCGGTTGCCCGACGGCTCGATGCAGTAGAGGAAGATCGCGCCGCTGGTCCCGTGCTGGGCGGGGCCCCATTCGATCTTCACGCCCGCGTCGGCGAGGATCGTAGCCGCCCGCACCATCTGGTCGGCGGTGTCGACGTAGTAGGCGACGTGGTGGAGCAGCGAGCCGCTCTGGTCGCGGTTGCGCATCAGCGCGAGCTCGTGCGAGAGGTTCGTCTTCGCCAGCCAGGAGGCGAGCCGCTGTTCGCCGTTGCCGACGTCGCCGGTGATGTAGTAGTTGTGCCGGATCCCCATCTGGTCGGTCCAGAACTCCTGCTCGGGCTGGGGGTCGTCGACCAGGAAGTTGACGTGGTCGAAGCGTCGTGGGTGGATGCCCTGGCCGGTGTAGCGCTGCGGGTGGGAGGGCAGCTTCGACTGCATCGCCGGGTCCTTCTCGACGTAGCGCTCGACCTCCCAGAAGAGCTCGGTCGGGATGCCGGCCGGCGAGAGGAACCGCAGCGCGTCGCCGTGGCCGAGGCTCACCCCGGAGCCGCCCTCGACCCAGGTCGCCTCGATCCCGAGGCCCTTCAGCTGCGCCTCGAACTGGGCGAGGGCCTCGGGGCCGTCGACCCGCCAGGCCACGTGCTCGAGGCCGCTCGCGGGGGCGCGGGTCAGGACCAGCGTGTGGTGGTCCCAGTCCTGCCAGGCGCGCAGGTAGACGTGATCGTCGTCCTCGTGGCTGACGAACAGCCCCAGGACCCTGGTGAAGAAGTCTCGCGATGCCTCGAGGTCGGTGACCCGCAACTCGGCGTGTGCCACGTGGGCGATTGCCATCTCTCTCTCTCCGTTCCCTAGTGGAGGATTACGAGCGTAATCGGTTATGAAGTCTGAGAACAACCCGGTTGAAGCGCGTTAACGCCGAATGATTATAGTGATTTCTCCTCGGCGGCGTCGATCGGGGATCGCCGGGAGGGCGATCCCCCTCTTCCTCATTGACACCGAATGATTATAGGTGGTAGCTTCGCGTCCGCACCAGGACACCTCTTACAGATTGGCCACATGACCTCCCAGACCGAATCCAGGACCCTCGATCCCGACGCGATCGGACGCACGCTGAACGTGATGGGCGTCGACACCTTCTTCCACGACGCCGGCGAAGGACCGCCGCTGCTGCTGCTCCATGGATCCGGTCCGGGCGTCTCGGCGTGGAGCAACTGGCGCCCCGTGTACCCGGCCCTCAGCGAGAGCTACCGGGTCATCGCCCCCGATCAGGTCGGCTTCAACCGCACCCAGCCCGACGGCCCGGTCGAGTACGGCCGCAAGCTCTGGACCGACCACGCGCTGGCGCTGCTCGACGAGCTCGGGATCGAGCGCTGCAGCGTGATCGGCAACTCGATGGGTGGCGCGATCGCCCTCTCGATGGCGGCGGCGAGGCCGGAGGCGGTCGACCGCATCGTGGTGATGGGGACGATGGGGATCGGCGGGCCGATCCCCGACGGGCTCGACGAGGTCTGGGGGTACGACCCGAGCCCGGAGGCGATGCGGCGGCTGATCGAACTGTTCGCCTACGACCAGTCGATCGTCACCGACGAGCTGGTCCAGATGCGCTACGAGGCGAGCGCCGACCCGGTCGTCCGCGACGCGTTCGCGGCGATGTTCCCGGAGCCGCGCCAGAACGGCGTCGACGATCTGGCGCTCTCCGAGGAGGAACTGCGCGCGGTCTCCCGTCCGGTGCTCCTCGCCCACGGCTATCACGACCGAATCGTGCCGTTCCGAGCCACCTCGCTGCCGCTGATGGACATCCTCCCGGACGTCCAGCTGCACGCCTTCGGCGCCAGCGGCCACTGGGTGATGATCGAGCAGCCCGCCGCCTTCACGACCAGCGTGCTCGGGTTCCTCGGCGAAGGCGACTGAGGACCCTTCGCGCCCGCAGTTCCGCAGCGCCCGCAGCTCCGCAGTCTTTCGCAGTCAAACGCAGTATGGGAAACAACGGGAAAGGGAAAGAGATGGCCGACTGGATCGAGGAGTACTTCGCCGACGTGGACGCGATGCGGCTGGACGAGTTCGTCGCCCGCCACACCGACGACGCGGTGGTGAACATCAACAACAACCCGCCCGCCGAGGGCAAGGAGCAGATCCGCGAATCGATCGGCGGCTTCTGGGAGATGATCGGCGGCCTCAGCCACGAGATCAAAAACCGCTGGGAAGACGGCGACACCGTGATCCTCGAGTCCGACGTGCACTACAAGCGCAAGGACGGCCAGGAAGTGACGGTGGCGACGACGTCGATCCTGCACCGCGACGGCGACCTCGTCGACCGGCTCGCCTTCTACAACGACCCGAGCCCGATCTTCGCCTGAGCGGACCAGAGGCGGAGCGACAGACCCGGCGGCGATGAAGGCGACCGTCTTCCACAGCCACGGCGGCCCCGAGGTGCTCGCCTACGAGGAGGTCCCGACGCCGACCCCGGGGCCCGGCGAGGCGCTCGTCCGCGTCCACGCGACGACCGTCAACCGCGGGCCCGACACCAGGGTCCGCCAGGACGGGTTCGGGATCCCCGGCTTCCGGCTGCCGCACGTCAGCGGCGCCGACGGGGCGGGGGAGATCGTCGCCCTGGGCCCCGAAGTGACCGACCGCGGGGTCGGCGAGCGGGTCGCGATCTACCCGCTGATGTGGTGCGGCAGCTGTGACTTCTGTCGCCGCGGGGCGAGCGAGAACTACTGCCGCAACTGGCGGATGATGGGGATGCACGTCTGGGGCGCCCACGCCGAGTACGTGGCGATGCCGGTCCGCAACCTCCTGCGGTTGCCGGACTCGGTTTCCTACGAGGCCGCGGCGACGCTGGGGGTCTCCTACGGGACCGCGCACCACGGGCTGGTCCGGCAGGTCCGCCTGCAACCCGGGGAGACGTTGCTGGTGATGGCGGCGGGCAGCGGCATCGGCGCCGCGGCGGTGCAGATCGCCCGCGACATCGGCGCCCGGGTCATCGTCACCTCGGGCGCCGAGTGGAAGCGCCGGCGGGCACTCGAGCTGGGTGCCGACGCGGCGTTCGACTACCGCGATCCGAGCTGGCCGGCGGAGGTCCGCGGCGCCACCGACGGCCGTGGCGTGGACGTCGTCTTCGACAACATCGGCGCCGAGACCTGGGCCGAGAGCCTCGGCCTCCTCGACCGGGCGGGCCGCATGCTCTGCTCCGGCAACACCGGCGGCTGGCAGGTGCCGCTCGACCTGCGCGGCATCTACCGCAACATGCTCGAGCTGCGCTTCCACATGCAGGGCGGCCTGGCCGACATGCGCGACCTCCTGGCCCTGCTGGAGAGCGGCGCGATCGACCCGGTGATCGACACGACCCTGCCGCTCGGCGAGACCGCCCGCGCCGAGGAGCTGCTCGCCGCGCAGGAGCAGTTCGGCAAGGTCGTCCTCGTCCCGGACTCCCTCTTCGGCGGCACCGCCGCATCGACCAACGGCCGCGCGAGCGGCACGACCTAGGCCAGGAGGAGAAATGAGCAGTCACGAGGGACGCACCGCGGTGGTCACCGGCGCCGCGGCGGGTATCGGGCAGGCGTACGCGCAGCGGCTCGCCGCCGACGGCGCCAACGTGGTCGTCGGCGACATCGCCGACGGCGAGGGGACCGTCGCCTTGATCGAGGCGGCGGGGTCGGAGGGGCTCGCGGTCCGCTGCGACGTCTCCTCGGCCGAGGACATGGCGGCGCTCGGCGCCGCCGCGCGCGAGCGCTTCGGCGCCGTCGACATCCTCGTCCACAACGCCGGCATTTACCCGATCTGCGAATTCAAGGACATGACCTTCGAGGACTGGCGCAAGGTTCTCTCG
The DNA here is from genome assembly GCA_963766705.1 of uncultured Actinomycetes bacterium. GTDB lineage: Bacteria > Actinomycetota > Thermoleophilia > Solirubrobacterales > 70-9 > VAYN01. Next base: position 508,195 of record CAVYBE010000007.1, read on the forward strand.
GTCAACCTCGACTCGATGTTCCACGCCTGCCACGAGTTCCTGCCGGGCATGCGCGAGCGCGGCTGGGGCCGGGTCCTCTGCATCGCCTCGACCACCTTCCACGACGGCACGCCGGGGATGTCGCACTACGTCGCCAGTAAAGGCGGCCTGATCGGCTTCCTGCGCTCGCTGGCCGCCGAGATCGGCGAGGACGGGGTGACGATCAACGCGCTGGCGCCCTCGCTGGTCCGTTCCAAGGGGACGATCGAGGGCCCGCACGAGGAACTGGGGCTGTTCGACTTCGTCGCCCAGGGCCAGGCGATCAAACGCACGCAGGAGCCGGCCGACCTGGTCGGGGCGTGCTCCTTCCTCACCTCCGACGACGCCTCCTTCATCACCGGCCAGACCCTGGTCGTCGACGGCGGCTGGGTCCGCGCCTGACCGACCGCGCCGCGGGCCGGCACGGGGCCGGCCCGCTGCCCTCACTTGACACATAATGGTTATGACCTATAATCATTACGTGTAAATCGGCGGGCCTTGGGATGTCCGCGCCAACGGGATGGATGAGATGAGCGATACGAGCAGCGCCACGCCACGGCCCGAAGCCGTCGGCACCTCCGAGCCGACGCCGCCGCGGACCGGCTCGACCACCACCGAGAGCCACGCCCGCGCCGTCTGGCGGCGGATCGCCTCGCTCGACGAGCTGGGTCCGCTGCTGGCGTTGGCCGCGCTGGTCATCCTGATCGGCGGGTTCCACTCCGAATTCACCGAAAAGAACGTCCTGCTGAACACGCTGCGCTCGGCGTCGTTCGTCGCGATCACCGCCTACGGCATGGTGTACCTGCTGGCGATGACCGAGATCGACCTCTCGGTCGGCGGCATCTACGCGCTGACGATCATGCTCGCGGCGAAGTGGATGTCGAGCATCGACCCATTCCTGGCGGCGGCGTTGGCCATCCTGGTGGCGGTGCTCATGGGCGCCTTCAACGGTGTCCTCGCCAACATCTTCCGGATCCCGGTGATCATCATCACGCTGGGAACGCTGTCGATGTACCGGGGGCTGGTGCAGATCGTCTCCGATGGCAAACCGGCCACCGGCATCCCCCTCGACAGCAGCTTCTTCACCAAGCTGGGCGGTGAAACGCTCGGCCTGCCGACCGCCGCCTGGTTCGTCCTCGTCCTCGGCGTGATCCTCACCTTCGTCTTCCGCAAGACGCGCTTCGGGGCGATGGTGAGGGCGACCGGATCGAACCACCAGGCGGCCGAGTTCTCCGGGATCCCCACCCGGCGGATCCGTCTCTACGCGCTGATGCTGGTCGGCGGTCTCGCCGGGCTGGCCGGGGTGCTCAGCCTCGCCTACTTCCAGGGCGCCGACCCGACGATCGGCGCCGGCTACGAACTGCAGGTGATCGCCGCCGCGATCATCGGCGGCACCGCGGTGAGCGGCGGCACCGGCACCGTGCCGGGCGCCCTGATCGGTGCGCTGATCGTCGCCGTGATCAACAGCGGCCTCATCTTCTTCTCGATCAACTCGAACTGGACGAACTTCGTCACCGGCGCGGTGATCGTGATCGCGGTCGGCTCCGACGCGTTGATCCGCCGCCGTCGCGCCGCCCGCGCCCTGCGCGGGACCTGACCTGACCCAACACACAAACAAGGGAACCAGAGGGAAAGAGGAATCACCGCATGAGTAAGTCGAAACGCAACAAGGGCACGATCGCCCTCGCCATCTTGCTGGCGCTGCTCCTGGCCATCGGTGTGGCCGCGTGCGGTGGCGGCTCGAGCTCGACCAGCGAATCGGGCTCCGGCGAAGCCAAGGAAGAAGCCGGCGAAGGCAGCACCGAAAACGCGGCCGCGGAAGGCGGCGGCGAAGTCGAAGCGGGCAAGCACGTCTCGGTCGCGATGGAGGAGATCCTCACCGGGGTCAGCTTCGGCCAGGAAATCAAAGAAGGCGCCGAAGCCTTCGCCGCCGAAGACGGCAACGTCGATCTCGAAATCAACGGTCCGCCGAGCACCGAACCGGAAGTCGCCCAGCAGCAGGCGACCGCCATGCTCGCCAAGAAGCCGGAAGCGTTCGGCTTCGCCCCGTTCCCGCCCGAACTCTGGACGCGGACGGCGTCGACCATCGTCGAACAGGTCGGCCCCAACGTTCTCACCTTCAACGAACGCCCGGCATCCGAACTGAAGGACATCTCCTCGGCGCCGGTCCAGCTCTTCGTCGGCAGCAACGACCACGGCGAGGCGAAGCTGATGCTCGAAGAAACGATCAAACTGGCGAAGCTGCCGAAGTCGAGCACCGGCGAAGTGATCCTCGGCCAGTGCGTGGCCCAGGAAGCGGGCGTGCTCGCCCAGCGGACCGAAGGGTTCGAAGAAGCGCTGGAAGCGCTGCTGCCGAACGCCAAGGTGAGGAAATTCACCTCCGAAGTCGAACCGCAGGCGAACACCGAAGCGTGGACGACGATGCTCGCCGCCCACCCGCACCCGATCCTGGCGACCGGCACCTGCGACCAGGACGGCACCAGCCTGGCGACGCTGAAGAAGACCAAGGGGTACGAAGTCGTCGTCGGCGCGATGGAGCTTCCGCCCGCCACCCAGCAGGGCCTGAAGGAAAAAACCATCACCGCGGCGATGGGCACCAACTGGTGGCTCATGGGCTACACCTCGGCCCGCATGCTGACCGAAGCGGCGCGCGGCGCCGAACTGCCGGAAGGCTTCGTCAAAACCAGCTACAAGCTGTACACGCCGGAAGACATGGCCGAAGTCGAAGAACGCTCGAAGAACCCGGGGAGCTTCTACAAATCCGGGATCGAAGAACTGTTCAAGAACGGCATGCCGTCGACGGTGCCGATCGAAGAAGCCTTCAAGTAGGGCTTCGCCGAATCGAGTAGCGAAGCGACGTCATCGAGATGCCCATGTACACGGTCAAAGGCCTCCACAAGAGCTACGGCGGTGTGCGGGCGCTCGATGGCGTCGACTTCGAGATCCACCAGGGCGAGGTGCATGCCCTGCTCGGCGCCAACGGCGCCGGCAAGTCGACCTTGATCAAGATCCTGGTCGGCGGCACCAGGCCCGACGGGGGCGAGCTGCGGCTCGAAGGGGAGCCGGTGGCCTTCGCCAACTCCCGGCAGGCCGCCAGGCACGGCGTGGCGATCGTCTCCCAGGAGCTGACCCTCTTCCCGCACCTGGACGTGCTGGAGAACCTCTTCCTCGGTCGCGAGCCGCTCGCCGGCGGCGTCGCGCTCGACCGCCGCGAGATGCGCCGCCAGGCGCGGCCGGTGCTCGAGGCGATCGGCCTCGACGTCGACCTCGGTCGCAGCGTCGCCTCGCTGCGTCTCGGCGAGCAGCAGCTGGTCGAGGTCGCCCGCGCGCTTCTCAACGAGCCGAAGATCCTCGTGCTGGACGAGCCGACCTCGGCCCTCCAGCAGGCCGAGACCGAGCGCCTGCTCGACGTGGTCCGTGGCCTGCGCGACCGCGGCGTCGCCGTGGTCTACGTCTCCCACTACCTCGAGGACGTGTTCGCGGTCGCCGACCGGATCACGGTGCTGCGCAGCGGTCGGGTTGTCGTGGCCCGCCGGCCGCGCGCGGAGATGACGATTTCCGACACCGTCCAGGAGATGCTGGGGGAGGCCGGCGCCCGCGAGGAGCGCGCCACCGACGCCTCGGCCTTCGAGGACGCCGTCGCCGCCGAGGCGCCGCTGGTGCTGGAGGGCGTCGCCGTCGACGGCATGCTCGAGCCCTTCGACCTCACCGCGCGGCCGGGCGAAGTGGTCGGCCTCGCCGGCCTCGAGGGATCCGGCGCGCACGCCGTGCTCGACGTCATCTTCGGCCGCCTGCGCCCGTCCGTCGGGACGGTCAGGCTGCCCGGCGGCCAGGGTCGGCCGCGGACGATGAACCGGGCGGTCGCGGCCGGGGTCGCCTACGTCCCCGCCGACCGCAAACGGCTGGGGCTGATGCTGGACAGCTCGATCGTCGAAAACGTCGCCAGCGTCAAGGGCGGGCCGCTGCGGCGGATGGGCGTGGTTCAGCGGCGCGGCCGGATGCGCCGGCGGGCCGAGCACTGGCAGCGGGAGCTGAACATCGTCGCCGCCTCGATGGCGCTGCCCGCCGGCTCCCTGTCGGGCGGCAACCAGCAGAAGGTCGTCTTCGCCAAATGGCTCGAGGCCGAACCGTCGGTGGTCCTGCTCGACGACCCCTCGCGCGGCGTCGATATGGGCGCCAAGGAGGACATGCACGCGATCATCGCCCAGATGGCGGCGAGCCGGAAGGTCGTGCTCTACACCTCCAGCGATCTCGAGGAGATGGCAATCGTGTGCGACCGGGTCGTCGTCTTCTTCGGTGGGGCGGCGGTCGGCGAGTTGGCGAGCGAGAAGCTCTCCGAGCACGGGCTGCTGGAATCGATCAACGTCGGGGCGGTCGGCTTGGCCGGCTGAGCCCGCCGATAGACTCGAGCCTGAGGAATTCGATGCAATCATCAGGCGGAAATGGAAGGGGTGATGATGGCGTCGACTGAGCCGGTCCGGATCTCCCGGGCCGAGGAGCTTTCCAGGCGGCTTGAGCAGGAGATCGTCGACAACGGTCTTCCGGCGGGCGAGCGGCTGGGCACCAAGGAGGAGATCCGCAATCGCTTCGGCTACGCGGTCGCCACGGTCAACGAGGCGCTGCGGCTGCTGGAGACCCGCGGCCTGATCGAGGCCCGGCCGGGCCCGGGGGGCGGCATGTTCGTCGCCTCGCCCTCCTCGCGGGTGCGACTCAACCACCTGGTACTGGGCTTCAAGGTGGACGACGCGCCGTTCACCGACTGCCTCGCGGTCCGCAACGCGCTGGAGCCGCTGGTCTGCCGGGAAGCGGCGGACCACTGCAAGGCCGCCGACGCGAAAGCGCTGCGGGGGATCGTCGCGCGGATGCGCAAGCAGACCGACAACCCGAAGGCGTTCCTGCACCTCAACTGGGACCTGCACCGGCGGATGGCGAAAATGGCGACCAACGCGCCGCTGAAGACGCTCTACCTGACCCTGCTCGACTTCGTCGACGACGGGCTCGAAAACGTGACCGGCGACGAGTTCTTCGACGCGGCCGAGAACCTCGAGGTGCACGAGGAGCTGGTCGAGGCCGTGATCGACGGCAAACCCAAGCGCCTCACCAAGGCGATCGAGCGCCACACGCCGATGGCCGACCGCTGGATCGACGCCGGCTCCTGAGCCCGGGGCGGCCCCAGCCGCCGGGCCGGGCGCCCGGGTCTACGCCTGGCCGGCCGCGAGGCTCTCGTCGAGCGCCCTGACCAGCGGTGAGGGGAGCTCGGTGACGCGGGTGACGAGGCCGACCGAGTGGGAGATCCGCGGGGCCACGATGGGCACCGCGCTCATCCCGTCCGGGACGCCGTAGAGGTCGAGCCAGGCCTCCGACATGATGCTCGGGCGGCCCGCCCGCACGAAGGAGATCAACGCGGTGATCGAGTCGGTCTCCACCACCGCGACGGCCGTGGCGCCCTTGCCGGCGAGCGCCGCCTCGACGATGCGGCGGTTCTGCATGTCGGCGGTCAACAGGCAGAGCCCGGCCCCGTCCAGGTCGGCCCAGCGCACGCTCTCGCCCGCCGGCGGGTCCGCGGTGAGGAACACGTAGCGCTCCTCGTACACCGGGGTCGCGGCGAGGTGCCCGAGCGGCTCGTTGTCGAGGTAGGTGAGGCCGACGTCGATGCGGAAGGCGGCGAGCTCCTCGATGATCGCGTCGGAGGAGAGGGAGCGGACCTCGAGGCTGACGTCCGGATGGGCCGCGAGCAGCCCGCGGGTGAGCGTCGCGACGGTCGGCAGGGCGGTGGGGATGACGCCGAGCCGCAGCCGCCCGCTCAGGGCGCCGGCGAACCGGCTCGCTTCCTCGCCCATGGCGCGGGTGCTCGCCAGCGCCTCGCGCGCGCGGCGGATCAGCGACTCGCCGGCCGCGGTGAGGACCGCTTCGCGCCGCTCGCGGTGGACCAGCTCGACGCCGAGCTCGGTCTCGAGCTTGGCGATCGCCACCGACACCGCGGGCTGGGACGCGTTGCACCGTTCGGCGGCGCGGCGAAAGTTCCGCTCGCTGCCGAGGGCGTCGAGATATTCGAGCTGGCGCAGGTTCAGGGTGGGCCGATCATAAACGCCGTTTATCGAATGAGTAAGAAGTGATATTGGACGGGAATCGGCCGGGGGCATAGGTTCGGGGACCGCCGTGTCCAGGAACCTCGTCGAGCTGATCCGTCGCCACCACGCCGTCGAGGCGCCCACGGCGCTCGACCTGCTGAAGGAGGCGGTCGACGACCACGGCGAGCTGACCGACGCCGACCGCGAGCGTGCGGCGGAGCTGTCCGGGCTGCCCGAGGCGGCCGTCTACGGCGTCTCCACCTTCTACGACGACCTGCTCGCGCCGCGCGGCGAGCGCCACGTCCGGGCCTGCACCGGGACGGCCTGCTTCGCCGCCGCCGGCGACACGCCGATCGAGCGGCTGAGCGCCGGGCTCGGCGTCGCCCCGGGCGAGCGCAGCGCCGACGGCTCGGTCTCCCTGGCGGAGACCGTCTGCCTCGGCTTCTGCCACTCCGCCCCCGCGGTCCGGGTGGGGGACACGGTCGACGCGGGGCCGGGCGCGGTGGAGCGCGCCCTCGCCGACGAGTCCCGCGCCGCGGCCGAGCCGGACTGGGCGAGCCTCCTGCCCGAGCCGGTCCTCACCGCCGGCGGTGACTGGAGCGGCCTGCGGCGGGCCCTCGCCGAGCTCGGCCCCGAGGGGCTCCTCGGCGAGGTCGAGCGGGCCGAGGTCCGCGGCCGCGGCGGCGCCGGCTTCCCGGCGGGCTCCAAGTGGGCCTTCGCGGCCCGTGCCGAGGGCGAGGAGAAGTTCATCGTCGCCAACGGCGACGAGGGCGACCCCGGCTCCTACATCGACAAGTACCTGATGGAGCGCAGCCCCGAGCTGCTGCTCGAGGGGATGGCGCTCGCGGGCCTCGCGGTCGGCGCGGGCCACGGCTTCGTCCTCTGTCGCTCCGAGTACCCGCGCTCGAAGCCCGCGCTGGAGCGGGCGGCGGCGCGGGCGCGCGAGGCGGGCCTGCTCGGCGAGCGGATCCTCGGCTCCGACCTCGACTTCGACGTGACGATCGTCGAGGGCGCCGGCTCCTACGTGGTCGGCGAGGAGACGGCGCTCCTCGCCTGCCTGCAGGGGCTGCGGGGGACGGTCTCGGCCCGCCCGCCGTTCCCGGCAGAGCGCGGCCTGCACGGCATGCCGACCGTCGTCAACAACGTCGAGACGCTCGCCAACATCCCTTTCGTCGCCGCCCGCGGCGCCGCCGCCTACCGCGACCTCAGCCCCGACAGCCCGACCGCGGGCTCGAAGCTCGTCTGCTTCAACGAGCGCTTCTCCCGGCCGAGCGTCTACGAGGTTCCCTTCGGGATCACCGTGCGGGAGCTCTGCGAGGAGGTCGCCGGCGGCCTGCGCGACGGGGCGACGATCAAGGCCGTGCAGATCGGCGGGCCGCTGGGCGGCATCCTGCCCGCCTCGCTGCTGGACACGCCGTTCGACTTCGAGCCGCTGGCCGAGGTGGGCTGCATGGTCGGGCACGGCAGCATCCTCGCCTTCGACGAGACGAGCGACATGCGCGACGTCGCCCGCCACCTGCTCGGCTTCGGCGCCGACGAGAGCTGCGGCAAGTGCTTCCCCTGTCGGATCGGCCTGCGCCGCGCCCACGAAGAGTTCGCCGCCGAGGAGCCGGTCGATCGCGCCCGCCTGGAAGACCTGCTGGAGGCGCTGGAGCTGGGCAGCCTCTGCGCCCACGGCGGCGGCATGCCGGCGCCGCTGCGCAGCCTGCTGGCCCACTTCCCGGACGAGCTGGGACTGGCGTGAGCGGCGGGGCCGGCATGAGCAGCGTCACGGTCGACGGCGTCGAGGTCGAGGTGGCGCCCGGGGCGACGATCCTCGACGCCGTGAAGGCGGCCGGGCGCTGGGTGCCGACGCTCTGCTTCGACGAGCGCCAGGCTCCGTTCGGCGCCTGCCGGGTCTGCCTGGTCGGCGTCGCCGGGTCGCCGAAGCCGCTGCCCGCCTGCACGACCCCGTGCCGTGACGGGATGGCGGTCGAGACCGAGGAGCCGACCGCCCGGCGCGTCGCCCGCGCGGTGGTCGAGCTGGTGCTGTCGGAGCTGCCGGAGGAGCCGGCTCCGCACACGGAGCTGGCCGGGGTGGCGGCGCGCCTGGAGGTCGGCGAGCCGCGCTGGGGCGGGGCGACGCACGCCCGGGCGGAGGACCTCCGCCATCCCTACCTGGCGCTGCGCCACGAGCTCTGCATCTCCTGCGGCCGCTGCGTCCGCGCCTGCGACGAGGTGCAGGGCGCCTTCGCCCTCACCGCCACCGGCCGCGGCTTCGAGGCCAACGTCACCGCCGGACTCGACGCCGGCTTCGAGGACTCGAGCTGCGTCGCCTGCGGCGCCTGCGCCGACACCTGCCCGACCGACGCGATCACCGAGATCAGCCTGCTGGCACGAGCGAAAGGGGCCTGAAGATGGCAACCGCGATTCCCGCCGACGCCCGCGCGGGCGAGGGGCGCTTCGACCGCACCGCGACCACGACCTGCGGCTACTGCGGGGTCGGCTGTCGGCTCGAGACCCGCGCCGTCGACGGACGCGTCGTCTCGATCGCCCCGGCGCTCGACGGTCCCGCCAACGAGGGCCACACCTGCCTGAAGGGCCGCTTCGCCCACGGCTTCACCCGCTCGCCCGACCGCCTGCGCACGCCGCTGGTCCGCGAGGACGGCGAGCTCCGCCCGGCGGGCTGGGAGGAGGCGCTCGACCGGATCGTCGCCGAACTGGGTCGAATCAGAGGCGACCACGGACCCGACGCGATCGCCGGGCTCGCCTCCTCGCGTGCCACCAACGAGGACTGCTACGCGATGGCGCGGATGATGCGGGCGGCGATCGGCACCAACAACATCGACAACTGCTCGCGCGTCTGCCACTCGCCGACCTCCTACGCGCTGCGCAAGTCGTTCGGCCTCTCCGGCGCCACCGGCTCCTTCGCCGACCTCGACCGCGCCGAGGTGGCGCTGCTGCTCGGCGTCAACCCGACCCAGGGGCACCCGGTGGTCGGGGCGCGGATCAAACAGGCGGCGCTGCGCGGCTGCAGGCTGATCACGATCGACCCGCGTCGGATCGAGCTGGCCGACTACGGCGCGATCCACCTGTCGCCGCGCCCGGGCACCAACGCCGCGGTGGTCCTCGGCCTCTGCCACGTGGTCCGCCGCGAAGGGCTCCTCGACGAGGCGTTCATCGCGGCGCGGACCGAAGGCTGGGAGGCGGTCGAGGAGCTGCTCGAGGGCTACGACCCGGGCGCGGTCGAGGCAATCACCGGCATCCCGGCCGGCGATCTCGAGGCGGCGGCCAGGCTCTACGGCGAGGCCGGCAGCGCCTCGCTGCTGTGGGGGCTCGGGGTGACCGAGCACAAGTACGGGTCCGAGGTCGTCCAGCTGCTCTGCAACCTGGCGATGATGACCGGCAAGGTCGGCAAGCCCGGCTCGGCCCTGTTGCCGCTGCGCGGCCAGAACAACGTCCAGGGCTCCTCCGACATGGGCGCGCTGCCCGACACCTACACCGCCTATCGCTCGGTCGCCGACGAGGAGGTGGCGAGTGCCTTCGAGGCGGCCTGGGGCGTGCCGCTGCCGCGGCGCAGGGGGCTGACGATCCCGCAGATGTTCGACGCCGCGGTGGCCGGCGACCTGAAGGCGATGTACGTCTTCGGCGAGGACGTCGCCCAGACCGACCCCGACACCGCCCACGTCACCGCGGCGCTGGAGAGCCTCGAGTTCCTCGTCTGCCAGGAGATCTTCGAGAACGAGACGACGAGGTTCGCCGACGTCGTCCTGCCCGCCTCGGCCTTCCTCGAAAAGGAAGGCACCTTCGTCAACGCCGAGCGCCGCTTCCAGGTCGTCGAACCGGCGATCGACCCGCCGGGGGAGGCGCGGACCGACTTCGACATCATCGGCGAGGTCAGCCGCCGGCTCGGCCACGAGACCGGCTGGGGGAGCCCCTGGGACGCCCTCGATGAGATCGCCCGCCTCACCCCGGCCTACGCGGGGGTCAGCCGCGAGCGGCTCGGCCGCCGTGGTCTGCAGTGGCCGGTGCGCGCCGACGGCACCGACTCGCCCACCCTCTACGACACCACCTTCGACCGCCCCGGCGGGCGCGGCCATTTCGCCGCCCTGCCCTACAAGGCGCCCGGCGACGCCGCCGACGAGGAGTTCCCCCTGATCCTCGTCACCGGCCGCGTCCTCCAGCACTACAACGCCGGCACGATGACCCGGCGGACCGGCAACGCCCGGCTGGTCGACCGCGACGTCCTCGAGCTGCACCCGCGCGACGCGGAGCGCCTCTGGGTCGGCGACGGCGATCGCGTCTCGGTGCGCAGCCGGGTCGGCCGGATCGAGGTCGAGGCGAAGGTGACCGACCGGATCGAGCCGGGCCACGTCTTCACCACCTTCCACTTCCCCGAGACCCGCACCAACCTGCTGGTCGGCCAGTCCGCCGACGTCAACACCTCCTGCCCGGAGTACAAGGTGATCGCCGTCGACGTGCGGCCGATCGGCGAGCGGGCCGCGTTCGCGCCGGTCCTCTCAGACGTCGCCTGACCAGGGCCGATCCGTCGGCTTGGTGCCGCCGGAGACCTCTGCGGGCAAACCGAACGGATCTGGTCGGAACAACGACGGTGTCGGATCTCGGCCGCCGGTCGAGCATTGCGGTGTGCTGTATCGAGTCGAGGTCGAAGGCGACGGCGATTGGTCGCCGCTGCACGAGGGGCTGGAGGCGGACAATCACCACCAGGCCGTCGCGCGGTGCTGCGAGGACGAGGGCTTCTACCGGTCGCAGGCCCACGGCGAGGACCTGTTCCGCTACTTCTACGTGCCGCCCTGGGGCCCGCCGGAGCCGTTCCTGCCGGAATGAGGGCCTGTCTCGGGCCGGCGCCGCCCGGGGGTCGGGAGCGCCGCGCCGGATCAGCGGTCGTGGACGATCAGCACCGAGCGGCGGCTGTGCTGGGAGACCGCCGCGGCGACGCTGCCGAGCAGCACGTGTTTGACGCCCGACAGGCCGCGCGAGCCGATCACGATCAGGTCGGCCTCCCGCTCCTCGGCGAGCTCGACGATCGCGTTCCAGGTCGGGGCGCCCTCGCAGGCCAGCGCCTCTGCCTCGAAGCCCTCCTCGCGGGCGAGCGCCGCGCCTTCCTCGGCGATCTTCTGGGCGGCGGCGCGGGTGCCGCCGTAGATCGCGTCGACCGTCTGCTTGTCCATCGGGATCCCCGCGACGCCGACGAAGGGGAGCTTCTGCAGCGGCTCGTAGACGGTCGCGACCAACATCTCACCGCCCGGCTTGAGCCGCCGGCCGGCGACCCGGATCGCCTGCTTGGCGTGGTCGGAGCCGTCGTAGGCGACGAGGATCGGGGCGTCTGCGTCGGGCGTCGGCATCGGGGGACCACCCTAGTCGACGGGAGGTGGCCGGTAGGCCTCGATCAGCCCGCCAGGTCGCGGCGATCGAAGAGCCAGGCGCCGAGCGCCGCCAGCAGGCAGGCGGCGAGCGTCATGCCGAGGAAGGCCACCGGGTCGATCCCGTCGAGGATCGCGTTGCCGTAGTACTTGAAGACCGAGAGGTAGCGGATGCCGGAGATGCTGCGGTCGAGGCGCCCGACCAGCTCGATCACGTACATCGACACCAGGACGCCGGCGACCGAGCCGGTCACCACGCTGGTGTTCAAGGACCAGCCGGTGACCACGATCCCGAGCCCGGCGAAGAACAGCGCCAGCGGCCAGACGTTGACGAAGCCGGCCAGCGCCGAGCCGAAGGAGAGACCGACGCCGAAGAGCACGCTCGCCAGCAGGGCCAGCGCCAGGATGGCGAGGAGGACGACCGCCAGCTCGATCGCGGTGGCGACGAAGCCGGAGACGACCAGGCGGCGGCGCGAGACCGGCGCCGAGAGCAGCACGTCGAGGCGGCCGCTTTCGGCGGCGCCGGAGAGGCCGGAGGCGATCGAGCGGACCGCCAGGTAGCCGGCCGCCAGCGGGATGATGAAGCCGAGCAGTTCGGCGCCGAGGAACTGTTCGACGGTCGACAGTTCGGTGATCCCGAAGGCTTCCCGCAGCGCCGTCGGGTACTGGTCGACCGTCTTGACGAGCGCTTCTTCGAGTCCGGGGAAGATCGCCACCTCGAAGGCCGCCATCAGGCCCAGCGGGATGCCCCAGGAGAGCAGCGAGCGCCTGCGGTCCCAGAGATGGGCCGCGATCAGCGGCCTCACGCGGCCCCTCCGTCGCGGTCCGGCGCCGCGGCGTCCTCGCCGCGGTAGTAGGTGAGGAAGACCTCCTCGAGGGTCGGATGGGCGAAGTCGAGGTCGGCCACGCGGTGGGCGGCGAGCGCCTTCAGCACCGGGTCGACGTCGCCGGCGAACCGGAAGCTGACCTGGCGCCCGTCGACCTCCAGTTCGGCGACGCCCGGCAGCTCCCGCAGGGAGCCGACGTCCACCGGCTCGGCGAACTCGACGCTGACGTGGCGGCGGGTCTTGGCCAGCAGCTCCTCGACCCGCTCGACCGCGATCAGCCGCCCCTCGCGGATGATCGCGACGCGGTCGCAGACCCGCTCCACCTCGTCCAGCTCGTGCGAGGAGAGGAAGACGGTGGCGCCGCGCTCGCGCTCCTCGCGGACCAGCGCCAGGAACTCCTCCTGCATCAGCGGGTCGAGGCCGCCGGTCGGCTCGTCGAGGATCAGCAGCTCCGGCTCGTGGAAGGTGGCGAGGATCAGCCCGATCTTCTGGCGGTTGCCGCGGGAGAGCTCCGACAGCCGGCGGTCGAGGTCGGCCTGGAAGCGCTCGGCGAGGGTCTCGGCGCGGCCGAGGCCGGCGACCCCCCGCACCCGCGCCAGCAGCGCGATCGCTTCGCGCCCGGTCCCCCGGCCGAAGTCGAACTCCCCGGGCAGGTTGCCGAGCCGGGCGCGGATCGCGAGGCTGTCGCGACGGTGGTCGAGGCCGAAGAGCCGCGCCGAGCCGGCGCTCGGGCGGATCAGGTCGAGCAGCGTCCGGATCGTCGTCGTCTTGCCCGCCCCGTTGGGGCCGAGGAAGCCGAACACCTCGGCCCGCTCGACCCGGAAGCTGACGCCGTCGATGCCACGGTGGGAGCCGTAGCGCTTGGTCAGCTCCTCCGTCTCGATGACCGCCAAGGCTCCCGGCACGGCGATCGAGTATCGCAAGCCCCGCGGCGCGGTCAACGGGGCCCCGTGAGGATTCGATGAGGGTGGAGGCGGTGATTTGGTTGGAGTGGCCGCCGGCAGGCGATCCTGAGGGAGATGGATCGCGCCCGCCCAGCAGCCCCCCGAGCCTCCGAGGAGGCACCGAAGCAGGGCTTCCGCACCGACGTCGAGGGACTGCGGGCCGTGGCGATCGTCGCCGTCCTCGCCTGCCACGCCGGGATCGGCGCCCTGGCGGGCGGTTACGTCGGGGTCGACGTCTTCTTCGTCATCTCCGGCCTTTTGATCACCCGGCTGCTGCTCGGCGAGGCGAGGCGGCGCGGCTCGATCTCCCTGTCGCGGTTCTACTCCCGCCGCGCCAAGCGGATCCTGCCGCTCTCGGCACTGGTGCTGGCGACGGTGTCGGTGCTCTCGCTCTGCCTGTTCTCGCCGCTGCGGGCCGCCGAAGTCTCCGGCGACGTGGTCAGCTCGGCGCTCTACTTCGTCAATTGGCACTTCGCCGCGCAGTCGGTCGACTACTTCGCCCAGGGCAACGAACCGAGCCCGGTGCTCCACCTTTGGTCACTGGCGGTCGAGGAGCAGTTCTACCTGGTGTGGCCGGCGCTCCTGCTGGGGGTGCTGTGGGTCGGCCGGCGGGCCGGCGGTCGCGAGCGGCCGCTCGCCGCGGTGGCCGTCGCGCTGGTGTTCGCCGGCTCGTTGGCGATCGGGATCGAGCAGACCGCCGCCCAGCCCGCGGCCGCCTACTTCTCCACCTTCGGCCGCGCCTGGGAGCTGGCGCTGGGCGCCGCCCTGGCGCTGCTCGGCGCGGTCCGGATGCCGCGCCCGGCGGCCGCGGCGATCGGCTGGGCGGGGCTCGCGGCGATCGTCTTCGCCGTCTTCGACTTCGGCGCCGGGACGCCGTTTCCCGGCCTCGCGGCGCTGGTGCCGACGCTCGGCGCCGCGGCGCTGATCCTCGCCGGGGCCTCCCCCGGCGGCGGCTCGTCGCTCGCTCCGAGCGCGGCGCTCTCGCTGCGCCCGGTCCGCTACGTCGGTCGCATCTCCTACTCCTGGTACCTCTGGCACTGGCCCGCGCTGGTCTTCGCCGCGGTGATCCTCGGCCCCCTCTCACCGCTCGCCGGGGTCGCCGTGGTCCTCGTCTCCCTGGTCCCGACGGTGGCCTCCCATCACCTGGTGGAGGACCCGCTGCGCCACTGGCACGCGCTGGTGCGGGCTCGCGGCGGGCTGGCGCTCGGCTCGTTCTGCATGGGGACGGCGGTGCTCGCCGGCTTCCTCCTCGTCGCCCTGCAGCCCAGCCTGGCCGAACTGCCCGTCTCCCGGGCCCAGGGGGCCGAGGCGCTGCACCTCGAAGCCAGTCCGCAGGACCACGCGAAGGCGCTCCGCCCGAGCCCCCTGAACGCCCGCGCCAACGTTCCGGCCCCGTTCAACCAGGGCTGCATGGTGGGGACCGAAGGGACCAAGTCCGACCATTGCGTGTACGGGGACCCGCGCGGGAAGCACACGGTCTTCCTGTTCGGCGATTCCCACGCGCTGCAGTGGTTCCCGGCGCTGCAGATCATCGCCAGGCGCCACCGCTGGCGCCTCGTCGTCCTCACCAAGGGCGACTGCACGCCGGCCGAAGTGCCGATCCTCAGCTTCCGTGCAGGCGGCGGCAAGTTCACCACCTGCGCCACTTGGCGGCACAACTCGCTGCGGCGGATGGAAACCGAACGGGGCGGTCACGGGACCGTCGTGGTCAGCGGCCTCACCGGCTACACGGCGCTCGGTCGGCACGGGCAGGAGCTGCACGGCCACGCCGGCGCCCGCGCGCTGCAGGGCGGCTACGAAAAGACGCTGCGGCGACTGCACGGCGCGGGCCTTTCGGTGCTGGCGATCCGCGACACCCCCGAAGCGCCGTGGGACGTCCCCAGCTGCGTGTCCGAACACATCCACGACTTCCGCGCCTGCGCGTTCCCGAAGCCGCACGACCAGGCCCGCAACTTCGACCTGCGCGCCGCCCACCGCACCGGCACGCCACTGCTCAGCCTCACCCACGAGATCTGCCGCCATGACCTCTGCCGCGCGGTGATCGGCAGCGTCCTCGTCTACCGCGACGACCAGCACCTCACCGCGAGCTACGCGCGGACCCTCGCCCCCTGGTTGGAACCGAAGCTGCGGCGGCTGGTCGCCAAGGGCTGAACGCGAGCCCGCCCGGGTGGCGCCCGGCCGGTCAAGGATCGCGGTCCGGTGGCCGATACCCGGGCCATGGCAGAGGAACCAGGCGATCCAGATTTCGGTACGGCAGGCGCCGGCGCGCGGCGCGAGTACGAGCGGCGCAAGGCGAGACGCGAAGCGAGGACGCGCAGGGAGCACCCGTGCATCGGTGGGCTGCTGCTGCGGCTTCAGGCGCCGCCACAGAGC
Source organism: uncultured Actinomycetes bacterium (assembly GCA_963766705.1). GTDB lineage: Bacteria > Actinomycetota > Thermoleophilia > Solirubrobacterales > 70-9 > VAYN01. The sequence continues at coordinate 523,791 of CAVYBE010000007.1, forward strand.
GAGACGGCCTGGAAGACCGGGGCGAGCGGGGAGGAGGCGCTCGCCGCCCACCTCTCCTCGCGTTGCCCGGACACCCTCGTCCTCCACGACCGGCGTATGCCGGGGTGGCGGGCGAACATCGACCACATCGCGGTCTCCCGGTCCGGTGTCCTGGTCGTCGACGCGAAGTGCCACAAGGGCAAGATCGAGGTGCGCCGGCCGTTCTTCGGGGACGCCAAGCTGGTGATCCGGGGGCGGGACCAGACGAAGCTGGTCGAGGGCCTGCGGCGCCAGGTGGACGCGGTTCGAGGGGGACTGGCGACCCTCGGACAGGACGTGCCCGTCGCTGGCTGCTTCTGCTTCATCAATCCCGACGGGCAGCCGGGCGGCAGCGGCATCCCGCTGTTCCGCACGCTCACCGTTGACGAGTTCCCCCTCTATTACCCGCGCAAGCTCGCCAAGCGCCTCAACCGGAAGGGACCGCTCGACGGCGAGCGGATCGCCGTCCTGGCCGAGGCGCTGGTGGAGCGTTTCCCGCCCGCCTGAGGCGCGCGGCCCGCCCCTACGCGGCGTCCGCCTTCTCCCGCACCGCGAAGCGGACCTGGTCGCCGGAGACTTCGGCGTCGAGCAGTTTGTCCTCCAGCGCCGAGGCGGCCGCCGGTTCGAGGAAGACGGGCGCCTCTTCGAGCACCTCGTCGCCGGACTCGGGGCCGGGGGCGAGGTTCAGGCGGATCTCGGCACCTGCCCCCTCGCCGTTCTCGGCGCCGGGCTCCAGGGTCAGGCGGACCCCCGCCTCGTCGGGGAGCTCGCGTGCGGTGATGATTCCGTCGACCGCCGCCGCGGCCTCTTTCGTTATGGCCAGCATCGTGGCCTCCTTCCGGCAGATTTGGGTCGCGTGATTCAGATTCGGGTCGCGTGGTTCATAGGTCTGCTGCCCCGGTCGGCCGGTTCTAAACCGTGAATGAGTGATTCGCGGGCAACGGGGTAGGGGGCATCTCGTGGGTCGCTTCGATAGCTTGGGTGTGCCGACCGGATGCTGGGACAGCACCGGCTCGTGCGGCCGGAGGCAAACGCCAGCCGGAGTTCGGGGCCACTCTGAGCCCGTTCCGCGCGGGACAAACCACCGAGAAAGGACGCGATGAATCCGATCGATGCCGACCCTGCTATCCAGGAAGTGGAGATCGCGCTTCCTGAGCGAACCGCCGATCTGGCTCAGGACGAAGAATGGTACGAACTGAAGGTTGACGGCGAGTCACGCCGCCTCCGATTCCACGACTACGCCGAGACCTTCGCGGTGCCGGGCGCCTACGAGCGGCTGTTCTACGACATGCTGAAGTGCGACTCGCCGCGGACCGTCTGCAACCTCCTCGAAGAGCAGTTGGACAGCGAAGGTCGCGAGCCGCAGGAGCTCCGCGTGCTCGACGTCGGTGCCGGCAACGGCATGGTCGGGGAGAAGCTTCAGGAGCTCGAGGTCGACGAGATCGTCGGCGTCGACATCATCGAGGAGGCCGCGGGCGCGACCGAGCGCGACCGTCCGGGCATCTACGACGAGTACTACGTGATGGACCTGACCGAGATCCCCGCGGACGCCCAGGAGGAGCTCGAGTCGCGGCGCCTCAACTGCCTCACCTCGGTTGCCGCGCTCGGCTTCGGCGACATCCCGCCGGACGCCTTCGCCAACGCCTACAACCTGATCGAGCCCGAAGGCCTGATCGGCTTCTCCCTCAAGGAGGACATGGTCTCCGGCACCGACTCGTCGGGCTTCTCCCGGCTGATCGACGCGGCGAGGGACGACGGCGCGCTCGACGTGCGGCGCGAACACCGCTACCGCCACCGCCTCAACTCCAAAGGCGAGCCGCTCTACTACGTCGCGATGATCGCGGAAAAGGTCTCCGACCTCTAGGGCGAAGCGCCGCAGCCGGGCCGGGCGACCACGCCCGGCCCGGCCCGGCGATCTTCAGCTCAGCGGCCGCAGCCGGGTCTTCTGCACCCGGGCGAGCTTGCGCCGCAGCCGTCGGTATTCGCGCTCCTGCAGCGGCGTGCGGTCGTACCCCTCGTCGGCCAGGTTCTGCTTCTCCAGCGGGTCCCGCTTGAGGTCGTACATCTCCCACTGGGGGCGCTCGCGCCGCTTGCGGCGGCGCGGTTTGGCGTCGTAGTACTTGGCGAGCTTCCAGCGTTCCTCGCGGATGCTGACCACGTGGTTCGGCGGTTTCGGGTAGGGCGGGAAGGGCTGGCCGGACTGGTAGTCGTCATAGGTGAAGACGACGTAGTCCTGGGTGGGCCGCCCGCGTCCCGCCCCCAGCACCAGCTTCGAGTAGTCGACGCCCTGCCAGTCCCGGCGCACCGACTTCGGCGCCCCGACCAGGCTGGCCAGGGTCGGCAGCAGGTCGACGTGGGAGACCGGCGAGTCGGAGGTCTTCGCCTTCGGAAAGAGCTTCGGGTTCGACCAGACCATCGGCACCCGCAGCGTCTCCTCGTAGAAGTTGAAGTTCTTCTGCCGCATGCCGCCGTGGGCCAGTCCCATCTCGCCGTGGTCGGAAGTGCGGACGATCAGCGTGTCGTCCATCATCCCGTTCGCTTCCAGCGAGTCGAGCACGTCGACCAGGTACTTATCCGACTGCTTCATCAGGTTGCCGTAGAAATTGAGGTACTTGCGCTGCTTCTCGCGCGTGTTGAGCCGGCCGCCGAGGGTGTCCATCAGGGTCACGAATTCCTTCTGCACCGAGGGCTTGGTCGAGAGGTCTTCGTCGACCGTCGCCGGGGGGTGCATTTCGCCTTCCAGCGCCGATTCGTCGTAGCCGGCTTCTTCCCAGACTTTCGGGTAGAAGAGCACGTCGTGCGGGTTGACCAGCGAGATCACCATGAAGAACGGCTGGTGCTTGGCGGCCTTGCTGTTGAGGTAGTCGAGCGCCCCTTCGTTGGCGCCTGCGCCGGTCGAGTCCATGAAGCGCCCGTCGTTGTCCGGGGTGCCGCCGCCGGCCTGGTCGATGTCCTGGTTGGCGCCGGCGTCCGGCGGGTCCCAGCGGTCGAAGCCGTACTTGGAGACGATCTCCTGCGTCGCTTCTTCGCCCGGGGCCGGCTTGGAGAGGTGCCACTTGCCCTTGTAGATGGTGGTGTAGCCGGCGGCTTTCATCACCGTCGCCAGGTTCGGCAGCTCCGACGGCAGGGGCATTTCCACCTGCGGGTTCCGCGCTTTCGTCATGCTCTCCTCGAGCGTGTACTTGACCCCGTGCTGGGCGGGGAAGTAGCCGGTCATCATCGAGGCGCGCGACGGTGAGCACATGCAGGCACTGGTAAAGGCCCGTTCGAAGCTCACCCCGTGGCGGCGCAGCCGGCGCATCCCAGGGAGGTTCTTGCGCATCCAGTCGGACGGGAAATGCTGGATCGCCCGCTCCTGGTCGCTGATGAAGAGGATGATGTTCATCCCCTTGACGTTCCTGCCGCCGCCTCCGGATGCGCCGAGCGCCCGCTCGACCCCCGGCCCCGCGCCCTGCGCCAACAGCGCCGCCGCCGCGGCGCCCGCCCCCGAGGCGATCAGCTCTTTGCGCGTGAGCCCCTCTTTGCCGGTCTCCGTGTCCGTCATCTCCACCCTTTCGTCGCTGCCATTCGCGGCGAGAGGGCAGGGAAAACCGCCCTCAGAAGCCATTTTCCACGCGCTGCTGACGCGCGTCAGTAACCTACCATCACCCCTTGAGGTCAAGTGAGATGCGCCGACGCCTGAGCCCGGAGGAGCGCCAGGGCGAGATCTTGCGGGCGGCTGTCCGCGCCTTCGGCCGTCAGTCCTACGAGGACGTCCACCTCGACGCGATCGCCGCCGACGTCGGCGTCAGCCGGACCCTCGTCAACCACTACTTCGGCGACAAGGCGGGCCTCTTCGCCGCCGTGCTGCGGTTCCTGGTCGAGCGGACGCCCCCGGTCGGTCGCGCCGAGTTCAAGGGCAGCGTCGAGGAGATGGTCGCGACCAACACCGCGGCGTGGCTCGACTTCGCCGCGACGACCCCGCCCACGTTCCGCACGTTCATCGGCGGCGGGCCAGTCGGTGACGACCCCGAGCTGGGGCGCCTGCGCTTCGAGCTGCGCGACCGCGTGGCGCGGGGGATGCTCGCCAACCACCTCGAGACGACCGATCCCCCCGCCGTGGCGGTGGCCGTGATGAGGGCCGAGGTCGCCTTCATCGAGCAGGCCACGGAGGACTGGCTCACCGGTCGCGGCGGCACCCGCGAGGAGACCCAGGAGCTGATCGTGAGGAGCATCCTGGCCACCGTGCGCGAGGTGGTGCCGGCGGCCATCGCCGTCGAGGCGACGTCGGCGCCGCGCGGATAGGCTACGCCGGTGTCGGCCGCCGAACCGCGAGTGGATCAGCCGGAACCCGCTCCGGCGAGGCGGGGCGGGGTCGAGCGCCTGCACCCTCACCTCGAGCTGCTGGCGACCGTGCTGCTCGCGGTCGCCGCGGTCGCCACCGCCTGGAGCTCCTACCAGTCGGCGCGCTGGAGCGGCGTGCAGACGATCGACTTCAGCAACGCCAACGCGTCCCGGGTCGAGTCGACCCGCGCCCAGACCCAGGCGGGCCAGGAAACCCAGGTCGACGTGCTCACGTTCACCCAGTGGGTGAACGCCTACGCGGCGCGGGAAACGAAACTGGCGGACTTCTACTTCCACCGGTTCCGCCCCGAATTCCGGCCGGCGGTGGACGCCTGGGTCAAGACCCACCCGCTGAAAAACCCGAAAGCGCCGCCGACGCCCTTCACGATGCCCCAGTACAAGCTCGCCAGCCAGACGGAATCCCAGCACCTCTTGGCCGAGGCGGAAGCGAACACGGCGAAGGCGCGCCAGTCCAATCAGCGCTCCGACAACTACGTGCTCGCGGTCGTCCTCTTCGCCGCGTCCCTGTTCTTCGCCGGGATCAGCACCAAGCTCGCGGTGCCGCGGCAGCGGGTCATGATCCTCGGCCTCGGCTACCTGTTCTTCATCGGCACGGCGATCTGGATGGCGACCTTCCCGGTCACCGTCTCCGTCTGACCCGCGCGGCGCGCCCCGTCATCGTCGGCGCCCTGATGGCGAAGGCGAGCCGCAGGCGGCGCCGGGCTGAGGGTCGACGAGCGCGGCCCCGCCGGCCGCACGATCGCGCGGTTGCTGAGTTGTGGTCGTCATGGCGTACCCAACTCAGCAAGCGTCGCGCGACCGGCCGCGGACCTGAACGTCGGCTGACCCGCCGACCCTTGCGCCGGGTCCCTCAGGCCGGGCTCGAGCCCGGCCCCGGCGCGGTCGAGCCCGGCCGCGTCGCACCCGGCGGCGGCACCAGGCGCTCGTGCAGCCGGCGCAGCGGCCGCGGCGACCACCAGTTGGCGCCGCCCAGGAGCTTCATCAGCGACGGGACGAGGAGGGCGCGGACGACGAAGGCGTCGAGCAGGACCGCCATCGCGGCGCCGAGACCGAGCTCTTTGAGGAACACCATGCCGGAGGTGACGAAGGCGCCGAGGGCGATCGCCAGCAGCACGGCGGCGGCGCTGACCACGGCGCCGGTGCGCTCGAGGCCGCGGGAGATCGCCTCCTCGTCGTCGGCGCCGCGGTCGCGGTATTCCTTGATCCGGGTGAGCAGGAAGACGCCGTAGTCGGTGGAGAGGCCGAAGACGATCGCCGCCATCACCAGGTAGTCGGTCTGCTCGATGCCGCCTTGGGCCGAGGCGCCGAAGAGCCCGACCAGGTTGCCTTCCTGGAAGACGAAGACGACGATCCCGGTCGCCGCCGCCAGGGTGAGGAAGTTCATCAACAGCGCCTTCACCGGCAGCACCACCGAGCCGGTCATCAGCCAGAGCGCGCTGCAGGTGAGGAGCACGAGCAGGGCGAGGGCGAGGCCGACCGATCCGGTCACCGCCGCCCGCGAGTCCTTCAGTTCGGCCGCGGTGCCGCCGACCAGGGCTCCGAAGGGGGCGCTCACCTCGCGCAGGGAGCCGATCACGGCCTGGGTGCCATCGGAGCTCGGCGCCCCCGGGACGGCGACCTCCACCCGCCACACGCCGTCGCCGAGCCAGGCGGGCGCGCTGGCGCCTTCGGCGCCATCGACTTCGCCGAGCGCCCGGGCGTAGCCCGCGACCCGCGCCCGCTCGCCGCGCGACGCGTCGACCGCGACGAAGACCGGGCTCGCGTCCGCGCCGGGGAATTCGCGCTGCTGGGTTTCGAAGACCGTCCGCGCGCTCTGGCCGCTCGGCAGCGAGGTCGCGTCGACGCCGGTCCAGTTCAGGCCCAGGGTCGGCGCGGCGAGCACGCACATCAGCGTCGCCGCCCCGACCGCGACCAGCGCGGGGCGGCGCATCACCCATTGCGCCAGGCGGTACCAGCGCCCCTGGCCAGCTGGCTTCGGCGTCACCTTGCCGAGCCGCGGCGCCATCAGGATCAGCAGCGGCGGCAGGACCAGGAAGGTCGCCGCCGCGGCGACCAGCGCGGTGACGATGCCGCCGACCCCCATCGAGATCAGGAACCGCTGCGGGAAGACGCAGAGGCAGGCGAGCGCCGCGGCCACGGTGACGGCGCTGAAGGCGACGGTGTGACCGGCGTTGCGGAGGGTCGCGACCAGCGCCGCGGACGGATCGGCGCCGCGGCCCATCTCCTCGCGGAAGCGCGACACCGAGAGCAGGCTGTAGTCGACCGCCAGGCCGAGCCCCATGCCGATCACCAGGTTGAGCGCGAAGGGCGAGATCGCGAGCGCCTCGTTCACCGCGCGCAGCGCCGCGAAGGCGCCGAGCACGGTGGTCGCCCCGACCGCCAGCGGCAGCAGCGCCGCGACGCCGCGGAAGAAGAGGAAGGTGAGCAGGGCGAGCAGCGGGAAGGCGATCAGCTCGGCGGTCGCCAGGTCGCTGGTCGCCTGTTCGGAGACCTGGGCGGCGCCGATCGCGTTGCCGCCCAGTTCGACCCCCGGCCGGCCGGCGAAGCGGTCGAGGAGGCGTTCGGCGACCGTCTTCTCCGACGCCGCGGCGCGGATCGTCGCCGCGACCATGCTGCGCCGGCCGCTTGCGGAGACGAGCGGCGAGCCGGGCGCGGGGCGGGTGACCTGGGCGACCCCCGGGTCGGCTTCCAGGCGCCTCGCCACCGCGTCGACCCGGGCCGAGCCCGGCGCGCCGTCGACCAGCGCGATCACCGCCGGTTCGGCGCTCTGTCCGCTCGCCGCTTCGATCTGGTCGCGGGCCGCGTTCGAGCCGGAGCCCGGGTCGACGAAGGCGCGCGAGACGTCGAAGCTTCCCGGCGCGCCGCTGCCGATCACCGCGACGACGAGGAAGGTCAGCAGGGCGACGAGACCGAGGCGCCGCGGGTGGGCGGTTGCGATGCTTGCCAGGCGCTGGGACATCGAAGGGGCTCCTCTCGGCTTGTCGGCGACCGTTCGAGCAAGTAGGTTTACACCGTAAATGAACGCTGTCAACAAAGATCTGAAGATCCGGGGACGAAATCCCCGCGGCGAGGGCGAGCGGCTGCGGGCCGCGCTGCTCGAGGCGGCAACCGAGCTGCTGGCGGAGAGCGAGAACCCCGAGGACGTCTCGGTGCGCGCGGTGACCGCCCGGGCGGGGGTCAGCCCGACCGCCCTGTACCTGCACTTCGCGAGCCGCGAGCGGCTCTTCCGCGCGGTCAGCGAAGCGTGCTTCGCCGAGCTCGGGGCGGCGATGCGCGCCGCCGCGGCGGACGCGGGCGAGTCGCCCCGCGACCAGCTCCTCGCCCTCGGCCACGCCTACCTGGGCTTCGCCCGCGAGCGTCCCGGCCACTACGCGGTGCTCTTCCACCGCCGCATCGCGAGCGCCGAGTCCGACGAGGGCGGCGAGAAGATCGGCATGGACGTCTTCGAGATCCTGGTCGACGTCGTCCGTCGCTGCGGGGTGCCGGAGGCCGACGCCTTCGACGACGGGGTGATGCTCTGGATGGCGCTCCACGGCCGCGCCGCCGCCGCCTCGGCGATGCCCGGCTTCCCCTTCCCCGACGAGGATCGCTACGTCGAGCTGCTCGCCGCCCGGGTGCTGGGCTCAGGGCGCGGCGAGGGCTGAGCGAACCTACTCGGCCGGGGGGCGACCCGCTGCCCGGGTCGGGCGTCCACCGGGCGGCGGGCCCGCGGGCCGGGGCGGCCGGCGTTCACCGGCGGTGGTGCCTGCGGATGACGTGGCGACGCGGTGCGAGCGCCCGCAGCGAGACCGCCGCGCGCCGCTGCCGCAGGCCCGGTGAGTGGACGCTGACGCGCAGGCGGTAGGCGCGGCCGGGCCTCGCGCGCCGCCGCAGCCGCACCCGGAACAAGGCTTCGGTGCCGCTCCGCGCGGCGAGCCTGCGCGGACCGGCGCAGCGGCTACCGAGGACCCACGTCCTGGGGGCGCGCAGGCAGATCCGCACCCGCCGCGCCGGGCTGTCGCCGAGGTTGCGCACCCGTACCCGAACCCACCGCGCCCGGCCGGGCGCGAGGCGCAGGCGGCGCGGCCGGACGCGCAGGCCGCCGAGCTTCGCCGGCGGCGCCGGCGCAGGCGGGGCGGCGGCGGGCGTCTGGGCGGGCGGCGGCGGAGGACCCGGAGTGGGCGCCTGCGGCGCCAGCGCTTCCAGCACGCCGGCGGCGCTGACCCGCCCACCGCTCACCGTCTTGCCGGCCAGGGAGGGGGTCGGGGTGGCCGAGTCGAGCAGCGCCTGGCGCAGCTGCGCGGTGGTGGCTTCCGGGTCGAGCGAGCGGCCGAGCGAGGCGATGCCGGCCACGAAGGGGGTCGCCATCGAGGTGCCCGACAGCGCCCGGTAGGCGCCCAGCGGTCGGGAGGCGCCGATGCAGCGGACGTCGACCGAGCCCACGTCGATGGAGGGGAGCGGCGTTTCGGTTCCGTTCGCGCGGTAGACGAAGGAGAGCGTCACTTCCCCGTCGCCGTCGAAGCCGTTGAGGTAGGCCGGTACGTCGACCTCCTCGCCGGCGGGCAGGGTGGAGGCGTCGTAGATCGTCGGCGGCAGCGGGCTGGCCGGCCCGCCGCCGTCGGCCGCTTCGATCGCCAGGGTCTGGTTTCCGTGCAGGTCGAGCGAGAGGGCAACTTTCGCCCAGCAGCTCTGGCCGCCGGTCAGGTCGAGCCCGGTTCGCAGGGTCGCCGATGCCTCCGGCACGGGCGTCGGCGTCCCGGCGTCGAGGCCGTGGAAGGCGAGCGTCGGCTCTTCTTCGACTTCGCCCACTTCCCACGGGTAGGGCGCCTGCGCCCAGCCTTCGATCCCTTCGCCGAAGTCGTCGAAGAGCGGTTCGAGCCGGTTGACGAAGGTGCTCTCGATGTTTTCGCCGGGCGCGCCGAGGTCGACGGATTCCCGGCCCCAGTTGGAGAAACCGGTCAGTTCACCGCTCGGCCCGATCGCGGCGACGCAGACGATGTTGGCGAGGTTGAACGCGCAGGGGTATTCGGGGCGCAGGTCGACGTCGAAGCCGTGGCCGAATTCGTCGCCGTTGCCGGCCGCGACGACGTAGAGCGTGTTCGGGTGGGCGGCGATCGCTTCGCGCAGCAGCCGGATCTCGTCGCCGGGCGTGGTCGCGTCGCTGCCGAGGCTGACGTTGGCGACCGGGAAGCCCGCTTCGCCCGCGTAGGCGAGCCCCGCGGCGACGTCGGCGGAGGTGCATTCGCCGCTCGGGTCGCAGACCCGCACCGACGCGACTTCGGCGTGCCAGTCGACGCCGGCGACGCCGAGGCCGTTGTCGCCGGCCGCGCCGATGATCCCGGCGACGTGGGTGCCGTGGCCGTGGACGTCGCCCCATGCCTGCGGGTCGACCGGCGGGTTCGGTTCCAGGCTCGGTGTCGGGACGAAGTTGCGGCTCTGCGCGCGGTCGAGGTTGGCGCCGAGGTCGGGCTGGGTGGGGTCGATGCCGGAGTCGACGACGGCGACCGGGCCGCCGCCGGTGGTGGTGCGGTCCCAGGCAGCGGCGACGTTGACGTCGATCCCGGGCACGCCGAAGACCGGTGACCCGAATTCGACCGGCTGGGTGTTCTGGCCGGTGTTGCGGAGCCCCCACTGCCGGCCGAGCAGCGGGTCGTTGGGCAGCGCCGTGGTGTGGAGCACGTAGTTGGGTTCGGCCCAGAGCACGCCTTCGCGGCGCTCCAGGAGTTCGACCGCGGTTGCCACGGACTCGCCTTCGGGCAGGTCGAGGACCCGCGCGCCGGCCACCCCTTCGACGTTGTCGGTCGCCTGGGTGTGGACCGCCGCCAGCGAGGCGTGCCGCTGCGAGCGCTCGCTGCCCGGCGCGAAGCGGACCACCACCTGGCCAGGCACGAAGCTCTCCCCTTCGCTCGTCGCAGGGGCGGCGGCGGCGGAGCCCGCGGCGGTCACGGCGAAGCCCGCGACCAGGAAACAGATCAGGACCAGTCGCACCCGGATGGTGGGGTCATCCTAGGAAATGTCCCGCCGGCGACCGGCGCCGGTCGCTTGCTGACTTGAGGTCGCCCTGGCGTACCCAACTCAGCAAGCGGCGGGCGGCGCCGCGCGCTACCCCGCCAGGCCGATGAGCTGCATCGTCAGGCTGAGGACCGAGACGGTCACCCAGAGGGAGGCGCCGAGGACGATCGGGCGGTGGCCGGTGCGGCGCAGCTCGGCGACGTCGATCGACAGGCCGACCGCGGCCAGGGCGACGGTGATCATCGCGGTCGCGACCTGGCCGATCGTCGGCGTCCAGCCGGACGGGATGAGGCCGGTCGAGGCGATCGCCGCCAGGGCGAGGAAGCCGAGCAGGAAGCGCGGGACGTTGGCGAGCGCGCGGGAGATGTCGCGGCCGCCCTCGACCTCGGTGCCGAGGGCGCGCTGGTGGCGCGCCGCCAGCACCGCGACGATCGGGACGATCATCAGGGTGCGGGTGAGCTTCACCACGACGCCGGTCTGCAGCGCCGATTCGCCGAAGACGTCACCGGCGGCGACCACCGAGGAGAGGTCGTTGATCGCGGTGCCGGAGAAGACGCCGAAGGCGTGCTGGCTCATGCCGAGGGCGTGGCCGAGCGGCGGGAAGGTGAGGACGGCGAGGACGTTGAAGAGGAAGATCGTCGCCACCGCGTAGCCGACGTCGAGCTCGTCGGCCTCGATCGCGGGCGTCACCGCGGCGATCGCCGAGGCGCCGCAGATGCCGGTGCCGACGCCGATCAGCGTGCGCAGAGGGTTCGCCACCCCCAGCCGCCGGCCCAGGGTCGCGGCGACGAGAAGGCAGCCGCCGAGGGTGACGACGATCACCGGCAGCGAGCGGATCCCCTGGGTGAGGACCGTCACCAGCGGCAGCTCGGCGCCGAGGACGACGACCGCGCCGCGCAGCAGCAGCGAGCTCGAGGCGCTGATCCCCGGCCGCAGGATGGGGCGCGGGCCGAGCGTCGAGCCGACGACGACGCCGAAGACGATCGCGAAGACCGGCGCCGAGCCGAACGGCGTCCGCGCCGCGACCGCGGTGGCCACCGCGGCGACCAGGAGGCTGACGAGGAAGCCGGGCAGCCGGCGGCGCCCGGTGGCGAGGGCCCGCGCCGCCCGCCCCGGCACGCCGGCCCCGTCACGGCCCTCGCGGCGGGGCGGTGCGGCGGGGGAGTGCGTCCGGTCGATGGTCGAGGTGGCGGCCACGCACCGAGGATGCGCCGGCGCCGCCCGCCGAACCAGTCGGATCGGGAACCCATCTATTCCGTCCTGGAATGGCGATGAGCGCCACCTCCCTCGACTGAAGCCTTTTGGTCCCCCGACGACCAAAAGCCTTCAGCGGTCCGCCTCCCGACGAGTTCGCACTTCTCCGCGCATAGCGCGGCAAAGTGCGAACGCACCGGAGCGCCTCCCGATGAGTTCGCAGTAATCCGCGGTATGCGCGGAGATCTGCGAACGCCGGGCGGGCGGCCGCCCGCCCGGCGCGCCCGTCCCGCCCTCCTACCTGCCGAAGTGGAGGGTGGGACGGGCGTGCCGTCTCGGACGGGGGCCGCCGCCTGCCGGGCCGTCGCCGTCTCACATCTGGCCGCCCCCAACCAGGACCGGGAGAACCCGATAAGTTCCTAAAGAAAGATTCAACGTACCGCTCGGAAAAGCTCTACGGGGGAGCTGGGACGACGGGCAGACGGGGGAGAGAGTTCATGCCATACGGGGCAAAGGCGCAGGAGCTCGCCGAGTTTCAGCGGCAGTTGATCGGGACGTGGGAGAACGATCCGAAAGATCCGAAGATCAACGACGGGAAAAGGCCGCTGTCGTTCAACGTGATGCCATTGCCGCAGGTCACCGGGCAGCCGGGCCGCCCGCGTCAGAAAGGCAGCCCGAGATACGGCGGCTTCATCCTCAAGAACTTCTCCTTCACGGAGGTCCTGCGGTTCAATGGCAGCGCGGAGAAAAGGGATCCCGTGAGTCAGCGGGACCCGCAGGCGCTGGCCGTCGTCGCCGGCGCACCGAACCGGGGCGGCACCTACACGCAGGTCGCCCACGCGCTCTTCTACGAGCAGCAGGTCCGCTTCGCGGAAGAACCTGAAAAAGGCAAGATCGTCCACGTCGAGAACGGCGCCTGGCTGCACCTCGGCAGCGCCCACCAGAACATCGGCCCCTACAACCCGCCGGCGAAAGCGGACAAAGGCCAGCGGCTACGCCAGCCCCCGGCGCTGACGATCGCCAAGCAGATTGCCGTCCCGCACGGCAACTCGGTGCTCGCGCTGGGGAACGTCGATCTCCACGACCGCGACAAATTCGAGGACGAAGTCGTCCCGCGCGCGAACGAGCCGAAGACCGTCTTTCCCGGCGCCCCGGTGATTCCCGATCAGTTCGTCCCGTATCCGCAACCGGTCGATCCGCCGGAATCCCCCATCTATCCGAAAACGATCGGCATCGCGACCGAGGACTACTTCGATCCCTACCGGGCGAAACTCGACAAAACAGCTGACTACGAGAATCCGAACCCCGCCTGGACGCGCAACCCCAACTACCCGCTGCAGCTGGCGGTGGAGAAGCTCGACCCGACGGCCCACATGCATTGGCGGGTCACCACGCGACCCGTCTTCGGCGGCGACGGCGTCGTCACCAACATCCCCTTCGAGGAACGCAAGTCCAAGGTCACCGAGTACTGGGCCGACTACTGGCTGGTCACCACGGAGGGAGACGAGAAGAGCCCCGGCCCGTTCAACTACCTCCTCTACAACCAGACCGTGCTGATGGAGATGGAAATCTCGCTCGACGAAGGTGAGACCTACCGCCGCTACGTCTTCCCGCACGTCACCAGCAACGTGGTGAAGAAGGTCGACGGCACGCCCACCGAGGCGCGCAAAGCGACGCCGACGCAGCTCGCGTAGGCCGCGCCCTCAGGTCGTCGCCGCCAGGCCGCGCTGCTCGGCCACCGTCTCGAACGCCTCGACCACGGCCGGGTCGAACTGGGTGCCGGCGCCGCCCCGCAGCTCTTCCAACGCCCGCGCCGGCCGCATCGCGACGCTGTGGGGGCACTCGCAGATCATCGCCGCGTAGGCGCCGCAGACGGTGACCACGCGCGAGCCGAGTGGGATCTGGGGACCTCGCAACCCGTCCGGGTAGCCGCTCCCGTCCCAGCGCTCACCGACCGAGCGCACCAGGCGGGCCACCGGCACAAGCGCCGCCGCCGAGGCGATGATCCGCTCGCCGATCAACGGGTGGCGCTGGACGAACTCCCACTCGGAGGCGTCCAGCGGGCCGGGTTTGTTGAGGATCGCGTCGGGGATCGCCATCTTGCCGACCTCGTGCAGCTGGGCGGCGCGGTATGTCTCGTCGCGCTCCTCGGCCGACATCTCGAGCTGATCGGCGACCGCGAGGGCCAGGCCGGCGACGTCCACCGCCTGCTCGGCGAGGCGCGGTTGGCGTTCGCGCAACGCCGCCAGCAGGACGTCGCGCGACTGCGAGCCTGCCGAGACCCGCTCGCCGGCCTTGTCCGCGTACATCCGCCGGTCGGCCACCTGCATCGCGGCCCGCGCCGTGCTCGCCTCGCTCGGCAGGAGGACGCTGCCCTGCGAGGCGGAGATCACGAAGCCCTCGCCTTCCTCGCGCAGCGTCGCGGCCGCACCGTCGATGATCGCGTCGACCTCCCCGGCGCTGCACTCGCAGAGCAGGCAGAACTCGTCGCCGCCGAGCCGGTAGGCATCGCCGTAGCGCGCCGCGAAGCGACTGAGTCGCCTGCCCAGCCTTGCCAGCAGCGCGTCGCCGGTGGGATGGCCGAAGCTGTCGTTGTAGAGCTTGAAGCCGTCCAGGTCGAACATCGCCAGGAGGCGCGTCCTGCCGCCGCCGAGGGGGCGCGCCACGGCGGCGGCCAGGTCGTCCATCAGGGCGCGTCGGTTGGGGAGGCCGGTCAACTCGTCGGTGCGGGCGATGCGCTCGGACGTCGCGAGGCTCTCGCTCGCCCGCCGCAGGGAGAGCCCGAGCCGGGCGATCACCAGCAGCAGCGTTGCCAGGGCGAGGACTTCGGCGGTACCCGGGGGTCGATCGGTTCGTTCGGCGGCCAGCACGCCGATCGCCAGGAGCGCCGCGGCCAACGGCACCATTGAGACACGGATGCCGGTCGGCCGGACCGCTCGTCGCGCCCCGACCGGGACCCAGGCGGCGGCCGCCAGGAGCAAGGCGCCGAGCAGCCACGCGGCGTCGAGGAGGCCGCCTTCGACGTAGCTGCCCTGCGCCGATTCGAACAGGAACGCGACGTCCGAGATCGCGATGACGAGGAGCCCCGCCCCCAGCAGCGACCAGGTTGCGCCCGGGCGCCAACCGGTGAACGCGGCGGCGGTGATGATCAACGTCAGCAGGACGAGGTCGGCGATCGGGTAGGCGAGATTGGTGGCGACTTCCAGGGTGGAGCCGGTGGTCGAGGCGTCGGCGATCGGCCCCAGCGCCAGAGCCGCGGTCAGCGCCGCCACCGCCAGGCCGGCGATCAGGCCGTCGAGCCAGCGGGTGAAGGGAAAGTTCCCGATCCGGTCGCGCAGCAGCACGATCAGGCCCGCGTAGGTGAGCGGGTAGAAGAGCAGGTAGGCGGCGTCGGCGGGTGAGGGGATCGGCACCGAGCCTTGCGCCGCCAGTGCGACCTCGTAATAGCCTTCGCCGGCGACCCAGATCAGCAGGCCCGCCCCGATCAGCGTCCACGCCGCCCGCTCGCGTCGCACCAGGAAGGCGCGCAGGAGGCAGGAGATCGCCGCGCCCGCCATCACCGCGCCGTAGATCCAGGTGTCGAAGAGGGTCGCGCCGCCGAGGCCCGTCGCAGCGTGGAGGAGATAGCCCACAAAGCCGACGACGAGGAGCAGGCCGGCGACGCGCAGGGCCGGCCGCCGGGACGGAGCGAGCTTGTTCATGGGCCTCATACTTATCGGCCCACCTGCCCGAGACTTGATCTCGTCATGCGGGAACCGGTTGGAGCGCTCAGGCGAAGGCGGGGCGGCGGCGGCGCGGTCAGTCGCGCGGCGGCGAGGCGAGGACCTCGACCTGGGATGAGAGCTCCCCGTCGCGCAGGACGTGGAGGACGAAGCCCGGCGCGCCGGCGTACAGGGCGACGGCTTCGGCGCGGAAGTCGGGGCGGGCCTGCAGGAAGGTGCTCGGCGCCGCCAGCACCGGGCGGCCCGCCAGGGCGGAGGCGGCGACGCGGTGCAGGTGACCGCCGACGATCGCCTTGACCTGGCGGTGGCGGGCGAGGACCGCGGCCAGCGCGAGCCGCTCCGCCGCCGGCAGGTTGACCCCGTCCCAGTCGGCCATCCCGGTGGCGAGCGGCGGGTGGTGGGTGGCGACGATCGCGGGCCGCGACGGGGCGGCGGCGAGCTCCGCGTCGAGTCGCTCCAGCTGCTCGCGGTCGAAGCCGCCGCGGTCCTCGCCGGGGATCGTCGAGTCGACGACGATGAGGCGCAGCGGCCCGAGGTCGGCGGCGTAGTCGAGCGGCGCGTCGGGCTCCCCGGGGATCGCGAACGCGGCGCGCATCGCGGCGCGGTCGTCGTGGTTGCCGGGCAGGACGTGGAACGGGACCCCGAGCCGGCCGATCAGCTCCGCGGCGAGCCGGTACTCGCTCGCCGAGGCGTGCTCGGCGAGGTCGCCGGAGACGAGCACCGCGTCGGGCCGGTTCGGCAGCCGCCCGAGCGCGGCGACGGCGGCCCGCAGGCACTGCTCGGGCCCGACGCCTTCCCGCGCCGGCTCGCCCAGGTGGGGATCGCTGAGCTGGGCGAGCAGGAAGGTGCGCCCGGTCGGCCCGGAGGGCCCGGTCGGCGTGGGTGGCGACGTCAAGGCGCGAAGTGGGCGGCGAAGGCCTCGCGGCGGAAGTCGAAGATCCGCTCCAGGTCGCGGCGCACGAAGAGCCGGTGGGCGAGCTCGCCGAGTGGGCCGAAGCCGATCGCGTAGCGGACCGTGTCGCGCATCTCGCAGCCTTCCCCGGCGGCGAGGAAGTCGTGCGTGTGCTCCCAGAGCGCGTACGGCCCGCGGACCTGGGTGTCGGTGAAGCGCCGCGGCCGCTCCCAGGTCTCGATTCGGGTGCGCCAGCGGATCGGCGCCCCGTGCAGGCGCAGGCGGTAGTCGAGCAGCGTCCCGGCGCCCATCTCGATCGGCTGCGGCGTGGTCACCTGGAAGTGCAGCCAGGGCGGCGTCATCGGCTCGAGGTTGAGCGCGTCGGCGTAGAAGTCGAAGGCCTGCTCGGGGGTCGCCGGGACGACCTGGCTGCGCCGCAGCACGTGTTCGCGCACGGCGCGCAGTCTTGCAGGCGGCGCCCGGCGGTCGGCTACGGTTGGACGATCCCGCAGACCACGCTGATCGCAGGAGCGACGGGTTTCGTCGGCGGCAAGCTGGCGGAGGCACTCGCCGGCGCGGGCGCCGGCGGGGCGGAGGGCGCCGAGGCGGCGGCGCTGCGGTGCCTCGTCCGCGACCCCTCGCGCGCCGCCCGGCTGCGAGCCCTCGGCGCCGAGCTGCGGGTCGGCGACGTGGGCGACGCGGCCTCGCTGCGCGGCGTGGGGGAGGGCATCGACGTCGCCTACTACCTGGTGCACTCGATGGCGGCGGGCGGTGGCTTCGACGCCCGCGAGCGCGAGGCGGCGGCCAACTTCGCGCGGATGGCGCGGAGCGAGGGCGTCGGCCGGGTCGTCTACCTCGGCGGCCTCGGCGAGCGGGCCGAGTCGCGCCACCTGCGCAGCCGCCACGAGACCGCCCGGATCCTCGCCGCGGAGGGTCCGCCGCTCACCTACTTCCGGGCCGCGATGGTGGTCGGCGCGGGCAGCGAGTCCTACCGCACGCTGCGCTACCTGGCCGGCCGGCTGCCGGTGATGGTGACGCCGAGCTGGCTGCGCACGCCGACCCAGCCGATCGGGATCGACGCCACCGTGGAGTACCTGCGGCGGGCGCCCGCGGTCCCCGAGTCGAGCGGCCGCGAGGTGCAGATCGGCGGGCCCGACGTGCTCAGCTACGCCGACATGCTCGACCGCATGGCGCTGGCGCTCGGCAAGTCACCGCCGCGCAAGCTGCCGGTGCCGCTGATCACCCCGTGGCTCTCGGCGCTCTGGCTCGGCCTCGTCACCCCGGTCGACACCAAGGTCGCGCGGCCGCTGGTCGAGGGGCTGAAGACGCCGACCGTGGTCACCGACCCGAGCGGCGCCGCCCCCTTCGGGATCGAGCCTGAGCCCTTCGACGAGGCCCTGCGCCGGGCGCTCGCCGAGGAAGGCTGAGCGCCGCCGCCGGCCCGGGCTCGGGCCGGCGGGTCCCGGCGGGCGAGGCCGCCGGCTACGGGCGCAGCTGGAACGGCGGGTAGCGGTCGGTGACCAGGATGTAGGCGTAGGCGACGACCCGGTTGTGCCAGCGGATCACGCCCTCGACGTAGTCGAAGATCCCGCGTGGATAGCGGCCGGTGAAGAGGATTGCGAACCAGGCCGCGATCACCGCGAAGACCGCGCCGATCCAGAGGAAGGCGAGGACGATGTAGTGGGGGATCGCCAGCAGCCACTTGACCAGCGGCAGCCACCGGTTCAGATCCTCTTTGGCGTCGGGGTAGGCGAAGTCGAGGTTGACCGATTGCTGCTCGTCGGTCGACGGATAGCGGTCGTCCATCAGCGCGAAGTAGACCCCGACCCGGTTGGCGAAGCGCAGCAGTTCGCGGTTCCAGTCGAGCCACCAGCGCGGGTACTTCTGGCGGAAGAGGATCATCAGCAACGGCGGGATGAAGAGCAGCCCGGTGCCGCCGATCGCGATCGTCGTCGTTTGGGCGCCGCTCCCGTAGCTGGAGCTGTAGCCGCCGATCGTCCCGATCACGATCGCGATCGGGATCACCGTGAAGATGCGGAAGGCGCTGCTGAGTCGGTTGAGGGCCCGGTCGGGGTAGCTGACCGCGAAGTTCAGTGGGTATGGGTCGTTCATGTGGACGACTCTCCGCGAGCGGTGGTCACCGGGCATCGTGGGCCGACCACATCCTCGGCTTCGGTGGCGCCCACGTTCACCCGGTCGCGTCCTTCGCGCTTGGCCCGGTAGAGCGCCCGGTCGGCGCGCCCGTAGAGCTCCTCGAAGTCGATCTCCTCGCCCCTCGCGCCGCTGACCCCGAAGGAGGCTGTCACCCCGATTGCGGTCGCCTGGCCGAGCTCCTCGATCGCGCCGCGCAGTCGCTCCGCGATCCGCTCCCCTTCGGTCTCGGTCACGTCCGGCAGCACGATCAGGAACTCCTCGCCGCCGATCCGGTAGATGAGCTCGAAGCGGCCCAGCGTGCGCCGGACCGCGGTCGCGACCTCACGCAGCAGCCGGTCGCCGACGCTGTGGCCGTGGCGGTCGTTGATGCGCTTGAAGTGGTCGAGGTCGAGGAGGACCAGGGTGACCGGCGCGGCGGAGACGAAGGCCCGCCGGCGCAGCTCCTCGAAGCGCTCCTCGAGGTCCTGGCGGTTCAGCAGCCCGGTCAGCGGGTCGACGAACGAGGCGCGGCGGTGGCCCATCTCGGCCTCGGCCAGGACGATCGAGGCGATCGTCACCCCGGCCTGCATCGCCAGCACCCCGAGCATCGGCAGCGGTTCGCCGAGCACCGCGGAGGCGTCGACGAGCAGCGAGACGAGCAGGAAGACGGCGACGGTGACGACCGCGCAGATCACGATCGACTTCGGGCCGGCGCGGAGCGCGTTCATCACCACGCCGATCGGAAACAGGAAGACGAGGGGGCTCGAGGTGCCGCCGGTGAGGCCCGCGGCGGCGGCCATCGCGATCGTCACCGCGAGGCTCGTGGCCAGCTCAGCGTGCTCGGGATTGGCGCCTCGACGGACCGCGAGCGGGCCCAGCGCCAGGCCGAGGAGAATCGCGCCCAGCGGTAGGAGCGCCCACGGGCCGCGGAAGATCGCCGTCGCCAGCAGGATCGCGCCGACCAGGCCGGCGACCCCCGCCAGGACCCGGTCGATCTCCCCGGCCCGCTCCGCGAGCCGGCGGCGATCCACGCCGTCCTGCGCCGCGCCGGCGGCGGCGCGGCGCTCGCGTGGCGGGGTCGGCGCCTCGGCCTGCGGTGTTCGCGGTTCTGCGCTCACCCACCCGGTATCGGGTCCTGGGCCGATGGCTTGAGCGGCGCCCCCGACCCAACGCGAGGGGGCGCCTGGTGGCGCCCCCTCGGTATACCGCCCGGTGTAGCCCTGCCGGTCGAGCCGGTCAGGCGACCTTCACGTAGCCGCGCATGAAGCCGATGTGACTCATGGAGAAGGGGTCACACGGCTGGTTGCAGTACCACAGGTAATTGCCGGCCTTCTTCGGCGCGTGGAAGGTGAAGGTGGTCGCCCTCGGGTGCTTCGCCGAGCCCGCCGGGATGATGACGTTGGTACCAAGCGTCGGGGAGGTGAAGCTGTGTGCGCCTTCGTCATAGTTGACTGCGGTGACGGTCACGGTTGCGCCCGGCTTGACGGTGAAGTTGGCGGGGAGGAACGCGTCGTGCCAGGTCCCTTCGGGCCCTTTCTTGGCGTGCTCGTCGTCGCTTTTCACGATGATGGTGATGTTTTCCGTGGCGCCGCTGCCGGTGATGGCCGCGCCGACGGAACCGCCCCCCGCGGCCATGGCGGACCCGCCTCCGGCGGCCATCATCGGGTGGTTCTGGGACACGCCGGCGCTCATCGCCGCGTTCGCGTTCGACGAGCCGAGGGCGTTGCTCCCGTTCTCGTTCAGCTTGAACGCCACCGCGAGGACCGCGCAGAGAGCCAGGATCAAGGCCATCGTCGCGACGAACAGTGAAAAGCCTATTTGGGAGTGTGAGGTTTGCGTGTGGGGGGTGTCGTGGGCGGCCATGGTTCTTTCCTCTCCGGGCGCGGTTGACGGTTGACGCTGTTAGCTTCGGGCCGCCCGGCCGGATCTCCATCCGTACTTCCCCGCCGGCGCTGCGAGCGCGGGTACGTACTCTTTATGAGAGGGATGTGAGGAGCCTGATGAGAGGCGGATGAAACCGGGGCCGGGGGCGGCGCCCGGTAGGTTTCGCGCCTTGATCGATCCCTTCGTCGACATCGACTGGCTCGAGCGGCACCGCGGCGCCGTCGTCCTGGCCGATTGCCGCTGGTACCTCGACGGCCGCTCCGGGCGCGCCGCCTACGAGGAGGGCCACCTCCCGGGCGCCGTCTTCGTCGAGCTTGAGGAGGCGCTGTGCTGGCGGGCCGATCCGGCCGAGGCGGGTCGGCACCCGCTCGCCGAGCCGGCGGACTTCGCGGTGGCGATGGGGGCGCTCGGGATCGGCGACGACGACGTGGTGGTCGCCTACGACGACGCGGGCGGGGTGATCGCGGCGCGGTTGGTCTGGATGCTGCGGGTCACCGGCCACGAGGCGGCCCTGCTCGACGGCGGCCTGGCGGCCTGGCGCGGGACCCTGGAGGCGGCGCCCGCGACCCGTGCGCCGCGCGAGTTCAGCGCCCGCGAGTGGCCCGCCGCGCGGCTGGCGACGATCGAGGACGCGGCCGGTGCGGCGGTCGTCATCGACGCCCGCCAGAGGGAGCGCTACCTCGGCGAGCCCGACGACGTCGACCCGCGGGCCGGTCACATCCCCGGCGCCCGCAGCGTCCCCTGCCGGGAGAACCTCGACGCCGCGGGTCGCCTCCTGCCGGCGGCCGACCTGCGCGCCAACTTCCCCTTCGACGACGCGACCGGGGTGATCTCCTCCTGCGGCTCCGGCGTCACCGCCTGCCACAACCTGCTGGCGATGGAGCAGGCCGGCCTCGGCGTCGGCCGGCTCTTCCCGGGCTCCTGGTCGCAGTGGAGCCGCGACCCCTCCCGTCCGGCTGAAACCGCCGCGCCGGGTGCTCCGTAGCGGCAGAGTCGCGTGCGGCCACCACCTTGGCGAGCTAACGTCTTTGGTGTGGCCCGTCTCGGGTAGCTGCGCACCGCCGGGAACCACGTGACGACGCAAACTTCAGCCGCGAGGGAACACAGATGAGCGATTACGCCGTAGTCAACCCCGCCACCGGGGCGACGGTCAAGGAGTACCCGACGATCACCGACGACGAGCTGCGCGAGGCGATCGGGAGGGCCGACGACGCATACAAGACCTGGACCCCCTCGACCACGGTCGCCGAGCGCGCCGCGCTGATCCAGAAGGTCGCCGACCTGCACTCCGAGCGGCGCGAGGAGCTCGCCGGGATCATCGTCGGCGAGATGGGCAAGCCGATCGAGCAGGCCCTGATGGAGGTCGACTTCTCGGCCGAAATCTACGGCTTCTACGCCGACCACGCCGAGGAATTCATGGCCGACGAGCCGGTCAAGCACTTCGAGGGCGAGGGCACGGCGATCGTCCGTCGCAGCGCCTTCGGGACGCTGCTCGGGATCATGCCCTGGAACTTCCCCTACTACCAGGTGGCCCGCTTCGCCGGCCCCAATCTGATCATCGGCAACCCGATCCTGCTCAAGCACGCGCCGCAGTGCCCGGAATCGGCCGAGGCGATGCAGAAGATCTACGACGACGCCGGCTTCCCGGCGGGCTGCTACCAGAACATCTACGCGACCAACGCGCAGATCGAGTGGGTGATCGCGGACCCGCGCGTGCACGGGGTGTCGGTCACCGGCTCGGAGCGGGCGGGCGCCGCGGTGGCCGAGATCGCCGGCCGCAACCTGAAGAAGGTGGTGCTGGAGCTGGGCGGGTCGGACCCGTTCATCGTGCTCGGCACCGACGACGTCGGCGCGGTCGCCACGCAGGCGGCCGAAGCGCGCCTCGACAACACCGGCCAGTCCTGCAACGCGGCGAAGCGATTCATCGTCATGGACACCTACTACGACGACTTCGTCGCCAAGCTGAAGGAGCAGATGGAGGCGGCGAGGCCGGGCGACCCGACCGCCGCGGAGACCGCCTGCGGGCCGCTCTCCTCGGAGACCGCCGCCGAGCGGCTCGAGGACCAGGTGAAGCGCGCCGTCGACGGCGGCGCCGAGGTGGTGCTGGGCGGCAAGCGCGACGGCAACTTCTTCGAACCGACGATCCTCGCCGGGATCACCCGGGGCAGCGACGCCTCCCAGGAAGAGTTCTTCGGCCCGGTCGCGCAGGTCTACAAGGTCGGCTCCGAGGAGGAGGCCGTTAGCCTCGCCAACGACACCTCCTTCGGCCTCGGCTCCTACCTGATGACCACCGACTCCGACCAGGCGGCGCGGGTCGCCGACCAGATCGAAGCCGGGATGGTCTACGTCAACCTGGTCGGGGCCGACGCCCCCGAGCTGCCCTTCGGCGGCTTCAAGCGCTCCGGCTTCGGTCGCGAGCTCGGCCGCTTCGGCGCCGACGAGTTCGTCAACAAGAAGCTGATCCGCGCCGCCCCGTAGCGGCGCGGGCGCTTGCTGAGTTGAGGTCGCCCCGGCGCCCATAACTCAGCAAGCGGCCCTGCGGGCCCGCGCGCAGCCCCTAGGCTGAGCGCATGGGCTCCAAGGGACAGGGGAGGCGGGTCGTCCTCGCCTACGCGCTGGTCGCGGCGGCGACCCAGATCCTCTGGCTGACCTACGCGCCGATCGACACCGCGGCGGCGCGCCATTACGGCGTCTCGACCGGGGCGATCGGCTGGCTCGCCGAGATCTTCCCGCTGCTCTACGTGGTGCTGGCGCTGCCCGCCGGCCGGCTGCTGGACGCGGGGTTCCGGCCGGCGCTGGCGGGCGGCGGGGCGCTGGTCGCCCTCGGCGGCGCGCTGCGGCTCGGCGGCCAGACCTTCGCCTGGGCGATGGCCGGGCAGGCGGCGGTCGCGGTCGCCCAGCCGCTGGTCCTCAACGCGGTCGGCAAGCTCGCCGCCGACTACCTGCCGGAGGAGGAGCGGGCGGCCGGGATCGCGGTCGGCGCCGGCGCCGGGTTCGCCGGGATGCTCGTCGCCTTGCTGCTCGGCCCGACCCTCGGCGCCCACGGCCACATCGTGCGGCTGCTCGTGGTCGAGGCGGTGCTCGCCGCCGCGGCCGCCGCGCTGCTCGCCTGGCAGCTGCGGGCGCCCGCCCCCAACGAAGGCGGTGAGAGCGCCGCGGTCGCGGGCCACGCCGTGCGCCGGCTCTGGTCCCTGCCGCGGATGCGCAACATGGCGGGGCTCGTCTTCATCGGCTTCGGCGTCTTCGTCGCGCTCACCACCTGGCTGCAGACGCTGCTCGAACCGGCGGGAGTCTCCGAACAGGGCGCCGGCGCCCTGCTGGTCGGGATGCTGGTTTTCGGCATGGTCGGCTGCGCGGTGCTGCCGCCGCTGGTCGATCGGCGCGGAGCCGAGCGCACCTTCATGCGCGCCGCCGCGGCCGCCGCGATCCTCGGCCCGGCCCTGCTCGCCGTCGCCGGCCCGGTCGTCGCCCGGGCCATCGTCCTCGCCGCGATGGGCTTCGTCCTGCTGCCGGCGCTGCCGATCATCCTCACCGCCGCCGAGCGCCTCTCCGGCCAGGCGCTGGCCGGCACCTCGGGCGCGATCGTCTGGCTGGCGGGCAACCTCGGCGGCCTGCTGGTCGCCCTCGTCGTCCAGGTCCTCGTCCACCACCCGACCCTCGCCTTCCTGGCGATGGCGGCCGTCTCGCTTCCCGCGATCGCCCTGGCGGAGCGCTTCGTCCCCTCCCACTATCGGCCGGCACCCAGAACGGAGGAGGCGACGGGGTGAACGAGGCGGCGCGGTGCAGCCGCCGCTCGAGCGGATCGGCGCCCGGGTCGTGTTCGGGGGCGCCGCGGCGCGGGCAGAGTAAGGGGGGCCGATCGCCCCGACTGCCGATCGGCCCCAGCAACCGGGCCGTCCGTGCGGGCGACCCGTCGTGCGTTCTCTTCAAACCCTCTATTCGGCCGTTTGGTGCGGCGGCTTGAGACGGGCCGGCGGTAATTTGCGACGTGCCTGACCCGCTGCCGGTCCGCCGACGTACCTATCCTTGCCCGCGCCGTCGTCCGACGGCGAGTATCGAGCGAAAGGCAGGTGGGGATGGCTCTGTTCGGCAGCAGGGAGGACCGCGACGTGGCGGATGGCGCGCTGGCGGCCGAGATCGAGCGGCTCGACCGGCTGCCGCTGCCGGCCTTGGCGGCCGAGGTGATGGGCAAGGGGTTCGGCCCGGGGGCCCGGTGGGAGGACCCCGAGGAAGAGGTGACGGTCGGCGGCCCCGGTGCCGGGGCGGGCGCGACGGTCGAGGGGATCGCGGCCGCGATGGCGCCGGAAGACACCGCCCGCGGCGCCGACGAGCGGACGCTCCGGCGCCTGCAGCGACTGGTCGCCGAGGGGATCCAGGCGCTCGAGCACGCGGCGCTGGTCCGCGCCCAGCAGCACGCCGCGGTCGGCGCCCTCGACTACACGCCGACCCGGCTCGGCCGCACGGCCCTCGCCGCCGGCGCGGTCGCCCAGGTGGTCGAAGGCGGCCGCCCCTCCTAGGGTCGCCGCCGTCGGGGCTCCCGGCGCCGCGCGCGTCCGCGGCTGAAGCATTTTGGTCCCCTGACGACAAGAAGGCTTCAGCCGAGCGCCGCCGCTCCCTAGTCTCCGGTGGGTCCCAGACCCAGTCGGAAGGAGAGCCCTTGAAGCTCGCGATCCACAACCCTTCGTTCACCTATCCGGGCGGCCCCGAGAACATCGCGCCCACCCTCGCCGCCACCGCCCGCGCCGCCGAGGAAGGCGGCGCCGACCAGTTCACCCTGATGGACCACTGGTTCCAGATCCCGCCCGTCGGCCCGCACACCGAACCGATGCTGGAGGGCTACACGGCGCTCGGCTACGTCGCCGCCCGGACCGAGCGGATGCGCCTCGGCCTGCTGGTCACCGGCGTCACCTACCGCCACCCCGGCCTGCTCGCCAAGACGGTGACGACGCTCGACGTCCTCTCCGGCGGCCGCGCCCAGCTCGGCATCGGCGCCGCCTGGTTCGAGGAGGAGCACAACGGGCTCGGCGTCCCCTACCCGCCGCTCGCCGAGCGCTTCGAGCGGCTCGAGGAGGCGATCCAGATCTGCTTCCAGATGTGGAGCGACGACGACGGCCCGTACCGCGGCAAGCACTACGAGCTCGGCGAAACGCTCTGCGTGCCGGCGCCCGTGCAGCAGCCGCGGCCGACCCTGCTGATCGGCGGCGGCGGCGAGAAGAAGACGCTGCGCCTGGTCGCCAAGTACGCCGACGCCTGCAACCTCCTCGGCACCGACCCCGAGGTCATCGCCCACAAACTCGAGGTGCTGAAGGGCCACTGCGAGGCGGAGGGGCGCGACTACGAGGAGATCGAGAAGACCGTCCTCCACGGCTCCAACCCGCTCGACGACGTCGACGGCTTCCTCGCCACGATGGAGAAGCTGGCGCCGCTCGGCATCGAGAAGGTCTGGGTCTCCAACAAAGTCGAGGACCCGCCCGCCTGGGCCGACGAGGTCTGCGCGCAGACCGTCTCCCGCCTGGCCGAGCTGGGCTGAGCCTGCCCGGACGTCGGTCGTGAGCCTCGGGTGAACGCTCTCCAGGCGCTCGCGGTGCTCGCCGCGGGGTTCACGGCCGGCGCCGTCAACGCGATCGTCGGCTCCGGGTCGCTGGTCACCTTCCCGGTGCTCCTGGCGGTCGGCTTCTCGGCGGTCACCGCCAACGTCTCCAACTCGATCGGGCTGGTCTTCGGCAACGTCAGCGCGGCCTGGGGGTACCGCCGCGAGCTGACCGGCCAGCGGCAGCGTGCCCTGGTCGGCGGGGCGGGGACGGCGGCGGGCGCGATCGTCGGCGGCGCCCTGCTGCTGACCCTGCCCGAAGGCGTCTTCGAAGCGGTGGTGCCGATCCTGATCCTGCTCGCCTGCGCGCTGATGGCGATGCGGCCGAAGCCGCGGCTCACCCACGGGGCGCTCAGCCGGCACCGCAAGGTCGCGCTGGTCGCCGTCGCCTTCGCGGTCGGCATCTACGGCGGCTACTTCGGCGCCGCCCAGGGGGTGATCCTGCTGGCCGCGCTGCGTTTCCTGATCCCCGACGACCTGCAGCGACTGAACGGCCTGAAGAACGTGATGGCCGGGATCGCCAACGGGATCGCCGCGATCCTCTTCGTGGCCGTCGCCCACGTCGCCTGGGACGCCGCCGCGCTGATCGCCGTCGGCTCGGTCTCCGGCGCCGCCGTGGGCGCCCGCTACGGCCGTCGCATCCCCGAACGGTCGCTGCGCTGGACCGTGGTCACGGTGGGCGTCGCGGTGGCGGTCATCCTGTTCGCGACGTAGCCGCGGCCCGCCGTCGCCCCGGCCCAGGCCGAGGGGATCCGCCCCCGTACGTTCGTCGACGGGTCACAAGGTGTTCACATCTCTTTGTCACGTGGTTCACATGTCGCTTTAATCTCGCTGAAAGGTTCCTCGGGCCGCCAGAACCCGGCCGGCCGTATTCACCCGGAGAGGAGCCTTGATGACCGACCCCGCCAGCGCCGTCCCACCCGACCGTCCCGCCCGCCGATCGCGTATCGCCAAGCTCTCGCTCGCCATCGGTGCGGCGCTCCTGGCGGTGCTGGCGATCGCCGTCTCCGCGGCCTCCGCGGCGGGGGTCGAAGAAGTCGACCTGGCGAAGTATAAGAAGGTCGCCCAGTACGAACTGCCGACCAAGTTCAGCGAGCCGACCGCGGCCGCCGAAGCCGAAAGCCTGCTCGCCGAAGAGGCCTCCGCGGTCACCTACGACTGGGAAAACGAACACCTCTACGTGATGGGCGACGGCGGCACCTCGCTGGTCGAAGTCGACAAAGAAGGCAAGCTGCTCAGCTCGATGACCTTCGCTCCGGGCAGCAGTCCGCAGGGCACGACCTTCTACGACACCGAGGGGCTCGCGTTCGTCGGCGGCGGCGAATTCGTGATCACCGAGGAGCGCCGGCGCTGGCTCGACCGCTTCACCTACGAAGCCGGCGGCGAACTCACCCGGGCCGACGCGCAGACGGTGAAACTGGGCACCGAAATCGGCAACATCGGGCTCGAGGGCGTCACCAACGACCCGCTCACGAGCGGCTCCGAACCGGGCATGATCGTGGTCAAGGAGCAGGAACCGGAGAGCATCTTCCAGACCAACATCGACTGGGCCGCCGGGACCGCCACCAACGGCTCCGAAACCACCGAAGAGTCGACCAACCTCTTCGAACCGTCGAAAGCCGGGACGCTCGACTTCTCCGACGTCTTCGCGCTCGCCAACCTGGCCGACATCAGCGCCGCCGAAGAAGAAAACCTGCTGATCATCAGCCAGGAAAGCGGCCAGGTCGTCAACGTCGGCCGCGACGGCACCGTCCACAGCCGACTCACCATCCACTCCGAGCCGGGCAACCCGCTGACCGTCCCGCAGCAGACCGACGAGGGCGTGACGATGGACGAAGAAGGCGTCCTCTACATCGCCAACGAGGACGGCGGCGGCAGCAAGGAACACCCGCAGCTGTGGGTCTACGAAGCGCAGACGGCGCCCGACCAGGCGCCGACCGCGGTGACCCTCGGCGATGAGACCGAAACGCTGGTCGAATCCTCCACTCCGCTGGCGCGGCGGCTGAAGGTCGCCTCGGTGAACGTCGAAGACGCCGACGGGTTCGGCGAAAACGACCTCGCCGTGACCGGCCCGGACGCCGCCGACTTCGAAGTCGACAGCAACGGCCTCTACCTGAAGGCGGGCACGACGCTGAACGCGGCCGCCAAGTCGAGCTACGAAGTGAGCGTCACGGTCGACGATCCGGCGGTCGGCGCCAGCCCCGACGCGACCAGCGAAGCCTACGCGCTGACCGTCCTCGCGGCCGCCCCCGGCACCGGGAGCGAGCGCGTCGCGGTGACCGAGGTGGCGCCCTGGTCCTCGGGCGACAGCCCGGTCGAAGCGGACTGGTTCGAGCTCACCAACACCGGCACCGGCACCGTCGAACTCACCGGCTGGAAATCCGACGACAGCCACAACAACGCCGCCGAAGCCTCCGAGCTGGAAGGCGTGACCTCGCTGGCGCCGGGGAAGTCGGCGGTCTTCGTGCAGGGCGAACCGTCGGTCGTCGCGGCCTTCGAAGCCGACTGGTTCCCCGGCGGCCTGCCCGCCGGCGTGCAGATCGGCAACTACCGCGACGCCCACGGCCTCAGCACCAGCGGTGATCAGGTCAACGTCTACGACTCGCTCGGCCAGAAGGTCGCCGGGGTGGAATTCGGCCCCTCCGCGGGGAGCGCCCCCTACACGACCATCGAAAACCCGGAAGGCCTGGGGAGCGGCTCGGGCGCCGATCCGATGATCGCGACGATGGCCGCCGACGGCGTGAACGCCGCCTTCACGGTGGAAAGCGGCGAAGAGATCGGCTCCCCCGGGACGGCCCCCGTGCCGACCCCGGTCGCGGTTACCGAGGTCGCCCCGTGGGGCAACAACGAGGTCGAATACGAAGCGGACTGGTTCGAGCTCACCAACGAGACCGAAGACGCGATCGACCTGAGCGGCTGGATGATGGACGACAGCTCCGACGAATTCGCCAAGGCGGTGGCCCTGCACGGCGTCGAATCGTTGGCGGTGGGTGAATCGGTGGTCTTCCTGGAGACCGACGAAGGCAAGACGGAAGCCGAAGAACAGGAAGTCGTCGCCGCCTTCGAGGGCTCCTGGTTCGGCTCGGGCGTCCCGGCCGGCCTGCGGGTCGGCACCTACCACGGTGAAAAGGTGGGACTCAGCGGCGGCGGTGACCAGGTGAACCTCTTCAACTCCGAAGGGGCGCACATCACCGGGGTCGAATTCGGCGCCCAGACCGAACTGGTCACCTTCGACAACGCCGCCGGGCTCGGCAGCTACGGCACGCCGCCGACGATCTCCACGCTCAGCGTCGAAGGCGTGAACGGCGCCTTCGTCGCTCACGACCAGATCGGCTCGCCGGGCAGGGTCGGCGCGCCGCCGGCGGGCTCGCCGGTGAAGATCACCGAGGTCGCGCCGACCGGCAGCAGCAACTCGACCTTCGAAGCGGACTGGTTCGAGCTGACCAACACCGGTACGGAACCGGTGGACCTGGGCGGCTGGATGATGGACGACGGCTCCGACGAATTCGCCAAGGCGGTGGCGCTGAACGGGGTGAGCAGTCTCCCGGCGGGCGCCTCGGCGGTGTTCGTCGAGGGCGAACCGTCGAAGGCGGCCGAATTCGAGCACGCCTGGTTCGGCTCGGGGCTGCCGGCCGGCTTCCTGATCGGCACCTACGAGGGCTCGAAGGTGGGTCTCAGCTCGGGCGGCGACCAGGTGAACATCTTCACCGCGGGCGGCGAACCGGTGACCGGCGTCGCCTTCGGCGAAGCGACCGGCGGCGTCAGCTTCGACAACGCCGCCGGGATCGGTGGCACGAGCAACCCGCCGCCGACGATCTCGACGCTGAGCGAAGCGGGCGTCGACGGCGCCTTCACCGCCCACGGCGAAACCGGCTCGCCCGGCGCGATCGCCGGCAGCCCGCAGGGCCTCCTCGTCGCCGACACCGCGACCTTCCCGGTCCAGGCGGCCGGCACGGTCGGCCCCGGGCAGTGGCTGACGATCACCGACCAGAGCTACGTGCCGGTGGCGATCGACCGGGCGCGGATCGAAGCGGCCGACGAAGCCTCGGCGGGCGACTTCTTCGTCGCCGTCGATCACTGCTCGGGCGGGACGCTCGCGGGCGGCGAATCCTGCGCGGTCCTGGTGCGCTTCGCGCCGGGGCACGAGAACGCCATCTCGAACGCCTCGCTGCTGATCGAATCCGACGCCTCCGACAGTCCGCTGGCGATCGGCCTGACCGCGACCAGCGGCGGCCTCCCCCAGGGGCCGAAGGGCGAAAAGGGAGACAAGGGCGACAAGGGCAAGAAGGGCGACACCGGCGCGCGGGGCCCGGTGGGTCCGCGGGGCCCGGTCGGTCCGCGGGGTCCGCGGGGGCGCAACGGGGCGATCGTCTTCGTCACCGGCCGGTCGCACTCCTGGGGACACCGCGGTCGCGTCGCCCACCTGCGCTTCGTGCTCCAGAACAAGACCGCGCGGCCGCTCCGCCACGCCCGGGTCCGTGCCTCGGTGCCCGGCGCGAGGGGGTTCAGCAGGGTCGTCGTCCAGCGGATCGGCGCCCACCGCGGCCGTCACATCACCCTCAACCTGCGCATCGGCCGCCACGCCTCGGTCGGCCGCCATCGCGTCAGGGTCACGCTGAAGGCCGCCGGGCAGCGGATCCACCGGACCGTGACGGTCTTCGTCAGGCGCTGAGCGCGCCCGGGCCGCCTTCGCCCGCCCGCCGGTCGCCTCGTCGGCCGGCGGGCGGCGCGCCGACAGGTGGCGAGCCCCGGGTGGCGGGCGGCGCGCCGGGGGTGACCTGGATCGGGGACACTGCGTCCGATGCGCCACGCGGCAGCGATAGTCCTCGGCCTCGCCTGCGCGGCGCTCGCCGCCGTCCTCCTCGCGCCGGCAGCCGACGCCGCGGAAGCGAGTTGGGCGATCTCCGCGACCGCCTACGAATTCGCCCCGCAGCTGATGCAGACGGGGCCTTCCGCGCCCGCGTACTTGGTCGTCACCAACACCGGTGAAACGACGCTCGGTGCGCCGCAGGTCGAAGTGGGCTCGTTCTTCTACTTGAAAGAAGAAGGCGAACCCCCCGCGCGCTTCAGCGCGTTGAGCGCCTGCGGCCCCATCCCGCCCGGTGGCGAGTGCGCGATCGCGGCGAGGTTCGAAGCCCTGGCGCCGGGGCCGCGCGAAGTGACGCTGGCGATCAGAGACCGGGAAGTGGCCCCATTCACCGTGCAGCTGCGCGGGGTCGGGCTCGGCCCGATCGTGAACTGGTCGCCGTACGACCTGTTCCTCGACTCGCGGGTGCTGGGAACCGAACTGAACCCGCCCGGGGTGCTCACCGTCACCAACACCGGCAGCGCCGATCTGAAGATCTCGGGGTTCGCCTTCGCCGGCGTCGGCAAGAACCCGAACGGGTTCAAGGTGGTGGGCGGCACCTGTGGGTCCGGCAATCCGGTACCGATCGGCGGATCCTGCACCGTGCAGGTCAGCTACACGCCGACCCAGCTCGGGATCCAGACGGCCGAACTGGTGATCCACGAGAACGGCGTGCACGGCTACGAGGCGGTACAGGTCGTCGGCGCCGGCTCGCCCCCCGTGAGCGAATCAGACCCTCCCGGCTCCCTGAAGACCTTCATCTCCGCGATGCCCGCGGCGAAGCTGCGCCGCCGCTGGGCCAAGTTCCGATTCGCCGTCTCGGGCGCCGACCCGACGCTCGCCGTCGCCCAGCCCGCCTTCGTCTGCAGGCTCGACGGGGCGCCCTACCGGCCGTGTGGCTCGCCCCGCACGTACCGCCACCTGCACCCCGGCCGCCACGTCTTCCGGGTGCGGCCGGAAACGCCGGGTGGGACGCTCTCGGGCAAGCCTGCCGTGTGGCGCTTCCGGGTGCTGCCGCGGGAGGTCCACCGGGTCCGCGCCGGGCACCGCCGGGCCGCGCGGGGCTGACGCCCGCCGCCGCGGTCGCGCCGCGTAGTGTGGGTGCCGTGGCCAGGTCCCGACCGCCGATGACGCCTTCCTCCGCGGGCGTCAGCGAGCGGATGTCGCGGGTGCGGACCCGGGACACCGCGCCGGAGCTTGAATTGCGCTCCGAGCTGCACCGGCGGGGGCTCCGCTACCGGGTCGACCGGCGGCCGATGAAGGGCGTGCCGAGCCGCGCCGACCTGGTCTTCGGGCCGGCCAAGGTCGCCGTCTACGTCGACGGCTGCTTCTGGCACTCCTGCCCCGAGCACGGCACGATGCCGCGCTCCAACGAAGCCTTCTGGCAGGAGAAGCTGGCCCGCAACCGGGAGCGCGACGCGACCGTCAACGAGCTGCTCGCGGCGGCCGGCTGGACCGTGGTGCGGATCTGGGAGCACGAGGACATTGCCGCGGCCGCCGACCGCGTCGAGGCCGCAGTGCGCGCCTCCCGCCGCCCCGCCTAGGCCGCCCGGCTGTTCCTTATGCCGGAATGCCGGTCATGAGGAACAGTTGGGCGGGACTCGCCGCGCAGGGAGGCCGCGAGGGCCTCGGCGACGCGGCGGGCGAGGAGCGGCGGGACCGCGTTGCCGACCTGGCGGGCGACGCTCGACATCGCCTGGTCCTCGGGGAGGAGGAAGTCGTCGGGGAAGCTCATCAGGCGGGCCGCCTCGCGCACGGTGATCGGGCGGTGGGCGGAGGGGTGCAGGTAGCGCCCTTTCTCGGGCTTGTAGAACTCGGTGCGGATGGTGAGCGCCGGGCGGTCCCACCACAGCCGGCCGAAGACGTCGGTCGTCCCGGTCGGCTTCTCCCGCCAGCAGCGTGGCACCAGGTCGCCGAGCCCGGCGCGGTCGAGGTTGCGTTGCATCGCGAAGCGGTCGCCGCCGTCGCGCGGCACCGCCTTGTAGCGCCGCACGCTCTCCGGCCGCGGCCGCCGTGGCCGGTGCCAGCGCCGCCCGTCCGCCCGCAAGGGCAGTCCCTCGACCGCCTTCCGAAACGTCACCCAAGCCCGCCGCCCCTCCCCGACTCCCTCGACACTTGTCGGCGTATCGCGGACAAGCGTCGAGGGGTCGGCGTGGGTGGGGGTCGGCCAGGGGGTGGTGGCGGCGTCCGGGCCTCGCAGGCCGATGACGATCGCGCGGCGGCGGCGCTGGGGGACGCCGAAGTCGGCGGCGTTGAGGACGTCGCCCTCGACCCGGAAGCCGAGCGCCTCGGCGCGCCGGCGGAACTCGGCGTACTCGGCCGAGCGCAGCAGCTCGGGCACGTTCTCCATCACGAAGGCGCGCGGCTCGATCGCCTCCAGCGCCCGCAGGTACTGGCGCCACAGCCCGCGGCGCTCGAAGCCGACCGCCTCGCGGTTGAGCGGCGAGAAGCCCTGACACGGCGGCCCGCCGATCACCACGTCGGCGGCCGGGAAGGCGGCCACGTCCTCGATCCGTCCGCAGGCGACGTGGTCGCCGAAGTTCGCCGCGTAGGTCGCCGCCGCGTCGCGGTCCAGCTCGACCGCGAACACCGAGCGGAACTCCCCCGAGTCCTCGAACCCCCGCGTCATCCCACCGCAGCCGGCGAAGAGGTCGACGAGGGCGAGGCGGCTCACCCCGCCCACGATATTCGGGCGGCCGGCGTCTTCCCGGGCTCCGGCGCCGCCGCTTCGGCCGCGCGGCCCGGGGTCGTCCGCCGCGGTCGACCTACTCGCCCTTCAGCGCCTCGTCGACCCAGCCCGAGCAGACCGAGAAGTCCTCCAGGCCGAGGGCGGCGGCGACGTTCAGCCACATCCCCTTCTGGAAGAACAAGTCGAGCCGCTCCTCGTCTTCCACCCCGGAGAGGCGCCGGGCCAGGGCCACCAGCTCCGCGTATTCGTGGCGCACCGTGGCTTGCACCTCGGCGTCGTCGACGGAGGCCGCGTAAGCCTGCATCTGGAGCAGCAGCAGGTCGGGCCGCTCGTCGAGCGAGGCTACGTAGGCGCTGCCCATCGCCCTGAGGACGTCTTCGCCGGGCTCGAGCGGCTCGCGCCCCTCGAAGTCCTTCGCCGCCGCCTCCAGGAGCGCCCTCAACTTCTCGAAGCCGCGCCCGACGGCGGCGATGAAGAGGTCGCGCTTGGTCGGGAAGAGGCTGAACACGTAGGGCTGGGCGACCCCGACGTCGCGGGCGATCTGGGAGACCTTGGTCCCCTGCAGGCCGCCGTGGCCGAAGTGGTGGACCGCCGCCTCGATCAGCGCGTCCCGGCGCTCGGCCGCCGGGACGCGTCTGCGGGCCTCCGCTTTGGCCTCTGCCGCCACCGTTCGATCCTAGTTGGCGGCCGGGAGGGGTTGTGCGGGCGGCTCCCCGGCCGTGGGGCGGCGTTCCGCCTCCAGCTCCTCGAATTCCTCGATCTCCGACTCCGGCGCGGTGCCCCCGAACGGCAGCGCCGCGGCGACGAGGGCGCCGAAGGCGAGTACCCCGACCCCGACCCAGAGGGCGGGCACCATGCCGTCGACGAATGCCTGCGGGGAGGTGTAGGCGCCGGCGCCGCTGAACACGGTGGCGAGGACGGCGATCCCGAAGGTGCCGCCGAGCTCGCGGATCGCGTTGGCGGCGCCGGAGGCCTGGCCGGCCTGATCGACGCGGACCGAGTTGAGGATCGCGCTCGCCGAGGGCGCGAACACCAGCGCCATGCCGGACCCGGCGAGGATGAACGGGGCGATCATCTCGCCGTAGCCCATCGTCGTCGAGGCCGCGAGCGCCAGCCAACCGAGCGCGACCGCCTGCAGCGAGACCCCCGCGACCATGAAGAGCCGCGGCCCGTATTTTTCCGAGAAGATCCCGGCGAGCGGGGCGACGAACATCGTCGCCATCGTCCAGACCAGCAGCTTCAGCCCGGCCTCCAGCGGTGAGTTGCCGAGCACGTTCTGGATGAACTGGCTGAGGAAGAAGATCGAGCCGAACATCCCGAAGTACATCGTCATCGAGACCACGTTGGTGACCGCGAAGCTGCGCCGGGCGAAGAAGGACATCGGCAGCATCGGCGACTCGGCGCGCAGCTCCTGGCGGACGAAGGCGCCCAGCAGCACCAGGCCGGCGCCGAGGCTGATCATCACCTCGGGGGTGGTCCAGCCGATCGTCTGGGCGCGGACGAGGCCGAAGACGAGGCCGAAGAGGCCGGTCGAGGCGAGGGCCAGGCCCGGCAGGTCGAGCGGCGCCTTGGGGCCGAAGCTCTCCTCCAGCCGGCGGGCGGCCAGCGGCGCCAGCAGCAGTCCGATCGGGACGTTGATCCAGAAGATCCAGTGCCAGGTCGCGAGCTCGATCACGGCGCCGCCGACCAGCGGGCCGATCGCCACCGCGACGCCGCTGATCCCCGACCAGACGCCGAGCGCGACGCCGCGTTTGGCGGGCGGGAAGGCGCTCGCCAGGAGGGTGAGGGTGAGCGGCGTGACGATCGCCGCGCCGGCGCCCTGGATCGCGCGGGCGGCGATCAGCAGGTCGGCGTTCGGCGCCAGCGCGGCGCCGGCCGAGGCGGCGGTGAACAGCGAGATGCCGGTGACGAACATGCGCCGTCGGCCGAAGCGGTCGCCGAGCGCGGCGCCGGTCAGCAGCAGCACGCCGTAGGCGAGCACGTAGGCGTTGACGGTCCACTCGAGCGCCTGCACGGAGGCGCCGAAGTCGTTGTGGATGCTGGGCAGGGCGACGTTCACGACGAGGTTGTCGAGAACGACCATGAAGAGCCCCACGGAGACCAGGACCAGCGCCCAGATCCTCCCTCGCTCCTCGGTTTGCATGTCCGGTCCTCCTTGGTTAGTAGCGGCGACTAAGAGAAACTTAGCAGCGACTAATAACTGATGCAAGGGGTAGCGACGGAGGGGTCCGGATCGGACACGGTGCACATTTCGGTTGCTGGAGACCCCAAATGTGCCCCGCGTGGGATGGCACGGATGTGCGGCCCGAGTGGACGGGACGAGGGCGCCTGCCTCCTACGCTGGAGGGGTGGCGACCGTCATCTATGACGCCGACTGCGGCTTCTGCCGCTGGTCGCTCGCCCTCCTGCTGAGCTGGGATCGGCGCGGAGGCAAGCGCGGTCGACCCTCCCCACCTACATCGCAGGGTGGGTGGGGAGGGTCGACCGCGCCCTGCGCCTTGCGCCCGGTCGCGCTGGGGACCGAGGAGGCGGACCGGCTGCTGGCCGACCTGTCGGTCGCCGAGCGCGAGGCCTCCTGGCATCTCGTCGACGACGACGGGACGCGGACCTCGGCCGGCGCGGCGCTCGCGCCGCTGCTGCGCGAGCTGCCGCGGGGCGACGTCCCGGCGGCGCTGGTCGCGCGGATCCCGGGGCCGACGGAACGCGGTTACCGCTGGGTCGCCGGCCACCGCGGCCTGCTCGCCCGCCCGCTGCCGGATCGGGCGAAGCGCTGGGCGGACCGGGTGATTGCCGCGCATCGGCGCCCCGCACCCTGACGCCCGAGATGCGGTCGTCCTTTCAGGCGGGCGCGGGCACGCGGTCGTCCTAAGGCGCGGTATAGGTGCCAAACGTCGACCGCATCTCGCCGGGCGCATGAAAGGACGACCGTGTGGGTCGCAGGCGGCGCTGCGGGAGAGCGTCAGCCTCCGGAGCCCCGGCTCCCGAACAGCCCCCGCAGGCGCTCGCCCAGCGAGGGGCGCGGGCCGCGCTCGGCCGCCAGCCACTCGTCGCGGGTCGGCAGCCGCCCCTCCGCGCGCGCCTTGCGCACGCACTCCATGTGGGCGTGGCGGCGCTTGGAGCGGTCGTCCTCCGGCGCGATCAGCACGTGCTCGGACATCGACGCCAGGCGCCTGCCGCAGAACGGGCAGCGGTAGGTCGCCGGCTTGCGGTTCTGCGCCGGCCGCATCGACCACCACCGCGGTTGCTCCGCCATGCCCGCAAGCATGGCGGAGCGCCTAGCGGTTGGGGTGGCGGAGGCGCGACATCGCGACCAGGGCGGGGCCGGAGCCCCTCTGGTCGACGAGGCCGCGAAGCGTGTGGCGGGCGAAGACCTCGTCGAGCTCCTCGCGGGTCAGGGTCTCGCGGCCGAGCGCCGTCTCGGCGAGGTCGTCGAGGCACTCGCGGTTGGCGGCGAGCAGCGCCCGCGAGCGGCGGTAGGCCTCGCGCGCCAGCGTCATCGAGGCGAGGTCGACGTCGCGCCGGGTGGAGTCCGACACCGCGTAGTCGCCGGTCGGCATCGCGATCGGCGGCGGCCCGTCGTGGTCGATCGCCACCCCCATCCCGAACTCGCCGACCATCTGCTTGCAGACCATGTGGACGCGGGCGAGGTCGTCGACCGCCCCCGAGTAGGACTCGCCGAAGACCTCCTCCTCGGCGGCCCGCCCGCCGAGCAGCGTCACCACCTCGTCGACCAGTTCGTCGCGCGACTTCAGGTAGCTGTCCTCCTGCGGCGAGTGGCCGACGAAGCCGAGCGCCGGGCCGCGCGGGACGATCGAGAGGATCTCCGGCGGGTCGAGCCCGAGCAGCTTGCGGCAGAGCGCGTGGCCGGCCTCGTGGTAGGCGACGATGCGGCGCTCCTTGAGGCTGAGGCGGCGCGCCTGCTGGGAGCCGACCGACTGGCGCAGCAGCGCCTCGTCGACTTCCTCGCGGTGGATCTCGGCGCGGCCCGCGCGTCCGGCGATGATCGCCGCCTCGTTCAGGGCATTGGAGAGCTGGGCGCCGGTCATCCCGGTCGTCTTGCGGGCGACGTCGGTGAGGTCGAGGTCGGCGGCCAGCGGCTTGTCGGCGGCGTGCGAGCGGAGGATCGCCTCGCGCCCGTCGCGGTCGGGCGGCGCGACCAGCACCTGGCGGTCGAAGCGGCCCGGCCGCAGCAGCGCCTTGTCGAGCTTCTCGACGTTGTTGGAGGCGGCGAGGACGATCACCGTGCCGTCCTCCTTCTCGAAGCCGTCGAGCTCGACCAGCAGCTGGTTCAGCGCCTGCTCGCGCTCGGAGGTGCCGCCGTCGCCGCCGCCGGAGCGGTGGCCGCCGACCGCGTCGAGCTCGTCGATGAAGATCACCGCGCGCCCCGACTTGCGCGCCTCCTTGAAGAGGCGGCGGATGCGGGCGGCGCCGCGGCCGACGAACATCTCGACGAAGCTCGAGCCCGAGGCGGCGAAGAAGTCGACCCCGGCCTGGGCGGCGACCGCGCGGGCGAGCATCGTCTTGCCCGTGCCCGGCGGGCCGAAGAGGAGGACGCCCCGCGGCGGTTTGGCGCCGAGGGCGCCGAAGCGGTCGGGTTCGCGCAGCCACTCGGCGACGTCCATCAGCTCGTCCTTGGCGGCGTCGACCCCCTGCACCTCCTCCCAGGCGACCGGCCGTCCCTTCGAGGCCTTGACCGTCTCCGGCTTGGTCGAGCCGATCGTGCTGCGCATGAGGCGCAGGAACACGAACAGCAGCATCGCCATGAAGACGACCCCGAAGACCGGGTACCAGTTGAAGAAGAATTCCTGGACGGCTTCCACTCAACACAATTGTGGAGACAGCGCGTCCAGCGGACAATGGATATGTGTCCAGTTTCGCCCGCCGGCCCTAAAGGTCGGCCCGCCGCCTGCCGCGGATTGCGCCGCCTGCCGCGGATTGCGCCGTCGGATGCGGGGCTCGCGCCGCGCCGGCACCGGGGTGAGTTCGCAGTTCTCCGCGCTATGCGCGGATTTCTGCGAACTCGGTGGCGGGGGTCAGCCGCGGATTTATGCGAACGCCGTGGCGGGGGTCAGCCGCGGACGACCTGGGAACCGCCGACGATCATCTCCTCGCCGGAGTCGCCGAAGACGATCCAGGCCTTGTTGCCGCCGTCGTAGTCGGGGGCCCAAAGCTTCAGGGTGGCGGGGCGGTCCCAGACCGTCACCTGCTCCTCACCGGTCGGGTCGAGGCCGCGCCAGATGCGCACGAAGGGGTTCTCCGCCCACTGCTCGGCGATCGTCGTCGGCTCCTTGTGGCCGGGGTGGACGCGGGTCTCCGGCGGCAGCTCCATCAGCCGCATCACCGAGGCCTTGAGGTCCTCGAAGCCGCTCGCGCCGGGGGCCGCGGTGCCGCCGACCGTGCCCTTGAAGAGGACGTCGGCGGTGAAGACGTCGGTGCCGGCGACGAGGAAGGCGAGGTGGCCCGGCGCGTGCCCGGGGGTGAAGAGCGCCTCGACCTCGATGCCGTTCGCGTCGAGCTTGTCGCCGTCGCCCATGATCACCGCGACCTCGTCGTCGAGCTCCGCCGCGGTCGCCTCGTGGGCGACCAGCGGCGGCCCGCCGAGCCGCTCGCGCGCCGCCGCGATCCCGGCGATGTGGTCGACGTGCGGGTGGGTGACCAGGTAGTGCGTGATCTCGATCCCGTCGCGCTCGGCGAGGTCGACGAGCGGGTCGACGTCTTCGTTGCCGTCGATCAGGAAGCCGGTCCCGCGCTCCCGGTCGGCGACCAGATAGGCGTTGGAAAGCCACTGCGGGTTCTCGGTCCTCTCGACGATCACGCTGCTCCTCCTTGGTCGCTGTCTGCGCTCTTGCGGACCCTCGCGGCCCGGGGTTTCCGAGCTTACGGGGTCATATGACCCCGTAAGCTCGGAAACCTCCTCGGGTGGGAGGGGGTCGGGCCCTCGACGGGCCGAGCACCTACCTACGCGCGGTCGGGCGCGGGGGCGCTGCCGGCGAGGATCGTGCGGGCGACCAGCGCCGGGTCGTCCCAGGTCGGCGTGTGGCCGACGCCCGGCATCACCAGGAACTCGGCGCCCGCCGGGCGGCGTTCCGGCCGGGGCGGGCCGACCAGCCGGTCGAGCTCTGCCCAGGCGATCGTCACCGGGACCTCCGCCGGGTACCCGGCGGGCTCGAAGATGTGCTCGCGCATCGCCTTGTTGGCGCCCTCGTAGCCGTCGGCGTCGATCCAGCCGAGGACGAGCTCGCGGGCGACGCCGGGCGGCACGTTCTCCGGGCGGGCGGCGAAGGTCGAGACGGCGCGCCGTCGCACCGGCCCGAGCCACAGCGCCCCGCCGACCAGCGGGCGCAGCCGCCGCGCCCAGACCCGCACGCTTCCCTTGCTCGGGCC
The DNA here is from genome assembly GCA_963766705.1 of uncultured Actinomycetes bacterium. Taxonomy (GTDB): domain Bacteria; phylum Actinomycetota; class Thermoleophilia; order Solirubrobacterales; family 70-9; genus VAYN01. Next base: position 563,478 of record CAVYBE010000007.1, read on the forward strand.
GATCGGCGCCCGCCAGAGCCCCGCGGGAGAGAGACAGGTGACCGAGCGCGCCGCCCCCATCCGTCCCAGTTCCAGGCCGACCCAGGCGCCGAGGCTGTTGCCGGCGACGTGGGGACGCTCGATGCCGCGGGCGGCGAGCTGGTCGCGGAGCGCGCCCGCCAGCGCCGCCGCGGTCGGCTCGACCCCGGCCGCCAGCGGTGGGGCGGCGCCGAAGCCGGGCAGGTCGAGGGCGAGGACCTCGCGCTCGGCCTCGAGCAGCGGCACGACCGGGTCCCAGACACTGGTGCTGGCGCCGAGCCCGTGGATCAGCAGCAACGGCTCGCGCCCGTCTCCGCTCGGCGCGTCCCCGCCCGAGCCGCCCCCGGCCGAGCCCCCGCCGTTCGGAGCCCCGCCCGACCCGCCCCCGCCGGGAGCGCCGGCCTCGCCGCCTCCGCTCACCGGTACGACGGCTTCGCGAAGAGCACCTGGACGTCGCCGATCCGCCGCTCGCGGAAGCCCGCCTCCGAGCTGCTCAGGTAGAAGTCCCAGAGGCGTCGGAAGCGCTCGTCGTAGCCCTGCGCCCGCAGCCTCTCCCAGGCGGCGAAGAAGCGCTCGCGCCAGCTCGCCAGGGTCGGCGGGTAGTGCGCGGTGATGTCCTCCAGCCAGACCTCGCGCAGCTGCGTCACCGAGCCGACCGCGTCCGCGATCCGCTGCAGGGACGGCAGGCAGCCGCCGGGGAAGATGTGCGTGTTGGCGAAGCTCCGCGAGGCCTTCTCCAGCTCGTACAGCCGGTCGTCGACGGTGATCGCCTGCAGCAGGAAGAGGCCGTCCTCGGTGAGCAGCCGGTCGCAGGCGCGGAAGTACTGGTCGAAGTACTGCCAGCCGACCGCCTCGATCATCTCCACGCTGACCAGCCGGTCGTAGGTGCCCTCGAGGTCGCGGTAGTCGCGCAGCAGGACCGTGACCCGGTCCTCCAGCCCCGCCTCGCGCACCCGCTCGGCCGCCAGCTCGTGCTGGGCGCGGGAGATCGTCGTCGTCGTCACCCGGCAGCCGGTGGTACGCGCCGCGTGGATCGCCATCCCGCCCCAGCCGGTGCCGATCTCCAGCAGATGGGTGTCGGGACCGAGGCGCAGCCGCTCGCAGATGCGGTCGAGCTTCGCCAACTGCGCCTCCTCCAGATCGGCGCCCTCGCGCGGGAAGTAGGCGCACGAGTACATCATCGTCGGGTCGAGGAAGGCGGCGAAGAGGTCGTTGCCGAGGTCGTAGTGGGCGCTGATGTTGTGGCGGGCGCCGCCGACGGTGTTCTCGGGGACGAGCCGGCGCAGCCGGTGCAGGGCGCCCCGCGTCTTCGACACCGCGGCGGCGACCCCGCGGTGCTGATTGGCGAGGCTGCGGGCGGCGATCTGGATCAGCGAGACGAGGTCGTCGGTCTCCCAGAGGCCGTCGACGTAGGTCTCGCCCAACCCGACCGAGCCGTGCAGCGGGCCGCGCCAGGCGGCGGGGTCGTTGATGCGCACGGTGGCGCGGAGGTCCCCCGGCTCGCCGTAGACGCGGCTGCGCCCGCCTTCGACCACCTCGATCTCGCCGCCGCGCGCGCGGCCGAGCACGGCGCCGACCGCGGCGCGCGCCGCGGCGTCCCTCACCGCGCCACCTCGGCCTCCCCGGGGTGGGGGTAGTAGCGCGCGCCCTTCAGCTTGAGGCGCGCGGCCTGCGCGTAGATCCTGGCGACGACCCGCAGCGACTCCGCCGGCCGACGGGCGAGCAGCCCGAGCATCAGGGGACGGCTGAGCTCCCGCCGGCGCAGCGACAGCGTCGCGTCGAAGGTCTTCCCGCCGCCGTCGTGCGGACGCGAGTCGATGTGGACCTGCAGCCGCGCGCCGGGCTCGCCGGCGCGGAAGGTGTAGGTCTGGTCCATCCCCATCAGGGGCGAGACGTGGTGGGACTTCTCGAGCTCGTCGGCCAACACCGTTCCTTTGCGATCTCCCCGATTCAGCACATAGGCGTGTCGTTCCCTCCAGGGTATGTTCTCCACCTCGGCGATGACACTGTCGACCCGCCGACCGGTGGGGTCGAAGCAGTAGTAGAAGCTGACCGGGTTGAAGGTGTGGCCGAGGTGGCGCAGGCCGGTGAGCAGGCGGATCGGGCCGGCGGGGCGCGGGCCGCCGGCGGCGGCGACGGTGTCGCGGACGCACTCGTCGAGCGGCCGTGCCGGGTCGCCGAGGTAGTCGGGGCGGCGGAGGCGGACGGGCGCCCGGCGACGGGCCGAGTAGCCGGGGTAAGGGTCGAGGACGGCGGGCAGCTCGGCGAGGTCGAGGTAGGCGAGGTGGATGCGGTAGCGGAAGGAGTGCTCGACCGGCTCGAAGCGCCGGTGGCGCACCCAGCCCTCATAGATCGCCGAGGCGGTCAAGCGGCGACCGCCTCCTCGTCATCGGCGTCGTCGGCGTCGCGGCCGTCCGCGCGGGTGCCGCCGGCCGTGGCTGCGGCGACCGGGGTGTCCGCGGCGACGGCGGCCGGCTGGCACGTCGGCGCGGCGACCGGCGTCGCGCCGGCCGCGGCCAGCTCCTCGCACACCCGCAGGCCGCTGACCACACCGTCCTCGTGGAAGCCCCAGCCCCACCAGGCGCCGCAGTAGTGGGTGCGGCGCACGCCGCTGACCTCGGCTCGGCGCGCCTGGGCGGCGACCCCGGCGGCGGTGTAGACGGGGTGGTCGTAGGTGAAGCGGGCGAGGACGGCGCCGGGGTCGATGGCCTCCTCGCGGTTCAGGGTGAGGAAGTAGTGACGGCGGGCGCGCAGGCGCTGCAGGTGGTTCATCCAGTAGGTCACGGTGGTGCGCTCGGGCGGCGGGTCGGCGAGGTGGAAGTTCCAGCTCGACCAGGCGGCGCGGCGGCGCGGCATCACCGCGGCGTCGGTGTGGAGGAGGGCCTCGTTGGCTTGGTAGGGGATCGCGCCGAGCACCTGGCGCTCGGCGGCGCTCGGGTCGGCGAGCATGGCCAGGGCCTGGTCGGAGTGGGAGGCGATCACGACCCGGTCGAAGCTCTCGGTCTCGCACCCGTCGGCCTCGATCCGGACCTCGTCGGGGAGGCGCTCGATGCGACGGACCCGGGCGCGGGTGCGGACGCGGTCGCGCCACGGCGCCACGATCGCCTCGACGTAGGCGCGCGAGCCGCCGCGGATCGTCCGCCAGTGGGGTCGGTCGCGGAGGCTGTACATGCCGTGATTGTCGAAGAACTCGGCCAGGAAGCTGGCCGGGAAGCTCCACATCTGTGCCGGGTCGGCGGACCAGACGGCGGAGGCCTGGGGGACGATCAGGCGGTCGATGAACTGGCGGGAGAAGCCTTCGCGCTCGAGCCAGGCGCCGAGCGAGGGCGCCGTGCCGTTCATCCCGATCAGGCCCGGCGCCAGCCGGTTGAAGCGGCGCCAGTCGCGCAGCATGCGGATGAAGCCGGGGGAGAGGAGGTGGGCGGGGCGGGCGAAGAGGCCCCAAGGGGTGCCGGAGAACTCGAAGCGGCCGCGCCCGTCGGCGACCGAGAAGCTCATGTGGGACGGCTTCGTCGCGACGCCGAGCTCGGCCAGCAGCGCTTCGAAGTTGGGGTAGTTGCGGTCGTTGAAGACGATGAAGCCGGTGTCGATCGCCTGCATGCCGCGGGGGTCGCCGACCGCGACCGTGTGCGTGTGCCCGCCGATTCGCGGCGCCGCCTCATAGACGGTGATGTCGTGGTGGCGGTGCAGGTGGTGGGCGGCCACCAGCCCGGAGATGCCCGTTCCGACGATTGCGATCTTCATCGGTTAAGCAATACGAAGCGGTATTTGGATTGGATGCATCGTGCTACCTGTACCCGGTGTCCAGATTTGCAGATTCCCGCCCCGCCCGCGGATCCGCGGATCCGCCCGCCCGCCCGCGGCCCCGCGCCCGGCCGCCGATCCGCGCCGCCCGCCTGCCCGCGCGCCCGCGGCCCCGCGCCCGCCCGAGGATCCGCGCCGCCCGCCCGCCCGCGCCCACCTTCCCGGTGCCCGCCCGACCGCGTTCGCACTTTGCCGCGCATAGCGCGGAGAAGTGCGAACGCGCCCGGGGCGGGTGGTCAGCCGTAGGGGCGGTAGAGGATCTTGTCGCCGAGCAGGGCGCTGACGGTCTCGAAGCCGTAGCCCCTCGCGCGCAAGGTGTCGATGATCCGGGGGAGAGCCGCGAGGGTCTCGTCACGCGGCCCGCCGCCGTCGTGCATGAGGATGATCGCTCCCGGTTTCGCGTTGTTGACGATGTTGGAATAGATCTCTCCCGTACCCGGAAGCGACCAATCCCGCGGGTCGACGTCCCAGAGAATCGTCTTCAGCCCCAGCGAGCCCGCCGTGCCGACCAGCCGCGAGTCGACCGCTCCGTAGGGCGGCCGGAAGAGGCACGGCTCGAAGCCGGTGTAGCTCTTGACCCGCGCCGCCGCGCCCGCGATCTGCCCGTAGCCCGGCAGTTCGACGTGGTTCATCGTGTGGTCGCCGATCTCGTTGCCTTCGGCGAGGATGCGGCGCATGGTCGCTTCGCGGCCGGGCATCTCCTGGCCGACCTCGAAGAAGGTCCCCGGCACCCCCTTTTCGCGCAGCACGTCGAGGAAGCGTTCGGTGTATTCGCTCGGCCCGTCGTCGAAGGTGAGGGCGACGACCTTGCGTTCGGTCGCCGCTTCGCTGACCAGTTCGGCGTCGCCGCCGGTGCAGCCGACGGCGCGCACGGGACGGAGGCGGAACGGGCGCGTCCCTTCCGGCGGGTAGGCGACGGCGCATTCGCGGCGCACCTCGCAGCCGCCGTTCGAGGCGAGGACCCGCCAGCGGTAGTGGCCGGGGCGCAGGCCGGTCGGGTGGGTCGGCCCGGCGACGATGGAGACGACGAGCTTCTCGGGGCTCGGCCGTCGCACCTTGGCGGCGACCGCGGTGCGGGTGAGCGGCTTTTCGGCGGCGTCGACGGTCACCAGGCCCGCCCGCGTGCGCGCCTTCGGCCCGCCGAGGCAGAGGCGCGTTTCGGCGACGGTCGCGCCCGCCGCCGATCCCGTCGCGCCGCCCTTCGCGGCGAACCCGAAGCAGAGGTAGGCGGCGGCGGCGCGCCGGGTGTCGGGGCGCGGCTGCAGCTTCGCCAGTGCCTCCGGCCGCGCGGTCCGCACGGTCAGCACCAGGTCGCGCCCCGCCTGGAGGACGCTCGCCGTGCCGATCCGCGGTCGCCGCGCGGCGAGCGCTCCCGGCGCGAGCGCGAGGAGCAGCGCCGCGGCGAGGGCGAGCGCGCCGAGCGCGCATGGGATCTTGCGGGTGGAGGACAGGTGGACCATGGTTGGCAGGGGGTAGGAAGGTGTCGATCTTAGGCCGCTTTGCCTGTGTTCCGTGAACCAGTGAGGCATTTCGTCAACCCAGCTCCTCGGCCCCGCCCCACGGCGGTGGTCCCCCGTTCCCCTTGGGCGGCGCCCGCGCGCCCGCGGTCCCCGCGCGCCCTGCCTGCGCGCCTCGCCTGGGCAGTCGTGGCGCTCCTCGCGCTCGCCGCGCTCGCCGCGCTCGTCCTCCCGTCCCCGGTCCGCGCCGAAACCGGCGGCGCGGAAAGCGGCGGCGGCCCGACCAGGTCCGAACCCGCGGGCGGCGAAGGCGGCGCGGCGGAAAGCGCCTCTCCTGGCGGCGGCGGGGACCCGACCGAATCCCAGGGCGCCGAAAGCACCGGCGTCGGGCGTCGCTCGCCCTTTGCCCGCCAGGGGATGTGGATCTGGTACGTCAGCCAGTCCCAGGGCGGTAGCCTGCCGGCCATCGTCGCCACTGCCAGGCGCCACCACATCGGCACCGTCTACGTGAAGGCGGGCGACGGGACCACCCGCTGGGGCCAGTTCGACAGCGCCCTCGTCGACGCCCTGCACCGGGGCGGCCTCAAGGTCTGCGCCTGGCAGTTCGTCTACGGCGACCGGCCGCTCGCCGAGGCGCGGATCGGCGCTGCCGCCGTCCGCGCCGGGGCCGACTGCCTCGTGATCGACGCCGAGTCCGCCTACGAAGGCAAATACGCCGCCGCCGATCTCTATCTGCGCAGCCTGCGCGCCGCGGTCGGCGCCGGCTTCCCGCTCTCCCTCGCCGGCTTCCCCTACGTCGACTACCACCCGGCCTTCCCGTACTCGGTGTTCCTCGGGCCGGGCGGCGCCACGGTCAACCAGCCGCAGATGTACTGGAAGGCGATCGGCACCTCGGTCCGCGAGGTCTTCGCCCACACCTATCTCTACAACCGGCTCTGGGGACGGCCGATCTTCCCGATCGGCCAGACCTACGAAGCGCCGGGCCGGCGGCCGCTGCGCCTCTTCCGCCGCTACTCGGCCACCTACGGCGCGCCGCCGAGCTGGTGGGACTGGCAGGAGACCAACGAACGCGAGTGGGGGGCGCTCGGCGCCCGCGCGGGCGCGCGCAAGCTGCCCGGCCTCAGTCCCGAAGTCGAATACCCCCTGTTGCGGATCCGCGCGAAAGGCGACCTCGTCGTCTGGGCGCAGGAGCGGTTGATCACGGCGGGGGAGGAAGTCGAAGTGAACGGGATCTTCGGGCGGGCGATGCGGCGCGCGGTGCGCGCCTTCCAGGAAGCCCACGGCCTGCCGGTCGACGGGCGGCTGAACGCGGAAACCTGGGCGAAGCTCGTCGACTACGCGCCGACCAGGGTCGAATGGGCGGCCGGGACGTCGACCGCGAGCTCGCTGCGGCGGGCCGGGCGCGGTGTCGGTCTCCCGGGCGCCGGCCGTCCTGGCGCCGGCCGCTTGGGCGCCGGCCGTCCGGGAACGGGAGCCGGACGGGCCTCGGGCAGCGTCTCGGCCGGGCGCGCGGGCGCCGCCCGCAAGCCGCTCTCGGCGACGCTTCCCGCCGTGCGCGACGAGCTCGCCGCGGCCGGCGCGGCGCGCGGGCCCCGTCGCTAAGGCCTGTCTCCGCCCCCGCGCGCGCCTGGCAGGCTCTAACGGGCGATCTTCGTGGTCAGCCGGCCGAGGGTCGGCGAGCTGACGACGATCTCGTCGCCGTCGCCAAGCCAGACGCGCGGTTCGCGGGCGCCGCCGACCCCGTCCGGGGTGCCGGTCGCGACGATGTCGCCCGGCTCGAGGGTCATCAGCCCCGACAGGTGGGACAGCAGGCGGGCGATGCTGAAGATCAGGTTGGCGGTCGAGTCGCCCTGCATCCGCTCGCCGTTCAGGGTCAGCTCGATCTCGATCGCGTCGGCGGGGCCCGCCTCGTCGGGGGTGACCAGCGCCGGCCCGCAGGGGGCCGAGCCGTCGAAGACCTTGCCCGCCATCCACTGCGGGGTGGCGAACTGCAGGTCGCGGGCGGAGAGGTCGTTGAAGAGCATGTAGCCGGCGACGAAGTCGAGCGCGTCGGCCTCGGCCACCGCGGCGGCGCGCCGTCCCACCACGAAGGCGACCTCGGCCTCGTAGTCGACTTTGCGGCTCGTCGCGGGCAGCCGCACCGTCGCCCCGTCGGCGGTGAGCGCGTTGCGGTACTTGCCGAAGATCGTGGGACTCTCGGGAACCTCCTGCCGGCCCTCGGCCGCGTGCTTCGCGTAGTTCAGGCCGATGCAGACGATCTTGTCCGGGTCGGGGATCGGCGGCAGCAGCCGCACCGCCGACAGCGGGTGCGACGGTGCGCCGGTGTCGCCCACCCGGGCCCGCAGATCCTCGATCCGCCCGTGCTCGATCAGCTCGCGGAGGCTGCCCCGGTGCGGTTCTCCCAGCGCTGCCCAGGCGTCGACGACCCGCCCCTCGACCAGCATCCCGGCCCGCCCGCCATCGCCCGCGTCGAAGGTCACCAGTCGCATGACGCGGGAGCCTAACCGTCTCCCGCCCCGGGGGTTTCCGAGCTTACGGGGTGCATAGGACCCCGAAAGCTCGGAAACCCCCGGGGGCCCGGGAGGGCCGGCGGCCGGGCATTCGGATCTCGGCTACACCTGCGCGGGGGCGGGCTCCGGCTCGAGCGCCTCCAGGGCGCCGCTGCGGTCGATGTCGCGCTCGCGCACCAGCGCCAGGGCGATCGCGGTGCCCGCCAGGCAGAGGACTCCGCCGAGCAGCAGGATCTCGTTCAGCCCGTGCATGAAGCCCTGTTCGGTGGCGTTGCGGACCGTGTCGCGAGCCCCCGTCGGGACCCCGCGGAGCGCCTGCGGGAGCGCTCCGGAGGAGGCCGCTTCCACCAGGCCGCGGGCCTGTGCGTGGTCGACGGCGCCGCCCGCCAGCGACTCTGCCCGCGAGGCGCCGGTGCCGAGGAAGATCGCGCCCCAGGCGGCGGTGCCGACGGCGACGCCGACTTGGCGGAACGTGTCGTTGATCCCGGCCGCCATGCCGCTGCGCTCTCTCGGGACGACGCTCAGCGCGACGTCGGCGATCACCGGGTTCAGCAGGCCGACGCCGACCCCCGCCACGATGAACCCGCCGAGCAGCGCCGTCCAGCCGGAGGACGTCGACAGGCCTCCCATCAGCAGCAGGCCGACGCCGGTCAGCCCAAGGCCGGCCGCCATCAGGTAGCGCGCCTTCACCTTGGCCAGTGCCATGCCGGAGATCGGCGCGAGCACGAACGCGCCGACCGTGATCGGCAGGTACCGCAGGCCGGCGTCGATCGCCGAGTAGCCGAGGAAGTCCTGCAGGTAGAGCGTCAGGTAGAGGAACAGCGAGAACATCGACGCCGAGACCGCGAAGGCGGCCAGCTGGACGCCGGTGAAGGCCGGCCGGCGGAAGAGGCCGAGCGGCAGCATCGGCTCGGCGACGCGGCGCTCGATCGCGACGAAGGCGGCCAGCAGCACCGCGGACCCGGCGAGGAGCGAGACGATTGGGGTGCTGCCCCAGCCTTCGTCGTTGCCGCGCACCAGCGCCAGCACCAGCAGCAGCAGCGCCGCGGAGAAGGTGACGACGCCGCCCCAGTCGATCCGGGAGGCGAAGGGGTCGCGCGACTCGCGGAGCTTCCAGTAGGTCACCGCGATCGTGGCGATCCCGACCGGCACGTTGACGAGGAAGACCGACTGCCACCCGAGGCCGTCGGTGAGGACGCCGCCGATCAGCGGGCCGACCGCGACCGAGACACCGATCGAGGCGCCGTAGATGCCCATCGCCATGCCGCGCTCCGGGCCAGTCGCGAACTCCTGGGCGACCAGCGCCAGGCTGACCGCGAACATGATCGCGCCGCCGACCCCCTGCAGGCCGCGGGCGAGGTTCAGGAAGGTCGGGTCGGGGGCGAGGGCGCAGAGCAGCGAGGCGGCGGAGAAGATCGCGAGGCCGCTCGCGAAGACGCGGCGCCGGCCGAGCCGGTCGGCGAGCGAGCCCGCGGTCAGGACCAGCGCGGCGAGCGAGAGCGCGTAGGCGTCGATCACCCACTGCAGGTCGGAGAAGCTGCCGCCGAGGTCCTGCTGGATCTTCGGCAGGGCGGTGTTCACGACGGTGATGTCGAGCAGCAGCATGAACGTGGCGACGCAGACCGCGCCGAGCGTCCACCACTTCCTGTTGGTCGGGCTCCCGGCCATTCCGGGACCTCCTTCGCGTCGGTTACAATTCGTAAGGACACCTTGTCAGGCATCCTGACCACATAATTCGGCGACCTTATCAGGTCACCTGACTATCTGTCGTGGGACGACCCATCCCGGATGGCCCCACAGAGACGACGCAGCCCGACCCCCGACTTGGACAGACCCACGTGAGCCGAGACATCCCCCCGGAACAGGAGATGGTCCTCGCCGAAGGCGATCCGTCGCGGATCACCCTTCCGGCGCTGATGGACCTGGCGGTCGACGCGATGTACAAGGACTTCCGCCGCTCGCTGGAGGAGGCGGGCATCACCGACGTGCGGCCGACCCACGGCTGCGTCTTCCGGTTCCTGCGCGAGGACGGCATGCGCCTGACCGAGCTCGCCTCCCTGGCCGGCCTCACCAAGCAGTCGGTGGGGGAGATCGTCGACGACCTCACCCGCCTCGGCTACGTCGAGCGCATCCCCGATCCCACCGACAAACGCGCCAAGCTCCTCCGCCTCACCGACAAGGGACTGGCGGCCCAGCACACCGGCCTCCACCTCTTCGCCGAGCTGGAACGCGAGTGGGGCGAGGCCTTCGGCGCCGACCGGGTCGCCGCCCTCCGCTCCCTCCTCGAAGACATCGCCATGGCCAAAGCCCCCCAGGCCGTGCCCGAGTTGGCCCGCCCCGGGACCGCCTCAGCGAGCTGATCCGCTAGCTTTCCCTTCCCGGGCCCCCGCAGGCCCGTCCGAGTCCGCTCGGGGGCGTAGCTCAGCTGGTTAGAGCGCCGGCCTGTCACGCCGGAGGTCGCGGGTTCGAGTCCCGTCGCTCCCGCTTCGCATCGTGCCTGGAAACGCGCCGGTTCTCGGCCCATCCTTGATGGCCGCCGCGCCGTCCTGACTTCCGTCTTCCGCCCCTCAGTGCCCAGATGGTGCCCAATCAGAGCGGGGCTGCCGGAACGGACTGGCTTGCGGTCTGCTTGGCGACTAGTCCTGTGCGGCCTCCTCCGACGGACCCGTGACGTCTGGTGGCGCGGAAATGTCGGGAGACTCCTCCTCGCCGATGGTGTCGTTGAACAGGGCGAGGTAGGGCTCGTAGCGAAACATGCGCGAGCGTTTCTGCCCCGTGATCTCTTTCAAGATGCCTAGCTCCTCGAATGCAGAGACCAGGCGGCTCGCGGTGGGGAACGTCGAACCAAGCAGCGAGGCGACCAGGTTGATGTTGACCAGTGGCCGCCTGAAGAGGTGCGAAAGAAGCATCAGGCCGTTTGGACCCAAGTTTTTCTCAAGGATCAAGCTGCGGTGCGATTCGCGGAGCTCGAAAAGTCGCTCGGCGGTTGCGGTTGCTTCTTGCGCCGTCTGGTGAACGCCTCGGAGGAAGAATCGAATCCAGCTCTCCCAGTCTCCAGCGAGTCGGACAGCCATGAGGCGGTCGTAGTACTCGGTGCGATGGAGCTTGAAGAAGTAGCTCAGGTAGAGCAGGGGCTGGCGGAGGACCCCTCGATGGACCAGCAGGAAGATGTTGAGCAGCCTGCCAACGCGGCCATTGCCGTCGAGGAACGGATGGATCGTCTCGAACTGGGCGTGGGCCAAGCCGACGTCGATCAAAGTCGGGTAGCCGCTATCCGCGTGCAGAAAGCCCTCGAAGTCGTGGAGCGCCGTTTTCATGTCCGGTACGGGCGGGGGGACGAAGGTGGCCTGTCGAAGCGAAGCTCCAGCGGGACCGATCCAGTTCTGCGACCTCCGGAATTCCCCGGGGGTTGCCTTTGAGCCCCTGCCGTCACGCAGTAGCTCCTTATGGATTTCCCGAATGAGGCGAAGCGAGAGTGGAAGGGTCTTTATGCGCTCCAGGCCGAAGTCCATTGCGCGCACGTAGTTGACGAGGTCAAAGACGTCGGACAGCGGGTCGCCCTTGTCGCTCTCCAGTTCGAGTTCGAGCAGGTCCTCCAGGGTGCTCTGAGTGCCCTCAATCTGGGAGCTGAGGACGGCCTCCCGTCGGATGTACATCGAGACGAAGAAGTCCGGATCGGGAATGACCTTTGCGACGCCGTCGAGCCTTCCAAGCTCCCCGGCGGCTTCCTCAAGAAGGTTGAGCAAGCCACCATCCAGGGCAAGGGGGGGGTCCGGCGGGAGTGGCTTCGGGACAAATGCGGCGTAGCCCTCTGGCTGGGCGACAAAGAGCCCAGCGCGATCTTTCTGGCCAGCTCCCACCGCCATGGCGTTATTTTAGGGATAAAGCAGGAACTTTAATAAGTCACTGGCTTCAGAGAGATAATCAAAGGCTGCTTTACGTGCTCAATTTCGCTGCGGGGAGACCGCCAGTGAACCGGACAGCGAAATACCCAATGACTTTGAAACGAAAGACGCAATTGCCAGTGAGCTATTGAAGCGATTGCCAATACGCCTGAATAAGAGCCGCGATTCAGCGTAGCTACTAACGCTGTGCTTAGTCGGAGCGGGAGCTGAATTCTGGTCGGGGTTCTCGCTCATTCAGCCCGGAACAACGGGAGTTGGTCTGAGTCGCTGTTATCCCGGTTCTCTCTCGGGGCGGCAATATCCGATTGGGAGGCGCTGATCAAACCGCCCATCCGAGTGCGTGGCTTCATCCCGGTGACGTCGGTGTAGACGCGGAGGGTCATGCGGGGATCGCGGTGACCCATCTGCGCGGCGGTGACGGCCGGGTGCTCGCCCAGCTCGGCGCGCAGCGCCGCGTAGGTCCGGCGCAGCGAGTGGAAGGTGACGCCCTCGGGGAAGGGCGGCCGGTGTTCGGAGGCAAGCTGCTCGTTGGCGCGCTCGATCGCGGGATAGAGGATTTTGGTCCGGACGCTGTTGCGGTCCCGGGCCTTGTCGCGGATGCGCCCGGGAAGATGAAGTCGTCGGGTTCGCTCCACCTGGCGGCGACCTTGTGCTCGCGCAGGAGCCGCACCAGCTCCGGCTCGAGGGCGATCTCCCGAAGGCCTGCGGCGGTCTTCGAGACCGGCACCCGCAGGACGGCCGTCTTCAGATCCAGGCTCCGCCACCGCAGGTGGGTCAGCTCGGAGACCCGCAGGCCGCCGGCCATGATCGCCGTCGCGAGCAGCGCCCGGTTGCGGCCCGCGACCTTGAGGAGCGCCTGGACCTGCTCGCCGCTGAGGCGCGTCCGCCTCGGCTCGGCCTCCTTCAGCTTCTCGACCCTGCCCTTGACCGGGTTGTGGGGGAGGAGGTCGTAGCGGACCGCGGCGTCGAGGATCTGCCCGAGCCGCGTCAGCGTCTTGTTGATCGTCCGGTTCGACAGCGGGCGCTCGACCAGCCTTTGCTCGCGCTCGCGCACCTTGGACGCCTTGTAGCGGTCGGTCTCCTGCGCGGTGATCTCGCCGAGCAGGTGGTCCTTGAAGAAGGGGAGGAGGTGCCGCGTCAGCGTCAGTTCGTAGTCCTCGCGGGTGCGGGGCGCGAACTCATGGCGCCGGGTGTCGAACCACTCGGAGGCGAACTCGTGGAAGGTCGGCTCGGTCTGCGGCCCGCTCGCCTCCCCGGCCTTCCGCGGCTGCCAGATCTCCCGCCGCACGTCGGCGAGGACGTTGGCCAGCTCCTCCTCCGCCTTCTCGCGCGTCCAGCCCTCCGCCGTCGTCCCCAGCGTGACGTAGCGGCGCTCGCCGTAGGCGCGGAAGCGCAGGGCGAAGACGAGGCCTCCGTCGCGCTCGCGTTCCAGCACCTGTCCGGTTGGCCTCCTCGGCATGCATCTCCTCAAGCCGCCGACGGCGGCCTCTCTCCGTCGGGCCGTTCGACCGGCAGCAACCTGACCTCCGGTCTCCGCGTCCACCGCGGCCGAGCCGCCCGCTCACCCGAGCGGGCGGGCGGATCGGCCGCCGACCCATCGCCGAGCTTCCGCAGCGCCCGCTCCGCGACTTCTGGGTCGAACCGGAGCCGCGCACGCGGGCCGTCCCCGAGCTTCACTGCCCCCAACTCGATCGCGTGCGAGTAGACCCAGGAGCGGTCGACGCCGAGCCGCCGCGCCAGCTCGGCCGCACCGATCAGCTCCCGCTGCCGCAGCCCGTTCTTTTCGAGCAACGTCACGACCCGAAGCGCGATCGCCTCGACTGCCTCCGGGTCGAGTTTTATCCGCGCGGCGGCCATCTCTGTCATTGGCCGGCGAGCGGACGATTTGCACCGGGTGGCGCTCACTCCGGTCTTTCTTGAATTGAGCATCAAGAAAGTGCGGCCCAGGCGCGGACCAGAGGGGTGCGTAGTGTGTCGTGCTGTTCTGGCTGGTCTTTGACAGGGGCCTGATCTGCTTGCTCCTCGCCTTCTTCGGCAATCCCTTGCTGGGTTTCTGACTTCTCGCTCATGCCTGCTCGGTCTCGCTGATGCTTCCTTTGCCTCTTTGGGTGCCTCGTGACTTTCGCTGGCTGTCTTCGTCGTTGGGGTGGCTTAGAACGTTGGTGGGATAGCTGCCGGATCTCAGGCATCGGTCCCGCGGTCGACCTCGACCATCCGCCCCGGCTTATGCCCTCGTGGCTCCCACAGGACACCGTCGAGAAGCTCGCAGGGAGGGACGAGGAGGCCGCCCGCCAGCTTGATCACGGTGTCGACCCTGGGCAGGCGCTCGGCGTGCTCGATCAGGCTGATCTGGGTGCGATGGATTTCTGCGTAGTCGGCGAGCGCCTCCTGGCTCAGCTCCTGGCCACGCCGGATGCGTCTGATCCGTGGTCCGACGATGGCGGCCACGAACTCTGCGGAGGCGTCCATCAGCCGAGCCTGAAACCGAGGGAGGCCATCTGGCGTGCGGGCCTGACCGGGACCAACAGATCACCCTGCCGCCGGATCAACCCCGCCCAGCCGAGACCGCGGACAGCGCTCTCGAAGGCATCCGATTCGCGCCGGGCCTCCGGGTCGAGGACGCGGGCGAGACGGGCCTCCTCGTAGGTCATCAACCCCGGGTGCTCGCTCAGAAGATCGTCGAGCACCAGGGCCTGCTGTTCTTCGTATGCAACCTGTGGATCGCGTTCACCGCGGGGTGCCGCGGTCGAACACCCCGAACTATGTTGGTCGTGCATGGGAGTTAATGCCTCCTGTGCCGGCCCCGGGGGCGTTCCAGCGCCGCCCGGGGCGTTTATGGATTCGTCTTGCGTCAGGCTCTCGGCGGACGCTCACGGCCCGCCGCGATTCGCTCAGCGCGAGCGACAAGCTCTGACAGCGGAACTTCAAGCGCCGCTGCCAACTTGACGAGATTCCGATAGCTCGGATTCCGCAACCCGCGCTCGATGTCGCCGACATAGGTCCGGTGCATCCCGGCGAGATCGGCAAGTCCCTCTTGTGAGAGACGGTCGATTTCCGCCCGCCTTGCTCGAATCGCATCGCCAAGAGCCTTTTGAGCCTTCTCCGGCACGCGCCGAGCGTGCCAGCTAGTCGCAAATCAGTCTACCGCATATAAGTGGCGATACTGATGAAAAGCCTCTGGGGCGATTGCAATTCCTTTGTCGAGCAATAAGGATGGCTTCGCGTGGAGGCGCTCCCCTTCAAAGAGGGCCCGCCCGAGAATGCCGGGGCGGAGACCCCTGGCTACTACCGGTTTCAGTACTGCCGAGCTGCTGCGCGGCTCCTTGCAGCGCTAGCGGTAGGCAAAGAACTGACGATCGTCTGTGAGCACCATGAGGACTACCTGGTCCTCGACGGCTCGCCGCTCCGAGC
The DNA here is from genome assembly GCA_963766705.1 of uncultured Actinomycetes bacterium. Taxonomy (GTDB): domain Bacteria; phylum Actinomycetota; class Thermoleophilia; order Solirubrobacterales; family 70-9; genus VAYN01. The sequence goes on from CAVYBE010000007.1 coordinate 578,583, forward strand.
GGTGAGCGTCAAAAGCCGTGATCAGTCAAAGAGCAAGTGGACGATGCACGCTCTCGTCACCGACGGCAAGGTCAGCCACCTCTACGAAACCTATCGACGCGCGGAAGTGCCGATCGACTGCATTTTTGAGAGCAACCGGTCACACGATGTCGCCGATCTTTGGTCGGACGACGAAGAGCGGCGACATGATGCCCGTAACGATCTCGCTGAGCGCCTCGATGAGAAGCCTGACGATGTGAAGGGCTTTGTGGACCACTTGGTAATTGACGCCACCCTGCCCGGTCGACGGGACATTGCGGCAGCGTACGCCACGAACTTTGCGGCGCCCGCGCTTGACGCGCTGGGGATATCCCAGCTGGATCCCGGACGAGCGATGGCAGTAGCTGCCGATCTAGTTGCCGGTGCGAGCCGCGAGGGCCTGTCGGCTGATGCACTCGGGGAACTTCTTCTCGCGCACCCCACTGAATGGGGAGGGCTTCTCTCCAAACTCCAATACGAGGAGCGAACTCTGACTACCGCTCTTCTGCGGGATGCGCTTGAGACGGTCGCTAGCGCTGCGGTGCCGCGCATTCCTGCTGAGACCAGCGCATCCGCAGTGCCCATTCCCGAGACGACGATGACGAAGAAGCTTGAGCGCGGGGGCCTGGGTCCGTCGGTGGTGGCCACGGCTGGTAGACGCCGAGCCTTGTGGTTTGCGCATCGCGCCCAATACCGAGACATCACCGAGCGAGAAGAGGAGCTCGAGGCTCTTAAGGAATGGGTCCAAGATCAGGCAAATGCAGCCGAGATCGCTGCTCGGGCAGAGGGATCGAGCCCATATGGATCCGTAATGTTCGAAGAGTTGATGGGCCGTCTCGGCTCCGCCGAGGCTCTACCCGTTGGCACTCGCCAGTTTGACAGCCACCCCGCGCTGCTCTCTGGTGCTGCGTTCCAACTCACCGACGAGTGTTCCGTCTGGTGGTCTGATCCGTTCACGATTCGGGGCGGCGATGAGGTCTGACAGGGAACGATTGCGCGAGGCGCGCCTACTGCTGATCGTCGCTGCGCTCTCGGAAGGGGATTCAAGTGCCGAGGCGGTTGATGTATTCGCTCTCGATTTTCTGCTTCAGCACCCTTCGCTTCTCCGTGCCTTTCTGCGCAGCTCGAAATTCGACCTTCCAGCCAACGTCGCGCCAAGCGAAGTGGAAGAGGAATCGAGCGAAGAGGCATTGCTCAGATGGAAGCGCTCGGTCAGCGCCCGCATTCTCGCGCCGATGGTGGGTCGCCTGATTTCCCGTGGTCTGATCCGACGTGGGCCGCGGGGACATTTTGAACTAGCGATGCGCGGCGAAGAAATCGCGAAGCAGTTGCGTCAAGTCACCGGGGGAATTGAACGAGAGCGGCTTGCGAGTTTAGCTGCCCTGCTCGCCATGAACCCGCAAGCAGCCCGTCAATCTTTGCTTGCAGCTCTTGCTGAAGGTTCCAGCTAGAGATGGCAACCGATTTTCAGATACGCCGACTCTCTCTGGGTGGTGCAGACAAGCCTCACTCTTGGGAGTTTCCAAAGGGCGTGACTGTAATCGCGGGAGATAGCGGTGGCGGCAAGACCTCGCTCCTCAATTTGATCAAGTACGGACTTGGAGGAGATGTAGAGCTAACCGAGACGGTCATCGAAGCTGCCGATAGTGTGGTCATCGAGGCTGCAATAGATGGTCGCAACCTTCAGCTGACGCGCGGCTTCGCCTCAAAGAAGAGCGTGATCGATGTGCGCGAGGACGACGGCGCCCCGATTGAGCATTCGGTCAAACGTCAGAAAAAGCGACCCTGGATATCCGATCTGTTGATGGATGCCTTAGGGATTCCGTCGGTCAAAGTGCCGCGGTCTCGATCTTCGAAATCGCACAAGCTGACTTCGATCTCGTTTCAGGACGTGTTCGCCTACTGCTACCTCGATCAGGATCAGATCGACCAGTCGACGGTATTCGACAACGAGTCACCCGGCCGCGGTCCGAAGAGGCCATGGACCTTCGAGCTTCTATTCGGACTGATCGACTCCCAAGTTGCCGAGTTCGAAGCCGCTCGGGAAATCCTCTCCGAAGAAACCGAACAACGAGAGGAAAGTCTTCGGACGGTCGAGCAGTTTGCAGAAGCGAAGCTGCCCGGGATGAATACGGATCTGGCTCGTCGCCTCGAAGAGATCGATCACGAAATCGAGGAAGTAACTCGCGATCTCGCGGCGACGGAGGAGTCTCTCCAGCAAGAAATTTCTGACGCCGCGAACCGCCAGGGCGAATCCATCGAAGCCGGTGAACGCTTGGCTACGGCGCTCGTCGAGCGCCGGAGGATCGAGGTCGAACTAAGGGAGGTGGAACGAGTTGCCAACCAGCTCCAGCGCGATCTAGATGTTGCTGGGGAAGGTGAGGCCGCAGGTGAGATCCTCGAACCTCTGACTTACGAGGTGTGTCCCCGTTGCGAACAGGAGCTGAGCCGGCGCTCCGTAGAGTCGGGGCACTGTTCCGTCTGCCTTCAGGTTGAACAGTCGGCATCAGGCTCTGGGTCTGAGCGCGATCCGAGTTCGGCGCTACTGGCTGAGCAGCTCAGCGAAACCCGCGTCCTGGTCGAGCAGCTCGTCGCCGCAAGGACCGCTGCGGAACAAGAGGTCAATGCCTCGCGGGAGGCAAGCGATGCTGAGCGCCGCGAGTACGCGCAGGCCAGGGACCGAGTAAGCCTGCCTTTTCGCCAAAGGATCAGCGATCTGCAGGACAGGCTCGGAAGGCTCCGGGGTGAGCAGAGTGCTCTCTCGGAAGGAGTTTCACTTCAGCAGGCGCTGCGGGAGGAGCAGGATGAAGTGACGAAGGCTGGACCAGTGATCGCCGAGCTCGGCGACGAAGCCGAAGACCGCCGCGAGGAGTTGGCTCCCGCCCGCCGTCGAGTCGAAGATTTGTCGGAGACGTTCGACGCCGTCCTGCGCCGCTTTACCTTGCCGTGGTTGGAGAGCGCTGAAGTCGATCCCAAGACGTATCTGCCGGTTGTCAACGGGCGTAACCTTCGGGCTCTGTCTTCTGGAGGCATGAAGACGACCACCAACGTCGCCTATTACCTGGCTGTCTTTCTCACGGCCCTGCGCGACCAGGGGGTCTTGCTGCCTAGCTTTCTGATGCTGGACTCGATCCGCAAGGCATCCGGCACCGAAAAAGAAGACCTGGCCCGCTCGGAGCGGATCTACGCATACCTTCAGACGCTTCAGGAAATGCGCCATCCGCCGAATCCGCTGCCTCGCGATTTCCAGCTGATCGTGGTCGACAACGACATGCCAGCGCAGTTCAAACCAAAATTCCGCACGATCCAGATCGATGTCCAGAACCCGCTAATCAGAGTCTGATCGAGCAGCAGAGCTGGGCCAGGAGGGTTTTTGGCTCTCGGTCCGACAGCGTCGATCGCCCCGGTGCCAGGGTTTAGGCACCGGTCTGATCCGCGGCCTGTGACGCTGGCGCGTTCGGTAGTCGGTCGGGAAGTCCGTCCGAGACGCCGGCCGCTTGCTAATCATTCTCCGAGCCGTCCGACCCTTTTTCTTCGTCGCCACCACTTGGGAACGCCCCGTCCCGGTCGCCCTCGGCCGGGTGCGTCAACAACGGAGCGTCGGCGGCCGCGGTCTCCGGCGCCACTGATGTCGAGCACCCCATGTCTGACTTCACGTGCGCAGCGCGCGGGATCCACCGTCGTTCCCAGTGGATTCTGGCTGCGTTCACAAACTCTTAAAACGTCCAGAGACAACGCCCCGTTTTAATGCTCTTCCGGGACAGTGGATTCACCGCATGGGTTCCACTCCCGGGCACGCCGAAAACGGATCTCTTGAGAGCCTACGCTCCGCACTACGGGGGGATAGATGGCATCCACCATCTTCATTGGGCTCCTCACGATGTTCTTGTGGGAGCTCATCCGGTTCGCGATCGCAGCGGCGCGCACCAAGCGCGCGCCGCTCTCGGGCTACTACTGGCAGCCCGTCTACAACCCGCTTGATCCTTCCCTATCTACGTTGTGGTCGTTGGAGCTGGTCGAGGTGCGGCAGCGCGGCCGGACGCTCACCGGCAACATGTACAGGGTCTACGGGGGGCATTGGCAGCGCTCGTGGGCATTCTCGGGCTGGGTGTCCAAAGACGACGCGATCAATCTCAGCTATCACTCAAACGGCGAGGACGAGGGTGAGGATGGCACCATTCGCCTCCCGTCCGCTGCAGCCCCACTGCTGGAGCGGCGCGATGCGCGCGACTCCCGACACCCTTCGGGAACTCGCAAGGGCGACCGGACTGTCGGATGGCTCGACCATCCGCCAGGTTGGCGCGGACTTCTCTGAGGACGCGCCGATGGAGTGGATCCGTGCGGATCGCGAAGGTGAGGATTCCGCCCGGAGCTGGGTCGAGGCTTGGCTCGAGAAGGCCGCCGGAGAGCAGACCGGGGAGTCCGCGCTCAAAACCCTGCGCAGAACCCTTCCGTCCCGAGTTTTTCGAGTCCTCACCGAGCGCCCTCCATACATGCCCTGGTGGGTAACGGGTTCGGCCGCTCTTCTAGCAATCAACGCGCAGTCGCCTGAGGCTTCGGCGGCGGTCGAGCAGGTTCGCCGACGCTCTAGATCTAAGCGATCACCAGAGGTCGTCGTGTGGCAATCCCCTACCGCATCGATCCTCAAACTTCGAGATGTCGAGAGCCCCGATGTCGAGGAGGGCGGCGGGCGCTGAATGTCCGCCGTCCACCCTAGCTAGCTGTAGTTCCCAAGTAGGTTGTTCCCGAGCAACTCGTCGAGTCGTGCCGCCGGTGGGCGGCGGCCGAGGGAGCCGTGCTTGCGACGGTAGTTGTAGCGGTCGAGCCAGCCGGGAAGTGCGGCTCGCCGGTCAACGGCTATCCCTCGCCGTCGGGGGGGAGCATGTTCGAGCCATGCTCCGCCAGGAAGCTCTCCCACTCCTCCTTGGTGGCATCGCGGGCGCCGGAGCGCTCCTTGATGGCCTGCCAGGAGGTATCGGGCACCAAGGTGAGCGTCCCGTCCGGGCGCTCCTCGGTGACGACGTACTCACCGGCCCGATCGCCGCTGAGCTTGACGTGGGCGTGCTCCATGCCTGGAATGTTCGCAGAGACCCGCTCGGCAGTCGAGGATTCGGCGTGGTCGACGGCGTGCTTCCCATCGTCCCTAATCTACGAGCGAGGTCGACCCCTGATGTTCGCTTCGCTCACCGGCCGGGCCGCAAGGTGGTCAATCCATTGGGCACTGGTGCCCAAACGGCGGCCCGAAGGCTCCCAAATTGCGCCGAATCGCTGATTTGCGCGGGATTGTCACGACCTCGACTATTCCGCACCAAATAGCCGAATCTGGCCCGTTTCGTCGTCCACCGGACCGCTCCTGTCACGCCGGAGGTCGCGGGTTCGAGTCCCGTCGCTCCCGCTCCCCGTTTTCCCAGGTGCGGGCGATCGAATCCGTGCCCCGCACCCTCTCGGGCAAGGGTCCAAAGCGGCGAATCACCTCAACCTGCGGTCCACTCCTCGGAGAGCACCCGGGTCAGCACCTCGAAATGGCGACCGCTCCGTCCTCCGGACCCACGGACCTCCTGTCCGGTGGCTTCAGCTGTGTCGGCGGCGATACCCTGCGACCCTGCTCCGATTTCCGCAGGTGCCGTCGGTGCACCAGCGACGATTGCCGGCGCGGGACGTATCCAGGAAGAGGCCGCCGCATTCCTCTCCTTCACATTCGCGCAATCGGGAGGGATCCTCTTCTCCGAGCAACCTGACCGCGTCGCGGGCAACTGACGCCAGGCACGCCTCGATCGGACGGCGACCGGCCCGATGATGAACGGTTCCATCCTGGCCCAATTGCGGGGCCAGGTCGGGACGGCTCGCCCAAAGGTTCACCTGCTCGATGTCGGCGCTTTTTGGCGCCTCATCGCCCATCGCCGCCCGAACTAGGCGGTGGATCGCCTCGCGCAGGACCCGGCCATCCGCTAGTTGCCGAGCGGTCGCCGGCGGCTCGTCGTCCATCAGTCCGGCGAAGACCGTCCAGCGCGCCAGATCGATCGGCCCGCGGAGGCGCTCGTGGGGGCGCACCTGCCGTTCACCGACGGTCATCACGAAGTCAAGGCTCAGTCGGCCGGAGGAGTGGCGAAACGCCAACTCCGCGTCGGTCGGATCTGCAAGTGCCTGCGGCCGGGGCGTCACAGCTTCAAGGATACCCTTGTTTATCTCTCATGTAATGGGTATAAGCCATTACATGACCAGGATCTCCAGAGCTGCGCCGTTCAGGTTCGCAACGCTAGGACTGCTCGGGATGTTGGCGGCGGCCGGACCTCAGGTCGGAAGCAGATCGCCGATGTGTCTCGACCTGCCCGAAGCCGATCGCCGGCTGACGCTATCGCCCCAGACCGGAGGATCACAAAATGATCGACCCAGTTCAGTCAAGCCCCTCTGACAGCCTGGTTTCGCACACAGTAAGGACGCCTCGCCACACGACGCATTACCTCGAGTGCGGACCGGCCGATGGGCCATTGATGATCTTTCTCCATGGCTGGCCGGGCATCGGGCTGATGTGGCGCGCCCAGATGGACGCCTTCGCCGACGACGGTTGGTGTTGCGTCGCGCCCGATCTGCGCGGTTTCGGCAGCTCCTCCGCCCCCGCCGACACCCACGCCTACACCACTCGTGAGGTGGTGGCGGACATGGTGGAGCTCCACGACCAACTGGGCGGCGAGCCGGCGATCTGGGTCGGCCACGACTGGGGGAGTGTCGTGACCGGCGCGGTGGCTGCGCATGAGCCCGCGCGGGCCCGCGGAATCGTGCTCACCTCGTGGGCATATTTCCCCGACTCCAACGCCTTGACCACGCTCGTCCCATTGGTCGACCGGAGCGTCTATCCGGCCGACCGGTATCCCGATGGCCAGTGGGACTACTACCGTTACTACGTGACCCACTTCGAGGCGGCGGTCGCCGACCTCGACGCCGACCCGGCGGCGACCCTGGCGTCGGTCTACCGACCTGGCGACCCCGCCGCCGTCGGAAAGGTCGCCCCGACCGCGGTGGTCTCCCGCAATGGCGGTCGTTTCGGTGACGCGCACCGGGCCCCGGCGACCGAGCCTGACCCGTCGCTTTGGCCGCCGGCGGACTTCGCGGCGCTGGTGGATGCATTCCGGACCAACGGCTTCGGTCCCGCTTCGGCCTGGTACGTGAACGACGACGCCAACATCGGCTTCGCCCGCGAGGCTCCCCACGGGGGTCGCCTCGAGCAGCCGGTGCTGTTCGTAAACGGCGACTGGGACGTGATCTGCACGATCAAGGGAAATCGGCAGGGCGACCCGATGCGGGCCGCCTGCGTCGAGCTCACCGTGACCAGCCTGCCCGCCGGACACTGGTTGCCGTTGGAGCGCAAGGTCGAGCACGTCGAGGTGATCCGCACCTGGTTGCGGGACAAGGGTCTCTGATCGCGCCGCTGCGGAGATCACCTTGCGCGAGAGGGACGGCGCAGGGAACCGCGATCCGGCCGCAGAACGACCTGCGTCGAATTGAAGCCATGTCCTCAACCGTGGTCGCCCGGCGGCGCCGCTGCGACGGGCTCGAGGCGTAGGAGGCGGGAGAGCCCATGGGGCATCCACCAGTTCCAACGGCCCATCAGGGCGACCAGCGCCGGGACGACGAGCGTGCGCACGATCACCGCGTCGAGCAGGATCCCGAAGGCCAGCGGCGTCGCGATCATGCGGACGACGATGTCGGGGTTGGTCGCGATCGAGAGGAACGAGAGCGCCAGGATCAGCGCCCCGCAGGTGATCAGCCTGCCCGTCCGCGCCAGCGCCTGCACGATCGCCTCGTCGGTCGAGCCGGTGCGGTCGTACTCCTCGCGGATCCTCGAGAGGACGAAGACCTCGTAATCCATCGAGAGGCCGAAGAGGAAGGCGAAGACGACGATCGGGATCCAGCTCTTCACCGAGCCCGTCGCGTTGGTCCCGTAGATCAGCGACGATCCGTGGCCCTGCTGCCAGAACAGCACCAGGAAGCCGTAGGAGGCGCCGAGCGAGAGCACGTTCATCGCCACCGCCTTGAGCGCCAGGACCACCGAGCGGAAGGCGCGCGCCAGCAGCAGGAAGGTCAGCGCCCCGATCACCAGGAGCATCAGCCAGAAATTGCCGTAGACGGCTTCGTCGAAGCTGATGTTGGAGGCGGTGTTGCCGCCCACCTCGACGGTTCCGGAGACCGCGGCCAGGTTGTGCTCGAGCCGCGGGACGAGCGCTTCGCCGGCGGCCGTGTCGCCCTCGGCTTCGGGGACGACGGTGATCATCGTGTCTTCGCCCTGCCGGAACCGCGGGTCGGTGGCCGCAAGGACGGTGTCCACCCCTTCGGTTCCTTCGGTGATCTGGACCGCTTCGGCCGCCGCCTTGCCGCCACCGTGGACGAGGAGCTGGACGGGGAAGACGACCGCGCTCGGCACCCCTTCGGCTTCCAGCGCTTCCAGCGCCGCCGCCGCCGGCGGGTGGTTCGACTCGAGCGAGCCGACGCTGACTTCGGCGAGGTTCAGCGAGAGCGCCGGGATCGCCAGGACGACGAGGACCGCCAGCCCGGCGATGCCCGCGACCCAGCGCCGGCGGACGACCAGGCGCCCCCAGCGCTCCCAGCTGCGGCTGTAGGTGGTGGACCCCTTGCGGACGCGGTGCCGGTCGAGCGCCGGCCCCCAGGCGCGGAGGACGACCGGGAGCAGGGTGACCGCCACCACCAGGGCGACCAGCGGGATCAGGAAGCCGGCGTAGCCGACGCTCTGCAGGAAGCCGACCGGCAGCACGACCAAGGAGAAGAGGCCGATCGCCACGGTCAGGCCGCTGAGCGCGACCGCGCGCCCGGCGGTGCCGCCGGCGGCGATGATCGCCTCCTCGTTGGCGAGGCCCCGTTCGCGCTCCTCGCGCCAACGGGTCACCATCAGCAGGCAGTAGTCGACGGTGACGCCGAGCCCGATCAGCGCGACCAGGTACTGGGCGAGGAAGCTGACTTCGGCGACCTTGGTGAGCGCGAAGAGCAGCAGGAAGGTGGTGAGGATCGACGGCAGCGCCATCAGCAACGGCACCACCGCGATGCTGGAGCCGAAGACGAAGGCGAGGATCAGCAGCGCTCCCGCGGCGCCGATCAGGGTCTCGACCAGGACGCTCGGTCCGCCACCGCCTCCGCCTTCCGCGCTCTGCAGTTGCTCGAAGCCGGTCACCTCGACCTTCGCTCCCGCCGGGGCGGCGGCCCGCAGCGCCGGTTCGATCCGTTCCATCACGCCGGCGCCCAGGGCTTCGTCGGGGTTCGGCATGTCGAAGATCGCCCAGGTCGTCTGACCGTCGGCGGACACCAGGGCCCGGTTGCCGGTGGTGGCGAAGTCGAGCACCCCGAGGTGCCCGGCCTCGTTCGCGGCGGCGAACGTGCGGGCGGCGATCGCGCGACCCGCCTTCGTCCCCATGCCCTTGCCGGGTGGGAGGTGGAGGACGCCGATCGTCGGCTGCTCGTGGCCGTCGAGACCGAAGACTTCTTTCAGGTGTTCGTTGGCGTCGTAGCCGGCGGTCCCGGGGGCGGCCTGGTTGTGGGTCAGCGCGCCCGTCGCGGAGGAGAGCGTCGCGACGCCGGCGACCGTCAACGCGACCCAGACGGCGACGACGGCCCAGCGATAGCGCAGGGAGAGGGAGGTGATCTTTTCCATGGCGCCAAGCTAGAAACGCCGGGCGCCTTTTTCGTCTGCCGCCCGGACGCACCTCGCCTACTCCCTCCGGAGTACGGAGGGCGGGGCGCGGTACGCGCGGAGGCGGACGACGTGGCGGGCCGGCTCCGCTAATTTCGAGCGATGAGACCGCCCCGCCCGCCGCTCTTCGACGTCGGCGTCGCCTGCCTGGCGGTCGCGGTACTGCTCCTCGACGCGATCATGCACGGGGAGAACGGCGGCCTCGCCGCCTGGCAGGTGCCGATCGCCCTCGCCGCCGCGGCGCCGCTGGCCTGGCGCCGGCCGGCGCCGATCGCGGTCCTCCTCCTCGTCCTACCGGGGTTGATCGCCTTCGCCGCCGTGACCGGCGCGGGCACCGCGGTGACCCTGATCGCGATGCTCGTCTTCTACACGGTGGCCCGGGCCGGCGACCGGCGCCGCTCGCTCCTCGTCGCCCTCCTCTCCGCGGTCTTCCTCGCCGTCGTCATCTCCTTGCTCGCGACCGGGGAGGAGGCGACGATCAAAGCGCTGCGCGTCTTCGCGATCCTGGGGGCGCTCGGGGTCGGTGAGATCGTCCGCACCCGGTCGCAGCTGCGCGAGGCCGAGCGCGAGCGCCGCGCCCGGATCGAGCGCGAACGCGAGGAGGACGGCCGTCGCCGCGTCGCCGCCGAGCGTGCGCGGATCGCCCGCGAGCTGCACGACAGCCTCGGCCACGCCCTGGTCGCGATCAACGTCCGCGCCGGTGTGGCGCGTCACCTCGGCGATCCGGAGTCGGCCACCTCGGCGCTCGCCGACATCGAAGGCGTCTCCAGCGAGGCGCTCACCGATCTGCGCGAGACGATCGCGCTCCTGCACGAGGAGGACGAGCCGGCGCCGCGGCGACCGGGGATGGGCCTCGAGGGAGTTCCGGAGCTGATCGAGAACCTGCGCGCGGGCGGGGTGGAGGCCGAGGCACGCATCGATCTCGACGCCGCCGAGATCCCCCGTCCGCTCGCCCAGGCCGCCTACCGGATCGTCCAGGAGTCCTTCACCAACATCTTGCGTCACGCGGGCGCCGGCCGCGCGACGCTGAGGGTGGGGGTGGTCTCCGAGCGACTGGAGATCGAGGTCCTCGACGACGGCGCTCCCGCCGGCCCGACCGAGGCCGGGCACGGGCTGCGGGGCATGGCGGAGCGCGCCGAGGCGCTCGGCGGTCAGGTCGAGGCGGGCCCGGCCGCGGGTGGGTGGCGTGTCCTGGCCGAGCTGCCCCTCGACGGGGGCGGGGTGCCCGCGTGAGGGCGCGCCGGGCGGGCCGCCGATGATCTCGGTGCTGATCGCCGAGGACCAGTCGATGGTCCGCGCCGGCTTCCGCGCCCTGATCGAAGCCGAGTCCGATCTGACGGTCGCGGGCGAGGCCGCGACCGGGCGCGAGGCGGTCGAGCTGGCGCTCGGCCGCCGCCCCGACGTCGTCCTGATGGACATCCGCATGCCGGGGATGGACGGCCTCGAGGCCGCGCGGCGCATCTCTGCCGCACCGAGCCTCGCGGCCACCCGCATCCTCGTCCTCACCACCTTCGAGCTCGACGAGTACGTCTTCGGCGCCCTGCGCGCCGGCGCCAGCGGCTTCCTGCTCAAGGGCGGCGCTCCCGCCGACCTCCTCGCCGCGATCCGGATCGTCGCCGCCGGTGACGCGCTGCTCGCCCCGAGCGTCACCCGCCGGCTGATCGAGACCTACGCCGCGGCGCCGCCCGTCGAGCCGGCGGACGTGCCGGGCCTCGACGAGTTGACGGCGCGGGAGCGCGAGGTCCTCGTCCTCGTCGCCGAGGGGTTGACCAACGCCGAGATCGCCGAGCGGTTGGTGCTCAGCCCGCTGACCGCGAAGACCCACGTGTCGCGGATCCTCACCAAGCTCGGCGCCCGTGACCGCGTGCAGCTGGTCGTCATCGCCCACCAGAGCGGCATCGCATCGTCGTCCGGCTTCTTGACGTAAGCGTGATCCGGGCGTCGGGGCGTTGCCGTCACGGTGCGAGCGTCACCCGCGTCCGCTCGCGCCACTGGTCGATGCGGAGCCGGAAGTCCTCGTCGGCGTCGACGGTCCAGAGGAAGGCCGAGCCGACCCCCTCGACGACGATCGCGTGAGCGGTCTCCTCCGGGTCCAGAGCGGTGCGGATGCTGCCGTCGCGCCGGCCGAGCTCGATCGCCTCGAGGACGTCGGCCCGCAGCCGGTCGACCCAGGCGGCCACCCGCGTCGTCATCCCGGTCGCGTTGCCGGCCGCCTGGAACTCGACCGCGAAGATCGTCCGCAGCAGCTCCGGCTTCTCGTCGACCAGCCTGCCCATCGTGTCGAGTCGCGCGAGGACCCGCTCGAGGCCGCTCGCGTCCTCCGAGTGCGCGGCCGTCAGGGGCGCCTCGTAGGCCAGCTGCACGACGGTCTCGAGCAGCGCCTCCCGCGAGCCGAAGCGGGCGCCGACCATCGAGCGACTGTAGCCGGCCCGGCGACCGATGGCGGCGGCGGTGGCCGCCTCGTAGCCGCCCTCGGCGATCAGCTCGGTGGCGGCCTCGATCAGCTTCGCCCTCGATTCGGCGACCCGCTCCTGCTGGGTCCTGCGGGGCTTCGTCACCGACCCATCGTAGTTTCGCCCGGGCGGGGTCGGAGCCGGCGGATTCGCCCTGCCCAACATATTTGTCACTGTCGAATAAGTTACTCTGTGGGCACCGATGATCGAGTCCAGCGTGACCCGCACCTCCACGGCGCCTGTCGAGAAGGTCTTCGACGCGATGACCGACCATCGCGCGCTCGCCGACTACATCTGGCTGTTTCGGCGCAGCACTCTCGACCGCGAGGGGACGCCGGCGCCGAACGGCGTCGGCGCGGTCCGCCGTCTCACCTCTTACGGGACCACGTTCGTGGAGGAAGTCGTCGGCTACGAGCGGCCGGACCGCTGGTCCTACACGGTCCTCTCGGGCGCACCGGTCCGGGACCACCTGGGCACGATCGAGCTGCACCCGATCGACGCGGGGACCGAGGTCACCTGGACCGTCCGCGCGACGCCGCGGATCCCGGCGCTCGGGTGGCTGATGGCGCCGACGTTCCGCTGGTTCCTCGACGTGCTGCTGAAGGGGGCGATCAGGAGGGCCGAGGCGCCTTCCTGAGGCCGTGTTCACCGCCCACGGCCGGGTGGTCGCCGGCGGCTGGATCCAGATCGAACGCTTCGGCGGCAACGGCCCGGGCAACACGGCGATGCTGCTCACGCGCTACCGGTAGCGCCGGAGGGTCTTCGGTCAGGAGGCGCTTGCGGGAGAAGCCGGGATCACTCGCAACATGCTGTCCTTGATCGAGCGCGGGGAGGGGCAACCCGTCCTGGTCGACCTTCCGCGGATCGCCAGACCCTCGGTATCTCTGCGAGCGAAATCCGGGAGGAGGGAGAGCAAGCGGCCCCGGTCGTATTCGGCTCCCACCGGAAGCCCGAGGGCGTGATCCTCTCCTACGTGCTCACTCAGGTCTCGACCGGCAATCCACGAGTCGGCAAGCCCTGCGGCTTCGCGTTCAGTACCGGCACCCTCTCCGACTGCCGCAAGCTCTACTTCGATGAAGCGGAGGACATGGGTCCCCGCTACCGCATCATCTACCGGCTGCTGCCGAACGAGGACGAGCCCGCGAAAGCGGAGGTGATCCGGATCGGGCTCAAGGTGCCCTACGGCGACGAGGACGAGATCTACCGCCAGGTCGGTCGCGCGCTTGATCGACTACCCGGCCCGAGTAGAGGCGGGCTAGCGTCTGTGGCGCGATTGCTATCTCGTTTGCAGAGCTGCGGAGAAGATCCTGCACGGGTGTGGAGTCGATGGCAGTGGCCAGCCTGGTGGAGAAGTCGGGGATAGCCGGGGCGAGGCTCAAGGTTGACGTGCCTCGGCGAACGTCACGAGCCGGCCGCGCTCCTCGTCCCAGAGCTTCAGCCGCACGGCACGGAGGCCGTCCCACAGCGACAGGGTGGGGACTGCATGGCAGACCGGATGGTCGTCATGGGCGGACTGCAGGTTGTAGTTGGGGATGTGGGCACTGAGGTGGTGGACGTGGTGGAAGCCGATGTTCCCGGTGAAGAACTGCAGGACCCGGGGGAGCTTCAGGTAGGAGCTGCCCCGCAGGGCAGCGTCCGCGTAGCTCCATTGCTCGCCGCTCTGCCAGTAGGTGTCCTCGAACTGGTGCTGGACGTAGAAGAGCCAGACGCCGACACTTCCGGAAAGCATCACCGTCGGCGCCTGGACGAGCAGATAGTCGCGCCAGCCGATCAGCCAACACAGCGCGCCGACGAGGAGCGCCAGGGCGAGGTCGGTGCCGATCACGCTGCGACGGATGCGGGGGCGCGCGGAGCGCGAGGTGAAGCGGGGCAGGATCACCATCGCAAGGAGCGGCCCCAGCCCGAACATGACGATCGGGTTGCGGAAGAGTCGGTAACCAAGCCGGCGCCGCCAGGGCAGGGCGAGGTACTCGGCCACGGTGAGGGTACGGACATCGCCGACGCCACGGCGCTCGAGATCGCCGGCCGTCGCGTGGTGGACGGCGTGGCTGTGGCGCCAGCTCGAGAAGGCCGAGAAGACGATCACCCCGAGCACCCTGCCGATCCAGGCGTTGGCGCGCTTCGACGGCAGCAGGGACCCGTGCGCGCAGTCGTGGAAGAGGATGAAGGTGCGCAGCAGGAAGCCCGCGGCGGGTATGGCGATCAGCAGCGTCAACAGGTAGGAGACGTCGAGCGCCAGGTACATCAGAACCGAGAGTGCGAGGTAGGGGAGGACCGAGTCGGCGAGGCCGAGGAGGCTGTGCCCGAGCCGCGGACGGGCGTAGGGGGCGAGCGTCTCGCGCCAGTCCGGCCAACGCTCGATGGTGGCGGCCCCGGTCATCGTCGGCCTCCGGGCGGCTGACCCCCGCCCGTCGGGTCGAGCCCGGAGGTCGGGGTGAGCAGCTCGGCCCCCAGCGCGGCCTCGACCTGGCCCGGGCGGCCCGAGAGCCCCCGAGTCACCAGTTTCAGCTCACCGTGATCGGTGGGACACGACCGCTCGGTTCCGTCCCCGCCCTCGTCGACGAGGAAGCGAGCCTCGCAGATCAGGCAGGTGAGCAGGTCCATCGCGACCCTTCCTTGCTTTGCGGGGGGATCACTCGATCCCACCGGCTGCCCCTTTCGGGGCGAGAGACTTGCGGATCGTGCACTGGTGAACCTCCTGGCTCCGCGCTGAGGAGCCCGACCATGTGACACGGACCGGGAGGCTGCGGCAACAGGTAGGACCGCGTGCTCGTTCCGCTCTTCTCGAGTGGCAACTCCTGGCGGACGATCTGTGACCGCGCGCCAAGTCGCTCTCTGACGAGAGTAGCGCGTTCGCATGCCCGCCCGTGCGACTTCTTACCTGTATGCGCTTCATGGTCCTGGCTACGATTGCCCGAATCCCTGATCGGGCCGAAGACGCGAGTGGACGACAGCGAGAAACCAGAAGCCGGCGGCGAGGGAGAGTCTCTTGCGGGAGGCAGGCTCCTCGCGGCGATCTCGACCGCGTTCGTCGCCATCCTGCGCGACCACTACGGCCGTGGGCCGATGAAGGCCAAGACCTACGCGCTCGACGACCTGATCGTGGTGGTGATGCGCGGGAGCGGCTTCACCCCGCTCGAGCAGACGATCATGGACAGCGGCGAGCCGGATCGGGTGATCGCGATGCGCGAGGACTTCCAACGCGTGATGGCCGACAGGTACCGGCAGACGATCCACGAGCTCACCGGCCGCAACGTCGTCGCCTTCCTCTCACAGGCCCACGTCGATCCCGACATCACGCTCGAGGTCTTCTTCGTCGACGGCCCCCTCGAGGGGTTCGGGGCGATCGAGGTGATCGAGCCGGAGTAGCTCGGGTCATGGCTCGTCGTCGGCCCGGGCCGTCGGCAGCGTGTAGAAGACCGCGGTCCCTCCACAGACCAGCAGCGTCGCGTAGGGAGACGCCAGACCCAGCGCGGTCGCCAGAAGATATGGAAACGAGCCGAACAGACCGCGTAGGAGGATCCGTCGCCGCGAGGTCGCGTCGAGGTCGACCCTGAGCAGATCGGGCCTGGTGAAGAGGATGTGGCGATTGGTCGCGGCGAACACAAGGCTCATGACCAGGAACGAGCCGCCGTAGACGATCGCGGCGAGGTGCTCCCCCTCGCGGAGGTAGGTGGCCATCAGCGAGGTGGTGAACGGCAGGATTCCGACCGTCATCAGCAGCAGGAGGTTCCAGACGACGACCCCGTGGTCCACCCTGCCGAGCCTCTGGACGGCGATGTGGTGGTTGATCCAGATGACGCCGATCGTCATGAACGAGATCGCGTAGGCCGCGTAGCTCGGCCACCGGGCGGCAAGCTCGTGCGCGAGATCGCCGCTGCCGGGGGCGGGGACGTGGATATCGAGGACGAGCAGCGTGATCGCGATCGCGAAGACGCCGTCGGAGAACGCCTCGAGGCGGCCGGTGGTCATCGCCCCTCGCGGGCGACGATCAGTCGCGGGCGTCGGCGGGGGCGACGGGATCGCGGTGCCGGGGGCCTGCGGCTGGTTTCCTCCGCCGGTCCGGGTATCCGCCACCGCCACCCTCCCACGCGGCACCGCACCTCCAGCACCGATCCTCCTGGCGCGCCAGCGGTGCCCCACAGGTCACGCAGAGCCGTGACAGGTGACGCCTAACCATGACGCGTGGGAACTGTCGTCACATCTCTCATCTCATCGTCTCCTCCAGCCGCCCCATCTTCTGCTCTCCTCGTGTGGTGCCGCGCGATGACCTTCACCGGCTGCGGAGGGGCGGCAGGACGATCGTGCCCCGCTCCTGGTCGGGGCGGCGGAAGACGATGTCGGCCAGGGAGATGACACCGACCACCTTCCCTTCCTCGACGACGGGAAGGTGCTGGATCTCCGCCTCGCGCATCTGCAGCAACGCCGTCGAGGCGTCGTCGTCGGGGGCGCACATCACCGGGCGCAGCGTCGCCACGTCGCGTACGACCGCCGCCCGCGGGTCGCGTTCCTCGGCGAGGGCCCGGACGACGATGTCGCGCTCGGTGAGTATCCCCACGCATCGCCCGTCGCCGGGATCGACGACGGGGACTCCGCCGACCCCGCTGACCCGCATCTGCCGGGCGGCCTCGACCAGCGACGTGTCGCCTCCGACCGGCGAGACCTCACTGCTCATGTAGTCGCGGATGGTGGTGGTCATCGTGACGCTCTGCCTTCGATTCATGCGTGGTGCCGTGCTTCGTTCGGCGCAACCGCTATCCGTCGCTCCTTGCCGCCAACCGCAACTTGATCCTCCCGGCGGAACGTTCGATCCGGTCCAGGATCGGCTCTGAGGCACGCGCGGTGCGCGCCCGTGGCCGGCCGCCCTCGTTCTCGAACGCCTTCTCGGCCGCGGCGTCCGCACGTGTCTCCGTGGCCAGGTTCCTGGCCTCGTTCACTCCTCCGTCGGTCATCGGTACTCCTCTCGGGGAGATGGTCGCGAAGGCGCGTACGGCGACTTGGCCATATCCCATATCGGGCCCACGGCCGCAACGGAGCGACCTGACCCTCCGACCCAGCTTAGCTGGCCGAGCAGGCCGGCCTGCGCATCGTCCAGGCGTGACAGTCGCGGTTCGTGACGGTCTCGGTGTCGTCGTCTTGTCTCATCACAACTCGAGGACAGGCGGCGGGTGGCTGCCCGAGGTGTCGGCGATGTCATAGAGGTAGGCGCGGACGCGGGCCTCGGTGGGGCTTCTCGTGGAAACCAGCTCAGCTCCACAGCTGGAGCAGCGGGTCTGCCGGTCGCCTGCGTTGGCGGCATCCCCGTGGCAGCGCGGACACTTGAGCTCGGCGTCGTGTCCCATTTTCATCTCTTTCCTCTTGAGGTCGTTCGTCGCACCGAGGCTACAGTCGCATCGGGACCTGGGCATCCGTGCAGGTCCGCATGCCGGAGAGCGACTCGACGAACTGGATCGTGCTCGTCAGGGGCGCCGGGAAGCGAACTTGGCGACGGGCCTCGAGGCGACCGCTCCCATGGCGATGCGTTCCTCATCGTCCGTCCGCTCCGCTCAAGGCTTCCAGCGCCACCGTCGATGTCGGTTGTACAAAGCGAAGCAGACTTTCAACTCAGGCACCCTCGTCGTGAGGCGGGTCCGCAGGGTCACGGAACTCCACCGGAGTTCGCCATGACCGCCCGAAGAGAGCGTTGTCTGAACTGCTCATGGATAGGGAGGACTCAATGTCCAACCACCTCGACTTCACCCGCGGCCGCGTCGCGTTGATCGGCATCGCGGTCTGCATCGTCTTCGCCGCGATCCCGATCGGCATCGCGCGGGCGGCGGCGGTCGACCTGGGAACCACCCAACCGTTCGTGGTCCTGAGCGGCGCCGGCGTCACCAACACCGGCCCGTCCGTCCTCAACGGTGACCTGGGTGTCTCGCCGGGCACCTCGCTGACCGGGTTCGGGCTCCCCGCGGTGGTCAACGGGGCGACCCACGCCAACGACGCGGTCGCCGCCCAGGCGCAGTCCGATCTCACCACCGCCTACGACGTGGCCGCCGGCCAGCCGGTTCCCCCCGGCAATGACTTGACCGGGACCGACCTCGGCGGGCGCAGCCTGACCGCGGGGGCCTACGGGTTCAGCACCTCGGCGCAGCTCACCGGCCAACTCACTCTCGACGCCCAGGGCGATCCGAACGCGCAGTTCGTCTTCGTCATCGGCACCACCCTGACCACCGCGACGGCGAGCTCGGTCATCCTCACCAACGGCGCCTCTCCCTGCAACGTCTATTGGAAGGTCGGCAGCTCGGCGACGCTCGGGACCAGCACCGCGTTCGAGGGCAACCTGATGGCCCTGGAAACTGTCTCCCTAGGCGACAGCGCGACCGTGCTCGGCCGCGTCCTCGCCCGCAACGGCGAAGTGACGCTGATCAACGACGTGCTGAGCACGCCCCAGTGCACCACCCCCGTGACTCCCACCGAACCAGTGAGCGGCGGCAGCGGCACCACCCCCGTGACCCCCACCGAACCAGTGAGCGGCGCCACGCCCGCGCCCTCCGGTGGCGGCAGCGGCGCCACGCCCGCGACTCCTTCCGGCACCGGCACGAAGGGCAACGGGACGAAGAAGAAGACTCCGACCAGGAAGGCCGCGAAAGGCACCGCGATCGTGACTCGCGGCAAGAGGAGCGCCGCCGGCGTCACCGTCACCGTTCACGGCAAGCGGATCGCGAAGGTTACGGTCCACGACAACGGCACCCGCGTCGGTGCGCGCGGCGCGCCGCGCAAGGTCCGTGTTCCGGCGACTCCCGGTGTACACAGGGTCATCGTCCGCGTCAACTTCTCCGACTCGACGAAAGCGAAGAAGTTCACCTTCCGCTTCCGGGTGCCGATCCCGGTGCTGCGGCCCCACACCGGTCCCTCGCAGTTCACGGGATGACCGTCCGCTCTCGCGGGCTGGTGGCCTTTGCCATCGCCGGCGCCATGTTCTTGGTGCCGGCGATGGCGGTAGGGGCACCGAGCTCGCAGGCCTTGGTCGTCCTGCTCGGTGACCACACCGCTCGCCGCGCCCCACGCGCCGACGCCCGCCCGGTCGAAGCGGTGGTCGCACACAGGCCCCTCACGGGGAGTCGGACGGTGCTGCCGGTGCTCGCAAGGGCCGGCCGCCACGACGAATGGCTGCGAGTCCGGTTGCCGGGGCGCCCCAATGGCCACTCCGGCTGGATCACGGCGAACCGCACTCGCGCTGCCTCGACGCCTTGGCGGATCCGGGTCGCACTTGGTTCCCGCAGGGTCCTCGTCTTCGACCAAGGGCACCTCGTCCGCCGCTTCTCGGCGATCGTCGGCAAGCGCTCGACCCCGACCCCCCGCGGCAGCTTCTTCGTCGAGGAGGCACTGCGGCTGAGGAACCGGGAATCCGGGGCGCCGTTCGCGCTGGCGACCAGTGCCCGCTCAAACGTCTTCCAGGAATTCGACGGCGGCCCGGGCCAGATCGCCCTGCACGGGACCGGCAACCTGTCCGGCGCCCTCGGGACTGCGGTCTCCCACGGCTGCGTCCGTCTCGGCAATCGGGCGATCGCGTGGCTGGCGAGCCGTATCGGACCCGGCGTCCCGGTGACGATCGCTCGGCGCGGCTGACTGACACCGGCGGGCGCATGGCCTGGCAGCCCACAACGCCTGGGGCAACATGAGCTTCGAGAGAGGTCGATCCAGGCCTTGCCCAGCGAGCGCTGACCGCAGCCGTCGCTACGATCGAGAGCAGCGAAACCAGAGTTTCAGTTTCGAAGGAAGGCTCTGATCAGGACTCACGCTAGACAGAAGACTCAGCTCGGGGCGGACGATCCCCGGCTCGCCCGCGCGATCTTCACGCTGCGCGAGACGGCTGGCTATCTCGACGTGCCGCAGTCGAACATCCAGCGCTGGGCTCGGCCGCCGGAAGCCAAGCATCCGCTGGTCACCTGCTTTCCGCCACACGGCCGGGAGGCGACGGTGCCCTTCATCGGCTTCGCCGAGGCCTTCGTGCTCTCCAGTTTCCGGAGGGCTGGGGTTCCGCTTCAGCGGATTCGACCCGCCGTAGAGGTCCTGGAAAAGGAGATCGGCGTTGATCATGCGCTTGCCTCCAAACGCCTCTACACCGATGGGGCCGAGGTCCTATTCGACTACGCGAACAAGAGTGGCGAGCGCGAGGTCATGGAGTTGGTCGTCGTCCGCACCCAACAGCGCCAGTTCTCTGGTGTTGTCAAGGACTACCTCAAGCGCATCCACTACGGAGGGGACGGCTGGGCGGATTCGGTGCGACTGCCGACTTACGGCAACGCAAAGGTCGTCGTCGACCCGAGGGTCGCATTTGGCCTCCCGATCGTCGCCCACGGCGGCGCTCGCGTAGAGGATCTCGTCGACCGCTTCCAAGCTGGCGACTCTGTCGCCGAGATTGCAGCGGACTTCAGCGTCCCTCCTGACGAGGTCGAGGACGTGATTCGACTCGCGACGCGGACGGCAGCCTGAGCAGTGGGCCAACGAGGGCGCCGCGCCAGATAGCTCGCGGCGATGGCTCGTCCGAAAGAGAAGCCGGTCGAGTTCTTCGTTGATCGCAGCCTCGGTAAGAGCATCGTCGAGGGCCTTCGCGATGCCGGTCTTACGATCCATTCGATGGCCGACATCTACGGCGAGAAGCGCGCCCAGCTTCTAGCCGACGAGGATTGGCTGCGAGACGCCGGCAAGAACGACTGGATCGTCCTCACCAAGGACGACGCGATCCGCCGCCGCCCCGCCGAGCGCGACGCCCTCACCGAGGCGGCCGTTCGCGTCTTCTGCCTGACCAACCGCAATATGCGTGGCGCAGAGCAGACCGAGCGATTCGTTTCAAACCGCCACCGGATCGTCCGCCAGGCCCGGAGGCCAGGCCCGGATATCTACGGCGTCTATGCCGAGGGCCTCAGGCGCCTCTGGCCTTGACGCCTGTTGCACGCGCTCTCCGTGTCAGGGGAGGACGCCGTTGTCGGCGCGTAGGTTGGCGGGCGCGCCCCGCTCGGCGGCGAGGAGCTTGAGCACACCGACGGTCTCCTCGGCGTCGATCGAGCGGTCGACCTCGATCGCCAGGGCCTCGCGGGTGAACTCGTCGACGACGTTCAGGAACTTCAGCTCGCGACCGTCGTCGGTGGCGTCATGCTGGTAGTCGAGCGCCCAGACGTGGCCGGGGTACTCGGCCCTGAGGCGGTCCGCAGGCACCGTGGAGTCGCCGAGGCGACGGCGCTTCTTTGCCCTGGCGGGCACCCGCAGGCCCTCCTCGCGCCAGAGCCGCTGCACCCGCTTGCGGTTGACGCTCCAACCCTCGGCGAGCAGGTGGGCGTGGGCGCGGCGGTAGCCCCAGCGGGGTCTGTCCTCGGAGAGCTTGCGCAGCGCCCTGCGCAAGGCGGCATCGTCTTCGGCCACCTGCGGGCGGTGGCGCTGCGTGGAGCGGTTCTGGCCGGTAAACCGGCACGCCCGACGCTCGGAGAGGCCGAGGCGGTCCACCAGCATGCGGACCGCCCGCCTCCTCCGGGCCGGGCTCAGAAGTTTCCCTTGGCGATCTCCCTCAGGGCCAGCGCCTCGAGCTCCTTGTCGGCGACCAGCCGCTTCAGCTGGGCGTTCTCCTTCTCGAGCTCCTTCAGTCGCCTGGCGTCGGCGGCCTTCATCCCGCCGTACTGGTTTCGCCAGCGGTGCAGCGTCTGCTCGGAGACCTCCAGCGCCTTCGCCGCCTCGCCGATCGTCTTGCCCTCCGAGAGCATCTGCTCGGCCACCCGCAGCTTGCGGATGATCTGCTCGGGGCTGTTCCTCTGTCTCTTCACCTGCTTCGGTCCTCCTCTGCCCATTGTCGCGGGCGGGAAGGACTCTCAGACAGGGCGGACCGATTTCAGGGGTCTGGCCAACCGAAAATCGGCTGCGTTACATGGGCTTCGTGCTCAATTCCCTCTGTTGGGGCCTAGAATCGACCCTTGGGCACCGCCGATGCCTGATCCCAATGACGAGCGAACCGTCTGAGAAGCCGCATGTGAACGTCGGAACGATCGGTCATATCGATCATGGGAAGACGACCCTAACGGCTGCGATCACGAAAACCCTCTCCACTGCGAGGCGTCCTGCGCCCGGTGGCTCCGAGGAGATCGGGAGCGCTCCTGAGGAGGTCGAACGCGGGGTAACGATCGCCACTTCCCAGGTCGAGTACGAGACCGACAGGCGCCATTACGCCCACCTCGACTCCCCCGGCAGTGCCGACTACATCAAGAACGTGATCGTCGGTGCGGAACGGATGGACGGCGCGATTCTGGTCGTCTCGGCGGCCGACGGCATCATGCCGCAGACTCGCGAGCACATGCTTCTGGTTCGGCAAGCCGACATCCCAGTCGTCGTCTTCCTCAATAAGACTGACCGGGTCGCCGACGACGATCAGGTCGAGTTGGTCGAAGAGGAGGTCGAAGACCTGCTCAGCGAGTTCGACTTCCCGGGGCAGCCGACGCCGATCATCAAAGGCTCGGCGCTGAAGGCACTTGAAGGCGACCCGGCCGCGCAGCGCGCGGTGTTGGAACTGACCGAGGCGCTTGACTCCGCTCTGGATGTCGGCAGTATCGAGGTTCCGCGAGGAAGTCCCAACATGGACGCCATCCGTGTTGTTACTTATACCGCGAGCGGCGGGGAGTCAGCCCTGCTCCGTGTGCCCGAGGGCTGGGTGCTTCGCGCGGAGGCTCACGAGGATTCGTTCGCGCTGGTGTGGCCGGCTTCAAGCTCCACCCTTGAACTGCTAGGCGCACTTGGCTCTCAGATTTCCGGCGCCGATGTGATCCTCGG
Organism: uncultured Actinomycetes bacterium; assembly: GCA_963766705.1. Lineage (GTDB taxonomy): Bacteria > Actinomycetota > Thermoleophilia > Solirubrobacterales > 70-9 > VAYN01. The sequence goes on from CAVYBE010000007.1 coordinate 601,548, forward strand.
TTTTCGGGGCGAGACTGCAAAGGAGCTATCGCTTGAGGATGCCCTCTCCCGGCTACAGGAATCCGATCAGGCGATCGACTTCGCTCGGTTCGATTTCGATCGCCTTGTCCTGACCTGGAATTGCGCTCCACGCCAGTTACCAGAGGCACCATCGGGCATGAACTCATACGAGGTTGGGATCGGAGCGGACATCTTCGACGAGAACTTCCTCATCCGTCTTGTCGGAGAAACCGCGGTCCCACCCGTGAGGAACAGTGCGTCGCTGCTCGTGCGGCAGGCCAGCGAGGTTCTGGCTAGCGCGCCCCCGGGAGAGCTGCCTGTCGATCTGAAGGGTTAGCCTGAGAGCATGAGCGGTCTTGAGTACGACCGGAACGGTGTATACAGGCTCTACTCTGAGCTTAAGGGGCATAAGGACGGGCAGATGAGTTGCCCGTCCGATCTCGTTCACGGCGTGGTGATCGAAAACGAGTCGGTGTGCGACATCACCGTCGAGTTCAGGGCGATTCCCGGGACCGATCTCGTCACCTACGCTGACGGCACGCCTTGGACCGACTCGCTTTCCTTGAGGGGTTCATCCAAGCCTCGGCGCCAGCAACGGGACTGGCGTGAGGAAGAGATGCGCATCGGTCCCCGCTCCGATCGCAACAAAGTTCGATTGCGGCATGACATTGATGTTACGAGTGAGTTTCACTGGCGAGAAGCCGATGGCTACGGTCCCCCGGAGCGTGGCGTTTCCGTTCGGCATCGTCTCACCTTGAAGTAGATGTCGATGACCGCAGTCGAGTCGCAGGTGGCAACCGCAGCTCCTACGCACCTGCAGGCGGCAGCACCCTTCCTGCTGACCGCCGTGGCCATCCTCGTCGCTGCCGCATTGGCGCTCTTCGTGACTGCTCGCGCCCAAAAGGAGTATGAGGGCATCCTCGGCGAGTACGAAAAAAAGCTAAATGAGACAAAGTCGTTCGTTGCCGATACTCCGAACGTTGAAAAGAGGGACCGGACGACTCGCATCAAACCGGATTACCTTGCGGATATGGGAAATTGGCTCATCGACAGCGGAGGCATGATCGTCGGCGTCATCGGCCCGGCGATCGGACTGGCACTCCTGTACGAGCGCTTTGGCGCGGCCTTGATCGTCGTCTATTCATTCGTGGTCTTGTTGGGATTCGCGGGTTTCGCGCTCTTCGTGAGTAGGGTGCCTCCGAGTGGGTACCCCGGCCAGCCGCTGCTAGAGTGGCCGCATCGTGGGCGGGGACCCCGTCTTCGAATCGGCAAGGTATGGATCTTCACGCCGGTGGTGATTCTCACTGCGGGCGCCAATCTGATTGCTGGGATAGCCGTCCTGATCGCGGGTCCATAATGCGCGGACGACGGCATGGCTCCACCCTCCGTCGCGGTCCCATACCAAAGGCCCGGCCTGGGGCACGAAATGGGCCACGGTGCCACACGGAGTCCTGCCGATCTCAGCCGAGTCCGATCTTCCGCCAACCGCGTGAAACCTAGCCCCACGTAGCCAGCCGAGCGCCCTTCGCGGTCTACGAGACGGACGTTCCGTGTGGGAAACCGAGACTCCCAGCCTCCCCTCGGTGGGAGTGACCGGACCCCGTTCATCGGTCCACCCCGAGTGAGAGTCCGGGGTTGGTCTTTGGTGAGCATCGCTCCTGATCGCCGCCTCGCGGAGCGAGCCCGGAGGGCGAGCGCAGAGAGGCGGCGAAGCGCGCGGGCGACATCATCCCGAGCGCGGAGTGCGGATGGTTGGCGTTGTGGTCGGCGCGCCAGTCCTCGGCGAGGACCTTTGCCTCCTCCAGGCAGGTGAAGACCTCGGCGTTCAGCAGCTCGTCGCGAAGGCGGGCGTTGAAGGACTCCACGTAGGGGTTCTGCCAGGGCGAGCCCGGCTCGATGTAGGCGGTGCCGGTCTTTCCCAGGCGGCACCATTCGCGCAGCACCGCGGCGGTCAGCTCCGGGCCATTGTCGGCGCGCAGGTTGGCCGGGGCGCCGCGCTCGGCGGCGAGACGGGCGAGGACGGCAACCGTCTCCTCGGCGTCGATCGAGCGGTCGACCTCGATCGCCAGGGCCTCGCGGGTGAACTCGTCGACGACGTTCAGGAACTTCAGCTCGCGACCGTCGTCGGTGGCGTCATGCTGGTAGTCGAGCGCCCAGACGTGGCCGGGGTACTCGGCCCTGAGGCGGTCCGCAGGCACCGTGGAGTCGCCGAGGCGACGGCGCTTCTTTGCCCTGGCGGGCACCCGCAGGCCCTCCTCGCGCCAGAGCCGCTGCACCCGCTTGCGGTTGACGCTCCAACCCTCGGCGAGCAGGTGGGCGTGGGCGCGGCGGTAGCCCCAGCGGGGTCTGTCCTCGGAGAGCTTGCGCAGCGCCCTGCGCAAGGCGGCATCGTCTTCGGCCACCTGCGGGCGGTGGCGCTGCGTGGAGCGGTTCTGGCCGGTAAACCGGCACGCCCGACGCTCGGAGAGGCCGAGGCGGTCCACCAGCATGCGGACCGCCCGCCTCCTCCGGGCCGGGCTCAGAAGTTTCCCTTGGCGATCTCCCTCAGGGCCAGCGCCTCGAGCTCCTTGTCGGCGACCAGCCGCTTCAGCTGGGCGTTCTCCTTCTCGAGCTCCTTCAGTCGCCTGGCGTCGGCGGCCTTCATCCCGCCGTACTGGTTTCGCCAGCGGTGCAGCGTCTGCTCGGAGACCTCCAGCGCCTTCGCCGCCTCGCCGATCGTCTTGCCCTCCGAGAGCATCTGCTCGGCCACCCGCAGCTTGCGGATGATCTGCTCGGGGCTGTTCCTCTGTCTCTTCACCTGCTTCGGTCCTCCTCTGCCCATTGTCGCGGGCGGGAAGGACTCTCAGACAGGGCGGACCGAATTCAGGGGGTCGGGTCAGCGCAGCGAGGCCGAGGGCGCCGGCGCCCAGTTCTGGGGCTGGGCCTGTCAAACCTACTTTCACCCCGAGATTGAGATGAGGCGTTCTGACGGGAGGGACCCGGCGAGCTTCGACAACGCCCAGATCATCTTTAGATTTGATCGGGCGCCGGAGGTGAGATTCGGCACCGAGGTGCTTGGCCGCCAGATCATCGAGGGGAAGCTCGAGGTCGCGGGGATCGCTGATGAGGGCGGAGTCGCCGCGGTGCACAACGTTTCAACGTTCGAGCTGCCTGATCGAGAGTCTGCAGCGGGTCACGTGACGGCGATCGGCAGAGCCTCTGGTTTGGATCTAGTGATCTGTGGAGCCGCCAGTGACCAACCGATCGAGATCGAGTTGGACGCTGCCGACGAATTCATCGATTCTGCCGAGCGTGCTCTGGAAGGTCCTCCGGGCCCATTCGCGAACGCCACCTATCCGGCTGCCGAGATGCTCGCGCGAGCCGAACTGTTGCGGCTACCGGATCCTGCGAGGAACTCGGCAAAGACCCACGGAACGGTGCGCTCCGCTACAACCACTGGGCGAGGTTCGGGAATACCGAGGCCAGATTCGCCGAGCTTCTCAACGTTCTCGGCGACCTGCAGGACAAGGCCAAGTACAAGCGCTCGCAGTTCTCGCTCACGTCGTCGAAGGCAGCCCAGCACCTGGAAACTCTGCACGATATGCGCAGCCACGCAGAGCGTAGGCCGAGGAGAACGGTGACGCTTACTGCGGGCCAGTTCGCGCGATTGCCGTCGGATTAACGGCCGTCTTCTAGGTGGTCGGTGAGCTCGCCAGGGTCCACGCCAATGGTGTGGCTGAGGTATCGTTTCTCCGGTCTTGGTGAGAGGCCGAGCAGGGGCAAGATGGCGTTGGGACTGCGTTGCCGCCGGCATCGCCCTGCTGACGATGGCGCTTGCGCTCGCCGGGACCGCTACGGTCGCCGCGGCCGCAGTCGGCGACGTCACCGAGTTCAGCAGCGGCCTGCACCTGGAAAGCTCGCCGCAGGGGATCTCGCCTGGCCCCGACGGGCAGCTTTGGTTCGGGAACTCGATCAACGCCCACCCGAACGCCGTCGGGCGGATCACCACGACCGGGTCGATCACCGAAATTTACGCGCCGGGCGAATACATCTGGACCGAATCGCTCGTCCGCGGGCTTGACGGAAATCTCTGGGCAGTGGACGGCACGAAGGCGATCTATCGCCTGACCCCGGACGGTGAATGGACCAAATTCGACGAAGGCCCTCGAGGGGAATTTCGTCCTAACGAGATCACCCGCGGGGCCGAAGGGAACTTCTGGTTCACGGTGGTTGGCGGCGAACCTCGCGGGATCGGTCGGATGACCCAGCGGGGGCAGATCACCGAATATCGGGCAGGTCTGAACCCGGGCGATTTCCCGCAGCAAATTACGGAGGGCCCGGATGGGAACGTCTGGTTCACCGACACCGGGACCACCCCCGCGATCGGCCGGGTCACGCCCAGCGGGGAAATCACGGAGTTCAGCGAAGGCCTCGGGGCGGGAAGCGTCGTCTTGGGCATCACCGCCGGGCCCGACGGCGACCTCTGGTTCACGAACTCTGGGACCAGCTCGATCGGGCGGATCACCCCGACCGGTGAAGTCACTGAATTAGGCCTAACCCTGCCGTTCACCACTTATCCGCAGGACATAGCCGCGGGTCCCGACGGGAATCTCTGGTTCACCGCGCCGTCGGTTTGGACGACGTCCTACATCGGCAGGATCACGACCGCCGGCGTGATCACCTTGTTCCCCATGGCTTTGAACGCGGGCGGCGTACCGTACCCACATCGAATCTCCCCGGGCGCGGACGGCAACATGTGGTTCACGGACTCCGGACGGACGGCGGCCATCGGCAGGATCGAGACGGGAGCGCCGCCTGCTGTCAGGACGGCGCCGAGCATCTCGGGTGGGGGCGAAGTCGGCAGCACGCTCCGATGCGAAGGCGAGAGCTTTGAAAGCTGGGCCGGAGAAGCCCCCACCTCACCTGGCCCGGGGGAAAGTCCGGCTCCGCTGCAATGGACGCGCGACGGCAGGCCCATCCCGGGTGCGACCCAGCGCACTTACACGTTGGGCTCCGACGACCGCGGCCATTCGATCAGCTGCACCGCCGCGGCCGTCTACCCCCTGCTCGATGTCGTGGCAACGGCGACGAGCGACGCGGTCACGCTCCCCCCGCCGCCGCCCACCCCCGAAGAACCGGATTCTCCGCCTGAGCGGTCGACTCCCGAAGAACCCCAGCAGCAGCCGGCCGAGGGGCTGGCAGGCTCCCCGCCTCGACACCCGACCACCTCGTCAGGCGCCACCCGGATCGCCTGCCTTCATCGAGGCGGCTTCCGCTACCTGTCCCACCCCCGCCGGTGTCGATTCTTTTCCGCGACCAATGGCTCCCGGGGAGCCAGGGGCATCAGGGCGAGGGGCATTCGCTGGAGGAACTGGGGAGCGAACCGAGCCACGGCCCGGGGTCGCAGCGGCGCCGGGAAGCCTCTCGGCATCGTCGCCTTCCACCCGGTGCGCTGCGGTGGGACCGCCACCTACTACAGATTCGTGAGGCTCACGCGTTCGGGCGGCAGGAAGGAGCGCCTCAGGCTCGCCGTCCGGAAGTGCGGCCGATAGCCGAACCTCACCCTCGCTGTGCTCGCCGAGGAGACGCGCCGTGGCAAGCGTCGCCACACCCAGGACCGTGACGCAGCAGCGATGTGTCCCAGAGCTGCCAATGTGGGGGGAAGAAATGGGGCAAGGTGCCCACGGATCCCAGCCGATCTTCCCGCAGCTCGAATTCGCGAAAACCGCTTGAGGCCGTGCTCCCGTAGCTCAGCAGGGCTCCCAGATCAGGCTCACAACCGGAAGGTCGCGGGTTCGAATCCTGCCCCCGCTCTAGCGGGAGGCCCGGAAGCGGGACTTTTCTGCTGGCAGGTGCGGTCGCGCGGCCGGTCGCCCTGGATTCGCTCAGGTACCGGGCCTCCGTCGATGCGACCTGTGTGACCGACGCCTGGTCGCGGCACGGTGCAGATCGACCTTGCGCCTGCTGCCGCCGCCCGACCGGGGGACCACCGAGACCAGGGCCGTATGTCTCGCCCGCCCTCCGAGCGACGCATTGACGTTGCGGGAGAACGGTATGAGGAGGCCGCTGATCTGATCGGCTTCCAGCGAATACGTCCGCGACGCCACCTTTCTTCCGCCGAGCTTGACGCTTACCCTCCCACGGCAATGGTTCCAGGCGTCTCCTCCTTCGCAGGCAAGCGGGACCCTGACCCCGTAGCGTCCGACCGTCCCGTTGGCACTCGTGACCACCGCCTTCAGTCGGGTTGGCTCGACCCGGCCAATGATCGCCGGGTTCGGTGGTTCCCACATCAGGCAGTCTCCTTCGCATGGTTCCTCACCGATCGCCGAGTACCAGACGTTGCCTTCGGAGCCCGCAATCACGTCTTCGGGGGTGCTTTCGGCGTTCGGGAGCTCGATCCGAGTGAATCGTCCCGCCGGCGTGATCCGGCCAAGGTGACCGGCGATGCCCCCGAACGTGGGCCCGCCCGCAGGGCTTTGTTCCGTGAACCAGATCCGCCCGTCCGCACCCGCGGCAACCATCCTCGGCCGCACTCCGGAGGGGAGCCTGTAGACCTTGATTGCTCCCGCAGGCGTGATGCGGCCGATGCGACCCGATTCGGGCTCGGTGAACCAGAAGTTCCCGTCGGCGGCGACGGTAATCGCGACGGGCCGAGATCCGGCGGGCAGAGGGAACTCGCTCAGTTCGCCGGATGGCGTCATTCGGGCGATCCGCCCACTGAGGTACTCGGTGAACCAGGCGTCGCCTTCATGACCTTCGACGATCGAGCCGTAGCCCGCTTCGTGTTCGGGGAGGGTGAACGAGGTCACCAGACCGGCCGGGGTTACGTATCCGACCTTGGGGACGGACTTGGCCTCTTCCATGGTGGCGCCTGGTTCCATCTGTAGGAACCAGACGCCGCCGGCAGCTCGCTGGGCAAGAAACCTCGCCCCCGCGGTACCCGCCTCCTGCGCCCAGGCTCCACCGGACGTCGACCGACTGACCGACGCCTCGCCCGAGCCGTCGGACGTGATGGCCCAGCTGCCTCCTTCGGTTCCGAACACGACACCCGACCACAAGTTGGGCGCGGGAGTTTCGCCCAGCGGACCTTCCTGGCCGACGCGGGCGAGGCGCTGTTCGCGGTGTTGCCAGGGGCCGACCGTGGACAAGTAGGTGATGGTGCCATCGAGGGCCTGGGAGAGATGCCGGATCCATCTCGCTTCAACCGCGAATTCGGTGACGCCCCGCGCGCTGGCCGGTGCCAGGACGGCCTTCCCGGATGCCGCCGCAGGAGCCGCGACCGCGGCGATCGCACCGACGGTCAATGCCAGCACGCACAGCAGCCGTCTCATGTGTGCCCTCCCTTACGATTCTTGGACATCGCTGGAAACCTCGGTCGAATAGAAAGTTTCGAGCTCCGAGGCCGCAGCGCGTCGGGTGCGGTGTATTATCGGGTGTACTTCATGGTAGTCTCCTCTCAGGCCGACCGAAGGAGAAACCATGCCCGTCCTCACGCCCCCAGCAGCCGAGCGACTCGATCACGACGCGACGACGCTGCCGATCGCCGAGGTCGCCGGCTACCTGCAGGACCGGCTCGGCCAGCGGATCGCCGCCCACCTTGTCGGTCTGCGCGACGCCAAGCAGATCGGCCGCTACCGCAAGCCCGGCGGTCCCGCCCCGAGCCAGACCACCGATCTGCGCCTGCGCGAGGGCTACAAGGTCGTCCGCATGATCGTCGAGAGCTTTGACGAGAAGACGGCCCGCGCCTGGCTCTTCGGCACCAACACCCACCTCGACGACGCGGCCCCGATCGACGTCCTGCGCCGTGCCGAGGACCCGGCGCAGTTCGCGGCGGTTCGGGCCGCCGCCAGGCAGCTTGTTAGCTTCGAGGGGTGAGCGGGGGAGAGCTTTGGCGGGTCGGGCATCGCGGCGACCCGCTGGCCTTCACGCCGTTCGAGCTCTGCGCCTGGAACCACCGCTTCGATGACGCGCGGCGGCGCTTTCGGACCGTCTACTGCGCCGAGCGACCCGAGACCTCGCTGCGCGAGGTGCTGGCCGATTTCCGCCCCAACCTCGAGGCTCAGCAAGCTTTCGCCGAGGCGTTCGGCGCGGCGGCGCTCGAGGATCTGTCCACCGCCCCGGTGACCGCCCGCTGGCGCGAGGAGCATCTGCTCGCGCCGGCCGAGATGGCCCTCGACGGCGAGCTGATCGACCTCACCGACCCGGCTGTCCGCGCCGACCTCGAGCGGCGCCACGCCTCCCTTCTGGTCGAGCACGGCCTTGCGCATCTGGACCTCCACGAGATCACCTCGCGGCGGCGCGTCGTCACCCAGACGATCGCCTCCGATCTCTTCGACCGCTGCGACGCCGGCGCCCTGCGATTCCCCTCTCGCCTGGATGGTCAGCCCGCGCTCGTCGTCTTCGAGGGCCGTGGCGAGCTGGTCGAGGCCGGCGAGCCGATCGCGCTCACCGACCCCGCTCCCGAGGTGCTCTTGGCGGTCTGCCGTGAGTGGAGGTTGAAGCTGGAGCCGACCGAGGGCCGATAGCGCTCGGATGTGGGGCAAGGATTGGGGCAAGAAGCCCCACGTAGTCCAGCCGATCTCAGGCGAGTCCGATTCCGTGAATTTGGCTTGAGACCTAGCTCCACGTAGCTCTCCATAGCCCCAGGCTCGGGCTCATAACCCGAAGGTCGCAGGTTCGAATCCTTCCGTCGATTCGTGCCGTGGCCATCCTTCTTGGGCGGTCGGCGCCCTTGGCGATCACCCGTCCGTCGACATCGAACGGTCGGTCGTCCAGTCCTGCGCCGCGTCGATCTCCGCGATGAACGTCCGCACCTCATCGGCGGCCGCCTCGACCGAGCTCGGCAGGGCCCGGTCGACGTCCTCGATCGCCGAGGCGTAGGGACCGTCCCAGGATTCGGGCACCACCAGCTCGGGTGGCCAGGCGTGCATCCCGCGGGTCGCGAAGGTCACGACACACGCATCACGGACTGCACCGAGGCCTGTTTCGCCGAACAGCTCGCGCAGCAGGATCAGGTCGATCAGGTCCCAGAAGCGGAGGTTCTCGCGATCCTCCGGTTGCTCGGTGACCGCGTGGATCTTCTGGGCGATCTGGAAGCGCAGCGACAGACAGGCGACCCACGAGGGCCCGTCCAGCCTGAAGTCGGCGATGCAGATCGCGACGGGGACGAGTTCGGCTTCGGCGACCTCGGGCCGGGCGACCTCGAGCTGCAGGGTCTGCCAGCTCGATCCGGCGAACTCGACCTGGATCGCGAGGCGGCGGCTGCCGGTCTCGCGGATGTCCTCGACCTCGCCCTTGCGGCGGAACGAGAAGTCGCCGTAGGGCTGCTCGAAGGCCTCCTCGAGCGCGTCCAGCATCTCCTCGGGGTCGCCGCGGAAGATGATGTCGACGTCCCTGGTGGTGCGGGCACCGGCGCCCAGCCGGAGCTCCATCGAGGTCCCGCCCTTGATCAGGAAGCGGGGCCCGTCGTCGGCTTGCACGGCTTCGAGGGCGCCGGCGAAGGAGACGATCGAGAGCCAGCGACGGGTGCGCTCGATCGCGAGGCCGTGGGCGCGCCCGTATTCCTGTGCGAGCCGCTCGAGGTGGCCTCTCCGACTGGGAGTCCGGCGCGGCGGCTTGAAGTCGGGGCTCATCGCCTCGCCCCGCTGCCCCTCGTCGCCCCGAGCTCGTCCCTGAGCCTCTTCGCCTGGCGCCCGGTGAGCCGCCCGTCCCGTTCCCCGTGGTCGATCGCCTGGGCGACCAGCGCGGGTCCGAGTCCGGCCTTCCGGGCCTGACGGATCGCGTGCTCCGGGGTGACGATCGGGATCCGCTCGAGGCGCCCGACGTCGCGAGGGCCGAGATCCTCGCGGTGGATCCGGTAGGCGGCCGGGACCTCGCGGCGGATCCGGTGGGCACGGGGCACAGTGACGTGGATACGGCGGGGATGCACGTCGCTCATCTCGTACAGCTCGAGCGCGCTCCCGTGGGAGATCACACCTTCGGCACCGCGGGGCCAGAGCGCCGCCTCCATGTAGGGGTCGAGCGGTCCCGGCGGGAAGAGGGGGAAGCGGTAGAGGGCGTTGCCCCTGCGTTCGATCTGCCCGCGTTCGGCCATGCGGACCAGGTTCATCGGGTCGACCCCCGCCGCGCGGGCGTCCTCGGGGGTGATGAAGCCGTGGTTGTCGTTCGCCACCTCGGCCAGCTCGGTGTAGATCCTTCCGGGCATCAGGGACGGTTCAGAATAGCACAAATTGTTCTATTTCGTCCAAAATCCGAGATAGAACGTTTTGTTCTGTTTCATCCCTCACCTCAACAGCATCTTGGCAGCCGCTCCTGGCCGTGCAGCACCTGCGGCACGGGCTCTAAGGCCGACTGCAGTCCTTGCTGGCGCGACTTAGACTGCTCGGTGCCGGGGCAACGGGAGAGGAGTTTGGAATTGCCAGAGTGGCGCCGACCCTTCGCGAAAGGGATGAGCGAGGCCGACTTTGCGCGGGCGCGCCTGCCAGGGCGGACCTACGTCAGCAAGAGCTTTCCGCTGCCGGTGCGCCGATCGCGTGATCATGGCCTGCCCGCCCGCTTCGTTTGCAAGGCCTTCGACGAGGATGGACGTGGCGGCTTGGACCGGACAGAACCGGATATCGAGTGGACGGAGGAGATCGTGTATGAGAGCCCCGGAGGCCGCAAGCAAGTACGGGTGCAGTTGGCCCGGGAGGCAGGACGGGTGCGGGAGGTCCAGATCCAGCGGGTGCCGAGGAGGGGAGGGACGGTCCGACAGCTTCGGATCCTCGGTGGCAGGTGGACGCGTCGGTTTGATCGACTCGCCACCACGCTCTCCGATGTACTCGGGCGCCCGATCGCTTTCCACCCTCGGACCTTCGACGAGGACAAGCGGGCGATGATGGCCGCCGGGCTGCCCGAGCCGATCGCCGAACAGAACGCCCAGGCCTTCGGCCTCATCGCCGAAGGCGACGCCGAGTGGCTCTCTGAAGATGTCGAGGGCATCCTCGGACACCCCGGTCGCAGCTTCGAGCAGTTCGCCCGCGACCACGCAGCGGCCTTCACGGCCTGAGGCCGAACCCACGGGCCCCGAAGGTGGGCCGCGATTCGCCGCGCGAAGGTGGCCCACCGAGACACCGAGAGGAACGGCATGCGAGCGGATATCACCGCAGGAACCAGCTTCCCCGATTAGGAGCTGCCAGATCACGAGAGCGTCGGCCGGCGGCTGAGTGAGATCCAGGGCAACGTGGAAGCGGTAAAGGGTCGCAGCGCTTCTACAAAAGGAACCCGCCGCGCCCTCTACTCCCGAATCTCGATCCCCAGGTTTCTTTGGCGGGTTCGAGTCCTGTTGCTCCCGCCTGCAAGGCTTCGCGGGATGAGCACCTCGCCGATCGACGCCTACCTCGCCCGCCTGCACGAAGAGTGGCTCGGCGAGCGCTCCGGTGCGGTCGCCGATTACATCCCGCCGCTCGCCCTCGCCGACCCCGATTCGCTCGGGATCGCGATCACCACGACCGAGGGCCACAGCTACGAGGTCGGCGACTCGCGCGCGCGTTTCACGATCCAGTCGATGTCGAAGCCGTTCACCTATGGGCTCGCGCTCCACGACCGCGGCGTCGCGGCGATCGACGCCAAGGTCGGGGTCGAGCCGAGCGGCGAGGCCTTCAACTCGATCAGCCTGGCGCCGGACAGCGGCCGCCCGCTCAACCCGATGATCAACGCCGGCGCGATCACCTCGACCTCGTTGGTCGCGGGCGGGGCGGCGGAGCGCGAAGGGAGGGTGGTCGACTTCTACGGCCGCTTCGCCGGGCGCCCGCTCGAGATCGACATGGAGGTCTACGAATCGGAGCGCGACACCGGCCATCGCAACCGCGCGATCGGCCACATGCTGCGCGCCGTGGGGGTGCTCGAGGAGGATCCCGACGAGGCGCTCGACCTCTACTTCCGCCAATGCTCGGTGAGCGTCGACTGCCGCGACCTCAGCCTGATGGCGGCGACCCTGGCCAACGGCGGCGTCAACCCGGCCACCGGCGACCGGGTGCTGGCCCGCGACCTCGTCGATCGGGTCCTCAGCGTGATGACGACCTGCGGGATGTACGACTCCGCGGGGGAGTGGGTGGTCGACGTCGGCATGCCCGCGAAGAGCGGTGTCGGCGGCGGGGTCCTCGCGGTCCTACCGGGCCAGCTCGGCATCGCCGTCTTCTCGCCGCCGCTCGATCGACACGGCAACAGCGTCCGCGGGGTGGAGATCTGCCGGCAGATCTCGACCGACCTCGATCTCAACCTGCTCCACGTCGCCCGTTCCTCCCGCTCGGCCGTGCGCCGCACCTACTCGGTGGCCGCGGTGCCGTCGCGCCGTCGTCGTCCCGAGGCCCAGGCCTCGGCCTTGGCCGAGCTCGGCACCCGCGCCGTCGTCCAGATCCTCCACGGCGACCTCGTCTTCGCGGCGATGGAGACCGTCGTCCGCGGCATCGTCGAGCGGGCGGAGGGGGTCGACGTCGAGGTGCTCGACCTCATCGAGGTCACCGAGCTCGACCTCGGTGCGGGGCGCCTGCTGATCGGCCTCGCCGACTCGATGGCGGCGGAGGGGAGGGCGCTGGCGATCGTCATGCGGCCCGACGACGACCTCCTCGCCGGCCTCGACACCGACCGCCTCGAGGTCTTTCCCGACCTCGACGGGGCGACCGAGTGGTGCGAGGAGCGCCTCCTCGCGGCGCACGGCGGCGCCCCTGCCCCGGCGTCCCGGCTGACGCTCGCCGAGCACCGGCTGGCCCGCGGCCTCTCCGCGGACCTGCTCGCCGCGCTCGAGGAGGCGGTCGTCCCGCGGCGCTTCGAGGCGGGCGAGAAGATCTTCGCCGTCGGCGACCCGGCCGACGCCGCCTTCCTGCTGCTCGAAGGCGAGGTGACGCTCGAGTTGGAGGTCGACGGTGCCCGCCGCCGCCTCGCCACCTTGACGCCGGGCTTCTCCTTCGGCGAGTTCGCCTTCGCCGACGCCTCCGTCAGGCCGGCCGACGTCCGCGCCGAGACCGCCGGCGAATGCCTCGTCCTCACCCTCGACGCCTTCGAGCGCATAGGCGAGCGGACCCCCGCCCTTCAGGCGGCCCTGCTCCGCAACCTGCTGATCGGCTACTACGAGATCATCGGCCGCGCGACCCGCGAGGTCGGGTCGCTGCTGGGCGGCCGTTAGCCGGTCGACGACAAGCGTCAGGCGGCAGCGCCGCGAGCGGCACTCGGCGCCGGCAGCGCCTCGAGAATGCTCGCCGGCAGACGCGTGCTCGCGTCCCATACCTCGATCGCGACCAGCGCGTGGCTCGCGCGGTCGTAGTCGCGGAGTCCGCCCGGGACGCGCTCGCTGACGACATCGTCCGATTCCCCGGTCGGGAACCAGGCGATGTCGGCGTCTCGGTCGTAGTAGGCGAACATGCGGTCTGCCAAGGGTACCGCCGGGTTGCGGCTACGAATCGACGCCGTGGGTCGGCGAGGGTCGACAACGGGCCCCGGCCCTCTTCGTGAGGTTTCGATGAGCGCGAGGCGGATATCCGGTCGCAGGGACTGCCCGTCAGACACACTCGCGGCGTGCGCAGCTCGAGCCAGCACAGGACCCGGTTCTCGCGGAAGGGCGTCCACTCCGACGTCGAGATCCGCCACACCTGGTCACCGGCACGCCGATCGGCCTGGATTTGGTGCGCCGTGCTCGCCGGCCTCCTGCTCGTCGCACCGCAGCAGGCCCTGGCCGCGCCGACGGCCGCCGGGGCCCACGGCGTCCCGGCGGCCCACGCCGAACGGCACCCGCAGAACCGCGTGGTGGCGGCGCCGCGACGGGCCGGCGGCATCTGGCACCCGGCGCCGGGGACGACCTGGCAGTGGCAGATCGTCGGCAAGATCGGCCGCCTGCGCCACGTCCAGATGTACGACGTCGACCTCCAGGACGCGGTTCCGAGCGCCCGCACGGTCAGGGTGCCGGGCTTCGGCTCGGCCCGATGGCCGGCCGGGCAGAATGCCGGGATCATCAAGCGACTGCACGCGCACGGGATCGTCGCGATCTGTTACCTCGACTCCGGCGCCTGGGAGAGCTACCGGCCCGACGCCAGCCTTTTCCCGCGGTCGGTGATCGGCAACTCGACCGGTTGGTCCGGCGAGCGCTGGCTGGACATACGCCCGTCCTCCTGGAAGCGGTTCGCGCCGATCATCTGGGCGCGCTTCAGGCTCGCCAGGCAGATCGGCTGCGACGGGATCGAGCCCGACGAGAACAACCCGATCGGCAACCGGCCAGGCTTCCCGATCAGCCTCAAAGACGAGTACCACTGGTACGTGAAGGTCGCCCACGAGGCCCACGCCCTCGGGCTGTCGGTCGGGATGAAGAACGGCGTCGAGGTGCTCGACAAGCGGCTCGCCCACATCTTCGACTGGTCGCTCAACGAGGAGTGCGTCTTCTACCACGAGTGCGGTCGCGAGCGCCCCTTCATCGAAGCCCACAAGGCGGTCTTCCAGGCCGAGTACATCGCGGATTGGAAGCACCGTGGCCTCGACACCCTCGGCGCCGTCGCCTCCCGGGTGTGTCCGCCCTCGCTCGCACTGGGCTTCTCGACCCTGGTCAAGCGGGTCGTGCCGAACGCCTCATTCGTGCCGTGCTCGGCGGGGTCCGGCCGGAGCCGGGTCCGTAGCGTGCCCCCGGCGGGCGGCCGAAGCGCGCTCCGGGCCGGAAGGGCCCCGGCGGCGGGATGAATGTGTGCCTCCGATCGGAGGCACGAAAGGAGGAGGTCTCTCCGTTCCCGGATGCGGCGCCGCGGAGTCACGTCTCGTCGCCGATCGTGGACGCCAGCCATGGGCGCACCGTCTCCTCGAGTTCGGAGTCGGAGACGTCCGCGAGCGCCTCGAGGCCGAGGAAGTGCTTGGCGATCGTGATGCCGAGGATGCTGCACACGGCGAGTGCCGCCCGCAGGTCGGCATCGTCGGAGGTGCTCGTGCGAGCGAGGTTGGCGACCCGCTCGTCGAGGAACTCCTTCATCGCCTCCGTCGCCTGGGGGGCGGTCAACATCGACCGCACGAGGGCGCGGGTCTCGGGGGGCAGGCCCGCCAACCGGACGACGAGGACGTCGAGCAGGTGGGACGCGACCTCCTCCTCGCTGCTGTCGCGGTCGAGCCGTATGGCGATCGCGAACAGGTCCGCCTTCGACCCGTAGTGCTGGATGACCAGAGAAGGATCGACGCCGGCCCGCTCGGCGATCCCGCGAACGGTCGCCCTCTCGAAGCCCCGATCGCCGAACTCGGCCTGCGCCGCCTCGAGGATCCGCTTTCCGGTGGCGGCCCGTCTGGCCGCCCGCGTCTGAGGCTCGTCCATGGATTCACTCTACAGGCGTTGAGCCGTTTGCTAGGTTTGGCTCAACACGCAATGAGCGAGGAGGACGGATGCGGGTCATCGCGATCGAGGAGCACTGGACGACGAGGGGGATCGACGAAGCGCTCCGCGCGCAGCCTCCGGCGACGAGGGACGCGAGCCTCGCGCTGAACGACAGAGGGGACATCCCGGAGCGGCTGCTCGACCTCGACGACATGCGGATCGAGGCGATGGACGCGGCGGGCATCGACCTCCAGATCGTCTCGATCGCACCGCCGGGTACCGGAGAGCTCGCCGCGCCCGAGGCCATCGCGCTGAGCCGCGAGGCCAACGACCTCGCGAGCGAGGCGGTCGGGCGCCATCCGACCCGCCTGCGGGCGATGACCACGCTGCCGATGTCAGATCCGGCGGCCGCCGCGGCCGAGCTCCGGCGCACCGCCGACGACCCCGCCCACGTCGGCCTGATGACCTACGGGCGCACCGGTGAGCGGCCGCTCGACGACCCCGCCTACGAGGAGCTGCTGGGCCTCGCCGCGGCGCTGGGCCGGCCGGTGTTCATCCATCCGCAGCTCCCGCCTGCCGCCGTCCGCGAGGCGTCCTACGGGGGGTTCGATCCGATCGTCGGCCTCTCGCTCGCCACCTTCGGCTGGGGGTGGCACATCGAGGCCGGCCTCGCCGCGCTGCGGCTGATCCTGCGCGGGACCTTCGACCGCCATCCCGACCTGCAGATCGTCCTCGGCCACTGGGGGGAGATGCTGCTGTTCGCGCTCGACCGGGCCGACAGCCTCTCCAACGTCGCGGCGAGCCTCGAACGGCGGGTGGCGGACTACTTCGGGACCAACGTCAACATCGCGAGCAGCGGCATGCTCCACCGGCGCCTGCTCCGCCACGCGCTCGACTTCATCGACGCGGACCGGGTCCTGCTCTCCGGCGACTATCCCTTCCACCGCCTGAAGGCGGAGGGGGTCGAGGAGTTCCTGTCGACGCTCCCCGACGCCGATCGGCGGAAGATCGCCCACGGCAATGCCGAGGCCCTCTTCGGTCTCCCGGGGGAGGCTGCATGAGCTCGGGGACCTCCGAACGATTGATTGCCTCGGTCTCCCGGCGGGCGCGGTAAGGTCGGTCAGAGGGAGCGCCGAGAGAGGGTTGGCGAGATGGGTGAGCAGCTCAGCATGCTGGACACGATGTTCCTCGAGCTGGAGCAGTTCGACGAGAGCGCCCACATGCACATCGGCGCGGCGCTCGTCTTCGACCCGCTTCCCGGGGACGCGACGCCGGACATCGGGACGCTGCGCAAGCACGTGGGCGAGCGCATCGGGATGCTGCCCCGCTTCAGGCAGCAGCTCTCCGCCCCCCAGGCGGGCCCGCTCACCTGGCTCACCTGGGAGCCGGCGGAGGCGTTTGACCTCGACTCCCACCTCCACCGCGCGACGCTGCCGGCGCCGGGTGGCGAGGCGGAGTTGCACGAGTGGCTCGGGGACTTCTGGTCCCACCGGCTGGACCGCCACCGGCCGCTCTGGGAGATGGCGCTGGTCGACGGCCTGGAGGGTGGGCGCTGGGCGCTGGCGACCAAGACGCACCACTGCCTCGTCGACGGCGTCGGCTCGGTCGACATCGGCAACGCCCTCCTCGACACCTCTCCGCACGGCAGCCCGGCGCGCCCGGCGACTCCGGGCGCCGGCGAGGGCGAGGAGGAGGAGCGGGAGCGGCAGGGCAGCGGCCGGTTCTGGCTCTCTCCCGGCCTGGTCATGCGCGGCGCGCGGGCCGGGATCGGCGCGGCGCGCCACCCGCGCGAATCCTTCGACCGGGTGCGGGCGGCGGCCGAGCTGGTCGTGCGCGACGAGGTGATCGGCGCGCCGCG
This sequence comes from uncultured Actinomycetes bacterium, assembly GCA_963766705.1. Lineage (GTDB taxonomy): Bacteria > Actinomycetota > Thermoleophilia > Solirubrobacterales > 70-9 > VAYN01. The sequence continues at coordinate 618,701 of CAVYBE010000007.1, forward strand.
CTCGAGCCTCAACGGGCCGATGAGCGGCACCCGCCTGTTCACCACCGTGCGACTGGACCTGGACGACGTCAAGGAGACGCGGAGCCGGCTCGGCGGCACGGTCAACGACGTCGTGCTCGCGATCTGCGCCGGCGGGTTGCGGCGCCTGCTGCTCTCGCGCGGCGAGGAGCCGTCCGGGCGCGGCCTGCGGGCGCAGGTCCCGGTGAACATCCGCAAGGAGGACCGCGAGCACGCGCTCGGCAACGAGCTGACCTCGCTGTTCGTCGAGCTGCCGGTCACCGAGGCGGATCCCTTGGCGCGCTACCGCCGCGTCGTCGAGCGCGCCGAGGAGCTCAAGGCCGGCTCCCAGCGCACCGGCGGCAAGACGATCGTCGACATGGCCGACATGGGGCCGCCGCTGGCCGGGGCGCTGCTGGCGCGATCGATGTTCGGCGGCACGCGGATGTTCAACCTGACGATCACCAACGTCCCCGCCTCCCGCGAGCGCCTCTACGCGCTCGGCGCCCCCCTTGTCGAAGTCCTGCCGCTGGTGCCGCTGTTCGCCGGCCACACGATCGGCATCGCCGTGGTCTCCTACGCGGGCCAGATGGTCTTCGGCCTCAACGCCGACCGGGTCGGCGCGCCCGACGTGGGTGTGCTCGCCGAGGGCATCGAGCGCTCCTTCACGGAGCTGAGCGCGCCCTAGACGGTTCATTCGCGGAGCTGCGCGAGGAGGCGGAGGCAATGGCGCGCGGGATCGCCGAGATGGCCCCGCTCTCGGTGCGGGCGGCGAAGGGGACGATCCACGCCTTCAGCGAAAAGCGCAAACCTGTCTGGAAAGGGCGCTGAGGGAAGGCGACCCCCGAAGAGGAGGAGGGACCGAGATGAGCGTGCTGCCGAATCGATCCGCCGAGCCGCGGATGACCGACTACGACGAGGAAAAGGCGGGTTTCCGGCTGGAGGTCCCCGACGTCTTCAACCCGGTTCTCGACATCGTCGACCGCTGGGCCGCCGAGGCGCCCGACGACCTCGCCCTGGTCTCGCTCGACGGGCAGGGCGGCGTGGTCGCCGAACAGAGCAGCTCCGACCTGGCGCGCGAATCGCGCCGCGCGGCGCGCGCCTTCCTCGACGCCGGGATCGGCAAGGGCGACCGTGTCTTCATCATGCTGCCGCGCGTCCCGGCCTGGTACACGGCGATGCTCGGCGCGATCCGGATCGGCGCCGTGGTGATGCCGGCGCCGAACATGCTGACCCCGCGTGACATCGGCTACCGGGTCAAGACGGCGGGCGCGAGCGTCGCGATCACCGATGGCAGCGGGGCCGCGCGACTCGATTCGGTCGCGGAGGAGCTGGACAGCCTGCGCCTGCGGATCGCCTGGGGCGGTGGGGGAGACGGGTGGCTCGACTTCGACGGGCTGCTCGACGCCGCCGGGGACGGTGAGACGCCGGCCGAGCCGACCCTCGCCGGCGACCCGATGGTCATCTTCTTCACCAGCGGCACTGTCAGCTATCCGAAGATGGTCCGGCATCCGGTCTCCTACGGGCTGGGACACGTGGTGACGGCGCGCTTCTGGCACGACCTGCGGGCCGGCGACCGCCACTGGACCGTCTCCGACACCGGCTGGGCGAAGGCGGCATGGGGAGGCCTCTTCGGTCAGTGGCACGAGCGGGCGACCGTGGTCCAGGTCGCCCTCGGGAAACCCGATGCCGACACGATCCTGTCGATCGTCTCCGGCGCGGAGATCACCTCGTTCTGCGCCCCGCCGACCCTCTACCGCCTGCTGGTCCAGGGAGACCTCGGCAAGCACGACCTCTCGAAGCTCCGCCACTGCACCAGCGCCGGGGAGCCGCTCAACCCGGAGGTGATTCGCGCCTGGGCGGACGGGACCGACGGCCTGACCATCTACGACGGCTACGGCCAGTCCGAGACGGTGGCGATGGTCGCCAACTACCGCTGCCTGCCGGTGCGACCCGGATCGATGGGGAAGCCGGTGCCGGGTTGGGACGTCGACGTGTTCGACGAGGACGGGGCCCGGTGCGCCGACGACATGGTCGGCAACATCGCGGTCAGGCTCGCCGGCGGCCGCCCGGTCGGCCTCTTCGACGAGTACGTCGGCGACGAGGAGGCGAACGCCAGGTCCTTCCGCAACGGCCTCTACTACAGCGGCGACAAGGCCTGGCGCGACGGCGACGGCTACCTCTGGTTCGAGGGTCGCGACGACGACGTCATCACCTCTTCGGCCTACCGGATCGGTCCCTTCGAGGTCGAGTCGGCGCTGGTCGAACACGAGGCGGTGGTCGAGGCGGCGGTGGTCGGCAAGGACGACCCGGAGCGCACCCAGATCGTCTGCGCGTTCGTCATCCTCGCGGCGGGGCGCGAGGGCAGCGCCGAGCTGGCCAAGGAGCTCCAGGACTTCACCAAGGGGCTCACGGCTCCCTACAAGTACCCCCGCGAGATCCACTTCGTCGACGAGCTGCCGAAGACGATCAGCGGCAAGATCCGGCGCTCGGAACTTCGCGACCGACTGCGGTCTGGCGCCTACGGCTAACAGCTTGTGCGGCTAGACGATTATACGTTTAATCGTCTACACTGCTCGACATGATCTATGACACTCCTGCGATCACCGGCGCCCTGCGGCAGCGGCTCGACGAGCTGGCGCAACTGCGCGACGCCCTCGGCGAGGAGGTGAAGGCGCCGAGCCGTTGGATGGGCTCGTTGCGTCGCGAGGTGCGGGCCACGTCGATCGAGAGCTCGACCTCGATCGAGGGCTTCAGCGTCTCGCCCGGGGAAGCGCTGGCACTCACCAGCGGCCGGGAATCGGCCGATCTCGACGAGGAGAACCGCCGGGCGGTCGCCTGCTACGCGCGGGCGATGGACCACGTCGGCACGATGGCGGTCGATCCGGCCTTCCGCTGGCTCGACCGGGTGATCCTCGATCTGCACTTCGACGCCTGCCACTTCCAGCGCGACAAGGAACCGGGCCTCTGGCGGACCGGTCCGATCGGGGTGACCGGACCAGACGGCGCGCTCGAGTACCGCGGGCCCGAGGAGGGCGAGGTGGTGCCGCTGATGGCCGAGGTGGTCGGGTGGTTGGCCGACGGTGATCCTGAGGTCGATGTCGTGGTCCGCGCGGCGATGGCCCACCTACATGTCGTCTCGGTCCACCCGTTTCGCGACGGCAACGGCCGCGTCTCCCGGATCGTGCAGTCGCTGGTCCTCGCGCTCGAGGGAATGGCCTTGCCGGAGTTCTTCTCGATCGAGGAGTACCTGGGTTCCCACACCCCCGACTACTACGCCGCCCTGCGCGAGGCCCAGGGCGGCAGCTATCAGCCGGAGCGCGATGCCACCGGCTGGGTCACGTTCTGCGTCGAGGCCCACGTCGCCCAGGCACGCCGGCGGCTGGCGCAGATCGAGCAGGCGGCGGCCCGGTGGCGATACCTCGAAGACCTGGTGCTTGGACGCGGTTGGCCCGAGCGGCTCGTGATCGCACTCGAGCAGAGCATCCACTTCGGCAGCGATCGCGGTACCTACGGCGCGGAGGCCGAGGTCTCGCCGGCGACCGCGAGCGCCGACTTCCGCCGCATGCTCGACGCCGGTCTCGTCGTGCAGCGGGGGCGCGGGCGGAACACCGGCTACGTCGCGGGCGAGCCGCTGCTCGAAGGATTGAGAGAAGCGACCTCGGCAGGCTGAGCGGGAGCTTCGGAGGACGTCGAGGGCCGCCGCGGCGCCCGGAGACTCCTCGCTACCGGGTGAGCCAGGCGGGGCCCTGCATTTCCGGCGTGCGCGGGGTGCGGCTGCCGCCGAGGACGCCGACCCGGCGGCCATCCCTCACCCGGAACACCTGCAGCACCGGGGACCCGCCCGAGGCGTTGGTGCGCTGGGCGACGACGAAGCGGCCGTTGGGGGAGTAGGAGGGGCTTGCGAAGAAGCCGACCGGCCGGCCCGGCCTGCCGGTCAGGCGGCTCATCCCCCTGCCGTTCGGTCGCATCGTGAACAGCTCGGCGGTGGCCGAGCCGGGATAGCCGCGGACGAAGACGATCCGGTTGCCGGAGGGGCTGAAGTCGGGTTCGGCGGTCCAGGCCGCCAGCCGCGGCGTCGCGTCCCGGATCTGGGTCCCGTTCGCCCGCATCGTGTAGACGTGCGGCTCCACGCCGGTGATCCCGGCGCGTTCGAAGGCGACGATGCGCCCGTTCGGCGACATCACCGGGTTGCGGTCGGTGAAGCGGCCGGAGGTGAGGCGGCGAAGCCCGCCGCCGTTGCGGCCGACGCTGAAGATGTGTTCGACGCCGAAGGACTTTTCATCGGAGCCGGAGCTGATGAAACGGCTGAAGAGGATCCGGCGGCCGTTGCGGGTGAACGACGGCGAGCGGTCGGAGACCGGCCCGGTCGTCACTTCCCTGGCGCCGCTGCCGTTGGCGCGCGCGACGAAGATGTGCCGCGCCGATTCCCCGCCGACCGAGACCGAGCGGGCGAAGACGATCCAGCGGCCGTCGGCGGAGGTCTGGACTTCGGAGTCGCTCCCGTTCGACGTCAACTGGCGCAGTCGCGATCCGTTCGACGTGATCGACCAGAGCCCGCTCGCGGTCCCGGAAGAGCCGCCGGTGAAGACGATCGGCCCGTTCTGCCCGGGCCACGCCGCGCTCGCCGATCCCACCCCCACGCACAGGGCCACGGCCCCGACCAGGGCGACCCACGCCATCAGACGGCTGCTTCGATCTCTCGCGGTCATCTCCTGAATCCCTTCTCGCGCGGCACCTTTTGCCGCGCGGCCCTCGAGGGCAAATCTGCTCGGCGAACGTATGAAGCCTATTTGGGCGGGTGCGGGGGCACCATCCGCTCGTCACCCCGCGGCGCCCCGGGGTCCGTCGGAAGCGCCATCCTGGCACGAAGGCAAGGTCGCGCAGCTGCTGGTGCGACAATTTGGAGCGGGCCAATCGGGAGAGGGACGATGACGACGACGTCAAAAAGCCGCGAGACCGTGATCGTGCGCTTCGCGGGCGACTCCGGCGACGGCATGCAGCTGGTCGGCGACCGCTTCACCGCGGCGACCGCCCACGCCGGCAACGACCTCTCGACCCTGCCGGACTTCCCGGCCGAGATCCGCGCCCCCGCCGGCACCCCCGGCGGCGTGTCGGCCTTCCAGATCCACTTCGCCTCGCGGGACATCCTCACCCCGGGCGACCACCCGGACACCCTGGTGGCGATGAACCCGGCGGCCGTGAAGGCCCACCTCGGCGCCCTGCGCGCCGGCGGCACGCTGATCGTCAACGAAGACGCCTTCACCGACATCAACCTGCGCAAGGCCGGGTACGAATCGAGCCCGTTGGAGGACGGCACCGTCGACGACTACCAGGTCTTCAAGGTCCCGATGACGACGCTGACCACGCGGGCGACGGCCGACATCGAGGGCCTCAAACCGGCGGAGGCGCAGCGGACCAAGAACCTCTTCGCGCTGGGCCTGATCTCCTGGCTCTACGGCCGCCCGCGCGGTGAGACGATCGCCTGGCTGGAGAAGAAATTCGCCGGGCGCCCGGCGATCCTCGCCGGCAACGTCGCCGCCTTCAAGGCCGGCTACAACTTCGGCGACACGACGGAGATCGAGGCCACCCCGGTCGAGGTCGCCGCGGCGCCGCTGCGCTCCGGCACCTACCGCAACGTGAACGGCGCCGGCGCCCTGGCGATGGGGCTGATCGCGGCGAGCGTGCGCAGCGGCCTGCAGCTCTTCTTCGCCAGCTATCCGATCACCCCGGCCTCCGAACTGCTCCACCAGCTCGCCCCCCACGAGCGCTTCGGCGTGCGAACCGTGCAGGCCGAGGACGAGATCGCCGCCGCCAACATGGCGCTCGGCGCCTCCTTCGGCGGCAGGCTCGGGGTCACCGCCACCAGCGGCCCGGGGATGGACCTGAAGGCGGAGACGATCGCGCTCGCCGTCGCCACCGAGTTGCCGCTGGTCGTGATCGACGTCCAGCGGGCCGGGCCCTCGACCGGCCTGCCGACGAAAACCGAACAGGCCGACCTGCTGATGGCGATCCACGGCCGCCACGGCGAGTCGCCGCTGCCGGTGATCGCCGCGGCGACGCCGGCCGACTGCTTCGACGCGGCGGTCCAGGCGAGCCGGATCGCGGTCCGCTACCGGACGCCGGTGATCCTCCTCGCCGACACCTTCCTGATGAACTCCTCGGAGCCCTGGTGCCTCCCCGACCTGGACGACCTGCCGGAGATCGACCCGGAGCTGGCGGTCGAGCCGAACGCGGGCGAGGAGTTCCTTCCCTACCTGCGCGATGCGCGCGGCGCCCGGCCCTGGGCGATCCCGGGGACGCCCGGCCTCCAGCATCGCCTCGGCGGCCTGGAGAAGGAGGACGGCACCGGCAAGGTTTCCTACTCGCCGCGCAACCACGCGCTGATGACCAGGCTGCGGGCCGAGAAGCTGGAGCACCTCGCCGAGGAGCTGCCGCCGCTCGAGGTCGACGCCGACCCCGACGCCCGGCTGCTGGTGCTGGGCTGGGGCTCGACCGCGGGCGTGATCGGCGCCGCGGCGCGGCGGGTGCGCGCCCGCGGCATCCCGGTAGCGGTCGCCCACCTGCGCCACATCGAACCGATGCCCGCCAACACCGGCGAGGTGCTGCGCGGCTTCGAGCGGGTCCTGGTCCCGGAGCTGAACACGGGCCAGCTCCTGAGCCTGGTGCGCGACCGGTTCCTCATCGACGCCCGCGGGCACAACAAGGTGGAGGGCCTGCCGATCCTCGCCGAGGATCTCGAGCAGGCCATGCTCGACGCACTGGAGGAGCTATGAGCGAGAACGGACACCAGGGGAACGGCGGCGGCGCCGCGACGCTGACCAAGGCCGATTTCCAGTCCGGTCAGGAAACCCGCTGGTGCCCCGGCTGCGGGGACTACGCGATCCTCAACTCGGTGCAGACCGTGCTGCCCGAACTGGGCGTGCGGCCGGAGAAGACGGTCTTCATCAGCGGCATCGGCTGCGCCGGCCGGTTCGTCTACTACATGGACACCTACGGGATGCACGGCATCCACGGCCGGGCACCTGCCCTCGCCACCGGGATCGCGACCAGCCGCGAGGACCTCTCGGTCTGGGTGGTCTCCGGCGACGGCGACTCGCTCTCGATCGGCGGCAACCACCTGATCCACGCCCTGCGCCGCAACGTCCCGCTGAAGATCCTGCTCTTCAACAACCAGATCTACGGGTTGACCAAGGGCCAGTACTCGCCGACCTCGGAGACCGGCAAGGTCACCAAGTCGACGCCGTTCGGTTCCGAGGACCACCCGTTCAACCCGCTGGCGCTGGCCCTCGGCGCCGATGCCTCCTTCGTCGCCCGCACGATCGACGTCGAGAAGCAGCACGTCCGCGACACCCTGCGGGCCGCCGCCGAGCATCCCGGCGCCGCCTTCGTCGAGATCTACCAGAACTGCAACGTGTTCAACGACGGCGCCTTCGACGCCGTCCGCGGCAAGGCCGGCGCCCACAACCAGATCCGGCTCGAGCACGGCGCGCCGATCCGCTTCGGGGCGGACCTGGAGAAGGGCGTCGTCCGCTCCGACGACGGCGGCCTGGAAGTCGTCGACGTCGCGGCGGCCGGCGAGCGCGGCCTCGTCGTCCACGACGCCCACGTCGAGGACCCGAGCCACGCGACGGCCCTGGCGCGGCTGGCGGAGAGCCCCACCGGGCCGACCCCGATCGGCGTCCTGCGCGACGTGACCCGCCCGGTGTACGGGCACGAACGACAGGCTCGCCTGGAGAGCGCCCACGCGGCGGCGACGCTGGCCGACGTCGGCGAGCTGCTGCACGCGGGAGACACCTGGACGGTCTGAGAGGGCGGCGCGCCGGGCGGTCCCCGCCCGGACGTCCTTCGCCCGGCTCAGGCGGCCGCGGCGCCCCGCCCGCCCCCCGGCAGCAGGCGGGCGGCCTTCTTCACCGCGCCGCCGAGCAGCTTCGTGGCGCCGCCGAGGGCGGTCGACACGACGCCGTGTGAGGGGCGCAGGGAGCGGGCCCCCGCGTCCGGCAGCGCGAGCCGGCAGATCTTGCCGACCACGCTGCCGAACTGCCGGTGCAGGGGGCCGACGTTGTAGGGGAGTCCGTAGCGCTCGCAGACCTCCCGCACCTCGACCGAGATCTCCGCGTAGCGGTTGGCGGGCAGGTCGGGGAAGAGGTGGTGCTCGATCTGGAAGGAGAGGTTGCCGGACATGATGTGGAAGAGCGGGCCGCCGCTGAGGTTGGCCGAGCCGAGCAGCTGGCGGTGGTACCACTCGCCGCGCGTCTCCTCGGCGGTCTCCTCCTCGCTGAACTCCTGGGTCCCTTCGGGGAAGTGGCCGCAGAAGATGATCGTGAACGCCCACAAATTGCGGACCAGGTTCGCGGTCACGTTGCCGGCCAGGGGGAAGGCGAAGAGCGGGCCGGAGAGGGCGGGGAAGAGGACGTAGTCCTTGGCCACCTGGCCGCGGACCTTCCGCCAGATCCCGCGCAGCAGGTCGCGCTTCTCGGCCAGGCTGGTCTCACCGGCGGCGATCCGCTCGACTTCGAGATCGTGCAGCGCCACGCCGTACTCGAAGAAGACGGCGAGCAGGGCGGCCCACAGAGGGTTGCCGAGGTAGTAGGGGCGCCAGGGCTGGTCCTCGGACATGCGCAGGACGCCGTAGCCGATGTCGCGGTCCTTGCCGACGATGTTGGTGTAGGTGTGGTGCACGTAGTTGTGCGAGTGGCGCCACTGGTCGGCGGGGCAGGCGGTGTCCCACTCGAAGTTGCCGCCCGAGAGCTTCGGGTCGTTCATCCACTCGTACTGGCCGTGCATCACGTTGTGGCCGATCTCCATGTTGTCGAGGATCTTGGAGACCGAGAGGGCGGCGGTCCCGGCGAGCCAGGCGGGCGGGAGGACGCCGGCCCAGAGCAGGCCGCGGCCGGCGACCTCGAGCCCGCGCTGGGCCCGGATCACGCCGCGGATGTAGTCGGCGTCGCGCTCGCCGCGGTCGGCCAGGACGCGGCCGCGGATCGCGTCGAGCTCCTCGCCGAGGCTCTGCAGCTGCTCGGGGGTGAGGGTGCGGCCGCTCGTGGGCGGCGGCTTGGCCGGGAGGGTTGCGGTGGGGTTCACGGGGGTCCTTTCGGGAGGTCGTCTAGAGGTCGATGGTCAGGTCGCCGAGCGCGGCGGAGACGCAGATCTGGATCTCCTCGTCGGGCGTCGAGGAGACCTCGCCGGTGATCAGGTTCCGGTGGGTGCCCGCGACCTTGCGGCAGGTGCAGGTGTGGCAGATGCCCATCCGACAGCCGTGGCGCGGGCGCAGGCCCGCCTCCTCGGCCTCGGCCAGCAGGGACGCCCCGCGGTTGGCGACGGCGACGCCGGAGCCGGCGAAGCGGATCTCGCCCTCGTCGGGCTCGCCGGCGGGGGCGAAGGTGGGTGGGAGGAAGCTCTCGACGTGGAGGCGGTGCTCGAGGCCGTTGGCCCACGTCCCGCGGACCGCGTCGAGCAGGGCCGGTGGCCCGCAGGCGAAGGTCTCCGCCGCGGTGAAGCAAGGGTCGGACGCCGGCAGGTGGAGGGGGCTGAAGTGCCCGTCCTCCTCGCCCGCGCCGGGCGCCCGGGTGTAGGAGCGGACCAGCCTGAAGTTGGAGTGCCGCGCGGCGAGGCGCTCCAGCTCCTCGCGGTAGGCGGCGCGGGCGGGGTCGGGCGCGTAGTGGAGCAGGGCGACCGGCCCCTCGTGGCCCTCGGCGAGGAGCGTGCGCAGGATCGCCATCAACGGCGTGATGCCGCTGCCGCCGCCGATCAGCAGGACCGCCTCGGGCCGCGGGTGCGGCAGCCGGAAGTCGCCTTCGGCCTGGGAGAGGCCGAGGACCATCCCGGGCGCGGCGCGCTCGGCGAGGAAGTTGGAGACCAGGCCACCGGGGTGGCGCCGGACCGTGATCTCCAGCTCCGTCCCGCCGCCCTCCGCGCAGGCCGGCGAGTAGCAGCGCTGGTGGCGGACGCCGTCGATCTCGACCGCGACGTTCACGAACTGGCCCGCGCGGAAGCCCCGCCAGGCGCGATTGGCGCGCAGGGTGAGCGTGACGCTCTCCTCGGTTTCGCGGTCCACGGCCGCGACCTCGGCCCGGCACTCGCCGGTGACCAGCAGGGGGTCGACCTGCTCCAGGAAGCCGTCGATCCCGTGCGGCCCGGCGAGGGCGTCGAGGAAGCGGAGCGCGGGTCGGCGGGTCTGCAGCGCCATGACGCTGAACAACGTAACACCAACTGCCGTCACGTCAAATAGAGGAACGTCACACAGTGGTAGCCTCGCCGCCGTGGCCGAGGCCGAGGGCGAGAACAACCTGACGATCGAAGAGCTCGCGGTCGAGACGGGGATGACGGTCCGCAACATCCGCTCCCACCGGGCGCGCGGCCTGCTGCCGGCCCCCGAGGTGCGCGACCGCGTCGGCTACTACGGGCCGAGCCATCTGGCGCGCCTGCGGATGATCCAGGAGCTGCAGGCCGACGGGTTCAACCTCAAGGGGATCGAGCGGCTGCTGAGCCAGAACGTCGGTGCCGCGGAGCAGTTTCTCTCCTTCCGCCGCGCCCTGGACGCGTTCGATGACGAGCAGCCCCGCACCTTCACCCGGCAGGAGCTGGCGGCGCGCTTCGGCGCCGACGTCGAGGGCGATTTCAGGCGCGCCATCGACGTCGGGGCGCTGGTGCCGGTGGAGGAGGGTCGCTTCGAGGCGCCCTTCCCGTCGCTGCTGGACGCCGCCGAGGGGGTCGTCGCGGCGGGCGTTCCGCTCGACCACGCCCTGAGCGTGATCGGCAAGGTCCGTGACCGCTGCCGCTCGATCTCCCACGAGTTCGTCGACCTCTTCCTCGAGGACATCTGGAAGCCCTTCGAAGAAGACGGCTACCCGGAGGACCGCTGGCCCGCCGTCCGCCAGGCCCTCGACCAGCTCCGCCCCCTCAGCCTGCAGGCGCTGGCCGCCGTCTACAGAATGACCTTGTCGAGCGAAATCGAAAAGGCGCTCGGCAAGCAGCTGGAGCGGATGGCCGGCCGCAAGGGGTGAGCCCGCGGGCTCTTCAGGCAGGGCCCCGCAGCTCGAGCACGTCGAACGACCAGACCTCGCTGTCGGTGCCGACCGGGCCCTGCTCGCGGTGCTGGGAGTGGCCGGCGGCGAAGTCGGCGCTCTTCATCCAGGCCTGGAAGTCCTCCTCCGAGCGCCAGCGGGTGAGGACCAGGCAGCGGTCGCGGTCGTCGTTGGGCCGCAGCAGCTCGAAGGCCTCGAAGCCCTCGGCCTGCTCGACCTTCCCGGCACGGGAGGCGAAGCGCTGCGCGAACTCCTCGAAGCGCTCGCGGGGGACGGTGATCGCGTTGATCTTGACGATGCTCATGCGCTGATCCTATGGATGCCGGCTGCCCGCCGCCGCCGGGCACAGGGCTCGACGGCGGCTGGGGCGGGGGCCGTTACCCGCGCGGACTCTGGTTGGTGGTCACGGGGGTGCCCCGGAAGCAGCCCACCGTGTATGGGTATTCGAGCGTGGCGGCGTAGTGGTAGATCTTCTGCCAGCGGCCTTCGTAGAAGACCTTGCTGGTCGTCCCGTGGCAGGCGTCGAGGTCGGCGTCGGTCAGCAGCTTGCCGCCGTGCCCGCGGGGGCCGAAGATCGGGTAGCCGTCGAGGGCGTAGCCGACCAGGCCGGAGGCGCGGTGCTTCGATTCCCCCTTGGTCAGGCAGGAGGGGATGTCGTGGTAGTGGTAGATGCCGTCGCGCTGCGGGTGGCCGCCGCACTTGTCCTGCACCTCGTGGGCGACCGCGTCGCGGTCCCCGGCGTCGAGCGCGTTGAAGATCGCGACGCCGTTCTTGGCGATCCCGATCGGCCCCATCGGCAGGCAGCTCGCGTGGCCGGCCTTGCTCGGGTGGCGGGGCAGGGCGTCGCGGACGTCCTGGCTTTCGATCGAGTTCGGGTTGCGGTCGTACTGGAAGGCTTCCTCGGTCGGCTTGATCGGGAATTCGCCGGTGGTCGTGCCGACCGGCAGCCCGTCGCCGGTGAACAGCCGCGTCTTCGCGCCGACCTTCTCCTTGAACCAGGCTTCGCCCCACTTGACCGAGCCTTCGACAGTCGGCTTCGCGGTCAGGTTGAAGGTGCCGTTGGCGTGGATCCAGGGCCCTTCGACCTGGGCACCGCCGGCGTTGCCCCCGGTGGTCTGGCAGGCGTAGACGTAGCCGCGCTTCGGCCCCGAGGTGGTCACCTTGCCGTCACCGAGCGGCAGGTCCTTGGGGTTGACCGATGAGGAGCCGGACTTCCCTCCCTTCGCGGAGGCGGAGGCGGCGGACTTCGCCGCGTTGGCGGTGGGCTCCGAGGCGGCGCTCCCGATCACCAGCACCGCGGTGACGAGGAGGGCGAGCAGGGCCAGGGACGTGGTGATCTTGAGGCGGGCTGATCGTTTCATGGCTCAAGCATCCGCCGCGGCGGTCAGCGCGGCGTCATCGGGATGTAAGCGGCGCGTAAGCCCGCCGGCGCTCAGGAGGCGAGCACGGCGCGCGCGAAGCGCGCGGCCGAGCCCGGGGCGGTGGCGAAGTAGAGGCACGGCTCGATCGCCTCCAGCTCCATCAGCACGGGACGGCCATCGGCGCCGATGGCCGTGTCTACGCGGGCGTAGAGCGGCGTGTCGAAGCGGGCGGTAACCGCCGCCAGGACCTGGTCGGCGAACTCGCGCCGGGCACCATCGGCGCGGCCTGCCACAACCACGTCGTCCTCCGACATCACCGCGGCCGCGCCGAGGGGGCCATCGTCGAGCGGCGCCTCGCCTTCGCCGCGTAGGATGGGCCGCTTGCGGAGGGCGTGGGAGAACTCGCCGGCGAGGAAGACAAGGGCCGTCTCGCCGCTCCGGTCGACGTCGGCCAGGTAGCTCTGCACGAGCGCCACGCGACCGTTGGCGCGGATCCGCTCGATCAGCTCCTGCGCCTGCGCGTGCCGGGCCGGCCCGAAGCGACCGGTGTCGCGGGCACCCGCCGAGACGTTCGGCTTGACCACGACCTCACCGTCGAGGACGGGCAGCGGGTCACCGGGCCCGACGAACGTGGTCGGCGCGATCCGCACGCCAAGCTCCCCGAGGTAGCGCTTGTCGGCGTCGAAGGCGATCAGGTCGGGTGGGTTGCGCAGGCGGTCGGGCCCGACCGCCGCGCACCAGGCGAGGAAGTCCTCGGCCCGGCGGCTGTAGTCCCAGGCCGAGCGCAGCACGACCCGGTCGTATGCCGCCCAGTCGACTGCCGGGTCGTCCCAGACGACGAACTCGGCACCGGCGAGCCGCGCTGCCTCCCGGTCGTCCGCCCAGCCTTGGGGCAGGCTCGCGCAGGTGACGAAGGCGACCCTCCGCCCCGAGTCCTTCATGCGCGGCAGTCTAGGTCTGAACCGCGACCGGGCGTTCGGCGACTGCCCGGTTGACGTGGTGCCTCGCCGCGGCGCGACCGGGAGTGCCGATCGCGCCGGGCGCGGTACCCCTGCAGGTCGCCCTTACCGACGCCCGTCGGAGGTCAGCCGCCAGATTCCCTTGCGGGGCGGCAGCACCTGAACGAGAAGCAGCGTGACTACGGTCGCGCCGATGTAGCCGAAGGCCTGGGCCACGCCTTCGAATTCGCCGGTCAGCTCCTGCCCGAAGACGAGGACGGCGAAGGTGAGCAGCGACACGCCGAGGGAGGCGGTCAGGATCGGCTTGCGCCGGGTCGGCAGGAACTCGCCGAAGGCGATGCTGGCGACGAAGCCGACGAAGGCGACGGCCTCGAGGATGCCGAGGATGACCCAGGTCGCGTTGAGGCCGGGGAAGGAGTCCACGAACGAGCCCGCGTAGCCTTTGGCGAGCCCCGCGGGCATCACCCCGCCGTCGTCGATCAGCTTCTCCTTGGCCGAGTAGTACCAGAGGAACCCGAAGCCGATGTAGATCGCCGCGATCACCGTCCAGTAGGCGATCGTCTCGATCGAGATCGACGCCGCGTTCTCCTCCGCGTCGGTGGTCCCGTCGGCCTCGACGGTCACCAGGCTCCGAATGTCAATGGTGCCGGTTTCCATGTCTCACTCCTTTCTGCGCCCGACGGGCGCCGATTCTTGATCTGCATCGAAACCTAGGAACAGAGTGGCCGGGCTCCATCCGCTCTTTGCCCACGCTTGGGCGTCGGGTCACCCGAACGTCCCCGCTCACCGACCCGGCTCCTTGCCGTCGCGACCCGACCCGACGGCTGCGCGGATCGAGTCGATCCAGGCGTCGGGGGGGCCGTCCTTGGCGATGAAGCCGTCGGCGCCGAGCCGTAGGACGCTCTGTTCGAAAGCGGGGCCCTCAGGGAAGTCGGCGATGACGATCCGCGTGCCGTCCCACTCGCCGTGAAGCAGCGGCAGCGAGCGCAGCCCACCCGGTCCCAGCACTCCGGGGTCCAGGATCAGGGCCGTCGGCCGCAGGTCCCGCACCATCCGCAGCAACTCCACCCGATCCTCGGCCTCGCCCACCGCCTCCACGTCGGGGGCCGCGGCGAGCATGCGGGCGATCGCCGATCTCATCGCGGCGCTCCGGTCGGCGATCACGACGCTGTGTTTCGGCTCCGCTCGCGGATGGTCCATGGAGCGACGGTAGAGCCGCGGCCCATGGCGGCAATCCGTAACCGTCCCTTCCCATCGCGCCGGTTTCACCACACCTCGGTCTCACCGCGGCGCGCTCCGGGAGGATCCGCGGCGTCGTCGCCGGCCGTGGGCCCGGCGGGACGCCCGCGGCTCGACCGGTCAGCTTGAGCCGCTCCGCGAGAGGGCGGCGAGGGCCGCGCGGGTCGCGGCGACCCTGGTGTGCACGCCGAGGCGCGCGTAGAGGTTTTCGACGTGCCGGACCACCGTGTGGGGGCTGATCCGCAGCTCCTGGGCGATGCCGTCGTTGGTGCGGCCGGCGGCGAGCAGGTCGAGCACCTCGGCCTGGCGCGCGGTGATCGGCAGCAGGCGCGCGAGCCGGGCGGGGTTCGGCTCGCGACGGTCCTCGCCCAGTGCCAGGCGCTCATGCGTGGAGCGCAGGTGGGGGGCCGCCTGCGCGAGCAGCAGGCGCTCGCGCTCGCTGAAGTCGCGCCCGCCGCGGTGCAGGGTCAGGCAGCAGCTCGACCCCGACGGCCCCCAGGCGAGCTGGGCCGAGAGCTCCTCGGTCAGCCCGAGCGGCCGGTAGAAGTCGTTGAACAGGCCGCGCCGGCGCCACTCGCGCGGCCGCACGAAGTCCGAGAGGCGGCGGGCACCGGGCTGCGGCGCGGCGAGGTCGTCGCGCAGGACCGGATGATCGCCGGCGCCGCGGGCGACCGCCTCGACCATCGCCGGCCCGCAGAGCTCACGGTCGCCGGAGGCGAGCCTCACCTTCCTGCCCCAATCGCGGCACTCGGAGACGATCGCGCTCTCGGCGGCGACCATGCCCTTGAGCACGGTGAGCTGAGCGTCCAGGTCGGCGTCGGTACGGCACTGGGCGACGTCGCCGGCGAAGCCCACCAGCACCCGCAGATCCGCCTCCCGCAACTCTGCCCCGACGCTCTCCACGCGGTAAGGATGGCCGATCGACGTCGGTGCGCGCAAGGCGCGGCGGCGGTCGCGATCGCCGTGGGCGCTACGGACCCCAGGAGGGGTTGAAGCCCCCGGCCCGGGCGGTGGTCAGGGAGACGGTGCGGCCGCCCGCGACCTTGACCTTCATCAGCCGCTGCACGGAGGCGAGCCCGGGGCCGTAGTCGACGTTGCGCTCGAGCGCGAAGGCGATCCAGCGGCCGTCGGGCGAGAAATTCGCGGCGAGCGCGGCGCCGAGCCGGCCGGGCTTGCCGGCGACGTCGGTGACGGTTCGTTCGCGGCCGCCGCCGGCGCCGATCAGGTGGAGCTCGCCGCGATGGGTGAAGACGACCCGCCGGCTGTTCGGCGAGATCGCCGGGTCCCAGCCTTCGGCGAGGTGCCTGGCCCGCGAGCCGTCGGGGCGCGCGGTGTAGACCTCGCCGTCGCGGTCGAAGACGAGGAAGCGGCCGTTGGCGGCCGCGTGCGGGCTGCTGTCGCCCTGTTCGGGACGGTGCCCGACGATGCGCCGCAGCCCCCCGCCGCCGAGCTTCACCGAGTAGATGTCGCCGTAGCCGCCGCCGTGGGCGTCGCGGACGAAGAACAGGCGGCGGCCGTCGGCGCTGAAGGCCGGTTCGGTCTCCGAGACCGTCGGCGTGTCGGTCACCCGGCGCCGCCGCGTGCCGTCGCATCGCATCACCATCAGGTCGCCCTTGCCGCCGTCGCAGCGCACGT
The DNA here is from genome assembly GCA_963766705.1 of uncultured Actinomycetes bacterium. Lineage (GTDB taxonomy): Bacteria > Actinomycetota > Thermoleophilia > Solirubrobacterales > 70-9 > VAYN01. The sequence goes on from CAVYBE010000007.1 coordinate 634,919, forward strand.
AGGCGATCAGGCGGCCGTTCGGCGAGACCGCCGGATCGACGCCTTCGGTGAGGCGCCGGCGATGCCGCCCGTCCCCGTCCATCGTCGCCACCGCGGGGCGGCCCCGGCCGCCGCAGTCCGTCTGCGACTGGGCGCCGCCCTCCTGGCGGGAGGTGTCGAAGGCGATCAGGCCGGACCGCCCGGACGGCCTGGCGGCGGCCGGGGCCGGGGCGCCGAGGGGCAGGAGGGCCAGGCCCGCCGCCCCGAGGGCGAGGAGGAGCAGTGGGTGGGCGGCCGCCCGGACTCGCGCCCGGGGCCTCATCGGAAGCGCAACCCGCGCCGCGGGGCGATCCGCTCGCGCCGGCCGGCGGCGTCGTGCACGGCGAGGAAGAGACGCACGCGCCGCGCCCGGTGGACCTGGCGCAGGACTCGCTCCCTGTGCCGCGGCAGGCGCAGCGCCAGGCGCCTGGTGACGCCGGCGCCGAGCGAGATCCGCGTCTTGCCGAGGAGGAGGTGCCGCTTGTGGCGGCCGAGGTGCAGCTTCGCCGCGGTCCGCAGGACGAGGCGGCCGGCGCAGGGCGGCCGCGCCTCCGAGCGCGGGCAGGTCAGCCTGACCAGCAGCCGGTGCCGGCGGACGACGAGCGGCCCGCGGGCCAAGCGGATCCGGACGCGGCCGGCGGCCGCCGAGGTCGCGTCGCCGCCGGTTGCGGTCGAGCCGCCGCCCGTCGTGGCGCCGCCACCGGTCGAACCTCCGGCGGGCGGCGTCGGCGTTGGCGTGGGCGTGGGGATCGACGTGACGACGAACCACCGGCGCGCCGCCGGGGTCGGGTCGACGTTCCCGGTCGTGTCGCGGGCGCGCACCGCGAAGCCGTGGGCGCCCGCGGCGAGCGGCCCCGTGCCGCACGGCGAGGTGCAGGCCGAGAAGGCGGCGCCGTCGAGGCTGCATTCGAAGCCGGCGAGGTCGGCGGCCGGGGAGGAGAACGAGAAGGAGGGCACCGCGTCGGCGGCGATCACCGCCCCTTCGGCCAGGCCCGAGTCGATCGTGGTGTCGGGCGCTTCGCCGTCGTGCAGCTCGTCGGCGCCGATGTCGATGGCCGCGCCCATCACCCGCGCTTCGCCGTCGACGTCGAGCGAGTCGGTGAAGGGATCGGGGCTGCCGGCGTCGACGGTCGGGGAGCCGGCGACCTCGTGGAAGTCATATGAGAACGGGTTGACGAGGTGCGGCGGTTCCACCCTCTGGTCCTGGATCGGCGCGATCAGGTTGACGACCGATTCGGGCGGGTTGTCGCTGATCGCCGACGGATCGAGGTTGGAGTAGGTGACGTTTGCGGTGACGTCGGCCGTGGACGCCGTCGCGATGTCGTCGTTTTCCCCGTCGACGATGGCGTTCCGCACGCTCAGTTCGAAGGGGCCCTCGAGCGCGAAGATCCCGTCCACCGTGCCGAAGACGGTGAGGTTGCGAAGCCGGACCGGGACGCCTCCTGAGCCGAAGACGCGCATTCCGCTGCCTTCGCCTTCCTGGTTGCGGGTGATGAAGCCGTCGCGGACGAGGCCGCCTTCGGAGACCCACAGGGCATCGCCGCGGGACGACCCACGCCGAAAGACGTTGACCCGTTCGAGGGTGTCCGACCCCTCGGTGGACACCGCCGGCCCCGAACCCGGTTCGCTCGCTTCGATGTCGATTTCGCGGAGCGTCACCCCGTCGACCGGGCCGGGGGGCGGGGTGCCGCCGTTGGAGAGGCCGGTCGTCGAGGCGACCAGCGCCTGGCGGTCGCTCGCCTCGATCCGGATCCCTTCGACGACCACGCCGGGGGAGAGGATCTGGACCACCGCGGGCCAGAAGCCGGAGGCGCCCGCCCGGATCGTCGGCGGCGGCTTGCCCGGCTCGCCGCGCACCGTGATTTCGTGTTCGATCCGCAGCCCGTAGCAGCTCGAGCAGAATTCGTAGTCGTGCCCCGCCGCGTAGAGCAGGGTGACCACGTCGCCGTCTTCGGCCGCTTCGGCCGCGTTCCGGAGCGCGCACGGCGCGACCGCGCTACAGGCGGTCCCGGAGCCGTCCCAGGAGGCGTAGCGGGTGTTCGCGGCGAGCGCCGGCGAGGCGCCGGCGGCCCAGCCGCAGGCGACCGCGGCGACGGCCGCCAGGAGGACGCCGCCGGGGAAGGCGGCGGCAGGGACGCGCGCGAGCAGACGGATCACGGGCGCCACGATGCCGCGCCCGAGGGCCCGTCTCAATAGGAAATTCTGCCCACGCCCCGCCCACGCCCCGCCCACGCCCCGCCCACGGCCGGTCCGCCGAGACGACCGGCGCCACCGCCGCGGCGCCCGCCGCCCATCCACCCCGGCGTTCGCACTTTGCCGCGCTATGCGCGGAGAACTGCGAACTCACCGGGGGGCGGCCCTGTGCGTTCGCACTTTGCCGCGCTATGCGCGGAGAACCGCGAACGCCGGGGGCGGGGGCCGTGGACCGGATGCGCGGGCCCGCCGCCGCGCCGGCGGCGCCCTGTCGCTTTACTGACAGGGGATGACGCGAGGGATCGGTTGAACGACGCACGGCGCGGGGTGGGCGCCAGTTGAGCCACCTGGTCTTCCTGATCCCGATCGGGATCCTGATCGGGATCCTGCTCGGCTCGGTCGGGGGCGGCGGCTCGCTGATCGCCGTGCCCGCCCTGGTCTACGTCGGCGACCAGAGCGTCCGCGGCGCGCAGGCCGGGGCGCTGGTGGTGGTCATCGTCGCCTCGACGATCGGCTTCGCCTCCTACCTGCGGCGCGGCCAGGTGCGCTGGCGGGCGGGCCTCGCCTTCGGCGCCGCGGCGGGCGTCAGCTCGCTGGCCGGCTCGGTGCTCAGCCGCCAGCTGGACCCCAACGTGCTGCTGCTCGCCTTCGCGCCGGTGATGGTCGCCGGCGCGGCGGCGATGGTCCGCGAAAGCGATCGCTCGGAGTCGAGCTTCCGGCCGTGGCGCCACGGCGTCACCTCCCGCTCGGCGCTGCGGGTGCTGCTCTTCGGGCTCGGCACCGGCTGGCTGACCGGCCTCTTCGGCGTCGGCGGCGGCTTCGTGATCGTGCCGGTGCTGGTGCTCGGGCTCGGGTTCGCGCTGACCGAGGCGGTGGGGACGAGCCTCCTGGTGATCATCATCGGCTCCCTCGTGGCGCTCGCCGACCGCCTCCACGGCGGCGCGATCGAATGGTCGGTGATCGCCCCCTTCGCCGGCGCCGCGGTCCTCGGCGTGGTGGCCGGCAGCGCGCTCGGCGACCGTGTCTCGAGCCAGGCCCTGACCCGCTGGTTCGCGGCGCTCGTGGTCGCCACCGCGATCTACACCGCGACCGAGGCGCTCATCGCCCTCCTCTGATCGCCGCCCCCGCCGCGCCGGGGACGCCCGCCAAGCGGCTCCGGGGCGGCGAACGTCAGACGTCTGACATCGGGCGTTATTCGGCGGTTCGGCCGGCAAAGGGAAAGGAAGGAGAACCAAAAGGGAACCAAGAGGAGGAGCCATGAAGAAGACGATCGCCGCCATCTGCGCCGTCGCGCTACTGGCGCTGGCGCCCGCCGCCATAGCCACCGCGGCCGGCCGTGGCCACAACGACAACGTGGTCAAGGGTCGCACCGCGCAGAAGCGCCAAATCCGCGTCGCGATCTACAAGAACTCGGTCGAACTGAAGCACTTCGTGATCAAGCTGCGCTGCCGTCGCGGCGGCGTCCTGATCGACACCGAGTCCGGCTTCCTGCCGAGCAGGCTTCGTCACCACAACCGCATCCACGACCACCAGGTCGGCTCGACCGACGACGTCTTCATCCGCGGCCGGCTGTTCAACCACCACCTCAAGGGTGCGATCCGGGTCCGCGACCGCTGGGGCAAGAACAACCCCTGCGACTCCCACTGGGTCCGCTTCAACGTGCGTCGTCCCTAGCCCTGGCTCCGGCGGAGCGGCGGAGCCGGGCCCCGCGCCCGGCTCCCCGCCCGGTGCCGCCCCTCCGACGGCGGTCAGGTGCCTGACCGCCGTTGTTCGATCGGCCTCCCTCCGGGGACCCATGTGTGCACGGTCGGGGCCGGGATCCCGAAGGGGCCGAGACGCCCGTTGCGGGCCTCGACGACCAACCGCGGCCGAGGCGCTCGGTCGCCAGGCGAAAGGAGCCAGATGAAGACCATGGACTCGATAACCGATGTCGGCGGCCACGTGAAGGACGCGGTCGACAACGAATACGCGATCGGGCAGCTGCTCTCCGGCGTCGACGACCTGCGGGCCGCCTTCGAACGGTCGCGCAAGCGCCGCGTCGACCCGATCGGCGACCGGAAGCTGCACCGCCGGGTGGAGAAGGGCTTGGCTGAGCTCGCTGAGGGCAGCCGCGCGCTGGCCACCGGTCGCGACCACCCGCGCCGGCGCTGGGGACGGCGGATCGCCATCGTCGTCGGGCTGGCCGGGATCGGCGCCGCCGGGTACGCGACCCGCAACGCGCTCGAGCAGCCGTGAGGGCGCGGCGGCTGTCGCAGGGGCCGCACGGCCGGACCTTCGCGTTGGTGTTCGACCGCGGCGACGAGGCCCTCGCGGAGCTCGCCGACTGGTGCGAGGCGGAGGGGGTGACGGCGGCGCGGCTGACCGGCGTCGGCGCCTTCTCGGAGGCGACCGTGGCGTGGTTCGACTGGGAGGCGAAGGAGTACCGCGACATTCCGGTCAAAGAGCAGGTGGAGCTGTTGGCGCTGAACGGCGACGTCGCCGAGCAGGACGGCTCGCCGGCGATCCACATCCACGTCGTGCTCGGGCGTCACGACGGCACCACCCGCGGCGGCCATCTGCGCGCGGCGACGGTGCGGCCGACCCTTGAGCTGGTCCTCGACGAGGTGCCCGCGCACCTGCGCAAGCGCCACGACGAGGAGTCCGGCCTGGCCCTGATCGACCTCGCGGCCTAGGCGTCCGCCCGGCGTTCGCAGTTCTCCGCGCATAGCGCGGCAAACTGCGAACGCCAGGGCGCGCCTCCCCGTGAGTTCGCAGTAATCCGCGGATAGCGCGGAGAACTGCGAACGCGCCGGGGGTGCCGGCCTGGCGCTCAGCCGGTCGGGTCGAGCCGGCGCAGGCGGCGCAGCGGCAACAGGCTGAGCAGGGCGGCGCCGGCGGCGATCAGCCACGCCGCCGCGTAGCCCTGGGTGGAGGAGAAGACCGGCTCCAGCACGCTGATCGCCACCCCCGCGATCACCGGTCCGGCCATCACGCCGACTCCGCGGCTCATCGCGTACAGGCCGGTCACGGCGCCGTGCTCGCCCTCCGGCATCAGCGGCATCAGCACCGAGTAGGGCAGGCTCATCAAGGTGCCGCCGCCGAGCGCGATCAGGGGGACGGCGGCGATCAGGGCGGGCTCGAAGGTGGTCAGCGCCGGGACCAGCAGGCCGAGGCCGAAGATCAGGGCGCTCGCCTCGACGACCCGCAGCCGGCCGATGCGGTCGCCCAGGAAGCCGCTCCCCAGCGCGGCGGCGAGGATCACCACGGCCACCGCGCCGATGATCAGCGAGGCGGCGTCGAGGCTGTAGCCGAGGCCCGCGGTCACGTAGAGGACGACGAAGGTCTTGATCGCGGCGAGCGTCATCTCCCAGAGCCCGTTGGCGACGAAGTAGTAACGCAGCGCCTGGTTGTCGCGCAGCAGCCCGCGCACCAGGGCGAAGGAGTGGAGCGCCTGCCGGTCGGGCTCCTCGGGGCGCTCGCGCCGCGCTTCGACCCGTGCGCGATCGGCCGAGTGGGCGACGAAGACCCCGACGCTCAGCGCCAACAGGCCCGCGTAGACGACGAAGGGCAGGAAGTCGGCCACGCCGAGCAGGACGCCGCCACTGATCAGCGCGAGGCCGGTCCCGGCGCCGCGCCAGCCCGCCTGGACGCTCTGCGAGCGGCCCGCCAGCTCGTCCGGGACGAGGTCGGGGTAGAGCGCCCGGTAGGGCTCGTAGGCGATGAAGTAGCCGAAGAAGAAGACGACGACCAGGCCGGCGAGGGCGAGGACCGGGCCGACGAAGCCGAACAGGCAGAGGCTGACGAACATCGCGGGGGTGCCGGCCAGCACGAAGGGGAGCCGGCCGCCGAGCCGCGTCCGCAGGCGGTCGGAGCGGTCGCCGACCACGATCGGCAGCCACAGCGCCAGCACGCCCTCGACGGCGAGGATGCCGCCGATCGTCGTGGTCGAGCCGGCGTGGCCGCGCATCACCACCGGCAGGTAGGAGGAGACCGCGGTGACCGTCAGCGCCATGCCGAAGGTCGGCAGGCCGAGCATCACGAGGGAGGCCCCGGGCCGCTTCATCGCGCCATCTCTCGGCTTCGCGCAACTGTCGCCACGTCGCGACGGTAGCCGTGACGGGAGACGGCGAGGGCGACCGGCGCCGGCTCGGCGCTCTGCAGGTCGAGGACGGCCGCGAGCAGGACTATCGCCCAGGTCCGTCCGAATCCGCGGACGGCGGGGTTCGCGGCGGTCAGGCCACCGACCGGACGGGGGCGTCGTCGAGTGCCCGCTCCGGCCCTCCCGCGCGCGCCTCGGCGAGCAGCATGGCGGCGATGTCGAAGCCGATGCCGCGCGCGACCGCGAGCCGTGCGCAGCGGTCGGCATGCCACCAGTAGAAGAGCGTCGGGACGCGCAGCGCGCGGGCCGGGTCGGCTTCCATCTCGGTCGCCCAGCGGGCGCAGAGGATCGCGCGCCGCCGCCGCAGCTTCCAGGAGCCGCGCGTGCCGACCAGCTCCGCCGCCCAGTGGTAGAGCGGCTGGCGATCCTCCTCGCCGAGCCGGTCGTTCAGGGCGCGCATGTAGGTGCCGAGGACCGGGCAGACGCTGCGCGGGTGATCGCTGAACTTCTCCCCGGCCAGCATCGAGGCCAGCTCCAGCACGCAGGCCCCGTCGTCGGGCGAGGCGTGGGCTCCTTTGGCGATCCGCGTGACCTGCGGCATCGCGGTCGGCGCCGAGCCCTGGTGCTGTCCGTTCATCGTCATCCTCCTTCTGCCGGCGGTCGCCGCGACCGCGCGGCGCGTGACCGCAAGTTCCCCCGATGGGCGCGGGGAACCAGTGAGGGTCAGTGATCTGACCGTCCGGGCGCTCGTTCACTTGAGCCGGTCAGGGGCGGCTCAGGTGAGCGAGCGCGCGCCATCTGGTCTGGGCGGTGGGCGTCAGGTCGCCCGCGCGGCGAGCAGGCGGGCGACCGTGGCGCCGAGGGCGGCGCCGGCGACCACGTCGGCCGGGTAGTGCACCCCGGTGTGGACGCGCGAGTAGGCGACGAGGGTCGCCAGGGCGAGGAGCGGCGGGCCGAGGGCCGGCTGCGCGCGCGCGGCGCCGACGGCGAAGCCGAAGGCCGAGGCGGCGTGGCCGGACGGGAAGGAGCTCGTCGCGGGCATCGCCACGTGGCGCGGGCGCGGGTGGTCGAGCACCGGCCGGGCGCGGCGGGAGAGCGGCTTGCCGACGAGGTTGGCGAGCGCCGAGGAGAGCGCCAGGGAGGCGACGCCGCGGCGCGCCGCCCGCCGTTCGGGGTCGTCTCCCAGGAGCGCCAGCGCGGCGGCGATGCCGAACCACAGCAGGCCGTGGTCGGCCGTCCGCGAGAGGCGCCGCATCGCGCGATCGAGCGCCGGGACGTCGAGCGCCGCGACGCGTTCGTAGAGCCTCGTGTCAAGCGTGGCGAGCACGGGCGCGAAAGGGCAGGCCGGCGGAGCCCCAGGCGACGACCAGGGCGGCGCCGAGAAGGGCGCCGATCGCGTCGAGGGCGAGGCGGCCGATCAGCACGTCGTAGCCGTGGGCGATCGAGGCGCCGAGCAGGTGGTTGGCGAGGTAGGCGTAGATCTCGTAGAGGATGCCGCTCGAGAAGCCGAAGGCAAAGACGGTCAGGCCGAGGGCGGTGCGCTGGTGCAGGCCGGCGCGCCGGGAGAGCTCCGGCAGCAGGTCGCGGCGCACGAAGGCGACGTAGATCACCGGCGCCACCGCCGCGGTGGCGACCACGTGGATCGCCGAGTCGAAGCCGCTGACGTGGATGAAGGCGCCGCCGAACGCCCCCCAGGCCTCGAGCGAGACGGCGAGCAGGAACAGCCCGTCGAAGAAGCGCGGCAGCTCCAGCCCGCGCACCGCCCAGGCGGCGCCGAAGCCGATCGTGAAGCGGATCGCCGAGTCCCATTCGGATCCCGCCAGGGCGATCGCCAGGCCGACCAGCAGGGAGAGCCGGCCGAGGTCGAGGGGATTGCGCAGGCCGGCCGGCAGCTCGCCGAGCAGGAAGCGCGTCGCGGCGCCCCGCTGCCCCCGGTCGGGCAGGTCGTGGTCGGGCTCCAGGCGGGCGACGGCCGTGTCGCCGAGCTCGGCCAGGGGGTCGTCCGGATCGCCCCGCTCGGAGATGTCCGCCCGCCTCGTGGGCCAGCCGCGTTCCTTCCACAGCAGCACGAAGGCCCCGCCCGCGAGCGCGCCGAGCATGTCGTCGGTGAGGTCGCCGATCGTGTCGCCGTAGTCGGTGAAGAGGTGGGCGCCGAGCGCCTGGTCGGCGAACCACTCGTACAGCTCGTAGAGGCCGCCCATGTAGGCGAGCCCGAGCGCCGCCGTCAGCAGCACGGTCGCCGGCCGGCTGTGCAGCCCTTTCGCGTCGGCGAGGTCGGGCACCACCTCGAAGCGGACCAGGGTCAGGTAGGCGAGCGCCGAGGCCGACATCGGCAGCAGGAAGTGGACGATCTTGTCGTAGCCGTAGATCTGTTCGAAGGCGCCGAAGACGTTGCCCCAGGCCTGGAAGGACATCGCCACCGCGAAGGCGAGGTCGAACGGGCGAGGCGCGTCGAGGGCGCGCGGGATCAGTACCAGGAGGAAGGTCAGGAAGAGCCGGAAGCTCTGATTGCGCGGGCCGAGCGCCAGGGTGATCGGCACACCGATCAGCAGCGCCAGCCGCAACAGGTCGACCGGGTCGCGGAGGACCGGCAGCCGGCCTTCGGCGGGCTCGCCGAAGGGGTTGAGGGCGACGCTGCGGGCTATGCCCGGCCCCGGCCGGTCTGGTGCCCTTCCCGGTTGGCGAACATCCGCCATAGTCGCAACGGCAGGAGCCCGATCAGCGGCGCGCGACGGCCGAGGTCGTCGCGGTCCTCACGGTCCAGGGCGGCGGCGTAGCGCCGCGCCAGGGCGGCCGACTCGTACTCCTTCTCGCCCCCGGCGCCGCAGCCGCGCTCGCAGCTCCAGCGCATCGTCCGCCCGTCGGCGGCGAAGCGGTGGCGATGACCGAGGACGCGACAGGTGAGCACACCCCTGCCTGTACCCGGTGGGAGGCGATCCTCCACGACGCCTCGCCGTCGGCGGGTCGGCGGCGTTCGTCTGCTGACACCGCCCCGGTCCTCGCGAGGTGGTCGGGTACCTGGCCGCCATGTCCGAAGGAGTGGAGACGGGAACGATCGAGACGCGTATCCCGGCGCGGCTCGACCGGCTGCCCTGGTCGAGCTTCCACTGGCTGATCATCATCGGGCTCGGCACCGTCTGGATCCTCGACGGGCTCGAGGTGACGATCGTCGGCTCGGTCGGCTCGCGGCTGACCGAAGCGGGCAGCGGGCTCCCGATCACCGCCGGCCAGATCGGCGCGGCGGCGGCCTTCTACGTCGCCGGGGCCTGCCTCGGCGCCCTCTTCTTCGGCCAGCTGACCGACCGCTTCGGCCGCAAGAAGCTCTTCATCATCACCCTCGGCGTCTACATCGCCGCCACCGCGGCCACCGCCTTCTCCTTCGCGCCCTGGTACTTCTTCGCCACCCGCTTTCTCACCGGCTCTGGGATCGGCGGCGAGTACGCGGCGATCAACTCGGCGATCGACGAGTTGATCCCGGCCCGGGTGCGCGGCCGCGTCGACCTGATCATCAACGGCTCCTACTGGGTCGGCTCGGCGGCGGGCTCGGCGGCGGCGCTCGTCTTCCTCGATACCTCGATCTTCCCGATGGACGTCGGCTGGCGGCTCGCCTTCGGCCTCGGCGTGGTGCTCGGCTTCACGATCCTGATCGTGCGGCGCAACGTCCCCGAGAGCCCCCGCTGGCTCTTCATCCACGGCCGCGAGGAGGAGGCCGAGGAAATCGTCGACCGGGTCGAGGAAGAAGTGCGGGAGGACACCGGGCAGGAGCTGCCCGAACCGGACGACTCGATCCAGGTCCGCCAGCGCGAGCGGATCCCGTTCCGCCAGATCGCCCGCACCGCGTTCGAGCTCTACCCGAAGCGGGCCGTCCTCGGCCTGGCGCTGTTCATCGGCCAGGCGTTCATCTACAACGGCGTGACCTTCAACCTCGGCACCCTGTTCACGACCTTCTTCGGCATCTCCTCGTCGATCGTGCCGGTCTTCATCATCATCTTCGCGCTCGGCAACTTCCTCGGCCCGGTGCTGCTCGGCCGGTTGTTCGACACGGTCGGCCGCAAGCCGATGATCGCCGGGACCTACCTCGGCTCGGCGCTGATCAGCGTCGTGCTCGCCATCCTCTTCGTCAACGGCACCCTCGGCACCTGGGGGTTCGAGGCGCTCGTCGTCGCCACCTTCTTCCTCGCCTCGGCCGGCGCCAGCGCCGCCTACCTGACCGTCTCGGAGATCTTCCCGATGGAGACGCGGGCGCTGGCGATCGCCTTCTTCTACGCGGTCGGCACGGCGGTCGGCGGGATCACCGGGCCGCTGCTGTTCGGCAACCTGATCGAAAGCGGCAGCGCGAGCCAGGTGATCATCGCCTTCCTGATCGGCGCCGGCGTGATGGCGATCGGCGGGATCGCGGAGCTCTTCTTCGGCGTCAAGGCCGAGCAGGCCGAGCTCGAGGACATCGCCCAGCCATTGACCGCCGAGGAAGCCGAAGAGGAGTCCGCGGGCGGCGAGGGTGAAGGCGAGAAGGGCGGCGAGGCCGAAGGCGGGGCGAGCACGCAACCGGCCGATGAGGAGGCCGGGGGAGGCGACCGGGACGAGGCCGAGCGCCGCCGCCGCCGGATCGCGGCGCGCGCCGCCCGCCGGCGCGGGGAATCGCGCAGTGGCCTGCGCCGCTTCCGCCCCGGACCGGGCCGCGCGGTCGTCAGCCCCGGGCTGAGCCTGCCGCCGGGCGCCGGCGACGACGACACGGCCCTGGACCGTGAGATCGACTCGATCGCCCAGGCGCTCGACCGGCTGGGGACCGCGGACCGCGACCGCCTCGCCGAAGAGGTCGGCGCCCGCTACTGGGGCCCCGGCCGCTTCCCGGCCGCCGTCCGCGAAGCGGTCGCCGAAGGCCGGGCCCGCCGGCTGTCGCGCTCGACCCTCGCAGCGCCGGACTCCGACGGCGCGAGCGGGGAAGACGCCTAGCGCAGGCCCCGAGCGGGTGGCCCGGCTACCCGCCCGTCCGAGACGGCTCGCCCGTCCATGCCCCGCGCCCGTCCGATACGGCGCGCCCGTCCCTTCCCCGCGCCCGTCCGCCAGATGGCGCGCCCATCCCACCCTCCACTTCGGCAGGTAGGAGGGCGGGACGGGCGCGCCTACGCAGGCGGAGAACGTCGGAGCCGGCCGCTCGTTCACCTGAGCCGCCTCCGACCGGCTCAAGTGAACGAGCGTCGCGGGACACGCATGGCAGCGGCATCCGTCACCTCCCGCGGACCGCGTTCGCAGTAATCCGCGCATAGCGCGGCAAAGTGCGAACGCCGCTGGACCCGTCCCGATGAGTTCGCAGACATCCGCGCCATGCGCGGAGTTCTGCGAACGCCACCGCGGCGCGGCGCGTGCGGTCGACCTTTGGGGTCCGCCCCGCCGGGCGCGGTCGTCCTAGCGTCCGCCTACCGGACCAAAGGACGACCGCGATTTCCGGACCGGACCAAAGGACGACCGCGTCCCGGGGATTGCGGGCCGGCTCCCCGGTGAGTTCGCAGACATCCGCGCTATGCGCGGAGAACTGCGAACGCCGGGCGGCCGGGCGCCCGGCTAGGCACGCCCGTCCCGCCCTCCTACCTGCCGAAGTGGAGGGTGGGACGGGCGTGCCGTCTCGGACGGGCGGCGTGGCCCCGGCGCGGAATCGACCCGATCGCTCCCGCTGCCGGCGCGTCGGGGCGCGCCCGCGGCTCAGGCCGCGGCGGCGGCCTCGGCGCGGCGCGCGTGGCGGACGATCGCCGCGGCGCCCAGGGCGCCGAGGCCGATCGAGGCGACGGCGACGATCACCATCGGCAGCGACCCGCCGGCTACGCCGCTGCCGAGCAGTGCGTACGGGGTGGTGCGCAGCAGGGCGCCGATCGCGATCGCCGCGGCGAAGGCACGGGTGCGAACCGGCGAGACGCCCGCGGCGTAGTGCAGGCCGGTGGCCGGGACGCCCGGCATCAGGCGCGCGGCGAGGATGGCCTGGAAGCCGCGCCGACCGAGCAGGCCGTGCACCCGCGAGAGGCGCTCGCTGCGCGCGACCATCGTCTCCACCCGGTCGCGGGCCAGCGTGCGGGCGAGGAAGAACGCCGCGAGGCCGCCGAGGACCGCCCCGGCCACCGAGAGCGCGGCGCCCGCCGGTGCGCCGAAGGCGAGGCCGCCGGCGGCGGCGAGCACGGTGCCGCCGACCAGGGCCGGGGTCAGGATCGTCCAGGCCAGGAGGGCGACCGCGGGGGCCGCGATCCCCGCGGCGAGCACCATCGTGCGCAGCTGGTCCGGCGAGTGCGGCAGCAGCACGGCGGCAGCGGCAAAGGCGCCCCCGACCAACGCGAGCAGGGAGAAGACACGGATATTCGCCATCTCCCTGAGGGTAGGGAATGAAGTACGGCGGCTTGACGGATCGCCTGCCGGCCCCCCAATCCATGAGCAATCCACCCCATTTCCACGATCTCTCCGCCGTGGTGCACGTCCACAGCACCTACTCGGACGGCACCGCCGACCTGCCCGAGCTCCTCGGCGCGGCGCGCGAGACCGGCGTCGAGGCCCTGCTGCTGACCGACCACGACACGCTCGGCGCCCGCCACGACGGCTGGGAAGGCCACCACGACGGCGTCTTCCTGCTGGTCGGCGAGGAGATCACCCTGCCGCGCGGTCACTACCTCTCCTTCGGCACGCCGGACAAGATCGCCCAGGAAGGCCGTGAGGCCCTCGAGATCGCCGACGCGGTGCGCGCCGCCGGCGGGGTCGGTTTCGCCGCGCACCCGTTCTCGCGCGGCGGGCGCATGCTGGTCCCGGCGCTGGCGCGCCGCATCGCCCTGCCACAAGGTTGGCCGGCGCTCGAGGACCCGGCCGGCTGCGACGGCATCGAGGTCTGGAGCCTCACCACCGACGCGGCCGAGTCGTGGCGCTCGCCGCTCGCCGCGCTGCGCGGCATCCGCGAGCAGGAGCGGATGACGGCCGCCGGTCCGCCGGCCGACCACCTGGCGCGATGGGACCGGCTCGCGGCGCGCCGCCGCGTGCCCGGCGTCGCGGGACTCGACGGCCACCAGCCCGGGCCGCGGATCGGCGGCCGCATCCGCTCGCCGTTCCCGCACCCGCGCACCTTCGCTCAGCTGCGCACCCACCTACTGTGCGAGCGCCCTCTGGGCTGCGACCTCGACACCGACCGGGCCACGATCTTGACCGCGCTGCGCGAAGGCCGGGCCTGGCTGGCGAGCCCGCTCGCCGCGCCCCCCGAGGGGGCGCGGGCGTGGTTCGAGGGCGACGGGCCCGCGGCGTCGATCGGCGAGGAGGCCCGCGCCGCGCCGGGAGTCCTGCGGGTTCGCCTGCCGCGCCGCGCCGAGGTGACGGTGCGCCGCGACGGCACGCCGCTGCTCGCCGGCGATTTCGACTCGGTCGACCTCGACGTCGAGGCGCCGGGCGCCTACCGGGTCGAGGCCTGGATCGACGGCCGCTTCTGGCTCTGCTCGAACCCGATCTACCTGCGCTGAGCGGGCGCCCGGGCACGGCGGCGGCGCCCGGGTATAGGGGCGACATGGAGCTCGCGACCATCTTCGACCAGCTGCGCAACGACGTCTCCGGCAACCCGGCGACCTACGCGCTGATCTTCGCCGCGGCGGGCGGCGACGTCCTCTTCCCGGTGATCCCCTCGGAGACGATCGTGATCGCCGCGTCGGTGCTCGCCGCCCAGGGGCACCTGGTCATCGCCCTCATCGTCGTGGCGGCGGCGGTCGGGGCGTTCCTCGGCGACAACACCGCCTACTGGCTCGGCAGGCGGATCGGCGAACCGGCCGTCGAGCGCCTCTTTCGCGGCGACAAGGCGCGTGAACGGCTCCGCGCGGCCGAAGAGGCGGTGCGCGAGCGCGGCGGCGGACTGATCATCACCGGCCGCTTCGTGCCCGGTGGCCGCAGCGCCAGCACCGTCTCGGCGGGCACCGCCGGGCTCCCCTGGCGCCGCCGCTTCGTCCCCGCCGACGCGCTGGCCGCGGCCGGCTGGGCGGTCTACGTGTCGATGCTCGGCTATATCGGCGGGACGGCGTTCGAAGGCAGCTTCCTGGTGCCGATGGCGATCGCCGGCGCCGTCGCCCTGCTGCTCAGCGTGGCCGCCGAACTGATCCGCCGCTGGCGCAAGCGCAGCCGCGAAGAGGCGGAGACCTGACCCTGCCGGTCGGGGTCAGCCGGGGGAGGAGTGGCGGAGCAGGTCGGCGTCGAGTTCGGCGGCCGAGCGGTAGGCGCCGACGTGCTCGTCGACGACTTCGCCGGCCCCGTCGAGGTAGAAGGTGAGCGGCGTGCCCTGCGCCGGCCCGAGCAGACCGGTCACTTCGCTCGTGTCGGCCGGATAGCTCGGGTAGTCGACGCCGACCCGGTGCAGGAAGCCGCGCGCCGATTCGGCGTTGTCTTCGAGGTCGGCGCCGAGGAAGGCGATCCGCGAGCCGAAGCGCCGCTCGGCGGTGGCCAGCAGCGGCATCTCTTCGCGGCAGGGCGGGCACCACGATGCCCACACGTTGACCACCGCCGGCCGGCCGCGCACCGCTTCGAGGCCTTCCTCCAGGCTCGCTTCGGCGCGCAGCCCGCTCCCGGTCGACCCGACCCGTCCCGCCGCCGCCCCTTCCTTGGCGGCACCGCCCGCCGCTGCGCCATTCCCGCCTTCCAGCCCCATCAGCTTCTCCAGCTCCTTGGCCATCGCGACGGCGCTCCAGCCGGGCTCCGGGTGGCGGAGGTTTTCCCGGCCTTCCGTGTTCAGCAGCTGCTTCAGCGCCGGCTCGATCCGGCCGCCCACCGCGGGCATCCCGGAGATCGCCAGCCGCTCGTGGCCGCTCGGGTCGATGATGAAGGCGCCGTCGGTGTGTTCGACGTCGAAGCGCTCCGGCTTGCCGGTCAGCCAGTCGCGGGCCGGCGGCTTGCCCTGCGGGGTCCGTTCGAAGTTGACGCCGAAGAACCGCCACAGCCGGCGCACCGTGCCGACGCTGCCGGTCAGCATCGGGAAGTCGGCGCCGGTCATCCGGCGGTAGGCGCGCAGCCGGTGCGGCGAGTCGCGCCACGGGTCGACGGTCAGCTCGACCGCGGCGAAGTGCCGCCCGGCCCCCGCCGCCGCCATCAGCCGCTGCAGCCGCATCAGCGCCGCCGTGGTCATCGGGCAGACCTGCGTGCAGAGCGTCATCGCGGGCGCGATCACGACCCACTTGCCGCGAAACCTCCGCAGCGAGGTCGGCTTGCCGCTCGCGTCGACGAGCTTCGCCGCCGGGACCCGCCGGTCGACCGCCGTCCCGAACGCGAGGTCCGCACGGGCCCGGGTCGCCGTCGGTCCGGCCGCGTTGCCGCCGGACACCTGGATCTCCAGGGCGATCGTCAGGCCGACGAAGACGACCCCCGCCACCGCGGCCAGCGCCAGCATCCACTTCCTCATCCGATCACCTCCATTGTCAGCGCACGGACCTTCGCGCGGGTTCGATCGGTCACCGCCGGGTAATCGCCGGAGCGCTTGTGGTGACGGCGGCGCTTCATCCGAATCTCGAGCCGGTGGGCTGGAACCTCGACCCGGCGACGATCGCCGTGGGCCTGTTCCTCTCCGCCGCCTACGCCCGCCGCGTGCGGACGCTCGCCGCCCGCGGCCGCCGCGTCAGTGCCTGGCGCCGGCTCAGCTTCCACCTCGGGGTGGCCGTGCTGGTCCTCTCGCTGATCTCGCCGCTCGACTCGCTCGGCGAGACGCGCCTCCTCTACGTGCACATGATCCAGCACCTCGCGATCGGCGAACTGGCGCCGCTGCTGATGCTGGCCGGCCTCAGCGGCCCGATCCTGCGGCCGATCCTGGCGCTGCCCGGGATGGCGCGGCTGCGGCCGTTGCTCAACCCGCTGGTCGCGCTGCCGATCTGGGCCGTCAACCTGTACGTCTGGCACTTCCCGGCCCTCTACGAAATTGCTCTGCGCCACGAAATCGTCCACGTCCTCATGCATGCCTGCTTCTTCTGGGCCGGGATGGTGATGTGGGGCGCGCTGTTCGAGCCCCTGCCCGGGCCGAGCTGGTTCGGCTCCGGCTTCAAGGCGACCTACGTGGTGGTCGTCCGGCTCCTCGGCTGCGCGATCCTCGGCAACGCCTTGATCTGGATCGGCAAGCCGCTCTACCCATTCTACGCGGCGGGCGAGCGCGCCTGGGGGATCTCGCCGCTCACCGATCAACAGATCGCCGGCGCGATCATGTTCGTCTGGGGTGCCTTCGTGACGATCTTCATCTTCTCCTGGTTCTTCCTTCGTTGGATCCAGGAGGCGGAGCTTCGCCAGTCTCTTCTCGACGCCGGAACGAGCGCTCGGGTTGCGGGGCGGGCGGCGCGCTACGGACGGCGTCCCGCCGACCCTGCTCCACCGCCTCCTTCTCCTTGAGCGCCCGGCAGAGGCGCCAGACGACGGCGCCGAGCAGCACCGGCACGATCCAGATCGCGAAGCGGAAGAACCAGAGCTGGGTTTCGTAGGGGATGCCGAGGAAGACGTAGATCCGGTCGGCGGCGCCGAACACGAAGATCATCACCACCCAGGTCAGGAAGCCGACCCCGATCGCCGTGCGCACCGGCGCGTCGCGCGGGCGGTCGAGGACGTTGTGGGCGCGGCGGTCGCCGGTGAAGCGCGGCTCGATCCACGGCCAGGCGATCAGCACCCCCATCACGATGGTGGGGAAGAGGATGCCGCCCCAGAAGGGGTTGGGGATCAGGGTGCGGTTCCAGACGACGACGTCGAAGTGGGGCATCAGCCGCAGCGCCCCGATCAGCCAGCCGAGGTACCAGTCGGGCTGGGCGCCGTTGGTGCCGGAGGCGACGTGGTAGGGGCCCCAGAGCCAGATCGGGTTGATCTGGACCAGCGCGCCGAGCAGCACCAGCGCCGCCGCCACCGCGAACAGCAGGCCGAGCGAGCGCGGCGCCTGGCCGGGGAAGGTCGGCACGCCGATCAATTTGCGCTCCCCGTTCACCCGTTTGCGCGGCTTGAACTGGCTGTGGTGGCGGGAGGCGACGAGCGCCAGGTGGGCGCCGAGCAGCCCGGCGATCAGCAACGGGAAGATCAGCACGTGGGCGATGTACATGCGCGACCAGAAGCTCGGGTCGCCGGGGTACGGGTGTCCCCAGATCAGCAGCGCGAAGTTGGCGCCGATGAAGGGGATCGAGAGGGCGACCGCGTAGCCGATCGCCAGCCCCATGCCGGAGAGCAGGTCGTCGACCATCGAGTAGCCGAGGTAGCCCTCGAGCAGCGCGGTGAAGAGCAGCAGCACGCCGATCACGTAGGTGAGCTCGCGCGGCTTGCGGTAGGCGCCGGTGAAGAAGACCCGCATCAGGTGCAGCACGATCGCGGCGATGAACACGTCGGCCGCCCAGTGGTGGGTCTGGCGGATCAGCAGGCCGGCCTTGACGTCGAAGGAGATGTGCACGACCGACGCGTACGCCTTGCTCATCGTCATCCCCTGCAGCGGCACGTAGCTGCCGTGGTACACGGTGTCCGCCGTGCTCGGTTCGAAGAAGAAGGTCAGGTAGATGCCGGTGGCGACGAGGACGATGAACGCGTAGAGCGCCACCTCCCCGAGCAGGAACGACCAATGGTCGGGGAACGCGTAGCGCAGGGTCTTGCGCATGAACGAGGCGGAGCCGCTCCGTTCGTCGACATAGCTGACGATGCGCCGCATCATGAGTTGGACGAAGGCCTCCTGGTGCGGACGCCCCAGAAGGACGGCCCGACCGGTTCGGAGAACTGACCCGCCGCCCGCAGGTGGCGGGCGTCGTCGATCATCAGCGGCAGTTGCGGCAGGTTGCGGCCCGCCGGGCCGAACTCGACCGTGCCGCCGTCGGCCGGGTTGAAGGTCGAGTAGTGGCAGGGGCAGACGAGCGCCGGCGCCGGCTCGGCCTCTTCGAAGCGGGGCGTCCGGTAGAGGGCGATCGCGCAGGCGGCGTGCGGGCAGATCTTCGAGTAGGCGAGGATCCCCTCCGGCGCCCAGTGCCTGCGTTCGGACGGCAGTTCGAGAGCGGAGGGCTTGAGCCGCACCATCACCAGCGGGGCCGCCAGCTCCTCGCGGTCGGCGTGCTCGGGATAGGCGGTGTAGAAGGCTTCTTCCTCGACGTCGTCGGCGCTGATCGGCTTTCCTTCCTCGTCGACCAGGCGCCGGCCCCGGTACCACGGCGAGTAGTACATGGATTCGGTGTCGAGGACCGGGCCGAAGGAGGCGGCCGGCGCGATCAGGGCCGCGCCGAGCGCGCCGCCGGCGAGCCCCGCGGCGCCGCCCAGCATCTTCTTGCGGGTGATCCGGCTGCCGCTCTGCTTGACGATCTGCTCGACCGCCACCTCCTCTTCGGGGTCGCCCTCCGGCGGGTAGTCCTCTTCCAGTTCCTCGGTGACGACGAGGCGTTGCCCGAAGACGATCAGCGCCGCCGCCAGGAAGACCAGCGCGCCGCCCAGGCAAAGGCCGAGCCACTGGGTCAGGTTGGACCAGTCGAGCGCGTAGACGACGAGGAACATCACCGCGCAGGCGGCGGCCGCCAGCAGCAGCGCCACCACGATCAGCTCGGCGCGCCGGTCCGGCTCGCCCTCGGGGACGATCCGCGGTGGCGGCTTCGGCTTGCCGCCGCCGGTCGTCATCCCGAGGATGCCAAGGGCCGCCAGGGCCTTGCGGCCGATCTTCATGCTCGCCTCCTTCGCTCGCCGATGATCACGCAGACGCCGACCAGCACCACCGCGGCGACCAGCCAGGCGACCATGCCCTCGGGCACGGGCCCGATATGGCCGATCCCGAGGCCTCCTTGGTCGTTGGGGTTGTGGCTGTGCAGGACGTAGGCGATGATCTTGTTCAGGTCCTTGTCGCTGATCGCCTTCTTCGAGAAGCGCGGCATCAGGTAGGGGCCGATCCGCACCGCCTCGGCGATCTGCCGCGCGTTGGCGTGCTGCAGGACGGGCACCTTGGCGCCGGTCACGAAGCCGCCTTCGCCGACGATCTGGTGGCAGCCGGCGCAGTGTTCGGTGAACAGCGACATCCCTTCGGTCAGGTGGTGGTAGGCCGGGTGGGGATGGGGGATCTTCGGCCCGCCGCCGAAGGAGTCGACGTAGGCGACCAGCGCCTTGATCTCGTGGTCGTTGAACTGGGGCGCCTGGCGTTCGGGCTCTTCGCCCGCGTGTTCGAGCGGCATCCGGCCGGTCCGCAGGTAGAAGTCCGGCGCCAGTTCGCCGACCCCGCGCAGCGACGGCCCCTGGCCGGTGATCCCCTCGGCCCCCTTCGGGTTCGGCTTCTTCACGCCTTCGCCGAGGCTGCCGTGGCAGGAGGAGCAGTTGGCGGCGAAGAGGCCGCGGCCGAGGCGCATCAGTTCCTGTTCGGAGCCGCCGGGCTGGTGGACGACGCCCGCCGGCGGCTGGGCCCGGGCGGCGGGCAGGAAGATCGCCGCGGCGAGGAGGAACGCCGTCATCGCGAACGCGAGAGAGCCGCGTCGGCTGAACGCGAGGGCGCCGCGCCGGCTTGTCGACCGGCGCCTCATGACTGGTTGCAGGACATCAGGACGAGGACTCCGGATGACGTCATCACGATCATCGCGATGAACAGGGGCGCGACCGTCATCCCGACCACCGAGAGGAAGCGGACGCGGCCGCGCGGCGGCGGGCCTTTGGACTCGGTGTCGGCGGTGCGCCGGAAGAGCGTGATCGCCGTCGCCAGCGCGCCGAACGCGACCGCCAGGGCGGCGGCGCCGACGATGATCGTCCAGGCCGTGGTGTCGACGGCGACGTGGATGCCGGGACGTTCGCAGCGCGCCTGGGCGGCCCAGTAGCCGATCCAGAACTCCAGCGCCCAGGCGATCGGCGCCCCCAGCACGGCGTACCAGAGGACCGGCGAGACCGGCGAGATCGGGTCGAGGATGGCGGAGATCCGGTTCATAGCGAGGGGAAGAGCTGGGTGAAGACGACGAAGATCGCCATCGTGCTGACGAAGTACCAGTAGGCGCCGAGGATGCGGACGCCGTTCAGCCGGTAGTTGGTGATGCGCCCGCCGAAGAGCTTTCCCAGCACCCAGAGGTCGAGCGCCAGCCCGACCGCGACGTGGGCGTGGTGGACGCCGAGCAGGGCGTAGTAGATCGACCCGTAGGCGTCCATCTGCGGGGTGAACTTGCCGAGGTCGTCGGTGAACAGCCAGATCTGCAGGCCGAGATAGGTCGCCTGCACGACGGTGGCGAGGAGGATCAGCCACCAGGCCCGCTTGACCTCGCCGGCGCGCGCCGCCCGCACGCCGAGGTAGACGGGGACGCAGGTGGCGACCAGCATCCCGGTGAAGACGAGGGGGAGGACGACTTCGGGTTTCGCGATCCCGTCCGGCGGCCACTGGGTCGCGTCGAAGCGGAGGTAGAAGTAACTGGCGATCAGGCAGCCGAACAGGCAGGCCTCGCTGGCGATCAGCAGGATCGCGCCGATCCAGCCGCTCGGCATCGAGCGGCGCATCCGTTCCACCGTCGCGGTGGCGCCAGGCGAGGTCGCCTCCATGCTGCGCGGGACTTCGCTCACGCTTCCTCCGGCTCCCTTCCGTGCCAGGCGGCGACCACCAGCGCGACGAGGATCATGCAGAAGGCGGCCGCGAGCCACAGCTTCATCAGGGTCATCGCGAACACCCCGCCCAGCGCGATCGCCAGCAGCGGCGGCCAGGGTGAGCTCGACGGCATCTCGAGGATCTCGTCCCATTCCCCGTCGACCACGGTGACCCCGGAGGTCTCGTGCCCGTGGTCGAGCACCTGAACCCCTTCCGCGAGCTTTTCCTCGTCGTGTTCGCGGTCTTCGGCGTCCCAGTTCGGATACGGGCTGGAGACCGTGGGGATGACCGCGTAGTTGTACTCGGGGGGCGGCGAGCTGATCGACCACTCCAGGGTGTCGCCGCCGAATGGGTCGTTGCCGGCCGGCTCGCCCTTGAAGAGGCTGACGATCAGGTTCCCGGCGACCATCAGCAGCCCGATCGCCAGGGTGTAGGCGCCGAGCGTCTCGATCAGGTTGAGGCCCGACCAGCCGAGGCCTGGCGCGTAGGTGTAGTCACGCCGCGGCATCCCGTCGAGGCCGAGGATGTGCATCGGGAAGAAGGTGATGTTGGTGCCGATGAAGGTGAGCCAGAAGCTCGCCTGTCCCCAGCGCTCGTAGTACATCTTCCCGGTGACCTTCGGGAACCAGTAGTACATGCCGCCGAGCAGCGGGAACACCGCGGCGCCGAAGATCACGTAGTGGAAGTGGGCGACGACGTAGTAGGTGTCGGTCAGCTGCTGGTCGAACGGGATCGCGGCGAACGTGACGCCGGAGAGCCCGCCCATCACGAACAGGATGATGAAGCCGACGATCCACAGCAGCGGCGTCTTGAATCGCGGCGTGCCGGTGACGATCGTGGCGATCCAGGAGAACAGCTGGATCGCCGAGGGGATGACGATGATCAGGCTGGCGCCGGCGAAGTAGATCGTGGTGATGGTGGAGAGGCCGACCGCGAACATGTGGTGGGCCCAGACGCCGAAGCCGATCAGCGCGACGAGGATCTCGGCCAAGGCGACGAGCGGGAAGGCCACCATCCGCCGGCGGGTGAAGGTGGGGATGATCGAGGTCGCGATCCCGAACGCGGGCAGGATGATGATGTAGACCTCGGGGTGGCCGAAGATCCAGAAGAGGTTCTGCCAGAGGATCGTGTCGCCGCCGCGGAAGACGTCGTAGAAGTGGAAGCCGAGCAGGCGGTCGCACTCGAGCAGGAAGAGGGCGCTGGTCAGCGCCGGCATCGCGAAGATCAGCGCGAAGGAGACGGCGAGGATCGAGAAGCAGAACAGCGGCATCCGATTGATCGACATGCCCGGGGCGCGCAGCTTGAAGATCGTGACGATGAAGTTGATCGCCGCCGCCAGGGTCGAGATCCCGTTGAACATCAGGCCGAGGGCGTAGAAGTCGATGCCCGGGCCGGGGCTGAAGGTCTTCGAGGCCAGCGGCACGTAGTCGAACCAACCGGCGTTGGGGCCGTTGCCGGTCAGCAGGCCGACGTAGATGAAGACGCCCGAGCAGACGTACACCCAGTAGGAGAGGGCGTTCATCCGCGGGAACGCCATGTCGCGGGCCCCGATCATCAGCGGCAGCAGGTAGTTGCCGAAGGCCCCCGTCGACATCGGGATGACGAAGAGGAAGATCATCGTCACCCCGTGCATGGTCATCACCTGGTTGAACTGGTCCGGTGAGAGGACCGACCCATTGGGCCCGATCAGCTGGGTGCGGATCAGCAGCGCCTCGGTCCCGCCCGCGGCGAAGAAGACCAGGGCGGTGAAGAAGTAGAGGATCCCGATCCGCTTGTGATCGGTGGTCGTGATCCAGCCGAGGACGCCCGAGGGCTCGTTCCAGATCCGCTCCAGGCGCTCGGTGCGGGCGCGGGAGGCGGGGGGTGCCGCTGCCTCCATCTACCGCAGGCCCTCCAGGTAGCTGACGATGTCGTGGAAGTCTTCTTCGCTCAGTTCGAGGCCCGGCATCTTCACCCCGGGCTTGATCGCCTGCGGGTTGCGCACCCAGCGGCCCAGTTCGTGGGGCGTGTTTTCGATCGTCAGCGCGCCCAGCGTCTGGCGGCTCGCGACGTGGGTGAGGTTCGGCCCGATCGTGCCTTCGGCCGGCGTGCCGCCGATCGTGTGGCAGCTGGCGCAGGCGTTTTCGTCGAACAGTTCCTTGCCGCGCCTGGCCGCCGCGGTCGTCGGTTCGGCGCCGGGCTTCGCCTGGTGGGCGAGCCATTCCTCGAACTCCGCCTTCGGTTCGGCGATCACCCGGAAGGCCATGTGGGCGTGCTGGAGGCCGCAGAACTCGGCGCACTGCCCGCGGTAGGTGCCGGGTTCTTCGGCGTACAGTTCGACCCGGTTGTTCTGCCCGGGGATCATGTCGATCTTGCGGTTCAGTTCCGGCACCCAGAAGGAGTGGATGACGTCCGCGGTTCGCGCCACCACGTCGACCGAGGTCTTGTCCGGGATGTGGATTTCGTTGGCGGTGACGACGCCGCTCTGGGGGTAGCGCGCCTCCCACCACCACTGGTGGCCGACGACCACCAGCTTCATTTCGGTGCGGCCGGCCGGCGGCGCGTCCGTCTTCCCCATCACGTAGAGGTCGCCGACGATGAACAGCGGGATCAGGATCGACGCCGGGATCACCATCCCGAAGAGGACGACGAGGACGATGTTGGTGCGTTCGTTGCTCCCCAGGAAGGGCAGGCCCGGCTTGTTGCGCCGCAGCCAGCCGAGGAACAGCATCCCCAGCGTGCCGATGAAGACGCTGCCGGCCACGACGAGCATCCACCACCAGAGGGTGGCGATGTCACGCGAGGCGGGGCTGTGTGGGTCGAGGGGCGACAAGGCCGCCTGCCGGATACCCAAATGCCGGCGGCCTATCCGCTGGAGGTGTCAGTTGAATGACACCGCGGTCATCCGGTGCCGACGATGGCGCCGCTCGGCGGGACCGTTGGCGTAGGTGCGGTTGCCTGCCTGAGGTGGAACTGGGCGTACGCCCCCGCGTCGCGTTCGCACTTCTCCGCGCTATTCGCGGAGAAGTGCGAACGCGGGCCGCGGGGCCGACGTTCTAGGGCTCGGCAAGGGCGGTGATCGCCGGCGCCGGTGGGAGGTCGGGCGGCTTGGAAGGCGAGGAGGAGGTCGAGGCGGGCGGCTGAACGCTCGGCAGCCCCTCCGGCGGGCGCTCGGCGGTGAGCAGCCAGCCGCGCCGCTCGCGCGAGAGGACGCCGCGGTCGTGGAGGCGCGAGAGGGACGTGGTCACCGAGGGGCGCCGCGCGGCGATCAGTTCGCTGATGATCCGGTGGGTGAGCGGCAGCGGGATGTGGACGCCCTCGGCGCGGGTCTGGCCGAAGCGGTCGGCCAGGTGCCAGAAGAGCATGATCAGCCGCTCGTCGACCCGCCGCCGGCTGATGATCGAGCTGGTGATCGCGAGGTAGCGCGAGCGCTGCAGCGCCCGGCCCGCCAGGTTGCCGGCGACCTCGGGGAACGGCCCCGCCCGCCGGGCGAAGGAGAGGTCGAGGAGCGCCAGCTGGGTCCGCTGGAGGACCGCGAACTGCGCCTCGACCGGCAGCGTCGCCCATTCGCCGACGCCGTCCCAGGGTCGCAGCAGGTCACCCGGCCCGACCAGCTCGGCCCCGACGCATTCGTCCTGCTCGATCCGTCGGTAGAGCGCGCCGGAGAGCACGAGGAGGCCGAAGCCGCGGTCGTCCATCGGGGTCGACGTCGGGTCCCAGCTGCCGCGGCGGACGTCGACCACGCGGGCGCGGCAGGCGCGCACCGCCGCCGCCAGGCGCTCCCGTGGGATCCCGGCGGCGAGTTCCGGTTCGAGTTTTAGTACGGGGACCGTGACCATTCGTCGGGGCAGATACCCACCTGCGCCGCGATCAACCGCCGACCGGCGTCCCCCGGCTGGTCGACGGCCTTGTCGCGGGCTTCCTTACGACTTCCTCGTCGCCAGCTTCGCCAGGCCGAGCGCGGCGCCGCCACCCGCCACCGCGAGACCGGCGAGGAGCGCCGCTTCGCGGCCGCGGCCATCGCCGTCCAGCACGACGTCGGGGTACTCGCGCTCCGGGTGCGGCGGCACGTCGCCGGAGCGCCTCTTCATCGCCAGCTCGATCACCTGCGCGGTGTGCAGCGCCCGCCGGTCGGTCATGTCTTCGATCTGCGTCTTGCAGGAGAAGCCGTCGGCGATCAGGATCGTCTCCGCGCCTGCCGCCCGCACCGCGGGCATCAGCCGCTGCTCGCCGATCTCGCGCGAGATCTCGTCGTGCTCACGCTCGAAGCCGAAGGACCCGGCCAGGCCGCAGCAGCCCGAGTCGAGGACCTCGAAGTCGAGGCCGAGCTTCTCGTAGAGCTCGCGCTCGGCGCTCATCCCCATCACCGCCTCCTGGTGGCAGTGCCCGTGGACGACGGCCTTCGCGGCGAGGCGCGGCGGCTGCCAATCGGGCGCGTGCCGCTGCAGGAACTCGGCCAGCGTCAGCGTCTGCAGCGCCAGCCGCTTCGCGTCTTCGTCGCGCGGCATCAGCCCCGGCAGCTCGTCGCGGAAGGCGGCGACGCAGCTCGGCTCGACGCCGACCACCGGGATGCCCTCGCGGATGTGCGGCGCCAGGGCGTCGAGCATCCGCCGCCAGAAGACCTTCGCGGTGTCGAGCATCCCGTAGTCGTAGAGCGGCCGGCCGCAGCAGAGCTCCGGCTCGGGCACGATCACCCGGAAGCCCGCGTCCTCGAGGACCAGCACGGTCGCCTTCATCGTCTCCGGGTGCAGGAAGTTGTTGAAGGTGTCGGGGAAGAGGACCACCGGGTCGCCGTTCGGGTTGACGGCGCCCCGCGCGGCGAACCAGTCCTTGAACGTCTGGTGGGCGAAGCGCGGCGCCTCGCGGTTCGGGCTCAGGCCGCCGGCCCGCTTCAGCACCGCGGAGAGCCCCGGCGCGTGGGTGAGGGCGTTGGCCAGCCGCGGCGCCAGCTTCGCCAGCCGGGCGTGGAACATGATCAGGCCCATCGAGTAGGCGGCCCGCGGCCGCAGCCTCCCCTTGTAGTGGTGGGAGAGGAACTCGGCTTTGTAGGTCGCCATGTCGACGTTCACCGGGCAGTCGCCCTTGCAGCCCTTGCAGGAGAGGCAGAGGTCGAGCGCCCCCTCGACCTCCTCGGAGCGGAAGCCGTCGGTGATCGTCTGGCCCTCGAGCATCTCGTAGAGGATGCGGGCGCGGCCGCGGGTCGTGTGCTCCTCGTCCTTGGTGGCCATGAAGCTCGGGCACATCGTCCCTTTGGTGGTGTCGCGGCATTTGCCCGCGCCGACGCAGCGCATGGTGGCGTGGGCGAAGCTGCCGCCGTCGGCGGCGAAGGCGAAGTGGGTGTCGACTTCCGGCGGCGAGTAGCCGGTGCCGAGCTTCATGTTGGAGAGGATCGGATAGGGGTCGACGACCTTGTGCGGGTTCATCCGGTTGGCCGGGTCCCAGATCCGCTTCATCTGCCGGAAGCCCTCGACCAGGTCCTCGCCGTACATCTTCGGCAGCAGCTCGGCGCGCTGCTGGCCGTCGCCGTGCTCGCCGGAGAGCGAGCCGCCGAACTCCACCACCAGGTCGGCGGCGTCGTCGAGGAAGCGCCGCCAGGCGCGCAGGCCGCCGGCGCTGCGCAGGTCGAAGTTGATCCGGCAGTGGACGCAGCCGTCGCCGAAGTGGCCGTACAGCGCGGCCCGGTACTCGTAGCGTTCGAGCAGCTCGTGGAAGCGCCGCAGGTACCCGCCGAGCCGCTCGGGCGGCACCGCGGCGTCCTCCCAGCCGGGCCAGTGGTCGCGCTCGCCGGGGACGTAGGCGGTCGCGCCGAGGCCGCCCTCGCGGACCTCCCAGAGCTTGCGCTCTTCGGCCTCGTCGTCGAAGAGGTGCATCTGCGGCGCGGTCCCGTCCTCGCGCAGCCGGGCCATGCACTCCTTGGCCTTGGCGTCGCTCTCGTCCTTGGACTCGCCGCCGAACTCGACCAGCAGCCAGCCGCTGCCCTCGGGGAGCATCGGCACCTCGGAGGTGTGCTCGTCCTTCTGCAGCATGTCGTCGATCAGCCGGCGGTCCATCCCCTCCAGGCCGGTCGGCCCGTGCCGGAGGATCTCCGGCACGTGGTCGGCGGCCTCGAAGACGGTGGGGTAGCCGAGCACGAGCAGCGAGCGCGCGGGCGGCGAGGGGACCAGGCGGACGGTCGCCTCGAGGACCATCGCCAGCGTCCCCTCCGAGCCGACCAGGGCGCGGGCGACGTTGAAGCCGTTCTCCGGCAGCAGCTCGTCGAGGTTGTAGCCGGACACGCGGCGGGGGATGTCGGGGTAGCGCTCGCGGACCTGCTCGGCGTAGCGGTCGCGCAGGTCGCGCAGCTCCGCGTAGATCTCCCCGCGCCGGCCGCCCGCGGCGATGATCTCCTCCAGCTCCTCCTCGCTGGTCGGGCCGACCCGCATCCGCTCGCCGTCGTAGGTGACGATCTCCATCTCTTCGACGTTGTCGGCGGTGCGGCCGGCCATCACCGAGTGGACGCCGCAGGAGTTGTTGCCGATCATCCCGCCGAAGGTCGCGTATTCGTGGGTCGAGGTGTCCGGCGCGAAGGTGAGGCCGTGCTCCGCTTCGGTCCGTTTGGAGAGCTGGTCGCGGATCACGCCCGGCTGGACCCGCGCCACCCGGCGCTCCGGGTCGATCTCGAGGATCTCGCGCATGTACTTGGAGGTGTCGATCACGACGGCGACGTTGGTGGTCTCGCCGGAGAGGCTGGTGGCGCAGCCGCGCGGCAGGACCGGGGCGCCGTGCTGGTGGCAGACCCCGACCGCGGCGACGACGTCGTCGGCGTCGCGCGGGATCACCACGCCGAGCGGCGGCTGGCGGTAGTTGGAGCTGTCGTGGGAGTAGGCCGCGCGGGAGGCGAGGTCGAAGCGGACCTCGCCCTCGACCGCCTCGCGGAGGTCCTTCTTCAACGCCCGCCGGTCGATCTCCCAGGCGCCTTCCGGCGCCAGCGTCGTGTGACCGATCTCGGTCGCGCTCATGCAGTCCACCTCTCCATCTCGTCGTGGTTCAACTCAAGTCCGAGGCCCGGTCGCGAGCGGTCCGGTTCGAGCGCGCCGTCGCTCGGGTCGAGCGTGCCCTCGAAGAGCAGCCGCTCGACCCGCACGTGGTCGTGGAAGTACTCGAGGTGCTCGAGCGTCTCCAGGGCGCAGCAGGCGTGGGCCGAGATCGCCGGCGCGCAATGGGCCGAGAAGGGCCGCTGCCGCGCCTTGCAGATCCCGTCGACCCGCAGAAGATTGGTGATCCCGCCGACCCGGGTGACGTCGGCCTGGACGATGTCGACGCACGGCGCCAGGTCGGCGACCTGGGGCAGGTCCCACTCGTACTCGCCGGCGGCGATCGCCATCCCGTCGGGGCCGTGCTCGCGGACGAACCGCAGCCCCTCGCGGTCCTCGGAGCTGACCGGCTCCTCCAGCCAGGAGACGCCGAAGGCGGCGTACTCGGCGGCCCGGTGGAGCGCCTCCTTCGGGCCGAAGGCGCCGTTGGCGTCGACCATCAGCTCGACCTCCTCGCCGATCACCTCGCGGCAGAGGGCCAGGCGGGCGGGGTCCTCGCGCGGCTCGCGCCCCACCTTGATCTTCACCCGCGGCAGCCCGGCCTCCATCCAACCCTCCAGCTGGCCGCGCAGCCGCTCGCGGGAGTAGGAGGTGAAGCCGCCCGAGCCGTAGACCGGCGCCGCGTCGCGGCAGCGCGGCAGCGCGTCGGCCAGGCAGACGCCCAGCAGTCGCGCCTTCAGGTCCCAGAGGGCGATGTCGACGGCGCTGACCGCCATCGCGCCGACCCCGGGCCGGCCGGCGTTGCGGATCTGTCGCTGCATCGCGGTCCAGGCGGCGCCGGGCAGGAGCGCGTCGGCGCCCTCGACGACCTCGCGCAGCTGCGAGTCGACGAAGGCGGCGACGCCGGCGTCGCCGTAGGTGTAGCCGATGCCGGTCTGCCCGTCGGCCTGGACCTCGACGACGACGATCGTGGTCGAGTCCCAGGCCAGGGTTCCGTCCGACTCCGGGGCGTCGGTGGGGACGGTGCAGGCGCGGACGCCGAGGCCGCCGACGACGGCCTCGGTCCTCGTCGCGCCGAGGGCGCCGGCGCTCATCGGTTGACGAACTCCTGAACCTTGCCCTTGATCGCCTCGGTGACGATCCGGCCGCCGTGGGGGTCGCCTTTCAGCAGGGCTTTGCTGAGCGAGGTCGCCTGTTCGAGTTTGATGTGCGGCGGCAGCGGCGGCACCTCCGGATCGGTGACGGCCTCGAGGAGGACGGGCCGCTCGGCGGCCAGCGCCCGGTCCCAGGCGCCGCCGACCTCGCTCGGGTCTTCGACCCGGATGCCCTCGAGGCCGAGCAGCCTCGCGTAGCCCACGTAGTCGAAGTCCGGGATCCGCTGGGAGGCTTCGAGTTTCGGGTCGCCGGCCATCACCCGCTGCTCCCAGGTGACCTGGTTGAGGTCGTCGTTGTGCAGCAGCAGGACGATCAGCCGGCGGTCGGCCCAGCGCTCCCAGCGGGAGGCGATGTCGATCAGGCCGTTGATGCCGATCATCTGCATCGCGCCGTCGCCGATCGTGGCGATCACCGGTCGGTCCGGGTGCGCCTCCTTGGCGGCGAAGGCATAGGGGACCGCGGGCCCCATCGTCGCCAGCGTGCCGGAGAGCGCCGCGCGCATCCCTTTGCGCAGTTTCAGGTGGCGGGCCCACCAGTTGGTGGAGGAGCCCGAGTCGGCGCAGAGCATCACGTCGTCGGGCAGCCGCGCGCTCAGCTCGTGGAAGACCAGCAGCGGGTTGAGCGGGTCGGCCTCGACGTGCGCCCGCTCGTCGAGGATCCGCCACCAGCGGTCGACTTCGTCTTCGATCCCCTGGCGCCAGGAGCGGTCCTCCTTGCGCTCGAGCTGCGGGATCAGCTCGCGCAGCGTGTCGCGGGCGTCGCCGACCAGGCCGACCTCCATCGGGTAGCGGATGCCGATCAGGCGGCCGTCGATGTCGATCTGCACGCCGCGGGCGGAGCCCGGCTCCGGCAGCCACTCGGCGTAGGGGAAGCTCGACCCGATCATCAGGAACGTGTCGCAGTTGTCGATCATCTCGTAGCTCGGCTTGGTGCCGAGCAGGCCGATCGAGCCGGTGACGAAGGGGAGGTCGTCGGGCAGCACGTCACGGCCGTTGAGCGCCTTGGCGACCCCGGCGCCGAGCAGGTCGGCGACCTCGAGCACCTCCTCGGCGGCCTCGCGGGCACCCTGCCCGACCAGGATCCCCACCCGCTCGCCGGAGTTGAGGACCTCGGCGGCGCGGCGCAGCTGGTCGGCCGGCGGCAGCACCCGGGAGTCGACTTCGAGCCCGACCGAGGAGAAGACCGAGCCGTGGGCGCGCGCCGGCTCTTCGAAGTCGGCCTCCTGCACGTCCTCGGGGAAGATCACCGCGGTCACCGAGCGGGTCGCGCGCGCCACCTGCACGGCGCGGTCGATCAGGTGCCGGGCCTGGCTCGGCGTCATGCAGGTCTGCACGAACTCGGAGGCGACATCCTTGAAGAGGACCCCGAGGTCGACCTCCTGCTGGAAGTTGGAGCCGAGCGAGTTGCGTTTCTGCTGGCCGACCAGGGCGACGACCGGCTGGTGGTCGAGCTTGGCGTCGTAGAGGCCGTTCAGCAGGTGGATCGCGCCGGGGCCGGAGGTCGCCATGCAGACGCCCACGTCGCCGCTGAACTTGGCGTGGGCGGAGGCGGCGAAGGCGGCGATCTCCTCGTGGCGGGTCTGGATGAACTCGACGTCCTCGCCGTGCTCGTGGAAGCCGCCGAGCACCCCGTTTATCCCGTCGCCGGGATAGCCGTAGATCCGGTCGACCCCGTGTTCGTGAAGTCTCTTCAGGACGTATGCGCCAACGGTTTCTGCCATGGGGTCCTCCTCAGGCCGTGGGGTGGGCGATGGTCGACAGCAGCGCCAGGGCCGCCTGTCGGGAATCGAGTCGGGTGTGCTGGACGACGATCGGGACGTCGGCCTCGATCAGCGCCGCGTAATCGGTGTCGCGCGGCATGGGGGCCGGGTCCTCGAGGTCGTTGAAGCGGGCGTGGAGGGTCCGCCGCGGCGGCACCGTGAGCCGGTAGGGGCCCTGCGGGTCGCGGTCGGCGAAGAACACGGTGATCTCCACCGTCGCCGGGCGGTCGCCCGCGTTCAGCAGGCAGGCCGTCTCGTGACTTTCGAACGCCGGCCCGTCGCCGGTGCTCTCGGAGGGGATGTATCCCTCGGCGATCGTCCAGGTCCTGGCGCCGATCGCCTTGTCTTCGGTCTTGGCCTCCACGCCCTGGCAGCTACCCGGGGGCTTCGGCGCATGTCGGCCGGCTGTCTGCCGGCTGACATTCCGGCGGCGGGGCGCCGCGGCCGGCCCGACGGGGCGCGGCCGCGGCGCTGCCTTCAGCGGGTCATTCGGCCTGCAGCGTGAGGCTGAGCGTGCCGAGCGGGTCGCCGACGATGAAGTTGCTCGCCGGTGCCGGTTCGGGGGCCGGTTGGTTGAACAGGTTGTTGAACGTGGTCGCGGCATTCGCCTGGAGCCTCAGTTCGGCCCCTTTGATCGTGATCTGCCGGGTTGCCGGGTCGGCGACCACCGAGCCGGCGGGCAGCGTCACGGAGGCGACCGGGCTCCTGCCGGTCGGGCCCGGGAAGGGCGGCTTGGGCAGGAGGTCCATTTCGAACGTCGCGGCGCTTTCGTCGAGGTCGAGCTGCACGTTCTGCAGGTTCAGCTGCGGGGACAGCGTCGCCGTCTGCTTCTTGATCTCGATCCCGCCGCCCGCGTAGACGCTCCCTTCGGAGCCGTCGGGCGCGAGCGTGCCGCCCGCGATCGGCAGCTTCAGGTTGGTCGCCGGCGTGCCCGCTTTGCCCGGGGCGATGGGGAGCAGGTCGTTCGGTTTCACGCCCTTGAGCGAGAGCTTGGTGAGTAGCGTGCTGCTCGCGCTCCAGGTGGCTTCCCCCTGTGGCAGCACGGTCACGGTCCGCGGCTGGGCGGCGACGTAGACGTTGCTGAGCACCCGCCCGGCGTTCAGTCGCTGGTGGCCGCGCAGGCCGAGCCGGTTGCTGATCAGCCGGGTCACCTTTTCGTTGAGGAAGAGCTGAGGCGCCTTGAAGTTGGCGCCGAAGCCTTCGCGGGCCATGGTCGGGGTCCGGAAGGTCCCGATTTCCATGTGGGCCCTGGCGACCTGGGCGTAGACCGCTTTGCGGACGGTGTTGACCGAGAGGTGGTAGATCGGCACCCCGCGCTTGCCGCGCATCAGCTTGAAGCCGCCCTGCGGCTCGACGTGGCCTTCGACGTTGGTCGGGTCGAGCATCCCCTGGCCGAGGGTGAGGCCGATCTTGCTGCCGGTCGCTTCGGCGCTGCCGAGCGGGCCGACGGTGATCCCGTCGACGGAGAGCTTGTGCAGGAAGCCTTTCTTCATGTGCAGGTCGGTATCGCCGCTCGCGATCGGGTCACGGGCCGCCGAGGCGGTCGAGGCGAAGGCGAGCAGGGCGGCGAGGAGGGCGGCGATCCCCAGGTATACGGGCGTCCATCGCCGCGCCCCCGTCGGCTGCGGAGCAGTGGTCATAGTTGCCTTCCGGTTGCGTCACCGCGCCTGGCGGTGACATCGATTTGCGGGAGTGCGAGTCGCGGGGACTCACTCCCTGAAAACGGCCGGAAGGCCCGGAGTTCCGGTTTCGGTCAGCGGACTTACAGAGAGGCGCGGCCGGCGCGGCGCTACCGCCCGACCGCCTGGCGGTTGTCGCTCTCGACCACCGTCACCGGCAGGCCGACCTCGTCGCGGATGCGCTCGACCAGCGCGTCGGCGCCCTCCCAGCCGCTCTCGCGGCCCGGCAGCAGGATCAGCTCGTTGGCGGGGAACTCGCGCAGCCCGTCGATCGCCGCCTGGCGTGGCTCGCTGACCGCGACGTGGCCGCTCGCCTTGACGCCGTGGCGCTCGAGCTCGCGGATCGCGGTCGCGAGGCGCCGCTCGGCCGGGCGCAGCTCGTTGTCGCCGACGTCGTCGGAGAGCGCCTCGAACCGCGACGGGATGAAGACCGGCGTGAGGATCATCGCCTCGGTCTCGGCGCGGTCGGCGCGCCGGCAGACCTCGCCGCAGAGCGCCGGGTCCTCCAGCCCCTGGTTGGCGACCACGAGCACCCGGTGGCGCCCGCCACTCGCGGCCGGCCGGATCGCCAGCGGCCCGGGCGGCTTGCCCATCCCGCGGATCGCGAAGACCACCATCGGCACCCAGAGGGCGATCGCGACGACGATCCCGGCGATCGGCCCGCCGAAGCGGAACACCGCGAGGCTGACGGCGAGGACGGCGAAGGTGTAAAGGGTCGCCGGGATACCGACGAGGTCAGAGTCGAGCCAGCTTTGGAGGCGTTCTTTCATCATGGCGACGAGGCTAGATCCGGCCGCCGGGCCGTCCATCCGTAGTTCACCGACGTGCCCCACGGGGTGTCGCGCCGGCGGACAATCGTCGGCCATGGCAGGCGAGTCGAAGGGGTCGACGGAGAGGGTGGTGCGCCCGTGCATCGCGTTTCCCGGCCCGGGTATCCGCATGTCAGGACGCTGACATACCGAAAGCGACTTTCGCCCCGATCGGCGCCGCCCGTGGTTGCCTACCGGTAGAGAGTTCCAACTGAACGGGGAGGCATTTTGATGTTGAGGAAGCTGACGGTCGCGGCCATCTGTGGCGCTTTCGCGATGCTGGCGGTGACGTCCGGCGCGGGGGCCGCCAAGCAGGCCACCAAGGTCGCCACGGGTCACACCCGCCAGGGGCGCACGATCCGGGTCGCCGTCCAGCCGAACAAGGTCCAGGTCAAGAACTTCGCGATCAAGCTGAGCTGCTCCGGCGGCTACGTCCTGGTCGACCAGGAGAGCGGCTTCCTGCCCACCTCGGTCAACTCGTCGGGTCGCTTCAACGACGTGCAGTACGGCTCGACCGACGAAGTCAAGTTCAGCGGCCGGCTCACCAACAAGGCCGTGACCGGCAAGATCCGGGTCCACGACAAGCTCGGCAAGCACAAGTGCTCGTCGCCCTGGGTGCAGTTCAACGCGCGCCGCTGAGCTTCGGCGGCGCCCCGCCCGGGGGCGCCGCTACCGCTTTTTGATCAGCAGGTCGGCGACCCCGATCAGCGTCGCCGACGCGATCACCGGGAACTGCCCGGCCCTGGTCGCCTTGAAGGAGACGATCGAGCTTCGTTCGATCGTCTCCTTGATGCCGAGGCCGCGGATCTCGAAGGAGAACGGTTCGTCGGTTTCGATCTCGAAGCGGACCCGTTCCCCCTGCCTGAAGGTCAGCTGCTTCGGGCCGGCGCCGGTCGGCGGGGCGCCGCCCACCACCTTGACCACCGGGATCGGCCGCGTCTGCTTGTTCGGCGTCGGCTTCGCCGGCGGTTCCGCGGTCCCGCTCGACCCTTCGGTCGCGCCGGAGCCTTCGGTCGAGCTCGAATTCCCGGGGCGGGAAGGAGACGGCGCGGCGCTCTTGCCCGCGCCGCCGCTCAGCTTCGGCGCGTCGATCGTCCCTTCGGAGTGGCCGAAGACGAAGTAGACGAGGATGCCGAGGCCGAGCAGCAGCCCGACCAGGACCCCGACGATCCGGTCCGTCCAGCGACGCCTGCCGGACCGGCCGTCGGAGCCCCCTGCGAAGAGCGGTGCCAAGGACCGCAGGTTATGTGCTCAGGGCCGTTGCGGGGGGCCGATCTGCGGCGAGCGGACCGGGGCGGCGACGCCGAGATAGGCGACGATCTGGTACCCGCCCGGGTTGGTCTGGATCGGGAATTTCTTCCAGTTGTTGGCCAGCCAGACGTTGCCGGAGGGGTCGACCGCGACGCCGGTGACGCGGACCAGGCCGTCGAAGCCGTACCCCGTCCCTTCCGGCGAGATCGCGGCGCCGGTGCGGCGCTTGCCCGGCGGGCACTCGCTCGGCGAGGTGCCGCAGAGCTCCGAGAGCCGTTCGCCGCCGAAGTTGGCGACCCAGACCTGGCCGTTGCCGTCGACCGCGATCCCCCAGGGGTTGCGCAGGCCCGCGCCCGTGATCGGGCTGCCCGGCGCGATCTTGCCGTTCGGCTTGACCAGGGTGACGGTGCCGCCGCCTTTCCCGCTTGCCTTGAGGACTTCGGTTGCGGTCCGCTTGCCCGGGCACGGGGCCACGACCCAGTGCGAGTTCGACACCCAGGCGTAACCGTTCTGGTCGACGGCGACGCCCATCGGCAGGTGCAGGCCGCCGCCGCTCACCAGGCTCAGCGGCTTGCCGCTCGGCGACAGCTTGGCGATCGAGTCGCTCGAGTTGCCGGTGACGAAGACGTCTCCCTGGGCGTTGACCGCGGCCCCGAAGGGACGTTCGAAGCCCGCTTCGCCGCCGGCGGTGATCGCCGCTTCGCCGAAGTTGGTGGCGGCCGGTGGTTGGGTGGGCGAGACGACGCTGCCGGGGGTGAGCCGGGTGACGCTGTCGTTGCCGCAGTTGGCCACCCAGACGTTGCCCTGCTGGTCGGAGACCGTCCCCTGCGGCCAGTTGATGCCGCCGACTTCCCAGCCGCTTTCCGGCGAGAGCGCTTCGCCTTCCAGGTTGAACGCCGAGGCGGTGTAGTGGTTGGCCGCGGTTTCGCAGTTCTTGCCTTCGAAGCCGAAGTTGGCCAGCCAGAGCCGTTCGGAGGGGTCGAAGGCGAGGCCGAAGCCAACCCCGCTGAGGCCGCCTCCCACGTAGGGGGAGCCTGGGTAGGTCTGGCCGGTCGGGGTGAAGCGGAAGACCTTGTCGCTGCCGCAGGCCGGCAGGCGGGAGCGGCGGCTGTAGTTGTAGTTGTTGGCCACCCAGATGTTGCCTTCGGCGTCGATCGCGAAGTTTCCCGGGCCGTCCATCCCGGGCGGGCTGCCTTCGAAGCGCAGCGCCAGGGTCCAGGCGTCGGGCAGCTGGAATTGACCGAGGGCCGGCGCCCAGACGGTGTGGCGGCGTGACGTCCGCAGGGCGAGGCGGTAGAGGCCCTTGGTGTTGTGCCACGGGTAGCGGGCGATGTTGGTGACCGCGGCGAGGGTGTCCCTGGCCGGGCGGCCACCGGGCGTCCCGGCCCGCGACAGCAGGTGCACGCAGGCCATGTCCTGGTGGCGGCAGAGGCTCAGCAGGTTGGCGAGCGAGTTGAAGGTCGGCAGGGTGGAGGTGGAGCGGCCGTTGGGGAAGCGCCGCAGCACCGTGCTGAGGCCGCCGCGGAGGTTGGTCAGGTCACCGGTCATCGCCGCGGCGTTGCGCAGCCCCGGGTTCTTGCCGGCGACCCGGCCGCCGGAGATGAACTGCGCCATCGCGAAGCCCATCGCCACGGTGGTGCGCTCGGTGACGGTGGCCCGGCGCGGCACGCGGCCTTCGCCGAGCGCCGCGGCGAGGCGGTAGCTCTGGCCGTAGATCGGGTAGCCCGCTTCGGCGCCGCCGCCCGGGCGGGTCGCCAGCAGGTACTTGACCGTGTTCGCGCGGGCGCCGCGGTAGCGGAGCGTGAACTTGCCGCCGCGGCCGCTGCGCGTGGCGCCGAGGCGGGCCGGCCTCGCGCCGCCCGGCGTCGCCGCCAGCAGCTGGACGTTCATGCCCCGCAGCGGCACCGTGCCGGTGATCGTCCCGCGACCGCCGGCGGCGAGCGCCGCGCCGGGCAGGATCGCGGCGATGGCCAGCAGCGCGGCGAGGACGGACAGGGGCAGGGCGAGGCGACGGCGAGGTGGCAAGGGTTCTCTCCGGTCTTTTGGATCGGACGGCTCGATCGGTCGGTGGGCACGCTAACAGCCGAATAGAGTTCGGCGCGAGGAGGACCGACCCTTGTACGAGTACGACCCGACCAGCTTCCGCGGCGTCTTCGAGCGCGACTTCGGCTATCTCGCCGGGGTGGCCCGCAACGCCTCGCGCTTCGCCGACCGCCTCGCGCTGGCCGAGGCCGAGGGCGAGCGGAGCTGGACCTACGCCGAGCTCTGGCGCGACGTCGAGCGGCTGGCCGGGGAGCTGGCGGCGCGCGGCGTGCGCCCGGGCGAGACGGTCGTCTTCCAGCTCTTCAACGGCCCCGAGTTCGCGCTCACCTGGCTGGCGGCGCTGCGGCTCGGCGCGGTCGCGACGCCGATCAACTTCCGCCTCTCGGCGGGCGAAACCGCCCACGTGCTCGACGACTCGCGGCCGGCCGCGTTCGTCTTCGACGCCGAGCTTGGCACCGGGGCCCGGGAGGCGCTCGAGCTGGCGTCCCACGCCCCCGCCTGGACCGCGGTGGTCGGCGAGGACTTCGACCGGCTGCTCGCCGGCGATCCCGCCCCGCCGCCCCTACCCGACCGCGGCGTCTACGGCGAGACGACCCGTCTGTACACCTCGGGCACGACCGGGCTGCCGAAGGGCGTGTCGCTCAGCGACCTGGTCGAGGTGATGAGCGCCCACGACGTGATCATGCACTTCCCGCTCGGCCCCGACGACCGCACCCTCAACATGACCCCGTGGTTCCACCGCGGCGGCCTCTACTCGGGCGGGCCGAACCCGGTCTTCTACGTCGGCGCGGCGGCGGTCTCGCTGCGCGCCTTCGACCCGGCGGCGGTCCTCGACCTGGTCGCGGCGCGCGGGCTCACCTTCCTGGTCGGGGCGCCGACCAACCTGGCGATGCTGGCCGCCGAGCAGCGCCGCGCGCCACGTGACCTCGCCAGCCTGCGCGGCATCGTGACGATGGGCGCGCCGCTCGAGCGCGAGGCCTGCCTGCTCTACCAGGAGGTGCTGACCCCGCGGATCTTCAACGGCTACGGGACCACCGAGTCATTCTGGAACACCTTCCTGCGGCCGGCCGACCTGCCCGCCCACGCCGGCTCGGCGGGCCGCGCCTGCACCGACGACGACGTGGTCGTCGCCCGCCCCCGCGCCGACGGCGACGGCGTCGACCCGGCCGACCCGGTGGCGCGCGACGGCGAGGAGGTGGGGGAGGTGGTCGTGCGCACCCCGAAGGCGGGCTACGCCTACGTCAACAACCCCGTCGAGCA
Organism: uncultured Actinomycetes bacterium; assembly: GCA_963766705.1. Classification (GTDB taxonomy): domain Bacteria; phylum Actinomycetota; class Thermoleophilia; order Solirubrobacterales; family 70-9; genus VAYN01. Next base: position 672,680 of record CAVYBE010000007.1, read on the forward strand.
GGCGGCCCGCTTCCGCGACGGCTGGTTCCACACCGGCGACCTGGCGACCTGGGACGGCGAGGGGTTCGTGACGATCGTCGGGCGCGGCGACGACATGCTGATCTCCGGTGGCGAGAACGTCCATCCGGTGCAGGTCGAGGAGGTGCTGAACGAGCACCCCGGCGTCAGCGACTCCTGCGTGGTCGGCCTTCCCGACGAGCGCTGGGGCGAGCTGATCGTCGCCTACGTCGTGCCGGACGGCGAGGGGCTGACGGTCGCCGACCTCGACCGCCACTGCCGCGCCCACCCGATGCTGGCCGACTACAAGCGCCCCCGCGCCTATCGCCTGGTGGACGCCATGCCGATGACCGCGACCGGCAAGAAGATGCACTTCCGGGTGCGCGAGACGGCGATCGCCGACGAGGCCGCCGGCCTCCTCGCCCGCCCCTGACCCCCGCCGGCGTTCGCACTTTGCCGCGCATAGCGCGGCAAAGTGCGAACGCACCGGGGCGCGTCCCGATGAGTTCGCAGACATCCGCGCATAGCGCGGAGAAGTGCGAACGCCGAGCGGGGTCAGGCGGAGAAGTGCGAACTCATCCCGGGGTCAGGCGGCGGCGGAGTTCTCCGCGGGGGGCGCGGCGGCGGCGGCGAGCAGCGCCCGGTGCTCGGCGACCTGGGCGTCGGAGACCGCCCAGCGCAGCCGCTCGACCAGCTGGGCGCCGGCCCGCCCTTCGAGGTGCACGGAGCCCACGCTCTCGCTGTAGACGACCTCGCCGGCGGCGCCGGACGGATCGGTCACGACAAGGATCTGCGCCATCGTCTTTCTCCTCTCGTTGGCCACTGCCGCGAGGGTGGCGCCGATTCCTTTGGCCCAGGTGAAGCGGTGGTAAAAAGCCGCCGCGCCGGCGACGTGGTCGGCCGCGTGGTCGCCGTGCCGCGACCTCGCGACCGGCGTCGCGTCAGTAGCGCGGATCGCGGTATTCGTCCGGCGGGCGGCGCTCGTCGGGCGGCGCTTCCGGTTCGCGCGAGCGGCGCGACCAGACCACCGACTGCGCGATGGCGATCAGGAACCCGACGCCGCCGACGATCATCAGGATCACGCCGACGGTCTGCAGGTCGACGCTTTCGATGTGAAAGTGGGTCGCGAACCGCAGGATCGCGCCGATGGCGATCAGGAACAGGCTCCCCGCGAAGGTCATCGTGGGCCAGCCTATCCACCAGACAAGCGGATCGCGACCCGGGGCGGCCGCCGCGGCTGAAGCATTTTGGCGCCAGGATCACCAAAAGGCTTCAGCGACCCGCTCCGGGCCATCTAGCGAACGCGCAGGCGCACCGGAGCGCCGGGCCCGAGCCAGGCCCCGGGCCGTGGGTGCACGGCGATCACGCGCAGCGGCTCGCGCGCGGTGTGCGACCGCGTCACCCGGCCGGTCCGGCAGCCCGCCGCGGTGATCGCCTTGCGCGCCGGCCCCAGCCGGTAGTGCTTGACCCGCGGCACGTGGCACCCGATGAAGAGGTAGTGGGAGTTGCTGATCGAGGCGCCGCCCGAGGCGGCGACGACGATCCGGACCGCGTTGCCGTGCGGCTGGCGCGGTGCCACGGCGTCGATCAGGTTCTCCGAGCGGACCCGGAAGGCGCGCGCCTTGTGGGTGCCGAACCAGACCCCGGCGACGTCGTTGAAGCCGCCGCCGCTGATGTGGACGACGGTGCCGCCGTGGATCGAGCCCTTGTGCGGCGCGAAGCCGACGATCACGGGACCGGCACCGCTGTTGCCGCCGGGGCGGGCGGAGTCGCCGGCGAAGGCGGAGACGGCCGCGATCGAGGAGACGGGCAGTAGCGCCAGCACGACCGTGAGCACGGCGATCAGGGCGCGGCTGCCGGGCCTTCTCCAGACCATGCCTCTATATACTCGCCCCGAGGGCCGGTGATGCGCTCCTCAGGTGTAGACCGCGCCGCCGCACTCGATCAGGCTGCCGTCGCCGCCCGCGTCTTCGACCTCCTTGCGGGCGCGTTCGACGGCGTCGTCGCAGTTGTCGGCCTGCACGCGCAGGTGGTGGCGCCGCCGGCTCGTCCCTTCTTCGTCGGGCGCCCCTTGCACCCAGTAGTAGCCGGCGGTGGTCAGCTGGTCGATCGTGCCCTCGCTGAGCTGGGCGCGAACGGTGACGTTGAAGAGGCCCACCGGAAGATCCTATGCGTCGGCGGCGGCGTCCACGTCGGCGGCGTCCGCGGGCGGGGCCGCGGCGCCGGTCAGACCGAGCTCGGCGGCGCGCGGCTCGAGCGCCGCGATCACGAAGGCGAGGTGGGCGTCGAAATCCTCGCCCAGCTCCTCGGCGCCGAGCCGCATGTCCTCGCGGCTGACCGCGGCGGCGAAGCTCGGCTGCTTCATCTTCTTCTTCACCGACTTCGGCGTCATGCCGGCGATCCCGGACGGGCGCACCAGCGCCACCGCGGCGATGAAGCCGCTCAGCTCGTCGACCGCGAAAAGCGTCCGCGCCATCCGCGTCTCGCGGGGCACGCCGAGGTAGGGGGCGTGGCCGGCGACCGCGTCGATCAGCTCCGGCGGATAGCCGCGCTCCTCGAAGAGGGCGAGGGCGACGCGGGGGTGACCGGTCGCCAGATCCGGATGCCGCTCGTAGTCGAGGTCGTGGAGGATCCCGGTCGCCGCCCACAGCTCGGCGTCCTCGCCGTAGCGCTCCGCGTAGGCCCGCATCGCCGCCTCGACCCCGAGCACGTGGCGCCGCAGCGACTCGGACTCGGTCCACTCGCAGAAGAGGTCCCAGGCTTCCTCGCGGCTCGGCGCGGCCATGGTCTGCAGGCTAGAGGAGCGCGCCCCCGCCCGAGGCAGCGCCCATGCACCACGGCACGCCTGTCGTTCCTACGCCCCCGTCCGCCACGGCGCGCCCGTCCCTTCCTCGTCTTGGCAGGTAGGAAGGGACGGGCGCGCCTGCCCGGGCGGAGTGCGGGGACGGGCCGAAGCCTTCCCGGGTGTCCTGCGCCGGCGGGGGTGCGGCGGGGCGCCCCGCGGGACGCAGGCCATCCGGACACGAGGGACGGGCGAGGGCCCGACGCGGCGCGTACCCCCGCGCCGCGCGCACCCCGTCACGCATCCGCCACACCCCCACACCCGGCGTTCGCAGTTCTCCGCGCATAGCGCGGCAAAGTGCGAACGCACCGGCCCGCCTCCCGATGAGTTCGCAGTAATCCGCGGATAGCGCGGAGAACTGCGAACGCCAGGCGGCCCGGGCGTGCCTCCTCGGACGGACGCCGGACGCCGAAGATCGGCCGTCTCGGACGGGCGCCGGGCGCAAGGAACGGCCATCTGGTGCAAATCCACCCCGCTCCGCGGCGGCGCTGCTCGGCCCGGCGTCCGGGTCACCCGGGCGCCTGACTTTCGATCGCCCGCGGCCGTGGCCTGCGAGGATTGGGCGATGCAGACGCCACCCACCTCACCAGTGGTCGCGACCGGCCTCCTCGGCGGCTTCGCGATCGCCAAATACACCGGCCGGCGGGAGCTCGGCGGCCTCTTCTTCGCCGCCTGCGGCGCCTGGTCGGCGCGGCAGTGGAGCCGGACGGGAGGCGCGGGCCTCGCCGCCGGCCTCGGGGCGACCTACGTCGCCGCCTTCGGCGTCTCCCACCCGCTCGCCAAACGGATCGGCGCCTGGCCGTCGGTGCTCGCCGTCACCGCCGTCGCGGCCGCTGCCGCCGCGGCCCTCGCCGACCGGAGCTGAGCACCGCCACTCGGGGTGCCGCCGGTGCGGAACCGGCCACCTAGCGCTGCTCCCACCAGCGGACGATCGCCGGCCAGAAGCGGATCAGCAGGATCACCGCCGCGATCGCCACCAGCGTGACGACCCCGCCGCCACGCAGCGCGTGGTGGAGCAGAAACCTCTGTCCCAGCGCCAAGGGCATACATCGATCGTAGGAGGTCGCGAGTGCCGGCCGGCCGACCCGGTCTGCGTCCCGGCGGGCAAGGCCAACCTCTGCCCGCGGCTGAAGCCTTTTTGCGCCCTGACGACCAAAAGGCTTCAGCCGATCGATGCTCCGCGGGCGGTTTCGGCGGCGGAGATCCGGCCGCGGGACGCTCGCGGCAGGGCTAAAGGTCGCGTCCGTTTCTGCCGAAGGGGCGCCTGGTGGGAACCAGAAAGACAATCCTCCTGGCCGCGGCGTGCGCGCTGGCGGCGCTCGCCCTGGCCGCCTGCGGCTCGAGCGGCAGCTCCACGACCGGGGGCGGTTCGGCCACGACCGGCTCCGGCGGCCACGAAGGCGGCACCCTGCTCGGTGCCTACGCGTCCTTCCCCGACCACCTCGACCCGGGTCTCTCGCAGACGATGGAAGGCTTCACCGCCACCTACGACACCTACATCCCGCTACTGACCTACGAACACGCCAACGGCGAAGCGGGCAGCAAGGTGATCCCGGGCCTGGCGACGGCGCTGCCGCAGATCGGCGACGGCGGCAAGACCTACACGCTCACCCTGCGCAAGGGGCTGCGCTACTCCAACGGCGAACCCGTCGTGGCGAGCGACTTCACCCACAGCCTCGAACGCACCTTCCGGCTCAACTCCGGCGGCACCCCCTTCTACGAAGACATCGTCGGCGCCCCGAAGTTCATCAAGACGAAGAAGGGCGGCATCCCCGGCATCGAAACCGACGACAAGACGGGGCGGATCACGATCCACCTGGAACATCCGCGCGGCACCTTCGAGGACGAGCTGGCGCTGCCCTTCGTCGCCCTTCTCCCGGCGAAGACGCCCGCCGAAGACCTTTCCGCGAACCCGCCCCCCGCCACCGGCCCCTACGTCATCTCCTCCTCGACGCCGGGACGGGGCTGGGAATACGAACGCAACCCGCAGTGGGCGAAGAACAACGCGAAGCTGCTGCCCCAGCTGCCCTCCGGCCACGTCGACAAGATCAAGATCCAGGTGCTGCGCAACCGGCAGACCGAGGTCAACGAGATCGAATCGGGCAAGCTCGACTGGATGGGGAGCGAACCGCCCCCGGACCGCTACGCCGAAATCGCCGCCAAGTACGAAGGCAGCCAGTTCCGGGTCGAACCGACCTTCAGCACCTACTTCTTCTGGATGAACACGACGCGGGCGCCGTTCAACGACGTCAAGGTGCGCCAGGCGGTCAACTACGCGATCGACCCGCGAGCGCTGGAACGGCTCTACTCGGGCCGGCTGAAGGGCGGCCAGCAGATCCTGCCCCCCGGCATGCCCGGCTACCAGAAGCTCGACCTCTACCCGCACGACGTGAAGAAGGCGAAGGAACTGATCGCCGAAGCGAACCCGAGCGATCGCGAAGTCACCGTCTGGACCGATACCGAAGCGCCCTCCGAAGACGTCGGCGCCTACTACCAGGGCGTGCTCGAAGAAATCGGCTTCAAGGTGAACCTCAAGCAGCTGTCCCCGGAGAACTACTTCACCGTCGTCACCAACGGCTCGACGCCGGATCTCGACACCGGCTGGGCCAACTGGTTCCTCGAATACCCGAGCCCGAACGGCTTCTTCGGGCCGCTGCTCTCCGAAGAAAGCATCGCGCCGACCTATGGGTCCAACCTGGCCCGCTTCGCCGACCCGAAGCTGAGCAAGAAGATCGCCCGCCTCGGCGAAGAACAGCTCGGGCCCAAGCAGGAAGCCGAATACGCCCAGCTCGACAAGGAATTCATGGAAGAGGCGCCGCTGGCGCCGTACGGCTCGAGCACCGCCTCGATCTTCGTCTCCAGCCGGGTCAACCTCGAAGGCGTGAACTTCAGCCCGACCTTCGGCCCCGACCTGGCGACCTTCGAATTCAAGTAGCCGCCCGCCCGCAAGCCGCCCCCGCCTCCGCCTCGAGCCGCTGGCCCTCGCCCGGCGTTCGCACTTATCCGCGCATAGCGCGGATAAGTGCGAACGCGCCGCGCGCTCGAGCGAACGCGTCGCGTGGCTATGCTCCGCCGCCGATGCGTGACCTGGACACGAAGCTCCTGCGCCTGATGCGCACCCGCGGCCACGCGCCCGCGCTGGAGCGGGGCGCCAAGCTGCTCGGCAAGGCGGCCAACAACGGCGCCGGCTGGCTCGTCGCGGGCGCCGCGCTGGCCGCCGCGGACGCGCCGCGGCGCCGCGCCTGGGCCACCTGCGGGGCGCTCGGCCCGACCGCGATCGGCCTCAACTACGCCGTCAAGCGGGTGGCGCGTCGCCCGCGGCCGGTGCTCGACGGCCTGCCGCCGCTCGGCGGCGCGCCGAGCTCGCTGAGCTTCCCCTCGGCGCACGCGACCTCCTCCTTCGCCGTCGCCACCGCGATGACCCGGGTCGACCGCCGCGCCGCGGTCGCCTTCGTCCCCGCCGTCGCGATCGCCGCCGGCCGTCCCTACCTGGGGATGCACTACCCCTCCGACGTCGCCGTCGGCGTGGTGCTTGGCGTGGCGCTCGGGCTCGTCGTCCCGCTGCCCGAGGAGGAGACGGCGGCGCGCCCCGACACGCCGGCGCGCCCCGGAGAGGCGGCGCGCCCCGCGGAGACGGCGCGATGAAGGTCGGGATCGTCGGCCTGCCGAACGCCGGCAAGTCGACCCTCTTCAACGCGCTCACCTCGGGTGGCGCGCAGATCGGCAATTACCCGTTCACGACGATCGAGCCGAACGTCGCCGTCGCCCAGGTGCCCGACGAGCGCCTCGAGGCGGTCGCCAAGACCGTGCGCAGCTCCGAGCTGGTCCCGGCGACGATCGACTTCCACGACATCGCCGGCCTGGTCAAGGGCGCCAGCGAGGGGGAGGGGCTCGGCAACCAGTTCCTCGCCTCGATCCGCGAGACCGACGCGATCTGCCACGTCGTCCGCTGCCACCAGGACGCCGGCGTCGTCCACCCGGACGGCCGCGTCGACCCGATCGCCGACATCGAGACGATCGAGACCGAGCTGATCCTCGCCGACTACGAGCAGGTGGAGCGCCGCATCCCGCGGGTCGGCAAGCAGGCGAAGGCCGGCGACAAAGCGGCGATCGCCGAGCAGGGCTGGCTGGAAGCCGTCCGCGACGCCCTCGCGGCGGGGAAGCCGGCGCGCTCGGTGCCGGTGCCCGAGGCGGCGCCCGACGCCGCCCGCAACCTCGGCGCGCTGACCACGAAGCCGATCCTCTACGTCGCCAACGTCGACGAGGACGCTGCCGAGGTGCCCGAGGAGGTCGCCCGCCACGCCACCTCGGTCGACGCCGGCGCGGTCGCGGTGAGCGCCCGGATCGAGGGCGAGCTGGCCGAGCTGGAGCCCGCCGAAGCGGCCGAGATGCGCGAGTCCTACGGGGTCGAGGGCTCCGGCCTGGCGCGCCTCGTCCGCGCCGCCTACGAGCTGCTGGAGTTGATCACCTTCTTCACCGCCGGCGAGGACAAGGAGGCGGTGGCCCGGCCCCTGCACCGCGGCGCCACGGCGCTCGAGGCGGCCGGGACGATCCACACCGAGATCATGGAAGCGTTCATCAAAGCCGAGGTGATCGGCTGGGCGGAGCTGGTTGACTGCGGCGGCTACGTGGCGGCGCGCGACAAAGGCGTGCTGCGGGTCGAGGGGCGCGACTACGTGGTGCAGGACGGCGACGTCATCACCATCAGGGTGTAAGACCGACGATGCGGGAGGGGGGCGGGGATGACCCTTCACTCACGAACTGCGGGAGGTTCGCTCAGGGTCATCCCCGCCCCACTCGAAGCGGCGGTGCTCGCCTCGGTCGACGATGGCGGCAACGCCGGTGGGGGCGTCGCCCCTCGACGATCGCGATGCTGCGGGCGGCCGCGGCGGCTCAGTCGACGATCTCGACGATGCCGCTCGGTGCCTCCAGCAGCTGGGCCGTGCGGCAGGCGGCGGCGCCGATCTCGATGCGGGGCGGGTCGGGCGGCTCGGTCTCGTAGTAGGTCCCCGGGCCGTAGAACTGGCCGTAGCGGAGGACGACGCCGGTCCCTTCGTAGGCGAGGACCTGGGACTCGTGGCGCGCGCGTGACTCGCCGCCCCCCGCGGGCACCCAGGCGATGCTCTGGGCGAGGAAGCGCCCGGCGCCCGCCGCCTGCGCCGCGGCGATCAGGTTCGCGGTGCCCTCTTCGCGGATCCGCGCGTTGCCGGCCGCCCGCGCCGGGATCTCGGCGGCGTCGTCGGGCAGGTCGGTCAGCTGGTGCATGACCAGGTCGGGGGCGAAGGCGACGACCGCGTCGCGCAGGGCCTCGGCCTCGTAGGCGTCGACCACCACCGGCTCGGCGCCGCGCTCGCGCACCAGTTCCGCCTTCGCGGCCGAGCGCGTCGTCCCCGCCACCTCGTGCCCGGCCCGGGCCAGCAGCGGCGTCAGCCGCGCTCCGATCACCCCGCTCGCCCCGGCGAGGAAGATCCTCACTTGCCGACCACCTTCTGGAAGGTCATCCAGGTCGAGTAGGCGCCGAGCGCGACCTCCAGCTGTTCGCCGGTCACCGTCGTCACCCCGCCGGTCCCGTAGAGCTTCGCTTCGATGATCCGCGGCGAGTAGCCCGTCTTCGTGATCACCACCCGCTTCAGCCGCCCTTCGAGGAGTTCCGACAGCTTTTCGCTGATTTCCGGGCCGCTCATCTTCAGCGTCCACTGGTGCAGGGGGCAGAGGCCGTCGTAGGGGTCCTGCACGCCGACCAGATACGGGACGGCCGTTTCGAAGACGTTTTCCATGCTCTCCGTCTTGCCGCCCGAGCAGGCCGAGAAGAGCGTCTCGGCGACTTCCCCTTCGTAGGTGAGCACCTGTCCCGCGGTCTGTTCGGCCGCTTCGTCGGAGGTCGTGTACTCCGATTCGAGGCCTTTGTAGACCTGGCTGCGGGTGTCGGAGTAGAGATCGAAGCCGTGCCCTTCGACCCCGGCGGTCAGCGCGAAGGAGCGCGAGGCGACCGCCTGCGCCTTCAGCTCCGCCATCGGCCAGGACGGCGGCGACTCGTTGGGGATGACGCCCTTCACGTACTGGTCGACCGGGAGCGCGTTGACGACGTTCAGCCTCCCGCGCCCCGCCGGCACCGTCTCCAGGGCGCCGCGGTAGCGGCCGAGGCCGCCGATGTCGACCGTCCCCTGCCCGGCGGCGCGCAGCTTGCCCCCGCAGCGCTTCAGCGGCTTGCCGGCCGAGGTACGCAGGACGACGATGTTGCCCGCGCGATGGGCCTCGTAGCTGCGGCTCGGTTCGAGTTCCATCCCGCAGGCGCCGGTCGCTTCGGAGAAGACCACGTCGCCGGAGGAGGCTTCCAGCAGCACCCGCACGATAGGCGTGCCGCTCATCTCGCCGAGGCTGGTCCCCGGGTAGTAGTGGCCGAGGATGAACTTGTAGCCCTTGCCGTGCAGCGCGTAGCCGTAGGCGCCGTAGGCGCTCATCCCGACCCCGTGGCCGAAGCCGTGCCCGTGGATCACCCAGTTGACCTGGGCGCGGGCGCTCGCGACGGGCGCGGCGACCGCGCAGGCGAGCGCCACGAGCACCCCCAGGAGGCCGCGCGCGAGGCGGCGTCGGGGGGCGGAGAACGGCGGCTGGAAACGCATCGGCATGAATCTCATCAACAGCGGCGAGGACGTGTAGTCGCGGCGGGGGTGCCGGGCGCTCGCCGGCGCTACGCTGGGGCTGTCTAGTTCTGTTTAACGCCCAGGAAGGGACGGAGGTCGGAAGTGGCAACGGAGACGGTGAAACCCACCGATCACAAGCTCCTCGTCGCCGGCGAGTGGAGCGAGGGGATCGGCTGGCAGGAGGTGTTGAGTCCTTACGACGGGACCGTGGTCGGGCGGGTCGCCCAGGCCGACGAAGCGACCGCGGTGCGGGCGATCGAGGCCGCCCACCACGCCTTCGAGACCGCCGACTTCCCGCAGTACCAGCGTGCCGCGGTGCTCGACCGCGCCGCCGCTCTGGTGCGCGAGCGCGTCGACGACCTCGCCCGGACGATCGCCGCCGAGGCGGGCAAGCCGCTGAAGACGGCCACGGTCGAGGCGCAGCGCTGCGTCGACACGCTCACCTTCAGCGCCGTCGAGGCGCGCAAGCTGACCGGCGGCACCGTGCCGATGGACGCCTCGGCGGGTGGCGTCGGCAAGCTCGGCGTGATGCTGCGGGTGCCGTACGGGGTGGTCGGGGCGATCTCGCCCTTCAACTTCCCGCTGAACCTGGTCGCGCACAAGCTCGGCCCGGCGATCGCGGCCGGCAACGCGGTGGTGCTGAAGCCCGCCGGGCAGACGCCGATCACCGCGATCAAGCTAGTCGAAATCCTCAACGAGGCGGGGCTGCCGGAGGGCTGGCTGAACGTCGTCCCGGGCTCGGGCCGCGAAGTCGGCAACGCGATCGTCGAGCACGACCTGGTCGGCGCGATCACCTTCACCGGCTCGGCCCCGGTCGGCTGGGGGATCCGCTCGCGCGCCCCGCACAAGAAGGTGAACCTGGAGCTCGGCTCCAACGCGCCGCTGATCGTCAACGAGGACGGCGACTGGGAAACGGCCGCCGACAAGGCGCAGATCCACGCCTTCGCCCACGCGGGCCAGGTCTGCATCTCGATCCAGCGCATCCTCCTGCACTCCGCGATCGCCGACCGCTTCGTCGAGCGAATGGTGAAGAACATCGAAGGCCTGGTGGTCGGCGACCCGCTCGACCCGAGCACCGACGTCGGCCCGCTGATCACCCCCGACGACCGCGACCGGGTCAAGGCGTGGGTCGACGAGGCCGTCTCCGCGGGCGCCGAGCTGGTCGTCGGCGGCGAGCTGGTCGACGAGGGCCGCTGCCTCGCGCCGACCCTGCTGCGGGGCGCGCCGAAGACCGCCAAGGTCTGGTGCGAGGAGATCTTCGGGCCGGTGGCGACGATCGATACCTTCGACGACTTCTCCGAGGGCCTGGCGATGGCCAACGACTCGCGGTTCGGCCTCCAGGCCGGCGTCTTCACCCGCGACCTCGGCCGCGCCATCGAGGCCGGCCGGACGCTCGAGTTCGGCGGGATCATGGTCAACGAAGTCCCCGCCTTCCGCGCCGACCAGATGCCCTACGGCGGCGTCAAGGACTCCGGCAACACCCGCGAGGGGCCGGCGTTCGCGGTCTACGAGCTGACCGAGGAGCGGTTCGTCGCGCTGCAGGGGTAGCGGGGAGGGGAGGGTCTGTCGGACCCCCTCTCTCACGAACTGCGGGGAGGTTCGTTCGGGGGTCCGACAGACCCTCCCCGCACCTCTGCGGCCGGCGGGCGTGACGAACCGCGTTCGCCCCGGCTTGCGGCTGGTGCGGGCGTGGCGAACCGCGCTCGCCTTGGCTTGCGGCCGGCGGGCGTGGCGAACCGCGCCGCTTGGCTTGCGGCCGGCGGCGCGCGCAGATGCGCTGCACGGATTTGACCCCCTATAGGGGGGTCAAACCATGGTCACGTGATCGCAACGTCTGAAGAAGACGGGCGGAAGAGTGACCTTCCTGGAGTCTTTGTGACCTCCTGCGCCCGGCCGTCCCGGTCACGGCCACACCCTGCCGGGGTTGTGGCCGGGACGGCCGATCCTCCCGCCCCCGAGCGGCGGCGCGGGCAAGGCGCCGCCGCGGGAACGGGAGCGGGGACGGGCGCGGCGTCGTGGCCGAGCGCGGAGCGGGCGGCGTGCGCCCGCTCCCTTCCCCTCAGTCCCCGTGCGGCCGCGCCATCGCGCGGTGGTCGAGTGCCTCGTCGAGGGTCTCGACCGAGACGCCGTGCTCGAGCGCGACCTCGCGGAGCGGGCGGCCGGAGTCGGCGGCGTCCTTGACGATCGCCGCCGCCGCGTCGTAGCCGATGTGCGGGTTGAGGGCCGTCGCCGTCGCCAGCGTGGCCTCGGCGTGGCGGTTGGTCATCTCCTCGTTGGGCTCCAGGCCCGCCACGCACTTCTCGTTCAGCAGACGGGAGGTGCTCGCCAGCAGCTTGATCGAGCCGAGCAGGTTCCGCGCGATCAGCGGCACCCGCACGTTCAGCTCGAACTGACCCTCCATGCCGCCGATCGTGATCGCCGCGTCGTTGCCGATCACCTGCGCGGCGACTTGGATCACGACCTCGGGGATCACCGGGTTGACCTTGCCCGGCATGATCGAGGAGCCCTTCTGCAGCTCCGGCAGGCGCAGCTCGGCGAGCCCGGCCCGCGGGCCGGATCCCATCAGCGCCAGGTCGTTGGCGATCTTGTTGAGCGAGACGGCGTAGACCTTCAGCGCCCCGGACAGCTCGACCAGCGCGTCGCGGTTGCCCTGCGCCTCGAAGCGGTCGAGCGGGGCCGAGATCTCCAGGCCGGTGTCGGCGGCGAGCCGCTCGCGCACCTTGGCAGCGAACTCCGGGTGGGTGTTCAGGCCGGTGCCGGTGGCGGTGCCGCCGAGCGGGATCTGGCCGACCCGCCGCAGCGTCGCCTCGACCCGCTGCACGGCGAGGCGCACCTGCGCCGCGTAGCCGCCGAACTCCTGACCGAGGGTCACCGGCACGGCGTCCATCAGGTGCGTGCGGCCCGCCTTGACGATGTCGCGGAACTCGTCCGCCTTGGCCTGCAGCGCGTCCTCGAGCGCGCCCATCGCGGGCAGCAGCTGGTGGGTCACCTCGTCGAGCGCCGCCAGGTGCACCGCGCTCGGGAAGACGTCGTTGGACGACTGCCCCATGTTCACGTGGTCGTTGGGGTGCGCCTCGTCGCCGGCCAGCGCCGCGATCACCTCGTTGGCGTTCATGTTGCTCGAGGTGCCCGAGCCGGTCTGGAAGACGTCGATCGGGAACTGGTCGTCGTGCTTGCCCTCGGCGACGGCCTTGCCGGCCGTGGCGATCCGCTCGGCGAGGTCGCCGTCGAGCTTGCCGAGGGCGCCGTTGGCCTCCGCCGCGGCGGACTTGATGCGGCCCAGCCAGCGCACCACGGGGACCGGCACGCGCTCGCCGGAAACGGGGAAGTTGTCGACTGCTTTGGTGGTCTCGCCACCCCAGAGCTGCTCGCTCGGGGTGGACTCTGCGTCAACGCTCAAGGTCTGCCTCCGTAAGTCTCGGTGGGGAGTCCCAAGCGTATTGCGCGGGCGCCCGCGGCGGCCCGCTCGGATTCCCGCCGCCCCCGCCCAGGCGATCGACCACGCCCCGCGACCGCGCCCGTCCGGCGACCGCCCCGGTCCGAGACGACGCGCCCGTCCGAGCCGGGACATCCCCCGCGTTGCTCTCGAGACGGCCGGGTCAGCGCACGCCCCCGCGTCCCATTCCACCGCCCCGACCCCTGCCTGACAATTCATTCGACATAGCTCCTCGCCTGGGTGTAGAATATTCCGCGTGAAGGGGTTCCTACCGGACAGCGCCCGACTTGGCGGCAGGGTGGCCGCGTGAGTCGCACGGTCGTGGTGACCGGTGGGGCGAAGGGGATCGGCCGCGCCACCACCGCCGCCTTCGCCGCGCTCGGCGATCGGGTCGTCGCCCTCGGTCGCGACGCCGAGGCCCTGGAGGTGCTCCCCGGCTCGCTCGGGATCGCCGGCGCCAACGTGGAGCCCGTTCGCTGCGACATCAGCGTCGAGGCCGAGGTCGAGGAGACCTTCGGCGGCATCGGCCCGATCGACGTCCTCGTCAACAACGCGGGGGTCGCCGCCGCGGCGCCGCTCGCCAAGACCTCGCTTGCCGACTGGGACGGCCAATTCGCGGTCAACGCCACCGCCGCCTTCCTCTGCACGCGCGCCGTCCTTCCCGGGATGCTGGGGCGCGACCACGGCTCCATCCTCACCGTCGCCTCGACCGCGGCCAAGGTCGGCGCCCGCTACACCGCCGCCTACACCGCCTCCAAGCACGCCGCCGTCGGCCTGATGCGCGCGACCGCCGCCGAGGTGGCGGGTACCGGAGTGCGTGCCAACGCCGTCTGCCCGACCTTCGTCGACACCGAGATGACGGAGCGCTCCGTCGCCGGGATCGTCGCCGCCACCGGGCGCGACGAGGCGGAGAGCCGCAAGGCGCTGGAGCGCCAGTCGCCGCTCGGCAGGCTGGTCGACCCGCACGAGGTCGCCGCCGCCCTGGTCTGGCTCGCCTCGATCGAGGCGTCGCCGATCAACGGCCAGACGATCGTCATCGACGGAGGAGGAATTCAGGCATGAGCCCGTTTCGCGCTTCGGCGCGGTTCACGGAAGAGTGGGAGCACTTCGATCTCAAGGTGGAGGACGGCGTCGCCACGGTCACGCTGAACCGTCCCGACAAGCTCAACGCGCTCACCTTCCAGAGCTACGCCGACCTGCGCGACCTCGCCGCCGAGCTGCCGCACCGCGGCGACGTCCGCGTGCTGGTGCTGGCCGGAGAGGGGCGCGGGTTCTGCTCCGGCGGGGACGTCGAGGAGATCATCGGCGAGCTGCAGAAGATGGAAGCCGCCGAACTGCTCGAGTTCACCCGGATGACCGGCGCCGCCGTCAAGGGCCTGCGCGACATCCCGATCCCGGTGATCGCCCAGATCCAGGGGATCGCCGCCGGCGCCGGCTCGGTGCTCGCCCTCGCCGCCGACTTCCGCCTGCTCTCCACCAAGGCTTCCTTCGCCTTCCTGTTCACGAAGGTCGGGCTGGCCGGCGCCGACATGGGCTCGGCATACCTTCTGCCGCGCATCGTCGGCGCCGGTCGTGCGACCGAGCTGCTGATGCTCGGCGACAAGCTCGACGCTGAGACCGCCCACCGATATGGCCTCGCCAACTCCGTCCACGAGCCCGACGAGTTGGCCGGCGCGGCCGCCGCCCTTGCCCGGCGACTGGCCGACGGCCCGGCGCTCGCCTACGGGACGACCAAGTCCCTGATCGCGAAGGAGCTCGACATGGATCTCGCCTCCTCGATCGAGCTGGAGGCCCTGACCCAGGCGCTGATGATGAAGACCCACGATCACGGCGAGTTCTACGACTCCTGGAAAGAGAAGCGCGATCCGAATTGGGAGGGACGCTGATGCCCGAGACCCCGCACCGCATCGTCGTCTCGCCGGACCTGGCGCCGCCGGTCGGCTATGCGCAGGCGATCGTCGCCGCGCCCGGCCGCACCGTCTACCTCGGTGGCCAGACCGCGCTGAACAAGGAGAACGAGATCGTCGGGGAGACGATCGTCGAGCAGTTCGAGGTCGCCGCGAACAACGTGATGACGGCGCTCCGCGCGGCGGGCGGCGAGGCCGAGCACATCGTCTCGATGCAGATCTTCTGCCGCGACGTCGCCGAATACAAGGACAACCTGCGGGAGCTCGGCCGCGTCTGGAAGGACAACTTCGGGACCCACTACCCGGCCTCCGGCCTCTTCGGCGTGACCCGCCTCTTCGACGATCCGGCGCTGGTCGAGTTGATGGCCGTCGCCGTGATCCCGGAGAAGGGCGCCTGATGGCGGCCGCGGGGACCGAGGCGCAGGTGTCGCTGCTCGACGCCCACCTCACCGAGGAGGAGCGCGCGCTCCTGTCCGAGTGCGAGAAGCTCGCGACCGAGACGTTCGCCCCGCTGGCCCACGCCCACGAGGAGACGGGGAACGGGTCGAAGCTCGACCGCGACCTGATCGGCGCGATCGCCGAGGCCGGCCTCTACGACCGCCTCTACGCGCGGAACGACGACGGCTCCTGGGCGGTCAAGGCGATGGAGCTGTGTCTGATCCGCGAGGGCCTGGCGCGCGGCTCGACCGCCGCGGAGACGGCCTTCGCCCTGCAGGGCCTCGGGTCGTTCCCGCTGCTGCAGTCGGGGACCGACGCGATGATCGACGAGTGGGTCCCGCGCCTGGCGCGCGGCGAGGCGGTCGCCGCCTTCGCGCTCTCGGAGCCCGACGCGGGCACCGACGTCGCCGCGCTCTCGCTGCGGGCCGAGTCGGTCGACGAGGACGGCTTCATCCTCAACGGCGAAAAGATCTGGATCTCGAACGCTCCCGAAGCCGACCTCTACACGGTCTTCGCCCGCACCACCGAGGGCGCCGGCGCTCGCGGCATCACCGGCTTCGCCGTCCCGCGCGAGAGCGAGGGGCTCTCCGGCGAGGCGATCGAGATGCTCTCGCCGCACCCGATCGGCCGCCTTGTCTTCGAGGACGTCCACGTGCCGCGTGAGGCGCTCCTCGGCGAGGTCGACCGGGGCATGTCGGTCGCCATGCGCACCCTCGACCTATTCCGCCCGAGCGTCGGCGCCTTCGCCGTCGGCATGGCCGCCTCGGCGCTGGCCGCGGCCGTCGAGCACGCCGGCGACCGCGACGCCTTCGGCGGCAAGCTCAAGGACCTGCAGGGCGTGTCGCACCGGCTCGCCGAGGTCGCGATGCGGGTCCAGGCGGCGCGCCTCCTGGTCCACGACGCCGCCCGTTCCTTCGACCGCGGCCTGCGGCCGATCACCCAGGTTGCGGCGATGGCCAAGCTGATGGCGACCGAGGTCGCCCAGGAAGCCGTCGACGTCGCCGTCCAGACGCTCGGCGCGCGGGCACTCGTCCGCGGCCACCTGTTGGAGCACCTGTACCGCGACGTTCGCGCCCCCCGGATCTACGAGGGAGCCTCGGAGATACAGCGCGAGATCATCGCCCGCACTCTCTTCGCCCAAGGAGGAAAATCGTGAAGGTCGCGACCATCGGCGGTGGGCCCGGCGGCCTTTACGCCGCGATCCTGCTCGCCCGGCTCGGCCATGAGGTGACCGTCTGGGAGCGCAACGCCCCCGACGACACCTTCGGCTTCGGCGTCGTCTTCTCCGACGAAACGCTCGCCGCCTTCGAGGCCGCCGATCCGAAGAGCTACAAGACGATCGCCGACAGCTTCGCCCGCTGGGCCGACATCGACATCTACTACCGGGGCACGGTGGAACGCTCGGGCGGCCACGGCTTCTCCGCGCTCGGCCGGATGCGGCTGCTGAACATCCTGCAGGAGCGGGCCGAGGAAGTCGGGGTCGACGTCCGGTTCAGCACCGAGGCGCCGGATCATCGCGACCTGATGGCGTCCCACGACCTGGTGATCGCCTCCGACGGCATCAACAGCGCCGTCCGCGCCACCTATCCCGACATCTTCGGGACGACTCCCGAGGGCCGCTTCTCGAAATTCATGTGGCTGGGGACCGACCTCGTCTTCGAGGCCTTCACCTTCCACATCGTCGAGACCGAGTGGGGGATCTTCCAGATCCACGCCTACCCCTACGACGAGACGATGAGCACCTTCATCGTCGAGACCGACGAGGCGACCTGGCGCCGGGCCGGGTTCGACGCGACCGAGGACGTCGTCTTCCCTCCGGGTCAGAGCGACGAGGAGGCGATCGCCCGCTTCCGCGAGATGTTCGCCGAGCAGCTGCAGGGGCATGAGCTGCGGGCCAACAACTCGAAGTGGCTGAACTTCCAGACCATCCGCAACACCAACTGGCGGCACGAGAACCTGGTGCTGCTCGGCGACGCGGCCCACACCGCGCACTTCTCGATCGGCTCGGGGACGAAGCTGGCGATGGAGGACGCGACGGCGCTCGCCTGGGCGCTGATGGACTCGGGCGACGACGTCGCCGAGGCGCTGCGCTCCTACGAAGTGGACCGCCGTCCGGTGGTCGAGTCGACCCAGCGCGCGGCGCAGGCGAGCCTCGAGTGGTTCGAGGGGATCTCCCGCTACGTCGGCCAGTCGCCGCCGCAGTTCGCCTTCAACCTGCTCACCCGCAGCCGACGGATCACCTACGACAACCTGAAGCTGCGCGACCCGGAGTTCATGCGCCGGGTCGACGAGGACTTCCACAGCCGGCTCGACGAGCCGCAGCTGGTGCCGGAGAACGACAACCTGCCGGGACCGGCGCCGACGGGCAACGGCACCGCGCCGGAGCTGAAGCCGCCGATGTTCACCACGCTGAAGCTGCGCGACCTGGAGCTGAGCAACCGGGTCGTGGTCAGTCCGATGGACATGTACTCGGCGGTCGACGGCGCCGTCGGCGACTTTCACCTGGTCCACCTCGGCATCCGCGGGATCGGCGGCGCCGGGCTGGTGATGACGGAGATGGTCTGCGTCTCGGCCGAGGGGCGGATCACGCCCGGCTGCGGCGGTCTCTACCGCGACGACCAGGTGGCGGGCTGGAGTCGGATCGTCGACTTCGTCCACGGCCACGGCGACGCCAAGATCGGCTGTCAGATCGGACACTCCGGGCGCAAGGGCTCGACCAAGCTGATGTGGGACGGGGTCGACCAGCCGCTCGAGGACGGCAACTGGGAGGTCATCGCGCCATCGCCGGTCCCCTACTTCAAGCACAGCCAGGTGCCGAAGGAGATGACCCGCGAGCAGATGGGGCAGGTGCGGGAGCAGTTCGTCGAATCGGCACACCGAGCCGAGGAGTCCGGCTTCGACCTGCTCGAGATCCACCTCGCCCACGGCTACCTGCTGTCCTCGTTCCTCTCGCCGCTGACCAACCGCCGCGCCGACGAGTACGGCGGGGACCTGGCCGGGCGGGCGAAGTTCCCGCTCGAGGTGGTCGCCGCCTGCCGCGCGGTCTGGCCGGAGGAGAAGCCGATGTCGGTGCGGATCTCGGCGACCGACTGGGCCGACGGCGGATTCGACGGCGACGAAGCCGTGGCGCTGGCGAAGATCCTGAAGGAGATGGGCATCGACATCGTCGACGTCTCCACCGGCCAGGTCTGGGCGGAAGAGAAACCCGCCTACGGCCGCAGCTACCAGACCCCTTACGCCGACCGCATCCGCAACGAGGTGGAGATCCCGACGATCGCCGTCGGCGCCATCTCCAGCTACGACGACGTCAACACGACGATCCTCGCCGGCCGCGCCGATCTCTGCGCGATCGGCCGCTCCCACCTCTACGACCCGTTCTGGACCCTCCACGCCGCCGCCGACCAGGAGGTCGGCCGTCGCCAAGATTGGATCGTCCAGTACCAGGGCGGGAGCCGCCGCCCCGTCGACGGCAAGATCGACGTCCGCCGCCAGCCCCTCCGCTCCTTCGATCCACCGGAGCCGGAGCCTGACTTCAGTCGCTGGCGCCCGGCCGAGCGCGTCGGGAAGTAGGTCGAGCCGGGCGGAGACGCCCGGGAAAAAGATGCGGGGCGGTGGCGGCGAGCGCGGCCGTCTCGGCGGGCGGAAGCGTCACGAACCCACGGGGTCAGGTCACGACCCCTCGGGGTCAGACGCGGAACCCTCACGTCCTGGACGTCTCATCGCGGTCACAGCCGGCCGCCAGGGCGGCGATGAGACGCCCGGGGCCTCCAGGGCTGTCGCAACGGCCTGAAGCGCCGTCCCCCGCCCGATCCACCCAGATTTGCGATTTGATACGAAATCAGAATTGCGCTAGGGTCGGCCGCAGCAATGAGCCGATCCCCGAGCGATCTGTCGCAGAGCCGTCCCTTCGTCGCCGCCGCGGTGCAGGCGGCGCCGGTCTATCTCGACGCGGAGGCGACGGCGGAGAAGGTCGCCGACCTGGTGCGCGAGGCGGCGGGGAACGGGGCCGAGTTGGTCGCCTTCCCGGAGGTCTTCATCGCCGGCTACCCGTACTGGAACTGGGTGATGACGCCGCTCGAAGGGAGCGCCTGGTTCGAGAAGCTGCAGCTCTCCTCGGTGGGCCTGGAGGACCCGGCGATCGAGATCGTGCGGCGGGCCGCGCGGGAGGCGGGTGCGGTCGTCGTCGTCGGCATCAACGAGCGCGCACCGCACAGCGTCGGCGCGATCTACAACACGACGCTGACGATCGAAGCCGATGGCGAGCTGGTCGGCGTGCATCGCAAGCTGGTGCCGACCTGGGCGGAGAAACTGACCTGGGCGCCCGGCGACGCGAGCGGGCTGAGGGTCCACGACACCAAGGTCGGGCCGCTCGGGGTGCTCGCCTGCGGGGAGAACACCAACCCGCTGGCGCGGTTCTCGCTGCTGGCGCAAGGAGAGCTGGTGCACGTCGCCGGCTACATCAGCCTGCCGGTCGCCCCGCCCGAGTACGACATGGCCGCGGCGATCCGCCTGCGCGGCATGACCCACTCCTTCGAGGGCAAGGTCTTCACCGTGATCTCCTGCTCGACCATCTCGGACGAGATCCTCGACACGATCGCGGCCGACGACGCCGGCCGGCGCGAGCTGATGTCCCGCAAGCACAGCGCCTTCTCCGGCGTGATCGGTCCCGACGGCGCCGAGATCGGCGAGTCGCTGATCGACGACGAAGGGATCGTCTACGCCGAGATCGACCTGCGCCGATGCATCCAGCCGAAGCAGATGCACGACGTGATCGGCGGCTACAACCGCTTCGACATCTTCGACCTGCAAGTGGACACCCGGCCGCGAACGCCGGTGCGAGCGCGGGGCGAGCTCCCCCGCGGACGAGCGGCCGGCGCCCCCGGCCGCGATGGATTGGGACAGCGAGGAAAGGAAGAGCGATGACCGATGACACCGTGCTCGGGCGCGCCCACGTCGAGGATCGACCGGAGCTGCAGGAGTACTACGCGAAGCTCGAGGAGCTCTCGGCGGGGGCCCTCTGGACCGTCGCCAACGACATCGAGCCGTGGGAACCGAAGTCGAAATCGACGCCGACCGTGTGGAACTACGAGGCGCTCCGCCCGCTGGTCCTACAGGCGGCCGAGCTGGTCACGCCCCAGGACGCCGGCCGGCGGGTCGTCTGGCTCGCCAACCCGAGTCGTCGCGAGGTGAGCGCCGCCGTCGGCTGGCTCTACTCGGGCCTGCAGATCATGGGACCGGGCGAGTGGGCGCCGGCCCACCGCCATGCCGCCGCGGCCCTTCGTTTCATCATCGAGGGCGAAGGCGCATACACCGTCGTCGAGGGCGAGCGGGCGACGCTCGGCGCCAAGGACTTCGTCATCACCCCGGCGGGGACCTGGCACGACCACGGCGTCGACGAGGGCGGCAACGCGCCGGCGATCTGGCAGGACGGCCTCGACATCCCCTTCGTCAACGCGATGGAGGCGAACACCTACGAGGTGCACTCCGACGGCCGGCAGACCGCGGAGGGGGAGACCAACCGCTCGACCGGGAGCCACTCGGCCTCCGGCCTTCTTCCCGATGGCGACAGGCGCTGGGACGCCCCCTACTCGCCGCTCCTCAAGTACCCGTTCGAGCGCAGCTACGAGGCGCTGCAGTCGCTCGCCAAGGCCGAGGCTCCCTCGCCCTACGACGGCGCCGTGCTGCGCTTCTCCAACCCGGCGACCGGCGGCCACGTGATGCCGACGATGGGCGCCCAGATCCAGCTCCTGCAGCCGGGCGAAGCGACCAAGGCCCACCGCCACACCGGCAGCATCATGTACACGGTGGCCAAGGGCGAGGGCCACTCGGTGATCGACGGGCAGCGGTTCGACTGGAAGGAGAACGACATCTTCTGCGTCCCCTCCTGGGCCGTGCACGAGCACGCCAACGGCTCGGGTAGTGAGGACGCGGTCCTGTTCTCCTTCAACGACCTGCCGGTGATCGAGGCGCTCGCGCTCTACATCGAGAGGCCGTTCGAGGGGGACGACGGGCATCAGGAGGTGACCTCTTGAAGCTCGTCACCTTCACCACCGCGGACGCCAAGGGCGACCGCATCGGCCTCCTCGAAGGCGAGGAAATCATCGACCTGACCACCTCGGCGGAGATGCTGAGCGTGCCGTTCGCGGCCACGATGAAGGAGCTGATCGCCTCCGGCGACGGCGAGCGTCGCGTCGCCGAGGTCGTCGAGGCGGCAGGGGACTCGGTGGTCTGGCTGGCACTTGCCGAGGCGACCCTGCGACCGCCGATCCCGCGGCCGGGCAAGATCATCGGCGTCGGCCTCAACTACGTCGAGCACGTGGACGAGTCGAGCCGCACGCTGGACACCGACAAAGACCTGCCGGAGCGGCCGGTGCTGTTCGACAAGCCGGCCACCGCGGTGGTGGCGACCGAGGGGAAGATCCTGCACGACGGGCGGCTGACCGCGCAGCTCGACTGGGAGGTGGAGTTGGCCGTCGTGATCGGCCGCACCGCGCGCCGCGTCGCCGCCGCCGATGCCCTCGACCACGTCTTCGGCTACAGCATCATCAACGACATCAGCGCCCGCGACCAGCGGCGCTCCGGGCAGTGGTTCTTCTCCAAGGGGCAGGACACCTACGCTCCCTTCGGCCCGGTGCTGGTGACGGCGGCCGAGCTGGGGGATCCGCAGGACGTGAACCTGCGCCTGAGGGTCAACGGCCAGACCATGCAGGACTCCAACACCCGCCACATGCTGTTCAAGATCCCGCAGCTGATCGAGGACATCAGCTCGGGGGTGACGCTCGAGCCCGGCGACGTGATCGCCACCGGCTCGCCCGCCGGGGTGGGGGCGGGCATGGTCCCGCAGCAGTTCCTCCGGCCGGGCGACACGGTCGAGGCCGAAGTCGACGGGATCGGGGTGCTGCGCAACTTCGTCGTCGACGCCGCGAGCGGGGCGGAGGCGGCGGCGCGCGAGGCGGTCGCCGCGTCGTGAGCGCGCTTCGCATCGGGCAGATCGTGCCCAGCTCCAACACGACGATGGAGACCGAGGTGCCGGCCCTGCTCCGTGCCCACGAGGAGATCGGGCCGGACGGGTTCACCTTCCACTCGAGCCGCATGCGGATGAAGAAGGTGACCGCCGAGGAGCTCGCGCAGATGGACTCCGACTCCGACCGCTGCGCGGCCGAGCTCTCCGACGCCCGCGTCGACGTGCTCGCCTACGCGTGCCTGGTGGCGATCATGTCGATGGGCCACGGCTACCACCGCGAGTCCTCCCGTCGCCTCCACGAGGTGACCTCCGAGAACGGCGCCCCCGCCCCGGTGGTGACCAGCGCGGGCGCGCTCGTCGACGGCCTCGGCGCGCTCGGCGCGCACCGCGTCGCGGTCGTCACCCCTTATATGAAGCCGCTGACCGAGCTGGTCGTGGGCTACATCGAGAACGAGGGAGTCGAGGTCGCCGAGAGCATCTCGCTGGAGATCAGCGACAACCTCGAGGTCGGCGCCCGCGACCCGCTGGCGCTGGTCGAGGTCGCCGATCGCCTGACGCTCGACGGGGTCGACGCGATCGTCCTCTCGGCCTGTGTGCAGATGCCCTCGCTGGCGGCGATCGAACCGGTCGAGCAGGCGACGGGCCTTCCCGTCCTGAGCGCGAGCGTCGCCACCACCCACGCGATCCTGCGCGAGCTGGACCTGCCGAGGGCGGTACCCGGCGCCGGCGCGCTGCTTGACGGCAGCCACTGAGCCGGAGATGCACGGTACGCGGGAGAGGCCGGCGAGCGGCCTTGCCGAGGTCGCCGAGGCGGTGGGCGCGACCCTCAGAGAGGGGGGCGTGGACACCGCCTTCGGCGTGCTCGGCAGCGGCAACTTCGTCGCCACCCAGGCCTTCGTCGCCGCCGGCGGCAGCTTCTACGCCGCCCGCCACGAGGGCGGCGCGGCGTCGATGGCCGACGGCTTCGCCCGCGTCACCGGGCGCCCGGCGCTGCTCAGCGTCCACCAGGGGCCGGGGCTGACCAACGCGATCACCGGGATCGGCGAGGCCGCCAAGGCGCGGGTGCCGATGGTCGCCTTCGCCGGCGATACGGCCCCCGGGGCCCTGCGTTCGAACTTCCGTATCGACCAGCACGCGCTGGTCGAATCGGTCGGCGCCGTGGCCGAGCGTCTGCACGGAGCCGGGAGCGCCGCCGCCGACGCGGCCCGGGCGATCGCGCGGGCCCGGGACGAGCGCCGGCCGGTGGTCCTGATGGCGCCGGTCGACCTGCAGGAGGCGGCGTTCGAGGGAGCGCCCGAGCCGGCTCCCTCACCCTCGCCGCGACCGCCGACGGCGTCCCCGGCCGCGATCGCGGAGCTCGCCGACCTGCTGCTCGGCGCCCGTCGCCCACTCGTGATCGCCGGGCGCGGCGCGGCCGTCTCCGACGCCGGCGAGCCGCTGGCCGAGCTGGGGGAACGCGCCGGCGCGATGCTGGCGACGACGGCGATGGCCAAGGGCCTCTTCGCCGGCCACCCTCACCTGCTCGGGATCAGCGGCGGCTTCTCCTCGCCGCCGGCCGCGGAGCTGATCGCGAGCGCCGACCTGGTGCTCGCGGTAGGCGCCTCGCTGACCCCCTGGACGACCCGCGAGGGATCGCTTTTTGCCGCCGCCGAGACGCTGGTGCGGATCGACGTCGAGGCGGACGCCGCGGTCGGCGAGGGAGTCGACCTGGTGGTCCTCGGAGACGCCGCCGAGGTCACCGCCGCCCTCTGTGCCGAGCTTGCCGGGCGCGGGAGAGAGCGCCGTTCCGACCCCGAGATCGCCGCCGCCGCCCGCCGCTGCGCCTGGCGGCTGCAGCCCTTCGACGAGGCCCCCGGGGCCGGCCGGATCGATCCTCGGGCGTTCTCGGTCGCCCTCGAGGAGGCGCTGCCCGCCGAGCGCACGATGGTCGTCGACTCCGGGCATTTCCTCGGCTGGCCGGCGATGTACCTGGAGCCGCCGGACGCCCGCTCCTGGGTCTTCGTCAACGCGTTCCAGGCCGTCGGCCTCGGCCTCGGGGCGGCGATCGGCGCCGCGGTGGCGCGGCCTGATCGG
This sequence comes from uncultured Actinomycetes bacterium, assembly GCA_963766705.1. Lineage (GTDB taxonomy): Bacteria > Actinomycetota > Thermoleophilia > Solirubrobacterales > 70-9 > VAYN01. The sequence goes on from CAVYBE010000007.1 coordinate 696,981, forward strand.
ATCACCGTGCTGGCGGTTGGCGACGGCGGTCTCCAGATGTCCCTGCCCGAGCTGGAGACGGCCGCCCGCCTCGGCCTCCCGCTGTTGATCGTGGTCTACGACGACGCCGCCTACGGCGCCGAGGTGCATCCGTTCGGCGCCGCCGGACGCGACGTCTCCTTGGTCCGCTTTCCGGATGTCGAGCTGACGGCGATCGGGCGCGCCGCGGGCACCGCCGCCGTCGAGGTCCGCGAGTACGCCGACCTCGATCCGGTCGCCGCCTGGGCCTCCGCGCCGGACGGGCCGCTGCTCGTCGACGCGAAGGTCGATCCCAGCGTCTGCGCCGAATGGTTGAGTCTCACGTTCTGACGCGGCGCTCTGCGCGGGCGGTCCGGGGTCTCCGATAGGTGATCAAACCTAGCCGGCCGCTCTATACTCGGCGCGCGTGGCGCAACGGGTCTCAGAGGGCGAGCAGGGCGACGTAGCGGAGCGGCTGCGCCGCTTCGGCGACGAGGCGGGCCATCGCACCCTCGCCGAGAAAGCGTTCGGGATGCTCCACGACGCGATCGTGATGGGGGCGCTCGGCCCGGGGGAGAGGCTGCCGATCGAGGACCTCGCCGCGGCAATGGAACTGAGTCCGATGCCGATCCGCGAGGCGCTGCGGCGGCTCGACGGAGTCGGGCTGGTGGAAAACATCCCGCACCGCGGCGCGCGGGTCGCCGACCTGACCCTAGAGGATCTGAAAGAGGTCTACGACGCGCGCCTCCTGCTGGAGTTGTCGGCGATCTCCGGGGCGGCGGAAAACTTCACCGAGGAGGAGGAGGAGAGCGCCCTGCGCTACCTCGCCCGGCTCGAGCAGGCGACCGCCGATGGCGCCCGGACCGAGGCCCTTCGCGCCCACACGGCCTTCCACTTCGAGCTCTACCGGGCGGCCTCCTCGCGCTGGCTGCCGCGCCTCATCTCCCCGCTCTGGGACAACGCCGAGCGCTATCGGGGCGCCGCCCTCGGCGGGGCGCTCGGCCTCTTCGGCGCACGGGCAGGCGAGCATCGCCGGCTCGTCGCGGCGTGCGCCGCGCACGATCCGCAGCTCGCCCAAGATCTCCTCTGGAACCACCTGGTGGAGACCGCCAACGGGATCGCCTCCGAGATGGGTGGCGGGCAGTTCTACGAGCTGCGCGAGGTTCCGGGCTCCGACGACTGAGCGGGGGTCGGCGGCGGGTCCCGTGGTGCCGGCGGGTGCGGTCCCGGCCGCGCCGGCAACGGTCAGGAAACGGGCGCCGTTCGAACCGACGCCATACGTGGATAGGGACCCACGTAGATCTCCGTGAGGGACGGTAGCACCTCGTCCCTCCCCCACGGACGCCGGGTTTGCCGTCAGCCCTGCGTCCCCCGCCCGGGTCGCTTGAGCACCGAGCATTGACATCAGATCAAATCTACGTAAAGTTGTTGCTCGGATGACAAGGCGGCGCGAATCGCGTCGTTGGGATACGGGCATCAAATCCTCGAGAAAGGGTCTTCTGGATGAGTGAGGAGCGGAGAGAAGCATCGGAGCGTGGGGTATCCCGGCGCAACCTGCTGCTGGCGGGTGCCGGCGGCGCGGGGGCGCTGATCCTGGCCGGGTGCGGTGCCGGCAGCAGCACGGTGACGAAGACCCTCGGCTCGAACAACCAGCAGCCGACCGGGAAGCCGAAGCCCGGTGGCGTCCTGCGGGTGGGGATCGGCGGCGGCAGCTCCTCCGAAAACTTCGACGCCGCGCTCGTCAACGGCCCGGCGGCGACCACCCGCGACCAGGTCTTCTACGAGAACCTGATCTGGATGAACGGCAAGTTCGGGCTCGAGAACGCGCTGATCACCGAAATCACGCCGAACAAGTCCTTCGACCAGTGGACGGTGAAGCTGAAGCCGGAAGTCGAGTTCCACAACGGCAAAACGGTCTCCGCCGACGACGTCATCTTCACCATGGAACGAATCCTCGACCCGAAGGTCGGGGCGACGGCATCGGGGCAGTACATCAACGTCCTCGCGCGGACGAAGAAGCTGGACGCCAATACCGTTCGCTTCGAACTGCATTACCCGAACGTCTCGTTCCCCGCCCTGCTCAGCGATGTCACCTACATCATCCCGGTCGGCTACAACCCGCAGAAGCCGGTCAGCACCGGGCCATGGAAATTCAAGAGCTACACCCCCGGCCAGCAGACCGTGCTGGAGCGCTTCGAGAACTACTGGGGACCGAAGGCCCTGGCCGAAGAACTGATCCTGGTCGAACTCCCCGACGACACCGCCCGTGCCAACGCAATGCTCTCCGGGCAGGTCGACGCGATCAACCAGGTGCCGTTCGTCCAGGTCTCGCAGCTGGAAGGGAGCGGCAACATCAACGTCGTCGCCTCCGAAACGGCGGGCTTCAACCCGATCACGATGCGGGTCGACAAGGCGCCCTTCGACGACGTGCGAGTGCGCCAGGCGATGCGCCTGCTGATGAACCGCGGGGAGGCGGTCACCTCCGCGCTGAACGGCCAGGGCCAGCCCGCGAGCGACTACTTCGGGCGCTTCTCGGAAGGGTACGAAGGCGGTCCCAAGCGCGAACAGGACATCGAAGAAGCGAAGTCACTGCTGAAGCAGGCGGGACGCGAAGACGAAGCGTTCCAGCTCGTCACCTCCCCGATCGCCGCGGGCATCGTCCAGGCGACCGAGGTGATGGCGGCGAACGCCAAGCAGGCCGGCATCAACGTCACCACCAAACTGGCCGAACCGTCCACCTTCTTCAGCCGCTATGGGAAATGGCCCTTCGCGGTCGATTACTGGGTGGGCCTGCCTTACCTGATCGTCGCCTCGATCGCCGACGGCCCGAAGGCGACGGTGGTCAACACCACCCACTTCAACGACAAGGAATTCAACTCGCTGTTCTTCCAGGCCTCCAAACAGTCCGACAAGGCCAAGCGGGAAGAAATCATCAAGCAGATGCACCAGATCGAATTCGAACGCGGCGGCTTCCTGATCTGGGCGACCCAGAACACGGTCGACGCGTACTCGACCAAGGTCGCCGGCTACGACCCGGTCGACCGCACGGCCTGGGGGCTCAGCCGCTGCCGACTCGATCGGCTCGGCTTCGTCTAGCCAGGGATGAGCTACGACGTACTAGTCCAGGCCGGCGATCCGGCGCCGGGGGAGGTCGGGATCAGCCCCGACCTCCCGGCCGGAAACGCACGGCTCTCGCTGTGGGTACTGCGTCGCGTCGCGCTCAGCCTCCTCACCCTGCTCGGCGTCTCGATCGTCGTCTTCGCCGCGACCCAGGTGATCCCGGGTGAACCGGGTCGGCTGATCCTCGGCCACGTCACCCCGCAGCAGCTGGCGGCGTTCAACGAAGTCCACGGCCTGGACAAGCCTCTGATCACCCAGTACCTGGACTGGCTCGGCAACCTCGTCACCGGCTCGCTCGGCACCTCGATCGCCTCCGGCGAAGCGGTCGCCAACCTGATCGGCAGGCGCGGACTCAACACCTTGACGCTGGTGTTCTTCTCGGCGCTCATCTCGATCCCGATCTCGGTCCTGGTCGGCACGATCTCGGCGGTCCGCAAGGACCGGCCGGTCGACCACGGCATCCAGACGGTGCTGTTGGCGCTGACCGCGATGCCGGAATTCGTCATCGCCCTGATCCTGCTGGTGCTCTTCTCGACCACCGTCTTCACGATCCTGCCCGCGGTGGCGGTGATCCCGCCCGGGACCACCGCGATCCAGAACCCCGAAGTGCTGATCCTGCCGGTGCTCGCGCTGGTCCTCGCCGTCGTCCCCTACGTGGCGCGGTTGCAGCGGGCGACGATGATCGACGTGCTCGATTCCGAGTACGTCCACATGGCGCGGCTGAAGGGCCTGCGCGAGCGCACGATCATCCGCCGACATGCGATGCGCAACTCGCTGGTGGCGGTGATCCAGGGGGCGTCGCTGACCCTGATCTACCTGACCGGCGGGGTGGTGACGATCGAATACCTGTTCGCCTACCCGGGCCTCGGCAGCGCCCTGACCAGCGCCGTCCAGACCCGTGATCTGCCCGTGATCCAGGCGATCGTCCTGGTCTTCGCCGCGGTCTACGTGCTGATCAACCTGATCGCCGACCTGCTCACCGTCTACGTGACCCCGAAGCTGCGGACCCGGTTCCGATGAGCGCCGACGCGGTCGACATCGGCACCCCGCGCCGCTCCCGCCGGCGCAATTCCTCGCTGGCCCGCGCCCTGCGCCAGCGGCAGACCCAGGTCGGGCTCGCGATCACCCTGGTGGTGCTCGGCGTCGCCCTGCTCGGGCCGCTCTTCGCGCAGTACGAACCGAGCGCGATCGTCGGCCTGCCCGCCCAGGGACCCTCCGCCGCCTTCCCGCTCGGCACCGACGCGCTCGGTCGCGACGTCCTCTCGCGCGTGCTCTGGGGCGGTCGCAACCTCGTCTGGGTCGCCTTCCTGGCGACCGCCCTGGGCGTCGTCGTCGGCGCCGCGCTGGGGATGCTCGCCGGGAACTCGCGCTCCTGGCTCGACGATGCCCTGATGCGCACGATGGACGTCGTGCTGGCCTTCCCGCAGATCATCCTCGTCCTGCTCTTCGTCTCGATGTTGGGGACGAAGCTCTGGCTCGTCGCGGTGCTGATCGCCGCCAGCTGGGTGCCGCAGGTGGCGCGGGTGGCGCGCGGCGTGACCAGCGAGATCGTCGAGCGCGAATACATCCAGGCCGCGGAAGCGATCAAGGTCCCGGCCCACCGCATCCTCTTCCGGGAGGTGCTGCCGAACATCATCACCCCGCTGGCGGTCGAGTTCGGCCTGCGGCTGACCTGGTCGATCGCCCTGGTCGCAGCGATCAGCTTCCTCGGCTTCGGGATCCAGCCGCCGAACGCCGACTGGGGCCTGATGATCAGCGAAAATCGCGAAATCATCACGATCCAATCGCTACCGTTGCTCGTCCCCGCCGCCTGCATCGCGCTGCTGGCGATCGGCACCAACTTCGTCACCGAGGGTTGGGCCCGCACCATCGCCCGCACCACCGGGAGGGACGGATGACGGCGCCCGCCACCGAGATCGCCGGGGCGCCGGTCGCGACGGTGCGGGACCTGCGGATCGAGGTCGCGAGCTCCGGCGCCGAGATCCTCGACGGGGTCTCCTTCGAGGTCGGGCCGGGCGAAGTCGTCGGCCTGGTCGGCGAGTCTGGCTCGGGCAAGACGACCGCGGCGCTCGCCCTCCTCGGCTACGCCCGCGGCGGCACCCGCATCGCGGCCGGCGACGTGACCGTCGCCGGGATCGACATGCGCGAGCTGTCGGCGCGCCGGCTGCGCGAGGTCCGCGGCAGCGTCGTCGCCTACGTCCCCCAGGACCCGACCGCCGCGCTCAACCCGGCCCTGCGGATCGGCCGCCAGCTGGAGGAGGTGCTGGAGGAACACGGGGCGGAGGAGTCGACCCGCGCGGAGCGGATCGCCAAGGGTCTCGAGGAGGTCCGGCTGCCGAGCGATCCCCAGTTCCTGCGCCGCTATCCGCACCAGTTGTCCGGCGGCCAGCAGCAGCGGGTCTGCATCGCGATGGCCTTCCTGCTGGCCCCGAAGCTGATCGTCCTCGACGAGCCGACGACGGGTCTGGACGTCTCCACCCAGGCGCACGTGCTGAAGATCATCCGCGAGCTCTGCGAGCGCCACGACGCCTCGGCGGTCTACGTCAGCCACGACCTGGCGGTGGTCGCCAGCCTCGCGCACCGGGTGATCGTCATGTACGCGGGCCGACTGGTGGAGGTCGGGCCGTCGATGCCGACCTTCCGTCGGCCCGCCCACCCCTACACGAGCAGGCTGATCGAGGCGATCCCCGACCTGACCACCTCGATGGTGCTGAAATCGATCCCGGGCAAGGTGCCGCCGCCGGGCGAGCGCCCCGAGGGCTGTGTCTTCGCCGAGCGCTGCGAGCACGCGATCGATCGCTGCCGCGAGCCCGGCCTGGCGCCGCGCCAGGTCCGCGACCAGAGCACGATGTGCCTGCGGGCCGAGGAGCTGGAGGCGGAGCTGCAGCCGCGCGTCGTCGAGTCGGCCCACGGGGGCGATGCCGGCACGGGCGGGTCGGCGCTCCTCGCGGTCGCGGGCCTGGCCGCCTCCTACGGCAGCCGCCAGGTGCTGTCGGGGGTCGACTTCCAGCTCCACGCGGGCCAATGCATCGCCCTCGTCGGCGAGTCGGGCTCCGGCAAGACGACCCTGTCTCGCTCGATCGCCGGCCTGCACGGAGAATGGTCGGGTGAGATCAAGGTCGACGGCACGGCGGTCGCCGCGACCGCCTCCAGGCGGCCGAAGGAGCTCTGCCGGCGGATGCAGTACGTGTTCCAGAGCCCCTACAACTCGCTCAACCCGCGCCGCACGGTCGGCGAGGCCGTTCGCGGCCCGATTCAGCACTTCTTCGGCGTCCGCGGCAGCGAGGCCGAGCGGCGCGTCACCGAGACCCTGGAGCGGGTCGCGCTCCCGGCCCGGGCCATGCACCGATACCCGACCGAGATGTCGGGAGGCGAACGCCAGCGCGTCGCGATCGCCCGCGCTCTCGCCGCCGAACCGGAGATCCTGATCTGCGACGAGGTCACCTCGGCGCTCGACACCTCCGTCCAGGCGGCGATCGTCGCCCTGCTCCAGGACCTGCAGGAGCGCGAGCGCCTCGGCATCCTCTTCGTCACCCACAACATCGCCCTGGTCCGGACGATCGCCGAGCGGGTGCTGGTGCTGGACAAGGGCAGCGTGGTCGAGGACGGGACCACCGCCTCGGTCCTCGATCGTCCCCAGAACCCTTACACGCAGAGCCTGATCGAGGACACCCCGAACCTCGGCCACGGCGGCGAGCAGACAAGCGCCGCGCCGGCGTCCTGAGCGGGACGCCCGCTCAGCGCGAGGGTTTACTCAGCTCGATCCCGGCGGCCTCGCGATCCCAGGTCTCCGCGCCGACGCCGCGCTCGCGCAGGACGAACTTCTTCACCTTGCCGTTCTCGGTCAGGGGCAGGGCATCGACGATCTCCAGGTAGCGGGGGATCGCGAAGTAGGCGAGCCGGCCGGCGCAGAATTCGACCAGGGCGACGGGCTCGAGCGTGGATCCGGGGCGGACGACGACGGTCGCCATCACCTCGTCCTCGCCGAGGTCGGAGGGCACGCCGAAGACCGCGCACTCGCTCACGTCGGGATGGGCGAGGAGGACCTGCTCGACCTCGAAGGAGGAGATGTTCTCGCCGCGGCGGCGGAGGCTGTCGGTCATCCGGTCGACGAAGCTGAGGTAGCCGTCATCGTCTTCGATCACTCGATCGCCCGTGTGGTACCAGAGGTTGCGCCAGGCCTCGACCGTCTTCTCCGGCATCCGGTTGTAGCCGGTCGCCAGGCTGAAGGGATGGTGGGCACGGACGAGGAGCTCGCCGCTGGTCCCGGGCGGCACCGGCTCGTCGCAGACGTCGGCGACGATCGCCTCGTAGCCGGGCATCGGCCGTCCCATCTTCCCGAGCCGCTGCTCGGCGAGCGGCACGCCGAGGACGCAACCGGCCTCGGTCGAGGCGTAGCACTCGGCGACCCAGAAGCCGAAGCGCTCGCGCATCTCCCGGTCGACGTCGGGGGCGGGCGCGTTGCCGTTGGCGATCCGGATCGAGTGCTCGCGCTCCTGCGCGCGGACCGGCTGCTTCAGCAGGATCGGCACCATCGCCCCGAGCAGGTAGGTGACGGTCGCCCCGGCCTCGATCGCGCGGGCGAAGAAGCGCGAGGCGGAGAAGCGGGTGTCGAGGGCGTAGGTCGCGCCGCTCAGCAGAGCCTGGAAGAAGCAGTTGAGCGCGTTGGTGTGGAAGAGCGGCAGGCAGGTGTAGAGGACGTCGTCCTCGGTGATCTCGAGCAGGTTGACGACGTTCAGGCCGAAGCGGAAGAGCTGGGCGTGCGGGCAGCAGACTCCCTTCGCGGGACCGGTGGTGCCCGAGGTGTAGAGCATCACCAGGGTGTCGCCGGGGCCGACCTCGTGCGGCGCCGCCGGCTCCGCCGGAGCGGAGGGCCAGGCGCTCGGGTCGGCGTCGAGTCGCCAGACCTCGATGTCCGCGGGCACGCCGTCCTCGAGCGAGTCGAGGGCCGCCTCGAACTCTTCCTCCACCAGGATCGCGGCCGGCTCGGCGTTGGCCAGCATGTGGGCGAGCTGGGGACCGCGGGTGGCGGTGTTGAGCGGTACCGCGGTTGCGCCCAGCCAGCCGCAGGCGAGGATCAGTTCGAGCAGCTCGAGCCGGTTCGAGCAGAGCGCCGCGACGCGGTCGCCGGGACCGATCCCGACTGCGGCGAGCGCCGCCGCCCGGCGTCCGACGAGGTTCGGGAGCTCGGCGAAGCGCAGCTCGATGCCGCCCGTCCGCACGGCCACCCGATCGCTCCACTTCTCGGCCTGAAGTCGCAGCAGATGGGGGACGGTCTGATGTCGGAGCCGCACGTCCTGGCGCCCGAAGCGCTTGCCGAACGGTTTCTCCGTATTCGCGGTCATCACTTGTGGTATTTGATCAAACTGTGGTAGCTTGGCGCAATCACAGGGGCTCCAAAGGGGCTATCCGCCTTGGGAGACAACCGAGGGCCCTGCTGCGCAATAGGAGGAGAGAACCTTGAGATCACGTAGGTGGACCCTGGCGGTCATGCTTTTGGTCCTGGTCGCGAGCGTCGTGCTGGCCGCATGTGGAGGCGGCTCCAGCTCGAGCAGCAGCTCCGGCTCGACCGAAGAAGCCAAGAGCGAAGCGGGCGGTGAAACGGAATCTGGCGGTAGCGAAGCCGAATCCGGCAACACGGAACCGATCAAGATCGGTGCCGCGATCGATGAATCGAGCTTCATGAGCTCGGTCGACGACCCGGCTCTCGCCGGCGCTGAACTCGAGGCGAAGAAAATCAACGAAGAAGGCGGCGTCGACGGTCGTGAAATCGTCTTCACCGCCGGCAACACCTCCGCCGAACCCGGCAAAAACAAGTCGGTCGCCGAAGAACAGGTCGGCAACGGCGCTGAAATCCTCTGGGTGACCTGCGACGTCGACGTCGCAACCCCCGCGATCCAGGTCGGCCTCGCGAAAAAGATGCTCACCATCTCGCCCTGCATCGGCACCGACCAGATGGGCCCGAAACGGTTCGGCGCCGCGGGCAAGCTCGCGTTCAGCTTCGGCAACGTCGCCCAGGACGAAGGCGCGGCGATGGCGGAAGCGGCCAAGAACCAGGGCTGGAAAACCGCGAACATGGCGGTCGACCAGTCGATCGCCTACGAGCCCAACGTCTGCGAAGCCTTCAGGGTCCGCTTCGAAGAAAACGGCGGCGAAGTGAAGCTGGAAGAAAAGTTCACCGAGGGCGACGGCACGATCGGCAGCGTCGCCAACAAGATCAACGGCTCGAACGCGGAATTCAACGTGATCTGCGCCACCGTGGCCGGCGACGCGACCACCTTCGTGTCGAGCCTCCGGGGCGCCGGAAACGATGCCCCGATCCTCACGCCGTGGTCGCTCGACGGCACCTTCTGGTTGCCGAAAAACCCGAAGGAAGCGACCAACATCTGGACGATCACCGGGGCCTCCGTCTACGGCGACGACCCCAATCCCGAAGTCAACAAGATCGTCAAGGAACTCACGGCGGAAGGCAAGAAACCGGTGACCTCCGCGTTCCTGCTCGGCGCCGGTGCGGTCGACGGGATCAAAGCGGCGATCGAAGAAAACGAAGGCGAAGTCGAAGGCGAAGCGCTTGCCACGTCGATGGAAGGCTTCAAAGATCTGGAAACGGTCTCCGGACCGGTCAGCTTCTCGTCCGAACTCCACACGGCGTTCGGTCGCGAATACCGGCTGATCGAGGTCACCAACGGCAAGGCGAAATTCGTCGAACTGGTGAAAGCCGGAGAACCCGCCGAAATCTCCGGCTGAGCCGGACCGGGCGAACCAGAGACGAAGTTGTCGGATTCTCCCGCCGTAACCCCACCGCCCGGGAGCGCGAGCTTCCGGGCGGTGGAGGTCTTTCGCTCCTTCGAAGGGGTCAAGGCGCTGGACGGCGTCAGCTTCGATCTGCGGCGCGACCAGGTCACCGGCCTGATCGGCCCGAACGGAGCGGGGAAGACGACCCTGGTCAACATGATGAGCGGGGTCGACTTCCCCGATTCCGGCAGGATCGAGTTGAACGGCGAGGACATCACCTCGTGGACGGCGGAGAAGCGCGCCCACGCAGGCCTGGCCCGCACCTTCCAACACGGGCACCTCTTCGATCGCCTGAGCGCGCGTGAGAACGTCGCCCTCGGCGCGCTCGGGGTCGGCGCGCACCGTGCCGCGGCCGAGGAGACCGCGAACGAGTTGCTCGAGCGCTTCGACCTCACCCGTTACGCGGATGCCGAGGCGCGCTCGCTGCCGCACGGCGAGGCATCGAAGCTCGGCGTCGCCCGCGCTCTCGCGGCCGACCCGTCCTTCGTCCTCATGGACGAGCCCGCCGCCGGACTCTCGGAGCCGGAGGTTCCCGCCTTCGTCGAGACGGTCCGGTCGGTCTGCCGCGACCACCAGGTCGGCGTGCTGATCATCGACCACAACATCGAGCTGATCATGGAGCTCTGCGACTACATCGTCGTCCTCGACAACGGCGCGATCCTGACCAGCGGCCTGCCCGCCGAGGTCCGAGCCGATCCGGCCGTCGCCTCCGCCTACCTGGGGTCGGTCGGATGATGGCCGCGACGCCGACCCCGGCCGCGCCCGGGCCGGGCACCGCCACGCCGGTCCTGGCGATCGAGGACCTCGAAGTGCGTTACGCCGGCGTGCCCGCCCTGCGGGGCCTCTCGCTCGAGGTCGGCCGCGGGGAGATCGTCGGCCTGGTCGGGCCGAACGGCGCGGGCAAGTCGACCACGATGCTGACCGTGATGGGGGTGACCAACGTCGCCCGCGGCGAGGTCAAGGTCGCGGGCCAGTCGATTCTCGGGCGCCGCACCGATGCGATCGCCCGCTCCGGCGTCGCCCTCGTGCCGGAGGGCCGCCACGTCTTCGGCGAGCTGACCGTCGCCGAGAACCTGCGCCTCGGCGCGATGGCCGCGAGGCACGACGACGACCACCTCGATACCGATCTCGACATCGGTGACCTCTTCCCGATCCTCACCGAGTTCCGCAACCGTCGGGCCGGCGCGCTGTCCGGCGGCCAGCAACAGCAGCTGGCGATCGCCCGCGCGCTGCTCTCGCGCCCGCGCATCCTCCTGCTCGACGAGCCGAGCCTCGGCCTCGCGCCGTCGGTGGTCGAGGACCTCTGGGGCTCGCTGCGGCTGATCCGCGAACGCGGCGTCACCATCTTCCTGGTCGAGCAGCGGGCGAAGATCACGATCGAGCTCGCCGATCGCACCCACATCGTCGCCAACGGCGAGCTGCGCGGCACCTTGACGCCGCAGGAGTCCAACGACGTCGACCGGATCACCGACGCCTACTTCGGCGCCGGGGGGGAGGGGAAGTCATGAGCGTCCAGTCGCTGGTCGACGCGGTCGCGCTCGGCTCCGTCTACGCCCTGGTGGCGATCGGCCTGGCGCTGATCTTCGGCGTCATGCGCCTCGTCAACTTCGCCCACGGCGAGCTGATCACGGCCGCCGCCTACACCCTCTACGTCGCCCGGGACCTGCCGGCGCCGCTGACGATCGTGCTGGCGATCGCGGTCGCCGTGGCGATGGCGTGGGGGATGGAGCGCTTCGTCTTTCGCCGGCTGCGCGGCGTCAACCCGGAGACGACCCTGGTCGCCACCTTCGCGGTGGCGATCGCGCTGGAGGCCGTCTGGGTGATCGCCTTCGGGGTGCGGGGCAAGGCGGTCTCGGTGCTGCCCGGGCTGAACCACCTCGCGATCCACGGCTCGGTGACGATCCGCTGGATCACCTTCGTCGAGCTCGCGGTCGGCGCCGGGCTCCTGATCGGCATCCTCGCCTTCCTCAACCGCACCTCGATCGGCCTGCAGATGCGCGCCGCGGCCGCCGACTTCCGCGCCGCCCGGCTGATCGGGGTCCGCGCCGACCGGGTGATCTCCATGGCCTTCGTCATCTCCGGCGTGCTCGCCGCCGCGGTGGCGATCCTGGTCACCGTCTCCGAGCCGTTGGTGACGCCGACGCTCGGCCTGGAAATCACGATCTTGGCGCTCGTCGGCATCGTCGTCGGCGGCATGAACCGCCTCCTGACCGCGACCGCGGGCGGCTTCGCGATCGGCTTCGCCAACTCGCTGCTCGGTGCCGTCCTGCCCTCGAGCCAGCGGGTCTTCCTGCCCTCCGCCGTCTTCCTTCTGGTGATCATCGTGCTGTTGATCCGGCCGGGAGGCCTCTTCGCCTCGAGCAGGCACTCGGCGGTGGACCGCGTATGAGCTACGCCTCTCGCCTCCGGCAGCTGGCCCCGCCGCTGCTGCTGATCATCGTCATCGGCCTGGTCGGGAACATCGTCTCCGACAGCACCCGGACCGAAGTCATCGGCGTGCTGGTGAACATGACGATCGTGATCTCGCTGTATGTCTTCATCGGCAACTCGGGGATCATCTCCTTCGGCCAGATCAGCTTCGTCGCGATCGGCGCCTTCGCCGCGGGCGTGATGACGATCCCCTCGACCGTCAAGCCGACGCTCCTGCCGGAACTCTTCCCCTTCATCGCCGACCACTCGATGACCAGCTTCGAGTCGTTGATCCTGGCGATGCTGCTGGGGGCGATCATCGCCGCCGTCGGTGGGGTCGCGCTGATGCGGTTGAACGGCCTCGCCGCGGGCATCGCCACCTTTGCCCTCCTGCAGATCGTGCACAACGTCCTGCGTTATTGGGAAAAGATCGGTCCCGGGGCGAAATCCCTCGCCCTGATCCCGGAAACGACCAGCCTGCTGCCGGCGACCCTGGGTGCCGTCTTCGCCGCCGTGGTCGCCTTCGCCTACCAGCACAGCCGCTCCGGCAGGCTCCTGCGGGCGAGCCGCGAAGACCCGATCGCCGCGCGCGCCCTCGGCGTCAACATCCACCGCCACCGGCTGATCGCATTCTCCCTCAGTGGCGCCCTCGCCGCGCTCGCCGGCGGCCTGCTCGTCCACCAGCTCGGCTCGATCACCACCGAACAGGTCTACCTGCAGCTGACCTTCATCACCCTGGCGATGCTCGTGGTCGGCGGCAGCAACAGCCTCTGGGGCGCGACCGTCGGCGGCGCGTTGATCAGCATCCTCAACGCCTACCTCCAGAAAGCCGAAGCCGGCGCCAACCTCGGTCCGCTCCACCTGGACTTTCCCAACGGCATGACCCTGCTGATCATCGGCGTCGTGATGACCACGATCCTGGTGCTCCGCCCGCAGGGCCTGACCGGTGGCCGCGAAATCAGCCTCTGGCTGCCGCGGCGGTCCAAGTCCGAGGAGTAGCTCGCGCCGCACCTCGACGCCCTCTGAGGGCTTGGGTGTGCGGTGCGCTCAGCTGCCGCCGCGACGGAGCTTGCCCAGCGCCGCTTTCGCGCGATCCGCGGGCCCGCCCGCGATCAGGCGCTGCGCGACGAGGCGGCCCGAGACCGCGTTGACGCCGGCGCCAGGCCAGGTGCCGGCGCCGACCATGGTCAGGTTCTTCAGCGGCAGGCGGCCACCGCCGACGCCGGGGCCCGGGCGGAGGACGGCGTTCTGGGCGAGGTGGTGGCTGCCGCCGACGCTGTCGCCGCCGACCAGGTTCGGGTTGGCGGACTCGAGGTCGTCGGGGCCGAGGACGCGCCAGTCGAGGACACGGTCTTTGACGCCGGGGGCGTAGCGCTCGAGCTTGTCGATGACCCGGTCGGCGTAGGGGAGTTTCGCCCTCGCCCAGTCGGTGGCGTCGATCGTGCCGGCGCGGTCGCCCTTGATCCGGGGCGGCAGCATCCGCACCTGGATCCAGAGGACGGAGCCGTCGCCGGGGGCGCGGCTCGGGTCGACGGCGCTGGTCTGGCCGCAGACGAGCAGTGGCTCGGTTGGGAGGACGCCGTTGCGGGCATCGGTGTAGGTCTGCGCCATGTCGGCGACGTAGGGGGCGACGTGGACGTAGCCCCACTCGGCCAGGTCGGCACCGGCGGCCCAGGGCACCGGGCCGCTGAGGGCGGCGTGGACCACCATCGTCGCCGGGCCGTAGGTGTAGCCGTCGAGGGCCTCGCGGGTCGCGTTGCCGGCGGCGTCGGCGGGGAGGAGGGCGGTCAGCGGGCCGGGGGTCAGATTTGCGATCACCGCTCGGCGCGCGCCGATCTGCTCGCCGTCGGCCAGTTCGACGCCGGCGGCGGCCCCGCCCTCGCCGAGGATCTTCGTCACCGCGGTGCCTGTGCGGATCTCCGCCCCGGCGGCTTCCGCCACTCCTGCCAGCGCCCGCGGCAGTTTCGAGGCGCCACCGGCCACCACGGCCATGCCGTTGTCCATGTCGGTGAAGGTCTCGAGGAAGGGAAAGAGGGCGCCGAAGGCGACATCGGGCCCGAAGTCGATGTGCATGCCCCAGGCCGCGATCAGCGACTTGATCTCTTCGCTGTGGAAGTAATGGTCACCGAGGTCACGGGTGGTCCCGAGAAGCAGGCGAGCCAGCTCGGCGGTACCGCGGGCGCCGTGCTCGCGCACCGTCGAGGCCAGCGGACGCAGCGCGCCGAGCGAGGCGAGCTGGGTCCCGTAGAGCTCGAAGAGCCTCGGCGCGAAGCGGTCGTAGGCCGCGGCGAGGCGGTCCCAGCCCTCCGCGTCGGCGGCGTCGTGGGCGGCGATCGCCGCGCGCGTCCGCGCCCGGTCCTGCCAGACGCGCAGGCTCTTGCCGTCGGGGAACACACTCGAGTAGGGCTTGTCGGTCCCGGCGAATTCGAGGCCTTGGGCGGCCAGCTCGTCACCCAGCTCGGCGAACGCCGCCGAGCCGAGGAAGAGGTTCATGTTCGTCGCGTAGAGGTCGTGGATGAAATTTGGCGCGGTACATGCGGCGCTCGCCACCGCGCCGCCGACCTCAGGGTTGCGCTCGACCAGCAGCACCTCCCAGCCCGCGCGGGCCAGGTAGGCCGCGGCGACCAGGCCGTTGTGCCCGCCGCCGACGATCACCGCGTCGTAGCTGCGTCTCATAGCGTCGTCTCCGTCACTCGATTGCGCAGTGATCCCAGGCCGCTCACGCGGGTCTCGATGATATTGCCGTCGGCGAGGAAGACCTGCGGGTCGCGCGCGTTGCCGACCCCGGAAGGCGTCCCGGTCAGCAACAGGTCGCCCGCCCGCAGGGTCATGCCGCGCGAGAGCTCGGCGATCAGGGTCGGGATCGGGAACGCCATCTCCCCGGTCGAGGCCGACTGCAGAAGCTCACCGTCGATTTCGCACTCGACCTGGAGCGCGGCAGGATCGGCGATCTCATCGAGCGTCGTGATCCAGGGGCCGAGCGGCATCGTGCCATCGATCGACTTCCCCTTCAGCCACTGTCCGCCGTGGGCCCGTTGGAGGTCCCGCTGGGAGACGTCGTTGGCGACGCAGAAGCCGAAGATGTGGCCCCAGGCGTCCTCCTCGCGGATCGAGCGACCGTCGCGACCGATCACCAATGCCAGCTCCGCCTCATAGTCCCACTTGGACGACAGGGTCGGGTCGAAGGCGATGTCGTCGGTGGGACCGATGACGACGTCCGGCCCCTTGGTGAAGAACGTCGGGTGCTCGGGCTTCGCCGTGGGCTCCTGGCCCTCGCGCAGCCCGGCGGACTCGTAGAAGTGGTCCCAGTAGTTCCAGCCGGTGCAGAGGATGTCGCGGTTGAACCGCGACAGCGGCGCGGTCGGCGCCGCCGGATCGAGCGGGACGCGCTCGCCGTCGGCGGCCGCGACCCGGGCCGCCTCGAGCGCCTCCGGGCCGCCCCGCACGACGTCGTCGAGCGACCCGATCGTCGTCGGGAGGAAGACGACCTCGGTCCCGCCCGCGACCACCGCCGCGAGCCGCGCCCCGCGCTCGGTCCGGACCGTCGCCAGCCTCAAGGAAGCACCGCGATCGCGTTCATCTCGATCTCGTAGCCCGGCCGGCTGAACTTCGAGATCTCGACCATCGTCGAGGCGGGCGGGGTCCCGGTGAAGAACTCGCGACGCACCTCGTGGATCGCGTCGAAGTGGCGCATGTCGGTGACGTAGACGTCGACCCGCACCACGTCGTCGAGCGTCCCGCCCGCGGCCTCGACCGCCGCCTGGACGTTCTCGCAGACCTGTCGCGTCTGCGCCTTGATGTCGCCGAGGCCGGTGATCCCGCCTTCGTTGTTGCGCGCGGTCATCCCGGAGACGAAGAGCATCCGGCCCCTCGCCTCGGCGACGACGGCCTGGGCGAAGTGCCCGTTGGGCTCGGCGAGCTCCTCGGAGCGAACCTCCTGCTTGGGCATCAGCGTGCGTCCTCCTCGTCGGTGAACCACTCGGGTTGGGTCGGGTAGTGGGGCCCGTCGTACATCTCCAGCAGCACCGCTTCCTCCTCGGCTTCGGTCGGACCGTGCCGGCAGCCCTTCGGGTTCCAGTAGAAGCTGCCGGGGGTGAGGACCAGGCCGCTCGGCACGTAGCGGTACCGGCCCTGCAGGCAGAACATGAACTGGTTGGAGGCGTGTGAGTGGGGGTTGGGGATGCCGGCGCCCCTGGCGAAGCGGATCAGGCCGATCGAGGCGCCGGACTCGTCGTCGCGCCAGAGGATCTTGTGCGAGAGGCCGGCCAGGGTTTTGTCGATCCACTCGAGGTCGTCGGTCTGCAGGAGGATCTCGCGGAAGACCGACATCGCGCCCTCCTCGGCCGGAGCGTCGCCGACCCGGGCCCGGTCGGGTGCCGCGCCGGAATAGGCGGCGGGCTCAGAGACGTTTCGCTCGTCCATCACACCTCCGTGTTCTCGTCGAGCGCCTTCAGCTCGACCAATCGGTTGACGTAGCGGGTGCTGCCCTCGTTGGTCAGCATGTGGACCTTCCCGGCGTCGCGGAAGACGACGCGGCCGGGGGTCTCCTGCATGTGGCGGGGCTCGGAGCCGTCGAGGAAGTCCATGCGGTTGTCGGCGCCCTCGATGCCGACGATCAGGTACGGATGCCGGTGCTTGTGCCAGGCCTGGGTCTCGCCCGGCTCGAGCCGCACCTCCCACACCCGCAGGTACTCGTTCTCGAAGACCACCGAGGTGCCGATGTCGCCGAGCTCGACGTCGATGTCCCTGTTGGGTAGGCGGGCCGGTTCCACGCGCGGGACCGGTCGGCCGGTGATCTCCGCGTAGAGCTCGCCGGCGCGGTCGCCGCCCGCCCGCGGGTCCCAGGGCTCGATCGCGGCGACGTGCCCGTCGGGTCGCAGCAGGACCAAGGTGTCGGGGCTGACGCCGAAGCGGCGGGTGACCCGCTCGGCCGGGTCGAAGAGCGCCCGGTCGCGCAGGCCCGAGTCGTGCGGCGCGTCCCAGCGGCTGACGATGTAGTGGCGGAGCGCCTTGCTGTCCTGGGCCGGGACCGCCGGCCGCCGACGCGTGTCGGTGAAGTAGAGGGCGACGAAGGCGTCGGCGCAGAGCTCGTGCAGGTGGACGTTGCCGGCCTCGGCGACCAGCGGCAGGTCGGGGGCGCGGTCGCCGGGGCGGACCGCGTCGGGCTCGGCGCCGGTGCGGACCATCGACCAGTCGCCGCTGCCGTCGACGTCGAGGCTCACGCCGAGCAGGCCGCGGGTGAAGGCGTTCCCCCAGTTGCCGGCGTCCTCGGCCGGGGCCGCCTCGGCCTTTCGCGACATGTAGAGGCGCGCCGCCTCGGCCATCTCGCCGGAGCCTTGGATCGCGACCGTCGCCTGCTCGGCCTCGTAGCCGTCGAGCAGCGACGGCTCGGCCCAGCCGCGCTCCACCCAGGCCAGGCGCCAAGGGAGGTTGGAGGCGTCGAGCACCCCGGTGTTGAGCCCGAGCGCCCACATCGGCGTGATCAGGTGGGCGGCGTCGCCCATCAGGAAGACGCGACCGTCGCGCCAGCGGTCGGCGACCCGGTGGTGGACGGTGTAGACGTTCTGTCCCAGGACCTCGAGCTGGTCGACGTCGCCGATGAAGCGGCGCGCCTTGTCGGCGAGCTCCGCCGGCGTCGGCTCCGACTGGCCCTCGTGCAGCGGGTAGAGGAAGCGCCAGCAGTGCGGCTGGCGGACGATGATCATCCACTCTTCGGGGTCGCCGAAGTAGGCGAGGTAGGGATAGTCGCGCGGGTTGGCCACATCGAGGTCGGCCAGGATGTCGACCAGCATGTAGCGTTCGGCGAGCGTGTGACCCTCGACCGTGATCCCGAGCTGGTCGCGGATCGGCGAGCGGCCACCGTCGCAGCCGAGGAGGTAACGGACCCTCTCCGCGCGGACCTCGCCGTCATGCTCGACCTGGACCTCGACGTGGTCGGCGTGCTGCTCGAAGCCGAGCACCTTATGGCCGAGCCGCAGCGCCCCCGGGGCCTTGCGCTCGAGCGTCTCGTTCAGCGCCGGCTCGAGGTCGTTCTGGGGGATGTTGATGACGAAGGGGAAGCGGGTGTCCTCGGTCAGCGCGCCGGTGACGACGGAGCTCGAGGCCTTGTTCGTGCGCCGGTCGATGTCGCCGATCTCGTCGATGCGGACGGCCGCCCGCAACACCGGGCCGAGCGCGTCATAGCGGTTCAGCACCTCGAGCGTGCGGGTCAGCGTGGTGCCGGCCTTGGTGTCGCCGGAGAGCTGGTCGTCCTCCTCGAAGACGACGACCGGCAGGCCGTGGTGGATGAGGCCGAGCGCGGCGGTGAGACCGATCGGGCCGGCGCCCGAGATCCCGATCGGGAGCTGCTCGCGCGGATCGCTCATCGGTCATCTACCTCCTCTGCGTCCCCGCTCGGGAAGACGCGGTCACGGGTCAGGGTCGAGCCGGTCATCGAGGCGGCGTCGGAGAGCAGGAACTGGAGGGCGCCGACGACGTCCTCGGGCGTGCCGATGCCGGTCGTCGCGAGCCAGTGCTCGCGCTCGGAGCCGGGGTTGGCGGCGCGGAACTGCTCGGTGTCGATGACGCCCGGCCAGAGGACGTTGATGCGGACGCGATCGGCGGCGACCTCGGCGGCGATCGAGCGGACGAAGGGGAGCAGGGCCCCCTTCGAGGCGGCGTAGGCGGAGGCCTCGGCGCGGCCCATGTGGGCAAGGCCGGAGGAGAAGACGACGATCGAGCCGCGGCGGGCGGACCGCATCGTCGGCAATACCGCCTGCACGGCCCAGACGACGCCGTCGAGGTTGACCGCGAGCGTCTGGCGCCACTCCTCGGGGTCCATCTCGACGAGCGGCGTGCGCGGTTGGACGGCGGCGCCGGCGATCAGGCCGTCGAGGCGCCCGTGGCGCTCGGCGATCTGGTCGACGGCGGCCCGGACCGCGTCGCGGTCGGCGACGTCGACCTTGATCTGGGAGATGTTCGCGAGGCCTTCGAGCTCCTCGTCCGGCGCGATGTCGAGCACGTGCGCGTGGCCGCCTGCCTCGGCATAGGCTCGCGCCGCGGCGGCGCCGATCCCACGCGCCCCACCGGTCACGATCAGCACCTCGTCGGTTGCGTCGAAGCTCGCCTTCATCGGCCCTCCTCGCGGTCGGCTTCTCCCAGCCCGCCGAGGTCGACACCGAGCCCGGCGGCGACCCCGCGCAGACTCTCGATGACGCTGCGCTCCACCGGCACGCCCTCGGCCGCCGCCTCCGCGTGGCGCTCGGCCTCCAGCTGACCGGGGAGGAGGACCCGGTCGACGCCGGGGGCGGTCGGCGACGCCGTCACCTGCGCGGCGAGCTCCTCGACCCGGCCGGCGAACGTGTCGGCGCCGCCGAACGCCGCCGGATCGATCGCACAGAAGAAGTGGGCGCAGTCGTTCGGCACCGAGGTGTCCGAGTAGAGGCCCTGGACGCCGGCGCCGAAGGCGCCGCCGGAGAGGACTCCGCTGAGCACGTCGACCATGAAGGCGAGCCCGTAGCCCTTGGGGCCGGCGGCGGGGAGGAGCAGGCCGGCGATCGCTGCCTCGGGATCCGTGGTCGGCACGCCGGAGGAGTCGGTCGCCCAGGTCGGCGGGATCTCGCGGCCCTCGGCGGCGGCGATGCGGATCTTCCCCAGGGCCGCTTCGGAGAGGGCCATGTCGAGGACGATCGGCTCGGCCGTCGTCGGCACGCCGATCGCCAGTGGGTTGTTGCCGACCACGGCCCGGGCCCCACCCGGGGCGGGGATCAGCGGGCGGGTGTTGGCGGCGGCGACCCCGATCAGACCCGCCGCGCCGGCGGACCTCACGAAGCGGAAGGCACCGCCGAAGTGGAAGGCGCGGCGGACCGCGACCGCTCCGATCCCGAACTGCCGCGCCCGCTCGACCGCGAGCCGCATCGCCTGGTCGCCGGTGAGGATGCCGAGCGCGCTCTTGGCGTCGAGGACGGCGATCGCGCCGAGGTCGGTGACGACCTCCCCCTCGGTCGCCGTCGAGACCGATCCGGCACCGATCCGCTCCGCGTACATCGGCACCAGCATCACCCCATGGGAGGGGACCCCGCGCATGTCGGCGTCGACCAGGCCCTCGGCGACCGCCGCGGCCGCGGCCTCGGGCACCCCGAGCGCGGTGAAGACGCGCGTCGTCGCCGTCGCCAGGGCGGGAGCCGGAATTCGGACGGAACTGGCGATCACTGGAAGTATCATTTATCAAATGTCTTATGCAGTCGCGAACGGAAATCCGCAAAGCGCGGGCCCGCGGGTCGACTTCCACACCCACCTGGCTCCCTTCCGGCACGAGGAGGTGGGCGGGCCGCCGAACCTGCACCGGCCCGATCTCCTGCTCGATCACCTTCGCGAACGACGCCTCGACCGCGCCGTCGTCTCGATCCCGCCGCCGTTCTTCCGGCAGGACCTCGGCGCCGACGAGGCGCCCGGCTGGGTCCGCTCCGTCAACGACGGGCTGACCGAGGTCGCCCGCGACCCGGAGGAGCTGTTGCCGCTGGCCTACCTGCCGCTGGAGCACCCGGACCTGGCAATCGCCGAACATCTTCGCCTGCGCGAGGAGACGGGCTGGGTCGGTTACTGCGCCTCGGCGGGCGGGCGCTCGGTCTCCCTTGCCGACGAGGAGCTGGCTCCCTTATGGAGAGCGCTCGACGAGGACGGCGCGCTCCTCCTTCTGCACCCCGGCACCTCGCCGGACGAGCGCCTCGAGCGTTTCTACCTCCACAATCTCCTCGGCAACCCGGTCGAGACCGCGGTCGCCGCCGCCCAGCTCGTCTTCGGCGACGTCCTGCCGAGCCACCCACGGATGCGCGTCCTCCTCGTCCACTGCGGCGGTTGCGTACCCGACCTCGTCCCCCGCTGGGACCACGGCGTCGCCACCGACCGCCCCGGCGTGATGCCCCTCACCGAGCCTCCCTCGACCGCCGTGCGCCGCTTCTTCGTCGACTGCCTCGTCCACGACCCGGGCGCCGTCGACCGGGCGATCGAGGTCTTCGGCGAGGACAAGCTCGTTCTCGGCAGCGACTGGCCCTTTCCGATGGGCACGAAGGATCCGGCGGCGCTGATCGCCCACCGCGGCGAGGACTTCGTCCACGCCGCGGGCGTCGAAAACGCGCGGGCCCTGCTCGTCCCTACGCCGCCGTCGCCACCATCCCCTCCGCCGCGGCCAGAAGGCCCGGCTTCCCACTGACCGCCCGGCCGTCCTGGATGACCAGCTTGTCGGTGGGGCGGACCCGACCCTGTTCGCCGGCATGCAAAGGCCCTCGGCCTGGAGCCGGCCCTTGGTGCCTGACCGAACCTGCGGACGGGTCTACTGGTCGACGTCGCCGAGGTCGGCGCCGGCCGCTTCGGCGCGGCGGGCCAGGAGGATGCTGAAGTCGCGGCCGCCGTCGCCGGAGTCGCGCAGCTCGGTGAAGGTCTTCTCGGCCAGGGCGCCGGCCTCGAGCGGGACGCCGTTGGCTTCGGCGAGCTCGCGGACCAGGCCCATGTCCTTCGCCATCAGCTCGACCGCGAAGTGGGTCTGCGAGGGGTCCGCGAGGATCGTGCGGGGGATCCAGGTGTCGAGGATCCAGCTCGAGCCGCTGGCGCCGGCGATCGCTTCGAGGGTCCGCTCGACGTCGAGGCCGGCCTTGGCCGCCAGCGCGACGCCCTCGGCGATGCCGAGGACGATCACCGAGCCCATCAGGTTGTTGACCAGCTTCGCCGTCTCGCCGGCGCCGAGCGGGCCGACGTGGACGAGGTGGTCGGAGAGCAGCTCGAGGAGGGGCTTGGCGCGCGCGAACGCCGCGTCGGTGCCGCCCGCCATGATCGTCAGCTCGCCCGCGCGGGCGGCGACCGGGCCGCCGCTTACCGGGGTGTCGAGGAGCTCGGCTCCCGCCTCGGCCAGCTCGGCGCCGACGCGCCGTGCCTCGGCCGGGTCGATCGTGCTCAGCAGGCACACCAGCGTCCCCTCGCCGAGGCCGGCCCGCAGGCCGTCCTCGCCCGCCAGCGCACTCTCTATATGGGGCGTGTTCGGCAGCGCCAGGAAGATGACCTCGGCGCCTTCGGCGAGCTCGCGGGCGCTGCCCGCCGCCGCGACCCCGTCCGCGCCGAGCGCCGCGACGCGCTCGGCGTCGATGTCGAAGGCCGCGACCTCGATGCCCTGGGACGCGAGCCGCGCGGCGGTCGAGCCGCCGATCGAACCGGAGCCGAGGACCCCGACGCGCGCCATCAGGCGCCCACGTCGTAGAGCTGGCCCGGCCGCGTCGCCTCGCCGTTGGCGACCTGCCACAGGGCCGCCAGCGCTTTCACCGCGTTGCGCTCGACGAACGGCGGCAGTTCGTCACCGTGCTTGGCCAGCGTCTCGCGCAGGGACTCGAAGCACTCGATCACCTGCTGCTCGCCGACCGTGACCTCGAACGGCGGAAAATCGTCGTTGCTCACCTACATCACCTTCTTCTCGCCTTTGCCGCCCCACACGTCGCGCTCGTCGACCAGTCGTTTGGCCTTGAGCTCGAAGCGGGGGAGGGATTCGTGCTCGACCTGTCGGACCCCGATGCGGAGCCCCTCGTGCGCGGTCGCCAGTTCGGTGCGCAGCCGGGCGAGGATCGATTCGACCTCGCTCGCGGCGGGCCCGTCGCACTCGACCAGCACCTCGACCTCGTCGCGGATCCGGTCGGCCGTGTAGAGGCGGACCTGGAACTCCTCGATCGCGGCGTGGTGGCGGACGATCTCCTCGATCGCGCGCGGGTAGATGTTGGTGCCGCGGACGACCTTCATGTCGTCGACCCGGCCGCGGATGCCACCCTCGTAGATGTCGAAGGTGCGCCCGCAGCCACAGCGCCCGGCCGGGATGCGACGGACCAGGTCCCGCGTCCGATAGCGCATCACCGGGATGAAGCCACGGCCGAAGGAGGTGACGACCCGCTCGCCCTCCTCGTCGTAGTCGACCGGCTCGCCTGTCTCCGGGTCGATGACCTCCTCCAGATAATGGTCTTCGATCACGTGGGCGCCGCCCGGCTGGTGGTCGCACTCGAACATCACGATCGTGCCGACCTCGGTCATCCCGGCGGTGTCGGCGCTCTTCGCGCCCCACTGTTCCTCGATCAGCGCCTTGGTCGCCGGGATCGAGCCCGCCGGCTCGCCGGAGAGGAGGACCCGCTCGACCGGTCCGGCGGCGAGGTCGATCCCCAGCGCCTCCGCCTCCTGCGCCATCCGCAGGGCGTAGGTCGGGGTCGAGCAGACCACCGTGACCTCGTTGTCGACGATCATCCGCACCCGCGCCTCGGTGGTCATGTTGCCGCCGGAGAGGACCAGGGAGCCGATCTTCTCCGCCGCGTAGTGGGCGCCCCAGAAGCCGACGAAGGCGCCGTAGCTGAAGGCGAAGAAGACACGGTCGAACCGCCGCACGCCGCAGCCCCAGAGCGCGTAGCACCACATCTCGGTGATCCACTCCCAGTCCTTCGGGCCGTCGAGCACCGCGAGCGGCTGGCGGCCGCTGGTGCCGGAGGTGGTGTGGAAGCGGATCGCCGCCTCGGGCGGCTGCGCCAACACCGCGCCGAAGGGCGGATCCTCGATCTGCGACTCCATCCAGTCGTCGCGGGTGAGGAAGGGGAGGCGGCGGATGTCGTCGTGGCTGCGCAGCACCGCGGAGGAGGTGATGCCTGCCTCGTGGAGACGGGCGGCCTGCCAGGGCGCGCTCGCCAGGGTCCAGTCGACCAGGTCGCGGAGCTTGGTCAGCTGCAGCGCCTCGAGCCGGTCGCGCGGCAGCGTCTCCATGCGTGGGTTCCAGTAAGGAGTCTGCATCTCACCTCCCTCGTAGCCGGCCGAGCGCGAGCGCTCGCGTGGTTCCCGTGGGACGATAGTCAACGTACCAGCACGTTGAGTTGCCGAATTTAAGTGGCCAACGGTGTAGGCAGGCCGCGCCACGCGACCCACGTCACCGACCGGGAGCCGAGCGAGTACCTGCCGCACCGCTGAGAGGTCGACGAAAATAATCTGCACATGAGGTCGGTGAATCGTCTAGGGTCGGCGAACCGATGCCGCGCGTAGCCGCAGTCCAGCTGGAGGCGAGCCACCTCGACCCGGAGGCTGGGATGCGGCGGATCGAGGAGTGGGCCCGCAAGGCGGCTGCCGAGGGAGCCGAGATCATCGTCTTCCCCGAGCTCCTCGTCCCCGGCTACCCTCGTTTCGTCCCCGATCCGTTTCCGCCGACCGCCGCGGGGACGGAAGCCTGGGAGGAGGCGGTGCGCTACCACCGCGCCTACGTCGAGGGCTCGCAGGTCATCCCCGGCCCGTTCACCGACCAACTCGGAGAGATCGCCCGCGCGGTCGGCGCGACGCTCGTCGTCGGCGTCTCCGAGAAGGACCCGAAGGTCCGCGGCCGCCTCTGGAACACCGGGGTCGTGGTCGACGAGGAGGGCAATTACCTGGGCAAGCACCGCAAGCTCGTCGGGGTGATGCACGAGCGGCTCATCTTCGACCGCGGCACCGCCGAGGACATCCGCACCTTCGAGGCGCCGCAGGCCAACATCGGCGTCTGCATCTGCTTCGAGAACCTGCAGCCGCTCTTCCGCCGCGCCCTCGGTCGCCTCGGCGAGGAGATCCACTGCGCCCTCTGGACCGGCCCGTCGCCACGCGAGATGGCGTCGGAGCGCCGGCCGCTCGAGCAGCACGAGGCCCTCGGCGTCACCCACGCGCTCGACACCGGCACCTTCGTCGTGATCGCCAGCCAGACCACCGAGGTCGAGCCGAGCGGGGAGGGCGACGGCCCGCGCTGGAGCCACAGCGGCGGTAGCTATCTGATCGACCCGATGGGCCGCACGCTCGCCTCCGTCCCCGACTGGGAGGAGGGGATCGCGGTCGCCGACTTCGACCTCGGCCTGATCGAGGAGGCGCGGCTGGTCTGGAACCACCTCGGCGACGACATGCGCGACGACCTCTTCGCCGGCTTCGCCCCGGCACCGGCGGAGGGATGAGCAAGACCTTCCGCACCGCCGCCGTGCAGGCCGCCTCGGTCTGGCTCGACCGCGGCGGGAGCACGGAGCGCGCCTGCGAGCTGATCCGCGAGGCGGGCCGCGGCGGCGCCGACATCGTCGCCCTGCCGGAGAGCTTCATCCCCAGCTTCCCCTATTGGCTCTTCACGATGGCGATGCCCGACGCCGCGCCGCTCCACCGGCGCCTGCACGACGAGGCGGTGGAGATCCCCGGGCCCGAGATCGACGCCTTGGCCGCCGCCGCGGTCGACGCCGGCGTCACCGCCGTGGTCGGCGTGACCGAGCGCGAGCCGGGGACGATCGGCACGCTCTACAACACCAATGTCGTGCTCGGCCCGGAGGGCTACCTCGGCAAGCACCGCAAGCTCGTCCCGACCTGGACCGAGCGGGTGGTGTGGACCGGCGGCGACGGCTCGACGCTGGGGACCTTCGAGACCCCGCAGGGTCGCCTCGGCACCCTCAACTGCGGCGAGAACGTCAACACGCTCGCGCGGTACGCGCTGCTCGCCGACGGCGAGCGCGTGCACGTCGCCAACTTCCCCTCCTGCGCGCCGCTCGGCGGCCACCACACGAACACCAACGACGTCTACCTGCCCGCGGCCGCCCATGCCTACGAGGGCCGGCTCTACAACGTCGTCGCCCAGGAATTCGGGACGCCGGCGATCTGCGAGGCGATCGGGACCGAATTCGATCCGGACGCCTGGAACTGCATCTCCGGGACGATCGGGCCGGACGGCAGCTGGATCGACTCGCTCAAGGACGAGGAAGGCATCGTCTACTCCGACTGCGACCCCGACGCCACGGTCGAAGGCCGACTCTTCCACGACATCGTCGGTCACTACAACCGCTTCGACGTGCTGCAGCTGCGGGTGGACAAACGGCCGCTCGGGCCGGTTGCCTAAAAGCGAGGGCATCCACCTATCGCTCTACACCGCAGCGTGGTGCCACATTGAGTAATGGAGCGGAATCGACCTTCGTTCCTGGCTTCCATAGGTGAACGATGGACGGTGGCAATTTATACAAGCGTCTAAACAAGTTTAGACATTCGACAGTACAGGGGGGTGATCAGTCGAGTATGCTCCCGAAATGAACACCCCCTCTGGGAAAGGGATCGAAGGGAATTGAAGGCTGTTGGTGAGGAAGACATGAAGCCGCTGGTCGAGGTCCGCGGTGCCACCGTGCTCTATCCGGGAGTCGTCGCGCTGGACGGCGTCGACTTCTCGATCCAGGCCGGGGAGGTGCACGCGCTGACCGGCGAGAACGGCTCCGGCAAGTCGACCCTCGCCAAGGTGATCAACGGCTCGGCGAAGCCCGCCGCGGGGGAGATCTACTTCGAAGGCGAGCCGGTCACGATCGCCAACCCGAAACAGGGCCTCGACCTCGGCATCGTCAACATCAGCCAGGAGCTGACGTTGGCGCCGACCCTCACCGTCGCCGAGAACATCTTCCTCGGCCGGCTGCCGACCAGAGGTGGCCGCGTCGACTGGCGCCGGTTGCGCAGCGCCGGCCGCGAGGTGCTGGAGAAGATCGGGGTCGACGTCTCGCCGACCGCGATCGTCGGCGATCTGAACGTCGAGCTCCAGCAGATGGTGGAGATCGCGCGCGCGTTCTCGAGCGAGGCCAAGCTGCTGATCCTCGACGAGGCGACCTCCTCGCTGTCGGAGTCCGCCACGCGCAGGCTCCTGCAGCTGGTCGAAGAGCACCGCGACAAAGGGGTGGCCGTGTTGATGATCACCCACCGCATGGCCGAGCTCTACGCGGTCTGCTCGACCGCGACCGTGCTGCGCGACGGCCACCTCGTCGGCAACGCGCCACTTCCCGAGACGACCGAACGCAAGCTCGTCGCGATGATGGTCGGCCGCGAGCTCGACGACTACTACAACAAGCGCGAGATCAAGCGGGGAGGGTGCGTGCTCGAGCTCGACGGGCTCGCCTCCGAGGACGGCGTCCTGCGGCCGACCGAGCTGAAGGTGAACCGCGGCGAAATCGTCGGCGTCGCCGGCCTCGTCGGATCGGGCAAGGCCGAGCTCGGCCTGGCGCTCGGCGGGGCGGTCCGCACCGAGGGCACCGTCAAGGTGGACGGCAAGGAGGTGAGGCTCGGCGATCCGCGGCGGGCGATCGCGAGCGGCATCGGCTTCGTCCCCGACGACCGCAAGCGCTCGGCGCTCCTCCCCAACCGCTCGGTCGCCGAGAATTTCAGCCTCCCCTGGATCAACCGCATCTCCAACAAGGGGATCCTGAAACTGCAGAAAGAGCGCCGCGACGTCTCCCAGTCGATCAAGCGCTACAACGTCGTCACCGCCTCGTCGTCGAGCGCGATCACCACGCTGTCGGGCGGCAACCAACAGAAGGTGGTCCTGGGCCGGACCTTCGAGCTCGACGTCGACGTCCTCGTCCTCTCCGAGCCGACCCGCGGCGTCGACGTCGGCGCCAAGTCCGAAATCTACGACCTGCTTCAGTCCGCGGCCGAAGAGGGGGCGGGCATCGTCCTGATCTCCTCCGAGCTGCCTGAGCTGCTCGGGCTCGCCGACCGCATCGTCGTCTTCTTCGGCGGCGAGATCAGGGGCGAGTTCTCGCGTGAGCAGATGGAGGAGGAAGCCGTAGCCCACGTCGCCGTCACCGGTGCCCACGCCGAGGCCGGCCACCCGCCCGCAGCATCCGAGCCCAACGAAACGGAAGGTGAGTGAGATGAGCAGCACGGACGAGACCCCCGGCGCCGTGGCGGCGCCCACCGAGGAGGCCCACCGATCGCCGCTGGTCTCGCTGGAGATGCTCTCCCTCGGGCGCTACGCGGGGGTGATCGTCGCCTTGGTGGTCGTCTCGGCGGTCCTCACGGTCACCCAGAGCTCCTTCCTGACCTGGGCGAACATGGAAAACATCATCGGGGCGAACTCGGTGATCCTGGTGCTCGCGCTCGGCGCCACCTTCGTCGTCATCACCGCCGGGATCGACCTCTCGACCGCATCGGTGATGACCGCCTGCTCGATGATGCTGGCGATCGCCTTCAAATCGGGATGGGCGCTCGTGCCGGCGGTCGTGCTCGCACTCGCCTTCGGCTCGGCGGCGGGATTCTGCAACGGCTTCCTGATCGCCAAGGGGAGAATCTCCTTCCTCGCGGTCACCCTCGGCGCGCTCTCGATCTGGCAGAGCTTTGCGCTCGTCGTCCAGGAAGGCCAGACGGTCTCGATCTTCTCCGCCAAGGCGTTTGCCCCGATCCATGACCTGGTCACCAACTCGATCGGCCCGATCCCGTTGCTCCTGATCTTCGACCTGGTCCTGATCCTGTTGGCGGGCGGGATCCTCCGCTACACGACCTTCGGCCGATCGCTCTTCGCGATCGGGTCCAACGAGGACGCGGCGCGGCTCAGCGGCATCAACGTCAGCCGCGTCCTGATCCTCGTCTACACGCTGGCCGGCCTCGCCGGCGGCCTCGCCTGCCTGGTCTCGGTCGGCCGTCTCACCGCGGGCGCCCCGACCCCCGACCCGAACCTGCTGCTGACCGTCCTCGCCGCGGTGCTGATCGGCGGCACCAGCTTCACCGGCGGCGTCGGCGGCATCCTCGGCACCGCGATCGGCGTCGTCTTCCTCGGCGTGGTCGAGAACGGCCTGACGCTCTCCAACGTCTCCAGCTTCTGGCAGGGGATCGTCTCCGGCTCGATCCTGATCATCGCCGTCGGCCTCGGCGTCCTGCGCGAACGGGGCTGGTCGATGCGGCGGACCCGCGGCGCCAGCGCGGCCGTGAGCGAAGGGCCGGTCGGTTGACCTTGCTCGAGGCGGTCTGCGACACGCTGCTGCCCGCTCGCGGCGACGGTGGCGGCGGCGCCTGGAACCAGAGCGCGAGCGAGCTCGGCATCGCCGGGCGCATCGGCGACGCGATCGCGGCGGGCCTGCCTCCGCACGTCGCCGCCGCGGTCGATTCGCTCCTCGGCCATCTCGCCGAGACGGATTTCTCCGACGCCACCCCGGAGCGCCGGGTCGAGCTGCTGCACGAGGCGGCGGCCGACCCGGCGTGCCGCTTCGCCCTGAAGCAGTTGAAGACGATGGTCTTCGGCGACCTCTTCGGCTCCTTCGACGAGAACGGTCGCAACCCGGTGTGGGACGAGATCTCCTATCCGGGGCCGATCTCGGTCCCGCCGACCCCTGCCCAGGCGCCGAAGACGATCCCGCTGGAGAAGGTCTCCGGCGCCGAGGCGACGCTGACCGCGGACGTCTGCATCGTCGGCTCCGGCGCCGGCGGCGCGGTCATCGCTGCACGTTGCGCCGAGGCGGGCAAGTCGGTCCTGGTGCTGGAGATGGGCTCCTACAAGAACGAGTCCGACTTCCGCCAGCTCGAGGCCGAGGGCGCCGGGCAGATGTTCCTCGGCGGCGGGCTCGGCTGGTCGGAGGGCGGGGAGCTCGGCCTGCTTGCCGGCTCGACCCTCGGCGGCGGCACCGTGATCAACTCGATGGCCTGCCGCCCGCTCCCCGACGACGTCCGCGCCGACTGGGCCGCGGCCGGCCTCGAGGGCGTCGACGGCGAGGAGTGGGACCGTTACTTCGACACGGTGTGGACCGCGCTGGGCGCCAACAGCGAGGCGACTGTCTACAACCGCAACGCCGAGGTGCTGATCGAGGGGCTGAACGCGGCGGGCCTCGAGCACCATCGCATCCCCCGCAACGCCGAGCTCTTCGACGACCCGACCTACTGCGGTTACTGCAACGCCGGCTGTCAGCAGGGGTGCAAGCGCTCGGTGCTGAAGACCTACCTTCAGGACGCCGTCGACGCGGGCGCTCGCTTCCTCGTCGACTGCTTCGTCGAGAAGATCACCGCCGAGGACGGCGCCGCCACCGGCGTCAAGGCGCGGGTGGGGGAGACCGAGGTCACGGTCGCGGCCCCGACCGTCGTCGTCGCCTGCGGCGGCATCGAGTCGCCCGCCCTCCTGCTGCGCTCGGAGATCGGTGGCCCGGCGGTCGGCAAGAACCTCCGCGTCCACCCGAGCTACATGATCACCGGCGTCTACGACGAGCCGGTCGAAGCGTGGAACGGCCAGCTGATCACGGTGATGTCGTTCGACTTCCAGCACTGTCTCGGCGAGTCCGGTTTCTACATCTCGCCGCTCGGCCTCAGCCCGGCGACCTGGGCCGGGCAGTCGCCCTGGATCGACGGCGAGGAGATGCGCCGGCACTTCCTCAAGTTCCCGTCGATGGCGAGCTGGCACTCGATCACCCACGACCACGGCTCCGGCCAGGTGGTGCTGGGCGAGGACGGCAAGGCGCTGGTGCGCTGGAGCATGACCGACGACGACTACGACCGGCAGGTCGCGATCCGCGCTCACACCGAGCTCGCGCGCGTGCACCACGCGGCGGGGGCGGCGGAGATCTTCACCTTCCACTGGTCCCCCCACCACTGGCGTCGCGGCGAGGACTTCGACGCCTACATCGAGCAGCTCGAGGCGGCCGCGCCGGAGGAGTACACCGCGTACTCCGCCCATCAGATGGGCTCCTGCCGGATGGGCTCCTCGCCGGAGGACGCCGTCGCCGACGGCCGCGGCGAGCTGCACGACACGCGCGGAGTCTGGGTCGGCGACGCGAGCGCCTTCCCGACCGCGACCGGGGTGAACCCGATGGTGTCGATCATGGTTCTCGCCGAGCGCACGGCGGACCGCATCTTGGGGGCGACGTGAACCGCGCCCGCCCCGACAGAGCTTCTTACGACCGCCACAGCCAAGGGCGGAGGTTGGAAGAGGGAATGTGTCAGGCAGTTCGATGAAAGGGAACTCAATGAGACGTTGGATGGCCTTGCCCGCGGCGTTGTTGCTGCTGGTCCTGGTGATCGCAGGCTGTGGTGGCGGCGGTTCGAGCTCCAGCTCGGAAGGCACCGAAGCCGCGGAAACCGAAGCCCCCGCCGAAGAAGCGGAAGGCGGCGCCGAAGAATCGAGCGGCGGCGGCAAGAAGGTCTTTTACATCAGCCCGGTTGCGGCCCAGCCCGGCCAGCAGCAGATCAACGAAGGCCTCGAACAGGGCGCGAAGGAACTCGGCTGGTCGGAGAGCGTGCTCGACTCGGCCCTGTCGGCCGAAAAGCAGGTGTCGAACGTCGAAGCGGCCGTGAATCAGGGCGCCGCGGCGATCAGCTCCTGGACCCTCGACCCGAACGCGGTCGCGGGCGCCTACGAAAAGGCCCAGAAGAAGAACATCCCGGTGATCGGCATGAACTCGCAGGGCACCGGCGTCACCTCCTCCGTCTGGTGGGAAGTGCAGCTGTGCGAACCGGGCGGCCCGCAGCAGCGGTCGGCCGAAATGATCGCGAAAATGAAGCCGCACGCGAAGACGATCATGATCGGCCTCGAAGTCGCGGAATCGACCAAAGCGCTCGGCGACTGCTTCAAACAGGAAGCCGAAAAAGCCGGTCTCGACATCATCAACGTGACCAACAACGAAGCCGACAACGCGTCGGGCTCGCAGAAAGTCTTTGAACCGCTCCTGACCAAATACCCCGAAGTCGAAGCGGTCTGGGACTACAACGACGAATCCGCGATGGGCGTGTCGGCGGCCCTCCTGGCCGGCGGCAAGAAGATCGCCACGACCGAAGAACCCGAAGGCGTGATCGTCGTCGGCTCCAACGGTGATCAGGACGCGATCGAAGCGGTCGAAGAAGGCCGCCTGTCCTGGACCTGGGACCCGGACAACCTCGCCAGCGGCTTCGCCGCCATCAAGGAGATGAACTCTGCTCTGGAAGGCGAAGAATCCAAAGGCCTGATCGTCGAATCGATCCTGGTCAGCAAGGAAACCATGGGCGAATTCGTCCCCAACAACGAACGGGAATACACCCTGGAAAAAATCCCGGTCAAAGAAGTCAAAGGCGAAGTGACCATCGCCAAGGGCTGAGCACCGGACGCGGGGCGGCGCCGAGCGTCGCCCCGCGCTCTTCCCCTCTCAGATTCGATGGCACCCGAGACAGCAGTCGCCGGCAGCGTGAGCTCTCCCCGCAGCGCGGATCTGGCCTACCTCGGGGGCAGGGAGGCGTTGCGCGCCTTCGCGGCGCGCGCGCTCTCTCCGGTCGAGCTGCTCGAGGCGTTGATCGAGCGGGCGGCAGTGGTCGAGCCGACCGTCAACGCCTTCGCCGAGACTTTGTACGAGGAAGCGCGCGCCGCGGCGCGCGAGTCCGAGCGCCGCTGGGCGGCGGGTACCGCGCGGCCGCTCGAGGGGCTGCCGGTGGCGGCCAAGGAGGCCCAGGCGCTCGCCGGGCACCGGGTCAGCGAGGGGTTGCGCGAGCCGCTGGATCCCGGTCCGGCCGCCGAGACCTCGTGGGCGCTGCAGCGCCTGCGCGACGCGGGCGCCATCGTCCACGCCCGCACCACCACCTCAGAGCTTTGTTGCATGCCGATGTCCCACGCCTCGCGCTGGGGGGTGACCCGCAATCCCTGGGATCCCACCAAGGGCGTCGGCGGCTCCTCCGGCGGCTCGGCGGCGGCGCTCGCCGCCGGCACCGCGACGCTCGCCACCGGCACCGACATCGGCGGATCGGTCCGGGCGCCCGCGGCCCTCGCGGGCGTGGTCGGCTACAAGCCGCCGCACGGCCGGGTGCCGCTGGAGCCGCCCGCCAACTTCGAGACCTGGCAGCACGCCGGCGCGCTCGCGCGCACCGTCGCCGACGTCGCCTCGATGGCGAACGCGATGGCCGGGCCGCATCCCGGCGACCGCTGCTCGCTTCCCGCCGCGCCCGCGTTGCCCGCCGGCTTCGAGCCGGCGGCCGGCATGCGCGTCGCCTTCGCCTCCCGTCCCGGCGACCTGCCGGTGGAGGCCGCGGTCGCCGCCAACGCCGAGGTGGTCGCGGCGGCACTGGCCGACGCCGGGGTCGAGGTCCGCGAGGTGCGGCTCGACTGGCGGCTCGAGGAGATCGATGAGGCGATGTGGGGCCACGGCGATATGACCCGGGCCAAGGCGGCGTTGGAGCGCGAGGCCTCGCGTCCCGGGACCCTCTCGCCCTACGCGGTCGCCTGCTTCGAGCGCGCGCTCGCGGCCGCCGCGTCGATCCCGATCGAGCGTCGGGTCGCGGTCGAAAACCGCCTCCGCAACGGCGTCTTCGCGCTCTTCGACAGCTACGACGCCATCCTCGTCCCGACCATGGGGGTCGCGGCGATGGACGCGGGCGAGGATTACGTGACGCGGCCGCTGTGCGTCGACGGCGCCCCGCTCGACCACTTCTGCGATGCGGCGCTGACCCCGATCTTCAACGTCGCCTCCTGCTGCCCCGTGCTGAGCGTCCCGTCCGGGCTCGCGCCATCGGGGACGCCGACCGGGGTCCAGGTCGCCGGCCCGCCCAGCGACGACCTCACCGCCTTCCGCCTCGCCGCCGAGATCGAACGCGTGGCTCCCTGGGGATACCCGCCCGGAGACCCGGAATGAGCAACGAGATATGAGCTTCTTGACCAGGCCCGACGGGGTCCGCCTCAGGTACACCGACCGCGGCGAGGGCGAGCGGACGATCGTCCTCGTGCACGGCTGGAAGGGCTCGCACCGGCTCTGGGATCCGGCGGTGATGCGCCTCGCGGAGAAGTTCCGCGTGATCGCCTTCGACAACCGCGGCATGGGGGAATCAGACAAGCCCTCCGGCGCCTACGACTTCGACGTGCTCGCCGACGACCTTGAGTTCGTGCTGAGCGAGCTGGGGGTCGAGGACGCCACGCTGGTCGGCTGGTCGATGGGCTGCTCGATCAGCCTCCAGTACCTCTCCCGCGGCGGCGCGCGCGCCGCGCGGCTCGTCCTGATCAACGGCCCGATCGTCCTCCGCGCCTCCGACGACTTCCCCTTCGGCGTCCGCTCCGACCAGCTCGACGGGTACCTCGACGGTCTCGCCGCCGGCTGGCCGCAGGCCGAGCTCGACTTCGTCCGCGAGTCGATGAAGGACCCCGACGGCGCCTTCTCCCGGCTCAGCTTCCAGGTCGCGATGCAGACGCCGCTGGAGATGGCGATGCGGATCGTCCGCGCGCAGACGCAATTGGACCACCGGGGGGCGCTGGCCGATCTGGACATCCCCGTGCTCGCGATCTACGGCGGGCTCGACCCCTACTACCCGGAAGCCTTGGCGGAATGGATCGCCGACACCGCCAAGCACGGCCGTTACGAGATTTTCGAGAACAGCGCCCACGCCGCGCACCAGGACGAGGCCGATCGCTTCGCCGCGGTGGTCGGCGCGTTTGCCCAAGAGGAGGAGGACTGACCCATGAGTGACACCTTGAAGAGGGACGCCTACGAACCGGCGGGGCCCTACGGGCTCTTCGTCGGCGGCGAGGAGATCGCCGGCGACGCCGATTTCGCGGCGCTCGACCCGAGCACCGGCGAGCAGTGGGCGACGGTCGCCGAGGCCTCCGCGGCCCAGGTCGACGGCGCGGTCGGCGCGGCTGCCCAGGCCTTCACCGGCTGGCGCCGCTCGACCCTGGAAGAACGCCAGCGGATCCTCCTGGCGATGGCCGACGCGATCGAGGCGGCGCCGCGGCTGGCGGAGCTGCTGGCGACCGAGAACGGCCGGCCGGTCCGCGAGGCGGTGATGGCCGACATCCCGATCGCGGCCGGCGTCCTGCGCTACTACGCGGGGCTGGTGCGCGGTCTGCACGGGGAAACGCTGCCGCCCGAAGACCGCGCGATGCGGGTCTCGACCGTGCGCGAACCGCTCGGCGTGATCGCGGCGCTGATCCCCTGGAACTCGCCGGTGATCTCGGCGGCGCTGAAGGTCGGGCCCGCCCTCGCGACCGGCAACACGGTGGTCCTGAAGCCGTCCGAGTTCGCCGCGCCGAGCGTGGTCGAGTTCGCTCGCATCTGCGATCCGCTGCTCCCGGCGGGAGTCGTCAACGTCGTCGCCGGGCTCGGGCCGGAGGCCGGGGCGGCGCTGGTCGCCCACCCGGGCATCGCCAAGATCACCTTCACCGGCGGCGCCGCGACGGCGAAGCA
Organism: uncultured Actinomycetes bacterium; assembly: GCA_963766705.1. Classification (GTDB taxonomy): domain Bacteria; phylum Actinomycetota; class Thermoleophilia; order Solirubrobacterales; family 70-9; genus VAYN01. Next base: position 732,203 of record CAVYBE010000007.1, read on the forward strand.
CATCGCCCGCGCGGCGGCCGAGAACCTCACTCCGGCGATCTTCGAGCTGGGCGGCAAGAGCGCCTTCGTCATCTGCCCCGACGCCGATCTCGACGCCGCGGTCGAGGACGCGCTGAAAGGCATCCTGTTGCAGAACGGCGAGGTCTGCGTCGCCGCCTCGCGGCTCTTCGTCCACGAGGACGTGCGGGGGGAGTTCCTCGAGCGGATGGCGGCGGCCTTCCAGTCGGTGCGGATCGGCGACGCGGTCAGTCACGAGACCCAGGTCGGCCCGCTGGTCTCGGCGCCGCACCGCGAACGCGTCCTCGGTTACGTCGAGAAGGCGCGCTCGGAGGGCGTCGAAGTGCTCACCGGCGGCTCGGCGCGAGAGATGGAGGGGGCGCTCGCGGGCGGGTATTTCGTCGACCCGGCGCTGATCGACGACCCGCGCGGGGCCTCGACCGCGGCGCGCGAGGAGATCTTCGGCCCGGTCGTCGTCGCCCAGAGCTGGCGCGACGAGGACGACGTGATCGCCCGCGCCAACGACAGCGTCTACGGCCTGGCGGCCGGGGTCTGGACCTCGGACCTCTCCGCCGCCCATCGCTTCGCCGACCGGCTCGAGGCGGGCTGCGTCTGGGTCAACACCTGGTTCCAGCAGCCGTTCGGGCAGCCGCTCGGCGGGGTCAAGCAGTCCGGCTACGGGCGCGAGCTCTGCGCCGAGACGCTGCTCGAGTACAGCGAGCCGAAGGCGATCTCGATGCGGATCGACACCGAGCGCCCGAAGATGTGGGGTGACGCGTGAGCGGTTCGTTCGAACCCGCGCCGCTGCGCGGCCTCGAGCTGGAGAAGCAGACCTTGCCCGGGCTGCTGGAGCTCGGGGCGGAGCGCTTCGGCGAGAAGTCGCTGCTGCGCTTCGACTCGCTCGACCGTTCCTTCGTCGGCGTCCGTGACGCGGTTGCGGCGGCGGCGGGGACGCTCTCGGAGGCCGGGATCGGCCGCGGCGACCGGGTCGCGATGATGTGCGAGAACCGGATCGAGCTGCTCGACCTGATGCTCGGCTGCGCCTGGCTCGGCGCCGTGGCGGTGCCGCTGAACACGGCCCTGCGCGGGGACCAGCTGCGCCACCAGCTGGTCAACTCCGGCGCCGGCGTGCTGGCGATGGACTCAGGGTTGGTCGAGCTGCTCGGCGTGGTCGAGAAGCCCGACTCGCTGCAGGTCGTCTGGGCCCTCGACGGCGTCCCCGACGACGCGCCGTCCGGATACGAGGTGGTCGAGCCGCCCGCCCCCGGCGCGCCGGTCGAGGCGGCACCGGTCGGACCCGGCGACACCGCCGCGATCCTCTACACGTCCGGCACGACCGGCCCGGCCAAGGGCGTCCAGTGCCCGCACGCCCAGTTCTACTGGTGGGGCATCCTGATGGGCGAGGTGTTCGATCTCACCGAGGAGGACGTCCTCTACACCTCGTTGCCGCTCTTCCACACCAACGCCCTGAACGCCTTCGTCCAGGCGCTGGTCTCGGGGGCGACCTTCCACCTCGGGCCGCGCTTCTCCGCATCCCGGTTCTGGACCCGACTGGCGGAGGCGGAGGCGACCGTCACCTACGTCCTCGGCGCGATGGTCAACATCCTGATGTCGCGGCCCGAGGGTCCCGAGGACCGTGCCCACAAGGTGCGGGTGGCGCTGGCGCCGGCGACGCCGCCGGACCTCTTCGACCGCTTCCGCGAGCGCTTCGGCATGAAGATCCTCGACGGCTACGGCTCGACCGAGACCAACGGCGTGCTGTTCGGTGACATGGACCACCAGCGTCCCGGCTTCATGGGGCCGGTGCGGGAAGGGTTCGACGCGATCGTCGCCGACGACCTCGACCGCGAGCTGCCCGACGGCACCGACGGCGAGCTGCTCCTGCGCAGCAACCACCCGTTCGCCTTCGCGACCGGTTATTTCGCGATGCCGGAGAAGACGGTCGAGGCGTGGCGGAACCTCTGGTTCCATACCGGCGACCGGGTCGTCCGCGAACCCGATGGCTGGTTCCGCTTCGTCGACCGGATCAAGGACACGATCCGCCGGCGCGGCGAGAACATCTCCTCCTTCGAGGTCGAGCAGGCGATCCTCAGCCATCCCGCGGTGAGCACCGCGGCCGCCTTCCCGGTCGCCTCGGAGATGGCCGAGGACGAGGTCGCCGTGGCGATCGTCCTCGAGGAGGGGGAGACGCTCTCGCCGGAGGAGCTGATGCGCCACTGCGAGCCGCGTCTCGCCTACTTCGCGATCCCGCGCTTCGTGCGGCTCGTCGAGGAGCTGCCGCAGACCGCCAACGGCAAGGTCCGCAAGTCGGTGCTGCGCGACGCCGGGGTGCTCGAGGGCGACTGGGACCGCGAAGCGGTCGGCTTCCAGCTGAAGCGCTGACGAGGAGCCGGCGTGGCCGCCACCGACCTCAGCCCGCTGTTCCAGCCGCTCGTCCTCGCCGGGACGGAGATCCCGAACCGGGTGATGACCTCGGCGATGACCCTGCAGTACGGCGACGGCGGGTTCATCTCCGACCGCCATCTGGCGATCTACGAGGAGCGGGCGCGGGGTGGGGTGGGGCTGATGTTCAGCGAGCAGCTGACCGCGTCGCCACTCAGCCCGAGCCCCTTCGCGGGCGAGATCCTCGCCTACGAAGAGGGTCAGGTGGAGCGCTTCGCGGCGCTGGCCGAGCGGCTCGCGCCGTACGAGTCACGCTTCTTCGCGCAGCTCTTCTGCGGCGGGGCCTTGGGTTCGTCGACGGCCGGCCTTTCCGGTTGGGGCCCGGTGCGGGGACCCTCGGCGATCGGCGCGCCCGGCGGGGAGACGCCGCGACCGCTCGGCGTCGGCGAGATCGAGGCGATCGCCGCCGACTTCGCCCGCTCGGCCCGCCACGTCAAGGAAGGCGGGCTCGACGGGGTCGAGATCCACGGCGCGCACGGTTGGCTGGTCTGCCAGTTCCTCAGCCCCTATTACAACCGGCGGGAGGACGAGTACGGCGGGTCGGTCGAGAACCGTTGTCGCTTCGCGCTCGAGGTCGGCCGCGCGGTCCGCGCCGAGATCGGCCCCGACTTCCCGCTCGGCCTCGCGCTCACCTACGACGAGATGATCGGCGAGGACGGGATCACCGAGGAGGACACCCTGGCCCAACTGGAGGTCCTCTGCGCGGCGGCGGTCTTCGACTACTTCGACCTCTCGATCGGCGCGCCTCACTCGGTCCACTTCACGATCGCCCCGATGGCGGTGCCGGAGGGGTTCTCGCTCGACTTCGCCCGCCGGGCACGGGAGGTCGTCGCGGGCCGCGCCAAGGTCTTCGCCGCGGGTCGCGTCGTCGCCCCCCACATGGCCGCAGCGGCGGTGCGTGACGGCGCCGTCGACATGGTGGCGATGTCCCGCGCCCACCTTGCCGATCCCCATCTGGTGAGGAAGGCGCGCGAGGGCCGCACCGAGGAGATCCGCCGCTGCGCGGGCGCCAACGTCTGCGTCGGTCGCGCCAAGGCGGGCGAGCCGGTGGCCTGCGTGCTCTCGCCCGCGACCGGCCGCGAGCTGGAGGGTTGGCCGCGCGACCCGGCCGCGGCCGCGGCCTCCGGGCCCCGGCGCGTGCTCGTCGCCGGCGCCGGACCGGCGGGGCTGCGCGCGGGCGCCGTGCTCGCCGCCCGCGGCCACGCGGTCACCGTCTACGACCGCGCCGACCGCGCCGGCGGCCACCTCGCCTACCTCGCCTCGCTGCCGACCCGCGAGGGCTGGGGACGCGCGGTCGAGGATCTCCTCGCCGAGCTCGCCCGCGCCGGCGCCGCCCTTCGCCTCGGCACCGAGGTCGACCGCGCCCTCGTCGACGCCGAGTCCCCGGACCTCGTCGTCCTCGCCACCGGCGCCGAGTGGGAGTCGACCGGCGCGAGCGCCGCCGTCCCCCAGGGCATCGCCGGCGCTGTGGAGCCTCGCTCGGACATCGACCGAGTTTCCCTCCACACCCCGCGCCTGCTCGGGCTCGACGCGGCGATCGAGGCGGCGCGCGTCGAACCCGCGCGGCTCGGCGCCTCCGTGCTCGTCGCCGACGACACCGGCGCCTACGCGCCGCTCGGGCTCGCCGAGGCGCTCGCGTCGGCGGGCGCGACGGTGCGCTTCCTCACCGCGCGCGACGAGATCGGCGCCGAACCCGCGTTCCACCTCGAGCGCCCCCACCTGCTGACGCGCCTGCGCGCGCTCGGCGTCGAGCTCGCCGGCGGACGTGCTGTGGCCGCCGTCTCCGAGGGCGGGGTGGAGGTCGTCGATCTCTGGGGCGGGCCGTCCGAACGCGTCGCCGACGTCGACACGGTCGTCCTCGCCCTGCGCCGCCGCTCCCGCGACGGCCTCGCCACCGAGCTCGCCGACTCCGTACCCGAGCTGATCACGATCGGCGATGCCTTCGCGCCGCGCCCCACGGCGGCGGCGATCGAGGAAGCCGAGCGCGTCGCCATGACAATCTGAACGAACCCCACCAGGAGGATCCGAGCATGCCCAGCACCAACCAGACCGACGCGCCGACCGGGACCCGCGAGCCCTTCGTCCCCGCCGCTCCATACGAGCTGGTGATCGGCGGCGAGGCGATCCCCGCGGCCGCGGGCTTCGACGCGATCGACCCGTCCAGCGGGCAGAGCTGGGCGACCATCCCGCAGGCCGGCGAGGCCGACGTGAACGCCGCCGTCGCCGCCGCGCGCGCCGCCGGGAAGAGCTGGGGACGAACCTCCGGCGAGGAGCGCCAGGCGCTCTTGTGGCGGCTCGCGGACGCGCTCGAGGCCGAGCCGGAGCGCTGGGCGCGACTGCTGGCGACCGAGAACGGGCGGCCGATCCGCGAGGCGCTGGTCGCCGATGTGCCGACCTGTGCCGGGATCCTCCGCTTCTTCTCCGGCGTCACGCGCGCCCACCACGGTCAGCAGATCCCGGTCGAGCGGGCCGACAGCCTTATCTACACGACGCGCGAGCCGCTCGGCGTGATCGCCGCGCTGATCCCCTGGAACTCGCCGATCATCACGTTGGCGAACAAGATCGCGCCGGCCCTGGCGGCAGGCAACACGGTGGTCGTCAAGCCGTCGGAGTTCGCCTCGGCCAGCGTGATCGAGTTCGTCCGGATGGCGCAGGAGATCCTCCCCCCCGGTGTCCTCAACGTGGTGACCGGCTTCGGCCCGGAGGTCGGCGCCGCCCTGGTCGCCCACCCGGACGTCGCCAAGATCACCTTCACCGGCGGCACCGCGACCGCCCGGGCGATCATGTCGGCGGCGGGACAGGCGCTCACCCCGTGCCTGATGGAGCTCGGCGGCAAGGGGGCGATGATCGTCTGCGACGACGCCGACGTCGAGGCCGCCGCGGCCGACGCGCTGACCGGCATCTACATGGCCAACGGCGAGGTCTGCGTGGCCGCCTCGCGGCTCCTCGTCCAGTCCGGCGTCCACGAGCGGTTCCGCGAGACGTTCCTGGCGACGGCGGAGAAGATCCGCGTCGGCGACGCCCTCGACCCGAGCACCGAGTTCGGCCCGCTCGTCTCGGCCGCCCAGCGCGACCGGGTGGCGGGCTGCGTCGACCGGGCGCGCGAGGAGGGCGCCGCGGTGGCGCTCGGCGGCGAGCGCCTCGACCTCGGCGGCGATCTCACCGGCGGCTTCTTCTACGCCCCGACCGTCCTCGGCGACGAGCGCGGCATGACCAGCGCTTCTTCGGAGGAGGTGTTCGGTCCGGTCACCGTGATCGAGCGCTTCGACGAGGTAGACGACGCGGTCGCCCGCGCCAACGCCACCCGCTACGGCCTCGCCGCCGGCGTCTGGACCTCAGACCTCGCCCGCGCCCACACCGTCGCCCGCGACCTCGACTCGGGGATCATCTGGATCAACAAGTGGTTCGACCTCCCGGTCGGCATGCCGATGGGCGGCGTCAAGGACTCCGGCTTCGGCCGCGAGCTCTCCGCCGAGACCCTGCTCGAGTACAGCGCCCCGAAGGTCGTCGACGTCGACCTGTCCACCACCCGCCCCCCGCTCTTCGGCGGGAGCTGACGCAGGCCGGGGGCGGCCGCGCCCGCCGGCACCGCCTCGGGTCCTTTGCCGCGGCCCCGCCGTCGTTATGCGTTCGCCAATCGCCACGCCGTCGCGGCGCTTGCCTGGGCATCCTCCGCAAGGAGGGTGAAGTTGACCCAGCGGGGGGTGTCGCCGCTCGAGTGGTAGTAGGGATGCGGGGGCGGGTAGCGCCAGATCCAGACGGCGGGGATGTCGGCGGCGACGAAGGGGGCGTGGTCGGCGAAGGGGAAGTCTCGGGCGTCGAGCTGCTGCTCGACCTCCCAGCCGGTGGACCGGGCCGATTCCGCGGCGATGGCCGCGAGGCGAGGGTCGGCGACGATCGTGCGGGTCGCGTCGAGGGGCGGGCCGAGGGCGTCGAGGTTGACCATCGCGCCGATCCCCTCTCCGGCGTGGCGTCCGACGTAGTCGGCGGCGCCCCAGCTGCCGGTCTCCTCGACGCCGAAGGCGACCAGGGCGATGGTCCGGCGCGGTCGCGATCCGGCCCAGGCTCGCGCCATCGCCAGGAGGGCGGCGAGGCCGGTGGCGTTGTCGGCGGCGCCGGGACTTTCGAGCTGGCTGTCGTAGTGGGCGCCGACGACGATCTTCGGCGCGTCGGGCTCGGTGCCGGCGATCTCCGCGATCAGGTTGGCGGAGGTCCGCTCCATATAAGACGCGCGGTGCTCGAGGCGCACCTGGAGCGGCCCGCGTGACAGCCGCGCCAGCAGCCGCTCGCCGGCGGCGGCCTCGAGGATGACACCGGGGACCGGCAGTACCCGCTCGTCCTGGGACGGTCCCGCCGCGGGCTGGAAGCTCGCGGTGAGGTGGGTGATCAGTCCGTCGGGCGCGGGGGAGAGGGCGATCAGGCCGGCCGTCCCGCGGGCGGCGAGGTCCGGGGCGACCGTGGTCGGCACCCCGTTGCGGAAGACGGCGATTCGCCCCTCGACCGCCTCCGTTCCCTCGGTGCCGTCGCCGACGTAGACCGCCTCCGCCAGAACGAGGCCGGAAGCAGTGGCCTGCAGCCCGGCGCAGGGAGGCGACGCCGCGTCCCCGAGGATCGTGCAGTTGCCCTCGCCAGGCTCGTAGGCGAGGTGGGTGAAGTCCTCGGTCCGTACCTCATGGCCTGCCGCTCGCAGCTCCGCGGCGATGAACTCCCGTGCCCGCGCCTCGCCCTCCGTCCCGGCAAACCGCGGGCCCAGCGCCGCCAGCCGCTCGACGTCGTCGCGCAGCGCGTCCCGATCGAGGGGCGGCATCGCCGGGCCGCCCACGGTCACACCCGCTGGATCAGCGTCGCGGTGCCGAGGCCGCCCGCACAGCACATCGTCACCAGGCCGAGCTCCCCGTCGTCGTCCTCGAGCTCGTGGAGCAGGGTGGTGAGAAGGCGGGCGCCGGTCGAGCCGAGCGGGTGCCCCAGGGCGATCGCGCCGCCGCGCGGGTTGACCTTCGCCAGGTCGGGCGAGTGCTCCTTCTCCCAGGCGAGGACGACGGGCGCGAAGGCCTCGTTGATCTCGATCGCGTCGAGGTCCCCGATCTGCATCCCGTTGCGCTCGAGCGCCTTGCGCGTCGCCGGGATCGGACCGGTCAGCATCGTGATCGGGTCGACGCCGAGCGTCACCGCGTCGACGATGCGGGCGCGTTTGCGCAGCCCCAGCTCGTCGGCGGTCGCGGCGTTCGCCAAGAGCAGCGCGGCGGCGCCGTCGGAGACCTGCGAGGAGTTGCCACCGGTGAGGATCCCGTCCTCCTTGAAGGCGGGCCGCAGCTCGGCCAGCTTCTCGGCCGTCGTCCCGGGGCGGATGCCCTGGTCGGTCGAGTGCACCTCTCCGCCCGCCTCGAAGTCCATGATCTCGCGGCGGAACTTGCCCGTCTCGCTCGCCGCCGCGGCACGCTGTTGGGAGCGGGCCGAGAACTCGTCGCTCGCCTCCCGCGTGATCCCCCAGCGCTCGGCGATCAGCTCCGTCGCCAGCCCCTGCGGCATCAGGTCATACCGATCGAGCAGCGCCTCATCGAAGCCGCGGCCGAACTCCTCCTGCTGCTTCTCGTTCACCGGGAAGCCGACCCGGGACATCGACTCGACCCCCCCGGTGACGACCAGGTCGTCGATCCCGGCGGCGATCCGCAGCGCCCCGAAGTGGGTCGCCTCCTGCCCGGAACCGCAACGGATATCGACCGTGATCGCGCCGGTCTCCTCGGCCAGCCCGCGCCCGAGCCAGGCGTTGCGGGTGATCCCCGTCGACTGCTCCCCGATCTGGTAGACGCAGCCCGCGATCGCGTTGTCGACCCGGGCCGAGTCGACGCCGGCGCGCTCGAGCAGCTCCACGAAGGTCCGTCCCAGGAGTTCAGCCGGATGGACGTCGCGGAAGATGCCCTTTTCGCGGTGGCCGCGCCCGACCGGGGTGCGGACCGCCTCGACGATGTAAACGTCTTCGCCTTTCATCGCCCGCATTGTATTCAACAGATGACCGGGGAGATATGCCGAACATTTCCCGGCCCGGCGGTGCTCGGTGGCTACGATTAGACGTATGGAGGAGAGGTCAATGACGCATTCTGTACTGCTGGATAGTCTGCGTAGTGGCGGTGTGGAGTGTATAATTTCGCTTCCTCCTGGCCCGATGAAGTCCCTAGTAAGGAGAGGTAGAGATGGCTGAGCGGTCCTTCGCCAAAGAGGTCGAGCTGCTGCGTAACGGCGAGGGCACGGAGCTCCACGTCGAGGGGATCCTGGCGGTCACCAAGGCGCTGCTGCAGTCCGGCGTCGCCTACGTCGGCGGCTATCAGGGCGCGCCGATCTCGCACCTGATGGACGTGCTCGGCGACGCGCGCGGAATCCTCGAGGAGCTCGACGTCTACTTCGAGAACAGCGCCTCCGAGGCCACCGCCGCCGCGATGCTCGCCGCGTCCGTGCACTACCCGATGCGCGGCGCCGTCACCTTCAAGTCGACCGTCGGCCTCAACGTCGCCTCCGACGCGCTCGCCAATCTCTCCAGCGGCGGGGTCAAAGGCGGTGCGCTGGTGATCCTCGGCGAGGACTACGGCGAGGGCTCCTCGATCATGCAAGAGCGCTCTCACGCCTTCGCGATGAAGTCGCAGATGTGGCTGCTCGACCCGCGTCCGAACGTGCAGGCGATCGTCGACGCGGTCGAAGCCGGCTTCGAGCTCTCCGAGGCCTCCAACACGCCGGTGATGCTGGACCTGCGCCTGCGCTCCTGCCACCTCCACGGCGGCTTCGTCGCCAAGGACAACAAACGGCCGCCGGTCACGGTCAAGGATGCGATCGAGGATCCCAAACGCGACGTCAACCGGATCGTGCTGCCGCCCGCCTCCTTCCTGCACGAGCAGGAGAAGGTCAAGAGTCGCTGGCCCGCCGCGGTCAAATTCATCAAGGAGCGGGGGCTCAACGAGGTGATCTCCGCCGATGCCGAGGCGAACGACATCGGGATCATTCTCCAGGGCGGCCTCTACAACACGCTGAACCGCTCGCTCGAGCTGCTCGGGTGCTCCGACGCCTTCGGCCGCGCCGACCTGCCGCTCTACGTCATGAACGTCACCTATCCGGTGGTCGACGACGAGGTCCTCGACTTCGTCGAGGGCAAACGCGCCGTGCTCCTCGTCGAGGAGGGCCAGCCCGACTACATCGAGCAGAACCTCAACGCGATCCTCCGCCGCGCCGGCTCCGACGTCGCCCTCCACGGCAAGGACATGCTGCCGGTCGCGGGCGAGTACACCTCGGCCGCCGTCACCAAGGGGATCTTCGACTTCCTCGCCAAGTACCGTCCGGAGCTGATCGGCAACGAACCGGCGCTGCTGCGCCCGGCCGACGATCCGACCAGCCCGTTCGCGTCGCCGGTCGACGCCGACGCCGTGCTGCCGCGCCCGCCCGGCCTCTGCACCGGCTGCCCGGAGCGCCCGATCTTCTCCGGCTTGAAGCTGGCCGAGCGGGAGACCGGCAAACACCACGTCTCCGCCGACATCGGCTGCCACCTGTTCTCGATCATGCCGCCGTTCAACCTCGGCGCCACGACGATGGGCTACGGCCTCGGCTCGGCGGCCGCCGCGGCGCTCAACTCCAAAGACGCCGACCGCCGCACGGTCGCGGTGATGGGCGACGGCGGCTTCTGGCACAACGGTCTCACCAGCGGCGTCGGCAACGCGGTCTTCAACGAGAACGACCAGGTGCTGGTCGTCGTCGATAACGACTACGCGGCGGCCACCGGCGGCCAGGACATCCTCTCCTCGCACGCCGAGAAGCCCGACCGCTCGACCCAGCACCCGATCGAGAAAGCGGCTCGCGGCGTCGGCGTCGACTACGCGAAGACGATCGACAACACCTTCGACGTCCACCAGGTCAAAGACGCCTTCATGGAGGCCTTCACCACCGAGGAGAAGGGCCCGAAGCTGTTGGTGATGCAGAGCGAGTGCCAGCTGAACCGCCAGCGCCGGGTGAAACCGGAGATGCGCAAGGCCTTGAAAGAGGGCAAACGGGTGGTGCGGGAACGTTACGGCGTCGACCCGGAGACCTGCACCGGCGACCACGCCTGCATCCGGATCAGTGGCTGCCCGTCGCTGTCGATCGCCCCGAATCCGGACCCGATGCGGACCGACCCGGTGGCGACGGTGCTGAACAGCTGCGTCGGCTGCGGCGTCTGCGGGACCAACGCCCACACGGCGGCGCTCTGCCCGAGCTTCTACCGCACCGACGTGGTCCAGAACCCGACCAAGAAAGACGAATTCAAGGCGAAGGTCCGCAACCGCTGGACCAAGCTGGTGTCGGCCGGGATCGAGCGCCGCGCCGCCAAGTTCGAGGCGGCTACCGCCTGATGGCCTCGAGCTGGACCGAGGGCAGACGCCCGCTCAGCGTCGCGATCCTCGCCCTCGGCGGGGAGGGCGGCGGCGTGCTCGCCGACTGGATCGTCTCCACCGCCGAGGCGGCGGGCTTCCACGCGCAGACGACCTCGGTCGCGGGCGTCGCCCAGCGCACCGGCGCCACCGTCTACTACCTGGAGATGCTGCCCACGGGGCATGACGTCGACGGTGAGGAGAACCGTCCGCGCGTTCGCGACACCCCGGTGATGAGCATCTTCCCGACCCCGGGCGAGGTCGACGTGGTGATCGCCTCCGAGCTGATGGAGAGCGGCCGTGCCGTGCAGCGCGGCTTCACCACCGCCGATCGCACCACGCTGATCACCTCGACCAGCCGCGTCTACTCGATCGACGAGAAGGTCGCGCTCTCCGACGGCCGGGTCAACGACGCGGCGCTGCTCGCGGGGGCGCGAGCCGCCTCCAAGCGCCTGGTCGCCGACGACTTCATGGCGATGGCCGAGGACGCGGGCAGCGTCATCAGCTCCTCGCTGCTCGGCGGGCTCGCCGGCTCCGAAGCGCTGCCCTTCAGCCGCGAGGCCTACGAAGAGGCGATCAAGGCGTCCGGTCGCGGGGTCGAGGCGTCGCTTGCCGCCTTCGCCGCCGGCTTCGCGGCGGCTCGGAGCCAGGGCGAGGAAGAAGCGAACGCCGCCGCCCAGGCGAAAGCCGCGGCGGCCGGTACCGCCGATCCGTTCCTCACCTCCGCCACCGCGCAGCCGACCTCCGCGGAAGGCACCTCGGACCAGATCGAGCTTTCTGTCGTCCCCGGTGGCACCGCGGCGACGCTGGACTCGAACACGGCGGAGGTGGACCCGCCGAGCGTGATTCCGGGATCGGCGCGCGCCCGGGCGGGCGAGGAGCACAAGACGAAGCAGGAGCGCGAGCGCAACCAGCTCGCCGGCCGCGATCCGGGCTCGATGGTCGGTCCGGCGCTGCGCGACCTCGCCGAGCAGGTCCGTGACTTCCCGGTGGGCAGCCGCTCGATGACCCTCCACGGCCTCGTCCGCACCGCCGTCTTCCAGGACAAGGCCTACGCCGAACGGTATCTGGCCCGGGTCAAGCGCTTCGCCGACCTCGACCAGGATCGCGACGGCGAGAGCGAGCTGACCCGCGAGGCGGCCCGCCACATCGCCCTCTGGATGGCCTACCAGGACACGATCCAGGTGGCCCAGCAGAAGATCCGCCGCGGTCGCATGAAGCGCATCCGCAACGAAGCAAAAGTCCGCGACAACCAGCTGATGGAGGTGCGCGAGTACCTCCACCCGCAGATCGACGAGATCATCGACACGATGCCGACCTGGCTCGGCAACCCGCTCTCGAAGTCGCAGTCCTTCCGCCGCCTCGTCTACATCACCACCAACAAGGGCATGGTGCTGAACACCAGCTCGGTCGGCGGCTACACCCTGCTCAACATCATGGCCCGGGTGCGGCCCCTTCGCCCCCGCACGGTCCGCTTCGTCCGCGAGCAGGCCGAGATCGACGGCTGGATCAACCGCGCCCTCGCCGTCGCCCCGACCGACCAGGCCCTGGCGACCGAGATCGTCAAGTGCCAGCACGTCCTCAAGGGCTACGGCTCCACCTACGAGCATGGCTCCGAAAGCTTCGCCCTGCTGATGAAGGCGGCCGACGACCTCGCCGGCACCGACGGCGCCGCCGGCCGTCTCGCCGAGCTCCACGAGGCGGCGTTGGCCGACGAGGACGGCACGAAGCTGAAGGCCGAGCTCGCCGCCGACTCCGAGGCGGCGTCGGTCCTGAACGCCGCGACCTCCGGCGCCTGAGCCGCGGGTCGCCGCCGGCGTCGTGCCGGCGGGGGGCGGCCGCCCGGCTCAGGCCGGGCGGATGTTGTGGTTCACGTGGAAGCGGTTGCCCGGGTCCCAGGTCTTCTTGATCTGGGCGAGGCGGGCGCGCTTTTCGTCGCCGCGGTCGGCGCTGAGGGAGCCGAGGACGCGGCCCTCGTCGGCCTCGCCGTCGAAGTTGAGGTAGGTGCCGCCGCAGGAGCCGGGGGCGAGGACCCCCCAGGCGTTCCGGGCCCATTGAATCGCGTCGGAGATGTCTTCGCCGGGCTCGTCGCCCATCACCGACCAGCCGCCGAGGTGCTCGGCGTCGCGCATCCCGACCGCCATCTCCATCTCGCCGGTGTCGGCCATCGCTCCGCCCTGCATGCCCATCTCGAAGATGGTGCGGGTGGTCGGCATGGCGGCGGCTTCGGTGGCGATGCCCTCGATCATGGAGTCGGTCAGCTCGCGCATCATCTCGCCCCTCATGTAGCGAGGGAAGCCCGCGAGCGCCGAGTCGGCGTCGTCGCCGTAGTGCTGCAGCTCGACCATCCGCATCTCCTGCGTCTGGGCGAGCAGCGCGTCGTCGCGGAAGCGTTCGATCTCGCCGAGCCGTGCCCGCGCGGCGTCGGAAGTGTCGAGCGAGGTGGCGGTGAAGCCGACGTACTGCGCGCCGACCAGCCGCGACTCGAGATCGCCGAAGTACGTGCTGCCGGTGCCGAGGTAGGTCCAGGCGGTTTCGTCGCGCCCCGCCTCGAGCGACCAGTCGCGGTAGGCGCGGACCAGCGCGGCGCTTTCCTCGGCGTCCCGGACGACGTAGTAGGCGGAGGTGACCAGCACCTCGTCCTGATCGTGGGCTTCGAACTCGAACTCGGTGACGACGCCGAAGTTGCCGCCGCCGCCGCGCAGGCCCCAGAGGAGGTCGGCGTTCTCGGTCTCGGAGGCCTCGACGATCTCGCCGGCGGCGGTGACGATGCGGGCGCGTCGCAGCTTGTCGCAGCCGTAGCCGTGCCGACGGGTCTGCCATCCGACGCCGCCGGTCAGGACGAGGCCGGCGACGCCGGTGGCGGAGATGACGCCGACCGGGACCGAGAGGCCATGCTCGGCGCCCGCGGTGTCGAGGTCGTGCAGGAGGGCGCCGCCCCCGACGCGGATCAGCCGTGCGTCGGGATCGACGGAGCTTCCGCGCAGGCCCGACATGTCGATGACGAAGCCGCCGTCGCAGCCGCCGAAGCCGGCGATGTGGTGGCCGCCGCCGCGGATTGCCAGGGGCGCGTCGACGTCGGCGAGGGCGACGACGGCACGGCGCACGTCCTCCTCGCTGGTCGGACGCACGACCGCGATCGGGCGCCGCTCGTCGAACATCCCGTTCCAGACCTTCGCCGCCTCCGCGTACTCGGCGTCGCCCGGGGCGATCACCGGGCCGTCGAGGTTGGCCCGCAGCTCGTCGACGACCGTGGCGTAGCCGGCCTCCGTGTCCCTCAGATCCGATCCCATCGTTTCTCCTTTGGCCAGCGCCTCCCAGCGCCCAGGAGACTGATAGTAGTCACATCAGCTTGCAACTGTGTAGAGTATTCCAGCATGAGTCGGACCGCCGACGCAGTCGTCGTGGGAAGCGGTCACAACGGCCTCGTCGCGGCCGCCTACCTCGCCCGTGCCGGCTGGGAGGTCGAGGTCCTCGAGCGCAACCCGGTCGCCGGTGGCGCGGTCGCCACCGAGGAGCTCACCGACCCGGGCTTCCGCCACGACACCTTCTCCTGCTGGCATCCGCTCTTCCACCTCTCGGGCGCTTACGCCGAGCTCGGCGACGAGCTGGCGGCCCGTGGCCTCGAGTACGTCGACACCCCCGACGTGACCGCCGCCACGGTGGACTCCGAGGGCGGCGTGCTGCTGGCGCGGCGCGATCCGGCCGCGTCCCTGGAAGGGATCTCCGCGGCCGACCGCGCGACCTACGACGCCGAGCTCCAGAGCTTCGGCGAGTCGATCCCGATCCTCGGTGAGCTGCTCGGCACCGAGCTCCACTCGCTCGCGGCGGGCAAACTGGCGCTGAAGCTGCGGCGGACGCTCGGCCACCGGCCGACGATGAAGCTGGGCAGCGGCCTCGTCTCCTCCGCCCAGGCCTGGTTCGACCGCTTCGAAGGCGAAGAGGTCGGCAGGCTCTACGCACCTTGGTCCCTGCACACCGGCCTCGCGCCCGACGCGGCGGGCGGCGGCTTCCAGACGCTGGCGATCGCCGCGACCCTGCACGGCTTCGGCATGCCGGTGGTGAAGGGCGGCTCCGCGAACTTCGTCAAGGCCTTCGAGAGGCTGATCGCGGACAAGGGCGGCACGGTGCGGACCGGGGTCGAGGTCGAGCAGATCCGCGTGCGCGGCGGTCGCGCCGTCGGCGTCGTCGCGGGTGGCGAGGAGATCTTCGCCCGCCGCGCGGTGATCGCGAACGTCACCCCGACCCAGCTCTACGGTCGCCTGCTCGACCCCGTGGACGCCCCCGCCGAAGCGGTCGCGGCGGGCAAGGCCTACCGCTACGGCCGGCGCAGCGGCACGCAGATCCACATCGCGCTGTCGGAGCCCTTGAAGTGGCGCGACTCACGCCTCGACGACACCCCGATCGTCCACCTCGCCGACCGTCCCGCCGACGTCACTCTCGCCTGTGCCCAGGCCGCCGCCGGCTATCTGCCGGCGTCGCCGACCGTGGTCGTCGGCCAGCCCGCCCGGGTCGATCCGTCCCGCGTCCCCGAGGGCAGGGGCATGATCTGGATCCAGCTGCAGGAGGTCCCGCGGGAACCTCGCGGTGACGCCGCCGGGGAGATCGAGGTCGGCGACGGCACCTGGACCGAGGAGCTGACCGCCGCCTACGTCGAGCGCGTCCTCGGCAAGCTCGAGCCGCACGTGGAGAACCTCGCCGCGGCCCGCGGCAAGGTCGTCGCGCTGAACCCGACCGAGATCGAGCGACGCAACCCGAACCTCGTCGGCGGCGACATCTACGCCGGCGACTGCGAGCTCGGCCAGGCCTACTTCTGGCGCCCGCTGCCCGGCTACGGGTCCCACTCGACCCCGGTCGAGGGCCTCCACATGTGCGGCGCCGCGACCTTCCCCGGGCCGGGGCTGAACGCCGCCTCGGGCCGGATCGTCGCCCACGGCCTCCTCAAGGAGAGCTTCGGCAAGCGGTTCGCGGCGCGCATCCCCGGCCGCGAAGCCTGATGGCCGAGGCCCCCGACCGCCTCGACGGGCGTGCCGCGATCGTCACCGGAGCCGGGCGCGGCCTCGGCGAGGCGATCGCGATCGAGCTGGCCGGATGCGGCGCCCGCGTCCTCCTCGCCGACATCGACGGCGACGCGGCCGAGCGCGCTGCCACGGCCATCCGCGAGTCCGGCGGTGCCGCCGAATCAGCCCACCTCGACGTCGGCGACTGGGCGGCGGTCCACCAGGTCGTCGCCGACTTCACCGCGCGCGCGGAGCGCCTCGACGTCCTCGTCAACAACGCCGCGCGTTCCGTCGCCCGCTCGTTCTGGGAGATCGATCCCGCCGAGTGGGACGAGGTGATGGCGGTCAACCTGCGCGGCGTCTTCGCCGGCTGCCGCGCCGCCGGGGCGATCATGCGGGAGGCGAAGTGGGGGCGAATCGTCAACCTCGCCTCCTTCGCCGGGCAGCAGGGCGGGGTCAACGGCGGCGCCCACTACGCCGCCTCGAAGGCGGGGATCATCGTCCTCACCAAGGTGGTCGCGGCCGAGCTCGCCGACTCCGGCGTCACCGTCAACGCGGTCGCGCCGGCGGCGGTCGAAGGCCCGGTCTTCGACGCTCTCCCGGTCGAGCGCCGGGAGGCGATCGCCGCCTCGATCCCGGTCGGCCGTGCGGGGCGCCCCGAGGAGGTGGCCGCGACCGTCGCCTTCCTCGCCTCCGAGCGCGCGGCTTTCATCACCGGGACGACGATCGACGTCAACGGCGGCCTTTTCATGCGATGAACGAGAGGAGCGAGATGTCCGATTCAGAGCGCCGCGCCGAGGGGATCGCCGCCTACGCGAGCCAGTTCGGCATCCCCGAGGAGGAGGTCATCCCGTTCATGGCGGGAATGCTCGGCGAGCACATGGCCGAGGAGGCCCAGCACTCCGGCGCCGCGGCCTGGCGCGAGAACGCGCTCTCGCGACGCGACCGCAGCCTGATCGTGATCGCCAGCCTGATCACCCAAGGCGGCGTCGACGCGCGCCTGCGCGGACACCTGCGCTGGGCACCCGAGAACGGCTGCACGCGGGAGGAGCTCGACGAGCTCGTCGCCCTGCTGGCGGTCTACGTCGGCTATCCGAAGGCGTCGACCGGGATGGAGCTCCTCCGCGAGGAGCTCGGGACCGGAGAGGAGGAGGACTGATGTACGTCGATCCCTATGCCCACACGGCCTCGATCGAGGTCGCGGTGGACGCGCAGAGCGCCTTCGAGTTCATGTCCTCGGGGAAGCTGCAGACCTATTGGACGCTCGGCAGCTGGGACCGGGTCGACCTCGGCGACGGGCTCTTCCGCGGTGTCTCGCTCTGGGACGGGTCGACGCTCTACGTGCGGCCCGAACCGCACCCGGAGCTGTTGATCGTCGACTACTGGGTGGGGGCCGACCGCGGGGCGCTGATGAAGGTCAACTCGGCGCGCGTCCGCGGCGGCGAGGAGCTGGGACGTGAACCCGGCACCTGCATCGTCACGCTGACGAGCTGGCGCTCGGCGAAGGCGAGCGACGCTGCCTGGGAACGGGGCGCCCACGTCTACAAGACCGAGATGCACCTGATCAAGGGGCGGCTGGAGAACGACATCGATGCCGTGCCGGTGAAGCCGTGAGCGGCGAGATCCAGCGCGTCGGCGTCCTCGGCGCCGGGACGATGGGGGCGGGCATCGCCCAGCTCTGCGCCCGCGCCGGGATCGAGACGCTCCTCTGCGACGCGAACCCCGACGCCCTGGCGACGGGCCTGGCACGGATGGAGAAATCGCTGGCGCGCGCGGTCGAGCGGGGCAAGAGCACCGAGGCGGAGGCGGTCGAGGTCCGTGGCCGGGTGACCCCGGTCGGCTCGGTCGGGGAGCTGGCGGGCGTGGAGCTGGCGATCGAGGTGGTGCCGGAGATCGTCGACCTGAAGACGAAACTCCTGGCCGAACTGGCGGAGCTGCGTGGGGAGCCGATCCTCGCCTCGAACACCTCCTCGATCTCGATCGGCACCCTGGCGGAGCGCAGCGGCGCTCCCGAGCGCGTCCTCGGCCTGCACTTCTTCAACCCGCCGACGGCGATGCCGCTGGTCGAGCTGGTCGCGACCCCGCGCACCGACCGCGGGGCGGTCGGCCGCGCCCGCGCCCTCGCCGAGCGCCTCGGCAAGCAGGTCGTCGACGTCCTCGACGGCCCGGGTTTCCTCGTCAACCGCTGTGCGCGTCCCTTCTACGCCGAGTCCCTGCGGATGGTCGAGGACGGGTTCGCCGAGCCGTGGGAGATCGACCGCGTCTGCGTCGAGCTGGGCGGTTTCCCGCTCGGGCCGTTCGAGTTGATGGACGTGGTCGGCGTCGACGTCGGCCTCGCCGT
The DNA here is from genome assembly GCA_963766705.1 of uncultured Actinomycetes bacterium. Lineage (GTDB taxonomy): Bacteria > Actinomycetota > Thermoleophilia > Solirubrobacterales > 70-9 > VAYN01. Next base: position 750,367 of record CAVYBE010000007.1, read on the forward strand.
CACCCGGTCGATGTGGGAGCAGTCCTTCGGCGAGCCGCGCTGGCGGCCGAGCCCGATCCAGGTCGCCCAGGTCGCGGCGGGCCGCCTCGGCCGCAAGACCGGCGGCGGCTTCTATGACGACGACTCCGCCTGGCGCTCCATGCCGGCCGCCGAGCCCGACCGCGCCGCCGTCATCCTCGATCGCATCGTCGCCAACCTCGTCAACGAGGCCGCCTTCGCGCTGCAGGCCGGGATCTCGACGCCGGCGGACCTCGAGCGGGCGATGGTCGTCGGCCTCAACCACCCGAAGGGCCCCGAAGCCTGGGAGCGCGAGTGGGGCCGCGATCGGATCGTCGAGATCCTCGACGGCCTCTGGGACACCGAGCACGACCCCCGCTACCGCGTCTGCCCCCGCCTCCGCCGGCCCGCGTAGGCGCGCTTTTCCTACCTCTTGTGAGGGAGAACGAGCGCTAGGCGAGGCGGGCGGGGCGGAAGCCGCCGAGAGCCGCCTCGACGCGGCGGGCGGCGGCGAGGGCCACGTCGTCGCGGAAGGGGTTGGCGACGATCTGGACCCCCAGCGGCAGGCCCCCTTCTTCGCCGGCCGGGACCACCGCCACCGGGAGCCCGGCGACGCTGTAGGTGGAGGCGTAGTTCAGCCAGCTGTAGCCCTCGGCCTTGGCGCCCTCGCCTTCGGCCGGGGCCTGGTTGTGCAGCGGTGCGGCTCCCGGGGCGACCGGGCAGACGACGATGTCGTACGGCGCGATGTGGGCGCGGATCGCGGCGCGCAGGGCGAAGAGGCGGCGCATCTGGGCCTCGTACTCGATCGCGCTCGGCACCTCCTGCGGCAGGGCGTGGTCGAGGAAATCCTGGAAGCGGGCGGTGTGGGGGCCGGCGCCCGCGACCTCCTTGATGTGGCTGCCGCCGTCGGCGCCGATCGCGCCGAAGACGACGTCGTTGGCGTCGGCGGCCGGGGGCGGCGCGATCTCCTCCGCCTCGCCGATCGCGGCAGCGGCGCTCCGCACCGCCTCGACCGTCGCCGCGGTCGGCACCGTGTGCGGGTCCTCGACGTAGAAGCCGATGCGGAGCGACGCGTCGCTCGGACCGAAGTCCGGCACCGGCATCGGGGGTGCCAGAGGGTCGATGCCGTCGGCCCCGGCGATCACGCCCAGCAGGAGCTCGAGGTCCTCGACGTAGCGGCCCATCGGCCCGATGCAGCTGAGGTCGAACATGCCGGTCGCGCGGGTCGAAGGCCAGAGGCCGGTCTCGGGGACGCGGCCGGCGGTGGGACGGATCCCGACGCCGCCGCAGTAGTGGCTCGGCAGGCGGATCGAGCAGCCGCCGTCGACGCCGATCCCGACCAGGGAGGCGTCGGCGCCCATCAGCGCGCCCTCGCCGCCGCTGGAGCCGCCTGGCGTCCGCGCCTTGTCGTGAGGGTTGTCGGTGCGGCCGAAGAGGGCGTTGTCGGTCTCCGCGTCGGAGGAGCACTCGGGGACGTTGGACTTGGCGACGACGATCGCGCCCGCCTCGCGCAGGCGTCGCACGACGGAGCTGTCGGCATCCGCGACGCGGTCCTTCGCGGCGACCACACCCGCCGTGGTCTCCCAGCCCTCGACGTCGACCGTGTCCTTGACCGTCACCGGCAGGCCGAGCAGCGGCCCGCCGGTGCCTGCCGCTCGCGCGCGATCGGCCTCGTCCGCTGCCGCCAGCGACCGCTCCGGATGGATCGCGGTGACCGCGTTCAGCTCGGCGTGGGCCGCTTCGATCCGGGACAGTGTCCGCTCGACCAGCTCGCGCGAGCTGACCTCCCCGGCCGCGAGGCGCGTGAGCCAGGCGCAAGCGGACGGCTGCGGGGCGGAGTGCTCAGACGACATTCGTACTAAGCATGCTACCTCGCTGAGGTGTCGACTGTCCAACGAGATCGGCGCGGTGCCGAGTTGCTGTCCGGCGGGCCTTCGGTGAGCTTTACGGGGTCGGCGGGACACCCCACCCCGTTCGAACTCGCAATCAACAGCCAAGCCTGCTGATATGCCTACTATCATCGACCGATGGCCGCTGTGCAAATCCGCGGGGGCGACTTCGACCCCTTCGTGGGGCGCACCGAACCGGGCGACGGCAGCGTCGTCGAGACCGAGCGGGTGGCGCTCTGGCACCACGACACCGGCGGCGGCGGCGAGCCGCTCGTCCTCCTCGGCGGCTTCACCGCGGGCCACTTCGGCTTCGACTTCGTCCGCCCGCACCTCGGCGAGGAGCGTCGCCTGATCACCTGGGAGCCGCGCGGCCTCGGTCTCTCCGCGGCACCCGATCCGGCGTCGAGCGAGTACTCCGTCGCCGTCTGGGCCGATGATCTCGCCGCTCTCCTCGACGCGCTCGACCTCGAGCGCGTACAGGTCTGGGCGATGGGCTTCGGCTCGTACATCGCCCACCGCTTCGCCGCCGCCCACCCGGAGCGCCTCGGCGCCCTCGCCACCTACACCGACGTCTACGCGCGGGACCCGGCCAAGGGCTACCCGCTGATCTGGGACGTCTACGGCGCGATCGTCCGCAACTTCGGCACCGTCGACTTCGGCGCCCGCGTGCTCGCCAACGTTTTCGACGTCTCCGACATCCCCTGGTTCGGCCGCTGGGAGGCGCGCAACATCGAAGCGGTGTTGCACCCGGAGACGGTCGAGGCGACGGTCGGCCACTGCCTCCTGGAGGCCGACGTGCGCGAGGACCTGGCGAGGATCGAGGCGCCGACGATGGTCGTCCAGGGCTCCCGCACCTGGGACGGTCACGACCTCGACCCCGCCGACGATCCCTCGCTGAGCTTGATGGCCGAACGCATCCCGGATTTCGAGGTCGCAAGCATCCCGGACACCCACCCGGCCTACGTTTTCGTCCAGGAGCCCGAGGCGGTCGCCGCCGCCGCCCGACGCTTCTTCGACGCCCACCCGCTGGAGTCGTCCGAGTGACCTGGGACACGGGGTTCACGCGACTGGTCGGTTGCGCGGTGCCGATCCAGCAGGCGGGCTTCGGCTCCTCGCTGAACGTGCCGCTGGCAGCGGCGGTGGGGAGGTCCGGGGGGGTCGGGACGCTGGGCGGCTCGCTCGGCGACGCCGCCGCGCTCGGCGCCGCCTGCGACCGGTACGAGGAGCTCACCGACTCCCCGGTCGCGGTCAACTTCGTCGAGCCGTTCTTCGACCGCGACGCCCAGATGGACTCGCTGGCGGTCGCCGCCGAGCGCTGCGCGCTGGTCGAGTTCTTCTACGGCGAGCCGGACGCGGCGCTGGTCGAGGCGATCCACCTGGGCGGTGCCCGCGCCGGCTGGCAGGTCGGGTCGGTCGCCGAGGCGGTGCGGGCCGAGGCGGCCGGGGTCGACATCGTCACCCTGCAGGGCATCGAGGCGGGCGGCCACGTGCGCGCCACGCGGGGGCTGTGGGCGATGTTGGCGGAGGCACTGGACGTCGTCGGCGTGCCGATCGTCGCCGCGGGCGGCATCTCCTCGCCCCGCGCGATGGCAGCCGCCCTTGTCGCCGGCGCCGCCGGGGTGCGTCTCGGGACCCGCTTCGTCGCCAGCGTCGAGGCCGACTTCCACGACGCCTACAAGGCGCTCCTGGTCGAGTCAGGCGACGACGCGACGGTCTACACCGAGCGCTTCCGCGAGCTCTGGCCCGATGCGCCACACCGCGTCCTGCGTCGCTCGATCGACGCCGCCGAGGCCGGGAAGAGCCCGGTCGTCGGGACGATGAGCGCCGGTGCCGAGCGCATCGACGTACCGCGCTTCGCGGGCTTCGCCCCGGTCGCCGACGCCGAGGGTGACATCGCGGCGATGGCGTGCTTTGCAGGCGAGGGCGTCGGCTCGATCGAAGCGATCCTCCCCGCAGCAGACATCGTCACGGAGTTCTCGACCGAGGCCGCGTCTCTCCTCCGCGCCGCCTGCCTCTAGATGGTTGATCCCGCGGGGGCGGGCGAGGGACGAGATTCGGGACGCCGGCCCGGAAAGGGACTGGCGAAGGGACGAACAAGGGTCCGTCGGGAGAGGCGCGGTTCGGGGTCCCTCCGGGAAGCGGGTGGCGGGATGCGGGAACGCCTCCGGGGACGGCGTGCGAAGTGGGGAGGGATCCGTGACGGGGACGCCGGGAACGTCACCGAGAAGCGAGGGAGAGGGCACGATCGTCACGCTCCCGACGTCGTCACGAAGACGTAACCACCCTCCGACCCCCCTATGGGGTGGTCAACTCACGCAGCGCGTATCGGGAGCCCAGGAATCCTGGCGAAGGCGCAGGGCTTCGTGACGTTCCCGGCGTCCCCCTCACGGATCCCTCCCGTCCCCCTCACGGCTTCCCGGCATCTCCTCCCAGGGATCCGGTCCCTCCCCGAAGACGTCACGAACCCTGTGAGGATCCCTCCACACACCTTCGACCTGGGCGTCTCGGAGGCGGCCACAGCCCGCCCGGGTCGCCTCCGAGACGCCCAGGCCCGCCGTCCCCGGGTGCGGGGGGCACGGACCACACCCGTCCTGGCCGCAGGGGCCTGGGCCCCCACCCGTCCCCGGCCGTGGAATCAACCATCTAGCCCCTGCGCTCGGGGCCGCCAGGCCTGGTGCGGCCGTTGCCGAGGCCGTCGAAGCGGCCGGCGCCCTCAGTCGAAGTAGCCGGCGTAGTTGTCGAGCAGGGCGCGGTCGGCGGGTGAGGTGCGGTCCCCGAGCGAGGCGGCCTGATGCCAGTAGGGGTAGAGAAGGGGTGGGCGGCTTATCGCGTCCAGGCGCTCGGTCTCCTCGGCGCTCAGCTCGAGCTCGGTCGCGGCGAGGTTGTCGGCGAGCTGGGCCTCGTCGCGGGCGCCGACGATCAGCGAGGTGACGCCGGGCCGCCGCAGCAGCCAGGCGAGGGCGACCTGGGCGGGCGGGCAGTCGCGGGCGGCGGCGATCTCGACCAGGGCGTCGACCGTGTCGTAGAGGCGGTCGGGGTCGCGGATCGGGAAGGGATCGGCGGTGGTGCTCGCGCCGCGGGCGCCTTCGGGCGCCGGCCGGTCGCGGCGGTACTTGCCGGTCAGGCGCCCGCCGGCCAAAGGGCTCCAGACAAGGACGCCGGCGCCGCTGTCGATCGCCGCCGGGATCAGCTCGTACTCGGCGTCGCGGCACTCCAGCGAGTAATAGATCTGGGAGGCGACGAAGGACTGGTAGCCGTGGCGGTCGGCGACGCCCTTGGCCTTCGCGAGGTGCCAGCCGGAGAAGTTGGAGGCGCCGACGTAGCGGACCTTGCCGGAGCGGACCAGGGAGTGGAGCGCCTCGAGCGTCTCCTCCAGCGGCACCGAGCCGTCCCACTCGTGCACCTGCAGCAGGTCGATGTGGTCCAGTCCCATCCGCCGCAGGCTGTCCTCGCAGGCGGCGATCAGGTGGTGGCGGGAGAGGCCCTGGTCGTTCGGTCCCGGCCCGGTCGGGAAGCGCGCCTTGGTCGCCACCAGCATCCGGTCGCGCCGCCCCTTCAGCGCCTCGCCGAGCACCTCCTCCGAGGCTCCGTCGGAGTAGGCGTCGGCGGTGTCGACGAGGTTGATCCCGGCGTCGATCGCGAGGTCGAGCTGGCGTCGGGCCGCGGCCACGTCGACGTCGCCGACGTCGGCGAAGCGCCCGCTGCCGCCGAATCCCATGGTCCCGAGGGTCAACTCCGAGACGCGCAGGCCGGAGCGACCGAGTTGGCGGTAGCGCATCAGCGGCACTCTAGGGATCGCTGCGTGGATTGACCGCGCCGCGGTGGGAGAATTCCAGGGGGCGCGTCCCCGGCCCATCCTCCTGCGCAAATGTATAGTCGAGCGCCATCGCGGGGACGGGCGAACAGGCGGCTGGGATCGCGGAGCTGGCCCGGGCGCTGCGGGAGGGGCGGCTGACGAGCGTCGCGTTGGTCGAGCGCTACCTCGAGCGGATCCACCGCCTCGATCGCGGACCCGAAGGCCTGAACTCGGTCCCGGTGCTGAACGACGCGGCGCTGGACGAAGCCCGCCGCGCCGATCGCGAACGCGCTGCCGGCATCGAGATCGGGGCGCTGCACGGGCTGCCGTTCGTGGTCAAGGACAGCTTCGCCGTCGCCGGCCTCACCCTGGCCGCCGGCTCGCCCGCGTTCGCCGACCTGGTGGCGGGCGAGGACGCGAGCACCGTCGCCCTCCTGCGCGAGGCCGGCGCGATCGTCCTCGGCAAGACGACGATGCCGCCGATGGCGGCCGGGGGGATGCAGCTCGGCGTCTACGGGAAACCGCGCAGCCCCTACAACCCCGACTACCTGCCGGCGGGTTGGCTCTCCGGGTCCTCGTCGGGGTCGGCGGTGGCGGTGGCGGCCGACCTCTGCGCCTTCGGCCTGGCCGAGGAGACGCTCTCCTCCGGACGCTCGCCCGCCTCGAACAACGGGATCGCGGCGTATGTCCCCTCGCGCGGGATGATCTCCCTGCGCGGCAACTGGCCGCTGATGTCCCTGCGCGACCAGGTGGCGCCCTACGCGCGATCGGTCGACGACCTCCTCCACGTGCTCGACGTCCTCGTCCCGACCGACGGCCGCGATCCCACGGGTGGACTCGACCTCTGGCGCGACCAGGAGGTGGTCGCGCTGCCCGCTCCCGCCGCGCTCAGGCCACCGAGCTACCTCGACCTGCGCGACCCCGACGCCCTCCGCGGCGCCACCGTCGGCGTGCCGCGGCTCTTCGTCGGCAGGGACGCGGGCGCCGACGGATCCGCCACCTTCCCGTTGCGGTCCTCGGTCCGCCGCCTATGGGAGCGGGCCGAAGACGATCTAGGGGCCCTCGGCGCGAAGCTGGTCGAGGTCGACCCTCCCGCCTTCGCCATCCTTGACGGCATCGGCGAGGCGACCCCGCTGGTGGAACTCGGCTATTGGCCCGAGGGCTTCCCGCCGCTCGAGTGGGTTCGCCTGATCGCCTCGACCTGGGATGCCTTCCTGCGCCACAACGCCGATCCGGCCATTCCCGACCTGGCCTCGGTGCGCGACTTCGCGCGGATCTTCCCGGAGGAGTTCCACGGCCTCGGCCCCGAGTTCAATCCGATGGGCCGCTACGACTACGCGGGTATCGCCGCCGAGGCGGCCGCCGGGACGGTCCCGGTCCTCGAGATCGAGGGAATCGACGACGCGCTCCGCGGCCTCGAGCGCTTCCGCCGCGACCACCACGACGACTGGATGCGCCGCGAGGGCATCGACCTCCTGGCGTTCCCGGCCCACGCCGGCGCCGGCCCCGCGGCCGCCGACCGCGACCCCGCCGCCGCGGCCGAGGCCTGGCGACCGGGCGTCAACTACGCCCTCGGCGGCACCGCGATGAGGCTGCTCGCCATCCCGTCCGTGGTGGTGTCGATGGGGCTGATGGACGGCCCGCGGATGCCGGTCGGGATCACCTTCGCGGGGGCGGCTTATGAGGACCCGGCGGTGCTGGCCGCGGCCTACGCCTATGAGGTCGGAACCAGATATCGGGTCGATCCTCCTCTGGGCCGGTGAAGGACGGGGCCGCGCGACGTGAGGGTCTTGCGGCCGGGGTGCGGGGAGGACCGCCCTGAGGTCGACAGGTTGTGGCGACTCCCGGGCGATCCTCCGGAGAACGAAGGATCGCCCGGGACCTTCAGGAGTGCGGTCTCAGTGCTCGTGCACCTGATCGCCCTCGGCGAGGGCCATGCCGCTGCCGATTCCGATCGCGGCCTCGGCGGGCTCCAGCGTCGCGTGTCGGGCGGCCTGGGCGACGCGGTCTGGTTGGGTCACCCGGACCAGGACGAACCAGAGGACGACGACGGCGACGGTCCCCAGCGCCCAGAAGAGGCTCTGGTAGTTGATGCTCGTGCCGAGGTCTTCCGGCACCGGGTAGAGGGCGCCGCGGTAGGAGAGGACCGGGATCGCGGCGCCGATGAGGACGGCGACAAACCGCCAGACCTTGCCGAGCGGCGTGACGTCCATGCCGGCGACCAGCCGCAGGGCGACGACCGCGAGGGCGAAGTAGACGAGCTGGATGAGGAAGGACCCGACGGTGGCGGCGACGTAGAGCGCCACGTAGCCGTTGTCGGGGAGTTCCAGCTTGGACGCGTAGCCGAGCAGCGGCACGATGACGACCATCGCGATCACCGAGGCGAGCACCAGCAGGTTGGCGAGCCAGGGAGTGTCGTGCTTGGAGACGCGGGTGAGGCCGCGCGGGGCGAGGCCGTCGCGGGCGAGACTGAAGAAGCCGTGGCCGACCGTGACGCAGAGAGCGAGGAGTACGGCCATCGCGTCCATCAGGACGACCAGGTCGAGGATCACGGCGAGACCGCCGCCGACGTACTGCGTGGCGATCGTGTCGAGGTAGGCGCCGTCACCGATCCAGGCCCCTTCGCCGACCGCCTGGACGCCGAAGCCGATCGTGAAGACGTAGGTCATGAGGACGAAGAAGGCTCCCGAGATCGCGACGACTCCGAGGATCGCGCGGGGGACCGAGCGTTTCGGATCGCGGCACTCCTCGCTGATCGAGGCCGAGGCCTCGAAGCCGATGAACAGGGTCACCGCGATCAGCACTCCGGTGGCCGCGGTGCCGATCGAGGTCGTGCTCGGGTCGAACGGCGCCGTCGTGTTGCCGTGCGCGCCGCCCTGGGTGATCACCGCGATCGCCAGGATCAGCATCGGGATGAAGGAGATCGCGGCGAAGGTCAGCATCGCGCGGATCGCGAGCCGCACGCCGAAGTAGTTCAAGGCCTGGACGATCACCGCGGCGATCAACGCGCAGAGCCACCAGGGGATGTCGATCGAGAGGCGGGTTTCGAGGAAGCCGTGGGCGAGGACGCCGAACGCCGCGTAGACGGCGGCGCCGCCGATCCAAAGTGCGCCCGCGAAGTAGATGCCGGCGGCGAAGACGCCGACGTTCGGGTGGGCGCCGTGTGTGAGGTACTCGTAGATCGCGCCGGCGCCGGAGTAACGGCGGGCGAAGAGGGAGATCGCGTAGCCGAGGCCGAGCACGCCGAGGGAGGCGACCAGCACCGCCAGCGCGGCGTTCGATCCGGCGCCGCCCTGGGGGTTGGCGACGCCCGCGAGGAGCACGCCGACCCCCAGCATCGGACCGATCGCGAGCGACTGGCCGATCGCGTGCATGGTCGAGAGGTCTCCTCCTCCGAGCGATGGTGGAGGACTTGCTGAACGTACAGATTCGGACATTTCTGCTCCTCGCTTCTGGCGTGTAAAGGGATTCCCAGCCCCTTTGCTCGCGAATGTAGTCCCGGTGTATTTGCCGTTATAACTGATTTTGGCGGGTTGCTGTGCAATTGAGTAGGAGATTGCTACGGTCTCTCGGGTTGGGAAGGGCTCCGTCGGCGGATGAATCGAGGAGAGATGACGACGCAAGAGAAGGAAGTGAAGGCGGTCTGCGACGCCTGGGGACAGGCGATGCAGGCGATGGACTTCGGCGCGCACGACGCGCTCTGGGTTCGAGACGACGACCACTTCGTCTACCAGCCGGAGGAGTTCGAGCGGCCGTGCCGCACCTGGGACGAGTTCCAGAAGTACCTGGCCTACATCCCGACCGCGGTCGACCGGGTCGCGGAGTGGCGGGAGATCGAGACCGACATCGCGATCGTCGGCGACGCGGCGATCGTCTACACGCTGCTCCACGTCGCCTTCGAGTTCAAAGGTGTCGAGGAGCCGTTCGCCGGCGACGTCCGGTTCACGCTCGGCCTGCGCCGGACCGAAGACGGCTGGCGGCTCTTCCACTGCCACGAGTCGCGCCAGCTGGTCCTCGACGAGCCGGCCGCGAGCTGAACCCATGGCCACCGACATCCCGCGACTGAACCGCGGCGAGGTCGACTTCGACCGCCAGGTCGCCGACCTCGTCTTCAACGCCCTGCCGCTCGACCGCACGCCGGACGCCGTGGTCCGACCGCGGACCGAGGACGAGGTGGTCGCCGTCGTGCGCGAGGCGCGCGCGGCCGGACAGAAGGTCTCGGTCCGCTCCGGTGGCCACAACTGGATCGCCGCGCCGGTGCACGAGGGCGGCGTCCTGATCGACATGGGCGCCTTCGACCGGATCGAGATCGACGCCGCCGCGCGCACCGCGCTGGTCGGGACCGCCGCCCCCACCGGGGTCGTCGCCGAAACGCTGGCGGCGGCCGGGTTCGCCTTCCCCACCGGCCACTGCGGGCTCCCGGGCATCGGCGGCTTCCTCCTCGGCGGCGGCTTCGGCCTCAACGTCGGCACCTGGAAGCCCTCCTGCTTCTCGGTCCGCAGTGTCCGCGTCGTGACCGCGGCGGGCGAGCTCGTCGTCGCCTCCGAGTCCGAGCACCAGGAGCTGCTCTGGATGGCGCGCGGCGCGGGCCCCGCCTTCCCGGGCGTCGTCACCGCGCTGGAGCTCGAGCTCCAGGACCGGCCCGCCGCCACCTGCATCTCCTCCTGGGTCTTCGACCTCGACGATCTCGCCGCCGTGACCGGCTGGATCAACCGGGTCTCGCCGGAACTGCCGTCGAACGTCGAGGTCGCCGTGGTCGCACTCGGGCCGCAGCGCCCCGACCATCCGCCGAGCGAGGGCTTCCCCGATCACGTGGTCACCGTCGAGGCGATCGTCTTCGCCGCGAGTCCGGAGGACGCAGGCGCCGCGGTCGCGCCGCTGGGCTCCGGGGCGGAGGTCGACCACCTCGCGCACGCCGACCTCGAGCCGGTCGCCTACGAGGAGGTCCACCAGGGCTTCGACGCGATGTGCCACGACGGCGACCGCTATCTGGCCGACACCTTCTGGACCGATCTCGACCTCGGATCCCTCGCCTCCCTGAAGGAGGCGATCCGCGGCGCCCCGTCGGGCAAGACCGTGGTGATGGCGGAGATGCTCGCGGGCGGTGGGAAGTTCGGCTTCGCGGCCGACGACGCCGCCTACTCGATCGACGGCAGGACGCTGGTGATGGCCTACGCGATCTGGGACGACCCGGCGGCCGACGACGCGAACCGCTCCTGGCACGCGGACGTTCGGGAGCAGGTAGAACCGATCAGCATGGGACATTTCGTCAACGAGGTGGACCTCCACGCCCGGCCGGGCCGACTGGCCAGATGCTTCACCGAGGCCAGCTGGGAGCGGCTTCTGGAGCTGCGCCGGAAGTGGGACCCCGACGGTGTCTTCCACGATCCGCCCGGCATGCCCTGAGCCATAGCATGTGCCCCGATGCGGGTAACTGGACGGGCTGATTGGCTGGACACGGACGCCTTGCTGAGCGCTGCTCGCGAGGCGGGCGGCGAGGTGACCGACCGCCAGCTGGAGCTCTGGCGCTACAAAGGCCTGATGCCGCGCCCGGTGCGCGCGGAGGGCCGCGGACGCTGGCTCTACCCGCCGGGATCCGATCGCCGGCTGGCACGCATCGTCACCCTGCGCGCCTCGATCCGCAGCCTCGAGCTGATCCGCGTCGTGCTCTGGCTCGACGGCTTCGCGGTCGAGGTCCGCGAGGTCCGCGAGGCGCTGGCAGAGGCGGCGCACAGACTCGCCGAGGCAGCGGAGCCCGGGGACGGCGACGGTTCGATCGAGGGTCTCGCCGGCGCGCTCGCCGCCGCCCGCGGGCGGGCGCTCCTGGCGGGCGGGGAGTTGAGTCGAGCGGAGCGGACCCGGGCCTACGCCCTGCTGATCGCGGCCGCCTTCGGCGATCCGGAGGAGCTGGCCGTACGGCGCGACGACGGCCCGCTGCTGGCCCGGCTCCTGGGCGAGAGCGGCGCGTCGGCCGCGGGCATCCTCGCCACCGGCGAGAGCCCGACCCTGCCGCTGCCGCGACCGGCGGAGCTGGCGCCGGTCGTCGCGGCGGCGAGCGACGCCGAGCTCGAGACGGCCCGTCGGGTCGTCCGGGCGATCGCCATCTGGTGGCCGTTGATGCTGTCGCTGGCGGGGCGCGACCGATCGGAGGGCGCCGCGATCAGCGGCCTCGCCCGGGCGACCGCCGAAGAGTTGCCCGCGGACCTTCTGCCGCTGCTCGTCGCCGGCGTCCTCGGCGCCCTGCGCAGCGAGCCCGAGGCTCCGGCGCGGCCGAGCGCGGCGCCGCCGGCGCGCGGTGAGGTGCGTCGCGCGATCCTCGAGGCCGGGGTCAAGGTCGTCGCCCGGCACGGCTTCGACGGCCTCACCTACCGCGCCGTCGCCCGTGAGGCAGGCACCACCCACGGTGCCGTCGGGTACCACTTCGACACCCGCGAGAAGCTGATCCACGAGGTCGCGCTGGAGGCTCGTCGGCTGGCGGTGGCCGGGACGTCGATCGTGCCCGAGGAGTCCGACCTCGACTCGTTCGGCCGGGACTTCGCCCGCTCCGCGGAGGAGGATCTCGATGCCCACCTCTTCCAGTACGAGCTTTCGCTGCAGGCGCGCCGACGGCCGGAGCTGGCGCGGGAGATGCGCGCGATCTACGAGGGCTACTACGACCTCACGCGCCAGGCGCTCGAGAAGGTCGGCATGGCCGATCCCGACGACGACCTGGTGCGGTTCACGTTCGCCGCGATCGACGGGCTGGTGATCCACCAGATCGTCGACGGAGAACCCGCGGCGACCGAAGCCGCGCTGGGCGAGCTGCGGCGAATGTTGGGCGCGCTGGGTGCGGGCGATGGCCGCTAGGTCGGGCAGCGGATCGGAGGCTGCCGGGCGACTCGCGCTGCTCGACGCCGCTGTCCGGGTCGTTGCCCGCCAGGGCCTCGACGGCGTCTCGTACCGCAGCGTTGCCGAGGAGGCCGGGACGACCGCGGGGCTCGTCTTCTACCACTTCGGCTCCCGCGACTCGCTGATCCTCGAGGCGGCCACGCGGGCGGGCCGGAGGGCGGTGGCACACGCCCTGCCGGTCGCCGAGGGCGAGGACCTGGACTCCTTCCTGGACGACCTCTCGGGCTCCGCCGAGCGCGACCTCGCCGACCACGTCTTCCAGTACGAGATGGCGTTCAACTCGCGCCGCCGACCGGAGCTGGCCGAGCAGATGGCCGAGCTCTACGCCTTCTACTGCGAGGAGACCGAGCGCGCCCTGGCCTCGCTGGCCCCGGTCGAGGTGAGCCCGGCACTCGCCCGTCTGGTCTTCGCCGCGATCGACGGCCTGGTCCTTCAGCAGGTGGTCTTCGACGACCGGGAGCGCACCGACGGGGGGGTGCGGGCGCTCCGGCGTGCCCTCCGCGCCCTGCTCGCCGCGCCGTCCTGAACATGCGGATAGTGGCTCAGACTTGACATACAGATAGGACACGGGTAAAGCTTCCGGCCGTGGAAGCTGGGTTCAAGTCAGTGGCACGGGGGGAGGAGAGCTTCGAGCGCCGCCTCGACGAGCTGCTGTTCAACAAGCTCCCCTTCGGCCGGGTGCCCGAGGAGCTGGTGAGCCCGAGAAGCGAGGCGGAGGTGGTCGAGGCGGTCCGTGCGGCCCGCCGGGACGGGCGACGGGTGGCGATCCTCTCCGGCGGCCACAGCTGGATCGGCGCCCCGCTGCGCGACTCCGGCGTGCTGCTCGATCTGTCGGCCTTCGACCGCATCGAGGTGGACGTCGCCGCCCGCATCGCCCGGGTCGGCGCCGCCGCTCGCGGCGGGGCCCTGGCCAGGGCGCTCGCCGCCGAGGGGCTCGCGTTCCCCTCCGGCCACTGCGCCACGCCGGCCTTCGCGGGCTACGTCCTCGGCGGGGGCCTCGGCCTCAACTGGGGTCGCTGGAAGCCGGCCTGCTACTCGCTGCGGGCGATCCGCGTGGTGACCGCGGCCGGGGAGGTCGTCGAGGCCACCGAGTCCGAGAACGCCGAGTGGCTGTGGCTCGCGCGCGGCTGCGGTCCCGGGTTCCCCGGCGCCATCACCGAGCTCGAGATCGAGCTGCAGGATCGGCCCGCCGACACCCGCGTCTCCTCCTGGTTATTCGACCTCGACGACATCGAGGCGGTGGCCCGCTGGATCGACCGGGCCTCGCCTTCGCTGTCGCCCAAGGTCGAAGTCGCCACCTCCCTGCTCGGTCCCGGGCGCCCCGATCACCTTCCCGCCGAGGGCTACCCGGAGCAGGTCGTCGCCGTCGGCGCCATGGCGTTCGTCGACGACGAGCGCGAGGCGCGCGAGGCGATCGCGGCCTTGGCCGCCGGGCCCGATGCACCCGTCCTCGCGCACGGCGACCTCGACCCGATCCCGTTCGAGGGGGTGAGCGAGGCCTTCGACGTCGAGTACCCCGAGGGCCATCGGTACCTCGCCGACAGCTTCTGGACCGACGAGGGCGTCGCGGGCTCCCTGCTCCGCCTGCGCGACCAGTTCATGCGGGCGCCGTCGGGGAAGAACAACGCGATCGCGGTGATGCCGGGGAATGGGTCGCGCCTCGGCCTGCCGCTCGAGGCGGGCGCCTACTCGATGGACGAGCGCACCCTGGTCATGCACTACGCGATCTGGCAGGACCCGGCCCTCGACGCCGCCAACCGCGAGTGGATCGGCACGATGTCGGACCTGCTCGAGCCGATCGCCACCGGCCATTTCATCAGCGAGGCCGACCTGATCGCCCATCCGCAGCGGCTCGAGCGCTCCTTCCTGCCCGACCACTGGGCGCGGGTGCAGGAGCTGCGGGCGCGCCTCGACCCCGAGGGCGTCTTCCACGGCATGCCCGGGGAGGAGTGACGCCGCGAGTGAGTGCCAGGGGGTCAGGTGCACGCCATCCAACGGCCTGACCTCCTGGCTCTCTCTCGACCATCCCGATCCTTGCTCTCCGGCGTCGACGGCGCGATCATGGCCGACTGATGTTCCCGTTGATCGAGACCGAGGGCGGCGCGCGGGACCGCGGACGGCAGTACGGGGAGGCGGCGCGGGAGCGGGTCGGTCGCTCGGTCGAGGCCTACGCGGAGGTCTTCGGTCACTACACGGGTTGGTCGACGTCCCAGGTCCGTGAGGAGGCCGAGCGCTTCCGCACGCCGATCGTCGAGTTCGGCCCGAAGTACATGGAGGAGATCGCGGGGATCGCCGAGGGGGCCGCGGTGGATGAGCGCGACATCCTGGCGATGAACGTGCGGACCGAGATCATGTTCTCGGCCGAGGCGCGGCGGCTGGCCCCGCCGCCGGCCGAGTGCAGCTCCTTCGCCATCTCTCCGAGTCGCTCCGGCGGCGGCCTGCTAATCGGGCAGAATTGGGACTGGCTCGAGCACGCGGCGGAGACGACGATCGTCCTACGGGCGCGCCAGGACGACGGGCCGACGTTCCTCACCGTGGTGGAGGCGGGCCTGCTCGCCAAGGTCGGGATGAACGCGGCGGGCCTCGGCATCGCCACCAACATGCTGGTGTCGGACTCCGACGCGGGCGGCTCAGGGGTCCCGTACCACGTGCTGTTGCGGGCGCTGCACGACGCGTCCGGGCTGCCCGCCGCGCTGCTGACGCTGAAACGGGCGCAGCGCTCCTCCTCGGCGAACTACCTGCTCGCGTTGGACGACGTGGCCGTCGACATCGAGGCCTTCCCCGGCGGTCACGCGGAGATGTACCTGCAGTACCCCGACGACGGGTTGCTCCTGCACTTCAACCATTTCTGCGCGGCCGAGCACCGCCCGCACGACGTCAGCATGATGGTGGCGCCGAGCAGCCCCTTCCGCCAGGTGCGCGCCGAAGAACTGATCCGTGCCGCCGACGGCCCGCTCGACCGCGCCTTCTGGGAGCGCCTGCTCGGCGACCACTCGATGTTCCCGGACGGCATCTGCCACCACCCCGAGCCGGCGATCGCCAACCCGCCCGAGCGCGCCGCGACCGTCACCGCCGTCCTGATGGAACCGGGTGTCGGCCGCATGTGGATCGCGTCCGGCTACCCCTGCGAGGCTCCCTTCGAGGAACTGGAGATCGAGCCATGAGCGATTCGCGACCCACCGTCTGCCTCACCTTCGACTTCGACGCGATGTCGTCGTGGGTGACCAGCGGCAAGTCCGACAACCCGAGCATGGTCTCGCGCGGCGAGCTCTCGCTCGTCGGCATGCCGCGCATCCTCGGCCTGCTGCGCGACTTCGACGCCAAAGGGTCCTTCTTCGTCCCCGGTCACACGATCCTCGCCTTCCCGTCGCTGGCCGAGGAGATCGCCGCGGACGGCCATGAGCTCGGTCACCACGGCTGGGGTCACGAGAACCCGGCCGACTTCGACCGGGCCGGGGAGGAGAAGGTGCTCGAGCTTGGCCTCAGGGCGCACGAGAGGGTGCTCGGCATGCGGCCGGTCGGCTACCGCTCGCCCGCCTGGGATCTGAGCCGCGATTCCGTCGACCTGCTGCTCACCCACGGGTTCGCCTACGAGTCGAGCTGCATGGGCAGCGATTTCACCCCGTACTACCTGCGCAGCGGCGATCGCTGGAGCACCAGCGAGCCCTACGTCTTCGGCGCCACGACCGAGCTGATCGAGCTGCCGGTGAGTTGGCTGCTCGACGACTTCCCCCACTTCGAGATGATCCCCGGGCTCTTCGCGCAGATGGCCGAGCCGGCGAAGGTCTTCGGCATCTGGCGCGAGGAATTCGACTTCATGGCCGCCTCCGAGCCCGACGGCGTCCTGACCCTGACGATGCACCCAGAATGCACCGGCCGCGGCGCCCGCATCGAAGGCCTCCGCCGCCTGCTCGAGCACATGGCGACCGTGGGGGCCGAGTTCACCACGCTCGGCGCCGTCGCCGCCCGCTGGCGCACGGCGAACCCGGTCGAGGATTGGAAGGCGGCAAACCCGCTGCGCACGGGAGAGGGGTCCATGACCTCGGTCGACTGAGCACTTGTCGTCTGAGCAGTTTTCTGACAACTTTCCGCGTCCGGACCGATCGAGAAGGAGAGCGGATGGACTTCGAGGGACTGCGGGCAGACGTCACCGAGCTGGTGACCCCGGAGGACGCGGGCTACGACAAGGCCCGCGAAGTCTGGAACGGGATGGTCGACAAGCGCCCCGCGGCGGTGGTGCGGGCACGCTCCGAGGACGACGTCGTCGCGACGGTCCGCTTCGCCGCCGAGAACGAGCTGCTGCTCGCGGTCCGCGGTGGCGGCCACTCGGTCGCCGGCCAGGGCACCTGCGACGGCGGCCTGGTCCTCGACCTCGGCGGCATCGACCACGTCCTCGTCGACCCCCAGGAGAACATCGCCCGGGCCGGCGGCGGCTGCCTGCTCGGCGACGTCGACCGCTCCTGCCAGGCGGAGGGACGGGTCGTCCCCGCCGGGGTCGTCTCCCACACCGGCGCCGGCGGCCTGACCCTCGGCGGCGGCGTCGGCTGGCTCACCCGTAACTTCGGCCTCACCTGCGACAACGTCGCCTTCTTCCGCCTCGTCACCGCCGCCGGCGAGAAGCTGGTGGCGAGCGAGGACGAGAACCCCGACCTCTACTGGGCGCTGCGCGGCGGCGGCGGCAACTTCGGAGTCGTCACCGAGTTCGGCTATCGCTGTCATCCGTTCCCGACCGAGATCCCGGTCGCCATCACCTACTGGACACTGGACGACGCCCCGGCGGTCCTGCGTCGTCACTCCGAGCTGATGCCCGAGCGCCCACGCGAGTGGAAGGCGACCGTCTTCGTCTCCCGCCCGTCTGCCGACCGGGGCGTCCCGGCCGAGATGGTCGGCAAGCCCTGCATGTCGATGGTGCAGGTGTGGGCGGGGACCGACCTCGCCGCCGCCGAGGCGCAGCTGAAGCCGCTGTACGAGGTCGCCGCGCCGGCCTTCGAGCAGTTCGGCTTCATGCCCTACATCGACCTGCAGACGATCGAGGACCTGAACGCCGGTCGCGGCAAGAACAACTACACCAAAGGCGGCTACCTCGACGACGAGCTCGGCGATGGCGCGATCGGGGCTCTGCTGACCTCGGCGGAGGAGATCCTGAACGAAGAATCGATCGTCGAGATCATCCCCCACGGCGGCGCCCAGCTCGACCTCGGCGACGCCGACACCGCCTTCCCCGACCGCGCCTCGCTCTACTCGTTCAACGTCTACGCGCGCTGGCCCTTGGGCGAGGCGAACGACGAGCACATCGCCTGGGTGCGGCGCGCCTTCGATCGCCTCGACGCCCACGCGGGCGACGGCGTCTACGTCAACTTCTTCAACCCCGACGAAGGGGGCAGCCAGGACCGCGTCCTCGCCGCCTTCGGCCGCGAGCGCTACGACAAGCTCGCCGGCCTGAAGCACCTCTACGACCCGACCAACCTCTTCTCCCTGAACCCGAACATCGTCCCGGCGGAGGGGGCCGCCTAGCTCCGGGCCCGCCCGGCCCCTGCGGTTGTTCTACGGACCCCTCGAGACCGCATCTAGGCCGTCAGCAGCACCTTGCCGACGTGGCGGCGGCTCTCGAGGTACTCGTGGGCCGCGGCCGCTTCGGAGAGGTGGAAGGTGCGGTCGATCGGGACGCGGACGCTGCCGTCCAGGGCGAGCGAGAGGGCGGTGCGGATCTCGTCGGGGGTGGAGATCCGGAAGCCGATGATGCGCAGGCCGCGGACGAAGACTCCGAGCATGTCGACCTCGGCCTTCTCGCCGGCATGGGCGCCGCAGAAGACGAGTCGGCCGTCGCGGCGGAGGGAGTCCAGGTGCTCGCCGAGGAGCGGGCCGGCGGTGGTGTCGAGCACGGCGTCGACCCCGGCGCCGCCGGTCAGCTCGGCGACCGCTGCCGAGGGCGCGTCGTCGGTGTGGACGAAGACCGCGTCGGCGCCGAGGTCGCGGACGCGCTCGACCTTCTCCGCCGAGCCGACGCTGGCGATCACCCGGGCGCCGGCCAGCTTCGCGCACTGCACGAGCGAGCCGGCGACGCCGCCGGAGGCAGAGGGGACGAGCACGGTCTCGCGCGGGCGGATCTCGGCGAGACGGGTGACCATGCTCCAGGCGGTGCTGACGGCGACCAGGGAGGAGGCGGCGATCGGCGCCTCCTCGGGCGAGGAGAGGCCGATCAGGAGGCGGGCCGGCACCCGGACCAGTTCCGCGTAGCCGCCCCAGCTGTCCGAGCCGATGTAGTCGTAGTTCGGGCAGAGGTCGCCGCGCCAGCGGTAGCACTCCGCGCATTCGCCGCAGGCGTACTGGTGCTCGCAGGTGACCGGGTCGCCGACCGACCAGCCCTCGACGCCGGGGCCGAGCGCCGCGATCGTCCCGGCGAACTCGCCGCCGAGGACGTGGGGGAACTCGAACTGCCAGGGGGAGACGCCGAGGCGCGAGTCGAGGTCGAGGTGGTTGAGCCCGCAGGCGGTTACGGCGATCGTCACCTCGCCGCGGCCCGGCTCGGGGTCCGCAAGCTCCCCCCAGCGCAGGACGCTCGGGTCGCCGTACTCAGAAAACGCGCACGCGTACACGCAGCTCCGCTCCTCTCTGTGGATCCATCCTTGTCAATTGAACAGCAATGTGGAAGGTTTGCAAGATGTCCTCAATCGACCCTTACGCGATCTGCGCCGCCATCGAGGTCGAGGTGCCGGCCCAGACCGCCTTCGAGTTCATGGCCGACGGCCTCAAGCAAGACCACTGGGCCCTCGGCAGCATGGGCCGCAAGGAAGTCGCGGACGGCCTCTTCCACGGCATCTCCTCCTTCGACGGCTCCGACCTCTACATCCGCCTCGACAGCGACCGCGAGCGCCTGCTGGTCGATTACTCGGTCGGCGATACCGCGGAGGAGCTGTTGCCGCACGTCGAGGCGCGGATCCGCCCCGGCTCCTGGATCGGCCTCGCCGGCGGCGACGACCACTCCGTCGTCACCCTGACCATCTGGCGCTGGCCCGGAGCCGAGCAGGACGAGTGGGAGTTCCACGAGCACCTGTGGCGCACCGAGGTCCGCCTGATCAAGGGCGCGATCGAGCGCGGACTGTGAGGCGGGGAGCGATGAAGGTCGTCGGTTATGGGGATCGGTTGAGCGTCGCGGGCGGGGAGCGGATCGAGTTCAAGGTCAGCTGCGAGGAGGAGAGCTACGAGGCGGCGCTGGTCCAGCCGTCGCACGACGAGTTCCTCTACCGGGAGCTCGAGGCGCCGCTGAACGGCAGCCATCCCGGCCGCGTCCAGACCTTCCCCAAAGGCTCCTACGCGCTGATCGAAAAGGCCGTCCCGCGGCCGGATTCGCTTCGCCTCGAACTCTGGATCTACCCGACCGCGCCCGGCACGAGGGAGGCCGGTCTCCTCGCCTGGGCCGATGGCGACGGGCTCTACGTCACCGCCGACGGCCGGCTCGAGCTGCGCTCGGCCGGCCAGCGCCTGACCGCCACGACGCCGCTGCGCGAGCGCCAGTGGTATCGGGTCAGGGCGACGATCGACGCCGACGGAGCCACGCTCTCGCAGGTTCCCGAGCGCTGGTCCGGCGAGGACCATGTCCACGGCGCGCTACCGGCGAACCCCGGCGACGCAGAGCTGCGGATCGGCGACGGCTTCGACGGGAAGATCGACTCGCCGCGAATCGCGGGCATCGCCGACTGGGACTTCTCGGTCGGCATCGGGACGACCCGCGTCCACGACGCCGGCCCGCGCGCCCTCCACGGCGAGGTCGTCAACATGCCGACCCGCGGGGTGACCGGCCGGCTCTGGAACGGCGACCACGTCGACTACAAGGCGGCCCCCCAGCAGTACGGGGCCATCCACTTCCACACCGACGACCTCGAGGACGCTTGCTGGGACACCGACTTCCACCTCGACGTCCCCGCCGACCTCGAGAGCGGGCTCTACACGATCCGCCTACGGGCCGGTGGCGAAGAGGACCACATCCCGTTCTTCGTCCGCCCGGCGGCGGACGCGCCGCGGGCGAAGATCGCCTTCCTCGCGCCGACCTTCAGCTACCTCGCCTATTCGTGCGAGACCTCGGGGACGAAGACCTCCGGTGGGATCCCCGAGGAGGAGCGACGGCGCAAGGAGGAAGAACTCGCGCCGGGTGACCACTACGCCGCCGCCAACGAGCTGCGCAGCCTCTACGACGTCCACAACGACGGCAGCGGCGTCTGCTTCGTCTCCCGCCTGCGGCCGCTACCGAATATGAGGCCGTACTACAACTCGGTGCCGATCGACGGGCCCCACCAGCTCGGCGCCGACCTCTACGTGCTCGACTGGCTGCGCGGATGGGAGGAGCCTTTCGAGGTGCTGACCGACGAGGATCTCCACGCGGCCGGCGCCGACGCGCTCGAGCCCTACCGCGTGATCCTCACCGGCACCCATCCGGAGTACTGGAGCGAGCGCATGCTCGACGCGGTGGACCGGTTCCTGGAGGAGGGCGGCCGCTTCATGTACCTCGGCGGCAACGGCATGTACTGGGTGACCGATCCGCACCCCGAGCGCCCGCACATGGTCGAGGTCCGGCGCACCCACGCCGGGACCCGCGCCTGGCAGTCGGAGCCGGGCGAGTGCTTCCAGCAGACCACCGGCGGGGCGAGCGGTCTCTGGCGTTATCGCGGTCGGCCCCCGCACGCCGCCTACGGCGTCGGCATGACGGCCCACGGCTACGACTACGCGATCCCCTACGAGCGCACGCCGGAGAGCTTCGACCCGGCCGTCGCCTGGATCTTCGAGGGGGTCGGGGACGACGAGCCGATCGGGGACTTCGGCGCCTGCATGGGCGGCGCCGGCGGCTTCGAGATCGACAACTTCGACCACGCTCAGGGCACCCCGCCCGAGACGGTGCTGCTGGCCAGCGCAAAGGACGGCTTCTCCGACTCCTACAACGGGGTGGTGGAGAACGTGCTGATGGAGGGCAGCGAAGCGAAGGCCAGCACCAATCCCGCCGTCCGCGCCGACATGACCTACCTCGAGTACCCGAACGGCGGCGCCGTCTTCTCCACCGGCTCGGTGTGCTGGGGCACCAGCCTCACTCACGCCGGCGGGGACAACAACGTCGCGGCGATCACCGGCAACGTCCTGCGCCGCTTCGCCGCCGACGGGTGAGCCTGGGCGTGGCTACCGTGCGGCGGCGACGGCGGCGATGATCTCGCGCAGGCGGGCGATCGCCTTTTCGGTCTCGGCCTCGTCTTCGAAGATGAACTGCTGCAGGGTCAGGCCGTCCAGCGAGGCGAAGACGATCCGTGCCAGGTAGGGGTCGTCCTCGATGCCGAACTCGCGCAGCGCCTCTTCGGTGGCGGTGATGTAGCGGGTGTAGAGCTTCATCACCGGTGGGTGCAGCTTCCGGTTGCGCAGCGACTCGGTCACCAAGTCGAACTGGAACGCCTGGCCGGCCGCATCCTCGCGGATCAGGCGGGTGAGCCCGCTGGAGAAGTCGGCGATCTCACCGCTCTCCGGGACCAGGGTCGACCCGACGATCGCCTCCTCGACGGCGAGGTTGGCGGCGGCCTCGATCAGCGCCTCCCGGGTGCCGAAGTGGTAGCTGATCAGCCCGTAGGTGACGCCCGCCTCCTCGGCGAGCGCCCGGTAGGTCAGGCCGCGGAAGCCGTATTTGGCCACGGTCTTCGGCACCGCCTGCATGAGCGCCCAATAGCCGGCCCGTTTCGACTCTTTGCGTTTTTTCGTTGCCTTGCGCGTCTTGGCGCTCCCTGGTGCCACGGCGGTATTTGATCAGAAGCGAAGACTTGACATCTGAGCAGTCTTTCTCCAGGCTGGCGCCCATGAGATACCGGGGGTCGGGGCGGCCCGCATGACCTCTTCCGCCGACGCGATCGTGGTCGGCGCCGGCCTGGCCGGGCTGACCGCGGCGCGGAACCTGCGCGAGGCCGGGCGCGATGTCGTACTGCTGGAGGGTCGCGACCGCGTCGGTGGCCGCGCCTGGAACCGGCCGATGGAGGGAGTCGGGGTGCCGATCGAGCTCGGCGGGGCCTGGGTCAATCGCACGCACCAGCGCTTCGTTGACGCGGAGATGGAGCGATACGGCCTGCGGATCGCCGCCGAGCCGATGCCGCAGGCCCGTTTCCGTTGGCGTTTCGATGGCGAGTCGAGCGATGCCTTCCCCTTCGACCGGGCCGCGATCTACGAGATCGAGCGCACCTTCTTCCGCCTGATCGCCGACGCTCGGCGGATCGACACCGAGGTGCCCCGCGACCGACAGGACCTCGCCGACCTCGACATCTCGGTGCGCGAGTACCTCGAGGCGGGCAATCTCTCGCCGCGCGTCTACGAGTACTTCGAGCGCTTCGGTGCCCTCGGCGCGGGCGCCGACGCCGACGAGTGGTCCGCCCTCTCCGCCCTCTCGCTGGTCGCCGCCTTCGGCAACAGCCCCTACGCCTGGTTCGCGGGCGTCGTCGACAAGATCGAGGGGGGAACCGGAAGGCTGGTCGACGCGCTGCTCGAGGACGGTGCGCCGGACCTCCGCCTCGGCTCGACCGTCACGGCCATCGCCGAGGAGGGCGACCGCGTCGTCGTCACCGCCGGCGACGGGGAGCGCCTCGAAGCCGGTGTCGTCGTTCTCGCGACGCCGATCGCCACCTGGTCGGACATCCGCGTCGACCCCGCGCCTGCCGACGGCGTCGCCGAGTACGCCGCGCACCCGCACGCCAATCGGATGGTCAAGGTCTGGATCCTCGCCGAGGGGATCCCACGCGATGTCCTCGGCTTCGGCGCGGGGGAGGAGCTCCTCTTCTGCGCGCCGCAGTACGACGTCGGCGACGCCGTCCTCGCGGTCGGTTTCAGCTCCCCGCCGCACCTCCTGTCACTCGATCGTGGCTCGGTCGAGGCGGCATTGCGCCGCTACTTTCCTTCCGCGCGCGTCCTCGCCTTCGACAGCCATGACTGGGTCGCGGACCCCTTTGCCTGCGGTGCGTGGCAGGTCCACCGCCCCGGCCGGCTGTCCCGCGACCACGGTGAGCTGGGAAAGCCGCACGGCCGGATCGGCTTCGCCGGCTCCGACACCGCGGTCCGCTGGATCGGCTGGTTCGACGGCGCCCTTGAGAGCGGCGCCCGCGCCGCCGCCCAGGCCATCCGCAAGACCCCCTGACGAACGGAGGAATCCGATGTCACTTTTCCCGCCCATGGAGTCCCTGCTGAGGAGCGTCGTCGAGGACGGGAAGGAGTTCAACTTCCTCGGCGTCGACCTAGCCACGGTCGAGCTCGAGCCCTGGGCGTTGCCGACGATGGAGACCGAGGGGATGGAGATCGACGGCAAGCCGGAGCGCAGGGGTCGCGTTCTGTGGACGGCGCCGGACAAGAAGTCCGTGCTGATGGTCGAGGAACTCGGCCCTTGCGCGTTCCGCGGCCGTCACGGTGGCGAGCTGATCTACCTGCTGAGTGGGAAGGTGAGGGCGAAGCCGGGCGACGGCGGTCCCGAGTTCCGGATGCAGGGCGGCGAAGTCGGCTGGTTCGAAGCGGGCCTGTGGGACGAATGGATCGTCGAGGAGACCTACCGCAAGCTCCTTTTCGCCGTGGCCGACGTCGAGCTTCCGTACTGAGATGGGGGTGGACTTCGACACGATCGTCGTCGGCGGCGGGTTCGCCGGAGTGCGGGCGGCGCGCGACCTGGGCGACGCGGGCAGGTCCGTGCTCTTGGTCGAGGCACGCGACCGCCTTGGCGGGCGGGTGTGGACGCGCCCGTTCGCCGGGCGCGAGGCGCCGATCGAGATGGGCGGCACCTGGGTGTCGACGGACGTGCATCCGTTCACTGCCGAAGAGGTCGAGCGCTACGGGTTCCGATTGAAGGTGAGCCACGCCGGAGAGGTGGACACCCGTTGGCACGTGGGCGGCGAGCTGATCCATGGCTTCCCCCTCGAGGGCGAGGAGATCTTCGACCTGGAGCGGGTGTTGTTCGAGACGATCAAGGCGTCCCACCGGGTGGCGGTCGACGAGCACCGCGACCGGCAGGATCTGGCCGACCTCGACGTGTCGGTGGAGGAGTTCTTCGACCGCTTCGAGCCGCTTCCGCGGGTGCGGGAATTCCTCTACATGTGGGCGGGCCTCGGTTCCGGCGCACTACCCAGCGAGTGGTCGATGCTGACCGCGCTCTCGTTGATCGCGGCGATGGACAACAGCGTGTACGGGTGGTACGGCGCGGTGACGGATTCCTTCGAGGGCGGGATCAGCGCGGTGGTGGAGACGTTGGCCAGAGACTCGGGCGCGCGGATCGAGCTCTCCGCGCCGGTCGCCCGGATCGAGCAGGACGCCGATTCGGTGCGGGTCACGGCGCGGGACGGGCGGCACTGGACCGCCGCCACCGCGGTCGTCGCCGTCCCGATCGCCTTGTGGCCCGAGATCGAGTTCCAGCCGCCGCTGCCCGAGGACAAGCTGGGGCCTGCGCGGCTGAACCACCCGGGGCGGATGAAGAAGACCTGGATGGTGGTCGACGGCATTCCCGATGGCCTCTACGCGTCGGGGTGGGGGACGGACCTCGTGCAGGCGTTTCCTGAGGCCGCCGAGCCCGACGGCCTGGTGGTGATCGCCATGTGCGCCCCGCCGAGCGAGATGGATCCCCACGACCCGCGGGCGGTGGAGGCGGCGATGCGACAGTTCGTCCCCGAGGCGAGCGTGCTTGCCACCGACGTCCACGAGTGGCGCCGCGACCCCTTCGCTCGGGGCGGTTGGTACGTTCCGCCGCCCGGCGTCCTCAGCACCTCTCACTCGGCGCTCGGTCGTCGCGAGGGAAGGCTGAGCTTTGCCGGCGCCGACGTGGCGGTGCGCTGGATCGGCTGGATCGACGGGGCGCTCGAAAGCGGCGCGCGGGCAGCGCGCGAGGCGCAGGGGCAGATCGCCGATGGGGTGCCCCCGGGTTCACCTCCCCAATCGACTTGACATTTGCGCAGTCTACGGTCAGTCTGCGTTCAGATGTTGGGAAACGTCGGGCCACTGGAGATCGGGATCGTCCTGGTCATCGCCCTGCTCGTCTTCGGCGCCAAGCGGCTGCCGGAGCTGGGCCGCTCGACCGGCTCGGGGATCCGCGAGTTCAAAGACGCGATCACCAACCACCACGAGCGCCTGGACGCCGAGGCCGACGCCGAGAACCGCAAGAAGGACGAGTCGTGATCCCGCTCGCGCACATCGCCGGGATCCCGGTCGAGGAGACCGCACTGTCCTTCGGCCCCGTCCTGCTCGCGGGCGGCGGCATCGCCTCGTTCAAGCTGCGCGAATGGCTCCGTCGCGGTCCCGTCGACGACGAGATCGACGAGCGGCGTCCGCTTGTCCGCGACGAGCGCGACCCCGGCACCTGAGGTCGCGCCGCTCCGGGGAGGCGCCGGCCGCCTGATGGCGGTCTTCGCGACCGCCTTCGCGCTCGAGTCGGCCCTCTTCTCGACCCTCGCCGCGCTCCTCCCCCACTACGAGCGGGCGTACGACCTCACGACCTTCGGCTCGGGGATCCTGGCCGGCTGTTACTCGGGCGGGATGCTCGCCGGCATCCTGCTTGCCGGGCTCTGGCTGAGCGACCGTTTCGGCGTCCAGCGCGCGGCGCTCGCCGGCTGCGCGATGCTGGCGCTGGCGAGCGTCGGCTTCGGCGCCGCCTCGGCGTTGCCGGCGCTGGAGCTCGCGCGACTGATCCAGGGGATCGGGGCGGGGATCGTCTGGTGCTCGCTGCTGAACTGGCTGATCGCGCTGGTGCCCGCGGCGAGCCGCGGCGCGGCCCTCGGGGCGGCGATGGGCGCGGGCGTCTTCGGCATGGCGGCCGGCCCGTTGCTCGGCGCGGCGACCAAACCGCTCGGGACCTTCACCGTGTTCGCCGCGGTCGCGGTCGCCTTCGGCCTCTACGGGGCGGTGCTCGCGCGCATCCCCTCGCCGCCGCCGGGGAACGCGGGGGTGGCGCGCCTGCGCCTACCCGCCGACCCGCTGTTGCGACGGGTCGTCGCGCTGGTCACAATCCCGCCGCTGATCGCCGGCGGCGCGATCACGGTCGTGCCGCTCCACCTCGCCGACCTCGGCGCGACCGAAGTGGGCATCGATGCCACCCTCCTCGCGGGTGCGCTGCTGTCGGCGGCGTGCTCCATCTACGCCGGATTCGTCGCCGATCGTCGCGGCCACCTCGCCCCGGTCCTCTTCGGCGCCACCGCGAGCGCGGCGACCCTCCTGGCGATGGCCGGGTCCCACTCCGACCTGGGGATCGCCCTCGCCTTCGTCGTCTTCGAGAGCGTCGGCCTCGGCTTCTTCTGGATACCGCTGATGAGCCTCTTCTCCGCCCGCGGGGAGGAGCTCGACATGGACCCCGCCGCCGTCGCCCTGCTCCTGAACCTTGCGATCACGCTTGCCTACACCCTCGGCCCGCCGTTGCTGACCGGAGTGCAGGAGGCGGCGGGCGTCTCGGCGGCCTACCTGACGATGGTTGGGATGACGGCGGTCGGGATGGCCGGGATGGCCGCGGGCCGCGGGCAGGTGCGGACCGCCGAGGCGGGTGCCCTTGTGGGGGAGAGGGACTGACACAGGACCCGCGGCGTCTGCGGCGAGCGCGGCCGTCTCGGCCACGGCCCTGGCCGGCTGTGGCCGTGGCCGTGGCCGAGCTGGCCGGGACGCGAGGTGAGGAGAATGTGCGACGCCGTCCCGGAAGACGTGCGCGAGATGTCACGAACCCCACCCTTCCGTGCGCGTCTCCCACCACCCACCCGGGTGCGACCGGACCATCACCGAATGACACTGAGTGCGACCGAAGCCGCAAGGGAGCGTGGAGTTCCCGGGGTCCTCGTACTCGGACGGCCGCCCCCGCCCCGAACAGCCCCCTCTGCGCACCCCTCACCCCACGCCCGGATTCACCGACACGAACACCCGCCGGGCCAGCACCCCGGCCACCGCCAAGATCAGCACCACCGCTCCGAGCGCGACGGCGAACGCTTCGCCGTAGGCCGCCGGGTCGGTGGCCGTGCCGAGGCGGCCGAAGAAGACGGTGCCGGTCAGGGCGATGCCGAGGGCTCCGCCGAGTTGTTGGGTGGTGGCGAGGAGGCCGGAGGCGGAGCCCGCGTGAAGGGGGTCGGTCTCGGCGAGGACGGTTCCGGTCATGGCCGGGATGACGGCGCCTTGGCCGGCGGCGACAACGAGGAAGGTGAGGGCGAGGAGGAGGGGGCTCGGTTCGGCGACCAGGCCGGTGAGAGCACCGGAGACGGCGATGCCGAAGGCGGAGACGGCGATGCCCGGGACGAGGGCGTGCTCGCGCCTGGCGATCCCCATCCGGCCGACGCCGAGGGCGGTGAGGGCGTAGGCGATCGCGGCCGGGGTGAAGGTGAGCCCGGCGTCGATCGCGCTCAGGCCCAGGCCCTCCTGGAGGTAGATCATCAGCAGCAGGATCACCGGCGGGCTCGCGAGCATGAAGAAGAGGGAGAGCGAGAGGCCGAGCCGAAAGGTGGCGGCGCGGAAGAGGCCGAACTCGACCAGCGGCGAGCCGCCGACCCGCTTCACCAGGCCCTCCCAGAGGACGAAGGCCACGGTCAGCGGGAGGACCGCGGCGAAGGAGAGGAACGTCCACAGTGGCCAGCCCGCGGTCCGGCCCTGGACCAGCGGCACGGCGACCGCGCCGACGGCGAGGGCGGCGAGCGCGACCCCGCCGAGGTCGAGGCGGCGGGCCGCGGCGGAGCGCGACTCGGGCACGAAGCGGGGGATGAGGAGGACGCTGACGGCGCAGATCGGCAGGTTGATGAGGAAGACCGAGCGCCAGCCGAGCTCGAGCGGGTCGAGCGCCAGGAGTGCGCCGCCGAGCAGCTGCCCGACGACCGCGGCGATGCCCTGGACGCCGCCGAGGAGAGCCAGCGGCCGACCGCGCCGCGCCGGCGGGAACTCGACCTGGACGATCGAGAAGACCTGCGGCAGCATCAGCGCCGCACCCGCTCCCTGCAGGCAGCGGAAGGCGATCAGCGAGGTCGGGCCGGGTGCCGCGCCGCAGGCACCCGAGGCGAGGCCGAAGGCGAGCATCCCGAGGACCAGCGTGCGCCGCCGCCCGTAGAGGTCGCCGAGCCGGCCGCCGGTGATCAGCCCGAGCGAGAAGGTGAGGCCGTAGGCGGCGACGATCCACTGCAGCTCGTCACTCGAGGCGCCGAGCTGGGAGCCGATCGACGGCGCCGCGACGAAGGTGATGAAGGCGTCGATCGAGCCGACCGCGGTGGCGGTCAGGACCAGCGCGAGCCCGAGTGGGGAGAGCCCGGGCTCCTCGATTCGTGACCGCTCGGCGAGCCGAGCGGTCAGGCGTGGCAGCTTCCCTCGCCCCTGTCGGTCGGCGGCACGTCAAGCCCCGGGTTCTGGTCGAAGAAGCCCCACGGCTTCAGGATGAAACCGAGTCGCGCGACCGGCATCACCGGCCAGTCCTCGGGGCGCGGCACGTGGTGGTGGTTCAGCGTGTACCAGACCACCACGTCCGTCTTCTCGATCGGCCGGTCCGCCTCGGTCCAGCGGGGCAGCCCGTCGCCGCCGCGGTGCTGGTAGGGGAACTCGCCGGCCGGATAGCGCTCCTCCGGGTCGTAGGGAGTGACCCAGAGGTGGTGGTCGATGAATCTGGCGCGGCTCCGCAGCGAGGAGTCGGGGGTGGCGAACGGGACCGTGTTCTCGCCCGGGAGGATTCGGTAGCCGACCGGTTGGCCGACGATGTTCTTGCTCTCGGGGTTGATCACCGTCCAGGAACGCGCCTCGGTGATGTCGAGGTCCCGGATCGCCTCCTTCTCGGTGGCGAAGGTGCGGCTGACCGTTTTCCAGGCGTTCCCATGGGGGTTGTCGGGCCCTTTCGGCTGCGACTCGGTGTGGGTCTCGGTGACCGAGTTGGGCCCGCCGTCGAGGTCGAAGTCGAGCCGCGCGCAGAAGATGTGCTGGTGGTGGATCCCGTTCAGGTACGGGGCGACGAGCTTGCCGTATTCGGTCGGCTCGTTCTCCGCCACCGCCTGCGTGGCGACGATGCCGGTCGCCTTGATCTCGCACTCGATCATCCCGTCCTGTTGCAGGTACCAGAAGAACCCGTACTCGTAGTTGCCGACGGTGACGATGTTCGAGATCACGAGTTTGCGCCCGCGGCGCACCTCGACCACCCCGGTGCGGAAGTCGGTGTGCTTCCAGAGGATGCCGTCGTCCTCCTCGTGCATGCAGATCGCCTGCGGGATCGTCACCGCGCTGCCGTTGGCGGCGACCGCGGCGACGTCGAAGTAGTGGATCGCGCCGAGGCAGTCGCAGCCGAGGGTCAGCGAGTTGGTCATCGTGCCGACGTTCAGCTCGCCGATGTCGAGCGGCGACTGGAAGAAGCGGTCCGGGTCGGCGTAGGGGACGACCATCTCGGCGATCGATGCCCGCTTCAGCACCGGGCGCAGCTCGCCGCCGTCCTCGTAGCCGACATCGTGCAGGACGAGGCCCTCGCGGCTGTTGAATCCCACCCGCAGGTCCCACTTCTGCCAGCGCACGTGGTAGCCGTCGACGTCGAAGCTCGGCCCCTCCGGCTGGTGGATGTGGATCGGCTTGACGTCGTCGCGCAGCTTCACGTTCTCGGCCCGGTACTCGCCGTCGCCGGGCGGCAGCGGCACCGGGTCGCGGTCTTCGAGGACGAGCACCTCACCGCTGTCGAGGTCGACCAGGCCGAAGATTCCCTCGAGCGGGTGGGCGTAGGCGTTGGACGCTGGATCGGTCGGGCGCACGTAGGCGAGCACCCGGGCCAGCCGCCGTTCTACTTCTTCCTCCTCGAGCCCGTACCAGCCGACCGGGACCGGGTCCATGTCGACCATCTCGGGGTCCTCGATGCCGCGCCGCTTCAGCGCCTCGCGGAACCGCGGGTCGTCGCGCATCAGCCGCTCGAACCGTTCCACCTCGTCGAGGCCGATCGCCGGCTCGACCCCGTTCAGCGTCTCGACCGAGGCGGCCTCGCCGCTCTCGAGGTCGACGATCAGCCGCACCACCGAGCGCTCTTCGGGGCGGTGGACGAGCACCTCTCCCCGCCGCTTCGGGTCCTTCTCACCGCGTTCCGGCTCGGCCGTCGAGATCGCCACGAAGCGGGTCCGCGGCCCGATCTCCACCACGTCTCGCGCGACCGCGACGCACCTCTCGATCTCCGCGGCGGAAAGCGGGTCGAGTACGTGGGCGTCTGCGTGGATCTCCTCGCTGGGGTTCATGCGCGCAGACGATAACGATCGACTACTCATTTGCCAAGTTGTGGGAGTCGGGAAGGCGCGACCGAGCAGGCGGTCCGCGTCGGTCGATCGGATCCGGTCGCGGCCTCCATCAGGGTCGGGAGCTCGCCATCCGCCCCTTGGTCGGCTCGGCGGGGAGGATGAGCCGGTCGCGGTATGCCCGCCTTCGAGGAAGCCGGCTTCGAGTTCGCGGCGCCACTCGTCGAGGCGGCGTGGGCTGGGGTCGCGGAGATCCGGATCTCAGCCGGAACGATCGCGGTTTCCCGGGACGTTCCGGTGCGCGATGCGCCTTGCGCTAGCATCAAGCATCATGACCAGGACGACCCTCAATCTCGACCCGTCGGTGCTGAAAGAGCTGCGTGAGCGAAGCGCACGAGAGCGCAAGTCGATCGGCGAGCTCGCCTCCCAGCTCCTGGCCCGCGAGCTGCGCGAGGAAGCCCAGCCGACGCCGCCCTTCTCCTGGGTCAGCCGCGATCTCGGCAGGCCGGCGGTCGACCTCGAGGACAAGGAGGCGGTGCGCGCCGTGCTCGACCAGTGAGCGTGACCGTCGACTCGAACGTCCTCGTCTACGCATCCAACGAGGCTGAGCCCGTCCACCAGCCTGCCCGCGAGCTGCTCGAGCGCCTGGCGGCGGGGCCGGAGATCGTCTACCTGTTCTGGCCGGCGATCATGGGCTACCTGCGGATCGTCACCCACCCCTCGCTGCTTCCCCGGCCGCTGGGTCCGGCGGAGGCGATCGCCAACGTCGGCGCCCTGATCGCACCGCCCCACGTCCGCACGCCGGGCGAGGGCGAGGGGTTCTGGGAGCTCTACCTGACGACCCGCATCGACCCCGATCGCGGCAACGACGTCCCGGACGGCCACCTCGCGGCGCTGATGCGCCAGCACGGCGTGCGGACCATCTACACCCGCGATCGCCACTTCCGGCGCTTCGACGGCATTGCGGTCGAGAACCCCTTCGACGACCACCGTAAGACCTGACCAAGTCACGAGTTCGAGTCTCGTTCCGGGCTTCGAAGTAGCTGCAGATCGCCCCTTTTCGGGGCCGATCGTGCGTCATCTGCCCGCTTCGGCTTCGCGGAGCCGCCCCCCGGCGGCCGCCGGGCCTTCTCCGGTGCGGAAGCATCGGGCGACATTGCGCCGGATCGCGCAGGAGAGGCCGAGGCGGGTCACTTCCGCCGAACTGATGCGGCGCCCTTCGAAGGTCATCGGCGGCGGTTCGAGCGTCGGCGCGAAGCCGGCCGGGTCCCCCTGCGCGATGGCTTCGGCTTTGGAGTGGGGCGGGTGGCTCGGAGTCGCCAGGCTGCCGATCCGGGCCCGTGCCTTCCCGTCGGCGCCGTAGCCGACCACCTCGACCCGGCCCCGATGGGGGACGACGACGGCGAAGAACCTGCCCGGCAGGCCCTCCTTGCTCGTCGTCGACGCGAAGGTGTGCCGGCCGCCGTCGCCGAGGACGGCGATGCGGGCGATGTCGGCTCCGACCAGGCCGTAGACGACCTCTTCGTGGAGGCCTTCGGCAAGGGGATCGGCGATCAGGAGGCCGAACGGGTGGGCCGGGCTCGGCGCCCGACCGCATCCGTAGGAGGACCCGCCGCCGGGGCCACCGTAGGTGAGCTGCAGGCACACCGCCCCCTGTCGCGGTCCGCCGACGCCCGGCGCCGACACCGGACGGCGCGCGACCGTGAACGTCCCGTGCGGCGTCGTGCCGCTCGCGACGTCGAAGACCCTCGTGGCGGCCGCCGCGGCCGCGGCGAGCACCAGCGCGCCGATCGCGACCGCGAGCACCCAGCGGCGGCGCGGCACCCGCCGTGTCGCCCGGCGGCGCGCCGCGCGGACGAGCAGCTGCTCGAGCTCGGGTAGGACCGCGGGTCGAGGCTCCGGCTCTCTCGTTGCACTCATGACGTCTCCTTGTCGAATTGGGCGCGGAGGGCTCTCAGGCCGCGCGAGACCCGCTGGCGGACCACCGCCTCCGAGCACTCGAGGTCATCGGCCAGCTCCCCGTATCCGCGTTCCTCGAGGATGTGGGCGCGGACCGCATCGCGTTGATCGGCGGGCAGGGACTCGAGCAGCTCGGCGAGGCGCAGGCCGTCGCGCGCCGCGTCGGCCAGCGCCTCGACCCGCTCCAGCGCCTCGTCGGTGAGCAGCAGCGGATCGGCGGGAAGGCGGCGGCGGGCGCGTTCCTCGACGCGCCCGCGGTTGCGACTGGCGGCGAGCTTGTTCTTGGCGATCCCGTAGAGCCAGCCGACCGCCGGGGTCCGGCCGGGACGGAAGCGCCGCGAGGAGGAGAGGGCGGCGGCGAAGACCTCGGCGGTGAGGTCGGTCGAGACGTCGGCCTTGCCCGTGCGGCGCAGGAAGAAGACGAGCATCGCGCGCTCGTGGCGCCGGTAGAAGGCGCCGAATGCCTCGGGATGCCGGCGGGTCGCCGCCAGCAGCTCCTCGTCGGTCAGTCGCC
The DNA here is from genome assembly GCA_963766705.1 of uncultured Actinomycetes bacterium. Lineage (GTDB taxonomy): Bacteria > Actinomycetota > Thermoleophilia > Solirubrobacterales > 70-9 > VAYN01. Next base: position 783,598 of record CAVYBE010000007.1, read on the forward strand.
CGAAGTCGTCGATATGAGGCTTCTCTTCCCGGCCGCGATGTTGTGACGAAATGGCCGGCGTCGAGGGGGCTCCCGCCGGGGCGCGCCGTCAGCCGACGCCGCGGTAGGTGCCGAAGGTCCAGAGGTTCCCCTCCGGATCGGCGACGGTGAAGGCGCGCGTCGCCACACCGGTGCCGAAGGCGGTCTCGTGAGGTGGCTGCACGACCTTGGCCCCGGCCGTCCGGGCGCGCTCATGGGCGGCGTCGATCTCCGCGGTGGCGACGTAGAGGGCGGCGGCGCCGACCCGGAGATCCTCATGGACGCCCTCGCCCCGCCGCGCCCATCCGAGGACGAGCGAGCCACCGTTCGGACGGTGGAGCTCGGCGTGGACCACGACGCCTTCCTCATTGCGGACCACCGCCTCGGCCTCGAAGCCGAGGGCGTCGGTCAGGAAGTCGAGCGCGCGGCCGGGGTCCTCGTAGTGGAGGATCGGCCAGACGGCTTCGTCCCCGGACCGGTGCATGCGCCGACCCTAACGGCGCATACCTATGGCGAGGCCCACGGCGACCGGGAGGCCCAGGGCCCGCCCGAGATGGCTCAGTACTTGAGGAAGTGGCCGCGGTGGGCGACCTCGGCGTCGTGCTCGCAGTAGGCGTCCCACTCGGAACGGCGGACGGCGAGGTGCGACGCGGCGAGCATCGGTCCCAGCGCGTCGGTAAGCACCTCGTCCCGCTCGAGGGCGTCGAGGGCCTCCTCCTGGGAGGTGGGCATCGGCGCGATGCCGCGCCTGTCGCGCTCGCCCTGGTCGAGCGTCGCCGGGTCGACCTCGATCGGCTCGGGCGGCTCGAGATCCCGCTCGAGGCCGTCGAGGCCCGCGGCGATCAAGCCGCCGAGCGCGAGGTACGGGTTGCAGGTCGCGTCCGCCGACTTCAGCTCCACGTTGGTCGAGGCCTCCTCCATTCCGCGGAACACCGAGGGCACGCGGACGGGCGCCTCGCGGTTGTCGTGGCCCCAGCAGGCGAAGGCGCCCGCCCAGAACCGGGGGACTATCCGGGCGTAGGAGTTGAAGCTGGGGGCCGTCAGCCCACACAGCCCGGGCAGGTGGGCGAGCACGCCGGCGATGAAGCTGCGCGCCTCGTCGGACAGGGAGTCCGGCCGCGAAGGATCGTGGAAGAGGTTGCGCGCGCCGTCGGCGCTCCAGAGCGAGAAGTGGATGTGGGCACCGTTTCCGGCCGCTTCCGGCCACGGCTTCGGGGCGAGCGAGGCGACGTAGTCCATTCCGGCGGCGACGCCGCGGACCGTCTCGCGGACGAGGATCTGCTCGTCCGCCGCGCGCAGCGCCGGCGCGTGCGCCGTCGAGATCTCCTGTTGGCCATGGCCGAGCTCGGCGTAGTACTGCTCGAGCTGGATGTCCTGGCGCTCCAGGGCGTCGGCGAGCGAATCGACGTAGGCCTGCGACGCGGTCGCGCCGATCGTCGAGAAGCAGAGCGACCGGTCCACGGGCTCGTAGCCGTCCTCGCCGCGAACGGCGAGCGTGAACTCGTTCTCGAATGCCGCCTCGAGCACGGCTCCCCGTGCGGCCAATCGCTCCTCCTGGCGCCTGAGGAACGAGCGCTGGCAAACCGGAGCCGGCGTTCCGTCGAGGGCGACGTGGTCGACCAGCATCGCGCCGAGGTTGGGCGCGTAGGGGAGGACGCGGAAGGTGCCGGGGTCCGGGACGAGTCGCACCTCGCCGACGGGTCCCATCCCCTCGACCGGTTGCAGCTGGTCGAGCGAGTTCATCGCCTGCATCGCGACCGTGACTCCGATGCCCGTCCGGATTCGCTGCTCGAGCCCTGTCCGGGACGACGCCTTCGCCCGCACGGTCCCGTCGTTGCCACACCAGAGGAAGCGGACGAGACGGAGGCCGGCGTCGTCGGCCATCCGTGCGACCGTGGCCGCATCCATCACCCCACCCGCCTTTCCCTCGGATCGCCGGAGTAGGCGGCGAGCAGGCGGGTCAGGACGTCGGCGCCGAAGTCGAGGGCGGCGACCGGGACGCGCTCGTCGGCGGCGTGGAGCAGGGACTGGAAGCCGAGCTCGGGCGGCAACTGCATCGGCAGGAAGCCGTGGTGCTGGATGGCGAGGCGGGCGAAGTGGCGGCCGTCGGTGACGCCGGCGAGGAGCATCGGCACCGGGGTGCCGGTCGGGTCGGCCTCGGCGAGCAGCTTCGCGAGCAGCGGATAGAGCGACCAGTCGACGGTCGGGTCGCCGCCCTCGAACAACTCGACCTCGGCGTGGACGCCGGGCGCCAGCAGCGGGCGCAGCTCGGCGAGCAGCTCATCGGCGCCGAAGCCGGGGAGGACGCGGCAGTCGAGGTTCGCTTCCGCCCTCGCCGGCACCACGTTGATCGCCTCGCGGTCACCGGCGGCGAGGTGGGTGACGGTCGCGGTGTTGCGCAGCATCGGCTCGATCGCCGCGCCGCGCTCGCCGAGCGCCCGCAGCGCCGGGCCGCCGATCCGCTCGTTCGCCAGCGCGCGCACGAGGCGATCGGCGGGAGGGCCGACCGCGCCCGCCATCGCCTCGAGCATCGTCCGCGCGACCGGGGTGACGTGGACCGGCAGGCCCTTCTTGCCGATCCGACGAGTCGACTCGGCGAGCGCGGTGACCGCCGAGCCGGGGCCGCCGAGCGCGCCATGCCCGGCGTTGCCCTCGGCCACCAGGCGAACGACCGCGCGCTGCTTCTCGGCGACCTGGATCGGGTAGACGCGCCTGCCGACGAGCGGGAAGGAGAAGCCGCCGAACTCGCCGATCGCGTGGCGCACCCCGGCGAAGAGCTCGGCGTGCTCGTCGACCAGGAAGCCCGCGCCGCAGGCGCCGCCGGACTCCTCGTCGCTGAGCACACAGAGGATCACGTCGCCGGCCGGGGGCGGCCCCGCGGCCGCGCGCAGGACGGCGACGATCAGCATCGCCACCCCACCCTTCATGTCGAGTGCGCCGCGTCCCCAGAGGACCCCGTCGCGGATCTCGCCCGCGAACGGCTCGACCGACCATCTCTGCCCGGTGACCGGGACGACGTCGACGTGGCCGTGGAGGAGCAGCGGCGGCGCCTCGCCCCGCCCCGCCAGGCGGGCGACGATGTTCGGTTTCTCCGGGTCCCGTGCAAGCACCCGTACCTCGAGCCCCGCCGACTCCAGTTGCGGCGCCAGCCAGGCGACCAGGTCCCGCTCGCGTCCGCCGGGCGCGGCGGTGTCGAAGCGGATCAGGGCACGCGCGAGATCGCCGGGCGCGGGGACGCTCATCGCGTTACCTCAATCGGAAGCTGGTGAAGTCGGATACGGCGAGCCCGATCACCCCGATTGCCTTGGCCCGCCTCAAGCGGCGAAGCATAACCTGACCGATTCGGCGCGGAGGGTGAGGATCCGCGTCTGGTCGCCGCGGCGGTAGCCTCTCCTCCGTGGACCAGCCGAGCCGCGAGGAGCGCAAGTTCGACCCGGGCCGGGCGCACGTGCTCGACGCGCCCGAGCGCGACGCCTTCCTGCCCGACCGCGCGGTGGTCGAGATGCTCGCGCTCGAGGGCGGCGAGACCGTGGTCGACTACGGCGCCGGGACCGGCCGGGTCTCCCTGGCCGCCGCGGCGAGCCTGCCGCACGGGCGCGTCGTCGCGGTCGACGAGAGCCCGGAGATGGTCGAGGTGCTGCGCGGGCGGGTCGCCGACGCGCCGAACGTCGAGGCGGCGGCGATCGAGGACAACGCGGTCCCGCTCGCCGACGCGAGCGCCGACCGCGTGCTCGCGGTCAACCTGTTGCACGAGGTGCGGGGCGAGAACGCCCTGGAGGAGATGCGGCGCCTGCTCGCCCCCGGGGGCTTTCTGCTGGTCGTCGACTGGGACCGCGACCGGCCCGCCGAGGACGGCCCGCCGGCGCGGATCCGCTATGGGACCGAGGACGCGATCGCCGCCCTCGCGGCCGCCGGCTTGGAGGCGGAGGCGATCGCGGCCGACCTGCCGTACCACTTCGCTCTCCGCGCCCGCCTGCCGGGCGCCTGACCGTCCGCCGACTCCGCCGCCCCGCGCGGCACGCTCAGTCGCAGGACTTCTGCGGATTGCGGACGGTGCCGTTCGGCATCAGCGTGTCGCAGAAGTGGACGCCTTCGAGGGCTTGCTGGTTCAGCTTCGCGCCGACCAGGATCGCGCCCGACAGGTCCGCCCCGCGCAGGTTCGCGCCGACCAGGTTCGCGCCGGTGAGGGTCGATCCGCCGAAGTCGGCGGCGGTCAGGTTCGCCCCCCTCAGGTCGGCCCCGTCGAACGCGGCCGACCGGGCGTCGGCGCCATGGAGGTCCGCGCCGCGCAGGACGGCCCCGCTGAACACGGCCAGCCCCAAGGACGTCCGTCGCAGGGAGGCGTGGGCCAGCCCGGTGTTGACCATGGAGGTGCCGCCGAGGCGGGCGCCGGTGAGGTTCGCGTCGGCCGCTTTGCCGAAGGCCGCCGAGCCGAGCTGGAAGTTCACCCCGGTGAGCCGCGCGCCGCGCAGATCGGAGTAGGCCAGGAACGCCCCCTGGAGGCTGCGGCCGGAGAAGTTCGTCCCCCGGCAGTCGGAGAACGCCTGCACCGCGCAGCCGCCGACCTTGGTCCCGGCCTGGATCTGGGTGCCGAACTCCAGCGCGTGGATCGCCGGGTAGAGCGGGCTGCTCGGCTCCACCGCGATCGGCTTGGCGCCGGGCGCGCCCGCCTTGATCTGGCCCGGGCAGAGGCCCTTGCGCGGGTTGATCACCTTGCCGCTCGGCATCAGCGTGTTGCAGAACGTGGACCCCCGCAGGTCGGCGCCCCGCAGCCTCGAGCCGGTGAAATCGGCGTTGGTCAGGTCCATGCCGCGCATGTCGGCCCCGCGCAGGTCGGTTCCGTTGACGTCGGAGTCGGAGAGGGTCATGCGCCGCAGGTCGGCCCCGCGCAGGTCGGAGTCGGTGATCGAGCCGAAGTAGCCGTCGGCGCCGACCAGCTTGGCCCGGCGGAGGTCGACGCCGGTGATGCCGGTGAAGGTGATCGTCGCCCTGCTCAGGTTCGCCCCGCGCATGTCGGCGTAGGCGAACGAGGAGCCGACCAGGGTGGTGCCGCTCAGGTCGGCGCGCCGGAGCTTGGCGTAGGAGGCGATCGCCAGCGACACGTCGGAGCCGTGCAGGTCGGCCCGGCTCAGGTTCGCGTAGGGGAGCAGCGCGCCGCGGAGGCTCTGGCCGCCGAGCCGGGCGCCGACGCAGGAGGCGGAGGGGGTGAGCCGGCAGCCGCCCGCGTCATGGCCGTAGGCGACCGTCGGCTTCTGCTGCTCGGCGAGCAGCGGGTAGTAGGGGTTCCCCGCGGTGACCTCGAGGGCCTTCGTCGGCTTGCCCAGCGCAGGCGCGGCGAAGGCGGCGAGGACGAGGGTGGCGGCGAGGGCGGCACGGAGGACGAGCCGGCGGGCGGCGATCATCGGCGAAGCGTATCCGTGGCTGAAGCCTTTTGGTCCCAGGACGACCAAGAGGCTTCAGCCGATCGCGATCGGCTGAAGCCGGAGGGAGGCCGCGCCCGTCAGCCGTCCCGATCGGGACTGCGGGCGTGGGCGCGCCAGACGGTCACGCCGGTGACCGTGACGACCACCGCCGGGCCGAGCCAGAAGGCTCGCGCGCCGGCCTGCAGGAGGCCCCAGGCGCCGGCGATCAGGACGGCGACGCCGGCGGCCCCGACCCAGTCGTCGCCGATCACGAATTCGTACCAGAAGCGGCCGAAGGCGACGATCCAGTGGAGCGGGCCCGAGGGTTCGCCGCCCCCTTCCGCCCCGTCGGTGGTCCGCACCGCCGACATATAGGTGAAGGCGGCGAGGACGTAGATCCCCAGCAGGGCGAGCAGGCTCAGCTTCTGGTCCGGCCAGTGGACGCCGAGGCCCTCCAGCGCCCAGTAGGTGCCGAACGTCGTCAGCAGGCAGCCGACGCCGAACTTGAGGCTGCGGCCGGGCACCGATTCGAGCCATTTGCGGGCGAGCAGCGCGACGATGCCGATCGCCACGAAGGCGGCCGCCGCGCCGACGACGGCGGTCGCGAATCCGCGCCTGCCGCCTTCGCCGGCCCCGAAGGCGACGACGATGAAGGCGATCTCGAGGCCCTCCAGCAGAACGCCTTTGAAGGAGAGCACGAAGGCGGTCCAATCGAGCGCGCCTTCGGATTCGCCTTCGGGCGCTTCGCCCTCGTCCTCCTCCTCGCCGCCGGTGAAGCCTTCCGCGGCGACGCCGACGATGCCCTTGCGCAGCCACTGCAGGCCGAAGGTGAGCAGCAGCGCGCCGATCACCACGCGGGCGGTGTCGATCGGGATCAGCGAGATGGCGCTGCCGAGGCCGGCGACGATCGCGACGAGGATCGCGAAGCCCGCGCCCGCGCCGATCAGGGTGGAGCGCCAGCCGCGGGCGGCGCCGACGCCGGCGACGATGATCGCCATCTCGGTCACCTCCACGGCGGAGGCGAGGAAGACGCTGACGGCGGAGGCGATCATGTTCAGTCCTGTACTCGCCCAGGCGACCGTCAAACGCTGCTGAGACGATTCTCACGCTCCTCACGCCCGGCCCGCGTGCCAAGCTCCGGCCAACCGTGACCGGCGATCGCGACCATCCGATGAGCACCGCCCACATATACGGGGTGGTCCGCACCCCCTTCGGCCGCTTCGGCGGCGCGCTCGCCGAGGTGCGCCCCGACGACCTCGCCGCCGCCGCCCTGCGCGCCCTCCTGGACCGCGCCCCGGACCTCGACCCGGCGGCGATCGACGACGTCCTCCTCGGCGACGCCAACGGCGCCGGCGAGGACAACCGCGACGTCGCCCGCATGGCCGTGCTGCTCGCCGGGCTGCCGACCTCGGTCCCCGGCGCCACCCTCAACCGCCTCTGCGGCTCCTCGCTGGAGGCGGCGATCCAGGCCGTCCGGGCGATCGAGACCGGCGACGCCGAGATCGTCGTCGCCGGCGGCGTCGAGTCGATGAGCCGCGCCCCCTGGGTGCTGCCGAAGCCCGCCCGCCCCTTCCCCGCCGGCCACGAGCAGCTCTTCTCCACCACGCTCGGCTGGCGGATGGTCAACCCCGAGATGCCGGGGGAGTGGACGATCGGCCTCGGCGAATCGGCGGAGAAGCTGGCCGACATCCACGACATCTCGCGCGAGTCCCAGGACGGGTTCGCCCTGCGCAGCCACACCCTGGCCCACCGGGCCTGGGAGGAGGGCCGCTTCCCCGAGGTCGTGCCGGTCCCCGGGGTCGAGCTGGAGCGCGACGAGGGCATCCGCCCCGACACCTCGCTCAAGAAGCTGGCCAGGCTGAAGCCCGCCTTCGTCGAGGGCGGCACGGTCACCGCCGGCAACTCCTCGCCGCTCAACGACGGCGCCTCGATGCTGCTGCTGGGCTCCGAGGCCGCGGCCGGGCGGATCGGTGCGCCGCCGCTGGCCCGGGTCCTCTCCCGCGGCGTCCACGGCGTCGACCCCGACGTCTTCGGCATCGCCCCGGTCGAGGCCGCCGACAAGGCCCTGGCCCGCGCCGGCCTCACCTGGGAGGACATCGACGTGGTCGAGCTGAACGAGGCCTTCGCCTCCCAGTCGCTCGCCTGCCTGGCCGGCTGGCCCGACCTCGACCCCGCCAAGGTCAACATGAGCGGCGGGGCGATCGCGATCGGCCACCCCCTCGGCGCCTCCGGGGCGCGGGTCCTCGGCCGCACCGTGATGGAGCTGGGTGCCCGCGGCGGCCGCTACGGCCTGGCGGCGCTCTGCATCGGGGTGGGGCAGGGGCTGGCGATGGTGGTGGAGGCCGAGGGATAGGGCGCGGCGAGCGTCGCCCCTACGCCGCCCCCTCGGCGGCGACCTCGCCGCGGCCGGGCTCGCCGAAGACCCGCGCCAGCACGATGCTCAGCTCGTACAGGGCGAGCAGCGGCGCCATCTCCAGCAGCATCGAGACGGGGTCGACGCCCGGCAGCGCGGCGGCGACGACCGAGCAGGCGAGGTAGGCGTAGCGGCGGTTCTTCTTCAGCTGGCGCACCGAGACGATTCCGAGGCGGGTCGCGGCGAGGATGCCGACCGGCACCTGGAAGACGACGCCGCAGGCAAGCAGCGTCTGGGCGAAGAACGAGTAGTACTCCTTCGCCTGCACCTGGACGTTGAATTGGGTGTCGTTGAAGTTGAGCAGGAAGCTCGTCGCGGCGGGCAGGACGACGAAGTAGCCGAAGGCGACCCCGGCGACGAACAGGGTCGGGATCAGCAGGAGCAGCGGCACGATCGCCCGCCGGTGCCGGTGGGCGAAGGCCGGCAGCAGGAAGGCGTATGCCTGGTAGAGGAGGATCGGCAGCGCCAGCACCAGCGCCCCGTAGGCGGACACCGTCAGCGTGGTCGTGAACGGCTCGGTGATGCCGAGCGTCAGCAGCCGTTCGTGGCCCGCCGGCAGCGCCGCGTTCGCCAGCCCAAGCAGCAGGTTGTTCTGCCAGAAGCAGAGGCCGAACGCGACGCCGAACACGGCAAGGGAGGTGACCAGGCGCGAGCGCAGCTCGTCGAGGTGCGACTCCAGCGGCACCTCCTCGCCGTGCGACAGGGGCTTGATGCGACGCATCGTCGATCGCCCGCGCTAGGCGCGGTGCTCCGTGGGGGTGGGGTCCGCGGTCGCGTGAGTCGGCGCCTGGGCGTGCTCCGCGGTCGGGTGGCTCGGCGCGGGGATCGCCGCGGTCGGCTCCTCGCCGGTCCCTTCGCCGTTGATCGACCCTTTGAACTCGCGGATCCCCTTGCCGAGCGAGTTGCCCAGCTCGGGGAGCTTCTTCGGCCCGAAGACGATCAGCGCGATGATCAGGACGATCCCGATCTCCAGTGGTCCGATGTTTGCCATTTGCCTCTCCTTGTCTTGTTGCCTGCGACGGCCCCGGCGGCACGGCCTCGCCGCGCCGCCGGGTGTCGTCCGCTACTTCAGGAAGCCGGTCCCCTTGACCGCCTTCAGCACCTGCGCCGCGGTGGCGGTCCTGTCGAAGGCGCCGCCTTCGGGCGAGAGGTTCTTCGTCGTCGGCTTGACCAGGAGGCCCGCGACCGCTGCGTGCCGCGCCTCGACGGCCCAGATCGAGAGCGCCGCCGAGAGGTAGCTCTTGTCGTGGATGTTGAGCGCCTGGCCGCCGTAGGCTTTGACGCCGACGTTCTCCAGCGTCATCGCGGTCTCCAGCCACTTGCCCCGGCCGGTCGCGTTGCCGAAGTCGAGCTTCGGCGCCTTGGTCGCCTTGCCGCCGAGCGCCTTCTTCAGGAAGGCGACGTGGGCGTTCTCGTCGTGCCGTGCCCGGTGCAGGAAGGCGTGCTCCTGGGCGCCGCGCGCGGAGTTGCGCCGGCTCACCTCGTTGTAGAAGGCCGCCTCCAGGTACTCGAGGGTGAGCGCGTAGTTGAGGATGCCGACGTCGCCCTTGCCGAAGACGGCCGGCGGCCGTCCCTTGCCGGCGGCCATCGCGCCCGCCGGCGTGAGCGCGGTGAGCAGCGCGCCGCCGCCCATCGCCGTGCCTCCGGCGAGACCGGCCTTCTTGAGGAAGTCGAGGCGCGTGTCGCCGCGGCTGTCGAGCGTGTCCATGGCGTCATGCGCGGTTTCGCGAATGTCGCCGTCGACGTCGACCTGATCGATCGTGAACCCCGGGTCCATGGTTCAGCTCCTTGTCGGGAGATCGGGGCCGCCTGGCGGGCGGATTGGTGCAGGCAACGGAGCGGCGGGCGATCCGGATCAATTGGATTCGCGGTGATCCGCCCGCCGCGACCCGGCGTAGTGGTATTGCGCAAGGACGGGTAGCGACGAGGCGAAACGGATGGCGAAGAGCGCGAGAGCACGGATAGAGCGGCTGGCCGACGAGGAGCTGATGCCGCTGATCGGGGCCAAGGACCCCGAGGCCTTCGAGGTCCTCTACGACCGCCACGGCGGCGTCGCCTACTCGCTCGCCTACCGGATGATGGGCGCCCGCGACGCGGCCGAGGAGGTCACCCAGGAGGCGTTCATCTCGATCTGGCGCTCGGGCGGCCGCTTCGACCCCGGCCGCGGCAGCGTCCGGACCTGGCTGCTGAGCGTCGTCCGCAACCGCGCGATCGACATGCTGCGCAGCCGCGCGGGCAAGGCGCCGAAGCTCGACTTCGACGACGAGATCGCCCTCGAGCAGCGCGCCGCCGAGGAGCGCACCGACGAGGAGGCGATGAGGCACGAGACCGCGAACGAGGTCCGCGGCGCCCTCCGCACCCTCCCGGGGGCGCAGTCGAAGGTGATCGAGCTGGCCTACTTCGGCGGCTTCAGCCAGTCGGAGATCGCCTCGATATTGGGGGTCCCGCTGGGGACCGTGAAGGGACGGATGCGCCTCGGGTTGGAGAAGATCAGGGGCGAGATCGCCGAGGGCTTGGCATGAACGACGCACATCAGGAACGATTCGAGGAGTCGCTCGCCGCCTACGCGCTGGGGGCGCTCGACGAGCGGGAGGCGCGGGAGCTCGAGCGCCATCTCGAAGGCTGCGAGAGCTGCCGGGCAGAGCTGCGCCGGCTGGCGCCGGCGGTGCGGGCGCTGCCGGAAACGGTCGAGCGCGCCGAGCCGCCGCCACAGCTGCGCGAGCGGCTGCTGGCCGAGGTGCGCGCCGACGCCCGCCGCTCCGGTGCCGTCGCGGCGGAGCGGGTGGGGGCGATGGAGCGCCTGCGCGGCTTCCTTGGCGGCCGCCGTGGGCGACCGATCGTCGCGCTCGCCACGCTCCTGCTGGTCGTCGCCGCGGTCGCCGGCTACGTCGTCGGTCGTAACGGCGGCGGCAGCGGCGGCGGGGCGAGCACCGTCGTCTCCGGCCAGGCGCCCGGCATCGTCGCCACCGTCGTCCGCGAAGGCGGCCGGGGACGGCTCGAGCTCACCAACGTCCCCAGCCTCCCGGCCGGCCGCGTGCTCGAGGCGTGGGTCAAGAAGGGCGCGAAGGTGAAGCCGGTGCCGACGCTCTTCCTCCCCAACCGCGCGGGCGAAGCCGCGACCCCGCTCGGCGACGTGGAAGGCGTCGAACGGGTGATGGTGACCGCCGAGCCGACCGGAGGCAGCACGGAACCGACCTCCGAACCGATCGCCGACGTCTCGCTGCAGTGAGCGGCGGGTCGCGGCATCCGTCGCTCGATGAGCGGTTCGACCCGGCGGTCCGGGTGGTTGCCTGCGACCCCGACTGGCCGGCCCGGGCGGCGGCGGAGATCGCCCGGATCGACGCGGCGCTCGATGGGGCCGCGGCGCGGATCGAGCACGTCGGCTCGACCGCGGTGCCGGGCCTGGCGGCGAAGCCGATCGTCGACCTGCTGGTCACGGTCGAGGCGCTCGGGCGGCGGGACCGCTACGTCGGCCCGCTCGAAGGGCTCGGGTACCTCTTCGCGCCCGACCCCGAATCGCCCGACCTCCACTTCTTCGGCCTGCCGGCGGAGCGCCCTCGCACCCACCACGTCCACGTCTGCGCGGCGGGCGGGGAGGAAGAGCGCCGCCACCTGGCGCTGCGCGACTACCTGCGCGCCCACCCGGCGGAGGTCGCCGAGTACGCGGCGCTGAAGCGGGAGCTCGTGGCGCGGGCGCCCGCGGACCGGCTCGCCTACATCGCGGGCAAGGAGGCCTACGTCAGGGCGCTCGAGCGGCGGGCGCTGACCTGGGCGGGCGGGTGAGCCGACGGTCGCGCGGGCCGGGGCCGGTTGTTATGTTCGACGCAGGGGAATCGCGATGAGACGGAGCGTTGCCATCCTGAGCGGGTTGCTGGTCGTCGCCTTGCTGTTGGCGGCGACGGCGTTCGCGGCCGAAGTCAGCCGCGAGGAATACAAGGCCGCGGCCGAACCGATCTGCAAGACGAGCGCCAAGGCCAACGAACGGATCCTCGCCGGGGTCCACCGGCTGGTGAACAAGGGCAGGCTGAAGCCCGCCGCGGCGAAGTTCGCGAAGGCCTCGCGGGAGCAGGGGCGGGCGCTGCGCCGGCTCGAAGCCCTCGCCCAGCCGAGCGCCGACGAAGCGCGGCTCGCCAGGTGGCTCTCCTACCTGAAGGCAGAGGCGAAGCTGTTCGCCACCGCGGGCAAAAAGCTGCGGGCCGGCGACAAGCCGGGCGCCAACCACATCATCGTCAAGCTCGTGCAGACCGGCAACAGGGCCAACGTGCAGGTCCTCCCGTTCGACTTCCACTACTGCCGGATCGACACCGGCAAGCTCTGAGCCCGGTCACGCTCCGCACCGCCGGGCCGCGGGAGGAGCCCGCCCTCCGTCGGCTCGAGGCGGCGACCTGGTCGCCGCGCTCCAGCCCCGGCCCGCCGCCGGATCCCGACCGCCCGGTCCTCGCCCGCCACGGCGCCGGCAACGTCCTCGTCGCCGTCGAGGAGGGCGATGCCGTCCTCGGCAGCCTCATGCTCGGCCCGTGGCTGGAGCTCGAGTCGAGCCGTCACGTGCTCGAAGTGAAGGGGCTGGCGGTCGACCCCGGCCGCCGGCGCGAGGGGATCGGGGCGCTCCTGCTCGACGCGGCCGTCGCCCGCGCGCGGGAGGAGGGGAGGCGACGCCTCGTGCTGCGCGTCCTCTCCACCAACGAGGGCGCCCGGCGGCTCTACGAGGCCGGTGGCTTCGAGCTCGAGGGCACCCTCCGCGCGGCCTTCCTGATCGACGGCGCCTATGTCGACGACCTGCTGATGGCCCGCGACCTCACCCGCTGAGCCGGCCAAGGCCGCCGGCGCCGGGCGACGAGCTGCCCTCCGGCGTTCGCAGTTCTCCGCGCATAGCGCGGCAAAGTGCGAACGCACCGGGGCGCCCATGAGGCGAGTTCGCAGTTCTCCGCGCATAGCGCGGCAAAGTGCGAACGCACCGGGGCGCCGCTCATGTCTCGACGCACTGGTCGGCCCGGGGGACCACGAAGAGCTCGAACCAGTCGGGCACCGCGCGCTGCAGCCCGGCGTAGACCTGGGCCGGGGCGGCGGGGACCACGATCCAGTAGTCCTCGACCCGGGGTGGCGCCGGGATGTCGACCTCCTGGTAGAGGCGGCGCAGCGCGTCGGTCATCCGCTCCCGTCCGAGCCTGGTGGCGACGAGATCCGGTTCCGGTGCGAGCCGCGTGTGTCTCACTACCCAAGATTGACTGGGTAATCCCCCAGAATTCTGGGGTCTGGACGAAGGGTCGATGTCGCGCCTTCCGGTGATGGCCGCGTAGCGCGATAATCCCGCCGCCCCGGTACCCGCACGCCCTTTCCCCCGTGCCGAATTCGAAGCCGATCTCAGCCCTGTTCGTGTTCAGCGCGCTCCTCGTGGCCCTGCTGGCCGGCTGCGGCGGCGGCTCCTCGAGCGCGCCCTCGGGCACCGGCGCGGCCCCGGCCGGCGGCGCGACCACCGTCCCTTCGACCGAGCTGGAACCCGGTTTCATCGACTGGCCGTTCTTCGGCCGCGTCCCGCAGCGCACCCACTACCTGCCGCTCGACCAGGGGGCGATCGACCGCCCGCTCGACCCGCCCCTGAAGCAGGCGTGGTCGGTCAGCACCCACGGCCTGATCGAGTTCCCGCCCGCGATCGCGGGGGGCGTCGCCTACGTCATCAACAAGTACGGCAACGGCAAGGCGATACGCCTGCGCGACCGCAAGGTCATCGACGAAGTGATCCTCGACCCCGGCAACAAGGGACACCAGGCGATCGTCACCGGGCCGGCGTTCTACCGCGGGCTCGTCTACGGCGCCTTTCTCGACGGCACGCTCGCGGCGGGCGACGGGAAGACCGGCAAGGTGGTCTGGACTCGGAACCTCCACGCCCATCTCGAATCCTCGCCGCTGCCGGTCGACGGCAACGTCTATCTGGGGACCGACCGCGCCGAAGTCCTCGCGCTCGACGCCGGCGACGGCCACACCGTCTGGAGCTTCAAGGCGCCGGGCGCGATCAAAGCCAGTCCCAGCTACGACGCCGGGAACATCTTCGTCGCCGACTACCAGAGCTCGATGTACGCGCTGGAAGCCAACACCGGCAAGCCGGTCTGGCGCACCAACACGAGCAAGGTGCCGCCCTACGGCACCGGCGGCTTCTTCTCCTCGCCGGCGATCGCCTTCGGCGACGTCTACGCGGCCCGCGACGACGGCATCGTCTACGCCCTCGACGAGGCCACCGGCAAGGTCCGCTGGACCTTCGAAACCGGCGGCGCGGTCTACGGCTCGCCCGCCGTCGCCCAGGTCCCCGGCACGCCGCCGACGGTCTATGTCGGCTCCGAAAACGGCCGCTTCTTCGCCCTCGACGCCCGCACCGGCAAGGTGCTCTGGACCTACGACGTCGGCGGGCCCGTGCCGGGCACGGTGACCGTGATCGGTCACACCGCCTACGTCTCCAGCTTCCTCACCGGCAAGACGATCGGTATCGACGTCCGGACGCACAAGAAGAATTTCCAGATCGACCAGGCGGGCTACACGCCGGTGATCACCGACGGGCAGCGCCTGATCCTGGTCGGCTATTACACGGTGTTCGGCCTGCAGCCGACCAGGCCGTGAGAGGTGGGGGAAGATGATCGAGACCGAGAAGCTGACCAAGAAGTTCGGTGGGAGAGCCGTCGTCGACGACGTCTCCTTCCGCTGTGAGCCCGGAACCGTGACCGGCTTCCTCGGCCCCAACGGGGCGGGGAAGACGACGACGATGCGGATGATCTGCGGGTTCGCGAGGCCCGACTCCGGCCGGGCCGGGGTGCTGGGCGGCGAGTACCGGGCGCTGCCCAACCCGGGTCGGCGGGTCGGCGTGCTGCTCGACGCCTCCGCCCAGCACGCCGGCCGGCGGGGGCGCGAGGCGCTGGCGATCTCGGCGCAGACGATGGGCGTGGAGGAGCGGCGGGTCGGCGAGCTGCTCGAGCGGGTCGGCCTCGACCGCGGCGCGGCGCGCAAGCGGGTGCGCCAGTACTCGCTCGGCATGCGCCAGCGCCTCGGCATCGCCAACGCCCTGCTCGGCGACCCGGAGGTGCTGATCCTCGACGAGCCCGCCAACGGCCTCGATCCCGAGGGGATGCGCTGGATGCGCGGCCTCCTGCGCGACTTCGCGGCACGCGGCGGCACCGTCCTTCTGTCCTCGCACCTGCTGCACGAGGTCGACGCGATCGCCGACCGCCTGGTGATCATCGGCAACGGGCGGATCGTCGCCCAGGGCCGGCGCGAGGAGCTCCTCTCCGACGCCGGCACGCTGGTCCGCGCCGACGATGCCGGGGCGCTCCGACAGGCCCTCGCGGCGGCGGGCCTGACGCCACAGGAGACCGAAGACGGCGCCCTGCTCGTCGACGCCGACCCGCGCGCGGTCGGCCTGGCGGCGCGGAACGCCGGCGTCGCCCTCGTCCACCTGGCGCCCGCCGGCGACGCCGGCCTCGAGCAGCTGTTCTTCGACCTCACCGCCGGCGAGGACAAGGAGGCGGAGGGATGAGCGCCGAGGCGACCGCGCTCGCCGACGCCCCGGCGGGGCGCGACCAGCGGCCGGGCCTGCTCCGGCTCACCCGGGTCGAGCTGCGCAAGATGGTCGACACGCGCAGCGGCTTCTGGCTGCAGCTCTCGGTGCTCGGGCTGACGGTCGCGGCCGTGCTGATCAGCGCCCTGGCGGGGCACGCGTCGGACCACACCTTTCGCAAGATCCTCTCCAACGCGCTGGAGCCCGCCGCCTTCCTGCTGCCGGTGATCGGGATCCTCTCGGTCAGCTCGGAGTGGTCGCAGCGGACCGCGCTGATCAGCTTCGCCCTGGTGCCGGGGCGCGCCCGGCTGATCGCCGCCAAGGCGCTCGCCGGGGTTGCCCTCGCCATCTTCGCCACCGCCGTGGCGGTGGTGCTGGCGGCGCTCGGCACGCTGATCGCCTCGCCCGACGTGCCGCACGCCTGGTCGCTTCCGGCCGGCCTGCTCGGCCAGGACCTGGTCTACGTGGTCACCGCGATGCTCACCGGGGTCGGCTTCGGCGCGGCGCTCCTCGCCTCGGCCCCGGCGATCGTCCTCTACTTCGGCCTGCCCGTCGCCTTCGCCGCGGTCGGCGCCATCCACGGACTCAACTGGATCCACGAATGGCTGAGCGGCGAAGCGCTCAAACCGCTGACCGAAGCGCCGCTGAGCGGCCACGAATGGATCCAGGTGGTGACCACGCTGGCGCTGTGGATGGTCGTGCCCCTGGCGCTCGGGCTGTGGCGGGTCACCCGCGGCGACGTCGGCTGATGAGCTTCGCTCAAGCGCTTCCCACGTAAGCCGCCATACCTCGCTATCCTTGTCGGAGCCTCGCGCCTCGGCCCGGGGTTTTCCTTTGTAACGAGTGCCTTCGGGCACGGAACTTGAGGGGACAGGATGGCTCGCGGAGATGTCCGCATCGCGGTGACGCTGGCTTGCGAAGACTGCAAACGGCGGAATTACCAGACCAACAAGTCGCGGCGCAATTCGCCCGACCGTGTCGAGCTGCGCAAGTTCTGTCGCTGGTGCGGGCACCACACCCCGCACAAAGAGACCCGGTAGAGGTCAATGGCGAAAACCCGCGCACAGCGCAAGGCCGAGCGCCGCGCTCGGGAAGCCGAGGAGCAAAAGCGCTCCGGCGAAGAGCGCCGCGCTGAGTCGCGGGCGCAGCACGACACCCAGATCGGCGTCTCCGGTTACGTCGCCGAGGACGAGGCCATCGAGGCCGGGATCGAGGCGGGCGCCGACGAAGCCGATCTAGAAACTCCCGACGCGCCGCACCGCTCCTCGCGAGCGGAACGGCGCGCCGAAGCCAAAGCCGCCAAGCAGGCGGAGCGCAGGAAACGGGACGAGCAGAAGCAGCGCGAGCGCGAGCAGCTGACCCGCCGGCAGAAAAAAGCGGCGGCCGAGCGCCAGGGCGCGGCGCGCGGCGGCGTCATCGGATTCCTGCTTTCCTGCTGGGCCGAGTTGAAGAAAGTCCAGTGGCCCGACCGGGACATGCTGGTTCAGGCCACGGCCGTGACGATCGTCTTCGTCGCCGTCGCGGCCGCCTATCTCGGCGCGCTGGACTCGCTCTTCAACTGGGTCATCAAGCAGATCATCTAACCGACAAGAAAGCTTCCGAATCTGATGTTTCGCTGGTACGTGGTCAACACCTATTCCGGGCACGAGAACAAGGTCAAGCACAACCTTGAGCACCGGGTCCAGACGATGAGCCAGAACCGCAACGTGCGGCAGGTCGTCGTCCCCACCGAGCAGGTCTCCGAGGTCAACAAAGACGGGCAGAAAGAAACCAAGGAGAAACGGACGATGCCCGGCTATGTCCTCGTCAACATGGAGATGACCGACGAGGCCTGGAGCCTGGTCAAAAACACGCCCGGGGTGACCGGCTTCGTCGGGGCCGAGCGCAACAAGCCGGTGCCGCTCTCCAAACCCGAGGTCGACCGCCTGCTGCACCGCGAGACCGCCGAGCGCCCGCGCACCCAGGCGCAGTTCTCGATCGGCGAATCGGTCAAAGTCATCTCCGGCCCGCTCTCCGACTTCTCCGGCGAGATCGCCGAGATCAACGAGGACGGCGCGAAACTCAAAGTCCTGGTCTCGATCTTCGGCCGCGAGACGCCGGTCGAGGTCGGCTACGACCAAGTGAAGAAGATCTAAGCGGGACCGATAACCGGCGCGCTCCGGCGTCCTCGGTCGCTCACGTGCGCAGCACGCTTCGCTCCCTGCGTCCTTGGATCGCTTGGTTCTAGGTCCCGCTTCAACCTCGGATCGCCTCGAACCTGCGCGCGCTACACTCCCCCACCGCCCATGGCCAAAAAAGTACTCACCGTCATCAAGCTGCAGATCCAGGCAGGCAATGCCAACCCGGCGCCGCCGGTCGGCCCCGCGCTGGGCCAGCACGGCGTCAACATCATGGACTTCTGCAAAGCCTTCAACGCTCAGACCCAGAGCGAAGGCGGCACGATCATCCCGGTCGAAATCACGGTCTATGAGGACCGCTCCTTCACCTTCGTCACCAAGACGCCGCCGGCCGCGGTGCTGATCAAGGAAGCGATCCGCATCCCGAAGGGCTCCGGCGAGCCCCACGTCAACAAAGTCGGGACGATCACCCCGGAGCAGATCCGCGCGATCGCCGAGCGGAAGATGCCCGACCTCAACGCCAACGACCTCGACGCCGCCTCGAAGATCATCGCCGGCACCGCCCGCTCGATGGGCGTCGACGTCGCATAGGAGATTCCGATGGCCCACGGCAAACGCTTCCGCATGCAGCACCAGAAGGTCCAGCGCGACCGGCTCTACCCGCCGGCCGAGGCCGTGGCGATGATCAAGGAGACCGCCAGCGCCAAGTTCGACGAGACGGTCGAGCTGCACGTGCTGCTCGGGGTCAACGTCCGCCACGCCGACGAACAGCTGCGCGGCACCCTCGCCCTCCCGCACGGGCTCGGCAAAGAAGTGACGATCGCGGTCTTCGCGCAGGGCGCCAAGGCGCGCGACGCCGAAGCCGCCGGGGCCGACTTCGTCGGCGCCCAGGACCTGGCCGAGAAAGTGCAGGAGGGCTGGACCGACTTCGACGTCGCCCTCGCGACGCCGGACATGATGCCGGTGGTCGGCCAGCTCGGCCGCATCCTCGGGCCGCAGGGCAAGATGCCCAACCCGCGCGTCGGCACCGTCACCGAAGACATCGAAAAAGCGGTCGAGGAGTCGAAGGCGGGCAAAGTCGAGTACCGCACCGACCGCCAGGCGATCATCCACATGGCGATCGGCAAGGCGAGCTTCCCCGACGACCAGCTGCTCGACAACTACAGCGCCGTGATGGACGAGATCGTCCGCGCCAAGCCGGCCTCGGCGAAAGGCAAATACATCCGCTCGGCGACCCTCGCCACCACGATGGGCCCGGGCATCCGCGTCGACACCGGCAAAGCCGTCGACCGCGAGCTGGTCGGCGCCGCCGCCGGCGAGTCCGACGCCGAGTAGCCCCCGGCGGGGCACCACCTCGGGGCGCAAGGAGCGCGTTTGCTCTACACTGCGTCGCCGCCCACCTAAGACCACCGGCGTCGCAGTGCTTGTAAGTCCGGTGCAGGAGAGACGATGAACCGCGAGCAAAAGTCCGCAACCATCCAGGAGATCGCTGCCCAGATCGAGGGCGCCGAAGCGATCTTCGTCATCGACTACCGCGGGATCAGCGTTCCGCAGGCCGCCGAGCTGCGCGGCAAATTGCGTGAATCCGACGCGACCTTCCGCATCGTCAAAAACCGGCTGACGAAACGCGCCGCCGCGCAGGTGGGGGAGGAACGGCTCGCCGATCTGCTGGTCGGCCCGAGCGCCCTGACCTTCGTCCGCGGCGACACCGCCCAGGCCGCGAAAGCGATCACCAGCTTCAACAAAGAGCACGAGATCCTCGCCTACAAGGGTGGGCTGATGGGCGAAACCGTGCTCGACGAGGCGGCCTTCAAATCGATCGCCCGCCTGCCTTCCCGCGACGTCCTGAACGGCCAGCTCGCCGGCGTCGTCGCCAGCCCGCTGACCGGCCTGGTCCGCGGGCTCGGCTCGATGATCCAGGGTTTGGCGCTGCAGCTCGGGCAGATCGCAGAGAAAGGGCTCGTCACCGGCGAGGCCCCGGCCGCCGCGCCGGCCGCCGAGGAGACTTCGACCGAGGAGCAACCGCAAGCTGAGCAGGAGACGGCCGAGCCGGCCGCGCCCGGAAGCGAGGCTGAGGACGCGGCCGGAAACGATTCAGATTCGAACGAGGAAGAGGGGTAGCACCAGATGGCAACTTCAACTGCTGAGTGGATCGAGGAGCTGAAAGGCATCTCGGTTCTCGAGCTCTCCGAGCGGATCAAAGCGCTCGAGGAGGAGTTCGGCGTCTCCGCGACCGCGGTCGCGGCTGCCGCTCCGGCCGCCGCCGGCGGCGGGGCCGGCGAGGCCGAGGGCGGCGGCGAAGAGTCGTCGACCGTCGACGTGGTGATCACCGAGGTCGGCGGCCAGAAAGTCCCGGTCATCAAAGTCGTCCGCAACGCGACCGGCCTCGGCCTCAAAGAGGCGAAGGCCGTCGTCGACGCCGCTCCCGGCGCCGTCAAAGAGGGCGTCGACCGCGAGGAGGGCGAAAAAATCAAAGCCGAACTCGAGGAGGCCGGCGCGACCGTCGAGCTCAAATAGCCGACGTTTCGCGGCGTGCGACTGGAGGCCAGTCGCAGAGCCAAATTTGCGACCGGGGGAAGGCGCGTGCTATTTTCCCCGGTCGCGCGCTTTTCTGAGTTCGCCTGCCCGACCCACGGGCCTATTTCACCGTCCCTCTGACCGTCCGAGGAGTCGCCGTCTTGGCACGTTCCAACGCTGCCCCCGTAACCCGCAGGAGCTATTCCCGTCTAGAGAACTCCCTCGAAGTCCCACATCTCATCGACATCCAGCGTCGATCCTTCCAGGCTCTCACCGACCCCGTGAGCGGTGGCCTGCGCGAGACGATCGACGACATCTCCCCGATCGAGGACTACACGGGGAACCTGCAGATCGTCTTCGGTGAGTTCAAGTTCGAGGAGCCGCCGCACTCGATCGAGGAGTGCCGCGAGAAGGACATGACGTACTCGCGGCCGCTCACCGCGACCGTCGCCTTCCAGAACAAGGAGACCGGCGAGATCCGCGAGCAGGCCGTCTTCATGGGCGACTTCCCGTGGATGACCGATCGCGGGACCTTCATCATCAACGGCACCGAGCGCGTCGTCGTGACGCAGCTGGTCCGTTCGCCGGGCGCCTACGTGATGGCCCCGAAGGACCCCGAGAAGCAGGTCTTCATCGCCAACCTGATGCCGGCCCGCGGCTCCTGGCTGGAGCTGGAAGTAGACAAAAAGGGCAAAGTCTTCGTCCGCATCGACCGCAAGCGGAAACTGCCGGTCACGGTCCTGCTGCGGGCGATGGGCTACGTCGACGACCAGAAACTCCTGGACCTGTTCGACAACTCGATCTACATCCGCCACACGATCGAGTCCGACAGCGAGGCGATCCGCACCGAAGAGGGCGCCCTCATCGAGCTGTTCAAAAAACAGCGCCCGGGCGAGCCGCCGTCGGTGGACGCGGCCCGCGGCCTGCTCGACCAGCTCTTCTTCGACCCGAAGCGCTACGACCTCACCCGGGTTGGCCGCTACAAGCTCAACGCCCGCCTCGATCTCGACATCGACCTCGAAACGCGGGTCCTCACCCACGACGACATCATCGCCCTCGTCAAGGAGCTCGTCTCGCTGCCGAAACTGCTCGGGATCCCCGAGGAGGTCGACGAGGAGAACCCGATCAAAGACTATGCCGCGGAGGCGCTCACCTACCCGCGCGAGGCGGTCTACGACCACCTCGACGAGTACGAGCACTTCGGCAACCGGCGCCTGCGCACGGTCGGCGAGCTGATCCAGGAGGCCTTCCGGATCGGGCTCTACCGGATGGAGCGGGTCGTCCGCGAGCGGTTGACGACGGAAGACTCCGACGCGATCACCCCGCAGACGATCATCAACATCCGCCCGGTCGTCGCGGCGATGAAAGAGTTCTTCGGCTCCTCGCAGCTGTCGCAGTTCATGGACCAGACCAACAGCCTCTCCGGGCTGCGGCACCGGCGGCGCCTCTCGGCGCTCGGCGCCGGCGGTCTGACCCGTGAGCGCGCCCCGATCGAGGTTCGCGACGTGCACCCGACCCATTACGGCCGGATGTGCCCGATCGAGACCCCGGAGGGACCGAACATCGGCCTGATCGGCTCGCTCGCGAGCTACGCGGAGATCTCCGAGCACGGCTTCGTCACCACCCCGTACCGGGTGGTCGAGGACGGCGTCGTGACCGACCAGATCGTCCACTACGACGCGACCCAGGACGAGGACAAGATCATCGCCCAGGCGAACTCGGAGATCGACGAGAAAACCGGCAAATTGAAGGGCCCGCAGGTGCTGGTCCGCGCCGGTGAGCAGGAGTACGCGACCGCGTCCCCCAAGGAAGTCCACCTGATGGACGTCTCGCCGTCCCAGATCTGGTCGGTGACGACCTCGCTGATCCCGTTCCTCGAGCACGACGACGCCAACCGGGCGCTGATGGGCTCGAACATGCAGGCCCAGGCGGTGCCGCTGCTGAAGCCGGAGCCGCCGCTGATCGGCACCGGGATGGAGCGCCGCGCGGCGATCGACTCCGGCGACGTGGTCATCGCCCTCAACGACGGCGAGGTCTCCCACGTCGACGCCGACCGGATCGAGATCACCCACAAGGAAGGCAAAGAGGAGCACGCGCTCAACAAGTTCATGCGCTCCAACCAGGGGACGATCATCCACCACCGGCCGATCGTCAAGAGCGGCCAGAAGGTGAAGGCGGGCGACGTGCTCGCCGACGGCTCCTCGAGCGACGGTGGCGAGATCGCGCTGGGCAAGAACTGCCTGGTCGCCTTCATGTCCTGGGAGGGCTACAACTTCGAGGACGCGATCATCCTCTCCGAGCGCCTGGTCAAGCAGGACGAACTCACCTCGATCCACATCGAGGAGTACGAGGTCGACGCCCGCACGACCAAGCTCGGCGACGAGGAGATCACCCGCGACATCCCGAACCGCAGCGAGGAGAGCCTGCGCAACCTCGACGAGCGCGGCATCGTCCGCGTCGGCGCCGAGGTCGTGTCCGGCGACCTGCTGGTCGGCAAGGTCACGCCGAAGGGCGAGACGGAGCTGACCGCCGAGGAGAAGCTGATCCGCGCGATCTTCAAGGAGAAGGCGCGCGAGGTCCGCGACACCTCGCTGAAAGTGCCGCACGGCGAGGGCGGCGTCGTGATCGACGTCCTCACCTTCAGCCGTGACGAGGGCGACGACCTGCCGCCCGGCGTCAACGACCTGGTCCGCGTCTACGTCGCGACCAAGCGCAAGATCGCCGAGGGCGACAAGCTCGCCGGCCGCCACGGGAACAAGGGTGTGATCTCGAAGATCGTGCCCGAAGAGGACATGCCTCACCTGGCGGACGGGACCCCCGTCGACGTCATCCTCAACCCGCTCGGCGTGCCGAGCCGGATGAACATCGGCCAGATCCTCGAGACCCACCTCGGGTGGGTCGCCGGGAACGGCTGGTACGACGACGGCTCGGTCTCCTACAAGGAGGCTCACTCCGAGGACGGGGACGGCCGCGTCTACGTCGCCACGCAGGTCTTCGACGGCGCCACCGTCGAGGACGTCGACGAGGCGCTGGTGCAGTGGCAGAAGGAGAACGAGGACCGCGGTATCGACCTCGGCATCGAGCCGGACGCCCGGCCGGGCACCCGGGCCGAAGGCACGGCGCAGCTCTACAACGGCCGCACCGGCGAGCCCTACGAGGGCAAGGTCACGGTCGGCTACATGTACATCCTGAAGCTCCTGCACCTGGTGGACGACAAGATCCACGCCCGCTCGACCGGCCCGTACTCGCTGGTCACCCAGCAGCCGCTGGGCGGCAAGGCGCAGTTCGGCGGTCAGCGCTTCGGCGAGATGGAGGTCTGGGCCCTGGAGGCCTACGGCGCGGCCTACACGCTGCAGGAGATGCTCACCGTCAAGTCCGACGACACGGTCGGCCGGGTCAAGGCATACGAGGCGATCGTCAAGGGGGAGAACATCCCCGAGCCGTCGATCCCGGAGTCCTTCAAAGTCCTTTTGAAGGAGATCCAGAGCCTCTCGCTGGACGCCAACGTGGTGTCGGAGGGATCAGACGTCGAAATCTCCGACGAGGAAGACGACCTCCTCAAAGCGGCCGAGGAGCTGGGCATGGACCTGACCGGGGTCCGCGCCGACAACGGGCCCGACGGCAACGGACTGAGCACGCCCGACGCGGCCGACGAGCAAGAGGAGCAGGTTGTCGCCGAGGGCGAGGCGGGAACCGATGATGGAGCCGAGACGGCCGAAGAGGCCACCCCGGCCGAGGTGGAGGACTGATGATCGACATCAACAATTTCGACGCGATCGAGATCGGTCTCGCGTCTTCGAAGAAAATTCGCTCCTGGAGTTGGGGCGAGGTCACGAAGCCGGAGACGATCAACTACCGGACGCTGAAGCCGGAGAAAGACGGGCTCTTCTGCGAGCGCATCTTCGGTCCGACCAAGGACTGGGAGTGCTACTGCGGCAAGTACAAGCGGGTCCGCTACAAGGGGATCGTCTGCGAGCGCTGCGGCGTCGAGGTGACCCGCTCCAAGGTCCGCCGCGAGCGGATGGGGCACGTCGACCTGGCCTCGCCGGTCTCCCACATCTGGTTCTTCAAGGGCGTCCCGAGCCGGATCGGCTACCTGATCGACATGGCGCCGAAAGAGCTGGAGAAGGTCCTCTACTTCGCCGCCTCGATGGTCACCTGGGTCGACGAGGAGGCCCGTGACAAGGACGTCGGCAAACTCGAGAAAGAGGTCAAAAAAGTCGTCGACTCCTACGAAGTCGAACGGCAGAAACGGACCCAGGAGCTGAACGAGTCGCTGGAGCGGCGCGTGAAGTACCTCGAGGACGGCGACCAGGCCAAATTCGACGACGAAGACCACATCTGGGCGGACTCGCTGAAACTGACCGCGGCCCAGCTGCGCAAACTCAAAGACGACGAGCGCGGCAAAATGATCAAAGAACTGCGCAAACAGTTCGACGCGGAGATCTCCGACACCGAGGCCTACCTGGAAGAGGCGGGCGAGCGGATGCAAGAGGTCTGGAAGATCTTCACGGAGATGAAGCCGAAGGACGTCATCAACGACGAGACGGTCTTCCGTGAGCTCAAGGACCGGTTCGGCTCCCCGTTCGGCTGGGGCGAGTACTTCCGCGGCGGCATGGGTGCCGAGGCGGTGCGCGACCTGCTCGAACAGGTCGACCTGGAAGCCGACTGCGAGGAACTCGAGCAGATCATCAACACCTCCAAAGGCCAGAAACAGGCGCGTGCCGTGAAGCGGCTGAAAGTCGCCTCGGCCTTCCTCCACTCCGAAAACAAACCGGAGTGGATGGTCCTCGACGCCGTGCCGGTGATCCCGCCGGAGCTGCGCCCGATGGTGCAGCTGGACGGTGGCCGCTTCGCGACCTCCGACCTCAACGACCTCTACCGCCGCGTGATCAACCGGAACAACCGGCTGAAAAGGCTGCTCGACCTCGGCGCGCCCGAGATCATCGTCAACAACGAGAAGCGGATGCTGCAGGAGGCGGTCGACGCGCTGTTCGACAACGGCCGTCGCGGGCGCCCCGTCACGGGCCCCGGCAACCGTCCGCTGAAGTCGCTCTCCGACATGCTGAAGGGCAAGCAGGGCCGCTTCCGGCAGAACCTGCTCGGCAAGCGCGTCGACTACTCCGGCCGCTCGGTGATCGTCTCCGGCCCGAGCCTGCGGCTGCACCAGTGCGGCCTGCCGAAGCTGATGGCGCTGGAGCTCTTCAAGCCGTTCATCATGGCCCAGCTGGTCGAGCGCAAAGCGGTCCAGAACATCAAGGCCGCGAAGAAGATGGTCGAGTCGATGATCCCCGAGGTCTGGGACGTTCTGGAGGAAGTCATCCATGAACACCCGGTGCTGCTGAACCGCGCACCGACCCTGCACCGTCTCGGCATCCAGGCCTTCGAACCGATGCTGGTCGAGGGCAAGGCGATCCAGGTCCACCCGCTCGTCTGCGCGGCGTTCAACGCCGACTTCGACGGCGACCAGATGGCGGTCCACGTGCCGCTGTCCTCCGAGGCCCAGGCCGAGGCGCGGATCCTGATGCTGTCCGCCAACAACATCCTCTCCCCGGCCCACGGCTCGCCGCTGGCGACCCCGTCCCAGGACATGGTGCTCGGCATCTACTACCTGACCTACGGGCCGAGCGCGGCTGATCTGAAAGCCAAAGAAGAGGAGATCCAGGCGGGCAAGAGCCGCAACGGCCACGGCGCCCTGAAGGTGTTCCGCTCCTCCCAGGAGGCCGAACTCGTCTACGAGAACGGCGGCTGCAAACTGCAGGACCTGGCCGAGTACCGGCGTGCCGGTCGCGGCCACTTCCTGACCACGGTCGGGCGGATCATCTTCAACGAGAAGATCGAGCGTGCCCTGGCCGACGCGCTGGAGGAGGACTTCGATCCCGGCGCGTTCCAGTTCAACAACTCGTCGCTGAAAAAGAAGGACATCAACGCGATGGTCTCCGAGCTCGTCGTCACCTTCGGCGCGCCGGCGGTCTCGCAGGTGCTCGATGCCTTCAAGGACCTCGGCTTCACCTACGCGAGCCAGGCGGGCATCACGGTCGCCAAGAACGCGGTCGTGTCGCCGCCGGAGAAGGGTGAAATCCTCGATCGCTACGAGCGGGAGACGGAAGCCATCCAGGCCCAGTACGACGACGGCTACATCACGGCGGAGGAGCGCCACGAGGCCGTCACCGCCCACTGGAACCGGGCGACCGACGAGGTCGCGCAGGCGATGGAGGACAACCTCGACGAGCTCAACCCCATCTTCATGATGGCCGACTCGGGAGCGCGCGGATCGTTCAAACAGATCCGCCAGCTGGCCGGGATGCGCGGTCTGATGGCCAACCCGAAAGGGGAGATCATCGAGCGGCCGATCAAGGCCAACTTCATGGAGGGGCTCTCGGTCCTGGAGTACTTCATCTCCACCCACGGCGCCCGAAAGGGCCTCGCCGACACGGCGCTGCGGACGGCCGACTCCGGCTACCTCACCCGCCGCCTGGTCGACGTCGCCCAGGACGTCATCGTGCGCGATGAGGACTGCAAGACCAAAGACCACATCGAGATGCTGCTGCGCAAGGACGACGGCTCGCTGAACGACAACCTGTTCGGCCGGCTCGCCGCCAAGAAGTTCGAGACCAAACGCGGTCGCGAGCTGCTCAAGCGCAACCAGCTGATCACCCAGGCCGACGTCGAAGAGATCGCCGAGGCCTTCGGCGACGAGGAGGGCGTCGCGGTCCCGGTCCGCTCGGCACTCAAGTGCGAGGCCGATGCCGGCGTGTGCCGTGCCTGCTACGGCGTCTCGCCGGCGACCGGCTCGATCGTCGACATCGGCGACGCGGTCGGCATCGTCGCCGCCCAGTCGATCGGCGAGCCGGGGACGCAGTTGACCATGCGGACGTTCCACACCGGCGGTGTCGCCGGCCAGGACATCACCCAGGGTCTACCGCGGATCGTCGAGCTCTTCGAGGCTCGTAAACCGAAGGGCCTTGCCCAGATGGCCGAGGCCGCGGGCAAAGTCTCGATCGAAGAAACCGACAAAGCCCTGAAAGTGGTCGTCACCGAGTCGAGCGGCGAAGAGCAGAGCTACTCGTTCCCGCTGCGCACCCGCCTCCATGTCGCCGAGGGCGAGAAGGTGGAGGTCGGCCAGCAGCTCAACGAGGGCTCCCTCTACCCGGCCGACATCCTGGCGATCCGTGGCCGCACCGCGACCGAGATCTACCTGGTCGAAGAGGTGCAGAAGGTCTACAGCGCCCAGGGCGTCGACATCAACGACAAGCACATCGAGCTGATCGCCCGGCAGATGCTGAAGAAGGTGCGGATCGAGTCGAAGGGCTCGACCAGCCTCCTCCCGGGTCAGCTGGAGGACCGCATCAGCCTCAAACGGATCAACAAGCGATCCAAAGAAGAGGGCGGCAGCCCGGCCAAAGCCGAGGAAGTCATCCTCGGCATCACCAAGGCATCGCTGGCGACCGAATCGTTCCTCTCGGCGGCCTCCTTCCAGGAGACCACCAAGGTCCTCACCGACGCGGCGCTCGAGGGCAAACGCGATCGCCTCGTCGGCCTCAAGGAGAACGTCATCATCGGCAAGCTGATCCCGGCCGCCACCGGGCTGAAGCACTACCGCACGGTGGCGATCGAGCCGGCGGTCGCGATCGAGCCGCCGAGCGACGAAGACCTGCTCGAGGACGACGACCTCGCGGCCGAGCTCGGCGTCGACGGCGTCGAGGCCCCGGTCGAGGGCTTCGGCCTCTCCTTCGCGGAGGAGCTCGAGGAGCTCGCCCAGGAGATCGAGTCGACTTCCGGCGACGACGCGAAAAAATAGGTCGCGTCGACGTCAGGTCGCGCCGACGTCAGATCGCCTCGACAGCAAGTTGTGACGAAGGGCCCCGCAAGGGGCCCTTCGTCGTTCTGCGCCCGTCGAGGCCCGATCGCGGGATAGGGGGTGGCCGGGGCGGTCGCCGGGGTGGCTGTCCTTTGTAGCCCAGAGGGCTACAAAGGACAGCCACCCCCGGCGAATCGCCTTTGGCCGGCCGGCCAAGGTTGGATAGGTTGTCCCCGATGAAGGCGTGCATCATCGGCGCGGGAAGCTCGGGGATCGCCGCGGCCCAGGTGCTGCAGGCGCGGGGGATCGACTTCGACTGCTTCGAGAAGGGCTCGAAGGTCGGCGGCAACTGGCGCTACGAAAACGACAACGGGATGTCCTCGGCCTACCGGTCGCTGCACATCAACACCTCCCGCCGCGTGATGGCCTTCAAGTCGCTGCCGATGCCCGACAGCTACCCCGACTACCCCGACCACTTCCAGATGGCCGCGTACTTCGACGAAGTCGTCGACCGCTACCGGCTGCGCGAGCGGATCCGCTTCAACACCGAGGTGCTCGAGGTCGCGCCGGTCGAGGGCAGCGTGGGGGAGTGGGACGTCACCGTCGCGGGCCCTGAGGGCCGCGAGACCAATCGCTACGGCGCCGTCCTGGTCGCCAACGGCCACCATTGGGACGCGCGGTGGCCCGAACCGGCCTTCCCCGGCGCCGAGCAGTTCGAGGGCGAGCAGATCCACGCCCACGAATACCGCGAGCCCGACGTCCTGCGCGGCAAGCGCGTGCTGGTGCTGGGGATCGGCAACTCCGCCGTCGACATCGCGGTCGAGTCTTCGCGGATCGCCGAGAAGACCTTCCTGGCCACCCGCCGCGGCGCCTGGGTGCTGCCGAAGTACCTGAGCGGCAAGCCGATCGACGAGATCGCCAACTCGGTCACCGGCCTGGCGCCGATCCCGGTCATGCGCGCGGTGATGCAGCGTTCACTGAAGGTCGCGGTCGGCGACCCGACCGACTACGGCCTGCCGAAGCCCGACCACAAGCTGCTCGAGGCCCATCCCACCGTCTCCTCGGAGCTGCTGCCGCGGCTCGGCCACGGCGACATCGTCCCCAAGCCCAACATCGAGCGCTTCACCGGGCCGCGCACGGTCCGCTTCGCCGACGGCTCCGAAGAGGAGGTCGACCTGGTCGTCTACTGCACCGGCTACAAGATCACCTTCCCGTTCTTCGACCCGGCGATCTTCTCGGCGCCCGACAACAGCCTGCCGCTCTACCGGCGGGTCGTCCCGGTCGACCGCCCCGGCCTCTACTTCATCGGCTTCGTGCAGCCGCTCGGCCCGATCATGCCGCTCGCCGAGGCGCAGGCGGAATGGGTCGCGGACCTGCTCTCCGGCAGGGCGCGGCTACCGTCGCCGGAGGAGATGAGGCGGGAGATCGACGTCGCCGAAGAGAAGCAGCGAAAGCGCTTCGTCGCCTCTAAGCGTCATACCGTCGAGGTCGACTTTTATCCGTATCTGCGCGAGATCCGGCGCGAGCGAAAGCGGGCAGCGGCGCCGGCTTGACGACCCGGGTCCGGCCGCCCGGCGGGCAGTCGGGGAGCGGCTTGGCGACCCCGCCGCCGTGCGGCCCGCGGCGCGGCCCGCGCGGCAGTTTCGGCGGCATCTTGCGCCGCCTGTTGCCGCCGCCGTCGTCATCGGCCTCCTCGGGCTGAGGATGCTCCTGGTGGGCGGCCCACCAGACAAGCCAGATCCCACCGAAGACCGGGATCTTCAGCACCACGGCGAGAAAGAAAATCGGCCAAAAACCCGTCAAGGGACCGGATTCTAGAGGTTCACTCGCCGGCTTCCGCCGCGAGGCTCCGACCCCAGGCCAGGAGCGCTTCGGTTTCCGCCTCCTGTAGGCCCTGCGTCGGGTCGGTCGGGACCAACAGGGTCGGCTCGACGCGCTCCCGCGCCCAGCGGTAGCAGCTGTCGTCGAGGTTGTCGTCGATCCAGGCGAGCGCCCGGCCGCGGGAGTAGACCTGGAGCGGGCCGAGCTTCCAGTGCGAGGAGCCAAAGCGGGCGGCACCCTCGAAGGTGAGGTGGGGGAGCTCCGCCAGACCCAGCATCGCGGGCAGGTAGAAGTTCGCTTTGTCCTCCCAGCCGGTCGCCCAGATCAGTTCGAAGTGCTCGCCGAGCCGCTGCAGGCGCTCACCGGCCCGCAGGCTGATGCAGTGGAGCATCCCGTCGACCAGCTCGTAGCGGGCCTCGGTGGAGGGCGGCGGCTCGTCGAAGCCGAACAACGAGATGACCCCGTCGACGTCGACCGCGAGAATCGGCCGGGGCACGGGCGGGCGGACCTACCAGCGATAGTGGGCGAACGCTTTGTTCGCCTGCGCCATGCGGTAGATGTCGTCCTTCCGCTTCCAGGCGCTGCCCTGCTGCTGGTTGGCGTCGAGGATCTCGCCGGCCAGTCGGTCGGCCATCGAGTACTCGCGCCGGGCGCGGGCGTACTGGACGAGCCAGCGGACGGCCAGGGTGCGGGCGCGGCGCGCGGGCACCTCGACCGGCACCTGGTAGGTCGCGCCGCCGACCCGGCGGGAACGGACCTCGAGCACCGGGGTCAGCTGTTTGATCGCCGCCTCGAGCGTCTCGACCGGGTCGTCCCCGGTGCGCTCGCCGACGATCGCAAGGCTGTCGTAGACGATCCGCTCGGCGAGGCTCTTCTTGCCGTCGGACATCACCTTGTTGATCAGCTGCTGGACCAGCCGATTGCGGTGGCGGGCGTCGGGGTCGACCGGGCGGACGGTGGCTGCGGAACGGCGCGGCATCAGGAAGCTTTCACGCCGTAGCGGGAGCGGGCCTGCTTGCGGTCGGAGACGCCGGCGGCGTCGAGCGTGCCCCGGACGACCTTGTAGCGGACGCCCGGCAGATCCTTGACGCGGCCGCCGCGGATCAGGACGACGGAGTGCTCCTGAAGGTTGTGGCCCTCGCCGGGGATGTAGGTGGTGACCTCCATCCCATTGGTGAGCCGCACACGCGCGATCTTGCGCAGCGCCGAGTTCGGCTTCTTCGGCGTGACCGTGGCGACGCGGGTGCAGACGCCGCGCCGCTGCGGGGCGGCTACGCGCTTCTTGCGACCCTGGCCCGACTTGAGGCCCGGCGTCGTGGTCTTCTTCTTCGGGCGCTTGCGCCCCTTCCTGACAAGCTGATTCGTATTAGGCACGGCCGCGCATAGTAGAGCACGCCGCCCAAAAGCACGCCGCCGGCTGCGGCGAGCTCCGCCCCGAATCCCTTTTCGAGCACCGCCGAGGCCCCCGCGAAGCGCGACGACTGGGCACCGACGTCGAGCCCCTGCGGCAGGTCGACCAGCAGTATGACGGCCACCGAGGCGGCGCCGGCGACGATCGCTCCCAGCGCCGCCAGGCGGCCGACCCGGCCGCCGCGCAGGGCCACCGCCGCTCCCAGGGCGACCACGATCGCGCCCACCGGCACCAACACATATGAGTGCGCGTGGCCGGCGGTCTGCAGGTCGACGGTCGGCGGCCTCGCCACCTCCGATAGACCGACGTAGCCGGGTTGCCCGATCTGCACGCCGTGGTAGTCGAGGAACTGGGAGACCACCAGCAGGCCGCCCGCCCCGGCGATCACCAGGCCGATCGCGCGGCGCGGGGTCAGCACCGCGGCGGCCACGGTCGCGGCCCGGCCCACCGCCCGGCCAAGGCCCCGCAGGAACGCCTCGCCGGCGGCCAGTGCCGCGAACAGGAGATGGAGCGGTGGGCGGAGGGCCCGCCAGAGGATCCGCGCCGCCTGCGCGCCGAACCCGCCGGCCCGCTTCTTCCAATTCATCTCGTCGCGGCGCCGACGCGCTGCTATGATCGCGCGTCGCTCAGGCTGTTTCGCCGCAGTTCGCTTCGCCGGGCCCGCTGGGGCCTTTTTTTTGCGCCGATCCCGAGCAGCGCCGGATCGTCGCCGTTTCACCCTGAGCGACCCCGCACGAACAAGACTTCAAGCAGACCCAAGACCTCAACCCCACCGAACGGAACCATGGCACGCAGCTTTCCACTGGAGAAGACCCGAAACATCGGGATCATGGCGCACATCGACGCCGGCAAGACGACGACGACCGAGCGCATCCTCTACTACACGGGCCGCACCCACAAAATCGGTGAGGTCCACGAGGGCGCCGCGGTCATGGACTGGATGGAACAGGAGCAGGAGCGCGGCATCACGATCACCTCGGCCGCGACCGCCTGTGAGTGGAAGGACCACCGGGTCAACATCATCGACACGCCCGGCCACGTCGACTTCACGGTCGAGGTCGAGCGCAGCCTCCGCGTCCTCGACGGCGCGGTCGCGGTCTTCGACGCCGTCGCCGGCGTCGAGCCGCAGTCGGAGACCGTCTGGCGCCAGGCCGACAAGTACCACGTGCCGCGCTTCGCCTACATCAACAAGATGGACCGCACCGGCGCCGACTTCTACAACGCGGTCGAGACGATGAAGGACCGGCTCGGCGCCAACGCGCTGCCGATCCAGCTGCCGATCGGCGCCGAGGCCGACTTCCTCGGCTGCTTCGACCTGGTGCGGATGAAGGCGCTGATCTGGAAGGACGACCTCGGCACCGAATTCGAAGAAGCCGACGAGCCGCCGGCCGAGATCGCCGACAAAGTCGAGGAATACCGCACCGCCCTCGTCGAAGCCGCCGCCGACGCCGACGAAGAGATCATGGAGGCCTTCCTCGGCGAAGAGGAGATCCCGGCCGAGAAGCTGATCGCCGCCCTGCGCCAGGCCACCCTGGAAACCAAGGTGACGCCGGTGCTCTGCGGCTCCTCCTTCAAGAACAAAGGCGTGCAGCCGCTGCTCGACTCGGTGGTCGAACTGCTGCCCTCGCCGCTCGACGTGCCGCCGGTGGTCGGCGAGGAGCCGCCCGCCAAAGGCGAGTCCGAGCCCACCGAGGCGACCCGCAAGGCCGACGACAACGGCCCGTTCGCGGCGCTCGCCTTCAAGGTCATGGCCGACCCCTACGTCGGCAAGCTCACCTACTTCCGGGTCTACTCCGGCAAGCTGTCGGCCGGCAGTCGCGTCCTCAATGTGAAGACCGGCCGCACCGAGCGGATCGGTCGCCTTCTGATGATGCACGCGAACTCCCGCCAGGAGATCGAGGAGTGCTACGCGGGCGACATCTGCGCGGGCGTCGGCCTCAAAGAAACCGGCACCGGCGACACCTTGGCGGCGCCCGACGCGCCGATCGCGCTGGAGTCGATCGAATTCCCGGAAACGGTGATCGCGGTCGCGATCGAGCCGAAAACCAAAGCCGACCAGGAGAAGATGGGCAATGCCCTGCAGCGGCTCGGCGAGGAGGACCCGACGTTCCGGGTCGAAACCGACGAGGAAACCGGCCAGACGCTGATCCACGGGATGGGCGAGCTCCACCTCGAGGTGATCGTCGACCGGATGCTGCGCGAGTTCAAAGTCGAGGCCAACGTCGGCAAACCGCAGGTCGCCTACCGCGAGACGATCCGCAAGCGGGTCGACAAGGTCGAGGGACGCTTCGTCCGCCAGACCGGCGGCCGCGGCCAGTTCGGCCACGTCGTGATCAACCTCGAGCCGGCGCCCGAGGAGGGCTTCGTCTTCGAGAACAAAATCAAAGGCGGCGTCATCCCCGGCGAATACATCGGCCCGGCGGAGGAGGGGATGGAGGAGGCGCTCGAAAACGGCGTCAAGGCCGGCTACCCGATGGTCGACGTCAAAGTCGAACTCGTCGACGGCTCCTACCACGACGTCGACTCCTCGGAGATGGCGTTCAAGATCGCCGGCTCGATGGCGATGCAGGAGGCCGCCCGCAAGGCGAACCCGGTCCTGCTGGAGCCCGTGATGGCGGTCGAGGTCGTGACGCCGGAGGAATTCCTCGGCGACGTGATCGGCGACCTCTCGCGGCGGCGCGGCAAGGTGCAGGGGCAGGACCAGCGGGGCAACGCGCTGGCCGTCCAGGCCTTCGTCCCGCTGGGCGAGATGTTCGGCTACGCCACCGATCTGCGATCCTCCACGCAGGGTCGAGCCACGTACACGATGCAGTTCGAGCGGTACGAGGAAGTGCCCGGCAACATCGCCGAAGAAATCGTCGAGTCCCGCTCCGGAGGGGAATCGGCACAAGCTGCATAGGCCCGCCGCGACAGGCGGACCGCTTCCGAGGGCGCTACCTGGCTATATTTCCCAGGTTCGCCCGGAGGCAGGGAAAAATTCCCTGCCAGGCATCGCTCAAAGAATCCAAGCACCCAAACCAGACAGAAACACGAACTTCGAAAGGCGAAACGGAAAGAGATGGCCAAGGAGAAATTCGAGCGCGATAAGCCGCATGTGAACGTCGGCACCATCGGTCACATCGACCATGGCAAGACGACGCTAACGGCCGCGATCACCAAAACCCTCTCGACCGTGGGTGGTGCCGAAGCGCAGTCGTTCGAGGCAATCGACAACGCACCCGAGGAGAAGGAACGCGGCATCACGATCGCGACCTCCCACGTCGAGTACCAGACCGAGAACCGGCACTACGCCCACGTCGACTGCCCGGGCCACGCCGACTACGTCAAGAACATGATCACCGGCGCCGCACAGATGGACGGCGCGATCCTGGTCGTCTCGGCGGCGGACGGCGTCATGCCGCAGACCCGCGAGCACATCCTGCTCGCCCGTCAGGTCAACGTCCCGCACGTGGTCGTCTTCCTCAACAAGATCGACCAGGTCGACGACGAGGAGCTGATCGAGCTGGTCGAGGAGGAGGTCAAGGACCTGCTCAACGAGTACGACTTCCCGGGTGAAGAGACCCCGATCATCAAAGGCTCGGCGCTGAAGGCCCTGGAAGGCGACGAGGAAGCCCAGAAAGCCGTCTTCGAGCTGGCTGCGGCGCTCGACTCCTACATCCCGGAGCCGACCCGCGACCTGGACCGCCCGTTCCTGATGCCGATCGAGGACATCTTCTCGATCACCGGCCGCGGCACCGTCGCGACCGGCCGGATCGAGCAGGGGATCGTCAACACCGGCGACGAGGTCGAAATCGTCGGGATCCACCCGGAGACGAGCAAAACCACCGTCACCGGCGTCGAGATGTTCCGCAAGATCCTCGACCAGGGCCAGGCGGGCGACAACGTCGGCTGCCTGCTGCGCGGCACCAAGCGCGAGGAGATCGAGCGTGGCCAGGTTCTCTGCAAGCCGGGCTCGATCACCCCGCACACCAAGTTCAAAGCCGAGGTCTACTGCCTGAAAAAGGAGGAGGGTGGTCGCCACACTCCGTTCTTCTCGGGCTACCGTCCTCAGTTCTACTTCCGCACCACGGACGTGACCGGGATCGCCAACCTCCCCGAGGGGACGGAGATGGTGATGCCGGGGGACAACGTCGAGATGACGATCGAGCTGATCCAGCCGATCGCCATGGATCAGGGCCTGCGGTTCGCCATCCGCGAGGGTGGCCGCACCGTCGGCTCGGGGGTCGTCTCCGAGGTCATCGAGTAGCTGACCCCCAGCAGCACATAGGGGCGGGGCCGTGACGCCCGCCCCGACCGCCCTCCGGGGCGGACAACCGCAAAGACATACGACCGGGGCGGCGCCCCAGAAGTACAGGGGCCCCGCCCTCTTTGCGCCCTAAGACGAAGACGAGAATCAGAAAGATTTCCAAGTGGCAGCCATAGCGGCACAGAAAATTCGAATCCGGCTGAAGGCCTACGACCACGACGCGATCGATCGCGCCGCGCGCGAGATCGTCGAGACGGCCGAGCGCACCGGCGCCACCGTGTCGGGTCCGGTGCCCCTGCCCACCGAGAAAAACGTCTACTGCGTGATCCGCTCCCCGTTCAAGGACAAGGACTCGCGCGAGCATTTCGAGATCCGCACCCACAAGAGGCTGATCGACATCCTCCAGCCGTCGCCGAAAACGGTCGACTCGCTGCAGCGACTCGACTCGCTTCCCGCCGGCGTCGACATCGAGATCCGGCTGTAAGGACTGACCATGGCAGCGATCCTCGGCAAGAAGCTCGGCATGACCCAGGTCTTCCAGGAGGACGGGACCGTGGTGCCCGTCACCGTGATCGAAGCGGGTCCCTGCAAGGTGACCGCCGTCCGCGAGACCGAGCGCGACGGCTACGCCGCCGTGCAGCTCGCCTTCGGTGAGGTCAAGCAGGGCAAGCTCTCCAAGGGCGAGGAAGGCCACCTGAAAAAGGCGGGTGCGCCGCCGCTTCGCCACCTGGTCGAGTTCCGCGACGAGGACCTCGGCGCCGAGGAGGGCCCCAAGATCGGCGACGACGTCACCGTCGACGGGTTCGAGACGGGCCAGAAGGTGAAAGTCGCCGGGATCACGATCGGCAAGGGCTTCCAGGGCGGCATCAAGCGCCACAACTTCGGCCGCGGGCCGAAAACCCACGGCTCCCACAACGTCCGCGCCCCCGGCTCGATCGGCGCCAGCGCCTTCCCCGCCCGCGTCTTCAAAGGGATGCGGATGCCCGGTCAGATGGGCAACAAGCGGCGGACCCAGCGCGGCCTGGAGGTCGCCTCGGTCGATGCCGAGCGCAACCTGCTCCTGATCAAGGGCTCCGTCCCCGGGGCCAAGAACTCGATCGTCGAGGTGAGGACCGATGGCTGAGAAAGCGGCCGTGCTCGGCAAGACGACCAAAGCCGATCTTCCCGACGGGCTCTTCACCGAGCCGTTCCACCAGTCGCTGGTGCATGAGGCGGCCCGCGCCGACCTCGCCTCGCGGCGCCGGGGCACCGCCTCGACGCTGACCCGCGGCGAGGTCGCCTTCACCACCGCCAAGGCCTGGCGACAGAAGGGGACCGGCCGTGCCCGCGTCGGCGCGCTCGGCGTGCCCAACCGCTTCGGTGGCGGCGTCGCCTTCGGCCCCAAGCCGCGTCACTACACCGTCAAGGTGAACCGCAAAGCCCGTCGTCGGGCAATGCGCGCGGCGCTCTCGGTCCACGCCGAGCGGGGCTCGGTCGCGGTGCTCGACGCCGGCGACTTCGAGACGCCGTCGACGAAGTCGGCCGCCCAGGCGCTCGCCAAATGGGGCGGTCGGACGCCGACCCTGATCGTCCTCACAGCCGAGGAGACCGGCGCGATGAAGAGCTTCCGCAACATCCCCCGCACCACGGTGCTGGAGGTCGGCGCCACCGGCGTCGCCGACGTGATCGGCGCGGCGGCGATCGTGATCTCCAAAGCGGCGCTGGCGTCGCTCGAGGAGCGGCTCGTCGAGACCGCGAAGGCGAAGGAGGCGAGCGCCTGATGGACGCCCGCAGGATCCTCATCCGCCCGGTGATCTCGGAGAAGAGCTACGCCCTGATCGCCGAGGGCAAGTACACCTTTCGGGTCGACGACCGTGCCCACAAGACCCAGATCGCGCAGGCGGTCGAAGAGGTCTTCGGGGTCGACGTCGCCGCGGTCCGCACCGCCAAGGTGCGGTCGAAGCCGAAGCGCCGCGGGCTGGTCAAAGGCCGCTCGCGCGCCTGGAAGAAGGCTGTCGTGCAGCTCGCACCCGGCGAGCGCATCGAGTTGTTCGAGGGCGGACAGACCGCCTAGGGGAGATTGAGAGATGCCGAACCGCAAAACGAAACCGACCAGCCCGGGCCGCCGCTTCGCGACCTACCCGCTGCGCGAGCAGGTGACCGCCGCCGCGCCGGAACGCAAGCTCACCGAAGGGCTGAAGAAGTCCGGCGGCCGCAACGCGAACGGCCGCGTCACCGCCCGCCATCGCGGCGGCGGCGCCAAGCGCCGTTACCGCAAGATCGACTTCAAGCGGCTCAAGGACGGCGTGCCCGCCAAGGTGGCGACGATCGAGTACGACCCCAACCGCTCCTGCTACATCGCCCTGCTCCACTACGCCGACGGCTTCAAGGACTACATCCTCGCCCCGGCCGCGCTGAAAGTGGGGGACACGGTGAAATCGGGGCCGGAGGCCGACATCAAACCGGGCCACGCGATGGCGCTCGGCCAGATGCCGACCGGCACGATCGTCCATAACGTCGAGCTGATCCCCGGCCAGGGCGGCAAGCTCGGCCGCTCCGCCGGCACCGCGATCCAGCTGGTGGCGAAGGAGGGCGACATGGTCACCCTGCGCCTGCCCAGCACCGAGATGCGCATGGTCCGCGCCGAGTGCCGCGGCTCGATCGGCGTGCTGTCCAACGCCGAGCACCAGAACCTCAAGGTCGGCAAGGCCGGCCGCAGTCGCCACAAGGGCAAGCGCCCGCACACCCGCGGCGTCGCGATGAACCCGGTCGACCACCCGCACGGCGGCGGCGAGGCCCACCACACGCCCGGTGGCCACCCGGTCACCCCGTGGGGCAAGCCGACCCTCGGCTACCGGACCCGCAAGAAGGGCAAGCAGTCCGACCGGTACATCGTCCGCGGCCGTCGCCGCGGCAAGAAGAAGGGCGGGAGGTAGGCCATGGGCCGTTCGACGAAAAAGGGCCCGTGGGTCGAGGAGCGCCTGATGGGGCGGATCACCGCGATGAACGAGGCCGGTAAAAAACAGATGACCAAAACCTGGTCGCGCGCCTCGACGATCTTCCCGGAGATGGTCGGCCACACGATCGCCGTCCACGACGGCAAAAAACACGTGCCGGTCTTCATCTCCGAGTCGATGGTCGGCCACAAGCTTGGCGAGTTCGCGCCGAGCCGCACCTTCCGCTCCCACGGGGGCCGGGACTGACCCGAACGAACTGACCGATGGCAGACGAGAAAGACAACAAAGAGAAAACCGACTCGAAAGAGTCGAAAGCCGACGCGCCCGAGGCGAAAGCCAAAGAGGCGAAAGCGGCGGACCCGGAGACCGGGAAAGACACGGCTGCCAAAAAAGAGTCGAAACCGAAAGCCGCGAAAAAAGGCTCCGGCGACAAAGAGGCCAAAAAAGAGCCGAAAAAAGCCGCCGCGAAAAAAGACGCGGAGAAGAAAGAGCCGAAAGCCGGCAAAGGCGACAAAGCCGGCAAAGGCGACAAAGCGGAGAAAAAACCGCGGAGGCGCGCGAAAAAAGGCTCGAAAGGCGATGAGAAACCGGCCCGACGGGCGCCCCGGGAGCCGGAAGAGTTGCCGGTCGTGCGTGCCTCGGCCCGCTACGTCCGCGTCGCGCCGCGCAAGGCGCGCCTGGTCGCCGACCAGGTCCGCGGCCTGCACATCGAGCAGGCGCGCGCCCTGCTCGCCTTCTCACCGCGCGGCGCCGCCCGCGACATCCACAAGCTGATCGACTCGGCGGCGGCGAACGCCGAGAACAACCACGACCTGGTCGGCGACGAGATGCGCATCGCCTCGATCACGGTCGACGAAGGGCCGACCCTGCGCCGCTACCGCCCCCGGGCGCTCGGCCGGGCCACCCCGATCAACAAGCGAACCAGCCACATCGCCGTGGCGCTGACCCCCGTCGAAGACTGAGCTGAGGAACGAGTAGAGCAATGGGACAGAAGATCCACCCCGAGGGTTTCCGGGTCGGCTACATCCACGACTGGAAGTCGAACTGGTTCGAGGAGAAAAACTTCGCGGACCGCCTGCAGGAAGACCTCGCGATCCGTGACCACATCGAAAACAAGCTTTCGCACGCGGGCCTCTCGAGCATCACGATCGAGCGCCGCGGCGAGGTCGCCGTCGACATCCACACCGCCCGCCCGGGCATCGTGATCGGCAAATCGGGCTCGGAAGTCGACGCGCTGCGCAAAGAGCTGCACAAGCTGACCGGCAACCAGGTCAAAGTGAACATCCGCGAGGTCAAACGGCCCGAGCTCGACGCCAAACTGGTCGCCCAGTCGATCGCCGAGCAGCTGCAGAACCGGGTCGCCTTCCGGCGGGCGATGAAACGCGCCCTCACCTCGGCGATGCGCTCCGGCGCCAAAGGCGTGAAGGTCCAGGTCTCCGGCCGCCTCGGCGGTGCCGAGATGGCGCGGACCGAAAGCTACTCGGACGGCCGCGTGCCGCTCCACACCCTGCGCGCCGACATCGACTACGGCTTCTTCGAGGCCCGCACGACGACCGGCCGGATCGGCGTCAAATGCTGGATCAACAAGGGCGAGGTCATGCCCGAGGGCTTCCGCTCCGACCTGGTCAGCGCCGACGAGGCGCCCCCCGGACGCAGTGGCGGCGGCCGCGATGGCGGCCGTGACCGCGGTGGCCGCGACCGTGGCGGTCGTGGACCCGGCGGTGGTCGCGGGCCCGGCGGCGGCCGTGGCCAGGGCGGCCGCGGGGGCGGCGGCGGCCGTGGACCCGGCGGCGGTCGTGGACCCGGCGGCGGCGGCGGTCGCGGTGGCGATCGCGGCGGAAGAGGAGGGCCGCGCTGATGTTGATGCCGAAGCGCGTCAAGCACCGCAAACAGTTCCGCGGCCGCATGCGCGGCGATACCAAGGGCGGCAGCACCGTCGCCTTCGGCGAGTACGGGATCAAGGCGATGGAGCGCGGCTGGATCACCAGTCGCCAGATCGAGGCCGCCCGTGTCGCCATGACCCGCAAGATCAAACGTGGCGGCAAGGTCTGGATCAACGTCTTCCCCGACAAGCCCTACACCAAGAAGCCCGCCGAGACCCGGATGGGATCCGGCAAGGGCAACCCGGAGGGCTGGGTCGCCGTGGTCAAGCCGGGCAAGGTCATGTTCGAGCTCGCCGGCGTCCCCGAGGAGCTGGCTCGCGAAGCGCTCCGCCTCGCCGGCCACAAGCTCCCGGTGAAGACGAAGTTCGTCAAACGCGAGGGGGCGGAGCAGTGAAGGCCGCCGAGGTGCACAATCTGAAAGACGACGAGCTGGTGGCGAAACTGGTCGACGCCAAAGAGGAGGCCTTCAACCTCCGCTTCCGGCACGCCACCGGCGAGCTCGAGAACACCGCCCGGCTGGGCCAGGCAAAGCGCGACGTCGCGCGCCTGGTCACCGTGGCCCGCGAGCGCGGCATCGACGTGGAGAAAGAGACGCGACGGATATGAGCGACGACGAGACGAAAAAAGACGAGACGCAGGACGAGAGCGCCGCGACGGCGGGTTCAGCCGGCGAGGCCGACGCGGCTGACGCCTCGGCTTCTGAGGCCGGGTCGGCCGCTCCCGCCGCGGAGGCTGCGGCGCCCGCCGAGCCGGATCCGCTCGACGACCTTCCCTGGAAGGAGCGGCGGCGGGTGCTCAAGTCGCGCGAGTCGCATGAGGCCAGGCCGCAGCGCGACGCCGAGGCGCGCGCCGCCGAGCGGGCCGACCGACGCAAGGCGAAGGCCGCCGAACGGCGCAAAGAGCGCGCCGCCCACAAGGCTGCCCACAAGCCGGGCACCGGCAGCTCCCCGGTCGAGCGCGACTCCGTCGCCGCCAAGGTCCGCCAGGGCATCGTCGTCTCCAACAAAGGCGACAAGTCGATCACCGTCCGCATCGACATCGCCCGCCGCCACCCGACCTACGAGAAGATCGTCCGCCGCTCGCACACGCTGCACGCGCACGACGAGCGCAACGAGGCCGGCGAGGGCGACGTGGTGCGCGTGGTCGAGACCCGTCCCCTGTCCAAGACCAAGCGTTGGCGTCTCGTCGACGTCGTCGAGAAGGCCAGGTAGCCCGAGATGATCCAGCAAGAGTCCCGACTCAAGGTCGCCGACAACTCCGGCGCCCGCGAACTGCTCTGCATCCGCGTCAAAGGCGGCTCGCACCGTCGCTACGCGTCGGTCGGCGACGTCATCACCGCGACCGTAAAATCGGCCAGCCCGCAGGGCGGCGTCCGCAAGGGCGAGGTCGTGCAGGCCGTCGTCGTGCGCACCAAGAAGCCGCTCGGGCGGCCCGACGGCACCTACATCTCCTTCGACGAGAACGCCGCGGTGCTGATCGATCCGGCCAGCAACAACCCGCGCGGGACCCGCATCTTCGGCCCCGTCGCCCGCGAACTTCGCGATCGCAACTTCATGAAAATCATCTCGCTTGCCCCCGAGGTCCTCTGATGGCGAAGACGATGCGCATCAAGACCGACGACCAGGTGGTCGTGATCAGCGGCAAGGACCGCGGCAAGACCGGGCGCGTGCTGCGCACGGATCCGAAGAAGCGCCGCGTCTACGTCGAGGGCCTGAACATCGTCAAGCGCCACGAACGTCCCCGGTCCACCGGCGACATGGCGACCGCCAACCCTGGCGGCATCATCGAGAAGGAGGGGCCGATCGACGTCTCCAACGTGATGGTGCTCGACCCGAAAGGCAACAAAGGCACCCGGCTCGGCGTGCGGCGCAACGAGGATGGCAAGCGCGTGCGCATCGCCCGCCGCTCGGGAGCGGAGGTCGACTGATGGAGGCCGGAACCATGACCGCCAGCTCACAGGCGGCGCCGCCGCCGCGGCTGCGCGAGAAATACGAGAACGAGGTGCTGCCGGCGCTGACCCGCAAATTCGGCTACTCGACGCCGATGGACGCGCCACACCTGATCAAGATCACGCTCAACATGGGCCTGGGCACCGAGAAACAGGACACCCGCTCCTTCGAAAACGCCCAGAACCAGCTGGCGACGATCGCCGGGCAGTGGCCGAACGTGCGCCGCGCCCGCAAGTCCATCGCCTCGTTCAAAGTCCGCGAGGGGATGCCGGTCGGCGTCTCGGTGACCCTGCGCCGCGCCCGCATGTGGGAGTTCCTCGATCGCCTCACCTCGATCGCGGTGCCGCGCATCCGTGACTTCCGCGGGCTCAACCCGCGCAGCTTCGACGGCCGCGGCAACTACTCGATGGGCGTGAAAGAGCAGCTGATCTTCCCCGAAATCGACTACGACTCGGTCGACGTCGTCCGCGGCCTCGACGTGACGATGACGACCTCGGCGAAGACCGACCTCGAGGCGTTCGAGCTGCTGCTCGGGTTGGGCATGCCGTTCGCCCAGGAGGGTCGTCCCGGCCAGGCCCCGCGCGAAGCCGAGGCGGCCGCGGCCGAGGAGGAGCAGCGCAAGGAGGAGGCCCGCCAGAAGGCCGAGACCGAGCAGGCGGCGCTGGAGGCACTGAAAGAGGAGAACCCAGACGCGTACGCGAGTCCCGAGGGCGAGGCGGCCGAGGGCGCGGGCGAGGGCGGCGAGGAAGCCGCCGAGGAGAGCTAGAGGAGCATGGCCAAGACTTCCCAGAAGGTCCGTCAGGGCCGCAAAGCCAAGTACAAGAGCCGGGCGTACAACCGCTGCCGTCGTTGCGGTCGCCCCCGCGCCTACTACCGCAAGTTCGGCCTCTGCCGGATCTGCCTGCGCGAGGCGGCCCACGAGGGCTACATCCCCGGCATGACCAAGTCGAGCTGGTAGAGCGATGCACACCGACCCGATCGCCGAT
Source organism: uncultured Actinomycetes bacterium (assembly GCA_963766705.1). Classification (GTDB taxonomy): domain Bacteria; phylum Actinomycetota; class Thermoleophilia; order Solirubrobacterales; family 70-9; genus VAYN01. Next base: position 826,638 of record CAVYBE010000007.1, read on the forward strand.
TACCTGACCCGGATCCGCAACGCGATCCGCGCCGGCCACGACGAAGTGGAGATCCCCGCCTCCAACCTGAAGGTGGAGGTGTCGCGCATCCTCAAGGAGCAGGGCTACATCACCGACTTCGCCCGCAGGCCCGCCCCGGTGGGCGAGTCGATCGCCGTGACCCTGAAGTACACCGAGGACCGCAGGCCTGTCATCCTGGGGATCGAAAGGGTCTCCCGGCCGGGCCGCCGTCGGTACGTCGACCACAAGAGCGTGCCGCGCGTGCAGGGTGGGACCGGGACCGCGATCGTCAGCACCTCGGTCGGCGTGATGACCGGCCACGAGGCGCGCCGGAAAGGCGTCGGCGGCGAGGTCGTCGCCTACGTCTGGTGAGGCCGGGGAAACGAGTTTGAGATGAGCAGAATCGGAAGAAAACCTGTATCGGTCCCCGACGCCGTGACGGTGACGATCGCCCCCGGCAACATCGCCGTCAAAGGCCCGAAGGGGGAGCTGACCCAGACCTACTCGCAGGAGATGACGGTCACCCAGGAGGACGGCACGATCCTCGTCGCCCGGCCGACCGACCGCGGTGAGCACCGCGCCCTGCACGGGCTGACCCGCAGCCTGATCGCGAACATGGTCGCCGGGGTGACCGACGGCTTCGAGAAGCGCCTTGAGATCCAGGGCGTCGGCTACCGCGCCGCGCTGAAAGGGAAGAACCTCGAGCTGGCGCTCGGCTTCTCCCACCCGGTCTCGATCGAGGCGCCGGCCGGGATCGAATTCGAGGTCCCGCAGCCGACCGAGATCATCATCCGCGGGATCGACAAGCAGCTGGTCGGCCAGGTCGCGGCGGACATCCGCAAGCGGCGCCCGCCGGAGCCCTACAAGGGCAAGGGCATCCGCTACCGCGACGAGCAGGTAACCCGAAAGGTGGGTAAGCGCGCATGACGGTTCTCACGTCCCGCCAGCGGCGCCTGCGCCGCCGTCGCCGCGTCCGCTCCCGGGTGGTCGGCACGGCCACGCGCCCGCGCCTCTCGGTGTACCGCTCGAACAAGGGCGTCTTCGCCCAGCTGATCGACGACCGCAAGGGCCACACCGTGGCGGCGGTCAACTGGACCGAGCCGGAGCTGAAGGACCTGCAGGCGACCGAGCAGGCCAAACGCGCCGGCGAGCTGCTCGCCGAGCGGGCGAAGTCGGCCGGCGTCGAGGCCTGCGTCTTCGACCGCGGCGGCTACCAGTACCACGGCCGTGTCAAGGCGCTCGCCGAAGGCGCCCGCGAGGGGGGGCTGAAGTTCTGATGACCCACCTGCGCCCAACTTCCGCTACGGTGGTCCGCTGCTCATGAAGGGCATGGACATGAACAACATCGAGACGGTCAGCCCGCGCGGCCTCGACCTCCAGGAGCGCGTGATCGAGATCAATCGCGTCGCCAAGGTGGTCAAGGGCGGTCGTCGCTTCTCCTTCACCGCGCTGGTCGCCGTCGGCGACGAGGAGGGCGTGGTCGGGATCGGCTACGGCAAGGCGCGCGAGGTGCCGCTGGCGATCCAGAAGGGCGTCGAGGACGCCCGCAAGAACTTGATCCGCGTGCCCAAATACGGCCAGACGATCACCCACCGGATCATCGGCCGCTACGGCGCCGGCCACGTCGTCCTGCGCCCGGCCAGCCCCGGTACCGGCGTCATCGCCGGCGGCGGCGTGCGCGCCGTGCTGGAGCTCGGCGGCGTCCGCGACGTCCTCACCAAGAGCATCGGCACGCAGAACCCGATCAACCTCGTGAAGGCGACCATGGACGGCCTGATCCGCCTGCGGCGGCCGGAGGAGGTCGCCGAGCTGCGGGGGCTGACGGTCACCCAGGTGCTGGGGCTCGACGGCGGAAACGGGACGACTGACGGAGAGCATCTGACGGCGGGTCCTGTCGCCGATGAGGACACTTCGTCCTCGCAGGCTGCGGGCGAAGCGCCCTCATCCGCGCCACCCGCCGGCGATGCCGCTGCGCCCGACGCCGAGGCTTCCGTCGGCGACACCACTGCTCCTGACGCTGAGGCTGCGTCCGCGGCAGGACCCGCGGCCGGAGACTCAACGCCTGAGGAGAACGCTTCCTGATGGCCGTGACGATTTCGCAGGTGCGGTCGCCGAACGGGACCAATCCGAAGCAGAAAGCGACGCTCAAGGCCCTGGGCCTGGGGCGGATCGGCAAGTCGGTCGAGCGTGAGGACTCGCCGCAGCTGCAGGGTCAGCTGCGGGTCGTGTCGCATCTCGTCGAGGTGAGCGACTGATGGCCGACAAAGCCAAAGACAAGTCGCGCGCCGAGGAGATCGGCCTCCACAACCTGAAGCCGAAGCCCGGCTCGACCCACCGGCGCAAGCGCGTCGGCCGCGGCGAGGGCAGCGGGATGGGCAAGACCTCCGGCCGCGGCCACAAGGGCGCGGGCTCGCGCTCGGGTGCCAAGGAAAAGGCCGGCTACGAGGGCGGGCAGAACCCGATTCACATGCGGATGCGAAAGCTGCGCGGCCCGCACATGAAGAAGTCGATGCCCTTCGAGAACTTCCGCACCAAGACCCAGCCGGTCAACCTCGCCGACCTTGAGCAGCGGTTCGCCGCCGGCGACGAGGTGACCCCGGAGACGCTGAAGGAGAAGGGTCTGGCGACCCGGACTGATCCGGTGAAGATCCTCGCCCGCGGCGAGATCGGGATCAAATTGACGGTCCGTGCACACGCCTTCAGCAAGGCGGCCCGAGAGAAGATCGAGGCTGCCGGCGGGACCTGTCACACTCTGGAGCCGTAATGCTCAGGGCTATTCTCGGCGCGTTCAGCGTCGCGGACATCAGGAAGAAACTCGCCTTCACCGCGGCGATGCTCGCGCTGTACCGGTTCGGCGCCTACATCCCGGCACCGGGGGTCAACGCCCACGCGGTCAAGGAAATCTCGAGCAACTTCGGCGGCTCGAACATCATCGGGTTTCTCAACCTCTTCTCCGGCGGCAGCCTCTCGCGGCTGTCGCTTTTCGCGCTGGGGATCATGCCCTACATCACGGCCTCGATCATCCTGCAGCTGCTCACGGTCGTCGTGCCGTCGCTGGAGCGCCTGCAGAAAGAGGGTGAGGTCGGGCAGCAGAAAATCACCCAGTACACGCGCTACCTGACCGTCGGGCTGGCCTTCTTCGAGAGCATCGGCTACGTCTTCCTCTTCCGGTCCTTCGGCAACGAATCGGGCTCCAGCGTGGTCGGCACGCTGACCTTCCCGAAGGTGATGCTGATCGTGATCTGCCTCACGGCCGGCGCCACGCTGCTGATGTGGCTGGGCGAGCTGATCACCCAGCGGGGCATCGGCAACGGCATCTCGCTGATGATCTTCGCCTCGATCGCCTCCTCGATCCCCACCGGGATCACCAAGTGGTGGAACAACCCCGACCAGGTCTTCGTGGTGATGATGCCGTTCATCGCCCTCGCGGTGATCGTCGCGATCGTCTTCGTCCAGGAGGGCCAGCGGCGCATCCCGGTCCAGTACGCGAAACGCGTGGTCGGGCGCAAAATGACCTCCGGCGGGTCGACCTACCTGCCGCTGCGGGTCAACATGGCGGGCGTCATCCCGGTCATCTTCGCCGCCTCGATCATGGCGTTCCCGCCGACGATTGGGCAGCTGCTGAACACCCCCGCGGCGCTCAGTTTCGCCGAATTCTTCAGCCCGAACAGCTGGCCCTACGTGGTGGGCGAGGTGCTGTTCATCATCGTGTTCACCTACTTCTACACCGCGGTCACCTTCAACCCGGTCGACCAGGCGGACAACCTCAAACGCTACGGCGGGTTCATACCCGGCGTGCGCCCGGGCCGGCCGACCGCGGAATACCTGGACCGGATCCTCTCCCGGCTCACCTTCCCCGGCGCCCTCTACCTGGGCGCGGTGGCGGCGCTGCCGACGATCTTGATCAGCCAGACCTCGGCGAATTTCTACTTCGGCGGCACCTCGATTCTGATCGTGATCGGTGTGGCGCTGGAAACGGTGAAGCAGCTGGAGGCACAGCTGATGATGCGCAACTACGAGGGCTTCCTCAAATAGGAGACCGCACAGGGCGGCCCACCGTTCGGCGGTGCCCGCCCGGACGGTTTCAAATAGGCTTCGCCGATGCCTGAGCTGAACCTTGTCCTGCTCGGCCCGCCCGGTTCCGGCAAGGGAACCCAGGGCGAGCGGCTGAACGAAGACCTGCGGCTGCCCTACTACGCGACCGGCGACATCCTGCGCGCCGCGGTGCGCGACCAGACGGAGCTCGGCAAGAGCGCCAAGGAGTACATGGACCGCGGCGACCTGGTTCCCGACGAGGTGATCGTCGGCGTGATCGCCGAGCGGATCGACTCGGCCGAGGCCCGCGACGGCTTCATCCTCGACGGCTTCCCGCGGACCACGCCGCAGGCCGAGGCGCTCGACGCGAAGCTGTCGGAGCTGGGGCGGGGGGTCACCGCGGTGCTGCTGATCGACGTCTCCGACGACGAGGTGGTCCGCCGGCTCGGCGGCCGCCGCACCTGCGAGGCCGAGGGCCACGTGTACCACGTCGACTTCAACCCGCCCAAGAAGGACGGGGTCTGCGACATCGACGGCTCGCCGCTGATCGTGCGCGACGACGACCAGCCGGACGTCATCCGCAAGCGTCTGGCGACCTACCACGAGAAGACCGAGCCGCTGGTCAGCTATTACGACGACCGCGGCGTGCTGCGCCGCGTCGCCGGCGAGCGGTCGCCCGACGAGGTGACCGAGGAGCTGCGCCGCACCCTTGCGACCCTGCGCCTCGAGAGCGACGGCGCCGTCTGAGCGACGGCGGTGTCTAACGTGTATCGCATGATCATCCGCAAGACCCCGGAGCAGGTCGACCAGATGGCCGCCGCCGGCGACATCCTCGTGCGCACGCTGAAGATGCTCAAATCGAAGGCGCGGCCGGGGATCACCACGCTGGAGCTCGACCAGGCGGCGGAGAAGTTCATCCGCTCCCAGGGAGCGGTGCCCTCCTTCAAGGGCTACCGCGGCTTCCCCGGGTCGATCTGCGCCTCGCCCAACTCGATGGTCGTCCACGGCATTCCCGACGACTACGAATGCAAGCGCGGCGACGTGCTCTCGATCGACGTCGGCGTCACCAAGGACGGCTGGGTGGCCGACGCCGCGATCACGGTGCCGATCGGGCCGATCTCGACCGATGCCAAGCGGCTGCTCGAGGTGACCCGCAACTCGCTCCTCGACGGGGTCGAGCAGATGGTCGTCGGCAACCACCTCGGCGACGTCTCCAACGCGATCCAGCGCTCGGTCGAGTCGAACGGCCTCTCGGTGATCCGCACCCTGGTCGGCCACGGGATCGGCCGCGAGATGCACGAGGAGCCGCAGGTGCCGAACTTCGGCGAGCCGGGCCGGGGCCCGGAGCTGGAGGAGGGGACCGTGCTGGCGATCGAGCCGATGGTCAACGCCGGCGGGCCGCTGGTGCGGATGGGCGACGACGGCTGGTCGGTCTTCTCCGAGGATGGCAGCCTCGCCGCCCACTTCGAGTTCACCGTCGCCGTCACCCCCGACGGCCCCCGCATCCTCACCCCCTGGCACGAAGCCGACTGAAGCCCCGGCACGCGCCGCCCGTCCGAGACGGCGCGCCCGGAGGATGCCGGCCCAAGCCCCCGCTCGGTGAGTTCGCACTTCTCCGCGCTATGCGCGGAGAAGTGCGAACGCGCCACCGCGCCGTCGCTCGAGTTCGCAGAAGTCCGCGCTATGCGCGGAGAAGTGCGAACGCGCCCGACGCGCGCCGCGGTGGGCAGGGTGCGGTCGTCCCTTCGTCCGCCTCCATCCCCGCGGTCGTCCCTTCGTCCGCGTACCGGACCTAAGGACGACCGCGCCAAGGGCGACGATGGCCGCCCGGTAGCCTCCTCGGGAGTCGCTCCACCCTCGCGCAGGGCACCCGCGCCTGAAATTGCGTCCCTGCTATCTTTCTTCGTCGGCCCGTTGGGCCATGTTTCACCCTGCCATCCGACTCATGGGATGTGCGGGAGTCCTGTATTCGAGAGAGAAACCGGAGCGATGAAGGTTCGAGCTTCCGTCAAGCCGATGTGCGAGAAGTGCAAGGTGATCCGCCGCAACGGGGCGGTCCTTGTCATCTGCCAAAACCCGCGACACAAGCAGCGTCAGGGGTAGCCGGATGGCACGGATAGCGGGCGTCAACATCCCCGACAACAAACGGATCGAGATCGGGCTCACCTACATCTTCGGGATCGGTCACTCGACCGCTCTGAAAATCCTCGAGGAGACCGGGATCGACCCGGGTATCCAGGGCAAAGACCTGACCGAGGACGAGACCATCAAACTGCGCGACGCGGTCGAGGGGCGCGAGGTCGAGGGAGACCTCCGCCGCGAACGCTCGCAGAACGTCAAACGGCTGATGGAGATCGGCTCCTACCGCGGCCTGCGTCACCGCCGCGGCCTGCCCGTCCGTGGCCAGCGCACGAAGACCAACGCGCGCGGCCGCAAGGGCCCGCGGCGCCTCAGCATCGCCGGCAAGAAGAAACCCAGGTAGGAGAGATGGCCGAGAAAAAATCCGCCAAAGGGCGCACGCGTCGTCGGGTCAAAAAGAACGTCACGTACGGGCAGGCGCACATCAAGACTTCCTTCAACAACACGATCGTGACGCTCACCGACACCGACGGCAACGTGATCGCCTGGGAGTCGGCCGGCTCGGTCGGGTTCAAAGGCTCGCGCAAGTCGACCCCCTTCGCCGCTCAGGTGACCGCCGACGCGGCCGCCAAAAAAGGCATGGAGCAGGGGCTGGAGCGGGTCGAAGTCTTCGCCAAGGGCGCCGGTTCCGGCCGTGAGACGGCGATCCGCTCGCTGCAGGCCGCCGGCCTCGACGTCACCACCGTGAAGGACGTCAGCCCGCAGGCCCACAACGGCTGCCGGCCGAAGAAGCGGAGGCGTGTCTGATGGCCCGCGACACCTCCCCGCAGTGCAAGCAGTGCCGGCGCGAGGGCCAGAAGCTCTTCCTCAAGGGTGAGCGCTGCTTCACCGACAAGTGCGGCGTCGAGCGGCGTTCCTACCCGCCCGGCGAGCACGGCCGCGGCCGTCTGCGCCAGAGCGAGTACCGCCTGCAGCTGCGCGAGAAGCAGAAGGCGCGCCGCTACTACCAGGTGCTGGAGAAGCAGTTCCGCTCCTACTACGAACACGCCTCGCGCCAGGACGGCGTCACCGGCGAGAACCTGCTGCGGCTGCTCGAGTCCCGCTTCGACAACGTGCTCGTGCGGCTCGGCTTCGCCGCCTCGCGCCGCCAGGCCCGCCAGTTGATCAACCACGGCCACTGGATGGTCAACGGCCGCCGCGTCGACATCCCTTCCTACCAGGTGCGTCCCGAGGACATCATCTCGATCAAGCCGGACTCCGGTGCGACGGACACGGTCCGCCGCGCGACCGAACTGGTTTCGACCGTGCCGGCCTGGTTGCAGGCCGACCACGACGCCCTGACCGCCAAGGTCCTGCGCTTCCCCGAGCGCGCCGAGATCTCGGCGCCGGTCCAGGAGCAGCTGATCGTCGAGCTGTACTCCAAGTAGTCCGGACCAGACGACTTAGAAACAAGCAACGCAAGGAACTCATGACCACTGATTTCCAGGTCCCCAGAATCACCGCCGAGAAAGTTGACGACCGTCGCGGCACCTTCACGATCGAGCCTCTCGACAAGGGCTTCGGCTACACCTTCGGCAACAGCCTGAGGCGCGTGCTGCTCTCCTCCCTGGGTGGCGCGGCGATCACCAGCGTCCGCATCGAGGGGGTCGCCCACGAGTTCTCGACCGTCCCCGGCGTCAAAGAGGACGTCACCGACATCGTCCTCAACCTGAAGGACCTCGTCGTCCGCATGCACACCGATGCCGACGAGGTCGAGGCGCCGCTGGTGGCGACCGGCCCCGGCGAGGTGAAGGCGAAGGACATCGACCTGCCCTCCGGCGTCGAGATCCTCAACCCCGAGGCGCCGATCGCGACGCTCGAGAAAAAAACCAAGCTCGAGGTCTACCTGACGATCGGCCGCGGCCGCGGCTACTCGCCCGCCGAAGAGAACAAGTCCGACGAGCAGCCGATCGGCGTGATCCCGATCGACTCGATCTTCTCGCCGATCCGCCGCGCGTCCTACGCCGTCTCCGGCGCCCGCGTCGGGCAGCGGACCGACTTCGACAAACTCGAGCTCGACCTCGAGACCGATGGCTCGATCGAGCCGGGCGCCGCGCTCCGCGAGGCCTCCGAGATCCTGATCAAGAGCCTGGCGATCTTCACCGACGCCGACCGGGTCGAGGAACTGACCGCGCGTGAGCCGGTCGCCGCGATCCCCACCGAAGGGGTCGGCAGCAACGGCGCCGGCGACACCGCCGGGGCCAACAACGGCCTCGACGAGATCCTGATCGAGGAGCTCGAACTCGGCGTCCGCTCCTACAACTGCCTGAAGCGGGCAGGGGTGCAGACGGTCGGCGACCTCGTGCGCAAGTCGCGCGCCGAACTGAACGCGATCCCGAACTTCGGCCAGAAGTCGATCGAGGAAGTGATCGAGACGCTGCACGCCCGCGGCCTCGATCTCCAGCAGGACTAAGGCAACCCAGCCGGTACGAGAGCAGCGACGGAGGTAGAAGGTGCGGCACAACAAGAAGCGCAACAAGCTGAGCCGTGACGCCGCACACCGGCAGGCGCTGCTCTCGAACCTGTCCAAGCAGCTGATCGAGCACGAGCGGATCCAGACCAGCCAGGCGAAGGCCAAGGCGGTCAAGCCCGAGGTCGAGAAGCTGATCACGCTGGCCAAACGGGGCGACCTGCACGCCCGCCGGCAGGCCCTCTCGACCCTCCACAACGACAAGTTCATCGTCCACAAGCTGTTCGACGAGGTCGCGCCGCGCTACGCGGAGCGGCCGGGCGGCTACACCCGCATCGTCAAGCTCGGCCCGAGGCGCTCCGACTCGACCGAGATGGTGTTCCTCGAGCTGGTCTAGCCGGCGTCTGCTGAGTTTGAGTCGCCGGGGCGACCACAAGTCAGCAAGCGGCGGCCTGGACGGCACCTCAGTCGTAGCTGACGCTCTCCAGGTAGAGGGCGTGGGGTGGGGCGGTGTCGCCTGCCTCGGGTCGGGGGGCGCCCCGCAGGAGGGCCTTGAAGTTCTCGACCGTGCGCCGGCCTGAGGCGACCTCGAGCATCGTGCCCACCAGGGCGCGGACCATGTTGCGCATGAACGCGTCGGCGGTGATGCGGAAGGCGAGGATCTCGCCGTGGGGGTGGGGGCCGCTCGCGCCGACCCGAGCACTCGCGCCGCCCCACGGACTCGGTTCCTCGCACCAGCCCGCCGCGAGCACGTCGCGCTCGAAGCGGACGTGGTCGGTCTGGGTGGGGGTGAAGGCGGTGAAGTCGTGGGTGCCGGGGAGTGCCGCGGCGACGGCGTCGAGCGCTTCGCGGTCGACCGCGTGCGGCCACCAGAGCGCCCGCCCGTGCTCGAACGGGCTCGCCGCCCGGGCCCGCGCCACCCGGTAGAGGTAGGACCGCGAGCGCGCGTCGCGTCGCGCGTCGAAGCCGTCGGCGACCGCCTCGGCGCGGCGCACGGCGACGTCCTCGGGCGTCACCCCGTTCAGGTTCCTGGCCAGGTCGGGCGGCAGGCGCGCCTCGGTGGCGAAGCTCGCCACCTGCCCCAGGGCGTGGACGCCGGTGTCGGTGCGCCCGGCGACCGTCAGCCCGACCTCCTCACGCAGGACCTGGGCCAGCCCCGCCTCCAGCACCCCCTGCACCGTGCGCAGCCCCGGCTGGCGGGCCCAGCCGCGGAAGCCGGAACCGTCGTATTCGATGTCCAATCTGACGGTGGTCATCGGCGCCAGTATCCCCGACGATGGTTCCGCGCCCGGCGGCACCTAGAATCGACCCTATGCGCGTGCTGCTGACCAACGACGACGGGATCGCGGCCCCCGGGCTGCAGGCGCTGCGCCGCGCCCTGGTGGCGCAGGACGGGATCGAGCTGCACGTCGTCGCCCCGGACTCCAACCGCAGCGCGATGGCGCGCAGCATCACCACCCGCTCGCCGCTCTCGGTCGAGGAGATCACCTTCGACGACGGCCACAAGGGCTACGCGACCGACGGCACGCCGGTCGACTGCGTCCGCTTCGCCGAGCTCGGGCTCGTCGGGGAGCGCCCGGACCTGATCGTCGCCGGGATCAACCACGGCGCCAACCTCGGCGACGACATCACCTACTCCGGCACGGTCGCCGCGGCTCTCGAGGGGATCGTCCTCGGCATCCCGGCGGTCGCCTTCTCCCAGCAGACCAGGGGTCGCGGGCTGGGCTACGCCACTGGCCAGTTCGACTTCAGCCTGGGCGCCGAGTTCGCGAGCCGCCTGGTGGAGAGCCTGCGCAGCGAGCCGATGCCCGAGGCCACGCTGGTCAACGTCAACTTCCCGGGGGTCGAGGCGACCGGCGTCGAGGTGACCGTGCTCGGCAAACGGATCTACAACGACGAGCTGAGGCTGCTCGACGAGCCCGACGCCGCCGGCCGCAAGCGCTACGAGATCTACGGCTGGAAGCCGGGCTACGAGGAGATCGAGGGGACCGATCTCTGGGCGGTCGCCGAGGGGCGGATCTCGGTCACGCCGATCCACTTCGACCTCACCGACCACGGCGGGCTCGAGCGCCTGCGCGGATGGAGCCTCGAGGAGATGCTGCGCGCCTCGGCCCCGGCCGCATGAGCGCCGGCGACCGCGCGGCCGCGCCCCCGGACGTCCCCGCCGCGGAGGCCGCGCGCGCCGCCGAGCTGCGCGGCCGGCTCGATCGCCACAACCACCTCTACTACGTCCTCGACGAACCGGAGATCGGCGACGACGTCTACGACGAACTGCTGGACGAGCTGCGCGACCTGGAGCGCGAGTTCCCCGCCCTGCGCACCGCCGACTCGCCCACCCAGCGGGTCGGCGCGCCGCCGCTCGAGCGCTTCGAGCCGGTCACCCACCACGAGGCGATGCTCTCGCTCGCCAACGCCCGCAACGAGGAGGAGCTGCGCGCCTGGGAGACGCGCCTCGCCAACTACCTCAAGCGCCTCGACATCAGCGCCTCGCAGTTCAGCTACACGACCGAGCCGAAGATCGACGGGCTGGCGGTGACGCTCACCTACGAGGACGGGGTGCTGGTGCGGGGCGCCACCCGCGGCGACGGCACGACCGGCGAGGACGTCACCCAGAACCTGCGCACGATCGGCTCGGTGCCGCTGCGCCTGAAGGACGGCCCGCCGCTGATCGAAGTGCGCGGCGAGGCCTACCTGCCGATCGCCGCCTTCCGGGCGCTGAACGAGCGGCGCGCCGAGCGGGGGGAACCGACCTTCGCCAACCCGCGCAACTCGGCGGCGGGCTCGATCCGCCAGCTCGACCCGGCGCTGGCCGCCGAACGGCCGCTCTCCACCTGGATCTACGGGATCGGCGCCGTGCGCGGCCTCGACCTGCCGACCCACATGGACGAGGTCGAGTGGCTCGAGCGGCAGGGCTTCAAGGTCAACCCTGACACCGCCCACCACCAGGACGTCGAGGAGGTCGTCGGGCGCTGCCACTGGTGGGAGGAGCGCCGCGAGGAGCTCGACTACGAGATCGACGGCGTCGTCGTCAAGGTCGACGAGAAGGCGCTCTGGCGGGAGCTCGGCGTGGTCGGCCGGGAGCCGCGCTGGGCGATCGCCTGGAAGTTCCCGCCGACCACCGCGACGACGACGATGAAGAAGGTGGTGTGGAACGTGGGGCGGACCGGGCACCTGGTCCCCTTCGCGATGCTCGAGCCGGTCCACGTCGGCGGCGTCACCGTCTCCACCGCGACCCTCCACAACGAGGAGGACCTCGCCCGCAAGGACGTCCGCGCGGGCGACGAGGTGGTCGTGATGCGGGCCGGGGACGTGATCCCGCAGGTCGTCTCGCCGAAGCTGCCGCGCAAGCACAAGAGCGCCAGGAAACCGAAGCCGCCGCCGAAGTGCCCGGTTTGCGGCACGCCGACGGTCAAGCCCGAGGGCGCCGTCTTCACGATCTGCCCGAACCACCGCGGCTGCCCCGGCCAGGCCTTCCAGCACGTCAAGCACTTCGTCTCCAAAGGGGCGATGGACATCGAGGGGCTGGGCGAGAAGCAGGCCGCGGTGTTCCTCGAGCAGGGCCTGATCGCCGACGTCGCCGACATCTACGACCTCACCGAGGAGCGACTGGTCGCGCTGGACCGGTTCGCGGAGACCTCTGCCCGCAACCTCCTCGCGGCGATCGAGGAGTCCCGCTCACGGCCCTTCAAGCGGGTGCTCTACGCGCTCGGGCTGCCGGGCGTCGGCTACGTCACCGCGGAGGCGCTGGCCGACCACTTCGGCTCGATCGACAAGATCCACGAGGCCGACCCGGAGCAGATCGTCGAGGTCGAGGGGGTCGGGCCGATCATGGCCGAGCAGATCGCCGAGAGCCTCGGCGACGACGCCACCTGGGCGCTGGTCGAGAAGCTGCGCGAGAAGGGCCTGCGGCTGGAGGCCGACCCCTCCGAACGGCGCGCCTCGGGCGGGCCGCTGGAGGGCAGGACGATCGTCCTCACCGGCACCCTGCCGGTGCTCACCCGCGAGGAGGCGGCGGCGCTGGTCAAGGGGGCGGGCGGGAAGGTCGTCAACTCGGTCTCCAAGAAAACCGACTTCGTGGTGGCGGGGGAGAGCCCCGGCTCCAAGCTCGCCAAGGCCCAGGACCTGGGGACCACGGTGCTCGACGAAGACGGCTTGCGCGAGCTGCTGGAGGGTGGGTCACCGGATGGCGCCGGGGCCGACGCCGGGGCGCCCGAAGCCGCGCCCGGGCCCGACGCCGAGGCGCCGGGCGGCACCTCCGACGACGCTCAGTAGCTCGCCACCGCGCCGGCGATGCGGTCCTGCTCGAGGTGGGCGTAGGAGGTGCTGCCCACGCTGCCCATCAGGGCCGAGAACGCCATCACCCTGCCGTCGCGGTTGAAGCAGTAGCCGGAGAGGTTGCTGACCCCGGTCAGGGTGCCGGTCTTGAGCCGGCAGCGGCCGTAGGCCGCGGTGCCCTTCATCCGCCCCGCGGTCGTCCCTTCCTTGCCCGAGAGCGCCAGATCCTGGATGAATTCGTCGCCGATCTCGCTTTTCTTCACGCCGAGCAGCAGATTGACCACGTCGGCGGGCGAGGCGAGGTTGGAGCGGGTGAGGCCGGAGCCGTCGACCTGGTGGATGTGGGAGCCCATTTCGCGGGCGAAGGCCTCGACCACGCGGGTGCCGGCCGCGGTCGTCCCGGCGCCGCCGAAGCGCGCCCCGAGCAGCTTCTCCAGCATCTCGGCGAAGAAGTTGTCCGACCAGACGTCGGTGGTGTTGACGATTTCGCCGAGCGGCGGCGAGTGGATGACGGCCAGCTGTTCGGCTTCGGCCGGGGTCCGGCGGAGCGCGACCTTGGGGCTGATCCTGATCCCGGCGTGGCGCAGGCTGCGGTCGAGCGTGCGCGTGGCGCGCTTCGCCGGGCTGGAGGAGAAGTGGCCGGAGCTGCTGTTGCCGGCGAAGCCCGAGTTGAAGTCGAGGCCGGAGAGCGGGCCGATGTAGAGGCTGGTCGCGTAGTGGGAGTCGAGGACGCCGCGCCGGCGGTCGAAGATCGTCTCGTCGCCGTAGAGGCGCCCGGTGACCGCCTTGATCCCCGCCCGCTTCAGCTGTGGCACGAGGGTGAAGACGTTGGCGCCGAGCCCGGCCAGGTAGCTGTCGTAGAAGGAGGGGGTGCCGAGCGTCGGGTCGCCGCCGCCACGCAGGTAGAGGTTGCCGTGCAGGACGCCGCGGCCGTCGATGGTGCCGTCGGTGAGGACCGTGGTCGGGATCGTCGTCGTCCCACCGAGCCTGGCGAGGGCGGCGGAGGTGGTGAAGAGCTTGGTGTTGGAGGCGAGCGGCCGGGGCTGGTCGGCGCGGACCGAGCAGACGACTTCTCCGGTTTCCGCGTCGACGACCAGCAGGCCGCTGGAGTGGCCGCCGCCGGCGTTCAGCCAGGCCTTCATCTGACCGCACGAATTGGCCGCCGCGGCGGGTCCGGCGAGCGCCAGGAGGAGGCCGAGACAGGCCGCCAGGGCGGGGATCACAGCCTTTCTCATCTTCCTCGGTAACACCTGCGAAGGGGAAGGTAGCGGCACCGCCGGGCCGATCCGGAATACTTTAAGTACTGCGATGGGACAGGTCGTGGACATCGAGTCGAAACCGCGCCGCAAATCGCGGCGGCGCAAGAAGCCGTCGAAGACGGCCCTGGTGCTCGGCGGCGGCGGCTTCACCGGCGGTGTCTACGAGATCGGGGCGCTGCGGGCGCTCGACCTGCTCGCGGTCAACAGCACGGTCAACAGCTTCGACGTCTACGTCGGCACCAGCGCGGGCTCGTTCGTCGCCGCGATGCTCGCCAACGGGGTCACCCCGGACGAGATGATGCAGGTGATCAACAGCCGCGTCCCGTCCGAGCTCGAGGACCTGGAGCTCGGCAAGATGCTCACCCCCAACTACATGGGCTTCGTCAAGTCGGCGCTGGGGCTGCCGCTGCGCAGCCTCGAGGCGGTGCGGGCGCTGCTGCGGATCAAGGACCTCTCGGTGATCGACCTCGGCATCGCGCTGGCCGAGAACCTGCCGACCGGCCTTTACTCGGGCGGTGGGATCGGCGACTACGTCGCCGACGTGCTCACCGACGCCGGGCGGTCCAACGACTTCCGGGTGATCGACCCGGAGCTCTACCTGACCGCCACCGACCTCGACACCTGCGAGCGGATCGTCTTCGGCGAAGAGGGGTGGCGCGACGTGCCGATCTCCAAGGCGGTCGAGTGCTCGACCGCGCTGCCGATCGTCTACAAGCCGGTCGACCTGAAGGGCCGCCAGCTGGTCGACGGCGGCATCCGCTCGACCACCAACGTCGACATCGCGGTCGAGGCGGGGGCCAAGTTCATCGTCGTCGTCAACCCGCTCGTCCCCTACATCAACGACTTCGAGAAATCGATCCCGACGATGTTCGGCACCCGCGTCCGCCGCGTGTCCGACATGGGCCTGCCGGCGATCGGCAACCAGACCTTCCGGTTGATCGCCCACGCCCGTCTCCACCAGGCGGTCGCCCAGTGGCAGGAGCGCTACCCGGGGGTCGACATCGTCCTGCTGGAGCCCGACGAGACCGACGAGCTGATGTTCGGCACGCCGATCATGGACTATGGCCACCGGCTCGAAATCGCTCGCCACGGCTTTGAATCGGTCACCGCGACGCTGGCCAAGGACTACGAGCACTACGCCAAGATCGCCGCCAAACACGGCCTCGAGATCTCCGAGCGCCGCCTGCGCCGTGTCGTCGAGGAAGCCGAGGAGGTCGAGCCCGAAGAAACCTCCGCCTGGCGCCGCGTCCTCGAGCAGACGACCTCGGTCCTGCTCCGCCAGAGCGGCGAAGCCTCCTAGGCCCGCGGCACATTCAGGCCGCGCTCAGGCCGCGTAGAGCTCGTCGATCTCTTTCTCGTGCTTGGCGGTGACGACGGCGCGTTTGACCTTCAGCGTCGGCGTCAGCTCGCCGTCTTCCTGGGTCAGGTCGCGGGGCAGGATCGCCACCTTCTTGACCTGCTCGACGCGGGCGAATTTCTTGTTGATCTCCTCCACGTGGGCTTCGACCGCCTTGCGGATCTCCGGGTTGCGGGCCAGCTCGGCGGGATCATCGGGGAGGCCGTGCTCCTTGGCGTAGGCGACCGCTTCCTCGGGGTCGAGCGTCACCAGGGCGACCAGGTAGGGCCGACGGTCGCCGACCACCACGCACTGGGAGACCAGCGGGCTCTGGCGGATTTCGGCCTCCAGGTTGGCCGGGGTGATGTTCTTGCCGCCCGCGGTGATGATGATGTCCTTTTTGCGGCCGGTGATCTTGATGAAGCCTTCGGCGTCGATCTCGCCGATGTCGCCGGTGTGCAGCCAGCCGTCGATGATCGTCTCCGCGGTCGCCTCGGGGTTCTTGTGGTAGCCCTGGAAGACGTTCGGGCCCTTGACCAGCAGCTCGCCGTCCTCGGCGACCTTGACCTCGCAGCCGGGGAACGGCTTGCCGATCGTGCCGAACTTGAAGCTCTCCTCGGAGGCGATCGTCGCCGCGGTCGAGGTCTCGGTCATCCCCCAGCCCTCGACCACGAAGACGCCCGCGGCGTCGAAGAAGCGAAGGATCTCGGGGTTGATCGGCGCCGCGCCGGAGACCGCGAGGCGGATCTTGCCGCCGAACAGGCCGCGGATTTTGGAGAGCACCTGCTTGTCGGCGAAGGCGTAGCTGCGCTGCAGGAGCCAGCCGGGATTGCGCCCCGCGCGTTCGGCCTCGCGCATCCGCTTGCCGGTCTTGATCGACCAGTCGAAGATCGCTTTTTTGAGCCCGCCCTCTTTTTCCATGCCGCTGTTGGCGGCGGTGTAGATCTTCTCGAAGATGCGCGGCACCGATGGGAAGTAGGTCGGCCGGACTTCTCCCAGGTCGGGGACGATCTTGTTCGGATCGCCCTGCCAGTAGGCGATCGTCGAGCCGAGGTCGAAGCTGCCGAGCTGGATCAGCAGGGCGAAGGAGTGGGCGAGCGGCAGGTAGAGGTAGGTGACGTCTTCCGCTTCGATGACGCTGGTCTCCTTGACCATGTCGAGCATCGAGCGGTAGTTCCCGTGGCTGATCACGCAGCCCTTCGGCGGGCCGGTCGTGCCCGAGGTGTAGATGAAGGTGCAGATGTCCTCGGGCGTGACGGCGGCGATCCGCTGCTCGAAGAGCGCCGCGTCGACCTCGCCGCCCTTGGCGGCGAGCTGCTCCATCGAGATCGCGTCCTCGGCGGTGCCTTCCATCAGCAGCACGTTCTCCAGCTGCGGAAGCCCGGCGCGGACCTCGCGAACCTTCGCCAGCTGTTCCTCGTTCTCGACCACGACCGTCTTGGCGTCGGAGTTCTCGAGGACGTAGGCGCACTCTTCGGGCGAGTTGGTCTGGTAGATCGGCACGACGGTGGCGCCGATCGAGAGCGCCGCGAAGTCGAAGTAGGTCCACTCGGGGCGGGTGTTGGCGAGGATCGACACGCGGTCGCCCTTCTCGACCCCGAGCGCGATCAGGCCGAGCGCCAGCGGCTTGACGACGTCGAGAACCTGCTGGAAGCTGCGGTCGACCCAGGCGTCGCCTTCCTTGAAGCGCACGGCCGGCTGTGGGCCGTACATCTCGGCCGCGCGGACCAACAGGTCCGCCAACGTCTTCGATTCGGTCCCCCTCCCCTCCATCGGGGCCAGTCTATTCAGAGTCGGGGGTCGGTGGCCAGGTTCCCCGATTTAGGGGTGCCTCCCTGGTCGCGCAGCGAGGATTCGAAGAGGGCCCGGTCGATGCGGCCGTGGAAGATCGGGACGCCCATCTCGACGCAGCGACCGATCACCTCCTGCCGGTCCATCCGCAGCTGGTCGGCGAGCTCGCTGGGCGTCAGGTGATTGGCCATCTAGACCTCCCGTGTCGACGAAAGTGGGTAGTTCTTGGTACCCCAGTTCGCCGCCCCTGTCAACGTGGTTTTCCGCACACTGGGCGATGCCCGCGGTCGCGGCCGGCGATAATGGAGACGTGAGCGACGTCGTCAGCCCTCCTCAGGAGCCCGAGGTGCCCCAGCGGCCGCTGCCGCGACGCGGGCGCGGCTGGGTCATCCTGGTCCTGGTGCTGGGCCTGATCGCGCTCAGCTACGCGCTGGTCAACATCGCGACCCAGAAGCCGAACAAGAACACGGTCCACATCGCCGGCATCAGCGCCGCGCAGGAACTGATCAGCGGGATCCCGCAGGAAGGCGCCCGCCTCGGCTCCGAAAACGCGCCGATCACGATCCAGGTATTCGACGACGAGCAGAGCTCCGAATGCCGCGAAGGCTTCCTGGCGACGATCCCGACCCTGGCCGAGAAATACGCCCGCCCGGGCAAGGCAAAGCTCCTCTATCGCCACTACTCCAACAGCGAAAACAACATCGAGTACGGCTTCTACGGCACCGAAGCGGCGGCCGAACAGGGCTACGGCTGGCAATACGCCTACCTCTTCTTCGTCAACCAGAAGGAAGCGGACCGCTTCGGCGTCTCGGAAGCCGAAAACCGCCGCGCCGGCCTGCGGCAGAACTTCCTCGCCTCGGTCGCGGGCAGCGTCGAGGAACTCGAACTGACCGAATGGGAAAAGGACTTCAAGGAAGGCCGGGAACCGGACAGCGCGATGACCCAGCGCCTGACCGAACAAGAGGAACTCGGCTCCCAGCTGGGCATCCGCTACGGCCAGGCCCTGGTGATCGAGGGCCCGCACGGCAACGAAACGCTGCAGGAAAACGCGAGCCTCGAAGAAGTCGAAGCCGCGATCGCGGCGGTGGAATAGGGGTCAGGCCAGCTCGGGCGGCGGTGCCTTGGGCCCGTTCGGGGCAGGGGCGGGGTGGGGCGGGAGCGTCAGTGGCTCCTGGTCCCCGACCCCCGTCCTGCCCGCAGCCGTCTCGGCTTGACGAGGAGGGGGCGCGACCTCACGCCGTTGCCGGTCAGGGTCACGATCAGCCCCCGGCCGCCGGCCCGCCTGATGAGTCGGGCGGCCCTGTTGTCGAGCCTGACCCTGACGGTCCTCATCGCGCCGGCTGCGACCGACACCCGTGCGCCGGCCAGCTTCAGCAGCTTCAGCTTTCCCTTGCGGGCCCTTGCGCGCCGGGGGTAGAGCAGCTTCAGGAAGCCGCTGCAGTCGGCTTTCGCCGCGCACTTCACCCGCAGCCTGAGGCGCCGGCCCTGGGCGAACCCGTCGCCGATGACGGTCGCGCGCCCCGGCCTCGCCGCCACGGCGGGCGGCGGCACGGCGGGCGCTGCCCCGGTCGTCGGATTCGCCTGCGGGGTCGTCGTCGGCTTCGTCGTTTCCGAGCGGGCGGCCGAGATCGCCAGGGCATTGCTGGCGGCGTCCGCCGATCCGCCGGTGTTGGTGAGCTTCACCGAGCAGGTCAGCGAGGCGCCTTCGTCCGCGCCGGTCGCCTTGTAGGTCGGTTCGTCCTGCCCTGCGATCGGGAACCCGTTGCGCTGCCAGGAGTAGGCGATGCCGGTCGGATTGCCCGTCCAGGTCCCTTCCGAGCAGACGAGGGTGGAACCGACCGTGGCGGGGCCGGTGAGGGTGGGGTCGGTCACGAACGCCGGACCTTGCGGGGCCGCTTCGGCGAGGATGCCGTCGACGCCGGTCGTGACGCCGGGCGCGGTCAGGCTGATCAGCTCGCCTTCTTCTGCTGCGGCCTTGTGGTGGAAGTACTGCGTCGTGTAGGTGCCCGGGCACGGTGCTTCCCCGCAGGCTTCGTGGAAGACGACCTTGTAGCCGCCGCTCGCCAGGCCTTCGATCGCGTACTTGCCTTCCGCGTTCGTCGTCGCACACTCGCCGTGGATCCCTACTTCGGCGAGCGCGCACGCTTCGACCCCGGCCAGCGGGAGAACGTGGAGCGCGGCCAGCTTCACGGACCCCTCGATCTTGCCGCCCGGTCGGAGGGTCGCGTCGATCCCTTCGGCGGTATGCCCCGCTTCCACCGGCACCCGGGTCGTGCCGGGTTCGTTGAGGATGGGCCGTTCGATGTAGACCTGGGTGATGTAAGGACGGGAGCAGGAGACCTGGAGTTCGCAGGATTCGCGTTCGCAGCCGGAGCCGGAATCGCAGACCTGGCCGGTGAATTCGACTTCGTATTCGGCAGGCAAGAGTCCGGAGATCAGGTACCTGCCGGCGTCGTCCGTGAAGCCGCAGGCGTTGAAGAAGCGCCCGTTCGTCGCGTCGACGCAGACGAAGCCGTCGGCGATCGGGCCGCCCAGCGCGCTCGTGACCGTTCCCGCGATCGCGCCAGTTTCTTCCAGGGCGGCACTCAAGGGCGTCGTCTGGCCCGCGAGCACCTGCACTTCGCCGAACCACCATTCGACCCAGCCCTGGCCGAAGAATCCGACTTCGTAGTCGGCTTCCGGCAACGCTTCGATCACGTACTTCCCGGCCGCTTCGGTGGTCGCGCAGCCGAAGCCTTCGCTGCCGCCTTCCCCGTAGGCGCAGACTTCGATGCCTTCGATCGGCGCGCCGCCGTCGATCGCGGTGACGGTCCCTTCGATCGCCCCCACCCCCGTGCTCGCGCTCGCCATCGACGGTGCGAACGCGGTGCCGCAGAGCACGCACACGGCCATCAGGGACAGTAGGCGGAAACGCGGGAAAAAACCTTCGGGCATCTTCTCTCCTTGGTCACGCGGCGCGGACCCCAAATTCGGGGCCGACGGCATTTGAGCGGCAGGCAGTCTGCCACCCGCGGCGGCGGCGATCTCGCCGCGATGGATGCGGCGGGCAGGGCTCAGGACGCACCCGGCGGATGCCGCGAAACTGCCTGCGGCGCTCTTGCGTACGCTCGGCGGGCACCCGGAGCACCTGGCCGACCTCGGAGAGCGGGGGGGGGGCGCACGGTGGTCCTCCGCGAGGCGAGGACCTCCTCCGCCCACATCGGCGAGGGCCGGGCGGGCGCGTCGTGGGGGGCGGTCGAACTGCCCCGGGATGGCGCCCGGTTTCAGCCACCGCCTCCTGGCGCACGCCACGGCGTCCCGATCGCGACCAGCGTGCCCCAGGGGTCGCAGACGTAGGCGATCGTCTGCCCCCATGGCCTCTCTTCGGGCGACCCGAGCGCGCTCGCCCCGGCTTCGACGGCCCTCGCCAGGGCGCTCGGGACGTCATCTGCGTGGAGCATCAGCTCGACACCCGCCGGTCGATCGGCGGGCCGAACGGGCCTGAAGCCGCCGGGCGGGCCCCAGCGCTCCGCGAGGGCGACCGAGTCGAAGCCGATCCTCGCGCCATCGGTCCCGAGCTTCCCCGTAGTCGCCGTCGGGGGCCAGGTAGGAGCGCTGAAGGCCGAAGGCACGCTCCCAGAAGTCGAGTGCCGCCGGGACATCGGGCACATAAATGATGGTGGCCGCAAGGTGGGTCCGGCTCATCGGGAGATCTTCGCCCACGGGGGACGCACGTGGTCTGATGCCGAGCTTGGAGGATCTCCGGTCGAGGGCCATCGAAGCCGTGACCGGACGGGACCTCGTCGAGCAGACGCGAACCACTCCGACCCCGGTCAACATCGAGCACGACCCAACGGCTCCGCGTTGGCAGTCCTACGGGGACGGGTGCCAGGGCGTTCGGCGAGGACCGCGGGGCGCCGTCCTCGCCGAACGCGTGGGTCAGCCCTGGCGCCAGACGAGGCGTATGCGGCGACTCCATGTCGTCGCCGTGCCGCCGGCGGCCGGGCGGAACCTGGCCTTGACGACGGTGAAGCCGCGGTGGTGCCTCGACAGCCGGGTCCGGTAGGCGCCCTTCGGCACGAGCTTCACCGAGGAGTAGCCGGCCTTCTTGACCGTGACCTTGGTCGCCTTGACCCCCTTTCCGTAGACGGTCAGCCTGCCCGATGCCGGCACCCGGAACCGGACGACCGCGGTGCCGTGCGTCTTGTTGCGCTTAACCTGGACCAAGTGCAGGCCGGGCATGACGGTCTTCGACGTGGTCGGAGGGGGCGTCACGGGAGGAGGCGTCACGGGCTTCGACGTGGTGGGAGGGGGCGTGGGAAGGGGCGTCACGGGAGGAGGCGTCACGGCGGTGAAATCCGCGCCCACCGAGCGCGCCGCGCCCATGTCGACGGTGCAGCTCCCGGTGCCGCTGCAGTCCCCGGACCACCCCGCGAACGCGGAGCCGGCGGCCGGAGTGGCGGTCAGGGTCACTTCGTTGCCGGCGGTGATCTGGGCCGAGCAGAGCGGGCCGCAGTCGATGCCGCCCTTGTCGCCGGTGACGGTTCCGGACCCGGTGCCGTCCTTCGTGACCGAGAGAGTGGCGGTGTTGTCGATGCCGATCGCCTTGACGAGGTAGCCGGACGAGATTTCGCTCGCCCAGGCGATCGCCAGGCTTCCGGTGGGGTTCAGCGCCACCGAGGGGACTTCGTAGGCCGCTTCTTCGCCTTCGCTGATTTCCACGGCTTCCGTCCAGCTGCCGCCCGCGTCCCGGCGACTGGCCCAGGCCGAGTACCGTTCGCCAGGCGCTTCTCCGTCGTAGGCGAGGATCGAGTCGCCGGCTTCGTCCAGAGCACTGTCGATCGACCAGATTTCGACTCCGCCCCCCACCGCCGGGATCGAGGAGGGCGCGGACCAAGATCCGCCGGAGGCGCGTTCAGACGTTTCCACCGTGTGGAAATCGTGGATCCATGCGAGGAGGGCGTCTCCTTCCGCGTTCACCGAGAGGGTGGGAGCCCTGTTGTTGCCGGCCGCTTCGCCGACGGTCCGGGTCGCCCAGCTGCCGCCGGCCGACTTGGTCGCGGCCTGGACGATGTAGTGGGTGCCGTCGTTGAGGGCCCAGGCCACCGTCGCTTCGCCCGCCGGATCGATTCCCGGCACGGCGCGCTGCAATCCGGAGCTCCCAGAGGAGGCGATCACCGCACCCACCGCCCAATTGCCGCCGGCGGGGCGGGTCGTTCCTTCGATCACAGAGGACGAGCCCCAGGTGACGACCGCCGCCCCGTTCGGCGAGACCGCCAGTTCCGGGGCTTCAAAGTTTTCCGAAGGGTCGGAAAGGAGCAGAGAGGGACCCCAGGCGCCGCCTTCCTGGGAGGCGACCACGGCGCCCCAGTAGGGGCCAAGGTATTCGCGCCAGGCGACCGTCGCGTCGCCTTCGGCATCGATCCCGATCCGCGGTTCGTGGGAGTTCACGCCGGTGGCGGGGGCCATCGCCGTAGGTGCGCTCCAGGTGCCCGAGCTCGTCATGTGGGCGGTTTCGACAACCCAATTCGGACTCGAGTATTCGCGCATCCAGGAAGCGGCCGCTTCCCCTCGGGAGTTCACCGCAACGGACACGGTTTGGATTTCCTCTTTGGCTTCGGAGATGGCGACCGGTTCGCTCCAGGAGCCTTCGCTCGGCCGGGTCGCGGCATCGACGGCATAGCCCCCGCTTGGAAGCCTTTCCTTCCACACGGCGACCCGATCGCCCGAGTCGTCGATGCCGATCGAGGCTTCCGTCAGCGTGTGTTCCGATTCGCCGATGGTCTGAACCGGGTAGGAGATCGCCGCCTGGACCGCTGTCGGGAACGCGACAAATGCCAAGGCTGCTATTGCCAGCAGCGGGGCGGCCTTTCTGACGACGAAAACGGTGCTGATCATCCTTGCCTCCAACGGAATCGAACTTCGGTCAGCCCTGAATCGGCAGCAGGCCTTGGATTCTTGAATCGGTTTCAGGATTGGTGCAGGCGACCTCGATCGAGCAGCTGGCCCTCACGCGGGCTCGTCAGGTCGGGCGGCGGCGGGGCGCACCCCTCGACGATCGCCGGACCCCGATCGGCAATAGGCCGGTGAGTTGAGGAGCGGGGGTTCGGGGGCGGATATCACTAGCCTCCGTGAATCTCCCGGCTCGCCACCACGGTCCTATGCCTGGCACTCGGCGCGCTGTCGACGGTGACGTGCGGCGTGGGCACTGCCACCGCGGCGTCGCCTTCCTCGGTGGCTCGCGCCGGCTCCGAGCTGACGCCGGTGACCGAGTCGGTCCTTTCGACGCCCCGCTGGTACAAGGGGACCGACGGCCGGTTCCACCTCGCGTACGAGCTCGAGCTGACGAATGCCCGCCCGCTGCCGATCGAGGTCCACTCCGTGGTGGTCCTCGGCCCCGGCGGGCGCCGCGTCGCCAAGCTCTCTGGGGAGCGGCTGAAGGCGGCGACGAGCCTGCTCGCGACGCCGGAGACCCCGACGACGACGCTTCCACCCTCGAGCGTCGGGATCGTCTGGTTCGATCTCGCCTTGCCGAGCAGGAGAGCGATCCCGAGGCGGCTCGTGCACAGGCTCACCGTCGACGTCGGTCCCGAAGCCGCCGAATTCGGACGCTTCATCACCGACACCGGGGCGCCTATCAGGGTGGCCCGCCGCCCGCCCACGGTGCTGTCGCCCCCCTTGCGAGGGGGACGCTGGGTGGCCGCGGTCGGTCACCACCGCCGCGTCATCCTGCCGGTCAACGGTCACCTGCGGCTCGGGCAGCGCTTCGCGGTCGATTTCTCGGCCCGCCTCGACCGCCGCGGTCGGACTCACGCAGGAAGCCCCGACCGCAACGCCGGCTACTTTGACTTCGGGGCGCCGGTCCTCGCCGTCGGCGCCGGCACCGTGGTCGCCGCGGCCGACCGCCTGCCCGACCAGATCCCGAATCACAACAAGCCCGTCAGGCTTTCGGCGGCCGACGGCAACTACGTGATCATCAGGCTCGGCAACGGCGTCTATGCGGCCTACGGCCATCTCCGGCGGGGAAGCGTGCGGGTGCACCGGGGCCAGGTCGTCCACCCGGGCCAGGTGATCGGCAGGCTCGGCAATTCCGGCAACTCGAGCGGGCCGCACCTGCACTTCCAGCTGATGGGGCGCCCCTCCTTCCTGAACGCCGACGGGCTGCCGTTCGCGCTCGGTCGCTTCCAACTGGACGGGCGCATCCCGTCGCTGAAGGCCTTCATCGAAGCCGACGCCGATCCCGCCGCGCCGCCGGTCCCCTACGACCGGGCTAAGGTCCGCCGCCGCCGCGGGCAGGGCCTCACCGGCCTCGAGGTCCTGACTTTCGCGCGGGGCTCGACGGCCCCGGCCGCCGCCCGCCGCGGCTCCGGTCGGCTGGTGAGGATCGGCGGCGGTCGCAGGCTGCTCCTCAGCTGTCGGGGCAAGGGCGGTCCGACCGTCGTCCTGATCTCCGGCTTTCGGGGCGCCCTCGACGACTGGACCCACGTCGTCCCACGCCCCGGCGCCGCGCCGCGCCCGAGCCCGGCAGCCGTCTTCCCGCGGGTGAGCGGCCTCACCCGGACCTGCGCCTACGACCGGCCCGGGACGGTCGACTTCGGCGGGGCAATCTCCCCCTCGACCCCGGTTCGACAGCCGACCGCGGCGGCCGGTGACGTCGCCGACCTCCACGCGCTCCTGCGCGCCGCGGGCGTGCCGGGCCCCTACATCCTCGTCGCCCACTCCTGGGGCGGGACGATCGCCTATCTCTATGCAGCTGAGCACCCGGCCGAGACCGCCGGCCTGGTCCTCCTCGATCCCGGCTCGATCTACCTGAAGAGGACCCTGAAGCCGCGGCAATGGGCGAGGTTCGTGCGCGGTGGACGGACGCTGGGCAGACCGAGAACCCTCGAGGCGGTCGACTACCAACGCAGCGTCAGGTCCATCCTCGCCGCGCCCGCCGTGCCCCGGGTGCCCTCCGTCGTGGTGACCTCGGACCATCCCTTCGGCTTCGGTGCCGGGGGCAGCGGGACCTGGCGGGCCTGGCTCGCCGCCCAGGATCGACTCGCCGGCGATCTCGGCGCCGAACACGTCAGCAACACGAGCAGTGGCCACTACATAGCTGGGGAACGCCCTCGTCTGACGATCCGGCAGATCCGCAAGGTGCTCCGAGCGGCGCGCGGCGACCGCATGGAACCGCCGGATTGACCGAGAACGGCCGAAGAAGCCGAGCGCCCGCCGCCCTGTCGCTCCTCGGCGTCTGCGCCGCGATCGCGTTCGCCGGCGCGGCGGGTGCCTCCCAGCACCGCCAGGCGCCGGCGGCCGGGCTCGCCAAGCAGCGCATCGCCTGGCACGGCTGCGGCAGTCGGCTCCAATGCGCGACGGTGCGGGTGCCGCTGGACTGGAGCCGTCCTGACGGGCGCACGATCAAGCTCGCGATCATCCGCCACCTGGCCGGCCGACCGGGAAGGCGCATCGGCTCTTTGTTCGTAAACCCGGGGGGTCCGGCCGGGTCCGTCCAGCAGGTGAGAGACGAAGGCGCGGCACTCGACGCCGCCGGCAAGGGCCGCTTCGACGTCGTCGGTTGGGACGTCCGCGGTGCCGGCGAGAGCAGCCATGTGCGCTGCTTCGGCAGCGAAAGGCGCCGGGCGGCGTTCTTCGACGGCTGGTCGATCCCGACCACTGCCGCGGCCTCGCGCCGGTACCTGCGCAAGACCGCGGCGCTCGCCCGCCGTTGCGGCAGGTTGAGCGGAGCCCTTCTCCCTCACATCTCCCTCGCCGACACCGCGCACGACCTCGACTACCTGCGCCGGCTGGTCGGCGACCGGCGGCTCAACTTCCTCGGGATCTCCGCCGGCACCGTGATCGGCCAGACCTACGCCAACATGTACCCGAACCGGGTGCGCGCGATGGTCCTCGACGGCGTCCTCGACCCGGTCACCTACACGCGAGGGACCGAAGCCGGGCTTGCCAACCAGCTCCGTTACTCCGACCGGGCGTTCGCCGGCTTTCTCTCCCTCTGCGGGCGAGCTGGACCGGCGCGCTGCGCGCTGGCCGGCCACCGGGAATCGGTGGCCAGGAGAGTGAGGCGGCTGCTGGCGCACCTGCGCCGCGCCTCGATCCCGGCACCATCCGCCACTCCGCCCGGCGCGCTCACATACGGAGATGCGCTTTCGGCGATCGTGGTGAACATGAGCCTCGGGCCGGGGGCGTGGCCGGAAATGGCCGCTCAGCTCGAGGCGGCCGCGAGCCGGGACGGCTCGGACCTCGCGACGCGGGGAAGGATGCTCACCGCCGCGTTCTCCTCCCAGACGACCACCCCCGGTCTCCCGGCGGTGGCGCTCATCTGCGCGGACAGCCCGGCACGGCAGGGCCCCGGGGCGTGGCCGAAGGTCGTGCGGCGGCTGACCAAGGTCAGCTACCTCTACGGCCCGGTGCTCAGCTGGTGGCGCTGGGCACCCTGTGCCTCGTGGCCAGCCCGCAGCGCCGATCCGTACACCGGCCCCTGGAACGCGACGACGAGGAATCCGATCCTGGTGATCGGCACCACCCACGACCCCAACACGCCCTACGCCGACGCCCGCAGCACCGCCCGTCGACTCGGCAACGCGGTGCTGCTGACCCATGACGGCTACAGCCACACCAGCCCGCTCGACCCCAGCGCCTGCGTCGAACGTGCGACCAGCCGCTACCTGGTCGAGCTGGTCACGCCACCCCGCGGCACGGTCTGCCCCTCCGACCGCCGGCCGTTCGACCCGCTGTTCGGACAGCCGTCCCCTTAGTTCGCAACGAGCAGCTCATGACCGCTGAATTTCCTGGTCAGCGTCGCGCCGACCAAGCGCTCCCGCTCGCGACAACCTCGGCGACGAAGCGCTCGTCGATCGGCTCGCGCGAGAACCATCGGCGGTAGAAGAGCGGACCGAGGAGTGAGGCGACGACCGCCTGACGGTCGACGCCGGGGTCGAGTTCGCCCCGTTCCGTGGCGCGCTCGAGCACGGCGCGCAACGGCTCGGCGTGGCCGTGCTGGATCCGGGCGTGGACCTCGGCGAACCTTGGGTCGTGCTCGGCGGCGTCGACGATCGAGGGCACGACCGCCGCCCAACGGGCAGATTCCAGCAGCCTCGCGATCTCGGTGAGGATCGTGGAAAGGTCGCCGTCGAGGTCGCCGGTGTCGGGTATGTCCGGCTCGGCGGTGATCTGTGAGCAGGCATCGAGGATCAGCTCCTCGCGGCTCGGCCAGTGACGGTAGATCGTCGTCTTCGCCACCCCGGAGCGACGCGCGATCTCGTCCACCGAGATACCGCCGACCCCCGCCTCTTCGAGCAGGTCGAAGGTGGTCCCGAGGACCTTCTCCCTCGAGCGCCGGACTCGCGCATCCGTCTTCATCTTCGTATCCATCGGTCCTGCATTCGCTTGATCTAATACGATACGGTTGCGTAGCGTAACTCGAACTTCGACGTAGGAGGGCATGCCGATGAGATTCGCCTCGATCCGCATCATCACCGACGACCTCGACCGCCTGATCGAATTCTACGAGCGGCTGACCGGGGTCTCCGCCGTCCGCTACACGCCGGTCTTCGCCGAGCTCGTCTTCGGCGACTTCACGATCGCGCTCGGGCACTCCGACACGGTTGGGTTGTTCGGTGAGGGCTCCGCCGAGGCCGCTCGGAACCGCAGCGTCATCATCGAGTTTCGGGTCGCGGACGTCGACGCCGAGTACGAGCGGCTGCAGCCCCTGGTGGACGCCTGGGTACAGGAGCCGACGACCATGCCCTGGGGCAACCGCTCGATCCTCCTCCGCGACCCCGATGGCAACCTGGTCAATCTCTTCACCCCGGTCAGCGAGGAGGCACGGGCGAAATTCGTGGCCTGAATGGGGCTCGTCCCCGTCGCCTGCAGCCTCTCGATCGCCGCCGGCAACGGCGCAACCGACCCTGGCGCTCGCCAGGCCCGTATGGCGACATTCGCGACCTCGAATCGCGCGAGATCCAGCGTCGCGAGGGTGGCCTCATCGTCTCAGGCGCGGCGCGGGCCGACTCGTGATGGTCGCCCTCGGGGTCGAAGGCGGCGAGGAGGACGCTTGCGTCAGGTTCCTCTGGCACCGTGGGACCCCGGTTGACCCAACCGGACGAGCGGGCGGCCGCGCCCGCCGTTAGGATCGATGGTGTCCGGTGGGGACCGGGCATCGTTGCCGCCGAGAGGAAGGAACGCACGGTGAAGAGCTGGGACCTGGGCGATCTGAAGCTGAAGCCGCGCCTGCCGGAGATCCTCTCCTCGAGCGAGGACGCGCGCGTCATCGCGCTCGACCTCGCCGCCGGCGAGGCCTTGGACGAGCACGAGGTGCACGAGCGGGCTTTCGTGCTCGTGGTCTCGGGGGAGATCGAGGTGACCGGCAACGCCCACGGCCCGGTGCGCGGCGGTCCTGGCCTGCTGGTGGAGTTCGAGCCGAGCGAACGCCACCGGATCGAGGCCTCCGCCGACGCCCGGCTGCTCCTCCTGCTCACCCCGTGGCCCGGCGATGGCCACCCCGGTGCGATGGAGCTGCGCGAGAAGCTCTACATGCGCCGTCACGCCGCCAAGCGGTCGTAGAAGGGGCAGCCGCCCCGGAGCCGTGGGATTCATCGATCCGCCGAGGGCGGAGGCCCGCGCCGCGGTTATGGAGGTCCATGGGGCAGGCGTTCGGGAGGCGACGGGATGACCGCCGGCGCGAGCGCGCGAGCGGGGACGCCGCTGCGGCGCTTCGCCTGGCTCGCCGTCGGTGCGGCGGTGGTGACGATGGCGATGAAGACCGTCGCCTGGCTGCTGACCGGCTCGGTCGGCCTGCTCTCCGACGCGCTGGAGTCGAGCGTCAACCTCGTCGCCGCCCTCCTCGCCGTGTTCGTCCTCTGGTGGTCGGCGAAGCCGGCCGACGAGGAGTACGCCTACGGACACGGCAAGGCCGAATACCTCTCGGCCGGCATCGAGGGCACGTTGATCTTCCTCGCCGCGGTGAGCATCGCCTACGCCGCCGTGCAGCGGTTGATCTCGCCCGCCGGGCTCGAAGACCTCGGTGTCGGCCTCGCCGTCGCGACCGTCGCCGCGCTGGTCAACCTGGTGGTCGGGCTGACGCTGGTCCGGACCGGAACCCGGCGTAGGTCGGTCACCCTCGAGGCGGACGGGCGCCACCTGTTGACCGACGTGTGGACGTCGGCCGGCGTCCTCGTCGGGGTCGGCGCCGTCGCCGTCACCGGCTGGGACCCGCTCGACCCGCTGGTCGCGCTCGCGGTCTCCGCCAACATCGTCCTCACCGGCATCCGCCTCGTCCGCCGATCGCTCTCCGGCTTCATGGACCACGCCCTTCCCGACGACGATCTCGCGGCGATCCAGAGGGCGCTGGCCCCCTATGAAGCCGACGGCGTCCGGTTCCACGCCGTGCGCACGCGCCAGGCGGGGCAGCGGTCATTCGCCGAGGTGCACGTGCTCGTGCCGGGGGACTGGTCGGTGCAGCGCGGTCACGATCTGCTCGAGGAGATCGAGCAGCGGATGCGGATGGCGGTGCCGGGGTTGACGGTGCTGACCCACCTCGAGCCGGTCGAGGACCGCGCCTCCTTCCTCGATCTCGGGCTGGATCGCCCGGGGCAAGGCGGCGGTCGGCAGAGCTGAGCCGGCGGGCACGGATCGTCGCGATAACGCCCGCTTATCACGGGCACAACCAACTCGGGTCTACCGCGCCGGGGCCTCGAGGTCGATCCTTGCTGAGACCAAAGGAGGTGTACATCATGTCCACTAAGAACCACGAAAATCACACCGGGTCCCGCAGCAAGGTGACGATCATCGGCCTGGGGATGCTGCTCTCGATAGCGGCGCTGCTGGCGCTGGTGGTGAAGCTGAACAACAACGGCAACACCCAGCACGCCAATGCCGCGACCCTCCCGGCCGCGACCGCGGCGGCGCCCGAAGCCACGACCGCGGCGGCGCCCGAAGAAATCACGCTGGTCGTCAAGTCCGACGAAGAGCACGCCAAGAAGGGCCCCGAAGGCGAATGGCACGACGCCTATCTGCCCGCCGACTTCTCGGTCAAGGCGGGGGCGACCGTGAAAGTCACCGTCTACAACTACGACGATTCCGCACACAGCTTCACCTCGCCCGGCCTGGGGGTCAACGCGAAGATCGCCCCCGGCGGCGAAACCCACCCGAGCAAGACCACCTTCACCTTCCAGGCGCCGTCCAAGGCGGCCACTTACCAGAACGGCGGCAGCTACGAATGGTACTGCGACATGCCCTGCGATCCGTTCGCGATGAGCCACTACGGATTCATGAAAGGTCATGTGACCGTGTCCTGATCTGGTCGCCTCGCCTGACTTGTGCCAGATGAGGCACCTCCACCGCGACCGGCCGCTTCGGCGGCCGGTCGCGGTTTCGCGTCCGTCAGGCGTCCTGGGGGCCGAGCTCGGCGGGCCGGGCCTCGGTGTCGATCACGACGTGGGTGATCGGCAGGCCGACCTCTTCTCGCGCCCGCTGCACGATCCCGCGCTCCAGCCACGGCGCGCGGTCGGGGGTGTGGGTCCAGATCACGATCTCGTCGGCCGGGAAGGCGCGCAGCGCGTCCTGCATGGCGACGCCGGGGTCGGCGTCGCCGACCCGGCCCGTGGCGCTGACGCCGGCTTCCCGGGCGGCCACCAGCGAGACCTCCAGCCGTCGGCCCGCCGCCTCGATCGCCTGGTCGAGGTCGGAGGCCCACAGCGTGGCGCGCGAGTCGGTGAGCGCGGGCGCGACGATCAGCACCTCGCCGTCCTCCCCGCAGCGGTCCTGGATCTCGGTCCACAGCGAGCGGCCCGCCGCCGCCGCGTTGGCGAGGACGAGCAGCCGGTGGGTGTCGTCGGTGCCGGGGGTGGGCTCGACCGGCGGCGGGGCCGGCCCGAACTCGTGGATCGCCCGCCCGACCCCGAAGCCGAGCAGCAGCGCCACCCAGATCACGCCGACGATCGGGTCGAGGAGCACGAGGAAGGTCGTCACCGCGACCCCGACGACCACCATCACCCACCACAGGGGGTCGCGACTCGAGTCCATTGGCGCTCGCACTCGCCCGGCCTCCCTCAGCGCAGCCGGCTCAGCGAGCGGCGCTCGAAGAGGACCTTGTCCAGGTGCGACTTCCTCGACGGCCCTCGCATCCGCAGCCGGCCGCTCGAGTTGCGGTAGAAGAGCCCCTTCGCCCCGGCCGCCTGCCCGGAGCCCAGCTCGAGGTAGTAGTCGAGCGCCCCGTCGAACTGGCGGCGGGGGCGGCGCCCGGCGGCGACGGCCGCGATGTTGTCGGCGACCACTGCGGCCTGCGCCTGTGCCAGCACCCCCGCCTTGGGCAGGGTCTCGCCGCCGGCGAGCGGGATCTCGGTGACGTCGCCGATCGCGTGCACGCCCGCCCCGGCGTCGAGGCTGAACGGTTCGGCCCGGACCCACCCGTTCGGCCCGGCGAGCGGGGAGGCCGCGACGAAGCCGGGTGCGCGGTGCGGAGGCACTCCGATCAGCAGGTCGTAGGGCTCGCTGCCGTCGCCGAACCGCGCCTCGCGCGTGGCCGGGTCGACCGAGGCCAGCGGTCGGCCGCGCTGGAAGCCGATCCCGCGGCGCTCCAGCATCGCTTCGATGCGCTCGCCGATCTCCCGCTCGCCGATCGGGATCGGCCTTGGCTCGGCGGTGACGATGTCGACCTTCGCCGTCACGCCCCGCTTGCGCAGCAGCTCGTTGACCAGGAAGGCGACCTCGTAGGGAGCGGCGAGCGACCGGTACGGAGTCGCGGCGACGACGATCAGCACCCGGCCGCCGCCGAAGCCGACCAGCGCCTCGTGCAGGCGCTCGGCGTCCTCCAGGGTGTAGAAGCCGTGCGCGCCCTCGGCGAGCCCCTCCACCGCCTCGGCGGCCAGGGCCGCCCCGGGGGCGAGCACCAGCTGGTCGTAGGGGATCCTTCCCGCCGTCGTCTGGATCGCCCCCTCCTCGAGCTCGATCGCGGTCACCTCGGCCTGGGTGAAGTCGACTCCCTGTCGCTCCAGCCGCGCCAGGGGGACCGACGCCTCCCCGTCCCTGCCCCGACGCCTGCCGACCGCGACCCAGGGCAGGGAGGGGCGGAAGACGTGCTCGGCGCTGCGGTCGAGGAGCTGGACTTCGAGGTCGTCGCCGTGTCGGGCGAGCCGCTGGGCGCAGGCGATGCCGCCGAGGCCGCCACCGACGATCAACACCCTCGTCTTAGCCACGGACCCTCATCCCGGGCATGGTACGGAACCGGGCCGGCCCGACCGCACCCACCCCGGCGACCCATGCGTCGGCCCGGCGGAGGACAATGGCCCGGTGAGCAAGCTGGTGCGGACCCCTGAGCTGGTCGAGCTGCGGGCCTTCTGCGCGGCGGTCGACCTCGGCAGCCTCGGCAAAGCGGCCCGCCGGCTGCGGGTCAGCCAGCCGGCCATGTCGAAGCGCCTGCAGGCGCTCGAGGCCCTCTGCGGCTCCCGGCTGCTGGAGCGCTCGACCCGCGGCGTCGAGCCGACCGCCGCGGGCCGCAAGCTCTACGAGGCGGCGCGCAGGCTGCTGCAGGAGGCGGAGGCGATCGAGGCGCTGATGGACGGCTTCGGCGCCGAGCAGGCGCCGGTGCGCCTCGCGGCGAGCCCGACGATGGCCGAGTTCGTCCTGCCGCCGCTGCTGGTCGAGCTGGAGAGCAGGCACGATCGCCACCTCTCGGTCG
Source organism: uncultured Actinomycetes bacterium (assembly GCA_963766705.1). GTDB lineage: Bacteria > Actinomycetota > Thermoleophilia > Solirubrobacterales > 70-9 > VAYN01. Next base: position 859,520 of record CAVYBE010000007.1, read on the forward strand.
AGTTGACGATCGCCAACTCGACCGCGGCGCGATCGCTGACCCTGGAGGGCAGGGCGGACCTCGGCGTCGTCGCCTCCGCCGGCGGCCCGCCCGACGAGCTCTGCGAGTCGCCCTTCTGCGAGGACGAGATCGTCGTCGCCGTCCCCGCGGGCCATCCCTGGGCGGCGCTGGAGACGGTCGACCCGGACCAGTTCGTCGCGACCGCGCTGATCATGCGCGACCCCGGCGCCAGCAGCCGGCGGGTGGTGAGCGAAGGGCTCGCGGGGCTGGGGCTCTCGCTCGCCCCGCCGCTCGCCGAGATCGGCAGCACCGTCGCCGCGATCTCGACGGCGCTCTCGGAGGGCGCGCCGCTGCTCATCTCCTCGCTGGCGCTCGAGGGCCCCTGGGGCCCGGGCCCGGGCCTCGAGGTGAAGCGGGTGGCGGGGCTGACCTTCCGGCGGAGCTTCGTCCTCGTCCACGGCGGTGAGGAGGCGCTGTCCCCGGCCCCCAAGGCGCTGGCCCGTCACCTGCTCGCGTCGACGGCGCCCGAGGCGACGGGCTGAGCGGGCGCGGGAGGGGGCGGATGGCGCCGCCGTCCGCCGAGTAGGAGGGGCTCGCGTCGGTGGGGCCTTCGGTCAGCGGCCGGGGCGCCGCGGGGGATGGGCGACCAGGCCGCCGCTTGCTTCCTGCCCTTCTTCGCCGCCGAAGACCTTCTGGTAGGCGATCGGCCCCGGGGTGCCGGGGAAGGCGCCGGGAGCGGGGGCGGCGGCGAGCAGCGCCACCGGCAGCACGCAGAGCAACGCGCCGAGGGCTGCGGCCAGGGCCCGTTTCAGCCCTGCGGGTGGACGATCACTGCTCGTGTCGGGCGCGCGGTCCGTCACGGTCCCCCGATCGTAGACGAGTCGGTGGCCCGGTTGGTTCCGGATTGGACACTCCTCCGGGAGGCGCGCCTCTATCCGTCCTCGGCGCCCGCGGTGGAGGCGAGCCGCTCGGCGCGGTCCTTGATCCCGCGCAGCATCTTGCGCTCCATCACCAGGGACGCCGGCTCCATCGGCAGCATGCCGAGGCGCGCGGCGAGGGTGGGGAGGCGGAACCGGTTGCGGCTGATCAGCCTCGTGGCGCCGTCGTGCTCGGCGAGGACGAAGGTCCAGACCCAGTTGCCGTCTTCGGAGCGCCAGGCGAGCACCCGCTCCGGCTCGACCCGCTCGACGCGCATCCGGTTCTCGCCGAGTCCGATCGTTTCTCCGACCTGAGGGTGCTGGAACTCGGGGAGGACCCGGTCGACGCTGTGCATGTCGAGGCGCAGGAGGTTCTCGATCCAGTCGTAGGTGTAGGCGCCGCCGCGCGGCGAGGGACCCATCTGCGCGGGCCAGGGCCAGACGTCGGCGGTGGGGGCCGCGATCGCGATCGCCCGGGTGGAGACGCCGTCGGCGTCCTCGAGCAGCTCGTCGCCGGGCAGGCGCGCCGCCGCCTCGGCCTCGGTGGCGCCCCAGGTGAGGATCCGGCGGCGCAACAGCGTCGGGTAGAGAAGGGCGGCGAGGCCGGCCAGGACGAAAACGGAAGGCCGCGGCTTCATGGCGCGAGTCTAGGTGCCGCCTGCCTCGTCCTCGCGACGATGGGATCGACGCGCTTGGCGAGCGAGCCTGGCAGACTGTCGGCTTCCGGTATCCGACCCGACTGACCGCGCTGATCGAGCAGTTCGGGGCCGTGCAGGATGAAGATGAAGATCCAGGTCAACACGGACAACACGGTCGAGGGCCACGAGGAGCTCTCACGCGAAACCGAGGAAATCGTGGAACATGGGCTGGCGCGATTCGGCGACCGGGTCACCCGGGTGGAGGTCCACCTGAGCGACGTGAACGCAGCCAAGCACGGTGTCGATGACAAGCGTTGCCTCCTCGAGGCCCATCTCGCCGGCCTCAAGCCGCAGGTGACCAGCGACCAGGCGGAATCGCTGCACGGCGCCACCACCGGTGCGACCAGGAAGCTCGTCAGGGCCCTCGACAGCACCATCGGGCGGCTGCACGACCGCTGAGGATCCCGATCTGCCGGGCTCGCGCCGACGGGGCATCGCCGCCTCGCCGGGCACGGCTAAAGGCAGCCCGGTTCCGCGCCGATGACGGCCGCATGAGCCCTGCCTCGGCCGCCGCCAGACGGGGCCATACCGACGCGGCGACGGTCCTCGCGATCGCCGGCCTCCTCGCCCTTCTCCTTGTCCTCCACGTGCCCGCCGCGGGCGCGGCGCCGAAGCCGAGCGGCATGTCCCACCGGATCGTCCGTCGACATGCTGTCGTGCCGGTGCTGGCCGAGGCGGGCGGCACGACGCTGGGCGAACGCCAGCGCGGCGCCCGGGTCCGGATCTTCGCGGCCCCCTCCGGCCGACGGCGCCACCGTCGGCTGGTCGGCTTCGGACGGACCGGCTCGGCCGGGGTGGCCCTGGTGCGGCTGCGGGTACGGCGGCCGCCGCGCCAGATGCTGGTCGTGGTCGGCGGCGGCCGTCTGCTCGGCAGGCGATTCGCCGGTCACATGACGGCGCGGCTGCACTACCGCGGCCATCGCCCCGTCTTCGTCTCGCCGGTTTCCTCGCTCGCCGCGGGGGTGCTCGCCGTGCATCCGCGGCTCGCCGTCGCCGTCGCCGAGCGCCGGGTGCGGCGCGCGCTCGGCCTGCCCGCCTTCTTCGACTTCTCCGGGGACCTCGCCGATGCGGCGCTCTTCAACGGACGCTCCTTCGTCCGCCGCGCCCGCCGGCACGGTGGCTTTGACCGATCCGTCCGCCGGCGCGTCCGCAATCTCAACCGCGGGAAGGCCAAGAGCTCGTCGGTCGAAGGCGAAGGCTGCTGGGCGGAAGCGTCCAAGACGACCGCCGGCTTCGCCGAGCTGATGGGGTTCGGCGGGGTTCCCTCGATGCCGGCGCTGAGTGCCTGCGCCGCGCCCGGCGCCTCGGCAAGCTCCATCGCCGGCGTCGCCCACGCCTCGAGCGGGTCGGCGCCTTCGATCCTCGGCGCGGTCACCTCCGTCGCCAGCCTGATCTACAAGGTCGCGTCGGGCCAGAGCACCGCGGCCCAGCTGGCCGAAATCAAGGCGCAACTGAACGAAATCCAGGGCGAACTGCAACAGATCCAGGCCGATCTCGGCGAACTCCAGGTCGAGGTCGCGGACGTCAACGCCAACGTGCTGAGCGGCGACGAGACGACGCTGATCGGTGACGCGGTCCCCACCATCAACCGGGTGAAGAGCGCCGGCGACGAAACCATGGTGTTGCTCGGTGCCGCCTCCCAGATCCTCTGCGAAGGAGGCGGCGGCTGTCATGTCCCGGCCGGCTCCGGCAACCTGAGCAAGGCGCTCGACACCGCCTGCAACGACGAAACGAAAGCCTGCGAAAACTTCTACACCGATCTCTACTTCACCAGCCGCGATCTGGACTCCTACCGGCCGCGGGCCGCGGTCGAAAACCTCGGGGGATGGGCCGACGGCTCCGCTTTCAGCGGCGGCGCGCCCGACCCCGGGGTCGTCCAGTACGCACTCGCCCAGGGCGCCAACGGCGAACAGTTCTTCAAGACGGCGAACGCCGCCGATGCCCGCCTGCAATGGGCCTACTACACCGTCTATTCCACCTACGCGCAGACCACCTACGCGACGGTGCTGGGGATGGGGCTCGGCCAGCCGCTGCCGAATGCCCACTCGGCCCATCCGCCGAAGCTGACCGCCGCGATCCTCCGCGAACAGGTGGAAAGGATGGACAAGCCGATCGGCCTGCAGATCGCCGAGTTCCCGAACATGCCGGACTCGGCGGTGATCGACACCAACCTCGAAGCGACCGACGGCGATCCGCCCTACATGTACCCGCAGCAGATCGGCGGGCTCGCCAGTCAGGCGGCCTTCGAACCGGCCGGCAAGGAGTACGAACTGAGCGCGGCGAATGTCGCCAAGGGGGCGCTGTCCTCCTCGACCGCCGCCGGCCAGTTCCTCACCACCTTGCAGACCTCCGGCGAACCGCCCGTGGTGATGACGCCCGCCGCCCCGGCCGGGAGCGAAACCTGGGAACTGCTGCCGAAGGCGGGCGCCAGGCGCTCGTTCCCACCCTCGGTTGCGACGGCGACCTTCGCCGACTGGCGGGTCGCCGCCGTGACCAGCGGCAGCTCGCTGCCGGAGTGGAACGCGACCACCCAGAAGGTCGAAGTCGGCGTCGACACCCCGGCCGGCCCGCTGCCCGACCTCTATACGGCGGCGAAGCCGTCCTCCAACCAGACCGCCGGCGAATGGATGACGTCGAAGTCGGGGATCGATGCGGGCCTCCTCACGCCGGCTGACGACTACCAATCCAAGAGCGGCATCTTCGGGTGGTACAGGCCCTCCGGGGACGACGGCAAGGAGCCGGGACTCGGGATCGGGGTCTGCTCGCCCGCCGGCGACGAAGAATGCCTGCTGCCCACCTGGCAGTCCCACTCGATCAATCCGTTCGAAGCGATCACCCCGGGGAACACCTACAACGCCGGCTCGACCCAGGTCAACACCGGCCTGTTCGATCTCAACAACGGCCTCGTCATCGCCAACCAGCAGGGCCACAAGGAAGCGCACGGCGTCGTCGGAACCTACGCATCCAACCCCAGTGCGTTTGTCAACCAGTATCAGAACTGGACCAACGCGACCGAAATCCGCGGTGTGAACTACGCCGGCTTTCTCAGCACGCTGAACGGCCAGGAGCAGGGCATCGAAAAGTCGGCGTGGAGCGAAAAGGGACGCCCGGTCCTCTTCGACCGTGAACAGTCCGCGAGCGACTGCTTCTACTGGACCCCGTCGGGATCCGGTGCGGCGTACGGCAGTGGCTGCCTGAAGCAGCGGCCGCACAGTGGCGAAATCCTGCCCTAGGTTCCAAGGTTCTTCGCGCCGGCCGGCTGCCAGGGCTGCGCGGCGCGGCCGGGCGGCCGCAGTCCGCCGGTCGCGGCGACCGGCAATGGCGCTCAAGCCGGGCGCGTGAGATGCCGAGGGTCACCCGATGCGTTTCCTCCGCCATCTGTCCTTCAGCAACGTGATCGCCGTCGTCGCCCTGTTCTTCGCCCTCGGGGGCGCCGCCTACGCCCTCGGCGCAGACCGCAACGAGCGCCGGCAAGGCCGATAGCGCCACCACGGCTGCCACGGCTGAACGCGGACAACGCCAAGCACGCCGAAGCAGCCGACAACGCCAAGCACGCGGCTGAGGCCGACCGGGCGACGCTCGCCGGTGGAGCCGAAATCGTGGGCGGCAAGACCGCGACCGAACTGACCCGGTCCTGCCGCGCCGGCACCGAATACCACGTCGGCATGTGCTGGGACGAATCGACCCGACCGGCCCGTCTTTGGCTCGCCGCCGTCCGCGAATGCGGCGACGCGGGTGGGCGCCTCCCCTCGATCGGCGAACTGATCGCCTTCGTCCTGCGTCCCGGCACCCAGGTCATCGGACAGACGTGGTCCGGCGGTCTTTTGCCGCTCCAACTGAGCGGCAGGGGAACGCGCCCGGTACCTCGACCGCGCTCGGCGGCGGCCGCGGAGAGACCTGCCTGAGCCCGCCGAGCGCCGCGCGGCTCGGACCCGTCTAACCGGCCGCCCGTCGATCGGAGCGCGGCCGGATCGGGCGTGGCGCCGCAAGCGGGTCCCTCATGGCCGTCGGGCCGGCCCGACGCTGGACCGGGAGGGCGGTCGATACCGTGGTCCCTCGGCCGGGGGCGGACTCGATCCGCACCTCCAGCGCGCCCATGACGACCATCCCGTCCGCCATGGCGTTCCCACGCTTTCGCTCTGGGATGGCCTGCGCCGTCCGGCTCAAGCTCTGGGACGAGGAGCAGGGGCGGCTCGTGAAGTTCGCCGGTTTGCGTACCCGCTGAGCCGCGTTATCCCCGCTTCTCGAAGACCAGCCGGTAGTGGTCCAGGAGCTCGCGTTCGAAGCAGGCGCTGTTGGCGCTGACGCCGGAGGTGAAGGCGAGGCGGAAGTCGGAGCTGGTCAGCCATCGGGGCACGAGCTGCATCTTGAGGAGGGTCTTGCGGAGGCTCGGGGCAGCGAAGCGTCGCCGCCATTGGCGGATCGTCTCCAGGTAGTCGAGGCGCCCGCTCGTGCTCTCGAGGAGACGAAAGCGGGGCGCGGCGCAGGTGACCACCTGCCCTTGACCCGAGGGCAGGAAGGAGCCGGGGAACTGATGACGCATCAGGGCCAGGTACCAGGCGTCGGATTCCCGGGGGGCCTCGATGTCCACGTCGTCGATGGGAATCATGTTGCGCCCGTATACCATCGTCTGCAGGTAGAGGCGGCCGCCGGTCGGCAGGAGGTCGGCGAGCCGGCCGAAGAGCTCGCGGTAGATCTCTTCCTGGCACCCGGCGGCGTGGTCGGCTGGGGAGCAGAAGTGCTCGAAGGCGCCGAGGCTGGCGATCGCGTCGAAGGAGCCGAAGTCGGCGCGCGTCACCCGGCGCGCGTCGTGGAGGCGGACGTCGAGGCCGTGACGCCCGCAGGCCTTCGCCTGGGCCGCTGAGAGCGTCACGCCGACGCCCTCGCCCCCCCGCTCGCGGATGAAGGCGAGCAGCGGTCCCCAGCCGCAGCCGAGATCGAGGATGCGCCCCCCGGGCTCGATCCCGATCTGCTCGGCGACGTACTCGTGCTTTCGCCGTTGGGCCTGCTCGAGGGCCAGCGAGAAGTCGCCGTCGTATTTGGCGCCGCTGAAGTCGGCCAACTCGCCGAGGCTGAGCCGGAAGATCCGGTCGATCAGGGAATAGGTGAAGTCGAGATCGCCGCGGTCGGCCACATGGGAACGGTACGTGGTCGGATCCGCGCCCGCCTTGCCCCGCCGGTGGAGGCTTTTCCCGCCCGCTGCCGCCGTAGAGGGCGATGCGGTCGGGGTCGATGCCGGGGCGCCCGGCGTTCTCGGCGGTCCAGACCAGGCCCGCGTAGCAGTCCTCGACCGGGGCGGGGTGGGGGTTCTCCGGGGCGAGGCGGTAGTCGACCGAGACCGCCGCACAGCCGATCTCCAGGCAGTGGGAGCGGACGATCGCGTCCTCGGTCTCCACCGCGCCGATCACCATGCCGCCGCCGTGGATCTAGTAGAGCGCCGGCAGGGGGCCTTCGGCCGCCGCCGGGCGGTAGAGGCGGACCCGCACCTCCGGCCCGCCCGCCGGCCCCGGGACGCGAATGTCCTCGTGGACGACCCGGTCGTCGGGATCGCCGCCATCAGCTCGAGGAAGGTGCGGCGGAACTCCAATCCTGTCGGTCGACCCTCAGGCCCGCGCCGGCCGGGCCAGGGCGGTGAGGAACGCCTCGACCAGGACGGCGAGGCGGGTGAGGTCGTAGCCGCCCTCCTGGACGACGACGGTCGGCAGGTCGAGGGAGCCCAGCAGGGCGGCCGCCTCGCGGTAGCCGTCGACGCCGACCTCGAGCGGGCTTTCGGGATCGCCGGCCGCGGCGTCGACGCCCAGGGCGACGACCAGCGCCGCGGCACCGCGCTCGCGGGCCCAGCCGACCAGGGCGGCGACCGCCTCCAGCCAGCGCCCGTCGCCGCTGCCGGGCGGCAGTGGCAGGTTGCGGTTGGCGCCCGCGCCCGCGCCGCGCCCCGTCTCGGCGGCGGTGCCGAGGAAGTGGGGGAACCAGCCGGCGGCGGGGTCGACGTGGACCGAGCCGGTGAGCACGGTCGGGTCCTCGTAGAAGATCGCCTGGGTGCCGTTGCCGTGGTGGGCGTCGACGTCGAGGACGGCGACCGGGGCGTCGAGCGCGTCGCGCAGGGCCGCCGCCGCGATCGCCCCGTTGTTGAGGTAGCAGGAGCCGCCGAAGGCGGTGCGGGTCGCGTGGTGGCCGGGCGGGCGGCAGCAGGCGTAGGCGACCGGGCGCCCGGCGAGGACGAGGTCGGCGGCGGTCAGCGCCGTGTCGGCGGCGCCGCGGGCGGCCGCCCAGGTCCCGGGGCCGATCAACGTCATCGTGTCGTAGGCGAAGAGCCCGGCGCGGGCGCTCGCCGCCGCCGGCGCCGCGGGGGTCAGGCCTTCGAGCAGCCCGGGGTGGGGGAATAGGTAGGGGACGACGCGGTTCTGGCCGGGGTCGTCGTCGAGGCCGTCGGCCAGCCACGCCTCCCAGGCGCCCGCCAGGTAGTCGAGCAGGGCGGGGTCGTGGGCCCGCAGCAGCGCCTCGTCCGGGTGCGGCTCGGCCGCCACCTCCTCGGCGCCGGCGGCGAGCAGCGCGGCGCGGATCAGATCGGCCCGCTCGGGCACCTCGGTCCCCGGCGTGCGCACGCCCACCCAGACCTCGCCGTCCGGTCGGTGCGACCGGTGGCTCTCGCTCCAGACCACGGGGATCGCCGCTCCCATCGGCGGCTTATACCTCAGCGCCACTTCGGCGTCCTAACGCCCGTTCGGTTGTACAGGGCGATGAAATGCCCGCTTTCACTTGCCTTCGCGCTCGTCCCCGGCTTAGGTTCTGAACGGTTGTTCAACTGAACCGCCATTCAATGAACTCGCAGACCAGCCTCGACATCCGCGCCCAGCTCGGCGCCGACCGCGTTCTCGAGCCGCTGGGGGCGCTGCCCCAGCCGGCCGCCCGCCTCGATGCCGCCGGCCCGGTGCGGCCGCACGAGATCGAGGTCGCGGTGGAGACGCTCTGCCTCGACTCGACCTCCCATCGCCAGATCCGCGAGGCGGAGGGCGGCGACCCGAAGGCGATGGCGGCGCGGATCGAGGCGATCGTCGCCGCGCGCGGCAAGATGCACAACCCCGACACCGACTCCGGCGGCGTCCTCCTCGGCACCGTCGCCGCCACCGGCTCTGCCTACCCGGAGCCGCCCGCGATCGGCGAGCGGATCGTCTCGCTCGGCTCGCTGACGTTGACGCCGCTGCGGCTCGAGGCGGTCACCGAGGTGGACCCGGACTCGGCCCAGGTCGGGGTCCTCGGCACCTCCTACATCGCCGGTCGCGCCGCCTGGGCGCCGGTCCCGGCGGACCTCGCCCCGGCCCGGGCGGTCGAGCTGTTCGACGTCTGCAGCGCCGCCTCCCAGGTGCGCCGCCTCGCCCCGGGGTGCACCGCGGTCGCCGTCCTCGGCGCCGGCCACGCGGGCAAGCTGGCGCTGGCCGCCGCCCGTGACGCCGCCCCCGCCGCGACCCTGATCGCGGTCGACGTCGACGCCGCCGCCGTGGCGCGGGTCGAGGAGCTCGGCCTCTGCGACGTCGCCGTCGCCACCGACCTGCGCGATCCGCTCACCGCCCACGACGCGCTGCGCGCCGCCGGGGCACCCGCCGCCGAGTTGACGGTGGTGGTCGTCAACGCCCCCGGCTGCGAGTCGACCGCCGAGCTGATCACCGCCGACGGCGGCATGGTCCTCTTCTTCTCGATGGCCACCAGCTTCGGCGCCGCCGCGCTCGCCGCCGACGGGGTCGCCACCGACCTGCGGCTGGTGATCGGCGGCGGTCACGCGCCCGATCGCGGCGCCTACGCGCTCGAGCTGGTGCGCGGCTCCGAGCCGCTGCGGCGCGCCCTCGGCTTCGACCCGGAGGGGGAGCGGTGAGCGCCGCCGTCGATCACCGCGTCCAGATGCGGTGGCGCGACATCGACGGGCTCGGCCACGTCTACCACGCCGCGGCCCTCACCTTCCTGGAGGAGGGGCGCGACCGCTTCCTCGCCCGCCACGGGATCGCCCGCGACGAATACGTGGTCGGCAGCTGCAGCCTGCGCTTCAACCACGAGATCCCCTCCGACCAGGAGGCGGTGACGGTGGCATGCGAGCTGCGCCGGCTCGGCACCTCCAGCCTGACGACCGCGGAGCAGGTCGTCCGCGGCGACGGCCAGGTCGCGGTCGAGGCGGAGTTCGCCCTCGTCCTCTGGGATCGCGAGCGACGCGCCTCGCGCCCCCTGACCGCCGCCGAGCGCGCCTCCTTGACCGGCGTCGCGTCGGGGCCCGGCACCGGGGCGCGGGAACGATGACGCGGGCCTGGGACAGCGATCCAGTGGTGATCACGGTCGCGGTCACCGGTGCCGACGTCTTCCGCGAGAACAACCCGAACGTCCCGTACACGACCGCCGAGATCGCCGAGTCGGCGATCGCCGCCGGCGCCGCCGGCGCGACCCTCGCCCACCTCCACGTGCGTGAGGACGACGGCACGCCGAGCGGCCGGCCGGAGCTCTTCGTCGACGTGATCGAGCGGATCCGCGCCGGCTCGCCGCTGCTGACGATGGTCTCCACCGGCGGCGCCAACGACATGACGATCGAGGAGCGGACGACCGGGCTGGAGGCCCAGCCGGACATCTCGGGCGTCGAGTCGGGCTCGATGAACTTCGGCGACGAGACCTTCATCACGCCGCCGCCCGCCGGCCGCGGCATCGTCGAGCGGGCCCTCTCGATGGGAATCGCGCTCGAGGTCGAGTGCTTCGACGTCGGCCACGTGGTCAGCGCCGTCCGCTGGCTGCGCGAAGGGCTGCTGCCCGCCCCCCTGCGGATCAACCTCGTCTTCGGCGTGCCCGGCGGCATCGACGCAACCCCGGAGGCGCTCGAGGCGATGGTCCGGCCGCTGCCGGCCGACGCCTTCTGGACCGTCACCTGCATCGGCCGCCACCACCGCCGCCTGCTCGGGCTGGCGCTGCTGCGCGGGGCGCCCGGCATCCGCACCGGGCTCGAGGACGTCGCCTACATCGACCGGGGCGTCCTCGCCCCCTCCAACGCGGCGCTGGTCGAGATGGCCGCCGGGCTGGCGCGGACCCTGGGTCGCGAGGTCGCGACCCAGGAGCAGACCACGGAGCTGTTGCGCCTTGGCTGAGTCGCCGGACAGCGGTCCCGCGGCGACCGGTGCCGCGCCGGACGAGGAGCGTCGGCGCGGGGTTCAGACCCGGGAGGAGATCCGCCGCGGCGCGGTCCGCCTGTTCGCCCGGCTCGGCTATCACGCCACCTCGATGCGGACGATCGCCGAGGCCGCCGGCATCCGCCCGGGCGCGATCTACCACTGGTACCCGAGCAAGGAGGCGATCCTGGTCGAACTCCAGGACGACTTCATGACCCGGCTGGAAGCCGCGATCGACGCCGGCGTCGCCCGCCACGAGCGCCCCGCCGTGCGCCTGGCGGCCGCGGTCCACGAGCACGTCGTCTTCCACGGCACCCACAAGCGCTGGGCCTTCGCCACCGACAGCGAGATCCGTTCCCTCGGCGAGCCCGCCCGCTCGGCCCTGGTCGCCAAGCGCGACGCCTACCAGGCGCGGTTCACCGAGATGATCCACGACGCCAGCCGCGCCGGCGAACTGCGCACCTCCGAGGCCAAGGTCGCCACCTACGCGATCCTCATCGAGTGCACCGGGGTCGACCTCTGGTTCGACCCCGAGGGGCCGCTCAGCCTCAAGGAAGTCGCCGAGCTGCACGTCGAGCTGGTACTGGGATCGCTGCAGGCCTCGCCGCAGCTGATCGGAGAAGCGATCGGCGCGGTCTCCCGCGGCTCCGCCGAGGAGAAGGAGGAGCGGTGAAGGAGAGGATCAAGCCCCCGGCGCTGCCGGAGGAAGCGACGATCGCGGTGGTGGCCCCGGCCAGCCCGCCGCAGACCCGCTCGGAGATCGAGCAGGCGACGGCGTACTTCGAGGCGCGCGGCCACCGCGTCGTCTTCGGCCCCAACCACCGCAAGGTCCACGGCTACCTGGCCGGCACCGACGCCGAGCGCGCCGCCGACCTGCAGTGGGCGCTCTCCACCGAAGGCATCGACATGGTCCACGCGCTCGGCGGCGGCTACGGCACCGCCCGGCTGCACGACCTGATCGACTGGGACGCGGTCGGCGCCCCGCGGATCGTCTGCGGCTTCTCCGACATCACCGGGCTGCACCTGGCGCTCGCCGCCCACGCCGGCTGGGTCACCTTCTACGGGCCCAACTTCCTCCGCTTCACCCGCCGCAAGGAGGAGCTGACGGCGGAGACCGAGGAGTGGTTCCACCGCGCCTTCCGGCCGGAGCCGTTGGGGCGCGTCTTCGAGGACCCGGAGGACCCCTACGTGCTGACCGTCGGTGGGGGCGCCGCCGAGGCGCCGCTCGTCGGCGGCTGCCTGACCCTGATCTGCGCCTCGATCGGCACCCCGTTCGAGCTGGAGACCGACGGCTGCGTGGTGATGGTCGAGGACCTCAACACCGAGCCCTACCTGATCGACACGCTGCTCAACCACCTGGTCCGCGCGGGCAAGCTCGACAACGTCGCCGGGTTCGTCATGGGGACCGATGTGAACCTGAAGAACCAGACGATCCCGGAGGCGCCCGAATCGACGCTGTCGATCGAGGAAATGCTCGACGAGCTGATCGCCCCGCTCGGGATCCCGGCCATCGCCAACCTGCCGGTCGGCCACGGCAAGCACATGGCGACGATGCCGCTCGGGGCCCGAGTCCGGCTCGACGCCGACGCCAAGACCTTGGAGGTGATCGAGCCCGCGGTTCGATCGGCAAGCGAATCACGAGAAGAAGAGGGGATCCGATGAGGTTCTGGAAGCTGGCCGGTGCCCTGCTCACGGCGGCGATGGTGATGCTGGTGGTCGCGGCGTCGGGCGGCGCGGCGCAGGAAGCGGGCGCCAAGGAAGGCGCCAAGCAGGGAGCGGTGCTCAAAATCGGTTGGGCGCACGACCCAGCGACGCTGAACCCCTTCGTCGGGCTGGACGAAGAGAACTACGACGTCTGGACGATGAACTGGGACCTGCTGGTCGGGTTCAGCGAGAAGAACCTCTCGCCGGTCCCCGGCCTGGCGGAAAGCTGGGACATCTCCGAAGACCACAAGACGGTGACCTTCCACCTCGACCCGAAGGCGAAGTGGTCCGACGGCGTCCCGGTCACCTCGGCCGACGTCAAGTGGTCGCTGGAAACGCTCGGCGGCAACGGCGCCCTGTTCACCAGCTACACCGAATCGATCACCAAGATCGAAACGCCCGACCCGCACACGGTGGTGATCCACACCAGCCGGCCGGACACGCGGATCGTCGGCGGCCTCTTCATCTACATCCTGCCGAAGCACATCTGGAGCAAGGTGCCGCTGAAGGAACTGACCGGCACCTACCAGCCGAAGCTGCCGATGGTCGGCTCCGGACCCTTCATCGTCACCAAGTTCGAAAAGGGCCACATCCTGATCCTCGAACGGAACCCTGAATTCCGCGGCCCGGCACCGAAGTACGAAAAAGTCGAGTTCATCAAATACGGCAACCAGGACGCGGTCGAGCGGGCCCTGCAGGTGGGCGAAATCGACCTCGACCTGAAGGTCACCTCGGGTGACTTCAAGCGGCTCGGGGAACAGGCGAACATCGAAACCGTGAAAGCGAGCTCGCCGTCGTACTCGCAGATGGCGTTCGACGTCTGTCCGGAAGAAATCTGCCCGAACGCCAAGCGCAATCCGGCGATCCAGGAACGGGCGGTGCGCCAGGCGGTCGGCTACGCGGTGGACCGCGAACGGATCAACCAGATCGCCGCCCGCAACACCTCGTTCACCGCCTACGGGATCCTCCCGTCGTACTACACGTCCTTCTACTCCAAACCGAAGCTGGACTACGAATACGACCCGCAGAAGGCCGAAGAAATCCTCGAAGAAGCGGGCTGGGAAGAGCAGGGCGGCGGTCCCCGCAAGAAGGGCAACGAGGAACTCAAGTTCAACCTCTACGTCCGCTCTGAATCGACCTACGACGTGCAGACGGCGAAATTGGTCGCCGAAGAGGCCAAGAAGGTCGGGATCGACTTCGAAGTCCAGGTGGTGAGCACGGAAAAGCTCACTGAAATCACCACCAACGAAGTCGAAGGCAAGATGGCCCCCGAATACGACACGTTCATCTGGGGTTGGGGCGGTGACCCCTACGACCCGAGCTTCCTGCTCAGCATCCTGACCACCGATGAAATCGGCAGCTCCTCGGACTCGTTCTTCTCCAACGCCGAATACGACAAGCTGTTCAAAGAACAGTCAGGCGAGTTCGATGTCGCCAAGCGCAAAGAAATCATCGAAAAGATGGTGGCGATCACGCAGGAAGAACTGCCCTACCTGGTCCTCACCTACGACCCGATCCTGCAGGCCTACCGGACCGATCGCATCGCCAACGTGCGGCGGGTCTGCCCGGAAGGTTCAAAGGGGGACACGATCTGCGCCGCGGCTTCCTACCAGCCGCTGTTGGAAATCGAACCCGCCGAAGGCTCCGCCTCCGGCGGGAGCGGCGGGGGCGGCAGCTCCGGCGTGGTGATCGCGATCGTCGTGGTGGTGCTGATCGCGATCGTCCTGGCGTTCTTCATCCGGCGGCGGCGGCGGGACGCCGAACCGCTGGAGATCGAGGAGTAGCGCGGTGAGCGGGCGGTGGCTGGCAGGAAAGGTGCTCGCCGCCCTGCTCACCCTCGTCTTCGTCCTGATCTTCAACTTCTTCCTCTTCCGGGTGATGGGCGATCCGACCAACCAGCTGGCGAAGCTGCCGCAGTCGACGCCGAAGGAGATCAAACAGCTGCGCCACGAGTACGGGCTCGACAAGCCGCTGGTCGGCCAGTTCCTCGTCTACGCGAAGGACACCGGCGAACTCAACCTCGGCGTCAGCCAGCGCAGCCGGCGCCCGGTGCTCGACGAAATCGGCGAAGCGCTCCCCTGGACGCTGCTGCTGGTCGGCACCGGGACGCTGGTGGCGACGCTGCTCGGCAGCTGGCTGGGGGTGATCGCCGCGACGCGCCGAGGGAAGGGTGCCGACAACGGCCTGCTCGGGTTCAGCCTGTTCACCTACGCGGCACCCGAATACTGGATGGGGATCATCCTGATCCTCGTCTTCGCCGTCTGGATACCGATCTTCCCGTCGGGGCTGCAGATGACGCCCGGCGGCGAATTCTCCGGGTTCTTCGCCGAAGCGCTCGACGTCGCCAAGCACCTGGTCCTGCCGGCCACGGCGATGACGCTGATGCTGCTCGGCCAGTACTTCCTGATCATGCGCAGCTCGATGGTCGACGTCCTCACCGAGGACTTCATCACCGTGAAACGCGCCACCGGGCTGCCCTGGGACCGGGTGGTCCGCCGGCACGCGGTCCCCAACGCGCTGCTGCCGCTGGTCACCCTCTCGGCGATCCAGTTCGGCGCGGTCGCCGGCGGCGCGATCACGATCGAGACGATCTTCTCCTGGCCGGGGCTGGGGCTGCTGACCTTCGAAGCGATCAACGCCCGCGACTTCCCGGTGCTGCAGGGGACGTTCCTGGTCTTCTCGGTGGCGGTGATCCTCGCCAACCTGCTCGCCGACTGCCTCTACTTCTACCTCGACCCGCGGGTGCAGTCGAAGTGACGGAGCAGATCGCCCAGGAGATCGACCTGCGGCTGGACCGCGAGGAGGAGACGATCGCCGCGGAGCCGCGCGCGATCGACGTCCTGCTCGGCACCTGGCGGGGTCGGATCGGCCTCGCGATCGTCGCCCTGTTCGCCTTCCTCGCCGTCTTCGGCACCGCCCTGGCCCCGTACAACCCGCAGGAATCGAGCCTCGAAGTGCTCGCCGCGCCGACCTGGAGCCACATCCTCGGCACCACCGAGAGCGGCGCCGACGTGTTCTCCCAGCTGCTCGCCGGCGCCCGGGTCTCGATCGTCGTCGGCTTCGCCGCCGCGGCGATCTCGGCCGTGCTCGGCTCCGCGGTCGGGCTCGCGGGCGGCTACTTCGGCGGCTGGACGGACCGCTTCCTCGACGCCTTCGAGAACTGGTTCCTGGTCATCCCGACGCTGCCGCTGATGATCGTCCTGGCGCGGCTCCTGAACCCGTCGATGGGGGTGCTGATCGCGGTCATCGGCCTGACCTCGTGGGCGGGGACCGGGCGGATCGTCCGCGCCCAGGTCTTCACCCTGCGCGAGCGCGCCTTCGTCGAGCGCGCGCGGGCGCTGGGGGCGGGCGACCCCTACATCATCCGCAAGCACATCCTCCCCAACACGCTGCCGCTGATCTTCGCCAACACGGTGCTGATCGTCGCCGTCGCGATCCTCTCCGAGGCGGCGCTTGCCTTCCTCGGCCTCGGCGATCCGACCCACATCTCCTGGGGCTCGATGCTGGAGAACGCCTTCGAAGCGGGGGCGCCGAGCGCCGGCGCCTGGTGGTACGTGATCCCGCCCGGGCTTTGCATCACCGTCCTCGTCCTCGCCGTCTCGATGCTCGGCTACCTCTTCGAGGAGCACGTCAACCCGCGACTGAGGGAACAGCAATGAGCGCCCTGATCAAGGTCAGCGACCTGCGCGTCACCCACCGCGGCAAGCCGATCGTCGACGGCGTCGACCTCGAGCTGAACCCGGGCGAAGCGCTCGGGCTGGCGGGCGAGTCGGGGTGCGGCAAGACGACCACGGCGCTCTCGCTGATGAAGCTCCTGCCCGCCGGGCTGAAGCAGAGCGGCACGATCACCCTCAACGCGCCCGGCGTGGAGAAGCCGATCGAGGTCGGCAAGCGGACCGAGCGCGGGATGGGCCCGGTGCGCTGGCGCCACATCTCGCTCGTCTTCCAGGGGGCGATGAACTCGCTCGACCCGGTGCAGCGGATCGACACCCAGATCGCCGAGGCGATCCGCCTGCACGAACGGATCTCGGCGGCCGATCTGAAGGCGCGGATCGGCGAGCTGCTGCGCACCGTCGGGCTGACGGCGGCGGCCGGCCGCCGCTACCCGCACCAGCTCTCCGGCGGCCAGCGCCAGCGGGTGATGATCGCCCTGGCGCTCGCCTGCCGGCCCTCGCTCGTGATCGCCGACGAGCCGACCACGGCGCTCGACGTGGTGATGCAGGCGCAGGTCCTGCAGCTGCTCGAGCGGCTGCGCGAGGAACTCGGCCTCGCCCTGATCCTGATCTCCCACGACATGGGCGTGCTGGCGGAGACCTGCGACCGGATCGCGATCATGTACGCGGGGCGGATCGTCGAGACCGGCAACGTCGCCGACGTCTTCGGCTCGCCCCAGCACCCCTACACCAAGCGCCTGCTCGACTCGCTGCCGGTGATCGGCGGCCGGCGCGGCCTCAGCGCGCCGATCCCCGGCGCGCCGCCGGCGCTGGGCGAGGAGCCGGAGGGCTGCAACTTCCGGCCGCGCTGCCCGTACGCGACCGAGGCCTGCGCCGCCGCCGACCCGGCGCTGCGCGAGCTCTCCCCGGGGCGGGCGGCGGCCTGCCACTTCGCGCCCTGGTCGCGGTGGCCGGAGACCGACGCCGCGGGGGTGGCGAAGTGAGCGCGACCCCCGCCGAGGCGCCGACCGCGGCGGCGCCGCTGATGGAGACCCGCGACCTCTGCGTGCGCTTCAAGACCTCCGCCGGCGAGGCGCGGGCGCTTGACGGGGTGTCGCTGCAGTGGCGGCGGGGCGAGATCCTCGGCATCGTCGGCGAGTCCGGCTGCGGCAAGTCGACGCTGGCCCGGGCGATGCTCGGGCTGACCCCGGCGGCCCGCGGCGAGGTCATGTACGACGGCGCCCTGGCCCGCGGCCGCTCCGACCTTCGCAACCTGCGCCGGCACGTGCAGATGATCTTCCAGGACCCCTACCAGACGCTCAACCCGCGGCAGAAGGTGAGGGCGATCGTCACCGAGCCGCTGGTCGTCCAGCGGGTCCCCCGCAAGCACCACGAGGAGCGGGTGCGGCGGGCGCTGAACGACGTCGGGCTCGACCCGGACCGTTTCCTCGACCGCTACCCCTACCAGCTGTCGGGCGGCCAGCGGCAGCGGGTGTCGATCGCCGCGGCGCTGGTGCTGGAGCCGGAAGGCCTGATCTGCGACGAGCCGGTCTCGATGCTCGACGCCTCGGTCCGCTCGCAGATCCTCGCCGTCCTGGTCGCGCTGCAGAAGCGCCGCAACCTCTCGCTCGTCTTCATCACCCACGACCTCAGCCTCGCCTGGTCGCTCTGCGACCGGATCCTGGTCATGTACCTGGGGCGGGTGGTCGAGGAAGGCCGCGCCGAGGACGTGATCGAGCGCCCCCGCCATCCCTACACCAAGGCGCTGGTGACGGCGATCCCGATCCCGGTGCCGGGCGGCGGCGGCGGGCGCGAGCTGCTGCCGGGGGAGCTGCCCGACCCGACCGCGATCCCCTCCGGCTGCCGCTTCCACCCACGCTGCCCGAGCCGCTTCGAGCCGTGCGACGCGATCGACCCGGAGCTGGTCGCGGTGGGGGCGCCCGGGCAGAGGGCGGCCTGCCTGCTCTGCGATCCCGCCCGCGCGGCCGGGGCGACGGGACCGGGGGGCGGGGCCGATGGCTGAGCGCTGGCGCGAGCTGGTCGGGCCGGTCGGCGTGCTGCCGCCCGGACGGCGCAACGCGATCACCGACGTCCCCGGGGTGCGGGTCGGCCACGCCCGGGCGGCGAGCGGCGAGCGCACCGGCGTCACCGTGGTGGCGCCGCCGTCGCTGCCGGCGGCCGCCGGGACGGCCACCGTCAACGGCACCGGCGAGCTGCTCGCCAAGACCGAGATCGACGAGCTGGGCTCGATGGAGACGCCGGTCCACCTCTGCGGCACCCATGCCCTCGGGACGGTGGCCCAGGCGGCGGTCGCCGCCTCCGGGCGCGGCCCCGACGACGTCGTCATCCCGGTGGTCGGCGAGTGCGACGACGGCACCATGGCCGACTCGCGGACGGTGGTCGCCGCCGACGTCGAGGCGGCGCTCGCGGCGCTCGGCGAGGAGGTCGCCGAGGGCTCGGTCGGGGCGGGCACCGGGATGACCTGCTTCGGCTTCCCGGGCGGGATCGGGACGGCCTCGCGGCGGGTCGGCGAGCACCACGTCGGGGTCCTCCTGCTCTGCAACTTCGGCGACCGCGAGTACCTGGCGCTGCCGGGGGTCCCGCCCGGCCCGGCGCCCCAGCCGGAAGGCTCCTGCATCGCGATCTGCGCCACCGACGCGCCGCTGAGCGCCCTGCAGCTGCGCCGCCTGGCGCTGCGGCCGCTGCTTGGGCTGGCGCGGGCCGGGTCCTACGGCGCCGACGGCTCGGGGGAGATCGCCCTCGCCTTCGCGGCCGGCTCCGCCGGCAAGGGCTCCGGGAGCGGCGCGACGCTGCCCAACGCGGCGCTCAACCCCTACTTCGCCGCCGCCTACGAGGCCGGGCAGGAAGCGGTCTTCAACTGCCTGCTGGCGGCGGAGCCCGCGACCCGGCTCGACGGCGGCGCGCAGGAAGGCTTCCCGGTGGCGGCGGTCGCCGCGGCGGCGCGGGCGGCGCGGGCATGAGCGCCGGCGAGCCCACCGGGGCGCGGCGCGGCGCGGAGGCGGAGGCGCTCGGCGCCGAGGCGGTCGAGCTGGCCCGCGAGCTGATCCGGATCGACACCTCCAACCCGCCTGGCAACGAGACGCCGGCGGCCGAGTTCCTGGCCCGTCATCTCGCCGCCGCCGGGGTCGAGGCGGAGCTGATCGGCCCCGATCCGGCGCGGCTCAACCTGGTGGCGCGGATCAAGGGTGCCGGGACCGCGCCCTCGATCGCCATGCTCGCCCACACCGACGTCGTCCCGGCGCCGCCGGAGGGGTGGAGCGTGCCGCCGTTCGAGGGCCGGATCGTCGACGGTCGCCTGGTCGGCCGCGGCGCCACCGACATGAAGAACGAGCTGGCGGCGCGCGCCGCGGCCTTCGCGGCGCTGGCGCGGCGGCCCGAGCCGCCCGCCGGCGACGTCGTGCTGATCGCCCAGTCCGACGAGGAGGCCAACGTCTCCGACGTCGGCATGTCGTGGCTGGCCCGCGAGCGGCCCGACATCGCCTTCGACTTCTCCCTCGACGAGGGCGGCGGCATCGTCCTCGACCTCGCCGACGGGCGCCGCCTGGTGACGGTCTCGGTGGGCGAGAAGGTGGTCACCGGGGTGCGGCTGCGCTTCCACGGCCGCGGCGGTCACGCCTCGGTGCCGACCCGCGCGGTGAACCCGCTCGGCCTGGCGGCCCGGGCGACCGAGCGGCTGCTCGCCGCCTCCGCGCCCGCGGCGGTGGTGCCGGGCGTCGCGCGGGCGCTCGACGTGCTCGGCGCGCCCGCCGACGCCGCCGCGGCGGTCACCTGGGCGACCGGGCAGAACCCGATCCTCGGTGACCTGCTGGCGGCGATGACCCGACTGACCGTCACCCCGACCGGGCTCGGCACCTACGAGCCGCGCAACGTGATCCCGCCCTATGCCGACGTCATCTGCGACTGCCGGGCGCTGCCCGGCCAGGGCGAGGACGACATCCGCGCGCACCTCGACCGCGCCCTCGCCGGGATCCCCTATGAGATGGAGTTCCTGGAGCCGCTCGAGGGCGGCACCGAATCGCCCACCGACACGCCGCTGTATGAGGTGATCGCGCGCTACGTCGAGGAGCGCCTGCCCGGCGCCCTGCTGCTGCCGATCATCAACACCGGCTTCACCGACTCGCACTGGGTGCGCACCCACCGCGACACCGTCGCCTACGGATTCGCGCCGGTCTTCCACACCGACGCCGCCGCCTACTCCGACGCCGCCCATGCCGACGACGAGTCGATCGCAGTCGCCGACATCGAAGAGATGGCGGCGTTCCACCTCCGCGCGGTCGACCTCCTCGGCTGAAGCTTTTTGGCGCCCTGACGACAAAAAGGCTTCAGCCTGGCGCCCTCAGTCGCCCGCCCCGACCGGCGGCTCGGGCATCGTGCCCGGGTCCGGCCAGGCCGTCGACCTGAGCCCGCGCACGCTCGGCACCAGGAGCACCGTCGACTGGATCGCCAGCAGCAGGGCCGCGCCCGCCCAGAGGACGGTCGCGACCCCGACCCCGGCCGCGAGCGCGCCGATCAGGGCGAAGCCGAGCGGCTCGATCGCCAGCGAGCCGAACCAGTCGTAGGCGCTGACGCGGGCCAGCGCCGCGGTCGGGATGTGTTGCTGGGTGGCGGTCTCGTACAGGACCCCGGCGACGCTGAGCCCGAGCCCGGCGGCGAACGCACCGGCGGCGACCGCGAACGCGGTGACGCCTGCCGCGAGCAGGACCAGGGGCACGATCAGCGTGAGGACGGCCGCCTCGGCGACCAGGAGGATGCGGTGGACCCGGGCGGAGATCGCGACCGCGCCGCCGACGACGGCGCCGGCCCCGAACGCCGCGGCGATCAGCGCCCAGGCGCCCGAGCCGCCCAGCGAGCGCGCGGCGACGGTCGGGCCGAGCACCTGGAAGGCGGGGAAGAAGATCGCGTTGGAGAGCGCCGCGGCCGCCACGCAGACCCAGAGCCAGGTGCGCGAGGAGAACTCCGCCCAGCCCTCGCGCAGGTCGTCGACGAAGGTGGCGGTGGTGATCGCCGGGCGCCGCGGGCGGGCGACGATCCGGGCGAGGAAGGCGGCGCTGATCGCGAAGGTTGCCGCGTCGAGGAGGAGCGCGTCGCCCGGGGAGCCGAGCGCCAGGAAGAGGCCCGCCAGGGCCGGGCCGGCGATCTGCCCGGCCGATTTGGAGAGGCTGAGCAGGGCGTTGGCGTCCTGCAGTCGCGCGGCCGGGAGGATCGCGGGGACGATCGCGTTCGAGGCGGGGAGGAAGAGCGCCGTCCCCAGGCCCTGGATCGCGTAGAGGCCGGCCAGCTGCCAGACCTGGGCGGTCCCGGCGAGGAGCAGCGCGCCCATCGCGCCCATCGCCAGCGTCCGGGCGAGGTCGGCGGCGAGCATCGCGAGGCGGGGGGAGAGGCGGTCCGCCCAGACCCCGCCGAACAGGATCGAGGCGACGATGGCGAGGCTGCGGGCGGCGAGGACGACGCCGAGGTCGGTCGTCGACCCGGTCAGCCCGAGCACCGCGAAGGCGAGCGCCACCGGCGTGATGCCGTCGCCGATCAGGGACACCGTCCGCGCCCCGTAGAGCAGCGCGAAGTTGCGTTCCCGCAGCACGCCGAGCCCCGCCCTGATGTTCATGCCCCGCTCCACCTCCGATGTGGGGGCGCCGCCGGGGCGCCCGCGGGGAGCCTAGACCGCTGCGGCGACGCGCCGGACCCACACTCTCCCTGCGTCCAACTCGGGCGGGCGATGTTTGGACATTCGGCGGAGGCGGGGCCTCTCCGGCGGGCGCATAATCCCGCCATGAGCAGGCACAACCACACGTTCGCGGCGGTCGCAGGGGCCTTCGGCGGACGCGGGCCGGGGGCGCTGGCGCGGATCGAGAAGGCGGTCGGCTCGGCCCGCTCCGACGGCGCCGCGATGGTGGTCCTGCCGGAGACCGCGCTGGGCGGCTACCTCGACCCGGCGGGGCGGACGGCCGCGCCACTCGACCTCGACGGCCCGGAGATCGCGCGGCTCTGCGAGATCGCCGACGATGTCGTGGTGTGCGCGGGATTCACCGAGCGCGGCCCCGGCCGGCCGTACTCGAGCGCGGTCTGCGTCAGCGGCGACGGCGTGCTCGGCCACCACCGCAAGGTCCACCTGCCGCCGGCCGAGATCGAAGCGTTCGCGCCCGGCGACTCCTTCGCCGCCTTCGACACCCCGATCGGCCGGGTCGGGATGCTGATCTGCTACGACAAGATCTTCCCCGAGGCGGCCCGCACGCTGGCGCTCGACGGCGCCGAGGTGATCGCCTCGATGTCGGCCTGGCCGCTCTGTCGGCGCAACCCGGCGCGGCGGATCGCCGCCGACCGCCAGACCCGTCACTTCAACCTGCTCGACGAGGCGCGGGCGCTGGAGAACCAGGTCGTCTGGGTGTCGTCGAACCTGACCGGCCGGATCGGGTCGCTGCGCTTCTTCGGTCAGGCCAAGGTCGTCGGCCCCGACGGCGACGTGCTCGCCCGCACCGGCGGCCGCGCCGGAAACGCCGTGGCGGAGGTCGCCCCGCGCAGCGAAATCGCCGCTTCCCGGGCGACGATCTCCCACCTCGAGGACCGGGCCACGGACACCTACCGGGTCGACCGCCCGGCCCCGGCGGCGCCGCGGCCCGCCCGCCCGCGGGTCCTCCCGGAGCCGCTGCCCGAGCCCCTCGCGACGCCCGCTCCCAACCCGGCACTCGCCTGAGCCCGGGTGCCCGATCGCCTAACGTAGGTCACCACAGATGTGTGGAATCGCTGCCCAGCTCGGCGCGACGGACCCCGCGGCGGGACGGCGCATGCTCGAACGAATCGCCCATCGCGGCCCCGACGATCTCGGTGAAGCGCGGCTCGACGGCGCCTGGCTGGGGCACCGGCGGCTCTCGATCGTCGACGTCAGCGGCGGCCACCAGCCGCTGACCGGCTCCAACGAGGAGCTCCGCTTCGTCGGCAACGGCGAGATCTACAACCACTCGGCGCTGCGCAGCCGGCTCGGCGACGACAGCTTCCGCACCTCCTCCGACAACGAGGTCGCCCTGCACGTGGTCGAGCGCGAGGGCCCCGAGGGCCTCGCCGAGCTGAACGGGATGTTCGCCTTCGCGATGGGCAGCGGACCCGACGACTTCCTCGCCGCCCGCGACCCGGTCGGGATCAAGCCGCTCTACTGGGCGAGGCCGGAGGGCGGCGGCGCCGTCTTCGCCTCCGAGATGGCCGCCTTCGAGCCGCATCTGCGCAGCCGGATCGAGGTCTTCCCGCCCGGCTTCTATTGGACCGCGGCGACCGGCGCGGTCCAGTTCGCGCCGCCCGTCTCCAGCGCCCTGCGGACGACCGCGCCGAGCGACATCGCCCCCGTCGACGTGCCCGCCGACGCCCTGGTCCGCACCCGGCTGGTCCTGGTCGACGCGGTCGAGCGCCAGATGATGGGCGACGTCCCGGTCGGCGTCTTCCTCTCCGGCGGCCTCGACTCGACCCTGGTCGCGGCGATCGCCGCCCGCTACCTCGCCCGCCACGGCGAGCGGCTGAAGACGTTCGCGGTCGGCGTCGCCGGCTCCCCCGACCTGCTGGCGGCGCGCGCCGCCGCCGAGTTCCTCGGCACCGAGCACCACGAGCGCACCTACAACGCCGCCGAGGCGACCGAGCGGCTGCCCGAGGTGATCGGCTCGATCGAGGCGTTCGACCCCTCACTGGTGCGCAGCGCCGTGCCCAACCACATGCTGGCCGAGATGACCGCCGAACACGTCAAGGTCGTGCTGACCGGCGAGGGCGCCGACGAGCTGTTCGCCGGCTATGAGTACATGCGCGCCTACGCGGACCCGGACGAGCTGCACGCCGAGCTGGTGCGCAGCGTCGAGGGTCTCCACAACCTCAACCTGCAGCGCTGCGACCGGGTGACGATGGCGCACGGCCTCGAGGCGCGCGTCCCCTTCCTCGACCGCGAGGTGATCGAGCACGCGCTCGCGATCCCGGCGGCCTGGAAGCTCTCCTGTGGGTCGGCGCCCGAGAAGCAGCTGCTGCGCGCCGCCTTCGAGGGCTGGCTGCCCGCGGAGCTGCTGTGGCGCGACAAGTCGCAGTTCGGCGACGGCAGCGGCGC
The DNA here is from genome assembly GCA_963766705.1 of uncultured Actinomycetes bacterium. GTDB lineage: Bacteria > Actinomycetota > Thermoleophilia > Solirubrobacterales > 70-9 > VAYN01. The sequence goes on from CAVYBE010000007.1 coordinate 883,721, forward strand.
CGCCGGCGTCCTCACCGACACCTTCGCCGAATCGATCACCGCGGCGGAGCTGGAGGCCGAACGCAAGGTCGTCGACCCGCCGCTGCGCACCCGCGAGGAGCTCGCCTACTTCCGCATCTTCCGCGAACGGGTCGGCGACGTCCGCCCCGAGCGCACCCTCGGCCGCTTCGCCACCGCCTGAGACGGTCGATCACCCGTCGACCCTCCCGCCGGGAGGTCGATCGGACCGTCGACCCGCCCCTCCGCCGGTCGCCACCGGCGCTTGGAATCGCTCGCCCCAGCGGCCGGCTCCCGGCCGGCGCTCAAGCGGAGCGCGTGCGGTGCCGATGGTCGGGCTATGCGATTCCTCCGCCATCTGACCTTCAGCAACGCGATCGCCCTCCTCGCCCTGTTCTTCGCCCTCGGCGGCGCGGCATACGCCGGCAGCAAGATCAACGGCAACAACATCGCCACCAAGTCGATCGGCGGCGGCAAGCTGAAGAACCACACGATCAACGCGCGGCAGATCAAGAACGGCACGATCACCGGCACCCAGATCCACGAAGGCTCGATCGACGGCAGCGCGCTCGATCTCTCCACCCTGGGGACGGTGCCGTCCGCGCAGACGGCGCAGACCGCGACCAGCGCGGGCAAGGCCGACAGCGCCGGCACGGCGACGCACGCCAACGAAGCCGACAACGCCAAGCACGCCGCCGAAGCCGACACCGCCAAGCACGCCAACGAAGCCGACAACGCCAGGCACGCCGCCGAAGCCGACAACTCGCAGAACGCCGGTCACGCGGGTCTGGCCGACCGGGCGACCCTCGCCGCGGAAGCCGAAGCCGTGGGCGGCAAGACGGCGTCCGCGCTGACCGTGTCCTGCCCCGCCGGCACCGAACTCTACGGCGGCATGTGCTGGGACGAGACGACCCGCCCCGCCCGGCTGTGGCTGGTGGCCGTCCACGAATGCGGCGAAGCAGGCGGCCGCCTGCCGACGATCAGCGAACTGATCGCCTTCGTCCTGCGCCCCGGCATCCAGGTCACCGGACAGACCTGGTCCGGTGACGTGACCGGCATCAACGGGGAATCCGAAGAGGTGGTCCTCACCACCGACGAGTCGGCCCGGGGCACCGCGACCTCGACGACGCTCGGCTACCGCTGCGTCTTCTATCGCTCCAACTGAGCCTGGCCGCCGGACCGGAGGGCCTCGGGCCGCCGGCGCATAGGATCGACCGGTGCCGGCCGACCGCAACCTGCCGACCCCCGAGGCCGAGGAGATCGTCTCCCTCGCCCGCGCCGTCGCCACCGAGCAGCTCGCCCCCCGCGCCGCCGAGGCCGAGGAGGGCGCCGCCTTCCCGCGCGATGCCTTCCGCACCCTGGGGGAGCTCGGCTTCCTCGGCATGCCCTATCCCGAGGAGGTGGGTGGGGCCGGGCAGCCGTATGAGGTCTACCTGCAGGCGCTCGAGGAGATCGCCGCCGTCTGGGCGAGCGTCGGCGTCGGGGTGAGCGTCCACGTGATGTCCTGCTATCCGCTCGCCACCTGGGGCACCGACGCGCAGCGGGAGCGGTGGCTGGGGGAGATGCTGGGCGGCACCCTGCTCGGCGGCTACTGCCTCTCGGAGGCCGAGGCCGGATCGGACCCGGCGGCGATGCGCACCCGCGCCGTGCGCGAGGGGGAGGGCGAGGACGCCGCCTGGAGCGTCACCGGTTCCAAGGCCTGGGTCACCCACGGCGGCGAGGCCGACTTCTACACCCTCTTCGCCCGCACCTCCGAGGAGCGCTCGCGGGGGATCAGCTGCTTCCTCGCCCCCGGGGAGGCGCCGGGCCTCGCCGCGCAGGCCCCGGAGCGCAAGATGGGCCTCACCGGCTCGACCACCGCGACCCTCGACTTCGACGGCGTGCGCCTGGAGGCCGATCGCCTCCTCGGCGGCGAGGGCGAGGGCCTCGCCATCGCCCTGCGGGCGCTCGACTCCGGCCGCCTCGGGATCGCCGCGGTGGCCACCGGCCTGGCCCAGGGCTCCCTCGACGCCGCCGTCGCCTACGCCAAGGAGCGCCAGACCTTCGGCCGCCCGATCATCGAGCACCAGGGCCTCGGCTTCCTGCTCGCCGACATGGCCGCCGCGGTGGAATCCGCCCGGGCGGTGACCCTGGAGGCGGCCCGCCGCCGCGACCGCGGCCTGCCCTTCTCGCGCCAGGCCTCGGTCGCCAAGCTCATCGCCACCGACGCGGCGATGAAGGTGACCACCGACGCCGTGCAGGTCCTCGGCGGCTTCGGCTACACCAAGGAGTTCCCGGTCGAGCGCCACATGCGCGAGGCCAAGGTGATGCAGATCTTCGAGGGGACCAACCAGATCCAGCGCCTGGTGATCGCCAGGCACCTCGCCCGGTCGGGCTGAGCGAAAGACGGGAGGACGGATGCAGATCGATGGTTCGGTCGCCGCGGTGTTCGGCGGCGCCTCGGGGCTCGGGGAGGCGACGGCCCGCAGGCTCGCGGCGGGTGGCGCCAAGGTGCTGGTCGCCGACCTGGCGGCGGAGCGGGCCGCGGCGCTCGCCGACGAGATAGGCGGCGCCTGGGTCGCCTGCGACGTCACCGACGACGGTTCGGTCGAGGACGCGGTCGCCGCCGCCACCGAGCTCGGCGACCTCCGCATCGCGGTCGACTGCGCCGGGATCGGCACGCCGACCAAACTCGTCCGCAAGGGGAAGCCGACGCCGCTCGAGGACTTCGCCAAGGTGCTCGCGGTCAACCTGCTGGGGACGATCAACGTGCTGCGCTGCGCCGCCGCGGCGATGGTTGCCACCGAGCCGGGCGCCGACGGCGATCGCGGCGTCTGCGTCGCGACCGCCTCGATCGCCGCCTTCGAGGGTCAGATCGGCCAGGTCGCCTACGCCGCCTCGAAGGCGGGAGTTGCCGGGCTGACCCTGCCGGTGGCGCGGGAGCTGGCAGATCGCGCGGTGCGTGTGGTCTCGATCGCCCCGGGCCTCTTCGACACGCCGCTGCTTGCCGGCCTGCCCGCTCCGGCGCGTGAATCGCTGGGGGCGTCCGTCCCCTACCCGGCCCGCCTCGGCGACCCGGCCGAGTACGCGGCGCTGGTCGAGCACGTCTGCCTCAACCCGATGATCAACGGCGAGACGATCCGCCTCGACGGGGCGCTGCGGATGGGGCCGAGCTGATCCGGGCCGTCCACCGATGAGTTCTCGGCCCGCCGGCGGTCTGTCGTGGTGATGGCAACTCACCTATAGGAGGAAGCGAGATGAGCGAGAGCACCGCGGCGGCGACCACGATCAGCCAGGTCGCGAACGTGATGGTCCCGGTCGCCGACCAGGACCGGGCGATCGAGTTCTACACCGAGAAGCTCGGCTTCGAGAAGAGGAGCGACAGCCCCTTCGGCAATGGCGATCGCTGGGTCGAAGTGGCGCCGGCGGGAGCGGCGACGGCGGTCGCGCTGATGCGGCCGATGGAGGGCGAAGAGGTCGGGATCGAGAGCCGGATCGCCTTTCAGAGCGCCGACGTCGACGCCGACCACGCCGCGCTGCGCGAGCGGGGCGTCGACGTCGACGCCGAGGTGATGCGGATGGGGGACCCGGTGCCGCCGATGTTCTTCTTCCGCGACGTCGACGGCAACCGCCTGGTCATCGTCCAGGTGCCCTGAGGCGCGCCGCCCGGTTCCTTACCTGCCCCACACGGCAGGTAAGGAACCCCGCGGGACCGCTGTCTAGGGATTGCCGGGGCCGGCCGGACCGTCCTCGGCCCGCGGGTAGCCGCCGGCGGCGAGGCGCATCAGGTCGGAGTCGAGGTCGATCGCCAGTTCGGTGCCGCCGGCGCTGCCGTACTCGTGCTGGTAGCTGCCCCAGGACTCCTCCTTGACCCGGTCCGCGAAGCCGCTCTCCATCAGCGCGAGGAGCTCCGTGGCGGCGCGGTCGATCCGTCGGTCGAGGGCGGTGTCGCCCCAGTCCTCGGTCGCCGCGAAGAGCGAGGTGGGGATGGTCAACATCCGCATGTAGGCGAACAGCGGCCGCATCCCCTCGTCGACGACGAGCGCGTGGCGGGCGGTGCCCGCGGTCGCGACCGGCGCCACCGGCCGGCCGATCAGCAGGTCGTTGTCGAGGACGTCGAAGAAGGACTTGAAGAGGCCGCTGACCCCCGCCTTGTAGATCGGCGTCGCGGCGATCACGCCGGCCGCGCGGCCGAGCGTCTCGATCGCCGCCCGCAGGCCGGGCCCGATGATCTGGGAGGTCAGCGCGGCGGCGATCTCGCCCGCCAGCGGGCGCAGCTCGATCGTCGCGACGGTGACCTCGACCTCGCGGCGGGTCGCCGCGGCGACGGTGCGCTCCGCGAGCCGTCCGGCGAGCATGCCGGTCGAGGACGGGTCACTCGCCCCGGCGGTGACCACGGCCAGGCTCAGGGTCTCTCGCTCGGGGGCGCTCATCGGGCCGCCCCCACGGTCGCGGTCGGGCAGCGCGCCGCCAGCTTGCGACAGAGCCCCTCGAGCAGGCGGAGCTCCTCGTCGTCGAGCGCCGCGGTCATCGCCCGGGCGACGCCGAGCGCGTGTGGCCGGCCGGTGCGGCGCTGCTGGGCGCGGCCCTCCTCGGTGAGGCTGAGCAGGACGCCGCGCCGGTCGCCGGCGTCGGTGTCACGCCGAACCAGGCCCCGCGCGACCAGCCGGTCGACCATCCGCGACAGCGCCGGCTGGCTGAGCAGGACGCGCCGGTTCAGCTCCCCGAGCCGGATCGGCTCGCCGCTCTTGGCGAGCGTGTAGAGGACGTCGTACTCGCGCATGCTCACCTCGTGCCAGACGTCTTCGGCCGCCAGGTGCTTGATCAGCTCGGCGTGCGCGGTCAGCAGCGCTTCCCAGGCGTCGTTGGCAAGGCGCGAGCGGCCGGGCATCAGGCCGCCTCCTCGACCGCCGGCTCCTCGGCGCCGGTCCCGTCGCCCCGGGCCGCGGCCGCGGCCTCGACCGCGGCGCTGTCCTGGTAGGGCGAGGTGCCGGTCAGGTTGTCGCCGCGATTGGCGTTGGGGCGCGGCTGGCGCGCCGGGCCGTCGCCGTACTTCTCGCGCACCAGGCTCGCGTGGGTCGGCGCTTCGGCGCGGGCCTCGGGCGCCCGCCTCGCCGCGAACTCCTTGCGCAGCACCGGCACCACCTCGCCGCCCAGCAGCTCCAGCTGCTCGAGCACCGTCTTCAGCGGCAGCCCGGCGTGGTCCATCAGGAACAGCTGGCGCTGGTAGTCGCCGAAGAGCTCGCGGAAGGTGAGGGTCTTGTCGATCACCTCCTGGGGGCTGCCGACGACCAGCGGCGTCGCCTCCATGAAGTCCTCCATCGAGGGGCCGTGCCCGTAGACCGGGGCGTTGTCGAAGTAGGGCCGGAATTGCCGCTTCGCGTCCTGGGAGTTGTGGGCGATGAACGCCTGACCGCCCAGGCCGACGACCGCCTCGGCCTCGCTGCCGTGGCCGTAGTGGGCGTAGCGCTGCCGGTAGAAGCCGATCAGCCGCTGGTAGTGGGAGGCGGGCCAGAAGATGTTGTTGGCGAAGAAGCCGTTGCCGTAGAAGGCGGCCTGCTCGGCGATCTCCGGGGTGCGGATCGAGCCGTGCCAGACGAACGGCGGCACGTCGTCGAGCGGGCGCGGGGTGGAGGTGAAGCCGCTGAGCGGGGTGCGGAAATTGCCCTCCCAGTCGACCACGTCCTCGCGCCACAGGCGATGCAGGAGGTTGTAGTTCTCGAGCGCCAGCGGCAGGCCCTGGTTGATGTCCTGGCCGAACCAGGGATAGACCGGCGCCGTGTTGCCGCGGCCCAGCATCAGGTCGACCCGCCCCTTGGACAGGTGCTGGAGCATCGCGTACTCCTCGGCGATCCGCACCGGGTCGTTGGTGGTGATCAGGGTGGTCGCGGTGGTGACGATCAGCCGCTCGGTCGCCGCGGCGACGTAGGCGAGCAGCGTGGTCGGCGCGGAGGAGAAGAACGGCGGGTTGTGGTGCTCGCCGATCGCGAAGACGTCGAGGCCGACCTCCTCGGCCTTCCTGGCGATCTGCACCACGGCGTCGATCCGCTCGGCCTCGCTGGGGGTCGTCCCGGAGACCGGGTCCCTGGTGATGTCGCTCACCGAGAAGATTCCGAACTGCATGTGACCCTCCTTCGCTCGCTCCGTCGGCGCGGACCGTCTCGGCCCGCCTTCGAAGATAGATGCATTTGCATGGAGTTTAGCGCACCGTGCCGGAGGCCCCGGGGGTTCACCGGATCTTCACCGGGTCTCTAACGCCTTTTCACAGGCGGCACCGGACGACGGGCGAAGGTTCGGCGGCCTCAAGACCACCCCCCCGAAGAGGAGCTGAACTTGTCCTTCGTTCGCCGCATCCCGTTCCTGGCTTTCGCCTTGACGACCGCGCTCGCGGTCGTCTTCGCGGGCGCCGCATATGCCCACTCGGCCCACGACTCTCGCCACCGTCCCGTCCGCTCTCCGCATCACGGGCACGGCGATCATCGCGACCACGGCCATCACCCGCCCGCATGGCACGGCGGCGGCCACGGAGGCGGCGACCGAAACCACGGCGGCGGCTGGAACCATGGCGGTGGCTGGAACCACGGCGGCGATTGGAACCACGGCGGTGGCCACGGCCCCGGCGGCCATCACGAGAACGGCGAATCGCCGCTGCCGACCGGTTCGATCGAACACATCATGGTGATCGACCTCGAGAACGAGGACGAGGTCGCGACCTTCGGCTCCGAATCGCCCGCCCACTACCTCAACGAAACGCTGGTCCCGGGCGGCGAGCTGCTCGAAAACTATTACGGGATCGGCCACGTCAGCGCCGACAACTACCTGGCCCAGGTCTCCGGCCAGGCGCCCAACGAAGTGAGCGGCTCCGACTGCATCTCCAACTTCGAAACGTTCGCCGGCAGCTTCGAAGACGTGACGCCGGGAACCCTGGCCGCCGACCAGCAGACCTACCCCGGCCAGGTCGAAGGCAAGGGCTGCGTCTACCCCGCCTCGGTGCAGACGATCGGCAATCAGCTCGACGAAATGTACCCGCCGAACCCCTACACCGGCGTGGCCCAGTGGCGTGAGTACGCCGAAGACATGGGCAACACGCCGTCCCGCGATCACGGTGAAACGGACCCACTCGGCGGCACCGACTGCGCCCACCCCGAAATCGGCGAAGTCGACGTCACCAACAGCGCCACCGAAGTCGACCAGTACGCCGATCGGCACAACCCGTTCATCTACTTCCACTCGATCATCGACAACAAGAAGCTCTGCGACGCCAACGTGGTGCCGCTCGGCAGCGTCCAGGTCGGCGCCGGGCCGAACGGCTCCGACGTGTTCTCCGGCCACCTGGCCCAGGACCTCGCCCACGAATGGACGACGCCGCGCTTCTCCTTCGTGACGCCGAACCTCTGCAACGACGGCCACGACGCCAAATGCGCCGGGGTCAACACCGAAGGCACCCACGAAGGCGGCTTGGTCGGCGCCGACTCGTGGCTGAAGCACTGGATGCCGATGGTGATGAGCTCGCCCGCCTACCGCTCGGGCAAGATGCTGATCGTCATCACCTCCGACGAGGCCGGCTCGATGACCACCGCCGAAGGCGCGGCGGCCTGCTGCGGCGAGCGCCCCGGGCCCAGCTGGGCCTGGCCGGGCTACTCCGCGATCCTCTCGCTGTTCGGGGTCGAAAAACCGACCGAAGCCGGCCAGTACCCGGGTGGCGGCAAGATCGGCGCCCTGCTCCTGAACTCGCGCTGGATCACCCCCGGCAGCGTCGACACCACGCCCTACAACCACTACTCGGCGCTGCGCAGCTACGAGAACCTGCTCGGCATCGACCACGGCGGCGCCGACGGCCACGGCCACCTCGGCTTCGCCGCCCAGGAAGGCCTCCAGGCCTTCGGGACCGACGTGTTCAACCGGCTCCCGACGCACTGGTAGCGCCGGCGCGGCCCGCGACACGGGCCCGCGCGAGCCCCCGCCGCGAACCGGCGGCGGGGGCACGGCTCCCGAGCCGGGCGCCTAAGGTTGCAGGCGATGGCGAAGCTGCTCTACTCGGCGACCTGCTCCCTGGACGGCTTCATCGCCGGGCCCGGCGGAGACATGCAGTGGCTGGGCGGGCTCGCGGGCGAGAACCGTGAGGTCGACGAGCTGCTCCCGCGGATCGGCGCCCTGTTGGTTGGCGCCAAGACGCACGGCGGCGACGACCCGAACCGGGGAACCGACGAGGAAGGGGCCTTCGCCGGTCGCTGGCACGGACCCGAGTTCGTCGTCACCCACGCCCCGGCGGCCGACCGGCCACCCCACCTGTTCTTCGTCGAGGACCTCGAGCGGGCGATCGCGATGGCGCGGGAGGCCGCCGGAGAGCGCTACGTCAACGTGCTCGGGGCCGACATCGCCCGCCAGTGCATCGAGCTCGGCGCGCTCGACGAGATCCTGATGGCGGTCGCGCCGGTCATGCTCGGCGACGGCGTGCCGATGCTCACGGTCGCAGGCGGCGCCGAAGTCCGGCTCGAACCGATCTCGGTGACGCCCGAACCGAGTGCCACCAACCTCTGGTTCCGGCTGGCCTGAAAGGCCGAGGACGGCGAACTGTCAGAGTTCTTTCAAGGAGCGTGCCTACGCTCGAAGGTGTCCCAAGCTTCATAGGAGGCCGCCTTGACCTTTCTTCGCCGCATCTCGACCCGCCGTCTGCTCGCCATCTGCACCCTCGCCCTGGTGCTGGTGATCGGCGGCACCACCGTCGCGCTCGCCACCTCGGGCGGTGGTCCGAAGCCGCCCGCCAAGCCGCTGGCCAACGCCGTCCACGACGCGCTCGAAGCGCCGACGGTGCCCGGGATCAGCGCCCAGATCCACTTCACCAACAACCTCATCGACGCCTCCAGCCTGGAAGGCAAAGACCCGATCCTGGCGGGCGCCACCGGGCGCCTCTGGGCGTCGCCGGCCGGTGAAGGCAAGCTGCGCCTCGAGCTGCAGGCCGAAGAAAGCGGCAACGACAGCCAGGTGCTGATCGAAGGCCGCCACTTCCAGGTCTACGACGGCACCTCCGAAACCGTCTACGAAGGCACGCTGCCCGAAGAAAAGGGCGACGCCAAGGGCAAGGAAGGCACCGAAGACGAAGTGCCGTCGACCGCGAAGATCCAGGAAGGGATCGAAAAGGCCGAAAAGCACGTCGACCTGAGCGGCGCGATCCCCTCCGACGTCGCCGGCCTCGCGACCTACACGCTGCGGGCCGCGCCGAGCCACGACGGCGGCCTCCTCGGCCGGGTCGAGCTCTCCTGGGACGCCGCCAACGGCATCCCACTGCGCGGCGCCGTGTACGCGGCGGAAAACTCCTCGCCGGTGCTCGAACTGGAGGCGACCGGGGTGAGCTTCGAAGCGGTGCCGGAATCGGTGTTCGAAATCTCCCCGCCCGCGGAAGCCAAAGTCGTCAACCTCTCGCCGTCCGAACTGCAGGGCCCGAAGGGGAAGGCCACCGAAACGGTCGGCGCGCCCGCCGTCGAAGCGGCGGTCGACTTCCCGCTCTCGGCGCCCTCCTCGCTCGCGGGCCTGCCGCAGTCGGAGGTGCGCGGGATCGAAGTCGACGGTCACACCGCGGCGCTCGTCACCTACGGCAAGGGCCTCGGCGGGATCGCCGTGATCGAGTCCAAGAGCTCGCCCGAAGAAGGCGCCGGCACCAAGGGCGGCGCCGAAGAACTCGGCCTGCCGCAGGTGGCGATCGGCGGCGTCAAGGGCGAAGAGCTCGACACGGCGCTCGGCTCGGCGCTCTGGTTCAGCCGCGGCGGCGTCGACTACGCGGTGGTCGGCTCGGTGCCGCCCGCCGCGGTCGAGGCGGCGGCGCGGGGCCTCTGAGGAGGCCCCGCCCGGTGCCGGAGCCGATGCCCTCGCCGGAGCCGGCGGCGCCCGAGGCGGCGCCGCCGATCGAGGTCCGCGGGCTGGTCAAGCGTTACGGCGAGCTGGTCGCGGTCGACCACGTCGACCTGACGGTCGAGCCCGGCGACGTCTTCGGCTACCTCGGCCCCAACGGCGCCGGCAAGACGACCTCGCTACGGATGATGCTCGGGCTGATCCGCCCGAGCGAGGGCTCGGTGCGCGTCTTCGGCCGCGACCCGCAGCTGAGCGTCAAGGCGCTCGAGGGCGTCGCCGGCTTCGTCGAAGCGCCGTCCTTCTACCCGTACCTGAGCGGCCGCGAGAACCTGCGCCTGTTCGCCGCGCTCGACGGCGGCGACGCCGCGGCGCGGATCGAGGAGTCGCTGGAGACGGTCGGCCTCGCCGACCGCGCCAAGGACCGGGTCGGCGGCTACTCGCACGGCATGCGCCAGCGGCTCGGGATCGCCGGCGCGCTGCTGCGCGAGCCGCGCCTGCTGATGCTCGACGAGCCCGCGACCGGCCTCGACCCGGGGGGGATGCGCGACATGCGCGACCTGATCCGCCGCCTCTCGGCCTCGGGGATGACCGTGCTGCTCTCCAGCCACCTGCTGGCCGAGGTGGAAGAACTCTGCAACCGGGTGGCGATCGTCCGCTCGGGGCGGGTCGTCTACCAAGGGTCGCTCGCCGACCTGCGCGCCCAGGCGGGCGAAGACTACGTGCTGCGCACCACCGAGGACGGCATCGCCCGCCGTGTCGCCGAGGCCCAGGCCGGGATCACCGACGTGCGCGCGCGGGGCGAGGGCGGCCTCACCTTCAAGGCGACCGGCGAGGACGCGGTGAGCGCGCTGTCGCTGGCGCTGACCGAGTCCGGGGCGCTGATCCGTGAGATGAGCCCCCGCCACGCCACCCTCGAGGACCTCTTCTTCAGCCTCACCGAGGGCGACGGCGTCGTCGGGGCCGGGGCGCCGGCGCCCGCCGGGGCGCTGGGGGCGGCGTGAACCCCGGCGTGCTGACCATCTATCGCTGGGAGCTGCGCAAGCTGCGCGCCCAGAAGCGCACCTACCTGGGCCTCGGCGCGGCGGCGATCGTGCCGATCATCTTCGTCGTCGCGCTGGTCACCCAGAGCGGCCAGCCCAACGACGTCGCCTTCGGCCGCTACCTGCACGACACCGGGCTCGCGGTGCCGCTCGTCCTGCTGCTGTTCGGCTCGGTCTGGATGTTCCCGCTGATCACCGCCCTGGTGGCCGGGGACATCGTCGCCGCCGAGGACCGCCACGACACCCTGAAGACGATCCTCACCCGCTCGGTGGAGCGCCACCAGGTGTTCGCGGGCAAGACGCTCGCCGCCTTCACCTACGCGATCGCGGCGATCGCCCTCACCGGCGCCGTGGCGCTCGGGGCCGGGATCCTCGCCTCCGGCTTCAACTCGATCGTCAGCCTCTCCGGGACCACCGTCTCGGCCAACGAAGGGCTGGGCCTGGTCGGCCTCAGCCTGCTCTTCTACCTGGTGCCGATCCTGGCGATCGCCTCGATCGGCCTCCTCTTCTCGACCGTCTTCCGCAACAGCGCCGCGGCGATCGTCGGCACCCTGATGTTCTCGCTGCTGGTCCAGCTGATCGGGATCCTGCCCGGCCTCGGCGCCGTCCATCCCTACCTGCTGAGCACCCAGTTCAACGCCTGGCAGGGCTTCCTGCGCTCGCCGATCGACTGGAGCCCGGTGATCCGCGCCCTCTGGGTCTGCGCCCTCTACGCGTTCCCCGCCCTGATCGCCGCGACGCTGGTTTTCCTGCGCCGCGACGTCGCCGGTGACTAGCGCGCCGCCTCGATGCATGACGTCGAGGGGTCGGGGCGGGGGGTGGTGATGGCGGAGCGGGTCCTGGTGGTGGAGGACGACGTGGCGGTGCGGCGGATGCTGGAGCGGCACCTGGGGGCGGTGGGGTATGAGGTGACCGGGGCCGCCGACGGCGGCGCGGCACTGGCGGCGGCCGAGGCGGAAACGCCCGACCTGGTCGTCCTCGACGTCGCGATGCCCGGGCTCGACGGCCTCGAGACCTGCCGGCGGCTGCGCGCCAAGGGGCTCACCGGCGGCGTCCTGATGCTGACCGCGCGCGACGCGGTGGAGGACCGGGTGCGCGGCCTCGAGGCGGGCGCCGACGACTACGTGGTCAAGCCGTTCGCGATCGACGAGGTGGTGGCGCGGCTGCGGGCGCTCACCCGGCGCGGCTCGGACCGCTCCGGGCGGCTCGCCCACGGCTCGATCGTCCTCGACACGGCGACCGGCACGGTGACCAACGGCGCCGGGCCGCCGCTGCAGCTGACCGCGCGCGAGGCCCAGCTGCTCGAGCTGCTGCTGCGCGACCCCCGCGCCGTCCTCTCCCGCGACGCGGCGATCGAGGCGATCTGGGGCGGCGCCGCGACCGCCAACATCGTCGACCGCTACGTCACCCGGCTGCGGCGCAAGCTCGGCGACCCGGAGGCGATCCGGACGGTGCGGGGGGTCGGCTTCATACTCGCCGCGTGAGGGGACGCAGCCTCAGCTTCCGCCTGGCGATCGCCTCGGTCGCCGCGGTCGCCCTCGCCGTGCTCGTCTTCGGAGTGGCGGCACGGATCGTGGTCAGCGACCGGATGCACGCCTCGCTCGACGACAGCCTGCGGCGCCGGGCCGGCGACGTGGCGCGGCTGGCGGTCTCGGCGCCCGCCCTGCTGCGCTCGCCGGGGGCGCTGGAATCGCCGGTCTCCGGCCGACAGCTGAGCGTCGAGGTGCTCGACCGCGAAGGGGCGATCGTCGCCCGCTCGCTCTCGCTGGGCGCGAAGCTGCTGCCGCCGACCGCCGCGCAGCGGGCGGCGCGCCGCGGCCGCACCGGCTTCGCCGACGCCGAGCTGGGCAGCGAATCGATCCGCCTCTTCGCGGCGCCGATCGCCGACGCCGGCGGGCCCGCGGCAGGCGGCGTCGTCCTGGTCGCCGCCAGCACCGCCGACATCGAAGACACCGAGCACCGGCTCGGCCTGCTGCTGCTCGTCTGCGGCCTCGGCGCCGTGCTGGTCGGCGGCGCCCTGGCTACCTTCCTCACCCGCCGCGGCACCCGGCCGCTGCGCGACCTCTCCTCCTCGGCGGCGACGATCGCCCGCACGGAGGACCCCGGCGCCCGTCTCGCCGAGCCGCTCGGCCCGGCCGAGGTGGCCGAGCTCGCCGCGACCCTGAACGGGATGCTGGAGGCGCTGGCCGCCTCCCGCGAGCGCGAACGGCGGCTGCTCGCCGACGCCAGCCACGAGCTGCGCACGCCGCTCACCAGCCTGCGCGGCAACGTCGAGTACGTCGCCCGCCACGGCGCCGACCCGGAGGTGATCGCCGACCTCGAAGCCGACGCGCTGAGGCTCGGCCGGCTGGTCGAGGACCTGCTGGCGCTGGAGCGCCAGTCGGGCGCCGAGCGCCGCCCCGTCCGGGTGCAGCTGGACGAGCTGGTGCGGACCGCGGCGGCGGGGCGCGAGGGCGTGGCGGTGGAGATCGAGGAGCCGCTGGCGGTGAGCGGCGAGCCCGACGCCCTCGCCCGGGCGATCGACAACCTGCTCGACAACGCCGCCCGCCACGGGCCGCCGGGCGGCGAGGTGCGGCTGCGGCTGCGGCGGGAGGGGAGAGAGGCGGAGGTCTCGGTGACCGACGCCGGGTCGGGCTTTCCACCGGGGACCGAGGAGGCCGCCTTCGGCCGCTTCTGGCGCGGTGAGGGCGCCCGCGCCCCCGGCTCGGGTCTCGGCCTCTCGATCGTCCGCGCCACCGCCGAGCGACACGGCGGTCGCGCCCGGGCCGCGGGGTCGACGGTGACCATCAGCCTGCCGCTGCTCGCCGCCGAGCCGCCGAAACCGTCAGACCACTGACATTCGCCGCCCCGGTCGGGGGGCGCTTCACATCCGCGTTACAGGGCGACGGGCCTCGCGGGCGACGGTGGCGGCAACCGGAGCGCGTCTCCGGCACCAGTCACATCTGCAATCTCGATGGAAGGAACGCCTTGCTTCGCAAAAGAGTGGTATCCGTGATGGTCCTGGCCGCGTGCTGTCTGGGGTCGCTGGCCGGGGTGGCGACCGCGAGCGCCTCCGCCGCCGGCCTCGCCGGCGCCGGCTCGACGCTGGTGGCCCCGTTGATGAACAACTGGATCAACGGCTTCGAAATCCGGGACGGCATCCCGGTCAAGTACGCCTCGGTCGGCTCCGGCGAAGGGATCAAGCAGATCTCCAACCGCACCGTCGACTTCGGTGCCTCCGATGCCCCGATGACCCCCGAACAGGCCGCGGGCTGCAACGGCTGCGTGACCGTGCCCTGGGCCCTCTCGGCGACCGGCATCGGCTTCAACGTCCCCGGTGTCAAGAAGCTGAACCTGACCGGTCACATCATCGCCGGCATCTACTTCGGCAACATCACGAAGTGGAACGACCCGAAGATCAAGAAGGCCAACCCGAAGGCCCACCTGCCGAACCTGCGCATCACCCCGGTGTTCCGCAGCGACGGCTCCGGTGACACCTACGCCTTCACCAACTACCTGTCGAAGATCAGCCCCGCCTGGAAGCACGAAGTCGGTTACGCGACGAGCGTCGGCTTCAAGGCCGGCGTCGGCGCCAAGGGCAACTCCGGCGTCACCTCGACCGTGGTGAAGACCAAGGGCGCGATCGGCTACATCTCGGCGTCCTACCTGATCGCAGCCGGCCTGCCGGCCGCCGCCGTCCAGAACAACGCGGGCAACTACGAGCAGCCGAACCTCAAGAACATCGAGGAAGCGGCCGCCGTCGTCCGCAAGGCGAAGCCGAACCGCGGGATCAGCATCGTCGACCCGCCGAAGCGGGCGAAGCGGGCCTACCCGATCTCGACGTTCACCTACGCGATCGTCCCCCGCCACGCCCCGCAGGCGCAGTTCCTCAAGCAGTTCCTGCGCTACGACATCACCAAGGGCCAGTCCTACGGCGCCGCGCTCGACTTCGCGCCGCTGCCGAAGGTCGTCCTCAACGCGGCCCGCAAGGCGATCAACCTGATCTAGGTCGCGCGGTTTTCCGCCGCCCCCGCACGCGACCGGCGCCGGGCCCGACCCCGTCGCCGGTCGTCTCGCGGCGGCGCAATCGGCGGTGTGAAGGGGAATCGAGCCGGCGACCGCGATACGGCGAGACGACCTCTATGTCCGACGCAACGACGACTGCAACCGAGCGGGCCACGCCCGCCCCCGGAGCGCGGTCAGCCGGCCGTCGGCTGCTCGATGCCGCCCAGGATCAACGCCAGCACCCGGTGGGCGACGGCCGAGCGGGCGGCCGGGTCGGCGCAGCCCTCCATCGCGCCGCGGGCCATCCCGAACAGCAGGAAGACGTCGTCGACCGAGATGTCGCGGCGCAGGGTGCCGGCCGCCTTGGCGTCGCGGAGCGGGACCTTCAGCAGGGCGGCGATCCGCTCGCGGCCCTGCTGAAGCCGGGAGTCCGTGGCGGCGTCGTTGCGGGCGAGGGCGGCGAGGCCGTAGAGGCTGACCATCCCGTCGACCAGGCGGCGCAGCAGGACGAAGAAGGCGTCCGGCTCGCCCGCGTGCTCGGCGGCCAGCGCCGCGACCCGTTCGACGTGCTCGTCGAGGATCTCGGCGGCCAGGGCGCCGCGGCTGGGGAAGTGCCGGTAGAGGGTCGCCTGGCCGACCCCGGCCCGGCGCGCCACCTGGCACATCGCCACGTCGGTCGAATCGGCGAAGAGGGCGCGGGCCGCCTCGAGGATCGCCTCGCGGTTGTTGCGCGCGTCGCGGCGCAGCTGATCTGGCTGGGCCACGACCGACATTGCGATGGAACCCTAGCAACCGGACAGCTCTGTCCAGATCGGCAGTAGGCGACCGACCCGCGCCCCGCCCGTGGCCCCGCCGCCGCGGGCGGGACCCGTGGGCACCCGAGAAACCGTGCTTCCGTCACATAGGAGCCGGATTTGGCCAAATCGACAGAACATCCGGGGGAAGAACCGGAGCATGTCTCCGCTTTTGTGATATCACTCAGGCCTCCCCCCAACGGACACCGATGTCCGTTTAGACCTTCGATACCCAGCTCACCCGGAGACATCACCTGAAGATGACGAGAACCGTCCTGTCCGATTTCAACCCTGAGGGCGAGGGCCGCTGATGCGTCAGGGACCGCTCGCAGGTCGCTACCCCGCCGTCGCCGCGATGGTGCTGATGGCGCTGCTCCCGTACCTCGCGCTCTCCGGGGCGCTGGAGGCGGTCACGCCGATCATCGGCGAACAGCTCCACGCCAGCGCCCAGACCATGAGCCTCGGCTCCGGCCTCGCCAACGCCGGCTACGCCGTCGGCACCGTGCTCGCCGTGGCGCTCGCCCAGCACTTCCCGCAGCGGCGGATGATGGTGCTCTACACGATCGTGCTCGTGATCGGGTCGATCCTCGCCGCGGCCGCCCCGAGCGTCGGCGTGTTCATCGCCGGCCGCATCCTCCAGGGCCTCTGCACCAGCCTGCTGTTGATCGCCGCGGTGCCGCCGCTGGCGCTCGGCTACCCGATCGCCAAATTGAAGACCACGGCGATGATCATGAACATGGTCATCTTCGGCGCCGTCGCCGCCGGTCCGGCGATCGGCGGCCTGCAGGCCCAGGCCGACGCCTGGCGGCCGCTCTTCTGGATCGTCGCCGGGGTCGCCGTGGCGGCGCTCGTCCTCGCGATCCTCACCTTCGAGGACGCCCCGCCCGCCGACCCGGACTCGCCGCGCGACCTGCCGGCGCTCGGCCTCGCCGCGGTCGGCTGCGTCGCCGCCTTCTTCGGCGCCTCCCAGCTCACCAGCCACGCCTTCCTCGATCCGGTCGCGATCATCCCGCTCGTCGGCGGGCTCGCGGTGATCGTGGCGCTGATCCTCTACCAGTGCCTCGCTCCCAACCCGCTGCTGACGATCCGCAGCATGCTCACCTCGACGATCCCGGTCGCCGGCATCGTGCTGGCGCTGCTGGCCGCCGCCGCGTCGGTCTCGGCGACCGCGCTCACCGCCGCCGCGCTCGGCGAAAAGTACGGCCCGCTGCACCTCGGCCTGCTCTACCTGCCGGAGCTCGGCGGCGCGGTGCTGACCGCCTTCGCGCTCGGCTACGTCATCAACCGGCGCTCGCTCCACTTCCTGCCGCTTGCCGGCATGGGCTTCCTGGCTGCCGGGATCGTGGTCTTCCGAATCGAAGTGCCGTCCAGCGAAGGGCTGACCCTGCTCGCCTCCCTGCTCACCGGGATCGGCCTCGGCGCCACCGTCGCCCCGGCGCTGTTCGCGGCGGGCTTCGCCCTGCGCGCCACCAACCTGCAGCGCGTCTTCGCGATCGTCGAGCTGATGCGCGCCGTCGCGGCGTTCATGATCGCGCCGATCTTCGTCCACTTCGCCGAGAACGTCAGCGGCGGCTTCGATCGCGGGGTCGGGATCTCGCTTTGGATCGGCTTCGCCCTGGCGATCCTCGGCGGCGCGATCCCGGTGGCGCTCTACGTCCTCGGCGGCGCCCGTCCCGAAACGCCGGACGTCGAGGGCTTCCTCGGCGGCGAGGGCGCCGCCTACCACTCGCCGCCGCTGCTGGCCCGCCTGCGCAACCTGCCTACCCGGGGACGTCCCCTGACCCAAGGAGCCGACTGAGATGGCCGACACCGACGCGACCGGCGCGGCGCCCTGCGAGGCGGCCGGGCCGGCGATCTTCGCCTACGACGGCTCCGACCTCGCCGCCTACGCGATCGACCAGGCGGCCATCCAGCTGGCGCCCGGCCGCGAGGCGCTCGTCGTCTGCGTCTGGCAGCCCGCCGACGTCGGCTTCGTCCCGGTCGAGGGCCGTCACCTGCACGCGGCGGCGGCCAACGAGGTGGAGGCAGCGGCGAAGGAGACCGCCGCCGCCGGCGCCGAGCTGGCCGAGCGCGCGGGCTTCCGGGCGCGCCCGCTGACCGTCGAGGCGGCCCCGACCTGGAAGGGCCTGGTCGAGGTCGCCGACGAGCACCGCTGCGGCCTGATCGTGATCGGCTCCCACCAGCGCAGCGGCATGCTCGGCCACCTGGCCGGGTCGGTCGCCGCCGCCACCGTCTCCCACTTCGAAAGCTCGGTCCTGGTCATCCACCGGCCGCACTGAGCGCCGCTGCCATCGCGCCGGCGGCGTGCATCGGCTCGGTGCTGCGGGAGGCGCGGCAGAGGACGAAGGCGCCCTCCAGGGCGGCGATCACGGCGAGCGCCTTGGCGCGGTCGCCCAGACGCTCGGCGAGCGCCGCCGTCCACTGCTCGAAGACCGCGGCGGTCGCCGCCCGGAGGCGATCGTCGGTGCTCGAGACCTCGAGGGCGACGGTCGCGATCGGGCAGGCGTCCTCGTAGTCGGTCGCCTCCAACGTCTCGGCGGCGCCGGCGAAGACCGCGCGGATCGAGGCCTCGGGCGTCTTCTCACCGTCGTACACCGCGGTCACCAGGGCCTGGAAGAAGGCGCCCGCCGAACGGATCACCTCCTCGCCCAGTTCCCGCTTGCCGCCCGGGAAGTGGTGGTAGAGCGAGCCGAACGGCGCATCCGCCGCGGCGACGATCTGCTTCAGACCGGTGCCGGAGTAGCCCTGGCGGCGGAAGAGCTCGGCGGTGGCGTAGAGGATGCGCTCGCGGGTCGGCGGTCGAGCGGCCGCGTCGGTCGACGGGGCGGCGTCGGGCGACGGAGTGGCGGTCGAGGTGGCTTTGGGCATGCCGGGAGTGTACGCTCCCCTCACTAGAGCGATCTACCTAGAAGGGACTCCGAGATGAAACTCCTGAACCTCCTGGCCGGCGCCGCCCTGGCCCTCCTCGCCCGCGCCGCGCTGCCGCGGCTCCTCGTCCTCAGGTTCTCCGGCCCGGTGGCCCGGCTGAACGCCGGCGACCACTCCGCCCTGCTCGAGAACTACGCCGAGGACTTCGTCCTCCACTTCAACGAGGGGCCGCACCGCTGGTCCGGCGACTGGGTCGGCAAGGCCCAGATGGACCGCTTCCTGCGCAATTTCACCGGCGCCGGCCTGCAGGGGGAGATCGTGTCGGTGGCGACCAGCGGGCCGCTCTGGGCGCTGACCCTGTGGGTGCGCTTCGACGACCATGCCGACGCCCCCGACGGCACCCGGGCGTACGAGAACGAAACGGTGCTCGTCCTCCGCTGCCGCTGGCTCAAGGTGGTCGAGCAGCAGGACTTCTACTTCGACACGGCCCGGATCGTCGAGCTCGACCGCAAGCTGGCGGAGCGCGGGGTGGAGGCGGTGCCCGCGTAGCCGGTCCGCGGCCCGGCCCGAGCGTCGTGGAATCAAACATCTAGGATCGCCGCGGTGGAGCAGCGTGTCAGCCTGATCACCCTCGGCGTCGCCGACCTGGCGGTGGCCCGGCGCTTCTACGAGGCGCTCGGCTGGAGCTGCAAGGAGATCGAGGAGACGGTCTTCGTGCAGGCGGGCGGGTCCGCGGTCGTGCTCTGGGGCAGGGAGAAGCTGGCCGCCGACGCCGGGGTCGAGGACCCGGGCGGCGGTGGCTTCGGCGGCATCGCCCTGGCCCAGAACGTGCGCTCCCGGGAGGAGGTCGACGCGGTGCTGGCGGCGGCTCGGGCGGCCGGGGCGACGATCACCAAACCCGCCGCCGAGACCTTCTACGGTGGCTACGCGGGCTACTTCGCCGACCGCGACGGTCACCTCTGGGAGATCGCCCACAACCCCGGTTTCATCCTCGCCGAGGACGGCTCCCTGGTCCTGCCGGATTTCTGATTCTCATGCGCCTGGGCGGCCCTCGGCGGTGAGCCCTACAAAAAAATCGAGGTTTCAGTTACACAATTTGTGGTAGTAATCCCGACATCGTGAGGGGAGCGGGAACTCTCATCAGCGGGGGGCCGGGACGGCGATCGGTGGGATTGTCGGCACTCGTCCTGGCCCTCCTTCTCATCTTCGCGGCGGCCGGTCGGGCGGGCGCCGCGGAACCGGGCGCCGCCTTCGAAGCGCGCGGCAGCGTCGAACAGGTCTACGCGACCGGGCTCGCGCCGGGCGCCGAGGTGACGCTCTACGGCCCCGGCGGCGAAGCGCTCGCGACGAAGAGCGCCGACGAACTGGGCGGCATCCTGTTCCGCGAAGTGACGCCGGGCAACGGCTACCGGCTCGGGGTCGGCGCGGGCGGGCCGGAGTCCGAACCGCTGACCGTCCTCACGCAGCGCCCGGCGCCGCCCAGCACCTCGATCTACGACCAGACGATCGAACCGCACGGCTACCAGTACCTGACCACCCGCGACGGCACCAAGCTGGCGATCGACGTCCACCCGCCGCAGGACGTCCTCAAGCTGCTCACCAACGCGATCCCCGGCCCGGCCGAAGCGGCCGGCGGCGCGGAAGAAGCCACGGGCGGCGAAGCAGCCGGCGGCGAAGAAGCCACGGGCGGCGAAGGTGCCTCCGAAGCACCGCAGCTGCCGCTCGCCGAACTCGAAAAGACCCTCGGGCAGCCGCTCGGCAAGGTCGGCGAAGGGCTCGCCGGCGCCGGCGAAAGCCTGGCGGGCGGCTCGGGCACCGCCAAGGGCACCGGCGCCGCCCCGGCCGCGCACGCCTCGGCGGTCGAACTCCCCTACGTCCCCACCGGCCCGACGCCGACCCTGATCGAGTACTCCGGCTACGGCTACGCTGACCCGGCCGGGCCGGAAAACGGGATCTCGCTGATCGCCAACCTGATGGGCTTCACCGTGGTCGACGTGAACATGCGCGGCACCGGCTGCTCGGGCGGCGCCTACGACTTCTTCGAACCGCTGCAGAACCTCGACGGCTACGACGTGGTCGAGACGATCGCCCACCAGCCCTGGGTGCTCCACCACCAGGTCGGGATGATGGGGATCTCCTACGGCGGCATCAGCCAGCTCTTCACCGCCGCGACGCGGCCGCCGGACCTCGCCGCGATCACGCCGCTCTCGGTGATCGACAACACCCAGACGACGCTCTATCCGGGCGGGATCCTGAACACCGGCTTCGCGCTCGAATGGGCCAAGGAGCGGGTCCACGACGCCGAGGCGGCGGGCCCCGAAAGCGGTCAGGCCTGGGCCTACGAGCGGGTCCAGGAAGGCGACGAAACCTGCCGCAGGAACCAGGCCCTGCACCCGGAGGCGGTCAACCTGCTGCAGAAGGTCCGCGAAAACAGCCACTACGTCCCCAAGGTCGCCGACCCGCTCTCGCCGCTCACCTTCGTCCACAAGATCGACGTGCCGACCTTCATGGCCTGCCAGTGGACCGACGAGCAGACCGGCGGCCACTGCCCCGACCTCGCCGAGCACTTCTCCGGCACGCGGAAGAAGTGGTTCACCTTCACCAACGGCACCCACATCGACTCGCTCGACCCGGCGACCTTCAACCGTTGGCTCGACTTCCTCGAGCTCTACGTGGCCAAGCAGCCGCCGGGCCCGGTCGGGGCGCTGATGCACCTGGCGGCGCCGCTCGTCTTCCAGGAAGCGATGGGGATCCCGGGCCTGACCCTGCCGCCCGACCCGGTGCAGCTGGCGCCCACCTACCAGTCGGCGCTCGCCGCCTTCGAAGCCGAGAAGCCGATCCGCGTCCTCTTCGACAGCGGCGCCGGCGGGCTCGGCGCCGGCCGTCCCTACCCGAGCTTCGAAGACTCGTTCAACGAATTCCCGATCCCGGGGACGCAGGCCAAGGCCCTCTACCTGGCCCCGGGCGGCAACCTGCGCCGCAGGCCGCCGCGCGGCTCCCACGCCGACGGCTTCACCTGGAACGCCGGCGCGCTGCCGCCCACCGACTTCAGCGGCGACACCGCCTCCGGCGAAGGCGGGCTTTGGACGGCGACCCCGACCTACGAGTGGGAACAGAGCCCGACCGGCTCCGCGGTGTCCTACGTGAGCGCGCCGCTGGGTCAGGACACGACCGTGATCGGCGCCGGCGCGGTGAACCTCTGGGTGCGCTCGCAGTCCCCGAACGTCGACCTGCAGGCGACGGTCAGCGAGGTGCGCCCGGACGGCAAGGAGACCTTCGTGCAGAGCGGCTGGGTGCGGGCCGACGAGCGCAAGCTGGACGCGCGGCAGAGCACCCCTCTCGAGCCGGTGCTCAGCCTGCGCGAAGAAGACATCGAACCGATGCCCCCGAACAAGTTCGTCAAGGTGACTATCCCGCTCTACTACGAGGGGCACGCCTACCGCGCCGGCTCGCGGATCAGGGTGACGATCGCCGCCCCCAACGGCACCCAGCCGATCTGGGCGTTCGGCGAAACCGAACCGGCGGGCACCACCCAGGTCGCGATCGGCTACTCGCCCCGGCACCCGTCCGACCTGCTGCTCCCGGTGGTCCCCGGGATCGCGGTCCCGGCCGGCCTGCCGCCGTGCCCGGGGCTGCGCGGCGAGCCCTGCCGCGAATACGTCCCCTTCGTCAACCGCCCGGCGACGCCCTGAGCCGCCTGCCGGCGGCCCCGGTCGGGGGCGCCGTCGGGGCGCGGCCTACTCGCCCCGCTCGGGGTGGGGGGCGATCGTGTACTTGGCGACGATCAGCGTCAGCACCAGGACCAGCGTCACCCCGTTGGCGGCGGCGACCGGGACGTCGCCGCGCAGCACGCCGTAGACCAGCCAGGTGAAGGTCCCGAAGCCGAAGATCAACAGCCAGGCGGCGGAGAGGTCGCGCGCGTGGCGGGTCCGCAGGGTGCGGACGACCTGGGGCAGGAAGCTGAGGGTGGTGCAGACGCCTGCGAGAAGGCCGAGTGCGGTCATCGGCTCAGATTGGCAGACGGCGGTGCTCGGGCACCCAGGCCGGCGTTCGCACTTCCCCGTGCTGGATACGGGAAAGTGCGAACGCGCCGGGCGCCGCTAGCTCCTGGCCAGCTCGAACCGGTCCAGGTTCATGACCTTGTCCCAGGCGGCGACGAAGTCGGCGGCGAACTTCTCCTTCGCGTCGTCGGCGGCGTACACCTCGGCCAGGGCCCGCAGCTCGGAGTTCGAGCCGAAGACGAGGTCGGCGCGGCTGCCGGTCCACTTCAGGTTGCCGTCGCGGTCCCGCGCCTCGAACGTGGTCGACTCGGCCGAGGTCGGCTTCCACACCGTGTCCATGTCGAGCAGGTTGACGAAGAAGTCGTTCGTCAACGCCTCGGGCCGGTCGGTGAGGACGCCGACCTGCGAGCCGCCGCTGTTGGCGCCGAGCACCCGCAGGCCGCCGACCAGCGCCGTCATCTCCGGCGCCGTCAGGGTCAGCAGGTTGGCCCGGTCGATCAGCAGGTACTCGCCCGGCAGCCGCGCGTCATCCCGCAGGTAGTTGCGGAAGCCGTCGGCGGCCGGCTCCATGTGGGCGAAGGAGTCGACCTCGGTCATCTCCTGGGTCGCGTCGGTGCGGCCCGGCGTGAACGGGACCTCGACCTCGAGCCCCGCGTTCTTCGCCGCCTGCTCGACCGCCGCGCAGCCGGCCAGCACGATCAGGTCGGCCAGCGACACCTGCCGGCCGCCCGCGGCGTTGAAGTCGCCCTGGATCTTCTCCAGCACGGTCAGCACCTGGGCCAGCTCGGCCGGGTCGTTTACCTCCCAGCCCTTCTGCGGCTCGAGGCGCACCCGCGCCCCGTTGGCGCCGCCCCGTTTGTCGCCGCCGCGGAAGGTCGAGGCCGAGGCCCAGGCCGCGGAGACGAGCTGGGAGACCGGCAGCCCGGAGGCGAGTACCTGCTCCTTCAGCGCCGCGACGTCGGCGGCGTCGATCGGCTCGCCGCTCGGCTCCGGCACCGGGTCCTGCCAGATCAGGACCTCCTCCGGGACCTCCGGGCCGAGGTAGCGGGCCCGCGGCCCCATGTCGCGGTGGGTGAGCTTGAACCAGGCGCGCGCGAAGGCGTCCTTCAGCTCGTCCGGGTTGTCCTTGAAGCGGCGCGCGATCGGCTCGTAGACCGGGTCGAAGCGCAGCGACAGGTCGGTGGTCAGCATCCGCGGCCGGTGCTTGCGCTGCGGGTCCTGGGCGTCGGGCACGGTCTCCGCCGCGTCCTTGGCGACCCACTGGTTGGCCCCCGCCGGGCTCTGCTCGAGCTCCCACTCGTTGTCGAAGAGGATCTCCAGGAAGGAGTTGTCCCACTTGATCGGCGTGTCGGTCCAGGTCACCTCGATGCCGCTGGTGATCGTCGCCGTGCCGTTGCCGCTCTCGTAGCTCGAGATCCAGCCGAGGCCCTGCGCCTCGAGCGGTGCCGCCTCGGGCTCCGGGCCGACGTACTTTTCCGGGTCGGCGGCGCCGTGCGTCTTGCCGAAGGTGTGGCCGCCGATGATCAGTGCCGCGGTCTCCTCGTCGTTCATCGCCATGCGGGCGAACGTCTCGCGGATGTCCTGCGCGGCGGCGAGCGGGTCCGGTTCGCCGTTCGGGCCCTCCGGGTTGACGTAGATCAGCCCCATCTCGGTCGCGCCGAGCGGCTTCTCCAGCTCGCGCTTGCCGGTGTGGCGCTGGTCGGTCAGCCAGACCTGCTCGGGGCCCCAGTAGACGTCCTCGTCGGGCTCCCACACGTCGACCCGGCCGCCGGCGAAGCCGAAGGTCTCGAAGCCCATCGACTCCAGCGCGACGTTGCCGGCGAGGATCAGCAGGTCGGCCCAGGAGAGCGCCTTGCCGTACTTCTGCTTGACCGGCCAGAGCAGCCGGCGGGCCTTGTCGAGGTTGCCGTTGTCGGGCCAGCTGTTGATCGGCGCGAAGCGCTGCTGGCCGGTCCCGGCGCCGCCGCGGCCGTCGCTCACCCGGTAGGTGCCGGCGCTGTGCCAGGCCATGCGGATGATCAGCGGGCCGTAGTGGCCGAAGTCGGCCGGCCACCAGTCCTGGGAGGTGGTCAGCACCTCCTCGATGTCCTTCTTGACCTGGGGGAGGTCGAGGCTCTCGAAGGCGGCCGCGTAGTCGAAGTCCGCGCCCATCGGGTTGGCCTCGGCCGGGTTCTTGGCGAGGATCTTCAGGTTCAGCCGGTGCGGCCACCAGCCCTGGTTGCCGCCACCCTCGACGGGCTCGGGGGCGCGGTCGTGGGCGACCGGGCAGCGCTCCGCCCCGTCGGCCTGCGGCTCATCCATTTTGCCGACGACGGCGTTGGGGGTCTCATGCGTGTCAGACACGTTGTTCCTTTCGGGGTTCGGGCTCTCGAGAATGGGGTGCGTCCGCGCAGGCGGGGCAGAGTCCCCAGTAGATGACCTCGGCCTCGTCGATGGTGAAGCCGTGGGTCTCGGACGCGGTGAGGCAGGGGGTGTCGCCGACGGCGCAGTCGACGTCGGCGATCGCGCCGCAGGAGCGGCAGATGACGTGGTGGTGGTTGTCGCCGACCCGCGACTCGTAGCGGGCGACCGAGCCCGCGGGCTCGATCCGGCGCACCAGCCCGGCGTCGGACAGCACCCGCAGGACGTCGTAGACGGCCTGCAGGGAGACCTCGCCGAGGTTGGTGCGGACGGCGTCGATCAACGAGCCGGTGTCGGCGTGCGGGTTGTCGTAGACGGCGGTCAGGACCGCCACCCGCGGGCGCGTGACCCGCAGGCCCGCGCCGCGCAGCATGTCCTCGTAGTCGACGGTCGTCGGCACCCCCGCCAGTATGCCGCTTTTCTGGAATCGATCAAGTTAAGAGTTGGAGACCGACCCCGATCGCCGCGGTCGACGCGATGCGTGGAGCCTTACCGTCGTTATCCGACGGTAAGGCTCCACGGCGGTTGCGACGTCAGTCGACGAAGCGCCAGCCGTGGCGGCGGGCGGCGGCGAGCGCCGCCGCGGGGTCGATCGCCGCGTCGGCGGCGGGCGCACCGACCTCGAGGAAGAACCGCTCCATCCCGGCCGGGTCGAAGGTGAGCAGGCGACGGCCGGGCCGCGTGCCGATGGCGGCGCCGGCGTGGACGACGCCCGCCGGGATGTGGATGGTCCGACCGGGCGAGAGCCGCTCGGTCGAGCCGTCGACGGTCATCTCGAACTCGCCCTCGAGGACGTGGATCGTCTCGGCCGCGTCGGCATGCAGGTGGGCCGGCAGCGACCAGCCGACCGGCGGCTGGTCGACCAGCAGGCAGAAGGCCCCGTCGGTCTCGGAGCCGGTCAGGTGCACCTCGGTACGAACACCGCCCGGCATCCAGACGACCTGAGGCTCCCGGATCACTCGATGACCATAGCCGCCGCCGCCGTGGAGACTTACTCGCTCATAGAGCGAGTAAGTCTCCACGGCATCCGACGGTCCCCCCGCGCCGCGATGGCGGACGGGCGGGGCGCGGTTTTGCCGCGGCGGCCGTTGCGCGGGGTGGGGCGCTCACGCCACGATGTCGCGGTGGCAGACACGGTCTCGATCGAGCTGGCGGGGGAGGAGCGGATCGACGATCTGCGGCCGCTGTGGGAATCGCTCTCCGCCCACCACGCGGAGATTGCGCCGCAGCTGACGGCCCTCGGACCGCTGCGCGCCCCCGCCGACTCCTGGGCGGTGCGCCGCGCCCACTACGCCTCGCTCTTCGGCGAGCCGGGGACCTTCGTGCTGCTCGCCCTCGACGTCGGCGCCCCGGTCGGCTACGCGCTGGTCCGGATGCGCGGCCCGGAGGAGAGCTGGGAGACCGGGCCGATCGCCGTCCTGGAGACGCTCGCCGTCCTGCCCGCCCGTCGCCGCGGCGGGATCGGCTCGCGGCTGGTCGAAGCGACGATGTCGGAGCTGGCCGCGCGGGGGATCGGGCACTGGGAGGTGTCGACGATCGCCACCAACGCCGGCGCGGCCAGGTTCTACGAGCGGCTCGAGCTGCGACCGTTCGCCCGCACCTACATCGGCCCCGTCCCGGCGGCGGGGGAGGGGCGATGAGTACCGACTACGGCCGCCTTCCGGACGGCCTGCCGGCGCCGGTCGACGACGGCGCCGCCGCCGGGCTCCCCGGCCGCGAGGTCCCGGACCTGGCGCTGCCCTCGACCGCGGGCGGTGAGCTGCGCATCGCCGGACCGGCCGCGGACCTCCTCGTCGCCTACGTCTACCCGATGACCGGCGCGCCGGGCCGGGCGCTGCCGCACGGCTGGGACGACATCCCCGGCGCCCGTGGCTGCACGCCGCAGAGCTGCGCCTACCGCGACGCGGTCGCCGACTTCGAGCGCCTCGGCGCGGCGCTGGTCGGGATCAGCGCCCAGGCCGCCGCCGAGCAGGCCGAGTTCGCGGCCCGCGAGCACATCCCCTTCCCGCTGCTGAGCGACCCCCGCCTGCGCCTCGCAGAGGCGCTCGGCCTGCCCACCTTCGAGGTCGAGGGACGGACGCTCTATCGCCGCCTCACCTTCGTCGCCATGGCGGGGCGGATCGTCAAGGCCTTCTACCCCGTTTTCCCTCCCGACCGCGACGCGGGCGAGGTGCTCGCCTGGCTGGCCGGCGCCAGGCGGCCCGGTGGCGCGGTGGAGCCGGGCGGGACCGGTGGCCGGCATGAAGTCGTGGGGCGGGGAAGAGGGCGATGAGCGCGCTGGCCGAGACCATCGCCAACCAGGGCGCGGTGCTCCGCCACGCCCTCGCGGTCGAGCCGGCGCCGGCCGCCGAGCGGCTGGCGGGCGCCGAGCGGGTCTGGCTGGTCGGCACCGGGACGAGCGAGCACGCGGCCCGGCTCGGCGCGGCGATGCTGGCGACCGCGGGCCTCGACGCCCGCGCCTGCTCGGCGGCGGGCTTCGTTGCCGCGGCGCCGCGCCTGGAGCCCGCCGACGCGCTGGTCGTGATCAGCCACACCGCCGAGACCGCCTTCGCGCGCCGCGTGCGGGCGGACGCGCTCGCCGCCGGGGCCCGCCTCGTGACCCTGACCGGGGAAGGCGGCGACTGGCCGGAGGCGATCGCGGTGGCGCCGCCGGAGCGCTCGGAGACCTACACCGCGAGCTATCTCGCCGTGCTCGTTTTCCTCGCCCGCCTGGCGATCGCGCTGGGCGGGAACGCCTGGGACGAGGACGAGCCGGCGAGGCTCCCGGCGCTGGTCGAGGCGGCGGGCGCCGAACCGCCGCCGGTCGCGACGCCGCCGCGCCGCCTCACCGTCCTCTGCGGCGCCGGCCCGGCCGCGGTCACCGCCCGCGAGGGGGCGCTGAAGCTGCGCGAGGCCGCGCGGGTGCTCGCCGAGGGCTTCGAGGCCGAGTACCTGCTGCACGGCTCGGCCGTGCCGCTGGGCGCCGAGGACCTGCTGATCGCGGTCGAACCGGGCGGCGATCCCACCGGCCTCGTCGCCGCCCTCGCCGATGCCGCCGCCGAGGAGGGCCTCGCCACCGCCCGTCTCGACCCGCCCGCCGGCCTGCACCCGCTCCTCGCCCAGCTGCCGCTGACCGCCCGCCTGCAGGCCCAGGCCTCGCGCTGGGCGCAGGCCCGTGGCGTCGACCCCGACCGCGTCATCCTCGGCGGCTGGGCGGCGGAGCGCCTGTGGAGCGCCGGCGCCCCGACGGCCGCGGACGAGGACGGCGCCCTCGCCGGCGCGCGACGCCCTGGCGGCTGACCGTACGACCGCACGACAGACCGACCGCCGTCACGCCCCGCCCGGGCGCCCGCCCGCACGACCGACCGCCCCCTCTCGCGCCCGGCCGCGCCGCCTCCGGTTCAACTCTCCGCCTCGACCACCGCGGAGGCGATGCCGCGCGGCCGGCCGGCCCGCACCCAGAGGCGCCAGAGCACGGCGGCGACCGCCAGCGAGGCGACCAGCGAGGCGATCGGATCCCCGCGCGAGAGGTTGACGGCCAGCGTGAAGGCGACGACGAGCGCGCCGAGCAGGCTCATCGCCAGGGTCACCGGCCGCCCGTCGCGGCGCGCGAACCTCACCATCGCGAGCAGCCCGACCAGGAAGCTGAGGAACACCGCGACCGCGTAGAAGAGGACGAGCTCCTGGTCCTGGGCGCCCGCGGCGACGACCACCGCGGCGGCGACGGCGATGAAGATCGCGACCGCGATGTAGGGGGTGTGGTGGCGGTTGACCGTCCCCAGGTGGGGGTGGAGGATGCCGGTCTCCTCGCTCCCGACCCCGGTGCGCCGGGCGAGCGCTTTCAGCAGGCCGGGCCCGGCCTGGAAGGAGGAGCTGGCGGCGGCGAGGAGGAGCAGCGCGGTCACCACCTGGAAGGCCGTGTAGAGGTGGCTGCCGACGCTCGCCTTGGCGACTTCGGCGATCTGCGTCTGGTCGGGTTCGGGGATGCCGATCCGCAGGTGGACGGCGAGCGCGGTCAGCCCGAGGGTCAGCGCGCCGACGATCAGCAGCGTCAGCCAGATCGTCACCCGCCCGAACATGCGCCGGCCCGCATCGTCGAGCTGGCCGAGCTGGGCGATCGCCGAGGAGGGCGCCTCGACCCCGGTCGCCAGCGCCATCGCGACGGGGAAGGCGAGGATCACCGCCAGGAGCGGCGAGTGCCCGGCGGTGAGCCCGCTCGGCGGGTGGGCGGGCGGGTTGCCGATGCCGCCCGCCAGGACGACGACGGCGACGACGACGAAGACCGTGGTCATCGCCGCGAAGACCGCCCGCCCGATGTGGCCGAACCAGGTGAGGCCCGCGACGATCAGCAGCACCCCGAGCGCGAGCGGCACGCGCAGCGGCGCCAGGCCGGAGACGAAGGCGATCAACGCCGAGGAGGCGGCCGAGACGCTGATCGCGATGGTGAGGACGAAGTCGACGATCAACGCCCCGATCGGCACGAAGGCCCAGGCCTCGCCGAACGCCGAGCCGGCCGCCGCCGCGGCGCCGCCCCCTTCCGGGAAGCGGCCGATCAGCTCGTGGTAGTTGGCGATGATCAGCGCGATCACCGCGACGACCAGCACCATCGTCGGCAGCAGCAGGCCGAGGTCCCCGTCCAG
The DNA here is from genome assembly GCA_963766705.1 of uncultured Actinomycetes bacterium. Taxonomy (GTDB): domain Bacteria; phylum Actinomycetota; class Thermoleophilia; order Solirubrobacterales; family 70-9; genus VAYN01. The sequence continues at coordinate 913,252 of CAVYBE010000007.1, forward strand.
CGCCCGCAGCGCCGCCTCGATCGCGTAGGCGACCGAGGACACGGGATCGGCCATCACCGCGAAGGCGAAGGCGAAGAGCAGGACCGGGCGCGAGAAGGCCAGCGCCCGCAGCTTGCCGGCGGGCGGGCTCAGTGGTCCAGCGCCAGCAGCGGCACGGTCAGGAGTTCGGCCGGGGAGCCGGGCTCGATGTCGAGGATGCCGGTGTTGATGTAGCTCCCCTTGGAGCTGCCGACCAGGTGCACGGCGACGCTGCTTCCGCATTCGGGCTTCGGGCCCTTGAAGCCCCAGGCGTTCCAGTAGCCGCGCACTTCCCGTTCGCTACCCACCAGGTAGTGGAGCGGACCGCCCGCCGCGATGTGGTGCCTGCCGAGCCAGGCGCGCACCGCCCGCGGCGAGTCGACGCGCGGGTCGGCGGTGATCACCAGTACCGCGCCGGTGTCGGCCGCCAGGCCGCGCACCGCCCGGCCGAGGAAGTTGCCGACCCCGTCGCAGCGGCTGGTGATGAAGACGACTCCGTAGGGGGTCCTGCCGAGGCTCGCGCTGTCGAAGCGGCGGCCGCTCGGGGCTTCCGCGAGACGCACGCGCGGGGCCGGCGAGCCGGTCGCCGCCGGGGTCGCCGCTTCGACCAGGCCGCGCTGAGGCTGCGCTTCGGGCTTTTCGATGCTCTGTTCTTCCTGGCCCGCGAAGTGGGCGATCGCGGCCAGCACCAGCCCGGCCGCGATCGGCAGCACCACGGTCAGGGTGGCGATCACTTTGCGGCGGCGTTTGGTCTGCTCGTCCATGTCGTCGTCCTCCCCGGCGTCAGCCCGTGGTGGTCACGGCGGAGAGGATCCAGAGCGCCAGCGAGGTGAAGGCGACCATCACGACCAGCATCCACTGCTGCGCGGTGATCGACTGGCGCAGCGAGTTGAAGCTGTCGAGGCCGCGCTCGTGGGAGAGGACGATCCCGCCGACGTGGCCGCCGACGATCGCCAGCACCTGCACGTACCAGATCGCGGCGAAGGAGATCAGGTTGTAGTCGACCAGGAATTCGGCGGTCCCGAAGATGTTCGACCCGTGGCCGAGCGGGTCGGAGATCAGGTAGCCGATCGCCTGCCCCTGGAGGACGAGCAGGGAGAAGTAGTGGGCGACCATGTAGCCGAAGACGATCGGCACTAGGGTGTGGAGGAACTGGCTCGACAGTTCCCCGATCGGCCGGCGCGTCGCCCGCGCCATGCCGATCAGCCCGACCCGGTAGATCCCCGCGACGAGGCCGATCCAGAAGAAGAGGCCGACCGTCCCGGCGCACTCGTAGGCGCCGACCGGGCCGAAGCCGAAGTGGGAGAAGAAGTCCTGCAGGTGCGGCGCGACCGTGAGCCAGATGTCGCCGTTGGAGAAGCCGTCGAAGCTGGTCGAGCCGATCAGCGCGAAGAGGACAGCCGCGGTGCCGGCCAGCGGCTCGATCTCGCGCGCCCCGAGCAGCGGCAGCCGCAACGTCAGCCGGCGGTCGCGCCAGTCGAGCGGCGCCAGCGAGCCGATCATCGAGAAGTAGACCGAGAAGCCGTCCGCGCGCGAGGTCCAGCGCTCGATCCCGAACGCGGCCATCCCGGCCAGCTGGCTCGCCGCGTAGATCAGCGCCAGGACCGCCAGCAGCCGCGGGTCGTCTTTGCTCGGGTAGACGAGCTCGAGCCAGGCGAAGCAGACGATCGTCAGCGCCGCCGGCCAGCGGCCGACCCGCTCCGGGTAGGCGCCGAGCAGCGGCCGCGGCTCGGCCCCGGCGGCGCGCAGCAGGGCGGCGCCGGCCCGCGCCACCGCCCGCCACGGGTTGAAGGCCCGCCAGACGTCGCCGACGAAGGCCGAGAGGATCGGGATCCCGACCCAGAAGATCACGTAGACGGTGGTCGGGGCGAGGTTGGAGGTGAACTCCTGTTCGCCCCGCAGCCCGGCGTAGATCACGACCGCGAAGATCGCGACGCCGAGGGCGCCGGCCAGCCACTCCAACGGGGCCGGCACGGTCAGCAGATGGCGGCTCGGCAGGCGGCCGAGGCGCGTCCCGCGGAGGCGGAACATCGCCAGGAACGAGATCACGATCACGATCGCCGCCGCCCAGGCGAACAGCCAGGACGGGATCGGCAGGTCGGCCCGTCCGACGATGCCGTGCGCGGCGGCCGCCCCCGGCCAGAGGAGGGCGGCCGCCGCCAGGCAGGCGGCGAGCGCGGCGCCGCGCTTCAGGGGGAGACGTCCCCTAATGCTTCACCTCGACGTCGCCGCAGAGGATCCCCGGGTCGCCGGAGAGCGCCTTCATGTAGGTCGGCGAGGCGGGCGCGGCGCCGACTTCGCCGCGTTGGGAAGGAGGGTTGCCTTCCTGGTGGACCATGATGAAGTAGCCCGGTTCGACCACCTGCTGGTGCACCGTGAAGTCGAACTTCGCGGTCGCCACGCCCTTTGCGTTGGCGACCAGTTCGGGCAGCACCACGGCCATGTTGGAGACCATCTTCTGCGGTTCGCAGGAGCCGTCGGGGCCGTGCAGGTGGGCGGCGTGCCGGGAGTTCGGTTCGAGGTCTTCGACCTTGATCGTCCCGGTCAGCTTGTCGCCCTTCTGTTCGAGCTGCGCGGTGCCGTGGGCGTTGGTCGCCGCCATCAGCATCCCGGTCGGGCCTTCCATCACTTCCGGTTCGGCTTCCGAGCCCGAGCCCGCTTCCGACATGCCTTCCATTTCGGCTTCCGACATGCCTGCCGAGCCTTCGCTCGACTTGCCTTCTTCGGCCGTCATCATCGCCATCGCCGGCTTCAGGGTGACGGCGGCTTCCTCGGTCGATTCACTTGATCCGCCGCACCCCGCGACGAGCAGCGCGAGGAGTGCCGCGGCGGCTGCCAGGACGAGGCTTCGCGTCTTGCGTGCGCTCATCTGAGTACCTCCTGTTTCGAGATTCGACTGCTGTGGTTCCGCTCAGGCGCGGAGCGCGGCCGGCGGAGGCGCGCGGCCGCCGAGCGAGGCGGCGAGCAGTCGACCGCCGCGCACGGCGGCGGAGAGGCGGCGCCGGCGCGTGGCGCGGGCGCGGCGGGGGCGCGGGGCTCGCCGGCGGGCGGCGATCCGCAGGATCAGCTCGAGGCCCGGAGAGGGCCAGGCCAGCAGCAGCGCCGCCGTGGCGAGCGCCGGCATCGTCGTCATCAGGCCGAGGTCGAACCCCGTCGCGAAGAGGACCGCGACCGAGAGCGCCGCGAGCGCGGCGAGAAGCAGCAGGCGGCCGCGCGGGGAGAGACGGCTGGTGGCCATGGGGCCGAAGACTAGTTACCGGCGCCGTCCGGGCGCCGCGTCCCCGCGGTCAGCACTCGGACCCTTGGCGACCGCCGCCGCCATCCTCAGGCACTCGCCGGCTCGGTCGGCCCGGCGCCGCCGGACACCATCGCCGCGTCGACTTGGTGCGCCGCCGGGGATGGCTCTTCGCGGACCCCTACCACCGGCAGCATCGCCAGGGCGAGCAGGACGAACGGTGGCCCCGAGTTCGGGTCGGTGGCACCCCCGGCGAACATCTCGCCGAATCCCTGGCCGAGTACCCAGAAGACGAGGTTCATGGCGATCGAGATCCAGAGGAGCGGCTTGGCCCGGTGGTCGGTGGCGACGCCGATCGCGATCGCCGCGGAGAGGCAGGCGAAGAAGATCGCGATGACCAGACCCCCGCCGGACGTCCAGCCGGCGAGCGAGTGCTGGACGCTGGTCAGTGCACCTATCCCGGAGCCGCCTTCTTCCATCACGTATGCCACCGAGTCGGGGCCGCTGCTCGCCGAGCCGAGCCAGAGCCAGGCCATGACCATCCACAGCGCCCCCCAGAGGATCCGGGCGCCGCGGGCGCCGAGCAGGCCGGCCACGCGGTCGCTCGGCCAGACCAGGACGCCGACCAGGCCATAGAGCAGCACCGCTCCCGGCGCGCCGGTCAGCGGTTCGGCCATGTCCATGAACAGCATCCCGAAGGCCTCGCCGAACCACCAGACGAACAGCGCCCAGGCGAAGGAGAGGACCAGGGCCGGCTTCACGGTCGGCCGGTAGAGGAGGCCGAGGCCGATGACGATCTGGGTCAGCGCGAACAGGGTGTTCCAGACCGTGAGGTTCTGGCCGGCGAGATGCGCGCTCCAGGTGAGGCTGTCTGCCAGCCAGGCGGGCTGACCGGGCGCCATTTCGGCGATGCCTTCCGTGAAGGCGTGGGAGTACATGTAGGACTGGAACTGCAGTGCTCCGTCCAGGAGCCAGAGCAGACCAAGCGCGATCTGCAGGCCCCTGCGGGTTATCGAAAGCCTCATGGCTTCCTCCTGTGCTCAGGTTTTTCCGTGCGCGGGCCGCTCAGGCGCGGCAGGGGCCGAGCGGCGGCGCCCGGGCGCCGCGCAGGGCGTTCAGGAGGCGGCCGCGGTCCGGCAGCGAGCGCGGCGGGCGTCGGGAACCGAGCTTGCGGGCGCTGCGGTGACGCTGCCTCGGCGGCTCGACGATCGCCTCGATCAGCCTCGCCGAGGCGTGCGGCCAGAGCAGGATCGCCAGGGCGAGGAGGAAGACCGGAGCCAACTCGAGCAGGGCGACCATCGGCGCGACAGCCTATGCGCCCCCCCGGCCAGGTTGTCGTCCGCCGTAGCGGGTGGAGGAACCGCGCGGTCGTTAGGGTGGCGGGCGATGCGCCGCTCGGCCCGGCTCCTGCCGCTGTCCTCGCTGCTCGCTCTCGCGGGCGCGGCGGCGCTGGTCGCCTTCGCCGTCCTCGACGGGTCGGGCGAGTTGCTGGCGGCGCTGCCCGCCGCCCTGTTGGCGCTGCTGGTCGCGTCCCGGCACAATCCCGGCGAGAAGCTGTTGGTCCGCCTGGCGCGGGCCGGGCGCCGGCCGCGGCGACGCGCCCGACGCCTCTCCCGGCCCCGCATCCCCGCCGCGCCGACGCTCGGCCTCCTGCCGCTGCTGGCGAGCGTGCGCCCGCTGCGCGGCCCGCCGCTCCTTTCGTCGCACTCGATCTAGTCGCCCCCGGCGACGGGCGCCGCGGCATGCCCGCGGCCCGCTCCGCCAGAGACGAAAGGAAGCACCATGCAACGACAGGACGCCGTCCGCGCGGGCGGCTGCCCCCGATGACGACCGCCGGGCTCGCCCTCGGCGCCTCGCGCACCGCCTGTTACCTGGCGGTGGCACTGGTTCTCGGCGGCCTCGCCTTCGTGGTTCTCGCCTGGCGCCCGGCGCTGCGCTCGGTCCGCCCGACGGCGGCCCTCGGCGTCGCGGCCGCGGCCTTCACCCGGCGGGCCGCCGGCTTCGCGCTGATCGGCTGCGGGTTGGGTGCCGCCGGCACCGCCGGGCTCCTGATCGCGGCGCCGCGGCCCGCCGTCTCGACCTCCTGGCTGTTGGTCGAGCTGGCGAGCTGGCTCGCGGTCGGTGCCTGGATCCGCCGCACCGGCTGGCCCGGGGAGCGGGGCGGCCACGCGACCGGCCCGCTCACGGCGGGCCTCGCCCTGGCGACGCTCGCGCTCGTCCTCGCGGGCGAACCGCCGACCGTGGCGCTCGGCGGGCTCTCCATCCTCCACGTCACCGCGGCCGGGGTCTGGGTCGGCGGGGTCGTCTACCTGGCGGCGGCGCTCCCGGCCGCGCTCGGGCATCTCGATCCCGCCCGGCAGACCGACCTGCTGGCGGCCTCGCTCGCCCGCTTCTCGCCGCTCGCCCTCGGCTCGGTGGTGGCGATCCTGTTCACCGGGACCGTCCACACCGCGCTGCTCCTGCCCCGGGCGAGTGCCGCCTGGGACACGTCCTTCGGCCGCCTGGTGGTCGTCAAGGTGCTCCTCGTCGGCCTGTTGGTCGCGCTCGGCGCGGTCAACCGGCAGCGCGTCATCCCGGCTCTCGCCGACCGCGGCTCGCGGCCCCGTGACGCGTGGCGTGCCGTGGTCCTCGCCCGCCGCGCCCTGGCGGGCGAGGTGCTCGCGATGGCCGTGGTGCTGGCCATGACCGCGGCGCTGGTCGCCGCCGCGCCCTCGCTGAACAACCCGTCTCCCTATGCTTATGGCCATGTCGATTCGCGACGATCGGCGCCTTAAGGCGCTGACGGCGATCGCGGTTGTTAGCCTCGTGGCGCTGCTCGTCCTAGCGGCCGTCTTCATCGCCAACGCCAAGTCCACCAAGGCCGACGCGCCCGGCTTCGTCGAAGCCACCGTCTACCCCGGCGGCACCTCCGTGGCGGCGCCGCGGATGCAGCTCGAGGACGCCGCGACCGGCAAGCCGTTCGACACCGCCTCGCTGAAGGGCCGTCCCTACATGGTCACCTTCCTTTACACGCACTGTCCCACGGTCTGCCCTTTGATCGGCTCCGAGTTGCAGGCGGCGCTGCGGGAACTCGGCAAGGAAGCCAAGAAGGTTGACGTCGTCGCGCTCTCGGTCGACCCCCGTGGCGACACCCGCGCCGCCGTGCAGGCATGGCTGAAGGTCCACCGCGAGCCCGCCAACTTCCACTACCTGATCGGCTCCGAAAAGGAACTGGAACCGTATTGGGGCGCCTGGCACGTGGGCCCGCAGATCGCCGGTGACCCGAACAGCTCCCACTCCGCGGCCATCTACCTGATCACCCGCAAAGCGACGATCGCCGGGATCGTGGACGCGGGAAGCCAGGTGCCGAGCTCGAACCTGGCGCAGAACTTCCGCGCCCTCATGGGGACGTGATGCGGCTCGCTGCCGGTACCCGGGGCGAAGGGCGTAGACTCCTCGGCGATGTTCGTCTACGCCTGTCTGCAGCATTGGTACGAGGGCTTGATCTTCTTCGGGCCGATCCCGGTGGTCGGCTTCTTCGTCTGGCTCTCCGGGCGGCGCCACGCCGCCGACGGGGATGGCCCGGACGACCCGCGGGGCTCGAGCCCCGCCGGCATGGCGGGCTGAGCGCCGCCGCGGAGGTCCGCCGATGAGCCTCGCGCTGCCGCTCGGCAGCATCATCACCACCTTCTGGAGGGTGATGGAGGTCGCAGTTCCGCTGGTGGTGGCAGCCGCCTACCTGAAGCGCGTCCACCGGCTCGGCCTCGAGGGCCGGCCGGTCCCGGGATGGCGGCAGTTCTGCTTCGGCCTCGGGATGATGGTCTTCGCCGGGTCGGTCGCCGGGCCGGTCGACGTCGAGGCCGACAAGCTCCTCTGGGTCCACATGATCCAGCACCTGCTGCTGGCCGACGTCGCCTCGCTTCTGATCGTGCTCGGCTTCACCGGGCCGCTGCTGCAGCCGCTGCTCACCTTCCGCGCCGGGCGGCCGCTGCGCCGGCTCACCCATCCCGTGGTGGCGATCTCGATCTTCACCTTCAACCTCTACCTCTGGCACCTGCCGTTCCTCTACCAGGCGGTGCTCACCGACGAATCGCTGCACGTGCTGGAGCACCTGCTCTTCTTCAGCACCGGGGTCCTGCTCTGGATGCCGCTCTTCGGGCCGCTGCCCAAGCCGCAATGGTTCGGCAAGGGCGCCCACGTCGTCTACACCGTCTTCATCTGGGCGCCGGCGATGGTGATGGCCAACGTCTTCATGTGGTCGGACGTGGTCTTCTACCCCGACTACCGGGCGACCGCCGAAGCGGCGGGCATCACGGCGATCGCCGACCAAAGCACCTCGGGGGCGATCCTGATGGGCGAGTGCACCTTCCTCGCCCTGGGGATCTTCGCCTGGGTCTTCCTGCGCTGGGCGAAGGAGGACATCGAAAAGCAGGACCTGCTCGACCTGGCGATCGACCGCCAGGTGGAGCTGACCCCGGCGCGCGCCGCGCGCGCCGTCGCCGCCGGCCGTGGCCCGGAACTGCGGGCGCGGATCGAAGCCGGGCACTCGATGTCCGAGCAGCCGCCCACCGCCGCCGGCGGCTGAGCGCCGGCGCCCGTCGATCGGATGACCGGCCGGCCCGGCGTGCGAAGGTTCCCCGGCAAATGAAGAAATCGGTTGCCGGCGTACGCGAAAATGGGTATGAACTGGCAGAACCCAACTTCTCCGGCGAAGGACCGATACCCGAAAGGTCGGAATCGGAAAGCGCCGCCTTCAAGCAGGCGAGCGCGAAGTGCCAGAGATTGTTGACGGGGTCGAGCGGCCCCGCGGAAGGCTCGGAACCAGAAGGATAAACCTGAGTGGATCGATGGGGTCGGCACCGGAGCGTGATCGCGGCGGCGCTCGCCGTCGCGGCCCTGGGCTGCCCCGCGACCGCCGCTGCCGACGCGCCGACGCCGGGCGGTGAAGCGTCGGTCGGCCAAGGCGCCGTGGTCGAATCGCTTGAAACCGCGCCGAGCCAGGCCCTCCGGTACTGGACCCAGGCGCGCCTCGAAGGGGCCGAACCGCTGCCGACCCCGGTGCTGCCCGGCGGGCCCGGCGGCGAACCCGGCGCCGGCACGCCGGATGGTGAAGCCACGCCGGCGCCCGGCGGCGGCGACCCGGAGGCGCCCGGCACTCTGTCCACCCTGCGGACGCTGAGCGCCGCCACCACGGCGCCGGCCGCCGACCTCGGTGCCACCGCGGCGCTCGCCGCCGTCGACAGCGGCGAATCGACGCTCTTCCCCAACCGGGCGAACGGCGTCGTCTTCGGCGTCTTCCGGACCAAGAGCGGCATCCAGAACTACACCTGCTCGGGCAGCGTCGTCAACTCCCCGGCGGGGGACGTCGTGCTCACCGCCGGTCACTGCGTCATGGACGCCGAAACCGGCGCCGAAGCGAAGCTCATCGTCTTCATCCCCGGCTGGCGGGAAGGGTCCGATCCGTACGGGGTGTGGGTCGCCGAAGACCGGGTGATGACGACGTCCTGGAAGGAGACGGCGGGGCACTTTCCCAACGAGGGCGGCGACGTGGCGCTGCTCGTCCTCGCCGACCGACGGGGCAGGAGCGTCGAGGACGAAGTCGGCAGCCTCGGGATCGCCTTCGACCAGGCCTGCGCGCAGACCTACACCCAATGGGGGTACCCGGCCGCCTCGCCCTTCGACGGCGAAGTCCTCTATGCCGAGACGGCGCCCTATCTCGGCATCGACTTGCGGTCCTTCTTCGCGCCGCGGACGATGAAGATCGCCAGCGACTTCACCTCCGGCGCCAGCGGCGGCCCCTGGACGATCGGGCCGGTCACGGCGCCGACCGTCGTCTCGGTCACCGACTACGGCTACGAAGACGAACCGGGCTACCTCTACGGCGCCTACTTCGGCACGGCGGCCCGCGAAGCCTACGAAGTGGCCTCCGGCACCCCGGTCGCGCCCGGCGTCGAAGAAGCCTGCACCGACCCGGTGCCGGTTGCCCCCCCGGCGCCCGCTCCGACCGCCGCGCCGCCGCAACCGCAGGAACCGCCCCCGGCCGCCGCGCCCCCGGCCCCGGCCGCCCCGGTCTCCATGCGCGTGCTCAAGGTCCGCCACCACAGCGCGCGCGGGTCCGCGGTGGTGCTGGTGAAGGTGGGCGCCAAGGGTGTCCTGAAGCTGAGCGGTGCGGCGGTGCGGGCCGACTCGGTGAAGGCGCCGCGGGCCGGCGACTACCGGCTGAAGGTCGCCCCGAAAGGCGGCGCCAGGCGCCGGCTGCGGCGCCGCGGCGGCGCCAAGGTGGGGGTGAGGATCGCCTTCCGGGCGCACGGCGGGACCCGTCGCGTCACCCGCGCAATCCGCCTCACCAGGCGCCGGGTCCACCGCTCCACGCACCACGACCGGCATCCCACCGGTCGGCGCGGCGGCTGAATCGGCCGCGACGCCGGGCTTCGCCCCGCGCTCCGGCGCCCTTTTCGCCCGGTCTTGTCCGGTCCCTTGCCTTCGCTTTGCCCGCCGGGGCGCAAGATCCCTGGGCAGGCAGACCACGAGAAGAGGAGTTCGAGATGAACAGCGATCGACGGGCAAAGGCAGCCGCGTCGTTGACGGTCGTCGGGCTGGCCGCGCTGGGCGCCGCCGCCCTCGGGTCGAACCACGGCACGGCGGGGCAGTTGGCGACGGCCACTGGCGGCGGGCGCGCCCCGATCGTCACCGCCACCAGCGGCTCGGCCGCGGCGGCCACCCAGGTCGCGGGCACGGCGGCCGGGGCGACCGAAAAGGCCCCGATCGTCAGCAGGACGAGCGGCGCGGCCGGGTCGACCTACCACGACGACTGAGAACCTGCCTCAGTCGCACACGCGGGCTTTCAGACGGGTTCTCGGGCCGGCGACGACGATCGCCGGCCCGGCCGGCCGGCGCTCAGTCGTCGGGGCCACCGTGACCGCCACCGCCACCGCCGTGTTCGTCGCCTCCCTCGGAGTGCGACGGCGTCTTGCTCGGGGCGCTCGTTTCCGGTTCGACCGTTTCGGCCGGGGCTTCCGGTTCGACCGTTTCGCTCGGCGTTTCCGGTTCGACCGCTTCGCTCGGCGCTTCGGGCGTTTCGGGTTCGCCGGCTTCTTCACCGGGGGCCGGTTCGCCGCTGTCATCCGTTTCGGTTCCGCTCGGCTTTTCGCCGCCGCCTTCTCCACCGGCCCCGGCCGGCGAGGTGATCGGCGGGGCCAGCGAGTCCCCGGCGGAGACCGATTCGGAGGCGATCCCGATCTGCCTGCTCGCCAGCTGGCTCGCCGCCAGCGCCACGCCCGCCGCGACCGCCAGCCCGAGCAGGGCGAGGAGGATCCAGCGCAGGCTGCCGCGCGGGCTCATCGGCCCACCTCGATCACCGCGCGCAGGCCGCCGCCCTCGCGCGGCACCAGACGGACGTCGCCGTGCCACTGCCGGGTCAGGTCGCGCGCGATCGCCAGCCCCAGGCCGGTGCCCGCCGGGCCGCCGCTGCCGGCGCTGCCGCGGCGGAAGCGCTCGAACACGGCCTCCTCCTCGCCCGGCGCGAGGCCCGGCCCGCGGTCGAGCACCGCGATCGTGCCCGGTCCGTGCTCGATCGTCACGGTCGAGCCGGGCGGCGAGTAGAGCAGGGCGTTCTCGACCAGCGCGTCGAGCGCCCGGTCGAGGTCCGGCGGCGAGATCCAGGTGCTGGTCGGGGCGCCGTCCGAGGCGGCCGCCAGCTCCACCTCATGGGCCGCGGCGGTGGCTTCCCAGCGCTCGACCGCGCGACGGCTCGCCGCCCCGAGGTCGACCTGCTCGCCGGGCCGGTCGTGCTCGCCCGCGCGGCTCAGGATCAGCAGCTCGTCGACCATGTGGGAGAGGCGGTCGATCTCGCGCAGGGCGGCGCCGACGTCGGCGTCCACCTCCCGGTCGTCGCGGAAGCGCTCGCCCAGCGCCTCGAGCCGCAGGCGCAGCCCGGTGAGCGGGGTGCGCAGCTGGTGGGAGGCGTCGGCGACGAAGTCCTGCTGCGCGCGCAGGAGGCGGCGCACCCGCCCGGTCATCTCGTTGAAGGTGCGGGCCAGCGAGCGCTGCTCGGCGCTGCCCTCGACCACCGCCTCGGTCTCCAGGTCGCCGCCGGCGACCCGCCGGGCGGCCTGGTCGAGGCGGCGGATCGGCCGCGAGATCTGGGCGGCGATCAGCCAGCCGACGATCAGCCCCATCGCCAGGACGATCGTTGCCAGCGCCACCACGTCGAGGATCGAGGCGCGGATGGCCCGGTGGACGGCTTCGACGCTCTGCGTGATCCGTACCGCGCCGCGCGGCCGGCCGTGCTCGAAGACGGGGACCGAGGTGGCGAGGATTTCGGTGCCGAGCGTGCGGCTGTTGCGGCTGATCTGCTCGCCCTTGCCGTCGAGCGCGGAGCTCACCTCGGGGCGGTTGGCGTAGCTGGTGCCGATCGGCTCTCCGGCCGAGTCGGCGAGCAGCCGGCCCTGGGCGTCGACGACGATCACCCGGCCGCGCACGCTCGCCGCCGAGCTGCGGGCGAGCCGGGCGAGGACCTTCTCGCGCGGCGGTTCGATCAGCTCCGCGGCGGAGGTCGCGACCACCTGGGCCTGGCTCTGGGCCTGGCTGCGGACCTCCGAGTTGACCCGGTCGCGGAGGCTCAGGGCCAGCGGCACGCCAAGCGCGATCAGCGCCAGCAGCAACACGTAGGCGAGGGCCAGCAGGAGTAGGGCACGGAGGCTTACGGCTCCTCGACCTCCGGGGCGACGAGGCGGAAGCCGACGCCGCGCACCGTCTCGATGTACTCGGGGTCGGCGGCCTCGTCGCCGAGCTTGCGGCGCAGCCAGCCGATGTGGACGTCAAGCGTCTTCGTCGACCCGAACCAGTTCGTGTCCCAGACCCGCGACATCAGGTCCTCGCGGGTGACGACCTCGCCGCGGTGGCGCAGCAGCTCGGCGAGCAGGTCGAATTCCTTGCGCGAGAGGTCCAGCTCCTCGCCGCGCAGGCGGGCGGTGCGGGCGGCGGTGTCGAGCTCCAGCTCGCCGGCCCGCAGCGGCCCGCTCGGAGCGTCGTCGGTCGGCGTGCTGCGGCGGAGGACCGCGCGGATCCGCGAGATCACCTCGGCGGCGCTGAACGGCTTGACCACGTAGTCGTCGGCGCCCAGCTCGAGGCCGACGATCTTGTCGGTCTCGGTGCCGCGCGCGGTGAGCATCACGATCGGCACGTCGGAGTGGCGGCGCAGGTCGCGGCAGACGTCGCGCCCGTCGCCGTCGGGCAGGCGCAGGTCGAGCATCACCAGGTCCGGGGACTCCGTGGTCGCCAGCTCCCGCGCGCCCGCCGCGGTGCCGGTGACGAGCGGGTCGAAGCCGGCCCGGCGCAGGGCCTCGGCGAAGGGCTGGGCGATCGACTCCTCGTCCTCGACGACCAGGATCCGCGGGTTCGGCTTGCCGGACATAGGGCGACCATAGCCCGCCGCAGAGCGGATCCCGGGGGTTTCCCCACAGGTTTTGCCGTGGCTTTACCCGCGCCTGTCCGGCTCTTTGGGGGTCGCCTCGGAAGATGGCGCCACTGCACCCGACAGGCACGACGAGGAGAAGACGTGAGCAGACTGAAGACCAAGATCGCCGCCGCGGCCACGGTCGTCGGGCTGGGCGGAATCGCCGGCCTCGCCCTTGGCCAGAGCCACCAGCCGGCGCCCGAACCGGTGGCCGACAAGCCGGTGGTCCGCACCAAGGTCATCCACCGCACGATCCACGTCACCAAGCACGCGAAGCCGAAGCACCCGGCCGCCGCGTCGGGCGGCGCGGCGGGCACGGCGAAGGCCGCCGGCGGGAGCACCGCCGCGGCGCCGTCGGCGCCGCCGCCGGTGGCGACGGGCAGCTCCTCCACCGGGGCGACCGAAGGCTCGACCTACGCCGAACCGGTGACCACCTCGACCAGCGGGGCGGCGAGCGCCGGCACCGAAACGACGGCACCGGTGACCACCTCGACCAGCGGCGCGGCGAGCACCGGCGCGACCGCGGTGACCACCTCGACCAGCGGCGCCGGCGGCGGCGGCGAGGGCGAGTCCGAGCACGAGGGCGGCGGCGATGACTGAGCCGCGCCCGACGACCCGCCGTCCCGGCGGCGCCGCGGTCCTCTGGTCCTCGGTGGTGCTCTTCGCCGTCCTCTTCGCCCTGCTCACCGCCCAGCTGAGCAGCGCCGGCGGGACCGGGACCACCACGGCCACGCAGCCGGTGACCGTGCGCAAGGTGATCAAGCGGCGCGTCGTCACCACCGTCGTGCCGAGCCCCGGCGTCAACCGGGTCAGCAAGGGCCCCGCGACCACCAGCGGCACCGAAGTCCCGATCGAACCGGTAACCACCGCGACCTCCTGAAAGCGAGCGGACACGATGAACGAACACGACCTCACCTTCGACGCGATGGGCAGCCACGTACGGTTCCTGATCGGCGAGCCGCCGGCGGGCTCCGACCTGCCGCCGGCCGCGGCCGCCGCGACCGCGGCGCGGGCCTTCGTCGAAGACTTCGACGCGGCGCTCTCCCGCTTCCGCGCCGACAGCGAGCTCACCGCCCTGAACGACGACCCGGGCGAGCGGGTCCCCGCCTCGCCGCTCCTGCGCAGCGCGGTGCGCGCCGGGATCGAGGCCGCCGAGCTGAGCGACGGCCTCGTCGACCCGACCCTGGTCGGCGAGATCGAGGGGGCGGGCTACGTCGACTCGCGCGCCGGGATGGCCGGCGCGCCGCTCGCCGAGGCGCTGGCGGCGGCGCCCCCCCGACGCCCCGCCGGGCCCCGTCCCGACCGGCGCTGGCGCCGGATCGTGGTCGACGAGGAGGCGGGCGAGGTGGTCCGGCCGCCCGGCCTGCGCTTCGACACCGGCGGCACCGGCAAGGGCCTCGCCGCCGACCTGATCGCCCGCCGCCTGCGCGGCTACCCGCGCTTCGTCGTCGACTGCGGCGGCGACATCCGGATCGGCGGCGCGAACGCCCTCTCCTGGCCCTACGAGGTCTTCGTCGAGCACCCGCTGAGCGGTGAGCGCGCGTTCCTCATCCGGCTCGGCTTCGGCGGCATCGCCACCTCCGGGCTCAACGTGCGGATCTGGCGCGACGACGCGGGCGCCTACCGCCACCACCTGCTCGACCCGGCGACCGGCGAGCCCGCCTGGACCGGCCTGGTCGGCGCCACGGCGCTCGGCGACACCGCGCTGGAAGCGGAGACCTTCGCCAAGGCGGCCCTGCTCGCCGGGCCCGACGGCGGCCGGCGCCTGCTCGCGCAGCGGGGCGGGATCCTGATCCACGACGACGGCGAGGCCGAGCTGGTCGGCCCGATCGCGGCGAGCGCCGTCGCGCCGGGCGCCGCGGCCCCGGCCCCGGTCGAGGTGGCGGCATGATCGCGGCGATCTCGACCACCCTGCAGAGCCACGGCTGGTGGCTCGCGAGCCGCGCCTCCGGCCTCGTCGCCTTCGCCCTGATCACGATCTCGGTCGGCCTCGGCCTGGCGATGGCGGGCAAGGTCATGCGCCGTCCCGGCCTCTCGCGCAAGCTGCTGGCGATCCACGAGCAGACGGCGCTCGCCGGGCTCGTCGCGATCGCCGTCCACGGCATCACCCTGCTCGGCGACCCCTGGTTGAACCCGGGCGTGGCCGGCGTCACGGTGCCGTTCGCGATGGGCTACAAGACCATCTTCACCGGCCTCGGCGTCGTCGCCGGCTACCTCGCGGTGCTGCTCGGGCTGAGCTTCTACGTCCGCAAGCGGGTCGGGCCGCGACTGTGGCGCAAGGCCCACCGGGCGACGATCGTCGTCTACGCGCTCGGGCTGGTCCACGCGCTCGGCGCGGGCACCGACGCCTCCGCGGTCTGGTTCCGCTGGTGGGTGATGCTGACCGCGCCGCTGATCGGCGGGCTGCTCGTCTACCGGATGCTGGCGCGGCGGGGCGCCCGGCCGAGCCCCAAGGCCGGCAAGGCGATCGCCAGGCCCGGCAGGCCGGCCGGTCGCGGCGCGGCCCTGCCCGCCGGCGCGGCCCCCGCGCACGAGGCGCGGGTCCGCGGTGGTCGCGGCGCGGCGCCCGCGCGTCGCCGCCCCGGCGCCGTCGTCGAGGAGGCGGGATGACCGGCCGAGCCGACAGCGACGGGCGCGGCGGCATGAACGGGCGCGGCGGCGGCGGCGGGCGCGGCGTGCTGATCGTCGGCGGCGGCCTGGCCGGCCAGCGGGCGGCCGAGACCCTGCGGCGGCGCGGCTACGAGGGCCCGGTGCGGATGTGCTGCGCCGAGCCGGTGCCCCCGTACGACCGGCCGCCGCTCTCCAAGCGCGTGCTGGCGGGCGAGGCGGGCGAGGAGACCCTCGCCTTCCGGCCCCCCTCCTGGTACCGCGAGAACGAGGTCGAGCTGGTGCTGGGCGACCCCGCCGCGTCACTGGACCCGCTCGCCCGCACGGTGCGGCTCGAGTCCGGCGCCCGCTTTCCCTACGACCGGCTGCTCATCGCCACCGGCGGCGCCGCGCGCCGGCTGCCGTTCCTCGCCCACCGCAACGTCCACGTGCTGCGCGGCGCCGCCGACGCGCGGCGGCTGCGCGGGGCGCTCGGGCCGGGCGCCCGCCTGGCGATCGTCGGCGCCGGCTTCATCGGCCAGGAGGTCGCCGCCACGGCACGCGGCCTGGGCGCCGAGGTGACGATGATCGAGGCGCTGCCGACGCCGCTGGCCCCGATCCTCGGCGAGCGGATCGGCGGCTGGTTCGCCGACCTGCACCGCGAGGAGGGGGTGCGCGTCCTGCTCGGCGCGGCACTCGCCGAGGCGCGGGGCGGGGCGGACGTCGAGGAGCTGGTCCTCGCCGATGGCACCCGGGTCGGCTGCGACGCGGTCGTGGTCGGGATCGGGACCGTGCCCGCGACCGCGTGGCTCGCCGAGCACGGGCTCGCCGCGGGCATCCCGATCGACGCCGCCTGCCGCTCGCCGCTGCCGGATGTCTTCGCCGCGGGCGACGCGGCGCTGCCCTTCGACCCGGTCGTGGGCGAGCACCGCCGCACCGAGCACTGGGAGGCGGCCGCCTGGCAGGGCGCCGCGGCCGCGAAGTCGATGCTGGGCGAGGAGCCCGCCGTACCCCCGCCGCCCTCCTTCTGGAGCGACCAGTTCGGCCTCCGGGTCCAGTGCGTCGGCAATCCTCAGCGCGCCGACGACGCCCACCTGGAGGGCGACCCGGCCGGGCGCGACTTCGAGGTCCTCTTCACCAGCGCCGGCGTCCCGGTCGCCGGGCTCGCGGTCGGCAGGCCGGCGGCGATCCGCAGGTTTCGCAGTCAGATCGAGGACGGCGCCCGTGCCGTCCCGGCAGAGATGGAGGTGGCCAGATGAGCTACGTACCGATGATCGACCCCGACGAGTGCCTCGCCCACGGCGACTGCGTCGAGGTGGCGCCCGAGGTATTCCGCCTCGGCGACGTCGCCGAAGTGATCGGCACCGCCCCGGTGGAGCTGCTCGTGCAGGCGGCGGAATCGTGCCCCGCGGTCGCGATCACGATCGTCGACGAGGACACCGGCAGCGCCCGCTACCCGTAGCCCCGCCCCACCACGAGCGCGTTCGCAGTTCTCCGCGCATAGCGCGGAGAACTGCGAACTCACCAGCCCGGCCCGCGGTGCGTTCGCACTTTGCCGCGCATAGCGCGGAGAACTGCGAACGCGAAGTGGGGCCGCCTGCGAACGCGACGTGGGTCCGCCTGCGACGACACCGGGGGGCCGCCTGCGAAGAAGCCGGGGGCCGGGCTGTGGAGCGGAGCGGCGGGCGCCGCCACGGGAATCCGCTTTCGTAGGATCGACGGGTGGAAGGCACCGCCCAGCCGATCGCCGCGAGCGCCGACCTCTGGCGGCCCGCGGCGATCCTCGCCGACCTGGACGGCACGCTGGTCGACTCGGTCGCCTCCAGCAGGCGCGCCTGGGGCGCCTTCGCGCGCCGGCGCGGGCGCGACGAGGAGGAGACGCACCGCTTCGCGATGGGGAGGCCGACCCGGGAGACGGTCGCGCTGCTCGTCCCCGAGGGCGAGCGCGACGCCGAGCAGGCGCGGATCGACCGCGACGAGGTCGAGGACGCGGGCACGGTGCTCGCCTACCCCGGCGCCGCCGAGCTTCTGGCCGGCCCGATCCCGATCGCCGTCGTCACCAGCGGCTCGACCGAGCTGGCGACGGCGCGGCTGCGCGGCGCCGGGCTCGAGGCGCCGCCGGTCCTCATCACCGCCGACCTGATCGCCCGCGGCAAGCCCGACCCGGAGCCGTTTCTGCGCGGCGCCCGCGAGCTCGGCGTCGACCCGGCCCGCTGCCTGGCGCTGGAGGACGCCCCGAGCGGGATCGAGTCCGCCCGCGCCGCCGGCATCCCGGTCGTCGCCTTCCGTACCTCCCACCCGGACGACGAGCTCGCCGGCGCGACCGTGGTCCTCGACTCGCTCGCCGAGGCGGTCGCCCGCCTGCTCTGACGCGCTGCACGGATTGGGCCCTCATAGGGGCCCAAATCCGTGCAGCGCTACGCCGCGGCCGGGGCGGCGAGCCCGGCGGCCTCGGCGAGCAGCTCCACCGAGCGCACCCGGTTGTCGACCGAGTCGGCGTAGTGGACCGTGATCAGCTCCTCGACCCCGGTCTTCGCCTGGAAGTCGGCGAGGTAGGCGGCGGCTTCGGCGCCGGTGCCGACCGCCGAGTAGGTGAGCATCTCGTCGACCGCGCGGGCGCGCGGCGAGGCCAGGACCTCGTCGACCTCCTCCTCGCTGAGCTTGCCGCCGCTCGGCGACTTGAACAGGCTCTTCACCCGCACGCGCCGGGTGATCTCGAGCTGGGCGTCGGCCGCCGCCTTGTCCTCGGCGGCGATCACCCCGACCCCGGCGATCGCGTAGGGCTCGGCCAGCTGGGCGGAGGGCTTGAACCCCTCGCGGTACACCTGCAGCGCGTCGAAGAGCGAGTGCGGGGCGAAGTGGGAGGCGAAGGCGTAGGGGAGCCCCATCACCGCGGCGAGCTGGGCGCCGAAGAGCGAGGAGCCGAGGATGTAGAGGGGCACGTGGGTGCTCTTGCCGGGGATCGCGATGACGCCGGAGATCGGGCTGTTGTCGGAGAGCAGCCCCTGCAGCTCGACCACGTCCTGGGGGAACCGTTCGCTGGAGAACTCGTCGCGGCGCAGCGCCCGCATCGCGGCGGTGTCGGAGCCGGGGGCGCGGCCGAGGCCGAGATCGATGCGGCCGGGATGGAGGGTCTCCAGGGTGCCGAACTGCTCGGCGATCACCAGCGGCGAGTGGTTGGGCAGCATGATCCCGCCGGCGCCGAGCCGGATCTTCTCGGTGTGGGCGGCGACGTGGGCGATCAGCACCGCGGTCGCCGAGCTGGCGATCGAGCGGATGTTGTGGTGCTCGGCGTACCAGATGCGGCGGTAGCCGAGCCGCTCCGCGGACCGGGCGAGGCGCACGCTGCCCGCGAAGCTGTCGGCGATCTCCTCGTTCGGCCCGATCGCGGCGAGGTCGAGGATCGAGAGCGGCACCTCGGGGCGCCGCGAAGCGTCGGTCGGGTCGGTCACGTCGGTCTGGTCGGTCATTCCCTAAGCATTGCGGACCGGGGCGGCCGGCCCGCCGGCGCGACCCCCCAGGCGGAGTGCGTCGCGCCCGGCTCGGCGCGCCGAGCCGGGGCCGGACCCGGCGCTCAGATCCCGGCGCCGAGCTTGCCGATCCGCGCGTCGGCCCATTCGTCGATTTCGGCCTCGAAGTCGACGATGCGGTCGATCTCGGCCAGCTCCTCCGGCGTGAAGTCGAGGTTGTCGAGCGCGGCGACGTTCTGCTCCAGCTGCGCGGTCGAGGAGGCGCCGATCACCAGCGAGGTCATGCGCGGGTCGCGGAGGCCCCAGGCGAGCGCCATCTGGGGCAGCGTCTGGCCGCGACGCTCGGCGATCGCGTTCAGCTGACGGACCCGGCCGATCACCTCGTCGTTGATCCAGGAGCTGTCGAAGGCGCCGTAGTCCGCCTGGGTCGCCCGCGAGCGCTCCGGGACGCCGTCGAGGTATTTCGGCGTGAGCAGCCCCTGGGCGAGGACGGTGAACCCGATCACGCCGATGCCGAGCTTGCCGGCCGCCTCGAGCAGCCCCTCGTCCTCGATCCAGCGGTTCAGCATCGAGTAGCTGGGCTGGTGGATGAGCAGCGGCGTGCCGAGGTCGGCGAGGATCGCCACCGCCTCGCGGGTGTGCTTGGCGTCGTAGGAGGAGATGCCGACGTAGAGCGCCTTGCCCTGGCGGACGGCGGTGTCGAGCGCGCCCATCGTCTCCTCCAGCGGGGTCGAGCCATCGAGCCGGTGGGAGTAGAAGATGTCGACGTAGTCGAGGCCCATCCGCCCGAGCGACTGGTCGAGCGAGGAGAGCACGTACTTGCGCGAGCCGCCGCCCTGGCCGTAGGGGCCCGGCCACATGTCCCAGCCGGCCTTGGTCGAGATCACCATCTCGTCGCGGTAGGGGCGGAAGTCCTCGCGCATCAGCCGGCCGAAGTTGGACTCGGCGGCGCCGTAGGGCGGGCCGTAGTTGTTGGCGAGGTCGTGGTGGGTGATGCCGAGGTCGAAGGCGCGGCGGGCGATCTCGCGCTGCGAGTCGAAGGACCGCTCGTCGCCGAAGTTGTGCCAATAGCCGAGCGAGAGGACCGGCAGGTCGAGGCCGGAGCGCCCGGTCCGCCGGAAGGCCATCTTGCCCGCGTAGCGATTGGTGTCCGCTTGGTAGCTCATCGCCACGATTAGTACCCACTCCGCGGGATCCTCAGTCCGGCCCGGCGGCGGCCGGCGCCGGGCACGGGGGAGAGATCGGCGCGCCCGGCCCTTGGACGCGCATGGCTCGCCCCGATGCCGTCGACCTGGAGACGACCCGCAGCCTGGTCGAGGAAGTGCTGCGCACCGCCATCGCCCTGGAGGAGGTGATGGCCTCGCTGCTCGAGGACGTGCCCGAGGGAGCGTTCCCCGGCCCCGACGGCGGCATCGCCCTGCTGGAGATGGTCGTCGGCAGCGTCCACCCGGCCGCCGTGGCCGCCGGCCGCCGCGAGTGCCGCACCGCGACCGCCCTGGTCGGCGCCGTCCGCGAACGCGTCATCGAGGATCTCCGCGCCGCCGCCGCGATCGCCCGCGAGCGCGAACGCGGTTGAGCGCGACCCGCCCACCGGGGTCGCCGCCGGCCGGCGCGGGAGGGTGCGAAGCTGGCGGCATGCGCTCCTTCTCGGCCTTCGACGCCCGCCGCTACCGGACGCTCGCGCCGCGCGAGGGATACGACCGCTGGGCGGCGACCTATGAGGACGCGGTCGAGGACGCGCTGGACGGGGCGCTGCTGGAGCGCCTCGCGGTCGACTGGGGCGGCGCGGCCCGCGCCGCCGACCTCGGCTGCGGCACCGGGCGGACCGGCGCCTGGCTGGCGGCGCGGGGAGTGGGGGAGATCGACGGCGTCGACCTCTCGCCCGGGATGCTCGCGGCGGCCCGCGCTCGCGGCGTCTACCGCTCGCTCCGCGAGGGCGAGGTCGGCGACACCGGCCTCGAGGCCGGCGCCTACGACCTGGTCGTCGCCTGCCTGGTCGACGAGCACCTGGCCGACCTGGGGCCGCTCTACGGCGAGGCGGCCCGCCTGGCCCGCCCCGGCGGCAGCTTCGTCCTGGTCGGCTTCCACCCGCACTTCATCATCGCTTCCGGCATGCCCACCCACTTCGACGACGCCGAGTCGGGCGAGCCGCTGGCGATCGAGACGCACGTCCACTTGTTGAGCGACCACGTCGCCGCCGGCCTTGCCGTCTGGGCACGCTGCACGGGTTGACCACACCCTGGTGTGGTCAGAATCTGCAGCGTGTTCCTGCCCATGCGCACCAGATCCGCCATGAAGCTGCGGTGCCGCGCGAGGTGACCGGCCGGCAGCTGGCAGAGCGGTTCGTGGCGGTCGCCCGCGGCGTGGTGACGGGGGACGAGGGCGAAGTCGTCCGCGCGGTCGAAGCGCTCAGCCGCAGGCACCGGTTCCTGGCGCCGCTGTCGCTGCTCGTCGGCGGCGTCGCGATGCTCTTCGACGGGCTCGTCCTGCTGGTCTCCAACTGGCGCCTGACCGTGATCCAGATCCCGCCCGCGATGTGGATCTGGATGGCGATGTACGACCTGCGCGCCCACCTCCTCCACGGCCGCACGATGGACGCGCTGCGCGGGCCGGTCGTGATCCCGCTGATCGCGGCGGTGATCGCGATCACCGCCGGCTGCTTCTTCCTCAACGCGGTCTTCGGCTTCGCGATCAGCCAGGACGGCAAACCCGAAGTCCGCCCGGCGATCGGCGAAGCGGGCGAGCACCTGCCGATCATCCTCGGCTCCGGCGGCGTGGTCGGGCTGGCGCTGGGGCTGGCGACGACCGTCGTCACCCGCGCCGATCCGCCCTGGTTCACGCTCTCCCTCGGCATCGTGATCGGCGTGATGATGGTCGCCTACGTCGCCGTCCCGGCGCGGCTGATCGGGGTCGAGACGCGCAAGACCGGCACGCGCCGCGACCGTCTCTCGGCCAGCCTCGTCGGGACCGTGCTCGGCGCCGTCGTCAGCGCCCCCGCCTACCTGCTCGGCCGGATCGGGCTGCTGATGATCGGCTCGCCCTTCCTGCGGTTCCCCGGCATCCTCCTCTTCCTGCTCGGGTTCACCCTGCAGGCGGGGGCGACCAGCGCCGTGAAGGCGGTGAAGATGGGGGCGAAGCTCGGCCGTCGGCGCGGCCCCTGAGGACGGGTCCCGGGCTCCGTGGCCCGCTGCCGGCCGCTTTGCGCGCCAAGTCGAGGCTCGACGGCGGGCGATTGCGGTGAGATGATCGCGCCGCGGCATGAACCGGTTGGAGCTCGGGACAAGACTGCGTGCCCTGCGCACCGAGCGCGGACTCTCGCTGAGCGGGCTGGAAGAGGCGACCTCGATCTCGAGCTCCTTCCTCTCCCTGGTCGAGAGCGGGAAGTCGGACATCACGATCAGCCGGCTGCTGCGGCTGGCCGACTTCTTCGACATCGACATCGGCGACCTGGTCGAGGGCAGGCGGACCGACCGCCGCCCGGTCGAGGTGATCCGCGAGGGGGAGGGCGGCATCATCGTCTCCCGGGCCGAGGGGGTGACGGCGCACTACCTGGGCCACTCGCGCTGGCAGCTCTCGCCGCGGGTCGCCGAGTACGAGCCGGGCGGCGTCTTCGACGTCGTCGCGGGCGAGCAGGCCGCGCGCGAGACGCTCAACCACCATGAGCTCTTCATCTACGTCGTCTCCGGCACCTTCGAGATCACCGCCCACGGGGCCGATCCCGTGAAGGTCTCCCGCGGTGACGCGGTCCTCGTCCGCGACGGTGCCGACCGGGTCGCCAACGTCGGCCGCCGGCCCGGCC
This sequence comes from uncultured Actinomycetes bacterium, assembly GCA_963766705.1. Classification (GTDB taxonomy): domain Bacteria; phylum Actinomycetota; class Thermoleophilia; order Solirubrobacterales; family 70-9; genus VAYN01. The sequence continues at coordinate 935,796 of CAVYBE010000007.1, forward strand.
GCCTCGTCATCGTCGGCGTCGCGACGGGCGGCTCCTAACGACCGCTGAGGGCACGGCGGGCGGGCGATCGCCCCCGTCCCACCGGCATCCGAGCACCTTCCGCGCCCCCGAGTTCTCATGACGCGCTTAGATTTAGCCGGGTGAGCTCCGCCGACCTTGCCCGGGCGGACTCCGCGCAGTCGGAGCCCGTACTCAACTTCGCCCACTGGGCGGCGGTGCGGCGCGTCGCGCTGGCGCTCTACTTCGCCGGCTTCGTCGTCTGGAGCTACCACTACGGGATCCCGGTCCAGCGCGAGCTGGTCGTCGCCTGGGTCTGCGGGGCGCTCGGCTGCGCCTGCCTCGGCCGCCACCCGCGCGAGATGCTGCAGCTGGTCGTCGACTGGGCGCCGATGGTGATCGTCCTCGCCGCCTACGACATGACCCGCGGGGTCGCCGACTCGCTCGGCATCGGCGCGCACTTCCGCCCGATGATCGACTTCGACAAAGCCGTCTTCCTCGGCCAGACGCCGACCGAATGGATCCAGCACCACGTCTACGACCCGGGCACGCTGAGCGCCTGGGACGTCGGCTTCACGCTCGTCTACACGAGCTACTTCATCACCCCGTTCGCGCTCGCCGGCTGGCTCTGGGTGCGGGACCGCCCCGCCTACCTGCGCTTCATCAAGCGGCTCGTCTCGCTCGCGATCGCGGGCGTCGCCACCTACATCGTCTTCCCGGCCGCGCCGCCCTGGCTCGCCGCCCAGGAAGGCCTGCTCCACGACGTCCACCGGACGACCTCGGAAGGCTGGAAGATCATCGGCGTCGGCACCTCGATCCTCTTCTCCGAAGGCCAGGCGGCGGTCAACCTGGTCGCCGCCGTACCCTCGCTGCACGCCGCCTTCACGATGCTCGTCGCGCTGGCCCTCTGGGGGCGCGTGCGCCGGCGCCGGCTGCGGCCGCTGCTGCTCCTCTATCCGCTGGCGATGGCCTTCACCCTGGTGGCGACCGGCGAGCACTACTTCTTCGACATCCTGCTCGGCTGGGCCTACGCCGGGACGACGATGCTGGCCTGGGCGTGGTGGGAACGCCGGCGCGCCGAACGGGCGGCGCGCGACGAGCCGCTCCATATTGCATAGGCAATCTATATTGTTCGAATGAGCACGCCCTCCCCGGACCGCCCCCCGGCCTCCCCGGCGCCCGCCGGCGACGAGGATCGCGCCGCGACGACCGACCTCGTCGCCACCACGCTGCTCGGGCGCGCCGCCCGGCTCACCCGCCTGTTGATGCGCAGCGGCGCACACGTCCTCTCGCGGACCGAGGTCGGGGTGCTCTCGACCCTCTCCGAACGGCCGCGCCGGATCACCGAACTGGCCGCCACCGAGGCGCTCGCCCAGCCGACCGTCACCCAGCTGGTCGACAAACTGGAGCGGCGCGGGCTGGTCGCCCGGGAACGCTCCGGCGAGGACGCCCGCGTCGTCATGGTGGCGATCGGCGCGGAGGGGGAAGCGCGCCTCGAGCAGGTCCGCGAGGAGATCCGCGCCAACATGCGCGAGGCGCTGGCCGAGCTCTCCGACGCCGAGCTGACCGAGCTGGTCCACGCCGCCGACACGCTCGGCAAGCTGATCGAGAGGCTCCTGCCGGACTCCGGCGGATGAGCGAGGCGACCCGGCTCCGGGCGATGCCCGGCGTTCTGCTCTTCGTGGTGATGGTCACCGGGATCATCTCCTCGCTCGGGGCGCCGCTGATCCCCAGCATCAGCGACGACCTCGGCGTTTCGCTGAGCGCCGCCCAGTGGTCGCTGACCGCGACCCTCCTGGTCGGCGTCGTCTCCTCGCCGGTGATGGGGCGGCTCGGCGACGGGCCGCGCCGGCGCGAGACCCTGCTCGTCGGCCTTGCGGTGGTGATCGCGGGGTGCGTCATCGCGGCGCTCGCGCCGAGCCTGCCGCTGCTCGTCGCCGGCCGGGCGATGCAGGGAGTCGGCCTCGGCCTGGTGCCGCTGGGGATGGCGACGGCCCGCGACGAGCTGCCCGCCGAGCGCGTCGCCCCGACGATCGGCCTGCTCTCGGTCGCGGGCGCGGCCGGGGTCGGCGCCGGCTACCCGATCTCCGGCCTGCTGGCCGGGATCGACCTCGCGGCCGCCTTCTGGTTCGGGGCGGTCGTCGCGGCGATCGCCTTCGTCCTCTCCTGGGTCTTCGTCGCCTCGACCGCGGGCCGGCCTGCCGCCCGCCTCGACCTGGCGGGGGCGGCGCTGCTGACCGTCGGCCTGAGCGCGCTGCTCGTCGCGATCGCCGAGGGCGGCGGCTGGGGCTGGGGCGCCGCGCAGACCGTCGGCCTCTTTGCCTGCGCGGTCGTCTTCCTGCTCGCCTGGGGCGTCCAGCAGCTGCGCGCGCCGGAGCCGCTCGTCGACCTGCGCCTGGCCCGCATCCCGGCGGTGCTGAGCGCCGACGTCTGCGCGACGGTGCTGGGGATCGCGATGTACATGTACCTGTCCGGGGTCAGCGAGTTCGTCCAGGCGCCGAGCTCGCTCGGCTACGGCTTCTCGGCCTCGGTCGTCGTCGCCGGCCTCTGCCTGGTCCCGTTCTCGGCCGTCGGCATGGTCGGGGCGCGGATGCTGCCGCTCTCGACCCGCCTGGTCGGGCCCCACAACCTGCTCCCGGTCGGCTGCCTGGTGGTCGCCGCGGGCGGCGTCGTCTTCGCCCTTCTCGACCACCACCTGTGGGGGGCATTCGCGATGATGGGCATGCTCGGGCTCGGCTACGGGCTCACCTACGCGGTGATCCCCGGCATCATCGTGCGCGCCGTGCCGGAGGGCGAGACGGGCTCGGCGACCGGCTTCTACCAGGTGGTCCGCTACATCGGCTTCTCGATCGGCAGCGCGCTCGCCGCCTCGCTGCTCGCCTCCGACACCCCGGCCGGCAGTCGGTTGCCGCAACTCGGGGGCTACACGGCGGTGATCTGGACCGGCGTGGCGATCTGCGTCGCCGCCGCGATTCTCGCCTGGGTCCTGCCGGGGGGCGGCGCGCGGGACGCCGCCGAGCCCGACGCCGCCGAGCTCCGCCGCGAGGAGGAGGAAGCCGAGCTGGCGAGCGCCGGCCTGCCCGGCGTCGGCGTGCGACGCTGATCGGATGGCCTCCGACGCCCTCGAGCCGAGCCACGGCTTCGCCGCCTATCGCCGCGTCCTCGCGGCGCCGGGCGTCGTGCCGATGGTCCTCTTCGCCCTGCTCGCGCGGATCCCGATCGGGATGGGGCCGGTGGCGCTGATTCTCTTCGTCCACGCCGAGACCGGCTCGTTCGGCCGCGCCGGTGTGGTCGCGGGCGCCTTCACGGTCGGCGTCGGGGTCACCGGCCCGCCATTGGCGCGGGTGATCGACAGGCACGGCTCGCGCCTCGTCGTCGTCCCCGGCGCGCTCGTCATGCTGGCGGCCCTGGTCGCCGTGGTCGCGCTCGGCGAAGCCGGGGCGGGGACGGTTTCGCTGGCCGCCGTCGCGCTGGTGGCGGGCGGCGCCAGCACCCCGATCGGCGGCATCCTGCGCCGGCGCTGGGCGGAGCTGGTCGAGCCGCGCGAACTGGGGACCGCGTTCGCCGTCGACGCGGTGATGATCGAGGTGATGTTCGTCGCCGGGCCGCTGTTGGCGGGCGTGCTGGCGGCGACCGTGGGGGCGGCCGAGGGCGTCCTCGCCGCGGGGCTCCTCGGGATCGCCGGCTCGGCGGGCTTCGCCAAGGTGGCGACCGCGCCCCCGGGTGCCGACCCCGACGCCGAGCGGCACTGGCTCGGCGCGCTGGTCTCGCCGACCCTGCGCGTCCTGGTGGCGTCGGGGCTGGTGCTGGCGGGCACCTTCGGCGCCCTCGACGTGACCCTGCCCGCCTTCGGCGCCGAGCACGGCGCCGCGGCGCTCGGCGGCCCCTTCGCCGCGGCACTCGCCTTCGGCTCCGGGGTCGGCGGCCTGCTCTACGGCGCCCGCCCGGGCGTCTTCGGCCGGCCGCGGCGCGCGCTCGTCGTGCTCAGCGCGCTGATGACCCTGTGCTGCCTGCCGCTGCCCGCGGCCGCCTCGGTCGCCGAGATGTTCGTCTTCGCGGCCGCTGCCGGGCTCTTCCTGGCGCCGCAGATCACCGTCCGCAACCAGATCATCCAGGGGAGCCTCCCGGCCGCGACGGTGACCGAGGCCTTCACCTGGCTGTCGCTGGCGATGACGGTCGGCGCCAGCGCCGGCTCGGCGCTGGTCGGGCCGCTGGTCGAGGCGGCGGGCTGGCGGGCCGGCGCGCTCGTGGCGATCGGGGCGCCGGCGGCCGCGACGCTGGTGCTGCTGGCGCGCCGCGACCTGCTCGGCTGACCCCCCGAGGCCCGCCTACGCCTCGACCGGTTCGGCGGCGAGGAAGTCGAGCACCCGGGTCCAGGCGTCCGTCGAGGCCGCCGCGAACTCCTCCTGCTTGCGGTCGAAGAAGGAGTGCGGGGCCCCCGGGTAGGTGACGATCTCGTGGTCGACGCCCGCCCGCTCGAGGCCCGCGTCGAAGGCGGCGATGTCCTCGGCCGGGATGCTTTCGTCGTCGCCGCCGAACAGGCCCAGCACCGGCAGCTTCATCTGGTCGCCGTGCGCGACCAGGTTCGGGCGGTTGTCGATGCCGCGGCGGCTCGGGTCCAGCAGCCCGTAGAAGCCGATCACCGCGTCGAGGCCCAGGTCGGGATTGGTCCCGGCCCAGAAGGAGTGGCCGCCGCCGAAGCAGAAGCCGACCGAGGCGAACCGCGTCTCGCCGGTGCGCTCGGCCAGTGCCTCGCGGGCCGCGGCGACGTCGGTCTGGACGCCCTCGATCGTCGTCTGTTCGACGTGCGGCATGAACTCGAAATCCTCGCCGCGCTCCTCGGCGCCCGCCGTGCGTCCGAAGTAGTCGAGCGCGATCGCGTGGTGGCCCGCCTCGGCGAAGCGCTCGGCCAGCTCGACGTAGAAGCGGTAGAGGCCGCGGACGTCGGGCAGGATGACGACGCCGGGGCCGGCGGGGCGCGGCGACTCGGCGAGGGCCGCGGCGAACCGGTTGCCGTCGGCGGCGGTGACGGTCAGCGACTCGGCCGCGGCGCCGCCGGCGATCACCGCCCGGCCGTCGGGCAGCTCGGGCGGCAGGGCGTCGAACTCAAAGCACATCAGGGGCTCCTCTCGTCAGGGTCGTCCACTACTACCCGTCATCACTACCCGGCGAGCGCGTAGGCGGCGCGCAGGCCGTCGGCGAAGGCGCGGACGGCGTTCAGCTCGCTCGGGTCGAGGGCGCCGCCGACGACCCGGTGGGGGATCTCGAGCCGCTCCAGTAGCGGCCGCAGCTCGTCGCGGCGCTCCTGGCCGGCGGCGATCACCACCCGCTCGACGGCGATCAGCTCGACGCCGCCGTCCTCGCGCTCGATCTCGACCCCCTCCGCCGTGATCTGCCGGTAGGCGATCCCGGTGCGCGTCTCGACCCCGGCGCGCTTCAGCGCGTCGAGCCAGACCCAGCGCGTCGTGCGCCCGATCCCGCTGCCGACCCGCCCCGAGCGCCGCATCAGCGTCACGTTCGGCGTCCCCCCATTGGTCAGTGCTTTGCTGTGGAGAGAAGGTTGCTCTATGCGCAACAAATCCTCCACAGCCGGCGGCTCGACCGCGTAGTGACGGAAGAAATCCGCCGCGTCGCTCGGTTCGTGGGTGAGGAGGTGGGCGAGGTCGACGCCGATGCCGCCGGCGCCGATGATCGCCACCGAGCGCGCGCCGCCGAGGCCCGCCTCGAAGGCGTCGGCGTAGTCGACGACGTGGGGTAGGGACGCGCCGGGGATGTCGACCGCGCGCGGGTGGACCCCGGTGGCGAGGACGACGCCCGCGCAGCCGGCGAGGACGTCGGCGTCTTCCTCGCCGAGCTCGTGGCCGAGGTGGAGATGGACGCCGAGCCGCCGCAGCTCGGACTCGAAGTACTCGATCGTCGCCCCGTAGTCCTCCTTGCCGGGGACCGTCCGCGCCCAGCGGAACTGGCCGCCGAGCTCCGGGCGCGCCTCGTAGAGGCGGACCTCGCCGCCGAGCGTCGCCAGCGCCCGCGCCGCCTCCATCCCGGCCGGGCCGCCGCCGATCACGACGTAGCGCCGCCGGGACGGGCGCGCCGCGGGCCCGGGCCCGCCCCGCGCCTGCCGCTCGCCGCTCGCCGTGGCGCCGGGCGGCTCGTCGCCGGTCCTCTCGGCGGGCGGTTCGGCGACCGGAAAGTCGACCTCGAAGCCGGCGCGCGGATTGACCAGGCACGACACGTGCTCGCCGACGATCGAGCGGTCGATGCACGCCTGGTCGCAGCTGATGCAGAGGTTGACCGCCCCGCCGGCCCGCCCCTTCTCCACGATCCGCGGATCCGCCAGGAACGGCCGCGACATCGACACCATGTCGACGCCCCCCGCCGCGAGGATCTCCTCCGCGTCCCGCAGCCGGTTGACCCTGTTCCCGGCGATCACCGGCACCGCCGCCACACCTGCCGAAGCGGCGGCGGTGCCGGTGATCGTCCGTGCCTTGCCGTCGGTTCCCGACCCGGCACCGATTGCGTGCCGCCGAGCGCCCCCGCCGAGCGCCGACTTCAGCCCTTCCGCCCACGGCGCGAACGCGCCGCTCGGCACCGGCCCCTGCACGGTCGGCACCGGCGATTCGTGCCAGCCGACGCCGACGTTCAGCGCGTCGACCCCGGCCGCGACGAGCGCCGCGGCGAATGCCTCGACCTCCTCCCAGGGACGCGAGGCGGGCATCAGCTCGGCGCCGGTCATCCGGAAGAGCACCGGGAAGCCGGCCCCGACCGCCTCGCGCACCGCCGCCGCCACCTCGACCCCGAACCGCATCCGCCGCGCCGCGTCGCCGCCCCAGCAGTCCTCGCGCAGATTGGTGGTGGGGGAGAGGAACTGGTCGACCAGGTAGCCCTCCGAGCCCATCACCTCGACCGCGGCGAAGCCGAGCTCGCGCGCCAGCCGGGCGCCCGCCGCGAACTCGGCGACCACGTCCCAGACCTCCTCCTCGCCGAGCGCCCGCGGCTCGGCCCGCGAGACGCGGCTCGCCACCGCCGACGGCGCCACCACTTCGCCCGGCGAGTCGGCGAGCGCGTAGCGGCCCGCGTGAAAGAGCTGCAGGGCGATCGCCGCCTCCGTCCCCGCGGTCGCCCCGGTGACCTCGGCGAGCGCACGGTGGGCCCCGGCCCCGCCCAGCACCCCGTAGCTCGCGTCCGCGGCGCCGTCGGCCGACACCGCCCAGCCGCCGGTGACGATCAGCCCGGCGCCGCCGCGGGCCCGCTCCCGGTAGAAGGCCGCCAGCCGCGCGCCGGCGTCCGGCGCGCCCTCGACGCCGAGGTGCATCGAGCCCATCGCGATCCGGTGCGGCAGCTCGAGGCCGCCGACCTTCATCGGCGAGAAGACGTGGGTGAGCGCGCCGGGCGCCGCCGCGTCGCCGCGCTCAGGCATCGGACGCGGCGCCCGCGTCCTCGCCGCCCGCGCCGGCACCCGCTGCCGCGCCTGCCCCGGCGCTCCCGCCGGCCGACTGCCGCTCCGGCAGCCGCAGCGGCCCGCCGGCGTCGTCGAAGAAGGGCGGTGAGACGACCGTCAGCCCGCCGTCGACGACGATCGACTGGCCGGTGATGTACTCGGAGCGGGGTTCGAGCAGGAACTCGACCGTGTCGGCGACCTCCTTCACCGTGCCCATGCGCCGCTTCGGGATCTTCGGCAGCACCTTCTCGTGGAGGTCGGGCATCCCCTCGACCCCGTAGAAGTAGGCGCTCGAGTCGCTGTCGATGATGCCGCCGTTCACCGCGTTGACGTTGACCCCGAGCGGCGCGAACTCGACCGCCATGTAGCGGACCCAGGCCTCCAGCGCCGCCTTCGCGGCGCCCAGGTTGGCGTAGGTCGGGTAGGCGCGGATCGAGCCGTAGGAGGAGAGCGTGACGATCCGCCCGCCGTCGGCCATCAGGTCCACCGCCCGCTGCGCCCCGAGCACGAAGGAGCGGATGTTCATCGCGTAGGAGCGGTCGAGGTGGTGGAGCTTCAGGTCGCGGATGTTCTTGAAGCTCGACGCCGCCGCGTTGTCGACGAAGTAGTCGAGCCTGCCGAACTCCGCCGCGGCCGCGTCGAAGAGGCGCTCGATGTCCTCCGCGGACTCCATGTCGGCCTGCACGGCGATCGCCCGGCCGCCGCGCTCCTCGACCCCGCGCACCACCGCGGCGGCGAGGTCCTCGTTGACCTTGTAGTTGACGACCGCGGAGCCGCCCTGGGCGGCCAGCGACAGCGCCAGCTCGCGGCCGATCCCGCGCGAGCTGCCGGTGATCAGCGCGACCTTGCCCGCGGCCCAGCCACCGGCGGCGGGCGCCGCGCCCGCCGCGCCCGCGCCGTCGGTCATCCCAGCTCCCGCTCGGCGATCGAGGCGTGGACGGGGGCGAAGACCTCGCGGGCGATGATCGTCTTCTGGATCTCGTTGGTGCCCTCCTCGAAGCGCTGCGCGCGGGCGTCGCGGTAGACCCGCTCGATCGGCGAGGACGCCCAGAAGCCGATCCCGCCGTGCGCCTGCAGCGCCTTGTCGGTGACCCGGCCGAGCATGTCGACGGCGGTCAGCTTCGCCATCGAGGACAGCGGCGCCGCGTCGGCCGCGCCCGCCTCCCAACGCCGCGCCGCGTGCAGGGTCAGCTGCCGCGCCGCTTCGATGTCGGCGGCGTTCTCGGCGAGCGCGAAGGAGATCGCCTGCCGGGCGGAGAGCGGCTTGCCGAAGGTGACCCGCCGCGCGGCGTGCTCGGCGGCCAGCTCCTGCGCCCGCCGCGCCAGCCCGACGCAGGTCATCGCGACCGCGATCCGGCTCGGCGTCAGGAAGCCGCCGAAGGCGACCTGCAGTCCCTTGCCCTCCTCGCCGAGCGTGTCGGAAACCGGCACCGGGGCGCGGTCGAAGACCAGATGCGCGTGGTCGGTGCCGCGCACACCCATCGACTCGCCCATGTCCTCGACCTTGACGTTCGGCGTGTCGCGGTCGACCAGCAGCGCGACCGTCCCTTCGGCGCCATGCGTCCCGGCCAGCCGCGCGAAGAGCAGCCAGCGGTCGCAGTTCACGCCGAAGGTGATCAGGTGCTTCTCGCCGGAGAGGTAGTAGGTGTCGCCCTCGCGCGCGACCTCGCAGCGCAGGTCGGCGCCGGTGCCGGCGGTCGGCTCGGTCAGGGTGAAGGCGACGGTCAGATCGCCGGTCACCGCCGGCATCACGTAGTCGCGCCGCTGCTCTTCGGTCGCGAACTGGTCGACCGAGCGCCACACCCCGTTGGCGACGTGGACGATCATCCGCAGCGAGGCGTGCGACATCGAGAAGAGCTCCAGCAGCTCCAGGTAGCGCGAGAAGGGGATGCCGCGGCCGCCGTACTCGACCGGCCCGGCGAGCGAGAGGTAGCCGCGCTCCTTCAGCTCGGCTCGCAGCCCCGGCGGCACCGCCCGCTCCGCCTCGATCCGCCGCGTCCACTCCTCGCCCTCGTTCGCTACGTAGGCGGCGATCTCCGCCTTCAGCTCCTCGAAGCCCGACTCGTCGAAGGTCTCGGGCAGGGGGATCGCGGCTTGGGGGGTCATCGGACGGGCTCCTTGCTGGTCGGTTGCGGCTCCTCCGGCCGGAGCCCCTTGGCGCGGTCGCGCAGGACGAACTTTTGGATCTTTCCACTTGGCGTGCGGGGCATGGCGTCGACCGTCTCGACCCGCTCCGGCCAGTAGTGCTTGGAGACCTCGTGGGAGTCGAGGTGCTCGCGGACCTCGGCCAGCCCGAAGTCGCCGCTCCAATCCGGGGCGAGGACGACGAAGGCGCAGGCGCGCTCGCCGAGCCGCTCGTCGGGCATCGCGACGATCGCCACCTCCGCCACCGCCGGGTGCTCGTGCAGCATCTGCTCGATCTCGGCGACCGGCACCTTCTCGCCGCCCCGGTTGACGATGTCCTTGACCCGGCCGGTCAGCCGCAGGAAGCCCGCCGAGTCGATCGTCGCCAGGTCGCCGGTCCGGTACCAGCCGTCGGCGGTCATCGCCGCCGCGGTCAGGTCGGGCCGGTCGAGGTAGCCCTCGAAGAGGCAGCGGCTGGTCACCTGGAAGTTGCCCTCCTCGCCCGGGCCGAGCAGGTTGTCGGAGTCGTCGACGATCCGGATCCGGGTTCCCGCCAGGGCGCGGCCATCGGTGCCCCAGACCTTCGCCGGGTCGTCGCCCGGGGCGGCGAGCGCGCCGAGGCAGGACTCGGTCGATCCCCAGGCGCCGCAGACCGCGGCCGAGAGGACGTTGGTGGCGCGCTCGGCGAGCGCCCGCGGCACCGCGGCGCCGGTGACGACGAAGATCCGCAGCGCCGCCGGCGCCTCCGCCGCGCCGGACTCGACCACCCGCACCAGGTCGGCGAGGAACGGGGTCGCCGCCTGCACGAAGGTGCCGTCCCACTCGCGCAGCGCGCGGGCGCCGCGCTCCGCGTCCCAGACGTCCTGGATGACCTGCGTCGAGCCGAGCGCGAACGCCAGCCACATCCCGTACAGGAGGCCGGTCTGGTGGGCGAGCGGGGTGGGGATGAAGATCGTGTCTTCGCGGCCGAGGCCGAGGTGCTCGACCTCCATCATCGCGGCGCGGGTGAGTGCGTCGTAGCGGTGCAGCACCCCTTTCGGCTCGCCGGTCGAGCCGGAGGTGAAGAAGAGCTGGGCGAGCGCGGTCGGGCCCGGCTTGCGGGCGGCGATCGCCTCGCGGTCGGGCTCCTGCCGGGCCAGCGCCGCGGCGAAGTCGTGCCAGCGGGCGCCGCCCCCGTCGGGGAGCGCCGGGGACCCGGAGGCGCCGACCACGAGCACGTGCTCGACCGGCAGCGGGCCGGCACCGTCGGGGGACGCGCCGTCGCCGTCGCCGGCCGGCCGCTCGCCGGCCGCCCCGGCCAGCATCGCCGCGGTCTCCTCCGCGTGCAGCCGGCCGCGGAACTGGTCGGCGACGACCAGCACCCGCGCCTTGGAGCGTCGCAGCGCGAAGCCGACCTCGCGCTCGCGGAAGATCGGCATCAGCGCGCAGCAGACCGCGCCGACCTTCATGCAGGCGAGCGTCAGGATCACGAACTCGCCCCAGTTGGGCAGCTGGTAGGCGACCGTCTCGCCCGGCTCGACGCCGAGCTCCAGCAGCAGCGCGGCGGCCCGGTCGGCCTCCCGGTCGAGCTCCTCCCAGGTCCACACCCGGGTGCCGCCCGCACGGACGTCGACCACCGCGTTGTCGCCCGGCCGCTCGCGCGCCCAGCGGCCGACCCAGTCGACGATCGGGATCTCGGCCGCCTGGTCGATCGCGATCGACTCGCCCGCCCGCTGGCCGGCGTCGGCCTCGCCGGTCGCCACCGGGCGGCCCTCGGCGGAGCGCTCGCGGTCGTCCTCGATCGAGAGCCGCAGGCCGATCGCGTCCATGTCGTCGAGGAACCCGGGGTAGGAGATCCGGTAGGCGTTCGGGTAGGTCAGCGAGCTCTCGCCGTGGGCGCGCGAGGCGGCGACGGTGAGCGCCATGTGGACGCGATGGTCGTTGAAGCTGGAGAGCGGCGAGCCGGTCAGCCGGCCGTCGATGCCGCGCACCACCAGCTCGTCGCCGCGCTCTTCGACGTCGCCCCCCATCCGGTTCAGCTGCAGCATCGAGACGACCCGGTCGGACTCCTTCAGCCGCACGTGGGCGATGTTGGAGAAGCGCGTCTCGCCGGCGGCGAACTGGCCCATCGTCGCCAGCACCGGCAGCATGTCGGGCATCGGCCGGCAGTCGACGTCGACGCCGCGCAGCCGCACCCCGTCGTGGCGCACCCGCATGCCGCCCGCGGCGCGGTCGATCTCCATCGGCAGCCCCATCTCGGCGACCACGTCGAGGAAGTGGGCCTCGGGATGGTCGACCGCGGCGCCGTCGACCTCGTGGACGCCGTGAAAGAAGAGGTCGGACGGGTGCAGGGAGGAGGCGGCGAGGCCGAAGGCGAGCGAGCCGATGTCGGGGGGGAGGGTGACGTCGGCCGGGCGGGCGGTCTGGTTGGGCTCGACCTCGAACCGGCGCCAGTCGTCGGAGACGCCGACCTCGAGGCCGAAGTCCCGCATCATGTTGACGGTCAGCTCGACGTAGGGCTGCTCGTTCAGGGTGCCCTCGACCTCGATCGTTGTCGGGCCGGTCGCGAACGGGGCGACGATCAGCAGGCCGGAGATCCACTGGCTGAGCGTCCCGGCGATCGAGACGTGGCCGCCGCGCGGGCGGCGCGGCCGGACCGTGATCGGCGGCCTCGCGTTGGCCGAGGACAGCTCGACCCCCATCGTCCCGAGCGCCTCCAGCAGGGGCCCGACCGGGCGCCGCTGGAAGTACTTTTGGCCGGTGATCGTGACCGGCGCGTCGGCCAGCGAGGCGAGCCCGATCATGAAGTAGAGCGTGGTGCCCGACGAGCCGACCGAGACGGTGTCGCGAAGCGGCCGGTAGGGGAGGCCGCCGCCGACCAGGAAGCCGTCCTCGGTGGTCTCGATCCTGGTGCCGAGGCCGGTCAGCACCTCGATCGTCGACCGCACGTGGCGGGCCGCGACCCCGCCTTTGATGCGGCTCTCGCCATCGGCGAGCGACGCAAGCATCAGCGCGCGATGGGCGTGGTACTTGGACGCGGGGACCGAGATCTCGCCTTGCAGGCGACCCGACGTTTCGCGAACATAGAGATGCACTGTCAGGAACGTATATGGAGGGGCGGGCGCAAGGCTGTCCGCGTACCCCGATCAGGCGGGTTTCAGCGGGGGCGGGTCCGCGCGAGCCGCGATAATCGTCTTGCATGTACGCTCGGTGCCGTCCGCAGTGAACTCAGGAGGAGACCCAGTCGTCACCGGGCTCGGCGCGCTGACCCCGGTCGGCCTGGATGCGCCGTCGACCTGGAATGCGCTCGTCGCCGGCCAGTCCGGGATCGGGCCGATCACGCATTTCGACGCCTCCGGGCTGGCGACGCGGATCGCGGGCGAGGTGTCGGGGTTCGACCCGGTCGAGGCGCTGGGGGCCAAGCGGGCCCACCGCAGCGCCCGGTTCTCGCAGCTGGCGATCGCCGCGGCGCGGGAGGCGGTCGCCGACGCGGGGCTTGATATCGCGGCGGAGTCGACTCGGGTCGGGGTGGCGGTCGGCAGCGCGGTGGCGGGGACGCCGGAGACCGAGCAGAACGTCCGGGCGCTGGTCGCCGAGGGCCCGCGCGCGGTCAGCCCCTTCTACGTCGCCTCGACGATCCTCAACATGGCCTCCTGCGAGGTGGCGATCGACCTCGGCGCCCACGGCCCGGTGACCGCCAGCGCGCTGGCCTGCGCGACGGGGACCTACGCGCTGCTGGAGGCCCGCCGCCTGATCCTCGCCGGCGAGGCCGACGTGGTGATCGCGGGCGGGGCGGACGCGGGGATCAACGAGGCGGTCTTCGCCGGGCTCTCCAACATGGGTCCGCTGTCGGAGCGCAACGACGACCCGCCCGCCGCCAGCCGTCCCTTCGACTCCGCCCGCGACGGCTTCGTCTTCGGCGAGGGCGCGGTGGTGATGGTGGTCGAGTCGGCCGAGCACGCGGCGGCGCGCGGGGCCACCCCCTACGGCTCGATCGCGGGCGGCGCGCTCACCTCCGACGCCTTCCACATGAGCGCGCCCGAGCCGAGCGGGGACTACGCGGCGATGGCGATCCGGCTCGCCCTGGAGCGGGCCGGGATCGCGCCCGAGGAGCTCGGCTACGTCTGCGCCCACGGCACCGCGACGCGCGCCAACGACACCTCCGAGAGCCGCGCGATCCGCGCCGTGCTCGGCGATGCCGCCGACCACGTCCCGGTCTCCTCGCCGAAGTCGATGGTCGGCCACCTGATCGCGGCGGCCGGCGCCCTGGCGGCGATGGTCTGTCTGCTGGGGATGCGCGACGGCGTCCTGCCGCCGACCATCAACCTCACCGACCCGGACCCCGAGTGCGATCTCGACCACATCGCCCTCACCGCCCGCGAGGCCCCGACCTCCACCGCGATCGCCAACGCCTTCGGCTTCGGCGGCCAGAACTGCGTCGTCGCCTTCCGCCGTTAGGCGGCCCACGCCGGGGGCGCCGAGGGCAGCTCTAGCGCGGGGCCGGGCCGAGGCGCGGCAGCTCGGGTGGGTCGAGGACGCGGAACTCGCCTGCGCCCGGGTCCCAGCGGATTCCCTCGAAGAGGTTCTCGGTCGACACCTCGAGCGCGCCCGCCAGCCTGATCACGGTTTCGATGCGGGGCTGGCGACGGCCGGTCTCGATCAGGGTGATCTGGGTGCGGTGGATGCCGGCCCGCTCGGCGAGGCTTTCCTGGCTCAGCTTTCTGGCTTGCCTGATGCGCAGGAGGTTCTCCCCGAACCGCTCGGATACGTCCATTCCCGTCAGGTTTTTCCGCTCGTTGGCCATGGGCAACAGCGGGGGGCAGGCAAAGAGTTGCGCATCGCAGACAAAACGTCTAGTCTCGGCTGGATGCCGCAGACAAAAAGATCCGTTTCGCTTGCGAAGCGTTCTCGGTGTAGACCAACTCGTGACACTTTTGTCGCTCTTTTGTGTGACTTTTGAGGGGGTTTTCGGTGTGAGTTCCGGTGCAGCCTTTGCTACCGTCGCCGTGGTGGGCGAGATCGACGTCATGACGCCATATGCGGAGCTCACGGAACTGCGTTCGCTGCTGACCGTGGCTGAGATCGCGGAGATGACCGGCCTGCGCCGCGAGACCCTCTCCAGGGCACGCGCCGACAGCCGCTTCCAGCGCCGTACCGCCAAAGGCCTCCACGACCTCTACGTCGTGACCCGCCGACTCAGGCCACTGGTTGGCGGCGACGTTCACCTTGCCGCCGTCCTGAGACGACCACAGGCAGCGCTGGGGGAGCGCTCGATCGCCGAGCTGCTGCGCGAGGGAAAGGCGGAGGTCGTCCTGGGGAACCTGCCCGCAGGCGACGCGCTCGGAGGCGACGCGCCCGCAGGCGACGCGGAGACGGGCGAGGGGCTCCGGAACCTGCGGCTGGGCCCCGCGGTCGAGGCCCGGCTCGCCCCCTGGGAGGAGCCGCCCGAGGATTCGGCGGCGGAGAATTCGGCCGTGGAGGCGGCGGTCTCCGACCTCCTCGCCGCCGAGCCCGGGCTCGCCTCGCGGATCGCGGCCATCGAAGCCAAGGTCCGCGATCGGTTCGGACCTGGGACGAGCATCGAGAGGGCGGTCATCGGCGAGCCCGAGGCGGCGGTGACGCGCGACGGGCTCTACCTCCGGGTGCGCACCGACCTGCCGTTCGACGAGGAGATCGACCGGCTTCGCCATCTCCTCCGCGACGAGGAGGCCCTCCTCGCGCCGGTCCGACGAGCGCTGACGATCGGGTTCCTGTGAACTGGTCGGACTTCGTGGTCCTCGCCGAGGGGCTCGCCGCGCACCGCTTCGAGGCGTCCAAGCGCAGCGCCGTCAGCCGCGCCTACTACGGCGCCTTCAACAGCTGTCGACGCTGGCTCGAAGTGAATGACACGTCGATCGACAACGGCCGCGCGCACCAGCAGGTGTGGGCGACGTTTCGGGCCGCCGAGCGCGCCACCGCGCCGACCCGCGCCGGCTGGCAGCTGGTCGGAGATCTCGGCGACTCCCTGCGCTCGCTCCGCAACCGGGTCGACTACGACGACCACGTCCCCGGCCTCGACCTGCGGGCGCCGAAGGCCGTCGCCACCGCCGCCCGCATCCTGCGGCTCCTCGACGAGCTGGAGGTCGCCGCCTGAACCCGCCCCTCGCCGGGGTGGCCCGGCTCAGAGCGCCCGTTCGTAGACCCGGTAGCGCTTCACCACGCGGCCGTTCATCGCTTCCAGGCCGGAGTTCATCGCGTGGTTGGTCTCCAGGATGAAGCCGGCCTCACCGTGTTTGAGGCGGGAGCGGGAGGCGGCTTCGAAGTGTTCGACGTAGAGCAGTGCGGCGACCCCGGTGTGCTGCCACTCGGGCTTGACGCCGAGGAAGCCGACCCGGAGGCGGTCGGTGGTCTGGTTGCGGCGCAGGAAGTGCCACCAGCCGGTGGGGAAGAGGCGCCCCTTCATCCGTTTCTGCAGCTGGTTGGCGTCCATCACGGTGATCGCCATCGCGATCGTCTCGCCCTCCTTTTCGGCGACCATGAACCATTCCGGCGAGTAGACGAGCTGCAGGTCGAGGGCGTAGGCGTCGAGGTCCTCCTTGGAGTAGGGGACGAAGCCCCAGTTCTCCGACCAGGCCGAGTTGTAGACCTCGGCGAACCTGTCGAGGTCCTTGCGCAGGCTGCGGCGGGTCATTTTGCGCACCGTGACGCCGTGCTTCTCGCGGCAGCGCCGCGCCAGTTTCTCGATGATCGGCTTCATCGAGGCGCGGTCGTCGATCGAGAGGTCCCAGGAGAGGAGGTCCATCGCCTTCGCCAGGCCGGCCTCCTCGAGCCGCCGCTGGTAGTAGGGCGGGTGCCAGTTCTGGCGGATCAGCGGTTCGAGCTCGAAGCCCTCGATCAGGACCCCGCCCTCCTCGTTGAGGTTGAAGTCCATGGGGCCGAGCATCTGGTCGCACCCCCGCGCCCGCAGCCACGCCTCGGCGGTCCCCAGCAGCGCGGCGAGGATCTCCGGGTCGTCTTCGAACTCGAGGAAGCCGAACATCCCGGTGCGGCCGCCGTGGAAGCGGTTGTAGGCGAAGTCGATCTGGGCGGTGATCCGACCGACCACGCGGCCCCCGCGACGGGCCAGGAAGTACTCGGCCTCCCCGTGCGTGAAGTAGGCGTTCAGCCGGCGGTTGAGGAAGATCCGCCGCTCGAGTTTCAGCGGCGTCACCCATGGCGTGCCCGCGTGCAGGCGGAAGGGCAGGTCGATGAACTCGCGCAGGTCGCGACGGCCCTTGACGGTGCTGATCTCAACCCCCACCGGCGGGAAACCTACTCTCAGTTGAACTCGATCACGCTGCGGATGCCGTCCTGGGCCTCCATCAGCTCGAACCCCCGGTTGACTTCGTCCAGGGTCAGCTTGTGGGAGATGAACGGCGCGACGTCGATCTCGCCCGCCAGCGCCCGCTCGACCAGCACCGGCACCTGGTCGCGCCCCTTGACCCCGCCGAAGGAGGAGCCCGCCAGCCGCCGGCCGGTGATCAGCAGGCGCGGCACCACGTCGAGGGTCTCGCCCTTGCCCGCGACGCCGGCCACCGTGCAGAGGCCCCAGGCCATCCGCGCCGCCTCCAGCGCCTGCTGCATGACCTTCACGTTGCCGGTCGCCTCGAAGGTGTAGTCGGCGCCGAATTCGCCATCGGTCATCGCGAGGATCTCGGCGACCGCGTCGGGCCCGCCGATCAGGGTGTCGGTCGCGCCCTGTCCCTTGGCCAGCTCCAGCCGGTCCTCCGACATGTCGACGCAGATGATCCGCTCGGCGCCCTGCAGCCGACAGCCGGCGACCGCGCCGAGGCCGACCATCCCGGCGCCGAAGATCGCGCAGGTCGTCCCCGGTTCCACCTTGGCCGTGTTGATCGCCGCGCCGAGCCCGGTCGAGAGCCCGCAGGCGAACAGCGCCGCGTGCTCGAAGGGCGCCTCGGGGCTGATCTTGGCGAGCGCGATCTCCGGCATCACCGTGTACTCGGCGAAGGTGGAGCAGCCCATGAAGTGGCGGATGTCCTCGCCGTTCCGCGATAGCCGCACCGTGCCGTCGGGCAGGTGGCCGAGGTTCTGCTCGGCGCGGATCGCCATGCAGAGGTTGGTGCGCGGGTCGACGCAGTGGACGCACTCGCGGCACTGCGGCGAGAACAGGGTGACGACGTGGTCGCCGGGCGCGACCGAGCCGACCCCCTCGCCGACCTTCTCGACCACGCCGGCGCCCTCGTGCCCCAGCACCGCCGGGGCGTAGCCGGAGGGATCGGCGCCGGAGGCCGTGTAGAGGTCGGTGTGGCAGACGCCACAGGCGGCCAGTCGGACCAGGACCTCGCCGGCGCGCGGCTCGGCCAGCTCGACCTCCTGGACCGCGAGCGGCCGGCCGAATTCCTCGAGGACGGCGGCGCGGATCTTCAAGAAGCTCTCCTTCGGTGGGGATGCGGCGGTCGCACCGATCCTATCCGGCGCTTTGCGGGTCAGAACGCTTACGACGACGCATCGCGGCCCCCCGTGAGGCGAGGATATCCGTCCAACTCCCTGCCAACTATTCGGTAATCCCGGGTACGACGCCGAGATGCAGAACATGCCCCCCTTGAACTCCCCCCGCAGGACTCTCCCGCGTCCCCTGCTGCTTCTCGCGGCGTCCTTCGCCGTGCTGCTCTGCACCGCCGTCGCCACCGCCGATGCCGGGGGCCGCCCCACCTGTCACGGCAAGCCGGCGACGATCGTCTCCAATGCCCACCGGATCGTCGGCACCAAGGCGCCCGACGTGATCGTCGCCGGCAACGGCGACAACGTGATCCACGGCGAGGGCGGCAACGACGTGATCTGCGCCGGCGGCGGCAACGACACGATCTACGGCGAACGCGGCAACGACACGATCTACGGCGAAGCCGGCAACGACAAGATCTACGGCGAACGGGGCGGCGACACCCTGAACGGTGGCCCCGGCGACGACCGGATCTTCGGCTCGCGGGGCTCCGACCACCTTGAAGGCGGCCCCGGCTCCGACCTGGTCGAGGGCGAAGAGGGCAACGACCACGTCAACGGCGGCGCCGGCGACCACGACGTCGTCGAGGGCAACCAGGGCGACGACACGATCGACGGCGGCCCCGGCAACGAAGACGTGATGATCGGCGGCCCCGGGCACGACCGGATCGACGGCGGCCCCGGCGAACATGACATCGCCGACTACGCGGGCACCGGCGGCGCGGTCACGATCGACCTGCAGACGCAGACCGTGCGCGGCGCCGAAGACGAGAACCTCAGCGGCATCGAGGACGCGATCGGCGGCTCCGGCAACGACACGCTGATCGGCTCGAGCGTCGCCAACCGGCTCGACGGCGGGCCGGGCAACGATCACCTCGAGGCGGCCGGCACCGGCTCGGCCCTGACGGGTCCGGGCGCTCCCGGAGACGACGCGTTCGGCGGCCCCGGCAGCGACGAATGCACCGGCGGCTTCGCCGAAAAGACCTCCTGTGGGCCGGCCTCCGGCACCAACGGGCTGGCGGTCGAAATCTACGAATCGATCGACGGCAAGTCGACCCTGGTCCTCACCGGCAGCCCCGGGAACGACCAGGGAACCGTCGACTACTCCGACGGCAGGTATGTCGTCAGCGGCTCCGACGTGACCGAGGGCGACCCGGGCAACCCCGACTGCACCGGCGCCGGCACGGTGACCTGCACGGGCAGGGTCGACGCGATCGACGCCTCGCTCGGCGCGGGCGACGACGAACTGACGATCGGCGGCAGCGTGCCCGCCCACATCTCGGCGACGATCGAAGGCGGCCCCGGCTCCGACCACCTGGTCGGCGGGCGCGGGGACGACGTCCTCTACGCGGGCGAAGACCACGTCCCCGACACGCTCGATGGCGGCGCCGGCAACGACGTCCTCTACGGCGTCAACACCGCCCACCCGCGCAAGGACTCCGGCGCGGCGACGATGATCGGCGGCCCCGGCAGCGACCTGATGGTCGGTGGGCAGCCCTGCGACGGCGACACCTTCAACGGCGGCCCCGGCGCCAACGACAGCGCCTCCTTCGCCCGCATCCGCAACGCCGGCATCGACGTCAAGGCGACGATCGGCGGCCAGGTCGTCGACCCCAACGTCGCGAACTGCAACGCCGGGCACATCACGTCCAGCACCGAGAAGATCGAGGGCTCGCCCGGCCCCGACATCCTGATCGGCGACAACGGCCCCAACACCCTGCTCGGCCGCGGCGGCGACGACTGGCTGAACGGCAGGGGCGGCTTCGACGACTGCGTCGGCGGCGGTGGCCACGATCACGCCGTCAACTGCCAGAAGGAGTCCTCGATCCCCTGAGTTGGGCCTCTGCCCGCCGCCGTCAGGTGGCGGGCGCGGGCGCGGGCGGCGCGTCGAGGCCTGCCCGACTGCCGGGGTCGGGAGTTCGCCTCACCCCTCGAGGGTGTCGATGGCCGCTGCGCCGAGGCGATCTTGTGAAATTGACTACAAGGTAAGCTAGATCCATGGACAACCGTCTTCAATCACTCGCCAAACAGCACCTCATGCTCCACTTCACCGACATGGCCTCGGTCGTCGCGGAGGGGACGACGATCATCGACCGGGGGGAGGGCTGTCACGTCTTCGACGTCGAGGGCCATCGCTACATCGACGGCCTCTCCGGCCTCTACTGCGTCAACCTCGGCCACTCCCACGGGGAGGAGATCGCGACCGCCGCCGCCGAGCAGATGGCGCGACTGCCGTTCACCAGCAACTGGACCGTCGCCCACCCACCCGCGATCGAGCTCGCCGCGAAGCTCGCCGAACTGGCGCCCGCGGGCCTCGAGCGCGCCTTCTTCACCTCCGGCGGGGCCGAATCGGTCGAGTCCGCCTGGAAGCTCGCGGTCCAGTACCACCGTGCCAACGGCGAACCGGGGCGGCGCAAGGTGATCGCCCGCCACGGCGCCTACCACGGGGTGACGCTGGGCGCCCTGGCGATGACCGGGCTGGAGGATTGCCGAGCCCCGTTCGAGCCGCTCGGCGTCCCCACCGTGCACGTCTCCAACACCAACGGCTACCGCCACCCGGAGGGCGCCGACCCGGTCCGCCTGCGCGAGGCGCTGCTCGCCGAGGTCGAGGAGACGATCGCCCGCGAGGGGGCCGACACGATCGCGATGCTGATCGCCGAGCCGGTGCAGAACGCCGGTGGCTGCCTGGTCCCGCCGGACGGCTACTGGGCGGGCCTGCGCGAGATCTGCGACCGCCACGGGATCCTGCTCGTCTCCGACGAGGTGATCTGCGCCTTCGGCCGGATCGGCACCTGGTTCGGCGCCCAGCGGCTCGACTACCGGCCGGACATGATCACCTTCGCCAAGGGGCTGACCGGGGCGCACTTCCCGATGGGCGGGGTGCTGATCTCCGAGCGGGTCGCCCGGCCCTTCGTCGAGGGCCGCGAGACCTTCCTGCACGGGATCACCTTCGGCGGCCACCCGGTGGGCGCCGCGGTGGCGCTCGCCTCGATCGAGGTCTTCGAGCGCGAGTCGGTGCTCGACAACGTGATGGCGAACGAGCCGGTCCTCCGGACGGCGCTCGACGGCCTGCGCGACATCCCGATCGTCGGCGACGTGCGTGGCATCGGCCACTTCTGGGCGATCGAGCTGGTCCGCGATCAGCACACGCGGGAGACCTTCGAGGGCCCGGCCGCCGATTGGCTGCTGAAGGACGTGCTCTCGGAGGAGCTCTGGGGGCGCGGGCTGATCTGCCGGCTCGACGATCGCAGCGACCCGGTCGTGCAGATCGCCCCCCCGCTGGTGGCCGACACGGGGACGATCGAGGAGATCGCCCAGATCCTCCGCGAGGGCCTGACGGTCGCCGCCGAACGGATGAGCGAGCGCCCCGAGCTCAGCCCGGCCTGAGTTCCCGGCGGTGCGTTCGTACTTTTGCGTCCCATACGAGCAAAAGTACGAACGCAGGCCCATCTAGCCCGACCGGGCGACCGCGTCGAGGGCGACGCAGCCGCGCGGTGAGGCGAGTGCCGGGTTGACCTCGAGCAGGTCGAGGTCGTGCTCGAGCGCCAGCGCGCCAAGCCGCGAGCCGAAGCGCGCCGCGGCCGCGAGGTCGATCGCCGGGCCGCCGCGGGCACCGGTCAGCAGCGGCGCGGCGCGCAGGCCGCGCAGGGCGCGCTCGACCGCGGCGGGCGAGGCGGGGAGGAGGACGATCGCCACGTCGTCGAGCGCCTCGGCCCAGATGCCGCCTGCGCCGACCAGGAGTGCCGGGACCACCCCGTCGCGCCGCGCCGCGAAGATGAGCTCGACGCCCTCGCCCGCCATCCGCTCGACCAGGAGCGTCGCGCCGGCCGCGGCGGGCAGGGACAGCAGCCGCTCGGCGGCCGCCCGCACCGCCTCCTCGTCACGTAGGTCCAGCGCCAGCGCGCCGGCCTCGGTCTTGTGCAGAAGGGAGGGGGAGGACAGCTTGAGCGCCACCGGCAGCCCGACCTCGCGGGCGGCGTCCACGGCGCCCGCGAGGTCGGCGGCCATCCGTCCGGCGGGAACCTCGAGGCCGCCATCGGCGAGCAGCCGCTTCGCCTCCGCCTCCCCGAGCCCCCGGTCGTCCGACGCTCGGCCCGCCCTCCTCTCCGCCGCCACGGCGACCTCCCGCAGCCGCTCCGGATCGGCGGCAGGGGTGCGGAGCGCCGCCGCGCAGGCGATCGCCGCGCCGAGGCCGGCCGCGCTCGCGACCCCGGCCGCGGCGAGGTCCGCCGTGCCGGCCGGATCGAGCAGCTCCGGCAGGGTCGACCCCAGGATCGTCGCCGCGGCGCCCCGCGCGGCCCCCGCGAGCAGCCCCCGGCGGACCGCCTCCCAGCCCTCGGCAAGCGCCGGGTCGAGTCCGCGCGGCTGGTCGAAGAGCAGCAGCAGCTGGTCGATCGCCGAGTCCGAGGCGACTGCCGCGGCGATCTCCTCCAGCGCCGCCGGGTCGTCCCAGAGCATCGAGGTGTAGTCGAGCGGGTTGGCGACCGTGGCAGCGCTCGGCAGGACCGCGGCGAGCCGCTCGCGCGTCGGTGGCGAGAGCTCCGGCAACTCCAGACCGCGCGCCGCGGCGAGGTCGGCGGCGACGCCCGAGTCGCCGCCCGAGCAGGTCAGCACCGCGAGCCCGCCCCGCCGGGAGGGCCGCGCCGCCGGGGTCGCCAGCGCCCGGGCCAGCTCGAGCAGCTCGCCCGGCTCGCTCGCCCGCGCCGCGCCCGCCTCCTCGAGCAGCGCCGCGAAGACCCGCTGGTCGCCGGCCAGCGCCCCGGTGTGGGCGCCCGCCGCCCGCGCGCCGCCCTCCGAACTGCCGACCTTCAGAACGGCGACGCCGATGCCGCGCCCGGCGCAGTCGGCCAGCGCCCGGGCGAGCCGCGGGCCGTCGCCGTCGGACTCGAGCATCAGGGCGATCGAGCCGACCCCCTCCAGCCCCGCCACCGCCGCCAGCCAGTCGCTCGGCTCGAGCACCGTCCCGTTGCCGGTCGAGACGACGGTGTGGAAGCCGATGCCGCGATCGGAGCCGAGCGCGTTGACGCCGAAGTTGCCGCTCTGGGTGATGACCGCGACCGGTCCGGGGGCGAGGCGCCCGACCGAGTCGCCCCACAGCGGCGCCCGCGCCGCCGTCGCGACGACGCCGTTGCCGTTCGGGCCGCAGACCGGGATCCCGGCGGCGCCCGCCGCGGCGCGGAGCTC
Organism: uncultured Actinomycetes bacterium; assembly: GCA_963766705.1. Taxonomy (GTDB): domain Bacteria; phylum Actinomycetota; class Thermoleophilia; order Solirubrobacterales; family 70-9; genus VAYN01. The sequence goes on from CAVYBE010000007.1 coordinate 958,996, forward strand.
GGCTTCGAGCGGTCGTCCCGCGGCGGTCTCGCCGAACCCGGCGGCGAGGACGATCGCGCCGCCGCAGCCGCGCTCGCCGGCTTCCTCGATCACCGCCGGCACCGCCGCCGCCGGGATCGCGACGACGACCGCGTCGACCGCCTCCGGCAGGTCGGCGAGGCGCGGCACGCAGGGCCGCCCGTGGACGCTGTCGCGCTTCGGGTTGACGCCCCAGACCGGTCCCTCGAAGCCCGCCACGGCAAGGTTGCGGAAGACCACGTCGCCGTAGGAGCCGGGCCGGTCGTTGGCGCCGACGACGGCGACCGAGCGCGGCCGCAGGAGCGGCGTCGGATCGACGGCGGCCATCACCTCAGTGGAGCATCGACTCGACCCCGCGCCGCTCCAGGCCGCGGGCGATGATCAGCCGCTGGATCTCGGAGGTCCCCTCCCAGATCCGGTCGACCCGCAGCTCGCGCAGGAAGCGCTCGGCGACGTTGGAGCGCAGGTAGCCGCGGCCGCCGAACGCCTGCACGCAGCGGTCGGCGCAGCGCCAGGCCGCCTCGGAGACGAAGAGCTTGGCCATCGAGGCCTTCGCGTGGACGACCTTCGGGTCGGCCCCGGCGTCGGCGAGCCGCGCGACCTCCAGGGTCAGCACCCGCCCCGCGGCCGCGTCGGTCGCCGAGTCGGCCAGCGGGAAGCTGACCCCCTGGTAGTCGAGGATCCGGCTGCCGCCCTGCTCGCGGTGCGCGGCCCAGGCGACCGTCTCGTCGAGCAACCGCCACATCGCGCCGATCCCGTGCGCGGCGATCCCGAGGCGCTCCTCGGTGAACCACTCGCGCTGCAGGTCTTCGCCGTGGCCGACCCCGCCGATCACCGCCTCCGCCCCGAGCTCGACGCCGTCGAAGCGGAAGGTCGGGTGGCCGTCGGAGTAGTTGTGCGTGAAGCGGGGGTTGTCGACGATCTCCACGCCGGGGGCGTCGGTCTCGACCAGGAAGAGGGTGGGGAGGCGCTCCTCGCCGTCGACGACGTTGGCCATCACGACCAGCACCGAGGCGATGTCGCCGGAGGTGACGAACCACTTCTCGCCGCTGAGCCGGTAGCCGCCCGCGCCGTCGGGCTCGGCGACCGTGGCGATTCGCGAGGGGTCGGAGCCGGCCTCGGCCTCGGTGACCGCGTAGGCGTCGCGCAGCTCGCCGCGCAGGGCGGGGCGCAGGTAGCGGTCGATCTGCCCGGGCGAGCCGTGCGCCCAGACGTTGTAGGCGTTGGGGACGTGCCAGTGGATCGCGTTGGTGCTGCGGCCGAACTGCTCGGCGACCAGCGCCCACTGCAGTCGCGTCCAGCCCTGGCCGCCGTGCTCACGCGCGTGGAGCCCGCCGGTCAGGCCGGCCGCCAGCGCCTCGCGCTTGACCCGCTCCACCGTGGCATCGGGCAGCTTGCCGCCGGCCATCTCGGCCTCGACCTCGAGCGGGATCAGCACCTCGTCGGTGAAGCGGCGGGCCCGCTCCTGGATGTCCAGCGTCGCGTCGTCAAAACCCTCGGGCGTCATCGGCCGGGGAAAATATCATGCGATTAACTACAAGGTCAGCCATCCCAGGGGAAGAGATCGAGGCGCGTTCGTACTTATGCATCCCCTGCGAGCAGAAGTACGAACGCACGCTCCCCAGGCGGTCCTTGCCGAGGTGGCCGACAGGCAGCACGGGGTGGTGACGCGGGGCCGGCTGGAAGCCCTCGGCTTCGGATCCGCGTCGATCACCCGCTGGGCGCGCGAGGGCCGACTGCACCGCGGGGTGTACGCGGTTGGGCACAGGGCGATCACCTGGGACCCGGCAGAGGGCCAAGCGGGACCTCGTCGTCCACTGCGCCCGGCTGGAGCGAGAGGACCGCGTCACCGACGTCCGCCGCGAGCGCGAGCCGCGGGAGACCATCGCCCGGGTCGCCGCCCACCTCGAACGTCGCCGCCGCCCGATCGGCCCGCGCCGCTCGGTCGCATAGGGTCGGGCGATGGCCGAGCGAGACGCGCGCGAGCGGATCCTCGAGGCGGCGTGCGACCTGATCGCGGCAGAGGGGATCGACGACGTGCGCATCGCCCGCGTGGCGATGCGCGCGGGCGCCTCGACGGCCCTCGTCCACCACTACTTCTCGACCCGTGAGGAGCTGCTCGAACAGGCGCTCCTGCACTCCTTCGAGCAGGTCGGCGAGGAGCGCTTCCCGGAGACCGGGGGCGAGGTGGCCGGCGCGACCGCGGCCCTGGCCGGGGCGATCGTCGAGTGCCTGCCCGGGCCGGGCCGCCTGGAGCGCGACTGGGTCCTCTGGGTGGAGCTCTGGCTGCGCGCCGCCCGCGAGCCGGAGCTTCGGCCCGTCGCCGCGAGGCTCTACGCGCGCTACCACCAGTGGCTCGAAGGCCTCCTGCGGCGCGGCATCGACGCGGGCGAGTTCACCGTCGCCGCCGACGTCCCCACCCTGACCGACCGCACCATGGCGCTCCTCGACGGCCTCGGCCTGCGCGCCCTCCTGCGCGATCCGACGATGGACATCGAGGCCGCCCGCGCCCAGGTCGCCGACTTCGTCGCCGCGCAGCTGGGGATCGACCCCGCGGCCCTCCTTGCCCGACCCATCCCTGCGGCCGAGGAGGAGGGACGCTGAGCCCGCGCCCGAGCATCGATCACATCCGCCGTCCGCAGATCCTCGCGGCCGCGGCCGAGGTGATCGCCGAGCGCGGGGTCGCGGCGACGCGGATCGCCGACGTCGCCGAGCGCTGCGGGGTGAGCGCGCCCGCGGTCCTCTACTGGTTCGCCTCCAAGGAGCAACTGCTCGCCGAGGCGCTGATCGTCGACGACGACCGCTTCTACGAGGAAGTGAGCGAGCGGGTCGAGGAGGCGGCGACGCCGGCCGAGCGGATGGTCGCCCTGATCGAGGTGGCCGGGAAAGGGGCCGACGACTACGCGCTCTGGATGGAGCTCTCGACCTGGGCGCTGCGCGACGCCGGCCTGCGCCGCACCCGTGAGCGTTTCGACGCGCGCTGGCGGGCGGCGATCGAGGCGGTGATCGACGACGGCGTCGGCGCCGGTGAATTCGGCGACGTGGACGCGGCGCAGGCGGCGCTGGCGATCGCCGCGATGATCGACGGCCTCGCCGTGCAGGCGGCGCTCGGCGACCCCGAGGTCTCCGTCCCGCGGGTCACCGAGACCGCCCTCGCGAGTGCCGAACGGCTCCTCGGGGCCAGCTTCCCCGGCAGGCAGGGTTGCTAGGCGCGGCCGGGCGAGCCAGGAACAGGGTGTCGGGCGGAGGGCGTCGGGCGGCTCAGATCGCGGAGAGCCGGGCGAGCTCGTCGCCGGAAAGGTCGAGCTCGACCGAGGCGAGGAGGGGGGCGAGCTGGTCGGTGTTGCGGGCGCTGGCGATAGGGGCGGTCACGGTGGGCTGCTCGCGCAGCCAGGCGATCGCTACCGCGGCGGGCTCGACGCCGTGGGCGGCGGCGATCTCGTCGAGCGCCGCCAGCATCGCCTCGCCGCGTTGGTCGAGGTAGGCGGCGGCGCCCGCGGCGCGCGGGCTGTCGACCTGCTCGCCGCCGCGCCGGTACTTGCCGGTGAGGAAGCCCCTGGCGAGCGAGAAATAGGGGAAGCAGGCGATGTCCTCGCGTTCGCAGACCGGCCGCTGCTCGGTCTCGTAGTCCCGCTCCATCAGGTTGTAGTGGGGCTGCAGGGCGACGTAGCGGGGCAGTCCCTCGCGCCCGGCGAGCTCGAGCGCCTCGGCCAGGCGCGCTGCCGAGTAGTTGGAGGCGGCGATGTGGCGGACCTTGCCCGCCTCGATCAGTTCGCCGAAGGCGCCGAGGGTCTCCGCCGGCGGCGTGTCGAGGTCGTCGAAGTGGGCGTAGTAGAGGTCGATCGCCTCGAAGCCCAGCCGCCGCAGCGAGTCGTCGGCCGCCCGGTGGATCGTCTCCGGCCGCAAGTCCTCGAGCCCGGCCAGTTTGCCGACCTTGGTCGCGAGGACGACGTCGTCGCGGTTGCCGCGGGCGGCCACCCATTCGCCGATGATCGTCTCCGACTCGCCACCGCTGTTGCCAGGGGCACGAGACATGTAGACGTCGGCGGTGTCGACGAAGTTGCCGCCCGCCGCCGCGTAGGCGTCGAGCACCGCGAAGGACTCGGCGCGGTCGGCGGTCCAGCCGAAGACGTTGCCGCCGAGGCAGAGGCCGAAGACGTCGAGGTCGGTGCGGGGGATGAGCGCCATCGGCTCCGATCCTAGGGAGGGAGCCGGCTCGGCCCGGGAGCCCCCCGATCCGGCGGGAAATCGCGTCAACCCGTCGAAAACCCCGACATCCGGCTGTGTATCGGTTCGCCGGACCTGGCGAATCGATAGGTTTCCGATACGCATCGAGAGGCACGGTGGCCGCTGGTCGCCCGCAGCCTGCGCAAGCGTTCATTTGCTGTTTTTTGGACTTCGAAAGGGTGAACCGGTGAAAGACAAAGACCTGGGAATCAAATTCTGGGCCGCGGTGGCAGTCAGCGCGGTAGGCATGGGCGTGGCGATCGCCTTTGTCGCGGGCTTCTTCCTCGGGCACTTCACCGGGCACCACTCCACGACCACCGTCGCCGCGGGCGAAACGAAGACCGTCGAAGAAGCTGGCGCGACCGAAACCGCCTCCAACGGCATCGCCATGGCCCCCGCCTTCACCTCCGAAGAACTCTTCGAACACGCCGGCGACAACTGGATCTCAAACGGCGGCGGCACCACCAACGACCGCTACTCCACCCTCAGCGAAATCAACACCGAAAACGTCTCCCAGCTGAAGGGCGACTGGATGACCAAGATCGGCCAGAACGCCACCGCGGCCAAGTTCTCGGCCGAGGGCCAGGCGCTCGAGTACGAAGGCACGATCTACATCTCCGACGGCGCCGACGACGTCTTCGCGATCGACGCCGCCACCGGCCACCGCCTCTGGACCTATGAACCCCACCTGCCGCCCGACCCGCTCGGCGAAGTCGTCTGCTGCGGCTGGGACAACCGCGGCGTCGCCCTCGGCGACGGGATGGTCTTCGTCTCCCAGCTGAACGGCGCCCAGGTCGCCCTCGACCAGGCGACCGGCAAGGTGAAATGGTCGACGCCGGTGGTCAAACCGGGCGCCGGCTACTCGATCACCTCCGCGCCGCTCTACTACGACGGCAAGGTCTACGTCGGCGGCTCCGGCGGCGAGTACGGCGTCCGCGGCCGCCTCACCGCCCTGAACGCCGAAACCGGCAAGATCGAATGGCGCTTCTACACCACCCCCTCGCCCGCAGAAGTCGGCGGGAACACCTGGCCCGAAAACGGCACCTACAAACACGGCGGCGCCTCGCTCTGGAACACGCCGACGGTCGACCCCAAGCTCGGCATGCTCTACTTCTCGACCTCAAACGCCGCCCCCTGGGTGGGCCAGCGGCGCAAGGGCGAAAACCTCTTCACCGCCTCGATCGTCGCCCTCGACGCCGAAACCGGCGAATACAAGTGGCACTACCAGCAGGTCCACCACGACCTCTGGGACTTCGACTCCCCCTCGCCGACCGTCCTCTTCGACGGCGAGATGAACGGCAGGCAGGAACCCGGCATCGGCGAGCCCTCCAAGACCGGCTGGGTCTACCTGCTGAACCGCGAAACCGGCAAGCCGATCTACCCGATCCCCGAGGTGAAGGTCCCCCAGGACCCCTCCCAGAACACCTGGCCGACCCAGCCCGAGCCGACGATGGAACCGTTCAGCCCGATCGAAGCGACCCCCGAAGCGGTGGAAAAGTCAGAAGCCGCGCTGGCGGGCGAAAAGAACCCGCCGAAGATCGTCCCCTCGAAGATCTTCACCCCGCAGAGCTCGGACCCCAGCCAGATCAACCTCGGCGCCAACTCGGCGGTCGGCGGCGACAACTGGCCGCCGTCCTCCTATGACCCGGAAAAGAACATGTACTTCGTCTGCTCGCAGTCGGGCGCCCTGGGCCTGGTCGTGCCGCCCAAGGAACAGGCCTACAAAGAAGGCGAAAACTACATCGGCTCAGACACCATCATCGCCTCCGGCTTCGACACCACCGGCTACCTGACCGCCTATGACATGTCGACCGGCAAGATCGCCTGGCAGGACGAATTCAAGGGCGAATCCTGCTACTCGGGCGCGGTCACCACGGCCGGCGGCCTGGTCTTCAACGGCCACAACGACGGCAAGCTGGTCGCCTATGACGCCGAAAACGGCGAAGAACTCTGGAGCTTCCAGACCGGCGCCGGGGCCAACACCACGGTGACCCCCTTCGAAGACGAAGGCGAGGAGAAGATCGCCATCTACGCGGGCGGCAACTCCCTCGCCGCCACCGCCCACGGCGAAAACTTCTGGGTCTTCTCGCTGAGCGGCACGCTCGAAGAAGCCAAGGGCCTGGAAGCCGAAGAAGAAGGCACCCAGCACGCCGGCGAGGAAACCAAGGAAGGCGCCGCCGAAGAAGCCGGGGGCAAAGAAGAAGCCGGGGGCAAGGAAGAAGCCGAAGGCGCCGCCGAAGAAGAAGCCGAAGGCAAAGAAGAAGCCGGGGGCGGGGAAGCCGGGGGCGGGGAAACCGCCGCCGCCGGCCCGGACGCCGAAGCGGGCAAGGAAGTCTTCGCCCAGAACTGCTCGGTCTGCCACGGCGCCACCGGGCACGGCGGCAACGGCGGCCCCGACCTGCGCACGATGCCCAAAGCCAAAGAACAGGCGGGCGCCGAAGAACAGGTGACCAACGGCGGCGGCGCGATGCCGGCGTTCAAAGGCCAGCTGAGCGAAGAAGAAATCGAAAACGTCGCCGCCTTCGTGGTGGAAGACATCGTCGGCAAATAGCGGATGGGTTTGAGGGCGAAGTGGGGTAAGAGCCGGCCGGGGTTCAGGCCGGCTCTCCTCTCATTCGTCGCCGTCGGCTTGCTCGTCGCCGTGGCCGGTTGCGGCGGCGGATCGTCATCCGGCGGCGGCAGTGAATCCTTCGCCAGTGGCGCCGAAGCCGCCTGCGCCAAGGCCAACAAGCAGATCGCCGGGCTGGGCACGCCGGAACAGGCCGAAGTCCTCGGCTACCTCGAATCCACCGAATCGGTGATCGCGGGGCTGCACAAGGAAGTCGCCGCCCTGGGCGCGTCCGGCGCGGCGGAAACCGCCTACACCCAAGGGCTCGCCAAGGCGCTCCCGGTGCTCACCCAGATGAGCAACGCCGCTCGCAGCGAAAACTTCGACGCGGTGCGCGAACTCTCCGACCAGCTGATCGAAATCCACCTCGGCGAACTCGCCGAAGCCGCCGGGCTGAAGTCCTGCGCGAAAGTCCCGGTGAGCACCTCATGAGGCGTGCCAGGCTGGTCCTCGTCCTCGGCGCCGTGATCGCGTTGCTGGCGAGCGTCGGCGTCGCCTGGGCGACCACCGGCGCGACCACCGGCTACCCGCAGCCGAAGGTCGTCGTGCCACCCCCGGTGGCCGCCCCCTTCGAAAACCGCTACGTGCTGACCGCGGTCGGCAGCGGCGCGGGCATCCGCAGCGGCGAGATGAAGTTCGAATTCGAGGAAGGCTCCTCGCCGGAGTTCCTGGTCGGCATCTCCGAGTTCTACGCCTACAACCCGACCGGGCAGATCGAAACCGCCCTGTTCACCTTCTATCCCTTCACCGAGTTGCCGGGGCACAAGGGCCTCAAAGCCCCGGCCCTCAAGGTTGGCGCCTCGGCCTCCTACGGACAGGTGACCCCGGACGGCGAACTGCAGCTGGAAAACCCGGAAGGCGATCGGGTGAAAGGCAAGCTGCGACTCCACGGCGGCGGCCCGTGGCCGGTCGAATTCCGCATCCTCGGCGAAAACGAACGGGTCGGCGGTCACCCGCCGGCGGCCAAGCAGCTGCCGGAATCCGAACCGACGAACCCCGGCTGGGGCGCCGAAGCCTCCGAATACGAAGGCGAATACAAGCTCACCAACGCCGCCGAAGACCCGACCGAAAGCGCCGGCACGCTCGGCGCGGTGATCGGCGTGGCCCAGGGATTGGGCGTCAACGGCGCGATCGTCACCGGCGGCTCGATGAAGGTCTCCGGCAAGCCGCCCACCGCCGAAGTGACGGTGAACACGGGCGGTGAGACGCGCCACTTCACCCTGACCGGTCTGGCCTGGGCCGGCGACAAGCGGACCGCGGAAGTGCACACCGGCGGGGCGAACGGCCCCGCGGTCGGCCGCTTCGAAGGCACCGGGGGCCAGGGCGAGGTCAAGGGCACCCTGCTCGCGGGGCACTCGCTCTACAAGGTGGAATTCAAGCGCCAGGGCTGAGAGCCGGTCTCAAGGCCCCGTGCACGCTGAACGGCACACGCGGGTCTCGGGACGGGCCCCAGTTTCAGGAGCCCCGGTCGGGTCCGCGCCAGGCGCGCCAGTAGGCGTGCAGTCGGCGCTCGAAGGCCTGCGGCTTCTCGGCGTAGAGCCGCTCGCCCTTGGCGAGCGCGTCGAGGAGGAGGCTCGCCTGGCGGGCCTCGATCAGCCCGCGCAGGGTGTCGCGGCCTTCGGCCTCGACCTCGGGGCGGCGCTCGAGGTCGGCGGCCAGCACGGCGAGGTCGTGGTGGTCGCCGAGCAGGTCGGTGAAGGCGCGGGCCTCCTCCGCGGTGGCTTCGAGCAGCGGCGGCCAGGCGCCGCACAGCAGCCGCAGCTGGTACCAGAGGTCCTTGCCGCGTTTGCGCAGCTCGTGGACGGCCCCGAAGCCGGGCTCGGCGCGGAGCGCGGCGAGCGCCTCGCGGCCCTCGCGGTAGGCGGTGTCGAGTCCGGGCCCGAGCAGCTGCCAGCCGTGGCGCTCGAATTCCCATTCCGGCACGCGGGCGGCGACCGCCTCGATCGCCGCCACCGCGGCGTCCACCGGCTCGCCCTCGCCGACGACCCGATCGCGGTCGGCGGCCAGCGCCGCGCGCCAGCTCGCCGTCGGCCCGGGCGGCGCGTCGCCGCCCTCGCACAGTGAGTCGAGCGTCGCGGGCATCACCTCGGCGTCGCGGCTGGCCGAGAGCAGCCGGCCGGCGTCGCGCAGCGCCCGGTTCTCCCGCTTGAAGGTCGACTCGGCGAGGTCGGCGCGCACCAGGCGCAGGGCCGCCCGCGCCCGCTTCAGATCTTTGCGGGCGCCGTGGATCGCCTCGGGCAGGTCCTCGTCGCCCGCGCCGAGCAGGCGGTCGGCGGCCCTGTCGAGGCGCCCGGCGATCACCCGCCGCACGCCGGCGGCCGCGGACTCGTCGTCGAGCAGTCGGTAGGCGTGGTGCATCGACGTATCGTCGCGCTTCTCGCCCGCGTTCGGGAGGGGGTGGCTGTCCTTTGTAGCCCTGTGGGCTACAAAGGACAGCCACCCCCCGTCACTCGGGGGCCCGGCGGTCGCCAGGCGCTGGTTCGCGTAGCGCTCGTCGCCGGTGAGCTCCGGGCCCAGCCAGGCCGGCGGCGCGAAGCGGTCGGCCTCCTCGCGGGAGGGGAACTAGACCTCGGCCGTCCGCAACCCCTCGAGGGCCCCCTCGTAGACGTCGACCTCCGCGCACAGGCCGGACCCGAGCGGCACCCGGTGGCGCACCTTGCGCACGCGCCTACCCGCGGTCAACGGCCACAGCGATTCGAAGGCGCGCCGGTCGAGCGGCACCTCGACCTCCTCGCGGACCTCGCCGTGGCCCGTCTTCGCGGTCAGCAGCAGCGCGTCGCCCGCCCGGCGCAGCCGCACCTCGGCGCGATCGTCGAGGGCGAGGTATCCCTGCTCGATCGCGACCCCGCCGTTCGCCTCCCGGGGCATCTCCACGACCAGGAACTTGCGCTCGATCTCGGCCACGCAGGGATCGTAGGCCGCGGGTCGAAGGTGGCGGCCATGAACTCCGACCGCAGGCTCGGCGTGGGCGAGACGCTGAGCGAAGTCTTCGCCCTGTACCAACAGCACTTCGGCGTGCTGATCCCGGCCGCATTCTGGCTCTTCCTGGGGGTCGGGATCCTGGCGGGCATCTTCGCCGGCGGCGGCCTGGTGATCCTGGTCGGCATCCTCACCCTCGCGGTCGCGATCCTCTACCAGGGCATGGTGGTGAAACTCGTCCGCGACGTCCAGGACGGGCGCCTGGACGCGTCGGTGGGCGACCTGATGCGGTCGGTGGGGCCGGTCCTGCTCACCCTGATCGGGGCGAGCATCCTCGCCGGGATCGCCGAGTCGATCGGCTTCATCGCCTTCATCATCCCCGGCTGCATCCTGGTGACGATCTGGGCGGTGATCGCCCCGGTCATCGTGATCGAGGGGACCGGCGTGTTCGACGCCTTCCGCCGCTCCCAGAGCCTGGTCAGCGGCTACGGCTGGCCGGTCTTCGGGACGGTCATCTCGGCGACCCTGATCAGCGCGATCGCCGCCCTGGCGCTCACCGCGATCGCCGAAGCGATCGCCGGCGGCCCGATCCTGCGGATCGTCTTCGGCACCCTGGCCTCGACCTTCACCGCCCCGATCGGCGCCCTGGTCGCCGCCGTCCTCTACTACCGCCTGCTGGATCTGAAGAACGAAGCTCCCGCGTCGGCGGCACCCTCGCCGCCCCCGCCGCCCGACCCGATCGCCTGAAGCCAACCCCTTCGCGGCGGCTCAGCCCTCGAGCAGCCCCGCGACGGCGAGCGCCAGCCGCTCGCCGCGGCTGGTCAGCGCGTACTCGGCGTGGGGGGGACGGCCGGCGACCAGGTGGCGCTCCACGATCCCCGCCGCCTCGAGCTGCTCGAGGCGCTCCGAGAGCGTCGTCGGCGACACCCCCGGCAGCGACTGGCGGAACTCGTTGAAGCGGTGGGCGCCGCTGGAGGCGGCGTAGATCGTCGCCATCGTCCAGCGGCGCTCGAGCAGGCCGGCCGCCGCCCGCAGCTCGGGCGGGACCGGCTTGCAGCTACGACAGCGTGGCGACATCGGCGCCGGCCTCCGCGGGCTCGAGCGCCAGCCCGAGCACCTCGTCGATGCTCATCACCGGGTGGAAGGTCATCTGCTCGCGCACCTCCTCGGGGACCTCGTCGAGGTCGCCGCGGTTGCGCTCGGGCAGGATCACCTCGGTCAGCCCCGCCGCGTGGGCGGCCAGCACCTTCTGCTTGAGGCCGCCGATCGGCAGCACCCGTCCCTGCAGGGTCACCTCTCCGGTCATGCCCACAGTGTGCTTGACGGGTCGGCCGGTGAGCAGGCTGACCAGCGCCGTGGTCATCGCGGTGCCCGCGCTGGGGCCGTCCTTGGGGATCGCCCCGGCCGGCACGTGGAGGTGGAACTCGCGCCGGAAGCGCTCCTCCGGGATGTCCAGAGCCTCGCGGTGCGAGCGGACGTAGGAGAGCGCGATCCGTGCCGACTCCTTCATCACGTCGCCGAGCTGGCCGGTCAGGACCAGGCCCTTGTCGCCGTCCATCGCGGTCGCCTCGATGAAGAGGATGTCGCCGCCGGTGCCGGTCACCGCCAGGCCGGTGGAGACGCCCGGGATCGCGGTGCGCTCCACCGACTCCTGGAAGACCTTCTGCCGGCCGAGGGCCTCGCGGACCGCCTCGAGGTCGAGGACGATCGGGGCGCTCCCCTCGCCGGAGGCGATCTTCGTCGCTGCGCCGCGCAGCAGCTTGCCGAGCTCGCGCTCCAGCTGCCGCACGCCCGCCTCGCGGGTGTACTCGGCGATCACCGTGCGCACGACGTCGTCGGCGACGCTGATCTCCTCCGCCTTGAGGCCGTTGCGCCCCAGCTGCCGAGGCAGCAGGTAGCCGGTCGCGATCGCCAGCTTCTCCTCGGTGGTGTAGCCGTCGAAGGCGATCACCTCCATGCGGTCGAGCAGCGGCGCCGGGATCGTGTCGAGCAGGTTCGCGGTGGCGATGAAAACGACCTCGGAGAGGTCGACCTCGACGTCCAGGTAGTGGTCGCGGAACGAGTGGTTCTGCGTCGGGTCGAGGACCTCCAGCAGCGCCGCCGACGGGTCGCCGCGCCAGTCGGCGCCGACCTTGTCGACCTCGTCCAGGAGGATCACCGGGTTCATCGTCTCGGCGTCGCGCAGGGCGCGGACGATGCGGCCCGGTAGGGCGCCGATGTAGGTGCGGCGGTGGCCGCGGATCTCCGCCTCGTCGTGCAGGCCGCCGAGGCTGATGCGGACGAACTCGCGACCCAGGCTGCGGGCGATCGACTCGCCGATCGAGGTCTTGCCGGTGCCGGGCGGGCCGACCAGGGTGAGGATCGTGCCGTTGGCGCGGCTGTCGGACTCGATCTCCGCGGCCCGCTCCTCGCGCAGCTTGCGCACCGCGACGAACTCGGTGATCCGTTTCTTCACGTCGTCGAGCCCGGCGTGGTCGGCGTCGAGCACCTCACGCGTGTGGGCGGGGTCGAGCCGCTCCTCGGAGCGCTTGCTCCACGGCACCGCGATCAGCCAGTCGAGGTAGCTGCGGATCATCGAGCTCTCCGGCGACTGCTCGCCCTGGCGCTCGAGGCGCCGCAGCTCCTTGTAGGCCTGCTCCTCCACCGCGTCGGGCATGCCGGCCTCTTCGATCTTGGTCTCGTACTCGGCGATCAGGTCGGTCTCGTCCTCGCCCAGCTCCTTGCGGATCGACTCCATCTGTTTGCGCAGGAAGTACTCGCGCTGCTGCTTCTGGGCACCGGACTCGACGTCGTCGCGGATCTTCGAGCGCACCTGCAGCTCGGCGAGGCGCTCGCGCTGCAGCTCGACCGCGATCTCGAGGCGCTCGACGACGTCGATCGTCTCCAGCAGCCGGAGCTTGCCGTCGTTGGGGATGTCGGGGGAGAGGCCCGAGGTGTCGGCGAGGGCACCCGGCTCCTCGATCGAGCGGAGGAAGTTGGCGATCCGGCCGTCGTCGCCGCGCAGCTCGAGGATCTCCTCGACCACCGCGCGGTACTCGCGCGCCAGCTCGCGGATGTGCTCGTCGTCGGGATGGCCGTCGTGGATCTCCTGGACGTCGACGTGCAGGGCGCCGTCGTCGTCGCCCGCCTGGGCGGCGCCGGCGATGCCACGGTGCAGGCCGACCACGGTCGCGACCGGCCGGCCGTGCCGCGAGCGCCCGTGCTCGACCACTTCGGCGACCACGCCGACGCGGCCGTACTCGCCGTCGCGGCGCGGGAGGAGAAAGACGCGCTCGTCCTCGCCCACGTCGATCGACAGGGTCGCGGTGGTGGTCGGGAAGACGATCGCGTCGTCAAGGGGAACGAGTCGATAAGTCATTAGCAAGTCCACTTTCTGTAGCTAGTCTCAAAAAGGTTAGCGATCCACTCCCCGCACCTCAACTCCCGCCCCGCCGCCGTGGCGTTCGCAGAAACCCGCGCATAGCGCGGAGAACTGCGAACTCACCGGGCCGCCCCGCCGTGGCGTTCGCAGAAACCCGCGCATAGCGCGGAGAACTGCGAACGCCATCCGCGGCTGGGCTGCGGAGGCCTTGCGGGGTAGGCTGGGGGCGTGGACGAGACGCGCGCGAAAGAGCTGCTGACGGCCGAGCGGGGGCGGGTCGAAGCCGAGCTCGCGCGGCTGCGGGCCGCGGGGCGCGCCGAGTCCGACGAGAACCGGCCCGCCGGGGACTACAACAACGAGGGCCTGTACGAAGACGAGCTGGCCGCGGGGCGCGAGCAGGACCTACGCCGCCGCCTCGACGCGGTCGAGCGGGCCGAACAGCGACTCGCCGCCGGGACCTACGGGCTCTCCGTCCGCTCCGGCAAGCCGATCCCCGACGGCCGCCTGGAAGCCGAACCCACCGCCGAGCTGACGGTCGAGGAGGCTCACGGCGGCAAGCCCGCCTGACCGCGGCGCCCGATCCTCAAGCGCGGTCGCGGTGCCGCCGATAGTTCGCAACATGGCCAAAGAACGCATCGCCACCGAAGAGGCCCGCTTCTACGGGACCCGTTTCCTGACCGAGGACGCGCCGTCCGGGGCGTTCCCGCGCCAGGGCATGTCGGCGCTGGACTCGCAGCGCCTGGTCGAAGAGGAAATCCAGCTCGAGGGCGACCCGAACCGCAACCTCGCCACCTTCGTCACCACCTGGATGGAGCCGGAGGCCGAGGCGCTGATCGCCGAGAACAACTACCGGAACTTCATCGACCACGCCGAGTATCCGATCTCGGCCGACATCGAGCAGCGCTGCATCCGCATGCTCGCCGACCTCTTCAACGCCCCCGGCGAGACCACCGGTGCCCGCACCCAGGGCTCCTCGGAGGCGATCATGCTCGGCGCCCTCTCGCTGAAGTGGAAGTGGAAGGAGCGGCGCAAGGCCGCGGGCAAGCCCTACGACAAGCCGAACCTGGTCTTCGGCGGCGACGTCCACGTGGTCTGGGAAAAGTTCTGCCGCTACTTCGACGTCGAGCCGCGGATCGTGCCCCTGCAGAAGGGCAAGTACACGATCGGCCCCGACGACGTGGCGGGCGAGATCGACGAGAACACGATCGGCGTCGCCGCCGTCCTCGGCACCACCTTCACCGGCCACGCCGACGACATCGCCGGGATCAACCACCTGCTGGTGAAGCTGAAGAACGAGGAGGGCCACGACGTGCCGATCCACGTCGACGCGGCCAGCGGCGGCTTCGTCTGGCCGTTCCTCTACCCCGACTCCGAGTGGGACTTCCGGCTCGAGCAGGTGCGCTCGATCAACGTCTCCGGCCACAAGTTCGGCCTCGTCTACCCGGGGATCGGCTGGCTCGTCTTCCGCGAGAAGGAGGACCTGGCCGAGGAACTCGTCTTCTACGAGAACTACCTGGGGGAGGTCGACGCGACCTTCACCCTCAACTTCTCCACCGGCGCCTCGATGGTGCTCGCCCAGTACTTCAACTTCGTCCGCCTCGGCCGCGAGGGCTACGGCGACGTGATGAAGGCGATGGAGTCGAATGCCCGGGCGCTGGTCGACAAGCTCGACCGCTGCGGCCACTTCGAGCTGATCGGCGAGGACGAGGAGCAGCTGCCGCTGGTCGCCTTCAAGCTGGTCGACGGCAAGGGCTACGACGAGTTCGACGTCTCCTGGCAGCTCTCGGCCGAGCGCGGCTGGATGCTGCCCGCCTACACGATGCCGCCGAACGCGCAGGAGGTGAGGGTGCTGCGGGCGCTGGTCAAGCACACCCTGAGCCGCTCCCAGATCGACCGTCTCGCCGGCGACATCGAACACGCCTGCGACACGCTGGAGAAGAAGGGCACCGCGCACCAGCGCGAGCGCCACAAGGTCAAGCGGAGCCCGAACTACTAGCCGCGCCGGGGCGCGCCCGACCGCCGGGCGCCCTCCGGGCGGGATTCAGGGTGCCCGGAGGACGGGTACCGTCCCGCCCATGCCCGCCTGGATCTCGCGTCGCGCCGTCCCCTGGGTCTGGCGGCGGGTGCCGTGGAAAACGGTCTGGGCGATCACCCTCTGGCTGGCCCAGAAAGGCCGCGACCGCGTCCAGGAGAACCTCACCGCCGATGAGCAGTCGGAGTTCTGGGGACTGCTGAAGAAGTCCCGCGGCCGGCGCTCCAACCTGAGCGGCCGCGATCAGAAGCGGATCAAGGACATCGTCGGCAAGGCGATTCGCGGCTGACCCGCGCGGACCCCTCGGCCGCGGCCGCGTCCTCTTCGACGGCGCCGCGCTCGTGCCCCGGTGAGCGGAACTGCATCATCTCCACCTTGACGTGGAGCGGCGCCTTCTCGCCCTCGGCCTGGCGCCCGGCCACCCGCGTTTCGATCTCCAGCAGGCCTTCGGCGGTGTGCTCGAGCAGGTCGCGGATTTCGTCCCAGCCCTCCTCGTCGACCCGCATCGGCCAGCGGCTGATGTGTTTGCGGTCCTCGATGAAGAAGTCACCGCTCGCCATCGCGATCGCCAGGTCCCTGGACATCATGCGCACGATCGCCCCGACCACGCCCAGGCGCTCGTTCTTGCTCAGCTCGGCCCACGCCTCCTCGTCGAAGTAGGCGCGCCGGGTGCTGCGGTAGAAGCGCTCCAGCACGCGTCCGCCCGCCCGCGGCTCGGTGCGCACCAGCTCGATGCAGTCGAGCTGGAGCAGCTGGTTCACGTGGTAGGTGACGTTGTTGAGCGGCTCGTCCATCTCCTCCGCCAGCTGGCTCGGCGAGGCGACACGTTCGCCCAGGATGCTCATCGCGCGGACGCGGGTCGGGTGGGACATGGCCGCGGCCAGCTGTGGGCTGAGGAAGCTGGGCGGCGCGGAGTCGGCTTTCAGGGCGGTTTCCACAATCCTGCAAAAAAATTGAGTTAGCTACCGGCCCGCATTTAATCGAATTTGGTCGCGCCTGTCGTCGCCTATGACAGAAAAAATACACGCTCTTAATTTGAACGCTCAAAACTAGTCAAACTATCTGGCGAGCCCGATCCAGAGAGACCCGGGAAGGAGGTGACGACATGACGATCAAGGAGACCGCGGTGGTGGTTCCACTGGACAGCCTCGGCAAGGGCAACTGAGGTACCTGCCGGGCGGCGCGGCGTCAGATGGCGCCGCGCCGCCCGGCGATTGCCGCGAGATTGCCGATTGGTGGAATCGCGTATCACAAACGAGCGATTCTTGTCTGCGAACCTCTCAACTGCGCAAGACTGGTCGAGCAATGGATCGGCGGCGACCCAATCGCATCGATCAGCGCCTGGTGCGGGCGCTCGGGCATCCGCTTCGGGTCAAGATCCTCGAAGTCGTCCAGGTGCGCAAAGCCAGCCCGAGCGAGCTCACCGAGCTGCTCTCGGCACCGCTCGGCAACGTTGCCTACCACGTCCGCGTGCTGGAGAAGTGCGGCTGCATCGAGCAGGTCGAGACCGCCCGGCGCCGCGGTGCGGTCGAGCACTACTTCCGCGCCCGGCCACGCTCCTACATCGGCCACCAGGACTGGCGCAAGGTGCCGAAATCGCTGCGCGACGCGGTCACCGGCGCCTCCCTCGGCACCTTCTTCGATCGTGCCGCCGACGCCCTGGAGGCGGGGACGATGGACGCCCGCGACGACACGACGCTGAACTGGATGCCGATGGCGGTCGACGCGGAGGGCTGGGCGGAAGTGGCGGCGGTCTTCGAGGCGGTGACCAACCGGCTCGAGAAGATCCACGAGCTCTGCCGGCGGCGGATGGCGCAGAACGGGGAGGAACCGACCGCGCTGGTCGTCGGCATGGCGGCATTCGAGCCGGCCCCGGACGGCTGGGTCGCCGAGCTGGGGGCCGACGTGGAAGTGCGGCCCGCCGGGGGGGCGGGCGCGAACGAGGAGGGGGCGAGCGCCAACGGGGTCGGGGGAGGGGAAAGCGCCGCCAGCGCTTAGGATCGGGCCCGATGGAGCCCGTGATCGTCTCGGTCGAGGTCGGCCGCCCGCGCCGGGAGGTGTTCGAGTTCGTCGACGCCCTGCCCAACCACGAGCGGTGGATGGACCACCTCTTCAAGGACTGGCGCTTCGAGGGGCCGCGGCGCGGCGTCGGAGCGGTGGCCTCCGCGACCGTCAACGCTCCCGGCTCGCGCGAGCGGGTGCGCTTCGAGGTCGTCGAGGCCGAGGCGCCGGAGCGGATCGTCGAGGAAGGCGAGAGCGCTCACGGCAAGCGGCGCACCCGCGGCACCTACAGCTTCGCCGAAATCGACGGCGGCGGGACGCGGATCGATTTCCGGATCGAGTGGCTGAAGACGCCGCGCACCGAACGGATCGCGCCGTTCGTCTCCCGCGCCTTCATGCGCCGCGCCAACGGCAAAGGCATGAAGCGGCTGGCGGCGTTGCTCGACGAGAAGGGCTGAGGTGGCGACGGGCGGCGATGCCGGGGCGGGCGGCGCCGCCGGAGCCGGCGCCGCGGATGGCGATGCCGAGCGCCCCGACCTCGCCGAGCTGCGCGCCCGGCGGGCGCTGACCGAGGACGCGGCGCGACCGGAGGCCGTGGCGCGGCGCCACGCCGCGGGCGGGCGCACGGCGCGGGAGAACCTCGCCGACCTGGTCGACCCGGGCAGCTTCGTCGAGTACGGGCGCTTCGCGATCGCCGCGCAGCGGGGGCGGCGCGAGCTCGAGGACCTGATCGCCAGGACCCCCGCCGATGGGTTCGTCGGCGGCACCGCCACGGTGAACGGCGAGCTCTTCGGCGCCGCCGCGGGCTGCGCCGTCCTCTCCTACGACTACACGGTGCTGGCCGGCACCCAGGGTGTCCTCGGGCACCGCAAGAAGGACCGCCTCTTCGAGCTGATCGAGCGGCTGCGGCTGCCGGCGGTCCTCTTCGCCGAGGGTGGCGGCGGGCGCCCCGGCGACACCGACTACCCGGTGGTATCGGCGCTGGAGACGCGCGCCTTCGCCCTCTGGGCGCGGCTCTCGGGGCTGGTGCCGCGGATCGCGATCGTCCACGGCCGCTGCTTCGCGGGCAACGCGGTGCTGGCGGGCTGCTCGGACCTGATCGTCGCCACCGAGGGGTCCTCGCTGGGGATGGGCGGGCCGGCGATGATCGAGGGCGGCGGCCTCGGCAAGGTCGATCCCGACGAGGTCGGCCCCCTGGAGACCCAGGCGCGGGGCGGCGTGGTCGACCTGGTCGCCGCCGACGAGCGCGAGGCAACCGCGGCGGCGAAGCGGCTGCTCGGCTACTTCCAGGGGGCGACGCCGCCGGGGGAGGCGCCGGACCAGACGGCGCTGCGGGACATGGTCCCGGAACGGGCGCGGCGCGCCTACGCCGTCGCCCCGGTCATCGAGACGCTCGCCGACGCCGGCACGGTCACCTTCCTGCGCGAGCGCTTCGCGCCGGAGATGGTCACCGCGCTGGCCCGGATCGAGGGCCGGCCGCTCGGCTTCATCGCCAACGACTCGCGCCACATGGCGGGCGCGATCACCGGCGAGGCCTCCGACAAGGCGGCCCGCTTCCTCTCGCTCTGCGACGCCTTCGGGCTGCCGATCGTCTCGCTGCTCGACACGCCGGGGTTCATGGTCGGCCCGGACGCGGAGGCGACCGGGCTGGTCCGCCACGCCTCGCGGCTGCTGGTCGGCGGCGCCGCGTGCTCGGTGCCGCTGATCGCGGTGGTGCTGCGGCGCGGCTACGGCCTGGGCGCCCAGGCGATGGCGGGCGGCAGCCTCCACGAGCCGATCCTCACCGTCGCCTGGCCCGGCGCCCACCTCGGGCCGATGGGCCTGGAAGGGGCGGTGCGGCTGGCGCTGCGCCGGGAGCTCGAGCAGATCGCCGACTCCGACGCCCGCGAGCAGCGGGTGCGCGAGCTGACCGCGGCGGCCGAAGAGAACGCGAAGGCGTTGAACGCGGCGACGCTGTTCGAGATCGACGACGTGATCGACCCGGCGGAGACGCGGGGGCTGATCGCGCGGACGCTGGCCGTGGCGGGGCACGGCGCGCCCGCGGGACCGGGGCACGGCGCGGTGGGGGGGTCGCCCGACCAACCTTGGGCCAGGGCGCCGGAGCGGCGCCCGCGGCCGGTGGACACGTGGTGAGTCACCAGAGGGCGGTGTGGGACTCCATCACGCCGCGGCCGGCGGCGAGCGGGATGCCGTCGAGGGCGCCGGCGAAGGTGCCGAAGCGGTGGCGGTAGGTCGAGCGGACCAGGACGAAGTTGTCGTCGCGGGCGCGCTCGGCGCCGGCGGTGAAGGCGAGCCGGGAGCCATCGGCGAAGCGGACCCCCTCGAGACCCTCGAAGGCGACCGGGGCCGGCTCGCGTGGGACGCCGTCGATCCACACCGCGCGCTCGCTGCGCTGGCGCGGGTCGTTGATCCCCTCGACCAGGTTCCAGGCGAGCGCCCGGCCGTCGGCGGCGGTCCCGACCCCGGCCGACCAGCGCCAGCTGGTGTGACGGGCGTGGTAGCCGGCCGATTCGTCGTCGACGCCGAGGCCCTCCACCCACAGGCGCCGCCCCGGCATCTCGACGGCGCCGGCGATCGGCACCCCGGCGCGCTTGCGCGTCCAGCCCCAGCCCGTCCCGCTCGGGCAGATGGATTCGATCGGCGTCGCCTCGCCGAGGCGCAGCTCGGCGTGCAGGCCGGGCGCGTCGATCGCCAGGCGCGGCCCGTCGAGGACGACCTCGCGACTGCCGGGACGCAGCGCGGTGTGGGCGAGCTCGTGGCCGCGCTCGCGGTCCCACAGCACCCAGAACGACTGCGTGAGCGGCCCCACCTCGGCGCGCGCGGCGCACAGCATCAGGGCCTCGCCGTAGAGGCCGACGTAGCGCCAGCGCTTGCGCAACCCGCCGTCGCGGCGCAGCGGCATCGGGCCCGGCGGCAGCGGCAGCGGCGGGCGTCCCTCGCCGGGGCCGCGCCAGGGAATCGTCGCGCTCGCCATCGTCCCAACCTAACCGGCCGGCGAGCATCCGCCCCGGCGGTCTAGTCTCGGCACATGGCACAGGTGATCCAGGTGGTCGGCGCGCTCATCATCCTCGGCGCCTTCGCCGCCAACCAGCTCGGTGAGATGTCGACGGACTCGCGCCTCTACCTGCTGCTGAACCTGGTCGGCTCGGTGGTGCTGGCGATCCTCGCGGTGATCGAAGGGCAGATCGGCTTCATCCTGCTGGAGGGCGTCTGGGCGGCGGTCTCCGCCTGGAGCCTCTTCGTCATCCTCGGCGAAGAAGCCGGCCCGCCCCAGGCCTGACGCCCGGCCCGCTACCCGACGCCCCTTCCGCGCGTTCGCAGTTCTCCGCGGATAGCGCGGAGAACTGCGAACGCGCCGCGCCGCATGGTGGCCCAGGCCGGCCCCGGTCAGGCCGGTGCGGCGCCCTCGAGGCGGCCGGCGAGACGGTTCATGCCGAGCTCCCGGGCGGCCGCGGCGGCGGCGGTCCAATCGGTCTCCCGGTCGGGGGGCGGTTCGATGCCGGCGTCGCGCAGCGTCGCGATGTCCTTGAAGGCGAGCAGCTCCTCGCGCCCTTCGAGCAGCGCCGCGCGCAGTTTCGGACGGCGCTCGCGGATCGCCGCGTCGAGGATCGCCTCGAGCGAGCCGTGCTCGCGCAGCAGCTCCGCCGCCGTCTTCGGCCCGACCCCCTTCGCGCCGGGCAAGCCGTCGGCCGGGTCGCCGCGCAGGGCGATGAAGTCGGGGACCAGCTCCGGGTCGACGCCGTAGCGCTCCCGCACCTCCGCCGGGCCGACCTCTTCGGCGCCTTTGCCGCCGGTGCGGACGTAGAGGACGGTGACGCCCGCCGCCGCGCACTGGTACATGTCGCGGTCCCCGGTAAGGATCAGCGCCCGACCGCCCGCCGCCGCCTCGCGCCGCGCCAGCGTCCCCAGCAGGTCGTCGGCCTCGAGGTCGTCGCTGGTCGCCACCGTCCAGCCGAACGCCGCGAAGAACGGCCCGCTCGCCTCGAACTGGCCGGGCAGCTCGGCGGGCATCGCCTCCTCGCGCTCGGCGTGGTAGGCGGGGTAGAGCTCGGTCCGGTAGGCGGCCGCGTCGGGCCCGAAGCAGAGGACGACGGCCCGCGGCCGGTGCGCTTCGACCTCGCGCAGCACCAGGTTCGCCGTCCCCAGCAGCGCGTTGACCGGTCCGCCGTCCGGCCCGGTGATCGTCTTCGGCAGCGCGTAGAAGGCGCGAAAGAGCATCGAGGGCGCGTCGACGACGAGGAGCGGGGCACTCATCGCCCCCCTTATACCGCCCCCGCCCAGGGGGTGTACGAGCTTAGGGGGTCTCATCACCCGGAAAAGTCGGAAGCCCCGCGGGGGCGGGGAGGGTGTACGAGCTTGCGGGGTGTTATCGCCCGGAAAAGTCGGAAACCCGCGTGGGAGCGGGCTTTGCGGGGGCGAGTGGCGCGGCCCAATATCGTGGGCGGCGAATGTCCGACGCGATCGAAGGGACCACCGACGGATCGAGGCCGAAGGCCCTCGAGATCGTCGACCTGCAGAAACGCTACGGGAACGGGGTGGAGGCCCTGCGCGGGGTCTCGATCACGGTCGAGCCGGGTGACTTCTTCGGCCTGCTCGGGCCCAACGGGGCCGGGAAGTCGACCCTGATCCACTGCACGACCGGGCTGGCGCAGCCGACCGGCGGCCGGATCCACGTCTTCGGCCAGGACGCGATCTCCGACTACGCGGAGGCCCGCGCCGCGGTCGGCCTGGCGCCCCAGGAGGTGAACCTGGACCAGTTCCTGACCTGCGAGGAGACGCTCGAGTTCCACGGCGGCTATTTCGGGATGCGCAAGCAGGATCGCCGGGAACGCACCGAGGAGCTGCTGGAGACCTTCTCCCTGACCGCGAAAGCCCGTGACCGGACCCGTGCCCTCTCGGGCGGGATGAAACGGAGGCTGATCCTGGCGCGGGCGCTGATGCACCGACCGCGGCTGCTGATCCTCGACGAGCCGACGGCGGGCGTCGACATCGAGCTGCGCCTGGAGCTCTGGCACTACGTCCAGAAAATCAACGCGGAGGGGACGACGATCCTGCTGACCACGCACTATCTCGAGGAGGCCGACCAACTCTGCGGGCGGATCGCCTTCATCGCCGACGGCCAGATCGCCGCGCAGGGGACGAGCGAGGACCTCTCCGAGCGCTACGGCGTCGCCAACCTCGAGGACGCCTACCTCGCCCTGGTCGGGCGCCGCGAGCTGTCGCGCTCGCACGTCGAGGGCGGCGTCACCGCCTGAAGCACCCCCGAGGCACCTTCCGATGAGCACCTGGCAGATCCGTTTCCTCAGCCTCTGGCGGCGTGAGATCAGCCGCTTCATGAAGATCAAGAAACAGACGCTGGGCGGGCCGTTGCTGGAAACGTTCCTCTACATCTCGGTCTTCGGCGCGGCGCTCGGCTCGCGGATCAAGGAACTGCACGGGATCGAATACATCGTCTTCGTCATCCCCGGGCTGATCATGATGGCCTTCGCCACCAACGCCTTCACCAACAACTCCTCCTCGATCCTGCAGCAGAAGTTCCTCGGCGCGATCCACGACCAGCTCTCCTCGCCGGCCTCGCCGCGGGAGCTGCTGCTCGCCTTCAGCCTCGGCGGCTTCGTGCGCGGGCTGGTCGTCGCGACCCTCACCTTCATCGTCTCGATCTTCCTCACCAACCTCACCGTCGACCACGCGCTGGTGCTGATCCCCTCGCTCTTCCTGGTCGGCTTCTTCTTCGCCAATCTCGGCGTGCTGATCGGCGTCCGCGCCGAGCAGTTCGACGACGTCGCCTTCGCCCAGACCTTCGTGCTGCAGCCGCTGATCTTCCTCGGCGGCGTCTTCTACTCGGCGGCACTGCTGCCGCAGCCGTTCGAGACGCTGACCAAGTTCGATCCCGTCTACTACATGATCTCCCTGGTCCGCTACGGCTTCGTCGGCTTCACCGAAGTGAACATCCCGGTCGCCCTGGCGGCGCTGACCGCGGCGACGCTGGCCCTCTTCCTCATCAACCTGCGCCTCTTCCAGCGCGGCTACAAGCTCCGCTCCTGACCGCGCCCAGAGCGGCGTGGGCGCGGGCTGCCGGCGCCCTCCCCTTTAGCTGGGCGAATGGTTCACCTCTCTAGAATCGCGGACCAATGGCGACTCGGACCCGCAGGCGGCGACGCCACCCGCACAAGACGCGCTGGCCAAAGATCGTGATCCCGATCGTGCTGGTCGTCGGGGCGCTCGCCGCGGCCGGCGGCATCGCCGCGGCCTGGGCGCTCAACGTCTACAACGAAGCCCCCTCGCTCTCCAGCCTCAAACCGGTCCAGAACGGGCGCACCTCGGCGATCTACACCGCCGACGGCAGGCTGATCGGCTACATCCAGTCGGAAAACATCCGCCAGCCGATCACCGACCAGGAAATCCCCCAGGTGCTGAAGAACGCCACGGTCTCGATCGAGGACAAGAACTTCTGGCAGCACGGCGCCCTCGACTACCCGGGCATCGTGCGGGCCGCGCTGAAGGACTTGGCGGCGGGCGGCAAGCCGGTCCAGGGAGCCTCGACGATCACCCAGCAGCTGGTCCGCAACCTCTACATCCGCCATCCCGAAGACACGATCAAGCGCAAGATCAAAGAAGCGCACCTGGCCGAAGAGCTCTTCGAACAGCACAGCCGCCGGTGGATCCTCGACAACTACCTGAACACCGCCCCCTACGGGACCAACGAAGGGCGGACGGCGCTCGGGGTGGAAGCCGCGGCGCAGACCTACTTCAACAAGCCGGCCAAGGACCTGAAGCTGACCGAGGCGGCGATGATCGCGGGGCTGCCGCAGGCGCCCTCCGAATACAACCCGTTCCTCAACCCGAAGGCGGCCCTGCAGCGGCGCAACGAGGTCCTGGGGACGATGTACGAACAGGGGTACATCACCCGCGCCCGCTTCCTCAAGGCGCGGACCAGCGGCCTCGGGCTCCACGCCGGGCACCGCTACACGACCGTCCACGACCCGTTCCTCTTCCGCCTGGTCGAACAGGAACTGATCGAACGCTACGGGATCAACACCGTCCGCCGCGGCGGCCTGAAGGCCTACACGACGCTCGACCCGGCCCTGCAGGAAGACGCCGAAGCCGCAGTCGCCAGCTGCACGGAATCGGGGGTCTGCTATCCGGGTGGGCCGGCCACCGGGCTCGCCTCGGTCGACCCGAAGACCGGCGCCATCCTCGCCCTCGCCTCGACCCCCGGCAACGAAGGCGAAGAAGAATTCAACTACGCCTGGCAGGCGCACCGGCAGCCCGGGTCGTCGTTCAAGCCCTACGTGCTGACCACGGCGATCAAGCAGGGGATCGACCCCAAGACCACCTACTACAACGGCAGCTCGCCGATCACCCTGCAGATCCCGGGCGGAGGCACCTGGACCGTGCACAACGCCGAGGAAGGCAACGGCGTGATGTCGCTGGAAAAGGCGACCTGGCTTTCGGTCAACGTCGTCTACGCGCAGCTCGACCTCGACGTCGGGCCGGAAAACGTCACCCAGACCGCCGAAGAAATGGGCATCGAAGCGCCGCTGCAGTCGGTGCCGGCGGAGGCGATCGGCGGCCTCGCCTACGGGGTCACGCCGCTCGAACAGGCGGACGGCTACGCCACCCTGGCCAACGGCGGCATCCACCACGAACCGACGGCGATCAGCAAAGTCGAATTTCCCGACGGCAACGTCGAAGAAATCGAAAGCGAATCCGGCGAACGGGTGCTGACGCCCGGCCAGGCCTACGACGTCACCAACGTGCTGAAAGGCGTGATCACCAACGGCACCGGGACCGGGTTCACCAACCTGGCCTGCCCGGAAGCGGCCGGCAAGACCGGTACCTCCGAGGAAGAGTCCGACGCCTGGTTCGTCGGCTACACGCCGGAATACTCGACCGCGGTCTGGGTCGGTCACCCGGACTCGCGCGAATACACCGGCTACGGCGGCCCGACGGCGGGTCCGATCTGGAAGTACTTCATGGAAGCCGCGACCGCCGGCAAGTGCCCGTCCTTCGAAGAACCCTCGAGCCTGCCCGAACTGACGACGCTGACGGGTGGCCACACGGTGAGCGGCAGCAAGTACGAAGAAGGCGAATTCGAAGAAGGCGAAGAAGGCGAAGAAGCGGAAGAAGGCGAAGAAGGCGAAGCAGGCGAAGAAGCCACGAAAGCCGAAGAAGCCGAAGGCGAAGAAGAACCCCAGGAAGCGCCTGCAGAAGAAGCTCCCGCAGAAGAAGGGGCGCCCGCAGAAGAAGCACCCCAGGGCCCGGCCGGCGGCGGCGTCACGCCGGGCTGACCCCGGCGTCGCCGCCCGATCGTCAAACAGTCCTTACCGTCTGCATCTGGCCTTGCCTGGGACGGCTGAACGCAGACGCTGAGGTCTTCCTACCCGGTCAGATCGCCGCGCTCGACGAGCTCGATCCGGTAGCCGTCGGGGTCGCGGACGAAGGCGATGCGGCTGCCGGTGGTGCGGCCGCCGGGGCGGTAGGGGGGCTTCTCCGGCTCGATGCCCTGCTCGGCGAGGGCGGCCAGGGTGCCATCGAGGTCGGCGACCGCGAGGGCGATGTGGTTGTAGCCGGTGCCGAGGTCGTAGGAGTCGACGCCGTGGTTGTAGGTCAGCTCGAGGATCGGATCGCCGTCGGCGAGGGCCATGAAGACGTTGATCGCCTCGTCGCCGATCGGCATCCGCCGCACCTCGTCGAAGCCGAGCTTTTCGTAGAAGGCGACCGATCGGTCGATGTCCCCGATCCTGTAACAGGTGTGGAGGAAGGTGTTGGTGGCCATGACGATTGAGCTTATCCTCCGCCCGATGCCTTTCTCGGCTCGAGCCCTCCGTCGAGTGCTCCTCGTCGCCGTGGCGACCGCCGCGGGCGCCCTCACCCTGTGGGCCCTCGCCGCGAGCGCCTCCGCCGCGGGCGACGAAGCCGTCGAATCGACCCCGACCCCGACCGGCAGGACGGTGAGGATCAAGGCCGTCGAGGTCGGTGGGAAGCTGCGGTTCCTCGCCCCGCCGACCGTCGCCGAAGGCGACGAGCTGGAAATCGTCGATCGGATCAACCCGCGGAAGATCGGTCCGGTCACCTTCTCCCTGGTCCGCCGCGGCTACGTCCCGCGGACCCGGCGGGCGCGGCAGAACTGCTTCACGCCGGGCCACATCTGCTGGGCGATCGCCGAATGGCAGGGGGTGCACGGGGACGGCTTCCCGACCGTCAACCCCGCCGAAGCCGGTGCCCCCGGCTGGGACACGCCGGGCACGACGACCTCACCCGGGGACTCCTGGTTCTCCGGGCTCGACCCGGGCGGCCGCTTCGCGCAGGAGGTCACCGCCAGGGCCGGGACGCGGCTCTGGTTCATGTGCGCGATCCATCCCTGGCTGCACGGCACGATCAAGGTGGTCGCGCCGCCCGGTTGAGCGGGACGTGAGACGTGGCAGGATCCTGCGCGATGGCCGATGACGAGCTTCGACGCAGGTTCAGAGGTGCGCGGCGCGATCCGGAGCTGACCGTGCTCGAGGGTTTCCACGCGCTCAAGCACGCGCTGCGCTTCGGGGCCGAGGTGGAGACGGTGGTGGCGACCGACCCCGAGGAGCTGGAGCGGCTGGCCGCCGACCTGGCGCCGGACCTCGTCGGCGCCTTTGGCGCCCGCGCCCGCCCGCTCGCCGCCGAAGAGCTGGCGGGCCTCGTCCCGCAGGCGCCGCCCACCGGCGTCGTCGCGATCGCCCGCCGCCGGCGGGCCGACCTGGCGGCGGTCCTCGCCGACCCGCGCGAGGCCCCGGTCGTCCTGCTCGAGCAGCCGCGCAACATGGGCAACCTCGGCGCCTGCGTGCGCGTGGCCGCCGCCGCCGACGCCGCCGCGCTGCTGACGATCGGCGAGAACGACCCGTGGCACCCCGACGCGCTGCGCGGCGCCGCCGGCCTGCACTACGCGCTGCCGGCGGTCGCCGCGGTCGAGCGCGCCCCGAGCGGGGAGGGGCGGCCGCTGCTGGCGCTCGACCCCGAGGGGGAGCCGATCGACCCGGCCGCGGTCCCGCCCCGCGCCGTGCTCGCCTTCGGCACCGAGCGCCACGGCCTCAGCGCCCAGCTGCTCGCCGCCGCCGACGAGCGGGTGGCGTTGCCGATGCGGCCGGGCGTCTCCAGCCTCAACCTCGCGACCTCGGTCGCGGCGGTTCTCTACGCGCTGCGGCTGCAGCGTCCGCTCGCATAGGTAAAGCTCCGCTTCGCAACTGTCGACACCAGGGTTGCCACCTACCGATTTTCGAAAGGAAGCAAAGTGCCCCTCGCAAACATCAGCTTCGGCGAACTGCTGCTCCTCGTCGTCGAGATCTTCCTCTTCGTGGTCTGGATCTGGATCCTCTTCACGATCATCACCGACCTCTTCCGCGACCATGAGATGTCGGGCTGGGGGAAGGCGATCTGGATCCTCTTCCTCGTCTTCATCCCCTTCCTGACCGGGCTCGTCTACCTGATCGCCCGCGGTTCGGGGATGCGCGACCGGGCGATCAAAGCCCAGACCGACGCGAAACAGCATTTCGACGAATACGTCCGCGAACAGGCTCAGGCCTCGCCCGCCGACGAGCTGCACAAGCTCAACGAACTGCGCGAAAAAGGCGCGCTCAGCCAGGAGGAGTTCGACCAGGCCAAGGCCAAACTGCTCGGCTAGACGACCGCCGGCCCGGGCCGGCGGTCGGAAAGAACGGCGACGGGAGGACGTGCGGGGCGTGGAGAGGGCGCCCCGCCGCCCTCTACGTCGGTTGAAAAAGTCCTGCAAATGGGGCCGATCTGCAACGTAGATTGCAGATTATCGGTAACCAGCGGGTAAAAGAGGGGTGCTCCGCTAGCCTGCGCGACCGCGGTCGAGTTGCCGTGTTTCAAGACTCGACCCGGATTCGATGCGGACCCTCTTCACCGACACCGACCTTGGCAGCGCCCCCCGCCGGCGCGCGCTCATCTTCGCCGCCGCGCTGCTCGCGGCGCTCTGCGCGCTCGCCCTTCTGCTGGACTCGACGGCCCCGGCCGCGAGCCTGCAGGAAAAGCGCGACACGACGCAGTCGAAGCTGAACGAAGTCAAGGCGAACCAGAACGCGCTCGCCAGCACGATCGCCGCCCAAAACGCGGAAATCAACACGATGATCGGCGAAGTCTCGACCCTGCGGCAGAAGCAGGAAGCGGTCGAGGCGCAGCTTGCCGCCAAGGAAGAAGAACTCGCCGCGGCGACCAGCGCGCTGCAGGGCGAACGCGAACACCTGGTCGAAGTCCGCGCCCAGCTGACCCGGGCGCTCGGCCTGCTGCGCGAACGGCTCGTCTCGATCTACGAGGCCGGCGCGCCGGACGTCCTCAACGCGATCCTCGAATCCGAAAACTGGTCGAACATGGCGGCGCAGACCGAATACCTGAACCGGATCCAGAGCTACGACAACTCCGTCGTCGGCCGGGTCAAGTCGCTGCGCAACGAAGTCCGGACCGCGGTCGGCCGGCTCACCGCGACCCGGCAGAGGATCGAAGGCGCCCGCAACTCGATCGCCGCCACCGAGCGGGAAGTCGCCGCCGCCAAAGAAGCGGCCGAGGCGCGCTTCGCCGAACTGAAGGCCGCCCAGGTCAAGCGGCGCCAGACGATGGAAGCGCTGGAGTCGCGCGAACAGGCGCTCAGCGACAACCTCGCCTCGATCTCCGAACAGATCGCGGCCGCCCGCGCCGCCGCCGCGGCCGCGAGGGCGGAAGCGACCGGCGTCGTGACCGAAGCGGCGGGCGAATTCCCGGCGCCGCTGACCTCCGGCGAAAGCGCCGGCTTCATCTCCGAATCGGAAGCGAGCGCCCCCGAAGCGGCGCCCGCGCAGGTGAAGGGCGCGATCGCCGCCGCCAACGCGATCGCGATGACCCCCTACATCTGGGGCGGCGGCCACGCCTCCTTCGAATCTTCTGGCTATGACTGCTCGGGCGCCGTCTCCTACGCGCTGCACGGCGGCGGCCTGCTGGAAAGCCCGCTCGACTCGACCGGCCTCGAGACCTGGGGCGAACCGGGCCCCGGCAAGTGGATCACCGTCTACGCCAACGCCG
The DNA here is from genome assembly GCA_963766705.1 of uncultured Actinomycetes bacterium. GTDB lineage: Bacteria > Actinomycetota > Thermoleophilia > Solirubrobacterales > 70-9 > VAYN01. Next base: position 988,210 of record CAVYBE010000007.1, read on the forward strand.
AACACGCCTGGATGATCATCGCCGGCCTCGCCTTCGACACGGTCGGCGGCCCCGGCCCGCGCTGGCACTCCTCACCGGTGGACTCGCCCGCGGGCTTCATCGTCCGCCACCCCCCGGGGCTCTAGGCGCGCAAGTCGACTCGCCCGCGGGCTTCACCGTCCGCTGCCCACCTGACCCCCGAAGGGCGCACACTACCGGCGCATCTCGGCGTCCTCGGTCGCTCGCGTGCAGGGCACGCCACGCTCCCTGCGTCCTTGGCCTGCTTGGTTCTGGCGCCCTATAGGTAGATAAGGTCTCCGCGCGGTGGAACCGATCTCATATATCCAGGCGATCATCTTGGGGGCCCTGCAGGGGATCGCGGAGCCGTTCCCGATCTCGAGCCTCGGCCACGCCGTGCTGCTGCCGCGGCTGTTCGGCTGGAACATCCACCAGAACGACGAATACTTCCTCGCCTTCCTTGTCGCCACCCACTGCGCGACGGCGCTGGTGCTCTTCATCTACTTCTTCGCCGACTGGAAGCGGATCTGGTTCGGCTTCGTCCGCTCGCTGAAAGGGCAGGCGACGCCGGACGACCTCGACGCGCGCCTCGCCTGGATCATCATCGCCGGCACGATCCCGGCCGGGATCCTCGGCCTGGCGCTCGAGCACAAGCTGCGGGCCCTGTTCGCCTCGCCGACGGCGGCGGCGATCTTCCTGACGGTCAACGGCTTCCTGCTGCTCGGCTTCGAGCACTTCCGCCGCCGGGCGCCGCGTCCCGGGGACTGGGAAGGGGACGGCGACGAGCGGATCTCGCGGATGAGCTTCCGCCAGGCGTTCGCGATCGGCACCGCGCAGGCGGCGGCGCTGATCCCCGGCATCTCGCGCTCCGGCGTGACCATGGGCGGCGGCCTGCTCACCGGCCTCTCCAACGAGGACGCGGCCCGCTACGCCTTTCTGCTGGCGACGCCGATCATCGGCGCCGCGGGCCTGCTGAAGATCCCGGACCTCCTCGGCTCGGCCGGGGACGGCGTCCGCGGCCAGGCCGTGGTCGGCGCGATCGCCGCGGCGGTCACGACCTGGGCCGCGGTGAAGTTCCTCCTGCGCTACTTCGAGACCAACCGGCTCGGCCCGTTCGGCATCTACTGCATCTGCGCCGGCCTCTTCTGCCTCCTGGTCTTCGCGCTGTAGCCCTCGCTCTCGGCCGCTGCGTTCGTGCTTTTGCTCGCATAGGACGCCAAAGTACGAACGCCGCGGGCGCCCGATTCCAAGTCCTGATTGCAACTTTCCCTTTTTGGGTATTGCGGCGATGGGGAATTGCCACCTTCGGGAAAGGAGCAGCACATGGAGTCACGATCTGTGCCGGGCGGGCAGCCGCCGGCGCATCAGGAACCGGTCGCTCAGAGCGGCGGGGGATGGAAACCTGCGGATCCGGGGCCGCTCGGACTCGCCGGCTTCGCCCTCACGACCTTCGTCCTCAGCATGTTCAACGCGGGGCTGGTCAACAAAGCGGGTGAGCCCGTGGTTCTCGGGCTGGCGCTCGCCTACGGCGGCCTCGCGCAGTTCATGGCGGGCATGTGGGAGTTCCGGACGGGCAACACGTTCGGCGCCGTCGCCTTCACCTCCTACGGGGCGTTCTGGATCTCCTTCTGGGCTTTCGTGACCTTCTTCGCGAAAGACATCCCGCCCGAACACGCCGCCGCGGCGGTCGGCCTGTTCCTGATCGCCTGGGGGATCTTCACCACCTACATGTTCTTCGCCAGCCTGCGGACGACCGTGGCGATCGCGATCGTCTTCGTCCTGTTGGCGATCACCTTCTTCCTGCTCGGGATCGGCGAAGCCGGCGAATCCAGCGGGCTCGTGGAAGTCGGTGGCTGGGCCGGGATCCTGACCGCGGCGGCCGCCTGGTACGCGTCGTTTGCGGCGGTCATCAACTCGACGTTCGGCAGAACGGTCCTGCCTGTCGTACCGTTGGGCGACTGACCGAAGGGAGAGGAGGAAGCGGATATGGCAACGGATGCCGGAGCAGCGATGCCGGACTCGAGCCTCGAACAAGAGCTCGAGCGGATGATGGAGATCGAGAAGTTCGACCCGCCCGCGGGGTTCCGCGAGCGGGCGAACTGGTCGGACCCGGCCGTCTACGAGGAGGCGGCCGCCGACCCGGCTGCCTGGTGGACGGCCCGATCCAAGGAACTGCTCGACTGGGACGTCGAGCCGACCGAGGGCCTGAACGACTCCGACCCTCCCTTCTACAAATGGTTCGAGGACGGGCGGATCAACGCATCCGCCCAGTGCCTCGACCGCCACGTGGCGGCGGGCATCGGCGACCGCGTCGCCTATCACTGGCGCGGCGAGGAGGGCGAGCGTCGCGACATCACCTACGCCGAGCTCCTCGCCGACGTGAAGCGCTTCGCCAACGCCCTCAAGGACCTCGGGGTCGGCAAGGGCGACGTGGTCGGCGTATACCTGCCGATGATCCCCGAGGTCGCCGTGGCGATGCTGGCCTGCGCCCGGATCGGCGCGATCCACAACGTCGTCTTCGGCGGCTTCAGCGCCGAGTCGGTCCGCGAGCGGATGGAATTCGCCGAGGCCAAGGCGCTCATCACCGTCGACGGTGCCCGCCGCAAAGGCAAGACGGCGCCGATCAAGGAGCAGGTCGACGCCCAGATGGGCGACGTCGCCTCGCTGGAGAAGATCGTCGTGGTCCGCGCCACCGGGATCGACTGCCCGATGACCGAGGGCCGCGACGTCTTCTACGACGAGGTCTGCGCGGCCGCCGACCCCGAGTGCCCGGCCGAGCCGATGGAGGCCGAGCATCCACTGTTCATCCTCTACACCTCCGGCTCGACCGCCAAGCCGAAGGGCATCCTCCACACCACCGGCGGCTACATGACCGGGGTCACCACCACCCACCGCTACGTCTTCGACCTGAAGCCCGAGAGCGACGTCTGGTGGTGCGCGGCCGACGTCGGCTGGATCACCGGCCACTCCTACATCGTCTACGGCCCGCTCTCCAACGGGGCCACCAGCGTGATGTGGGAGGGAGCCCCCGACTACCCGCACAAGGGCATGTGGTGGGAGCTGGTGCAGGACTACAAGGCGACGATCCTCTACGCCGCCCCGACCGCGATCCGCACCTTCATCAAATGGGGTGCCGACATCCCGGCCAAGTTCGACCTCTCGAGCCTGCGCCTGCTGGGCACGGTCGGCGAGCCGATCAACCCGAAGGCGTGGCTCTGGTACCACAAGGTGATCGGCGGCGAACGCTGTCCGATCGTCGACACCTGGTGGCAGACGGAGACCGGCGGGATCATGATCACGCCGCTGCCGGGGATCACCGCGACCAAGCCGGGGTCGGCGACGACGCCCTTCCCGGGGGTCTCGGCCGAGGTGGTCGACGAGAAGCGGGGCGAGCCGGTCACCGAAGGCCAGGGGCTCCTCGTCCTCGAAAGGCCCTGGCCCTCGATGCTGCGCACCCTCTACAAGGAGGACGACCGCTTCGTCGAGACGTACTTCTCGCGGTTCGGCAAGGAGCGCTACCTGGTCGGCGACGCGGCGCGCCGCGACTCCGACGGCTACTTCTGGGTGATCGGGCGCATCGACGACGTCGTCAACGTCTCCGGCCACCGCCTCTCCACCGCGGAGGTCGAGTCGGCGATCGTCGCCCACCCCGACGTCGCCGAGGCGGCGGTGATCGGCCAGTCGGACCCCGACACCGGCCAGGCCATCTGCGCCTTCGTCACCCTGAACGACGGGGTCGAGCACACCTCCGAGGTGATGGAGGGCATCCGCGGCGAGGTGGCTACCCGGATCGGCAAATTCGCGAGACCGAAACGCGTCGTCTGGTCCGACGACCTGCCGAAGACCCGCTCGGGCAAGATCATGCGCCGGCTCCTGCGCGACATCGCCGAGGGCCGGGCGCTCGGCGACGTGACGACGTTGCGGGATCCGGGCGTAATGCGGGAACTGGAGGCTAAGATCGCCGAGGAAGCCGACGCCGACAGCTAGCCCGCGCCCTTGCCCAAGCGCCGCCGATGCAGATAATCAGCCGCACCGTCTCGATCCTCGAGGAGGTTGCGCGACGGCCGGAGGGCGGCGGGCTCGTCGAGATCGCCAACGCCACCTCGTTGCCGGCGGCCACCTGCCACCGGCTGCTGGCCGCGCTCGCCGAGGACGGGCTGGTCCAGCGCGACCCGTTGACCCGGCGCTACAGCGTCGGGCCCGGGCTCGTGCAGCTGGCCGGGATGGTCACCCAGATCGGCCGCGGCGCCTCGATCGAAGCGGGGATGACGGCGCTCCGCGACCGCTGGCGCGAGTGCTTCTTCCTCGCCTCGGTGGTCGACGACGCGATCATCTGCGTGCGTTCGCTGCCGACCATCGATCCCAACCGGATGACGGTGACGGTGCCGCTCGGCCAGCCGATGGCGCCCAACGTGGCGGGCTCCGGCAAGGCGATCCTCGCCTACCTCTCGCCGGGCGAGCGGGAGCGGCTGATCGCCGCGGGCGGCGGGATGGCGCGCTTCACCGAGAACTCGATCGTCGACGGGGAGGACTTCGAGGCGGAGATGATCCGGATCCGCGAGCGCGGCTACGCGATCTGCGACGAGGAGTCCGAGGTCGGCGCCGCCACGGTCGCCGTCCCGATCGTCCTGCCGGAGGGCGAGGTGCGCAGCGCGTTGGCGGCGATCGGCCCGCGCGACCGGATCGTCGCGCTGGCCGAGGAGGGCATGGTCGGCGACATGATGCGCACCGCCGAGGTGATCGCGGGCCTCGAGCAGGGCATGATCGTCGACGCGCTCGTCCCCGGGCTCTGAGCTCCGGTCAGCCGGTCGCCTGGCCGCGGCGCGCGCGTTCCTCGGCGACCTTCTCGACCGCCAGCTGCAGCGCCTGCAACTGCTCTTGGACGCTGCGCAATTCACGCAGCGCGACCTCCTCCGGGAGCACCTCTTCGTCGCCCATCTCCTCCTCGATATGGATCAGTTCGGGAGCCAGGAACCGCTGCGCGAAGCCGCCGGTCAGCAGGGCGACGAAGGCGATCCCGATCAGCAGGATGACGGTGGAGACGATCTGGCCGCCGGTCGTGGTCGGGTAGATGTTCGAGCCGAGCGTGGTCATGGTGGTGACCGCCCAGTAGGTCGTTTCCCAGACGGTGAGGTGCTGGGAGTGCTTCTCGAAGGCGCCGAAGAGGGCGCCGCCGCCGAAGACCGTCAACACCGCGAGGAGCAGCGCGTAGCGCAGCCCCTGCAGCGAGAAGACCTGGCGCGAGAGCTCGGCCAGGCGCAGCAGCCGCAGCAGGCGGAGGAGGCGCAGCGCACGCAGGCTCTGCAGGCCGGCGGGGAGGACGGGCGGCGTGAGGAAGACGATGACCAGGTCGAGCGGGTGGTGGCGCAGCCACGTCCGGCGGTCGGGGACGACGACGAGCATCACCACCAGCTCGACCAGGAAGGCCGCCCAGGTGATCCAGTTGAGCGCGACCGCGATCGTCTCCAGGGCGCCGCCCGGGTGCGACTCGGAGAGCGCCACGCTGGGCAGGACCAGCGAGGCGGCGATGAGCATCGGCGTCGCCAGCCGTTCGGCGACCTTGGTGCTGCGCGCGTCCATCCCCGGCGGGTAGCGCTCGGGCGGCTCGGTGGCGACGGACTCCACCGACATTAGTTCGACGCAGGCCGCCGCGCCCCCTGCCGAATGGTGCTCCCCGGGTCTCTGCCTCGTGGAGGGGGTCATCTAGCGGGGGAGGGCGGGGGCCGCCGCAGTTAGTTTGCTAAGCTAATTAACGAAGCTAATCTTCTATGGCACCCAAGGCCCCCTACACCTCGCTCACCGAAACCGCGTCCCAGCTGCGCAACGCGATCGTGCGCACCTCGCGCCGGCTGCGCCAGGAGGCGGCCGCCGAGACCGGTGGCCTCAGCCCCAGCGCCACCGCGGCGCTCGCCAGCATCAACCGCTCCGGCCCGCTCACCCCGAGCGAGCTGGCCGAGATCGAGCGGGTGTCGCGCCCGGCGATGACCCGGACGCTCGGCTGCCTCGAACGCGAGGAGCTGATCGAACGCACCCCCGACCCGGCCGACGGCCGCAGCTTCCTGGTCGCCGTCAACGACGCGGGCCGCGAGCGCCTGGCGCGCCTGCGCCGCCGCAAGAGCGCCTACCTGGCGCGCCGCCTCGGCAAGCTCGACCCCGAGGAGGTCGAGACCCTGGCCCGCGCCGCCGAGCTGCTGGAACGCATGCGGGAGGATGAGCAGGTTTGACGAGCGCCCTGCGACGCTCGTTCGACTCACTCGAGGTACCGAACTACCGCCGCTACTTCGTCGGCCAGGTGATCTCCCTCTCCGGGAACTGGATGCAGAACGTCACCGCGCTCTGGCTGGTCCTGACGCTCACCAACTCGGGTTTCGCGGTCGGCCTCACCACCGCGCTGCAGTTCCTGCCGATGCTGCTCTTCGGCGCCTGGGGCGGCCTGCTGGCCGATCGCATGCCGAAGCGCCGGCTGCTCATCATCACCCAGTCGCTGATGATGATCCCCGCGGCGGGCCTCTTCGCGATCACCGCGACCGGGGTCGAGCAGCCGTGGATGATCTACCTCGCGGTCTTCGGATTCGGCGCCGTCAACTGCGTCGACAACCCGACCCGGCAGAGCTTCGTGATCGAGATGGTCGGCCCCGACCGGCTGGTCAACGCGGTCAGCCTCAACAGCGTGATCATCGAGGTGGCGCGGATCGTCGGCCCGGCCGTCGCCGGCCTGCTGATCGCCGCCTTCGGCGTCGTCCCCAGCTTCGGCCTCAACCTGCTGACCTTCGCGGCGATGCTGGCGGCGCTGTGGTCGATGGACCCGGCCGCGCTGCACTCGCCGCCGCCCGCCACCCGCCGGCCCGGGGCGATCCGCGAGGGCCTGCGCCACGTCCGCAACACCCCGGAGCTGGCGGTGCCGCTGGCCCTGATGGCGCTGGTCGGCACCTTCGGCTTCAACTTCCAGGTCGCGCTGCCGCTGCTCGCCAAGTTCAGCTTCCACGGCGGCGCCGGTGCCTACGCCGTGCTGGTCTCGGCGATGGGGGCGGGATCGATCACCGCGGCGCTCGTCAACGGCAACCGCGGCAAGACCGGCGCCCGGGTCATCGCCGCCGCCGCACTCGCCTTCGGCGCCGCGGCGCTGCTCTCGGCGGCGATGCCCGACCTCGTCCTCGAGGCCGTGATGCTGGCCGCCCTCGGCGCCGCCGCGGTGATCTTCGTCTCCTCGGTCAACTCGACCCTGCAGCTGGCCGTCTCGGGCGAGATGCGCGGCCGGGTGATGGCGCTCTTCTCGATCGTCTTCCTCGGCTCGACCCCGATCGGCGGGCCGCTCAGCGGCTGGCTCGCCGAAGCCTACGACCCACGGCTGACCCTGGTCCTCGCCGGGATCGCCGGCCTCAGCGCCGCCTGGGCGGCGCGGGCGGCCTTCCTGCGGCTGGCCGAGCGGGCGGACGCGCCGGCCCGCCCGCTCGAGGCATCCGCCTGAGTCAGCTCCGCCGACTCATTCCACGTAGCCGGCCGCTTTCAGGTAGGCGGCTGCGGCTTCCTTCGGGGTCTGTTTTTCGAGTTCGACCCGGGCGTCCAGCTCCTGCATCACTTCCAGGGTGAGCCCCTGCTGGACGTTGAGGATCGTCTTTTCGTAGTCGGGCCCGGCTTCTTCGGCGACCTTCTTGGAGGTCACGAAGATCACGTTGCCGGCCGGGAAGACGTGTTTGTCGTCTTCGAGGATCACGAACTTTTCGCTCTCCGCCGCGAGCTGCGGGTCGGTGGTGAAGAGGATCGACAGGTCCGCCTGCCCCTTTTCCAGCACCGTGTAGCGGAGGCTGATGTCGACGGGCTTGAATTCCTTGAACTTCAGCCCGTACAGCTTTTCGAGACCGGCCAGGCAGTCGATCCGCTGGCGGCACTCGGGCGACCCGTACAGGGTCAGCTTTTCGCTCACGCCTTCCAGGTCGGAGACCGTCTTCAGGTTGTACTTTTCCGCGGTCGATTTGAGCAGGCCGACCGCGTTGGCGCTTGCGAACGGGGTCGGTTCGAACGCCGTCAGGCCTTCTTTTTCGAATTCGGCGTTCGCCTTTTCCCACGCTTCCGTGGCTTCGGAGGGGACTTCTTCCGGTTCGAAGTGGAAGAACGAGGTGAGCGCGGTCGAGGCGTACTCCGGGTAGCCGGAGATCTGCCCCGCCTTCAGCGTCTTCAGCGCCACCGTTTCGGAGCCGAGGCTGAGGTCGCTGTGCGCCTTGTAGCCCGCCGCCTGCAGGGCCTGCGTGTAGATTTCGCCGAGGATTTCCTGTTCGGGGAAGTTCTTCGAGCCGATCGTCAGGCTGACGCTCGCGTTTTCCGGGTTCGAGGCGATCGCTTCCGCTTCGCCGCCGGTTTCGGCTTCTTCTTCGCCGGCTTCGCCTTCTTCGCTCGCGGCCGGTTCGGATTCGGCGCTTTCGGCTTCGGTGCCTTCCGACGACGAGCTGCCGGAGCCGCCGCAGGCCGAGATGCCGACCGCCAGCGCCATCGCCGCGATCAGCATCGCCAGCGCCATCAACGGCTTCGTCTTGCTGAACCTCACTTGTGCCTCCTTGTGTGTGTTGGACGGACCCGGGATCACTGGCCTTGCAGCCGCAACCCCTTGGAAGTGAGTCGCCTCTGTAACCCCGCCAAGGCGAACTCGAAGATCAGGGCAAGGATCGCGACCAGGATCGCGCCGGCGACGACGCCGTTGGTGCCGTAGACGTTTTCGCCGAGGATGAATTCCCCCAGCGTGAGGACGCCGGCCAGCGGTGCGATCGTCGCCGTCGCGATGATGTTGATCGAGGCGCCGCGCACCCCGGTCATGATGCTCGGCACCGCCAGCGGCAGCTCGACCTTGCGGGCGATCTCGCTCTCGGTCATGCCGATCCCGCGGGCGGCGTCGACGGCGGCCGGATCGACCTGGCGGACGCCGACGAAGGTGTTGGTGAGGATCGGCGGGATGCCGAGCACCGCGAGCACGATGGCGAGGGTCCAGAAGCCGACCCCGACCACGGCCGCGATCAGCGCGATCGCGGCCAGCTCGGGGATCGCGCGGCCCGCGTTGCCGATCCCCACCGCGACCAGCTCGCCCCGACCCCGGTGGCCGAAGTAGAGGGCGATCGGCAGGGCGACCACGAGCGCCATCGCCAGCGCCACCGCACTCACCTCGATCTGGGTCCAGGCGAGTTCGAGGACCTGTTCGAGGCCGCCGACCTTCTTGCCGCCGGTGACGCTCGAGCTCTGCTTGGAGAACATGAATTCGAAGGCGCCGGTGAAGCCGGCGAACAGCGGGTGGGGGATCAGGGCGGGGCTCATCCCGGCGCCACCGCCCTTCGCCACGGCGTCGCCAGTCGCTGCACGGTGAGGAAGACGACGTCGAAGGCGAGCGCCATCGCGATCGCGATCCCGCCGGCGATGATGATCGCGGTCGGGAAGGTGAGGTTCGATTCGCTGTAGATCTGGGAGCCGAGGCCGCCCGCGTTGACGAACACCGCCAGGGTGGCGATCGCGACCGTGCTGACCGTGGCGATCCGCAGGCCGCCGACGATCTCGGGGATCGCCAGCGGCAGCTCCACCTTCCAGAGCAGCTGCCGCTCGGTCAGGCCCATGCCGCGGCCCGCGTCCTTCGCCGACTCGGGCACCCCCGACAGGCCACTCATCACGTTGCGGTAGATGATCTGCAGGGTGTAGGCGCTGAGCGCGATGATCGCCGTCTCCCGTCCCCGCCCGGTGACCGGCAGCAGCAGCAGGAAGAAGGCGACGCTGGGGATCGCGAAGAGGATCCCGGTCGCGGTCAGCAGCGGCCACTGCAGCGGCCGGAAGCGGTGGGCGAGCAGGGCGAGGACGAAGGCGACGGCGAACCCGATCGCGACCGAGATCGCCACCATTTCGAGCTGCTGCAGGGTCGGCGTGCCGAAGCGGTGGATGTTCGCGGTCGCCCAGTCCCAGCAGAAGAGGTGGCTCGGGTGGGCGACGCAGCCGAGGGTCGATTCGCTGCGTTCTTTGAAGAAGCCTTCGCCGACCTTGCCGACTTCGGCGGCGGCGAGCGGCAGGGAGGGGGCGGCGCTAATCACGGGGGCGCTCCACGGCGCGGTGTTCGTCGGTGCGCGCCTCCGGCGAGGCGAGGAACTCGGAGATGATCTCGACCGAGAGCACGCCCGCGATGCGGCCCTCGTGGTCGATCACCGCCGCGTACATCGACTCGCCCTGCAGGAGGTCGGCGAGCGCGTCGCGCATCACGTCGCCGGTTTCCAGCACCGGGCCGAGCGGCGCGTCGGCGGCGCCGGGGACGGTGTCCGCGGCCAGGTCGCGCTCGGTGAGCCAGCCGAGCGGCCGCTCGCCGTCGTCGACCAGCAGCGCGTAGGGGACCTCGACGTCGGGCGCGTCGAGCTCCGCCCGCACCTCCGAGGTCGGCTGCCCGGGGTGGGCGAGGGGCGCCTTCCAGAGGTCGATGTCGCCGACCCGCAGCAGGGAGAGCCGCTTCAGCGCCCGGTCGGCGCCGACGAAGTCCTCGACGAACTCGTTGGCGGGCGCCATCAGCAGCTCGGCCGGCGTCGCGTACTGCTCGACCCGCCCGTTCTCCTTCATGACCGCGATCCGGTCGCCCATCTTGATCGCCTCGTCGATGTCGTGGGTGACGAAGAGGACCGTCTTGCGGATCTCCGCCTGGAGGCGCAGGAACTCGTTCTGGAGGCGCTCCCGGTTGATCGGGTCGATCGCCCCGAACGGCTCGTCCATCAGCATCACCGGGGGGTCCACGGCGAGCGCCCGGGCGACGCCGACCCGTTGCTGCTGACCGCCGGAGAGCTGCGCCGGGTAGCGGTCGGCGAGCCCTGGGTCGAGCCCGACCAGCGCGAGCAGCTCCTCGGTGCGGGTGGCGACGCGCTCCTTGTCCCAGCCGAGCAGCTGCGGGACGGTGGCGACGTTGGCGGCGATCGTGCGGTGGGGGAAGAGGCCGACCTGCTGGATCACGTAGCCGATCTCCCGCCGCAGCTTCGCCGCGTCGCGGCTGCGCACCGACTCGCCGCCGACCAGGATGTCGCCCTCGGTCAGCTCGACCATCCGGTTGACCATCCGCATCGAGGTCGTCTTGCCGCAGCCGGAGGGGCCGACGAGGACGCAGATCTCGCCCGCCTCGACCTCGAGATCGAGGTGGTCGACGGCCGGCGCCGTCGTGTCGTCATAGCGCTTCGTAGCGCCCTGATAGCTGACGGAGGAAGCTCCGCTCTGGGACTTTTCGGTCGCCTCGGCGGCGGGCACTGGGCCGACCCTATACCCGGATGAGGCCGGATTCAGACCCCCTGTACAGGTTTAATCGGAGGCGAATACCGGGGCGCGGGCGCTCAGAGCCCGAGCCGGCCGGCGCGCTCGGCCGCCCTGGCGACGACCTCCGCGCGCTCGGGCTGGACGCCGCCGCGCATCAGCACGCGGCCGGCGACGACCACGGTGTCGACCGCGGCGCCCGCCGCGCCGTAGACGAGGTCGGCCTTCAGCTCGCCGATCGCCAGCTCCGGGGCGGCCGGGTCGAGCAGCAGGAAGTCGGCCGGGGCGCCGACCGCGAGCGGCGTGGCGCCGAGCGCCGGGGCGGCGGCGCCGGTGGCGATCGCCCAGGCGTCGTCGACGGCGATCGCGGTCGCGTCGGCGGCGGCGTGGCGCTGGGCGAGCGCGAACAGCTTCAGGTCGGCGAACAGGTCGAGCGAGTCGTTGGAGCCGGCGCCGTCGGTGCCGAGGCCGACCCGCACGCCGGCCGCCCGCGCCGCCGGGTAGGGGAAGACGCGGCCGACCGCCAGCTTCATGTTGGCGGCCGGGTTGGAGACCACCGTCGCGCCGCGCGCCGCGACCAGCGCCAGCTCGTCGGGGTCGAGGAACACGCCGTGGGCGAGCACCGTGCGCTCGCCGAGCAGGCCGAGGTCGTCGAGGTAGGCGGCGGGCCGGCGCCCGTGCGCGGCGATGCAGTCCTCGACCTCGGGCGCGGTCTCGGAGAGGTGGATCTGGATCGGCGCCCCGGTCTCGGCGGCGAGCTCGGCGAGGAAGGCGAGCGACTCCTCGCTCACCATGTAGATCGAGTGGGGGGCGATCGCCGCGCGGATCGGGTCGCCGATGCCTTCCAGCATCGCGAGCACCTCGCGCGCCTCGGAGCGCATCGCCGCCGCGTCGCGCCCCTTGTCGAAGAACGGCGCGCCGATCGTCGCCCGCAGCCCGGCGTCGGCGACCGCCCGCGCGGTCGCGGCCGGGTGCCAATACATGTCCCAGAAGCGGGTGGTGCCGGAGCGGATCATCTCCAGGCAGGCGAGGCGCGTGCCCCAGTAGACGTCCTCGTCCTCGAGGCGCGCCTCCACCGGCCAGATCCGCTCTTCCAGCCAGGGCATCAGCGGCAGGTCGCCGCCGGAGCCGCGGAAGAGGGTCATCGCGGCGTGGGTGTGGCCGTTTACCAGCGGCGGCACGAGGATCGCTCCGCCCGCGTCGAGCGCCTCCTCGCCGGGGCCGGGGACGACGTCGGGCCCGAGCGCGGCGATCGTCCCGTCCGGCGCGCAGCGCAGCCCGACCCGCTCGCCGTCCAGCCGCGCGTCGGCGACGCAGAGCCCGCTCATCGCCCCACGGCCCCGAGCCGCGGCAGCACGGCGGCGAGGCCGTCGCGCACCCGGGCCGCGTTGAGCAGGCGGTCGGCTTCGATCTCCTCGATCGTCAGGCGCTCGTCGCTGAGGCCGTTGGCGAGGTTGTCGACCACGCAGATCGCCGCGTACTCGAGGCCGAGCTCGCCCGCGATCACGCACTCCGCCGCGATCGTCATCCCGACCACGTCGGCGTGCCCGGCGATCAGGCGAATCTCGGCGGGCGTCTCGAAGCGGGGGCCGAGCGTCTGCCAATAGACGCCGCCGTCGACCGGCGCCTCACCGCCCTCGGCCCAGGCGGCGAGCAGCTCGGCGCGCCAGCGGGCGGCGAAGGCGGGGGCGCTGTGGGCGCGGGTGTCGGCGAAGATCGAGGCGCCGACGTGGAGGGCGATGAAGTCGTCGGGGCAGACCAACGTCCCGACCGGCAGGTCGAGGCGCAGGCTGCCGACCGAGGCGATCGCCAGCACCCGGTCGCAGCCCTGCTCGACCAGCGGCCGCAGGTTGGCGGCGTGGTCGATCTGGTGGGGGAGGACGTAGTCGGCGGCGTCGGCGTGGCGCTGCACGATCGCCGCGCCGTGCTCGGCCGCCGCCGCCGCGATCTCCTCGCCGCCGGGGCCGAGTGCGTTGGAGCCGAGGATGACCGCCAGCCGTCCCATCGCGGCATCGTATGCCGCCGCCCACCCCCGGTGAGTTCGCAGTTCTCCGCGCTATGCGCGGCAAAGTGCGAACGCCCGGCCGGCGCCCCGGATGAGTTCGCAGTTCTCCGCGCTATGCGCGGCAAAGTGCGAACGCGGGGGCGTGGGGGGCGGTCACGATTCGCGGCGGGCGCGGAACTCGGCGACGGCCTCGTCGTGGTCGACGATCGGCGCCGGGTAGTCGAGGTCCGCGAAGCCTTCCATCAGCCAGGGGCGGAAGATCGCCTTGCCGCGCACCGAGCCGAGCTCCGGCACCCAGCGACGCACGTAGGCGCCGTCGGGGTCGAAGCGTTCGGCCTGGCGCACCGGGTTGAGGACCCGCTGCGGGCGGGTGTCGTTGCCGGTCCCGGCCACCCATTGCCAGTTGCCGGCGTTGTCGGCGATCTCGCCGTCGGAGAGCAGGTCCCAGAAGTGCCAGGCCCCCTTGCGCCAGTCGACATAGAGGTCCTTGGTGAGGAAGGAGCCGACCGCCATCCGGGCGCGGTTGTGCATGTGGCCCTCGGCGCGCAGCTGGCGCATCCCGGCGTCGACCAACGGGTAGCCGGTGCGGCCCTCGCGCCAGGCCTCGAAGGCCCGCTCCGAGCGTGACCAGCGGTCGCCGCGGGGCCGGTAGTCGCGCCGCGGCAGCGCCGGGAAGGCGGCGAGCACCTGGTGGTGGAAGTCGCGCCAGCAGAGCTGTCGCACGAAGGGCTCGCCGCCCGGCCTCTCGCGCGCCGCCAGCGCCAACTCGAGCGGGCTGACGCAGCCCCAGCGGATGTGGGCGCCGAGCCGCGAGGTGCCCGCGGCCGCGAGGTCGTCGTGGCCGTCCTCGTAGCGCTCGACGCGGTCGGCGAGAAAGGCATCCATCCGCTCGCGGCCACGCGTCTCGCCGCCCGGCTCGCGGTCCGGCGAGGGCTCGCCGGCCGTCAGCTTCCCCAGCGCCGGCAGCCGGCCCGCGGCGAGCGTGGTCGGGGCGCGAATCGCGCGCGGGGCGGCGAGCGGCTCGCGCCAGGGCGCCGCGCCCCAGGCGCGGTGGTAGGGGCTGAAGACCTTGAAGTGGTCGCCGCCGCCGGCGGGCGTCACCGCGCCGGGCTCGAGGACCGTCACCCCGGGGTGGGCGGTCAGCTCGATCCCCGCCGCCTCGCAGGCCGCGCGCAGCCGGCGCTCGCGCCGCCGCGCGTAGGCGCTCCAGTCCGCCGCGAGGTGCAGCTCGCCGGCCCCGCACTCGGCGGCGACCCGCATCGCCTCCTCGACCACCTGGCCGCGGCGCAGGAAGAGCCGCGCGCCGAGCCGCTTCAGCCGGCCGTCGAGGTCGGCCAGCGCCTCGCGCATGTAGGCGACCCGGTTCGGCGCCGCGAAGCGCGAGCCGAGGATCGCCTCGTCGAGGACGAAGAGCGGCACCGTGCGCTCCGCCCGGGCGGCCGCGGCGAGCGCCGGGTTGTCGGTGACCCGCAGGTCGCGGGTGAAAAGGGCGATCGCCGTCTTGGCCGGCATACAGTGACCCTATGCCCGCGCAGCCCGGGGAGAGCGGCGATCGCCAGGACCAGGCGGAGAGGCGGCTGCTCTCCTCCGGCCGGAAGGAGACCGAGGAGGAACGCCTCGACCGCAACCTCGGCGAGCTGCTGCAGGAGCTCCGCGTCGCCCTGCCGGGCGTCCAGGTGCTGTTCGCCTTCCTGCTCGCCGTCCCCTTTCAGAGCAACTTCGCCAAAGCCAGCGAATTCGAGAAGAAGGTCTACTTCGCGACCCTGCTGCTGACCGCGCTTTCGGCGGCGATGCTCATCGCCCCGACCGCCTACCACCGGCTCACCTTCCGCTACCAGCAGAAGCATCGCCTCGTGTTCGTCGCCAACCGCCTGACGATCGCCAGCCTCGCGTCGCTGGCGCTGGCGATGTCCTGCGCGATCATGCTGGTCACCAACTTCCTCTTCGGCACCGTCGCCACCACCGTGGTGACGACGACCCTGGTGCTGACGATGTTCGTGCTGTTCTGGGCGGTGCTGCCGCTGCGGCGTCGCCTCAGGTATCGCGACGAGGGCCTGCCGGCGCTAGATCCTCCCGAAGGAGAGTGAGCGCCCCGTCGAGCTCGCCGAGCAGCGGCAGCGCCGGCGCCTCGCGGGCCAGCATCGCCAGGTCGGCTTCCCAGACTTCGAGCTTCAGCTCGAGCGGCACCTTGAACTCCGCGGCGACGGCCGGCCCGTCGCGCAGGATCGCCTCGTGCAGGGTCCTCATGTTGGTCAGCTTGTCGGCGCCGTAGATCGCCAGGGCGTCGCCGTCGACGTCGGCGACCCGGGCGCGGTGCTCGTCCTTGCGCTCGCGGTAGGACTCGATCGCCTCGTCGTCGGAGAGGGCGGCGACCAGGGTCGCGATCGGCTCGCCGAACTCGGCCCGCAGCTCCTCGACCGTGGTGTCGGAGTCCTCGACGACATCGTGCAGGAGCGCCGCCGCCAGGGTCGCGTCCGGATAGTCGCGGGCGGCGAGTGTCGCCGCCACCATGCGCGGGTGCTCGATGTAGGGAAGGCCGCCGCTGCCGTTGCGGACCTGGCCGGCGTGCTCCTCGCGCGCTTTTGCCAGCGCCCGGGCGATGAGCTCGGAGCGGGCCGCGGCGGCGTCGATCGGGGCCGTGTCGATCGGGCTCATCGGATCGCCACGCTAGCGGTCGAGGCGGGCCGCGAAGGGTCATCGGTCACATCCGCGGTCGCCCCGGGCTCGACCCGGAGCCGGGCGCCCTCGCGGGCAAGGCCGAGCCCGCCCGGCGCGCCGCCGCGCGCCTCCCAGGCCGCCGTCGCCCGGGCGGCGTGCTCGTCGAGCCAGGCGTCGGAGTGCAGCGGGTCGTGGTGGAAGAGGAGGGTGCGCCGCGCCGCCGCCCGCCGCGCGAAGGCGAGCGAGTCCGAGAGGGCCGAGTGGCCCCAGCCGAGGTGGTCGGGGTACTCCTCGTCGGAGTACTGGCCGTCGTGGATCAGCAGGTCGGCGTCCTGGGCGAGCGCGAGGCCGGAGATCCACTCGGGCTCCAGGGCGTCGAGGTCGGCGCCCAGCGCCGGCTCGTGGTCGGGGATGTAGGCGAGCGAGGCGCCGGCGTCCTCGATCCGGTAGCCGAGCGTGGGGCCGCGATGGACGACCGGGGTGGCGGTGATCCGCGCCGGGCCGATCTCCCAGTGCCGGGGGCAGGCGCGGAAGGAGACGTCGCAGGGCAGCTCGCGCACCTCGACCGGCGCCAGCGGGGCGGAGATGTAGCGGGCGATCCGGTCGCGCAGGCTGGCTCGCGGCGAGGCCGGCCCCCAGACCACGATCTCGGTCTGGGCGCGGAAGGCGGGGGCGAAGAAGACGAGGCCCTGGATGTGGTCGAGGTGCAGGTGGGTGAGGAGGATGTGGAGGCGGGTCGGCTCGGCGGCGAGCGCCTGGCCGAGGCCGCGGATGCCGGTGCCGGCGTCGAGGGCGAGGAGCGAGCCGTCGGAGAGCGTGACGCCGACGCAGGAGGTGTTGCCGCCGTAGCGGATCGTCTCCGGCCCGGGCGAGGGGACCGAGCCGCGCGTCCCCCAGAGGGCGACCTTCACCTGGCGCCCCCGTCCCGGCGGCTGCCGGCCGAGGCGGCGGCGGCTGCCTCGGGGAGATCCTCCTCGATCGGCCAGAAGATCGCGATCGCGCCCTGGGAGCCGTGCGGGGTGAGGATCGGGAAGGCCGAGCATTCGACCGGGTGGACCTTGCCGTCGAAGGCGCGGACGTCGAAGCGGGCGTGGGCGGGGCGGCCGGCGCGCACCGCGCGGACGACCGGCAGGTCGTCGTAGGGGATCGTCTCGCCGCCCGGGTCGTAGGGGCCGAAGAGCCCGCCCCACTCGCCCGGGCCGACGTGGCCGACCTCCTCGAAGCCCTTGCCGAGCAGGGTCCCCGCGGCCTCGTTGTAGAAGACCAGCAGGCCGCCCTCGTCGACCAGGAAGGCCGGCGTCGAGAGGGCCGACATCAAGTTCCTGGCAAGGATCAACTCGAGCGGCTGTTGTGACACGGCGGACACTCTAATTCGTAATTTGCGAGGGAAGTGTGTCTTCAAAGCACGTACAACCCGACAAATGGCTGTGCTATGCGGAATTTTGCCTTGCTCTAACGGCCCGCCGAGAAGCTCGGAGCTGCAATAGGACGGCCCGGCAGGAGGCCGTTTCCGGGAACCCCTGTGGTATGAATCGCCCGATGGGGGAGAGGATCAAGGCGGGCGGCGCGTTCGTCTGGCGCAACCTCGATGCAGTTTTCGTGATCGTGGTGGGCGTGGTGGTGGGCGCCTTGGAGGTGGTCGGTCACCCGTCCCCGGAGACCGTCAATGCAGCCATCCTCGGGCTCCTAGCGGTTACCGCCGTCATCCTGCTGCGCATCCGCCGACGGCGTGGAGAACTGGATGAGGTTAGGGAGGTCGCGAGCGACGCACTGAGTGAACGGCCCTACAAGGTTGTGTGGGCAAAGCACGAATACGACATTCGCGATGAGAAATACTCAACGATGCGCGTTACGCAACAGCTTCGATTCATCCATAACCGAGTCTCGACGATCGCCCACTGGAGCCAAGGAAACGGGAAAATTGAAAGCTACGATGGCCGATGGCGGCGCTCGGAGGGCAACGACTGGATGAGTGCGGAGATGATCCATACGATGCCGATCGACGGTGGCTCCGGCGAGAAGGTGATCTACAGCTTCGAGGAGGAGAACAGTCGGGGCGATATCCTCGAATGGCAGGTAGAACGACATGCCGTTGACCGCTTTCCCAGCGCGCATGAGAAAGTTTCTCTTGAGCCGGCGGCCAAATCGGATCACCCAAGGGTGATGCGGGTTCGCTGGCCCGAGAACCGGCCTCCAAAGAGCGTGGAACTGCGCTACCGGGGTAAACCGGGACCGAGCATCTCGACCAAGAAAAAAGCCGGTCGAGTGGAAGTCGTGGAGAAGATTCCGCAACTGGAGGTCGGCGAGAGCGTCGAGATCCGATGGTCTTGGTAAGCGCTAAGGAAACCTTTAACCATTGACGATAGCCGGTGTATAGAATGGAATACCGAAGCACCAGACAAAGGAGAGGCCCTGTGAAATTCGATGACAAGAGCGGGGAATAGGCAAAAGCCTCCGTCCCCGAATCAATAGTTCCGAAGCGACAGGGCCCCGCGCCTCCATTAGGCGGGGCCTTCTTTTTGCCTCCCTATACGTGTGTCTGGTATCATTGCCTCATGGCAGCCCGGAGTCGAGATTCAGTAGAGCCGTCGCCGTCGAGCGAAAGCCAGATGACCTATTCCCGGTTCCTCGAGCTGTTCCCCGACAACGAAGCCTGTCTGGTGTACCTGAAGGGGCGCTTCTTTGCAGATGGCACCGAGTGTCCCGGCTGCGGAAAGGCGAGCAAGTTCCACCGGATCAAAGGCCGGTCGGCCTACTCCTGCCAGTTCTGCGGCCACCACGTCTATCCGACCGCAGGCACCATCTTTCATAAGTCCACGGTCAGCTTGCAGCTGTGGTTCTACGCCGTCTACCTGATGTCTTCGACCCGCTGCGGCATCAGCGCCAAGCAGTTGGAGCGCGAAATCGGCGTCACCTACAAGACCGCGCACCGGATGTTCAAGCAGATCAGGACGCTCTTGGCCGACGACGACGATGGTCCGCTTGAGGGCAAAGTCGAGGTTGACGAGTCGGCCTACGGCGGCCGCGCTCGCGCCAACGAATCGCGTCAGCAGGTGCTCGCCAAGAAAAGCCACCGGCCGACGATCATCGCGATGGTCGAGCGCGGCGGGCGCGTCCGTCCGCTCGTGGCGCCGGACCGTGGAGGACGGACGATCAACCACGTGGTGCGCGAACACGTGCTGCCCTCGTCGATGCTCTTCACCGACGAGTACAACGCCTACGACGCCATCGGCAAGGAATACAAGGGCCACCGTAGGATCAAGCACAAAGCCAATGTCTACGCGATCGGGGAAGCCCACACACAGACGGTCGAGGGCTTTTTCGGCCTGTTCAAGAACGGCGTCCGCGGCGTCTACCACGCCATCAGCACCGAGTACCTACAGGCCTACCTGGACGAGTACGCGTTCCGATGCAACCGCCGGCGCTCCAAGGAACCCATGTTCTGGGCGATGCTCAACCGCGTGGAGAAGGCAACCCGAGCTTCTTCCTAGCGCGGTTGGTCGTCGCCTTGGCGAGGTCGCGCAGGAAGTCGTCCTCGTTGTGCTCGGGGTCCTGTTTGACGTCCTCTTTCGGGGGCGTCGGCTCGGTCTTCTCGGGGCGTTTCCTCGGAGGGGTCATGCGGCGACGACAAGCCGTGCCGAGTCAAGCGGCCATGGGAATGGCTCGGGTTCGGGCTCACGGCCCTCGGCTTCGGCCGCAGCCCACTCCTGGTCCGAACAGGCCCAAACCGCGAGGAAGCGGCCGCCTTCGGCCTGCCCCAATACGCGCTTGCTACGGACCACTCCGCTGGCGTCGGTCACTTCGATCAGATCGCCTCGATTTGGGGGGGAGTTCATGGCTCCAAATTACCTCGTGCCACTTGTTCCTCCAATAGATAATCCGGACGAATCTGCAAGCGAGTGGCAGGAGTGGTACGCTTGCCACTCAAGACAGAGACGGACAGGGAGCATGCCACGATGAACGCCGAGCCAGAGTTTCAGCCGCCTTATTTGTCCTGGTCCACTTTCCAGGGGATTCTGGACCAGTTGAAGGCGGGCGGGATCCCCGACAAGATCGATCGCAGTGTCCTGGTCGGGAAGTCAGGCAGCGACCAGGGCCAGTTCCTGCGGGCCTGCCGCCAGTTCGGGCTGATGGACCCCGCAACGGAGAAGCCCACCGAGCGGATGCGCGAACTCGTCGATGCCGAGGATCGCGGTCCCCTGCTCAAGACGATCTTGCAGGAGAGCTACCCGACCGTCGTAACGCTCGGCAGTGGCGCGACCCAGCAGATGCTGGAAGAGAAGTTCCGCGAGTTCGGCATCGAAGGAGACACCGTCCGCAAGGCGATCGCCTTCTATCTGAACGCCGCCAAGCAGACCGACATCGAGTTGAGCGAGCGGTTCAAATCCACCCGCCCCGGTGCCGGCGGGCGACGGAAACGGACGCGGAAAAGTAATGGCGCATCTGGCGAAAGCGGGAGCGCGCCACCGCCTCCGCCGGACGATCCGACGCGGGGCCTTCACCCCGCGATCGTCACGCTCGTGCAGTCGCTGCCGGAGTTCGATGATCCGACCGAAAAACCCGAGTTCCCGACCGCCAGCCGGGAAGCTTGGTTCGCCTACGCGCAAGCGACCTTCAACTTGATCTACTCGCTTCCGGAGAACGACCCCGGGGGCGGAGAGGAATGAACGATGCCTAGGTCTTGATGGTCGACCCGTCCTTTACAGGCGCTCCGTGAGGGGCATGCCGGGCGCGACGGGCGACGTAAAACCCCCGCGCCGGTCGCGATCTTTTCGACGGACACGACCGACGCGGGCCGGTACCAAATACAGGTACAGCGTACATGACGAGATGAAGATCCCGCCTCGGTTCGCCGGGGCGGGATTCTTCGTTCTCAGGGCCGCAGGCCGTCAAATAGGTCGCCGGGAGCAACCCCGAGCGCGTCGGCCAGCTTCATCACGGAGTCGAAGTGCGCCGTTCGGAATCCAGCCTCCAGTTGACGGAGCGCGTCGCTGCTCACGTCGGCTTCCCGCGCCAGCGCGGCCTTCGACAGACCACGTTTGCACCGCACCGCCGTGACGTTCCTACCGAACAACTGCCGGTCGCGTTCTTGGGCGTTCACGACTCCTCCTCGGCGAGGATGAAGCGCCCGGCTCGCTCTTCGCCGCCGGCACCCAGCGGATCGGACCCAGCAAGTCCCCGGCGGACATCCCGACTGCTCCCGCCACCCGCACGACCGTCTCCAACATCGGCATCTGACGCCCGTTCTCAAGGGCGCTCATCTGGGTGCGGTGGAGGCCCGCTCGTTCGGCCACGACCTCTTGGCTGATGCGGCCGCAGTTGAAGCGCGCCACCAACAGTCGCTGCCCGAAGGCCTCGGTCAGGGCGCTCATCGCCACGTCGGGTCGAGAGAGTGGGCGTAGCGCCCGGACACGGAGGCGAAGATGAATCCCTCCAGTCGGTGCGCCAGTCCCTTCGCGACGAGGCGGTCAGCGGCATCGTGGCCGGCCAGTCCCAGTTCGCGCCTCAACTCATCGACGGTCCACGGCCCTGCTTTGCAGAGCCTCGCAAACACTGCCGCGTCCACGCTGTCGTCGTCCATCCTCGCCTCTCCGTCTGTCTGCGGGGGCGCCGCAAACCGGCGTCGCCCCGGTTGTTCAGGACGAGTCAGAGCTAGAAATTGGCTTGAAATGGCGGTACGTGTCGCGAAGACATACTTCCCATTTGCGACACCCCGGCGATCGTCGCAACGAATACGCTTTGCTGCCCCCGTATGCGCGAGCCGACCCGCACCTACCGCGTCGCGATGGCCGTGAACCTGCCGGTCGCCCGCTGGGCGCGGCTCGAGGTGAGCGGCGTCGAGGCGCTGCCCGCCGCCGGCCCGCTGCTCGTGGTGGGCAACCACGACAGCCACTGGGACCCGGTGATGATCGGAATCGCCGCGCGGGCCCGGCGCCAGATCCGGGCGCTTGCCAAATCGACCCTCTGGGAGGTCAGGGGCCTCGCCCCGGTCCTCAACGGGATGGGGCAGATCCCGATCGTCCGCGGCGCCGGCGACGCGCAGGCGCTCGCCAACGCCGTCGACGCGCTGCGCGAAGGCTCCTGCGTCGGCGTCTTCCCGGAGGGGACGCGGTCCAAAGGGCGGGTGATGCGCGCCCGCAGCGGCGTCGGCCGGCTGGCGCTGGAAGTGCCCGAGGCCCACGTCACCTGCGTCGCCGTCACCGGCACCGCCGACCTCACCGGTTTCCCGCGCCGGCCGCGGGTCCAGGTCCGCTTCTTCGACCCGGCGGGCGGCCAGCCGCAGCCGCAGGAGGAACCGGGCGAGGTCTCCGCCCGCCTGCTGGCCGAGATCCGCGCGCTGGCGCCGCCGATCGCCCCGTTCCGCAGGCGCTGAGCGCAAACCGCCTCGCGCCCCGACCGCGCCGCACGCCTTTAGGCCCCCATCGGGGACCAGATCCGTGCAACGCGAGCGGCCGCCTCAGCCCGCCGGGGTGCCGTTGCCTTTGAGCGCCGACCAGGTGCCGCCGAAGGCGCTGGTGCCGTTGCCGTTCGCTTCGCCCGGCTGCTTGTCGCCGGTGAAGCCGTAGAGGGGCCGGCCCGCGTAGGTCACCTGGCGGGCGCCGTCGGGGCGGGTGATCGTGCCGAGGCGGGAGGCGCTGGTGCCGTTGCTGGGCTCCGGTTCGCCGTGTTCGACCAGCAGCGGCGGCCAGGACCTCGCGCACGCTCCTTCGCAGGCCGACTTCCCCCCGCCGTCGCGGCTGAAGGCGTACAAGGTGTGCCCGGCCGAGTCCACCAGCACCTGGCCGAGCCCGCCGGCGCTGCCGAGCGAGACGAAGACCGTCCCTTCTTCGGCGTTGGGCGGCGGTTCGGCAACCGGCGGGGTGGCCGTGGTCTTTGCCGTGGTCGCGGTCGTCGAACTGCTCGACGAGCCGCCGCCGCAGCCCGCCGGCGCGGCGGCCGCCAGGGCCAGCGCGGCCAGCAGCGCCGCGGTACGGCGCCGGGTCGTCGATGCGGGTGCTCTCGGGTGCGGTGCGATACCCCAAGTTTCGGCGTGGAGGCCTCGGGCCCCTGCCTCGGCGAGCGCGGGCTGCTCGTCCCGTGCGCGCCCCGCGCCCCGGCCCTCAACGGTGAGCTCGCACCTGGCCACGCAGATCGTGGATTACTGCGAACTCACCGCGCCGGACGAGGCGCGAAAATCGCTAGGCCTCGAGTTTGCCGATCTTGAAGATTTTCGTCCCGCAGTCGGGGCAGACCCCCTGGATCGCGGGGCGACCGTTCTTCATCGTCACCTGTTTGGCGTCTTTGATCTCGACCCTCTTGCGCTCCTTGACGCAGTAGCCCTCGGGCATGTCGAGGCCTCCTTTCCGTGCCGCGTGGCGGCGTCTTCCCGCCTCGAGGGCGGGTTGGATCGTCCGAATGTACCCGAGATCGGGACGAATTCACGGCCTCCACGTGCGGAATGTCACGAGAGATTGACCGACTGGTCAATCAGCCGGAGGCCCGTTTGCTCTACGCTCCCCCTCGGTTTCACGATCCGCACTTAGCCCAAGGAGGCGCCCGAGATGCCCGAAGCAGTAATCGTCGACACCATCCGCACGCCGATCGGCCGCGCCTTCAAGGGCTCGCTGGCCTCGCTGCGCCCCGATGAGATGGGCGCCTTCGTGGTCGACCGCCTGCTGGAGCGCAACCCCGAGCTCGACCCGGCGCTGGTCGAGGACGTCTTCTGCGGCGTCGGCATGCCGCAGGGCCTCGAGGCCTTCAACATCGCCCGGATCATCTCGCTGCTCTCCGAGAAGCTGCCGCAGACGGTCAACGGGGTCACCGTCTCCCGCTACTGCTCCTCCAGCCTCGACGCGATTCGCCACGCCGGCAACGCGATCAAGGCGGGCGAGGGCGACGCCTACCTGGCGGTCGGGGTCGAGTGGGTGAGCCGCTTCAACGAGCGCACCGAGCCCGCCGGCGTCGACGACCGCAATCCCAACCTGATCGGCGAGAACGGCCAGCCGAACGCCTACATCGATATGGGCCTCACCGCGGTCAACGTCGCCAAGAAATACGGCGTCAAGCGCGAGGACATGGACCGGTTCGCGCAGCGCTCGCAGGAACTGGCGGTCAAGTCGCAGGGCGACGGGTTCTTCGACCGCGAGATCGTCCCCGTCGACGTCGATGGCACCGAGGTGAGCAAGGACGACGGCCCGCGCGCCTCCTCGACCCTGGAGAAGCTGGGCGAACTCGACGAGGCCTTCGGCGGCGGCGGGGTCACCGCCGGCAACTCCTGCCCGCTCAACGACGGCGCCGCCGCGGTGCTGCTGATGAGCGACACCAAGGCCAAGGAGCTGGGCCTCAAGCCGCGCGCCCGGATCATCACCGCGGCCACCTGGGGCAACGAGCCCGAGTACATGGGGGTCGCCCCGATCGGCGCGATCAAGAAGGTCCTCGACCGCGCCGGGATGACGATCGGCGACATCGACCAGGTCGAGCTGAACGAGGCCTTCGCCGCCCAGGTCATCCCGATCATGGACGAGACCGGGATCGAGCTGGACAAGCTGAACACCCACGGCGGCGCGATCGCCCTCGGCCACCCCTTCGGCATGACCGGCGCCCGCATCATGGGCACGCTGCTGAACGGGATGGAGACCGACGACCACCAGGTCGGCCTGGAGACGATGTGCGTGGCCGGCGGCCAGGGCAAGGCGATGATCGTCGAACGGGTCTGAGTTCGGACAGAAGAGCGCCAGTCGAGCGTTATGTGACGAAGCGGCCCCACGACGGGGCCGCTTCTTGTTTACATACCGAGCCATGGCCGATCTTTCGCAGGTCAAGCCAGAGGAGATCCGCGAGTTCGCGGTGGGGAGCTTCCCCGCCGATCTCGGCATCGAGCCGTTGGAGATCGAGGAGGACCACTCGCGCGGCCGGATCGTGGTCGAGAGCCGCCATCTGCATCCCGGCGGCTTCGTTCACGGCGGGGTCTGGACGGGGCTCGGCGACGCCGTCGCCGCCTGGGCCACGTTCCGCGCGATCCCGCCCGGCTACGACTTCACGACCATCGAGCTGAAGCTGAACGTCTTCGGCGCCGGCCGGCTCGGGGACGAAATCGTCGCCGACGCGCGGCCGCTCCACGCCGGCCGCAGCACCGCGGTGATCGAGGTGCGGATCCACCGCATCCGGGAGGGCAACTCGAAGCTGGCCGCCAACCTGGTCGTCAGCCAGTTCGTCATCCCCCCCGGCGACCACCTCGCGATCTAGCGCTGCACGCCTTCACCACACCCTGGTGTGGCAAAGACATGCAGCGCGGTCAGCCGATCTCCCGCGCGGTCGACCGGACGCGCTCGCGCGGCTCCACCAGGTACTGCCGCACGAGCGCGTCGATCACCGTCGCGTAGGGAGGGCGCGCGGTGCCGGTCTGGGCGAACGCCCCGTCGAAGTGCCCCGAGTCAAGCGGGTACACACCGGCTCCGGGAAAGGGACGGGCCGGGTTCGAGGTCGTCGCCATGCTCGGACGCTACGCACCCCCATCCGGCCGGCCCATGGCCCAAAGTCGAAAAATGCGCCGCCCCGACTGGACGCGTGGAGGGACGCGCTGCACGGATCCGGCCCCCATGGGGGACTCAGACCATGGCCACGTGATCGCAACGTCCGAGGAGGGCCGCCCCTACTCCTCCATCGGGCTGGGCGGCGCCCCCGGTTCGTCGTCGACCGCTTCCCAGCGTTCGATCACCGGCAGGCGCCAGGCCAGGGCGGCGATCGTCAGCCCGATCGCGGCGGCGAGCAGGGCGAGGAACCACTGCGTCGCGTCGAGGATTTCGAGTTCGAAGAATTCGCGCACCGGGGCGGCGGCGAGGAACAGCGCGTAGAGGGCGCCGAGCCCGGCGACCATCGCCAGCATGTAGCTCTGGATCGCGATGTGCTCGCGCCCCGGGCCGCGCTCCAGCAGCAGCACGAAGGCCAGCCCGAGCACGATCAGCGTGGTCGTCGCCGCGGTCCGCCCGGCGGCCAGGCCGCCGCCCGCGACCACGTTGACGAGCACGCAGGAGATGATCGAGGCGATCCCGGTCGCGACCCCGGCGGGCACCGCGAACGCGGCCAGGGCGCGGATCAGCCGGCCGCGGTAGAGCGGCCCGTCCGAGGGCGCCAGGGCGAGCACGAAGGAGGGGATGCCGATCGTCAGGAAGGCGGCCATCGTCAGGTGGCGGGGCAGGAACGGGAAGGCGAAGCCGGGCACCGCGACGAGCACGATCAGGGTCGCCGCGTAGACCGACTTGGTCAGGTAGAGGCGGCCGAGACGGTGGATGTTGCGGGCGATCCGCCGCCCCTCGCCGACCGCCTCCGGCAGCCGCGAGAACTGGTCTTTGAGCAGGACGACGTCGGCCACCCCTTTGGTGACCTGCGTGCCCGAGCCCATCGCCACCGCCATCCGCGCCCGCTTCAGCGCCGGCACGTCGTTGACGCCGTCGCCGATCATCGCCACGTAGCGCCCGGCGGCGACCAGCGCCGACACCAGCGCTTTCTTCTGCTCGGGCTTGATCCGGCAGAAGATCGTGTTGGCGAGCGCCACCTCCCGCAGGGCCTCGGGATCGTCGGGCAGGTCCGGGCCCTCGACCACGCCCGCCTCGCGCGGCACCCCGACCGCGTAGGCGACCGCGGTCACCGTCGCCGCCGCGTCGCCGGAGATCAGCTTCAGGTCGACGTGCTGGGCGCGCATCGTGGCGATCGTCTCGGCGGCGTCGCGGCGCAGGGTCTCCTCGAGCACGATCAAGGCGACCGGGACCAGGCGCGGCGCGGGCTCCAGGCCCGGGTCGGCGGGCAGCGGGCCTTCGCTGCGCCCGAAGGCGACGACGCGGCGCCCCGCCGCGGTCTCCTCCTCGAGCCTCGCCGCCAGGGCCGGCGGCAGCGTCAGGGCGCCGGACTCGGCGAGCACGTCGGGCGCCCCGAGCACGAAGGTCCCGGCCCCGGCCCCTTCGCCCGCCAGCGTGACCCCCGACCACTTGTACTCGGAGGAGAAGGGGACCTCGGCGCTCACCTGGCCGGCGTCGCCTGGATAGCGCTCGGCGATCGCCTCCAGCGTCTTGTTGCGGTTCCCGGCGCTCGCCGCGAAGCGCCCCAGCACCGCGGCGCCGAGCGCCGGGTCGAGCCCCTCGGCGAGCTCCACCGAGGCCAGCCGCAGCTCGCCCTCGGTCAGCGTGCCGGTCTTGTCGATGCAGATCGTGTCGACCGCGGCGAGGCTCTCGGTCGCGCTCATCTGCTGGACCAGCGTGTCGCGCCGCGCCAGCCGCACCGCGGCGACCGCGAAGGTGACGCTCATCAGCAGCACCAGGCCCTCGGGGATCAGCGTCACCAGGCCCGCGGTCGCCGTCTCGGCGGCGCTCTGCAGGCCGACGCTGCGGATCTTCAGGCTGAGGATCAGCAGGACGGCGAGCGGCAGCATCAGGTAGGTCGAGACGACGATCACCCGGTTCACCTCCTCCTGCAGCGGTGAGAGCGGATGGCGGAAGGCGCGCGCCTCGCCGGCCAGTCGGCCCGCGTAGCTTTCCTCACGGACCGCGTCGATCTCGTAGTGGCCGGAGCCGGAGGTGACGAAGGAGCCGGAGAGGACCTCCTGGCCGGTTTCCTTGCCGATCCCGTCGGCCTCGCCGGTCAGCATCGACTCGTCGAGGGTGAGGCCGCGGCTGCCGACCACGCGGCCGTCGGCGACCAGCTGGTCGCCCGGCGCCAGCGCGACCAGGTCGCCGGGCACGACTTCGTCGGCGAGCAGCTCCAGCGTCCTGCCGTCGCGGATCACCCGCGCCCGCGGCGCCACCAGCACCGCGACCTCGTCGAGCGTCTTCTTGGCCTTCAGCTCCTGGCGGATGCCTATGTAGGAGTTGACCACCGCGATCAACCCGAAGAGGGAGTCGGCGTAGAGGCCGAGCCCGATGTCGAGCACGAAGAAGACCGCGATGATCGCGTTGAAGAGGGTGAAGACGTTGCCCGCGACGATGCTCGAGGTGGAGCGCGAGGAGTTCTCCGGCGCCGGGCCCAATCTGCCCAGGCGGGCGGCCGCCTCCTTGCTCGAGAGGCCGCTCTCGGGAATAGCCTGGGCCGTCGCCACGGGTCTATTCAATAGGGTGCAGCCCGGATGGGGCTGAAGCTGGGAGTGAACCTTGGCTATTGGGGGATCGGGCCTGCGGGAGAGGAGGCCCTGGAGATCGTGCGCACGGCCGAGCGGCTGGGCTACGAGTCGATCTGGGTCGCCGAGTCCTACGGCTCCGACGTGGTCAGCGTGCTCGCCTGGCTGGCCGGGCAGACGCGGACCGTCAACCTCGGCGCGGCGATCATGCAGGTGCCGGCCCGGCCGCCCGCCGCGGCGGCGATGGCCGGGGCGACGATCGACAAGCTCTCCGGCGGGCGCTTCCTGTTCGGCTTCGGGCCGAGCGGCCCGCAGGTCTCGGAAGGCTGGTACGGGGTCCCCTACTCGAAGCCCTGGGGGCGGACCCGCGAGTACATCGAGGTCGTGCGGGAGATCGTCGCCCGCCAGGGGCCGCTCGAGCACCACGGCACGCACTACGACCTGCCGCTGGGCGGCGGCGAGGGCAAGGCGCTGAAGCTGAACTTCCACCCGCTGCGCGAGCGGATCCCGGTCTTCGTCGGCGCGATCGGCCGCAAATCGGTGGCGATGACCGCCGAGGTCGCCGACGGCTGGATCCCGATCTTCTTCTCCGTCGACCGCTTCCAGGAGACCTGGGGCGAGCACCTCGAGGAGGGCTTTGCCAAGGGCGGGCGGACGCGCGCCGACCTCGAGGTGAGCCCGTCCCTGCAGGTGGCGATCGACGGCGACCTCGAGGCCGCCAAGAACGTGGTCAAGGCGGGCCTGGTCCTTTATCTCGGGGGGATGGGGTCGCGGAAGACCAACTTCTACGTCGATCTGGCGCACCGCTTCGGCTTCGGCGAGGTGGCCGACGAGGTGCAGCGGCGCTTCCAGGTGGGCGACCGCGGCGGCGCCTTCGAGGCGATGCCGGACGAGCTCGTCGAGGCCACCTCGCTGGTCGGGACCGAGTCCGAGGTCGCCGAGCGCGTGCACCGCTTCGCCGCCGCCGGGGTCGACCGCCTGATCGTCTCACCGGTACACATAGAGCGAAATCAGCAACTCCACACGCTGGAGCGTTTGGCCGCGATGGCCGGCGCCGAGCCGGTCGGCTGACCGGAATGCAGCAGATGGCATAAGGTTCCCCGCCGCCGTGAAGATCGGAGTACCCAAAGAGACCGCCGAGGGGGAGCGACGTGTCGCGCTCGTCCCTGACGTCGTGCGCTCGCTGAAGAAGAACGAGCACGTCGAGGTGCTGGTCGAGGCGGGTGCCGGCGAGGGCGCCGGTCACCCCGACTCCCAGTACACCGACGCGGGCGCCGAGATCGCCCCCGCCGACCAGGTCTGGAAGGCCGACGCGGTGCTGCGGGTCGCCGTGCCGAGCGTCGAGGACGCCGGCCGGCTCGGCGCCTCGCAGATCTACGTCTCCCACCTCAACCCCTGGGTCGCCGCCGACACCAACAAGGCGCTGGCCGCCTCCGGGGTGACCGCCTTCGCGATGGAGGCGATCCCGCGGACGACGCGCGCCCAGGCGATGGACGCGCTGTCCTCGCAGGCCGCCGCGGCGGGCTACGCGGCGATGCTGATCGCCGCCCGCGAGTCGGGCCGCTTCTTCGGCATGATGACCACGGCCGCGGGCACCGTGCCGCCGGCCAAAGTCCTCGTCCTCGGCGCCGGCGTCGCCGGCCTGCAGGCGGTCGCCACCGCGAAACGGCTGGGCGCGATCGTCACCGGCTTCGACATCCGCCGCGCCGCCTGGGAGCAGATCGCCTCGCTCGGCGGCCGGCCGCTGGAACTCGACTTCATCCCCGACGCGGAGGCCGAGGGCGGCTACGCCCGCCCGCTCACCGACGAGGAGAACGCGCAGGTGCGCGAGGCGCTCGGCGAGAACGCCGCCAAGCAGGACGTGATCGTCACCACCGCGGCGATCCCGGGCCGCCCGGCGCCGCTGCTGATCACCGCCGACGCGGTGCGCGGCATGCAGCCGGGGTCGGTGATCGTCGACCTCGCCGCCGAGACCGGCGGCAACTGTGAGCTGACCAAGCCGGGGGAGACGGTCGAGGAGAACGGCGTCAAGGTGATCGGGCCGCGCAACCTGCCGAGCCTGATGCCGGTGCCCGCCTCGCAGCTCTACGCGAAGAACCTGGAGAACCTGCTCGGGTTGATGATCACCGAGGAGGGCGAGCTGAAAGTCGACCTCGACGACGACATCCTCGCCGCGGCGTTGATCGCGAAAGACGGCGAGATCGTGAACGAGCGTGCCGCAGGGAGGGACAAAGCATGAGCATCATGATCGAGGTCACGATCTTCGTCCTGGCGGTCTTCGTCGGGTTCGAGGTGATCTCCAAGGTGCCGACGACGCTGCACACGCCGCTGATGTCGCAGACCAACGCGATCCACGGCATCGTGATGCTCGGCGGGCTGATCGTCCTCGGCTACGCCACCGACGGGCTGGAGTACGTGATCGGCACGATCGCCGTCGCCTTCGGCGCGATCAACATCGTCGGCGGCTTCATGGTCACCGACCGGATGCTCGGCATGTTCTCGAAAAAACCGAAACCGAAAGCCGACGGCGACGGCAAAGGCGGCGCCGGTAAATGATCTCCCCCGCCGTGCTCCAGCCGGGCGGCAGTGCCGCCACGGCTCTATACATCGTCGCCTTCTCGCTGTTCATCCTGGGCATCAAAGAGGGGACGCACCCGACCACCGCCAAACGCGGCAACCTGATCGCCGCGGGGGGGATGGCGGTCGCCGTCGTCACCACCCTGCTGCTCGACGGGATGGGCAACTGGGGCCTGATCATCATCGGCCTCGCGGCGGGCTCGGCGATCGGCGCCTACGCCTCGCTCAAAGTGAAAATGACCGAGATGCCGCAGATGGTCGCCCTGTACAACGGGCTCGGCGGCGGCGCGGTGGCCCTGATCGCCTGGTCGGAGATCCGCCACGGAATCTCGATCGGCGGCGCGGTCCCGCTCGAAGACCTGATCCCGACCTTGTTCGCGGCGATCGTCGGCTCGGTCTCCTTCTGGGGCTCCAACATCGCCTTCGCCAAGCTCCAGGACCTGATCCCGACCCGCCCGCTGGCGGTCCCGGGGCAGCAGTTCATCAACGCGATCCTCGGGATCGGCGTGATCGTCCTCGCGGTCATCATCGTGATCGACAACGAACCGCCCTCGGAAGCGCTCTTCATCCTGATCTTGCTCGCCGCGGCGCTGCTCGGCAACCTGGTGGTGCTGCCGATCGGCGGCGCCGACATGCCGGTCGTGATCTCGCTGCTGAATGCCTTCACCGGCCTCTCCGCGGCGGCCGCCGGGTTCGCGCTGCAGAACGTCGCGCTGATCGTCGCCGGCACCCTGGTCGGCTCCTCGGGAACGATCCTCACCCTGGAGATGGCGACGGCGATGAACCGCTCGGTCGCCAACATCCTCTTCGCCGGCTTCGGCGGCGCGCCCGCGGCGGCGGGAGGAACCGGCGAGCAACGGCCGGTCACCTCGATCGGCGCCCAGGATGCGGCGATCAAGCTCGCCTACGCCGACAACGTGGTGATCGTCCCCGGCTACGGCCTCGCGGTCGCCCAGGCCCAGCACGCCGTCAAGGAGATGGCCACCCAGCTGGAGAAACGCGGCGTCACCGTCAACTACGCGATCCACCCGGTGGCGGGCCGGATGCCGGGCCACATGAACGTGCTGCTGGCCGAGGCGGACGTGCCCTACGAGCAGCTCAAAGAGATGGACGAGATCAACCCCGAAATGCCGCGCGTCGATGTCGCCGTGGTGATCGGGGCCAACGACGTCACCAACCCGGCGGCGAAAAACGACCCGAACTCGCCGATCGCCGGGATGCCGATCATCGAAGTCTCCGAGGCAGGCGAGGTGATCGTGATCAAGCGCTCGCTCTCGACCGGCTTCGCCGGCATCGACAACGATCTCTTCTACGAACCGAACACCTCGATGCTCTTCGCCGACGCCAAA
Organism: uncultured Actinomycetes bacterium; assembly: GCA_963766705.1. Classification (GTDB taxonomy): domain Bacteria; phylum Actinomycetota; class Thermoleophilia; order Solirubrobacterales; family 70-9; genus VAYN01. The sequence goes on from CAVYBE010000007.1 coordinate 1,020,128, forward strand.
GCCGCCGCGTCGGACATCGCCGCCGAGATCGAAAAGCTCTAACAGCCCGCCCCGCGCCGCGCGAGCCGGCGCGGGGTCGGGCCGCAGATCGCGAGGTAGGCGGCGAGCCGCGCCGGTGAAGGGGGGAGAGGTCGGGGCCGTCGCGCGCTTGAGGGCCCGTGGGCTCCGAGCGAGGACAGGGGACGGTCGAGTGGGTCGGGCTGGTGTGCGTGGTCTCGCTGCTCTTGCTCGGCATCGTGGTGGCGGGAGTGCGGGTGCCGGGGGTCGGCCTGGCGCGGTCGATCGCCCAGCGGATCCTCTGTGCGACCGAGGTCGCCGACGGCTGCGGAGACGAGCCGCTGCTGATCGCCACCTACGGCGACGAAGTTGGGCGTCTGGTGCGCCGGCACATGCCGACGATCGGCTTCGAGGCGGGCTCGCGCGCCGTGCCGGTCGACTACCGTCGCTGCCGGGAGACGAGCTGCGGGGACGCGCCCGAGGATGGCCTCGTCCACCGCACCTTCGAACGGCTGCCGGTCACCGCCTTCGTCCACGTGGTCGACTGCCGGGCGGGGGAGCGGGAGGCGAGCGAAGCGGCCGGCGACGACTGCTCGGCCGAGCGGGCGGGACGCCTCTACATCCAGTATTGGCTCTACTACGCCAACTCCGCCACCCTGCGCGGGGTGCCGATCGTCGGCGAAGAGGGCGAACACCGCGACGACTGGGAATCGGTCGCCGTCCGGGTCAACCCCGACGGCTCGGTCGACGAGCGGGCGTCCAGCCACGACGGCTACAACTACTCGCTGCAGGACCTCGACTGGGGCTCGGATGCCGGCATCGGCGTCCTGCGGCACCTCGCCGAAGACCTCGACGTCCGCGCCCCGAACGGCTGGGGGCCGGAGACCGGCCTGCTGCTCGTCTCCGGCGGCAGCCACGCCGGCAACGCCGCCGGGGAGCCGCGCGGCACCCGCTTCACGCCCGGCCGCCGCGTCCACCTGATCCCGCTCGAGCCGATCGCCGCCGACGAGCACGCTGACTTCGTCGTCACCCCGCCCTGGCGCAAGCACGTCTGGCGCGACCCCGAGGCGGAGGGCACCGGCTGACGATTGCTGAGTTGAGGTCGCCCTGGCGACCCGAAGTCAGCAAGCGTCGGACCGCGCGGTCGTGCCGAGGAGTGCGCCGGTCGCACGTTCACAGGTTCGAAAGATGTGTGCGATACCGTCCTTCCATCGCGACCGAGGTGACGTCCAGCCCGACCCGGCAGTCGATCGCGGCGCTTCTCGCCGAGGCGCGAGAGCGGACGCATGCCCTGATCGAGCCTCTCGACCAGGACCAGCTCAACCGGGTCTACTCGGAGCTGCTCAGCCCGCTGGCCTGGGACCTCGGCCACATCGCCAACTTCGAGGAGCTCTGGCTGGTGCAGACCGTCGGCGGCCGCGAGCCGCTGCACGGTGAGCTGGGCCGCTTCTACGACGCGATCGAGAGCCCGCGCAGGGAACGCGGCGAGCTGCCGATCCTGCGCGACGACGAGCTGCGCTCCTACATGGACGAGGTGCGCGCCCGGGCGCTCGAGGTGCTCGAGGACGTCGAGCTCGGCCCCGACGCCGCCGACCCGCTGCTGCGCGACGCGTTCGTCTACGAGATGCTGATCGTCCACGAGTTCCAGCACCAGGAGACGATGCTCCAGCTTCTGCAGCTGCTCGACGCGCCCTACGCTCCGGCCGTCGAGGACCCCGGCGCCTTCGCGCCGCCGCCGGTCGAGGCGGCCGCCGGGACGATCCGGGTCGAGGCGGGCTCGCACGAGATCGGCGCGCCCGACCGCGGCTTCGCCTACGACAACGAGCGTCCCCGCCACACGGTCGAGCTGCCCGCCTTCGAGATCGACGCGGCGCCGGTCACCAACGCCGCCTACGCCGCCTACGTCGAGGAGACGGGTGCCGCTCCGCCGATGTACTGGGAGCGCGAGGGCGACGGCTGGGCGCGCGCCGCGATGGGGGTCACGACGCCGGTGGACCCGGCGCGGCCGGTCGTCCACGTCTCCTGGGAGGAGGCCGACGCGTTCGCCCGCTGGGCTGGCCGGCGCCTGCCGAGCGAGTTCGAGTGGGAGGCGGCGCGGCCGGGCCTCGACGGGGTCGGCGGCGCCTGGGAATGGACCGCCTCGGACTTCGGCGCCTACCCCGGCTTCGAGGCCTTCCCCTACGAGGAGTACTCGGCGGTCTTCTTCGGCGACGAGTACAAGGTTCTGCGCGGCTCCTCCTGGGCGACCCACCCGCACGTCGCCCGGCCGACCTTCCGCAACTGGGACCTGCCCCAGCGCCGCCAGATCTTCGCCGGCTTCCGGCTCGCCGGGGAGGCGGCATGACGATCGCGATCGACGTCCACCTGCCCGCCGACCAGGTCGCGGCGATGGAAGTCGACGTGCGCGAGGGGCTCGCGCGGACGCCGAAGGAGCTCTCGCCGAAGTACTTCTACGACGACCGCGGCTCCCGTCTCTTCGAGGACATCACCGAGCTCGCGGAGTACTACCCGACCCGCCGCGAGCGCCAGATCCTGGTCGAGCGCTCGCCCGAGATCGTCGCCGCCGCGGGCAACCCGGCGACGCTGATCGAGCTCGGCTCCGGCTCGGCGGCGAAGACGCGCCACCTGCTGAGCGCGATGCGCGACGCGGGCACCCTGCGCACCTACGTCCCGGTCGACATCTCCGAGGAGATCACCCGCGAAACCGCCGCCTCGCTGGTCGAGGAGTATCCCGGCCTCGACGTCCACGGGCTGGTCTGCGACTTCGAGGCGCACCTCGAGCGGACCCCGACCACGAGCGAGGCCGGGCCGCGGCTGATCGCCTTCCTCGGCGGCACGGTCGGCAATCTCTACCCGGACGAGCGGGCCGCCTTCCTCAGCCGCATCGCCGGCCTCCTCGACCCCGACGATCACCTGCTGCTCGGCACCGACCTGGTCAAGGAGGTCGACCGCCTCGAGCTCGCCTACGACGACCCGGCCGGGGTGACCGCGGAGTTCAACAAGAACGTCCTCAGCGTGCTGAACCGGGCGCTCGGCGCCGACTTCGACCCGACCGCCTTCGAGCACGTCGCCCGCTGGGACGCCGAGCACGAGTGGATGGACATCGGCCTGCGCTCCCTGCTCGACCAGGAGGTGCGGATCGCCGCGCTCGACGCGACCGTCGCTTTCGCCGCCGGGGAGCTGATGCGGACCGAGATCTCGACCAAGTTCACCCGTCCCCGCCTGGAGGAGTCCTACGCCGGCACCGGCCTGGCGATGGCCGACTGGTTCACCGACCCGGCCGAGGACTACGCCCTCAGCCTCGCCCGGCTCGCCTGACCGCCGGATCCGCCGACCGCCTCCCTGTGCGTTCGCAGTTCTCCGCGCATAGCGCGGAGAACTGCGAACTCATCGACCGGCGCCCTGGCGCGTTCGCACTTTGCCGCGCATAGCGCGGAGAACTGCGAACGCGGGCCGCGGGGGCGTGACGGATGTGTCGCGGGACGCGGAGCTAGCGCGCCAGGGCGTCGATCATCTCGCCGAGCCGCTCCGGCGGGACGACCGGGGTGAGGACCGGGGTGGTGATGCCGCCCGCGACGAAGGCCTCGAGGCGCTCCTTCATCTCCTCCGGCGAGCCGAAGATGAACATCTGCTCGATCGCCTCCCAGGGCGCCTCGGCGGCCGCCTTCTGGCGGTCGCCCGCGGCCCAGGCGTCGAGCATCGGGGCGATCTGCTCGCCCCAGCCGAGCCAGCGGTAGAACTCGGTATAGACCGGCACCGTGATGTAGGTGGAGAACATGAAGCGGGCCAACGGCTCGACCTCCTCGCGCGGCCCGGGCAGGCAGAAGAAGCGGCAGAGCAGCTCGAAGCCCGCGGGCGCGCCGTCGAGCTGGGCGACGACCTGCGGCAGCCCGTCGAGCGGCAGGAAGTTGGTGAAGGCCCCGTCGGCCTTCTCGACCGCCAGCTGCAGCATCTTGCCGCGCAGGGCGGCGAGCACGATCGGCACCTCGTGCGCCGGCTTCGTTTCCAGCTTGAAGCGGGTGGAGGTGCGCTCGCCGGCCAGCGCCACGCGCAGGAACTCGAGCGTTTCGCGCACCTTGCTGAGCGGCCGCTCGAAGGGGATGCCGTTCCAGCCTTCGATGATCCGGTCCGAGGAGGAGCCGATCCCCAGCACGAAGCGGCCCTCGGAGGCGTCGGCGAGCGCCGCGGCCTCCTGGGCGAGCAGCGCCGGACCGCGCTGGAAGACGCCGACGATGCCGGTTCCGAGCCGCATCCGCTCGGTCCAGGCGGCGCTCAGCGCCAGCGGCGTGAAGCCGTCCGGGCCCGCCGTCTCGCCGGTCCAGAGGTCCGTGTAGCCCGCCGCCTCGGCCCGCTTCACGTACTCGCCGTGCGCGGCGAGCGGCACGCCGCTGAGCGGCAGCGTCAATCCCCAACGTCCTTCCACGCCGCGACCATATAGCCTGCGCCCACCGATGCCTTCGCCGAACCAGGCCAAGCCGGACCGCAACCTCGCGCTGGAGCTCGTCCGCGTCACCGAGGCGGCCGCCCTCGCGGCGGCCCGCTGGGTCGGTCGCGGCGACAAGATCGCCGCCGACGGCGCCGCGGTCGACGCGATGCGCCTGGTCCTCGACTCGGTCGCGATGGACGGCGTCGTGGTGATCGGCGAGGGGGAGAAGGACGAAGCGCCGATGCTCTTCAACGGCGAGACGATCGGCGATGGCAGCCCGCCGCAGGTCGACATCGCCGTCGACCCGCTCGAGGGCACGCGCCTCTGCGCCCTCGGGATGCCGAGCGCGCTGGCGGTGATCGCCCTCGCCGAGCGCGGCTCGATGTTCGACCCGGGTCCCTGCGTCTACATGGAAAAGCTGGCGGGCGGCGAAGACATCGCCGACCTGCTGGACCTCGACCGGCCGCTGCCGGAGACCTGCAAGCTGGTCGCCGAGCGCCGCGGGGGCTCGATCGGCGACGTGATCGTGGTGATGCTCGACCGGCCGCGCCACGAGGAGGCGATCCGCGAAGTCCGCGAGGCGGGCGCCCGCATCCGGCTGATCACCGACGGCGACGTCTCGGCGGCGCTGCTGGCGGTCTCCGAGCGCTCCCCGGTCGACCTGCTGTGGGGGATCGGCGGCACGCCCGAGGGGGTGCTCTCGGCGGCGGCGCTGAAGTCGATGGGCGGCCAGCTGCTGGGACGGCTCTGGCCGCGCAACGACGAGGAGCGCAGCGCCGCGGTCGATGCCGGCTACGACCTCGACCGCATCCTCACGGCCAACGACCTCTGCTCCGGCGAGGACGTCTTCTTCTCCGCCACCGGGGTCACCGACGGCGACGTCCTGCAGGGCGTCCGCTACCGCGGCAAAGGCGCGACCACCGAGTCGCTGGTGATGCGCTCGCGCTCCCGCACCGTGCGTCGCATCCAGGCCACCCACGACCGCGACAAGCTGCGCGAGGTCCCGGGCGGCGCCGAGCGCTACGGCTGAGCCGCCTCCTGGGCCGCGGCTTCGCCCAGGAACGGCACCAGCACCTCGAAGGTCAGCTGCGGCAGCATGGCGGGCAGCTCCGCCGCGCGTCCCGCGGCGACCTCCCCGTACACGCGGCTGATCGCCGCGCCGACCGCCAGGCTGGTCGCCGAGAGCGGGCCTGGATCGGGCAGGTCGGCGTCGAGGCCCGCGTCGACAACCTCGACGAAGGCGTCGAAGCCCCTCTCGAAGCGCTCGTGGAACTCCGGCCCGGCGACGGCGAACTCGACCAGCAGGAAGCGCCCCGCCGCCGGGTCGGAGGCGAACCAGTCGAGCAGCGCCCGCAGCGTCGCCCGGCAGCGCTCCACCCACTCGCCGGGGCCGAGGTAGGCCGCCCGCACCTGGCCGACCAGGTCGTCGAGCAGTCGCTGGTGGGCGGCCACCAGGCAGGCGCGGCGGTCGTCGAAGAGTTCGTAGAAGGTCTCCCGCCCGACCCCCGACTCGGCGAGGATGTCGGCGACCGTGGTCGCCTCGAAGCCGCGCGCCGCGGTGACCCGCGCGGCGGCGTCGAGCAGGCGTTCGCGCTGCGAGAGGACGACCGCCTCGCGCGGCAGCCCATGCCGGCCGCGCGGCAGCCGCGGCGGCGGTGCCGCGGTCACGCCCGCGCCTCCACCCGGGCCGCGGGCCGCGCCTGGCGCAGCGCCTCGTCGTGCCCCGCGAAGGGCGCGATCGCCAGGTAGACGATGTCCGGGGCCAGGTCCGGCAGCCGCTCGGCCCGTCCCGCGGCGACCTCGTGGAAGATCAGCACCTGCGCCCGGCCGAGGGCCAGCCCGGAGCTCAGGTGCCTGGCCGGCGGCCGCTTCTCGCCGTCCCACAGCGCCACCAGCGCGGGGGCGATCAGCGCGCCGTAGCGGTCGACCAGCTCCGGGTCGAGGCCGACCGCGTCGCCGCTCAGGACCAGGGCCAGCTCCGGCGCGGCGGCGAGCAGCTCGAGGCAGGAGATCACCGCCCGGCGCGTCGCCTCGGCGGGCGAGCCGCCGTCGCGCGCTCCCGCGGCGAGCGCCGCCGCGATCCGGTCGATGCAGAGGGCGACGGCGCCGTCGAAGCAGTCGCGCTTGCCGTCGAAGAGCTTGTAGAAGGTGGTCCGGGAGACCGCGGCGCGTCCGACCACGTCCGCGATCGTGGTCGACGCGTAGGTCTTCTCCGCGCAGCAGTCGACCATCGCGTCGAGGATCCGGCGTCGCTGAGAAGGGGGCTTCAGGCCCGCGGCGGGACCGAATCGATGATCGCGTGGATCGATTCGAGAACTTGCGCGTTCTCCCACGATCCCGGCATCATCTCAGTCCCGGTGGGAGCGTGCAGAAGTTGCTTCGGCGCGTTCGGATTCGGCCATGCCGGCGCAGGGGCTCACGGGCGGGGCGGCGCCGTCGACATAGGGAAGCCGGCCGGTCTCGCGGTACTCGAAGCGCAGCGAGTTGACGACCGCGCCGGCCATGATCGTGAGGCTCAGCAGGTAGAACCAGAGCAGCGCGATGAGCACGAAGCCAAGCGTCGAGCCGAAGCGCGAGAGGCTCGAGATGTTGGTCAGGTAGAGCGGGAAGAGCCAGTTGGCGAGGCCGGCGCCGACCGTCACGAACAGGGCCCCCGGCCAGATCGAGGCCCACGGCATCGGCGCTTTGGGCACCGCCCAGAAGATCACCGAGCAGACCAGGAAGGTGATCAGCAGCGCCGCGCCGAGCAGCAGCATCTTGCCGATCGCCTCGATCCCGGAGAGGCCGAACGGCAGCTTGCCGGTGCTGGAGACGAGCGTGCTCTCCAGGGTCGGCACGAAGATCGAGGCGGCGATCAGCAGGAGGACGACGCCGAGCATCGCGAAGGAGAAGCGCTTCTGTTCGACCCAGCCGCGGCAGGGGACGTGGTAGATGCGGCAGAAGGCCGTGTCCATCGCGCCCCAGAAGGAGGCGCCGATCCAGACCGAACCGACGAAGGCGGCGATCCCGATCGTCGCCGAGTTGTCCTCGATCCGGGCGAGGACGTCGCTCAGGGTCTGGGACTCGGTGTTGGGGAAGAGGCGTTTCAGGTCGTCGAGGACGCTCGTTTCGACGCCGTGGATCTTCAGCACCTGGCCGCCGATGAAGAGGACCAGCAGCGTGAACGGGAAGACCGCCAACATCAGGTTGTAGGCGACCATCGCCGCCAATCCGGTGACGTTCTCGCGGTAGGCTCGCTCCCAGAAGGCGTGGAGCCAGTTACGTGGTCGGGTCGAACGTATTGCCATTGACTTTACAAACTGAAGCGACTAGAATCCGAACAAGCGTTTGACGTTTGTTTCAACGCTCGCCCAACGGGGCAAACGGCAGCAGAGGCCTTTGATTTACTCATTCGCGGACCAATCCCCCGGTCCGCTTTTTCGTCGCCGTGGCGCGACTTGCCGCCACTAAAGGCATTTATACGCCCACGGATATTCATCAAGCCGCTAGGGAAAGAAGTAGAGACAGGATGCTGGTAGCAGAGCTTCAGGAGTTGGAGGAGGTCAAAAACCTCATGAACCGTGGTCAGCAGCTTGGCGTGCTGACCTTCGGGGACATCGCCTCCGCGGTATCGGAGGTCGATCTTGACGAGTCTGACGTCGAGGATCTTTACGGCCACCTCGAGAAAGCGGGCATCGAGCTCGTCGAGGACATGGATCCCGCCCAGAAAGCGGCGGCGGAAGCCATGCCCGTGGATACCGGGAAAAAAGGCCGGCGGCGGCAGAAAGCCACGCTCGACCTGAAACCGGACATGACGACCGATTCCTTGCAGCTGTTCCTCAAGGACATCGGCAAAGTCCGCCTGCTGACCGCGGCGGAGGAGGTCGAACTCGCCAAACGGATCGAGCGCGGCGATCTCGACGCCAAGCAGAAAATGGTCGAGTCGAACCTGCGCCTGGTCGTCTCGATCGCGAAAAATTACCGCAACCAGGGCCTGCCCTTCCTCGACCTGATCCAGGAGGGGACGCTGGGGCTCGTCCGCGCGGCGGAGAAGTTCGACTACCGCAAGGGGTTCAAGTTCTCCACCTACGCGACCTGGTGGATCCGCCAGGCGATCGCCCGGGCCCTCGCCGACAAGGCGCGGACCATCCGGATCCCGGTCCACGTGGTCGAGAAGCTCAACAAGATCGGCCGCGCCGAGCGCAAGCTGGTCACCGAGCTGGGCCGTGAGCCCACCCCGGAGGAGATCGCCGAGGTCACCGGGATCGACCCCGAGGAGGTCGACTCGATCAAGCGCTCCGCCCAGGCCCCGGTCTCCCTCGAGAAGCCGGTCGGCGACGAGGAGGAGTCCGAGTTCGGCCAGTTCATCGCCGACGAGAAGGCCGAGTCCCCGTTCGACCGGGCGGCCGACCTGCTCACCAAAGAGGCGCTGAAGGAGGCCCTCGAGAACCTCTCCTACCGCGAGCGCCGCGTGCTCGAGCTCCGTTACGGGCTCGGCGGCGAGCACCCGCGGACCCTGGACGAGGTCGGCCGCACGTTCAACGTCACCCGCGAGCGGATCCGCCAGATCGAGAACCAGAGCCTGAAAAAGCTCCAGAGCCTCGGCGAGGCGCAGAAACTGCGCGAGGTCGCGTAGCACGCTCGCTCAGCAGTAGTTCTCGGATAAGCGGCTAACGCAGGTCAAGAATCTCGGACACCCGGCCGATTGAGGCCGGGATGTTCGAGATCGAATCAGCACTGCGGGCGCTCGTCGAGCGCGGGGGATCCGACCTGCACGTCAAGGTCGGCTCGCCCGCGATGGCGCGCGTCGAGGGCGTCCTCGGGCCGCTCTGGCCGGACGCGGCCGAGCCGCTCGGCCCGGAGGACACCGAGCGCGCCCTGGGGGCGATCGCCGAGGAGCGCACGCAGGTCGAATTCGCCGAGGAAGGCGAGGCCGACTTCGCCCACGCGATCGCCGGCGTCGGCCGCTTCCGCGTCAACGCCTTCCGGCAGCGCGGCTCGGTCTCCCTGGCCTGCCGCGCGATCCCCTTCGAGGTCCGCGGGGCCGAGGAGCTAGGCCTGCCGCGAACCATCCTGCGGCTGGCCGAGGTGAGCCGCGGCATCGTCCTGCTCACCGGCACCACCGGCTCCGGCAAGAGCACCACCCTGGCCGCGATGATCGACCACATCAACGCGACCCGGGCGCGGCACATCGTCACGCTCGAGGACCCGGTCGAGTACCTGCACGGCGACAAGCGCTCGATCGTCAACCAGCGCGAAATCGGCGCCGACACGGAGAGCTTCCCGCGTGCCATGCGCCGCATCCTGCGCCAGGACCCCGACGTGATCCTGATCGGCGAGATGCGCGACGAGGAGACGGTCCGCACCGCGCTCTCGGCCGCCGAGACCGGCCACCTCGTCCTCTCCACGCTGCACACGCTCGACGCGCCGGAGACGATCAACCGCATCCTCGACTTCTTCCCGCCCCACCTGCAGCAGCAGGCCCGGGTGATGCTGGCGACCACCCTCGCCGGAGTCGTCTCCCAGCGTCTCGTCCCCGGCGTCGGCGGCGTCCGCGTCCCGGTGGCGGAGATCCTCGTCGCCACCGGCCGGGTCAAAGACCTGATCCTCTCCCCGGAGGAGACCGGCAAGATCTCCGAAGCGATCGCCGAGGGCTCCTACTACGGCATGCAGACCTTCGACCAGGACCTGCTCGCACACGTGACCGCGGGCCGGATCAGCGAGGAGGTGGCCTACGAAACCGCCACCAGCCCCCACGACTTCAAACTGATGCTCGCAGCGGGCGGCCAACGGGCGAGCGGGATCGAGCAGCTGGCGGCGGCCCCCGGGGGCGCCGGGCCGGGCCCGGGGGTCCCCCAGGGGGTCACCGGCTGATGGCCACGCTGCGGCGACGCCTGCGCTCCGCCTGTGCCGAACTTCGCCACTCCGAGCGCGGCATCGCCCTGCCGATGGCGCTGATGATCACCGTGATCGGGATGGGTTTCGCGGCGGTTCCGATCGTCGCCTCGATGAACGCCCAGCACGGCGACTCCCACAACCAGGGCGGCAACGAAGCGCTGGCCGCGGCCGAAGCCGGCGCCGAACTCGCGGTGCTGAGGCAGAGCCGCATGCTGACCGAAAGCACGAGCTCGACCGCGCCCGCCTGCGCCCTGGAATCGGAACTGGAAGCGAACGGCTGGTGCAGCGCGTATCCGGCGACCCCGCAGCAGTTCGGCAACGCGACCTTCCAGTACCGCGTCCGCCCCTGCTACGCGGGCGCGGCCGGCGCCTGCTCGTCGGTGCAGCTGCCGGAACCGTGCGAAGCCTCCGAGCACAAGGACCTGGTGCAGGTCGTGTCGACCGGCGCCGCGACCGTCGCGGGCTCCGAAGTCACCCGCCGGGTGCAGCTGGCCGCCTGCGCCAGCGCCGTCAACCCGGCCCTGGTGGAAAAAGAAGAAGAACTGATCCCGGCCATCAACGAACTGACCCACCACACCACCGAACTGGAAAACGCGGAAACGCGCTACCACGAAAAGGTCACCCAAATCGAAAAAGTGAAGAACGAACCGGCGGGCTACGAAGAAATCCCGGGGGCGACCGAAACCTACGAAGTCGAAGAAGAAGTCCCGCCGCCCGACGTCTGGGGAGGCGGGCAGGTCGTCGGGGTCAACTGGCTCAACATGAACAACAACGCCCAGGTCTTCAATGGCGGCGCCGGCTCGGGCCTGGGCTGGGTGAAGCTGGTCGGCAGCGCCAACGTCTGCGGCACGGTCACCTACGGGACCGAATACAGCACCGACAACTCCTCCAGCGAAAAGGCGCCCTCGGGCTGCGCGGCGGGCCGCACCTTCGCCAAGAACCCGACCAGCTACCCGCCGGTGACGCTGCCCTCCGACATCGCCACCAACAACTCCGACTGGCGGATCTGCAACGAATCGCTCTGTCACGCGGGTGCCGACCCGGTCGGCTCGGGAGTGTGGCAGCGGGGCAACATCTCCTGGAACGCCTCGAACAAAAAGCTGGTCCTCAACTACAACCAGCTGACCCTGGAAGGCACCGCTCCCTACTACCTGTGCCAGCTGATCCTGGCGGGCGGCGGGTCCCTTTACTCCTCGACCACGCACGCGATCAAGATCTACTTCGCGCCGCCGTCCGCCTGCCCGGGCCTCAACGGCAGCGCCCAGCTGCAGATCGCCAACGGCTCCTACGTCTACGGCGACGGCGCCAACGGGCCGCTGTTCCTCTTCGTCGGCTCGACCACCGCCGGCCAGAGCTGGATCGAACTGGCGGGCGGCGCGCGCAGCGAGCAGTTCGTGATCTACGCGCCCTACTCGAAGATCGTCGCCAACAACGGCATCCAGATGGCCGGCGCGATGGTCGGCAACACGCTCGAACTCGGCGGCGGGGCGGAACTGAACCGCTACGGCACCTTCACGCCGCCGCCCTCCGAAGGCTTCCTGCCCAACGAAATCAAGACGGTCACCAAGACGCGCCCGGGCGAAACGATCAAAACCCCGAGCCAGTACCTGAAGGAACTGGAATCCGAAGCCGAACAGATCGCCGAAGAAATCGAAGGGCTGAAAACGAAAATCAGCGAAGACAAAACGCGGATCAAACAGCTCGAAGAAGAAATCGAACGGATGCGGTCGGAAGGCGGGGGCGCCGCCGAACCGCTCTCCCGCAAGTCCTTCGTCCAGTGCACCGCGGCCTCCCCGACGGGCGAAGAAGCCCCGGACACGGGCTGTTGAACGGACTGCCCACCGTGCGGTCGACGCTCAAGGTGCGGCGGCGCCATGACGATCTCACCGAGAGGCCGCGAGCGCGATGAGACAGAAGCTGAACGAAAACCAGACGGCGCAGTTGGCGCTGGTCGCCGTGCTCGTGCTGGCGGTCGGCTACCTGGTGCTGCACAACCTCGGCGGCTCCGGCTCCTCGGAAGCCACGGGCTCCGCGGAACCCACGAGCGCCGCGGGTGGACCTGCCGAATCCGGTGCTCCGGAAGCGGGGTCGATCGAATCCGCCTCCCCGGTCTCGGCGACCTCGTCGGTGACCGCGCCCGCGGGGCGGCCGCTGCCGGGGCCGGTCGTCAAGGCATACGAAGAAGGCAAGACGATCGCGCTGCTGATCTACCGGCGGGGCGGGATCGACGACCGCAAGGTCGCCGAGGCCTCCTCGGTGCTCACGGCGATGGGGGGTGTGGCCTTCTTCGACGCGCCGGTCGACCAGGTCGCCCGCTACTCGGCGATCACCGGGCCGCTCGGCCTGAGCGGCGCGCCGGCGCTGATCGTCGTGCGCCCGCGGTCCCTGAACGGCGGCGGCTCGGCCCCCGCGACCGTCACCTACGGCTTCCAGAGCGCCGGCGACATCAGGCAGGCCGTGATCGACGCCGGCTACCGCGGCCCCGAACTTACCTACGCCCCGAACTGAGCCCGATGCCCGAAGCCAACGCCGCCCACCTGCGACCCGTCCCCGGCCCCGAGGAGCCGGCGGTCGAGCCGGTCGCCGTTCAGGGACCACGGGCGACCGATCAGCTCCCCGGCGCGGGGGAGTCCCAGGGGCTCACCCGCCCATCCGGCCACGGCCGCGACGCCCGCTTCGTGACCGACGTCCTCATCGCGCTCGGCTACGTCAGCGCCGAACGGGTGGAAGCGGCGGTGGGGGAGAGTCGCCTGGCGGGCAAACCGCCGGAGCGGCTGCTGCTGGAGCAGAACGCGATCGACGCGCGCCAGCTCTCCCGCGCGATCGCCGAGCGCTACGGGCTCGACCACGTCGACCTCTCCGCCTATCCGGTCGACATGGCGGCGGCGAACCTGCTGCCGATCACCTCGGCCCGCCGCTACCAGGCCGTGCCGGTCGGCTACGTCGACAAGGAGACGCTGCTGGTGGCGATGGCCGACCCGACCAACGTCCTCGCCGCCGACGACATCAAGATGGCCACCGGGCTCAACTGCCGGCTGGTGGTCGCCGACTCGGCCGACATCGAGGCGCTGCTCTCGCGGGTCAACTCGCTGCAGAGCGCCGTCACCGAGGCGGTCCTCGACGACGATCAGGAGCTCGACGAGGACGGCATCGAGCAGCCCGGCGCGCTGCACGCGAGCGCCGATGACGCGCCGGTGGTCAAGCTCGTCTACTCGATCCTCGGCCAGGCGGTCAACGAAGGCGTCTCCGACATCCACTTCGAGCCCGAGCAGGACGACATGCGGGTGCGCTTCCGCATCGACGGCGTCCTCCACGAGGCGGCCCACGTGCCGCGGCGGATGGTCTCGGCGGTGATCTCGCGGATCAAGATCATGTCCGAGCTCGACATCGCCGAGCGGCGGATCCCGCAGGACGGCCGCGTCGGGGTCACCGTGGACGAAAGCCGCATCGACCTGCGGGTGACGACGCTGCCGACCCAGCGCGGCGAGGGGGCGACGATCCGCATCCTCGACACCCGCAACGCGATGCGCTCGCTGGATGACCTGGGGATGAGCGAACAGGCGCGCGGGCCCTTCGAGACCGCGGTGCGGCGGCCCTACGGGGCGGTGCTGGTGACCGGCCCGACCGGCTCGGGGAAGAGCACGACCCTCTACGCGGCGCTCTCGGCGCTCAACTCGGTGGAGAAGAACGTGATCACGATCGAGGACCCGGTGGAGTACCAGCTGAACGGGATCAACCAGATCAACGTCAACCCGAAAGCGGGGCTGACCTTCGCCTCCGGGCTGCGCTCGATCCTGCGCGCCGACCCCGACGTGATCATGGTTGGCGAGATCCGCGACTCCGAGACGGCGCGGATCGGGATCGAGGCCGCCCTGACCGGGCACCTCGTGCTGAGCACGCTGCACACCAACGACGCGCCGGGGACGATCACCCGGCTGGCGAAGATGGGCATCGAGTCCTTCCTCACCGCCTCGGCGGTCGACTGCATCGTCGCCCAGCGGCTGGCGCGGACGCTCTGTCCGAGCTGCAAGCGCCGCGGGGTGATCCCGCCCTCCGCCCTGGCGGAGGCCGGCTTCCGCTCGGCGACCGAGATGGAGGGCTACGAGGCGGGCGGCTGCGCGCGCTGCGGCAATACCGGCTACCGGGGCCGCGTCGGCCTGTACTCGGTGATGCGGATGACCGAGCGGCTGAAAGACATGACCGTCAACCACGCCTCCCAGGCCGAGATCACCAACGTCGCCCGCCAGGAGGGGATGGCCACGCTGCGCGAGGACGGCCTCGCCAAGGCGCGCGCCGGCCTGACCAGCTTCGACGAGGTCCTGAGGGTGACCGCGTGATGGACGCGCCGGGGGGCTTCGACTTCGCCGCCGTGCTCGCCGCGGTCGCCCAGCGCCGCGCGTCGGACCTGCACCTCACCGCGGGGGCGCCGCCGGCGATCCGCGAAAAGGGCATGGTGACGCCGATGGAGGGCTTCCCGGTCCTCACCGCGCAGCAGACGCGCGACGTGATCTTCGGGATCCTCAGCGAGGACCAGCGCAAGCGCTTCGAGACGGCGCGCCAGCTGGACTTCGCCTACTCGATCCCCGGTGTCGCCCGCTTCCGCGTCAACTGCTACATGCAGCGCGGCTCGGTCTCGGCGGCCTTCCGCCTCGTGCCCCAGGGGATCCCGGCGCTCGAGGACCTCGGCGTCCCGCCGATTCTGCGGGAGCTGACCCGCAGGCCGCGCGGGTTCGTCCTCGTGACCGGGCCGACCGGCTCCGGCAAGAGCACCACGCTGGCGGCGATGATCGACGTGATCAACCGCGAACGCCAGGACCACATCCTGACGATCGAGGACCCGATCGAGTTCCTGCACCAGCACAAGCGCTCGATCGTCAACCAGCGTGAGATCGGCGCCGACGCCGACACGTTCGCGCTCGGCCTGCGCGCCGCCCTGCGCCAGGACCCCGACGTCATCCTGGTCGGCGAGATGAGGGACCTGGAGACGATCTCCACCGCGCTGACCGCGGCGGAGACCGGCCACCTCGTCTTCGCCACCCTGCACACCCAGTCGACCTCCCAGACGATCGACCGGATCATCGACGTCTTCCCGCCCGAGCAGCAGCAGCAGGTGCGGACCCAGCTGTCGGTCGCCCTGCAGGGCGTCGTCACCCAGCAGCTCCTGCCGACCGCCGACGGCCAGGGCCGCGTCGTCGCCTGCGAGGTCCTGGTCCCGAACCCGGCGGTCCGCAACCTGATCCGCGAGGCCAAGACCCACCAGATCTACTCCGCGATCCAGACCGCCGGTTCGATCGGCATGCAGACGATGGACGCCGACCTGGCGCGCCTGGTGCGCAGCGGCCGGATCACGATGGAGCTCGCCGAACAGCGCGCCTCGGTGCCGGAGGAGCTCCGCCGCCTGATGGGCGGGGGTGGCCAGACCGGCGCCGGCGGCTACGCGAACGGCAATGGCTACCAGCAGCAGCCGCCTGCCCAGCCGGTCGGCATGCCGCCGGGGATGGGGAGCTGACGGTGGCCGGCGCGACCTTCGCCTTCGAGGCGATCGACCTCACCGGCGTCCCCACCAAGGGGGAGATGGAGGCCGACTCCAAGGCCCAGGTCTCCGAGCAGCTGCGCCAGCGCGGCCTGGTCGTCCTCGACGTCTCCGAGAAGACCTCGCCGGTCAACATCGAGGATCTGCTGCGCAAGTACAAGGGCGTGCCGATGCGCGAGCTGGCCGTCTTCTCCCGCCAGTTCGCCACCTTGGTGAGCTCCGGGATGCCGATGCTGCGGGCGCTCGCGACGCTCGAGGAACAGACTGAGGACGCCGAGATCAAGGAGGCGATCGACAGCGTCCGTCGCGACGTCGAGGCGGGGACCTCCCTTGCCCAGGCGATGGAGCGCAAGCCCCGCGTCTTCGACCGCCTCTACCGCTCGATGGTCCGCTCGGGCGAGCAATCGGGCCGGCTCAAGGAAGCCCTCGACCGGATGGCGAACCACATCGAGAAAATGGACACCCTCCGCCGCGAGGTGAAATCGGCGCTGATGTACCCGGCCTTGGTCTTCACCGCGGCGATCGGCGCGGTGATCGCGATCGTCGCGTTCGTGGTGCCAGTGTTCATCGGGATCTTCGAAGAACTCGCCGAAGAACATCCAGGGGAAAAGGCTGAACTACCGATGATGACCAAGGTGACCGTTGCCTGCTCGCACGCGGTGACCGACTACTGGTTCATCACCTTCCCGGCGGTCATCCTGATCATTTGGGCACTCTTCCGCTACAAAGCGACCGAAAATGGGAGGGCAGCGTTCGACCGACTGAAGCTGCGAATCCCGTTCAAGATCGGGGACGTGGTGAAAAAGCTCGCCCTCGCCCGCTGGTCGCGCACCTTCTCGGGCTCGGTCAGCGCCGGTGTGCCGATCCTCCAGTCGATCCAGATCACCGGTGAAACCTCCGGCAACATCGTCGTCGAGGAAGCGATGCAGGAGGTCTACGAATCGGTGAAACGCGGCGGCTCGATCGCTGGCCCGATCTCCCAACACGACATCTTCCCGCCGATGGTGTCCAACATGGTCGCGGTCGGCGAGGAGACCGGACAGCTGGAAGACATGCTGACCAAGGTCGCCGACTTCTACGAGGCCGAGGTCGACGCCAAGGTGAAAGCCCTCACGTCCCTGGTGGAGCCATTGCTGATCGTCTTCATCGGCGGGGTCGTCGGATTCATCGTCATCTCGATGTACTTGCCGATTTTCAGCATCTACGAACACGTCAGGTAGACGTAGAGCCGGGTGCCCTAGACGTTTGTTGGTGCTTGCGTGTGTCCGTGCGTCTGGAAGGCCGCGTACGGCTGCCTTCTGACTGCCCGGACCCTCTCTTTTCGCGCACCTGGTACCGAAAATCCTGCGGACGAATAGCCGACGAGCCCAAGCCTAAAGGTAACGCCGCAGGAGCCGATGGTCTCCAAGGAAAATCAGCCAGAAGCTCCGGCGCCAAAAAAGGCGAAATCCCCGGGCTCTGGCGCAAACACAGGAACCACGGAGGTACCTATGTTGCTCCAGAACATCCGGGCGAAGATTGGCGCCCGGCTCAGCGGCGAGAGCGAGGCGGGCTTCACGCTCATCGAGCTCCTGGTCGTCATGCTCATCCTCGGCATCCTCGCCGCGATCGCGATTCCTGCCTTCTTCAACCAGAAGGAAAAGGCCCACGACGCAAGTGCCAAGGAGGAAGCGCACACCGCCCAGATCGCGATGGAAACGTGCGGGACCGAACACGGCGGTGAATATGACCTGTGCACCACGACCACGCTGAAGAACATCGAAGAAACCTTGGGCGAAAACGGCAACAAACTGACCGTCGCCGAAGGGAAAGGTAAGACCTGGAAGATCACGATCGAAAACGAAACGACCGAAGATACGTTTTCGATTGAACGGGAATCCGGTGGCAAATTGGTCTTCCCCTGCACCGGGACCGGCGGCGGATGTCCGGAACCCGCAGAAGTAGGAAAACAGGCGTACTGGAACTAGCCTTAGGTTGATGCTCGTTATGAAGGAGGGGCGGGCATATGTCCGCCCCTCTTTCGTCGGTAGATGATGTTGCTCAAACAATTGTCATGCGTTCATCAGGTTGGACTCAGGAAGGTTTTACGCTGATCGAGTTGTTGATCGCCACCGCGATGACGATCGTCGTCGTGGGGGCCGCGGTCACGATGCTGATCTCGGTGATGCACCGCCAGCCGCAGACCACGCGGACCGCCGACCAGATCGGAAACGCGCGAAATGCGATCGAAAAGATCACGGTCGACCTCAGGCAGGGGGTGAAACTGACCGAAGCGGAACCTTTCGCCGTCGAGATGAGCACGTTCTGCGGGAAGACCGAAGGGACGGAACCCTGTGTGGTCCGCTACGACTGCGCCCAAGAAACCGGCAAGGCGACCTACGGCTGCTCGCGTGAAGTTGTCGGGGGAGGGACGACGTGGGTCCTCGAAGGGCTGGCCTCGCCGGAAGTCTTCTGCTTCTACCCCTTCAGCGAAGAAGTGGGGCCGAGTGGGAATGGCTCTGGCTGCGGGGTTGCGGTCTCCCCGGTCGAAACCACCTACGTCGGCATCAAGGTGCAGCTGCCGCAGGAAAACAACGCGACGACGAATACGGTCTTCGAAGGCGGCGCCGCTCTCCACAACGCTCCCGGAGTGCTCGAAGGCGGGTGACCATGATGGCGGCGCGGCTTGCCAGGCTTCGGGCCGACGAGGACGGCTTCACGATCATCGAGGTGCTGGTCGCCGCGTTCATCCTCGTCCTCGGCTCCCTGGCCGTGTTCATGACTTTCGCCGCGGCTATCCACAACGTCCAGCGCGGCAAGGAAACGCAGCAGGGGATCAGCGTCGCCCAGCGGGTGATGGAACGGATTCGGGTCGAACCGTACGAGGACATCGGGATCCAGGGCGCGGCGATGACCCCGAGCCCGGCTTCCTCCGGTCTGCCGACCAGCCGCGTCTCCAGCGGCGGCAACGAGTTCGACGTCGCCCGGCCGACCTCCGAAGAAGAGTTCAAAGAATTCGTCGCCGGCGACATCCCACCCGAACCACTCGAAGTGAACTCTCCCGACGGCAGCAAGATGACCGCCTACCGCTTCGTGGTCTGCGAAGAAGCGGTCGGCCCAGAAGGCGACTGCGCGGCGAAGCGGATCGTGGTTGATGTCGCGCCGAGTCCTGCCGATAACCAATCCGGATACCGCCGCAGCTACTACGAGCTGCAATCGACCGTAGTCAATCCGGACGGATGATCGTGAACCCCGCCACCACTCTTCTTCTCGCCTGCTTCGGAGCCATGATCGGCTCCTTCCTGACCGTGGTCGCCCACCGGGTGCCGCGGGCGGAATCCGTGGTCGGCGGCCGCTCGCACTGCCCGTCCTGCGGAGCCCAGATCGCCGCCTACGACAACGTGCCGATTTTCTCCTGGCTCGTCCTGCACGGGCGCAGCCGCTGCTGCCGCCGGCGGATCTCGGCGCGCTACCCGGTGACCGAGCTGGCGCTCGCCGCCCTGTTTGCCGCGGTGGCGTTGCGGTTCCAAGACGAAGTCGGCGAGATGGTGCTCGGGCTGGTGTTCGTCTCGATGCTGCTGGCGGTCACCCTGACCGACCTCGAGCGCCGCATCATCCCCGACAAGATCCTCCTGGTCGCCTCGGTGATCGGCCTCGCGGTCGCCGCGATCGCCGACCCGGGCTCGATCCCGGAGCGGCTCGCCGCGGGCCTCGGCGCCGGCGGCGTCCTCTTCCTGGCGGCGCTCGCCTATCCCGGCGGCATGGGGATGGGCGACGTCAAGCTCGCCGCCGCGATGGGCCTCTTCCTCGGGGTCGAGGTGATTCCGGCGCTGCTGATCGCCCTGCTGGCCGGCTCGGTGGTCGGCATCGCGCTGATCGTCCGCGACGGCGCTGGGGCGCGCAAGCGGGCGATCCCGTTCGGGCCCTTTCTCGCCTTCGGCGGCGTCACCGCGCTGCTCGCCGGCCACGCCCTGATCCACGCCTATCTGGCCGCCGTCGGATGAGTCGGCCCACCCAGTTTCAGCGATCAAGCCGTCCGCATTTCTTGCCGATCTAGACCGGGCCGCCCTTCAACCGCCGCCGCCCCGCAATGTTCTCCAACAAGAAGAAGACCGACACCATCGTCGGGGTCGATCTCGACGCCGACAGCATCGCCGCGGCCGCTGCCGCGGGGCCCGGACACGGGCTGTCCACCGCCGTCGAGCCGCTCCCCGACGGGGCGTTCGGCGACGGGGAGATCACCGACGTCGAGGCGGTTTCGGAGCACCTCCGCGACCTCTTCGATCGCGAGGGCCTGCCGCGGCAGGCGCGCTTCGCGGTCGCCAGCCAGGGCGTCGCCTTCCGCACCGTGCGTCTGCCGCTGATCGAGGATCAGGAGCAGCTGAAGGCGGCGGTGCGCTTCCAGGCGCAGGAGACCATTCCGATGCCGCTCGACTCCGCCGTCCTCGACCACCAGGTGATCGGCGCCGAGATCGGCCAGGACGGCAGTCGCCAGATCGACGTCGCCGTGGTTGCGGCACGGCGCCAGACCGTCGAGGCGCTGCTGCAGGCGGCGCGCGGGGCCGGGGTGAACCCGGTCGGCATCGACCTCGCCGCCTTCGGGATGATCCGGGCGCTCGCGGGCCGGCCCACTCCCGCCTCGGCACCCGCCCCGGGGGCGCCGGTAGCGGCGCCCGGGGAGGCCGAGTCCGAGGAGTACGTCACGGCGACCCTCTACTGCAGCCTCGGCGGCGTCACCAACCTGGCGATCGCCCGCGACTTCGCCTGCCTCTTCTCCCGCGTCGCCCAGTTCGGCGTCCGCGGCATCGCCGAGGAGCTGGCGGCCGAGACCGGGGTCCAGGTCGAGCACGCCGAGCAGTGGCTCGTCTACACCGGGCTGCAGACGCCGCTCGACCAGCTGGAGGGGGACCCGGCCACGCTGGTGGCGGCGCGCGCCGCGCTGGAGGGGAACCTGGGACGGCTGGCCGACGAGCTGCGGCTCTCGCTCGACTACTACGGCGCCCAGGAGGGCGCCGCACCGGTCGGCGAGCTGGTTCTCTGCGGCTGGGGGAGCGCGATTCCGGGGATCGCGGAGGGCCTCGGCGCGCAGCTGGCGCGCGAGGTCTCGGTGCGCCGCCCCGCCGCCCTCGCCGGCTTCGGCGACGCCGAGGCGGCCCGTCTGACCCTTCCCTACGGCATCTCCCTGGAGCACTGAGCGGCCGTGCGGCCGATCAACCTGATCCCCGAGGAGCAGCGCCGCACCCGCGGGCCGTCGGCGCCCGGCGGGCCGCTCGCCTACCTCGTCGTCGGCGCCCTGGTGGTCCTGCTGGTCGGGGTCGTGGTGCTGGTGCTGACCTCCAACCAGATCTCCGACCGCGAAGGCGAAGTGGCGGCCCTGCAGGCCGAAAAGGCGTCCGCGAGCGCCCAGGCGCAGGAACTGAGCGCCTACACGAGCTTCCAGCAGGTCGCCGAACAGCGCACCCGCACGATCGCCGAACTCGCCAACGGCCGCTTCGACTGGGCGCGGGTGATCAAGCAGCTGTCGCTGACGTTGCCCCCGAACGTCTACTTCACGAACCTCAGCGGCTCGGCCGGTGGGGGAGAAGGAGGGGGCGCGGAAGGGATCGCCGGGCCGTCGCTGACGATCGCCGGCTGCGCGCCCGGCCAGGATGCCGTCGCCGGCTTCGTCGCCTCGCTGAAGCAGATCGACGGCGTCACCCGGGTCGGGCTGCAGCAGTCGCAGGTGGGCGAAAGCGAAGGCGGGACGAACGGCGCCAGCGCCTGCTCGGTGGGCCGCAAAGCGCAGTTCGACATCGTCGTCGCCTTCGACGAAGCGCCCGCCTCGCCTGATTCCTCCACCGGGACCCCGGAACCGGCGGGCGCCGAACCCGGCGCGGAAGGCTCGGAAGCGGGCGGCTCCGAAGCCGGTGGCGGCGAAGCGGAAGGTTCGGGCTCCGGCGGCGGCGCAACGCCCCCGTCCGCGGAAGGCGAAGCGGGGGGCGGCGCGGGCGCCGCGACCGGATCGACCCAGGCGAGCGCCGCCGCGGGCGGATCGACGGGGACGGGCTGAGCGATGGCGAAGATGAACGAGTCGACCAGGATCGTCCTCGTCGTCGTCGCGATGGTCGTGATCGCGGGCGCCTTCTGGTTCCTGCTGCTGGCGCCGAAGCGCGAAAAGGCGAGCGAACTCTCCGAACAGGTCTCGACCCTGTCGACCGAAGTCGCCGGCGCCAAGCAGCAGATCGCCGCCGGCCAGGCCGCCAAGAAGAATTTCCCGTCCGACTACCGGCAGCTGGTCGAGCTCGGCAAGGCGGTTCCCGCGGAAGCGGCGACCCCGTCCCTGCTGGTCCAGCTGAACGGCCTGAGCGCGCGCGCCCGCACCAGCTTCGAGAGCATCGCGCTGGGCGGCGGCTCCGGCGGCGGCTCTTCGGCGACGGCGGCGGCCGGCTCGGGCAACGCCGGCGAACTGCTGCCGCTCGGCGCCGGGGCGGGCCCTTCGGGTTTCGCCGCGATGCCGTATGCGCTTGCCTTCGAAGGCGGCTTCTTCGACATCACCAAGTTCATCGAAGGCCTCGACTCGCTGGTGCAGACGAAGGGCGACGGCGAAGTCGACGCCCACGGCCGCCTGGTCACCATCGACGGCTTCAGCTTCGCGCCCTCCGGGGGTGAAGGGTCGGGCTCCGGCTCCTCCGGGCAGCTCGCGGCCAACTTCACCGTCAACACCTACGTGACCCCGCCGGGCCAGGGGCTCACCGCCGGCGCGAGCCCTGCCGGGCCCACCGAAACGACCCCCAACCTGCCATGAAGATCGACTGGAAGAAGGAGATCTCCTTCCGGAAGCCGCGGCGCGGTTCGGCGCCGGCGATCAAACCGCCGAAAATGCTCGCCGACCTCTACGCCGACCTCCGCGACCGCCACCTGCTGCCGCTGGTGGCGGTGCTGATCGCCGCGATCATCGCCGCGCCGATCGTGCTTGGAGGGGGCGGGGAAAGCGAAAAGGAGCCGGTCGCGCCCCTGGGCGCGGCGAGCGGCGGCGAAGCGACCGCCTCGGCGTTCACCGTGGTGCCCGCCGAACCCGCCTTGCGCAGCCCGTCCAAGCGCCTCGCGGACCGCCAGGCGCTCGATCCCTTCCGGCAGCCCGGCGGCACCGGGGTGGGCGGCGCGTTGTCCTCGAGCTCCGGCGGGGGCCAGGCGTCCTCGACCTCCTCGGGAGCTGGCGGCGGGTCGACGGGCGTGGAATCCTCGGCGAGCGAATCGGGACAGGTCGAATCGGGGCAGATCGAATCGGTACCGGTCGAATCGAGCTCGGGCGAATCGGGCTCGGCGGAATCGGAAACGGGGCCAGGCGAAGGCTCGGGCGGCTCGGAAGGCTCGACGACGACCGAATCGAGCACCGTCGTCCAGCCCGAGGTCGTCAGCTACTCGATCTCGATCCAGGCGGGGAACCTGCCGGGCAAGCTGCAGGAACGGACCGGGGTGGAACCGATGACCAAGCTGCCGAGCGCCAAGCACCCGATCGTCCTCTTCGTCGGTCTGTCGAAGAACCACCGCAGGGCGCTCTTCCTGATGACCAGCAGGGTGACCGGCTATTACGGCGCCGCCCACTGCGCGATCGACAAACAGGCCTGCCAGATGGTCGAAGTGACGCCGGGCAGGGCGGCGAGCTTCGGTATCGGCTACGGCAAGGGCGCCACTCGCTTCAAGATCGAGGTGGGCAAGATCGAACGGGTCGTCCGGAGCCGCAAGGGCACGGCGAGGCGCAGGGCCAGGACCGGGCGGTCGCGCTCCACCGCCGCGGGACCGGCGATCGGCCCGGCCCGTCCACTTCAGTAAGTAAAGCCACGTCGCTATACTTGTTGAAGTGCCACTTGGCTTGAACAAGCCGAGGGCGGCCCAGGAGTCACCGAAATGAGCGCCGACAGCAACGCCACCTGCCCCGTGTGTCGAACCGCGGAGGTCGTCTGCGGAAAGTGGACCCTGCTGATCGTCCGCGACCTGGCAGAGGGAAGCGCCCGGTTCTGCGAGTTGGAGCGCTCGCTCGAGGGGATCAGCCCGCGGACGCTGTCGCTGCGCCTGCGAGCCCTCGAGGAGGAGGGCATTGTCGCCCGCCACACCTACCCCGAGGTACCGCCACGGGTCGAGTACGCGCTCACCGAGAAAGGTGAGGCGCTCGTCCCGCTGATCGAAGACATGCGGCGCTACGGCACCCGCTGGCTCGGGCTCGACATCGAGCCGGACGCCTCGGCGTCGTCCGTCGCCGCCTGATCTTCCGGCCACCTCCCGGCTCTGTCGCCCACCTCGAGGCGATCGACGCCACTCCCGGTCCCACCGCCGGTACCCGCCTCCAGCGCCGGCCTCCCGCCCGCCGCCGGCGTTCGCAGTTCTCCGCGCTATGCGCGGAGAACTGCGAACTCATCGGGCGACGCCTTCTTGCGTTCGCACTTTGCCGCGCATAGCGCGGCAAAGTGCGAACGCGGCCGGAGGGTGTGCGGGGGATGGGCGGCGGCGGGCACACGCTCGCGCGCCCGCTCCTCAGGGGTGCCCCGGGGCCGGCGGCCAGGCGCAGGCTCGCGGCGCCGGGGTCAGCAGAAGACGGCGAGGTGGAAGCCTTTGTCGACGCGGGTCCCGGCGACGTTGTAGGTCTGCACCTCGACGCCGCGCGGTTCTTCGGCCCGGGCGACGACCGTCGCGAAGCCCGGATTGGCGGTGTTTTTGGCTTCCGCCAGCCCGATCGCCGCCTCGTAGGCGCACTGGCTCACGTCGGTTTCGAATTTGACGACGTAGGAGCCTTCTTCGCCTTCTTCGCCGATTTTTTCGACTTCCGCTCCGCTCGTCCCGTGGCGGGCCAGGGTCCCATCCGGGTTGACCACCGCCCAGTAGACGACCGCGCCCGGTCCGGCCGGACCTCGTTCGCCGCTCGCCCCGGTCGCCCCGGCGGCTCCCGTCGCTCCCGCGGTGCCTTCCTTGCCCGCTTCCCCGGCGGGCCCGGCCGCGCCGGCGGGGCCCGCGGCCCCGGCGGGACCGGCCGGCCCGGTCACGGTCGCCAGGCGGTGGTTCACGGTTCGCGCCGTCATCCGCCGCAGCTGCTTCATCACCCGCGGCGAGATCTGCTTCTTGTTCGTGATCACGTAGCGATGGGCGGCGAAGGCGCTGCCCCCGAGGGCGAGCACGAGGGCCAGGATCGCGACCACGAGGGCGGGGCTGGGGCGGCGGAGGTGTTTCTTCATGGAATCGGTGTCGGCACCGGGGCCTGGGGCTTGCGCGGCGTGCCCGCGAGTCGGACGGATGATCGAAACTGCAAGCCCTCATGCACGCGCAGGAGGCGCGCCCGGCGGAGGGAAGCTGGCCCCGTGCGCGACTTCCTGCTGAACGAATCCATCCGCCGTCTTGCCACCGAGGCCGCGACCCGCTTCAACGCGATGGTCGCCGAAGGCGATCAGATCCCCTTCGACGTGGCCACCGACACCAGCGAGGGCTCGCCCTTCTACAGCTACGTCCCGCAAACTGGCCGCTACGTGGCCGAGCGGGTCGCCGAGCTGCACGGGCTGCCGAGTTGGAGCCCGGCCCGCGAGGCCGTGGTCGAGGCGGGCCTCGCCGCCACCTACCTGGAGGGCCGCGGCGAGCTGGTCCCCGCCGAACCGGGCGCCCGCGCCGGCCGCATGCTGGAGGTCTTCTTCGTCGAGCTGTGGGAGGGGAGCACCGGGTTCGCGCTCGACCGCGACAAGCTGGAGACGCAGCTGGCGATGCTCGACGCGGAAGCGCGCAGCGCCGACGACGCCGACGTGCTGATCGTGCCGATCGTCGGGCTGCGGATGTCGATGAGCCGGCTGCAGCTGCCGAACGGGGTGCGGATCGTCCGCGCCGACTCGATCAGCGCCCCGATCGAGGCGATGCGCAGCGAGGGCATGGGCCGCGCGGCCTGGGAGCCGCAGTTCCTCGCCGTCGCCGAGCAGGGCCCCGACGAAATGGCCGAGGCCGCGCTCGACCAGCTGCGCGAGCTGATCAGCGTGATGCGGATGTTCAAGGTCGGCGGCATCGGCCTCGGGCCGTTCGCCTTCGCGCCGACCGGGGAGGACACCTGGCGGCGCCTGACCACCGGTGCCCCCGCGACCCGGCCCGGCGGATATCGCCTCTCCGAGGCGGAGGGGACCGCGCTGGCCGAGTTCGCCGCCGAGCTGGAGGCGCGCCCCGATCCGGACGGCGCCCTCACCTGGGCGGTCGGCCGCTTCGAGATGGGCTGCGAGCGCGAAAGCGCGATGGAAGGCCTCAGCGACCAACTGCTGGCGTTGCGCGCGGTGCTCGAGGGCCATGGCCCGGTCGGCGCCTCGCTGCCGCTGCGCGCCTCGGCGCTGATCGCCGACGAGAGCTTCGACCGGATCCAGGCCCGCGAGCGGGTCGAGGAGGTGCTGGAGCTGGAGCGGGCGTTGATGAACGGCCGCACCCTCGACCGGGCGGTCGAGCTGGCGACCTGGATCGAGGACGGCGTCCGCCGCCTCCTCCGCCAGGCGGCGCTCGGCGAGCTCGGCCAGGACCTCAGCGCGACCGCCGACGAGACGCTGATCGCCACCGGCCTGGAAGCCGGCGACGCCGAGATCACCGTCTACGCCCAGGAAGACTTCGAGCAGGACCTGGAGGCGGTCGAAGAGCCGACCGCCGACGAATTCCGCGTGGTCGAGTCCCCCGACCGCTCGCCCCGCACGCCCGAGTCACGGACCGACGCGCCCGACCGGTGGACCAAGAGCCCCGAGCCCGCGCCCGGCACGCCCGGACGCGAAGCGGAGGACATGCCGGTTGATGCGAGCCAGCCCGCGGCTGACTCCAACGACGGTCTGATTCCTTCGGAGGCAGGCGCGGACCCTGCCGAAGCCCCCCACGACCCGCAGCGGTTCTCCGACCACGGTCACGAATTCGACGAGGAAGCCCGCGACTTCGACCAGGAGGACGACGAGAGCATGGACACCCGCATCATGGAGCCCATCCCGGCCCCCGGCGAGATCAAGGTAACCGCGACCCACTGGCTCGACGAGGTCTCCGAGGAGCAGCCCGGTGACTCGCTCGAGTGGCCCGCCGCAGAAGCGCGCGACCTCCAGCACCGCGAGCGGATCGACACCCCGCGCGTCCGCCACCTCTTCCCGGTCCCGGACTCCGATTGGGAGCTCGACCACCCCGAGTTCGAATACTCCCGCCGCCACTAGGCCGCACACCCCGTCCAGCTGTTCCTTATCACCCGTATTCCGGCATAAGGAACAGCCCAACGGGGGGCGGCCTACCGCGCATCGGCGCGGATGGGCGGCCGGGGGCGCCGAGGTGCGCCGAGGTGCGCCGAGATCAGTCCGTCAGGCGTCCGGCGGCCATCGCGACGCGTTCCTCGCCGGTGGCGAAGAGGTAGCGGTCGATCTGCGCCAGGCCGGCGAGGTCGTGGACGTCTTCGTCGAGGTGGGGGACGCGGATCACGCCGGTCGTCCGCATCTCCCGCGCCAGGTGCTCGATGTTGCGGGCGTCGCGCTCGGCCAGCGCCTGGTAGTCGGCGAAGTTGGCGGCGACCCGGTTGGCGAGGTCCTCGTCGCCGAGCTTCTCGGCCAGGATCGCTGGCAGGTCGTCGGCCTCGCCCCGCAGCTGCTCGGCCGGGTAGTGGACCTTGTTCACGATCACGCCGCCGAAGGGCAGCTTCGCCTCCACCAGTTTGCGGTGGAAGTAGACGGCCTCGTCGATCGGCTCCCCCTGCGGCCCGCAGACGACGAGAAAGCAGGTGGTCGGCGCGGCGAGCAGCTTGTTGACCCGTTTGGCGCGCGCCTGGAAGCCGTCGATCATGCCGCTGAAGGCGTTGAAGAACTCGGCCAGGTCGGCGATCAGGTCGAAGCCGACGATCCGCTTCATCACCGAGAGCGCCACCGTCGCCCCGCGCCCCGCGACCTTCGCCGCGAAGCCGGTCGGCTTCATGAAGACCTTCAGCGACTTGCCTTCGATGAACTGGGTGAGCCGGCGCGGCGCGTCGAGGAAGTCGAGTGCGTTGCGGCTCGGCGGCGTGTCGAGGACCAGCGTGTCGAAATCGCCTTCGGTGTGGAGCTCGAAGAGCTTCTCCATCGCCATGTACTCCTGGGACCCGGCCAGCGCCCCGGAGATCTGCTGGTAGATGCTGTTTTCCAGCACCCGGTCGCGCGACTCCTCGTCGGGCGCCTGGCGGGCGATCAGCTCGTCGAAGGTCGCCTTCGGGTCGAGCATCATCGCCCACAGCTCGCCGCGCATCTCGATCCCCTGGGCGGCGAAGAGCTTCGGGTCGACCCGCCGCGCCGTGTTGCCGAGCTCCTCCAGCCCGAGCGAGTCGGCGAGCCGCTTCGCCGGGTCGATGGTCAGCACGCAGACCTTCCTGCCGCGCGCGGCGAGCCCGGTCGCGATCGCCGCCGAGGTGGTCGTCTTGCCGACCCCGCCGGAGCCGGCGCAGATCACGACCCGTTTGCCCTCGAGGGTGTCGGCCAGGGTCGGCATCAGGACAGCCTCCGCGAGAGCCGCCGCGCCGCCTCCGGGCCGAGGTCCGGCTCGAAGAGGAAGGGGAGCGTCTTGACCGGCGCCTTGGCCCGGCGCCGCAGCCGCGCCAGCTGCGCGCGCTGCGAGCGCGCCCGGCCGAACTCCGAGAGCGCCGCCCGCGCCGCCGCCTTCGGCGCGCCTTCCTCTGTCGCCGCCAGCGCCGTCAGATTCTCCGCCTCCTGCTTGTCGAAGCGTTCCGGGTAGAGCCCGTTCAGGTAGACGCGGTCGACCGCCACGCCGACCTCGTTGACCAGGTCGTGCTCGAGCGCCGCCGACTCGTTGACCGGCATCTCTTCCGGCAGGGCGACGATCGCGACGCCGGTGTCGTCGTGGTTGGTGATGAAGTTGTCGAGCGTCTGCGCCTGCGAGTGGATCGGCCCGACCCGGGCGATGTTGGCGAAGGTGCGCGGCGTCTGCAGGAAGCCGACCCCGTGGCCGGTGGCGGGCGCGTCGACGATCACCGTGTCGTATTTGCGCCCCGACTTCACCTTGCGGTCGAGCTGGGCGAGCTCCCAGATCTTGCCGATCGTCACCAGCTCCTTCAGCCCCGGCGTCGCCGCGGCGAGGTAGTTGAAGATGCGGCTGCGGAAGAGCATGTCGCGCATCGCCCGCACCTTCAGCTGCAGCAGCACGTACTCGCGCATCGACTCGTCGGGGTCGATCGAGATCGCCCAGAGGTTCTCCTCGAGTTCCACCTCATGGAAGCCGACCGTGGTGTGCTCGAACATCCGCGAGGCGTTCTCCTGGGCGGCGACCTCGCAGACGATCGTCCGCCTGCCTTCGGCCGCGGCCCGCATGCCGAGGGCGACAGAGACCGTCGTCTTGCCGACCCCGCCCTTGCCGGTGACGATCACCAACCGCTTGTCGAGAAGCTCGGGTATCGGGCAATTCCTAGCAATTTCGGTAGAGGGCAGGAAAAAGCGTGTCCCATCCGAATATCCGCGCAATGGGATTTCTAAGCCGCAAGAAGAAGAATCGGGAGCCCGCCGTCGCCGAGGAGACCCACCCGCTGGAGGAAGAGCTGCAGCGGATGGAAGAGGCCGTGCCGGAGCGGCCGGTCAACGACTTCCCGGGGGACGACTTCGACGAGCGCGCTTCGAGGGACGACTTCGACGGACCTGCTCCGAGGGACGGATTTGACGCAGGCTCTCCGGCCGCGGGTCCTGTCGCCGACGAGCGCACCTCGTCCTCGCGGGCTGCGGGCGAGGTACGCCCATCGGCGCCACCCGCGGAAGGAGAGGTTGCGGCGGACGCCGACGGGCTCGGGGCGGGGCGGACTGAAGAGGCGCGGGACGGGGTGCCTCCGGTTGAGCGGCCGCGGGACGAGGCCGCTGCGCCGGCCGCGCCGGCGGAGCCGCGGGTTGAACCTGCCGCCGAGCGGGCAGTTGAGGAGGATGACGACGAGTCCGGAGACGGGCGGATGAAAGCGATCGACCTGATCGCGCCGACCCGGCTGGACTTTCTCAAGCCGCAGGAGGCCCAGTCCGAGCAGCCGGTCAAGACCGCCGACGTGATCGCCTTCGCCAACCAGAAGGGAGGCGTCGCGAAGACCACCACGACGCTGAACCTGGCGGTCGCCTTCGCCGAGTCCGGCTACCGCGTCCTCTGCGTCGACCTCGACCCGCAGGGCAATCTGACGATGAGCCAGGGGATCGACCCGGACAAGGTCGAGAACAGCCTCTACGACGTGCTCGTCAACGACCTGCCGATCTCCGAGATCATCCTCGAACGGGAGATCGACATCGCCGTCGCCTCGATCGACCTGGCCGGCGCCGAGATCGCGATGAGCACCAAGATCGGCCGCGAGCGCTCGCTGGAAAAGGCGCTGAAGGAGGTCGGGGCCGACTACGACTTCGTCTGCATCGACACGCCGCCGAGCCTCGGCCTGCTCACGATCAACGCGCTCACTGCGGCGAACAAAGTGATCGTCCCCGTGCAATGCGAGTATCTGTCGATGCGCGGGCTGGTACAGCTGCAGAACACGCTGAGGATGATCCAGGAGAACCTCAACCCCGACGTCCACATCGAGGGCATCTTGCCGACGATGCTCGACACGCGGACGATCCACGCCAAGGAGGCGGTGGAGATCCTCGAGGAGAACTTCGGCGACCTCGTCTTCCAGTCCCGGATCCGCAAGGCGATCAAATTCGCGGAGGCGCCCGTCAAGGGATCGAGCGTCCTCAAGTACGATTCCGACTCGAGCGCCGCGAACTACTACCGGGAGCTGGCGAAGGAGGTCCTGGCGAATGGCTCGGCGTAACAAGCGGGCAAGCATGCGCGAGGGTCCCCTCGCCGATCTGTTCCGGTCGACCGGCGCCGACGCGCCGGAGGACCCGCCCGAGGCGCCGCGCTACGGCCGCGACGATCCCGCCGAGGCGCGCCGCGCCGAAGCCGAGGCCGCACCGGTCGAACCCTCCGCCCCCGCCGACCAGCCCGACGCGGCCGGCACCTTCTTCGACCAGGAACTCGAGTCCGCCCCCGAGCCGCCCGCCCGCGAGGCGTCGCGCCGCGAGGCGCCGCGCCCGCCCCGCGAGGAGGCGCCGCGCCGCGAGCCGCGGGCGCGCGATCCCGAACCGCTTCCCGAGCCGCCGCCGGAGCCGCGCCGCGAGGCGCCCGCACCGGAATCGCGCCGTGAGCCCGCGCCCGAGCCGCGCCGCGACGCGCCCGCCGCCGCCGAGCCGCGCCGCGAGGAGCCCCGGCAGGCGGGCGACGGCGCGCCGGAGCGGCTCAAACGGGTCTTCGCCGAGGAACCGCGCCCGCGCAGCACGCGCGGCGAGGAGTTCCTGCAGACGCCGCGCTACGGCCGCGACGAGCCCGCCTACGAGGCGCCCGGCTCCGGCGAACCGCACCAGCCGGTGATCAAGGTCGTCGGCGTCGGCGGCGCGGGCGTCAACGCGGTCAACCGGATGGTCGACGCCCGCATCCCCGGGGTCGAGTTCGTCGCCGTCAACACCGATCTTCAATCGCTGCAGCTCTGCGTCGCCGACATCACCGTCCACATCGGCGACGAACAGACGCGCGGGCTCGGCGCCGGCGCCGACGCCGAAGTCGGTCACCGCTCCGCCTTCGAGGAGCAGGACAAGATCAAGCGCCTGCTGAAGGGCTCCGACATGGTCTTCGTCGCCGCCGGCGCGGGCGGCGGCACCGGCACCGGCGCCGCCCCGGTGGTCGCCCGGCTGGCCCGCGAGGTCGGCGCGCTGACCGTCGGCATCGTCACCAAGCCGTTCACCTTCGAGGGCAACAAGCGCGCCAACCAGGCCGCCAAGGGGATCGACGAACTCGCCGCCGAGGTCGACACCCTGATCGTCGTCCCCAACGACCGCCTGCTCGAGGTGCTCGACCAGCAGACCTCGATGGTGGAGGCCTTCCAGGTCGCCGACGACGTGCTGCGCCAGGGCGTCCAGGGCATCTCCGACCTGGTGACGCTGCCCGCGGTGATCAACCTCGACTTCGCCGACGTGCGGACGATCATGTCCGACGCGGGCCGGGCGCTGCTCGGGATCGGCATGGCCCACGGCGAAGGCCGCGCGATCCTCGCCGCCGAGAAGGCGATCTCCTCGCCGCTGCTGGAGACCTCGATGGACGGCGCCCGCTCGATCCTCCTCTCGATCACCGGTGGCGCCGACCTCTCGCTGGTCGAGGTCTCCGAGGCCGCCAAGGTCGTCGGCGAGGCGGCCCACCCCGACGCCAACATCATCTTCGGCGCCAACGTCGACGAGGAGCTGACCGACCAGATCTGGGTCACCGTCGTCGCCACCCGCTTCGACGGCCGCGGGGCGCCGCGCCGCGCCGCCGCCGCCGAACCGACCATCCGCCGCACCAAAGACACCGGCCGCGGCCGCCCGCCGCAGACCCCGCGCAGCGGCGACACGCTCGGCATCGACGTGCCGGAGTTCCTGCCGAGCTGACGGCCCGCTCGGCGAGGTCGCGGGGCAGAGGAGCGATCGGGTGCCCGGCGTCGTCGCGGCGGGGCATCCGCAGAGCGCCGAGGCCGGCGCCGCGGCGCTGCGGGCCGGCGGCAACGCGGTCGACGCCGCGGTCGGCGCGGTGCTCGCCTCCTTCGCGGTCGAGAGCCCGCTGACCGGGTTCGGCGCGGGCGGCTACATGATCGTCCACGACCGGGGCGAGACGGCGCTGCTCGACTTCTTCGTCGCCGCCCCCGGCCTCGACGGCACCCGGCGCGGCGCCGAGCTGGCGCCGGTCGACGTCGTCTTCGACGCCGACACCACCCAGACGTTCTACGTCGGGGCGGTCTCCTGCGGCGTGCCGGGGACGGCCGCCGGCCTGGTCGAGGCGCTGCGCCGCTACGGCTCGATGCCGCTCGAGGGGCTGGTCGGGCCGGCGGTCCGGCTGGCCCGCGAGGGCGCCCCGGTCAACCACCAGCAGGCCTACATCCTGCGGATCCTGGAGCCGATCCACGCGCGGCTGCCGGGCACGCGGGAGCTCTACGCGCCCGCCGGGCGGACGCTGCGCGAGGGGGAGACGTTCCGCTTCGGGGAGCTGGCGGAGGCGCTCGAACGCTTCGCCGCCGAGGGCGCCGCGCCGTTCTATCGCGGCGAGGTGGCGGCGGCGCTGAGCGACCTCGTGCTCGAACGCGGCGGCACGCTGGGGCGGGAGGACCTCGCCGCCTACGCGGCGATCGAGCGGGCTCCGGTCCGGGCGCCGTTCCGCGGCACCGAGGTGCTGACCAACCCGCCGCCCTCGGCGGGCGGCACCCTGATCGCCTACGCCCTCGACCGGCTCGAGCGCCTCGGCCCGGTGAGCGGACCCGAGCAGCTGGTGGCGGCGATGGACGCCGCCAACGCCCACCGCGCCGACCTGCTCGGCTCGACCACCCACATCTCGGTGATCGACGCGGCCGGGATGTGCGCGGCGGTGACCTGCTCGAACGGCTCGGGCTCTGGTGTCCTGGTCCCGGGGACGGGGGTGATCCTGAACAACATGCTGGGCGAGGAGGACCTGAACCCCGGCGGCTTTCACCGGATCGGGCCGGGCGCGCGGGTGCCCTCGATGATGGCGCCGACCGTGGTGCTGCGCGACGGCGAGGTCGTCCTCGCGGTCGGCAGCGCGGGCTCCAATCGGATCCGCTCGG
Source organism: uncultured Actinomycetes bacterium (assembly GCA_963766705.1). GTDB lineage: Bacteria > Actinomycetota > Thermoleophilia > Solirubrobacterales > 70-9 > VAYN01. The sequence continues at coordinate 1,053,536 of CAVYBE010000007.1, forward strand.
CGATCTTGCAGACCGTGGTGCGGGTGGTCGAGCAGGGTCTGGGACCCGCCGCGGCGATCGCCGCTCCGCGCCTGCACTTCGAGGCCGGGATCGTCCAGGCCGAGCCGGGCATCGACCCCGACGCGCTGGCGCGGCTGGAGCGGCGCGGCGTGCCGGTGCTCCGGCGCCCCGCGCTCAACCTCTTCTTCGGCGGCGCCCAGGCCGTCGCCCGCGATCCGCAGACCGGCGAGCTGAGCGGTGGCGGCGACCCGCGTCGCGGGGGCGCTGTCGCCTACGCCTGACTCCGGGTAAGAATTGTGCCGTGGCGGGCGATTCGGACATCGACTTCGCGGCCGAGGGCCTGCTCGACGACCTCGAGGGCGAGGCGCGCGCCGCCCGCCTCGGCCTGCTCGAGCAGCTGAGCGACGAAGGCGTGCCGCTGGAGGAGCTGCGGGCCGCGGTCGGGGCCGGCCACCTCAGCCTGTTGCCGGTGGAGCGGGCGATCGCCGGCGACGGGCCGCGCTTCTCGGCGCGCGAAATCGCCGAGGTCTCCGGCCTCGACCTCGACCTGCTGATGCGCTTCCGCGCCGCGCTCGGCGTCCCCTACGGCGACCCCGACGAGCGGGTCGGTAACGACACCGACCTGCAGGCGGCGCTGCGGGCCAAGGCGATCCTCGACGCGGGCTTCCCGGCCGAGGACATCCTGCGCAACGCGCGCACGGTGGGGATGGCGACGGCGCGGGTGGCCGAGGCAAACCGCGAGCTGGTCGTCCGCAACCTGACCTGGCCGGGCGACACCGAGCGCGACGTCGCCGAGCGGCTCGTGCGGACCGCGGAAACGCTCCTGCCGCTCGGCACCGACACCCTCGTCTACGCCTTCCAGGCCAACCTGCTCGAGCAGGTCAAACGCGACGTGCTCGGGGCCGCCGACCTCGCCTCGGGGGAGATCGGCGGCACCGTCGAGCGTTCGATCTGCTTCGCCGACCTGGTCGAGTTCACCAGCCTCGGCGAGGAGATCGCCCCGGAGGAGCTGGGCGAGGTCGCGGGCCGCTTCGAGGAGCTCGCGACGAGCGTCGTCGCCGCCCCGGTGCGCCTGGTGAAGACGATCGGCGACGAGGTGATGCTGATCTCGACCGAGGCACGGCCGCTGGTCGAGGCGGCGCTCGACCTGGTCGCCGCGGCGGCCGCCGAAGGCGACCAGTTCCCGGTGCTGCGGGCCGGGATCGCGACCGGGCCGACCCTGCCACAGGCCGGCGACTACTACGGGCGCTCGGTCAACCTGGCGAGCCGGATCACCGGGATCGCCCGCCCGGGCAGCGTCCTGCTGGACACCCCGACCCGGGAGGCGAGCGGCGAGGAGGGCTTCGCCTACTCGTTCGCCGGCGAGCGCCGCCTCAAGGGCATCGATGCCCGCACCAGGCTCTTCCGGGTGCGCCGAGCGCCCGACTAGCTCGGCTTGCGCGCCGAGACCAGCAGGTTGTAGAAGAGCTCGGCCGGGAGGCGCGGCTCGAGCAGCCGCGTGTCGACCTTCTGCAGGGCGATGTAGCTGCGGAAGGCGAAGCGACGCCAGCGGAAGGGGACGGTGTCGGGCTCGGCGCTCGACTCGACCGTCCGCAGCCCCCAGCCCCAGGCGTTGGCGAGCAGCTCCTCGCCGCCGACCCGGCGCTCCTCGAAGCCCGCCCGCTCGAGCAGGCGCCGCAGGTCGGCGGGGGCGAAGGCATGGACGTCGACCTCGCCCTCCAGCGAGTGCCCCTCGGACTGGTCGGCTTCGGCGACGGCGCGCGGGCGCGCCCCGACGGCGCGGCGCCAGGCCGGCGCGACCAACGTCCCGGCGCGCTTCGGCAGCGCCGCCAGGCGGTCGCCGTAGCGGGAGGGCTCGCCGGCGAAGACGATCGTTCCGCCGGGCCGCAGCACCCGCCGGAATTCGGCGAAGGCGCGGTCGAGGTCGGGGATGTGGTGCAGGACGGCGTGGCCCATGATCAGATCGAAGCTCTCCGCCTCGAAGGGCAGCCGCTCGGCCTCGGTGACGACGGTGGTCACGTTCCGCAGCCCGAGCGCCGTCGCGGTGCTCGCCAGCTGGGTCAGCATCCCGGGCGAGATGTCGGTCGCGGTCAGCTTGCCGACGATCCCCAGTTGCACCAGGTTGAGCGAGAAGTAGCCGGTGCCGGAGCCGATCTCCAGCGCCTCGTCGAAGGTCCGCCCGTCGTCGCCACCCAGCGCCTTGACCAGCTTGCCGCGCACCTGGTCCTGGCCGATCCCGCCGAAATCGATCCCCCACTTGGAGTCGTACTCGTGCGCCGCGGCGTCGTGGTAGCGCGTGTTGACGTCCTTGATGTGCTCCGGCGTGGCGGTCGGCGAGGCTGGCATCGGGCCGGGACTCTATGGGTCCGCTGCAATACGGTGCGGCGCGTGACCGAGGAGATCCTGCAGGCCAACCAGCCCGAGGGCGTGCCGCCGCTGCCGCTGACCGGCGAGCGGACGCTGCCCGACGTGCCCGCCGAGAACTACTGGTTCCGGCGCCACCTGGCGGTCTACCAGTGGATCGCGGCGCGGGTGGGCGGGCTGCGCGTCGTCGACATGGCCTGCGGGGAGGGGTACGGCTCCGACCTGCTGGCCGCGGCGGGCGCCGCGAGCGTGGTCGGCGTCGACGCCAACCCCGAGGCCCACGAGCACGCCCGGCTGCGCTACCGCCGACCCAACCTGCGCTTCGCGCGCGACCTGGTCGAAACCTTCGCCGAGCCCTGCGACGCGGTCGTCTTCCTGCAGACGATCGAGCACGTGCCCGACCCCGGCGCGGTGCTGGAGCACTTCAGGTCGATGGTCGGCGAGGGCGGCGTCGCCTACGTCTCGACCCCGAACCTGCTGACGCTGGCGCCGGCGGGCGCCGAGAAGTCCGACAACCCCTGGCACCTGAAGGAGTACCGGGCGGCCGAGTTCCGCGAGCTCTGCGAGGCGCACTTCGGCCGGGTCGAGCTGCTCGGCCTGCACCACGCGCGCAAGCTGCGCGTGCACGGCTGGGCGCTGCGGTTGGGCTGGGACTCGGTCCACGCGCGCCTCGGCCTCACCAAGCCCTTCTACGACCGCTTCACGCCGGCGATCGCCGCCTCCGACTTCCGCCTCGCGAGCGGGGACCTCGACCGCGCGCTCGACTTCCTTGCCGTCTGCCGGCCCTGAGACGGCGACCGGCGCCCGGGGCGCGGCCGGACCCGGCGCGGCGCGGACCGCGGGCGACCTGGCGATCGTCCTGCACTCCCACATGCCCTACGTGGAGGGCTTCGGGACCTACCCGTTCGGCGAGGAGTGGCTCTTCGACGCGGTCGTGCGCTCCTACCTGCCGGTGCTCGAGGTGGCCCGCGACCTGACGATGACGGTGACGCCGGTGCTCGCCGACCAGCTCGAGGACGCGGGCGTGGCGGAGCGGCTGCGGCGTTTCCTGCTCGATTTTCGGATCGGCTCCGCCGAGGCGGACCTGGGTGACGTGGGGGAGGCCGAGCGCCCGGCCTGCGCCGCCGAGCGCGACCGCTACGCGCACGCGCTCGAGCTGCTCGACGCCGCGGACGGCGACCCGCTGGCGCCGTTCCGGCGCGCGGCGGCGGAGGGGCGGGTGGCGCTGGCGACCTCGGCGGCGACCCACGCGCTGCTGCCGCTGTTGGCGACCGACGCCGGCCTGCGGCTGCAGCTCGACGCCGGCATCCGCTCGCACCGCCGCCGCTTCGGCTGGGACGGCGGCTTCTGGCTGCCCGAGTGCGCCTACGACCCGGGGCTGGAGTGGGAGCTGGCGCGTGCGGGCGTCGAGTGGTTCTGCGTCGACCAGAGCGCCCACGAGGAGCCGCTCGCGGCGCTGCGGCCGGTGGCGACCGCGGCGGGCCCGGTGGCGCTGCCGATCGACTGGGAGGCGATCTCCTGGCTCTGGGCGCTCGACGGCTACCCCTCCGACCCCGCCTACGCCCAGTTCGACGGCAAATCGCTGCGCGGGATGCGGCTCTGGCGGATCGGCGGCGGTGCCTACGACCCGGCGGCCGCGGCGGCGGCGGCGCGGCGCCAGGCAGACGATTTCCTGGCCGCGATCGCGGCGCGGCTGCGCGACCACGCCGCCGAGCATGGGGGTCGCGGCCTGGTCGTCTTCGCGATCGACACCGAGCTGCTCGGCCACTGGTGGTCGGAGGGGCCGCTGTGGCTCGCCTCCGTGCTGGAGGGTGCCGCCGCGGCGGGGGTGCGGCTGGTGACCGTCCCCCGGGCGCTGGAAGACCACGAGCCGCAGCGGCGGCCGCTGCGCCGCGCCAGCTGGGGCGAGGACAAGGACCTCTCGACCTGGGACTCGCCGCCGGTCGCCGACCTCGCCTGGGCGACCCGGCGGCTGGAGCTGCGCCTGCTGCGCGAGGTCCGCTCCGGCCTGCGCGGCGGGCGGGCCGAGCGCGCCGCCCGCGAGCTGCTCGGCGCCCAGGCGAGCGACTGGGCCTTTCTCGACCGGCGCGGTCAGGCGGGCGACTACGCCTGGCAGCGGGCGACCGACCACTCGGCGGCGCTGTATGAGGCCATAGGATGCGATCGTGACATCGATCCGCGCATGCGTTCGCTCGCACCGGACCTGAGCCTGACCCCGCTTCTCGAAACCTGAGCCACCGCCCCTGAGCAGAGCCCGCCCGTGACCCGCGTCCTGATCCTCTCCTGGGAGTACCCGCCGCTGATCGAGGGAGGCCTGGCGCGCCACGTGCGCAAGCTGTCGGAGGCGCTGGTCGGGCGCGGCGTCGAGGTCCACGTCCTCACCCGGGGCGGCGAGGGGTCGCCGGCCACCGAGGAGGTCGGCGGGGTCGCGGTCCACCGCATCCGCGAGCCGACCCGGCCCACCGACCTCGGCGAGTTCGTCGCCTGGGTCGAGCGGATGAACTCCGACATGCTGGCCGCCGGGGTGGAGCTCGGCGACGGTGTCGACTTCGACCTCGTCCACGGCCACGATTGGCTGGTCGCCAACGCCTGCGACCACCTGGCGCGCCGCTTCGACGCGCCGCTGGTGACGACCGTCCACGCCACCGAGTACGGCCGCCACCAGGGCTGGGTCACCGACCACCCGCAGTCCTACATCCACGGCGTCGAGCGCTGGATCGTCAACCGCGCGCAGCGGGTGATCACCTGCTCGGCGTTCATGCGCGACCACGTCGCCGACGTCTTCGGCGTCGCCGCCGGGCGGATCACGGTGATCCCCAACGGCATCGACCCGGACGACCTGCCGCGCCCCGGGGCCGCCGAGCTGGCGCGCCTGCGCGGGCAGTTCGCGGCGCCCGCCGAGCGGCTCGTCCTGCTGATCGGCCGGCTGGTCTACGAGAAGGGCTTCCAGTTGGCGCTGGAGGCGATGCCGAAGGTGATCGAGGCGGTCCCGGGCACGCGCTTTTTGGTGGCGGGCTCGGGCACCCACGAGGAGGAGCTGAAGCGCCAGGCCGAAGAGCTGGGGCTGATGGAGCACGGCACCTTCCTCGGCTGGATCGGCGACGACGTGCTGCGCAGCCTCTACGCGATCGCCGACCTCACGGTGGTCCCCTCGATCTACGAGCCGTTCGGCCTCGTCGCCCTGGAGGCGATGGCCTCCGGCTGCCCCTGCATCGTCGCCGACACCGGCGGCCTGCGCGAGGTGGTGCCCCATGAGGCGGCGGGTCTGCGCTTCCGCGCCCGCGACCCCGAGGCGCTGGCCGAGGTCGCGATCCGCGTCCTCTCCGACCCGGCCCTGGAGGCCCACCTGGTGGCCGAAGCCAAGGAGCACGTCCTGCGCTTCGACTGGGCCGGCGTCGCCGCCCGCACCGCCGCGGTCTACGAGGACCTGGTCGGCGTCGCCCTCGACCCGGCCTGAGGGCTCCCAGGCCCGCATGTCGCGAACGCTTCACCTGCGTTCAAGGCACGCTCGCTAATCTGCGGCGGTGCCCTCCCTCAAGCGCAAGCCCGACCGCACCCCGCTGCAGCGGTTGAGCGATCAGCGCCGCAGCCTCGCCCTCGCGGGCCTGGCGGTCGGGGCGGTCGCCGGGGCGGCGTTCGTGCGGCGCAGGCGGGGCGGGGAGGAGTCCGAGCCCGACACAGCTGAGCTCGCGGCGCAGCCGGTGCCGGGCTCCCCCGCCGCGAGCCCGGACTCGGGCCCGCCCGCCACTGTCGAGGCGCCGCCGCTCGCCGCCGACGGAGCCGAGGCGATCAACGCGCCGCGGGCGGCGGGGGAGGCGGGCGCGTCGAGCCCGACAACCGAGCCCGCGACCGGCGAACTGAGCGCCGAGGAGGCCTCGATCCTCGCCGTCCTCGCCCAGCCGGGACGCACCGACCAGGACCGCACCGCGATCGCCATCGCCACCTCGCTCGAACGCGACACCGCCACCGTCACCGACGCCCTGCGCAAGCTGGGTGCCGAAGGCGTCGTCGCCGGGGAGCTCTACACCTCCTCCGGCGACAGGATCTGGGCGGTCACCGAGCGCGGCGTGCACCGGCTCGGCGCGCAAAGCTGACCGCGCCTGGCGTCGATTGCTGAGTTGTGGTCGCCCTGGCGCCCCGAACTCAGCAAGCGCGGCTCCTGATGCGCGGCCCGGATTACACGGCGCGCTGGTAGGTGCGGAAGGCGCGCACGGCGAAGAACCCGCAGAGGCAGAGGAAGGCGACCAGCAGGCCGGTCTTGCCGGCGATCGCGGCCCAGTCAGGGCCCGGAGTGACCGCGCCGCGCCCCGCTTCCACCGCCCAGTTCAGCGGGTTGAACTTGGAGACGGTCTGCATCCAGCTCGGCATCAGGCTCTTCTGCATGAAGGTCACCGACATGAAGGAGAGCGGCAGGAGCAGGAACTGGACGGTCGCGATCAGCGTCTCCTCCCGCCGCACCAGCAGGGCGAGGCCGATCGAGAGGCAGCCGAAGGCCGAGCCGAGCAGCACCGAGACGACGATCAGGACGACGACGCCGCCGACGCTGTTGGAGAACGAGGCGCCGACGATCAACGCCAGCACGACGATGATCACCGACTGGATCGCGGTGGTCAGGGCGCTCGAGGCGAGGCGCCCGGAGATCAGCGAGCTGCGCCGCGCCGGGCTGACCAGGAAGCGGTCGAGGACGCCGCGGTTGATGTCGTCGATCACCGGCATGCCGGTCCAGCCGGCGCCGAAGAAGGCGGTCATCACGACGACGCCGGGGGCGAGGAACTGGATGTAGTTGTCGGAGCCGAAGCCGGGGATGTCGGTGACCGCCTTGAACAGCGCCCCGAAGAGCAGCAGCCAGATCACCGGCTGGACCAGCGAGACGGCGATCCACCACGGTTGGCGCCAGAGCGCCATCAGGTGGCGGACGGTCATGTGGCGGGTGTCGCGCAGGGCCTTCATCGCACCGGCTCCTCGGCCTTCTCGGCGCGTCGCTCCTCGCCTTCGGCGGCGCCGAAGGTGCGCCCGGCGAAGCGCAGGTAGACGTCGTCGAGCGAGGGTCGCGCCACGGTCACCGAGGCGACCTCGAGGTCGGCGCCCTCCAGCGCGGTCAGCACGGCAGGCACGGTCCGGGCGCCGTCCTCGGCGCGGGCGTGGAGGGTGCGGTTCTCGTCGTAGATGACCTGGTCAAGGCCGTCGACCCGCGCCAGCGCCTCGCGCACGGTCGCCTCGGCGACGTTCTCGCCGCCCAGCTCGACATGGATCGCGTCGCCGCGCAGCTCGCGCTTCAGCGCGTCAGGGGAGCCCTCGGCGACGACCCGGCCGCGGTCGACGATCGCCAGCTGCGCCGCCAGCCGGTCGGCCTCCTCGAGGTAGTGGGTGGTGAGCAGGACGGTCAGCCCCTCGCCGGCGAGCCGCGCGATCTCGTCCCACATCTCGGCCCGCACCTCGGGGTCGAGGCCGGTGGTCGGCTCGTCGAGGAACAGCACCTGCGGCTTGTGGACGAGCGCCTGGGCGACGTCGAGCCGGCGCCGCATGCCGCCCGAGTACTCGCGCACCAGCCGGTCGCCCGCGTCGGCGAGGCCGAACTGGCCGAGCAGCTCGTCGATCCGCGCCTCCAGCCCCTTGCCGCCCATGTCGAAGACCTGGCCCTGGAGGCGCAGGTTCTCGCGCCCGGTCGCCTCCTGGTCGAGCCCGCCCGCCTGGGAGACGACGCCGATCGACTCCCGCACCCGGGCCGGCTCGCCGAGCACGTCGAAGCCCGCGACCCGCGCCTCGCCGCCATCGGGGTGGGCGAGGGTGGTGAGGATCTTCACCGTCGTCGACTTGCCCGCCCCGTTGGGCCCGAGCAGGCCGAAGACGGTGCCGGCGGGCACCGAGAAGCTGAGCCCGTCGAGTGCCTTCACGTCCTCGCCGTAGGACTTCCGCAGCTCCACCGCCTCGATCGCGTTTGCGCCCGTCACCGCCACCTCCCAAGATTTACTCGATTTTCAAGTATCTTGAAAATCAAGGTAACATAGAAACACGACAGACGAGGGGGCCCGCCATCAGGCTTGTCCGCGTATGGGGGACAAGCGTCGAGGGGCCGGGCGGATCGCGGCAGACGAACGGGCAGATGACGCGCAAGACGAAGAGCGAGCTGATCGAGGAGTTGATCGGGGCGGTGCGGGCCAACCAGCTCGCCACCGACAAGATGGACGACGCCGCGGCCCGGTGCCTCGGCGTCAACCGGACCGACTCGCGCTGCCTCGACGTCATCGAGCGGCTCGGGCCGGTCAGCGCCGGCCGGCTGGCGACGGAGGCGGGGCTGAGCACCGGGGCCGTGACCGCGGTGATCGACCGCCTGGTCGCCAAGGACTACCTGCGCCGGGTGCCGGACCCCGACGACCGCCGTCGGGTGTTGGTCGAGATCACCGACCTGCTCGAGGAGCGCGCCGGCCACCTGTACGGGCCGCTGGCCGAGGAGTCCGTCCCGGCCCTCTCGCGCTACTCGGTGGCCGAGCTCGAGCTGATCACCGGCTTCTTGCGGATGGGGACGGAGATGGTGGAGCGGCGCACGGCGGCGGTGCGCGCCGAGCTTGCGCGGGAGGCCGGCGAGGACCGCGGCTAGCCGGACCTGTCTCGCCGGACGCGCCCCCGCTCGCACCCTGCAGTGGAGGCGGCGAGCTAGGGGACGGGCTCGCCGCCCGTCTCCGGCTCGGCGGGCGGCTGCAACGTCGTCGGCGCCTTGGGGTCGGGCTCGACCGGGCGCGCCCAGCGCAGCTCGCCCGGCGCCTCGCGCATGCGCAGCACCCGCGCCGGGATGCCGCCGACCACGGCGTTGGCGGGGACGTCCTTGGTGACCACCGTGTTGGTGCCGATCACCGAGTTGTCGCCGACCCGGACGCCGCGCAGGATGCAGGCGCCGTAGCCGATCCAGACGTTCGAGCCCACCTCGACGTCGCGCTTGTAGATCCCCTGCAGGCGGATCGGCCGCTCCACCTCGACGACGCCGTGGTCGAAGTCGATGAACATCACTTTGTCGGCGATCACGCACTGCTCGCCGATCCGGATGCGCTGGTAGGCGGTGATCGTGCATTCCTGGCCGAGCACCGTCTTCGGGCCGATCTCGACCACCCCCTCGTGGCAGCGGATCTTGGTCCGGTCGCCGATCCAGACGAAGCGGCCGAAGTCGACCCGCGCCCGCGGCGCGATCTGGATTTCGAGGCCGCGGCCGAAGAAGAGGAAGCCGTCGGTGCGCCAGCGGCGCCCGGCCGGGGTCAGGAGCCGGCGCCACAGATAGCGCCAGGCGAGCCGCGCGTAGCGCCAGGTGAGCATCCTGTTGCGGGCGAGGAAGCGGAGCACGCGGGGGCAACTCTAGACTGCCCTCCCGTGCCGGACGTTGCGAGAGACGCCCCGCTGGCCGAGCGGCTGATCGCCGGCGACAAGCGTGCCCTGGCGCGGGCGATCACGCTGATCGAGTCCGACGACCCGGCGGGCTGGGAGCTCGTCCGCGAGGTCTACCCGCGGACCGGCAAGGCGCGGATCGTCGGCTTCACCGGACCGCCCGGGGTGGGGAAGAGCACGCTGATCGGCGCGCTCACCGCCGAGATGCGCAAGGCCGAGCGGGAGGTCGCCGTGCTCTCGATCGACCCCTCGAGCCCGTTCACCCGCGGCGCCCTGCTGGGCGACCGGATCCGCCTCTCCGAGCACTTCCTCGACCCCGGCGTGTTCATCCGCTCGATGGCCTCCCGCGGCGCCCTCGGCGGCCTCTCGGAGGCGGCCCTGCAGGTGGCGCTGGTGATGGACGCGGCGGGCAAAGACGACGTCCTGATCGAGACGGTCGGCGTCGGCCAGGCCGAGATCGACATCGTCGACCACGCCGACACGATCATCCTCGCGCTGATGCCGGGCTCCGGCGACTCGATCCAGGCGCTGAAGGCCGGGGTGATGGAGATCCCCGACATCATCGTCGTCAACAAGGCCGACCACCCGATGACCGACACGATGGTCCGCGAGGTGCGCGGCGTGCTCGCCCTCTCTCACGAGCCCGGCACCTGGCAGGTGCCGATCCTGCGCACCGAGGCGGCGCGCGGCGAGGGGGTCGACGAGCTGGCCCGCAAGATCGACGAGCACCGCGAGTTCATCGAGGCGCAGGGGACGTTGGCCGAGCGCCGCGCCCGCAACCTGCGCAGCGAGGTGATCGGGATCGCCGCCTCGCGGATGCGGCGGCGGCTGGAAGAGTGGGCGGCCGAGGACGCCGACACGGCGGCGCTGCTGGAGCGGGTGGTGCAGCGGGAGCTCGACCCCGCGAGCGCCGCGAGCGAGCTGCTCGAGCGGCACACCGATGCCTGAGCCGGTCCCGCTCCGCGAGGCGATCGGCTGGGTCGGCGGCCCGCTCGCCGACCTCGAGGGCGAGGAGGTCGGCGAGGTGCAGAGCGTCTACATCGACTCGACCTCCCACGATCCCACCTGGTTGGTCGCGAAGCTGGGCGGCGGGCGGCGCCGCGGCGGCCGCGTCGTCGCCGTGCCGGTCGACGTCTGCGCCGGCGCCGCCGGGGTGGGCGTCTGGGCGGCGGTCGACGAGGAGCGCCTGCGCGGCGCCCCGGTCGTCGACCCGACCCGGCCGCTGCTGCGCGAGCACGAGTTGACGATCTGCCGCCACTTCGGGATCGACGGCGACGTCGGCCGCGCCGGCTCCCTGACCGAGCTGGCCGACGGCGCGATCACCGCGATCCCGCCCCGCAGCTGACCCAGGCGCCACGTCCCCGCGGCGTCCCCTGCGTAGCGCTCTCCGCGTGGCGCTCCCCGGTCGCGCCCCGACGCGTTCGCACTTTGCCGCGCATAGCGCGGAGAACTGCGAACGCCGCCCGCCGCGCCCCGGTGCGTTCGCACTTTGCCGCGCTATGCGCGGAGAACTGCGAACGCCGGCGGTGGCGGGGGCCGGTGAGCCGGGGGCGTCACAGTCCCGTAAGAAAGTCTTGGAAGGCTTGAGCGAATGGCGCTGCTGATCATCTTCGGATTCGTCGCCGGTGCCGCGACGGCGATCTCGCCGTGCGTGGTGCCGGTGCTGCCGATCGCGCTCTCGGCCGGGGCGACCGGCGGCCGCCGCCGCCCGCTCGGCGTGGTCGCCGGGCTGGTCGTCTCCTTCACCTTCGTGCTCTTCGCGCTGGTCTACGTGATCGACGCGCTCGGCCTCCCCAACGACCTGCTGCGCAACATCGCGATCGCGGTCCTGCTCGGCTTCGGCATCGTCCTGCTGGTCCCGCCCCTCGCGGCCCGGGTCGAGGCGCTCGGCTCCCGCTTCGCGGGGCGGGTCGGGGTGCGGGACGCGGGGGACGGCTTCTGGTCGGGGGTCGGCCTCGGCCTCAGCCTCGGCGTCCTCTACGCCCCGTGCGCCGGGCCGATCCTCGCCGCCGTGCTCACCGCCTCCGCCGCCCAGCCCTTCAACGCCGGCCGGCTGGCGGTGGTGTTCGCCTACGCGATCGGCTCGGCGCTGGTCCTCTACCTGCTGATGCTCGGCGGCCGCCGGCTGGCCGCGCCGCTGGCGCGCCGCAGCGGCGCCTTCCAGATGGCGATGGGCGCGGTGATGGTGCTCGTCGCCGTGGCGATGTGGCAGGGCTACGACACGACCTTCCAGTCGAAGGTCACCGCGCAGTTGCCCTCCTGGCTCACCAACCCGGCCGAAGGCATCGAAAAGAGCCGCACGGCCCAGCTGGCGCTGGCCGAAATCCGGGGTCGGGGACACGGCGGCGGGATCGGCCTCAAGGCGGCGGAAGCCGAAGCGCGCCGGCAGCTCGAACAGCGGCGCGCCCTGTACGGCGAAAAGCCCGACAAGGGCTTCGAAGGCGAACCGCGCGAATCGCGGCTGACCGCCGAGCAGGAAGGGACCGTGCCGCTGAACGACATCGGCACCGCGCCGGAATTCGTCGACCCCGGCCGCTGGTTCAACACCCCCGGCGGCCGACCGTTGACGATGCGGGGCCTGCGCGGCAAGGTCGTCCTGATCGACTTCTGGACCTACAGCTGCATCAACTGCATCCGCACGCTGCCCTACCTGAACGCCTGGTACCGGCGCTACCACGCCGACGGCCTGGAAATCGTCGGCGTCCACACCCCCGAGTTCCCGTTCGAGCGCGAAGCGTCCAACGTGCAGGAAGCGATCAAGACCGACGGGATCCGGTACCCGGTCGTCCAGGACAACGAAGACGGCACCTGGAACGCCTACGGCAACCTCTACTGGCCCGCCGAGTACTTCGTCGACGCCAACGGCAAGGTCCGCTACGCGCACTTCGGCGAGGGCCAGTACGGCGAGAAAGAACAGGTGATCCGCGAGCTGCTCGCCGAAGCCGGCCACCCGCCCGGCAAGGGGCGCTCCGGCGCCCACGGGATGGCCGCCGAACGGGGCGTGACGACGCCCGAGTCCTACCTCGGCTCCGAGCGCGCCGACCGCTTCACCAACGGCACGATCAAGTCCGGCCGCCAGACCTTCACGCTGCGGCGGCCCGGCCCGAGCGAGCTTTCCTACGGCGGCGAATGGCTGATCGGCGAACAGCCGGTGACGGCGGGGAAGGGCGCCCGGCTCGACCTCAACTTCGGTGCCCGGCGCGTCTACCTCGTGCTCGGCTCGCCCGGCAGGCCGCGCCGGGTCAAGGTTCTGCTCGACGGTCGGCCGATCGCCGCCGCCGACGACGGCGCCGACGTCCACAATGGCTACGTCAAGGTGACCGGCCAGCGCCTCTACAACCTGGTCGAACTGCCCAAGGTGGAACACCACGTGCTCGAACTGATCCCCGAAGCCGGCGTGGAAGGCTATGCCTTCACCTTCGGCTAGGCGCCCCGCGGAGCGGACCGCGACCGTGCTCGTCGTCGACGACGAGCCGACGATCGTCGAGATCGTCGGCCGCTACATGGAGCGCGCCGGGTTCGAGACGTTCACCGCCCCCGACGGCTACCGGGCGATCGACCTCGTCAACCAGCACCACCCCGACCTCGTCGTGCTCGACGTGATGCTGCCCGGGATCGACGGGATCGAGGTGATGGAACGGCTGCGGGAGCGACCGGGCCCGCCGATCGCGGTGATCCTGCTGACCGCCCGCGGCGAGGAGTCCGACCGGCTCGTCGGCCTCCGCCACGGCGCCGACGACTACGTCGTCAAGCCGTTCTCCCCGGCCGAGCTGGTCGCCCGGGTGGAGGCGGTCCTGCGCCGGATCGCGCCGCCGCCCTCCCCCGCGGACGAGCCGCCGATCGTCCACGGCGAGCTGCAGGTCGAGCCGGCGAGCCGCCGCGTCTTCCTCGACGGGTCCGAGGTCGCGTTGACGATGCGCGAGTTCGACCTGCTCGCCTTCTTCGCCGCCAACCCGGGCCGCGTCTTCTCCCGCGACCAGCTGATGGAGACGGTCTGGGGCGAGCCTTGGTTCGACGACACCTCGACGGTCACCGTCCACGTCCGCCGCCTGCGCGCCAAGCTCGGCGACGACCCGGCCGAGCCGCGTTTCATCGAGACCGTCTGGGGCGTCGGCTACCGGTTTCGGCCGTGAAGCGGCTCGCGCTGATCGCCGTGGCGGCCTTCCTGGCTGGCGGGGCCGCGGTCGGGATCCCGAACCACATGGGCACCGAACAGGTGCTGTGGGTGCTGGTCGCGGTGGTCGGCGCCGCGGTCGCCGCCGGGATCGCGATGCGCCAGGCGATGGAGGAGCGGATGCGCCGCCAGGTGGAGGAGGCGCGCCGCGGCCTCGTCGCCGCCGCCTCGCACGATCTGCGCACGCCGCTTGCCTCGCTGCGCCTGCTGGTCGAGGCGATCGACGACGGCGTCGCCGGCGAGGACCGGGACCGCTACCTGGCCGAGGTGCGCACCCATGTCGCGGTGCTCAGCGATCTGATCGACGACCTCTTCGAGCTCTCGCGGATCGAGGCCGGCGACATCTCCTGGACGATGCGCCAGGTGGAGATCGGCGACCTGATCGGCGACACCGTCGCCGCCTTCCGGATCTTCGCCGAGGAGCGCGGCATCCGCCTCGCCGCCGAGCTGCCGGACGGGAGGGTCGTCGCTGCGGCCGACGCCGAGAAGGTCCAGCGGGTGCTCTTCAACCTGATCCAGAACGCGATCCGCCACACGCCCGCCGACGGCAGCGTCACGGTGCGCGCCAAGGGCGGCCCGGACGGGGTGGAGGTAGAGGTCGCCGACTCCGGCGAGGGCATCCCGCTGGGCGAGGGCGAGCGCGTCTTCGAGGCCTTCTACCGCGGCGACGGCTCGCGCGGGGAGGACGGCGCCGGCCTCGGCCTGGCGATCTCGCGGGCGATCGTCGAGGCCCACGGCGGGCGCATCTGGCTCGAAGACGGCGACCCTGGCACCCGGGTGCGCTTCACCCTCCCCGCGTAGGTTCTTGGCCCACCCGGCCCGGCGCCACCGCCGCGGCCGTCCCCCATGCCGGGATGCCGGCGACGAGGGACGGCCGGGGCCGGGGGTCAGAGCTGCAGGCTCTTGACCTGCAGCATCTCCTCGAGGCCGTAGCGCCCGTTCTCGCGCCCGTGGCCGGACTGGCCGTAGCCGCCGAACGGGGCGATCGGGTTGAAGGCGCCGCCGTTGATCTCGATCTGGCCGGTGCGCAGCCGGCGCGCCACGCCGATCGCCCGCTCCTCGTCCGCGGACCAGACGCCGCCCGCCAGCCCGTAGTCGGTCGCGTTGGCGATCCGCACCGCGTCGCGTTCGTCGGTGTAGGGCTGGATTGCCAGCACCGGGCCGAAGATCTCCTCGCGGGCGATCGTCATCTCCGGCGTCACCTCGGAGAAGACCGTGGGGCGGACGAAGAAGCCGCGGTCGAGGCCCTCGGGCGGCTTCTCGCCGCCGGTGAGCAGCTTGGCGCCCTCGGCCTCGCCCTTGGCGATGTAGCCGCGGACCCGCTTGCGCTGCGGCGCGGAGACGAGCGGGCCGAGCTTGGTGGCGGGGTCGAACGGGTCGCCGGGCGTGAACGCCTCGGCTGCCGCCGTCGCCAGCTCCTCGACCTCGGCCAGGCGCTCGCGGGGCACCAGCATCCGGGTCAGCGCGCTGCAGGTCTGGCCCGAGTTGAGGAAGCATTTGGCGACCCCGTCGGGGACGGCGCGGGTGAGGTCGGCGTCGTCGAGGATCACGTTCGGCGACTTGCCCCCGAGCTCCATCGCGACCGGCTTCACGGTCGACGCGGCGAGCTCGGAGACCCGCCGCCCGGCCCGGGTCGAGCCGGTGAAGGAGACCAGGTCGATGCCCGGGTGGCCGGCGATCGCCTCGCCGACCACCGGCCCGATGCCGGTGACCAGGTTGAAGACGCCGGGCGGCAGCCCGACCGAGTCGATCACCTCGGCGAGGATGAAGGCGTTCAGCGGCACGACCTCGCTCGGCTTCAGGACCACCGTGCAGCCCGCCGCGAGCGCCGGCGCGACCTTGGCGCCGATCTGGTTCAGCGGGTAGTTCCAGGGGGTGATCGCGCCGACCACGCCGATGGCCTCGCGCAGCACCCGCGAGTTGCCGATCTGCTCTTCCCAGTCGATTTCCTCGAGTGCCTGCGGCATCGACGCGAAGTGGTTGATCCCGAGCCCGACCTGGATCATCTCGGTGAGCTTCTGCGGCATGCCGAGCTCCTGCACGATCGTCGCCGTCAGCTCCGCCGCGCGCTCCTGCATCCCGGCGGCGATCGCCGCCACCGCCTCGGCCCGCTCGGCGCGCGGCGTCCGCGACCAGACCTCGAAGGCCGCCTGCGCAGCCTCGACCGCGCGATCCACCTCGACCGCGGTGCAGCCCGGGATCGTCGCCATCTTCTCCTCGGTGGCCGAGTTGATCACGGGCAGCGGATCGGCTCCCTTCGGCTCGATCCACGCGCCGCCGATGAAGACCTTGCCCCGCGTCACGATTTCCGCAGCAGTCGCCATTGCGCCCCTCCTCTGGATTGCGTTGAGAGGAACGCTACCGCGAAGCGAAGGGGGAGAAGTGGCCCTCGTAGACGGCGGCGCCGGGGCCCGGCACCGCTTCCGCGTCGCGGGCGGTCAGGACCTCGCCGCACGCCTCGCAGATGCCGCGGTCGGACACCTCGCCGCCGCACTCCTTGTGCCTGACGCGGAGCGGCGGGCCGTCGGGCCCGGCGGAGTGGCGGTCCCCCCAGTGCATCAGCGCCAGCAGCGCGGGCCAGAGGTCGAGGCCCTTCTCGGTGAGGAAGTATTCGTGGCGGGGCGGGCTTTCCTGGTAGGCGCGCCGTTCGAGGATGTCCTCGTCGACGAGCCGCTCCAGGCGCGACGCGAGGACGTTGCGGGCAATGCCGAGCGAGGACTGGATCCCGGAGAAGCGGCGGTTGCCGGCCATCACGTCGCGGACGATCAGCAGCGACCAGCGCTCGCCGATCACCTCGAGCGATTTGGCGAGCGAGCAGTCCTGGCCCGGATAGTCGCGGCGAAGCACGGGTGTGATCTTCGCACACAAGGTTGCATCAAGCAACCGACTCGGCTAGGGTCGCGGCACAGTCGAGTTGCATGACGAAACCAACGCTTCCAGCCGGCCCGCCTACGCCGCACGGGCGCGGGCGCGCCAGGCGAACGGAGGGACGATGAGGCTCACCCCGAGCAGACAGAAGAACCGGTCCCGGCAACGCGCCCCGCGGATTGCGATCAGCCAGGCAGAGATCACCGCGGATCTCAACTACCGCGGCGGCGAGCCGCGCCGCTCCGGCGCGGTGGTCGCGCTCGACCGCGGACGCCGCTGAGCGCGCGGCAGTCTGCATTAAGTCCCGCTCGGCGGGTCTAAATGCAGACGCTCAACCCACGAGGTCGCGAACCAGCTGGACCAGCAGCCGTACGCCGTAGCCGCTGCCGCCCTTGCCGGTGTAGGGGCGGTTCACGTCCCAGGCGGTACCGGCGATGTCGATGTGCGCCCAGGGGGTGTCGTCGACGAATTCCTGCAGGAAGGCGGCGGCGGTGATCGAGCCCGCCTCGCGCTTGTTGGCGAGGTTGGAGAGGTCGGCGACCGTCCCCTTCATCATCGCCTTGTACTCGGGGTGCAGGGGGAGGCGCCAGACCAGCTCGCCGCTCTCCTCGCCCGCCGCGGCCAGCTCGGTCGCCAGCTCGTCGTCGTTGGAGATCACCGCCGCGTAGGTCGAGCCGAGCGCGACCAGCACCGCGCCGGTCAGCGTCGCCAGGTCGACGACCTGCTCGGCGCCCAGCTCGATCGCGTAGGCGAGCGCGTCGGCGAGGATCAGCCGTCCCTCGGCGTCGGTGTTGTTCACCTCGACCGTCTTGCCGTTGTACTGGGTGATGACGTCACCGGGTTTGATCGCCGTGCCGGAGGGCACGTTCTCGGTCGCCGGGACCACCGTGATCAGGTCGATCGGCAGGCCGAGCGCGGCGATCGCCGCCGTCGCCTCGAGCACCGCCGCGGCGCCGGACATGTCGAACTTCATCTCGTGCATCGCGGCGCCGGGCTTCAGCGAGATGCCGCCGGTGTCGAAGGTCACTCCCTTGCCGACGAAGCCCAGCGTCGGCCCCGCGCCGCCGCCTTCGTAGCGCAGGACGATCAGCCGCGGGTCGGTCGGGCCGCCCTGGCTGACGGCGACGAGGCCGCCCATGCCCTTGGCGCGGATCGCCTCGCGGTCGAGGACCTCGACGCTCACCTTGTCGCTCGCGGCGGCGATCTCCTCGGCGCGCTCGGCGAGGTCGGCGGGGCGGGCGAAGTTGGCGGGCGCTTCCTGCAGGTCGCGGGCCCGGTTGGCGGCCTCCGAGTAGACGCGCGCCGTCTCGACCACCCCGGCGAGCTCGGCCGGGGCCAGCACGGTCAGCGACTCCGGCCCCGCGCTCGGCTCCTCGTCGGCCCCGGCGCCCTTGAAGCGGTCGAAGCGCCAGGCGCCGAGGATCGTGCCGGTGACGATCGCCTCGGCGGCCGCCGCCTCGTCCTCGGCGGCGGGCAGGGCCCAGGCCAGCGAGGTCGCCTCCAGCTTCGCCGCCTCGGCGGCGACCAGCGCCCCGAGCACGCGCAGCTTCTCGACGTCGAGCTCGTCGCGCTCCCCGAGCCCGACCACCAGCAGCCGCTCGGGGGCGCCGGGGTAGAGCCGGGTCATCGTCTTGAAGGAGCCCTTGGCGTCGGCGGCGCCCGGCGCCGCGGCGACCTCCGCGGGCAGCGAGTCGCCCTCGAAGAGCCCGACGACGACGAGGGCCGCGTCGGCGTCGCGCAGTGAGCTTTGTCTCACATCGACCTGCATCGGGGCGCGAGTCTAGTCAGGCGGGCCTGGCGGCCGATGCCGGTATCGTCCCGCGAGCGAGGCGCCCGCGCCGCGGGCCGCACCAAAAGGAGAGGAAAGGCCTGCAGATGTCCAGCTCAGTGATCCTTGGTACCGCGCGAACCCCGGTCGGCAAGATGGGCGGCGCCCTGTCCTCGGTCGACGCGACCGACCTCGGCGGTATCGCCATCGAGGCGGCACTGGAGCGCTCCGGCGTCGGCGCCGAGCAGGTCCAGCAGGTCGTCTTCGGCCAGGTGCTGCAGGCGGGCCAGGGCCAGATTCCCTCGCGCCAGGCCCAGATCAAGGGCGGCATCCCGAAGGAGGTCCCCTCGGAGACCGTCAACAAGGTCTGCGCCTCGGGCATGCGCACGCTCGGCCTCGCCGACCAGGCGATCCGCGCCGGCGACCTCGAGGTCGCCGTGACCGGCGGCATGGAGTCGATGAGCCAGGCCCCGTACCTGCTGCCGAACGCGCGCTTCGGCTTCCGGATGGGCGACGTGCAGGCGCTCGACGCGATGACCCACGACGGGCTCACCAATCCCTTCACCGGCAAGCAGATGATCAACGAGGCCTCGGAGGTGTCCAACGAGCTCGAGATCACCCGCGCCGACATGGACAAATTCGCCGTCCGCTCCCAGCAGCTGGCCGGCGAGGCGGCCGAGGCGGGGCGGATGGCCGAGGAGATCGTCCCGGTCGTGGTCAAGGGCCGCAAGGGCGACACCACGGTCGAGGTCGACGAGGCGCCGCGCCCGGAGACGACGCTGGAGACCCTCTCCAAGCTGAGGGCGGTGGGCGGCGAGGGCGCCACCCACACCGCGGGCAACGC
Organism: uncultured Actinomycetes bacterium; assembly: GCA_963766705.1. Classification (GTDB taxonomy): domain Bacteria; phylum Actinomycetota; class Thermoleophilia; order Solirubrobacterales; family 70-9; genus VAYN01. Next base: position 1,072,928 of record CAVYBE010000007.1, read on the forward strand.
GCCCGGGGTCAACGACGGCGCCGGCGCGATGGTCGTCGCCTCCGAGGAGTGGGCGGAGAAGGAAGGCCGCAAGCCGCTCGCCAAGGTCCTCGCCTACGCGACCGTCGCCGACGACTACGCCTACCTCGCCCGCACCCCGGGCAACGCGGCGCTGAAAGCGCTGGAGAAGATCGGCATGCAGCCGGGCGACGTCGACCTCTGGGAGATCAACGAGGCCTTCGCCTCGGTCGTGATCGGCTCGATGCGGATCCTCGGGATCGGCGAGGAGAACGTCAACGTCAACGGCGGCGCGATCGCCTACGGCCATCCGATCGGCGCCTCCGGCGCCCGCATCGTCGGCGCGCTCGTGCACGAGCTCGGCCGCCGTGGCGGTGGGCTGGGCGTGGCCGCAATCTGCTCTGGCGGCGGCCAAGGCGACGCGATCGTCCTCGAGGTTGCCGCCTCATAGGCGGTCCCTGCAAACCGGCGGAGGACGCAGTGAGCCGGGCCGCGGCGTTCTTCGACTTGGACAAGACCCTCATGGCCGGGTCGAGCGCGATGCAGTCGGCGCGGGTGGCGGCGCGGGGTGGGATCGTCAGCCGGCGGCAGCTGGCGCGCTGGGCGGTCGAGCACCTGCGCTACCGGCTGCGCGGGACCAACGACGAGCGCACCGGCGAGGTGCTGCGGGTCGCTCGCGACCTGATCACCGGGGTGCCGGCGAAGACGGTGGAGCGGATGCGGCCGGAGACGATGGCGGCGATCCTGCCGCGCGTCTACCCGCAGATGCTCGACGAGGTCCACGCCCACCAGGACGCCGGCCGGCCGACCTTCATCGTCAGCGCCGCCGGCAACGACGTGGTCGAGTCGCTGGCCGCGGTGCTCGGCATGGAGGGCGGGATCGGCACCCGCTACGAGGTCGACGCCGAGGGCCGCTTCACCGGCCGGCTCGACGGGCCCTTCGTCTACGGGCCCGGCAAGGTGACCGCGATGGAGGAATTCGCCGCCCGGCACGACATCGACCTGGCCGCCTCCTACGCCTACTCGGACTCGCTGTCGGACCTGCCGATGCTGCGCGCGGTCGGCAACCCGGTCGCCGTCAACCCGGACCCGCCGCTGGCCGCGATCGCCAAGGAGGAGGGCTGGCAGACGCTGCGCTTCGAGCGGCTCGGCCGGCGGCTCACCGCGATCGCGGTGACCATCCTCGCCACCGTCGCCGGCTTCGGCGCCTCCCGGATGGCGGCCGAGCGCCGCTCCGGACCGCGCCGCTTCCGCCTGCCGCGGCCCGGCGGATGAGCAGAACGGCCTGGGGCGCCTTCGTCGCCACCTCGGTCCTCTGGGGACTTCCCTACCTCTTCATCAAGATCGCCGTCGACGGCGGGATGCCGCCCCTGCTGGTGGCCTGGCTGCGGGTGACGCTCGCCGCGGCGATCCTCCTGGCGATGGCGCGCCGGGCCGGGACGCTGTCGGCGCTGCGCGGTCGCGGGCGCTGGCTGCTCGCCTTCGCGCTCGCCGAGCTGGCCATCCCGTTCCCGATGCTCGCGGCCGGGGAGGAGCACATCGCCTCCTCGACGGCGGCGATCGTGATCGCCACGGTGCCGCTGCTGATCGCGCTGCTCAGCATGCGCCTCGAGCCTTCCGAGCGGGTGACCGGGCCGCGTCTGCTCGGGCTGTTGGTGGGGTTCGCGGGAGTCGCGGCGCTGGTCGGCGTCGACGTCTCCGGCAACGGCGGCGAACTGCTCGGGATCGGCGCCGTGCTGGTCGCCGCCTGCGGCTACTCGATCGGGCCGCTGATCCTCAGGCACAAGCTCGTCGGCCTCGACCCGATCGCGACGATGGGCGCCTGCCTGGCGATCGCGGCCGCCGTCCTGACCCCGTTGGCGGCCCTCGCGGTGCCGGGCGCCGCTCCGAGCGGCGGCGCCTTCGCCTCGGTCGTCGCCCTGGCGCTCCTCTGCACGGCGCTGGCGCTGGTCCTGATGGCGATCCTCATCGCCGAGGCGGGTCCCTCGCGCGCCTCGGTGATCACCTACATCAACCCGGTCATCGCGCTCGCCCTCGGCGTCGTGTTCCTCGCCGAGCGGCCGGGGGCCGGCGCCCTGGCCGGCCTCGCCCTGATCCTGGTCGGATCGTGGCTTTCGACGCGAGCGGGAAGCCCGACGGAGGCCGCGCGGGTAAGCTCCGCGGCGTGACCCCGGCAGCCACCGCGCGCAAGATCCGCGTCGTCGTCGCGAAGCCCGGCCTCGACGGCCACGATCGCGGCGCCAAGATCATCGCTCGCGCCCTGCGCGACGCGGGGATGGAGGTCATCTACACCGGCCTCCACCAGACCCCCGAGCAGATCGCCGAGACGGTGATCCAGGAGGACGCCGACGCGGTCGGGCTCTCGATTCTCTCCGGTGCCCATATGACGCTGGTGCCGAAAGTGGTCGAGCTGCTCCACGCCCAGGGCGTCGACGACGTGCTGGTCACGGTGGGGGGGACGATCCCGGCCGACGACATCCCCGAGCTGAAGAAGCTGGGCGTGGCCGAGGTCTTCACGCCGGGGTCGGGGACCGACGACATCGTCGAGTTCATTCGCGGGCGCGCCACCGAGCGCCACGGCGCCGACGCCTGAGCCGCGCGGCGCGCGACGCGAATTGCCTACACGGAACTGTGCACAGGTTCCGGCGGAGCGGGTATAGTCCTTGATTGACTAGTCAGTCAACCGGCCTAATCGATAACATGGCCGGCCGCGACAGGGCCTATGAAGCGCAACCGCGGCCCTCCTCGCTAACGAGAACCGTTCCCCAAGGAGGCTTGAACTTGAAGATCTGCGTCCTGGTCAAGGAGGTACCGGACGCCGCGGTGCAGAAGCGCATTGATCCGAGCACGATGCGCCTCGATCGCAGCGGCGAGAAAAACCTCAACCCCTTCGACACGCACGCCCTCGAGGCGGCCATGCAGATCAAGGAGGGTGGCGCGATCCCGGTCGACGAAGTCGTCGCGGTGACCATGGGTCCCGATTCCGCCGTCCGTGCCCTGCACAAGGCCGTCGCCCTGGGCGCCGACCGCTCGGTCCACCTCTCCGACGATGCCCTGGCGGGCTCCGACGTCTGCGCGACCGGATACGCCCTCGCCAAGGTGCTGGAGTCCGAGAGCCCGGACCTCGTCCTGCTCGGCCAGCAGTCCGACGACGGCGAGTGCTACACGATCGGCGCGGTCGTCGCCGACCACCTGCAGATGCCGTCGCTGACGCAGGTGATCAAGATCGACGTGGTCGACGGCAAGCTCCGCTGCGAGCGCCAGGCCGAGTACGGCTACGACACCGTCGAGATCGAGCTGCCGGCCGTGATCAGCGTCGGCGACGCGATCAACGAGCCGCGCTACCCGTCGCTGAAAGCGATCATGGGCGCCAAAAAGAAGCCGCTCGACGCGAAGGCCGGCGGTGACGTCGGGATCGACGCCGGTCAGGTCGGCGAGGCGGGCTCGAAGACCAAGGTCCTGGCCCTGAACCCGCCCCCCGCCAAGGAGGCCGGCGAAATCATCGAGGACGAGGACACCAACGAGACGGTCGAAAAGATCGTCGCCTGGCTGGACGAGAGGAAACTGATCTAGATGGCAGGCATCCTGGTTTACGCCCTCCATGACGACGAGGGCAACTTCAACAAGAACTCGCTCGGCGCGATCTCCGAGGCCGCCAGGCTGGCCGGTGAGATCGGCGGCGAGGCCGCCGCGCTGGTGGTCGGCGACGTCGCCGACGACGCCGCCGCCTCGCTCGGCAACTGGGGCGCGGCCAAGGTCTACCGGGCCAAAGGCGTGCCGGAGGGCCTCGCCCAGCCGATCGTCGACGCGATGGCCAAGGTCATCCAGGACAACGGCATCGGCTACGCCCTGTTCGGCGGCGGCCTGCTCGGCTTCGAGATCGGCGCGGGCCTGACCGCGCGACTCGGCGCCGGGGTGACCATGGAGGTCACCAGCGTCAAAGTCCAGGACGGCAAGCTGGTCGCCGAGCGCCCGATCCTGCAGGACTCCGAGATCGCCGACGTCGGCTACGTCTCCGAGCCGGGGATCATCATCGGCCGGCTCAACGCCTTCGACGCCAACGAGACCGGCGGCACCGCCGCGGTCGAGGACGTCGAGGTCGAGCTGTCGTCCTGGTCGACCAAGGCGACGATGGTCCAGCGCGGCGAGCAGCGCGGCGCCGACGTGAACATCGAGGACGCCGAGATCCTCGTCGGCGGTGGCCGCGGCCTCGGCGCCGCGGACGGCTTCAAGCTCGCCGAGGACCTCGCCGAGTCGATGGGCGGCGCCGTCGCCGCGACCCGCGCGGTGGTCGACGCCGGCTGGTACCCCTACGCGGCCCAGATCGGCCAGACCGGCAAGACGGTCGCGCCGAAGCTGTACCTCGCGGCGGGGATCTCCGGCGCGATCCAGCACAAGGTCGGAATGCAGAACTCGGAGAACATCCTGGCGATCAACAAGGATCCGAACGCCCCGATCTTCGAGTTCTCCGACCTCGGCGTGGTGGGCGATCTGCACAAAATCGTCCCCAAGCTGACCGAGGCGATCAAAGCCAAGAAGGGCGGCTGAGCCTCGGCTCAGCCCCCACCAGCGCCCCCGACAGGAGGAGCCAAGACCATGCCGGCAGTGCCACCCAGTGAGTTCCCGCCGCCCTTTGACTCGGCCTCGGTGATCGGTCCGCCGACCGACGCGCCCGAGGACCGGATCGAGGTCGGCGTCGCGATCGTCGGCGGTGGTCCCGCCGGCCTCGCCTGCGCCAACAAACTGATGCAGCTGCTCGAGAACGAGCCGGAGCTGACCGAGCAGCTCGGCGAAGTCCCGGTCGCCGTGATCGAGAAGGGCAAAGTGGCCGGCGCCCACCTCCTGTCGGGGGCGAACGTCAACCCGTCGGCCCTGGAACGGCTCTACCCCGATCTGCCGCCCGCCGACTGGCCGCCGGTCTACCAGGAGGTGACGAAGGACGCCACGTACTTCCTCACCAAGAGCAAAGCGTTCCCGCTCAAACCGACGCCGCCGAACTTCCGCAAAGAGGGCACCTACACCCTCTCGGTGTCGAAACTGGGTCGCTTCCTCGCCGAGAAAGCCGAGGAAGCGGGCGTCTACATCCTCACCGAGACCGCCGCGACCAAGCTGCTGGTCGAGGATCGGATCGTCAAGGGCGTGCGCTCCGGCGACCGCGGGCGCGGCAAAGACGGCGAAGAGCTGGCCAACTTCGAGCCCGGCTCCGACGTGATCGCCAAGGCGACGGTGCTCGCCGAGGGCACGATCGGCCACCTCAGCTACGCCGCCTACGACTACTTCGACCTCCACGGTGCCGACCCACAGGCGTGGGAAGCTCGGGGTGAAGGAGATCTGGGAGGTGCCGAAGCCGCTCGACAAGGTCATCCACACGATGGGGTGGCCGCTGCGCTGGAGCGGCAGGTACAAGGAGGCCGGCGGCAGCTTCATCTACCCGATGGGCGAGGACAAGGTCTGCTTCGGCCTGGTGGTCGGCCTCGACACCACCGACGCCACCTTCAGCGTCCACGACGCGCTGCAGCTCTGGAAGACCCACCCCTTCATCAAGAAGATCCTCGAGGGCGGCAAACGGGTCGGCTGGGGCGCCAAGACGATCCCGTCCGGCGGCTACTGGGCGATGCCGAGCCGGCTCACCGTCCCGGGGATGCTGATGGCGGGCGACTGCGCCGGCATGGTCAACATCGCCGAGCTGGCGGGCGTCCACTACGCGATGCACGCCGGCATGTACGCGGCGGAAGCGATCGTCGACGCGCTGAAGAAGGACATCGACGCGGTCAACTTCGAGGCCTACGACGAGATGGTCCACAAGTCGGAGATCGAGAAGGACCTCAAAGAAACGCGGAACATGAAACAGCCGCTGACCAAGGGGCTCGTCTTCGGCGGCGCGATGGCGTCCGCGATGGTGGCGACCAAAGGCAACTTCCCGGGCGGTCACTGGAAGGTCGAGGCGAACGCCGACGTCCCGGTCGAAATCGGCAAGGCGGGCGACAAGTACCCGAAACCCGACAACGAGCTGACCTTCGACAAGCTCGGCTCGGTGTTCCTCTCGGGCAACGCGACCCGCGACGACGCGCCGAACCACGTCCGGATCCAGACCCACGTGCCGCGCGAGGTCGCCCAGACCTGGGTGTCGATGTGCCCGGCGCAGGTCTACGAGATCCCCGAGGACCAGCTGGAGAGCGGCGAGGCCGAGGTCGACGTCCACGTCACCGCCTCCAACTGCGTGCAGTGTGGGGCGATCACCGCCAAGGGCGGCCGCCTCACCCTGCCCGAGGGCGGCGACGGGCCGCTGTACCAGGAAACCTGACGCCTTAGGCACAGAGTCGGCACGTTCCGCGCGCCACGGGTGCGCGTTCGGCGGGCAGCATCGGATGGGTGCTGCCCGCCGCCGACTTCCTCCGCCCAGACCAGCTCTTCTCCGGCGCCGGGGGTATCGCGGCCGCGCTTGCGATCGGCGTGTTCCTCGGCCAGATCCTGCCCAGCTTCCGCCCGACGACCGCGCAGCGTCGGCGTCGCGACACCGCTGCGGGCGGATTGCTCGGTCTCGTGACCATGACCATCCTCATCTTTTTGTCTTCGAGCCGTTGGTAGCCTCGATTCGATGAGCGAGAACCAGGCATACGGGCTCCTCTTCCTGGTCTGCATCTCGATCGAGGTCGCCTGCTACTTCTCTCTCCGCGCACTGGGCGCGAACCCCGAAATGGTTCTGCTCGCGGTGCTGATGTGTCTGGTGGTCGGAGCATTGACCGTAGGAGGAATCGGCGTCCACTACGAACGCAAGGAGATCGAGCATCGCGAAGGAACGGGGTGCGCTCGGCGCTGATCATCCGCGGTCGTCGACTCACGCCTCCGCCACCGACACCTCCGCCATCTAGGCTCGCGCCATGCTGGCGCTGGGGATCATCTGCGCGATCGGGGCCTCGGTCCTCTACAACACCTCGATCGCCCTGCAGGCGCTCGAGGCGCGCGACGTGGGGAGCGAGCACGCCCTGCGCGTCTCGCTGCTCGGCCGCCTGGTCCGCAACCCGCGCTGGCTGCTGGCGACCCTGATCGGGCTGCTCGGCTGGCCGCTGGAGATCGCGGCGCTGCTGCTGGCGCCGCTGACCGTCGTCCAGCCCTGCCTGGCCTGCGGCCTGGTGCTGCTGCTCGTTCTCGGCGTCACGCGGCTGGGGGAGAGGCCGGGCCGGCGCGAGTACGGGGCGGTGGCGGCGATCGTCGTCGGCGTCGCCGGGATCGCCTGGGCGGCGCCGGAACGCACGACCACCGACGCCGGCGCGACGGCGATCACGATCTCCCTGGTGCTGGTCGCGATCCCGATCCTCGCCCCCTACGCGGTCCGCGGCCGATCGACGGCGGCGGGGACGCTGGCGGTCGTCGGCGCCGGCTTCGGCTACGCCTGGACGGCGATCGCCTCGAAGCTGCTCACCGACGAAATCTCGGCCGGTTCGCTGCTCGTCGCGCTGATCTGGCTCGCCACCGCCGCCGCCTCGGAGGGGCTCGCGCTGCTGAGCGAGATGAGCGCCCTCGGCCGTCGCCCGGCGACCCGGGTGGCGCCGGTGATGTTCGCCGTCCAGGTCCTGGTGCCGGTGATCCTCGCGCCGCTCATCTTCGGCGAGTCCTGGTCCGACACCCCGGGCGGCGGCGCCGGGCTGGTCGCCGCGATCCTCTTCGTGCTTGCCGGGATCGTCGCGCTGGCGGGCTCGCCCGCGGTCGCCGCGATCATCGAGTCCGCCCACGAGGAGGAGTCCGCCCGCGAGGAGGGATGAGGCCGTCGATTCCCGCCGGACGTGGCTTCAGACTGCGTCCGGTCCCGATTTCATCGTCTTTTTAAGCGTTCTCTCCGGTTCCGCTGGTAGCCTTGCGCCGCCTTCCGGCGACCGATCAGTTTCTCCAACTTGCGCCGAAGCACCGTTTCCCAGCACACCTAAGAAGGAGCAGCCGTGGGCGCCGCCGAGACATCCCTGCCCGACGTGACGAAGTTCGCGATCGGCTTCGACCACCGCGACCGTCCCCGGCTCTTCGAGCTCTGGACCGAGGTTCTCGACTCCGAGCAGTGGTCGGAGGGCGCCAAGCTGGCCGCCTTCGAGGAGCGCTGGGCGAAGTGGAACAAGCTGCCCAGCGTCGGGCTGTCGAGCTGGGCGGGCGGCGCGCTCGCCGCGCTCGAGTTCGCCGGGGTCAAGGGCGAGACGGTGCTCTGCCCGTCCAACACGTTCATGGCGACGCCGCTGGCCGCGGTCGGCGCCGGCGCCCGGGTCGAGTTCGTCGACTGCCGCCGCGACGACCTCTGCATGTCCTTCGAGGACTTCGAGCGCCAGGCCGAGCGGCACAAGCCGCGCGCCGCGATCCTCGTCCACGTCGGCGGCCACCTCGCCTTCGACTCGGAGCGGATCGCCGACTACTGCCGCGCGCACGGGATCTTCCTGCTCGAGGACTGCGCCCACGCCCACGGCGCCGACTGGAACGGCAGCCGGCCGGGCAGCTTCGGCGACGCCGGCGTCTACTCGCTGTACGCGACCAAGACGATCTCCAGCGGTGAGGGCGGCGTGCTGGTCTCCGCCGACGAGGACCTGATCGAGTACGCCCGCAAGTTCCGCAACTACGGCAAGTTCGACCATCAGGTCGACGGCCTCAACTTCCGGATGAACGAGTTCACCGCCGCCCTGGCGTTGGTCCAGGCCGAGCGGATGGAGGAGATCGTCGCCTGGAAGAACGATTACGCGCGGCAGCACCTCGACCCCGTCCACCCGGAGCGCCTGGCGCTGCCCGACGGCATGACCTCGGGCCTCTACAAGTACGTCGTCTTCGAAGAGATCGAGAAGAGCACCGGCAAGGTCTACGATCAGCCGTGCCACCGCATCATGGGGCGCTCCGACGAGCTCCCCAATACCGACTGGGTCGCGGAGCACCATTGGTGCGTGCCGCTCTACTACCGACCGGAGAGCCGCGCCGCGGCCCTGGCCGGGGAGAAGGAGTAACGGATGAGGGTCCTTGTGACCGGAGGCGGGGGCTTCATCGGCTCCCATGTCGTCGACAAGCTGATCGCCAAGGGCGTGACGCCGCGGATCTTCGACCTCAGCGCCTCCCCGTACCACTCCCCGCTGGAGGTGGAGACCTTCACCGGCTCGATCACCGATCCCGGCAACCTCGACCTCGCGATGCGCGACTGCGACGCGGTGATCCACCTCGCCGCGGTCGCCGACGTCGGCCACGTGCTGGCCGACCCGGTGCTCGCCGAGGAGGTCAACACGCGCGGCACCCTGCAGGTGCTGGAGGCGGCCTGCCGGGCCAAGGTCGGCCGCGTCGTCTACGGCTCGACCACCTGGGTCTACAGCGACTGCCCCGAGCAGGAAGTCGACGAGGAAACCGCGATCCCGGCGCCGCGCCACCTTTACACCGCGACCAAGCTCGCGGGCGAGACCTACTGCGCGGGCTACGGCGAGCTCTACGACCTCGAGTCGACCGTGCTGCGGTTCGGCATCCCCTACGGGCCGCGCGCCCGCGCCGCGGGCGTGGTCGCCAAGTTCACCGACCTCTCCTTCGAAGGCAAGGCGCTGACGATCGCCGGCGACGGCTCGACCACCCGCAGCTTCATCTACGTCGAGGACCTCGCCGAGGGGATCGTCGCGGCGCTGGCGCCGCAGGCCGCGGGCCGCACCTACAACCTCTCCGGCGACGAGATCGTGACGATCCTCGAAATCGCCGAGCGGGTGCAGGAAAACGTCGACACCTGCGAGATCACCCACACCCCGCCGCGCCCCGGCGACTTCCCCGGCAAGGTGATCTCCAACAAGCGGGCCGAAGAGGAGCTCGGCTGGAAGGCCGAGACGAGCTTCAAAGAGGGCGTCCGCAAGTACGTCGAATGGGTCAAGGGCACGACCCGCCCGCCGGACCCGATCCCCGGCACCAAGCCGTCGCTGAACGGCAACGGGCACGCCGCCGGGGCGGTCCTCGCGGGCGCCGCCGGCTCCGGTGAGGCCCGCGACCCGCGCGTGCTGATCCTCACCGCCGACATCGGCGAGGGCCACGACCTGCCCGCCCGGATGATCGCCGCCGACCTCGAAGAGGAGGTCCCCGGCGCCCAGGTGACGATCGACAACGGCCTCGAGGCGATGGGCAGGGCGACCTCGGCGGTGGTGCGGGGCGGCTCGCGCTTCACCTTCCGCCGCGCCCCCTGGGTCTTCGACATCCAGTACTGGCTGATCGCCAAGTTCGCGCCGACCCGCTGGCTGGCGATGCAGCTGATGTACCTGGTCGGGGCGCGCGGCCTGCTGCGCAACGTCGCCGAGCACGAACCCGACGTGATCATCTCGACCTACCCCGGCGTCACCGTGGTGCTGGGGATGCTGCGCGAGAAGCGGCGCCTCGAAATCCCGGTGCAGTCGGCGATCACCGACCTCGCCGGGCTGCGCTACTGGGCCCACCCCGGCGTCGACCTCCACTACGTGACCCACCCAGAGTCGATCGAGGAAGTCGAGCGGTTGGTGGGCCCGGGGACCGCGGAGTGGGTGCGACCGCCGATCTCGCCGGAGTTCCTCGCCCCGCGCACCCGCCGCGACGCCCGCGAGGCGCTCGGCGTGGACCCGCACGCGCGCATGGTCCTCGTGTCCGGCGGCGGCTGGGGGGTCGGTGACCTGGAGCGGGCGATCGAGCTGGCGCTCGCCGACGGCGAGACCGAGGTGGTCTGCATCGCGGGTCGCAACGACGCCGCCCGCCAGCGGCTGGAGACGCGCTTCGCCGACAACGAGCGGGTCCGGGTGCTGGGCTTCACCGACCGGATGAGCGACTGGATGGCGGCCGCCGACGCGATGATCCACGCGACCGCGGGCCTCACCGTGCTTGAGGCCCACATCCGCGGCTGCCCGGTGATCTCCTACGGCTTCTCGGCGGGCCACCTGCGCGCCAACAACGCCGCCTTCGAACGCTTCGGCATCGCCGAGGTCGCCCATTCCGACCACGAGCTGGAGACGACCCTGCGCCACGTCGCGGGCGAACGCAGCTCGCCGGACTCCTCCTTCGCCTCGCTGCCCTCGATCGCCTCGCGGGCGCTCGCGGTGCGGCCGCGGGTGCGCCAGGAGCCGGTCTGGAGGCTGCGCACGGCGCGCGCCGTCGCCTTCGCCTGCCTCGCCGTCGTCGCCGTGATCCTGGTGATCTCCGCCGTGCACCGGGAGAGCCCGCTGCGGCCTTTGCAGCCGGTAACCAGCCGCATCCACATCGGCACCGACCCCGACACGTCGGCACCGAACGCGGCCCAGGCGGCCCAGCGGCTCGGCCCGACCGGCTCCTCGCGCGAAGTCGCCAACGAAACGGCCGCCGCCCAAACCGGTCATTGAGCGGCGCGCCGGTGGCGCGGCGGGCGGCGGGCGCGGGCGCGCTCGCCCTCGCGGTCGCGGTGCCCCACGCCGGACCGGCGCTGGCGCCGATCGTCCCGCCGGTGGGGCGTCGGCTGGGCATCGTCCTGCGCGAGGAGGGCAGTGAGGGGGTCGCGCTGACCTTCGACGACGGGCCGCACCCGCAGGGGACGCCGGCGGTGCTGGAGATCCTCCGCGAGGCGGGTGCCGGCGCCACCTTCTTCCTCGCCGGCGAGCAGGTGGAGAAACGCCCGGCGCTGGCCGCCGAGATCGTCGCCGCCGGGCACCGTGTGGAGTTGCACTGCCACCGGCACCGCAACCAACTGCGGCTGACGCCGCGGGCGCTGCTCGAGGACGCCGAACGGGGGCGGGCGGTGATCGAGGAGGCGAGCGGGCAGGCGATCGCCGACTACCGGCCGCCCTACGGGATCTTCAGCGGCGCCGGCCTGCGGGCGATCCGCTCACGGGGCTGGCGGCCCGTGCTGTGGTCGAAGTGGGGGAGGGATTGGACGCGGCGGGCGAGCGCGGGGTCGATCACCCGCAGGGCGACCGACGGGATCCGCCCCGGGGACATCGTGCTCTTGCACGACGCGGACTTCTACAGCGCGCGAAACTCTTGGGAGCGCACCGCGTCGGCTCTGCCGAGAGTCCTCGAGGAGCTCGCGATGCGGGGCCTGAAATCGAGCGTGCTTCGCCGCTGAACCGGCGGGGCGATGGTCCACTCGTCGCAGCCCGCGAAGGCTTCGTCGAGCAGCCGGGCCATCGTGCTCCGCGGCCGATCCTGGTCGAAGATCTGCTTGGACATGGCTCTCCGTCCTGGGTAGGGGTTTGATGAAGATTCACCCCCCGGTCGGACGAAAAAGTTGCAGTTTGCGGATTTTGCGAACGGTTGTTCGGTGAGGTGCTAGGCCGACGGCGCAAAGTCGGCGATCTCTTCGGCCAGGCGAAGCGGCTGGTCGAACGGTACGAAGGTCGCCGAATCGGGTATCTCGACCAGCTTCGCGCCGCCGATTTCGATCGCCAGGCGTTCCGCGTAGCGGAGCGGGAAGAAGCGGTCGCCGGGTGCCCAGGCAAGCAGCAGGGGGAACTGGGAGCCGCTGAGGCTCTCCGCCGCGGCGAGCGTGTGGCGCTTGTCCATGCCGGCCGTGAACTTGGTCAGGTCGCGCATCACCGCGTCGTCGTTCGCCGGGCCCTCGGTCCACGACTCGACCAGCCCGGCGGGCGGTCTCGTCCGGGCGAACGGACGGAACGCGGCGCGGGCGAGGGCGGGGATCCGGAACGGCGCCGCGGCCGCCCGCATGCCGCCCGGCAGCCTGGCCAGTGGCGGCAGGGCCTTGAAGACGCCGGGCGGGAAGTTGTCGTGGGTGTCGCAGTTGGTGAGCACGAGGCGGCCGATCCGGGCGGGCCGGCGGGCGACGACGACCTGGCACATCGCCCCGCCGGAGTCGTTGCCGACCAGCGTCACGTCCTCCAGATCGAGCGCCGCGAGGAGCTCTTCGACGATCGACGCGATGCCCGGGGGAGAGAGGTCCGCGTCGGGGTCCATCGCCGCCTTATGGGCGCCGAGCGGCCAGTCGGGGGCGATGCAGCGGAACCGGTCCGCGAGCGCCTCGACGACGCCGTCCCAGAGCCTGCCGTCGACCAGGTAGCCATGCACGAAGACGATCGCCGGCCCCGATCCCACCTCCCGGTAGCGAATCGGCCCCGCCGAAAGCCTGATTTCCCGCACATCCCCCGACATAGGCTCCCTTTCGCGCCATGAAAGACCGAGCTGTTCCCCCTCACACCATGAGGACCCAGCTTCCCCCTCACACCATGAGGACCCAGCTTCCCCCTCACACCATGAGGACCCAGCTTCCCCCTCACACCATGAGGACCCAGCTTCCCCCTCACACCATGAGGACCCAGCTTCCCCCTCACACCATGAGGACCCAGCTTCCCCCTCACACCATGAGGACCCAGCTTCCCCCTCACACCATGAGGACCCAGCTTCCCCCTCACACCATGAGGACCCAGCTAGATCTGTTCATCTGTTCATTATTCCCTTAACATACGTACAGCATGAATGAAAGTCAACAGCCGGAACGGGAGCCGCCGGGGCGGAAACCGCGGCGTCGCACCCAGTCCGAGCGAACCGAGGCGACCCGGAAGGCGCTGCTCACCGCCGGCCGCGAGCTGTTCGCCGCGCGTGGCTACGACGCGGTCGGGGCAGAGGAGATCGCCCGCGCCGCCGGGCTGACCCGGGGCGCGCTTTACCACCACTTCCCGAGCGGCAAGCCGGCGCTGCTCGAGGCGATCTACGAACGGCTCGAGGCGGAGTCGACCGAGCGCGTCGCGCACGTCGTCCTCGACTCCGAGATGCACAGCCCGCTGGCGGCGATGAAGGCGGGCGTCGCGGCGTTCCTCGACGAGTGCGCCGAGCCCGGCTTCCAGCGGATCGTCCTGCACGACGCCCCGGCGGTGCTCGGCTGGGACCGGTGGCGCGAGATCTCCGCCTCCAACGGCCTCGGGCTGATCGAGGCGAGCCTGGTCGCGGCGATCGAGACGGGGGAGATCCGGCCGCTGCCGGTGAAGTCCACCGCTCACCTGCTGCTCGGTGCCCTCGACGAGGCGGCGATGCTCCTCGCCCGCACCTCCGACCCGGCGGGCCGGGCCGAGATCACCAACGCCCTGCTCGCGATGATCGACGGCTTCGCGTCCCCGCTGCCCCGCTAGGCAACGGATTCATCCCGACGCGGCCCGAGACGGCGGGCCCGTCCCGTCCGTCGTTCCGCGCCCGCCCGCCAGGCCGCGCGCCCGTCCCACCCTCCACTTCGGCAGGTAGGAGGGCGGGACGGGCGCGCCTGCGCGGGCGGGGAACGTCGGGGTCGGCCGTTCGTTCACCCGAGCCGGTCGGAGGCGGCTCAAGTGGCCGAGCGTCGCGAGACGCGCCAGTGCGTTCGCAGTTCTCCGCGCATAGCGCGGCAAAGTGCGAACGCCGCTGGACCCGTCCCGATGAGTTCGCAGTAATCCGCGCATAGCGCGGAGTTCTGCGAACGCCACCGCGGCGCGGCGCATGCGGTCGTCCTTTGGTCCGCCCCGCCGGGCGCGGTCGTCCTAACGTCCGCCTACCGGACCAAAGGACGACCGCGACTTCCGAACCGGACCAAAGGACGACCGCGTCCCGGGGATTGCGGGCCGGCTCCCCGGTGAGTTCGCAGACATCCGCGCTATGCGCGGATGTCTGCGAACGCCGGGCGGGCGGGCGCACGGCGAGGGCGCGCCCGTCCCTCCCTCCTACCTGCCGAAGTGGAGGGTGGGACGGGCGCGCCTCCCTCGGACGGGCGGGAGCGCCGGGGCCGTGGACGGGCGGCGGCCGCCGGGGCCGTGGAATCGATCGCTCGGGTGCCCGCGACCGACCCCCCTTGCGCACTGCTCTAAACTTCTCGGTGTGAAAGCTTCAATCCACCCCGAATACGGTCTCGCGAACGTGCACTGCTCGTGCGGCAACCAGTTCTACACGCGGTCGACCAAAGACGACCTGCACGTCGAGCTGTGCTCCGAGTGCCACCCGTTCTACACCGGCAAACAGAAGCTGGTCGACACGGGCGGTCGCGTCGAGCGCTTCCAGCGTCGCGCCGCCAAGCACAGGGCCGGCAGGCGGTAGCAACCATGAGCCCCGTCGCGGGCTCGGCGCAGACGTCTCAAACTCCCCCCTCCAGCGGCACCAACGGAGGGGACCCGCTGCGCATGCCCGACGGCGCCCTGGTCGCCAAGCGCGACGCGCCGGTCGGCGGCCAGGCGGTGCTCGAGGGGGTGATGATGCGCGGCGTCTCCACCTGGGCCGTCGCCGTCCGCACACCCGAGGGCCAGATCGAGGTCGAGTCCGAAGCGCTGACCCCATGGGCTAAGCGCCATCGCCTCTGGCGGGTGCCGCTGATCCGCGGCGTCGTCGCCCTCGCCGAATCGATGAAGATCGGCTTCCGCGCCCTGGCGATCTCCGCCAACGCGCAGATCGAGGAAGACGAGGATGGTGAGCCGGAGGAGATCGGCGGCTGGGTCTGGGGCCTGACGATCGCCTTCTCGATGGTCCTCGCGATCGGGCTCTTCTTCGTCGTCCCGGTCGGGGTCACCAGCCTGATCAAGGACCAGCTCGGCTCGCCGTTCCTCTTCTGGCTGGTCGAGGGCCTGCTGCGGACCGGGATCTTCATCGGCTACATCTGGGCGATCTCGAAAATGCCGGACCTGCGGCGGACCTTCGAGTACCACGGCGCCGAGCACAAGACGATCTCCTGTTATGAGGCCGAAGACGAGCTGACCCCCGAGCGGGCGAAGCTCTACTCGCGCCTGCACCCGCGCTGTGGCACCAGCTTCCTGCTGATCGTGATGGTGCTGGCGATCTTCATCTTCGCGCCGATCGGCCTGCCCGCCTGGTACTGGCTGGTGATCTCGCGGATCGTTGGCATCCCGGTGATCGCCGGGCTCTCCTACGAGGTGATCAAGTGGGCGGGCAAGAACCGCCGCAAGGCCTGGGTGCGGGCGATCATGTGGCCGGGCCTGATGCTGCAGAACCTGACCACCCGCGAGCCCGACCTGGACCAGCTGGCGGTGGCGATCGCCTCGCTGAACGCGGTGCTCGTCCGCGAGCGTCCCGAGGACCTCCACTCCGAGCAGACGATCGAGATCGTC
Source organism: uncultured Actinomycetes bacterium (assembly GCA_963766705.1). Classification (GTDB taxonomy): domain Bacteria; phylum Actinomycetota; class Thermoleophilia; order Solirubrobacterales; family 70-9; genus VAYN01. Next base: position 1,088,938 of record CAVYBE010000007.1, read on the forward strand.
GCCTGAGGCCGGCTCCGGCGGCCCCCGCCGGGGGTCAGCGCCGCATCCCGTAGACGTAGGCGGCGAGGTAGGTGAAGCCGCCGATCGCGGCGAGCCAGTCGTAGGGCGCGCCCGACCGGCCCCGCGAGAGTTCGACCAGGAACGCCACCACGACGGCGAGGATCACCAGGCGCCCCGCCAGCGCCTGCGCGCGCAGCTGGATGTCGTCCAGGCGCTCGTCGTGGAGGTCGCCGCGGAAGGCCCGGATCGATTCGCTGCGACCGCCGAGCGCCAGGGCCACGGCGATGCCACCGAACAGAGCGACGGCAAAGATCATCTGCCCGGCGGGGCTGCCGCCGATCGCCTCGGCGGCGACGACCATGGCGCCGCAGACGGCGAAGGCGATCGACCCGATCCAACGGCCGCGGCCGGTCGTGCAGCCGCGCAGAGCTCTACTGATCATCTTCGAACACCTCCTCGACCTGGCGGTCGAAATATCGCGCGAGCCGCATGGCCAGTGGCAGGGACGGCGTGTAGCGACCCTGCTCGATCGAGTTGATCGTCTGTCGTGAGACGGACAGCGCCGCGGCGAGGCCCGCCTGGGAGAGACCTCGGTCGGTGCGCAGCCGGCGGACCCGGTTGTTCATCTTCCCCTTCTGATTGGTGTCAAGCGTGCTTGACATTACGCACGGTAGCCGGCGCTCGGGAAGATGTCAAGTGTCCTTTACATACGTCCCGCCATTCCCGGCGGCCTAAAGTTGGTCCCATGATCGAGCAGCTGGTGGAACAGATTCGAGCGCGCCACGCGGAGCTCGAGCAGCAGATGTCGGACCCCGACGTGATCGCCGACCGCGAGCGCTACGCGGAGGTCGGGCGCGAATACCGGCAGTTGCAGGAGGCCCGCGAGCCGGCGGAGGAGTACACGACGCTGAAGGACGACCTCGAAGGCGCCCGCGAGCTGCTCGCCGAAGGCGAGGACGAGGAGCTGCGCAAGGTCGTCGAGGAGGCGCCGGCGCGGCTCGAGGCGCTCGAAGAGGAGATCCGCCTGGCGATGGTCGAGCGCGACCCGAACGACGCCAAGAACGTGATCGTCGAGATCCGCGCGGGGACCGGCGGCGACGAGGCGGCGCTCTTCGCCGGCGACCTGTTCAAGATGCTGACCCGCTACGCCGAGCTGCGCGGCTTCGCCACCGCGGTCCTCTCCCAGTCCCCCTCGGAGGCGGGCGGTTTCAAGGAGGTCACCTTCGAAGTCCGCGGCGACGGCGCCTACTCGGTCTTCAAGTTCGAGGGCGGCACCCATCGCGTGCAGCGCGTGCCGGAGACCGAGAGCCAGGGCCGCATCCACACCTCGACCGCGACGGTCGCGGTGCTGCCGGAGGCCGAGGAGGTCGACGTGCAGGTCGACCCGAACGACCTGCAGATCGACGTCTACCGCTCCTCCGGGCCCGGTGGCCAGTCGGTCAACACGACCGACTCGGCGGTGCGGATCACCCACAAGCCGACCGGGATCGTCGTCTCGATGCAGGACGAGAAGTCCCAGTTGCAGAATCGCGACAAGGCGATGCGGGTGCTGCGGGCGCGGCTGCTCGAGCAGCAGATCGCCGAACAGCAGGCGCAGATCGCCTCCGAGCGCAAGGCCCAGGTGGGCACCGGCGCCCGGGCCGAGAAGGTCCGCACCTACAACTTCCCGCAGAGCCGGGTCACCGACCAACGGATCAAGTACACCTCGCACAACCTCGACGGGGTGCTGAACGGCGAACTGGAGGAGTTCACCAACGCCCTCTCGGCCGAGGAGAAGCGACAGCGGCTGGAGGCCGCGGCGCTGGCGTGAGCGCGACCGCGGGCACGACGCCGGGCGCGGCGACGGCCGGCGAGGCGCTGGGCGCGGCGACCGACGCGCTGCGCGCCGCGGGCGTGCCGGAGGCGCGCCTGGATGCCGAACTGCTGCTCGCCGCGGCGAGCGGACTGGGGAGGGCGAGCCTGATCGCCGACCCGGGGACGGCGATTCCGCCCGCGGCGGGGCGTCGCTTCGGCGAGCTCGTGCGGCGGCGGCTGCGGCGCGAGCCGCTCGCCTACATCGTCGGCGCCAAAGGCTTCCGGCGGATCGAGCTGGCGGTCGACCGGCGGGTGCTGGTGCCGCGGCCGGAGACCGAGCTCCTGGTCGAGGTGGCGCTGGAGCGCCGGCCCGCCCGGGTGCTCGACGTCGGCACCGGCTCGGGGGCGATCGCCCTGGCGCTGGCCGACGAGCTGCCCGACGCCGAGGTCGTCGCCACCGACACCTCTCCCGGGGCGCTCGAGGTGGCGCGAGCCAACGCGGCGCGGCTCGGTCTCGCCGGGCGGGTCCGCTTCGAGCCCGGCACCCTGCCGGACGGAGAGCGCTTCGACCTGGTCCTCGCGAACCTTCCCTACGTGGCCGAAAGCGAATGGGCGGGCCTGGAGCCGGAGGTGACCGGGTGGGAGCCGCGCGAGGCGCTGCTCGCCGGGCCCGACGGCCTCGACGCCTACCGTGAGCTGCTGGCGCCGGCGCAGGAGGGCCTGCCCGAGTGCCTCAGCCCGACCTTCAGCGACCGTCCGCCCGGCCCGGACGCCGACGCGATCGCGGTCGAGATCGGCGTCGGGCAGGCGTTGGAGGTCGCCGAGCTGATGCGCGACGCGGGGTTCCCGAAGGTCGAGGTGCGTGAGGACCTGGCCGGGATCGAGCGCGTCGTGGTGGGGGAACGGTGAGCGCCGACGTGCCGGTGGTGCCGCTGGAAAGCGGCGGCGCGGCGGCGGCGCGGTCGGCGCTCGAGCGGACGATCGCCGCCGGCGGCGTCGTCGCCTTCCCGTCCGACGGCGTCTACGGGCTCGCCTGCGACCCGCTTGACCCGGCGGCGATCTCCCGCATCCACCGGATCAAGGGGCGCGACGACGGCAAACCGGCCGCGGTCATGTACTTCTCGCCGCTGGCGATGCGGGAGCTGGTCTCCGAACTCGGGCCGCGCGCCGCGGCGGCGATCAGCGCCCTGCTGCCCGGTCCGGTGACGCTGATCGTCCGCAACCCTGGCCACCGCTACCCGCTCGCCTGCCGCGAGGACGTCGAGCGGCTCGGCGTGCGCCTGATCGGCGGGCCGCTGGCCGGGGCGATGTGCCCGGTCTTCCAGACCTCCGCCAACCCCAGCGGCAAGCCGGCGCCGGGCCGCTTCGCCGACCTCCCCGAGTCGATCCTCGCCGCGGTCGACCTGGCGATCGACGGCGGCGAGCTGAGCGGCCTGCCCTCCACCGTCGTCGACATCGCGGCGATCGACGCGGGCGGCGATTGGGAGGTCCTCCGCCAGGGAGCGATCTCCGAAGGCGACCTGGCGAGCGCCCTCGCCTCGGTCGGCCTCGACTAGGGAGGGCGCACCCGACGCCGGCGGGGCGCCGACGCCGGCGGCGCACCGGCGGACGGGCGCAGGCGCCGCGCGTCTCGTCACCCGTCCGCCATCGCCTCGCGCTCGGCGTTCGCAGTTCTCCGCGCATAGCGCGGCAAAGTGCGAACGCCGAGGAGCGCCTCCCGATGAGTTCGCAGTTCTCCGCGCTATGCGCGGCAAAGTGCGAACGCGACGGGGGGCGGACGGGGGTCTGGGGCAGGGGCAGCGTAGGCCCGGGATCGGAGGCCATTGCTATGGTCGCCACAAGCGATGGCCGACCTGCCGGAGAACTTCCAGACCGCGCCGCTCGCCGAGGTCGATCCCGAGATCGCCGCGGTGCTGGAGCGGGAGCTGCACCGCCAGCAGCGCACCCTGGAGATGATCGCCTCGGAGAACTTCGTCCCCCAGGCGGTCCTCGACGCGACCGGCTCGGTGCTCACCAACAAGTACGCCGAGGGCTACCCCGGCCGCCGCTACTACGGCGGCTGCGAGGAGGTCGACGTCGGCGAGCAGCTGGCGATCGACCGCGCCAAGGCACTGTTCGGCGCCGACCACGCAAACGTCCAGCCGCACGCCGGCGCGCAGGCCAACAACGCCGTCTACTTCGGCCTGCTCGAACCGGGGGACACGATCCTCGGCCTCGCCCTCGACCACGGCGGCCACCTCAGCCACGGGATGAAGATCAACGTCTCGGGCAAGCTCTACCACCCGGTGCCCTACCACGTGCGCCGCGAGGACTACCTGGTCGACATGGACGAGGTGGCGCGGCTCGCCGCCGAGCACAAGCCGAAGATGATCGTCGCCGGCTGGTCCGCCTACCCGCGCCAACTCGACTTCGCCGCCTTCCGCGAGATCGCCGACTCGGTCGGCGCCCTGCTGATGGTCGACATGGCTCACTTCGCGGGCCTCGTCGCCGCCAACGAGCACCCCAGCCCGGTGCCTCACGCCGACGTCGTCACCACCACCGTCCACAAGACGCTGGCGGGTCCCCGCAGCGGCATGATCCTCTGTAAGGAGGAGCACGCGAAAGCGATCGACAAAGCGATCTTCCCCGGCCAGCAGGGCGGCCCGCTGATGCACACGATCGCGGCCAAGGCGGTGGCGATGAAGATCGCCGCCTCGGCGCCCTTCGCCGCCCGTCAGCGCCAGACGATCGCCAACGCCCGGGCGCTCGCGATCGGCCTCGAAGCGAACGGCATCCCGGTCCTGACCGGCGGCACCGACGTGCACCTCGTGCTCGTCGACCTCACCCCGACCGGGCTCGACGGCCAGACCGCCGAGGACCGCCTGGAGGCGGTCGGGATCACCGTCAACCGCAACGCGATCCCCTTCGACGAGCGCCCCCCGATGAACCCCTCCGGCCTGCGGATCGGCACCCCGGCGCTCACCACGCGGGGCATGAAGGAGGAGGAGATGGAGGAGATCGCCGCGGTGATCGCCGCCGCCCTCGGCCCCGACTTCGACGCCGAGAAGGCCGCCTTGGGCGAGCGCACCGGCGCCCTGATGGACCGCCACCCGCTCTACCCGCAGCTCTCGCCGACCGCGGTCTGAGCGGTTTTCGCGCCCCGGACCCGTCCACTCGCCCGAGTAGGTTGGGCGGCGTGAACTCGGTACTTCTAGCGGAGCGCCCGGCGGTGCTCGACCACCACCCGATCGGCGCCTCGACCGGCTACATGGACGAGCTGCGCGGCAGCTGGGACGCGGCGGTCGAGGAGGCTTGCCAGGTGTCGAGCTTCGCGGTCGAGCTGGCCGCGCTGAGCGAGCCGGAGCTCGGCCCGCTGCTCGCCTACCTGGGCGGGATGCCGGCGCTGCCCTTCCGCTACCTCAGCGTCCACGCGCCGAGCAAGGACCGCGCGCTCCCGGAGGCCGAGCTCGTCGCCGCCCTCGCCGCCCTGCCCGCCTTCGTCGACGCGATCGTCGTCCACCCCGACCAGCTCGCCGACCCGGCGACCTACCGCCGGCTGGGCGCGCGCCTGGTGATCGAGAACATGGACTCGCGCAAGCGCTCCGGCCAGGTCGGCGAGGAACTGGAGGAGCTGTTCGCGGCGCTTCCCGAGGCCGGCTTCTGCTTCGACGTCGCCCACGCCTGGTCGGTCGACCCCGAGATGGCGGTCGGCGAGGACCTGCTCGACCGCTTCGCCCCCCGCCTGCGGCACGTGCACCTCAGCTCGGTGGACGAGGAACGCCACCACGTGCCGCTGAGCGCCGCGCACGAAGCCCTCTTCGCGCCGCTCCTCGACCGCTGCCGGGACGTGCCCTGGATGCTCGAGGCCCCGCCGCGCATGCACTGAGGCTCCGGTGACCGCCCTCGACGACCTGGCGGAGCGCAGCGACGCGGGCTTTCCCAACCTGATCACGGCGCGCGAGCAGACCGCGCGGGGCCTGGCGGAGCTGTCGGAGCGCCTCGCCGGGGTCGCGGTGGACGCCGACGCGACCGTCGCCCTCTTCGGCTCCTGGGGGAGGGGCGAGGTGACCGACCAGAGCGACTACGACTGGGCGGTGATCGTCGCCGGCGCCCCGCGCGAGGCGGTCGCGCCGGCGCCCGCGGCGGTCGAGGCGGCATTGGCGATCGGCGACCGTGGGCCCGGCGCGGAGGGGATCTTCGGCGCCGCCGTCTTCTGCGACCACCTGGTCGAGCGGATCGGCCTCGACGCCGACGACAACACCAACCTCTCGCGCCGCATGCTGCTGCTGCTCGAGTCCGTGGGGATCGCCCACCCGGAGGTCCGCGCCACCTGCCGCGACCGGGTCCTGCGCGGCTACCTCGACGAGTCGGTCGAGGACTTCCGCCCACCGCGCTTCTTCCTCAACGACCTGATCCGCTATTGGCGGACGATCTGCGTCGACTTCGTCGGCAAGGAGCGGCGCGGCGGCGAGGACCACAAGTGGGCGCTGCGCGACCTCAAGCTGCGCACCTCGCGGAAGATCCTCTTCGCCGGCGGGTTCCTGCCGATCCTGCTCTGCCACCGGCTGCGCGCCGCGGGCATGGAGCCGTTCCTGCGCGAATCGCTGGAGCGACCCTCGCTCGACCGCGTCGCCGCCGCCTTCCTCGAACTGGGCGCGGTCGACGCGGGGATCCGCGCGGTCGCCGCCTACGACCGCTTCCTCGGCCTCCTCGCCGACCCCTCGGTGCGCGCCGAGCTCGCCGCCGTCACCCGCGCCACCGCGGCCGGCTCGGTGCCCTTCCAGGAAGGCCGCCGGCTCGGCCGCGAGATCGAGGCGGGGCTGCAGGCGCTCCTCTTCGAGACCCGGATCGAGCCCCTGGTCCGCGAGTACGGGATCTTCTGAGCGCGTCCGCGGTGCCGCCCCTCGGTGGAATCGATCATCTAGGGTCGCGCCGATGAAGATCTGGGTCGACTGCACCGCCGCCGCCCACCCCCTGGTGCTGCGGCCGATCATCGAGCGGCTCGAGGCGCGCGGGGACGAGGTCTTCATCACCACCCGCGAGTACGCCCAGACGGTCGGCATCCTCGACCGGCTGGGCATGCACTACACGGTGGTCGGCGAGCACGGCGGCGCCTCGCGGTGGGGCAAGGTCCGGGCGCTCGGGTCCCGCTCGCGGGCGCTGGCCAAGGTGGTCTGGGACAAACGGCCGGAACTGGCTCTCGCTCACGGGTCGGTCGACCTCGCCCTGGTCTGCTGGCTGCTGCGCATCCCCTCCGTGCAGATGCAGGACTACGAGTTCGCCAACCTGCAGCGCCAGGTCGCCTTCCGGGCGGCGCGGCGGGTGCTGGCGCCGGAGGCGATCCCGGTCGACCGGCTGCGCAAGATCGGCGCCAAGCCGAAGAAGCTGGTCCGCTACCCCGGCCTCAAGGAGGAGTACTACCTGGCCGACTTCGTCCCCGACGAGGGGATCGTCGACGACCTCGGCCTCGACCGCAGCAGGGTGATCGTCGTCTTGCGGCCGCCGCCGGAGACCTCCGAGTACCACGCCCCCAACGACCTCTACGCCGCCACCCTGCGCCGGCTGGTGGAGGCCGACGGCAAGGCGCAGGCGGTGATCATCCCGCGCACCGACGAGCAGGCGGAGGCGGCGCGGGCGGCGGGCGCGGCCAACCTGCTGATCCCCGACCGCGCGATCGACGCCCAGAGCCTGATCGCCTGCGCCGACCTGGTGGTCAGCGCGGGGGGGACGATGAACCGCGAGGCGGTCGCCCTCGGCACCCCCGTCTACACGACCTTCAGCGGCCGCATGGGCGGAGTCGACGAGGTGCTGATCCACGAAGGCAGGCTGCGGGTGCTCGAGGACCCCGAGTCGCTGCCGCTGCGCAAGCGCGAGGCGCCGATCGGGGTGCGGAATCCGCGCGATCCGGGCTTCCTGGTGGACTCGGTGCTCGGCGCCGTCGCCGTTTACCCCTAATCTGGGCGCGTCCGGATCGCCGGACGGCCTCTGTACTTCGACAGACGCGGGACTCCCGAGAATTGGCCGCGACCACCGACGCAGCACTCGCGTTCATCGCCGCAGCGGCGATCGCCTGGCTTCTGGTGCCCTACGCCGAGCGGCTCGCCTTCCGGGTCGGCGCGATCGACTACCCGAAGGAGCGCAGCCTCCACGACCGGCCGATGCCGCGCCTCTCCGGCCTGGCGATCCTGATCGCGGTCGAGGCGGCGGGCTGGATCTGGCTGCCCGGGGACGGCGAGAGCCGCTCGATCCTCGTCGGCGCCGTGGCGATCGCCGCGGTCGGGGTGGTCGACGACATCTACGACCTGCCCGCCCTGCCGAAGCTGGCCGGCCAGATCGGCGCGTCGCTGATCCCGGTGCTGGCCGGGGTGCGGGTGGACAACCTCACGCTGCCGTTCATCGGCGGCTTCGAACTGCACGGCTGGGGCTACCCGCTGACCGTGCTCGGGATCGTCGCCGTGGTCAACGTGATCAACTTCCTCGACGGCGTCGACGGCCTCGCCGCCGGGGTCTGCGCGATCGCCGCGGTCACCCTGGCGACGATCGCGCTCTCGCTCGAACGCAACTCGGCGGGCGTGCTGGCGGCGCTCACCGCGGGCGCCGCGCTCGGCTTCCTGCGCCACGGCTTCCCGCCCGCCTCGAGCTTCATGGGGGACACCGGCTCCAACCTGCTCGGCTACCTGCTCGCCACCGCCTCGGTGCAGGGGGCCTTGAAGACCAACGCGGTGATCGCCCTCGCCTTCCCGCTGTTCGTGCTCGCGGTGCCGATCCTCGACACCGGCTTCGTGGTCGCCAAACGACTGAAATACCGCCAGCCGATCTACCAGGCAGACGCCTGGCACTTCCACCACCGGATGGCCAACAAGGGGTTCAGCCAGCGCCGCACGGTCGCCTACCTCTACGCCTGGACGATCGTCATGTCGGGGCTGGCGCTGGCCCTCCGCTTCATCCCCTACAGCGACAACCACGGGCACTTCGACGCTCTCTGGACGGTGGTGATCCTGGTCCTGATCGCGGCCGCGCTGGCCTACAGCATCTACCTGATCTACGTGCTCGAGATCGTCAAGCTGCGGCGCGGCCGCTACAACCCCGAAACCGGCGAGTTCGAGGCCCTGGCGCCGGCCGAGGAGCTGCTGCCACCCAAACCTCCGGCAGGTAGTGGCAAGGGGCACTAACCCGCATGAGAAAGCCGATTGGCGGACGCTTCGGCTATAGTCGCGCGCGCGTCCGCTCGGGCTCCGAGACGGACGTAACTATGTCTCCTCCCAAGCATGTCGACCTACTGGTGCTGGCCGCCGCTGCGGTTGTGTTCGCGCTTTGCGACTTCCCGCTGCTCGGCTATCTCGCCGCCGCCGCCGCCTGGCTCGCCCAGCGCGGTATCCAGTGGCTCGCGCAGCGCCGTTCCGGCGAAGCCTTGAAGGCGGGCAACCGACAGCGCGCGATGGGCATCATCGCCGCCACGACCCTCGGCCGCGTCTGGCTGATGGCGACCGTGGTGCTGCTCGTCGGCATCGCCCAGCGCACCGCCGGCCTCTCGTCGGCGATCCTCCTGGCGGCGCTCTTCACGATCTCGATGGGCGCCTCGGGAATGGCCTACCTCCTCGAACCTGAAGGACAGAACGTCCAGCCGCGATGAAGACCAAAACCAAAGTCCTGATCGGCGCCGGGGGATACCTGGCGATCGCGATCGCCCTCCTGTTGATCTTCGGCAACGCCGGCAAGAACGAAGAGTTCAAGCCGCAGAACGAGTTCAAGCTCGAACCGTGGATCTCGCTGCACATCGGCAGCCTCGACCTCAGCGTCAACAAGGCGGTCCTCTACCTGGTCCTGGCCGGCGGCCTGACGATCGCGACGATGGTCTGGATCGCGAACCGGATGCAGCAGCGCCCCAACCGGGTGCAGACCGCGGTCGAGACGGCCTTCGACCTGACCAAGAACACGATCGCCGGCAACAACATGAGCAGCGACGTGGCGGCCCGCTGGTTCCCGTTCCTCGGTGCCCTCTTCTTCTTCATCTGGTGGTCGAACCTGATCGGCTTCATCCCGCTGCCGGTCAACTCCGAGCACACCTTCGACGTCTTCGGCGCCCAAATCCCGTCGTTCGCGATCTACGCCGCGACCGCCAACATCACGATCCCGCTGGTGCTGACGCTGGTCGTCTGGCTCAGCTACCACCTCGAAGGGATCCGCGCCCACGGCTTCTTCGCCTACCTGAAGAGCTGGCTGCCGCCGGGGCTGGAGAACATGAGCCCGATCGGCCGCGCCGCGATCTTCGTGATCGAGGTGATCTCCCACCTCGTGCGGCTGATCTCGCTCTCCGTCCGACTTTTTGCCAACCTGCTGGCCGGCCACCTGCTGCTGCTCTTCATGGGCGGCGGGCTCGCCGTCCTGCTCGGGATCGCCGCGCTCGGCGCGCTCACCTTCCCGCTCGCCTTCGCGTTCTATGTCTTCGAGGTCGGCCTTGTCGTCACCTTGCAGGCATTTATCTTCACGATCCTCAGCGCCATCTACATGGGCGGAGCCACCTCCGCCAGCCACTGACCAAAGAAAAGGAGCACTGTCTTCAATGGATCTGTCCCCCATCGCTGCCGTCACCGACGAAGGGGTCAAAGGCGCCGGCAAAGCGATCGCCCTCGGCGTCGGCGCCGGGCTCGGCTCGATCGGCGCCGGCATCGGCGTCGGCTTCATCTTCGGTAAGGAGATCGAGTCGGTCGCCCGCCAGCCCGAGATGAAAAGCGAGCTCGAATCGATTCGCTGGCTCGGCTTCGCGCTCACCGAGGCCGTGGCCTTCTACACGTTCATCTTCGGCCTGATCGCCTTCTTCCTCTCGTAAGCATGGGGCCGGTCGGTCAAATAGCGGCGGTCCCCGTCGCCTCCAGCGAAGGGAGCTTCCTGGTCTCACCGGGCGTCGGCCTGATGATCTGGACGCTGGCCGTCTTCCTGTTCACGATGTGGGTGCTGGCCAAGTTCGCCTTCCCGAAAATCCAGGAGGCGCTGGACAAACGGGCGAAGACGATCTCGGAGTCGATCGACGCGGCCGAACGGCAGCGCAAGGAGTCCGACGAACTGCTCGAGGAGTACCGCGGCCGCCTGGCCGAGGCCCGCGAGCAGGCCGACGAGATCATGTCCAGGGCGCGCAAAGCGGCGGAGACCGCGGAGGCCGAGGCGACCGCCTCGGGCCGCGAGAAACGCGACGAGCTGGTCGCCCAGGCGCAGCGGGAGATCGAGGCCGAGACGCGGCGCTCGCTCGAGTCGATCCGCAAGGAGGTCGCCGACCTCACCGTCCTGGCAACGGAGAAAGTCACTCGCAAGACGCTCACCGAGGCGGACCAGAAACGGCTCGTCGAGGAGGCGCTCGGCGAGGTCGACTTCTCCGCCCTCTCGGGCTCGGAGAACTAGGGGAGCCCGAGCACATGGCCGACGTCGTCCGTGTCTACGCCGAGGCCCTCTTCTCCGCCGGGGAGGAGAAGGGGAACCTCGACCGGCTGCAGGAGCAGCTCGGCCAGTTCGCCGACGCGGTCGAACGCGACCGCGACCTGCAGGTGTTCCTGTTCAGTCCCTACCTCAGCTCCAACGAAAAGGTCGAGGGCCTGCGGCGCGCCGTCACGGGCGCCGAGCCGGAGCTCTACAACTTCCTCGAGCTGCTGATCGAGAAAGGCCGGATGCCGGAGGTATCCCGCATCCGGCGCGAGCTCGACGAGCTCTGGAAGAAAGCCAACCGGCGGCTCGACGTCACCGTCACCAGCGCGATCGAGCTCGACCCCGGCGTCGTCGGGAGGATCGGCGAGGAGGTCGAACGGCAGACCGGCGAGCAGGTCGAGCTGTCGAGCGAGGTCGACGGCGACATCCTCGGCGGCATCGTGCTGCGGGTCGGCAACATGGTCCTTGACGCGAGCATCCGCACCCGCCTGGAGAAACTGCGAAAAAGCGTCGCGAGCGCGGCGTAAGAAGGAGTAGAGCATTCCGATGGAGATCAAGCCCGACGAGATCGCAAGCATCCTGCGCGAGCGGATCGAGGGACTCGAGACCGACTCGGCCGACCTCACCGAGGTCGGCACCGTCCTCTCGGTCGCCGACGGCATCGCCCGTGTCCACGGCCTCGACAACTGCATGGCGCTCGAGATGCTCGAGCTGCCCCACGGCGTCACCGGCCTGGCGCTGAACCTCGAGGCCGACAACGTCGGCGCCGTGCTGTTCGGCGAGTGGGACAAGATCGTCGAGGGGGACACGGTCAAACGGACCGGCCACCTGCTCGAGATCCCGGTCGGCGAGCAGCTGCTCGGCCGCATGGTCGACCCGCTCGGCCGTCCGCTCGACAACCGCGGTGAGGTCGTCACGACCGAGACCCGCCCGGCCGAGTTCAAAGCCCCCGGCGTGGTCCAGCGCCAGCCGGTCGAGGAACCGGTGCAGACCGGCCTGATGGCGATCGACGGGATGATCCCGATCGGCCGCGGCCAGCGAGAGCTGATCATCGGCGACCGCCAGACCGGTAAGACGGCGATCGCGATCGACACGATCATCAACAACAAGGACAAGGACCTGATCTGCATCTACGTCGCGATCGGGCAGCGGATGTCCACCGTCGTCCAGCTGAAAGAGACGCTGGAGGAAAACGGCGCGATGGAGAACACGATCATCGTCGCCGCGCCCGCCGACGAGGCGGCGCCGATCAAGTACATCGCCCCCTACGCCGGCTGCGCGATGGGCGAGCACTTCCTCTACAACGGCAAAGCCGCCCTCTGCGTCTACGACGACCTCACCAAACACGCCTCCGCGTACCGCCAGATGTCGCTGCTGCTGCGGCGCCCGCCGGGTCGCGAGGCCTACCCGGGCGACGTCTTCTACCTGCACTCCCGGCTGCTCGAGCGGGCGGTGAAACTGAACGACGAGCTCGGCGGCGGCTCGCTGACGGCGCTGCCGATCATCGAGACCCAGGCATCCGACGTGTCGGCCTACATCCCGACCAACGTCATCTCGATCACCGACGGGCAGATCTTCCTCGAGTCCGACCTCTTCTTCTCCGGCGTGCGGCCGGCGATCAACGTCGGCATCTCGGTCTCCCGGGTGGGCGGCAACGCGCAGACCAAGGCGATGAAGAAAGTCGCCGGAAAACTGCGCCTCGACCTGTCCCAGTACCGCGACCTCGAGGCCTTCGCCCAGTTCGGCTCCGAGCTCGACCCGGAGACGCAGAAAGCGCTGACCCGGGGCGAACGGCTGGTCGAGCTGCTGAAACAGAAAGAGCGCGAGCCGCTCGCCGTCGCCGACCAGGTCGCCTCGATCTACGCGGGCACCGGCGGCTACCTCGACCGGATCAAAGTGGAGCGGGTGCACGAGTTCCTCGGCGACCTGCGGGCCCGCCTGCACGCCGAGCAGAAGGAGCTGCTGGGCCGGATCGAAGACACCGGCAAGCTTTCCGACGAGGACGAGGAGGCGCTCGGCAAGGCGATCGGCGCGTTCGTCGACGACTTCGGCGCCGACTTCGACGAGCAGGGCGAACCGGTCGCGGCCGGCGAGCTCGGCTCCTCCGGCGGTAGCGCGAAAACCGAGGAGGCGGCGAAATCCGAGGCCCCGGAGGGCGAGACCGCGGAGGCGGCAGCCGCCTCCTAGTCGCGGCGGAGCAGAGCCATGGCCACCCAGAAGGAAGTCAAAAATCGCATCGCGTCGATCAAGAACATCAACAAGATCACGCGCGCGATGGAGATGGTCGCGGCGGCGCGCCTGCGCCGCTCCGAACAGCGGATCGCCGACCTGCGGCCGTACTCGGAGGGGCTGCGGAAACTGACCAAGACCGCGGCCGCCCACGCGGGCGGCATCCCGCGGGTCCCGGTCCTCGCCCAACACGAGGAGGTACGCAGGGTCGGGGTCGTGCTGATCACCGGTGACCGCGGCCTGGCCGGCGCGTTCAACTCGAACATCATCCGCGAAGGCATGCGGACCGCCGAGCGGGTGCGCGGCGAAGGAGCCGAGCCGATCTTCTCGGTGGTGGGCAAAAAGGGCGTCTCGGCGCTCACCTTCCGCAAACAGGAGATCCGCGGCGAATACACCGGCTTCACCGACCGGCCGGCGTTCTCCGACGCCCGCGAGATCGGCGAGGAGCTGACCGCGCGCTACATCGACGAGGACGTCGATCGGGTGGAGATGATCTACAACCGCTTCGTCTCGCCGCTCACCCAGCACGTCTGGCGCCAGACGCTGTTGCCGCTGCAGCAGGCCGAGGTGGTCGGCGAGGGGGCCGAGGAGGAGCCCGAGGAGGACGTCGCGTCCGACTCCGAGGGGCTGCAGGTGCGCTCGGAGTGGTTCTACGAGCCCGACCCCGAGGAGCTGCTCGCCCGCCTGATTCCGGAGTACGTGACGATCTCGGTCTACCGGGCCCTGCTCGAGTCCGCGGCCTCGGAGCTCGGGGCGCGGATGACGGCGATGCGCAACGCCGCCGAGAACGCCGAAAAAATCAACGACGAACTGACCCTGGAAATGAACCGCGTCCGCCAGGCGGACATCACCCAGGAGATCCTCGAGGTCGTCGCGGGCGCCGAGGCGCTCGGCTAGCCCACCCAGACACGCAAGAAATTTCGAAGACCAGGAAAAGGATTCAGATCAAATTGGCTGACAGCAACGGCAACGGAGCAGGGCAGAACATCGGTCGGGTCGAGCAGGTCACCGGAGTCGTGATCGACGCGCTCTTCCCGGAAGGGCTGCCGGAGATCTACTCGGCGATCGTGATCGAGAGCCGCGGCAACGACGAGGGCGACAACACCGAACTGGTCTGCGAGGTCCAGCAGCACCTCGGCGACGACCGCGTCCGCGCGGTCGCCATGGACGCCACCGACGGCGTACAGCGGGGCGACAAGGTGGTCGACACCGGCAACCCGATCACCGTGCCGGTCGGCGACGTGACCCTGGGCCGCATCTTCAACCTGCTCGGTGATCCGATCGACAACGGCGAGGAGCTGGCCGACGACGTGGAGCGCTGGCCGATCCACCGACCGGCGCCGAAGGCCTCCGACCTGACCCCGACCCAGGAGATCCTGGAGACCGGGATCAAGGTCATCGACCTGCTCGCGCCCTACGCCAAAGGCGGCAAGGTCGGGCTGTTCGGCGGCGCCGGGGTCGGCAAGACCGTGCTGATCCAGGAGCTCATCCGCAACATCGCCGAGGAGCACGAGGGCCTGTCGGCCTTCGTCGGCGTCGGCGAGCGCTCGCGCGAGGGCAACGACCTCTGGCTCGAGATGAAAGAAAGCGGCGTCATCGACAAAACGATGCTCGTCTTCGGCCAGATGAACGAGCCGCCCGGCGCCCGCCTGCGCGTCGCCCTGTCGGGCCTGACGATGGCCGAGTACTACCGCGAGCAGGGTGGCCAGGACGTGCTGCTGTTCATCGACAACATCTTCCGCTTCGTCCAGGCGGGCTCGGAGGTCTCGGCGCTGCTCGGGCGGATGCCCTCGGCGGTCGGCTACCAGCCGACCCTGGAGACCGAGATGGGCGGCCTGCAGGAGCGGATCACCTCGACCGACCGCGGCTCGGTCACCTCGATCCAGGCGGTCTACGTTCCCGCCGACGACTACACCGACCCGGCCCCGGCCTCGGTGTTCGCCCACCTCAACGCGACCACCGCGCTGTCCCGGGCGATCTCCGAGAAAGGCATCTACCCGGCGGTCGACCCGCTCGACTCGACCTCGACGATCCTCAAGCCCGACGTGGTCGGCGAGGAGCACTACCGCACCGCGACCCAGGTCCAGGAGGTCCTGCAGCGCTACAAAGAGCTCCAGGACATCATCGCGATCCTCGGCATCGACGAGCTCTCCGACGAGGACCGGCTGACGGTGGCGCGGGCGCGGAAGATCGAGCGCTTCCTCTCGCAGCCGTTCTTCGTCGCCGAACAGTTCACCGGCCGCACCGGCGAGTACGTGCCGGTGTCGGAGACGGTGCGCGGCTTCCGCGAGATCCTCGACGGCCAGCACGACGACCTGGCGGAGGGCGCCTTCTACATGCAGGGCTCGATCGACCAGGTCACCGAGAACGCCTCCGCGGCCGCCTAGGAGCGACGGTGGCCGAGGAGCACATGCTGGACGTCGAAGTCCTCACCCCGGAGGGGGAGGTCTTCAACGGCGAAGTCCGCCAACTCTCGACCCGCACCGAGGTCGGCGAAATCGGCATCCTCGCCAACCACGCCCCGGTGCTCGGCGCCCTGCAGCCGACCAGCCTGCGCCTGCACATCTCCGACTCGGAGACGCGGACCTTCGCGCAGTCCCACGGCTGGCTGCAGGTCTTCGCCAACACCGCGCGGGTGCTGGTCGAGGAAGCGGTGCCGCCGGAGGACCTCGACGTCGAGGCGCTGAAAGCAGAGCTCTCCGACGCCGAGCGCCGCTTCGCCGAGAGCGAGGACGGCTCCGCCGAGCAGGCGCGCGCGCTGAAAGACAAACAGCGGGTCGAGGCGTTTCTCAGCATCGCCGAGGGATGAGCGGAGCCCCGTCGCCGCGGCTCGCGTCGTCGGGTGGGCGGGGCCGCGGGATTCGCCTCGAAGCTGGGCGTCGGCGGGACTGCCGATCCCGCCTCGAAGCTGTGCGTGCGCGGGGCTGCCGGACTCGCCTCGGCGGAATTGACAGGCGCGCCCTGCGGGCGCGGCCTGTGGGTGTTGCTGCGCCCCTATGGGGCGCAGGGATCAGATTGCATATCGCGCCTTCGGCCACATTCCGGCGAGTCGAGTCCGGCAGTCCCGCCGCGCTCGTATTCGTGGTGGGGGACGCCGGGACGTCGCCGGCTCAGCGTCTGACCGAGGACGCCCGGCGGCGGGGCGTCACGTCGCCTGCGGAGCTTCCCTGCTCCGACGAGATTGGGTCGGCAAAGCTTTACGAAGCAGTGCCAGGGTTCCCGCCGATGAGCCGAATCCCCGCCTTGCGGTCGACCTTTCCGCCGCTCTGGGTGGGTAGAGACGGCCGCGGTTCCCTGCTGACCGGCGGAGTGCGCTGCGTGGAGGGGAGCCGGTCGTCTCGTGGAGGAATGTCGCGAAGCGGCGAAAATGCAATCCGATCCCTGCGCGCCATAGGCGCGCAGAATCACCGACGGGCGGTGCCCGCAGGGCACCCCCGTAAATTCCGCAACGAGACGACCGGCTCCCCTCGCCGACCCGCCTTTCAATTCCGGCACGAGACGACCGGCTCCCCTCGTCGGTAACGCCCCTCGTCCCTGACCCGATGAGCTCCGACCTCCTCCCACTCGCCAAGCGCCTGATCGCCTACGAAACCTGCGAGCAGCGAAGCATCGTCGAGTGCGCGGGGTTTGTGGAAGCGTGGCTCGAGGCGCGCGATATCGAGGCGACGCGGGAAACCGTCCGCGGCCTGCCGGTGGTGAAGGCCGAGGTGGGGCCCGAGGACGCGCCGACGGTGGTGCTGGAGGGGCACATCGACGTCGTCCCGGCGCACGCCGAGCAGTTCGAGCCGCGGCTGGACGGGGACCGGCTCTACGGGCGCGGCGCCTACGACATGAAGGGGGCGATCGCGGCGATGATGGTCGTCACCGCGGCGATGCGCGATTCCGAGCGGGTGCGGGTGCGATTGGGCATCGTCGGCGACGAGGAGTCCGAGGAGGGGGAGGACCGCGGCTGCGACCGGCTGGTCGACAGCGGCTTCACCGGCGACTTCGCGATCACCGGCGAGCCGACCGATCTGCACATCGGCGTCGAGGCCAAGGGCGTGCTGGCGCTGCGCCTCGAAGTGGAGGGGACCGCGGCCCACGGCGCGACCCCTTGGCTGGGCGACAACGCCGTACTCAACGCGATCGACGTTTTCCGGAGTATCGAGTCGCTACCGTTTGCGAGACAGAGTTCGGAGTTGTTCGACCGTCCGTCGATAAATCTCGGCCGGATCTGGGGCGGCGATGCTCTGAACAAGGTGCCCGACCGATGCGTGATCGACGTCGATATCCGCTACCTGCCCGGCCAGGATCCCGCCGCCCTGATGGCGGAGATCAAGGCGCTGCCCGGGGTGGACGCGGCGCCGCTGTTGGTCCGCCCGCCGGCGACGGTCGACCGCGAGTCGCCGTTCGTGCGCGGCCTGCGCGAGGCGGCGACGACCTTCGCCGACGGCGAGCCGATGAGCGTCGGGCGCGATGGCGCCTCCGACGCGGTCTCCTTCCTGCGCGCCGGGGTGCCGGCGGTCGAGTTCGGCCCGGTCGGCGCCGGGCATCACGGCCCGGCGGAGTGGGTCTCGGCCTCCTCGCTGGAGGCCTACCGGCAGGCGCTCGAGTCCTTCCTGCGCGCGATCCCGGAGCGGCTCGATGAGTAGCCCCCCGCCCCCGGGGAACGACCGCTACACGATGCGCAAGCCGCCCCCCGAGGGGGACGGCACCGAGCCGCCGAAGAAGAAGCGCTACTGGTGGCGGTTCAGCCTCGCGAGCGTGATCATCATCGCCGTCACCGCCGCCGCGACCTCCTCGGCGATCCTCCTCTACATCAACTCGATCGCGGAAGCGATCGGGACGAAGGAAAACTCGAAGACCTACCACGAAGTCGAAAACGTGCTCCAGCACGTCCACGGCGGCGAACCGGAGACGCTCCTCATCTTCGGCTCCGACAAACGCCCCGAATACGGCGAAGAATTTGGCCGCTCCGACACGACGATCCTGCTGCGGCTCGACGCCCAGCAGAACCTGATCTCGGTGATGTCGATCCCGCGCGACCTGAAGACCGAAATCCCCGGTGTCGGGACCGACAAGTTCAACGCCGCCTACTCCGCAGGCGGGCCGAAGCTGGCCGCCCAGGTGGTCAAGGAATTGACCGGCCTGAAGATCAACCACATCGTCAACGTCGACTTCCTCGGCTTCGTCCGCGCCGTCGACGCGATCGGCTGCGTCTACACCGACATCGACCGCCGCTACTACCACTCCAACGTCGGCGTGCCGCCCGCCGAACAGTATTCGGAAATCAACATCCAGCCCGGCTACCAGAAACTCTGCGGCAAAAAAGCGCTTCAGTTCGTGCGCTACCGGCACACCGACACCGACATCGTCCGCTCCGCCCGCCAGCAGGCCTTCCTCAGCCAGGTCCGCCACCAGATCTCGCCGACCGAACTGATCACCGACAACCACAACCTGATCGACATCCTCGCCGAATACACGACCTCCGACATCCACGAAGGCACGGAACTGATCACGCTGCTCGACCTGCTCTACGAACTGCGCGGCGCCGAAGTCAACCAGGTCCACTTCCCGGCCGAACTCGGCCCCAGCTTCGTCTACTCCAACGAGCGCGAAATCCACCACGCGGTGAAGGAATTCCTCGGCGAAGCGGGGTACGAGGGGCACAAGTTCGCCGAAGAAAAGCCGTCGGCCAAGAAGAAGAAGGCCGAAAAGAAGAAGAAGGCCAAGAACAAGAAGAAGAACAAGAAGCCGAAGGCCAAGCACGTCCCGCCGGGCGGCGACGAACTCGTGCCCGCCGCCGAAGTGGGCGAAGCCGAGGCTGCGATCGTCGCCCGCCACGTCGGCGGCGGCTTCCCGGTCTTCTACCCGACCCGGCTGCCCGCCGGCGCCGCCTTCCAGGAATCGAATCCCTACGAACACATCGTCGACCCGCGCATCTACCACCTGCGCGACAAGGAAAAGGTGCGCCACGGCGCCTACCGGATGGTCGCCCTCTACCAGCCCGAATACGAAATCAACTACTTCGGGGTGCAGGGGATCCAGGGCTGGGAAGACCCGCCGATCCTCGACAACCCGACCGAAACCAAGACCGTCCACGGGCGCGAATACTCCATCTACACCGACAGCGGCCAGATCAAGCTGGTCGCCTGGCACCGCGGCGCCAGCACCTACTGGATCGCCAACAGCCTGCAGCAGTCGCTGACCAACGAGCAGATGATGGGGATCGCCGAGTCCTGCCGCGTCATCCTGCCGAAGAAGAAAAACGCCAAGAAGGGAAGCAACAGAGAATGAGCGAGAGAGGCGAAGCTGTCGGAGTGATCGGGGTCGGCTGGGTCGGGCTGGTGACCGCCGCCTGCTTCGCCGAGCTCGGCCACAGGGTGATCGCCCGCGACATCCTCCCCGAGAAGGTGGAGGCGCTCTCGCGCGGCGAGGTCGCGATCCACGAGCCGGGCCTGACCGAGATGCTGCGCCGCAACGCCGAGCGGATCACCTTCACGACCAGCATGGAGGAGGTGCTGGAGAACGCCCGCCTGCTCTTCACCTGCGTCGACACGCCGCCGACCTACTCCGGCGACGCCGATCTCTCGCGGGTGCGCGCGGTGGTCGCCGACCTGGACGAGGACTCCGACCACGTGCTGGTGATGAAGAGCACGGTGCCGGCGGGGACCGGCGAGTCGATCCGCCGCGACCTACCGGGTCTCTCCTACGTCTCCTGCCCGGAGTTCCTCAAGGAGGGGACCGCGGTCAAGGACTTCATGCATCCCGACCGGGTGGTGATCGGCGCCGACGCGGGCGACGACGAGGCGGCCGAGGCCGTCGCCGCGCTCTACGCGCCGCTCGGCGCGGAGGGGGAGATCCTGCGCACCGACGTCGCCAGCGCCGAGATGATCAAGCTCGCCTCGAACGCCTTCCTGGCGACCAAGATCTCCTTCATCAACGAGATCGCCAACGTCTGCGAGGAGGTCGGCGCCGACGTCGGCGAGGTCGCCAAGGGGATGGGCCTCGACGAGCGGATCGGCCCGTCCTTCCTGCGCGCCGGGATCGGCTACGGCGGCTCCTGCTTCCCCAAGGACGTCTCGGCGCTGAAGATGCTGGCCGGCAACACCGGCTACCACTTCCAGCTGCTGACCTCGGTGATCGAGGTCAACGAGCTGCAGAAGCGGCGCGTGGTCGGCAAGCTGGAGAAGCACCTCGGCTCGCTGATCGGCAAGCGGGTGGCGCTGCTCGGCCTCGCCTTCAAGCCCGACACCGACGACATGCGCGAAGCCTCCAGCCTGGTGCTCGCGGCGCGGCTGCAGGGCGAGGGTGCCGAGGTCGTCGCCTACGACCCGGTCGCGGTCGAGCGGGCGAGCGAGATGCTGACCGCGGTGGAGATGGCCGACTCGGCGACCGCCGCGCTGGAGGGCGCCGACGCCGCCGTGCTGGTCACCGAGTGGGGCGAGTTCCGCGATCTCGACTGGGCCGCCGTCGCGGAGACGATGGCGCGACCGCTGCTGGTCGACGGCCGCAACTTCCTCGACCCCGAGGCGATGGTCGCAGCCGGCTTCGAATACGAGGGCATCGGCCGTCGGGCCATGGATGACCGGCGCGTTCCGGCGTCCTCGGTCGCTCGCGTGCCGAGCACGCCACGCTCCCTGCGTCCTTGAACCGCTTGGTCCTCGACGACCCGGGAGTTCCGTGCAGGCAATTGTCTTAGTCGGGGGGGAGGGAACGCGGCTGCGGCCGCTCACCGACAACGTGCCGAAGCCGGCATTGACGCTGGTCGACCGGCCGTTCCTCGCCTACATGATCGAGTGGCTCGGCGCGCACGGGGTGACCGAGGCGGTGCTCGCCTGCGGCTTCCTCCCCGACCGGCTGCGCGAGGCGCTCGGGGAGGGCGAGCACGAGGGCGTCAAGCTGACCTACGTGGTCGAGCCCGACAGGCGCGGCACGGCGGGGGCGATCCGCTTCGCCGCCGAAGCGCTCGGCGAGCGGCTCGAGGACCGCTTCCTGGCCCTGAACGGCGACGTCCTCACCGATCTCGACCTGACCGCGCTGCTGCGCGCCCACGAGGAGAGGCGCGCCCGGGCGACCCTGGGGCTCTACCCGGTCGAGGACTCCTCGGCCTACGGCCTGGTCGACTGCGACGGGGCGGGGACGGTGCTCGCGTTCAGCGAGAAGACGGGCGAGGCGGTGCCGGGGGAGATCAGCGCCGGCGCCTACGTCCTGGAGCGCTCGGTGCTCGACCTGATCCCGCCCGGCCGCGAGGTCTCGATCGAGCGCGAGGTCTTCCCGCGGCTGGTCGGGGAGGGGCTGTGCGCGCTGACCCTGGACGGGTACTGGATGGACATCGGCACCCCGGAGCGATATCTGCAGGCGACCTGGGACATCCTCGAGGGCAGGGTGAGGACCGAGGTGCGCGCGACCGCGCCGGGGCTCTTCGTCGGCCCCGACTGCGCGGTCGTCGACGGGGCGCGGCTGGGGCCGCGCGCGGTGATCTCCGCGGGGAGCGCGGTCGGAGCGGGCGCCGAGGTCACCGGCTCGGTGCTGCTGGACGGCTGCACGGTCGGCGCCGGGGCGCGGGTGAGCGGCTCGATCCTCGCCCCGGGCGCCGTGGTCGAGGCGGAGGCGACGGTCGAGGAGCAGGTCGTCGCCGAGCATGAGAGAGTTGCCGCCGAGCGATGATCGATGACGTCCTTGGCATCCCCGACCAGCTGCGCGACGCGCTCTGGCGGATCGAATCGGCGCGCCTCGAGGCGATGCCCGCCGACGGGCTCTTCGTCTGCGGCATGGGCGGTTCGGCGATCGGCGGCGACCTCGCCGCCGCGGCGCTCGGCGACCGGCTGACCGGCCCGCTGGTGACGGTGCGCGACTACGCGCTGCCGAGTTGGGCGACGCCCGAGTGGACGGTGCTCTGCGCCAGCTACTCCGGCGGCACCGAGGAGACGCTCGCCTGCCTGGAGGCGGCGGAGACGCTCGGCGCGGCGCGCCTGGTGGCGAGCACCGGCGGCCCGCTGGTCGAGCGCGCCCGGGAGACCGAGGTGCCGGTGATCGGCCTGCCGGGCATCTTCCAGCCGCGCGCCGCGGTCGCCTACATGGTGGTGGCCGCCGCCGAGGTGGCCTGGCTCGCCGGGATCGCTCCCCGCATCCACACCGAGGTCGATGCCGCCGCCGCCTTCCTCGCCGAGCAGACCGAGACGCTGCGCCAGCAGGCGCGTGAGATCGCCGCCCTGGTCGCCGGCGCCGTGCCGGTCCTCTACGGCGCCGACCTGACCGTCCCGGTGGCGCGGCGCTGGAAGACGCAGGTCAACGAGAACGCCAAGCTCCACGCCTGGTGGAGCGAAGTTCCCGAGGCCGACCACAACGAGCTGCTCGGCTGGTCGGGGGCGGCCGGCGACGAGCGGCCCGCGGCGATCTTCCTCGAGGACCGCGACCAGCACCCGCGGGTCGCGCGCCGCTTCGAGTTGACGGCGGCGACGGTGCAGTCCAACGCCGGCGCCGTGGCGCGGGTCGAGACGGCCGGGGAGACGCGGCTCGAGCGGCTCCTCTGGGCGGTCATGCTCGGTGACCTCTTCTCGCTGGAGCTGGCCCGCCAACGCGGCGTTGACCCCGACCCGGTCGAGGGGATCGACCGGTTCAAGGAGGAGATGGGATGAGAGCGATGGTGCTCGCCGCCGGGCTTGGGACCCGGCTGCGGCCGATTACCTTCGACATGCCGAAGCCGATGGTGCCGGTCCTCAACCGGCCGGTGATGGAGCACATCCTGCGGCTGCTCGCCCGCCACGGCTTCACCGAGACGATCGCCAACCTGCACTGGTTCCCGGAGGTGATCACCGAGCACTTCGGCGACGGCTCGGGCTGCGGGGTCGAGCTTTCCTACAGCCGCGAGGAGGCGCTGCTCGGCACCTCGGGCGGCGTCCGCAACGCCGCCGACTTCCTCGGCGACAGCTTCCTGGTGATCTCCGGCGACGCGCTCACCGACATCGACCTGACCGCGATGCGGGAGTTCCACGAGAGCCACGACGGGATCGCCACCCTGGCGACCAAGCGGGTCGAGGACACGACCCAGTTCGGCGTCGCGATCACCGACTCCGAGGGCCGGATCGGCGGCTTCCAGGAGAAGCCGCAGCCGAGCGAAGCGCTCTCCGACCTGGCCAACTGCGGCATCTACATGCTCCGCCGCGAGATCTTCGACTTCTTCCCGCCGCCCGGGACCAGCAAGGCCGCGGGACCCGGGGACCCCGACGCCTTCGCCGACTGGGCGATGGACGTCTTCCCGCGGCTGCTGGAGAGCGACGTGCCGTTCTACTCGCACGAGATCGACGCCTACTGGAACGACATCGGCAACCTGGTGGAGCTGCGCGAGGGCAACTTCGACGCACTGACCGGGGCGGTCGAGGTCGAGCAGGTGGGGGAGATCGTCCCCGGCCTGCGCAACGGCGAGCCGGTCGGCGAGGAGGGCGAGCTCAAGGGCCCGGTGCTGCTCGGGCCCGGCTGCGAGATCGGCGAGGACGTGCGGATCGACGGCCCGGCGGCGATCGGCGACGGCGCCCGGATCGGCGCCGGCAGCCGGCTGCGCGACGCGATCGTCCTGCCCGGCGCCGAGGTCCCGGCCCGCTCGGTCGTGGTCGGCGGCATCCTCGGCGCGCGCGGATAGCCCGGGATCCGCGACGGGGAGGGCGCGGAGAATTGACATTGCGCGCGCCACGCGTGCGTGGTTCGGCGCCAGGGTCGAGGAATGGACCTGGTCGGCCTCGCGTCAGCGCTGCTCGCGCCGCCGCTCTGCGCGGCATGCGGGCGCGGCTGCCGGCCCGAGGCGGTGCTCTGCACGCGCTGCTCGCGGTCGCTGGCGGCGGCGCGGCCGATCCTGGCGGGCGGTCCGCAGGGGGTCGACCGCGCCTGGTCCTCGGCGCCCCATGAAGGAGTCGCCCGCTCCCTGGTCGCGGCGCTGAAGTTCCGGCGGCTGCTGCCGGTCGCCGAGCTGATGGCCGACCGCCTGCACTGGCTGGCGCCGGGACACCTGCTCGGCGGGGCGGTGGTGCCGGTGCCGCCCGCGCCGCCGCGCCTGCGCCGGCGCGGCTTCGACCCGGCGGGCGAGCTGGCGGGCGCTCTGGCGGCCCGGCTCGGGGCGGAGCCGGAGCGCTGCCTGGCCCGTCGTGGCTCGGGCCATCAGGTGGGACGCACCCGGGCCGAGCGGATCTCCCGGGCGCCGCGGATCGAGGCCGTCGGCGAGGCGCCCCGCAGCGTCCTCCTCGTCGACGACGTGCTGACCACCGGCGCCACGCTGACGTCCTGCGCCGCCGCCCTGCGCGCGGCGGGCGCGCGGCGCGTCGTCGCCCTCACCTTCACCCGCCGCCTCTGAGCGCGCCGACGCCTGCTGAGTTGTGGTCGCCAGGGCGACCACAACTCAGCAAACGGCGATCTGGCGTCCGGTACGGCGCGCCGCGGCGGCCGCTATATGGCCGGCCGCCCCCGCATCTCGCCCATCACGCGGCGGGTCACCTTGCGCTTGCGCAGCATTTCGCGATGTTTCTTGACCTGCCGCCGGACGTCGTCGGCCAGCTTGTGGATGCTCTGGCTCATGTCCGGCGAGGCCTCGTGGGCGTGCAGGGTCGTGCCCTTCAGCCGCACGGTCGCCTCGGCCACCTGGCGATCGGGAATCGACGGGTTGCGCTCTTCGTAGAGCACCACGTCGAGCGTCGCCAGCCCCGATACCTGCCTCCCCAGGCGGTTGAAGCGTTTGCTCACCAACTCACGCAGGTCGTCCGTCAACTCGACGTTCCGTCCCCGAATCTCAATCCGCATGAGTGACCTCCTTGTGGGTTCTTGACTCGATCGTACGCCGCTCAACCTTCGGCCACAAGGGGACGCCCGCTACTCTTGACCGATGCCCGCCATGGACCTTGTCACGAAGGCTCTGCGCGCGGGGGAGGGGCGCAAGTTCAAGGCGTACCAAAAGCGCGCGGAGGCCATCAATCGATACGAGCCGGAGATGGAAGCCCTCTCCGACGAGGAAATCCGCGCGGAGGCCGACGAGCTGCGCCGCCGCGCCCGCGACGGCGAGTCGCTCGACGACCTGCTGCCGGAGGCTTTCGCGCTCTGTCGCGAGGCGGCGCGCCGCACGATCGGCCAGCGCCACTACGACGTCCAGCTGGTCGGCGGCATGGTCCTCCACGACGGCGCGATCGCGGAGATGAAAACCGGCGAGGGGAAGACGCTCACCGCGACCCTCGCCGTCTTCCTCAACACGCTGAAGGGCGACAGCGTCCACCTCGTCACCGTCAACGACTACCTCGCCCGCCGCGACTCCGAATGGATGGCGCCGATCTACGAGGCGCTCGGGTGCACCGTCGCCGCCGTCCAGGACTCCGACGACCACGCCGCGCGGCAGACCAAATACGCCTGCGACATCGTCTACGGCACCAACTCCGAGTTCGGCTTCGACTACCTGCGCGACAACATGTCGCAGTCGCTGGAGGAATGCGTCCAGCGCGGCCACCACTTCGCGATCGTGGACGAGGTCGACAACATCCTGATCGACGAGGCGCGGACGCCGCTGATCATCTCCGGTCGGCCCGAAGAAGCGGCGCAGACCTACTACACGTTCGCCCGCCTGGCCAAGCAGATGGTCGGCGTCCCGCACAAAGAAAAACTGAAGAGCCTCGGCGAATCCAAGGACACCACCGAGGTCGACTACGACTACGAGTACGACGAGAAGCACAAGACCGTCGCGCCGACCGAGCGCGGGGTCAAGAAGGCGGAGGAATTCCTCGACGTCGAGAATCTCTACCTGGCCGAACACGGCAACCTCGTCAACCACCTCGTGCAGGCGCTGAAGGCCGAGTCGCTCTACAAGAAAGACGACGACTACGCGGTGATCGACGGCGAGGTGATGATCATCGACGAGTTCACCGGCCGCATCCTCGAGGGGCGGCGGTGGTCGGAAGGCCTCCACCAGGCGGTCGAGGCGAAGGAAGGCGTGGCGATCCGCGAGGAGAACCAGACGCTCGCCACGATCACCCTGCAGAACTACTTCCGGCTCTACGACAAGCTCTCGGGCATGACCGGCACCGCCCTCACCGAGGCGACCGAGTTCATGAAGATCTACGAGATGCCGGTCGTGGAGATCCCGACCAACCGGCCGCTGGCCCGGATGGACAAGAACGACCAGATCTTCAAAACCAAAGACGGCAAGTGGAAAGCGGTGATCGACGAAATCGTCGGCCGCCACGAACAGGGCCAGCCGGTGCTGGTCGGGACCGTCTCGGTCGAGGTCTCGGAGATGATCTCCGAGGCGCTGAAGCGCGACGGCATCAAACACGCCGTGCTGAACGCCAAGCCCGAGCACGCCGAACGAGAGGGCGAGCTGATCGCCCTGGCGGGACGCAAGGGCGCCGTCATGATCGCGACCAACATGGCGGGCCGCGGCGTCGACATCAAGCTCGGCGGCGACGCCGAGCAGCTGGCCGTCAACGAGCTGAAAAAGCAGGGCCTGACCCCGGGCGACGAGGGTTACGAGGAGGCGCTGGCCGCGAAGACGGCGGAGCTGAAGCCGCAGTGCGAAGCCGAGGCCGACGAAGTCCGCGAGCTCGGCGGCCTCTTCATCTGCGGTACCGAGCGCCACGAGTCGCGCCGCATCGACAACCAGCTGCGCGGCCGCTCCGGCCGCCAGGGCGACCCCGGCGAGTCGCGCTTCTTCCTCTCCGCCGAAGACGACGTGATCCGCCTCTTCGCCGGCGACCGGATCTACAAAATCCTCGACCGGCTCGGTCCCGTGGACGAGGAGGGGACCGAAGTGCCGCTCGAGGCCAAGATGCTCACCAAAACGGTCGAGAACGCCCAGAAGAAGGTCGAGGAACAGAACTTCCTGATTCGCAAACGCGTGCTCGAGTACGACGACGTGATGAACGAGCAGCGCCGCGTGGTCTACAAATACCGGCGCGAGATCCTCGAAGGGCGCGACATCTCCGAGACCGGCCGCGAGGAGCTCGAAGGGGTGGTCGAGCGGCTCGTCGACGAGTTCACCGCCAGCGACATCCTCGACGACTGGGACC
Source organism: uncultured Actinomycetes bacterium (assembly GCA_963766705.1). Lineage (GTDB taxonomy): Bacteria > Actinomycetota > Thermoleophilia > Solirubrobacterales > 70-9 > VAYN01. The sequence continues at coordinate 1,116,375 of CAVYBE010000007.1, forward strand.
TCGAGGAGCTGGAGACGCAGCTGCGCCAGATCTGGCCGGTCGGCATCGACGTGGGGACGCTGGCGCCGGAGACGGTCGACCGCGAGCGGCTCAAAGACGACCTCGACGAGGACGCGATGGCCGCCTACGACGAGCGCGAAGACAAACTCGGCGAGGAGCTGATGCGCCACCTCGAGCGCTCCGTCCTGCTGCAGGTGATCGACAACCGCTGGCGCGAACACCTCTTCGACATGGACTACCTGCGGGAGGGCATCCACCTCCGCGGCTTCGCCCAGATCGATCCCCTCGTGGCCTACAAAAACGAGGGCTTCACGATGTTCGAAGAACTGATGCACTCGATCTGGGAGGAGTTCTCCAAACTCGTCTTCCACGTCGAGATCGAATACGCCGAAGGGCCCGGCGAGGGCTTCGGCGGCGGCGGCTTCGAAGCCGGCACCGATCGTGAGGCGCTCGACTACTCGGGCGGCACGCTCGAGGCGCAGCCCTCGGCGCTCGAACAGGTGGCCGCGGCGGCGGGTACCGCCACCGCGGGCGGCGCGGTCGACATGGCCGCCTCGGAGGCGGTCGGCCCGAACGGCAACGGCGGCGGCGTGGTCGAGACCGTGGTCAAGGACGAGCACGACAAACTCGGCCGCAACGACCCCTGCTGGTGCGGCTCTGGCAAGAAGTACAAGAAGTGCCACGGTGCGTAGGCCGCCTGGCCTGATCCGCAACCGTGCCGCCGACTGAGATCCGACACGACCCGGTCCGGGAGTTCATCCGGGCGTTCAACGAGCGGGATCTGGACGGGTTCGTGGCGGTGCTCGACCCGGACGTGGAGCTGCACTCGATGAAGGGGCTGCGCAAGGGGGCCGAGGCGGCGCGGCTGTGGGCGACGCGGCCGCCGGGCGGGGTGCAGCAGACGATCGTGCTGGAGCAGCTGTACGAGGGCGGCACCGAGGGGGGCGGCGGCCACGCGGTGGCGCTGATCGTGCGGCGCTGGCACTGGGAAGACGGGGGCGAATTCGCGGGCGAGGACGAGATGGCCTGGGCCTTCGAGCTGCACGATCACCGGATCCTCTCCTGGCGGCCCTACGAGGACCGCGCCGAGGCGCTCCACGCCCTCGGCTTCGCCCACTGACGCCGGCGGCCATCGCCGGTAGTCTGTGGGCATGGCCGATGCCGCGCAGAAAGATCCCGTAGCGCCGCGAATCGCCGCTGTCCGCGAGCAGCTGTCCCTGCTCTCGGACTACCTTTGACCCTGCCGGGCTGGAGCGGCAGACCGCCGAGCTTGAGGAGGAGATGGGCAAGCCGGGCTTCTGGGACGACCAGGAGGCCGCGGCGCGGGTCTCCGCCGCCCACGCGCGCGCCCAGCGCCGGCTCGAGATGTTCCGCGGCCTGGAGTCCGACGTCGCCGAGCTCGACGACCTCGCCGAGCTGGCCGAGGAGGACGAGGAGATCGAGGCCGAGCTCGACGGCCAGCTGAGCGCGATCGAGTCGCGCCTGGCCGAGCTCGAAGAGGCGCGCCTGTTCAGCGGCGAGTACGACGCCGGCGACGCGGTGGTCACGGTCCACGCCGGGGCGGGCGGCACCGACTCCCAGGACTGGGCCGAGATCCTCCTGCGCATGTACCTGCGCTGGGCCGAACGGCGCGGCTTCGAGGTCGAGATGGCCGAGGCCTCGCCGGGGGAGGAGGCGGGCCTCAAGTCGGCCACCTTCATCGCCCGCGGCGAGAACGCCTACGGCCTCTTCGCCGCCGAGCGCGGCGTCCACCGGCTGGTCCGGATCAGCCCCTTCGACTCCTCCGCGCGCCGCCACACCAGCTTCGCCCAGGTGGAAGTCGGGCCGCTGGTCGAGGAGGGCGTCGATGTCGACATCGACGAGGCCGACCTGCGGGTCGACACCTACCGCGCCTCGGGCGCCGGCGGCCAGCACGTCAACAAGACCGACTCGGCGGTGCGGATCACCCACCTCCCGACCGGCGTCGTCGTCCAGTGCCAGAACGAGCGCTCCCAGACCCAGAACAAGGCGGTCGCGATGCAGCTGCTGCGCTCCAAACTGATCGAGCTGGAAGAGCGCAAACGGGCCGAGGAACTGGCCAAGGAGCGGGGCGAGGTCAAAGACGTCGCCTGGGGCTCGCAGATCCGCTCCTACGTGCTGCACCCCTACACGATGGTCAAGGACCACCGCACCGAGCACGAGGTCGGCGACGTCCAGCGGGTGCTCGACGGCGACCTCGACGGCTTCGTCCGCGACTACCTCGAGAAGACCGCCGCGTCCTCGGCGAGCTAGCCTCGATCCTGCCGGGGAGGGCGCCGGGCGTCAGCCGTGGAAGACGCGCGGGGCGCCGGCGCGGTGGTGGCCGCCGGCGACGTGAAGCGGCGCTTCGAGCAGGTCGCCGCAGTAGCCGGGGGTTCGCGGTGCCCGCAGCGAGACGTCGAGGCGGTGCGCATGCCCGACCCGTTCCATCACCCCGTCGCCGAGCTTGGTCGACAGGTGCAGGGCGCCGCCCGCGCCGAGATGCTTGGTGGCGCGCTGCAGCGTCGCGGCCCCCTTGCGGTCCTTGAGCTTCAGCCCGACGGTCACCGCGGTCGGTGCGTAGGCCTTGTAGTGGACGGTGAGCTGCAGGCGACCCCGCGTCGGCAGCGCCGTCACCGTCGCCTCGGCGCGCCGCACGAGGCAGGCGGCCGGGGCGGTCATGACGCCCGAGTCGGGGCCCTGCGCGCCGGGGGCGTCGCTCTTGGCGCCCGGGCCGGCGGTCTTCCCGTCTTCTTCTTCGCCGCATTCTTCGGATTCTTCGAATTCGGCTTCTTCGGCTTCGAGTTCTTCTTCGAACCCTTCTTCTTCGAGTTCGGCTTCGAACGCGAACGCTTCGCCTTCGCAGTCTTCGGCTTCGAGTTCTTCGGCTTCTTCCCAGCCTTCGAGGTCTTCTTCCCCTTCTTCTTCGGGTTCCGCGGCGTCGAGCGGGGCGAGGAGGGCCGCGGTCGGCGACAGCACGGCCGCGGGGGTCGCGGAGGAAGGCGCCGCGGGCGCGGCCTGGGCCGCGCCCGGCGCGGCGAGGAGGGCGAGCGCGAGGAGCAGCGGCAGGTGGCGTCTCATGGCACCTGGATCGGCTCTGCGAAGCGGTGCCTTGACTCGACTAAACGCTTGATCTAGCCGTCTCGCTCCAGCTCCAGCAGGCGTTCCTTCATCGCGGTCCCGCCCGCGTAGCCGCCGACGCTGCCGTCGCTGCGCAGCACCCGGTGGCAGGGGACGACGAGCGGGATCGGGTTGCGCGAGCAGGCCGCCCCGGCGGCGCGGACGGCCCGCTCGTTGCCGGCGCCGCGGGCGAGGTCGCGGTAGGTGCGGGTCTCGCCGTAGGGGATCGCGGCGATGCCGCGGCGGGCGCGGAGCAGGAAGCCGTGGCTGAGCTGCCAGTCGATCGCCAGCTCGAAGCGCCGCCGGCGGCCGGCGAAGTAGTCCGCCAGCTCCCGTCGCTCCTCGTCGAGCCGCGCCGGCGCCTCCAGCACGCGGGGGGAGATCCGCGCGGCCAGGTCGGTCAGGGCCTCCCCGACGTCCTCGCCCGGCAGCGCGACCCGGACCAGCCCCTGCGGCGTCCGGGCCAGCAGGATCGGGCCAAAGGGCGAGTCGACGGTCGCGTAGGCGACGTCGAGCAGCCCCTCGGCGGCGGCCCGCTCGCGCAGACGCTCCAGCGCCTTGTCCGTGGTCGGGGTCACGCGATCTCCTTTCGCAGTTGTTTCAGGCCCTCGTGCAGGCTGCGTCGCGCCGCGGCGGGGGAGCAGCCGAGCGCGGCGGCGATCTCCTCGTGGGGCAGGTCGCTGGCGAAGCGAAGCGTCACCGCCGCCCGCTGCTTCGGCGGCAGCGCGGCGACCGCCGCCCAGACCTCGCGGTCGGCGGGGTCGGGGTCGAAGACGGCCTCCTCGCGGACCGCGGCGACCGGCACCGGCGCCCGCCCGTTGGCCCGGTGATGGTCGATCGCCTTGCGGTGGGCGATCGTCATCACCCATCCGCGCAGGTTGCTCGCGTCGCGCAGCCTCGGGTAGGCGCGCAGGGCGGCCAGGAAGGTCTCCTGGAAGGCGTCCTCGGCGCCGTCGCGCCCGACCGCCCCGCGCAGCACCGCCATCACCTCGCGGGCGTGCTCGTCGATCAGGAACTGGAACGGGGGTAGGTCGGCCATCGCTCTCTCCAACGTCCCAAGTCTCGCCGACGTGAGATTTCGCCCCCCGGCACCGCCCTCGCCCCGTGGCGTTCGCAGTTATCCGCGCATAGCGCGGATAACTGCGAACGCGGCGCTGGGTAGGGTGGCGGGGTGTCCGCGAACCAGCCGCTCACCGCCGAGGAGATGCGCGGGTTGGTCGCCCGGGCGCTCGCCGAGGACCTCGGCGACGGCGACGTCACCGGCGAGGCGACGGTCTCGGCCGACGCGACCGCGAGCGCCCGGATCGTCCAGAAAGCCCCCGGCGTCGTCTTCGGCCTCGAGCTCGTGCGCGAGACGCTGGCCCAGACCGGGGTGGACGACGTCGAGGCCGTCGCCCCGGAGGGCGAGTGGCGCCAGGACGTCCCCGCCGAGGTGCTCGTCGCCCGCGGCCCCGCCCGCTCGATCCTGGCCGCCGAGCGCACCGCGCTGAACTTCCTCGGCCATCTCTCCGGGGTGGCGACGCTGACCGCCCGCTACGTCGAGGCGGTAGCGGGGACCGAGGCGAAGATCCTCGACACCCGCAAGACGATCCCCGGCCTGCGCGCGCTCGACAAGGCCGCGGTCGCGGCGGGCGGCGGCACCAACCACCGGATGGGCCTGTTCGACGCCTTCCTGATCAAGGAGAACCACATCGCCGCGGCCGGGAGCATCGCGAAGGCGGTCTACGCGGCTCGCAAGGCGCGGCCCGAGCTGCCGATCGAGGTCGAGGTGAGGAATCTCGACGAGACCGCCTACGCGCTCGGCACCGGCGCCGACCAGCTGCTGCTCGACAACATGGACCCGCCGACGCTGCGCGCCGCGGTCGAGCTCCGCGACGCGCACTCGCGTGGCGGCAAGCCCACCCTTGAGGCCTCCGGCGGCGTCAACCTGGCGACGGTCCGGGCGATCGCCGAGACCGGCGTGGACTTCATCTCCGTCGGCGCCCTGACCCACTCGGCCCCGGTCCTCGACTTCTCCCTCCTCCTTACTTAAGGAGTTTCGACAGGCGGCGGTCCTTCAGGATCCGGCCGCCGGTCTGCTCCGCCGGGCAGTAGTTCATCTGGTGCTCGGAGAAGAAGACGGCCTCGATCGTCGTGCCGCAGCGCGGGCAGGGCTCGCCCTCGTGCTTGTGGATCCGCAGCGGGACGGCGATCTTGTCGGGCAGGTCGGGACCGATCGTCTCCTCGTAGTGGTCGATCGCGTCGCCCAGCAGGTGCAGCGCCGCGTGCAGGCGGGCGACCTCCTCCTCGTCCAGCTCGGCGCCTTTCTTGAACGGCGACAGGCGCGCCTCCCAGAGGATCTCGTCGACCCAGGAGCGGCCGATCCCGCTGATGTCTTTCTGGTGGCGCAGCAGCGGATGGAGGTGGCGCGGCTGGTCGATCGCCGCCGCGAACTCCTCCAGGGGCGGCGCCGGCCACGCTTCCGGCCCCAGCGTCGCCACCATCTCGTCGTCGGCGACCTCGCCGGCGGGCAGCAGCTTCGCCCAGGCGCGCTGCTTGGTGCCCAGCTCGCGCAGGCGCAGCTCGCGACCGTCCTCGAGCCGGATCAGCACCCGGGCGGAGCGGTCCTTCAGGGAGGCGCGCTTGTCGGAGACGCGCAGTCGTCCCGCCGACATCAGATGGATCAGCAAGGACAGCTCGCCGGACGGGGAGGAGGGCGGCGCCGAGAACTCGACCACCGGCATCTTCGCGATTCGCCGCACGCCGGTGATCTGCCGCCCGACCAGAGACTCCAGCGGCGGGTCGAAGGTCTTCATCACGTTCATCCCCGGGGCCAGCGCCGACTCGACCGTCGCGCCGCGCACGGCGGCGTCGATCCGGCGCGCGGTGATCTCGACCTCGGGCAGCTCGGGCACGCGACAAAGGATGGCGGCTGCCGGCCGTCGGCCCGGGCGGCGGCGCCCAGCCGGTAGACTTCGGTCAAGTCATTCGACCTGGTTCGACCACGAAGGTCTGCCGGCGAACAGAGGAAAGGAAGGGCTCATGCAGGAGCTCCCGACGATCCAACCGAACTCCTCACCGGACCTCGCCCCGGAGGAGATCACCGCGCTCAGCGAGGAGATCCGCGAGCTCGCGGCGCGCCGCGACGCCGTGATCCTCGCCCACAACTACCAGCTGCCGGAGATCCAGGACGTCGCCGACCATCTCGGCGACAGCCTCGGGCTCTCGCGCGCCGCCGCCGCCACCGACGCCGAGGCGATCGTCTTCTGTGGGGTGCACTTCATGGCCGAGACGGCCTCGATCCTCTCGCCCGAGAAGACCGTGCTGATCCCCGACCTGAAGGCGGGCTGCAGCCTCGCCGACTCGATCGACGCCGACCAGCTGCGTGCCTGGAAGGCCGAGCATCCCGGCGCCGTCGTCGTGATGTACGTCAACACCTCGGCCGCGGTGAAGGCGGAGACCGACTACTGCGTCACCTCCTCGAACGCGATCTCGGTCGTCGAGCACATCTGGCGCGAGCACGGCGACGACACCGAGATCCTCTTCGGCCCCGACATGTGGCTGGGCGCCTTCGTCGAGCGCGAGACCGGCCTGCTCTCCGAGCCCGAGCGCCGCGCCCGCTTCCACATCTGGGACGGCGAGTGCCACGTCCACGCCGGCATCCGCCCCGACGACATCGCCCGCACCCGCGCCGAACACCCCGACGCCGAGTTCCTGATCCACCCCGAGTGCGGCTGCTCGACCCAGGCGATGGAGTACGTCGCGGCGGGCGACATCGACGCGACCGGGGTGCACATGCTCTCGACCTCGGGCATGCAGAACTACGTCGAATCCCACCCCGAGGGCGAATTCATCGTCGCGACCGAGAACGGGATGCTCTACCCCCTGCAGCAGGCGGCGCCTCAGGCCAACCTGATCGAGGCCAACCGGATGGCCTTCTGCAAATACATGAAGATGATCACGCTGCCGAAGCTGCGCGACTCGCTCGCCGAGATGCAGTTCGAGGTCGGCGTCGCGCCGGAGATCGCCGCGCGGGCAAAGCTGCCGATCGAACGCATGGTCGCGATCGGCTAGCGGGGCGTTGACGCGGGGCGGCTCCCGGGTACCTGCGGGGGCAGGTGCTTCCGGGGCCGATCCTCAGCGAGCCCCAATCATGTCCTTAGCTGGCCCTCAGGTTGCCTTGGCTGGGCGTTTACGCCCAGGGTGCAGGCTGGTCGCACCAAATGCCGAATAGGAGGCCGGAGATGCAGACCATGACGAACAAGCGCAACGTGTTGGTGATCGTGGGCCGCGAGGCCGACCCGCCGATCATGGTCGACGCCCTGCGGCCGCGCGCCGCCGGCACCGCCTTCACCCTGCTGGTCCCGGCGACGCCCGCCCCCGCGGCCGGCTCCGCCGCGGCGCCGACGTCCCGCCACGGGGGACAGGTCGAGGCGGTGCGGGGATCGGAGGCGGAAGTCGCCGACTGGCTGGACGCGGTCGAGCGCGCCGAGCGGGGCGCGCAGGCGCTGCGCGAGGCCGGGCTCGAGGTGGTCGAGACGATCGTCGGCGACGCCGACTTCGCCGCCGCCGCCGGGGACGTGCTGCACGCGCGGGAGATCGACGACGTCGTCGTCCTGGTCGACCCGCAGGCGACCCTCGCCGCCGGCCGCGACCTGGTCGCCGTCTAGCCCCGCCCGACCGCGGCCGTCTCTCGCGCCCGCCGGCCGCGCCAACCTAAAAAGTCGCCGTAAGCGGGTCAATCGCAGAGCCAAACGGACGTTTTCTGGGCGCGAAATTTCGCCACCGAGACTCCGGAGGAGTCATCTTGTTCTCGCAGAAGTCACCCCTCACCCATGGCTAGCCTCCGACGCAAGAAGAACCGTGCCCCCGAGCCCGTGCGCTCGCGTGGGGGACGTGCCCCGATCGTCGAGCTGGAAGACGTGGTCAAGGTCTATCCGGGTGGCCACATGGCGCTCGACCGGGTCTCGCTCTCGATCGGCCGTGGCGAGTTCGTCTTCCTGGTCGGCCCGACCGGCTGCGGCAAGTCGACGCTGATCAAGACGCTGATCCGCGAGCTCGACGTCACCGACGGCAGCGTGCGGATCGCCGGCCGCGACATCGGCAGGCTGCCGGAGAAGAAGATCCCGCAGTTGCGGCGCAACATCGGCACGGTCTTCCAGGACTTCAAGCTGCTGCCCAACCGGACCGTCTACGACAACGTCGCCTACGCGCTGCAGGTGATCGGCGCCAGCCGGCACGAAATCCGCGAGCAGGTGCCGGCGACCCTGCGCCTGGTCGGCCTGTCGACCAAGCTGCACAACTACCCCGACCAGCTCTCCGGCGGTGAGCAGCAGCGCGTCGCGGTCGCCCGCGCCTTCGTCAACCACCCGCCGCTCATGCTGGCCGACGAGCCCTCGGGGAACCTCGACCCGGTCACCTCGATCGGGATCATGCAGCTGCTGTACCGGATCAACAAGACCGGCACGACCGTCCTCGTCGTCACCCACGACCGCGAGATGGTCGACAACATGCGCCGCCGCGTGGTCGAGCTCTACGAGGGCCGCGTCGTCCGCGACGAGGTCTCCGGCGGCTACACCGAGGAGTCGACGACCGAATTCGGCATGCGGATGCGTGCCGAGATGGGGATCGACGCCGAAGGCTCGCGGCAGACCAACGGCCACGGACACTCGCTCGCCCACTGATGTCGAGGATCTTTTTCTTCTTCTCGGAGGCTTTCCGGGCCCTCCGCCGCAACGGGGCGCCGACCCTCGCCGCGGTGACCACCACCGTCGTCACGGTGGTCCTGCTCGGGGTGTTGATCCCGGTCTTCCAGACCGCGCAGGCGAAGTCCGACGAAGTGCGCGGCGAACTGAACGTCCAGTTCGCCCTCTACGACGACGCGACCGCGGCCGAAATCTCCACCGCCAAAGAAGAGATCAAAGCCCTGCCGCACGTCGAATCGGTCACCTTCGTCTCCAAGCACGAAGCCCTGCGGACGCTGAAAAGCGAACTGAAGGACAAATCGATCGTCGAAGAACTGCACACCAACCCGCTGCCCGCCAGCCTGCAGGTGCAGGCCACCGACGCTTCTTACCTGCCGCAGATCGAACGCGAAGTGATGGGGCGGACCTCCGCCGGCAAGGATCACCCGATCAGCCCGGCGATCTCCAACCCCTTCAGCCGCCAGCAGTCGACCCAGCAGATCGCCAAGGTGACGAGCGCGCTGAAAATCGTGCTCACGGTGATCATGGCGCTGCTCGTGGTCGCGTCGCTGATGCTGATCGGGAACACGATCCGGCTCTCGATCTTCACCCGTCGCCGCGAGGTCGAGGTGATGCGGCTGGTCGGCGCGACGCGCTGGTTCATCCGCTGGCCGTTCATGATCGAGGGGGTCGTGGTGGGCTTCGCGGGCGGGCTGATCGCCATACTGATCCTGTGGATCGGCAAGATCACGATCGTCGACCCGTTGAGCAACAACGGCGACTCCTTCGCCCTCGCCCAGCACAACAGCACCCTCGCCTTCCCGGTGCTGAGCGCGATCCTGTTCGGGGCCGCGATCGTCGTCTCGACGCTCGGCTCCGGGGTCACGCTGCGCCGCTTCCTGCGGGTCTGAGGGCCGCGTGAGGGTCCGTGGCGCGGTCGCCTTCGGCGTCGCTCTGGTCGCTTTCCTGATCGCCGGGATCTACCTCGGCGGCCACCCTTCCAAGCTGCCGGGTTTCGCTCGAGAAACCTTGACCGAAGAACCGACCGGTCTGGTCGGCGAAGCCGCGGAAATCATCAAGGACAACTACTTTCGCAAGGTGGGCAACACCGAGCTCGGCAACGCCTCCCTGCAGGGGATGGTGCGGGAGCTGCGCAAACGCCACAAGGACCGCTTCAGCGACTACTTCTCGCCGGAAAGCCTGGAAGGCTTCAACCAGCAGATCGAAGGGCACTTCTCGGGGATCGGGCTGAGCATCCTGCCGGTGAAGCAGGGCCTGCACGTGGTGAAGGTCTTCCACGGCTCTCCCGCCGAACAGGCCGGGATCGAAGTCGGCGACACGATCGTCTCGGTGGAAGGCGAATCGATCGCCGGGCTCTCCTCGAAGGAAGCGACCGACAAGATCAAAGGGCCGGAAGGCAGCCAGGTCACGATCGAGATCGAAAAGGGCAAGACTCACAAGAAGGTGCGCAAGACCCTGACCCGGGCGCAGGTCGAGCTGCCCAACGTCTCCAGCCGGGTATTCAAGGTGAATGGCAAGACGATCGGCTACGTGCGGCTCTTCTCCTTCAGCTCGCGGGCCAGCGAGCAGCTCGCCCGGGGAATCGAAAAGGTGAAGGGGGAAGGGGCCGAAGCGATGGTTCTCGACCTGCGCGAAAACCCCGGCGGCCTGCTCGACGAGGCGGTGTCGAGCGCCTCCCTCTTCCTGCCGCCGGGCGAAGTCGTGGTGTCGACGAAATCGCGGACCCAGGGCGACTCGACCAGGAAGAGCGGCCCGGGGAAGATCGTCGACATGCCCTTCGACGTGCTGATCGACCGCAACACGGCGAGCGCCGCCGAGATCCTCACCGCGGCCCTTCAGGACGACGCCCACGCGACGATCGTCGGCACCCGCTCCTACGGCAAGGGCGTCTTCCAGGAGGAGCACGGCCTCGCCAACGGCGGCGCGCTGAAGCTGACGGTGGGCGAATACTTCACGCCGAACGGCGAAAACCTCCATCGCACCGGCGGCATCCATCCCGAAGTGAAGGCCGTCGACAACCCGCACACCGCCGTCGACGAGGCGCGGCAGAAGGCCCTGGAAACGGTCGCCTCGCAGGTCAAGGGGTGACCCCGCGGCGAGGCTCCCGCCGGCGCGAGCGACGCGAGCCGAAGCCGGCGAGCGCCCGCGACGCGGTCGCCGACCTGCTCGCCGAGCGGCTCGGGCTCCGCGGCTTCTCCGGCCTGGTCGAGGAGGAAGCGGCGCGGGCCGCCGAGGAGGCCGAGGCGAGCGACCGGGGGCGACGCGACCTGACCGCGCTCGCCACCTTCACCGTCGACCCGGCGACCGCCCGGGACTTCGACGACGCGGTGTCCGCGCAGCGCGAGGGCGCCGGCTGGCGGCTCTGGATCCACATCGCCGACGTCGCCGCCCACGTGCGGCCCGGGTCGCCGCTCGACCTGGAGGCGCTGCGCCGCGCCAACAGCACCTACGTGCCGGGGGCGGTCGAGCCGATGCTTCCGCACGCGCTCTCCAGCGGCGCCTGCAGCCTCTCGCCCGGGGTCGAGCGGCTCGCCGTGACCGCCGAGATCGAGCTCGGGCCGGGCGCGCACCCGACCCGCACCCGCTTCTACCGCAGCCGCATCCGCTCCGACGCCCGGCTCGACTACGACCAGCTCGACCGCGTCTTCGACGGCCGCGAGGAGCCGCCCGCCGCGGTCGCCGAACCGCTCGCCGCGGCGCGCGACGCGGCCGCCGCGCTGGGCGAGCACCGCGGCACGACCAGCCTCGACGTCGAGTCGGCCGAGCCCGAGTTCGAGTTCGACGCCGAGGGCGACGTGGTGGCCGCCCACCGCGTGCCGCAGACGGAGGCGCACCGGCTGATCGAGCGGCTGATGATCCTCACCAACGAGCGGGTCGCCGAGTTCCTGGTCGACCGCCGCGTCCCCGCCGTATACCGCGTCCACGCCCAACCGGACCCGCCGCGGGTCGAACGGCTGCTGGAGCAGCTGGCGGCGCTCGACGTGCCGACGCCGCCGCTCGGCCAGGGACTCTCGCCGCGCGCGGCGGGGGAGATGGCGGCCGAGGCGAGCCGGCTGGCGCGCCGCGAGGCCGCGCGGCGCGGGCACGGCCGGGACGCATATACCTCCCTTGTGCTGCGCTCGCTCAAACAGGCGGCCTACAGCGAGACGAACTCCGGCCACGCCGGGCTGGCCAGCGACGCCTACACGCACTTCACCTCGCCGATCCGGCGCTACCCCGACCTGCTCGTGCACCGGGCGCTGCTGGCGGCGCTGGGCGAGGGGGAGGAGGCTCCGACCCTGGGCGAGGCGCGCGAGGTCGCCGCCCACAGCTCCGCCCAGGAGCGCGATTCGGCGAAGATCGAGCGCGATGCCGACGACGTCTGCGCCGCATACCTGCTGGAACGCGAGCTCGGCGAGCGCGGGCTCGACGCCGAATTCGACGGCGAGGTGTCGGGGGTGATCCGGGCAGGCGCGTTCATCGCCTTCGCCGGGGACCTCGGCGACGTCTACGAGGGGATGCTGCCGGCGCGCACCCTGCCCGGCGGGCGCTACGAGCTCGACCGGGCCGAGGTGTCGCTGCTCGGCAGCGGCGCCGGGGCCACGGCGCTGCGGCTCGGCGACCCGGTGCGGGTGCGGGTGACCGGCGTCGACGCCGGTCGGGGCCGGGTCGACCTGGAGCTGACCGGGGGTGGGGGGAAGCCCGCCCGCGGCGCCGGTGAAGGCGCCGGCGCCAGGGCGGGCGCGCGACGGGCGCCGGCCGGCGCCCGCGGGCGGAGGGGGCGCTGATGGCCAAGCAGGGCAAGAAACGCGTCCCCGCCTCGGGCGACGTGGTCACCAACCGGCGCGCCCGCCACAAATTCCAGTTCGTCGAGACGATGGAGGCGGGGATCGTCCTCACCGGCTCCGAGGTCAAGTCGCTGCGCGGCGGCAAGGCGCAGATGACCGACGCCTACGCGGTGGTCGACGACGGCGAGGTCTGGCTGCGCAAGCTGCACATCCCGCCGTACGAGTACGCGGCGGTCGACGCCCACCAACCGGAGCGGCCGCGCAAGCTGCTGCTGCACCGCGAGGAGATCGAGCGGCTGGTCGGCAAAACCGCCGAGAAAGGCCTCACCCTGGTGCCGGTGCGGATCTACTTCAAAGGCCCGCGGGCGAAGGTGGAGCTGGCGCTGGCGCGGGGCAAGGAGGGGCGCGACCGGCGCCGCGAGATCGCCGACCGCGACGTCCGTCGCGAAGTCGAGCGCGAGTTCAAGGGGCGGATGCGGTGAGCGTGAATGCCGAGCACCAAGACGATGGCCGAACGGTTGACGCGGCGGCATCCTTTGTAAGGATGACTCGGTGCTCCTGGCCAATGTCAGCGACTACATCTCCAATCACACCGGTTGGTTCGTCGCCGCTCTCATCGCCGCGATCCTGCTCCTCCTGCTGGTGGTGCTGGTGACCAACCGCCGCAACCAGGAAGCCGAAGAGCAGGCGAAAGCCGGCGCGGGCGGGGGCGTGCCTCCGGTCCCGCCGCCGGGAGCGGCCCCGGGGGCTCCGCCCGGCGCGCCGCCGGGAGCGCCGCCGACGTCGCCGCCCGGCGCGCCGCCGACCGCCGTCCCGGATACGCCGTCCACTTCGGTTCCGGGAGCGCCGCCCGGCGCGGCCCCGGGCTCCCCGTCCGTGCCGCCCGCCGAAGAGAGCCGCAAGGAGCGGCGCGATCGCCTGCGCAAGGAGCAGAAGGAAGCCCGCGACCAGATGCGCGAGGAGCGCCGCCAGGCCGTCGAGCGCCGCAAGCAGGAGCGCGCCGCCCAACGCGCCGGGCAGCAGGGCAGCGCTCCGTCGGGCCCGCCGCCCGCGCCCGGTGCGCCGGGAGGGGTCGCGCCCGAGGCGGCCGCCGCCGGCGCCGCGGCCGCAGGCGCCGGCGCCGCGGCGAGCGGGGAGCCCGAGAAGAAGGGGTTCTTCGAGCTGTCGCTGTTCGGGATCAAGCTCGGGGGCGGCAAGCGGGCCCGCGAGCGGGCGGCCGCCGAGCAGCGCGTCGCCGCCGCCCAGGCCGAGAACGAGCGCGCCGTCGCCGCGGCCCGCGCCGCCGCGGGGGCCGGCACGCCGCCACCCGGACAGGCCGCGCCGCCGGCCGGAGGGACCGCGCCGGCACCGCCTACCGCCTTCGGGGTCGCCGACGTGCCGGAGTCGCCGAGCCTCGCCGAGCCACCGGTGGCGCCGCCGCACGGCGTGTCGCTTCCCTCGGCCGGGGACACGCCCGCGCCCTCGGCCGCGGGCGGCCCGCCGCCGACGCCCACCGCGCCGACCGACTCCGACGCGGCCGCCGCGGCCCAGCGGGTGCGCGACAAAGTCGCCGAAGTGCGCTTCGAGGAGCAGCGGATCAGGGCCGAGGCCGACCGCCGGATGGAGGAGGCCGAGCGTCTGCAGAGCGAGGCCCCGGCGCCGCCGGCCGGCACTTTCGGCGAGGCGGCCGGCTCGCCGCCCGCGTCGCTCGGCGAGGCGCCCACCGCGATCTCGCCGGTCCCGCCTTCGTCCCCCGCCGGATCGACTCAAGCCGCACCGCCAGGCGCCGCGCCGCACGCCGCGCCGCCTGAGACCGCGCCGCAGGCCGCGGGTTCCCAGGCCGCCGACCTCGGCTTCGCCGAGCAGCGCCTGCGCGAGGGCCGCGAAGCCCGGGAGCGCTCGATGGAGGAAATCGAGCGCCGCCTGCAGGAGATCGACGAGCGGACCAGGGTGGCCGAAGAGCGCGCCGCGGCGGCCAAGCGCCTGGAGGGCTACCGGGCCGAAGAAGAAGCCCAGCAGCGCCGGCTCGAAGAGATGCAGCGCAGCGTCGAGGAGGCCGAGCGACGCGCCCAGGAGGCCGAGCAGCGGGCGCGCGAGGCCGAAGAAGAGGTGATCCGGGCCCTGGCCTCCCCGGTCCCACCGCCGTCGAGCCCCACGCCGCCGTCCGGACCGCCGGAGTCCGTCCCACCGTCCGAGCCCGAGCCGCCCACGCAGGTCCCGAACCCCTTCGGGTCGACGCCGCCGCCGACGCCGGCGCCCTTCGCACCGTCGTCGCCGGCCGAGGTCGCTCCTCCCGGCTTCCAGGCCCCACCGCCCGCTCCGGAGCCGTCCCAGGAGGCCGAGCCTTCCCAGGCGCCGGAGCCGCCCCAGGAGGCCGAGCCTCCTCAGGCGCCCGAGCCGCCCCGGCCCTTCGCGCCGGGCGGCGGCACGATCAACCTGAACTCGGTCACCTTCGAGCAGCTCCGCGCCGAGAACCTCTCGGTCACCCAGGCGACCCGGCTGCTCGCCCAGCGCGAGCGGCTCGGCGGCTTCGGCTCGGTCGACGATCTTGACCAGGTCGCGGGCTTCCCGCCCGACCTGCTGGCCGACCTGAAGTCCCGCGCGACGACCTGACGGGCGCCGTCAGGCCTCCCACTTCTCCAGCAGGCTCAGCCAGATCTCGCTGCGGCTGGGGTAGGGGGCGACGGCATGGCGCAGGCGCTCCCGCGGCACCGCGCCGACGATCGCCACCGTCGCCGCCTGCAGGAGGTCCGCGGTCTCGAAGCCGGTGAAGGTGGCGCCGACGATCGTCTCGCGGGCGCGGTCGACGATCAGCCGCGCCCTGCCGCCCGTCCCCTTGCCCTGGAAGCTGGCGCCGGGGGTGCCGTCGGTGGGCGCCTCGACCACCCGCGCGTCGATCCCGGCCGCCTCGGCCTGGGCGAGCGTCTTGCCGACCGCCGCCACCTGGGGGTCGGTGAAGGTGACGCGGGGTGGGCCGATCGGCCCTTCGGCGATCGCCTCGACCTGGCGCCCGAGCAGGTTCTCGGCGGCCACCCAGGCCTGGTACTTGCCGATGTGGGTGAAGAGGGCGCGCCCGTTGACGTCGCCGACCGCGAGAAGGTCCTCGCGGCCGCCGACCCGCATCCTGTCGTCCACCTCGAGGAAGCCGTGCTCATCGGCCTCGACGCCGATCGCCTCCAGCCCGAGCCGGTCGGTGTGCGGCCTGCGGCCGACCGCGACGAGGATCTCCTCGCCCTCGATCTCCTCGCCGCCCGGCAGGCGCGCGACCACGCCGGCGCCGCCCGTCCGCACCGCCTCGACCCCGGCGCCGAGGCGCACGTCGACGCCGAAGCGATGCCGCAGCGCCGCCGCGACTTCCTCGCCGGCGAAGGCTTCCTCGCGGCCGAGCAGGTGGTCCGCGGCGTCGATCAGCGTCACCTCGGTGCCCATCGAGGCCCAGGCCTGGGCCAGCTCGCTGCCCACCGGCCCGCCGCCGAGGACGATCATGCTCGCCGGCACCTGCGCGGCGGTGGTCGCGTCGCGGTTGTTCCAGGAGCGGACCGAGTCGAGGCCGTCGATCGGCGGCATCGCCGCGCCCGAGCCGGTGGCGACGATCACCGCGCGGGAGGCGGTCAGGACGTCGTCGCCGACGGCGACGCGGCCCTCGCCGACGAAGCGCCCCTCGCCCCGGAACAGGTCGATACCCCGTTCCTCGAGCCAGGGGAGCTGGACGGAGTCGTCGAGGCCGTGGACCACCTCGTCGCGGCGGGCGAGGATCGCCGCCGGGTCGAGCCCGGCGCCCGCGCCGACCGGCACGCCGGGGACCCGCCGCGCCTCGGCCAGCACGTCGGCGGGCCGCAGCAGCGCCTTCGAGGGCATGCAGGCGTAGAAGGAGCATTCGCCGCCGACCAGGTCGCGCTCGACGATCGCCACCTTCCAGCCCGCGCCCGCCAGCTTGCCCGCGAGGACCTCGCCGGCCGGGCCGGCGCCGAGGACGATCGCGTCGTAGGCCTTGTCGGTCATCGCAGGCGCCGGTACCCGCCCGGGCCGCTCCGTACGCCTTTCCGCGCCCGGGCACCCGAGGCGTACAATGAGAGGTGCACCTCGCACGGGGGCGACAGGCTTCGACGTGGTCGATTCGTGCGGGAGGTTGCAGGTCGAGGTCGCCGGAGGCCTCGTTAAACCCCGGCACAAACCAATACGTGCGGACCATGAGTTCGCCCTCGCCGCTTAGTTAGTAGCTAAGCCGTGAGAGTCGGTCCTCCCGAGCCCGCGGGGAGGGGCACCGGCTTCAGAAGCGGGCTTACCCGGACGGCCTGCCTCGTCCGGCCGGGGAAATTCAAGGGGCTTTGTCTCCCGTAGTGCCCGCCGGCGCGGACCCCGGGAGACGAGATCCAAGCGCCGGCTAAACCTGTAGACACCCTCGCCCAGCGTCCGCGGATCCGAGTTCGAATCTCGGCGCCTCCATCAACAGCCCGCCCGGCCCGGCGCCGGGCGGGCACCGTGTGGGTAGGCTCGGCGGGTGGAACGCTGGGTCGCCTTCCTGCGCGGGATCAACCTCGGCAAGCGGCGGGTCAAGAGCCCGGAGCTGGTGGGGCGCTTCGAGGCGCTCGGGCTGGAGGACGCGGTGACCTTCCGGGCCAGCGGCAACGTCGTCTTCGTCGATCCGGCGGGGGAGGACGAGGCGAGCCTGCGGGGGCGGATCGAAGCCGAGCTCGACGCGCGGCTCGGCTACGGCGTCGCGGTGTTCCTGCGGGGTGCCGCGGAGGTGACGGCGATCGCCGCCCGCGAGCCGTTCCCGGCCGCCGCGATCGAGCGCTCCCGGGGCAAGCCGCAGGTCCAGCTGCTGGCGCGGGAGCCGGGCGCCGAGGCGGTCGGGGCGGCGCTGGCGCTGGCCGGCGAGGAAGACCTGATGGTGGTCGAGGGGCGCGAGCTGCACTGGCTCCCGAGCGTCGGCCTCTCGGAGACCGAGGTCGACCTCAGGGCCCTCGACGCCGCCCTCGGCCAGGGCACGATGCGTACGGCCGGCACGA
Source organism: uncultured Actinomycetes bacterium (assembly GCA_963766705.1). GTDB lineage: Bacteria > Actinomycetota > Thermoleophilia > Solirubrobacterales > 70-9 > VAYN01. Next base: position 1,133,934 of record CAVYBE010000007.1, read on the forward strand.
TCGCCCAGATCGCCGCCAAGTACTGCGCCTGACCGGCCTCCCCGGCCGGGGGCGGCGTTCGCAGTTCTCCGCGCATAGCGCGGCAAACTGCGAACGCGGTGGCGGCGGGCGGCGGGGGCGCGCCGCCGAGGGGCGGCGTCATCTAACTTGGCTCTCATGGCGATCGCGACCGCGACCTCACTCGACGTCTACGTCGCCGGCAAGCTGCTGTTCGGGGACGTCTCGTTCAAGCTGGAGCCGGGCGACCGGATGACGCTGTCCGGGCGCAACGGGGCGGGCAAGTCGACGCTGCTGCGGGTGCTCGCGGGCGAGCTGACCCCGGAGGAGGGGTCGGTCTCGATCCAGCGCGGCGCCCGCATCGCCCTCCACGACCAGCGCCCGCCGCGCGACTCCGACGCCAAGCTCGGCGAATACGTCTTCTCCGGCCGCGGCGACATGCTGGAGACCGAGGCCGAACTGGCTCGGCTCGAGGGCGAGATGGTGGGCGGCGCCTCCGAGGAGACGATGGAGGCCTACGCGGCGGCCCAGGCGCGCCTCGAAGCCGGCGGCGGCTACCGCTGGCGCGACGAGGTGCTCGCCGTGCTGCGCGGCCTCGGCTTCGGGCCCGAGCACGCCGACCGCCCGCTCTCCACCTTCTCCGGCGGCGAGCTGACCCGTGCCTCGCTGGCCCGCGCGCTCGCCGCCCGCCCCGACCTGCTGCTCCTCGACGAGCCCACGAACCATCTCGACATCCCCTCGCTCGAGTGGCTCGAGCGCTACCTCGTCGATCTCGACGCCGCCGTGGTCCTGGTCGCCCACGACCGCTGGTTCCTGGAGGCGGTCGGCACCTCGGTGCTGGAGCTGGAGGCCCAGCGCGCCCGCTTCTTCGCCGGTCCCTGGCACGCCTGGCGCCAGGAGCAGGCGGCCCGCCAGATCGCGCTCGGCAAAGCGATCGACCGCCAGGAAGCGGAGATTGCGCGGATGGAGCGCTTCGTCGAGCGGTTCCGCTACAAGGCGACCAAGGCGCGCCAGGCGCAGTCGCGGATCAAACAGATCGACCGCAAGAAGAAAGACGGCCCGATGGCCGAAAAGCGCGACAACCGCCACCTGCGCTTCTCCTTCAAGCCGCCCGAGCGTCCCGGCCGGGTCGTCCTGAAGATGGTCGACGCGAAGATCGAGGTGCCGGGCCGGACCCTGCTCGAGGGCGCCGACCTCGAGGTGGAGCGCGGCGAGCACGTCGTCCTGGTCGGCGCCAACGGCAGTGGCAAGACGACGATGATCGAGACCCTGGCCGGCCGCCGCGAGCCCGCCGCCGGGATCGTCCGCACCGGCCACAACGTCAACCTCGGCTACCTGTCCCAGCACGCCGACACCGCCGCCGGGGCGGGCACGGTGCTCGACGCGGCGCAGCGGGAGACCGGCCTGAGCGGGCCGAAGGCGCGGGCGCTGCTCGGCGGCTTCCTCTTCTCCGGCGGCGACGTCGAAAAGAAGCTCTCCGACATCTCCGGCGGCGAGCAGCGGCGGCTGTCGCTGGCGATCCTCGTCTCCTCGGGCGCCAACGTCCTGGTGCTCGACGAGCCCACCAACCATCTCGACATCGAGAGCCGAGAGGCGCTCGAGGACGCGCTGACCGAGTTCGAGGGGTCGGTCGTCCTGATCTCCCACGACCGGGCGCTGCTGGAGGCGGTCGGCAGCCGCACGATCGTGGTCGAGGACGGCAGGCTGACCAGTCACCCGAGCGGCTGGGCCGAGTACCAGCGGCGCCGCGACGAACGCGAGGCGGAGGGCGACGCGGCGGCGAGCAAGGCGACGAAGAAGGAGAAGGCCGCGGGCGCGACGGCCACGCGGCGCCGCGACGGCAAGGCCGCCGAACGGGCCGAGCGCAAGGCGGCGCGGCTGGAGCAGCGGATCGAACGCGCCGAAGCCGAGCTGCGGGCGGTGGAGGAGGAGCTCTCCGATCCCGACGCCTGGGCCAGCCCGAGCCGCACCGAGCGGGCCACCGCCAGGCACGAGGCGGCGAAGGCGGCGGTCGAGGAGCTGCTGGCCGAGTGGGAGGCGGCGCAGGGCGCCGCCGAGGCTGCGGCTACCTAGAAGACGACGGTCCGCTCGCCGTCGAGCAGGACGCGGTCCTCCAGGTGCGCGGTCACCGCGCGGGCGAGGACCAGGCGCTCGACGTCGCGGCCGATCCGCACCAGGTCCGGCACCTCGTCGGCGTGGCCGACCCGGACCACGTCCTGGTCGATGATCGGGCCGGCGTCGAGCTCGGCGGTGACGTAGTGGGCGGTCGCGCCGATCAGCTTGACGCCGCGCTCGTGGGCGCGGGCGTAGGGGTCGGCGCCGACGAAGGCGGGCAGGAAGCTGTGGTGGATGTTGATCGCCGGCGCCCCCAGGTCGGTGAGGAAGGCGGGGGAGAGGATCTGCATGTAGCGGGCCAGCACCAGCAGGTCGACGTCGCCGATCAGCTCCAGCGCCCGGCGCTCGGCCTCGTCCTTGGTGTCGGCGGCGATCGGCACGTGGTGGAACGGCAGGCCGACCGCCTCGACCTCGCCACGCAGGTCCTCGTGGTTGGAGACGACGGTGACGAGCTCGCCGCCGAGGTGGTCGTTGCGCCATCGCCACAGGAGGTCGGAGAGGCAGTGGTCCTCCCGTGAGGCCATCACCGCGACCCGCTTGCGCCGGGTCGATTCGCTGAAGCTGTGCTCCATCTCGAACGGCGCCGCGATCTCGCGCCGGAACCGCTCCTCGAGCCCAGCCCGCTCGCCGGCGGGCGGCGAGTCGAAGACCATCCGCATGAAGAAGCGCCCCGCCGCCGTCGAGTGCTGGTCGACGTCGACGATGTTGAGTCCGGCCTCGGCGAGGAAGCCGCTGACCGTGGCGATCAGCCCCGGCCGATCCGGGCAGGCGAGCAGCAGACGGGTGGTTTCGGCCTCTGGAGCGATCAGGGGATCATGCCTATTCCGGGCGCTTTTCGCTCTGCGCTGGGAAAAGCCCGCAACACGCAATTTCCTTGAGTGACGATGGGCACACACAGACGCGCTGTTGCCCATAACGGTTTACCGTCTGCTTACAGAACGCAAACATATTGCCCTGCTCGCGGCTGCCGCGATGCTCGTCTTCCCCGCCGCCGCCTCGGCCGCCCAGAACCATCAGCAGTTGCCCCCGAGGGTCCGCCTGCGGGCGGTGTCGCCCGGCCCCACCACCGTCGCCGCCGGATCGGCGAACGCCGTCAAGCGGTCGGTCGCCGACATCGGGATCGGCGGCGCGATCGCGGTCGGCGGACCGCTGCTCGATCCGGTCGACCACTTCAGCCGGGTAATCGCCGCGGCCACCGAGCGCACCGAGTACCGGCTCAAGGTCGACGCGCGCAAGCGCCGCAAGGCGCGGGAAGCGCGGGAAGAAGAAGAACGGTTCGCCGAACTGCCGGGCGGCGTCTCGATGGCGACGCTGGAAGCGATCGCCGCCTGCGAGTCCGGCGGCAATCCCGAAGCGGTCTCGCCCGGCGGGACCTACCGCGGCAAATACCAGTTCGACCAGGGGACCTGGGAATCGGTCGGCGGCTCCGGCGACCCCGCCCAGGCGCCCGAAGCCGAACAGGACTACCGCGCCGCGCTCCTCTACGCGCGGTCCGGCTCCAGCCCCTGGCCCGTCTGCGGCTGACCGCCGCCCCTCCCGTCTCTCCCGCACCGCGGGGCGGGGCTACGATCCGGGCATGACGCCCGAGGACGCCAAGGCTGCCGAGGCCGCGGCCAACGCCGCCGACACCGCCCGCCCCGGCACCGCCGACACCGCCGAGGCGGCGGAGGGGGACGGCGGGGTTCCGGCCCCGGCGGCCGCCGGCCCGACCCGCAAGCCGCCGCGGGAGGCGATCGCCGAGGCCCACGTACGCGCGCCGACCCGCGGCAACCGCCGGCTCGAGAGCTTCATCGACGCGGTCAACACCGACGACCAGGTGCGCGGCTGGTGGTACATGGCGCAGGTCAACGCCGAGCGGCTCGGCATGTCGGACCACAGCTGGGTCCACATGCAGATCGTCCTCAACATCTCCCTGCGGCTGCTGCGCCTGCTGGTCAAAGCCGGGGTCGACCCGGCGATGGTGGCCGACCACGGGATGCGCGACCGCGACGCTGAGGTGGTGGTCGCGGGCGGCGCCCTGCTGCACGACGTCGGTATGTCGATCCACCGCGCCGACCACGAGGAGTACTCGCTGTTCCTCGCCCAGAGCGCCCTCGACCGCCTCCTCGCCGACGCCTACCGGCAGCCCGACCGCACCGTGGTCGAAGCGGAGATCCTCCACGCGATCATCGGCCACCGCCGCCGCGGCGACCCCTACACGGTCGAGGCGGGCGTGGTCCGCGTCGCCGACGCGCTCGACATGGCCCAGGGACGCACCCGGATCCCGATCGAGGCGGGCCACGAAGGCATCCACTCGATCTCCGCCGCCGCGATCGACGAGGTGCGGATCGGCGCCGGAGAGGAGCGCCCGGTGCGGATCGAGATCGAGCTCAACAACTCGGCGGGCATCTTCCAGGTCGACGACCTGCTGGCAACGAAGATCCGTGGCACCCCGCTGGAGGGCAAGGTCGAAGTCGTCGCCGAGATCGACGGCGAGACCGAGAAGCGCCTACTCAGCGGCTACCGCCTCAGCTAATAGCGGCAGCTGCCCCTGAGGGGCCCGTGGGCCAGCCTCGCAGCGGCTCAGCCGGCAATCGCCCCTGAGGGGCCGTGGGCCAGCCTCGCCAGGACGCAGGGAAGTGAGCTGAGGGGAGCGCACCCAAGTGCGTGACCCGAAGCGAACGACCGAGGACGCCGCGAGGCGCCCCCACGGCCCCTCAGGAGAGGCGCTCGATGTCGTAGCGGCGCCGCTCCTTACGCCGCTCGAGGGCGCCCTGGATCAGCGACAGCCCGATCACCAGGACGACGAAGAAGCCCATCACGCCGAAGCAGAAGAAGGTGACGGTTTTGTCGTCGGCTTTGCCCGCCAGCCCTTCGCCGTTTTCGGCAAACGCCATCGGCGCGGCGACGAGCATCGTCGTCAGGGCCATCACGAAAAGGGCGGCGGCGCGCTTCACGTGGGGCAATCTATCGAACCGGGCGGCGTAGGATCGCCCGATGTCCAATCTAGAGGCGCTCCTGCTGGGGGTGGTCCAGGGCCTGACCGAGTTCCTGCCGATCTCCTCCTCCGGCCACCTGATCCTCGTCCCCTGGCTCCAGGACTACACGTTCCTCGCCGACAACGAATCGTTCAACAAGACCTTCGACGTCGCCCTCCACGCCGGCACGCTGATCGCCGCGCTCGCCTTCTTCCGGGCCGAGGTCCGCCGCCTCCTCGTCGGCTTCGTGGCGGTCCTGCGCAGCCGCCGGATCGTGACCGGGGAGGAGCGCCTCGCGGTGGCGATCGCGATCGGCACGGTGCCCGCCGTGATCGCCGGCGGCCTCGCCTCCGACTTCATCGACGAAACGCTCGGCGAGCCGTGGATGATCGCCGTGCAATTGATCTTCTTCGCCGCCCTGCTCGACTGGGCCGACCGGCGACCGCAGCGCCGTCCGCTGCGGCGCGCCGGCCTTCGCGACGGCGCCTGGGTCGGGCTCGCCCAGGTGCTGGCGCTGGCGCCCGGGACGTCGCGCTCGGGGATCACGATCACCGCCGGCCGCTTCCTCGGCCTCGACCGCGATGCCGCCGCGCGCTTCTCCTTCCTGCTGCTGATCCCGATCGTCGCCGGCGCCACCCTCTTCAAAGGGGTGGGCGCGGTGCGGGAAGGCCTGCCGGCGGGGGTCGCCGGGCCGATGGTGGTGGGGACGATCGCCGCCGCCGTTTCCGGGTACCTCGCGATCGCCTTCCTGCTGCGCCTGGTGCGGACGACCTCCTACCGGCCTTTCGTCCTCTACCGCTACGCGGCCGGGGTGGCCATCCTGATCGTGATCGCCACCGGCCTGCGCCCGGCCACGTTCTGAAGCCATTCAGCCGCAATTTGGGCTCGCCAGACTTGTGAAAAACCTGTAAACACGGGTAAACGACGGTCCGACCTGCTTAGAATCCACGGCGAGTTGGCCCCCGACCCGACCACTCGTCTCGCGGTGATCGATACCGATTCCGGCTTCGTCACCGTCCTGTCCAAACGCGCCGAGGCGGCGGGTTGGCTGTTGCGCACCTCAGGCGGGGCCGTGCCTCCGGACCAGCTGGTGGCGATGAAGCTGAACGCGCTGCTGGTCGACCCGACGGTGCTGGGGGACGAGGCGTGGCGCTACCTCGACCGCGTCTGCAGCCTGCTCCCGGAACTTGGCGTCGTCGTCTGCACCGGGCGCTCGACCGTCGCCCAGCGGGTCCGCGGCCTGCGGCTCGGGGTCGACGACTGGATCACCAAGCCCTGTCACCCGGAGGAGGCGATCGCGCGGATCGAAGCGGTCACCCGCCGGCACCGCCGCGACCGCCACGAGACCGAATCCGCCCCCGTCCTGGCCGGCGAGCTCGAGATCCGCCCCGACCGCTTCCAGGCGTTCGTCGCCGGCGAAAGCCTCGATCTGACCCGGCGCGAGTTCGAGCTCCTCCACCTGCTCGCCGGCACCCAGGGCCAGGTGCTCGAGCGGGAGACGATCTACCAGCGCGTCTGGGGCTACGCGATGGCCCACGGCGACCGCTCCGTCGACGTCTTCATCCGCAAGCTGCGCCAGAAGCTGGAGAAGCGCTCGCCCAGCTGGGCCTACATCCACACGCACTTCGGCGTCGGCTACCGCTTCGACCCCGAGCCCGCCGCCGGCGCGGTGCCGGACGCTCCCCCGGTCGACGCGCCCGCTCGCGAGGGCGACCAGAGTTCACAGGTCGTTCACAAAAGCTTCACCGCGGCGTAACCGCTTTAGGCACGCGCGCCGACATCCTCCGCCGCGATGGCGGTCGGCAGCGCTTCGGACAAGGCGGGGAGGCTGGAGGTGCGCCCGGAGGAGCACGCGGCGCTGGTCGACGGCCGCCCGCTGAGCCTCACCGTCCGCGAGCTGCAGCTGCTGATCACGCTCTGGTCGAACCCGCAGCGGATCCTCACCCGAGAGGAGCTCCACGCCTCGGTCTGGGGGACGCCGCCGCGCCGCGACGACCGCTCCGTGGACGTCTACGTCAGCCGGCTGCGCGCCAAGCTCGCCGCCGCCCTCCCCGACCAGAAGCTGATCTACACCCACAATGGCATCGGCTACCGCTTCTCCCCCGACGGCTGACCGCCGGCCGTTCCTCGTGCCGGAATAACGGTGGAAAGGAACGATTGGCGCCCCGTCAAGGCCTTTTACATTTTTTTTACACCCTCGCCACACGGGGATAACAAGGTTCCCCTGCGGCGCTGAAACGCTCGTCTGCGACCGCGCCAATCCCGCGGTCGAAATTGACAACAATCTGAATGAGGAGACAGATGTCCAGCTCTAGATGGCTTGCGGTGTTCGCGGCCGCCTGTGTGCTCGTGCTCGGCTTGGCCGCCTGCGGGGGCGGAGGGTCGAGCAGCAGCTCGAGCAGCGAAGGCAGCAGCGAAAGCGAAAGCGGGGGTGCCCCATCGAGCGAAGTGTCGGGCGAAATCGCCGGCGCCGGTTCGACGGCTCAGCAGGCCGCCCAGGAAGCGTGGATCGCCGAATTCGAGGGTGCCAACGGCGGCGCCACCATTTCCTATGACGGAATCGGATCCGGCGGTGGCCGCGAACAGTTCATCTCCGGCGGCACCGCCTTCGGCGGCAGCGACACGCCGCTGAACGAATCGGAAGGCGAGCTCGCCGCGGCGATCAAGCACTGCGGACCGGGAGAACTGGTCGAGGTCCCCGACTACATCTCGCCGATCGCTCTCGTCTACAACCTCCCGGGCGTGGAAGAACTGAAACTCAGCCCGGAAACCCTGGCGAAGATCTTCAACCAGGAAATCACCGAGTGGAACGATCCGGCAATCAAGAAGGACAACCCCGGCGTCGAACTGCCGGAAACGCGGGTCGTCCCGGTCAACCGCTCCGATGAGTCGGGCACGACCGAAAACTTCGTCGACTACCTGCACAAAGTGGCGCCCAGCGTCTGGACCTACGAAGTGAGCGGCAACTGGCCGGTGAAGGGTGGCGAAGCCGCCTCCGGCACCTCCGGCGTCGTCGAAGCCGTCTCCAACGGCGAAGGCGCGATCGGTTACGCCGACGCCTCCCAGGCGGGCGAACTCAGCATCGCCAAAATCGGGGTCGGCAGCACCTGGGCCGAACCGTCGGCTGAAGCCGCGGCTAAAATCCTCGACTTCTCGAAAGAGGATCCGGAACTCGAGAAAGGCCAGAAAAACGTCATCGCGTTCGAAATCGACCGCAAGACGGAAGAATCGGGCACCTACCCGATCATCCTGGTCTCCTCGCTGATGGGCTGCACGAAATACAAGTCGGCCTCCGAAGGCGAACTGGTCAAGGCGTACTTCGAATACGCGATCAGCCCCGAAGGGCAGAAAGTGGCCGCCGAAGCCGCCGGCTCGGCACCGCTGTCCCCGGACCTGACCAAGAAAGTCGAAGCCGCGATTGCGTCCATCGAATAGGTCCTGACTCGTGTCATCGGTCGATACCACGACCAATGCCGGCCAGCTCCTGGCGGCGGCGTCCGGAGGGCGCCGCCGCCAGGGCGACCGGATCTTCAAGAACACCGCGGTGATCGCCGCGGTGACGATCCTGGCGCTGCTCGTCGGGGTCGCCGTCTTCCTGGTCACCGAGGGGTTCCCGGCGCTCACCGCCTCCGCCGCCGACCTGCCGGACCACAAAAGCTTCATCGACTACGTCGCCCCGCTCGCCTTCGGCACCGTCCTGGCGGGCGCCCTGGCGACGATCCTCGCGGTGCCGCTGGCGGTCGCCGTGGCGCTCTTCATCACCCACATCGCGCCGCCCCGGCTGGCCCTGACGCTCGGCTTCTTCGTCGACCTGCTGGCCGCGATCCCGAGCATCATCTACGGCCTCTGGGGGATCTTCGTGCTCGGCCCGGCCGCCGTGCCGGTGATGAAATGGCTGGAAGAAGAGCTCGGCTTCCTGCCGATCTTCCAAGGGCCGGCGTCGGTCACCGGCCGCACCATGTTCGTCGTCGGCCTCGTCCTCGCGGTGATGATCCTGCCGATCGTCTCCGCCGTCGCCCGTGAGGTCTTCTCGCAGACGCCGCGCAAACTGCAGGAGGGCGCGCAGGCGCTCGGCGCGACCCGCTGGGAGATGATCCGCACCACGGTGCTGCCGTTCGGCCGCTCCTCGGTGATCTCCGGCGCGATGCTCGGCCTCGGCCGGGCCCTCGGCGAGACGATGGCGGTGGCGATCGTCCTCTCCGTCTCCGGCGGCGTCACCTTCAACCTGATCAGCCAGTCGAACCCGTCGACGATCGCCGCCAACATCGCCCTCAACTTCCCCGAGTCCTCCGGCCTGGCGGTCAACCTGCTGATCGCCACCGGCCTCGTCCTCTTCGCGATCACCCTGGTCACCAACTTCGTCGCGCGGCTGATCATCGCCCGCGCGGAGGTCCGATGACGCCGCCGCCCGACAGCGCCTCCGCCTCGGCCGTCTCGGCCCGCGCCCTGCTGGCCGGCGAAGGCCGCGCCGGCGGGACGCTGCCCGGGTGGGCGCCATGGGCCGTCCTCGTCGGCTCGCTGGTCTTCTGCGGCGCGGTGGAGGCGGCGCTCGGCTGGTTCACGATCGCCCTGATGCTGGTCTTCGGCGCGCTGGTCGCGATCGTCGCGGTGTACGCGTGGTCGCGGGTGGTGGAGGGGCATCGCCGGGCCGTCGACCGGGCGGTCACGATGGCCATCGTCGCCGCCTTCGCGATCTCGATGGCGCCGCTGATCTCGCTGCTCTACGAAGTCGTCAGCCGCGGCGCCCGCGGGCTCACCTGGGAATTCCTCACCACCACCGGCCGCGGCGTGGTCCACGGCGGCGGCGCCGAGCACGCGATCGTCGGCACGGTGATCATCACCGCCGTCGCCGCGGTCATCTCGGTGCCGATCGGCATCATGGCCGCGATCTACATGAACGAGTACGGCGAAGGGACGCTGCGCCGCGCCCTGACCTTCTTCGTCGACGTGATGACCGGCATCCCGTCGATCGTCGCCGGCCTCTTCGCCTACGCGCTCTTCGAGCTCTTCTTCGGGCCCGGCATCCGGATGGGCGTGATGGGATCGATCGCCCTCTCGGTGCTGATGATCCCGATCGTCATCCGTTCCGCCGAGGAGGTGCTGAAGATCGTCCCCACCCACCTTCGCGAGGCCGCCTACGCGCTCGGCACGCCGAAGTGGAAGACGATCGTCAAAGTCGTCCTGCCGACCGCCTTCGCCGGGCTGGTCACCGGGGTCATGATCGCGATCGCGCGGATCGTCGGCGAGACGGCGCCGCTGCTGGTCACGACCGGCGTGGTCGACTCGCTCAACACGAACCCCTTTCAGGGCCGCATGCAGAACCTCGCGGTCTACGCCTACAACGAGTACCGGTCGCCGGGCGTGATGAAACAGGCGTCCTACGACAAGGCCTGGGCGGCGGCGCTGACCCTTATCTTGATCGTCATGATCCTCAACGTGATCGCCCGTCTGGTCTACCGCCGCTACAAAACGGAGATCCGCTAGTGGAGGGAAGGAAGCTGAGAGACATGTTCGGGTCCTCGACCAAAACCAACGAGGCCGAGGAGGGCCGCAACACCATGTCCCAAGCCGGAGCAGTGACCGCGACCTCGAGCCAGGCCCAGCCAGTCGGGCCGGCGCGCAAGGCGAAGACGATCGAGGCCAAGGAAGTCGACCTCTACTACGGCGACTTCCACGCCGTCGAGAAAGTCTCGATGACGATCGAACCGAACAAGGTGACGGCGCTGATCGGCTCTTCGGGCTGCGGCAAGACCACCTTCCTGCGCTCGCTCAACCGGATGCACGAGCTGACCCCGGGGGCGACGGTCAAGGGCCGCATCGAGCTCGACGGGGAGGACATCTACGCGCGTGGGGTGGACCCGGTCGCGGTGCGCCGCCTGATCGGCATGGTCTTCCAGCAGCCGAACCCGTTCCCGACGATGTCGATCTACGACAACGTCGCCGCCGGGCTCAACTTCAACGCCCGCCGCGTGCGCAAGGCCGAGAAGGACGAGATCGTCGAGCGGAGCCTGGCCGGCGCCCACCTCTGGGACGAGGTCAAGGACCGGCTCGACCGGCCGGGGTCGGGGCTGTCGGGTGGCCAGCAGCAGCGCCTCTGCATCGCCCGCGCGATCGCGGTCAGCCCTGAGGTCCTGCTGATGGACGAGCCCTGCTCGGCGCTCGACCCGGTGGCGACGCTGGCGATCGAGGACCTGATCAACGAGCTGAAGAAGGAATACACGATCGCGATCGTCACCCACAACATGCAGCAGGCGGCGCGCGCGTCCGACAACACGGCCTTCTTCAACCTCGACGAATCGGGGAAGCCGGGCCACCTGGTCGAGATCGGCCCGACCGACGACATCTTCACCAAACCGCAGCAGAAAGAGACCGAGGACTACGTCTCCGGTCGCTTCGGCTAGGGCCTGGCGAGGGGCAGGGGCCATGCCGGAAATACGCGCCGAATACCAGGAGGAACTGACCGCGCTCGAACAGAGCTCGCTGGGCGGACTCGACCTCGTGACGGCGGCGCTCGGGCGCACCCTCGAGGCGGTCGAGCACCAGGACATCGAGCTGGCCCAGATCGTGGTCGCCGACGACGACCGGATCGACGGCCGCTACCTCGAGGTGCACCAGTCGCTGATCACGCTATTGGCCACGCAGTCGCCGGTGGCGACCGACCTCCGCCTGATCTCGGCGCTCCTGCACGTGCTGAAGAACATCGAGCGGATGGGCGACCAGTGCGTGAACATCTGCAAGGTGATCCCGATCTCCGGGCACGAGCCGCCCGCCGACGAGGAGATGGTCAAGCTGATCCTGACCATGGGCGCCCACGCCAAGTCGCTGATCAGCCAGGCCAAGCACGCCTTCGAAGAGCGCAACGTCGAGATGGCCCGCGACCTGGTCGACCGCGACGACGTGGTCGACGAGCTGAACCGCGACTGCTTCCGGCTGGCACTGGCGATCGGCGACGACGCCGACAAGCGCGAGTGGGCGATGACGATGCTGCTGACGGCACGGGCGATCGAGCGGATCGCCGACAACGCGGTCGACATCGGCGAGCAGGTCGCGTTCGTCGTGACCGGCCTCTTTCGGGAGTTCGAGGATGCTTCGCACCCTGGCACCCAGGCTTGAGGTCCGCCCGAACTGGGAACATGGGGACAACGGCCAGATGCTTTGCGCTGCCATCGATATCGGTTCCAACACGACCCGCGTCCTCGTGGCGGAGCCGATCGATGGCCAGTTGAAGAAGGTCATGGAGCAGCGGGCCTACACGCGGATCTCCAAGGCGGTGGACGAGCAGGGGGCGATCCTGCCGACCAAGGTCGAGGAGGTCGGCGAGCTGGTCGCCACCCAGGTGCGGCTGGCGCGTGAGCTCGGCGCGGTCGAGATCCGCGCCGTCGCGACGGCGGCGGTGCGCGAGGCCGCCAACGGCCCCGCGGTGGCGGCGGCGATCTCCGCGGCGGCCGGGGTCGAGGTCGAGATCCTCAGCGGGGAGGAGGAGGGACGTCTCTCCTTCATCGGCGCCACCAAGGCGCTCGGTCACCCGGTCGAGGGCTCGATCGGCGTGGTCGACGTCGGCGGCGGCTCGACCGAGGTGATCCTCGGCACCGTGCCCGACGGGGTCGAGGAGGTGCGCTCGTGGCACATCGGCTCCGGCGACCTCGCCGACGAGCTGATCTCCGGCGACCCGCCCTCGGCGGCGGAGATCCGCCGCGTGCGCGACCACATCGAGGACTTCTTCGCCGGGGTGGAGATCGAGCACCCGGCCCAGGCGGTGGCGGTCGGCGGCTCGGCGACCAGCCTGCGCCGGCTGGTCGGCGCGGTGCTCGAGTACGAGACCTTGGAGCGGGCGATCCGCGTCCTCTCCGCCGACCCGGCCGGCGACGTCGCCCGCCGCTTCGAGCTCGACCCGCGCCGGGTCCGCATCCTCACCACCGGCGTCCTGCTCCTGGAGAAGATCTCCGAGCTGCTCGGCCAACCCCTGCAGATCGGCAAGGGCGGCCTGCGCGAGGGCATCATCCTCGACCTCCTGAGCGGCGCCGGCTCCGGCGCCAACGGCACGAGCGCCGACGGCACCGACGCCGCCGCCCCCGCCCGCCTCGCCGCCTAGCCCGGGCCGCCCGAACGCCGCGACCGGTCCGACCTGCTCAGCCAGGGCGAGTGGCGTAACCCGAGTCCTCGGCGATGGCTCGTGGCGAGGTGATGGACCCCCGAACGAACCTCCCCGCTGTTCGTGAGAGAGGGGGTCCATCACCTCGCCCCTCGCAAACCCGATCACACGAAGTTCACGCCACGTTTGCAGATGGTTCACATGAATTCCCTGCAAATGGCGCAATCTTGCGGTGTACCGACGTGAAATGGAAAGGGAGACACCGATGACTTCCCGTGCAGACCTGCACTGTCACTCCACCGCCTCGCAGCTTTCTCGCCTCGGCGTCCAGCGCAGCCTCGGCCTGCCCGAGTGCGCGACCCCTCCCCAGGAGGTCTACGAGCTGGCCAAGCGACGGGGGATGGACTTCGTGACGATCACCGATCACGACACGATCGACGGCGCCCTCGAGCTCGAGGGGCTACCCGACACCTTCGTCTCCGAGGAGCTGACCGCCCGCTTCGCCGGCGAGCCCCAGGCGGTTCACGTCCTCTGTTACGGGATCACTCCCGGGGACCACGAGTGGCTGCAGGCCCACGCCGGCGACGTCGAGGCCTGTGCCGCGTACCTGCACGAGAACGGGATCGCCTGCGCCCTCGCGCACCCCTTCTTCTACGTCGCGGCGCCGCTCACACGGCGCCATCGGCGGCGACTCGCCGAGCTATTCCCGATCTGGGAGGTTCGCAACGGGTCGCGCGCCGCGGAGCTGAACATGCCCGCCGCCGTCTACGTCGACACGCGTGGCGGCACCGGGATCGGCGGCTCCGACGACCACGCCGGCGTCGACGTCGGCCGCACCTGGACCGAGGTGCCGGCCGCCGCCACGCCGGAAGAGTTTCTCGCCGACCTGCGCGAAGGCCACGCCGAGGCGCGCGGCGAACAGGGCTCGGCCGCGAAGTGGACGCACGCCGCGATGGCGTTGGCGACGCGGGCGCTGGGCGAGGCCGAGGTCGCCGCGCCGGGCACCGCACCCGACCCGACCGCCGTCCTCAAGATGGCCGAACGGGTGATCCGCGAGGGGTCCGACCGCAAGGGCAAGGTCGCCGTCGACATCGGGCCCGAGGACGCCCGTTGCCTGCTCGAGGCCTGGCTCGCAGGGGTCGGGATCGAGCTGCGCGGCCGCGAGCTGCTGGAGATGCTGCAGGCCGACGGCTTCTCCCACGCCGACCTGTACCGGCGCGCCCGCCGCCGCCACGAGCGGCGGCTCCGCGTCGCCGTCGACGAGGGCCTCGCGGCCTTCTCGTCCGGCGACCTCGGCGGGGCCGCGAACGGGATGTTCGAGGCGCTGGTGCCGGCCTTCCCGTACGTCCCCTCGACCGCCTTCCTCGGGGCCGAGAAAGCGAAGCTGCGCGGCGGGGACGGCGACCGCCGCCGGGTCGCCCTGATCGCCGACGGGATCGGCTCGATGCACGGCGTCACCCACACGATCGAGCAGATCCGCGAGCGCGGCGTGCCCGGCTTCCACGTCGACGTGATCGGCACCGACCCCGGCGTCGACCGGCGCCTGCCCGCCGCGGCCGAGCTGGAGCTGCCCTTCTACGCCGGGATGCGGCTCGGCGTCCCCGGCGCCCCGGACCTGGTCGAGGTGCTGGCCGAGGGCGACTACGACCTCGTCCACGTCACCGCGCCCGGCCCGGCCGGGATCGCGGCGACGCTGCTCGGGCGGATCACCGGCGTGCCGCTGCTCGCCAGCTACCACACCGAGCTCGCCGCCTACGCGGGCCTCCGCGTCGACGGTGCCCTGGAGGCCGTCGCCCGGGCGGGCCTCGGCGGCTTCTACGACGCTCCGGCGCGGGTCCTCTCGCCGAGCCCTGCCGCCGACGCCTCGCTCGCGGAGCTGGGGATCGACCTGGCCAAGGTCGGCCGTTGGGAGCGTGGCGTCGACGTCGCGCGCTTCGACCCGGCGAAGGCCGACCGCGACGCCTACCCGGGCGAGGTCAAGCTCCTCTACGCGGGCCGGCTCTCGCGCGAGAAGGGGGTGGACCTGCTCGCCGACGCCTTCCTGCGCGCCCGTGCCGCCGACCCGCGCCTGCACCTGCTGCTGGCCGGCGGCGGGCCGGAGGAGGCCGAGCTGCGCTCGCGCCTCGGCGACGCCGCCACCTTCCTCGGCTGGCTCGGCGGCGAGGACCTGGCGGTCGCCTACGCGAGCGCCGACGCCTTCGTCTTCTGCAGTGTCACCGACACCTACGGCCAGGTCATCCTCGAGGCAGGTGCCAGCGGCCTGCCGGTGATCGCGATCGCCGAGGGCGGCCCGGCGGCGCTGGTCGAGAACCGCCACACCGGCCTGCTCTGCCGCCCCGACGCCGACCACATCGCCGGCGCCGTGCTGCAACTGGCCGCCTCGCCGGAGCTGCGCGCGAGGCTCGGCTCGGCCGCGGTCCGCGCCGCCCGCGCCCGCTCCTGGGAGCGCTCGATGAGCCAGCTCGCCGCCGGCTACCGGCTGGCGCTCGACGGCGCCGTGGCCGCAGGCCCCGCCGTCGCGCGCCGGCCGGGTTCGCAACCTCTGCGCCAGGTCGCCTGAGCGGGACCGAGGACGCCCGGTGCAGCAGTACGATGTCCCCTTGCCCGAGTCGGTAGCCAACCTCGACGATCCCGGTCTGTACTTCAACCGAGAGCTGTCCTGGCTGGAGTTCAACCGGCGGGTGCTGGAGCTCGCCGAGGACCCTCAGGTGCCACTGCTGGAGCGGCTGCGCTTCTGCGCGATCTACGCCTCCAACCTCGACGAGTTCTACATGGTGCGGGTGGCCGGTCTGTTCGACCAGCTCGACGCGGGGATCGACGCCCGCGGGCCCGACGGGCTGCGCCCCGGCGAGCAGATCGACCGCATCCAGCGCAGCGTGCTGGAGCTCGACCGGCGGCTGCAGCGCTGCTACGCGGGCGAGCTGCTGCCGGCCCTGACCCACGAGGGCATCCGCATCGTCTCGCTGGAGGACGCCAACGAGGAGGAGCGCCGCCAGATCCACCGCCGCTTCCACGAGCAGGTGTTCCCGACGCTGACCCCGCTGGTGATCGGCCTGGGCAGGCCCTTCCCCTATATCTCGAACCTCTCGCTGAGCCTCGCGGTGCTGCTGCGCGACCCGGAGAGCGAGGTCGAGATCGTCGCTCGCGTCAAGGTCCCGAAGGAGCTGCTCGGCCGCTTCCTGTCGGTCGGCGCGGAGGGGACCTTCGTGCCGCTCGAGCAGGTGATCGCGGCCAACCTCGACGCGCTCTTCCCGGGCACCGAGGTGGTCGACCACGGCTTCTTCCGGGTCACCCGCGACGCCGACTTCACCGTCTCCGACGAGGCCGACGACCTGCTGCAGGCGGTCCAGGACGAGCTGCGCCGGCGCCGCTTCGGCGAGGTGGTGCGGCTGGAGATCGCCGCGGGCATGAACGAGCGGCTGCGCCGCGAGCTGATCGGCGCGCTGCGGCTCGAAGACCGCGAGGTCTACGACATCGACGGGCTGCTCGACCTCGGCGACCTGTCCGAGGTCGCCGACGTCCCCGGCCACGCCGAGCTGCGCTACTCGCCCTGGACGCCGGTCACCCAGCCGCGCCTGCAGGGCGAGAACGGCGGGGCGGTCGACATGTTCCGCGAGATCGCCAACGGCGACCTGCTCGTCCACCACCCCTACGACTCGTTCGCGACCTCGGTCGAACGCTTCGTCGAGCAGGCGGTCGAAGACCCCGACGTGCTGGCGATCAAGCAGACGGTGTACCGGACCAGCGACGACTCGCCGCTGGTGCCATCGCTGATCCGCGCCTCCGAACGCGGCAAGCAGGCGGTCTGCATGGTGGAGCTGAAAGCGCGCTTCGACGAGGAGGCGAACATCCACTGGGCGCAGTCGCTGGAGGAGGCGGGGGTCCACGTCGTCTACGGGATCCCCGGGCTGAAGACCCACGTCAAGGCGATCCTGGTGGCACGCCGCGAGGGCAGGCATGTGCGCGAGTACGTCCACATCGGGACCGGCAACTACCACCCCAAGACGGCCCGTCTCTACACCGACTTCGGGCTCTTCACCGCCAACCCCGACATCGGCGCCGACGTCGCCGAGATGTTCAACTTCCTCACCGGCTACGGGCGGCCCGCCGTCTACCGCAAGATGCTGGTCTCGCCGACCACGATGCGCGACCGCTTCATCGAGGAGATCGACGCGACGATCGCCGCCCACGAGGCGGGCGAGGAGGCGCGGATCGCGCTGAAGATGAACTCGCTGGTCGACGCGGGCTGCATCAAGGCGCTCTACCGGGCCTCGCAGGCGGGCGTGCCGGTGGAGCTGAACGTGCGCGGCATCTGCTGCCTGAAGCCGGGGGTGCCGGGCGTCTCCGACAACATCCGCGTGGTGTCGATCGTCGGCCGCTTCCTCGAGCACTCGCGGGTCTACACCTTCCGGCGCGGCGAGGAGACCACGGTGCTGATGGGCTCGGCCGACATGATGCCGCGCAACCTCGACAGCCGGGTGGAGCTGGTGGCCCCGGTCGAAGACGCGGCGCTGCGGGCGGAGATGATGGACATGCTGGAGCGCTGCCTGGCCGACAACTCGAACTCCTGGGACCTCGGGCCGGACGGCGAGTGGACGCGGATCGTGCGCGCCGAGGGCGAGCAGCGCCGCGACGTGCAGGCGGAGATGCGCGAGCGGGCCGCGACGCGGGCCGCCGAGCAGCTGGCGGCGGCGAGCTGAGATGCCAGAGGCGCGCTCCGTGATTAGGATGGCCACGGTGCCGCGACGACCTCCGCTTCCGCACGATCGGACCTTCTTCGATCTGTTCATCGAGGCGGGGAAGAACGGCGTGCACGCGGCGTCCCTGCTCGACGAGATGATGACCGTGTGGCCCGACGCGGGGACGCTCGGCGAGCAGATCGTCGAGGCCGAGCATCGCGGCGACAAGATCACCCACTCGATCGTCCAGCGGCTGAACACGACCGAGGTGAGCCCGATCGACCGGGAGGACGTGTACGGGCTGGCGACCGCCCTCGACGACATCGTCGACTTCACCGAGGAGGCGGCCGACTTCCTCGCCCTCTACCAGATCGAGGCGCCGATGGAACAGGCCGCGGCGCTGACCAAAGTGCTGGTCGGGGCCTGCGAGCACCTGGCGTCGGGGCTGGAGGAGCTGGCCTCCTTCGCCGACCTCGATCGCCACTGGATCGAGGTGCACCGGCTGGAGAACGAAGGCGACCGGATCTTCCGCAACGGCCTGGCCTCGCTGTTCACCAACGCGATCGACCCGATGGTGGTGATCCGCTGGAAGGACATCTTCGAGGTCCTCGAGGAGGCGATCGACGCGACCGAGAAGGCCGCCCAGATCCTTGAGGGAATCGTCATCAAAAACTCCTGATCGGTGGGGCGATCGTGGCGGAGTACGATCTGTGTGGTGAAGGCCGCGCGGAACGTCGCGATCATCATGCTTCTGGCGCTCGGGGTTGCGTTTCTTCCGGGTGGGGGCAATGCGGTCGAAACCGTGATGACGGCGATCGTGATGGCCTTCCTGGCCGGGATCTCGTGGATGCTCTACACGCTGTCGCGGCAGAACCAGCTGACCCTGGCGACGTTGAGCGACGGCCGGCGGGCGATCTTCTACGGCGCGTTCGGGATGCTGGCGCTGCTGGTCGCGGGCCAGGACAAGCTCTTCTCCAGCGGCGGCGGCACGCTGCTCTGGATCCTGCTGCTGGCCGCCTCGGTCGTCGCCATCTGGCGGATCTGGACCGAAGCCAACAGCTACTGAACGGGCCGGCCCGGCCGGCCGCGCAGGTTTCGTCACAGAGTTGGCCCTGAACTGATCCTTTGTGCGCGCCACGGGCGCGCATTTCGGCGGCAGGGTGGTCGGTGTGCCACCCACGGGCGTCGACAACGCGGATCACGGGGAGAAGGGGACCGCCTCGGTCGAGCTGGTCGCGGCGATTCCCTTCCTGCTGTTGGCGCTCGCCGTCGCGGCCCAGATCGCGCTCGCCGGCCAGGCCCTCTGGTCGGCGAGCGTGGCCGCGCGGGCGGGGGCGCGGGCGGCGCTGGTCGGTAGCGACGCGAAGGCGGCGGCACGGCGGGCGCTGCCGGAGGCGATGCGCGCCGGCGCCGAGGTCGAAGAAGAAGAAGGCGATGGCGCAGGCGGCATCGCGGTGAAGGTGCCGGTGCCGACCCTGTTGCCGCGGCTGCCCGAGGTGAAGGTCGGCGCGCGCAGCGGACTGGGGGGCGGGGGTGGCTGAGGCGGTCGGGAGCATCGTGGCGCGCCTCCGTGCCGGCTCACGGGCGGCGCGGGCGCGCGGCGAGGCGGGGCAGGCCACGGTCGAACTGGTGGCGGCGCTGCCCGCGCTGCTGCTCGCGGCGCTGATCGCCCTGCAGCTGCTCGCCGCGGGCTACGCGCTGACGCTCGCCGACGGCGCCGCCGAGGCGGGGGCGCTGGCGCTCGCCGAGGGTGGCTCGGCGGCCCAGGCGGCGCGCAGCGCCCTGCCCGGTTGGGCGGCGGACGATGTCTCGGTGGCGGTGCGCGGCGAAGAGGTGTCGGTCCGCCTGCGCCCGCCCTCCCCGTTTGCGACCGTCGCCGACCACCTTGCGGTGACCAGCTCGGCGAGCGCGAGGTCGGCCGAATGAGCCGCGGGCCGACGAGCGCCGTCCCGGCCGGGCTCGGGAGCGGCATCAAGCTGAGCGAGGAAGGCGTCTACGGCGTCGCCGACGGAACGCTTGCGGCACCGCGCCACGGCAGCGTCGTCGCGGTCGCGGCGGTCGGCGCCGCCGCGGGCTCGCGCGGCGCCGCGGCGGCGCTCTCCTGCGCCGGCTCGGGGGTGGAGACGGCGGCGCTCCTGCTCGACGTCGGCGGCCGGGTGCCGCGGCCGACGCTGATCGCCTCCGCCTCCGCGCATCGCCTCGAGGAGCGGCTCGCGGCCCGCCTGCCCGACCTGCGGCCGGCGGCGCGCGGCGAGGTCTGCCACCTCTCGGTCGGCGCCGACGAGGATGGCCTGGCCGCCGCCGCGACCGCGGTCACCGTGGCCCGCGGCGGCCTCGCGGTCGTCCACCTGACGCCGGGCATGTTGCGGTCGCTGCTCGAGGCAGGTGAGGCGCCCCGCCCCGATGCGGTCCTGCTCCGTGCCGATCTCGCCGACGACCGCGCCGTGGTGGCGCTCGCGGTGGCCGATCTGCTCGGTCGTGGCCTGCGGGTCGCGGTCCTGAAGCGCCGGCTCGGCTGGGTCGCCGAGCGGCGGGCCGCCTTCGGGGCGCTCGGGGGTGACTCGGGCGGCCTGCCGGAGCCGATCCTGCGGCGGCTGCTCGGCGGCGGGCCGAGGGGAGCGACCGCATGACGGGAACCGGCGACCGGGAGTCCGGCCAGGCCCTCGTGCTCGCGCTGGGCGGTTGCTTCCTGCTGATCGGTGCGGCGCTGGCCCTGGTGGCGATCGCCGGGGCCGTGACCGGCAAGGGCCGTGCCCAGAGCGCCGCCGACCTCAGCGCGATCTCGGCCGTGCGCTCGATGCGCGACGACCTGCCGCGGCTCCTCTCGCCGCCGCGGCTCCCCGACGGTGCCCCAAACCCGGCGCATCTGGAGAAGGCCTCCTACCTCGATCGGGCGCGGGAAGCAGCCATCGCCGCCGGGCGGCGCAACGGGGTCGACCCGGGCCGCCTCAGGGTCGCCTTCCCCGACGAAGCCTCCTTCGCCCCGGTGCGGGCGAAGGCGACGGTGGTCGGGAAGCTGGAGCTCGGGTCACGGGGCGCGCGGAAGGTCGAGGCGAGCGCCGAAGCCGAAGCGGCGGCGCCGGTCACCGGCGCCGGCGGCGAAGGCCCATCGATGGCGAGCGGCGGCGGCTACGCCGGCCCGCTCGTCTACCGCAACGGCAAGGGAATGCGCCCGGACGTGGCCGCCGCCTTCGATCGCATGGCCGCCGCCGCGGCGGCCGACGGCGTCACGCTGATCGTCGTCTCCGGCTTTCGCTCGGACGCGGAACAGGCCCGGCTGTTCGCCGCCCATCCCGATCCCAAGTGGGTGGCGCCGCCCGGCACCTCGCTGCACCGCTGCGCCACGGAGCTGGACCTCGGTCCGGACGCCGCCTACGGCTGGCTCGCCGCGAACGCCGGCCGCTTCGGCTTCCTGCAGCGGTACTCGTGGGAGGCGTGGCACTTCGGGTTCGTCGCCGGTCCGGCGCCCTGCTCGGAGGCGGGCGACGCGGTGACCGGTCCGGGCGGGGACCTGGCCCCGCCCGGCGGCGCGGTGCTGCCGAGCTTCGTGCCGGGGCGGTTTCGCGAACCGCTGGTCGGCGCCGCCGCGAAGTGGAACGTCTCCGCCGCGCTCCTCGCCGCCCAGCTGATGGCGGAGAGCAACTTCAACCCGTTCGCGGTCTCGCCCGCGGGCGCCGAGGGCATCGCCCAGTTCATGCCCGGCACCGCCGCCTCCTACGGGCTCGCCGACCCCTTCGACCCGGTGGAAGCGATGGACGCCCAGGCCCACCTGATGTCGGACCTGATCGGCCAGTTCGGCTCGCCGGAGCTCGCCCTCGCCGCCTACAACGCCGGTCCCGCCCCGGTCGAAGCCTGCCACTGCGTCCCCGCCATCCCCGAGACCAGCGCCTACGTCGCCCGCATCATGGCCCTGCTCGGCGGGGCGGGCGCCCTCGCCCTGCCGGCCTTCGAAGTGCGGCTGATCGCGTGAGCCTGTCCTGGGCCAGGTGGCGCGGCTACCGCCCGTCCGGGGTCAGGATGGTGCTACCGATTCGGTACCATTTTGGGATGAGCAAGCAGATCGCGGTCCGACTGCCAGATGATCTCGTCGCCTTCGTCGACGAGATCGTCGACGCCGGCGACGCGCGCAGCCGGGCGGCCGTCGTGACCCGGGCACTCGAGCGCGAGCGCCGGCGCCGGCTCGCGGAGCGCGACGCCCGCATTCTTGCCGCCGAGGGACCGGATCCGGAGCTCGCGGGGCTCGCCGAGCACGTCGCCGGCCTGCCGCGTGATCTGACCTGATGCGCCCGATCCACGTCGCGCGCCTGGACAAGGCGCGACCCGTCCTGATTCTCACGCGGGAGCCCGTGCGGCCGCACATGAAGACGGTGACCGTCGCGCCGATCTCCACGACCATCCGCGGACTGTCCAGCGAGGTCCGTGTCGACGCCGCGAACGGCCTCGCGGAGCCCTCGGTGGTCAGCTGCGACAACATCACCACGATCCCCGCCGATGCCGTCGGGGAGCAGATCGGCGTCCTTCTCGCCGGCCAGGAGCCGGCTCTCAGCGAAGCGATCCGGGTCGCGTTCGATCTCGAGTGATCGTTTGCTCGTCGGGGCGCTCGGGCGGCGCGGGGGCGCGACCTGGCCTCGCCCCAGACAGGGAGCGCAGCCTGCCGAACAGCGCCTCGGTCGTGTTCGCGGACAGGTTGGCGAGCGCCATCGCGCGGGCCACCGCGTCGACGGCCGCGAGTTCCTCCGGCGTCAGGTGATCGCCCGCGGCGGCGGCGAGATCGGCGGCGATGGGCCCGCGAAAGCGTGCTTCGGCCAGTGCGACGGCGTAGGCCACCGCCGCGCAGTCGCGTTCGTCCAGATCCCCGAGGTCATTCAGGCCGATCGCCCGCAGGTCGTCGGCGGTGACGCCGGCGCGGCCGGCCCACCGTTCGTGCACGAAGGTGCATCCGCGGCAGGAGTTGACGCGGCTGACCGCGACCATGACCCGCTCCCGCAGCGCCGGATCGAGGCCTCCGCGACCGTAGGCGCCGGCCAGGGGGCGGGCTCGTCGGAGGACGTTGACGAGATCCCCGACGGCCTCGCCGGGCGTGGCGAACGTGCGCGGCGCTCTCTGTGGCATGGGCACCTGTAGAGACTAGATGTAGAGGCCACCCGCCTCGACCGGAGGCGGGTAATCCGGGCACTTGCGGATCGCGACACAGGAATGTAGTTTCCAGAGTGGAAAGTATGTACCCGGAGGTGAATCAGTGACCGAGATGCCCAGCCAAGGGGACGCGAGGGCCGCGCTGCGGCGCGTCGCCCGCCAGCGCGAGCTGCTCGCCGACCGCCTCGCGCCGCCGCTCTGGTACGCGGTCGGCCAGGCGCTGGCCCTGCTCGTCCTCCTCGTCCTGCCCGGCCTCTCGCAACGGCCGGGCCACCAGCTCTCGACCCCCGGGCTCGCCCTCGCGATCGTCGCGGCCGTCGTCGGGCTGAGCCTGCTCGATGCCCGGCTCGCGCACGTGGCCGGCGTCAGGCTGGGCTCCGATCGCCACCGCGCCTACGCCTCCTCGCGGGGCGCGACCCTGCGGGCGGGCACGACCACCCTGGTCGCCTGCCTCGCCACCTGGGCGATCGCGCTCTCGGTCTCCTGGATCGCGGGACTGGCCCTCGGCCTTGCCCTCGTCCCCGTCGTCCTGCGCGCCCGGCAAGGGATCCTCGCCGCCGTCCGCGGCGACATCCGGGCCGGTCGCACGTCGGTGCGATGAGCAGGACGGGCCTCGACATGACGATTCACCCGCCGACCCGGCTTGAGATCTGCGCCCTGCTCGCGGGCGCCGACTGGGTCGAGTTCGCGACCGTCCGGGACGCGGTCGGGGTCAGCGACTCGGTGCTCTCCAAGCAATCGCGGGTGCTGGAGGAAGCCGGTTACCTGACCGTGCGCAAGGGCGCCGTCGGACGTCGCCCACGGACCTGGTTCCGCATCACCGCCGCCGGTCGCCGCGCTCTCGCCGGACACCTCGAGGCGCTGCAGTCGCTCGTCGCGGCCGGCGCTCAGAACGGCGCCCGGTCCGCCGGGCGCTCCTGACGCTCCTCGGCGGCATCGCCGTGCCCGGTGACCATCCAGAGCTCGTCCCCGCTCGGTCCGGTCCTCAACAGGGTTCCATTCGATCAGCCGCGGTCGCGAGGTTCACGGGGGCGCCCGCCCGGAGCGCCCCGGTCGAGGAACTCGACCAGCGTCCGGTTGAACAGATCCGGCAGCTGGAGGTTCCAGAGGTGCGCGGCGCCAGGGACGATGCGGAACTCCGCGGCCGGGATCCCGGCCGCCAGCTCCCTGGAGAGAGGGATGTTGGCTCGATCCTTGGACCCACAGAGGATCAGGGTCGGGGCTGCCACCTGGCCCAGTCGCGGGCGCAGATCGAGCCCGGCGATCTCCCGCAGCCCGGCGCGGAAGTTGGGCTTGCCGCAGGCCAGGAAGTCCTCCTCGGCGGGCGCGCACGTGCTCCGGCCGCCCACCCGAGTAGGTCCCGCGAAAGGTGCGGGCGAGCAGCCGCTCGGGCGTGATCGAGGCCATCGCCCGCTGCAGCGGGAACCAGCGGGGCGGATGGGCGAGCCCGGCCGAGAGCACCAGCCTGTCGACCAGGGCGGGGTGCCGCAGGCAGGTGAGCAGCGCCACGACCGAGCCACCGGAGATGCCGACGAGATGCGCCTCACCGCCGGCCTCCGCGATCGCGCCGCGAACGGTCTCGACGGCCGCGGCGAGCGTGAAGGGCCCCTCCGAGCGACCGTGGCCGGGAAGGTCGGGCGCCAACACCCGACGGATATCGCTCAACCCCTCCACCTGGGGCGCCCAGGCGCCGCCGCTGGAGCCGAATGCGTGGACGAGCACGATCGCGGTCGTCTCGGGGGTGGCCGGTGACGGCATCGGGCATCCGATCGTCGCATAGGGCGGCGGGAGGCGGGGAGCGTTCCCGGTCACCGTCGGCTGCGGCCCGCGCCCAGGCCGGCGGCCGCCGCCTAGGATGAGACGGTCCCCGGAGGCCGCCCGACCGAATCCCACCAGGGCGGCGCCGACTCCGTCCGGACCCAGGACATGCGCAAGGTGAGGACCATCATCGGGGCGGTCGTGATCGCAGCCTGTCTGGGCGCGGCGGTGCTGGTGATCGCGAACGACCACGGCGGAGGCTCCGCCGGCGCCGGGTCTCGCCCGGCGGCCGGGACCGTGGCCCGCCCGGCCCCGGCGGGCGAACCCGGGGAACACATCCTCGGGCCCACCGCCACGGATGTGCCGCGCGTCCCCACCGCGTTCGCGGTCGGACTGCGGGAATTCCGGCTGGTCGACAGGAGCCGCACGATCACCCTCCCGGACGGGGTGGTCGAGCCGCGGACCCTGCGGACCATCGTCCGCTACCCGGCGCTCGGCCCCCGCGGGGGAAAGGGCCTGCGGGATGCGCCGCCGGCGCGGGTCGACGGGCCGTTCCCGCTGGTGGTCTTCGGGCACGGCTTCTCCGTCAACCCGAGCGTCTACGCGCGCCTGCTGCGTGCTTGGGCCCGCGCCGGCTACGTCGTCGCGGCGCCCGTCTTCCCGCTGGAGAACGAGAACGCCCCCGGCGGGCCGGACGAGGCGGACCTCCCCAACCAGCCGGCGGACATGCGGTTCGTCATCTCCAGGCTGCTGGCCATGAGCAGCGCCGGATCGGGCCCGCTGGCAGGGCTCATCAATCCCAAGGCCGTCGGGGTCAGCGGGCACTCCGACGGCGGTGACACCGCCCTGACCGCGGCCTACGACGAATACGACCGCGACCCGCGGATCAAGGCGGCGGCCATCCTGTCCGGGGCGGAGATCCCGGGCATGGGCGGTTACTCGTTCCCGCCCGGCAGCCCACCGCTGCTGGCGACCCAAGGGACCGCCGACACGATCAACCTGCCCGCCGAAACCGAGCTGTTCTTCCGCGCCGCCCGCCGGCCGAAGTACCTGTTGCGGCTGATCGGGGCCGAACACCTGCCCCCGTACGAAGACCAGCAGCCGCAACTGGGCGTCGTCGAGCGGGTCACCATCGCGTTCTTCGACGCCTACCTCAAGCATGAACCCGCGGCGCTGCGCCACCTGGTGGCGGCGCGGCACCTCGGTGGGGTCGCTTCGCTGGTCGGCTATCCGTGAGCCAGGAGCTGCCCGTGAGCCAGCTCAGGACGGGTTCCCGGCGGGACGGAGGGTCGGCGCCTGGCGCCGCTGCTCCGCCTGGATCCGGCGCGCCCCGCCCCGCCCATGGGACGGTGCCAGATGGCGGATCGGCGCGAGCATCACGGCGGCGAGGATCGTCGAGAGGGCGCCGGCGGCGGCGATGTTGATGATCATGATGGTCGGGATCGACATTTGAGTAAGCCTCCTTTGGGGGGGACGAGCGGGGTCCGTGCCGAGGCTTCTGGGTCGACCTGGGAGTGGCCTGAGCCTCGTCCCGGAGGTTGCCGAGAGCGCGGCAATGCGCCCGCGAAGGGAGGGCAAAAACTTGGTAAAGCCGGGTCGCGGCCGTTTGGCCCGCCCGTCGGCCCCGCCGACCCGTTGGGACCCCTATCCGTGACGGGAAGTTGGCGGATTCGGGTTAGAAAACATCGCCCGCACCTTCTTGCGCTGCCGGTCAGGCATCCCAATCCTTGCCGTAGAGGCGGACTACCACTGGCGAATAGCAGGCGAGGAGAGGATGGAGATGAGCATCAAGCGACTGATGGCCGCGATGGCGCTCAGCGCGGTCTTGACCGGGGTGATGGCCGGCAGCGCGATGGCGAGCTCCGAAGCAGGCGGCACCTGGCATGTGAACGGCGAACAGCTGACCGGAACCGAAGCGATGGAATGCGAACGTGGCAGCGGCGGCTTCGTCCTGACGGGATCGGTAAGTGGCGGAGTCCCGGTGATCCTTTCTGCGACGGGGGTGGAATGCGTCAACGCAAGCATCGCCAACGAAGCGGGCGGCGCCGGGACGGCGACCGGGGAACTCGTCTTCACCGGGGTGACCGTCGCGGAACCCTCGAACTGCATAGTCGAAGAAGAAAAGATCGAAACGAACCCCTTCCAAGCCCAGCTTTACATGGACTCGGAAGAACCTGCGATCACGTTTGACAAATTTGAACCAGCGGGAGAAAAAATCAACCTCGCGGTGGTCCACATCACGGGTGAATCGTGCCTGATCGCCGGGAACCGTCCGATCAGGGGATACGTTCTCGGCCAGGCGGAACGGCCGACAGAAGAAGAAGCGACCACCCAGGCACTCGAATTCTCCTCGCCCGTGGACGAAACAGCGGGCAGCGCACTGGTGTTCGCGGGCAACTCCGCGCACCTGAGCGGCCAGGGTGTCTTCAACCTCACGAGTGGGCAGAAATTCGGGGTCGGCGCGAACACCGAACCGGAACCCGAACCGGAACCGGAACCCGGAGCGGAACTCGGAGGAGCGTGGTACGTCGGTGGCAGCTATCTCAGTGGCTCCGAAGCGTTTGAATGCGCAACGGAAGAAAATCTGACCTTGACGTTTTCGATCAGCGAATTCCCGCTGACCCTCGAAGCGACGGGTATCGAATGCGTCGAAGGCAGCATCTTCAACGGCGAAGGTGGGTTGGGGGCCGGCGAAGAGCAGATCGTGCTCACCGGGGTAACCGTGACGGGTGTGCCGAACTGCTCGGTGCGCGAAGAAAAGTTTCAGACGAACTCGGTTGAACTCCAACTGTTCATGGACTCCGCGGAACCAACCATCGCGTTCGAGAAATTCGCCCCGGGGGAAGGGCTGTCGAATTTCGGTGTCCTGCACATCGAAGGCGCCAGCTGCCCGATTGCCGGGAACCGTCCCCTCAGCGGCTACTTCTTCGGCGAGATGGCGAACCAGACAGGGGTGTCGGCAGTCGTACAACCGCTCGAATTCTCCTCCGCTGTTGACGAAACAGCCGAAAGTGCGCTCGTCCTCGCAGGGAATCCAGCGCACCTGTCTGGGCGGGTGCTCACTGCCCTCAACAGCTTCGAAGAATTCGGAGTCGAATAGCGCACCAAGTGCGGCTCGCTCCCGCGGCGGCCGTCGCTGCCGTTGCGAGCCCGACCGGGGGGACCTGAATGGTCCCCCCGGGCGCCGCGACCGGTCCAGGGGCGCCGGGCCGGTGATCGCCGCCCGCGACCGCTCCGGTCCGCGACGCCCGATCGGCGTCCTCCGGCCTAGGCTACGCATCGCGTCAACACCGATCGGACCGCGAGAGAGGAGAGCGATGGCCGCGTACACCCACAAGAACCTCGGCGAGGTGAAGGACTCGGCGCCCGGGTTCGGGGTCGAGGAGGTGCAGGAGGCGCGTTTTGCCAGGGAAGACCTGCAGGCGGAGCGGACCGGGCTCGCGCACTTCAAGCTCAAGCCGGGCAAGCGGATGCCCTTCGGCCACAAGCACGACCAGGCCGAGGAGATCTACGTGGTGATCGGCGGCAGCGGCCGGATGAAGCTGGACGACGAGGTGATCGAGGTGGCCGAGCTCGACGCGATCCGCGTCTCCCCCGAGGTTGCCCGCAGCTTCGAGGCCGGGCCCGAGGGGCTCTCGCTCCTGGCGGTCGGCGCCCACCACGAGAACGACGGCGAGCTGCTGCCGAACTGGTGGGTCGACTGATGGCCGGCGTCGAGGCGCAGGGCGTCGAGGGCATGAAGGCGATCGTCGGCGAGACCATCGGGCCGAGCGAGCCGCGCTTGATCACGCAGGAGCTGATCGACGCCTTCGCCGAGGTCTCCGGCGACCACCAGTGGATCCACGTCGACCCCGAGCGGGCGAAGCGGGAGAGCCCCTACGGCACGACGATCGCCCACGGCAACCTGACCCTGTCGCTGGCCGACGGCTTCCGCAAAGGGCTGCTGGCGCCGACCGGCTTCGCGCTCGCGGTCAACTACGGCTGGAACAAGGTCCGCTTCCCGGCGCCGGTCCCGGTCGACAGCCGCCTGGTGGCGACCGCCGAGCTCGCCTCTTTCGACGAGCTCGAGGGAGGCTGGTGGCAGGCGATCACCAAGTTCACGATCGCCGTCGAGGGCGCCGAGAAGCCGAGCTTCGTCGGCGAGTCCGTCACCCGCCTGATGGCTCCGCCCGCCTGACGGCGGGCGGCGGAAAGGACGACCGCGCCGCGCGGGGCGCCGCGCTCAGCGGCCGGTGAACTGCGGCTTCTCGCCGGAGAAGAAGGCGGTGACGCCGGCGCGGGCGTCCTCGGTGGCCAGGCCGTCGGCGATCCCGTGGCGCTCCAGCTGCAGGTGGGCGGGGAGGCTGTTCTCGAGGCTGACGCCGACCAGGCGCTTGGCCATCTTCACGTAGTGGGGGGCGAGCTCGGCGAGCTTGGCGGCGCGCTCGCGCGACCGCGCGGTCAGCTCGTCACCAGGGACGACCTCGGTGACGAGGCCCATCTCCAGCGCCGCCTCGGCCTTCAGGTTCGGGTCCTCGAGCAGCAGCTCGAGCGCCTTCGCCGGCCCGACCACACGGGGGAGGAAGTACGTCATGCCGCCATCCGGTGACGCGCCGATGCGGCCGTAGGCGGGGGCGAAGAAGGCGCCCTCGGCGGCGATCCGCAGGTCGCAGGCGAGCGCCAGGGAGAAGCCCGCCCCGGCCGCCGGCCCGTTCACCGCCGCCACCACCGGCTGCTCGATCCGGTGCAGGTCGATGATCGCCGTGTGCAGCGCCTCGGCGCCCCGCCGCACGT
Organism: uncultured Actinomycetes bacterium; assembly: GCA_963766705.1. GTDB lineage: Bacteria > Actinomycetota > Thermoleophilia > Solirubrobacterales > 70-9 > VAYN01. Next base: position 1,163,441 of record CAVYBE010000007.1, read on the forward strand.
CGGCGGAGATGTCGAGGTCCGGGTCTTCGATCCCTTTGCGGAACCAGCCGACGTCGCCGCCCGCGCAGAAGGCGGCGCCGGCGCCGGTCACGATCAGCGCCCGGAAGCGGCCCTGGTCCGCCAGCCACGCCATCGCCACGGTCAGCTCGCCGATCATCTCCGGGCTCATCGCGTTGAAGGCGTCGGGGCGGTCGAGGGTGAGCGTCGCGAGATCGTCGGCGATCTCGATCTTCAGCGTGTTCAGCTCCGGTGGGGTGGTCATGGCGGCAGCCTACCCTTTAGGGAGATGGCCCAAGAGAACGGAAACGGGGCGCTCGGCCGGGCCGAGCGGGTCGCCGAGCAGCGTCGCCGCCTCCCCGACCAGCCCGGCGTCTACCTCTTCTACTCCGAAGACGGCGAGCTGCTCTACGTCGGCAAGGCGCGCTCGATCAAGAAACGGATCGCCTCCCACTTCAGCGGCGGCGAGCCCCGCTTGACCAGCCGCATCGACCGCATCGACACCCTGGTCACCTCCACCGAGGCCGAGGCCCTGCTCGCCGAGCAGAGCTTCATCAAGCGCCACCGGCCGCGCTTCAACATCCGCCTCCGCGACGACAAGTCCTACCCCTACGTCGCGGTCAGCCTCGACGAGGACTACCCGCGCGTCTACTTCACCCGCGAGAAGCACCGCGCCCACCGCGCCTACTTCGGCCCCTTCTCGAGCGCCAAGCGCCTGCGCGAGACGCTCGACCTGCTCGGCAAGCTCTTCCAGTTCCGCACCTGCGAGGGCGCCGAGCCGGGCCGCCGCTCCGGCAGTCCCTGCCTCGACTACTACATCAAGCGCTGCGGGGCCCCCTGCGTCGGCCACGTCAGCCGGGAGGAGTACCGACGCAACATCGACGCGATCGTCGACTTCCTCTCCGGCCGCTACCGCCAGGTGGAAAAGGAGCAGGAGGAGAAGATGGCCGAGGCCGCGGCGGGCGAGGAATTCGAGCGCGCCGCGATCTATCGCGACCGCCTCAAGGCGATCCGCTCGCTGTTCGAGCGCCAGCGCGTCGCCGGCGGCACGGTCGGCACCGCCGACCTGATCGGGGTCGCGGTCGAGGGGCCCGACGCCAACGCGCAGGTCTTCCAGGTGCGCGACGGCATCCTCGCCGAGCGGCAGAGCTTCTACCTCGAGAACGAAGGCGAACGCGACGTCGCCGAGGTCACCGAGGAGTTCATCGGCCAGTACTACTCGGCCTCGCCCTCGATGCCGCGGACGATCATCGTCGGCCCCTACCTGCGCGACCGGGCGCCGCTGATCGCCGAGGCGCTGAGCGAGCGCCGCGGCACCGCGGTCGCCGTCCACGCCGCCGAGCGCGGCGACAAACGCCGCCTCCGCGAGCTCGCCGAGCGCAACGCCCAGCTCGCCCTCGACCAGGACCGGCTGCGCCGCGAGCACCGCCGCGCCCGCCGGGTCGAGAGCCTCAGCTCGCTAGGGGAGGCGCTCGGCATGGAGGAGCTGCCGGTCCGCATCGAGGGCTTCGACATCTCGACGATCGGTGGCGAGCACACCGTCGCCTCGATGGTCGTCTTCGAGGGGGGCGCACCGAAGAAGTCCGACTACCGCCGCTTCAAGGTGCGCGGCGACCTGCGCGAGGAGGCCCACCGCGGGCCCGACGACTTCGCCTCGATGGAGGAGGTGCTGACCCGCCGGATCAACCGCTACCTGGAGCAGAACGACCTCTCCCCGCACGACGGCAAGCGCGACGAGAGCTTCGCCTCGCTCCCCTCGCTGATCATGATCGACGGCGGCAAAGGCCAGCTCGCGGCCGGGATGCGGGCCCTGCGCCCGTTCGCCGACCTCGGCGTGACGATCGTCAGCCTCGCCAAGCGCGAGGAGGAGGTCTTCGTCCCCGGCCGCGGCGAGCCGATCGAGTTGCCGCGCGGCTCGGAGGGCAACCAGCTCCTGCAGCGGGTCCGCGACGAGGCCCACCGCTTCGCGATCGAACATCACCGCGGCCGGCGCGACCGGGCGATGACCGGCTCGGTGCTCGATGACCTGAAGGGCGTCGGCCCGGCTCGCAAGCGCGCCCTGCTCAAACACTTCGGCTCGCCGGAGCGCTTCCTCGCCGCCTCCCGCGAGGAGCTCGAGTCGGTGCCCGGCCTGCCTGGCAAACTCGGGCGGGAGATCCACGAGCAACTCCACCGAATTGGCTAGCGAGACCGACAGCCTCCGCGAGGAGAAGGCACGCCGCGAGATGACCCTGGTGATCATCACCGGGCACTCCGGCGCGGGCAAGTCGGAAGCGATCGCCGCCTTCGAGGACGGCGGCTACTTCTGCGTCGACAACCTGCCGCCGCGGATGATCGCCGGGCTCGGCGAGCTGTTCATCCACGAGGGGGCCGGGGTGGAGCGGGCGGCGATCGTCTCCGACGCGCGCGGCGGCGAGTACTTCGAGGACCTGCTGCAGGTGCTGGACGACCTCCAGCGCGACGGGCCGGAGCCGAGGCTGCTCTTCCTCGAGGCCGACGAGCAGACGCTGCTCGACCGCTACAAGGAGACCCGCCGTCGGCACCCGCTGGCGCCGGAGGGGCGGATCGTCGACGGCATCCGCGCCGAGCGCGCCCAGCTGGCGCCGCTGCGCGAGCGCGCCGACCTCGTCATCGACACCACCGAACTGACCGGGGCCGAGCTGCGCCGGCGGATCGCCGAGGAGCTGCTCGGCACCGAGCCGGGCGGCAAGCTCGCCCTCACCCTGCTCACCTTCGGCTTCAAGAACGGGCCGCCGCGCGACGCCGACCTGACCCTCGACGTGCGCTTCCTGCCCAACCCGCACTACGACCGCGAGCTGCGCCCGCTGACCGGCGAGGACGAGGAGGTCCGCCGCTACGTCGAGTCGGGGACCCAGGCCGGCGAGTTCTACGGCCGGTTGATGCCGCTGCTCGAATTCCTCGTCCCGGCCTACGTCGCCGAGGGCAAGAGCCACCTGACCATCGCGATCGGCTGCACCGGCGGCCGCCACCGCTCGGTCACCGTCGCCGACCGCATCCGTCGCGGCCTCGGCGGCCGCGACGACGTCGTCATCCGGGTCAAGCACCGGGATCTGGACGTTTAGCTCGACGAAGGGCAGCCGCCGATAAAGAACTGCTGAAGACGCCTGTCCGATGCCGGACGGCCGTCGAAGGCCCCACGTTCCTAGAATCGCTTCGCTGTGCCAGAACCAGCCATCTCCATCAAAGGACTGCGCATGAGCTACGGCGAGACCGAAGCCGTGCGTGGCATCGACCTCGAGGTGGCGAGCGGTGAGATCTTCGCCTTCCTCGGGCCGAACGGCGCCGGCAAGACGACGACGGTCGAGATCCTCGAGGGGTACCGCAAACGGACCGGGGGAGAGGTGAAGGTGCTGGGCGAGGATCCCGAGCACGCCGGGAGCGGCTGGCGCGACCGGATCGGGATCGTCCTGCAGAGCAACAGCCTCGATCCCTATCTGACCGTGCGCGAGTCGCTCGAGCTGTACGCGGGGTACTTCACCCACCCGCGCTCGGTGGAGGAGACCATCGCCCTGGTCGGCCTGGAGGGCAAAGCGGACTCGCGCGCGCGCAAACTCTCCGGCGGCCAGCAGCGCCGCCTCGACGTCGGCATGGCGCTGGTCGGCGATCCCGAGCTGCTCTTTCTCGACGAGCCGACGACCGGCTTCGACCCCTCCGCCCGGCGCCAGGCCTGGGACGTGATCGCCGGGCTTCGCGACCTCGGCAAGACGATCTTCCTCACCACCCACTACATGGACGAGGCCCAGCGCCTCGCCGACCGGGTGACGATCATCTCCGGCGGCCGGATCGTCGCCGAGGGCACCCCCGAGGACCTCGGCGAACGCGAGAAATCCGCCACCACGATCCGCTACCGCGACGCCGCCGGCCAGGAGGTCTCGATCGAAACCTTCGACCCGGTCGAGGAGCTGCACCGGCTCACCGGCGCGGCGATCGAGCGCGGCGAAGAGCTCGAGGGCCTCGAAGTGACGCGCCCCTCGCTGGAGGACGTCTACCTCGAGCTGACCGGCGAGGCGGCCGGAAAATGAGCTCCCTCGCCCTCGTCGGCCACCAGCTGCGCTACGACCAGAAGGCGTTCTGGCGCAATCCGGCCTCGGTCTTCTTCACGGTCATGTTCCCGGTGCTGCTGCTGGTCATCTTCGCCTCGATCTTCGGCAGCTCGAAGGTTGAAACGGCGGGCGGGGAAATCAACACCGACACCTACTACGTGCCGGCGATCATCAGCCTCTCGGTCATCTCCTCGACCATGCAGAGCCTCGCGATGTCGCTGGTGATCGCCCGCGAGGACGGCCGGCTGAAGCGCGGCCGCGGCACCCCGATGCCCGCCTGGGTCTTCATCGCGGGCCGGGTCGGCAACTCGATCGTCACCGCGGTGATCATGCTGGCCCTGCTGGCGCTGATCGGCGGCGTCGTCTACGGCGTCAGCTTCCCCTGGGGCAGGATCCCGGCGATCCTCCTGGTGCTGGCGATCGGCGCCGCCTCCTTCTCCTGCCTCGGGATCGCGCTCACCGCCGCGATCCCGACCCAGGACGCCGCCGCCCCGATCGTCAACTTCCTGCTCCTGCCGCTCTACTTCCTCTCCGGCGTCTTCATCCCCGACGACCAGCTGCCGAGCGGGATCATCCACTTCGCCGACGTCTTCCCGGTCCGCCACTTCTTCCTCGCCTTCTTCGACGCCTACGTCCCCGGCGGAGCCAACGTGGTCGACTGGGGGCACCTGCTCGTGGTCGGGATCTGGGGCCTCGGCGGCCTTCTCCTGGCGGTCCGCTACTTCCGCTGGACCCCCCGGTCGGGCTGAGCCGCAACGCCTTCCCCTGGCTGGCGCGTATAGCCTCCGGTAGGCAAGATGCTGCACCACGTCCTCCTTGAGGTCGCAGACCTCGAACGAAGTGCCTCGTTCTACGACACGATGCTCGCCCCACTCGGTTGGCGGCGACACTTCGAGGCGGACGAAACGATCGGCTGGGGCATCGCCAAACCGGTCTTCTTCATCTCCGCCCACCACGACCCCCAGCCGGGCTACGGGCTGTTCAGCGTCTCCGGCCTGGGCATCGTCGCGGTGAAGGCGGCCTACGAGAACGGGATCAGAGCCGGCGGCACGAACGTGGCGGAACCCGGCGAGCGCCGCTCCTACGGCTCGGGCTCGTACTCGGCATTCCTCAAGGACCCCGACGGCTATGAAATCGAGATCACCGTCGGGTCCGACTAGAGCGCCGGTTTCCTAAGATCGGCTCGTCCATACGAATTCAGGAGGCGGTGGCTTCATGGCAGTGAAGGTCGGGATCAACGGTTTCGGACGGATCGGGCGCAATGTCTTCCGCGCGGCGCACGCGGCGGGCGCCGACCTCGAGTTCGTCGCTGTCAACGACCTCGTCGACACCGAGACGATGGGGAACCTGCTCAAGTACGACTCGATCCTGGGGCGCTTCCCCGGCGAGGTTGAGGTCGGCGAGAACGCGCTGACGATCGACGGCAAGGAGCTGAAGGCGCTCTCCGAGCGCGACCCGGCCGCCCTGCCGTGGGCCGATCTCGGCGTCGACGTGGTGATCGAGTCGACCGGCTTCTTCACCAAGCGCGAGGACGCCGCCAAGCACCTCGCCGCGGGTGCCAAGAAGGTGATCATCTCCGCGCCTGCGACCGAACCCGACGTCACCGTCGCGCTCGGCGTCAACTTCGACGAGGCCTACGACCGCGACAGCCACGACGTCATCTCCAACGCCTCCTGCACGACCAACTGCCTCGCGCCGCTGGCCAAGGTGCTGCACGAGTCGTTCGGGATCGAGCAGGGGCTGATGACGACGATCCACGCCTACACCGCCGACCAGCGGCTGCAGGACATGCCGCACAAGGACCCGCGCCGCTCCCGCGCCGCGGCCCTGAACCTGATCCCGACCACGACCGGCGCCGCCAAGGCGGTCGGCCTGGTGCTGCCGGAGCTGAACGGCAAGCTGAACGGGTTCTCGATGCGCGCCCCGGTCCCGACCGGCTCCGCCGTCGACCTCGTCTTCACGACGCCGAACCCGCTCGACCCGGACCAGATCAACGCGGCGCTGAAGGCGGCTGCCGAGGGCCCGATGAAGGGTATCCTCGCCTACACCGAGGACCCGATCGTCTCCACCGACATCGTCGGCGACCCGCACTCCTCGATCGTCGACGCCAAGTCGACGATGGTGATCGGCGACGGCCGGATGGCCAAGGTGATCAGCTGGTACGACAACGAGTGGGGCTACTCGAACCGCTGCGTCGAGCTGGCCGGCAAGGTCCTCTAGCGCCGACGAACCGGGTACCGGCGGACATGGCTTTCGCGAAGGCAAGCGTCCGCGACGCCAAGGTGAAGGGCCGGCGGGTCCTCGTCCGGGTCGACTTCAACGTGCCGTTGAAGGAGGGCGAGGTGGTCGACGACACGCGGATCCGGGCGGCGCTGCCGACCCTTGAACTGCTGCGCGAGCGGGGGGCGGCGCTGGTGCTCGCCTCCCACCTGGGGCGGCCGGGCGGCAAGCCCGACCCGGCGCTCTCGCTGGCCCCGGTCGGCCGGCGGCTCGGCGAGTTGCTCGGCGTCGAGGTCACCCAGGCGCCGAAGGTGATCGGCGCCGAGGTCGAGATGGCCGCGGGCTGCCTCGGCCCGGGCGAAGTGCTGCTGCTCGAGAACACCCGCTTCGAGCCGGGGGAGACCAAGAACGATCCGATGCTGGCGGGCTCGCTGGCGGCGCTGGCGCAGGTCTACGTCAACGACGCCTTCGGCGCCGCCCACCGCGCCCACGCCTCGACCGAGGGGGTGGCGCGGCACCTGCCCGGCTACGCGGGCCTGCTGCTGGAGCGCGAGGTGACCGAACTGAGCAAGGTGGTCGAGGACCCGGCCCGGCCGCTGGTCGTCGTGCTCGGCGGGGCCAAGGTCTCCGACAAGGTCGGCGTGATCGACCGCTTCCTCGAGGTCGCCGACCAGATCCTGATCGGCGGCGCGATGTGCTTCAGCTTCTTCAAGGCGCAGGGCCGGGAGATCGGCGACTCGCTTTTCGACGACGAGAGCGTCGAGGCGGCGCGCGAGGCGCTCGCCAAGGCGGCCGACGCCGACTGCGAGCTGACCCTGCCGGTGGACCTGGTGCTGGGGCGCGAGTTCAGCGCCGACACCGAGCGCCGCGAGCTCGACGGGGTCGACGTGCCGGACGGCTGGATGGGCCTCGACATCGGCCCGCGCAGCGCCGCGCTCTACGCCGAGGCGGTGGCGGGCGCCGGGACCGTGCTCTGGAACGGCCCGATGGGCGCCTTTGAGATGGAGCCGTTCGCGGCCGGGACGCGGGCGGTCGCCGAGGCGGTCGCGGGCGCCCCCGGCAAGACCGTGGTCGGCGGCGGCGACTCGGTCGCGGCGATGGTCGAGTTCGGCCTCGCGGAGAAGGTCGACTGGCTCTCCACCGGCGGCGGCGCCTCGCTGGAGCTGTTGGAGGGCAAGGAGCTGCCCGGGGTCGAGGCGCTGATCGACGCCGCCCCGGCGGACGAGGCGCCCGCCGGCGACGAGGACGCGCCCGCCACCGACTGAGGACCGCAACCCAGGAACCGAGGACACCAGGAGACCGATGCCCCGCACCCCCTACATCGCCGCCAACTGGAAGATGAACAAGACGGTCGCCGAGGCGGCCGAGTTCATCGACGCGCTGCTGCCGCGGATCGCCGCGACCCAGAACGACGTCGTCGTCTGCCCGCCCTTCACCGCCCTGCACGAGGTGGTCGAGCGGCGGCGCGGGACCGCGGTCCGGGTCGCCGCCCAGAACATGCACGAGGCCGAGTCGGGCGCCTTCACCGGCGAGGTGTCGGCGCCGATGCTGGTCGAGCTCGACGTCGAGGCGGTGGTCCTCGGGCACTCCGAGCGGCGCCAGTACTTCGGCGAGACCGACGCGGCGCTGGCCAAGAAGGTGCCGGCGGCGCTGGCGCACGACCTCGAGCCGATCCTCTGCGTCGGCGAGACCGAGGAGGCACGCGACGGCGGCCAGACCGAGAACGTGCTGGAGCGCCAGTTGGCGGCCGATCTGGCCGAGGTGGCCGACGAGGACGTCGCCAGGGTCGTGATCGCCTACGAGCCGATCTGGGCGATCGGCACCGGCCGCGTCGCCACCCCCGAGCAGGCCCAGGAGGCGTGCGGGTTCATCCGCGACGTGCTGCGGGGGCGCGGTGCCGAGGCCGACGCGGTGCGGATCCTCTACGGTGGCTCGGTGAAGCCGGATAACGCCGCCGAGCTGCTCTCCCAGGAGGACGTCGACGGGGCGCTGGTCGGCGGCGCGTCACTCGACGCCGAGGACTTCGCCGCCATCGTCGAGGCCGCCGGGTAGGAGGCAGCGACCGATGGAGATCGTTCCCGCGGCGGTGCTGGTCATCCTCGACGGCTGGGGGCTGGCGCCGCCCGGCCCGGGCAACGCGGTCTCGCTCGCCGAGACGCCGGTCTTCGACCGCCTCTGGGCGCGCTACCCGCACACCGAGCTCTCGGCGCAGGGGCCCGACGTCGGCCTGCCCGCCGGCCAGATGGGCAACTCCGAGGTCGGCCACCTGAACCTCGGCGCCGGCGCGATCGTCAAGCAGGACCTGGCGCGCATCGACGGCGCGATCGCCGACGGCTCCTTCTACGACAACGAGGCCCTGGTGGCGGCCTGCCGGGGGGCGCGGGAAAGCCCGCGGGGGCGGCTGCACCTGCTCGGCCTGGTCTCCGACGGCGGCGTCCACTCGGGCTGGGAGCACCTCGAGGCGATCGTCGAGCTGGCCTCCCAGGAGGGGGTGCCCGACGTCGTCTTCCACGCCTTCACCGACGGCCGCGACACGGCGCCCGAAGGCGGGCGCGAGTACCTCGCCGAACTGGAGTCCTGGCTGCGCTCCGCGGGTCGCGTCGGCACGGTGAGCGGCCGCTACTACGCGATGGACCGCGACACCCGCTGGGAGCGGATCAAGCTCGCCTACGACGCGATCGTCCACGCCCAGGGGCAGAAGGCCCTGACCTCGGCCGAGGCGATCGCCGCCTCCTACGCGGACGGGGTGACCGACGAGTTCGTCAAACCCACGGTGATCGGCGACTACGACGGGGCGGCGGCGGGCGACGTCGCGATCTTCGTCAACTTCCGCCCCGACCGGGCGCGGGAGATGACCCGGGCGCTGGCCGAGCCGGATTTCGACGAGTTCAGCCGGGCGGGCGGGCCGACGCTCGACATGACCACGATGACCGAGTACCGGAAGGGCTGGCCGTACCCGGTGGCGTTCCCCGAGCAGCGGCCGCAGACGACCCTGGCGGAGACGATCGCCGCGGCGGGCGGCAGGCAGCTGCACGTCGCCGAGACCGAGAAGTACGCCCACGTCACCTACTTCTTCAACGGCGGCCGCGAGGGCGAGCAGGAGGGCGAAGAGCAGACCCTGGTCGAATCGCCCCGCGACGTGCCGACCTACGACTTCAAGCCGGAGATGAGCGCCGCCGCGGCCGCCGACGCCTTCGTCACGCAGTGGGGGGAGGAGGACTTCCGCTTCGGCGTGATCAACTTCGCCAACCCCGACATGGTCGGCCACACCGGGGTGATCCCGGCCGCCGTCAAGGCGCTGGAAACCGTCGACGCGCAGCTCGGCCGGGTGGTCGAGGCGGTGGCCGCCAAGGGTGGCGTCTGCCTGATCACCGCCGATCACGGCAACTGCGACCACATGTTGGAGCCGGACGGCTCTCCCAACACGGCGCACTCGCTCAACCCGGTGCCGCTGATCGTCACCCAGGAGGGCCTCGACCTCCGCTCCGGCGTCCTCGCCGACGTCGCCCCGACCGCGCTGGAGCTTCTCGGCATCCCCCAGCCGGCCCCGATGACCGGCCGCACCCTGATCGCCTCCTAGCGCGGTCGACCTGAAGCACCTCTGGCGCCGGTTGGGACCACCGCGGTTCCGCGGCCGCATGAAAGGAAGACCGCGCTCCGTGCGGCGGCATCATGCTGCTTGCTGCGCGCGCAAGAGACTTGACATTGCTGCGCTTAGATTTCATACTCCAGGCAACAGAACTTTGTTGTGCCCTCGGATTGAGGGCCGAGAAGGAGGAACGAGTCAGATGGCAGCAATTGTTCGTTGGTCGGCGGCGACCGGGACCGGGCCGCGGCGCTGGGTCCCGGCGATGGACCTGACCGAGAGCGACGGTCGGCTGGTATTGCGCGCCGACCTGCCCGGCATGGACCGCGAGGACATCGACGTCGAGGTCAAGGACGGCGTGCTCACCGTCGCCGGTGAGCGCAAGTACGAGCACGAGGACAAGCGCGAGGGCTACCACCGCATCGAGCGGTCCTTCGGTCGCTTCTCCCGCTCGCTGCGTCTCCCCCGCGGAGTCGACGCGAGCGCGGTGAGCGCGACCTTCGATCGCGGCGTGCTCGAGGTGACCGTGCCGAAGCCGGCCGAACCGGGGGCGACCCGGATCGAGGTCGGCGAGGGTCGTCCGGCCCAGGTCGAGGCGCGCCAGGGCGACGCCCCGGCCGTGACCGAGGCCGGCGAGGCGCAGGTCGAGGCCCAGGCCGAGCCGGCGGCAGCCGCCGCCTAGCCGCTCCCACATACGCTGCGGGCGTGCGCAACGACCCGCAGCGGCTCAATTTCACGATCGACGCCCGCGACGGGTCCGCCCGCGCGGGCGTCGTCGCGACCGCCCACGGCCCGATCGAGACGCCGGCCTTCATCCCGCTGGCGACCAAGGGCTCGGTGCGCGGGCTCGACGTCGACGAGGTGGCGGCGCTGGGCTACCAGCTGATCCTCGGCAACACCTACCACCTGTTCGTCTCGCCGGGGCCGGAGCGGATCGCCGCCGCGGGGGGCCTGCACGGCTTCATGGGCTGGGAGCGGGCGCTGATCACCGACTCCGGCGGCTTCCAGGTCTTCTCGCTGGCCCACGGCGGCGTCGCCAACGAGGTGAAGGGGAGTGGCCGCTCCGGCGACCACGGCTCCGAGGTCGAGATCACCGAGGAGGGCGCCCGGTTTCGCTCGCCGCGCGACGGCCGCGAGCTGTTCCTTTCCCCGGAGGTCTCGATGGAGGTGCAGGCGGCGCTCGGCGCCGACATCGCGCTCGCCTTCGACGAGTGCACGCCGTTCCACGCCGACCGCGACTACACGGCGCGTTCGACCGAGCGCACCCACCGCTGGCTCGACCGCTGCATCGCCTGGCACGAGGAGCACGGTCCGGAGCGCCAGGCGCTTTTCGGGATCGTCCAGGGCGGCACCCACGAGGACCTGCGGCGCGAATCGGCCGAGTTCATCGCCGCCGCGGGGGTCGACGGGCTGGCGATCGGCGGCACGCTCGGGCGCGACAAGGAGGAGATGGCGGCGGTCCTCGCCCTGACCGCGCCGCTGCTCCCGGAGGAGGCCGCCAAGCACCTGCTGGGGATCGGCGAGATCGACGATCTGCTCGGCGGCATCGCACTCGGCCTCGACGTCTTCGACTGCGCGGTGCCGACCCGCCTCGCCCGCCACGGCGTCGCCCTCGCGCCGAGCCCGGAGACCCGCTGGCGGCTCGACCTGCGCAAGGGTCGCTGGGTCGGCGACCGCGGCCCGCTGGTCGAGGGCTGCCCGTGCCCCGCCTGCACGCGCCACGACCGCGACTACCTCTCCTACCTCTCGCGGGCCGAGGAACTGACCGCGGTCCGGCTGATCGTCCTGCACAACCTCACCTACATGCGCGAGCTGACCACCCACGCCCGCCGCGCGATCCAGGCCGGCCGCTTCGACGCCTACCGCGCCGCCGTCCTCGCCGGCGCCACCCCCTGGTCGGCGTTCGCAGTTTGCCGCGCATAGCGCGGCAAACTGCGAACGCACCTCGCGCCGCCCCCGCGCGTTCGCACTTATCCGCGCATAGCGCGGAGAACTGCGAACGCCACGCGGCGGCGCTCGGCGGCGCCGCGGATCCTCGCAGGCCATTCGGCAGCCATGAGCGAGGAGAACAAGGAACCCTCGCGACGCTTGCGTGAGCGGCGATCTGACCCCCTCCGAACGGCTTGTAACGAGGGCCCGCCCGCCAACTCGCCCGTCCGCACGGCGATCCTGCCCGAGTTTGAGCGAGGAGGGGGTCAGATCGCCGTCCCCGCCAACCCCGTCCCTATTCCTTGTTCTTCGAGACCAGTTCCTTGAATTCTTCGACCACCTTGCTCACCGTGTCGCCGGCCACCTTGGAGATGTGGACGCCCGCGGCCTGGTCGGTGAGCAGGATCACGCCCGTCGCCACGGCGCCGGCGACCAGGATCAGGGCGATCAGGGCGAGGATCGCGCGGACGAAGCGGGAGAACGCGGAGCGCTTGGGCGGTTGCGCCGCCCGGGCGGGCGGGATCGGCGCCATCGTGTACGGCTCCACCCCCCGTGGCTCGGGTCGCCGCGTGGGGGAGGGGGAGGGGCGGTACTCGGTCTGCGCGGTGGTGCGATCGAGGTGGCGGGTCGCCGCCGTCTCGCCGCCCAGCACCCGGGTCGGCGTGTTCCCTTCGCCGGTCGGGGCGAGCGCCGTCACGTCCTCGCCTTCGAGCCCCATCTGCAGCCCGGCGGCGAACTCGTCGGCACTCGCGTAGCGGCGGCTCGTGTCGCCCTCCAGCGCCCGCAGCACGGCCCCCCCGAGCGGCTCGGGAACCTCCGGGTTGTAGGTGCTCGGCGGCAGCGGCGTCTCGTTCTGCTGGCGGACCGCCAGCTCGGCCAGCGAGGAACCCTCGTAGGGCAGCCGCCCGGTCAGGAACTGGTAGAGGACGACGCCGAGCGCGTACACGTCGGTGGCGGGGGTCGCCTCGTCGCCGCGCACCTGCTCGGGGGAGAGATAGGCCGCGGTGCCGACCACCGAGCCCACCTGGGTGATCCGCGTCTGCTCGATCGCCCGCGCGATCCCGAAGTCGGTCAGTTTGACCACAAGGTCGCCGGGGCCCACGGGGCCGCCGGTGATCATCAGGTTCCCCGGCTTGACGTCGCGGTGGATGATCCCGCGGCGGTGCGCGTAGTCGAGCCCGGCACAGGCCTGGATGCCGATCTCCGCCGCCGTCTCGGGGTCGAGCGGCCCGTGGCGCTGCAGCAGCTGCGCGCCGGAGCGACCGGCGACGTACTCCATGACGATGTAGTGGCGGCCGTCGTCGACGCCGGAGTCGTAGACCTGGACGATGTTGGGGTGGATCAGGCGCGCCACCGCGAGCGCCTCGCGGCGGAAGCGGGCGACGAAGCGCTCGTCGTCGGAGAGGTGCTCGGCGAGGATCTTCACCGCCACGGTGCGCTCGAGGATGCGGTCGGTCGCCTTGTAGACGTTCGACATCCCGCCCGAGCCGAGCCGCTCGCCGGTCTCATAGCGCCCTGAGAGGGTCCCGGCCTCCATCAGCCGCCGCCCCCTTCGACCGCGGCCCCGGGGCCGATCCCGCCCGCGGGCCCGCCGCCTTCCGGCGTCAATTCTTCTTCTCCACTTGGGGGTTCGACCGATTCTTCCTGTTGTTCTGGGGATTCTTCGCCTTTTTCCGGCGCACCCGGCTGTTCAGCCCGTTCTTCGGCTTTTTCCTTGGCCTTTTCTTCGCGTTCTTCGGCCTTCTGTTCCGATTCGAACGCTTCCTGTTCTTCTTCTTCAGCCTGGTGTTCGGCTTCCAACTGTTCCAGTTCTTCTGCTTCGGCCTTTTCGGCGGCCTGTTCTTCGGCCGCTTCGGCGCCCGCTCTACAGGTAGAAACCACGTCGGAGAGCTTTGCCGCGCCCTGCCGGAGGGCTTTTTTCAGGCGCGGATCGACCTGTTGCAGGCCGTCGACCTCGGTGCTCACCGCCGCGACCGCTTCTTCCGCCACTTCGCAGTTGCCTTCCTTGAAGCTCTGGTTCACCTGGTCGAGATAGGAGGTGATCTGGTCGGCGGTCTGTTCGGGCAGCAGTTCGGCGTTGCCGCCGCTCCCGCAGGAGGTCAGCACGAACCCGGCCGCCAGCGCGACAAGGAGGAGCGAGACGGCGCGGACGCGACCCATGTTCCGAGTCTAGAGAACACTTCTGAGTCGATATTTACCCTGCATTTGGCGCTTAGTTTCAGCGTCAGCGGCCGATTTGGAGCCGCTCGGCGAGGGCCGTCGGCAGCCCCGCCTCGACAATCGCCGCGCCGGCGGCCGCGGAGTCGTAGGGAACGCGGTGGTAGCGCGCCGTCCACTCGTCGGTGTCGATCTCCAGCCAGGCGGCGCGCGGATCGCCGTCGCGGGGCTGACCGACGCTGCCCGGGTTGAGCAGCCACTCGCCTTCGTCGAGGTCGAGCAGGTCCCCGTCGCCGGCCTGGGCGCCGGTGGCGAAGCTCTTGCGCCCGGTCGAGGGCGGCCGGGTGAAGAAGAGGGAGACGTGGGAGTGGCCGATCAGGCAGATCCGTTCGGTCTGCGCGTCGAGCCCCGCTTCGGCCTGGTCGATCGAGAGCACGTACTCCCAGATCGGGTCGCGCGGCGACGCGTGAAAGAGGCCGAAGTCCTGGCGCGCGCCCTCCGGCGCCAGCCCGGCGAGGAACTCGAGCGTCTCCGCCGCGATGTGCCCGCGCGTCCAGTCGACCGCCGCCCGCGCGGTTTCCGAGAAGGTCGCCGCGTCGATCGCCCCGGTCACCGCCAGGTCGTGGTTGCCGTTCAGCGAGATCGCGCAGCGCTCCCGCACCAGCGCCGTGCACTCGTCCGGCTGGGCGCCGTAGCCGACCACGTCGCCGAGGCACCAGATCTCCTCCGGCCCGACGGCGTCGATCGACCCGAGAACCGCCTCCAGGGCGGGCAGGTTCGAGTGGATATCTGAGATCACCCCGACGCGCAAGCGGTCCAGACTACCCGGGCCGGCGCGTCGACCCGAGCGGACACTTACGATTGCCCGCATGTCACCCACCGATTCGATCGCCGAGCTGAGGGGCGCCGTCGAGGCCGCCGCCCGGGCGCTGCGCGACGGCGAGCCCACCGAGCCGGCCCCGACCCTCGACCGTCCCCCCAAGCCGGACCTCGGCGATTACAGCTCCAATGCGGCGATGCTGCTCGCCGGCCCGCTGGGCGACAACCCGCGCGCGGTCGCCGAGCGGCTGCGCGGCGAGCTCGAAGGCAGCCTCGGCGGCGAGCCGGGGAGCCTCGACCGGATCGAGGTCGCGGGGCCCGGTTTCGTCAACCTCTTCCTCTCCGACGGCTGGTACCGCCGGGCGCTCGCCGGGCTCCTCGCCGCGGGCGCGGATCTCGGCCCGGCCCCGACCGCGGAGCCGGAGCGGATCCTGGTCGAGTTCGTCTCCGCCAACCCGACCGGGCCGCTGCACGTCGGCGGCGGCCGCGGCGCCGCCTACGGCGACGCGGTGGTGCGCCTGCTGCGGGCGGTCGGCCACGAGGCCGAGCGCGAGTACTACATCAACGACGCCGGCACCCAGGTCACCAACTTCGCCCGCTCGATCGCCGCCCGCATGCGCGGCGAGGAGGTCCCGGAGAACGGCTACAAAGGCGACTACGTGGTCGAGCTGGCGCGGCGGATCGCCGCCGAGGGGGTCGACCCGGAGGACCTCGAGGCGGTCGGCGCGCGCGGCATCGAGCTGATGATCGAGGCCGTCCGCGCCACCCTGTCGCGCTTCGGGGTGGAGATGGACACCTGGTTTTCGGAGCACAGCCTGTACGAGCGGGGCGAGGTGGAGAGCGCCCTCGCCAAACTGGACGCGGGTGGCCACACCTACCGCTCCGAGGAGGCGCTCTGGCTGCGCACCACCGACTTCGGCGACGACAAGGACCGGGTGCTGATCCGCTCCGACGGCGAGCCGACCTACCTGACGCCCGACGTCGCCTACCACTGGGACAAGCTGGAGCGCGGCTTCGGCCGGCTGATCGACGTGCTCGGCGCCGACCACCACGGCTACGTGGCGCGGCTGCGCGCCTCGATCGAGGCGCTCGGCGCCGATCCCGACAGCTTCGAGGCGCTGATCATGTCCCTGGTCCACATCGTCGAAGACGGCCAACGGGCGCAGATGTCGAAGCGCAGCGGCGAGTTCGTGACGCTCGACGACCTGATCGACGACATCGGCGTCGACGCGGCGCGCTGGTTCATGCTCTGGCGCAGCCACGAGACGACCGTCGACATCGACCTCGCCCTGGCCCGCAAACAGGCCTCCGACAACCCCGTCTACTACGTGCAGTACGCCCACGCCCGGATCGCCAGCATCCTGCGCAAGGCGGCCGAGGAGGGCGAGGACGCGCCGGCGGCGCTCGACCCCGAGGCCCGCTCGGAGCCGCTCGCCGCGGGCGAGAAGGCGCTGGTCAAGCGGCTGCTCGAATTCCCCGCCGAGGTGCGCGAGGCGGCGGCGCGGCGGGCGCCGCACCGGATCTGCGCCTACTCGACGGCGGTCGCCGCGGACTTCCACGCCTTCTACCGCGACTGCCAGGTCGTCGGCGCGGAGGGGGAGGGGGTCGAGGCCTCGCGCCTCGCCCTGTGTCTGGTCGCGATGCGGACGATCGCGGGGGCCCTCGGGCTGCTCGGGATCTCCGCGCCCGAGCGGATGTGAGCGGCAAGCTCCCCGTCCTGGCGGAGATCGGCGCGCCGACCTCCTCGACCGCCGGCGCCTGGGGGCTGCGGCGCGGCGACTACGAGCAGCTGCGCGGGCTGCGGGAGAGGCTTGACGGCCGGCGGGTCGTCCTGGTGAGCGGGGACGAGGCCGCGACGCCGACCGTGGCGGTCGGGCTGGCCGGCGCCGCCGCCTCGGCCGGCGCCGTCACCGCGCTGATCGAGTGCGACGTCGAGCGGCCGCGGCTGGCCGAGGCGCTCGGCCTGGCGCCGACGCCCGGCCTGCACGAGTACCTGCGCTGGGAGGCGACGCCGGTCGACGTCCTGCAGTCGCTGTCCCCGGTCGGCCCGGCGAGCGACCCCGGGGCGGGGCCGCTGGTCTGCGTCTGCGCCGGCCGGCAGAGCGGCGACTCCCGCACCCTGCTCGGCCTCGGCAGCTTCCGTCACATGACCGCGAAACTGCGCGGCGCCTACGAGCTGGTCGTCCTGCTCGGCCCGCCGCTGGAAGGCGCCGGCGGCGCGCTGGGCAGCGTCGCCGCGGAGGCCGACGGCGCTCTCGCCGCACTCACCGAGGCCCCCTCACGGCGCCAGGCGAAGTCGACCCACGAGGCGCTCGCCTGGCTCGGTACCCAGCCGCTGGGCGCCGTCGTCGTCTCCGCTCAGAGGTCGTAGCGGGCGAGGTCGGCGTCGAGGCGGGCGCGCTCCTCCTCGCTCGGGCCTTCGACCTCGGGCCGGCGTTGCTGACGCGAGCCGGCGGCGCGTCGCCACCGCCAGACGGCGAAGGCGAGCAGCACGATCGCGACCACGAAGGCGACGATCGGCACCACGTAGGCGGACAGGCTGAAGCCACTGCCCTTCGGCTCGGCGAGCACCGCGTCGCCGTACTGGGCCACCAGCGCTTCCTTGACTTCCTCCTTGTCCTGGCCCTGCTTGATGAGCTTTTCGATGAACGCCTTCTCGCGCGTCGCCTGCGGCGATTCGGCCAGCTCGAGCAGCGTGCCGCAGACCGGGCACATCACTTCCGCCTCGATTTCGTTGAGCTCCGTGCGCAGGCCGGCCGCGGCCGCGTAGGTGGGCAGGACCAGGCCCGCGAGCGCCGCCGCCAGGGCGAGCGTCGTCAGCAGGGCGCGTCGTGCCCGCGCGCTCACGATTCCTTTGAGCTGGGGGGGAGGAGCGGTGCCACGTGTTCCTTGAGGATCTTCGCATCGACCGGCCCCGCGGTGTCCCAGGCGAGCTTGCCGTTCGGTTCCAGGAGGAAGTTCTCCGGGACGCCGGTGGTGCCGAATTCGTGGCCGTTGTTGCCGTTGCCGTCGTGCAGCTGCGGGTAGGTGAGGTGGTTTTCGCGGGCGAACTTGGAGCCGTCGTCGCTGAGGTCCTGGGTGTCGATCCCGACCACCGTGAAGCTCTGGCCGGCGTGTTCGCGCTGGAACTTCTCCAGCGCCGGCGCCTCCTGTCGGCAGGGGACGCACCAGGAGGCCCAGAAGTTCACCAGCACCCACTTGCCGCGGTAGTCCTTGAGCGAGCCGCTGCCGGGCTGCTGGAGCTTGGGCAGGGTCGGCGAGGGGGCGGTTTCGCCCACGGCAAGGCGCGAGTTTCCTTTGCTGACGAGGCCCCAGACGAGCAGGGCGACGATGGCCACGGCGACCAGGACGGCGATGATGGAGCGGATGCGCACGGGACCTCAGAGACTACGTAACCGGCCTAAGGGCCGGTTCAACGGGGGGCTTCAGGGGCCGGCGTCGGCCAGCCGGGGAAACGGCTCGGCGAGGGCCGCGAACGCCTCGTCGATCAGCTCGATCAGGTCGGCGGCGCCCTCGCTGTCGGCCCAGCGGGCGGAGGCGGCGTCCAGCGCGCCGAGCGCCGCGCCGACCAGCGCCTCGACCCTGATGTCGTCGCGATCGCGGCCGAGCCGGGCGGCGAGCGCCGCGCCGATCACCTCCCGCCATCGCTCCAGCTGCTCCAGCTGGCGCGCCCGCAGGCTCGGCGTGCCCCGGATCAGCCGCAGCCGCGCCAGCGCCTCGGCCGGGCTGTCCCGGTAGTCGGCGACGACCGGGTCGAGCGAGCGCCGCAGGGCGGTCCAGGCGTCCTCGCCGCCGGGCCGCTCGCGCAGTGCTGCGGCGACGGTGGCGCCGACCGCCTCCTCGGCGACCAGGACCGCCTGTTCCTTGGAGTCGAAGTAGCGGAAGAAGCTGGCCCTCGACACCCCGGCCGCTTCGGCCGCTTCGGTCGCCGTCACCTGATCGAAGCCGCGCTCGGCGAACACCTTGAACGCCGCCCTGGCCACCTCGGCCCGCGCGTCCTGGCGCGCTCTCCCGCGCCGGTCGATCCCGTTCTCGGGGGCCGGAGCCACTACCCAAATATTAGGTCGAAATCCGCTTCGCGCCGGCCATTCCCGAAATCCCCTCCATGCCCCGATTCCCACCTGCCCTTTGCGATAGATTCTCCTCGACGTGAATCTCGAACAAAAAATCGGCCTCGGCTTCTGGATCGGCGTCGTCCTCTTCCTGCTCTCCCAGGCTCTCCTCTTCGTCTTCGTCGTCGCCTTCTTCCTCGGCCACTTCGTCTGGCCCCAGTGACGCGGTGGCGGCGAGCCGCCGCTCCCAACTAGAATCGGCCGCAGCGCGGACGTAGCTCAGTTGGTAGAGCGCAAGCTTCCCAAGCTTGAGGTCGCGGGTTCGAGGCCCGTCGTCCGCTTCGGACTTGGCTTCGCAGAGCCAAGATTTGGCGGGTGGTTCGAGACCCGGCCTCTATCGGCTGCACGTGCGATCGACGGCAACGGCCCGTCGCAGGAGGGTCCGGCCGGATCGCCGGCGCACATGAAGTCTCACCAAACCCGGAAGTGTGGTCGCTGCGGGTCTTCGCGATCTGCGGCACCGTGAACTGAGCCGTGTGGGAGGGACGAGCCGGGCGGATCCCTGCCTGAAAGCACGGCTCTTTCAGGGCAACCGACAAGTTCCCGGGGTGCCGCTTTCACGCGAGAGGCGGTCGCTAGGGCGGTACGCGCAGACCGGCAGTTGACGGCGTCACCGATGCCGGCGCGCCCGACGGCCCTGGTGCCCTTGCGGCCACCGCGACGGCCGGTACCCTGGATGCGATGGCAACCGCGAAACAGGACGCTCGCAGAGTCCTCGACAACCTCCCTGAGGAGGCCTCGTTCGAGGACATCCAGTACCACCTCTACGTCCTCCAGCGCATCGAGCGTGGCCGCGAAGACGTCGGGGCGGCGAGAGTCCTGCCCCAGGACGAGGTCGCGCAGCGGTTGGCCCGGTGGCTCGACGAGTAGCCTGGACCGAGACCGCCTGGCGAGACCTCGAGCGCATCGCCGACTACATCGCCGAGGACTCTCCGGGCTATGCAGCCGCACTCGTGCGAGACGTCCGCGACCGCGCCAGATCGCTCGAAGAGATGGCCGAGCGAGGGCGCATGGTTCCCGAGTTGGAGGATCCGGCGGTCCGCGAGTTGATCATCGGGAGCTACCGTCTCGTCTACGAGATCGAGGATTCCGACGTCTACGTCCTCGGCCTGATCCATGGCGCCCGCGATCTCGCTGCGCTATGGGGAATGGGGAGCCGCCCGGAGCCAGGTACCGGCTGAACTCTGGTGGTGTATGTCGCTCCCGCTCTGCGCGAATTGCAGAGCGTGCACGCCGTCGCCGCGAGGCCCGGTTTGGACGGGGGGGGATCCGTCGCGAGTTTCCTGTATGCCGATATGGAGGCTATCGGTGAGGAATATCCCCGTATGTACTCACGACATGAAGGTCGTCAAGATTCGCCGGGTCGGCAACAGATCGGTCGGGATGAGCCGCAGCTCACCCACCATCAAGCTCCTCGACGAGCACCGAGGTCCCGGCGGCGTAGCCGCGCGCCTCGATCGGACAGCGCGTAGTCGACGAGCACGCCGAGGCGCTGCGGATCCTTGCCGAGCATGACCCTGACGACCAGAGCGCCAAGCGGTAGACAGGCCTCCGGTGGAGGAGAACGAGCCGGTCTACGTCGAGTTCGTCGATGCACTGGAGCTCTACGCCCTGAGGTCACAGCAACGGATCCCGAGCTCGCTGATTGGATCATCGGCCTGAGCGCCGGGACGAGCCCCGAGCAGCTGGGGGACGTGATCCGCTCACGGCTGCGAGCCGTCGAGTAGCCACCCGGAGCCCAGCGCTCGGCGGAGATTAGGTCTTGAGGGCCGGCAGTCGTGTTCTGGCGGGCCGGCTCCTGGTCGGCCCCGGCACTCCTCGCGGTGAAGGGAGCTTGAAGAGTTGTGAAACGGGCCGGGGTGGTCCTCACGGACAAACACTGTGGTTCTCAACTCCAACCCCTGAACCCGCCGTGCCTCATCCCGTCGGATAAGACCTAGGACAAGGAACCCATGATTCCCGACGACAGGTGCCGCAGGGCGCGAAAAGGCTCAACGCGTCGCTGTTGCCCGCTGCGAGTGGAGTTGATCAACATGCTGTTCGGCCTGGGCCGAAGCGTTCGCAGTGCAACCTCCGGCTTCTCAAAGAAGTCGATCTCCGTCAGGGCGGCGTCGTTGAGGTCCGGATCGTTGCCTGGGTAGACGGAGAGTATTTCGATCTCAACAAATTCGGTCGTTCCGAAGTCCGCGTGGATATCCTGCGTTTCGGTGGTGTCTCGGAGGGTGCGTCGGATCTGGTGTTCACCTGAGGCGATCAGCCGCACGTCTTTCAAGCGCGCGTTCGCCTGGAAGACGAAATCGTTCTTCGCGTAACCGTTGACCACTGCTATGACTTCGAGGTTCCGCGGGCGCCCGAAGTCGTAGCGCAGAGTGCAGCCGATGCAGGGGCCGACGCCGTTCCAGGCCGTGTTCCAGTTGTCGTCGAGGGTGTTCCTGGCGTCGTAGGTGAGGCCATGGGGGTCCGGCGGGTGCACGGAACTCGCGTTCGCGGTGATCGCGTCCTCCGGAATCGGGTGAGGAGTCCGGGTCAGCAGGAATATTCCCCCGCCGACAGCAACGAGCCCGAGCACGATCAGGGTTATCGGGCCGCGGCCTCCGAGTCCTATCCAGCCGCGGAGTTCCACCATGATTCGGCCCACGTTCGAGGTGGTCCCGCGTCCGCTCCAGATGAAGAGAAGACCGAACACGATCAGCACGATGCCGATCGCGAGTGGAATCCATCCAATCGTCACCCCCGACCTCACCTCCCCAATCGCAGCCTCCGGTAATGACCATAGAGGTCCAGGTCGATCGGTGTTCTGCGAGGTGCAGGCTTTGGCAAGGCCGGCGACGCCCAGCTTGCTGGTGCGGTCATCAGCCACGCGGCGCAGCCACCAACCCGGCCGCGCCGATCACATCGGCGTGCGGACTTCGTATCGGCGGCCAAAGTTCTGAAAACCGGAGTGTTGTGTGCAAATAATGGGTGAGCGAGGTGAGGGGACAGATCGACGTCGCGGGGGAGAGCATGGCCAAGGTCGTTCGAGGCGCGCCGGGGGCGCGTAACCGAGAGTGAGGTGTGGGAACGGCGGCATGCCCGCCCAGCCATGCCGCTCGGTGCGCCGATCTCTTATCGCGGGAGCGGCGCGGCGGTGAATGCTACGAGTGTCATATGTGTGGGTTGTGGCGCAGGCAACCCGGGCGCCAATGCCTACTGCGGCGAGTGCGGTAAGCGAATCGTCCGGCACGGTGACGGTGCCGTCCTTCACCCGGGGTTCAAGGGCCCTCGACGTCTGCTCATCGGCAGCGGCATGGTCTTTGCCGTCAGCGTGGCAATCGGAGCGGCGAGCTTCTTCCTGATACAGGCATCGGACGCGGCGATCGGCGGACCCATCATCAATGCGCTGCTCGAAGTGATCGGCGCGACGTCGGGCAGCGGGTCCGGGTCCGGCGATGCCCTGTCGTTTCTCCTCGTCGGCATGTTCCTGCTCGCATCGGTGGTCGCGACCATGAGCGCCATCTCCGGAGCGGTAGGCGGAATCTGGTGGCTGGCTCGCTGGCGAGACGGCGACGGACCCGCTCGTGTAGGGACCGCGGTCGCAACGGTCGGCGAGGTGGGCCGCAAGGGGCTGGAGGATGCCCACGGCTTGGGTGCCAAAGGCCTGGAACGGGCAAAGCCCAAGATCGTGGAGACCGCGGAGCGCTCGCAGGCGGCGGCAGGGCAGGCAAGGGACACCGCCGCCGAGCGCTACGAGGAGATGAAGCCGGTCGTTCGCCGGGTCGCTCGCGAAGGTCGCGCGACGTTTGACACCGAGGTGGCGCCCAGGGTGTCCACCGGCGTTCGCAAGGGAACCGCGAAGTGCCGTGAGTGGGTCAGATCGCGCCGGGACAAGGGCCGCGGCAAGGCCGGCAGCTGAAGTCAGGGAAGGTCGACGACTGCGACGGCGACAACCCCCGAAAGCCGCCGGTGCCGCTCAGGTCGCGGAGGGTCGAAGGTCAACGACCCGGCACGGAAGCTTGTCGGCGAGATCGTTGATCTCGGAATCGCCGGTCAGCAGTTGCGCGTTCTCCTCGGCGGCCAGGGCGACGGCGAAGCAGTCGGCCAGTGGGATCGGGTTGGCTGCCTTGATTGCGGAGGCGGCGCGCATGGCGGAGACGCCGGGAAGATGCTCGGTGACCTGCGGGCACGTGTGGTCCTGGTCATTGGGCGCGGAAGAGTCGGGACTGCTCTCGGCGTCCGATTCCCGGTGAGCGAGCCGGAGGGGTGGATCTCCGCCGCGACCGGCAAACGCCACGCCGGCACGTCGGCCGGCTCGCCGCCGGTGACCCGGTGCCGTCATCATGGAGGCATCGAGGACGCTCGCCCCGACATCGAGAGCACCGCCGACTGCGAGCGGCTGGTGCGCGCGTTCTACGGGAAGGCGATGGCCGACGAGGAGATCGGCTGGATCTTCACCGACGTCGCGCGCCTCGACCTCGAGGCGCACATCCCGGTGATCGCCGCGTTCTGGGCGACGAACCTGCTCGGGGCCAAGTCCTACCGGGGCGGCGCCTTCGGGGTCCACGCCGAATTGCACCGCAAGGCGGGAGGCCTGCGCCAGGAGCACTTCGAGCGCTGGCTCGTGCTCTGGTGCCAGACGGTGGACGAATTCTTCGACGGGCCGGTCGCCGCCGCCGCCAAGGTCCACGCGCTCCGCGTCGCCAACGCCTTCTACGGTCGCCTGCAGATGCACCCGATCGCCGACGAGGCGACCGGATCCTCCGTCTGACCGGCGGATCGGCCACCGGCCCGCCCTCTCAGCCTGTCTTAAGGCCACGTCCGTACCTTGCCGCGCGGTCTCGAACCGTCCCCGCATGAATCGCATCTACGAACTCCTCGACTCGCGCCGGCGCACCTACTCGAAGGTGCCCGAGGTCACCGCCTGGTTCTGGGTGGTGAAGGCGCTGACGACCGCGATGGGGGAGTCGACCTCCGACTTCCTCGTGCACGCGATGGTGCCGGAGATCGCGGTGCTGCTCGGCGCCGCCGCCTTCGCGGTGGCGATCTACCTGCAGTTCGCCAAGGACCGCTACGTCCCCGCCTTCTACTGGTTCGCAGTGGCGATGGTGGGCGTCTTCGGCACGATGTGCGCCGACGTCCTGCACGTCGGCCTCGGCGTCCCCTACATCGTCTCGACGATCTTCTACGCGGTGGTCCTGGCGCTGGTGTTCCGCACCTGGTACCGGGTCGAGGGCACGCTGTCGATCCACACCATCACCACGCCGCGCCGCGAGGTCTTCTACTGGGCCGCGGTGCTCGCCACCTTCGCGCTCGGCACCGCGGCGGGCGACCTCACCGCCGTGACCTTCGGGCTCGGCTACTTCGGCTCGATCGTCCTCTTCGCGGCGATCATCGCGATCCCGGCGCTCGGGTACTTCCGCCTCGGCATGGGCTCGATCCTCGCCTTCTGGTTCGCCTACGTCATCACCCGCCCGCTCGGCGCCTCGGTCGCCGACTGGCTCGCCAAACCGGAAGCGGTGGGGCTCGGCACCGGCCTCGTCAGCCTCCTCTTCGCGGCCGCGATCATCGGCCTGGTCCGCCACCTCGCGCGAACCGGCAAGGACACGCCCTACGACCAGCTCGCCGCCGCCGAGGGCGTGGGGGAGGGGCGGCTCGCCCCCGAGAGCGCCTGAGCCTCCCGACACGCGTTCGCCCCGACACGCGCCCGCCCGCGACGCCCCGGCTCAGTGCCAGGTCCGCGGCCACGGCGGGCTCGGCGCCACGGCGCTCACCCGGACCCGGGCGTCCACCGCGGCGGCGCCGTCCGGCCCCGCGATGACCGGGTTGAGATCGAGCTCGGCGATCTCCTTGTGCGCTTCGACCATCGCGCTGACCCGCAGCAGCAGGTCCTCCAGCGCGCCCAGGTCGGCGCCCGGCTCGCCGCGGAAGCCCGCCAGCAGCGGGAAGGTGGCGAGCGAGCGGATCGCCGCCGCCGCCTCGGTCCGGGTGATCGGGCAGATCCGCACGGCGACGTCGCCGAGCAGCTCGGCCTGGGTGCCGCCGGCGCCGCAGGCGAGCACCGGGCCGAACATCGGGTCGCTCACCACGCCGACCAGCAGCTCGGTGCCGGCGCCGGCCATCCGTTGGACCAGGAAGGCCTGCCGGGTGACGCCCGCGGCGGCCAGCCGCTCGTCCATCGCGCGCGCCTCCGACGCCACCTGCTCGGCGCCCTCCAGGCCCACCTTGACGGCCCCCAGTTCGGTCTTGTGCACGATCTCCCCGCCCTGCGCCTTGAGCGCGACCGGTCCGCCCAGCTCGGCGGCGGCGCGGGCGGCCTCCTCGGGCCCGTCGGCCAGGCGCCAGGAGGGCACGGCGATGCCGTAGCAGTCGAGCAGCTCGGCGACCTCCTCGGCCGCCAGCCAGCGCGGCTCGCTCGCCAGCGTGCGGGCGATCAGCCCGGCGGCCTCGTCGGGGCGGGTGCCGGCCATCGCCGGCGGCTTCTCCTCCGGGCGCCCGCGCCACTCGACGTGGCGCATCACCCGCCCCAGGGCGCGCGCCGCGTCCTCCGGGTAGAGGTAGACCGGCGTCACCTCGGCGGCCGCCATCGCGGCGCGGTCGCGGCTCGACATGAAGACCGGCAGGACGGGGATCTGCCGCGGCAGTTCGGCCAGCGCGCCGCGGACCGCCTCCGCCACGTCCTCGGCGCGGGTCAGCAGCGGCCGGATGAAGATCACGATCAGCGCGTCGATCTCCTCGCGGGCGGCGAGGACCTCGATCGCCCGTCGGTACTGGTCGGCGGTCGCGGTGGCGATCATGTCGACCGGGTTGCCGAGCGACGCCTCCGGCGCCAGGAAGCCGCCGAGGG
The DNA here is from genome assembly GCA_963766705.1 of uncultured Actinomycetes bacterium. Classification (GTDB taxonomy): domain Bacteria; phylum Actinomycetota; class Thermoleophilia; order Solirubrobacterales; family 70-9; genus VAYN01. Next base: position 1,189,145 of record CAVYBE010000007.1, read on the forward strand.
CCTCCCGCGCCGCGGCCGGCAGCTCCGGCACCTCGAGGCCGGCCGCCTCACAGGCGTCGGCGCACATGATCCCGGGGCCGCCGGCGTTGGTCAGGATGCCGACCCGCCCGCCGGCGGGCAGCGGCTGGCCGGCCAGCAGCGCGGACACGTCGAGCAGCTCCGACAGCGTCTCGGTGCGGATCACGCCCGCCTGCTCGAAGAGGGCGTCGACGGTGAGATCGGAGGCCGAAAGCATCGCGCCGGTGTGGGACTCGGTGGCGCGCCCGCCGGAGACCGAGCGGCCGCTCTTGACCACGACGATCGGCTTGCTGCGCCCCATCCGGCGGGCCAGCCGGGAGAAGCGCCGGGGGTCGCTGAAGGACTCGATGTAGAGCAGCGCGACGTCCGTGGCCGGGTCGCTCTCCCAGTAGTCGAGGAGGTCGTTGGCGGTGATGTCGGCGCGGTTGCCGATCGAGGCGAAGGAGGAGACGCCGAGGCCGCGATCGCCCGCGAGGTCGATCAGGGCGAGGCCGAGGGCGCCGCTCTGGGTGACGAAGCCGACCCTGCCCGGCGGCGGCGTGCCGGGGGCGAAGGTGGCGTTGAGGGCGACGCCGTCCGGTTCCGCGGTGAGGACGCCGAGGCAGTTGGGCCCGACCAGCCGCATGCCCGCGCCGCGGCAGATCTCCACCAGCTCGTGTTCGCGCGCCTTGCCGCCGGCGTCGACCTCGCCGAAGCCGGCCGAGAGGACGACGAGGGCGGGCACCCCCTGCGCGGCGCATTCGCGGGCCGCGTCGGCGACCGCCTCGGCGGGGACGGCGATCACCGCCAGGTCCACCTCGCCCGGGATCTCCGCGACCGACCGGTAGGCGCGCACCGACTGCACCACGTCGGTCCCCGCGTTGACCGGGTAGACGACGCCGCCGAAGTCCGACCGGAGGAGGTTGTGGAAGACGGCGCCGCCGACCGAGCCGCGCCGGCGCGACGCGCCGACCACCGCGACCGCGTTCGGCGCCAGGAAGTGGTGCACCGCGGCGCGGGCGGCGAGTCGGTCGCGTTCCTCGAAGCGGGCCACCCCCGACGCCTTGAGCGAGGTCGGCAGCTGGATCTGGATCGCGCCGGGGATCGAGGAGATCTCGACCGGGAAGCCGCTTTCGCGGAAGACGTCGACCATGCGGTGGTTCTGCGGCATCACCTCGGCGACGAAGACGGAGATGTCGTTCTCCTCGGCGACCTCGGCGAGGTGGGCGAGCAGGATCGTCCCCAGCCCTCGGCCCTGCATCTCGTCGGCCACCTCGAAGGCGACCTCGGCGCGGCCGGGGGAGCTCTCGATATAGCTGCCGTGGCCGACCAGCCGATCGTCCCCGCCCCGGGTGGCGACCAGGCCGTAGCGGCCGGCGTAGTCGACGTCGGCCATCTCCCGCGCGGCCCGCCCCAGGTCCGGCGCCCCGGAGAAGAAGCGGAAGACCCGCGAGTCCTGGTCGAGCCGGTCGAGGAGATCGAGCAGCGCCGGCTCGTCGGCGGCCCTGACCGGACGCAGGCGGACCGTGGAGCCGTCGTGGAGGACGGCGTCCGCCTCGAGGTGGTCCGGGTAGGTCGCGTCCACCTCCCCGATGGTACGCGTGCCGCGGGCGGCCCTCGCCACATCGTTCTCTGCGGCAATCCCCCTAGGCAGGTGCCCCGTCGCCGGATACGGTCGGCAGATGAAGCGCTGGTCGGTGCTCGCCGTGCTCGCCGGAGCCCAGTTCCTGATGGTCCTCGACCAGGCGGTGATGAACGTCTCGATCTCCCAGCTGGTCGCCGACTTCGACACCACGGTCACCGCGATCCAGGCGGTGATCGCGCTGTACGCGCTGGTGATGGCGGGGCTGATGCTGACCGGCGGCAAGCTCGGCGATCTGATCGGCCGCCGCCGCGCCTTCGCGATCGGCCTCTGCATCTACGGCGGCGGCTCGGCGCTGACCGCCGCCTCCTGGAGCGTCCCGTCGCTGGCGCTCGGCTGGTCGGTGCTCGAGGGGATCGGCGCGGCCCTCGTCCTGCCCGCGATGGTGGCGCTGGTGGCGGGGAACTTCCGCGGCCAGGAGCGCGCCCTCGCCTATGGGGTGCTCGGCGGGGTCGCCGGGGCCGGGATCGCCGTCGGCCCGATCCTCGGCGGCTGGGCGACCACCGAGCTCAGCTGGCGGGTCGTCTTCGCCGGCGAGGTGGTCGTCGCGAGCGCGATCCTGATCGGCATCCGGGTGGTCGAGGAGCCGCCCCGCCCGGCCCGCGCGCCGCAGCTCGACTGGGTCGGCTCGGTGCTGTCGGCGGCGGCGCTGGGGACGCTGGTGCTCGGCGTGCTGGAGGCGAGCAACTGGGGCTGGCTGCGGCCGCGCAGCTCGCCGCTGGAGCCGTTCGGCTTCTCTCTGACCCCATTCGTGATCGCCGCCGGCGGCCTGCTCGTGGTCGCCTTCGCGCGGTGGGAGCGGCGGCGCGAGGAGCGCGGGGAGGACCCGCTCGTCCACCTGCGCCTGCTCGGGCTGCCGCGTCTGCGCGCCGGCGTGGCGACGCTGCTCGCCCAGAACCTGACCCTGATGGGGATCTTCTTCACCGTGCCGCTCTTCCTGCAGATCGTCCAGGGGCTCGACGCGCTGGAAACCGGCGTGCGGATGCTGCCCGCCTCGGTCGGCCTCTTCGTCAGCGCCCTGCTCGGCTCGGCGCTCGCCAAACGATTCCCGGCGCGGCCGCTGGTGCGGGTAGGCCTGGCGATCGTCTTCGTCGCCGCCCTGCTGCTGCTCGACACGGTCGAACCGCAGCTCGACAACGCCTCCTTCCTGGTCGCGATGGGGGTGCTCGGGATCGGCATGGGCCTGGTCGTCTCCCAGCTCGGCAACGTGGTCCAGTCGGCGGTCGGGGACGAGGACCGCAGCGAGGCGGGCGGCCTGCAGAACACCTCGATGCAGCTCGGCTCCTCGCTCGGCACCGCGCTGCTCGGCGCGATCGTGATCAGCGGCCTGCTGCTCGCCTTCACCAACAACATCGGGTCGAACCCGCAGATCTCGGACCCGGTCCGCAAGCAGGTCGAAGTCCACCTCGCCGCGGGCGCCGGATTCGTGCCCGTGGCGCAGGTCGAGGCCACCGCGAGGGAAGCCGGCATGTCGACGCCGACCGTCACCGCGCTCGTCTCCGAGTACGAAGACGCCCAGATCGCGGCCCTGAAGACGGCCTTCCTCTGCGCGGCGCTGCTGGTGCTGGCCTCCTTCTTCGCCACCCGGCGGCTGCCGACCCGCCGCTTCGACGAGATGCAGGCCGCGACGGGTCCGCCCGCCGCGCCCTCGCCTTCCGAGGTGGACCTGCCCGGCGCCGAATCTCTGGGCGCGCCGTAGGCGCCGCCGGGTCGCCGGCGTAGGGCGCGGTTTGGCACCGGACGTCCGGGCCACATGCGTGGCCCGGACGTCCGGCTTGTCTCAAGAGGACTTGGCGACGGAAATCGCAGGAACGATCGTCCCTGCCTGGCTGATCGACATTCCCCCACCTCCCTTCGTGCCGTCGGTCTTGCCGAGTGCACGAAATGTGGATGCAGACAAAAGGATTCGACCGAGGAAAGCCGTATCTCCAATCAACCCGCTTGTAGGGGGAAACGAATTGTATGCTTAATTTCGTTCGCTCAATCAGACGGGAGGAAGCGGATGCCGGGGAAGATCACCGACAAGTTCATGTTCACCAGGGTCGTGTCGCATCCGGTCCGCTGCCGCGCGCTGACGATCCTCGCCGACCGCGAAGCGAGCCCGGTGGAGATCGGCCGCGAGTTGGGGATGGAAGCGAGCCACGTCGCCTACCACGTCAGACTTCTCTTGGACGAAGGCCTGATCGAACTCACCGAAGAGAAGCCACGCCGCGGCTCGATCGAACATCGTTACCGCGCCGCGGTCTCACCAGAGCTGAGCGATGAGGAATACGGCGCGCTGACCGCGGAGCAGAGGGCAAGGTTCTCGCGCCTCATCTTCTCCTTCGCGGCGGCCGACGCCAGTTGCGCCTTCAGCGCCGGGAGCTTCGCCGATCGTCCCGACCACCACATCGCACGCATGCCGCTACAGGTAGACGAAGACGGATGGACGGAACTGCGCGACCTGTACGAGAGCACCCTGCGCCAGCTGTACAAGATCAAGCACGACGCGGGGGAGCGGCTGACCGAGGCGGGGATGAAAGGGACCTCGGTGCTCGCCTTCAACACCTTCTTCGAACTGCCGCTCGAGCGGGTCACCCCGCGCACCTTCGACTGGGTCGCACCCTCCTGAGCCTTGGCGCGGTGACCGGTATGTCACCGGTCCTTCACTTGTGGAATCCGGCCCGATGGTGGACTCTGCTTCCAGACAGGCTCAAGCGCAGCTGACGAATAGGGGATGCAGATGGCAGACGTGGCAGTGAAGCCGACGATCGTCCTGATCCACGGACTCTGGATGACCCCGCTCAGCTGGGAGCACTGGGCCGAGCGCTACGGCGAGCGTGGCTATGCGGTCGAGGCGCCCGCCTGGCCAGGCTTCGAGGGCGACCTCGAGGCGATCCGCGCCGACCCGAGTGGGATCGAAAACCTCGGTATCGAGGAGATCGTCGACCACCTCGACGAGGTCGTCGGCGAGATCGAGGGGCCGACGATCCTGATGGGTCACTCCTTCGGCGGCGCGATCACCGAGGTGCTGCTCGACCGGGGGCGCGGCGACGCCGGCGTGGCGATCGACGCGGCCGCGGTGCGCGGCGTCACGAAGCTGCCGCTTTCCACGCTGCGCTCGGCGTTCCCGGTGCTGAAGAGCCCGGCCAACGGCCACCGCGCGGTGCCGCTCACCGCGGAGCAGTTCCACTACGCGTTCACCAACACGATGAGCGCCGAGGATTCGGAGGCGGCGTACGAGCGCTATGCGGTGCCGGGGCCGGGACGGGTGCTGTGGCAGGGCGCGCTCGCCAACTTCAACCCGCACACGCCGCTGAAGGTCGACTTCCACAACCCCGACCGGGCGCCGCTGCTGCTGATCGCGGGCGGCGCCGACCACGTCGTACCGGCCGCGGTCGACCGGCAGATGGCGAAGAAGGAGGGCAAGGCGCCGGCCGTCACCGACTTCAAGGAGTTCCCGGGCCGCTCCCACTTCACCGTCGGCCAGGAGGGTTGGGAGGAGGTCGCCGACTACGCGCTCGACTGGGCGCTCGGGCAGATCGGGACGCCCGCGGCGGCCTGAGCGCCATCGCCCCGGCTCTGGGAGGCCGTGGAGACTTACCGTCGCATAGCGACGGTAAGTCTCCACGGCCCTACGCCTCGGGGAGGGGCGGTGGGGCGCTGCGGTAGGTCGCCGGCGTCGCCGAGAGGCGGATCGGGTTGCGGGTGAGGGGGACGGTGCCGCCGTCGGGGCGGGGCACGTCGACGATCGGTTCGAGGCCGATGCGCTCGGCGAAGGCGAAGGCGGCGGCGAGGTCGTTCACCTGGCCCGCGGGGACACGGCGCTCGAGCAGCTCGGCGGCCCACGCGGCGGCGGGGCGGGCGGCGAGCAGGCGCTCCAGCTCGGCGCCGAGCTCCGCGCGGTGCTCGACCCGCACCGGGTTGGTCGCGAAGCGCGGGTCGGCGGCGAGCGCGGGGGCGCCGATCACCTCGCAGAGGGCCGCGAACTGGCGGTCGTTGCCGACCGCGAGAACGAGGTCCCCGTCGCCGGTCTTGAACACCTCGTAGGGCGAGATGCTCGGGTGGCGGTTGCCGAGCCGCTCCGGGACGACGCCCGCGATCGTGAAGGCCGAGCCCTGGTTGACCAGCGCCGCGAGCAGCGCCGAGTAGAGGTCGACCTCGACCAGCTGTCCCTCGCCGCTCGCCTCGCGGTTGCGCAGGGCGACGAGGATCCCGACCGTCGCGAAGAGCCCGGCGAGGACGTCGACCAGCGCCACGCCGACCTTCATCGGCTCGCCCGCCGGGTCCCCGGTGACGCTCATCAGCCCGCCGAGCGCCTGGATCAGCAGGTCGTAGCCGGGCAGCGAGGCGCCGCCCTCACCGCTGCCGAAGCCGGTGATCGAGCAGTAGACGAGGCGCGGGTTCTCGGCGCGCAGGGCGTCATAGTCGAGGCTCTTGCTCGCCATCAGGCCGGGGCGGAAGTTCTCCACCAGCACGTCGGCCTCGCGGGCGCGGCGGCGCAGCTCGGCGAGCCCCTCCTCGGTCGCCATGTCGAGGACGACGCTCGACTTGTTGCGGTTGACCGACTGGAAGTAGGTGCTTGCGCCGCGCTCGTCGTAGGGCGGGCCCCAGGAGCGCGTTTCGTCGCCGCCGCCGGGCCGCTCGACCTTGGTGACCTCGGCGCCGAAATCGGCGAGCATCATGGTCGCGAAGGGTCCCGCGAGCACGCGCGAGAAGTCGAGGATCCGCAGCGGCCCAAGGGCCGCGCCATCTTCCGTCTGCTTGTAGGATCGCTGTTCTTCGATTTTCGAAAATCTATAGGAAGGAAGCTGATGTCGACCGCAAGCGCGCCCCCCGCGAAGCCCCGCCCCGAGGACTTCCTCGCGATCGATCGCATGCTCTCCGACGAGGAGCGCGACATCCGCGACACCGTTCGCGCCTTCGTGCGGGACAAGATCACGCCGAACGTCGGCGACTGGTTCGAGGAAGGCAGCGTCCCCGCCCGTGAGCTGGCCAAGGAACTGGGTTCGCTGAATGTCCTCGGCATGCACCTCGAGGGCTACGGCTGCGCCGGTGCCTCGGCGACCGCCTACGGCCTCGCCTGCCTGGAGCTCGAGGCGGGGGACTCGGGGATCCGCTCGCTGGTCTCCGTGCAGGGCTCGCTGGCGATGTTCGCGATCTGGCGCTGGGGCTCGGAGGAGCAGAAACAGGAGTGGCTGCCGCGGATGGCCGCGGGCGAGGCGATCGGCTGCTTCGGGCTGACCGAGCCCGACGCGGGCTCCGACCCCGGCTCGATGCGCACGCGCGCGCGTCGCGACGGCTCCGACTGGATCATCTCCGGCCAGAAGATGTGGATCACCAACGGCTCGGTGTCCGACGTGGCGGTCGTCTGGGCGCGCACCGACGAGGGCGTGATGGGCTTCGTCGTCCCCAAAGGCACCCCCGGCTTCACCACCCAGGACATCCACAAGAAGCTCAGCCTGCGCGCCTCGATCACCTCGGAGCTGCTGCTCGACGAAGTCCGCCTGCCGGACTCGGCGCGCCTGCCCGGGGTCGCCTCGCTGAAAGGGCCGCTCTCCTGCCTCAACGAGGCCCGCTACGGGATCGTCTGGGGCGCGATCGGGGCCGCGCGCGCCTGCTTCGAAGCGGCTCTCTCCTACTCCAAGGAGCGGACCCAGTTCGACCGGCCGATCGGCGGCTTCCAGATCCAGCAGCAGAAACTGGCGAAGATGGCGGTCGAGGTCAACCGCGGGACGCTGCTGGCGCTGCACCTCGGGCGGATGAAGGATGCCGGGGCGCTGCGCCCCGAGCACGTGTCGATGGGCAAGCTCGCCAACGTCGACGCGGCGCTCGAGGTCTGTCGCACCGCCCGCCAGGTGCTCGGCGCCAACGGGATCACGCTCGAGTATCCGGTGATCCGCCACATGAACAACCTCGAGTCGGTGGTCACCTACGAGGGGACGGCCGACGTGCACGCCCTGGTGCTCGGCGAAGCGCTGACCGGGATCGGCGCCTTCCGCTGAGCGTCTGCCGGCCGGGGGCCCGGGCCAGGCTCGGGCTCCAGGTCGGTCAGCGGGCGCCGGACGGGGAGGCGTCGAGGACGCGGGCGAGGCGCTGCAGCGCCGCGTCGCGGTGGGCGTCGAGCTCGGCGACCAAGCGGTCGGGGTCGGCGGCGCGCACCGCGGCGATGATCCGCTCGTGGGCGGCGAGCGAGGCCTCGCGATCGGCCGGGTCGTTGTAGTAGAGCGCCCGGTACGTTTCGGTCGAGTCCCAGAGCACGCGCACGACGCGCATCGTGTGGACCTGCCCGGAGGGCTCGAGCACGGCGAAGTGGAAGCGGCGGTTGGCCTCGAGCTCGGCGGTCACGTCGCCGCGCCCGACCGCCTCGGCGCAGTCGCGGGCGGCCAGGTTGATCCGCTCGTGGGCGTCCTCGTCGGGCAGCGGCACCGCCCGGCGCGCCGCCCGCCCCTCGGCCAGCCGGCGCAGGTCGTAGATCTCGCGCAGGTCCTCGAGCGAGAGCTCGGTGACGAAGTAGCCGCGGCGCGGCAGGTAGGTGAGCTGACCCTCCTGCTCGAGCACCGCGAGCGCTTCGCGGACCGGCGCCAGACTGACCCCGAGCCGCTCGGCGATCTCCTCCTGGCGCACCCGGTCCCCCGGCCTCAGGTCGCCGGCGATGAAGGTGCGCCGCAGGCTCTCGACCGCGTGCTGGGCAGCGGTCCCCAACCGGGGGTTTTCGGGTCGCGACGCGATTGGGGCAGACTACTGGCGGTTATCCGGTGTCCGAGACACCGCAAAGCTTCCAGGAAAGGGACTCGATGGCGATCAGGATCGGTTACAAGGCTTCGGCCGAGCAGTTCGGCCCGCGCGAGCTGCTCGACTTCGCGGTCGAGGCGGAGAGGACCGGCCTCGAAGTCGTCTCCGTCTCCGACCACTTCCAGCCCTGGCGCCACCGCGGCGGGCACGCGCCGAACGCGCTGGTCTGGCTCGGCGCGCTCGCCGAGGCGACCGAGCGGGTGACGATCGGGACCAGCGTCCTCACCCCGACCCTCCGCTACAACCCGTCGATCGTCGCCCAGGCCTTCGGCACGCTCGGCGCGATGGCCCCGGGGCGGGTCTTCCTCGGCGTCGGCACGGGCGAGTCGCTGAACGAGACCCCCGCCACCGGCGGCGAGTTCCCGGGGGCGAAAGAGCGGCGCCGCCGGCTCGCCGAGGCGGTGACGCTGATCGAGCGGCTGTGGCGCGAGGACCGGGTCGACTTCGACGGCGAGTACTACGAGGCGCGACGGGCGACGATCTACGACAAGCCCGAGGAGCCGGTGCCGATCTTCATCGCCGCCTCGGGCCCGCTGGCGGCGAAATTGGCGGGACGCCGCGGCGACGGCTTCATCTCCACCAGCGGCAAAGATCCGCAGCTCTACCGGGACCTGATGGCGAACCTCGCCGAGGGGGCCGAGAAAGCCGATCGCGACCCGGCCCGGGTCCGCAAGATGATCGAGGTCAAGGTCTCCTACGACCGCGACCGCGAGGCCGCCTTCGAGGCCTGCAAGATCTGGTCGGCCCTGGGCCTGTCCCACGAGCAGAAAGCCGGGATCGACGACCCGATCGAGATGGAACGGGTGGCCGACGAGAACGCCGACAAGGCGCACAACCGCTTCATCGTCTCCTCCGACCCCGACGAGGTGATCGAGGCGGTCATGCCCTACGTCGACCTCGGCTTCGAGGACCTCGTCCTGCACGCGCCGGGCGACGACCAGAAGCGCTTCCTCGACCAGTTCGCCGCCGACGTCCTGCCGGCGCTCCGCGAAGAGGCGGAGAAGCGGTCGGGCTGAGGGCCTGACGTGGCGGGCGGCGGGGGTCCGGCCGGGGTGCGCCGCGCGGGGGCGGCGGACCTCCCGGCGCTGACGGGGATGCTCGTCCGCGCCTTCGACGACGACCCGGTCGCCCGCTACGGCTGCCCGCGCGAGGGGCTGCGTCCCTGGGTGCTGGAGCGCTTCCACGCGGCCCGCAACCGGCAGATGCTGCGCGAGGGGGAGATCTGGATGAGCGCGGGCGGCGAGAGCGCCGCGGTGTGGGCGGCGCCCGACCGCTGGCGATCCGGCGTTCGCGACGACCTCGCCTTGTCGCGGGCGATGCTCCATCCGCGGCTGCTGCGCCGCGCGCCGTTGGTCGGCTGGGGGCTGCTGGGGATCGAGCGGCGCCACCCGCCGGTGCCGCCGCACTGGTACCTGGCGACGCTCGGCACCGACCCCGCCGCGCAGGGTCGCGGCCTCGGCACCGCGGTCCTCGCGCCGGTGCTCGAAGGCTGCGACCGCGACGGGATCGGCGCCTACCTCGAGTCCTCGAAGGAGAGCAACCTCGACTACTACGCGCGCTTCGGCTTCCGCGTCACCGAGGAGATGCGGCTCCCGCGCGGCCCGCGGGTGTGGCTCATGTGGCGGGAGGCTCGGTGAAGCGCAGCGGGTTGCCGAACGGATCGCGGAGCGCGCAGTCGGTGCCGTAGAAGCGCTCGGTCGGCTCCTGCGTGAACTCGACCCCGGCGGCGCGCAGCCGCTCGTAGGTGCCGACGCAGTCGTCGGTCGCGAAGATCACGCCGCCGCCCGCGCCACCCTTGGCGACCAGCTCGCGGATCTCCGCCACGGTCGCCTCGTCGTGGAGCGGCGGCCCGGGGAGCAGGAGGCCGATCTGGACGCTGTCGTCGCCCGGCAGGGTGACGGTGAGCCAGCGCATCACGTCGAGGTCGGCGTCGGTGTGGACGACCATGCCGAGCTTGCCGACGTAGAAGTCGAGCGCCTCGTCCTGGTCGAGGACGTAGAGGAAGGTGTGGGTGATGTGTTTGAGCATGGCCGCGACGCTAGAGCGGGGCGGCGCGTTCCGCTTCTCCGAAACTGCTCTTTGCCGGCGCGGCGACCGGTCGCCCGAGCGCCTTCTCCCAGCAGGCGGGGACGCGACCGGCGGGCGGGCGGGCGGCGGCGGCCCGCGCCGCGAGCGCCCGCTCGCGATAGGCGGACGGCGGCACGCCGACCACGGCGCGGAAGGTGCGGCTGAAGGTGCCGAGGCCGGCGAAGCCGACGTCGAGGCAGATCTCGGTGACCGGCCGATCGGTGTCGCGCAGCAGCTCCATCGCCCGCTCGAGCCGGCGCCGCTGCAGGTAGCGGTGCGGCGTCTCGCCGAAGACGGCGCGGAACTGGCGGGCGAAGTGGGCGGGGGAGACGTGGGCGACCCGGGCCAGGGCGGCGACGTCGAGCGGCGTCGCGTAGGAGCGGTCGATCGTGTCGCGGGCGCGCAGCATGCGCCGGTTGCGGTCCTCGGTCGCGCGCGACATCAGCTCGCCCGTCGGCCATCTCTCGTCGCGGTCGCCACGCCGGCGATCTTCGCAGCGCGCGGGGCGGGCGTACAGTTCGGTCGACGATGGCCTACGACGAACGCCTCGCCGAGGAAGTGCGCGAGCGGCTCGCGGCGGTCGACGGCGAGGTGGTCGAGAAGGCGATGTTCGGCGGGTTGGCGTTCATGGTCGACGGCAACCTGACGCTCGCCGCCTCGCGCCGCGGCGGCCTGCTCGTGCGCACCGACCCCGGCAATGCCGACGAGGTCCTGGCGCTGCCGGGGGTCGAGCCGATGGAGATGCGCGGGCGGCCGATGCCCGGCTGGGTCTTCGTCGACGTGGCGGTCCTCGACGGCGAGGCCGAGCTCGACGCCTGGGTCGGCCGCGCCCTGGCCTTCGTCGCCCGCCTGCCGGCGAAGTGAGCGATGCCGCCACCGGGCGCCGCACCCGGAGTGCCGCCGCCCGTCCGCCAGGCCGCGCGCCCGTCCCACCCTCCACTTCGGCAGGTAGGAGGGCGGGACGGGCGCGCCTGCGCGGGCGGAGAACGTCGGGGCCGGCCGCTCGTTCACCCGAGCCGGTCGGAGGCGGCCAAGTGGCCGAGCGTCGCGAGACGCGCCAGTGCGTTCGCAGTTCTCCGCGCATAGCGCGGCAAAGTGCGAACGCACAGGGCCGCCTCCCGATGAGTTCGCAGTTCTCCGCGCATAGCGCGGCAAAGTGCGAACGCCGCTGGACCCGTCCCGATGAGTTCGCAGACATCCGCGCCATGCGCGGAGTTCTGCGAACGCCGCGGCGGCGCGGGGCATGCGGTCGTCCTTTGGTCCGCCCCGCCGGGCGCGGTCGTCCTAACGTCCGCCTACCGGATCAAAGGACGACCGCGTCCCGGGGATCGCGGGCCGACTCCCGGTGAGTTCGCAGACATCCGCGCTATGCGCGGCAAAGTGCGAACGCCACGGAGCGCCTCCCGATGAGTTCGCAGACATCCGCGGTATGCGCGGAGAACTGCGAACGCCGGGCGGACGGGCGCACGGCGAGGCGCGGCCGTCCCGCCCTCCTACCTGCCGAAGTGGAGGGTGGGGCGGGCGTGCCGTCTCGGACGGGCGCCGGGCGCGGCTCGGGCGGCGTGGCTGCTCGGACGGGCGGAGCGCGCCCGTCCGCGGGACGACCTAGGCCGGGTTGGCGTCGCCCGCGGTGCGGCGGCGCTTCACCAGCCACCAGACGATCGCGACGACGATCGCGGCGGCGATCGCGTAGTCGAGGTAGCCGAGGCGGTGGCGCCAGGTTTCCCAGTTTTCGCCGACGCTTTCGCCGATCAGGGCGAGGGCGAGGACCCAGGGGATCGCGCCGAGGACGGTCAGCAGGGAGAAGCGGCCGAGCGGCATGCGCGCCACCCCGGCCGGCACCGAGACGAAGGTGCGGACCAGCGGCAGCATCCGCGAGAAGAAGACGGTCGCCGAGCCGTAGCGCTCGAACCACCTTTCGGTCTGCTGCAGGCGCGCCTGGCTGATGTGGAAGACGTGGTGGCGTTCGAGCAGGTCGAGCCGGCCGTAGTAGCCGATCGCGTAGCCGATCCACGAGCCGACCAGGTTGCCGAGCACCCCGGCGGCGACCACCCCGACCAGGGTCAGTTCGCCTTTGGAGACGGCGAAGCCGGCGAACAGCATGATCGCCTCGCTGGGGATCGGGATGCAGGCGGACTCGGCCGTCATCAGGACGAAGATCGCCGGCAGCCCGGTCGAGCCGATGAATTCGGTGATCGCGGTCACGATCGGATTGAGGATGAAGTCGGTGGCCGAGGCGCGCAGGAACATGGGGGCAACCGTTGCGACTGATCCTTAAGGGTCTGTGAGAGTCGCGCGGGGCACGCCAGATTCTCATATTTCCTTCACTTATGGCGAGGATCCTCGGCTCATGCGAGTCTTGGTCGTCGAGGACGAGGTGAAGATGGCGGCTCTCCTGCGGCGCGGGCTCAGCGAGGAAGGGCTGGCGGTCGACGTCGCCGAAGAGGGGGAGAAGGCCCTCGCGCTGGCGGGCGCCTCCGACTACGACGCGGTGGTGCTCGACGTGATGCTGCCCGGCATCGACGGCTTCGAGACCTGCCGGCGACTGCGCCGCGGCGGGGTCTGGGCGCCGATCCTGATGCTCACGGCGCGCAGCTCCCTCGACGACCGCGTCGCCGGGCTCGACGGCGGCGCCGACGACTACCTGGTCAAGCCGTTCGCCTTCGCCGAGTTGCTGGCGCGGCTGCGGGCGCTGGTGCGGCGCGGCAACGTCGAGCGACCGGCGGCGATCGAGGTGGGCGACCTGCGGCTCGATCCAGGCACCCGGCAGGTGTGGCGCGGCGACACCGAGATCGATCTGTCCTCCAAGGAGTTCACCCTTCTGGAGACCTTTATGCGCCACGCCGGCTACGTCTTGTCACGGACCCAGCTGCTCGAGCAGGCCTGGGAGTACGACTTCGAGCACCGCTCCAACGTCGTCGAGGTCTACATCCGCTACCTGCGCCGCAAGATCGACGTACCCTTCGACCGGGTGTCGATCGAGACGGTGCGCGGCGCCGGCTACAGACTGCGGAAGGACGGAGGGCGCTGAGCCGGCTCTCGATCCGACTCCGCCTCACCCTCGTCTTCACCGCGGTCGTCGCGGTGGTCCTGGCCGCGACCGGCGTCTTCGTCTACCTCCAGTTCCAGCACGAGGCCGAAACCGCGGTCGACGCGGGCCTGCTCTCGCGTGCCGACGAACTCGCCGCGGTGGTCCGCCAGGAGGACACCAATCTCGCGACCGGGCATCGGCACCTGGTCGGGCGCACGGACAGCTTCGCCGAGGTGCTCGATGCCTCCGGCCGGGTCATCGACTCCTCCTCGGTGATCGGCGACGTGAACCTCCTCGACGCCGGGCAGCTGCGCGCGGCCGCCCGCGGCCCGACCTACGTCACCCGCAGCCACCTGCCCGGGCTCGACGGCGGCGCGCGCCTCCTGGCGGTGCCGGTCGAATCGCCGGCGGGCAGGCGGATCGTCGTCGTCGGCACCTCGACCGAGACCCGCGACGAGTCGAACACCGACCTCAAGCAGCTCCTTCTGATCGGGCTGCCGGCGGCGCTGATCCTCGCTTCGCTGGCGGGCTACGGCGTCGCCACCGCGGCGCTCCGCCCGGTCGAGGCGATGCGCAGGCGGGCGGCGGAGATCTCCACGGCCGCCCCGGACGAGCGCCTGCCCGTGCCGGCGACCCGCGACGAGGTGGCGCGGCTCGGCGAGACCCTGAACGAGATGCTGGCCCGGATCGGCGAAGCCCTGGAGCACGAGCGCGCCTTCGTGGCCGACGCCAGCCACGAGCTGCGCACGCCGCTGGCGATCCTGCGCACGGAGCTGGAGCTGGCGCTCGCCGAGGGGCGCAGCCCGGAGGAGCTGCGCGCCGCGCTCGCCTCCGCCGCCGAGGAGACCGACCGCCTCACGCAGCTGTCCGAGGACCTCCTGACGATCGCCCAGACCGAGCGGGGCGAGCTGCCGCTGCGCCTCGAGCCGTTGCGCCTCGGCGATTCCTTCGAGACGGTGGAGCGGCGCTTTGCCCGGCGCGCCGGGGCGGCGGGGCGGCGCATCGAGGTGGGGGAGGGCGGCGACGTCGAGCTGTGCGCCGACTGGCTGCGGCTCGACCAGGCGATCGGCACCGTCGTCGACAACGCGCTGCGCTACGGGGCCGGCACGATCACGCTGAGCGCGCGGCGACAGGGCGCGGCGGTGGAGATCCACGTCACCGACGAAGGCCCCGGTTTCCCGCCGGGCTTCATCGAGCGTGCCTTCGAGCGCTTCAGCCGCGCGCCCGGCGTCCGCGAGGGCGGCAGTGGGCTCGGGCTGGCGATCGTCGCCACCGTCGCCGAGGCCCACGGCGGCAGCGCCCGCGCCGCCAACCGGCCCGCGGGGGGCGCCGACGTCTGGCTCGTCATCCCGCTCTCATCCGGCGTTAATCCACGGCCCGGATGATCGCCGCCGCATGCACCCGATCTCCTACCTGCAGGCGATCGTCCTCGGCCTGATCCAGGGGATCGGCGAGCCGTTCCCGGTCTCCAGCCTCGGCCACGGGGTCGTCATCCCCGGCGTCCTCGGCTGGAACATCCACCAGAACGACGACTACTTCCTCGCCTTCCTGGTCGCCACCCACTGCGCGACCGCGATCGTCCTCTTCGTCTACTTCCTGCAGGACTGGGTGCGCATCTTCCGCGGCTTCGGCCGCTCGATTCGCGACCGCGGCATCCGCCCCGACGACGACGACGCGCGGCTCGCCTGGCTGCTGATCGTCGGCACGATCCCGGCCGGGATCCTCGGCCTGGCGCTGGAGCACAAGCTGCGCACCCTGTTCGCCTCCGCCGAGGTCGCCGCGATCTTCCTGATCGTCAACGGGGTCCTGCTGCTCGGCTTCGAGCGGCTGCGCCGGCGGCGGCCGGAAAAGGGCGATTGGGAAGGCGACGCCGACCCGCGGATCGCCCGCCGGGTGACGATGAAGCAGGCGGCGGCGATCGGCACGGCGCAGGCGGCGGCGCTGATCCCCGGGATCTCGCGCTCCGGCGTGACCATGGGCGGCGGCCTCCTGGTCGGCCTCTCCAACGAGGACTCGGCCCGCTACGCCTTCCTGCTGGCGACGCCGATCATCGCCGCCGCGGGCGTCTTGAAGCTGCCCGAACTCTTCGGCTCGGCGGGGGACGGGGTGCGCGGCCAGGCCCTGGTCGGCGCGATCGTCGCCGCCTTCACCACCTGGCTCGCGGTCCGCTTCCTGATGCGTTGGTTCCGCAGCAACCGCCTGACGCCGTTCGGCATCTACTGCATCGCCGCCGGCGCCGTCTACGCCCTGATCCTCGCTCTCTGAGCGCCCCTCCGGCGCCATCACCACGGTCGGCTCGACGCTTGTCGCCCTCTGGGCGACAAGCGTCGAGGGTTGGGCGGGGGGGCGCGCGGGGATCGGGTCGATCCTCGCGTCGAGGGTTGGCGCTACTATTACGCAATGCGATACATCAGTGAGCGTTCTACCGATCCGGGCCTGCTCGTGCTCGCCAGCCTCGCGGAGGGGCCGAAGCACGGCTACGCCATCACCCAGGACGTGGAGGCGGTGGCGGGGGTGAAGCTCGGCCCCGGCACCCTCTACGGGGCGCTGTCGCGCCTCGAGGGGCGCGGCCTGATCGAGGCGCTGCCGAGCGAGGACCGCCGCCGTCCCTACAAGATCACCGCGGCGGGCTCGACCGCCCTGGAGGAGCAGCTGCGGGTGCTCGACCGGGTCGTCGACACCGGCCTCACGCGGCTGCGCGCCGCGGGGGCGATCTCGTGAGCGGCCGCCTCGCGCGCCTCGCGCTGGCCCTCTACCCGCTCGCCTACCGGCGCCGCTACGGCGCCGAGATGGCGGCGCTGGTCGAGGACTCCGGCGCCTCGCCGCGTGCCGTCGCCGACCTCCTGCGCGGCGCCGCCCGCGCCCACCTGCGGCCCGAGCCCGCGGTGGCCGGCGAGGTTGGCGCAGAGGACCGCCTGCGGCTCGGGGCCGCCACGATCCTCCTCTGCTGGGTCGTCTTCTCGCTGGCCGGGCTCGGTCTCTACAAGACCACCGAGGTCCACGCCCTCGGGACCGCCGGCGACCCCCACCAGCTTCTCCACGGAACCCACCTCGCGATCCAGGTCCTCGCCGCGATCGCGACGGGCGCGGTACTGCTCGGTGCCGCCCCGCTCCTCGTCGCGGCGCTCCGCCAGGCCCGCGACCGGCCCGCGGTCGGGCGCGCCGCGGTGCTCGCCGCCGGCTGCGTCGTCGTCTTCGGCCTCCTCACGGCGGCGCTCGTCGGCGTCGCCCAGCTGCGCCCGGCGCCAGGCGAAGCGCTCGCCGCCGTGGCGCTCCTCGTCTGGACCGCATCGGCGCTCGCCTGCGGGGTCGGCTGCGCGCTGGCGGCACGGGCGGGCCTCTTCGCGATCACCGTCCCCCGGCGGCTGCTCCGGGCCACCGCCGCCTGCGCGACCGCGGTCGCCCTGGGCATGGCGGGCATCGTCCTCGCCACCGCGGTGTACCTCGCCGCCCTGCTGGGGGAAGCGCCCGGGATGGCAGCGCACGGCAACGGGCCGCTGCAGCTGGTGAGCGTCGCCGCCTCGCTCGGGATCGAGCTGGCGGTGATGGCGGCGGTGGCCGTCCCGGCGGCGGCGAGCGCCGTCCGCCTCCGCCGCGCGTACATCTCCGGGTAGCCGAATCGTCGACTGCACGGCGCCCGGCTGTTCCTTTTCTCGGTATCCCGGCCCAAGGAACAGCCGGCGGTGCGGGGAGGGTCTGCTCAGGCGTTGTCCGGCACGCGCGGGGCGACCGGGGCGTTCCACCAGCGGTCGATGTAGCGCAGGCCGAGCAGCAGGGCGGCCGGGACGACGGCGAGGCCGGAGGCGAGCAGGAACCACAGCTGCATGGCGTCGCTGCCCGCGCCGATCGTGTGGATGATCGCCAGCGCCCAGAAGAGCGCGGTGAAGCGGTGCAGTTTGCGCCAGCGGGCGGCACCGATCCGATCGCGCAGGTAGTAGGTGAGCCCGAGCGCCGCGAGGCCGTAGCCCGCGACGATCCCGAGCGCGGTCCAGAGCGGCCGGTAGAACATGACGAAGGGAATCGCGATCCCGGTCAGGCCGGGGTTCAGGTAGGCGTCGCCGAGCAGCGCCAGCCCGTGCAGCGAGACCATCGCCAGGGTCGTCAGCGAGAGTGCCTCGTGGATCGCCCGCAGGTCGCGCTTGTTGGCGTTCTGCCGTTTGGCGCTGACCATCAGCCCGACCGCCACCGCGGCGCTGGCGAGGAGCAGCGCGGCACCCCCGGCGGCGCGGCTGGTGATCCAGAAGAGGTGTTCCCCGCTGATCAAGCGACCAACCCCGACGGGGCGAGCGGTTCGAGGCCCTCGAAGACGTGCGTCGCGCCGCCTTCCTCGACGACGACCCCGCCGAAGGGCAGCTGCGACTCGGCCCGCTCCGGGCCGACCAGCAGCGCCGACTTGGCAAGCGTCTCGGCGAGCAGCCCGTTGGGCGCGACCGCGGTCGCCTGCAGGACGCCGGTAAAGGCCGGCCGACCGCTGGCGGGGTCGATGATCTGGTGGGCGGCGTGACCGTCGCCGTCGACCCAGCTGCGCCGGGTGATGCCGCTGGTCGCGACGGCGCCCTCGGCGATCCGCAGCTCGTGCAGCGGGCCGCCGCCCGCCGGGTCGTCGACAAGGATCGTGCGCGTGCGGGCGTCGACGCCGCCGACCCGCAGGTCGCCGCAGCAGTCGACCGCGAAGGCGGGGAAGTCGGCCAGCTCTTCGCCGACGAGGTCGGCGAGCAGGCCCTTGGCGATGCCGCCGGGGTCGAGCCGCAGGCCGGGCGGTCGGCTGACCGTCCCGGCGAGCTCGTCGACCTCGAGGAGGGCCCAGCCGGCCCGGGCGCTCGCCGCCCCGGGGTGGGAGGGGGGACCCACGGGCCGGTCGGCGCCTGCCTCAAAGTCACGCGACTCGGCGTAGCCCGCCGCCTCGATCTCGGCGACCAGCGTCGCGTCGACCAGGCCGGCGCTGCGCATCCCGGCGATCCGGGCGGCGGCGACGACGCGGCGCAGCAGCGGTGAGGCGGGGACCTCGCGGCGCGGATCGCGGTTCAGCCGCGAGAGCTCGCTGTCGGGGTCGAAGCGCGAGAGCGTGCGGTGCGCGCCCAGCAGCGTGCGGCGCGCGTCTCGCACCGCCGCCGTGGCGGCCTCCGGGTCGGCGTCGGCGACGCGCACCGCGCAGCGCCCGCCGAAGCACTCGAAGCTTTCGACCGCCTCGCGGCTCATGACTGGCTCGTCACCAGCGGTTCTTCGAATTCCGGTTCGGCTTCTTCGAATTCGGGTTCCGCTTCTTCGGATCCTTCGAATTCCGGTTCGGTTTCTTCGAACCCTTCGAATTCTGGTTCGGATTCGGCGAATTCTTCGAATTCCGGTTCCGTGGCCGCGCCTTCTTCGCTCGGCACCGCGTCGGTCGCGCGGCCGGATTCAAATTCGCGCGGGTCCGTGGTTTCGACTTCCTTGCGGGCCTTCTTCGTCCCCGTCGAGGCGACCGCCTTCTGCTTCGCCGACAGCACCGGGTCGTTGCCGGTCGCCATCTGCACGAAGACGATGCCCCACAGGACCACGAAGCAGACCAGCGACAGCGCGACGACCCGGCCGCGCAGCAGTCCGGCGCGACGTTTCTGCGCCGCGAGCCGCAGCCAAGCCTGGCGTTTCATTTCTCTTTTCTGGACCGGATCCATCGCTTCACCTTGCCTTCATGCCGATAAGGGTTGCTAAGCGGAAACTGTGAGTTCTCTTAAAGTGAGAGCCAGGAGTTGCCGACCGAGAGGGCGACGAAGCCGAGCGCGAGACCGCCCGCGAGCGACGCGGCCAGCAGGGTGGCGCGCATCCCGGCGCCCGCCAGGCGCGCCTCGCGCGGGCCGTGGCGCCGCCAGTCGGCGCTCGCCAGCCCCGGCAGCTCCAGCAGGTGGCCGAGGACGTGCAGCGCCATCAGCGCGATCCAGGCGACGAAGCTCGCCTTGTGGGCGAAGATCAGCGTCTGGCTGGGCGGGCCCGCGAAGAGCAGCGCGATCCCGGTGGCGAAGAGGGCGACCGTGGTGAGCACGACGCCGGGCGCGAGGAACCGCAGGATGGTCGGCGGCGGCCCCTTGCGCACGTAGGGTTCGTCATGCGTGTAGTAGCGCAGGAAGCGGTAGCCGGTGCTGGCCAACTTCAGCGCCACCGGCGGGACCAGCATCAGCCCGATGAAGATGTGTGGGCCGATCAGCTGACCGATGAAGGGGATCGTCACCCCCTCGGCGGCGAGGAGGACGAGCAGGGCGACGGCGACGGCGGCGGTCAGCCTGGCGTTGCCGGGGACGCCGCCGGTGCGGGGGGCGACCCGGCTGCGGCCGGCGCCGAGGGTGGCTGCGTGGGAGTCGAACATAGGCGAAGATGCTCGGTCTTTCCCATGGGTCCTCCCTAAGTTGGCGGTGAGACCTTTCTCATGTTGGCGCGGCGGCGTGGAAGCCCGGCAGATCGAAGCTGATCCGGGCCCCGCCGAGCGGCGATTCCTCGGCCCGGATCGAGCCGCCGTGCGCCTCGACGATCGCCCGCGAGATCGCCAGCCCGAGCCCGGCGCCGCCGGAGCTGCGGGCGCGCGCCGCGTCGCTGCGGTGGAAGCGGTCGAAGATGCGCTCCCGCTCGTGCGGCGGGATGCCGGGGCCGTCGTCGTCGACGCGGATCCGCAGGCGACCGTCGAGCGCCGCCGAGGAGACCCGGACGGTGCCGTCCGGCCCGGCGTGTCGACGCGCGTTCTCGATCAGGTTGCGGACCACGCGGGCGACCATCTCGCCGTCGGCGTCGACGCGGCCCTCGGCGACGTCGCCGAGCTCGGCGCCGCCGGGCGCCGCGGTGACGACCTCGTCGATGAACGGGGCGGCGTCGAGGTCGCCGCGACTCGGGCCGACGCCCTCGTCGAGGCGGGCCAGGGCGAGCAGTTCCTCGACCAGCCGTTCGACCCGGCCCAGCTCGGCCAGGGTCGCCGCCTCGACCCGGCGCACCGCCTCGGCGTCCGGGTCCGGTTCGCGGGCCAGCACTTCGATCTGGCCGCGGATCGCGGTGAGCGGGCTGCGCAGCTCGTGGGAGGCGTCGGAGACGAAGCTGCGCTGCCGCGCGAAGGCGTCCTCGAGCCGGTCCAGCATGTGGTTGAAGGAGTCGGCCAGGACCCGCAGCTCCGCCGCCGAGCTCGGGTCGGTCGGGATCCGCGGGCTGAGGTCGCCGGCGTCGACGTCGGCTGCGGTGGTGGCGAAGCGGCGCAGCGGCGCCGCCGTGCGGGCCGCCAGCAGGTAGCCCGCCAGCAGGCTCGCCACCAGCGCCGCCGCGCCGACCACGAGGAAGGTCTGCTGGACGTCGGACTGGGCGTCCTCGATCGGCGAGTTGGACTCGTGGCGCTCGACCGGCGGGGTGCGTTCTTCGCGGGACTCGCGGTGCTCCTCGCGCTGGATGACTTCCGCCTCGTGCGACATCTGGGCGCGCACGGTGACCAGCACGATGCCGAAGGCGACGACGACGATCGCCCCGAAGGAGAGGGCGAGCCTGCCGCGCAGCCCAAGTCGCTCCCAGCGCCCCCTCACCGTCGCTCCCGCAGCCGGTAGCCGACCGCGCGAACCGTCTCGATCGGCGCCGGCGAGCCCGGCAGGGCCAGCTTGCGCCGCAGGTAGCCGACGTAGACCTGGACGATGTTGGTGCCCGGGTCGTGGTCGTAGCCCCAGACCGAGGCGAGCAACTCCTCGCGCGAGCAGACCCTCCCCTCGTGGCGCATCAGGTAGGCGAGTAGGTCGGCCTCCCGCTCCGGCAGGCGCGTCGTCACCGCGCCGCGCCGCGCCTCGCGGGAGATCAGGTCGAGCCGGATCCCCGCCGCCTCGACGATCGTTTCCGAGGAGCCGCCGCCGTCGCGCAGCCGTGCCCGGATCCGGGCCAGCAGCTCCTCGAAGGCGAACGGCTTGGTGACGTAGTCGGTGGCGCCGCTGTCGAGGCCCTCGACCCGGTCGGCGACGTCGGCCTTCGCGGTCAGCATGATCACCGGCAGCGCGGGCCGCGCCCGGCGCACCCGGACAAGCACCTCGAGCCCGTCGAGGCCGGGCAGCATCCGGTCGAGGACGACCAGGTCGACTTCCGGGTCGAGCGCGGCGCGGGCGCCTTCCTCGCCGTCGCGGGCGAGCCGCACGTCGTAGCCCTCGGCGCGCAGGCCGCGCTCGAGGAAGTCGGCGATGCCGGCCTCGTCCTCGACGACAAGGATCTCCATCGAGGCGATCCTAGGGCCGGCGACGGCTACTGCGGGCCCTGCGGGTGCCCCCTTCGATCAAATACCAGGGGATGAGGACCAGCGCGCAGAGCAGGGCGAAGAAGCCGACCACCCCGATCCCGGCGGCGACGATGATCGCGAAGATCGCGATCGCCAGCCCGATCAGGGCGTCGAGGAGCAGCGAGCGGCGCGCCGCGGCGGCGGGGGAGACGTTGCGCGGCACCCTCACCAGCGCTGCCCCGGCTTCAGGTAGACGGCGAAGAAATCGCGTTCGTCGGGGGTCAGATAGCGTTCCGGCGAGCGGTACATTTCGGGCAGCAGATTGCTCGGTTCGCGCGCGCCCGGGTGGCGGTAGCTGATGAAGCTGGTCCAGTCTTCGTTGATGTCGAGCTCGATCGCCCGCACCGCGCCCGCCGCCTGCAGGACCTTGGCCAGCGATTCGACCGTCTGGTAGTTGGCGGCGGCGTAGATGAGGTTGCCGTGGGCGTCGATGCCGAGCCCCGAGCGCCAGACCCGCACCGCGTTGTTGACGGTTTCGCCCCATTCGGGTCCGTCGGTCAGGTTCGGGTTGAGCTTGCCTTCGTAGATGATCGGGGGCAGATTCTGCTTGGCGAACCAGACGTTCTTCGGCGCCCCCGGGCCGTAGCCCCAGCGGACGATGTTCACCTTCCCGTTGCGGTAGGC
The DNA here is from genome assembly GCA_963766705.1 of uncultured Actinomycetes bacterium. Lineage (GTDB taxonomy): Bacteria > Actinomycetota > Thermoleophilia > Solirubrobacterales > 70-9 > VAYN01. The sequence goes on from CAVYBE010000007.1 coordinate 1,211,540, forward strand.
GACCACCGTGGCGATGCCGTTGACCATCGTTTCCTTCACCTTGCCGCGGTAGATCAGGCCGGCGTTGGAGGTTTCCAGCGGGAAGCCGCCGTTGAAGGTGGCGACGAGCCTGCCGCGCTTGGACGGCGGGACTTCGCCGTTGCCGCGGTCTTCCAGCGGTTCGGGCGGCTCGGCGAGGCCGGGGACGTAGGCGAGTTCGGTGCGGCTGTGGTCGATCCAGGCGACGCCGGCGACGAACTGCGGGTATTCGGGATCGCTGCGGAAGGTGGTGAGCAGGACCGGCGGCTGTGGCCCGACCTTGGCGCCCGCCTTCTGCCAGACGCCCTCGCCGGGAAGCTTGGGCTGGATCAGCGGCTTCACGTTCGGCGGTCGGTAGATGACCTTCTTCGCTTCGCCTTCTTCGCCTTCGGATTCTTCGCCGCCGGAGCCCGCCGCGCCTGCCCCGACCTTCGGCAGGGAGGTGAGGGTGGGACCGCCCTTGGACGGTTCTTTCAGGGTGTAGTACCAGTTCTCGATTTCCGAGGCGATCGGGTTGCCGCCGTGGCTGCGCAGCCACTCGACGCTGGCGACGGTGATGCTCAGGTTGCGGCTGCCGGTGATCGCCGGGACCCAGGAGATCGCCGCGGCGGCGAGGGCGAAGAGGCAGGCGAACAGCGCGACACGCCGCGCCCGCCGCCAGAGCGGCGTCTTCGCGGGTTGAGGGCGGGGGCGGCGCCGTCGGGTCGGACGGGGCGGCTCGACGGAGACCGAGGCCATCGCCCGCAACCTTTGCGCAGCGAGATGAAGCCCAGATTGAAGACAGCATGAGACTTCTCTCATTCGCCGCGCCGGGGGGCGGCCGGCCCGTCTCCGGGCGCCTCTCATCGCCGCTTAACGCCGCCGGCCTAGCTTGGTGGCCGGCCGCGGCGCCCGGTCACTGGTCGTGCTGCATCAGCTGCCAGATAACCCACAGGACACAGCCGATCGCGCCGATGCCGATCGTCGCGTTCACCGCATCCGCCGTCTCCGGTTCGACCGTGGCGAGGCCGCAGAGGCAGAGGAAGACGGCGAGGACCGCCCACGCCGGCTTCCACTCGAGCGGTCTGAGCGATCTCACCGACCGAACGATACGCCGATCCCGGCGCCACGGATGTAGCCGAGATGTCATCCCCAGCCAAGTCTCACGAGGCCCCGGTCGAGCTCGTCAGGCGCACTGCGCGCCGCTGGCGGCTGCTGCGCCGGGTCGTCCTCGCGACGCTCGCGGCCCTCGCCGTCCTGGTCGCGGCGGGGGCGCTCTACCTGTGGAGCCTGCCGGGGGTCGGCGACGCCGAAGCTCGGGTCGAGGCGATCCTCGCCCGCCACGGCGGCCGCGCCCTCGCCGCGCCGCCGCCGCGCCGGCTGGCGGCCGCGGTGGTCTCGACCGAGGACGAGAGCTTCTACTCGAACCCCTTCGTCAACGTCGCCACCGGCGCCGGCCGCGCCGCGGTGGCGGCGCTGGGGACGAGCGAAGACCCCGGGGGCAGCACGATCGCGCAGCAGCTGGCGAAGCTGCTCTACCCCCACGGCGGCGGTCTCGGCGCGACGCTCGAAGAGATCGGCCTCGGCGTCAAGCTCTCCCTCGGCTACTCCCACGACCAGGTGCTGACCATGTACCTGAACGCGGTCTACTACGGCAACGGCTATTGGGGGGCGGTCGCGGCGGCGCGCGGGTACTTCGGCGTGTCGCCGCGCGGGCTCACCTGGGGCGAGGCGGCGATGTTGGCCGGCCTGCCGCAGGCGCCGAGCGCCTACGACCCGGCGGTCCACCCGCGCCTGGCCCGGGCCCGCCAGCGCCACGTGCTCGACCAGCTGGTGGTGAACGGCCACCTCAGCGCCGCCGAAGCCGACCGCGCCTTCCGCGAACCGCTGCCTCTGCGAGGCGGCGGCGGGCGGGGTCAGACCCGGGCCGGCTCGGGCGCCGCGGCTGCGGCCAGGCCCTCGGCCTCAACCTTAGGTAGAGCCTGAGGAAGGGTGTAGAAGTGCTCCGTCGCGCCGCGCACGGCACGCCGGCGGACCAGCACGATCAAGCCGGCCTTGGCCAGCTCGGTGACGTGGTAGTTCGTGTTGCTGAGCGGGATCTGCAGCTCCTGGCTGAGGTCGTTGGGGGAGAGGACCCGGCCGCCGTCGATGCCGAGGATTTCGAGAATCGAGACCCGCAGCGGGTGAGCCGTCGCCCGCGCCAGCTGCTCCCAGTCGACCGGGAGGTGCGGCGCGCCAGATCCTGCGCCGTCGCCGTCGGAGCTCGTGCTCCCGTGCCCATTGGTGTTCCCGTTCCCGTTCAACTTGGCGACTCCGTTTCCGTTTCCGCTCTCACGTTGCATCTATCTCCTACCCCCTTCCGCCGCGCGTACCCCTCTTGACTGCCAGGCACGAGATTACCAAAAAATATTGATTCACGACACCATTTTCGGGTATGGTTCCCGCCACGATGCTCGTTCGGAGGAGAGATGCGTCGGGCGGCGATGCCTGGATCACTTTTCTCGCCGTCCTGGTCGGAGCGGCCGTCGCGCTCGCGTCGGCGCCGGCGCTCGCCTCGGCCGATACGGCCTCGGTGATCGCCCCCGGCAACCCGCACGCGCCGACCCTCGACTCGGGCTGGCAGGCCGGGACCTGCAAGCGGGAACCGGCGATCACCGATCCCAATCCGGCCGACTTCTGCAACGTGGGGAGCAACCCTGCCGAATTCTTCTTCGAAACGGCGGCGGCGCACCCCAACTACGGGTTCACCCAGTTCATCGTCGCCCACCACAGCGAAACGAACCTGCTCGGCGGGCTGCTCGAAATACCGACCAACGAACTTGAGTACGTGCGGGTCGAGCTGCCGGTCGGGCTCAGCGTCGACCCCGGGGCGACCGGACGCTGCCCGGCCGAAGTCTTCGAAGCGGGCGCCTCGGGCTGCGAAAGCTACGGCGCCAAGGTGGGGGAAAGCGGCGTCACCGCCTCGGCGCTCGGCCTGGTCCCGCTGCCGCCGTTCGCGGGGCTGACCGCGGTCCCGGTCTACAACGTGGTGCCGAAGCAGGGTCAGGCGGCCCGCTTCGGCCTCGAACTGCTCGGCAACGAAGTCTTCCTCGAAGGCGACATCGCCTCCGGCGGCGACTACCACGAGGGCTTCACGATCAAGGTGCCGCACGCCCTGCCGATCCAGGTCCCGCCGCCGCTGAACGAACTGGTGACCGGCCTGATCCTGAAGGACCGCCTGGTCTTCGACGGCCGTTCCCAGGTGCCGGGCGGCAACGGCACCTTCCTCACCACGCCGAGCACCTGCCATGGTCGCGCCTTCCTCGAATCGGGGAGCGAGTACTCGACCCTGCTGAAGGCGGTCTCCTACAAAGAGATCGAAGCGGGAGAGAGCTTCCCGGCCGGGGCCGGCGAATACCTCGAATCGCCGATCCCGCCCGGCACCTCGCCGAAAAGCTGCGCCACGATCCCGTACACGCCGGAGCTCGGGATCGCGCCGGGCACCGAAGCGACGAACTCGCCCGCCGGCGCCACGGTCACGGTCACCGTCCCCCAGCTGCAGAACCCGGCCGGCCAGGACGAGTCGACGACCAAGGAAGCGCAGGTGACGCTGCCGCCGGGGATGGGGATCAACCCCTCGGCCGCCGCCGCGACGAACAACCTGCAGACCTGCGACGACGGTCAGTTCCCGCTCCACTCGACGGCGCCGATCGGCTGTCCGGCGGGGTCGCGGATCGGCACCGCGACGATCGCCGCGGCGGCGCTGCCGGAAGGCAACCTTCAAGGAGCCGTCTACATCGCCCGGCAGCAGAGCAGGGACCCGACCTCCGGCAACGAGTACCGGATCTTCATCGACGCGGCGTCGGCCCGCTACGGGATCGACGTGCGGCTGGTCGGCCACGTCTCCGCCGACCCGGTGACCGGGCAGCTGACGACCACGATCGCCGAAGTCCCGCAGGTGCCGTTCACCAGCTTCAGGCTCGACTTCGTCGGCGGCGAGCACGCCGTGCTCAGCAGCCCGCCGACCTGCGGCCCGAGCCTCGCCGGCGCCCGGATGACCCCCTGGTCGGGCAACGCCGACGCGACCCCGGTCGCGAGCTTCTCCCTCCACGCCACCCCGGGCGGAGGCGCCTGCAGCGCGACCCTCGCGGCGCGGCCCTTCGCCCCCTCCTTCGCGGCCGCGCCGCAGTCGAGCCAGGCCGGGGCCTACAGCCCGCTGCACATCACGCTGGAACGCTCCGACGGGCAGCAGGAGCTGAAGGCCGCCTCGGTCGCCCTGGCGCCGGGGATGATCGCCAAGGTCGCCGGCATCCCCTACTGCCCGCCGAGCGCCCTGGAAGCGGCGGCGGCGAGCAGCGGCGCCGCGCAGGCCGCGCAGTCGAGCTGCCCGGCGCAGAGCGAGGTCGGCAGCGCCACGGTCGAGGCGGGAACCGGCCAGACGCCGCTGCAGATCACCGGCAAGGTCTTCCTCTCAGGCCCCTATGACGGGGCTCCCCTCTCCCTGGCCGTCGTCACCCCCGCCACCGCCGGGCCGTTCGATCTCGGCACGGTGGTGGTGCGGGTGGCGCTCTTCGTCGACCCGGAGACCGCGCGGGTGACCGCCGTCTCCGACCCGATCCCAGACGTCTTCGGCGGTGCCCAGCTGAGCATCCGCAAGATCGCGCTCGATCTCGACCGCAACGAATTCACGCTCAACCCGACCAGCTGCGAAGGCCTGACGACGACCGCGACGCTGAACGGCGGCGGCGGGGACCCGGCGACCCGGTCGAGCTGGAGCTCCGACGACGTCTCGGCGCCCTTCCGGACCTCGGGCTGCGGGGCGCTGAAGTTCCGGCCGCGGCTGACGACGCGCTTCATCGGCGGTCGCAAGCAGACCCGGCGGGCGGGCCACCCGCGGCTCCGCGCGACCCTGAAGGCGCGCGCCGGCGACGCCAACATCGCCCGCGCGACGCTGACCCTGCCGCGCTCGGAGCTGATCGACCAGGGGCACATCAAGACGATCTGCACCCGCGTCCAGCTGGCCGCGAACGAATGCCCGAAGGGCTCGATCTACGGCCACGCGAGCGCGGTGTCGCCGCTGCTCGAAAAGCAGCTGGCCGGGCCCGTCTACCTGGTCTCCTCGAGCCACGTGCTGCCCGACCTGCTCGCCGACCTCAAGGGCCAGGTGGAGATCCGGCTGCACGGGGTGATCAAGTCGGTCAAGCACGGTCGCATCCGCACGACCTTCGCGCCGATCCCCGACGTGCCCGTGAGCAGCTTCACGATCACGATGCGGGGCGGCCGCAAGGGCCTGCTGCAGAACTCGCGCAACCTGTGCGCCCACCGGTACTTCTCGCGGCTCAAGTTCTTCGCCCAGAACGGCAAGCACCTGCTGAAGAAGCGGCTGCCGCTCCGCGTCCCCGCATGTCACGGCATCAGGAAGCCGCGTCACAAGCGCCACCGAGCGCACCGGCGCCACCGGGGCAAGGGACACGCGGGCAAGAACCACGCGGGCAAGAACCGAAAAGGGAAGAGCGGCCACGAATAGACGTGGTCGTTTTTCGAATCGCACAGATGGGTAGGGGGTGGCTCCGATGAGGAGGACTGCACGCAGGGGTGTCACGATTTTCGCGGCGTCGGCGCTGGTCGCGCTGCTGCTCGGCGCCTTCGGCGCGAGCCAGGCGGCGGCGATCGGGATCGGCAAGTGGGAAGCGGGCACCTGCGCGGCGCCCGGCTGCACCTACGCGGGCTCGCCGACCGAATTCTTCGCCCAGGCCGCCGGCCACCCGCCGGACGGGGTCACGGACTTCACCGTCAACGTCGAAGGGGGCGATCAGGCCAAACGGGTGAAAGTCGAACTGCCTGAAGGCCTGAACGTCAACCCGCAGGCGGTGCCGCAGTGCCCGGTCGCGACCTTCCAGGCAAACGACGCGGCCTGCGCGGCGAGCGCCGTCGGGGTCAGCGAAGTCAGCTCCAAAGTGCTCGGCCTGCCGATCGGCCCGCTGTCCTTCCCCGTCTACGACCTCGTCCCCAAGCCCGGCGAACCGGCCCTGTTCGGCTTCCACGTGAAAATGGAAGTGCTCGGCATCGGTCTGATCAGCGAGCTCGTCTACCTCGAAACGTCGATCGAATGGGGCGGCAATTTCCACGAGGCGTTCTACATCAACAACATCGAACCCTTCCCGCCGCTGATCGAGAACCGGCTCGTCTTCAACGGCCGCGCGGGCGGCTCGTTCTTGACCCTGCCGAGCCCCTGCAACGGGCCGTCGACCAGCCTCCTGGAACTGGAAAGCCAGAAAGGCGCGACCGCCGGGCCGCTGCCGACCACGCCGCCGGTCCCGATCGCCGGATGCGCCGCCGTGCCGTTCGGGCCGCAGGTCGCCGCGAGCGCCACCGGGCCGACCGACTCCTCGAGCACCGTGGCGGTGGCGCTCGAGATTCCGCAGCATCCCGGCGCGCTGGAAATCAACGCCTCCACGGTGAAGAGCGCGAACGTGACCCTGCCGGCGGGCACCGGGCTGAACCCGGCGACCGCGCCCGGCGTGCACTTCTGCCCCGACGGCGACTTCCCGCTGGAAGGCAAAGCGCCGGTCTCCTGCCCGGCCGATGCGCAGATCGGCACGATCGCGATCGAAGCGCCGGAGCTGCCGCCGCACTCGCTCAGTGGGCCGGTCTACCTGGCCGAACAGAAGAGCCGCGACCCGCAGTCGGGCGATGAGTACCGGATCTTCTTCGATGCCGAGTCGGCCCGCTACGGGGTCGCCGTGCGCGAGGAAGGCAAGGTGAAGGCGGACCCGCGCACCGGACAGCTGACCGCCGAATTCAGCGATCTGCCGCAGGTCGCCTTCAGCTCGGCCACGCTCACCTTCGGCCCCCAGGCGCACAACTCGGTCCCGGTCCTGAGCAGCCCGCCGCTCTGCACCAACACGGCGACGTCGAGCGCCGTCCCGTGGTCGACCGGCGTGGCCGCGCAGACGCCGCCGACCGAACTGAAGATGAGCGCCGCGCCGGGCGGCCGGCCTTGCGCCAAGTCGATGGGCGAACGGCCCTTCCAGCCCGGGGTGACCGCCAAGCCGGACAGCTCGCAGGCGGGCGCCTTCACGCCGTACCAGCTGCAGATCACCCGCGGCGAAGGCGAACAGGAGATCAAAGGATTCAACCTGACCCTGCCGCGCGGGGCGACGGCGAAGCTGGCCGGCGTCGCCTACTGCGAGCCGAACGAATTCGGCGCCGCGACCTCGATGTCGGGGGCCGAAGAGCAGAAGAGCTGGAGCTGCCCGGGTAGGAGCGAAATCGGCGTGGCGAAGATCACCGCCGGCACCGGCAGCTCGCCGCTGCAGCTCGAAGGCAAGGTCTACCTCTCCGGCCCCTACAAGGGGGCGCCGCTCTCGGCGGTCGCGATCACGCCGGCGGTCGCCGGGCCCTTCGACCTCGGCAACGTCGTCGTCCGGGCGCCGCTGAACCTGGACCCGGAAACCGCGCAGGTCTCGACCAGCGCCGAACTCCCCGACGTGTTCGGCGGCGTCAAGCTCGACCTCCGCTCGGTCGCCCTGGACCTGAACGCGAACGAATTCACCCGCAACGGGACGAATTGCGACCAGGGCTCGACGACCGGCACGATCGCGGGCGGCGGCTCCGACCCGACCTCCACGTCGGCTTGGTCGCAGTTCAAGGTCTCGGTGCCGTTCCAGGCGACCGGCTGCGAAGGGCTCGAATTCACGCCGCGGATCCATCTGCGGCTGTCGGGCCCGACCCGGCGCGCCAAGAACCCGAAGCTGCGGGCGACGATGGTCACCAAGGAAGGCCAGGCGAACGTGGCGCTCGCCTCGGTGGCGCTGCCACACGCGATCTTCCTCGACCAGGCGAGCCTCGGGAAGGTGTGCACCCGCCCCGAGTTCGCGGCGGGCAACTGCCCCGCCAAGTCGCGCTACGGCTTTGCGCGGGCCTGGTCCCCATTGCTCTCCAAGCCGGTCGAAGGACCCGTGTACCTGCGCTCCTCCGACCACACGCTGCCGGACATGGTCGCCGACATGAAGGGCCAGGTCAGCATCGTCCTCGACGGGCAGATCGACAGCTTCAAGGGCGGCATCCGCACGACGTTCGCCAACGTCCCCGACGTCCCGGTCAGCAAGTTCGTCCTCGTCCTGCCAGGCGGCAAGCACGGCCTGCTGCAGGCCTCGACCAACCTCTGCGCGAAGCCGGTCCGGGGGATCACCCGGCTGGTCGGGCAGAACGGCAAGTCGGTCCGCCGCCACATCCGCATCCAGCGGTCCTGCAAGCGCCACCACCACAAGCGCCACAAGCGGCATCGCCACTCCAAGCACGGCAGGAAGCGGCACAAGGGCGGCAGGCAGGGCGCCGGGCACGGCCATCACCAGAAGGCCAAACAGCAGCGTCACTGACCTGGCGAATCAGATTTCCGATCCAAACTCGTCGAGTGGTTGACTTGACCACGCCGCCCGGACCGCTAGGGTTCCGATAGGGAGAGGGATGCAGGTACCGCCACGCAGGGGCGGCGTTATCGCTTTTTTGGGGAATTGCGTTAACGGAGGAGGAAGAGATGTTCAAGCGTTCGGTTTCACTGGTGCTCCTGTGTCTCGTGGCACTGCTGGCGGTGCCGATCTCGATGGCGTCGGCGGACACCGGAGAAATCATCGAACCGCAGCTCGTCCCGCCCTCGAACTACGACGGCTGGCAGGCCGGCACTTGCCTGACCGACGAACCGATCCCCGGTGTCTCGAAACTCCACTGCGGTCCGCAGACCGGGCCGGCCTTCTTCACCCAGGCCGGCGGCCACCCCCCGATCGGCTTCACCCAGTACACGATCCAGCACGACCCGTTCCGCCCGAGCAGCCTCGGCGGTGAAACGCTCGTCGCGCCGATCAAGGAACCGGAAGTCAACCGGACGATCAAGACCCTGCGGGTGGACCTGCCGCCGGGCCTCACCGTCAACCCGAACGCGACCCCGTCGAAGTGCTCGCTGGCCGAATTCCTCAACTCGCCCGCGCTCGGCGTCTTCGTCCCCACCTGCAAAGCCGAGACGAAAGTCGGGACCGAGGAAGTCACCGCGGTGACCAACCAGGAAGGCATACCGCTGGAAGTCAAACCGGGTCTGAAAATCCCGGTGGAAAAGGGCTTCGTCGTGCCGCCCACCGAAGGGCTGACCAAAGTCGACGTCTACAACCTCACGCCGAAACCGGGCGAACCGGCGTTGTTCGGCTTCGTCGTCGCGCACAAAGAGCCGGTGTTCCTGGAAACCGAAGTCGCCTGGGAGAGCGACTTCCACGAGTCGTTCACGATTCGCCTCCCCAACACCGCGTCCGAACCGGGGCTCTCGACGCTGATCTCGCGTTTGGTCAACTACGGACCGAGCGGCAACGGCACCTACCTGACCAACCCGACCACCTGTTACAACCCGGACCAGGGGGCCTACGAACACCTCTACTCGACCTGGTTCCGGGCCGAGTCCTACGGCCTCCCCAACCCCAGCTTCCCGAACGGCTCGACCCCGGTCGAGGCTCAGGTGATCGCGACCAACACCAGCGGCATCGCCCAACGGGTCCAGCAGGTGGGATGCGGCAACGTCCCGTTCAACCCGGCGGTCACCGTCGACCCGGGCACCGACTCGATCGACTCGCCGGCGAAGCCGACCGTGACCACCACGATGCCGTTCGAAAACCCGGCGAAAGGCGAGAACGGCCTCGCCCAGTCGAACCTGAAGAAGGCGACGATCTCGCTGCCCGAAGGGATGGGCCTCAACCCGTCCGGGGCGGCCGGGCTCGTCGCCTGCACCGACTCCCAGTTCGGCAAGGGGGAAAGGACCTACAGCAACAGCTGCCCCGCGGACTCGGTGATCGGCAGCGCCGAAATCGCCTCGGCGCCGCTCGAAAGGCCCCTGAAGGGCTCGATCTACGTCGGCGAACAGAAGAGCTCCGAACCTGAATCGGGCGAAGAGTTCCGGATCCTGGTCGAAGCCAAGGAACAGAAAGAGGGCATCAACGTCCGCCTGGTCGGCAACGTCTCCGCCGACAAGAACACCGGCCGACTGACCGCGGTGTTCAACGAACAGGAGGTCGGGCCGCTGGCGGGCAAGCTGCCGGAAGGCCTGCCGCAGGTGCCGTTCGAAACCGTGAAGCTGAGCTTCGACGGGCCGAAGACGGTGCTGACCAGCCCGCCGACCTGCGCCGCCGCCGAAACGACCGGCCAGATGGAACCGTGGGCGCGCCCCGGCACCACCACGCCGATCAGCAGCAAGTTCACGCTCACCAACCAGCCGGGCGGCGGTGACTGCCCGACCAGCCTCGGCGCCCGCAAGTTCGAGCCGGGCTTCGCGACCGACTCGATCTCGACCAAGGCGAGCGACTACAGCCCGTTCAACGTCCACATCGCCCGCGGCGATGGCCAGCAGGAACTGAAGGGCGTCAACGTGACGCTGCCCAAGGGCCTGGTCGGCCGGCTCGCCGGCATCCCCTACTGCGGCCAGCACGAACTGGACCTGGCCGCGGTGAGCAGCGGCAAGGATCAGCAGGCGAACCCGAGTTGCTCCTCGGAAAGCGCGATCGGGCGGACGACGACGGTGTCGGGCACCGGCGACTCGCCGCTCAGCCTGCCGGGCACGGCCTACCTCGCCGGCCCGTACAAGGGGGCGCCGCTCTCGATGGCGGTGATCACCCCGGCCGTCGCCGGCCCGTTCGATCTCGGCACCGTGGTCGTCCGGGTGGCGCTCAACATCAACCCGCTGACCGCCCAGGTCAACGCGGTGTCGGACCCGATCCCGAACGTCTTCGGCGGCGTCAAGCTCGACGTCCGCTCGATCGACGTGAACCTCGACCGCTACAAGTTCATGGTCACCCCGACCAACTGCGCGGCGGCCGCGACCGAAGGGTCGGTCAACGGAGGCGGGTCCAACCCGCTCGACACGTCGGCCTGGAGCAGCGCCTCGGTCTCCGCGCCTTACCAGGCGACCGGCTGCAAGAAGCTCGCGTTCAAGCCGCAGTTCTACGCCAAGATCTCCGGGCCGACGACGCGGGCCAAGAACCCGCAGATCCGGGTGGTCGTGAAGGGCCGCACCGGCGATGCCAACATCGCCCGCACGGCCCTCAACCTGCCGCACTCGCTGTTCCTCGACCAGGGCCACATCAAGACGGTGTGCACGAGGGTCCAGCTGGCGGCGAACAACTGCCCGAAGAACGCGATCTACGGGCATGCCGAAGCGAAGTCGCCGTTGCTGAAGGGCAAGTTGAAGGGCCCGGTCTACATGGTGTCCTCGAAGCACAAGCTTCCGGACCTCCTGGCGGACCTCAAAGGCCAGGTCAACATCCACCTCGACGGCGTGATCAGCTCCAAGCATGGCGGGCTGAAGACGGTGTTCAACAACACGCCGGATGTCCCGGTCAAGTGGTTGATCCTGAACATGCGGGGCGGCGACAAGAGCCTCCTGCAGAACTCGACCAACCTCTGCAAGTCCAAGCAGCTGGCCATTCTCAACCTGAAGGGTCAGAACGGCAAGGTGATGAAGAACAACCGGTTCCCGCTCAACATCGCCTCCTGCGGCGGGAAGAGCAAGACGCAGAAGAAGCACAAGTAGGCGTAGTCCGAACGCAGGACACGGAAGCGCACCGGCGCCGCGGGCCGTCTAGCCTGCGCGCCGGTGCGTCCTTCCATCTCCGTCCTGATCGTCGCCTGGAACAGCAGCGCCCAGCTGCGCCGGACGTTGCCGCCGCTGCTCACCGAGCTGCGCGAGGGCGATGAGCTGATCGTCGTCGACAACGACTCGCCCGACGATTCCGCCGCCACCGTGCGCGAGCTCGCGCCGCGCGCGCGGATCCTGACGATGGGCCGCAACCGGGGCTTCTCGGGTGGCGCCAACGTCGGCGCCGACGCCGCGGGCGGCGACCTGCTGGTCATCCTCAACCCGGATGCGATGCCGCTGCCGGGCTGGGGGGAGGCGATCCGCCGTCCCTGGCTGGAAGGGCGCGGCTGGGCGGCCTGGCAGGGACTGGTCGCCGAGGGGGACGGGGGGACGATCAACTCGGCCGGCAACCCGGTCCACTTCACCGGGATCGTCTGGGCGGGCCGGCACGGCGAGCCGCTCGCCGCGGCGCCCGGGCCGGGGGAGGTGCCGGCGCTCTCGGGCGCCTGCCTGGCGGTCCCGCTCGCGGTCTGGCGGCGGGTCGGCGGCTTCGCCGAGCGCTTCTTCATGTACCACGAGGACGTCGACCTCTCGCTGCGGCTGCGGCTGGCGGGGGAGACGGTCGGGATCGAGCCGCGGGCGGTCGTCGCCCACGACTACGAGTTCGCCGCCTCGGCGGGCAAGAAGTGGCGCTGGCTCGAGCGCAACCGGCTCGCCACCCTCGTCCGCCTCTATCCCGCCCCGCTCCTGGTGCTCCTGGCGCCGGCGCTGTTGGCGACCGAGGCGGCGCTGCTGGTCGCCGCGTCGGCCGGCGGCTGGGGCGGCCAGAAGCTCCGCGCCGACGCCGAAGCGATCGCCTGGCTGCCGCGGCTGCTCGGCGAGCGCCGTGAGATCCGCCGCTCCCGGGCGATCTCCGCTGGCCAGTTCGCCGCCTGCCTCACCGCCGACCTCGACTCGCCCTTCATCCCGGCGGCGGCCCGCTCGGCGCCGGCGCGCGCCCTGCTGCGCGGCTACTGGCGCGCGGTCCGCGCCCTGCTCGGTCCTTAGGTCCTGTCCCAGGTCCAGCCCCCGCCCATCTCCTCCCCGTGGCGGAAGGCCGGCGAGGAGGAATGGCCGGGGGGGCTCAACCGCGCTGGGCGGTCGGGCGGATGAGGATCTCGTTGATCTCCACGCGGGGCGGCGCGGTCAGCGCGTGCAGCACCTCGCGGGCGATCTCGTCGTCCCGCAGCGCCCACTCGGCCGGCTTCTCGTCGAAGAACTCGGTGTCGGTGATGCCTGGCTCGACCAGCGTCACCTTGATCCTGTCGTTGTCGTCTATCTGGCGGAGCTCCTGGCGCAGCCCCTCGCCGATCGCGGTCGCCGCGAACTTGGTCGCCGAGTAGAGCGAGCCGGGCAGCGGCCGGCGCCCGGCGACCGAGCTGGTGATGACGTAGTGGCCCGTGCCGCGCTCGAGCAGGTGGGGGAGGGTGGCGCGGATCGTCAGCGCCGGCCCCAGGACGTTGGCCAGGACCATCGCGCGCCAGTGCTCCGGGGACTCGGCGAGGAAGCCGCGCGTCGCGCCGAAGCCGGCGTTGGCGAACACGGCGTCGATCCGGCCGAACTCGGCGAGCGCCCGCCCGGCCAGCGCCTCCACCTGGTCCCACTCGGAGACGTCGCACTCGACCGCCAGCGCCCGGGTCGGGCCGCCCAGCTCGGTCGCCAGCTCCTCCAGCGCCGCGCGTCGCCGTGCCGCGAGTACCAGGCGGTACCGATCTGCCGCCAGCCGCGCCGTGGCCGCGCCGATGCCGCTGCTGGCTCCGGTGATCAGAAGGACGGGGCTATTTGGCTCTGCGCCTTGGTCTTGTTGAGGCATACCGAAATTTAACCCGCGTTGAGGTGCCGGCCGCTCCGGCTTGCGATAATGCCCGACGTCGTGGATCCGTCGCGAAAGCGCAAGATTCGGCTGGTCACTGCCCTGTCCGTGGCCGTCCTGCTGGGCGTAGCCCTCGTCTACGTCAGCTTCAACGCCTCCGACCAGACCAGCGAACCGTCTCAGATCGAGGTCGCCCCGGTCGGGCAGAAGTTCGAGATGAACGCCAAGGTCGTGCCGAAATCGGTCCGGCACGACGGCGAAACGCTCAAATTCCAAGTCGAGGATCGTGAAGGCGGCGGTGTGATGCCGGTCAGCTACCGGGGCGTGGTCCCGGATCCGTTCCGCGGCGGGCGCGAGATCGTCCTCACCGGCACGCGCGGCTCGAACGGCACCTTCGTCGGCGAACCCGAAACGTTGATCACGAAGTGCCCGTCGAAGTTCACGACGAACGCCAGCGAAACCGCGGAAACCGGCAGCGGCACCTACTCCGGCACCAATGGCTAGCGTCGGCGGCGTCCTTCTGGCGCTCGCTTTCTTCGCCGCCACCGCTTCCGCCATCACCGCCGTCGTCTGGCGTCACGACGACCGCCGCGTCACCCTCGCCCGGCGGGGCGTCTACGGCGTCTTCTTCCTGCTGCTGGCCTGCGTGGTGATCATCGAGGTCAGCTTCGCGACCAACGACTTCTCGCTCAACATCGTCGCCGAACACTCCTCGATCGAGACGCCGATGTTCTACAAGCTGGCGGCGATGTGGTCGAGCCAGGAAGGCTCGCTGCTGCTCTGGTCCTTCGTGCTCTCGGTCGTCGCCTCGCTGGCCCTCTACTCGACCCGCCACAAGCTGCGCGAGATCGTCCCCTGGGCGACCGCGGTGATGATGACGGTCGGTGCCTTCTTCATCGGGCTGATGCTCTTTGCGCCGGACGTCAACCCGTTCAAAGTGCTGAACCCGGCGCCGCACGACGGGATCGGGCTGAACCCGCTGCTCCAGCACCCGAGCATGATGATCCACCCGCCGATGCTCTACTCGGGATACGTCGCCTGGACGGTCCCCTTCGCCTTCGCGATCGGCGCCCTGATCACCCGCCGGGTCGACTCCGAATGGCTCCGCGCGACGCGCCGCTTCGCGCTGATCGCCTGGACCTTCCTCGGCTTCGGCCTCCTGCTCGGCGCCCGCTGGTCCTACTCGGAGCTCGGCTGGGGCGGCTACTGGGCCTGGGACCCGGTCGAGAACGCGGCGCTGATGCCGTGGCTGCTGGGCACCGCGTTCCTGCACTCGATCATGGTGCAGGAGAAACGCAACATGCTGAAGGTCTGGAACGCGACCCTGATCGTCGCCACCTTCTCGATGTGCCTGCTCGGCACCTTCCTGGTCCGCTCCGGGGTGCTGCAATCGATCCACGCCTTCGGCAACGACACCGTCGGCCCCTACCTGCTGGTCGTGATCGGCATCGTCGTGATCGGCTCGACCCTGCTGCTGATCTCGCGCCTCGACGACCTGCGCTCGGAGAAGCGGATCGACTCGCTGATCTCGCGAGAATCGGTCTTCCTGATCAACAACCTGCTGCTGGTCGGGATGACGGTGGTGATCGCCTGGGGGACGTTCTTCCCGCTGATCTCCGAACTCTTCACCGGCAGCAAGAGCTCGCTCGCCGCGCCCTGGTTCGACAAGTACACGACGCCGCTGGCGATCCTCCTGGTCCTCTTCACCGGCATCGGCCCGCTGCTCGCCTGGCGGCGGGTCACCTGGGCCTCGGCGAAGCGCGTCTTCCGCATCCCGGCCGCCGTCGCGCTGCTCACGCTCATCGTCCTCTGGGCGTTCACCGACGCGGCGAACAGGCCCTGGGCGCTGGCCCTCTTCACCTTCGCCGCCTTCACGATCACCGGCATCGGGCAGGAGTTCTACAACGGCGCCCACGCGCGCCAGAAGACCTCGGGCGGCTCCCTGGTGGGGGCACTGGCCGCGGTCACGGCCCGCAACCGGCGCCGCTACGGCGGCTACATCGCCCACGTCGGCATCGCCGTCCTGCTGATCGGCGTCGCCGCCTCCTCGAGCTTCCAGACCAACGAAAACGTCTCCATGAAACCGGGCGAAACGCGGGTCGTCGACGGGCGCGAATTCACCTACACGAAGCCCTACGTCCAGGTCGACAGCGAGAAGTACACCTTCGGAGCCGACGTCGAAGTCAAAGAAGACGGCAAGTACCTGACGACGCTGCGCACGAGCCGTCGCTTCTTCCGCCCGACCGGGGCCGCGGCCCAGGGCGCGGGCGGCATCACCACCTACTTCGCCGGCGAGGCGACCACCGAGGTCGGGTTGAAGACCACGCCGCTGCACGACATCTGGGTGACGGTCGCCCCCAACACGACCCAGGTCCAGCACCAGCTGTCCCTGGCCGAAAAAGGCTTCCAGAAATGCGTCGAAGCCGGTCCCGGGACGCCGGCGCAGTGCAAACAGCTGGCGGCGATGATGCGGGCCGCCGCGGCGAACCCGGCGCTGCAGGCCCAGGCGCTCGGCCAGATCGAAAACCTGCAGCTGCTGTCGGCCGAAAAAATCGCCCGCCAGTACGTGAACAGCCAGGCCGCCGCGACCTTCAAGGTGATCATCAACCCGATGGTGATGTGGATGTGGATCGGCGGGGTCATCGGCCTGATCGGCGCCCTGATCGCCGTCTGGCCGACCCGCAGCCGCCGCAAGGGCGCGATGGTGCGGACCGAGGCCGACGCGCTGAAGGAAGCCAAATACCGCGAAATCCGCGACGCCGAACTGGACCACGCCTCCGGCAAGCTCTCCGACGAGGACTACGCGATCCTCGACGCCGAGCTGCGCAAGGAAGCGGTGGAGATCCTCGACGCGGTCGGCGTGGGGGCCGGGAGCGGCGAGCAGGTTCGGGTCGGCCGCGCCGGCCTGCCGAGCGACTACGTGGACGCGAACGGCAACGGCAACGGGCACGCCGATGGAAACGGCGCGGCGACGGCCACCCTGCCCGCCGACCCCGTCACGGGCAATGGGCACCGGCCCGATGCCGCGGCGAACGGCAGCGGCGGCGCGAACGGCCACGCGAACGGCAACGGCAACGGCGACGCGAGTCTCCACGCGAACGGCAACGGCCACGCGAATGGCAATGGCAACGGCAACGGGGCGGCGCACGCCGACGGCGACGATGGCCCCGCCGAGCCGGCCGAGCGCGATTAGCGGCCACGACCCTCTACACTCAGGCCCGTGTACACGATCCTCGGCGTCCTTCAGGTGATCATCTCCGTGGTCCTGGTCTTCCTGGTGCTCCTGCACTCGGGCAAAGACGCGGGCCTCTCCGGTGCCTTCGGCATCGGCGGCGGTGGCAGCCAGCTCGGCGGCGGCTCGATGGTCGAGCGCAACCTCGATCGCGCCACCATCTTCTTCGCGGTCCTGTTCGTCGTGAACTCGATCGTGCTCTTGAAGATCTAGACGGGGCCGTTCCCCGAGTCAGCGCGGCGCGACCGCGCCGCTGACGCGGCGCAGGCCGCCACCTCCTCTCGGCCCACGTAGCGCTGCTACGCGGGCCTCGCGTCGTCGACGTCCTGCTTGGTCAGCGACACGCTCGCCCTCGCGCTGCCTCGGGTCGCGGCCCGGGGGCCGCAGGGGAGTGCGCCGTCTGGGTGGAGGGGAAGGGGGAAGGGGACGGTGGTCAGGCGGGGGACGTCTGTAACTGTGGTTGACAAATACGGTAGGTTTGTCAAGTCCGCAGACTGGAAGCTCGCGTTTGACAAGGAGGGGAACCGTGGAGGCGCACGCGGAGCACGCGCATCACCATCACCACGACGACGTCGACCTGAACCCGGCGGCCTGGAGCGACGGGAAGCGGTACGCCTGGCTGCTCGGGATCCTGGTGCCGCTGGCACCGTTCATCGCCTGGGGGGCGGTGGAGTGGAGCGGCTTTGGCGGCTTCTGGTTCTTCGGCCCGTTCCTAGTCTTCGTCGTCTTCCCGCTGCTCGACCTGGCGATCGGGCTCGACGCCTCGAACCCGCCCGACTCGGTCCTCAAGTGGCTGGAGCAGGACCGCTACTACCGCTGGTGCACCTACCTCTTCATCCCGATCCAGTACGCCGGGCTCGTCTTCGCCTGTTGGCAGTGGGGCGACGGCGGCCTCACGGTCGTCGAAAACATCGGCCTCGCGCTGACCATGGGCGTGGTCGGGGGAATCGGGATCAACACCGCGCATGAGCTCGGCCACAAGCGCGAGAGCACCGAGAAGTGGCTCTCCCGCGTCGCCCTCGCCCAGACCGGCTACGGGCACTTCTTCATCGAGCACAACCGCGGCCACCACGTCCGGGTCGCCACGCCGGAGGATCCGGCCAGCTCGCGGCTGGGGGAGAGCTTCTGGGCGTTCCTGCCGCGCACCGTGGCCGGCAGCCTCACCTCCGCCTGGGGGATCGAGGCGGCGCGGCTCGACCGGCTCGGCAAGTCCCACTGGACGCTGCGCAACGACATCCTCGGCGCCTGGGCGATGACCGTGGTGCTCTTCGCGGCCCTGGCCGTCGCCTTCGGCCCGATCGTCCTGCCCTACCTGGTGCTGCAGGCGGTGATCGGATTCTCGTTGCTCGAGGTCGTCAATTACCTTGAGCACTACGGCCTGCTGCGCCAGAAACGCGAGGACGGCCGCTACCAGCGCTGCCTGCCGCAGCACAGCTGGAACAGCAACAACGTCGCCTCCAACGTGCTGCTCTACCACCTGCAGCGCCACTCCGACCACCACGCCAACCCCACCCGCCGCTACCAGGCCCTGCGCCACGTCGACGAGGCGCCGCAGCTGCCGACCGGCTACGCGGGGATGATCGTGCTCGCCTGGATCCCGCCGCTCTGGCGCCGGGTGATGGACCCGCGGCTGCTCGACCACTTCGAAGGCGACGTGACCCGCGCCAACATCAGCCCGCGCCGGCGGGCGAAGATCCTGGCGCGCTACGGCGGCGGCTCCGGCGGCGCGGCGCCGCCCGCGGCGACCACCGGCGCCGCGGCAGGGGCGGGAGCGGGATCGTGAGCGCCTGGCGCTGCCCGGCCTGCGGCTACGTCTACGACGAGGCGACCGGGCACCCGCGCGAGGGCTTCCCGGCCGGGACGCCGTGGAGCGAGGTGCCCGACGACTGGCCCTGTCCGGACTGCGGGGTCCGCGACAAGGTCGACTTCGAGCCCGCCGAGGAGGGCGACTGACCGCCGGCGCTGCGACGATGGGGGGGATGGCAAGTCGCACCCCCTACCCGGAGGCAGCCCGCGAGCTCCTCCGCCAGACCCTCTTCGACGCCGCCCGCGACCACCTCGAACAGCGGCCCTGGTCGGAGGTGACGATGTCCGACATCGCCGCCACCGCCGGGGTCAGCCGCCAGACCCTCTACAAGGAGTTCGGCAACAAAAGCGAATTTGCGGTCGCGCTGACGATCCACGAGGGGGAGCGCTTCCTCGGCGCGGTGGAGGACGCGGTCCGGGCCCACACCGACGACCCGCGCGCCGCGATCCGCGCCGCGCTCGAGCTGTTCCTGCGCACCGCCGGCGAGGACCCGCTGATCCGCACCCTGCTCAGCGACGACGGCTCCGGCGGCATGCTGCCCTTCGTCACCACGCAGGGGATGCCGGTCGTCGTCTGGGCGACGACGCGGCTCTCGGCGGTGATCGAAGAAGGCTGGCCGCGGGCGCCGAGGAAGGACGTGAGGCTGCTCGCCGAGGCGCTGGTGCGCCTGGCGATCTCCTACATCACGAACCCGGCCGAGGCGCCCGACTCGACCGCGGCCTCGGTCGCCGAGCTGCTCGGTCCGTTCATCGACCGCGCCCTCGGCACGGCCTGATCGCGCCACACCGGCGGGCGGGGTCAGTCCTCGGCCGGGGGGACCAGGTCGTGGCGGTAGGCGTAGGCGACCGCCTGGGCGCGGTCGCGGGCGCCGATCTTGGCGAAGAGGTGGTTGACGTGGCTCTTCACGGTGGCGCCGCTGACCACCAGCCGCTCGGCGATCTCGCCGTTGGAGAGGCCGCCGGCGATCAGCTCCAGCACCTCGGCCTCGCGCCGCGTCAGCCCGTCGGGCAGGCCCGCCTCCTCGGCCGGGGGCGGGGACTCGCCGCGCCTCACCGCGGCGATCAGCTGGCGCTGCACGGCCGGGTCGATCGCCGCCTCGCCCGCCGCCACCCGCTCGATCGCGGTGCGGATCTGCTCGGCGCCCGCGTCCTTGGTCAGGTAGCCGCGTGCCCCGGCCTGCAGGGCCCCGACGACGCTCTCGTCGTCGGCGTAGGTGGTGAGCGCGACGACGGCGACGTCGGGATGCGTCTCGGCCAGCCGGCGGGTCGCCGCGATGCCGTCGAGGCGCGGCATCCGCAGGTCCATCAGGACGACGTCGGGCCGCTCCGCGGCGACCATCGCCAGCGCCTCCTCGCCGTCGGCGGCGGCGCCGACCGGCTCGACCCCGTCGATCAGCCCCAGCATCAGGGTCAGCCCCTCGCGGACCACCCGCTGGTCGTCGGCGACGATTACCCGCAGCGGCGCGTCCGTCCCGGAGGGGCTCACGCCGGGACCCAGAGCTCGATCCGGAAGCCGTCCGCGGTCGGCCCGGCGAGCAGTCGCCCGCCGATCAGCTCGGCGCGCTCGCGCATCCCGCTCACCCCGTAGCCGGCGCCCGCGCCGGCCAGCGTCGCCGGCTGCGGGACCCGCGCCTCAGCCCCGTCGCCGGTGGAGTCGGCGACGATCAGCTGTACCCCGTCGGGGTCGTAGTCGAGGTGGATCGACACCCGCTCGGCCCCCTCGGCGTGCTTGCGCACGTTGGTGAGCGCCTCCTGGGCGGTGCGGAAGATGGCCAGGGCCGCCTCGGAGGGGAGCCGGCGCGGCTCGCCCTCGACCTCGAGCGTGCACTCGATCCCCTGGGTGCGGAAGCCCTCGATCAGCTCCGCGATCCGGTCGGGCCCAGGCACCGAGTCACCACGCAGCGCCTGGATCGCGGTGCGCGCCTCCTCGAGCCCGGCGGCGGCGTGGCGGTGGGCGCGCCCGATCGCCGCGATCACCTCCGAGTCGACCTCGCGGTCGAGCGCCAGCAGGCGCGCCCCCTCGAGCTCCACCGAGAGCGCCGAGAGCGAGTGGGCGAGCACGTCGTGCAGCTCGCGGGCGATCCGGCCGCGCTCCTCCAGCGCCGCCGCCTCGTTGCGGGCCTCGCGCGTGCGCTCCTCCTCTTCGAGCAGTTCGCGGGCCTGGATCTGGTGGTTCTCGCTGAGGCGCAAGAGGTGGCCGATCACGAACATGAACGCGTAGGCGATGTTCGTCCAGGCGAGGACGAGGAGCCATTCCTTGCTGGTCGCGATCACCCCGATGTCGACCACCGCGATGATCGGCACGACGGCCGCCAGGGCCAGCCGTTTCGGCAGCCGGATCACCGCCGAGGCGACGGCCGCGTAGGTGCCGAGGACCGCGGTCCCCGACGGTTGCACGGTCATCAGCGCGATCGAGGAGAAGCCGAGCAACAGGACGAAGGCCAGCCCGGCGCGGTCGCCCTGGGGGTCGAAGATCAACTCGACCGCGATCAGCGCCGCCAGCGTGCCGCCGCCGAGCAGGGTGACCAGTCCCTCGCCGTGGAGGGCGGGGGTCGGCGTCCCGATCAGGCCGGAGATCAGGACCAGGAGCATCGTGAAGACCGGCCAGATCCGCATCCGCCGCGCCGCCCCGGGGCCGCCCGAGAGTCGCTCCCGCAGCAGCATGATCCCGTACGGCCGGTCCGGCTGGTCGTCGGGACGGAAGATCTGCATCCACGTAGGTTAGGAGGCGCTCCCAGGGCTTGTCATGGGCGCCCGGGTTGAGCCTCGGCCCACCGCCTCCACCCACGGGTGGAGCGCCGAGTTCGGCGCCCGAGCCGATGCGCGGGCGCGTCGCGGGCCGTAGCTTCCCGGCCATGGACGCGGCGATACGAGTGCAGGGCCTGCGGCGCGCCTTCGGCGACGTCGAGGCTGTTGCGGGGGTCGATCTCGAGGTCGAGCACGGCGAGATCTTCGCCTTCCTCGGGCCCAACGGCGCCGGGAAGACGACGACGATCGAGATCCTCGAGGGCTTCGGCGAGCGCGACGCGGGCGAGGTCGCGGTCCTCGGCGTCGACCCGGCCCGGGCCGGGTCCGACTGGCGCCGAAGGGTGGGGATCGTGATGCAGGAGTCGCCCGGCGAGCAGGAGCTGACCGTGCGCGAGTGCATGGAGCTCTACGCCGGCCTCTACCCGTCCCCGCGCGGGGTCGACGACACGCTGGCGCTGGTCGGCCTCGACGCCGCGGCGGGGGCGAAGATCACGGCGACGCTCTCCGGCGGGCAGCGGCGCCGGCTCGACGTGGCGCTGGCGCTGATCGGCGACCCGGAGCTGATCTTCCTCGACGAGCCGACCACCGGCTTCGACCCGGCGGCGCGCCGCGACGCGTGGAAGATGCTCGACGGGCTGCGCGACCTCGGCAAGACGATCTTCCTCACCACCCATTACATGGAGGAGGCGGAGCGGCTCGCCGACCGGATCGCGGTGATCGCCGGCGGCCGGGTGATCGACGAGGGGACCCCGGCGACGATCGGCCGGCGCGACCTCGAGGCCTCTGAGATCGTCTTCGCGCTGCCCGCCGGCGTGGGGGAGGGGGAGATGCCCGACGACCTTCTCGCGCTGCTCGGGCCGCGGCGCCGCGACGGGCGGGTCGAGCTGCGCAGCGCCGCGCCGCTCGCCGACCTCGGCAGGCTCGGATCCTGGGCCGAGGGCCGGGGGATCGAGATCGGCGAGCTGGAGGTGGGCCGGCCGACCCTGGAGGACGTCTACCTGCGGCTCACCGCGGAGGCGACCGAGGCCGCGGCGGCCGAGGAGCCGGTTTGATGGACCTGGTCTGGCACGTCACCCGCTACCAGCTGCGCGCGTTCCGCCGCAATCGCAGGGCGCGGATGTTCACGTTGGTCATCCCGCTGGTCCTGCTCGCCCTGCTGGCCGGGGTCTTCCACGGCGGCCAGACGACGGTCAACGGGGTGACGATCGACTACCGCCAGTTCTTCGTTCCGAGCGTCGTCGTCTTCGCCCTCACCGTGTCGACGCTGTCGATGTTGGTCGCCTCGGTCGTCTCCCAGCGGGAGCTGGGGATCCTGAAGCGCCGCCGGGCGACGCCGATGCCGGCCTGGACGTTGATCGCGAGCCAGTCGCTGACCGTCGTCCTGATGGCGATCGGCACGGTGGCCCTGCTGCTGATCGTCGGCGCGGTCGCCTTCGGGGTCAGCTTCCCGGCCCGCGGCCTGCCGACCCTGGTGCTCGGGGTGCTCGGCGGCGCGGCCTCCTTCTGCGGGCTGGGTTACGCGCTCAGCACCTTCGCCGACTCGGCCGACGCGGCGCAGCCGATGATCCAGCTGATCACCTTCCCGCTCTTCTTCATCTCCGGCATCTGGATCCCGCTCTCGCAGCTGCCCGGGTGGTTGGCGACGATCGCCAAGCTGTTCCCGGTCGAGCACGTGGCCGACCTCGTCCACCGCGCCTTCGTCGGCGCGGTGCCGGTCGGGCCGGTGCTGCTCGACTTCGCGGTGCTGGTCGGCTGGGCGGCGCTGGGCGCGGCGGTGGCCGCGCGGCGCTTTGTCTGGCTGCCGCCGCGGCGCGGCTAGAGGCCGGCAGGGCGCGTCCGGGGTCCCCGCCCGCGCGCGGCCGGGGTGCCGCGGCTCACTTCTGCTTGGTGTGGACCCGGCAGGTCTGCGGGTGGCCGCTGTGGAAGTAGCAGTGGTCGTTCACCCAGTTGACCTTGTAGTGGACGCCGACGAGGACGACGTTGTGGCGGATCGCGTAGAAGACCGTGACCCGGCCGTAGTAGTCGTTGGGGCCCTGGAACCAGGTGACGCCGCAGCGGAGCTGCGCTTTGCCCACCCGTTGACAGCGGACGGCCTGTTCCTGGCCCTGGATGTAGTGGTGGCGGAACACTTCTTCCATCACGTAGCTGCTCACTTCTTCGGCGCGTTCCCGGGTGAGCCAGGGGATGTGGGCCTTCGGCACCCTGATGCGCGGCGTCGGGCCGCCCGCTTCGACGGCTTCGATCCAGCTCTGCACCCAGGAGGAGATCTGGTCGACGCGGGTGTAGACGGCAGGGCTGGCGGGGTTGCAGGTGCCGTCGCCGAGGCTGGTGACGCCGACCTCGACCTGGGTGCCGTCCGCCCGCGTGGCGATCGCCGGGCCGCCCGAGTCGCCGTGGCAGGTGGTGATCTGGAAGTGGGGCGAGTCCAGCGTGCAGACCTGGCGTTCGGGATTGAAGAACGGGTAGTAGCGGCGCGTGCCCTTCGCGCAGCGGGAGGCTTCCTCGACCGGCACGGTCGCCGCCTGCAGCTGGTTGGGGGCGTGGCCGGTCACCCGGCGGTCGATGCCCCAGCCGGCGATCGTCAGCTCGTCGCCCGGTTCATAGAGCGCCGCGTCGCCGCTGCCGGCGAGGGCGATCGGCGGCGCTTCGACCGGCGCGCTGAGGATCAGCAGGCCGGCGTCGCCGTGCAGTTCGGTCGGGTTGAAGCCGGGATAGGCGAGGACCCGTTCGACCTGGCTGATGTTCTCCTTGGTGATCTGGTGCAGGTTGGAAACCCCGGTGGCGACCGCGATCAGGCTCGGCTCGACGATCGAGCCCGATTCGATGTCCTCCACGCAGTGCCCCGCGGTCAGCACGACGCGCGGGGCGACGACGGTGCCGGTGCAGGCGTACCCGGCGGTCGCCTGCGCCCCTTCGATGAAGGCGAGCGACGGGTATTCGGCGATCGTCGCGTTGTGCCCGCCGATCACCGAGGCGGTGGCCCTGGGGTCGTGGGACCGGCCGGGCGTCGTGCTCGCGGCGGCGCCGGCGCGGGCGGCCGGGGCGGCCCCCGGCGCGGCGGTCGCCGTCGCGGCGAGGAGCAGCGAGGCGAGCAGCGCGAGCGCGGCGATCAGGGTCGCGCCGTGGCTGCGGCGACGGGCGCTGGTCGGCTTGGGCTCGTCTGGTCGGATGGCTGCTTCTCCCTGCATCGAGGCCGGGCGGCCCAATGGGCGATTCTACTCCGGGGTCCCCATGAAACCCTGAGAACGAGGACGAGTAGCGGAGGCGGATCCGGTCGGATCCTGGCGGGCCGGACGGGGTGCGGGAGGCTCGGATGTGGGCCGGCGGCGGCTACGTGGCCGGAGACCGGGGTGGCTCAACCGGCGGAAACCGGCTCACAGAGCGAGAAGCGAGATTGTACGGATTCTGACAATGAGAATTCTCTCACTGTCTTGGTACTTGCTTAAGGCTTCCTGTCCGTCTACGTTCGACCGCAGAAATATTAGCGTTGGCTTATGTGCCGTTGGGTGGCACCGAGAGGTCGCGTATGGGTTCGATGGGTGTGAGGGTATCGGTCGTTTTTGCCTGCGTGATCGTGGTCGCGGGCCTGATCGCGCTGTACGTCGGCAACTTGATCGGCGAACCGCCGACGGTCGTGGCCAAGGAAGCCACGCCCCACACGGCCGAACTGACGCTGAAGACGGAGGCCGCGGTGGGTCCGCAAGGCGCCAACCGGCCCTGGGTCTCCTACCTGATCCGCAACGACCAGGGCGAATGGGTCCACAGCACCATCTACAAGGTCCCCGCGCACGCCTTGGTCAAGGTCACCGTGTACCAGTTCGACGGCGACAGCGGCCTGCGCAACCCGTTCCTCTCCCAGGTCCACGGGACGGTCGGCAACCAGATGACCGTGGACGGGAAGTCGATGGTCTCGATCCCTCCCGAAGAAGCCTCGCACACCTTCGCGGTCCCGCAGCTGGGCCTGATCGTGCCGCTTCGCGGGGTGCCGGACGAAGCCGAAAACCAGTGTGAAGAAGGCCCCTGCTCGCTGTCGCAGGCGCACGAGACGATCACCTTCACCATCCGCACCGGCAAGCCCGGCCGCTACCGCTGGCAGTGCTTCGTGCCGTGCGCCGCCGGCTTCATCTCCGGCTTCGGCGGCCCGATGCAGACGATCGGCTACATGGACGGCTTCCTGGAAGTGGCCTGAGGTGAAGGAGCCGAACCACCTCCGCAGGATCGCGATCGGGTCGCTCATCCTCAGCGCGATCGCGACGCCGATCGTGGTCGCGGTGATCGCGCCGACCCTGCCGCCGGGCGAAGCCAGCAGCGCCAGCGCCGGCCAGCTCTACGACAACACCGTCCTGTTCGGGGTGGTCACCCCGATCGCCGCGACGCTGGTCGTCTACTTCGCCTACGCGATGATCTTCTTCCGCAACCGCGACGGTGGCCTGGAGGAAGGCGAAGCGACCGCCGACGACGGCCGCGTGAACACCGTCTGGGTGATCGTGACGTCCTGCATCGTCCTCTTCCTGGCGATCTTCGGCACGGTCGAGCTGGCGAACGCCGGATCGGGCGGGGGAGAGGGGCCGGAAGCCGAGTTCAAGCCCTCCGGCAAGGCCCTGCCGGTGCAGGTCATCGCCCAGCAGTGGGAGTTCACCTACCGCTTCCCGACCATGGGCGGGATCGAGACCGCGCACCTCGAGCTGCCGGTGAACCAGCAGATCGAATTCCACGTCACGTCGCTCGACGTGATCCACTCGTTCTGGGCCCCGCGGATCGGCGTCAAGGCGGACGCCAACCCCGGCGTCGACAACATCGCCTTCACCAAGCCGACCCAGGAAATGGACTTCGAAATCCACTGCAACGAGCTCTGCGGCCTCTGGCACGGCTACATGTTCGACACCGGCCAGGTGGTCAGCGACGCAAAGTTCAACACCTGGATCCACAACCAGGCGAAGGTCTTCGAAGCGGCGGACAAGGTGCTGCCGAAGTACTCGACCCACTACTACCCTGAACCGCAGAGGAGGGCCGGATGACCGCAGCGGCAGCGAAACCGCTCTGGCGGCGACTGATCGGGTTCAACCTCCTCGGCGGGGTCGTCCTCGGGATCGTCGGCTTCTACTTCGGGTGGTGGCTGGGCCACCAGATCCACGCCGAAAGCCTCGACTACTTCGGCGACACGAACCAGAACGACGTCGCGTTGATGCTGGGCTACACGTTCGCGGTCGTCGGCTTCCTGGGCGGCCTCGGGTTCCTCAAGTACCCGATCGCGCGGATGCTCGGCAACCCGGTCAGCATGGCCGAGAAAGAGGAGGGCGGGGTCGGCCGGTACTTCACCCTCTGCACCGACCACAAGGTCGTCGGGATCCAGTACCTGGTGGGGATCGGGTTCTTCTTCGCGATCGCCGGGATGAACGCGATGCTGATCCGCGCCGAGCTGCTGCGCCCCTCGCCGCAGCTCTTCGGGGCCGGCAACTACCTGACCCTCGTCGGCCTCCACGGCACGATGATGATGGGGATCATGACGTCGGGCGTCCTCGGCCCGTTCGCCAACTACCTCCTGCCGCTGATGATCGGCTCGCGCCGGATGGCGTACCCGCGGATCGAGTCGCTCACCTTCTGGCTGCTGATGGCGGCCGGGACGATCCTGATGACGACCCTGCTCTTCGGCGGGTTCCCGACCGGCTGGACCGGCTACGCGCCGCTCAACGACCAGGCCAACTTCGGCATGGACTCCTACATCTTCTTCTTCGCCCTGGTCGGGATCTCGATGACCCTGTTCGGGCTGAACATGATCACCACGATCATCACCATGCGAGCGCCGGGGCTGACCTGGTCGCGCCTGCCGATGCTCTGCTGGGGCTCGCTGAGCACCGGCATCCTGATGGTGCTGGCGGCGCCGGTGCTGATCGCCGTCCTGCTGATGGTCGCGCTGGACCGCAGCCTGCAGACCTCCTTCTTCCTCTCCAGCGCCGGCGGCAGTCCGTACCTGTTCCAGAACCTGTTCTGGTTCTTCGGCCACCCGGAGGTGTACATCCTCGCGCTGCCCGGGATGGGGCTGCTGCTGGAGATGACCCCGGTCTTCGCGCGCAAACGGCTCTGGGGCTACCGGATCGCGGTCGCGGGCCTGCTCGGGATCGCCTTGCTGAGCTTCTTCGTCTGGCAGCACCACCTCTTCGTCAGCGGCCTCAACTCCTCGCTGCGGCCGTTTTACATGTTCTCCACCGAGGCGATCTCGCTGCCCACCGGGCTGATCTTCCTCGCCGGGATGGGCACTCTTTGGCGGGCCAAGATCCGTTACTCGGTGCCGATGCTGTTCTGCCTCGCCTGGTTCTTCAACTTCTTCATCGGGGGCGCCTCGGGGGTCTTCCTCTCCGACGTTCCCAGCGACGTCGCCACCCACGGCAGCTTCTTCGTCATGGCCCACTTCCACTACACGATCATGGGCGGGCTGGTGTTCGTCTTCTTCGGGGCGATCTACTACTGGGTGCCGAAGATGTTCGGCGTGGCGCTGAACGAACGGTTGGGCAAAGTCCACTTCTGGACGATGTTCGTGGCCTTCAACTCGACCTTCTTCCCGCTGTTCGCGCTCGGGCTGATGGGACAGCCGCGCCGCGTCGTCACCTACCCGACCCACCTGCAGGCGCTCAACGACTGGGTCTCGGTCTCCGCCTTCGTCCTCGGGGCCTCGATGCTGATCTTCCTCTACAACGTCGTCTACTCGCTGGTGATCAAGCGCGAGCCGGCGCCCAGCAACCCCTGGAACTCGAAATCGATCGAGTGGCACACGCCGACCCCGATCCCGGTCGACGACTTCGAACGGCCGCCGGTGTTCGACACCGAGCCCTACGACTACGGGGTGCCGCCGGCGCAACGGCCGGCCGACGCACCCGCCGCCGGATAGGAGAGCGAGATGGCGACCGACATCCCACCCGAGCGCGACCTCTACGCCGAGACGCCGGAGCTGCACGAGCGGATCGACCGGGTCGGCTTCTCCCTGCTCGGTGGGGCGACCGTGATGTTCTTCCTCGGCTTCGTCTTCGCCTACTTCTACCTGCGCTCGCTCGACAGCAACGAACTCTGGCGGCCGGCCGGGGTGACGCCGCCGGCCGGCTACGGCATCGTCATCGCCGCCGCCCTGGCGCTGAGCGCCGGGTCGTTCTGGTACGCGGCGCGGCTCGCGAAAGCGCGGCGCGGCGGCTGGCTCGGGTTCGCCGGGGCGGCGCTGGCGCTCGGCCTGTTCGCCTGCGTGGCGCAGATGGTCGAGTACGCCAGCATCTCGTTCGGCCCGCAGAGCGGCGGCTACGCCAGCGTCTTCTTCGGCTGGACCCTCCTCTACACGGTCGCCTGCCTGATCGCGCTGTACCGGGTGGAGACCGCCTTCGCCGTCGGGCTGCGCCACCGTGGCGAAGCGGACAACATGCCGGAGAGGTTCGTCCCGGCGGCGGGCTACTGGGCGCTCCTGGCGGGGCTCGGCGTGATCGCCTGGATCGTCCTCTACCTGGTCTGAGCATGGGCGCGCTGACCACGCCGCTCGATTGGACCGGCGGCCCGGCGCTGCTCTGGGTCCTCGGCGCGGCGCTGCTCTACGCGCGCGGCGGGCGGGGAAGGGTCGGTCGCCCCGGCGACCGCCTGCGGACGGCCTCCTTCGTCGGCGGCCTGGTGGCGATCCTGGTCGCCCTCGACTCGCCGGTCGACGATCTCGCCGACAAGCTCTTCTGGGTCCACATGGTCCAGCACATCCTGCTGATCGGGCTTGCCGCGCCCCTGCTCGCCCTGGCCCGGCCCTGGAGTCGCATGTGGCGCGGCTTCCCAGTCGGCTTCCGGCGGGCCGTCGCCCGCGATCTGGTCGGGCCCCGCGGGTCGGTGTCGCGGCGGGCGGCGAGCTTCGCGGGCGGCGCGGTCGTCTCCTGGCTGCTCTTCAACGTGACCTTCTGCGCCTGGCACGTCCCCTTCTTCTACGACCTCGCGCTGCGCTCGGAACTCGTCCACGCGCTCGAGCACCTGACCTTCTTCGCCACGGCGCTGCTGTTCTGGACCCGGGTGGTCCCCTCGGCCCCCTGGCGGTCGCCGCTCAGCGAGCTCGGCAAGCTCGCCTACCTGGGCTCGACCCTGGTCGTCGGCTGGGTGCTGGCGATCGTCCTGGCCGTGTCCGCGGCGCCGCTCTACGCGCCCTACGCCGAAGCCGCGAGTCGCCCCGGTCACATCTCCGCGCTGACCGACCAGCAACTGGCGGCGGGCGTGATGTGGGTCCCCGGGGGGATCGCCTACCTGATCGCGATCGTCGTGATCGCCTACCGTTGGCTGGAGCCACGCGACTCGCGCCCCGGCGCCGAGGTCGGCGGCGGCGTCCTGTCGAGAGGAGTTGGATGAGATGGCTCTGATCACCCCGTTGTGGGCGGCCGCCGGCTGGACCAGTTTCTCCGGCGTGTTCTCCACCGTGTTTCCGCTGGCCGTGCTGATCGTGGTCCTCAGCGCCTACACCATCGCGATGCTGAGGCGCAGGCGCGGATGAAGCGCACGCGCCGCAGAACCGCGACGGTGATGGTGGTCGCCGCGGTCGTCCTCGGCGCGCTGATCGGCGATGCGATCCACCTGGCCACCCGCGGCTCCTCGGGCGGCTCGGCGGCCGCCGCCGTGCGTGGACAGGCCGTCTGGCCGACCGGCAGCCGGGCGGCGCCGGAGATCTCGCTGCGCGACGCCGAAGGCAAGCGCTTCCGGTTGAGCTCGCTGCGCGGTCACCCGGTGATCCTGACCTTCATGGATTCCCGCTGCCACCAGGAGTGCCCGCTCGAGGGACGGGCGCTGGCCGCCGCCTTCCGGATGACCCCGGCCACCGACCGGCCGACCGTCGTCGCGGTCAGCGTCAACCCCTGGGAAGACACGCCCGCCTCGGCGCGAGAGGCGATCAAGCGCTTCGGCCTCTCTTCCTACTCGGTGCGCTGGCTGCTGGGGACGAAGGCCGAACTCGCGCGCGTCTGGAAGCGGTACCGGATCTTCGTGCGCAAGACGAAGGGCGACATCGAACACACCGACGCCCTCTACCTGATCGACGCCAACGGCTTCGAGCGGGCGGGGATGGTCTACCCGTTCCTGCCGGTCTGGGTCAGCACCGACCTGAAGACGCTGGCGTCCGAAGCCGGTTGAGCCGCGGCGTGCTGGGACGAGCCCTGATCCTCGTCGCGGCCGGGGCGGTCGCCGTCGCCCTGGCGGTGGGCGGCGCCTCCGAACCGCTGGAACCGCCGGAAGCGAACCTGGCGCCGTGCGACCAGGCGGCCGCGCTCCCGGCGCCCGTCGGCGACTGGAGCGGCGCGGTGACCGCGGGGCCCGTCACGGTGGACGCCGCCCCCCTGCGCTCGATGCGGCAGGCCGCCAACGGGCAGCTCTACGCCCGGACGCAGGCCCTCGTCAGCGGTCACCGGTTCGTCGTGGTCAGCGTGCCGCTCGAACTCCGCAAGCGCGTCTTCCTCTACTTCGGCCAGGTCCTCGACAACCGCGGCGGGACGCCGACCTCGCTCTTCCGCGCGCCGGGCTACGCGGAAACCGAGCTGCAGCCCTGCCGGCACCGGTCCCGGACGGTGTGGTCGGGGGGGATTCGGGTGATCGGGAAGGGACCGGTCAGCCTGCTGGTCACGGTCGAGGGGGCCACTTCCTCGATCCCGCTGCGCCTGGGGCGCCCGGCGGTCGCGGCGCCGTCTACCTGATGCGGCCTACTTCCTGATGATCTTGCCCGACGGCGAGATCACCCACCAGTAGCCGCCGTTCAGGTTGACGTTCTGGCCGTTGGCTTCGCCGGGTTCGGTGTCGGAGACGAATCGGTAGAGGGGCCAGCCGGCGTAGGTGACCACGCGGCCCCCTTCGGGTCCCGGCAGGGTGCCGATCAGCGAGCCCTTGACCGCCCCGCTCGCGTCTGCCTCCTTCTGCCCGGCCGGCAGCGTCAGCGGCGGCCAGGCCTGGGCGCAGGATCCGGCGCAGGTGACTTCCTTGCCGCGGTCGGGCGCGAAGACGTAGAGGGTCTCGCCTTCGCTGACCAGGACGTTGCCGATGGCGGGGATCTTCTCGGCGGACAGCGTGACCCGCCCGCGGGTGCCGCCGGGGCCGCCTTCCACCTTGCCGGTGCTCCCGCAGCCGGAGATCGCCAGGATGGCGACCAACACCGGCACGACCAGCAGGAACCTGGACCTCACACCGCCACTTTGGCGGGTGCGGCGGTCAGATGCGACGCGGTGGTCGCCTTCTGGCGACGTCGAACCGGACGCGGGGCCTGCCGAGCGCGCTCCGGATGCGGTCGCAGCCCGCCGCGCCCAGCCCCCGCCGGCGGATCGCAGGAAGGATCCGCGCTGCCCGCGACCGCGAGCGGCGGACGTCGTCGGCCCCCTCGAGGTCCGGCTCGAGGTGTCGCGGAAGCAGCATCACCAGGGCCAGCATCGCGCTCAGTCCCGCCGCGAGGCCGACGTTCAACAAGAGGATCGCGAGGAGAGACATGGCGGGCAAAGTACCCACTAATCGTTAGCGAAACCCCTGATTTGCCTGTGAAATCGCCTTAGGAACGGGCCATGGAGCGGAGATCCGGGGCATCCGTCCAGGCCCCGCTTGCCAGAGCGGTCTCCGTCTTCCAGAGCCTCAGGTGCGCAGGCCGGTCGGAGGCGGGGGAGGCTCCTCGATCAGTCGCGGGGGACCCATGGGTTTCGCGCCGGCGACGCCCTCCGAGGAGCGGAAGAGGCACAGCACGCGACCTTCGGGTCGAGCGGCGCTCGGCGCGAGGAGAGGTCGGCCACCTCGACATCGACCTCCCAGGCCCAGAGCTCGCGAGGCATCTGCGCGAGCGGCGGTATGGCCCGCTCGGCGAGATGGCGATACCACTCGGCCCACACCGTGTCCTCGCTGTCGGCGAGGTAGATGGCGTCGACCACCTCGCCCCGCTGCCAGCGGCTATCGGGCGGAGGCTCGCGCTCGGGCAGGGCGGGGGAGCCGGCGTAGGCGTGTTTCAGCCAGCGGCCGCGAACGGCAATCGCCGGGACCTCCCCGGACACCTCAGACGGCGCCCGGGTCCTCGAGACCGGAGATCAGCTGCGCTACCGCGCGGTAGTCGCCGGCGGCGATCCGCTCGATCGGCTTGTCGTCGTCGAGCAGCTCGACCGGCTTGTTGAGCCACACCGGGATGTAGGTCGGGCGGATAACTCGGGCCAGGCGCTCGACGATCGAGGAGAGCTCCACCAGCCGCACCGCCCGCGAGCCACTGGGCGCGCTGCGCCCCGTGAGCCATTCACGCACCGTGCTGGGAGCCGCGCCGGTGGCGCCGGCGATGTCCCGGTCGGTGAGGTGGCCGGTGTCGTGGACGTGGATCGCCTCGTCTGCGTAGGCGGTAGCCATGCGAGAACTGTAGCGCTCCGTCGCAATTCCGACAAGATTCCAGCGCGCCATTTAGCGTGGTCTGACCACGACCGTTGATTCTCCGGTTACGGTCTGCATCGTGGGGACGACGCACGATGAGCCCGCGGACACTTCGCTGGAGGCGATCCTCACCCGTCACGGGGAGGATCGAGTTGAGCCCGAGGAGTTCGCCCGCATCTTCGGGTCGCTGCCCACCGACGACGAGGGTTGAGGGTTAACGCCGCCTCAGTCAATACGTTGCGGCAATGACGGCTCCCTTCATCCGGCCGCTCGCCGAGGACGCTCGCGTCCCAGTCGAGCTTGAGGGCACCTGATCGGCCGCTGGGAAGCAATCGCAGAAACATGGAGGAGCTAGAGCGCAGCAAGTTCACTTTGGCGGGCAAGATCGCCAACGAGCGCTTGGCAGAAGCCGTGCTCGACCCCGATCGCTACCCCGAGGGGACCATCTTCATCGCCGCCGACCAGGAGGGTTTCGGCACCTCTCTCGCCGAAGCCGTGGCCGATCACGAGCCTGTGGCGATCATCTATCCCGACGGTCGCGAGATCGTGGCCGCGCCTCGGACCGGTGTGCTGGGCTTGCTTGAGCACTGGATGAGCCGGCGCCGCGAAGTTAGAAGCCAGGGGGTCCCCTCGGTCCCTCTTCCCGCCGACTACTGGGTCGAGATCAGAGAACCGCTAATCGCATAGCCGTTCCCCGCGCGCCAGTTCTCGTGGTGCGCGTTCCCCTCAATTGATTGGCTCTCGGTTCGGGTTCATCCGCGCATCCCGTCACGATAGGGCGATCTCTATGGATGGCTTTATAGAACGCGATGAGGCCGAAGCGGGCGCCTATCTTGCTGAAGAAATCGGCGGCGGCGTGACTCGTGAGCAGCTGCTCGAATCAATGGAGGAGCTGCTCGTATTCACTAAGAAGGCCGTTGACACCTGGGAGGATGAGTTCGGCGCGCTTGTCTTTGCAACGGTTGCCCGATCCGGTCGGACCTTCGACGGTATCTGCAAGCTGCTACGTGCCGGCCTCGCTGTCCAAGCCGCGATGCTCTGTAGGACTCTGTTCGAGGACATGATCGTTGGGCACTGGCTGCTCTACAACCAGGGGGATCATGAATGGCTTGTCGAAAGGTTCCTCCGTCACCGCGAGGCAATTGCGCTGCACAAGGAGCGAATCCGGGACGCAACTGGGAGCGCCGCGATGGGTCCGCCGCTCCGGGTTGCCGACGACGTAAAGCGGCGCCTCGCTTCTGATCGACGCGGGTGTGAACCCGAAGGCGATTCAGGAGTTCATGGGCCACGCCACCATCGAGGAGACCTTCTCCCGCTACGGCCACCTGATGCCCGGCACCCGCGACCAGGCGCGCAATCTGGTCGACGCCTACATGAGTCGCTGGGCTGTCTGAGCCCGTTGACTGCCCCGGCGTTGACGTTCCGCTCGCGGAAAAGCCGCGAGACGGAAGTCCACGTCAACGGGGTTGGCTAAGAGCGAGCGGCTTCTGCTGCGCGCTTTGCGCGCGCCGGAACGTCCCGGGAAAGGAAGTTGGCCAAATCCTCGGTAGTTCCGCCTCGAAGGATCTCGGCGGCCTGCTCTAGGTCTGAGGCCAACTCTGCGCGATGCGTCTCCAGAAACTCCCGCCACGCCTGACCGAGCAGCTCGCCGGATGAAACCCCCTTGAGGGCTGCGATGCGAGAAATCTCGCCTTGGATCTCGGTCGATACGCGAATAGTGGTGGTGTCGGACATGCGGCACCTTCCTTGTTC
The DNA here is from genome assembly GCA_963766705.1 of uncultured Actinomycetes bacterium. GTDB lineage: Bacteria > Actinomycetota > Thermoleophilia > Solirubrobacterales > 70-9 > VAYN01. The sequence goes on from CAVYBE010000007.1 coordinate 1,245,893, forward strand.
TCTGTGGATGAAGACTCCGTTGCGACAACGTTGCTGTTTTCAATGTATTTCCGTTGTTCGACCATTTCAACCCCAGACTTGAGATAAAGTTTCCAAATCTCATGGTCTACACAGCTCATAGCGTAGCGCTTCCCCCGTTGGAGCGGCGCTTGCCATCTGTTCGGCGCCATAGCATCGCGCCCGTGAGCAAGGAGTATTTCTTCGGCACCGCGCTGGTTTTGCCCGACAGAGAGCTGCGGATAACTCGGCGATGTCTGGCGGAGGATCTCGGAGCGGGAACCAACGGGACCTTCGAGAGCGTGGCGAACCACCCGATCGCCAAGGCCTTCGTCCGGGAGCGGCGCGACAAATTCGTTGGGTCTGGTCTCGTCGAGCCCCTGGACTCCGGAAAGGTCGTTTCGGTGTTGCGACACCAGCACGAACACCGCGGCGGGACTTGGCGGGACGAGTCGCACGAGGACATCATCTGGCTGGTCGCCTATGGGCGGCACGAATCGGGGATGCCGGGCGACTTTTTCCCGTATTGCAAGGGGTTGGACCAGGCCGGGGTTCTGCTCCCGACCGAGGAGGACTATGAAGCCCTCTACCGGGATCGGGATTTGCGGCTGGCGCGCATGCTCACGGTCGACCCGCCCTTGCTGCTCAAGCGCGCCCGTGAGTCGGGCAAGGAGGAGCGGGCGCAAGTGGGCGGGCGCTTTGGAACGTCAGTAGCTGTCGAAATCGCTGACGATCTTGAAGCGATTTCGGTGGCCTTCGACACTCGAGCCGAAAATTTCTATCGAACGCTGCCGGTCATTCTCGCGGCCTTCGTTCCCACAGCATCCTTCGAGGACTGGGACGATCTGGAGCGCATGCCGAAGCGTGACCTCCAGGACTTCGAGATTGGCTTCTCGTACACCGGGGTGATTCCGTGACGGACTTCGAGGTCAAGAACCTGATCCAAATAAGAATTGGCCTCGACCGCCACAACAAAAGCTGCCCGGCTCCAGCTCAGGCCATCCTGCTCAACCCCGTCGATCACAAGTTGATGGGCTTCAACAACCTATGGGGAATTCCAGTTCTGGCCGACGATTCCGTGCCAGTAAAGAGGGTGCAGATCGACTGCGAGGGATCGGCGGAGCGGATCGAGGAGGAGCTGGCCGACTTCCTCGACGGCTGCTGAGCCCAGATCGGCCGCTTGCTTCACTGGCGCACCAACTGGCGCACCATTGATCGAAGCTCCCTTCGCAAAACGGCTCCCACAACGCAAAAGCCCCCGCTTTGCGGGGGCTTTGCCATGCGGCTGAATGGAGTCGAACCATCACGGGTGTTTCCACCCACAAGGCCCTCAACCTTGCGCGTCTACCAGTTCCGCCACAGCCGCTCGTGGGACCGGGATTCTAGGGGTTCGGCGGCGGGGAGCCCTCCTGGCTTGCGGGCGTCCGGCGGAGGGGATACTCTGCGAACAGGTGTTCGTCTCTGTCAGCACCCGGCAATTGGAGGAAAACGGAGCCCACGATGGTTGACCTTGATCTGACCAAGCGGCAGAAGGAGATCTTCGACTTCATCCGCAAGTACGCGGCGAAGACCGGCTACCCGCCGACGGTGCGGGAGATCGGCAAGGCGGTGGGGCTGCACTCGTCTTCCACCGTGCACGCGCACCTCGCCAACCTGGAGAAGATCGGGCTGCTGAAACGGGACCCCTCGAAGCCGCGGGCGATCGAGCTGCTCTTCGACAAGGCGGTCAGCGTGGTGAAGCCCGACAACGGCATCCCGCTGGTCGGCTCGGTGGCCGCGGGCGCGCCGATCCTCGCCGAAGAGAACATCGAGGAGTACCTCGAAGTGCCGGACGTGATCGGCGGCGAGGACGGCGACTACATCCTGCAGATCCGCGGCGAATCGATGAAGAACGCCGGGATCCTCGAAGCCGACTACGTGGTCGTGCGCCCCGCCGACGACGCCGCCGACGGCGAAATCGTCGTCGCCCTGATCGGCGAGGAGGCCACCGTGAAGCGCTTCTTCCGCGAACCGGACCACATCCGCCTGCAGCCCGAGAACGAGGAAATGGAGCCGATCATCACCACCGAGGCCCGGGTTTTGGGCAAGGTGGTCGGCGTCTTCCGCAAGGTCTGACCCGGGCGCCTGCAAACCGGCGCCTGCCGGTGTCCTCGGTCTCTCGCCTCGGGTCACGCATTTTCATGCGCTCCCCTCGGTTCGCTCCCTGCGTCCTGGGCAGGCTTGGTTTTCGGCGCCGGGGGCCACGGGCGACGGCCTGGATGGCGCCGGGGGCACTTGGAGGCGCCGGGCTTGCGGCGGACCGCCTGAGGTCTAACATCGTTGGAGCGAGCCGAGCGGACGCGGGGGGAGAGAAAACCCCTCGAGGAAAGTCCGGACACCACAGGGCAGGGCGGTGGGTAACGCCCACCCGGCGAAAGCCGCGGGAAAGTGCCGCAGAAACATACGGCCGATGGCGCGGCCACACGTGAGCCGCGTACAGGCAAAGGTGAAAGGGTGCGGTAAGAGCGCACCGGCGTCGTGGCGACACGGCGGCCAGGCAAACCCCGCCCGGTGCAAGGCCAAGCAGGACCGTCGACCCGGCTCGGCGAGGTCCAGGTAGGTCGCAGGGCGCCTCGGCGCCCCTTCGGGATCGCGATCCCGACGAGATAGATGTCCGCTCGCGACAGGATCCGGCTTACAGGCTCGCTGTCGGAAGGCCCCGCCTCGGCGGGGCCTTCCCATGTCCGCGCTCCGGCCGGGCGCCTCCGGGTATCCGCTCGATTCGCGGGGGTGCCCGGGCGGGCGCCGGACGGGCCGGAGAGGGACGCAGGGGCACTTGCAGGATTCCGGCGCCGGGTGTCGACGGCCGATGAATGCCGCAGCTTGCGGGTGCGCCGCGGCGGGGTGCAAGATTTCTGTCTTAGCGTTTGCTAACCTGCCGCGAACTTCCGCTGAATCTTTGCCACATAACGCAAAGAGCGGGGGGCCCAATTTGTTGGGGCGAGTCGCGGTCTCGGCCGCGTAGCGCAGCTCTTTCAGCGCGAGCCCGTCAGCTAACCCCGTAGGCGTCGGAAAGAGACATGAACGACACCCCCCACCGCCACGAGCGGAAAAGCCACTGGATGCGCACGAGGCTATCGATGCGCGCGGCTCTCCTGGCCGGCGTCCTCGCCGTGCTGGCCCTCGCGATCGTCCCCGGCGCCGAGGCGGCCACCGGCGGCGCGGCCGCGGCCCCGGTCGCGGCGGAAGCCGAAGAAGCGGCGACGACCACGGGCCCCGAAGAAGCGGTGACGACCACGGCCCCGATGCCCTTCGAAGGAGCCGAACTCTCCTTCACCCCGTTCCACATCGCCGGCGCCAGCTGGTACGGCGGCAAATCCATGTGGGGTCGCCACACCGCCTGCGGGCAGGTCCTGCGCCCGTCCACGGTCGGCGTCGCCAACAAGCGGCTCCCCTGCGGCACCCCGGTCAAGTTCGTCTGGCGCGGGCGCTCGATCGTCGCCCCGGTGATCGATCGCGGTCCCTACATCAGGGGCCGCGCCTGGGACCTCACCTCCGCCGCCGCCGAAGCCCTCGACTTCGAAGGGGTCGGGCGGATCCGCTACGCGGTCGCGGTCGAATACGCCGCCGATCTCAAGCCCGCCTCCGGCCGGCACAGCCGCGTCTCGCGGCATCGCTGAGCGGGCGCCCCGCCGCCGCCCGACGGCCGCGGACACCGCGTCGCCCGCGGATGTCGCCGGTTAAGGTTCCTGCTCAGCAGCTGTTTGCCGAGAGGAGCCGTGCCATGTCGAGGACTTCCCACCGAGCATCGTCCGCGCCACGTCTCGCGCCGCGCGGGGCGCGCCGGGTCGGTCTCGCCTGCGCCCTGGCCGCGCTCGCCCTCATCGCCTCGGCCACCGTCGCCGCGGGGGCGCCGGTGGAAAGGACGACCGTGACCTACGGCGCCACCGCGACGATCCCCGATCCGTCCTGCCCGGGCCGGCCTTGCCAGGCGGTCGGCAGCGTCACCGGCTTCCAGGTCTCCAACGGCCAGGTCCGCAACCCGTTCCTGGTCACCACCGACGGCAGGATCAAGTCCTGGACGCTGACCCTCGCCCAGCCGACGAACAAGCAGCGCAGCTTCTTCAACGGGTTCTTCGGCACGCCCCCCGAGGCCCGGCTGGCGGTCCTCCGCCGCATTCCCGGCACCAACCCGCCGCGCTTCAACCTGCGGCGGCAGGGCGCGGTCAAGGTCTTGAGCCCCTATCTCGGCCAGACGGTCAAGTTCGGCGCCTCGCTGCGGGTCGAAAAGGGCGACATCATCGGCATCACCGTGCCGACCTGGGCGCCGGTCTTCTCGCAGGGCCTCGCCGCCAGGAACGTCTGGCGGGCGAGCCGCGCGCCCGGCGCCTGCAACAACGCGACCGACATCCGCCAAGGCAAGCCGCAGGAAACCGTCGGCAAGCGCGCCACCTACGGCTGCCGCTACTCGACCGCGCGGCTGCTCTACACGGCGACCCTGGTCGAGACGCGCTGACGAGACGGGACCGACGCCTGGTGGCGCGCCGGTCCCGTTCCCGTCTTGGGGGTTCGCGTCTGGGGGTTGTCAGGCGGCGGAGGGGAGGACCCGCGGCGTCGCCTGGTCCTGCGGGAGCGCGGCGGCGCCCGCGATCAGGCTCTGGAACTCGTTGAGCGCCAGGTGGGCGACCGCCTCGAGGATCTCCTCGTCGCTCCAGCCGATTTCGCGCGCCTCCTCATGGAGGTGGAGCGGCGGCGACCCGTCGGCCTCCAGCGCCTCCTTCAGGTAAAGCAGGAGCGCCGCCTCCTTCGGGTCGGAGGAGGTGAAGGAGCGCGCCCGGGAGACCTCGTCGAGGCCGAGCCCGGCGCGGCGGGCCGATTTGGCGTGCTGGGCGATGCTGTAGCTGTCCTCGCGGTGCTCGGCGACGGCCAGGGCGATCCGCTCGCGGGTCGCCTGGGGGAGGACGCCACCTCGCAGCTCGGAGCGCATGCGGGTGTACGCACGGAGGACGGCCGGGGAGCCGGCGAGCACGCCGACGAACTTGGTGACCGCGCCACCGGCCGCCTGGATGGACTTGATCAGCGGGGCGCTCTCGTCGGGCGCCGTGAGCTCATCGTGGATCTGGAATCTGCTTACTGCCGTTTTTACCGTCAACTTGCTTCTCGTCTCTGGCTCGTGGTTTGGGCGGGGATTTCGCTTTACAGAGCCTTTACGTGGCCTTTACTTTACTTTGAGCCGCTTACTTACGTGTCGTAAGTTATACCGAGATTTCGGAGCGACTTCAACTCGCCTGAACCGCCCTTCGCGTACCCGGAATACGCTGATCTGCACCTTCTCGGTTCATTCGCCTATCGTTGCCCGCCTACCGCGCCCAGAGCCAAGGAGGCAAGTTCACGAATGGCAGACCGACCGCAGACCGCCGAGGATGTCATCCAGCTCGTCAAGGAGCACAACGTCCGCTTCGTCCGCCTCTGGTTCACGGACGTCCTCGGGCAGCTGAAGAGCTTCTCCGTCAACGCCTCCGAGCTCGACGACGCCTTCGCGGGCGGCATGGGGTTCGACGGCTCCTCGATCACCGGCTTCAACCCGATCGAGGAGTCCGACATGCTGGCGGTGCCGGACCCGACCACCTTCGACCTGCTGCCCTGGCGCCCCGAGGAGCGCGACGCGGTCGCGCGCATGTTCTGCGACATCCGCGTGCCGGGCGGCGGCCCCTACGAGGGCGACCCGCGCTGGATCATGCGGCGGGCGCTGAAGCGGGCCGAGGAGCTGGGCTTCGACGCCTACAACATCGGCCCCGAGCTCGAGTACTTCTACTTCCGCTCGGCCAAACCGGAGTCGGGCGTCCCCGAGGTGCTCGACGAGGGCGGCTACTTCGACCTGACGACCCTCGACGCGGGCTCCGACCTGCGCCGCGAGACCGTCCTCGCGCTGGAGAAGATGGGCATCCACGTCGAGTACACCCACCACGAGGTCGGCCCGTCCCAGCACGAGGTCGACATGCGCTACAAGAACGCGCTCGAGATGGCCGACGACTGCATGACGTACCGCATCGTGGTCAAGGAGTACGCGATGAAGTACGGCTACCACGCGACCTTCATGCCGAAGCCGCTGTTCGGCGAGAACGGCTCCGGGATGCACGTCCACCAGAGCCTCTCCAAGGACGGCAGGAACGCCTTCTACGACGAGGACGACCCGTACTTCCTCTCGCCGGTGGCCAAGTCGTTCATCGCCGGCCAGCTGAAGCACGCCCGGGAGATCTCGCCGCTCTTCGCCCAGTGGGTCAACTCCTACAAGCGGCTCGTCCCCGGCTTCGAGGCGCCGGTCTACCTGGCCTGGTCGCGGCGCAACCGCTCGGCGCTGATCCGGGTGCCGCTCTACCACCCCGGCAAGGAGGCGGCGACCCGCGCCGAGCTGCGCTGCCCCGACCCGGCCGCCAACCCCTACCTCTGCTTCGCCGGGATGCTGCAGGCGGGTCTGGAAGGGGTCGAGAAGGGCTACGAGCTGCCCGAGCCGATGGAGCAGAACCTCTACCACCTCTCCCAGGAGGAGCTCGGCCACCAGGGGATCGAGCAGCTGCCGGCGACGCTCGGCGAGGCGATCGAGGTGGCTGCCGAGTCGGAGCTGGTGCTGCGCACGCTCGGCGAGCACACCTTCCGCCGCTTCGTCGAGATCAAGCGCCAGGAATGGGACGACTACCGCATCCAGGTCACCCCGTTCGAGATCGAAAACTTCCTACCGATCCTGTGACGGCGCCCGCCGCCGCACTTCACGCTTGTCCGCGTATGGAGGACAAGCGTGCAAGGGGTCGAGGGCGGGGGTGATGTGAGGATGGCGGAGCTGCACGTCCTGCGCGTGTTTTGTGACGCGGAGTGGGAGTTCGGCAATCCGCTCGGGGTCTTTCTCGACGGGGCGGAGGTGCCGGAGGAGCGGCGGCAGGAGGTCGCCGCCGAGCTGGGGTTCTCGGAGACCGTCTTCGTCGACGACGCGGCGAGCGGCCGGATGCGGATCTTCACCCCGGGCCTTGAGCTCGACTTCGCCGGGCACCCGACGGTCGGCACCGCCTGGCTCCTGGCCCGGGAGCGGCGGGCGCCGGAGATCCTGCGCCCGCCGGCAGGCGAGGTCGCGGTGCGGTTCGACGGTGGGCTCACCTTCGTCACGGCGCGCCCCGAGTGGGGACCGCCCTGGAAGTTCTTCCAGCTGCCCGACGCCCTGGCGGTCGAGGAGGCGGTCGACCTGCCCGAACCGGAGGACGTCGGCTGCGTGTGGGCCTGGGTCGACGAGGCCGAGGGGACGGTCCGCTCGCGTTGCTTCTCCCACGAGGACGGCATCGGCGAGGACGAGGCCACCGGCTCGGCGGCGATCTGCCTCGCCGTGGCGCTCGACCGGGAGATCGAGATCCGCCAGGGCCGCGGCTCGCGGCTCGACGCCCGGGCGCTCGGCGACGGCCGCGCCGAGGTCGGCGGCCGGGTCGTCCTGGACGAGGTTCGGGAGTTCGCGCTCTAGCCCCGGTACGCGACCGGCCTGCGACCGCGGGACGGCGCGGGGCGGGACCGCGGAAGCTGTCGCCCGCGAATAAGGGGCGCGGCCGCCTCGGCCACGACCCCGGCAGGGTGTGGCCGTGGCCGAGACGGCCGGGGGTGCGGGGGGTGGAGCAAGGGTCGCGGGGCGGTCGGTGGGGATTCCGGCGCGGGAGGGGCACGGGATGGCTACCGAAGCTGGACGGATCTGTGTTCAGAAACGCGCTGCAAAGGTTCGCCCCCCTATAGGGGGGTCAACTCGTGCAGCGCGTTTTCTCCTCCGACGCCCGGGACGCACCTCGGACGGCCGCGAGGCGCCACGAGGGGCGAGCGGGCTAAGGCGTCGCCTTCGCCAGCTCTTGCTCCAGCGCCGCCGGGTCGGTGACCGGCAGGTTGCAGGCGAAGCCCTCGCAGACGTAGGCGGCGGGCTCGCCGCCGACTTCGGTGCGGGCGTCGAGGAGGGGCGGCTCGGTCGCGCCCGCCGGCCCGGCGGCGAGGACCAGGTCGGGCCGGAAGGCGGCGCGGACGACGCCGGCGAGGGCGCCCACGTCGGCGCCGACCAGGGCGACCTCGCGGGTCCTCGAGAGGTGGAAGTCGAGCGCCCGCAGGAGGTGCGCGAAGGAGTCGGGATGGGTCACGGCGGCCTCGCCGAACAGCGCCAGGACGCCGAGCGCGCGCTCGGCGAAGGCCGCTTCGCCGCTCAGCGCGGCGAGCCGCAGCAGGCCGAGGGCGGCGGAGCTCTGACCGGCCGGGATCGGGTGGTCGCCGACCTCCTTGCGGCGGGCGATCAGCTCCTCATGGTCGTCGGAGGTGGAGAAGAAGCCACCGCGCTCGGGATCGCCGAACCGCCCGATCATCGTCTCGGCGAGCTCCCGCGCCGCCGTGAACCAACCTGGCTCGAAGCTCGCTTCGTAGAGAACCAACAGGGCCTCGACCATGAAGGCGTGGTCCTCCAGGTAGGCGTTCAGGTGGGCGCGGCCGTCCTTGTAGGTGCGCAGCAGGCGGCCCGCCTCGTCGCGCATCGTCCCCAGCACGAAGTCGGCGCACTCGGCGGCCGCCCGCAGGTATTCGGGCCGGTCCAGCACCGCGCCCGCCTCGGCGAGCGCCGCGATCGCCAGGGCGTTCCAGGAGCAGAGGCGCTTGTCGTCGAGTCCGGGGTGGACCCGTTCGGCGCGCGCGGCGAGCAGCGCGGAGCGGGCGATCTCCAGCCCGACCGGCGCCGGCGCCGCGGCGCCGTTGGCCAGATGGAGGATGTTGCGGCCCTCGAAGTTGCCCGCCTCGGTGACGCCGTAGTGGTCGAGGACCGCGTCGACGTCGGGCCGCTCGGTCGGCGGCAGCCCCTCCAGCACCGCCCGGACCTCGGCCGGCGTCCAGACGTAGAACTTGCCCTCCTCGCCCTCGGAGTCGGCGTCGAAGGCCGAGTAGAAGCCGCCCTCGGGGCCGCGCATCTCACGCAGCATCCAGTCGAGCGTCTCCTCGCAGGCGCGCCGGTAGCGGTCGTGGCCGAGGATCTGCCAGCCGTGCAGATAGGCACGGGCGAGCAGGCCGTTGTCGTAGAGCATCTTCTCGAAGTGGGGGACGAGCCAGGCCGAGTCGACCGCGTAGCGGGCGAAGCCGCCGCCGAGCTGGTCGTACATGCCGCCCGCGAGCATCGCGTCGAGGGTGCGCTCCACGTGCTCGCGGCCCGTGCCGCGGGTCAGCAGCAGCTCCAGGGCGGAGGCGGGCGGGAACTTCGGCGCGCCGCCGAAGCCGCCGTTCACCCGGTCGGCCCGGCCCAGCAGCTCCGTCACCGCCTGCTCCAGCCGCTCGGCGCCGGGCACGCCGCCCGGCTCGACCTGCGCCAGCGCCTGCAGCCGCCCGACGACGGTCGCCGCCCGCTCCCGGATCTCGTCCCGTTTGCCGCGATAGGCGTCGAGCACCGCCTCCATCACCATGTGGAAGCTCGGCATGCCGCGGGCGGCGTCGGGCGGGAAGTAGGTGCCGCCGTAGAAGGGGACCGCATCCGGGTCGAGGAAGACGGTCATCGGCCAGCCACCCTGCCCGGTGAAGGCCTGCACGGCCTCCATGTAGATCGCGTCGATGTCGGGCCGCTCCTCGCGGTCGACCTTGACGCAGACGAAGTTGGCGTTCATGAACGCGGCCGTCTCGGGGTCCTCGAACGACTCGCGCTCCATCACGTGGCACCAGTGGCAGGCCGAGTAGCCGACCGAGAGGAGGATCGGCCGGTCCTCGGCGCGCGCCCGGGCGAGCGCCTCCTCGCCCCACGGGAACCAGTCGACCGGGTTCTCGGCGTGCTGGCGCAGGTAGGGACTGGTCTCCGCGGCGAGCCGGTTGGCCATTCTTTCGAGGGTAACGAGTCCCACCCGGGCAGCGACTTCGGATACCTTCGGTTGTTCAGTGGACATCGTGGATAGCAGCGGCAGGCGCGATGCCGCCCTTCGGGCAGTACTGGCCAGGTTGGAGCCGGCCGACCGGCAGGTCGTCCTCGATGCGCTCGACGCGGCGGACCGCACCGAGACGGAGCTGCGCTACCTCGCCGACCACGACCCGCTGACCGCCCTCCTGAACCGGCGCGCCTTCCGCGCCCGGCTCGACACCTACGTCAGCTTCGCCGCCCGCTATGGCGGCCGGGGGGCGGTGATGGTGATCGACGTCGACGGGCTCAAGGAGGTCAACGACCGGTTCGGCCACCAGCAGGGCGACAACCTGATCCGCCGCGTCGCCGCGGTGTTGCGCGAACGGGTGCGCGCGACCGACATCGTCGCGCGCCTCTCCGGCGACGAGTTCGCGGTGCTGATGCCGCAGGCGAGCGTCGAAGGGGCGCTGCAGCTCGGCGACGACCTGCGGGCCGAGGTGGCCGAGGCCTTCGCCGCCGACCCCGATCTGACGGGGGCGACGATCAGCATCGGGATCACTATGTTCGGCGGTGGGTCGGTGAGCGGCTCCGAGGCGGTGCTGGCCGCCGCCGACGAGGCGATGTACCGGGCGAAGTCCGAGGGGCGCAACCGCGTCGCCCTGTTCGAGGCGCCGGTCGAGGCGTTGGGCGGCGACGCCCGCCGGCTCACCACCAGCGCGAAGATCCGCACCGCGCTGACCGAGAACCGCCTCAGCCTGGCGACGCAGCCGATCCAGAGCCTCGCCGACGGCGCCGTGGAACGGTTCGAGCTGCTGCTGCGGATGCGCGGCGAGGCGGGGGAGCTGCTGCCCGCGTCGGCGTTCATCGGGATCGCCGAGCGCGCCGGGATGGTCCAGGAGCTCGACCGCTGGGTGGTCGGCCAGGCGCTCGGCCTGCTCGGCGCGCGGGAGCGGACGGGCGCGCCGGTCTCCCTTCACGTCAACCTCTCGGGCGCCTCGCTGACCGACATCTCGGTGCTCGAATACATCGAGCGCGGGCTCGACGAAGGCGGCGCCGACCCGGCCCGCTTCACCTTCGAGATCACCCAGACGGCGCGGATCGAGGACCTCGACACCGCGGCGGGCTTCGCCGACCGCCTCACCGAGTTCGGCTGCGAAGTGGCGATCGACGACTACGGCGCCGGCTTCGGCCCCTTCGAGTACCTGAAGCGCTTCCCCTTCGACGTGATCAAGATCGACGGCACCTTCGTCCGCGACCTGGTCCGCAACGACGCCGACCGCCTCACCGTGCAGGCGATCGTCGCGATCGCCCAGGGGCTCGGCAAGCGCACGATCGCCGAGTTCGTCGAGGACGAGGAGACCGCTCAGATGCTGCGCGAGATGGGCGTCGACATGGCCCAGGGTTACCACCTCGGCCCGCCGGTCGGCGTCGAGCAGGGGCTCCTGGAATCGACCTGAGGGCGGCGGGCGGCGCGCTCAGCGTTCGCCGCGCAGCTGGGCGCGCTTGACCTTGCCGCTGGTCGTCTTCGGCAGGGCGTCGACGAAGTCGACGATGCGGGGGAACTTGTAAGGGGCGGTCTGGGCTTTGCAGTGCTCCTGCAGCTCATGGGCGAGGGCGTCGCCGGGCTCGCGCTCGCGGGGGACGACGATCGCCCGGACGACGGCGCCCCGTTCGGGGTCGGGGGCGGCGACGGCGGCCGCTTCGGCGACGGCGGGGTGGGAGAGGAGCGCGGCCTCGACCTCGGTCGGGCCGATCCGGTACCCGGAGGAGAGGATGATGTCGTCGCCGCGGCCGTCGAAGAAGAGGAAGCCGTCCTCGTCTTCGGTGACCAGGTCGCCGGTCGCCCACCACTCGCCCTCGAAGCGCTCGCCGTCCAGGTAGCGCGAGAAGAAGGTGGGGGAGGAGGCGGCGCGCAGCTGCAGCTCCCCCGCCTCGACGCGCACCTCGATCCCCGGCAGCGGCCGGCCCATCGAGCCGCGGCGGACCGGCTCGCCGACCTGGTTGGCGGTCACCTGGCCGGTCTCGGTCTGGCCGTAGCCGTCGGCGGGCTCCAGGCCGGTCGCCTCCTGCCAGGCGGCGATCGTCTCCGGGTCGAGCGGCTCGCCCGCCGAGACCATGCGGCGCAGGGCCGGCAGCGGCCGCAGCGGGGTGCGACGGGCCAGCATCCGGTACTCGGTGGGCGCCTGGCAGAGGACGTTGACGCCGAGCTCCTCGGCGAGGTCGAGCCGCTCCGCCGGGTCGAAGCGGCCGTCGTGGATGACCGCGGCGGCGCCGGTCAGCCAGGGAGCGAGGAAGACGTTGCGCGCCGACTTCGACCAGCCGGTCGCGGTGGTGCACCAGGCGAGGTCGCCGGGCCGCGAGCCGAACCAGTGCTCGGCCTGGACCCGCTGGCCGAACAGGTAGCGGTAGGCGTGGACGACGCCGCGCGGGTCGCCGGTGGTGCCGGAGGTGAAGACGATCAGCGCCGGGTCCTCGGGGTCGAGGTCGACGACCGAGGCGGGCGTCTCCTGCGGGCGGTCCTCGTCGAGCACGTCGCCGACCTCGGCCAGGGTCATCGCGGGAATCCCGTCGGGAAGCTCGCCGAGCAGGCGCTCCTCGCCGACGCAGAGCGCCGGGCTCGCCGCACCCGCCCGCAGCTCGAGGTCCTTGCGGCGCAGCTGCGTGTTGCAGGGCAGCGCCACCGCGCCCATCCGCCAGCAGGCGAGCAGGGTCAGCACCCACTCGATCCGGTTGCCGGTCAGGGTCATCACCACGTCCCCGCGCCGCACCCCGCGCGCCGCGAACGCGCCGGAGAGCCCGGCCGAGGTGGCGATCAGTTCGCCGAAGTGCCAGTCTCGCCGCTCCCCCTCGCGGTCGATCGCCACGATCCCCAGCCGCGAGGCGGCCGAGCGCTCCATGAAGTCGTCGACGATGTTCACGCGCGGCAGTCTGCCGGCAACCGCCCGCCGCGCGACTTCCGTCGCACGGCGGGGCGAGGTTGGTGGGAACGGGGCCGGGCGGCTAGCGCAGTTCGGCCGAGCTCTTGCCGAGCAGCTGGCGGGCGACGATCAGCAGCTGGATCTGCTGGGTCCCCTCGAAGATGTCGAGGATCTTGGCGTCGCGGGCCCACTTCTCGAGCAGCTCGGACTCGCCGAGGCCGACCGCGCCGCAGAGCTCCACGCAGCCGAGCGTGACGTCGACGCAGGTGCGCCCGGCCTTCGCCTTGGCCATCGAGGCCTGCAGCGAGTTCGGCTTCGAGTTGTCGGCCATCCACGCCGCCTGCAGGGTGAGCAGGTGGGCAGCCTCGTAGTCGGACTCCATCTCCAGGAAGCGGTTGGCCGCCGCCGACTGGGCCAGCGCCGGGCGGTCGTAGTCGACCTCGACCCCGGCCTCCGCGAGCCGGCGGCGCGTCTCCTCGAGCGCCGCCCGGGTCACCCCGACCGCCATCGCGGCGACCAGCGGCCGGGTGTTGTCGAAGGTTTCCATCACCCCGGCGAAGCCCTTCTCCTTCACCTCCGGGTCGCCGAGCAGCGCGTCCTTCGGCACCCGGCAGTCCTGCAGGGTGAAGTTGGCGGTGTCGGAGGCGCGGATCCCGAGCTTGTGCTCGAGCCGGTCGAGCTTCAGCCCCGGGTTGTCGCGCTCGACGATGAACGACTTGATCGCGGCGCGGCCCTTTGAGCGGTCGAGGGTCGCCCAGACGACGATCAGGTCGGCGCGGTCGCCCGAGGTGACGAAGATCTTCTCGCCGTTGAGGACGTACTCGTCGCCGTCGAGCTCCGCGGTGGTGCGGATCGCCGCCGAGTCGGAGCCCGCTTCGGGCTCGGTGATCGCCATCGCCGCCCACTTGCCGCCGTAGCGCTCCAGCTGTTCCTCGGTCGCCACCGAGGCGATCGCCGAGTTGCCGAGCCCCTGGCGCGGCATCGAGAGCAGCAGGCCGACATCCCCCCAGCAGAGCTCGATGATGCCGAGCACGGTGGAGAGGTTGGAGCCGTTGCGGTTCTCGCCGGCGTCGGACCCGTTCGAGGACCGCCGCACGCCCGCGGCGCCCGCGCCGCCCATGTCGGAGCCCTCGTTCATGCCGTCGATCAGCGAGGCCAGCATGTCGAGCTCTTTCGGGTAGGCGTGCTCGGCCTCGTCGTACTTGCGCGAGATCGGGCGGAACACCTCGTTGGCGACCTGGTTCGCCTGCGTCGCCAACGGCTTGAACTTCTTCGGAATCTCGAGGTTGATCATGTCTTCTCCTTCGCTCTTCTCGACGCTTGTAACCCTGTGGGCGACAAGCGTGCTCAGACGAGCAGGGCGCCCTCCATCACGCCCGCGGACCGTAGGTCTCGGTACCAGCGCTCGACCGGGTGCTCCTTGACGAAGCCGTGGCCGCCGAGCAGCTGGACGCCGTCGGAGCCGATCTTCATCCCCTTCTGGGCGCAGAGCCGCCGGGCGATCGCCGCCTCGCGGGAGAAGTCCTCGCCTTGGTCGGCGCGACCCGCGGCGCGGTAGGTGGTGAGCCGCATGCCGTTCGCCTCGATGCCGATGTCGGACACGGCGAAGGCGACGCCCTGGCGGTTGGAGATCGGTTCGCCGAACGCCTGGCGGTCGTTGACGTAGGGGATCACGTAGTCGAGCACCGCCTGCGCGGTGCCGACGGCGAGGGCGCTCCAGGCGATCCGCGCCCGGCCGACGCATTCGAGGTAGTCCTCGCGCCTGCCCTCGCCGAGGATCGCGGCCGCCGGGACGCGCGCCCCCTCGATCACCAGCCTCCCGGTGGCGGCGGGGCGCAGGCCCATCGCCGGCTCGTCCTCGATCGACAGCCCTTTGGTTCCCGACTCGACGACGAAGAGCGCCGGGCCGATGCCCTCGGCCTCGGCGGCGACCACGAAGAGCTCGCACTCGCTCGCCCGCGCGAGCAGCGACTTGGCGCCGTCGAGGACCCAGTCGCCGCCCTCGCGGCGGGCCTTCGTCTCCAGGGCCAGCGGGTCGAAGAGCGGCCGCGGCTCGAGGATCGCCAGCGCCGCCGCGGGCACGTCCTCGCCGGTGAAGGAGGGGAGGTAGGTGGTCTCCTGCTCGGCCGATCCCCAGAGGCCGATCGCGGTGGCGACGGCACCGGGGGCGAGCGCCGCGTAGGCGATCCCCATGTCGCCGTGGGCGAGCGCCTCGCCGATCAGCGCCGCGGTCGTCGCCGCGCCCCCTTCCATCACCCCGCCGAGCTCGGCGGGGACGCCCAGCATCGCGACGCCCAGCTCGGTCGCCTGGGCGAGGATCTCCGGCGGCGTCGCCCGCTCGTCGTCGGCGGCGAGCGCCGCCGGGCGGATCTTCTCCTCGGCGAAGGCGCGTCCGGCCTCCTGGAACATCGCCTGCTCGTCGTCGGGGGTGACGTCGAAGAGCCCCTTGGACTTGGAGCGCGGCTGGCGCGCCGGCTTGCCCAATTGCTGGGCGGACTTGAAGGTGCGCCCGGCGACCGTCGCCGTGCGGAAGCCCTGTTTGGTGCCCTGGAAGAGGGCCCGCTCGACCCCCTTGCGGATGCGGATGCGGTCGAGCAGGTCGGAGCCCGCGAGCCAGTTCAGCGCCCGTAGCCCGATGCCCATGGTGCGCTCGGCCACGCCCTTCTCGGTGTCGATCGTGGTGCTCACTTTGCCTTTCCTTTGGGTCTGGTCTTCGGCGCGACCGGGTTCAACCGGCCGTCGAGATGTCGGTTGCCGCGCTTCTCGCCGCGGCCGCGGACGGTGAAATCGACCTCCTCGCCCGCCTCGCGGGTCGCGAACTCGACCCGGGCCGGCAGCAGGATCGGCCGGCGGAAGCGGACGTCGGCGGCGAAGGCGTCCGGGAGGCGCGGCTCGAGCGCCGCCAGCGCCCGCGCCTTGGTCCACATCCCGTGCGCGATCGCCGCCGGGAAGCCGAGCGGCTTGGCGGTCAGCGAGTGCATGTGGATCGGGTTGCGGTCGCCGGAGACCGCCGCGTAGCGGCGGCCGAGGTCGCCGGGCAGGCGCCATTCGGCGCTCGCCGCGACGTCCTCGCCGAGGATCGGGAACACCTCCGCCGAGGCGGCGTCGGGGTCGCCCTTGCCGCGCCGCAGGAAGGTGCTGGTGCTCTGCCAGGCGATCTGGCGACCGGTCCGCGCCTCGGTGACGACGTCGAAGGCGCGCCCTTTGGGGTGGGGGACGAGCTTCGTCGCCCGCACCCGCAGCGCGAGCTCCTCGTCGATCCCCAGCCGGCGGTGCTGGGTGATCTGGTTGGCGACGTGGACCAGGCCGACCGCGCCGAACGGGAACGAGCCGTCCGCCATCAGCGCCATGTGCAGCGGGAAGGCGAGGACGTGCGGGTAGGTCGGCGGCAGGTGGTCGCGCAGCGCGAAGCCGCAGACCTTGGCGTAGGCGGCGACCGCGCCGGGGTCGGCGCGGACCCCGTCCAGCTCCAGGCGCACGTCGGGAATCTCCGCGCCGCCGCCGGGGACGAACGGCAGCAGCGAGGCGCCCGGCACGAGCGGCGCCGCGGCGCGGGCGTAGAGCGGCAGGATGCTCGGCGCGCTCGCGAGCTTCCTCGTCTTGGGGCGGGTCGCGGCGGCCACCGTCACGCTCCCAGCAGGCTCTGGCCGCAGACGCGGACGACGTTGCCGTTGACCCCGGTGGACGCGGGGGAGGCGAACCAGGCGATCGTCTCGGCGACGTCGACCGGCAGCCCGCCCTGGGACAGCGAGGAGAGCCGGCGCCCGGCTTCGCGCGGGCCGATCGGCATCGCCGCCGTCATCTGGGTCTCGATGAAGCCGGGCGCGACCGCGTTGATCGTCGCCTTGCGCTTGGCCAGCACCGGCGCCAGCGCTTCGACCATCCCGATCACCCCGGCCTTCGAGGCGGCGTAGTTGGTCTGACCCGAGTTGCCCGCGATCCCCGACATCGAGGAGACGCAGACGATGCGGCCGTTCGCGTTCAGGCGTTTGGCGTCGAGCAGCGCGTCGTTGATGCGCTCCTCGGCGGAGAGGTTGATCTCCATCAGCTGCGCCCAGCGGTCTTCGGGCATCTTGGCGATCGTGCGGTCGCGGGTGACGCCGGCGTTGTGGACGACGACGTCGAGCCCGTCGGCGAAGTGCGCGGCGATCCGCTCGGGCGCTTCGGCGGCGGTGATGTCGAGCGGCAGTGCCTCGCCGCCGAGTGCCTCGACCACGGCGCGCAGGTCGGCCTCGGCCTGCGGCACGTCGAGCCCGACCACCTTGGCGCCGTCGTGGGCGAGCGTCGCGGCGATCGCCGCCCCGATCCCCCGCGAGGCGCCGGTGACCAGCGCCGTGCGGCCGGCCAGCGGCAGGTCCCAATCGATCTCCGGGGTCGGCGCGACCGCCTTGCCGATCCGGATCACCTGACCGTCGACGTAGGCCGAGCGCGGCGAGAGCAGGAAGCGCATGGTCGCCTCAAGCTGGTCCTCGGCGCCCGGCTCGACGTAGACGAGCTGCGCGGTCGCGCCCTTGCCGCCAATCTCCTTGGCGAGCGAGCGGGTGAAGCCCTCCAGCGCCCGCTGGGCGGTGTGGGCGCGGGCGGAGCCGGCCTGGGCCGGGGTGGTGCCGAGGACGACGACCCGGCCGCTGCGCCGCAGCCGCGGCACGGCGGGGTAGAAGAAGCGCTGCAGCTCCACCAGCTCGGTCGAGTCGGCGATCCCGCTCGCGTCGAAGACGAGCGCCTTGGCCTTGCCCTCGGCGCCCGCGCGTTCGGCGCCGATCGAGTCGAGTACCGCCTTCAGCGGCCGCTCCAGCCGGCCGCCGGGGGCGGCGCCGCTCAGCACGGCGCCGGCGACGACCGGTATGCCGGGCCGCCGGCGGTCGAGGTCGACCGGCTGGGGCAGGCCGACCTGGCGGGCGATCGTCGAGACGACCGGCGCGTTGACGATTTGCGAGTAGACGTCGGACATCAGTTCACCGCTCCTTCCGGGCCTTCGAGGATCGCGACGACGCCCTGGCCGCCGGCGGCGCAGATCGAGATCACGCCGCGTCCCTTTCCGTCTTCATGCAGCTGCTTGGCGAGGCCGGCGACGATCCGCCCGCCGGTCGCCGCGAACGGGTGGGCGGCGGCCAGCGAGCCGCCGTTCACGTTCAGCTTGGCGCGGTCGATCGCGCCGAGCGGGGCGTCGCGGCCGAGCTTCTCTCTGCAGAAGGCCTCGTCCTCCCAGGCCTTCAGCGTGCAGAGGACCTGGGCGGCGAATGCCTCGTGGACCTCGTAGTAGTCGAAGTCCTGCAGGGTGAGGCCCGCCCGGTCGAGCATCCGCGGCATCGCGTAGGCGGGCGCCATCAGCAGGCCTTCGCGCTTGTGGACGTGGTCGACGGCGGCGGTCTCCGCCTCGGCGAAGTAGGCGAGCACCGGCAGGTCGTGCTCCTTTGCCCACTCCTCGGAGGCCAGCAGGACCGCCGAGGCGCCGTCCGACAGCGGCGTCGAGTTGGCCGCGGTCATCGTCCCCTCGGGGCCGCCGAAGACCGGCTTCAGCTTCGCCAGCTTCTCCACGCTCGAGTCGGGGCGCAGGTTGCCGTCGCGCTCGAGGCCGAGGTAGGGGGTGATCAGGTCGGCCAGGAATCCGCGCTCGTAGGCGGCGGCGAGGTTGCGGTGGGAGGTGACCGCGAGCTCGTCCTGCTCGGCGCGGCCGATGTCCCATTCGGTGGCCATGATCGCGCAGTGCTCGCCCATCGAGAGGCCGGTGCGCGGCTCCTCGTTGCGGGGGATCCTGGGGACCACGTGGCCGGGCCGGAAGCGGGCGAGCGTCTTCAGCTTGCCGCCGGTAGAGCGCTGCCGATTGGCGTCGAGCAGCGTCGCGCGGAGCTCCTCGTTCAGCTCGATCGGCGCGTCGGAGGTGGTGTCGGCGCCGCAGGCGATCCCGGCATCGATCTGCCCGAGGGCGATCTTGTTGGCGACCAGGATCGCCGTCTCCAGGCCGGTGCCGCAGGCCTGCTGGACGTCGTAGCCGGGCGTCTCGGGGGCGAGGCGGGTCGCCAGCACGCTCTCGCGGGTCAGGTCACGGTCGTGGGAGTGCTTGAGGACGGCGCCGCCCGCGACCTCGCCGAGCCGCTCGCCCTCGAGGCCGAAGCGGTCGATCAGCCCGTCGAGTGCGGCGGTCAGCATGTCCTGGTTGGTCGCGTGCGCGTACTTGCTGTCGGAGCGCGCGAAGGGGATCCGGTTGCCGCCGACGACGGCGACCCTGCGGGTCTCTTTGTTCATGCCTTTGGGGTTCCTTTCCCGGGTTTGGAAGTGGGGGACGGGGCGGCGTCGGAGCGGGCGCGGATGCCCGGCTCGACGGTCGAGATCAGGAGCTCGGCGGCCTCGCCGGCGGAGATCGCCTCGGTGCGCAGCCACCAGCGGGCCAGCTCCTCGGCGGCGCCGAGGAGGGCGGCGGAGAGCGCCTCGATTTCCACCCGCGCGGCGCCGCGGCGCGCCGCGGGCAGCTGGGCCAGCAGGGAGCCGGAGACCAGCTCGACGATCTGGCCGCGGTAGGAGGCGACGCGGTCGGCGACCTCGCCGCCCACCGGCAGCGTCTCGTCGAAGAGGACCGCCCAGGCGGCGCGGTCGGAGTCGAGGAAGGCGAAGAATGCGCGGACCCCGGCGCCGAGCGCGTCGCCCGGGCTGTCGGTGTCGGCGATCGCGTCGCCGATCGTCCGGGTCAGCGTGTCGCCCGCCCGCTCCATGCAGGCGATATAGAGGCGCTCCTTGTTGCCGAAGTAGTTGTAGAGTAGGGGCTTCGTGACCCCGACCGCGGCGGCGATCTCGTCCATCGTCACGTCGGCGTAGCCGCGCGCCGCGAACAGCCCGTGGGCGACGCCCAGCGTCTGCTCCATGCGCTCCTGCCGCGACAGCCGCGATCTGATCCCTGCATCCATCGATGCATACGTTACCGAACTATAAATTTGATGCTGCGTAACGTGACGAGGTCACATAGCCGTGTGGGGCGACTCGTCGCCGTGCCCGTGTCGACGATCAAAGGTCTCTGTGTTTGATTTCGGGTCTATAGCAACCGAAATCTTCCACAGACATTGTTGATCGATTGTCGGCGGGCGTAGGGAGGGGGTCGCCGGGCGCCCGCCGGGAGCTGCGGTGGCCGCCCTCGCGGCGGGCGAAGCCGAAACGGCTAGCTCAGCTCGGTGCCGTCGTAGAGCTTGCGCACGTGGACGGTGCCCGCGGGCGCGGCTTCGAGGCAGAGCTTGCAGAGGACGCACTCGTCGACGTTGGCGTCGACGATCTCGACCTTGCCGTCGGCGTTGCGGAAGATGTCGACGGGGCAGACTTCTTCGAGCTTGGCGGCGAGGGCGGCGTCGGCGCGGACCGAGGCGTCGACCTCGACCTCGATGAAGACCTTCTCCATCTGCCCGGCCATCAGGCGCTCACCCCGAGCTTCTCCTTGACCACGGTGGGGATCTGGTCGATCCGCTCGACGACGCGGATGCCGGCGGCTTCGAGGCGGGCGATCTTCTCGGTCGCGGTGTCCTCTTTACCCTCGACGATCGTGCCCGCGTGGCCGAAGCTCATCCCTTTCATCTCCTCGTCGTCCATAAATTTGCCAGCCATGAAGGCGACGATCGGCAGGCGGGATTCGTGCTCGGCGACCCACTCGGCCAACTGGGCCTCCATGCGGCCGCCCGGCTCGGTGTAGATGACGATCGCCTTGGTCTGCTCGTCGGCCTCGAACAGCGGCATCAGCTCGGCGTAGGTGGAGCCGATGATCGCGTCGCCGCCGATCGAGACGGCGGTCGAGACGCCGAGCCCGGCCTGGGTCAGCGAGGAGGAGATCTCGGTGGTCATCCCGCCGGAGCGGCTCATCACGCCGACCGGCCCGGGCGCGTAGGCCTTCGCCGCGTCTTTGGCCGGGCCGCCGATGCCGCCCATCTTGCAGACCTCCGGCACGATCAGCCCGAGGCAGTTGGGGCCGATGATGCGGGCGCCGTGCAGGTCGGCGAGCTCGACCATCTGGGCGACGTCGCCGCGCGGGATCCGCTCGGTGACGACGACGATCAGCTTGATCCCGCCCATGATCGCCTCGAAGACGGCGTCCTTGGTGAAGGCGGGGGGGACGGTGACGACCGAGCCGTCGATCGGACCGCCATGGTGCTCCACGGCCTGGGCGACGGTGTCGAAGACCGGCACGCCATGCACCTCGCGGCCCTTGCGGCCCGGCGTGACGCCGCCGACGACCTTGGAGCCGTAGTCGAGGCACTCGCGGGTCAGGTTGACGGCCTCGCGGCCGGTGATGCCCTGGACGATGAAGGTGGTGCCCTTGTCGAGGAGGATGCTCACGCGGCCGCCCCCTGGATCTTGGCCACGGCGCGGCCGGCGGCCTCCCACATGGAGACGGAGCGGTCGCAGTACTCGACCCCGTACTTCTCCAAGATCTTGAAGCCCTCGTCCTCCCAGGCGCCGGGGATGCGGAAGATCGCGATCGTCTCGCCCGGGTCCTTGCCGAGCTCCAGGCAGGCCTTGATCACGCCGCGGGCGACGATGTCGACGCGGGTGTTGGAGACGATCGACATCATCACCGCGATCTTCTCGACGCCGTCCTTCTCCAGTACCTCCTTGGCGAGGCCGCAGGCCTTGGCGACCGACGGGTTGCCGCCGATCTCCGAGTAGTTGGCGGGCTTGCCGCCCTGGTTGCGGACCGCGTCGGTCAGCGTCAGCGAGCCGCCGCCGGCACCGATCACGAGGCCGAGGTTGCCGGTGAAGCCGTGGTCTTTGCCCTGGATCACGCCGCGGTGGTCGGCGGCGTCGATCGCGGCGACGTGCTCTTCGAAGGGGGAGGGCTCGTAGGCGTCGCGGCCGTCGTCCTCGGCGATCCCGAGCTCCCCCCGCAGAAGCTTCTTCTGCCGGCCGACCGCCTCGTTCTCCATCTCCATGTGGGCGTCGAGGGCGACGAAGCTGCCATCGGTCAGCTCGGCCAGCGGGTTGATCTCGGCGAGCGTCATGTCGTTCTCGCGAAAGAGGCGGGCGAGGCGGGCGAGGACCGGCGTGGCCCGGTTCAGCTGCGAGCCGGTGACCCCGGTCGCGGCGATCGTCTGCTTGGCCTCGAAATCGGCGATCGGCAGCAGGTTCGACACGTGGCCGCGGCCGACGTGGTCGGGATGGGTGCGGGCGACCTCCTCGATGTCGATGCCGCCCATGTCGCTGAAGAGCATCAGCGGGCGCTTCGCGGTGCCGTCCCAGACGACCCCCGCGTAGTACTCCTGCTTGACCTCGGCTTTGGGATCGACCAGGACGCCGCGCGGCATGTGGCCGTTGATCTCCAGCTCAAGGATCGCCGCGGCGTGGGCGGCGGCCTCCTCCGGCGTGTCGGCGAACTTGACGCCGCCCGCCTTCATCCGGCCGCCGGTCAGCACCTGCGACTTGATCACGACCGGGCCGCCGATCTCCTCGGCCGCCGCCCGCGCCTCCTCCGGCGTCGTGCAGAAGCCGTACTTGGTGACGGGGATCCCCGCCAGCTCCACGATCTTGCGCGCCTCGTACTCGAAGAACCGCATCCGGCGGCGCACCCTACACGCCTACACGGAACAATGCTGCCTACGTGGTCCGCGCCCGCCCCATCGCCCTGCTCGCCCTCGCGGCGACGCTCGCCCTGCTGCTCGCCGGCTGCGGCGGCGGCACCGACGTCGACTACCAGAAGGCCTCCGAAACGGTTCGCGCCAGCCTCGAATCGAAGCGCGAAGGCTTCGGCACCAGGGTCGAAAACGTCGACTGCCCGCAGGGGGTGAAGGTCGAACCGGGTGCCAAGTTCGAATGCACGGTGCTTTACCCGGACGGGACGGTCGCCTACGCGCTGCTGCGGATTCGCGATGCCAAGGCGGACCTCAGCCTGGAATCGCTCGGGCCGCGGCCGCCGCTGGGCTGAGCGGGCGGAACGCGCCCGGGGTGCCCGCCACGGTGCCGACCGGTTTAAAACCGCTTGCCATCGGGAAAAACGAGAGGTCGCCAACTTCCTACGGCGGATCGTGCGATGATTCGGCGCCCGACCGCTCCACTGTTCCGTCTCCGACGGAGTGCAAGGTCGGCCGACCGGTCCCTGCCGGAGTCATATGCGATCCACAGCGCTGCAGATCCTGAAAAAGGGCGCCGACGCCCCAGTCGTCGAGCGCGAAGCGACCAAATAGAGAGAGGCGAATGAGCGACTCGACCACTGCCGCCCCCACTGAGTTGACGACTAACCAGAAGCTGCTGGATTGGGTGGAGGAGATCGCCGCCCTGACCCAGCCCGACTCCGTCTATTGGTGTGACGGGTCCGCCGAGGAGTACGACCGGCTCGCTCAGGTCCTGATCGACGCCGGGACCTTCGAGCGCCTCTCCGACGCCAAGCGCCCCAACTCCTACCTCGCCCTCTCCGACCCGGCCGACGTCGCCCGGGTCGAGGACCGCACCTACATCTGCTCCGAGCAGGAGAAGGACGCCGGTCCGAACAACAACTGGTGCGCCCCCGACGAGATGCGCGAGACGCTCGGCGGCCTCTTCAAGGGCTGCATGAAGGGCCGCACGATGTACGTGGTCCCCTTCTCGATGGGCCCGCTCGGCTCCGAGCACGCCGAAATCGGCGTCCAGCTGACCGACTCCGCCTACGTCGCGGTCTCGATGCGGATCATGACCCGGATGGGCAAGGCCGCGCTCGACCAGCTCGGCACCGGGGGCGAGTGGGTGCCCTGCGTCCACTCGGTCGGGATGCCGCTCGCCGAGGGCGCCGAAGACGTCTCCTGGCCCTGCAACGAGGACAACAAGTACATCGTCCACTATCCGGAGACGCGGGAAATCTGGTCGTTCGGCTCCGGCTACGGCGGCAACGCGCTGCTCGGCAAGAAGTGCTTCGCGCTGCGGATCGCCTCGGTGATGGCGCGCGACGAGGGCTGGATGGCCGAGCACATGCTGATCCTCAAGCTCACCTCGCCGCAGGGCGAGGTCAAGTACGTGACCGGCGCCTTCCCGTCGGCCTGCGGCAAGACCAACCTGGCGATGCTGGTCCCGACCCTGCCCGACTGGAAGGTCGAGACGATCGGCGACGACATCGCCTGGATGCGGATCGGCGACGACGGCCGGCTCTACGCGGTCAACCCCGAGGCCGGCTTCTTCGGCGTCGCGCCCGGCACCGGTCACAAGACCAACCCGAACGCGATGGAGACGATCGAGCGGAACACGATCTTCACCAATTGCGCCAAGACCGACGACGGCGACATCTGGTGGGAGGACATGACCGGCGAGCCGCCCGCGCACGCGATCGACTGGCACGGCAACGACTGGACGCCGGACTCCGACAAAACCGCCGCCCACCCGAACGCCCGCTTCACGACGCCCGCGGCCCAGTGCCCGTCGATCGCGCCGGAGTGGGAGGACCCGGCCGGCGTGCCGATCGACGCCTTCCTGTTCGGCGGTCGCCGCGCCGGCGCGGTGCCGCTGGTCGCCGAAGCCTTCGACTGGGAGCACGCCGTCTTCATGGGGGCGACGATGTCTTCGGAGAAGACCGCCGCGGCGACCGGCAACGTCGGCGAACTGCGCTTCGACCCGATGGCGATGCTGCCGTTCTGTGGCTACAACATGGGCGACTACTTCGCCCACTGGCTGAAGCTCGGTCGTACCGAGGGCATCAAGCTGCCGCGCGTCTTCTACGTCAACTGGTTCCGCAAGGACGAGGACGGCAAGTTCCTCTGGCCCGGCTTCGGCGAGAACAGCCGCGTGCTGGAGTGGATCTTCCGCCGCTGCGCGGGCGAAGGGGAGACGGTGGAGACGGCGATCGGCAACCTGCCCGCCGCCGGCGAAATCAACACCGACGGCCTCGACATCTCCGACGCCGCGATGGAGGAGCTGCTCACCGTCGACGAGGCGGTCTACCGCGACCAGATGCCCCAGGTCAAGGAGCACCTCGCCAAGTTCGGCGAGCACCTGCCGGCCGAGGTGAACGCCCAGCTCGAGGCGCTCGAGCGGCGACTGGGCTGACCCGGCCCGGGCCCGGGACCCGGCGGGCGCCGCCCGGCGGGTCCCGGAATCTCCCGGCTATAGGCTGAAGCCGTGGGTGTCCAGGTGGGGATCGACCTCGTCGCCGTCGCGACCGTGGCCGAGTCCCTGCGTGGACCGCATCGCGACCACTACCTGGAGCGCGTCTACACGGACCGAGAGGTGGACGCCTGCCGCGGTCCCTCCGGCCAGGTCGAGCCGGAGCGGCTGGCGGCGCGCTTCGCCGCCAAGGAGGCGGCGATCAAGGCGCTGCCGGGGGCAGGGGAGGAAGTCCGCCTCACCCAGATCGAGGTGGTCCAGGACGAGTCCGGCGCCGTCAGCCTGGCGCTCGACGGACGGGCCGCCGAGCTTTTCGCCGCGACCGGCGCCGCCGGCATCGCGGTCAGCCTCACCCACGAGGCGGGCTTCGCCGCAGCAACCGTTGTCATCGCATAACTTTGCAGACTGCGCGGTCTCGTCCGACGTATCAAGTTTGTGCCCGTCACGGTCGAAGGGCTTTTCATGAAGGATCAGATCCGACAAGTCATCAAGGAACACGCGCACCTGTCCGCGCAGGTCGACAGCCTCGCCGATGATGCCGACCTCTACCAGGCGGGAATGACCTCGCATGCCAGCGTCAACGTGATGATCGCGCTCGAGGACACGTTCGACATCGAATTCGCCGATTCGATGCTGAAGCGGAGCGTGTTCGAGAGCATCGACTCGATCGCCGCCGCCCTGGCGGAAATTGGGGTTACCGGGTGACCACGGTCGCCGGCGGCGACCGCACCCTGGTCGACTCGGCGCGACGGATCGCCGACGAAGTCGCCGCGCCCCACGCGATCGCGGTCGACCAGGAGGCGCGGTTCCCGAAGGAGGCGATCGACGCGCTCCGCGAAGAGCGGGCGTTGTCGGCGCTCGTCCCGGAGGAACTCGGCGGCGCCGGTGCCTCGCTGGAGTCCATTGCGGAGATCTGCTTCAGCCTCGGCCGCCGCTGTGCCGCCTCCGCCATGGTCTTCGCGATGCACCAGATCCAGGTCGCCTGCATGGCCGACCACCGCGGCGATCGTGCGCCGTGGTTCGATGCCTACCTGGGGGAGGTCGTCGCCGAGCAACGGCTGATCGCCTCGATCACCTCCGAGGTCGGCACCGGCGGCGACATGGGGCAGTCGGTTGCCGCCGTGTCCGAGCCGGACGCCGCCGGCAACGTGAGCTTCGAGAAGCAGGCCCCGACCGTCTCCTACGGCCTCCAAGCCGATGCCTTCCTCACCACGGTCCGCCGCTCGCCGGCCGCCGAGCCCGGCGACCAGGTCGCGGTTCTGACCCGGCGCGAGCAGACCGAGATGGAGCCGCGGGGAACCTGGGATCCGCTCGGCATGCGTGGAACCTGCTCGCCCGGCTTCGTTGCCAAGGCGACCTTTCCCGCCGAGCAGATCCTGTCGGTGCCGTTCTCCACGGTCTCCGCCGAGACGATGACGCCGGTCTCCCACATCCTCTGGTCACACGTCTGGCTCGGCATCGCCACCGATGCCTTCGACCGCGCTCGCGCCTTCGCCAAGACCGCCACGAAAGGGAGGTCGGGGGAGCTGTCGTCGGCCACGATCCGCCTCTCGGAGTTGATGAGCGAGCTCTCCCTGCTGCGGGCCGAGGTCGACCTGGCGTTGCGCGAGTACTGCGAACTGCACCGCGGCGACCGCGCCAGGCTCTCCGAGCTGGCGACGATCTTGCGCTTCAACAACCTCAAGGTGGCCGCCTCCGAACAGGCCCCGCGGGTCTGCCAGGGGGCACTCGGCGTCACCGGCATCGTCGGCTACAAGAACGACACCCCCTTCAGCGTCGGCCGTCATCTTCGCGACGCGATGTCGGCGCGATTGATGGTCGCCAACGAGCGCATCCACGCGACCGATGCCAGCCTGCTGCTGATCGCCAAGGAAGTCTGAGGAGCGTAGAGGTGGCCGATTTCCGTCCCGGAACGGCGGAGCAGGAAGACTTCCTCCGCGAGCTCATCGGCGCCGGCTACCTGATCGAGTCCGGCGTTCCCGGCGTCTACGGCCGCGGCGACGCCTTCGAGCGTGTGCGGCTCGGCTTCGACGCCATGGTGACCGCGGCGAGCGAGACCGAAGCGCCGGAGCACATGGTCTTCCCGCCGCTCCTGCCGCGGCGCCAGATGGAGGACGTCGGCTACCTCAAGTCCTTCCCGCACCTCGCCTGCACCGTCTTCGCCTTCGAGGGGGACGAGGAGGCGGCGGCCGAGCAGGAGGACCGCGCCGAGCGGCACGAGGACTGGTCCGAACACCAGGAGATGACCGACCTGGTGCTGAAGCCGGCCGCCTGCTACCCGGTCTATCCGGCGATCGCGGCGCGCGGGGCCCTGGCGGCGGGCGGGGTCATGGTCGACGCCGGCGGCACCTACGTGTTCCGCCACGAGCCCTCCGGCGACCCGGCACGGCTGCAGGCCTTCCACCAGCGGGAGATCGTCCGGATCGGCGAGCCGGAGACGGTGGTCGCGTGGCGCAACCGCTGGCGCGACCGGGCAGTGGAGCTATTGCGCTCGGTCGGCCTCGACGCCGCCTCCGACGTCGCCAGCGATCCGTTCTTCGGCCGTTCCGGGCGTCTGCTCGCCCGCAGCCAGCGGGCGCAGGAGCTGAAGTTCGAGATCCTGGTCCCGATCGCCGGCCCGGAGCCGACGGCGGTCGCCTCCTTCAACTACCACCAGGATCACTTCTCCGCCGTCTACGGGATCGAGATGGACGCCGCCGACCGCACCGCCCACACCGCCTGCCTCGGCTTCGGCCTGGAGCGGATCACCCTTGCCCTGGTTCGCGAGCACGGGTTCGACCAGGACCGTTGGCCGACCGCGGTGCGCGGGGAACTCGGGCTCTGATGGCAGGCGCGACCGGCGCCGATCTGGTCAGCCTCCTCGGCGTCGACCCGGCCGGCTACGAGCGCCATCTCCTGCACCGCCCCGACCGCGATTACCCGGAAACCAACTGCTACACCGACGTCCTCATCGAGTTTGTCCACGCGATCGGGTCCGAGCCGCTGGCGATGCTGGGTTGCGCGCTGGCGATCGACTTCGAGGGGGACCAGTGGACCTTCTTCAAGCCGCTCCCCGAGCACGTCGAAGCTCTCTACGGGATCGACATCCACGAGATGCAGCCCTACCGGCCGCTGCCGATCCAGATCGCCGAGCAGATCGAAGCGGGCCGGACGCTGACCGTCGAGCTCGACTCCTTCCACCTGCCCGACACGGCGGCGACCAGCTACCGCCGCGCGCACGTGAAGAGCTCGGTCATCCCGGAGGCGATCGACGGCGAGGCCGAGCTGCTGCGCTACTTCCACGGCGACGGCTACTTCGAGCTGGGCGGCGAGGACTATCGCGGCGTCTTCCGGCTCGACCGCGAGCACCCGCCCGACCTCCTGCCTCCCTACACCGAGCTGGTGCGGCTCGACGCCGGTCCGCGACTGGAGGGCGAGGAGCTGCGCGCGGTGGCGCGGGAGATGCTCGGCGCGCACCTGGCGCGCCGCCCCCGCGACAATCCCTTCGAGCGCTTCGGTGCCGCGCTCGTGGCGGAGCTGCCGAACCTGCTGGAGGGCGACGCCCAGGGCTTCCACGACTACGCCTTCGCGACGGTCCGGATGGTCGGCTCGGCCTTCGAGGTGGGGGCGACGCACGTCGAGTGGGTGCTCGGCGTTGCCGGCGGCGGGGCGGCGGCGCGGATGCGCGAGATCGTCGCCGGCTGCAAGACGCTCGGCTTCAAGCTGGCACGCCGCCGCGAGTTCGACCCGGCCCCGGCGGTGGAGTCGATGGCCGCGGCCTGGGCCGCCTCCTTCACGGAGCTCGAAGATGCCCTTCGATGAAGCCTTCGCGGCGCCGCCGGCGCCGGCGGCGAACGCGGTCAGGGTCGGGGGGCACGAGCGCCAGGACCTGAGCGCCGGCTGGTGGGCGGCTCCCTGCGAACCCGACGCCTGCGCCGCGCCGTCGGCGACCGAAGGCCTCGACTGGGTGGCGGCGACCGTCCCCGGCACCGCGGCGGCGGCGCTGCGCGACGCGGGTCGCTGGGCCGTCGGCGACGGCCGCGACTTCGACGCCGAGGACTGGTGGTTTCGCACCTCCTTCGAAGCTCCCGCCGCGGCGCCGGGCGAGCAGGTCTTGCTGCGCCTCGACGCCGTCGCCACCGTCCATGAGGTCTTCCTGAACGGGGAGCTCATCGGCGCGGGCGACTCGATGTTCGCGGCGGCGACGATCGACCTGGGCGAGCGGTTTCGCGAAGGCGAGAACGAGCTCGCGATCCGCTGTCTGGCGCTCCAGGGACAGCTGGGCCGGCGACGGAAACCGCGCGCGCACTGGCGCGCGCAGCTCGCCGACAACCGCCTGCGCTTCTTTCGCACGATGCTGCTCGGTCGCTGTCGCGGATTCGCCCCGGGCCCGGCGACGGTCGGCCCTTGGCGCCCCGTCTGGATCGAGCGACGGCGCGGACTGGTGGTGGACGGCTTCTCCCTGCGCCCCCGCTGCGAGGGCGACGCGGGAGTACTCGCCGTCCAGGTCCGCGGGCACATGCTCGACGGCGCCGAGGTCAGCGGCGCCGACCTCGTCCTGACCGGTCCCGACCAGACCCGGACGGCCCTGCGGGCGACCCCCGGCGCGGACGGTGGCTTCGAGCTTCGCGGCGAGGCGCGGGTCGAGGGGGTCGAGCGCTGGTGGCCTCACACGCACGGAGATCCGGCTTTGTATCGCGCGTCCCTGCGCGTTCTCACCGGGGCCGGCGAGATCGAGATCGACGCGGGCCGCGTCGGCTTTCGCGAGCTCTCCGCCGGCCCGGATCCAGGCCATGAGGTCGAGCGCGACGGCATCGACCTGCACCTGAACGGCGTCGCCACCTTCGTCCGCGGCGCGGTCTGGACGCCGGTCGATTTCGTCGGCATGGCGCCCGGCGAGGACGAGCTGCGGGCGGCCCTCGAGCAGGTCCGCGACGCCGGGATGAACATGGTGCGCATCCCCGGCACCTCGACGTATGAGTCCGCGGCGTTCCACGACCTCTGCGACGAGCTGGGCATCCTGGTCTGGCAGGACTTCGCGTTCGCCAACTTCGACTATCCGACCGCCGACGAGGAGTTCGTGACCGAGGTTGCCGCGGAGGTGGCGGGCACGCTTGCCGCGATCGCCCATCGGCCCAGCCTCGCCATCCTCTGCGGCAACTGCGAAGTGGAGCAGCAAGCGGCGATGTTGGGGCTCGACCCGGCGCTCGGTCGCAACGACCTCTTCCGGGAGTGGCTGCCGGCGGCGATCGAGCGGGCCGGGGTCGACGTGCCCTATCTGCCCTCCTCGCCCTGTGGCGGGGAGCCGTCGTTCCGTCCCGATCGCGGCGTGTCCAACTACTTCGGCGTCAGCGGCTACCGGCGGCCGCTCACCGACGCTCGCCTCTCCGGCGTGCGCTTCGCCGCCGAGTGCCTGGCGTTCGCCAACGTCCCGGAGCCCTCCGGGATCGAGGCGATCGCTCCCGGGGTCGTCGATCTCTTCGTCCACGAGGCGCGCTGGAAGGCTCGGGTGCCGCGTGACGCCGGAGCGGGCTGGGACTTCGACGACGTCCGCGACCACTACCTGCGCGATCTCTTCGCGATCGACCCGCCGGCCCTGCGCAGCTACGACCACGAGCGCTACCTGGAGCTTTCCCGCGCCGTCTCCGGCGAGGTGATGTGCGCCGTCTTCGGCGAGTGGCGACGAGCCGCCTCCTGTTGCGGCGGCGGCTTGGTGCTCTGGTTGCGCGACCTGGTGCCGGGCGCGGGATGGGGGCTCGTCGACTCCTCGGGGACGCCGAAGCGGGTCTATCACGCGCTGGCCCGTGCCCTCGCGCCGACCGCGGTCTGGCTCAGCGACGAGGGTCTCGGCGGAGTCGGGGTGCACGTCGCGAACGACGGGCCCGTGCCGCTCGCGGCCACCCTCCGGGTCGCCCTCTACGCCGCCGGCGAACGGCAGGTGGAGGAGGTGCGCGAGGACCTGCGGCTCGACGCCCACAGCACGATCGGCCGCGACCTGGAGGCGATGTCGGGCCACTTCGTCGACGCCTCCTGGGCCTATCGCTTCGGTCCGCCAACCGCGGACCTGATCGTCGCCTCGCTCGAGGACGGGGAGACGGGGGAGGGCCCGCCGATCTCGCAGTCGGTCTTCTTCCCGGGCGGGCGTCCGTCGGCGGCCGAGCCCCGCGAGCGGCTCGGGCTCGAGGCGAGCGCCCACCGAGATGGCGACGACGTGGTGGTCGATCTCCAGGGGCGCCGGTTCCTCTGGGGCCTCTGTCTCGCGGTCCCCGACCTGACCGCGGAGGACATCGGGTTCGCGATCGAGCCGGGCAGGCGGCGGCGTGTGCGCCTCCGCGGCACAGAGCGGGGCGAGCCCGCGAGCTCTGTGGCGGTCACCGCCCTCAACCTGGCCGGACGAGTCACGGTCCCGATCGATGGCTGATCCCGGCGATCGCCCCCGGCTGCGGTCACTGCTCGGTCGGAGTGCCGAGGTCTGGGCCGGAGAGGACGGCGTCGAGGTCGGCGAGTGCCGGTGGGTCGCCCTCTCGGGGGCGGCGGCCGTCGACTACAACGTCGCCGTGTGTCACGGCTCGGGGTCGGTGGCGGCGGGGCGGGACGCGATCCTCGCCGGCGGCGCCCCGGGCCTGGTCATGCTTGCCGGCGCGGCGCTGGCGGAAGCCCAGGTCCTGGTCGAGGCGGGCTGGGTCTGCGTCGACGCGGCCCAGATCATGTCGATGGAGGTGGCGCGCGCCGGCTCGCCTCCGGCCTCGCGCTCCGGTTGCGAGGCTCGCCGGCTCGATGCGGGCGACCTCGCTGCCACCCGCGCGGTGATCGCCGCCGCGTTCGCCATCCCGCCCGAGCTGGCCGCCATCGCCCTGCCCGACCGCGCGTTCGATGATCCGGCGGTCGCCGTCTGGGGCGCCCTGGACGACGCTGGCGAGATCCTCTCGACCTTGATCCTGTCCCGGGTCGAGGAGGTCGTCGTGCTGTGGTCGATGGCGACGGTCCCCGCGGCCGGCGGCCACGGCCACGGCTCGGGCCTGCTCGCCACGGCCCTCTCCCAGGCGGCGGCGGACGGCGCCGAGCTGGTCCTGCTGCGGACCGCGCCGACGGCGTTCGGCTTCTACCGCAGCTGCGGCTTCGCCGAGGTCGAGACCTGGCAGATCTGGTCGCGGCCGCGCTGGGTGCTGGGGCGTGCCTGAGACGCCCGCAGCGACGATCGCCGAGACCGATGACCGGCTGGTCACGGTGCCGCGCTGGTTCGGGCCCGCGGAGCGGCCGCTTCTCGGTTGGCTGACCGTCGCCGCCGAGCCGACCGCCTCGGGAGTCGTGATGCTGCCCCCGGTCGGCTACGAGTGGTGGTCCTCGCACCGCACCCTGCGGACCGTCGCCGAGCGGCTCGCCGCCGCCGGGCACACGGTGCTGCGCTTCGACTACGACGGCAGCGGCGATTCGGCCGGCGGCGACCGCGACCCCGAACGGATCGCCGCCTGGCGTCGCTCCACCGCCGCCGCGGTCGCCGAGCTGCGCGACCTCGGGGCCGGTCGCCTCACCCTGCTCGGCACGCGCCTCGGCGGCCTTCTGGCGCTGCTCGATGGAGCGCCGCTCGGTGCCGACGCGGTGGTGGCCTGGGCACCGCCCCGCTCGGGCAGGCGCCTCGCCCGCGAGCTGCGGATGCTCTCCCAGGAGGTCCCCGGCGAACAGGGCGCGATCGCCGTCTCGGGGGTGACGTTCACGGCCGCGGCGATGGCCGAGCTGAGCGCGCTCGAGCTGGACCTCGCGGTGGCGCCGGCCCCGCGGGTCGGGTTGATCGGTCCGGGCCTCGAGCGCCTCGGCGGGGAGCTCGGCGGGCTCGGGGCGGAGGTGACCGTCGCCGACCCCCCGGGCGCCGCGAGCGCGCTCGAGGTCCCCGCCGAGGACGCGGTCGTGGCGGAGCGGGTGGTCGATGCCATCGTCGAGGCGGTGGGACCGGCGACGGGCGGCCGCCTCCCCATGCCCGCGGAGAGCGCCGCCGCCACCTTCGGCTGGCTCGAGGGGGAGGTCACCGAGAAGGTCGTGCGGGTCGGCGAGCACCGCCTGGTCGGCGTCCTCACCGAGCCGGTGGACGGCCCGGGGCGCACCGTCGTCGTCTGGCTCAACTCGGGCTCGGAGCCGCACGTGGGTTCCGGCCGCGTCTGGGTCGAGTACGCGCGCGGCCTGGCGCTCCGCGGTCACGCCTCGCTGCGGCTCGACTTCAGCGGTTGGGGAGAGAGTCCCGACCGCGGCCATGCGCCCGGCCGGCCATACGACGCGCACGGCATCGGCGAGGCCGTCGAAGCTGCCCGTTGGCTGGAGGAGGCGGGCTACAGCCGGGTCGTTCTCGCCGGGCTCTGCGCGGGTGCCTGGATCGCGCTCCGCGCCGTGCTCGAGCGGCCCCTGGCGGGGGTCTTCGCGCTCAATCCCCAGCTCTACTGGCAGCCCGGCGACCCGGTCGAGGCGCTGATGAGCGAAACCCGCGCCCGGCGGACGCCGGAGCGCGAACGCGAGGAGCGGGGGAGGCGGCTGGGCACCTGGACGCTGCTCGACCGGCTGGGACATCGCCCTTGGGCGGGCCGCTGGCTCGACGCGATGGCCGCCACGCGGGTCCCGGTGCTGCTCTGCTTCGCGGCCGGCGACGACGGGCTCGAGTACCTCGAAAATCGCCTGTCCAGACGACTTGCGGCCGTCTTGGCGCAAGGCACGGTGCAGGTCGTCGAGATCCCGGACATCGACCACTCGATGCACCGCGCCTGGCTGCGCGATCGGATCACCTCGACTGCTGCCCTATTCTTGGACGGACTTCCGTGAGCGTGGCCGAGACGAATTCGAAGACGTGGGCACACCGTCGCTTCGTGCGCCACTATCGGGCGACGGACCTGCGCCCGGCCGAGGCTCAGATCCTGGCCCGGTACGAGGAGGGCTTCTCCGGTCACGTCCTGGAGCTCGGCTGTGGCACCGGGCGTGCGACCGGTCACCTGGCGGACCGCAGCGACCGGGTCGAGGCGATCGACCTGTCGCCGGCGATGATCGCCGAAGCGCGCAAGCGCCACCCCGGCGTGACCTTCCATCTCCAGAACATGTCGGACCTGTCGCGCTTCGAATCGGGCGCCTTCGACGCCGTGATCGGGACCTGCAACGTGATCGACGTCCTCGAGGATGATCGGCGTCGGGCGCTCATCACCGAGGTCAGGAGGCTGCTCGGAGACGAGGGCGCCTTCGTCTTCTCCTCGCACAATCGCGGTCATATCGAGATGCTCAGGAAGCCCTGGCAGATGCCCAATCACCCGACTCATCGTTTCCTGGCGCTCGGCAAAGCCATCCTCCACCTGCCGGTGCGGCTGCGTAACTGGTACCGCCTGCACCGCTATGAGGTCCACGCCCCCGACTACGAGATCCTCAACGACGCCGCCCATGACTGGCGCCTGCTGCAGTACTACATCTCGCCCGCCGACAGTCGCCGCCAGCTGGCCGACTGTGGTTTGCGGATGGTCGAATGCATCGCTCTCGACGGGCGCCCGATCGACGACGACGACCAGGCTCGCGAGGAGTCCGAGCTGTACTACGTCGCCCGTCCCGCCTGAGCAGGCGTGGCGAAGCCTTCCGGTCAACTGATGGCAGAGGCCGAGCGGATCGTCTTTGCGGCCGGCGCCTACGGCTGTGCCGGCCTGTACCACGCGGCGGAGCCGGGCCGCGAGCGCGGCGACGCCGTGCTCATCGTCCCGCCCTTCGCCTGGGAGGAGGTCGCCTCCTACCGTCCGCGTCGGCGACTCGCCGAGCGCCTGGCCGCGGCCGGGCACCCTACCTTGCGCTACGACCTCCCCGGGACCGGCGACTCGGCGGGCGGCCCGGCCGACCCGGGCCTGGTCGATGCGTGGATCGGCTCGATCGAGGCCGGGGCCGCCTGGCTGCGGGAGCGCGGCAGCGGCCGGGTCGCGGTGGTCGGCCTCGGCGTGGGCGGGCTGCTGGCGCGTGAGTGCGTTGCCCGGGGCGGGGCGATCGACGACCTCGTCCTCTGGGCGGCGCCGGCGGGCGGGCGCTTCTTCGCGCGTGAACTGAAAGCCCTGTGGCGGCTGCAGGTCGGCAAGGCGGCGGCCGAGGACGGTGAGCCGCTCCTTCCCGAAGGGTGGATCGAGGTAGGCGGTTACGTCGTCAGCGCCGAGACGCTCGCCGTCCTCGGCAAGCTCACGCCAGAGCTTCCGGCCGACTCGACGCTGCGGCGTGCCCTCCTGTTGGCGCGCGACGGGGTCGGGGCGAACGACGCCCTGGCCGCCGAGCTGAGGCAGCGCGGGATCGAGGTCACCGAGGACCCCGGGACCGGGTGGGGCGGAATGGTCAACCATCCCGAGCAGAGCGAGCTTCCGTCGGGGACCGTCGATCGCATCGTCGGCTGGCTGCGGGAAAGCGAGCAAGGGAAGGCTCCCGTCGTCGCCGATCCCGGTTCGGAGGAGTCGCCCGGTCCGGCCCGGCTCGTCGTCGAGTGCGACGACCGCAGGGTCGTCGAGACGGCATTCACGGTCGAGTTGGACTCCGGGCGCCTGTTCGGGATCCTGGCCGAGCCCGAGTCCGGTCCGGCGGCGCCGGCCTGCGCCATCCTGCTGAACGCCGGGGCTATCCTCCACACGGGCCCCAACCGCATGTGGGTCGAGATCGCTCGTCACGGGGCGGCGGCGGGCGTGCCGACGCTGCGGCTCGACTTGATGGACATCGGCGAGTCCGACGGCGACGAGCTGGCGATGCGGGATATCGCGGCGTTCTACCGGTCCAGCTACGAGGAGCAGCTCGTCGCCGTCTGCGACGCGCTCGAAGCGCGCGGGGTCGGCCGGGCCTTCCTGGTGAGCGGCCTCTGCGCGGGGGCCTACTGGTCGGCGCGGGCGGCCCTGTGCGACCCCCGGGTGAGATCGGTCGTGATGATGAACGGCGGCGCGATCGCCTGGCACGAGGGGCTTTTCGAGCGTCGCGATGCCAACCGCTTCAATCGCGCCCTCAGCATCGAGTGGTGGCGGAAATTGCTCCGCGGCTCGATCCGCCGCCCGCGGGTGGGGGAGCTCCTCGGTCTCGTCGCGGCGCGAGCACGGCGTTCGGCCTGGGCGCTTTGGGTACGGATCACGGGGAGAAAGGGACCGGTCTCGCCGATCGTCGCCGACCTGGAGAAGATGGATGAGCAGGGCACCCGGCTGGTGCTGGCGTTCTCGGGAGACGAGGGCCTGGCCGCCGAACTGGCAGAGGAGGGCATTCTCGACCGGCTCGGGGACTGGCCGTCGGTCGAGACCCACGAGCTTCCCGGTAAGGACCACACCTTGCGGACGGTCGAGGCCCAACGGGCCGCCGTCGCCCTGCTGGGCGCCGAGATCGAGCGCCTCGGAGCGACCGCCTCGGCTCAGAGCTCGTAGAGCCAGCGGCGGCGCAGGGCCGCAGCGAGGCGCTCGACGAGCGGGTCTGAGCGCTCCAGCGGCTTCCCGTCCAGGGTGCGGACGGGGCGGATGCCGCGCAGCGAGGAGGTGAGGAAGAGGTCGTCGGCGCCGCGCAGGTCGTCGAGATGGAGGGTGCGCTCGGCGGTCGCGACGCCGAGCTCGGCGGCGAGGTCGAGGGTCGCGGCGCGCGCGGTGCCGGGCAGGATGCGCCCGTCGGCGGGCGGCGTCACCAGACCCCCGTCGACGACCGCGAAGACGTTGGCGCGGCCCGCCTCGAGCACCTCGTCGTCGGCGGCGAGGATCAGCGGCACGGTGTCGCCGAGCTCGGCCTCCACCGACTCGAGCCAGTCGCGGTCGGCCCACTTGTGGGCGCCCGCCCAGTCCGGTTGCCGGACCGTGCGCACGTCGGCGCCGTTCTCGCGGGAGGGGAAGAAGATCGCCGGGTCGATCGGCTCGGTGCGGATCTCGAAGCGCAGCCCGTCGCCCGCGGGGAGGAGGTCGACGCGGATGCGGCCGAGGTCGAGGGCACGGGCGGCCTCGACCACCGCGCCGGGCAGCTCCGCGGGCAGGTCGTGGCCGAACAGGGCGCGGCTCGAGGCGGCCAGGCGGTCGAGATGGGCGCGGGCGCGGACCGGCCTGCCGTCGGCGGCGAGCAATGTCTCGAAAAGTCCGCGGGCCGGATCGGGGGAGGGCACGGGGCGATTATCCGTGCACGCAGCGGATTTTTCCGCCTCGTCCGCCTCTACATTGCCGGCGATGGAAGCGTCCGGGTCCGACATGAGCGAACGCGGGGCGCCGGGGCCGAGCCCGGCCGAGCCGGGCGGAGACGCTTCCGGGGCGGCTGGCCCCGAGGCGGCCGAGCGCGACACGACCGACGAGTGGCGCCTCGCCCCGGACCGGACGCCCGCCACGGTCGCCGAGCTGGAAGGGCGGATCGACGTCGCGATGGCGACCGCCCGGGCGGCCGAAGAGGCGGCGCTGGAGATTGGCGCCGCGAGCCTCGAGGCGGCCGAGCAGGCGCGCCGCGCCGCCGCCCTGGCCGAACGGGCGAGCGCCGCCGCGGCCCGCGCCGCGGCGGGTCCTCCGGCGGCGCCCGGGCCGGTCGAGCCGGCATCCGCCGCGCCCGCGTACGCCGCACCGCCGTCCGAGTCCGCGGAGCACCCGTCCGCGCCCGAGCCGGCCGAGACCGCCGCGCCGGAGCCGGGCGAGCCTGTCAGGCCGGAGCCGGTCTTCCCCTTCGACGAGCTGCGCCCCGGCGAGCGCCGCGCCGCCGCTCCGCGCCGCCCCGACCCCTTCGACGAACGCATCGACGCCTTCCGACTGCGCGCCGAGAGGGTGATGCTCCGCCTGCAGAGGATCG
Organism: uncultured Actinomycetes bacterium; assembly: GCA_963766705.1. Taxonomy (GTDB): domain Bacteria; phylum Actinomycetota; class Thermoleophilia; order Solirubrobacterales; family 70-9; genus VAYN01. The sequence goes on from CAVYBE010000007.1 coordinate 1,283,444, forward strand.
AGGCGGGCGGCGGCCCGGACGGGCCCTCAGAGGTCGTACGCCTCGGCTAGCTCCGGGTCCTTGGCGGCGAGCATTTCCGCCAGCTCGACCATCACCTTGCACTGCTTCCAGGTCGCGTCGTCCTGCATCTTGCCGTCGATCATGTGGACGCCGCGGCCGTCCGGGATCGCCTCCAGCACCTTCTTGGCGAACCGCACCTCGTCCGGCGGCGGGCTGAAGACCTTCTTGGCGATCCCGATCTGCACCGGGTGCAGCGACCAGGCGCCGACGCAGCCCATCAGGAAGGCGGCGCGGAACTGCGCCTCGCAGCCGGCGACGTCCTTGATGTCGCCGAAGGGGCCGTAGAAGGGGAGGATGCCGGCCGAGGTGCAGGCGTCGACCATGCGGGCGATCGAGTAGTGCCAAAGGTCCTGCTGGGCGCTGACCCGGCCCTCCTCGGGATTTTCCGGGTCGGGCGGGTCGTTGAGGACCAGGTAGCCGGGGTGGCCGCCGCCGACCCGGGTCGTCTTCATCCGCCGCGCCGCGGCGAGGTCGGCCGGGCCGAAGCTCATCCCCTGCATGCGGGGCGAGGCGAAGGCGATCTCCTCGACGTTGACGACGCCCTGCGGGGTCTCCAGCAGCGCGTGCACGAGGATCGGCCGCTCGAGTCCCGCCTTCGCCTCCAGTTGGGCGAGCAGGCGGTCGATGTAGTGGATGTCGAAGGCGCCCTCGACCTTCGGCACCATGATCACGGCGAGCTTGTCGCCGATCTCGCCGACCAGCTGCTCGAGGTCGTCGAGGATCCAGGGGCTCTCCAGCGAGTTCACCCGCGTCCAGAGGGCGGTCTGACCGAAGTCGGACTCCTTGGCGGCCTGGATCAGGCCCGCCCGCGCCGCCTCCTTGCGGTCGACCGGGACCGCGTCCTCGAGGTTGCCGAGCAGGATGTCGGTCTGCTTGGCGATGTCGGCCGCCTTGGCGACCATTTTCGGGTTCGAGAAGTCGAGGAAGTGGATCATCCGCGAGGGCGTGACCGGGATCTCGCGCAGCGGCTCCGGCGCGCCGATCGCCTGGGGATGGAAAAAGTCTCTGGGGTGTCGCAAGCTGGCTCCTCCTGCCGTTGGTCAGACGGGGTGGAATCTATTTGAATCCGGCACAGATACGTGGAAGGGCGCGTTTCGCCAGTATCCTGACCCCGACAGTCGACCACGACAGGCAGAGGAGCCATGGCCGTAGACACCTCCGCGTACAGCGAAATGACCGACGAGCAGCAGGCGATCATCGAAATGGTCCGCCAGTTCGCCGACGAGCAGATCATCCCCAACGCCGAGCACTACGACCACGAGGACAGCTTCCCCGAGCCGATCGTCGAGCAGATGAAGGAGCTCGGCCTCTTCGGCGTGACGATCCCCGAAGAGTACGGCGGCATGGGGCTCGACCTGACGACCTACGCGATGATCGTCGAAGAGCTCTCGCGCGGCTGGATCTCGATCTCCGGCGTCGTCAACACGCATTTCATCGGCTCCTACCTGCTGATGAAGTTCGGCACCGAGGAGCAGAAGCAGTACTTCCTGCCGAAGATGGCGACCGGCGAGATCCGCGCCGCCTTCTCGCTGTCGGAGCCGGAGACCGGCTCCGACGTGCAGGGCATCAAGGCGACCGCCAAGCAGGATGGCGACGGTGACTGGGAGCTGAACGGCCAGAAGATGTGGGTCACCAACGGCCTCGGCTCGGGAGTCGTCTTCGTGCTGATGAAGAACGACCCGAAGGCCGAACCCCCCTACAAGGGGATGACCTGCTTCATCACCGAGAAGGAGCCCTGGAAGGAAGTGAACGAGGGCGACTTCGCGGGCCTCACGGTACCGCCGAAGATCAAGAAGATGGGCTACAAGGGCGTCGAGTCCACCGAGCTCGTCTACGACGGCTACAAGTGCTCCCCGGACCGCGTCCTCGGCGGGCCCGAGGGGGTCGGCGAGGGCTTCGTGCAGATGATGGACGCGCTGGAGGTGGGCCGCGTGAACGTCGCCGCCCGCGGCGTCGGCATCGCCCAGCGGGCGCTCGAGCTGGCGCTCAAATACAGCCAGGAGCGCAAGACCTTCGGCAAGCCGATCGCCCAGCACCAGGCGATCCAGTTCAAGCTCGCCGACATGGCGACCCGGGTCGAGGCGGCCCGCCTGGTGACCCGCAAAGCCGCGCGGCTCAAGGACGCAGGCGAGCGCTCCGACCTCGAGGCCGGCATGGCCAAGCTCCTGGCCTCCGAGACCGGCAAGGAAAACGTCGAGGACGCCTTCCGCATCCACGGCGGCTACGGCTACTCCAAGGAGTACGAGATCGAGCGGCTCTACCGGGACGCGCCGTTGCTGTTGATCGGCGAGGGGACCTCCGAGATCCAGCGCATGGTGATCGGCAAAAAGGTCCTGCAGAGGAACAAGATCTGAGGGCGCGGGCGCGCTGATGGCATCGACGCCGGAGCTGATCCGCACCGCGATCGAGCGCTTCCAGGCCGAAGTGCCGGCCCTGGCCAAACTGAAACTGGTCTTCGGCCTGGAGTTGCGCGCCAAACACGACGTCCAGCTCTACCGGGTGGAGCTGCCGGGGCCGAAGATCAGCAAAGAACTGGCCCAGGACGAGCGGGTGCTGGTCGAAATCGACCGCCCGCAGTTCAACCAACTCGCCGAGAAAGGGACGATCGCCTCCTATCGACGCGCCGCCGAGACCGGCCACATCAAGGCGAGCGGCGACTCCAACGTGGTGAAGCTGGTGGCGCAGGTGGTCGAAAAACAAGAGCAGCGCAACCGGCTGCGCAAAGTTCATTGAGGCGGTGGATGCGTGCCCATATGCTTCGGCAATGCCAAAGCCTCCCAATCGCGCGCAGCGGGGCATCCGCGCCTTCTTGCGTCTTCCTCAGCTCGTCTCCTTCATCCTCTCGCCGAGCATCGGTGCCGCCTATGGCTTCGGTTTCCGTCAGAGGCTGCTTCTCGTCTACCGCTTCAGGGTCAACAATCACACCGTTGAGCGCGCCGACAGCACGATTGTTGAGCACCTTGAGCTGGCGAAGGCGATCCTGGAAATCCCGCCCGAGGTAGAGGGCGCCGTGGTCGAATGCGGCTGCTTCAAAGGGGCCGTTTCGGTCAATCTCTCGCTCGTGTGCAACGCGGTCGGACGCCGGTTGCTGATCTGCGATTCTTTCGAAGGGCTTCCACCGATCGCCCACTACGACGCTTCCCACGCGTCCCCGCACCACGTCTCCCGTGGGGCCGCCTCGCACTACGAAGAGGGAGAATTCTCGTCCGGATCGATCGAGTTGGTCAAGGAAAACCTGCGCCGCCACGGCGCCATTGAGGTCTGTGACTTTCTGAAGGGCTACTTCCACGAGAGCATGGCGCGCCTCGATACGCCTGTCGCGATGGCCTTCCTCGATGTCGACCTGATCGACTCGCTGCGGCCGTGCCTCGTCGCCATCTGGCCGCGGCTGGCGCGGGGCGGCCGCGTCTACGTCCACGAGGCCGACGATCTCGACCTCGTGGCCACCTTCTTCGAACGCGAGTGGTGGAAGCGGGAGATCGGTGGTTCCCCTCCCGGTTTCATCGGCGCGGGCATCGGCCTGCCGCTGGGCGTGCTCGAGGGCTCCGGGCTCGGTTACGCCGAGAAGGGGGAGCGCGGGCTCGTCGCCGCTCCCGACGGTGGCGCTGTCTAGGATGCGCAGCGCAAAATACCGAACGGGAGTGCCCTGAATGAGCAGCAGCGAAACGTACGAGTTCACCACCGATCAGGCCGAGCGCGAGGCAAGCGGCGCGCACAGCTACGGCCGCTACCTCGAAGAGTTCGAGGAGGGCGCCGTCTACAAGCACTGGCCCGCCAAGACGGTGACCGAGGCTGACGACCATCTCTTCTGCCTGATCACGATGAACCACCATCCGTTGCACATCAACGACGTCTACGCCTCGGAGTCCCAGCAGGGCAAGAACGTCGTGGTCGGCCCGCTTGTCTATTCCCTGGCGCTCGGTATGTCGGTTTCCGATGTCTCCGGCAAGGCGATCGCCAACCTCGCGACCGAAGAGCTCAGCCACCCGAATCCGGTCTTCCACGGCGACACGCTGTTCTGTGAGACCGAGGTGCTCGAGGTCAAGCCGTCCCGCTCCAAGCCGGACCGTGGCATCGTCAAGGTTCACACCCGTGTTCTCAACCAGGACGGGGTCTTGGTTGCCGAGTTCAAGCGGCTGGTGCTGGTCCCGCGGCGGCCCGGGGACGGGGCCTAACGCAACAATTGTCGGTGTAGCGCCTGAATCTCGTCACCCGGCGCGGTGCCGAGCTCCTCGTGCAGCAGCGTGCGGAGGCGATCGTAGGTCCGCATCGCCTCCGCCGTGTTGCCCGATGCGACCAGCGCCTTCATCAGGTAGAGGTAGCCGGTCTCGCGGAACTGTGCCGCGCGGATGATCGCCCGCGCCGAACGTTCCGCCACCGGCAGCTCCGATCCGCCGAGACCGATGCCGGCGGCCGCGATCACCTCGCGCGAATGGAGCTCCAGCTCGGCGAGGTCGTCGCGCAATTCTTCGACCCAGGGGGCCTCGAAGCCGGCGAGGAAGGGGCGGCCCGCGATGTTGAGCGAGATGTGGGCCTGGATCCAGGCGTCTTTCCAGTCTCGGTCGGCCAGAGCGGCATCGGCGACACGGATCGCGCGCTCGGCGGCCTCGACGTCGATCCAGGTATTTTCCGGCAGTCGCAGCTCGATCGTTTCACGGCCCGCGATCGCCTCGCGACCGAGGGCGTTGCGCAAGTGCGAAAGCTGGGTCCGCAGTGCCGCCGATGGGTCCGCGGGCGAGCTCTCGCCCCAGATTGCGTCGATCAGCTCCTCCCTGCTGACGGTCCGTCCGCGATTGAGGACGAGGTAGGCGAGCAGCGCACGGCCTTGCCTTCCTCGCAGGAGCGGGGTCACGTGCCTGCCCCCGACGTCGACTTTCAGACGTCCGCAGAGCTGGATTCGGGAAGCGGTGAGCTTGGTCGTCTCGGCCATCATGTAAACGCTATAGATACGCTAGCGAGGCGGTGACGGAACCGTTCTCCGGCATGATCGACCGGAATGTTCAACGACTTGACGCTTGAAACTAAAGAAACTCAGTTAAGCCTCCGATGCGAATGCGGAACGATGATCACCGCGGATCGCGAAGGGGCTTTGGTCGAAAGAGTTCGTCTCCATTTCGGGGAGTTCCATCCGAATTTGGGCGCAAATGTGCCCGCGGACCTGATCTTGGCCATGGCTGAAGAAAAGGAGAAGAAGTGGTGATCGGAGCCCATAACCTGAAATCGGGACTGCGACTGGCTCTCGTCCTCGGTGTGGTTGCGGCCGTAGTTGCCCTGCCCGCCCAGGCGATGGCCAAGGAAGACTGCTCGAACGCGGGGAACGACCCGACCGCGGCCCAGTACTGCTCGGTCGCCGGCGTGCAGGGCAGCGGCGGTGAAGGCAACGGGCCGGTCGGTGGCGAAAGCGAACCGGCGGCCGAAGAGCCCGTCGCGGCAGTCGTCGAAACCGAAGCAGCCGTGCCGGCGGCCACCACGACCGGAGGCAGCACCCTGCCGTTCACCGGACTCGATGTCGGAATTCTCGCTGCAGTCGCTGCTGCGCTCGTCGCCACCGGCCTCGTCCTGCGTCGGCTGACTGCCTCCGGAGACATGAGGAGCTAGCCGCATTGGGCGACGGGACTGCCTACCCCTACCAGACGGCGCTGCGGGCGCGCCGGATCCTGGGGACCGTCGCCTTCACCATCGCCCCGGCCGTGGCGGCCGGGGCGATGGCCGGCAGCCGCCTCGGGAATCTCGGCGTCGGCGCGATCGTCTTCGCCGCGATCGTCGCGACGAGCCTGGCGGCGGAGCGTGAGAGGATTCCGCTCCACCTGATGCCCCTTGCCTCGCTCGTGGTGCGTTCCCTGGTCCCCGCCGTGGGCATCGGGTTGGCGCTTCTGGTCCTGTCGCTGTTCGACCGACCGATCCTTGCCATCGACATGGTGCCGCCGCTGATCGGCGCCTGGTTCGTGATGGCGGTGGCGGCCTGGGTCACGGGCCGCTTCGAGTCGTCGCGGCACGTACGGGTGGCGATGATCGGTCATCCTGGCATCGCGACCGGGATGGCCTACGAGCTCGGCAAAGCCAAGCTCACCTTCTATGAGGTCGTGGGGTGGCTGGCCGAGACTCCCCCGGCCGCGGAACCGAGCGCCGGGCCCCATTGGCTCGGGTCTCTCGGCCAGATCCGCGAGGTGGTCGAGAAGCACAACATCGAACTCTTGGTGCACTCGAGCGGGGCGCCTGGCCCGGAGGCCGACGTCCCCCGCCTCGAGCTTTTCGAGCGGGTCGCCGAGAGCTGTCTCGACCTGCCGGTGCGGATGCTCGAGGCAAGTCAACTCTACGAGGAGCTCTTGGGTCACGTCCCGCTCGGGCAGTCCACCTCGGCCTGGTTTCAGTACCTGCTGCATCCCCGCTACAGAGCCGGATCGCCGGCCTCGAAGCGCATCTTCGACCTGGTCGTGGCCAGCCTGATGTTGGTCGTCATGATGCCGTTTTTGATCGGCTTTGCGATCGCCGTGAAGCTGACGGACGGGGGGCCGATCTTCTACCGCCAGCGTCGCGTCGGGGAGCGCGGCAAGGAATTCGAGATGGTGAAGCTCCGCTCGATGCGGGTCACTTCCGAGGAGCAGGGCGCCCAGTGGTCCCGGGACGAAGACGATCGAGTCACCGCGGTCGGGGCGATCATGCGTCGCCTGCACATCGACGAGATGCCGCAGCTCCTCAACGTGCTGCGCGGCGAGATGACGATCGTCGGTCCTCGCCCGGAGCGTCGCCAGCTGATCGTCGACCTGGAGCGCCAGCTTCCCTACTACGACCGTCGACACCTGGTGAAGCCCGGGCTTGCCGGTTGGGCGCAGGCCTCCTGCGGCTACGGCGGCTCGGAGCAGGGCACCAGCTGGAAGCTCTGCCATGACCTCTACTACCTCAAACACCGCTCGGTCTATTTTGACTTCCTGATCCTGCTGGAGAACGTCCGTGTGTCCTTGGCCGGCGTGCAGTTCGGCGTCGACGCGCCTCAGGAGCAGTTCATCCTCGGCCAGACGGGCGAGCTCCCCTGAGGGCGAGTCCGCCGGCCAGCCGCCGCGCTCCCGCGGTCAGCTGAATCGAGCTGCGGACGGCCCTCATCCGCCGCTCGAGGCGTCGGTCGAACACGACCCGGAACCGCTCAAGGCGCATCAGCTCCGGCGCGCCCGCCGGCAGCAGGTTGCGACCGGCCGTGACCGTCAGGCCCAGTCGGAGGCCCTGCCGCCGACAGATCTCGACCACCCGGTCGTCGTAATTGCCGTTCGGATAGGCGATCGCGATCGGACGCTGCCCGAGCGTCTCGCTCAGCCAGTCCTGCGCCCCCGCGACCTGAGCTTCGGCCTCGGCCGGCGGGTAGTTGGTCAGGACGGCGTGGTCGAGCGTGTGATTGCCGATCTCGACCCGGGGCGAGGCGGCGAGCTGCCGTAGCTCCTCGATGGTGAGCGGGCGGTCGATGTCACCGCTCGGCTTCAGGGCTCCTGGGCCGAACGCGTCGACCAGGTACCTGTCGACCGCGGCGTCGGTCAGCTGTCGCAACGCGGCCGTCTCCGCGGCCAGCGAGGAGAGCTGGCCGCGCCGGTTGCGTTCGCGGTAGAGCGCATTCCACCAATAGTTGCGGCCCTCGCGGATGTGGTTGATGGAGGGGAAGACGGTCGCGTGGGCGTCCTGACGCTCGAGCAGGTCGAGCAGATGCAGGTTGTTGGCGAAGCCGTCGTCGAAGCTCAGGTGGGCGTAGAGGCCTCCGGGGGAGAGGCCCGCCTCGATCTCGGCGGCGCTGACGAAGCGGTAGCCGTGGTCGCGCATGTAGGCGATCAGGCGGTTGAGGCCCGCGGGCGTGGCACGCTCGTGCGGGTCGATGACGCCGAGCTCGACCTCGCGCTCGTCGGCGAAGACGCAGTGCATGAGGAAGATGACGAGGCCGGGGCGATCGGCGGGCGCGAAGCGAGCGATCAGCTCGTCACTGCGCTCGGCCAAGCCGCGCCCGGCGAGGGCGGCCGCGAGCATCGCGTGTCGAGCGGAGCGAGGCACAGCCAATTCGAGGCCCAGTCTATGCGGCCGATCGTGGGATCGGCCGCAGTGAGGTGTCGGGCCGACCGATCGCGTCCGTCGCAGCTTGGCGCCCGTCCGGGCGATCTGCCGACGCCTCGGCGGTTTCCGGCTTAATCTTCCGCGCGATGAGGGCATTACTGACCGGCGCCGCCGGCTTCATCGGCTCGACTCTGGCCGAGCGTCTGCTGGCGGACGGTCACACCGTGGTCGGCATCGACGCGCTCACCGACTACTACGACCCCGCCCTGAAGCGGCGAAACCTCGAGGCGGTGGCCGCCCAGGGCTTCGAATTCGTCGAGGGTGATCTCAACGTGGTCGACCTGGCGCCGCTCCTGGACGGCATCGATGTCGTCTTCCACCTCGCCGGCCAGCCCGGTGTGCGGGCGAGTTGGGGGGACACTTTTGGCGATTACGTCGACCAGAACGTGCGCAGCACCCAGCGGCTGCTCGAGGCCTGCAAGGTGATCGGGACCGGGCGCTTCGTCTACGCATCGTCGTCCTCGATCTACGGCGACGCGCAGCGCTATCCGACTGCGGAGGACGACCTGCCGGCGCCGATCTCCCCCTACGGGGTCACCAAGTTGGCGGGCGAGCAGCTCGTGCGCATCTACGCGCAGGCCTTCGGCCTCTCCACGGTGGCGCTCCGCTACTTCACGATCTACGGGCCGCGACAGCGCCCCGACATGGCCTTCAACCGGTTTATCCGGGCGGCGCTGTCGGACGGCACGATCAAGATCTTCGGTGACGGCGAGCAGATCCGCGAGTTCACCTACGTCGGAGATTGCGTCGAGGCGACGTACGCCGGCGCCACGCGGGGCGAATCGGGCGGCGTCTACAACATCGCCGGCGGCAGCGAGACGACGGTCAACGAGGTGATCGACGTGATCGGCGAGCTGACCGGCAAGCCTCTCCGGGTCGAATACCTGGAAGCGATGAAGGGCGACGCGCGGCGCACCGGCGCTATCACCGCGCGTGCCCGCGCGGACCTCAGTTACGAGCCGCAGGTGGATCTGCGCGAGGGGCTCGCTCGGCAAGTTGCTCACGCCGAAGAATTCGCCTGAGCGCCGACGGAGCGGTTTGAGGCACGACGTCGCCATCTACTCGCCATTCGCCGCCGGCTACTACGACCGTGGTGCGCGCCAGGGGGGTGGGGCCGAGATCCAGATGACCATACTCGCCCGCGAGCTGGCGGCGTGCGGCGTCCGCACCGCCCACATCGTGCTGCCGGTCGCCGATCCGATCGAGTTGCCGGCGCCGGCGCCGACCGTGATCAGCCGCTCCGCTTACCATGCCGGCGGCGGGCTCGACCGCATCCGCGAGGCGGGGGCGCTGTGGCGAGCGCTGCGCAACGCCGATGCGGCCGTCTACGTGCTGCGCGGCAGCGCCATCTTCGTCGGTCTGGTCGCCGAGTTCTGCCGTCTGTACCGGCGCGGCCTCATCTTCTCCGCCGCCAACGACTTCGACCTGCTGGCCGAGACGCCGGCCGTTTCCCGACGAAAGCACGCCATCTACCTTCACGGCCTGCGGCGCGCCGACGCGGTCGTCGTCCAGAGCGCGCGTCAGCTTGAGATGGCGCGCGAGCTGCTCGGCGCAGAAAGACGCCTCGAGTTGATCCCGAGCTTCACCGAGCCCGCCGGGCCGCTATCGGGGAGCGCCAAGTTCGACCGGCGGTTCCTCTGGGTCAGCCGGGTCAATTCGTACAAGCAGCCACTCGAGTTTCTGCGCCTGGCCGCCGAACTACCGGAGGCGAGGTTCACGATGGTCGCCACCGAAGGCGTCGACACCGAACCGGACCTGCTCGCAGACATCCAGCGGCGCGCCGCCGAGCTGGACAACGTGGAGCTGACCGGGGCCTTACGTCGCGAGGAGGTGCTGGCGCGGGCGGCACGCGCCGTGGCGATCGTCTCGACTTCCCTCTGGGAGGGGATGCCGAACGTCTTTCTGGAGGCCTGGGCCCGCGCTGTGCCGGTCCTCACCCTCGCGTTCGATCCCGACGGCCTGGTCGCCGAGCGCCGCCTCGGGATCGCTGCCGGCGGGGACTGGGGCGCCTTCGTCGCCGGTGCGCGGCGGCTCTGGGACGAGCCCGGAACGGCCGCCGAGCTCGGTGCCAACGGCGCCGCCTACGTCGAGGAGCGCCATTCGCCCGCGGTGGTCTGCGGGCGCTGGCGCGAGGTCCTGGCCGCCGTCGCGAGTCAGTCGGGAGTCGCCATCGCCTCCTCCCAGACACGCCGGTAGCCGTCGACCATCACCGTCATCGCATAGCGGGAGCGGATTCGCTCGCGGGCCCGGCGGCCCAGCTCGGTCCGCTTCTCGCGCCCGGCGGCCATCATCTCGGCGATCGCCGCCGACAGGGCCATCTCGTCGCCGACCGGGACGACGATGCCGGTGTCGTCGATCATCAGCTTGGAGTCACCGGTGTCGGTGGCGACCATCGGCAGACCGGAGGCCATCGCCTCGCCGACCGCAAGCGGGAGTGCCTCGCTCGAGGAGGATGAGACGGCGAAGTCGAAGGCGTTGAGGAGCCGCGGAAGATCGTTTCGTCGCCCCAGCACGATCGCTCGCTCCCCAAGTGGCTCGACCAACCTCGCCAACTCCGGTTTCTCGAGGGTGACGTCGTCGCCGCAGAGAATGAGACGTGCGTCGGGGTCGGTGGCGAGGGCCGCCGGCGCCGCCTCGAGCAGCGCAGCGTGGCCCTTCACCGGATGGAAGCGGGCGACGTGGCCGATCACGGTCTGCTCCGGAGCGAGGCCGAGCTCCTGGCGTACGGCGTACCCCGCCTCGGGGTCTGGCTTGAAGCGCTCGATGTCGAAACCGTTGGGAATCGTGATCAGGAGCTTGCGGCGATAGTGGAGATGTTCCATCGCTTCCTGGGCGCTTGCCGAGCAGGCGACGATCCGCGTTGGGACGAACCATGAGCACAGGGCCTCGACTCGTTGAAGGACGAAGGCCGCCGTCCCAAGCGTCTGTCGCGTGACCTTGCTGACGTGTACCCCCCAGACGATCGGTGTCTGGCCGGCCGCTCTTCCCGTGAGTCCGGCGAGGATGTTCGAGTGGAGCATCCAGGTCTGCACCACGTCGGCGTCGGAACGGCGGATCGCCCGGGCCAGTTCGCGGACCCGCTTGGCGTCGGCGGCGGCGGGCGTCTCGCTCATGCCGAGGCCGGATACCGGGATCCCCAGTGCTTCGACCGCCGGGGCGAGCGAGCCCTGCGGCCGCAGCGAGATGACCTGGTGGCCGCGGCGCTCCTCGGCGGTTAGTTCTTCCAGCAGGCGCAGCAGCAGGGTCTCGGCGCCGCCGCCGGCGTAGAAGCCGGTGATCACGTGCAGGACGCGGAGCGGGCGCGCGGCACTCACGGCAGCCCCACCTCGCGATAGACATCGAGCGTCCCGTCGACCATCTGGTAAAGGCGGAAGCGGGACATCATCCGCTCGCGGGCAGCGGCGCCAAGGCGCCTCGCCGCCTGCCGGTTGGCCAGCAGGTCGAGTGCGGCCCGCGCCAGGGCTGACGGATCCTTCGAGGCTACGAGGCGGCCGGTGACGCCGTCCTCGATCGCCTCCCCGACGCCTCCGACGTCGGTGGCGACGATCGGCGCGGCGAGGCTCATGGCCTCCAGCACCGAGTACGGGAAGGACTCCGACCAGCCCGGCTGCACGTAGACGTCGGATGCGCCGATCAATCCGGCGACACCGTCGATCGAGCCAAGCAGGAGAACCTGTCCGCCGACCCCGAGGTCGGCGATCTCGGCTTCGAGATCGACCCGTTCGGGACCGTCGCCGGCGATCGCCAGGGTCGCGTCGGGGCGGGCGGCCAGGATCTCCGGCATCGCCGCGATCAGGCTGGACAGGCCCTTCGGCGGCTGCATCTCGGCCACCACGCCGATCAGCGGCCCGCGGCGGGAAAGTGCCGCCAGGGCGGGGTCGGGGGCGGTGGCCCGGAGGGGTTCAATGCCGTTGTGGACGACCCGCAGGCGACTCTTCGGCGCCACCGTTGCCGCCACCCGGCGCTCGGCCTCACAGACGCAGAGGAAGCGGGTCGCCAGCGGCGCCAGCGCCACCTCGATCGAGCGGTAGAGGCCCCGCTCGACCGGATTCGTGAAGTAGTTGGTGAAGGCGAAGTTGTGGGGTGAGAAGACGAGCGGCTTCTCGGGCCTGGCGACCCGGGCGAGGCGCGCGGCGACGCCTCCCTGGGAGCCGTGGGCGTGGATGACGTCCGGTGCGTAGCGGCGGAAGATGGAGCCGATCCGTGCCACCGCGGTCGGGTGGTGGACCAGGTGCGGGCGCCGCGGGATCGCGACATCGAAGACCGGTACGTCGAGGCCCTCGGAGAGGTGTCCGTGGGGCCCGCAGATGGCCGCTTCGTACCCGCGCGCGATCAACTCGCGGCTGAGTCTTACGGCGTGGCCGAACGCTCCGCCTTTGCTCGGCCTGACAACCATCAAGACTCGACCTCGGGTCCGGGTAGCCAAACCGCGACTTAGCCTACCTGGAAGCGGCGACGGCTCGGGCTCGGCCGAAGATCCACCGCAGCTCGCTTACGGTTACCTCGCCGGTCGCCATCAGCACGCCGACGTAGGCGGCGGGACTGCAGACGACCGCGATCAGCCAGCCGATCGGGCCAACCGAGCCAGTACCAATCAGGAAGAGCACGATGCCCGCCGCGAATCCCCCCAGCAGACCGGTGGCAAGGGTCGGGAGCAGTGGACGGAACGAGCGTTCGAGCGCCCGGGCGCAGATCCGCATATGGCCCACGGTGTAGACGAGCAGAGCGATGCCGGTGCCGATCGCCCCCGCGACGATGCCGATCCTCGGTACCAGCACTAGGTCGATGGCGACGTTCAGGCCGAGGGCCGCCAGTGCCAAGGGGACCCGGCGGTGGGCCTCACCGAGGTAGTTTGCCGCCGAGGCGAGGATCGGGCTGAGGCCGGAGAAGATGACGACCGGGGCGCAGGCGCGCAGCACCGCGACCGATTCGCCGTAGCTTGAGCCGAGCAGCAGGTCGACGATCGGCTTCGCCCAGACCAGCACCGCGGTGGCGGCGAATAGGTAGAAGAGGAGGGCGATCCGCAGCGCCGCGAGGAAGCGTTCGACCTCATCGTGGTCGCGGTCGCCGGCGAGGCGCGGGGTGAAGCCCGCAGCGATCGCCAGCGCCGGATACTTGATCAGCGTCACGAGGCGGATCGGCGCTTCGAAGAGCCCGGCGGCGGTGGACCCGAGCATCGCGCCGATGACCAGCACGTCTACCCGGTCGAAGATCGCAAAGGCGCCTTCGATCACCAGCAGGGCGAAGCCGTAGGTGGCGATCCTCCGACGCGGAAAGCCTTTGCCCTTCGACGCTCGGATCGCCGGGCGGCCGATCAGCCGGACGACGAGGACGAAGGCGAGGACGGCAGCCGTGGCAAAGCCGATCGCCCGACCAGCGATCGCCCCGGCCGCGCCGGCACCGGCCAGGACCAGCGCGGCGGCGGTGAACGCTTCCACGCTCGACTCGACCAAGGTGTAGCCGAAGCCGAGCGAGACGCGACCCATCGCCGTGAACATCGTGATCAGCAGGCTGCCGAACCCCTGGGCGGCGACCGCGAGGGCCATCAGCCGGATCGGCCAGGTGAGGGCGGAGGTGCCGAAGGCGTCGGCGAGGACCGGCGCCAGGGCGACCAGGATGACCGTGGTCAGCGCCACGATCAGCAGCTTCAGCCCGATCGCGGTGCGCAGTACGGCGGCGGCGTGGGAGCGGCTGCGCGAATCCTCGGCGACGTAGCGGGCAGCAGACGTGGAGATGCCGAAGTCGGACAGCATCAGGACGATCGTCCCGATGCTCGCGGCGAGGGCGAGGATGCCGTATTCGTGCGGACCGAGCTCGCGGACCAGGAAGAGGGTCAGCGCGGCGGTGAAGCCCGCGCCCAGCATCTGCTGGATCAGCGCATAAAGGGTGTTGCGTGAGGGTGCCTGACCCGGTGAGAGCAGGTCCCCGGTGGGGTCATCCAAGGTCAGGTCCCCTCGACCTCGGTGGCGGCCTGGCGGCGCTTGGCGATCGCCAGCAGCGCCGGGCCGAGCCCGAGCAAGAGCCAGAGGTTCCGCGAATACTGCGCGGAGGAGAAGATGTCGTCGGCGAGCAAGCCCATGACGCCGGCGGTGACCGCGATCGTCAAGATGGCCATGCGCCTGTCGGCCAGCGCCCGGAAACGGGAGAGGGCCGCGAGCATGCAGCCGAGGCAGGTGATGATGATCCCGCCGAAAAGGCCGATGCCCGGGAGCCCGAGCTCGGCCAGGACTTCGAGGTACATGCTCTGGGCGATGGTGGGGTTGCCGGAGATGTATTCGCTGTGTTCGAGCGCCCCCGGCTGCAGCAGGTAGTGGATTGAGGTCGAGGTGAAGTTGCCAGCCCCGACGCCGAGCACCAGGTTGTCGCCGATCATCCGCTCGGCGACGGTCCAGATGTCGGTGCGGCCGGTGCCGGTGCCGGGGTGCAGGAACCGTTCCCGGCTCTGCTTGGGCGCCACGGCGACGACATACCCGATCCCGACGATGACGAAGAGGAGCGTGACCAGGATCAGTGGCAGGCGCCGGCCTTTGCCGAGCACGATCACCGTGATCAGCATCGCCGCCAGGGCGATCAACCCGCCGCGCGAGCCGGTGAGGAGGATCGAGACCAAGCACACCGAGACCGCCAGCAGGGCCAGGCCGCGTTCCATCGGTCCTCTTGCCGTGATGGCGAAGCCACCCGCCAGCGCGATGCCGACGACCAGCGCGGCAGCAAGTTCGTTCGGGTTGCCGAGGGTTCCGCTCAGCCGTTCCAACTGGCCGGCTTCGGTTGCCGCCGGGTGGAGAAATCCGTAGAGGGCGGCGGCAACGGAGCCAAGGATCATCGCCACGGCGATCATCGAGACGTCACGTTCCCTGCGGACCGCGGTGAAGACGACGAAGACGAGGATGATGGCCAGGGTGAAGCGGAAGTCGGCGGTGAGGACCAGCGACGGGAATTCGGCCCACGCGACGCTGGCGAGGCCCCAGACCACGAGAGCGAACATGGCCCCGGAGAGGGCGGGATGCGCGGAGAGCAGCGTCTCTTCGTCGCTTTCCGGTTTGGAGACGGTCGCCAGCCACGAGACCAGCAGCGGCAGGGCCGCGATCTTGATCACGCTCAGCGTCTGGCCCGCGAAGTTGGGTAGGACGACGACGAAGCCCAGGAAGGTGAAGACAGCGAGGCCCAGTGGGAGGTTGGTCAGAGCCAACAGGGTGAACGCGAGGCCGAGCGCCGCGGAGATCGCCAGTTTCGCTTCGACCCCTGCCAGGAGGCCGAGCATCACCGCGAAGAGCGCGCTGACCGTCACGATCCACACTTCGCTACGAGGGATTCGCGCGGTCATGAGCCAATTTTCGCAGCAATGGGGGCGTCCCCTTCCGCCGGGCTCGGAAGAGCGTCCACTGCCGCGACGGACATCTGTTGGGTTAGCCCCGGCTTCTCCCTCAGCGGCGGCGGGATCGCGTCGATGCGTTGGAGGCGATGCTCCGTCCCTCCGTCATTCGCTCCAGCCTCTGCGCCGCTCTTGCCATGGCCCTCTTCGCGGGGCTCCTACCGGCGGGAGCCACCGCTGCGACCGGTCGCAGCGTCACGGTCTTCAATTCGCTCGTCGACCTGCGTCCCGAAAAGGTGGTCCCGAGCGGCGGAACGTCGAGCGCGACGATCGCCGCCGCCGGGAACGAGGCCGAGTCTTTCCAGCTCCTCATACAGGCCGGCAGCAGCGCCGCGCGAGGCGTCTCGGTCGAACTGGCCTCGGCCTTGACCGGTCCGGGTGGCGCGACGGTCCCGACGACCGACGTCAGCCTCTACCGCGAGGGCTACTACAGGGTCACCACCCGATCCAACGGTGAAGGCGAAGTCGGCGAGTGGCCGGACGCGCTGATTCCGGCCAAGGACAGCTTCTACGGCGAAACCCGCAACGCCTTTCCGGTCGAAATCGCCGCGGGGGGGCAGCTCGCGGTGTGGGTTGATGTCCTCGTCCCGGCCGGCCAGACGCCCGGCGCTTACCGGGGGACGCTGGCCGTGAGCGGCAGCGAAGGGACGATCGCCACTGTCCCGGTGTCGCTCACCGTCCGTGACTTCAACCTGCCGGCGACGTCCTCGCTGAAGAGTGCCTTCTTCCTGCAGACCAGCAGCGTCTGCACCGCCTTCACCGGCCGCTCGAACTGCACGAGCGCTGCCCAGGCCTGGCAGGCGGACGCGCTCTTCGCCGAGGCCGGCCTGAACAACCGGATCACGATCGCCAATGCCTACGCGGGCGCCCCGAGCAGTCCGTACTTCGCCGAGTATTTCGCGCCGCTGGTCAACGGGACCGATCCGCGGGTAGACCTTCCCGGAGCGAAGCTGACCTCGGTCGAGGCCTATGGGCCGTCCTGTGGATCCTGCATCGGCGAATGGAAGACCGCTGCCGCCACGTATGGCTTCTCCGAACGCTTTTTCGACTACATCTGCGACGAGCCGGAAAGCGCAAGAGAGTGGGAAGAATGCAGCTCGAATGCCGCACAGGCGACTAGTGCCTGGCCGGGAGTTCACACCCTGGTCACCGCCGGCTACAACCCTGCGGCGGCCTCCTACGTCACCACCTTCGCCCCGTTGATCAACGACATCGGCTCGGCGATGTCCTCGCCGCAGCAACAGGCCGGCTACGCGTCCTTCCTGTCCTCCGGAACGTCGCGAGAAATGTGGCTCTACACCTCCTGTCGCAGCTACAGCTGCGACAGCAGCGAAGGCTCCTCCTTCGAAGGTTGGCCCGGCTACGCGATCGATGCGCCTGCGACCCATGCCCGCGCCATGGGTTGGCTCTCCTTCCTCTATGGAGCGCAGGGCGAACTCCTCTACAACACGACCCAGAGCCTCACCACCGCCACCACCAACCAGTACGTGTCTGGCGGTAACGGCGACGGCAACCTGTTCTACGCGGGGACGCCGGGCGGCGGCAACGGATCGATTGCGGTCGGCGGCGCCAACCCGATCCCGATCGAATCGATCCGCCTGAAGCGGATCCGCGATGGCCGCGAGGACTACGAATATCTGCGCCTGCTCAGGGAAGACGGCCAGGCGAGCTACGCGCGCTCGGTGGTGACCGGTCTGTTCGGTCCCGAAGCGACCGCGTCACAGAGCGCCAACGTTTCCGTTGCGGCGCTGCTGAGCGCCCACGAACAGCTCGGGTCGGCGGTCGAAGCGGGGACGGGCGCGAGTGAACCGATCGAAATCCCCGCCACGCCCGAAGTACCCGCCACGCCCGAAGTACCCGCCACGCCCGAAGTACCGGTCGCGCCCGAAGCACCCGTCACGCCCGAAGCGCCGATCACGCCGCGGCACCAGGAAAAGCCGGCGGGCGGCGGCGGCGGGTCAAATGCCGGCAGCATCTCTGGCCCGGACTCGGGCAGAGCGCCCTCCGTCGGCCGCCGGCGGTCAAACGGCGCGCACGTTCACATCAAGGTGATTCGGCTGCGGGCTCCGGAAAAGGCCCGCGGGCTGGTCGATGGCAAGATAAAGGCGCTGGTCGTGTGCAGCTCCGACTGCCGGGTGAAGTTGAGGGCCGCGGTCAAGGGCCGGGCCGCGAGGCGTATAGGGGTTTCGTTGCTCGGCCAGGGCAGGGCCGTCCTCAAGGGGGGCGAGAAGGGTTGGGTCGCGGTAAGCACCAATTCCACCGCCCGCCGTCGCCTCGCGGCGATCGCCGGCGCCAGGGTTCCGGTCAAGGCCAAGGCCCGCGCCGCATCGATCTGACCCGCCACTCCCGCTCCGCGGGGGACAGCCTCGAGCCACTCAGGACCGCGTCGCGGAGGTGCGGCGGGGAAGCCGACGCGACGACCCTCTGTCGCGCTTTTCGCCGTAATAGTGAGACTCGTTGCGGCCCGGGCGGCGGGTGCCGACGAGCGCGAAGCCGGTCGGGACGACGCCATTCTCGTCGAGCAGTTCGGCGAGCTGGGCGAGCTTGTCGAGTTTGGTGACGCCGAGACGGGCGACCAGGAGCACGGCGTCGGACATGCGCGCCAGAGGCAGCGCGTCGACCACCTCGTTCAGCGGCGGCGAGTCGATGATCACGTAGTCGGCGAGGTTGCGGGCGTCGTCGATCATTTTGGCTGCGGTCGGGATCGAGAAGAGGTCGGCGATCCACCCGCCGGAGAAGTCAGCGAGCAGTAGGTGGAGGTTCGGTCCGTGTTTCTCGCTCGGGACCAACGCCTGCTCGAGGGTCTGGTTCTCGAGCAGGACGCTGACCACTCCGCCGTCCTCGGCGTCCATCCCGAACACGTCGCCGAGCACCGGGTGACGCAGGTCGGACTCGATCAGGATCACCCGTTTCCCGGCCAGGGTCAGCGAAGCGGCAAGGTTGACCGCGGTGGTCGTCTTGCCCTCGGAGGCCGACGACCCGGTGACGAGGATGACGTTTCCCGTTCGGCGGCGCTCGAGGCCGATCAAAGTCGCGCGCAGGGTTCGATAGCCCTCGCTGACCACAGGGCTGACCCGCTCCGGCCCGAGAGGGCGAGATGTGCTGCCGCCTTCACGCGGGATTCGGGCGAGGATCGGAAGTCTGTAGCGGCGACGTAGCTGCGCCTCGCGGCGCAGGCGTGGGTCCAGCGCCTGGGCGGCGAAGGCGGCGCCGACGCCGAGGATCAGGCCCGCGAAGATGCCGCCGATCAGGCTCAGGGCTTTTTTCGGCGAGGAAGGCGACGTGGGCACGGTGGCGTGGGTCTGTACGCGAATCGTCGGGTCGGGCGCGGTGGCGAGCACCTGCAGCTCGGCGATTTGCCCCTGGAGTGAGGTCACCCCTTCAACCGAGAGTTCGTTCGCATTCTGTTTGCCGCCGGTCTGCGCTTCCAGTCGTTCGAGCTGGGCATTGATCTGGGCATGCATCTCGGCGGTGCGTTGCGCGACCGCCGTGCCGGCGAAGGCGTCGGCCACTTCCTTGGCCTGCTGCGGGGACGAGGATTCTGCGGTGACGGCGACGATGTTGCTTCCCGCGACCGGGACGGCGCTGACCTGGCCGAGCAGTTCCTTGCCGCTTTCCGACAGATTCAGCTTCTTCGCGACCGCGTTGCTGACTTCGATGTTGGTGACGAAGCGGGAGGCGGTTTCGACGTCGCGGGTCGGGTCGGCGCTGGAGCTGATGAGACCGAGGCTGGAGAGGACCGGATCACTGCTGGAGACCGGGGTGATGAGGAGGTCGGACTCGGCCGTGTACATCTTGGTCGCGGTTGCCACATAGAGAGCCGCGACGGCCGTCGTGATCACGACGACGAGGACGATCAGCCAGAGCCGCTCGCGCAGCGTCTCGGCGTAGCGCTGCAGGCCCTCGCGCTCGCTGGGCGGACGAAGCCAGCCGTCGGAGGTGTCGTTGATCGGGTTCGGCATCGCTGTCGGGTTTTCGCCGGGGGGCCGGCAGTCCCTTTGAGGCTCTTGATTCTTGCAGCGGAGGCGGTCCGCTCGTGCTGTACCTTGCCGCGTGGTGTCAGCCGCCTCAGCCGAGCCACCACATCGCCAACCGGAATATTACGGCCGGACGGGCGGGTCGCCAATCGGAGATTCGGCTGCCGAGGGTCAAAGCGCGCAGGCAATCGTCGCATTGCTGTTGCTCCCGTTCGTCACCGTCCTCTTCGCCTGGTGGGAGTGGAAGCAGGGCGCATATTTCGGTCAGGTCTTCTACCCGGGCGCGATCGGGGTCTTCCTGCTGACCGGGATATTGGTCGCCAACATGTCGATCACGGCGCTCCTGCGCGGCCCGTTCGGGCTGGTGATCTTGGGGCTGGCCGGGCTCACTGTTCTCACCTTTGTCTCATCTATATGGACCGACGTGCCGGCGGCGCCATTCGCCTACGGGGAGCGGATCGCGGTCTACGTCGCGTTGGCCGGCATCGGGGCCTGGGTGGCGCGGGCGCTGGCGGGGAAGATGCACCTCGCGCTGTTGCCGGTGGCCGTATCCGGCGCGGTGGTGGGACTCGCGACGACGATCGTCCTTGGCACCGGCCACGACGTCAGCTGGTATTTGCAGGGCGATGCGACGCTGCGTTTCCCGATTGGATATCGCAACGCCAACGTCGCCTTCTTCTTGATCTGCCTCTGGCCGCTCGTCAGTCTGGCGATCAGCAGTCGGCTGCACTGGGTCTGGCGGGCGCTGGCGATCGGCGCGGCGACGCTGCTCGTCGACCTCGCTGTGCTGGGTCAGAGCCGCGGCTCGATCCCCGCCTTTGTCGTCGCGGCGCTGGTCTTCGTGATCGCCACTCCACGACGGCTTCGCGCTGCGGCCGTGCTGGTGCTTATCGCCCTGCCCGTGCTCCCCTTCCTCTCCAGCCTCTTGGCGGTCTTTCGCTACGGCGAACCGGACGCCGGCGCGATCCCACTGCTCCATCACGCCGCCCGGTCGATCGGTTGGTCGGCGCTGATCTCATTGGCGCTGGCGGCTCTCGTCCTCGGCGCTGTGGATCCGCGCGTGCGCCTCGGACCCACCAAGGTGCGGCGTCTCACCTGGGGGCTGGGCATCGCCGTCGCGGCAGTTGTCGTGGTGGGGGGTGCGGTCTTCTTCGGCCGCCACGGCGGGCCGGTGGGGTTCATCGAACAGCGGGTGAAGCAGTTCGACAAGGTCGGCTACCCCAACCTGCACTCCCAGGGCACGCGGTTCGGCCTGAATGTCGGCTCGAATCGGCACGACTTCTGGCGCGTGGCGATCGACGAGGGGCTGGAAAAGCCGCTGACGGGTGGGGGCGCCGGCTCCTTTCAGCTGGCCTACCTGCGCCATCGGCTGAGCCTCGAGAGCCCGCATGACCCCCATAGCATCGAGGCAGTCGTTTTCTCCGAGCTCGGATTTCCGGGTTTGATCCTGCTGATCGTGTTCCTCATCGGCGGCGTCTGGGCAGTGGTGCGCACGGTGCGCGCCGGGCCTGTGGCGGCAACCGTGGCGGCGGGAGGTGCCGCGGCGGCGACCCAGTGGTTCGTCCACGGCAGCTTCGACTGGTTCTGGCAGTACGCCGCAGTGAGTGGTCTCGGCGTCTACGCGCTCGGCGTCGCCGCGGGCCCTGGCATCTCCCCGGTGGCCCCGTCGCGGGGCCGCGCCGCCCGCTGGGCGATCTGCCTGGTCCTCGCCGTGTTGGCGGTGGGCGCCGTCCCGCTCTTCCTCTCCTCCAGCTACCTGAGTCGCGGGCTCTCCGAGGAGGGCAGCGCATCGGCGGCGGCGATCGAGGACTTCCACAGATCTGCGGAGTGGAACCCGTTCGACGTCGAACCGCTACTGCAGCGGGGGCTGGTCGAGGCCAACCGACACGAAGCCGAGGCAGCTCTGAACTCGTTCGCGGAAGCGGCGGACCGCGAGCCCGATAACTACGCGTCCTACCTGTTCGCGGCGGAATTGCTGCTGCCGAAGCACCCGAAAAAGGGGCGCGAAGAACTCGAGAGGGCGGCGGCTCTCAATCCTAGGGAACCATCGATCCGCCGACTGCAGAAGCGCTATTCCAAGCAGCGCTAAAGGTTTGTTGGGAAACTGGGTTGATGGAGTCCGGTCGACAGATCGAGGCCCGCGAGGCTTCCCCGAACCTGGCGGTCGAGCTGGCCAAGATCGAGCGTGCTGCCCGCTCGGCGCTCGCCGCGGTCGAGGCAGTGGTAGACCAGGCGGAGGCGTCGCGCCGCGCGGTGGAGATGGTGCTGTCCGACGTCGCCGAGTTGGCCGCCATGATGTCCGACGACCACGCCCCGAGCGTCGCGATCAACACGCCGACCCTGTCGCACGGCGCGCGCGTGCTCGTCATGCAACTCGTGGCCGAAGGGGCAAGCGAGGACGAGGTGGCCGGTCGGCTCCGAGAGATCTTCGGGGTGGAGGATGCCGCCAGGTTGCTCGAGGAGACTTACCCGGGGCGCCGCGGCGCTCAGTGACCCTCGCCCGAGGCGTGGGCCGGGGGACGCGACTCCTCGGCCAGCGAGGTGATCTCGAGCGCGCCCTCGGCGGCCTCCTCCAGCACCTCGGTCGCCTCTTGGGCGGAGCGGGCGTAGAGCTCGACCAGGAGGTGGACGACGATCCGGTCCTCGTCGTGCTTGTGGAAGCGCACGTGGGTGAAGAACTCGCGCACGCCCGCGTCGCCGAAGGCGCCGTAGGTGAGGAACTCGGCCGCTTCCGGGCCGGAGCAGGTCTCGACTCGCTCGGCGTCGATCGTCACCGTGCAGGAGGCGACCCACGGGGTGCCGGCGACCATCCTCGGCCAGCGCTCGCCTAGCGGCACGACGCGGTCGTCCTCGAAGGTGAGGTGGGGCTGGTCGTGCATGCAGTCGAGGCACTGGACCACCGATTCCTGGACCTCGTCGACGCCTTCGGCGAGGGCGCCGGTCTCCGGGTCGACGCGGCGGATCGCGTCGTAGTGGATCTGGATCTCGAGGTTCTGCGACCAGCAGCGGTAGCAGCGCAGCCAACTGCCTCGGTCGCCGTCGGAGGTGCTCATCCACCCATTATGCGATCTGGACCGGTTCGGGGAGGAGCGAGCCGGCACCTGGGCCCGCGGCGGCCGCGCATCAAGGAATCGATGACCCCGTCCGGGCGCCATGCGTGGAATCCGACCCGACGTTGTAGCCTGGTGCCGAAAATGAAAGATGCCTTGAACGAACGGCTTACGCAGGAGCAGCAGGACCAGTTCCAAAATGCTCGTCAGGGGGTGCGGATCGTGGCGGCGCGAGTGCTTGGCTCGGCCTCTCATTCGGTCGATCGCGTCGCTTTTCGCGCCGGCCTGGCATTTGACGCGAAGCCGACGGCATCGGAGGTCATCGCCAACTACAGCCGCGGATGGCTGCTTTTCGGATTGCGACGGGTCAGCAGATTCGAGTGGCGCCGTCTCGACAATCGCGCGGTGATCACGGCAGACACCGCGAAAGTCCCGAAGCGCCTGCGGTCGATCAGGCGCAAACTCGACCTTGAGATTCGGTTCGGGCAGGATCACAGCGCGATCATCGAAGGTTGCCAGGAGGGGCGCCAGGGCTGGATAACCCAGGACGTCGCGGACGTGTACCGGGAGGTTCACGAGTTGGGCTTCCTGTCGACGGTCGGCGCCTACAAGGACGGCGAGCTTGTCGGAGGCTTTTGGGGGCCGGCAGTCGGTGGAACGTTCGGGATCATGAGCATGTTCCACCGGGTCGACCACGCGGGAGCATTGGCACTCGCGGCGATGACTGAGGCCGTGAGTCGCGGCGAGTGGTCCATGCTCGACTGCGGGTTGCTCAACGAGAATTTCCGTCGGTATGGGGCCTACGAGATCTCGACGCCGGACTTTTGCGACCGGGTTTGGCGCGGGATGGTGCCGGGGGCCTCAGGGCAAGCGCAACCGTCGGCAGGTCGGCGCGACTAGTCGATCGCGGGGCAGCCGTCATCCGCCTCACCTGGTGTGGGGCGCGCTGGCCGCCGCCGTGCTCCTTGTCGTGGCGGTTGCGGTGCTCCTCCACCTCCGGGGTGGTAAGGAAGCATCGGTCGAAGTCTTCGGTCCGCTCGTCGACCTCCGGCCCGGGGCGGTGCCTGCCGGCGGTACGGACTCGGTCTCGGTCTCGGCGGCGCGGAACGAAACCGTGGGCTATCAGCTGCGCATCGCGGGGCCGTTGCGGGACGTCGAAGTCGAAGCTGGGTCGCTGACGGGGCCGCGCGGGACGACGATCCCGGCGGCTGCGGTGTCCGTCTATCGGGAGGCCTATTACGACGTGAAAATCCCGTCGGACGCCGAAGGAGGGAAGGGGCTGTGGCCCGACGCTCTGATTCCGTTGCGCGACCCGTTCTACGGTGAACGGCGCGACGCGTTTCCCGTCGACGTGAAGGCCGACGGTCAGCTGGCGATCTGGGTCGACGTGACCGCCGGCGCCGCGCAGCCCGCGGGCCTCTATCACGGCATGGTGCGCGTTTCATCCGGAGGGGCGACCGCCGCAGAGGTGCCCGTGACAGTGACCATCGAGCCGTTCGGGATCCCGTCGACCTCAAGCCTGAAAAGCGCCTTCTTCGTCGAGCCGGCTCCGATCTGCGCAGCGTTCGGCGGCTGTACGAAGGAAGAGCGGTGGGCTGATACCGCGCTGTTCGCCGAAGCAGCTTTGGACGATCGCTTGACGCTGGTTGACTCCTTGGAAGGCGACCCGCCTGAAACCGGCTTCCAGAGGCACTTTCTCCCGCTCCTGGACGGCACCGCCCCGCACGTCCGCCTGCCCGGGGCACGGCTGACCTCGATCGGGGTGTGGGGCCCCAAATGCGGGGATTGCCTGAAAGCGTGGAGGCGCGTGGCCGAGCGCGACGGCTTCGCGGGGCGGTTCTTCCTCTACGCGTGCGACGAGCCCTCGACGCCCGCGGAATGGACGCGCTGCGCGGGGATCGCCCGGCGCGCCGAACGGCGCTGGCCCGGGGTGCGAGCGCTGGTCACGGCGCCATACCGGCCGTCCGCCTCTTGGGTCGACGTGTATGCCCCGATCATCAACGAACTCGATCCGCCGGGCGGCTTCAAGCTTCGTCCCCCGGACGCGGCGGCCGCCTACGCGCGGTGGCTGGGCGCGGCCCCGGGGCGCGAACTCTGGTCCTACACCTCATGCGCCTCGTATTCGTGCACCGGGGGCGGGGGAGCGGAATTCACCGGTTGGCCCGGGTACGCGATCGACCAGCCGCCGTTCGAGGCGAGCGCGATGTCGTGGCTCGCCTTCCTCTACGGCTTCACCGGGGAGCTCTACTACTCGACCACGGCGAGCCTGGCCACCGCGACCACCGACCAATACGTCTCTGGCGGCAACGGCGACGGGAACCTCTTTTACGCGGGGACGCCGGACGGCGGCAACGGCTCGATCGCGGTCGGCGGCAGGCGGCCGATCCCGATCGAATCGATCCGGCTGAAGCGGATCAGGGACGGGCGGGAGGAGTACGAGTACCTGAAGCTGGCCGAAGCGCGCGGCCTCGGCAGGCAGGCCCGGGCGATCGCCGCGAGCCTCTTCGGCTCGGTCGCGACGGCGGCCCACGAAACCGACGTGCCGGCCGCCAGGGTCGAAGCCGCTCGACGCGCCCTGACCGAGCTGCTCGTCGGCTCCTCGGGGTGAGCCGCCGAGCCCGCGCTACGCCGCCGCGCCCGCCCCCGCGCGCTCGCTCACCAGGTCGACGATCTCGCGCATGATCTTGTTGACGTCGAAGTCCTTCGGCGTGTAGACGCCGGCGACGCCCGCCTCGCGGAGGCGCTTCGCGTCGGCGGTGGGGATGATCCCGCCGACCACGACCGGGACGTCGACGCCCTCTTCGTCGAGCAGGCGCACGACCTCGGGGATCAGCTCCAGGTGGGAGCCGGAGAGGATCGAGAGGCCGACCACGTCGACGTCCTCCTGGAGCGCCGAGGTGGCGATCTCCGCCGGGGTGAGGCGGATGCCCTGGTAGATGACCTCCATGCCGACGTCGCGGGCGCGCAGGGCGATCTGCTCGGCGCCGTTGGAGTGGCCGTCGAGGCCCGGCTTGCCGACCAGGATCTTGATCCGGTGGCCGATCTGCTCGGAGGCCTCGTTGACGCGCTGCTGGATCGCCTCCAGCTGGGAGCGGTCGGCGGGCGGGGCGGCGCCGTCGACGCCGGTCGGGGCGCGGTAGGCGCCGAAGACCTCGCGCATCGTCGCCGCCCACTCGCCCGTCGTCGCCCCCGCCTTGGCGGCGGCGATCGTCGCGGGCATGATGTTCTGGGAGTCGTCGGCGGCGACCTTGGCGAGCTCGGCCAGGGCGGCGTCGACCGCGTCCTGGTCGCGCTCGGCCTTCCACTCCTCGAGCGCCGCGATCCGCTCCCGCTCGACCTCCGGGTCGGGGGTGAGGATGCCGCCGTCGGCTCCCGCGGTCAGCGGCGAGTCCTCGGTCTCGGTGTAGGAGTTCTGGCCGATCACCTTCTGTTCGCCGCGCTCGATCCGGGCGACGCGCTCGCGGTGGGACTCGACCAGGCGGGCCTTCATGTAGGGGACCGCCTTGACCGCACCGCCGTGCTTCTCGACCACGGCCATCTCCTCGCGCGCCCCCTCGGAGAGCTCGGCGACCAGTCCGTCCATCACCTCCGAGCCGGTGAAGATGTCGGGGTACTCGAGCAGGTCGGTCTCCTCGGCCAGCACCTGCTGGATGCGCAGGCTCCACTGCTGGTCCCAGGGGCGGGGAAGGCCCATCGCCTCGTTCCAGGCGGGCAGCTGGATCGCCCGCGCGCGGGCGTCGCGGGAGAGCGTCACCGCCAGCGCCTCGAGCACGATCCGCTGGATGTTGTTCTCCGGCTGAGCCTCGGTCAGCCCGAGGCTGTTGACCTGCACGCCGTAGCGGAAGCGCAGCATCTTCTCGTCGGTGACGCCGTAGCGCTCCTCGCCGATCTGGCGCCACAGCGCCGCCATCGCGCGCAGCTTGGCGATCTCCTCGACCACGCGGATGCCGGCGTTGACGAAGAAGGAGATGCGGCCGAAGACCTTCGGGAAGTCGGCCTCGGCGACCTGGCCGCGCGCCTTCACCTCGTCGAGCACGGCGATCGCGGTGGAGAGGGCGTAGGCGATCTCCTGGACCGGCGTCGCCCCCGCCTCCTGCAGGTGGTAGCTGCAGATGTTGGTCGGGTTCCAGCGCGGCACCTCGTTGACGCTGAAGGCGACCATGTCGGCGATCAGCCGCAGGCTGGGCTCGGGCGGGAAGGCGTAGGTGCCGCGCGAGAGGTACTCCTTGATGATGTCGTTCTGGGTCGTGCCGGAGAGGGCGGAGCGCTCGACGCCGTTCTCCTCGGCGACCGTGACGTAGAGGCCGAGGAGCCAGGCGGCCGTCGCGTTGATCGTCATCGAGGTGTTCATCTCGTCCAGCGGGATGCCGTCGAGCAGCTGGTGCATGTCGCCCTTGTGGGCGACGGAGACGCCGACCTTGCCGACCTCGCCGCGAGCGAGGACGTGGTCGGGGTCGTAGCCGGTCTGGGTCGGCAGGTCGAAGGCGATCGAGAGGCCGGTCTGCCCCTTCGCCAGGTTGCGCCGGTAGAGCTCGTTGGAGCGCTTCGCGTCGGAGTGGCCTGCGTACGTGCGCATCACCCAGGGGCGGTCGCGCTCGGGAAGTCGGTGTTGGCTCATGTCACTGATGATATTTGGGAGGCCGGAATTGGGAAACCGAGGCGGTATCCGGCGGTCGAAATCCGCCGCCCAGGCACGCCCCGGCCGCAACCCTCGGCGCCGGCTGTGTTTAGGTTGGCGATCCGCCACGTGAGAACGCGCGGCGGCACCGAGCCATGAAGACCAAGATCCTGCTCACCACCGCGATCGCCTGCTGCGTCGGCCTCGCCGTCGCCGGCACCGCCTCCGGCGCCTTCGTCGCGATCTACCGCAACGCCCTGGAAACGACCGCGCAGCGCGCCGAAGTCCGCAAGCTCTTCGGCCACAGCTGCACCCGCGGCGGGGCGGCGAGCGGGCTGAAGATCGCGGTTGGCAAACGGACCGAAGAGTGCGCCTACAAGACCCCGGTGGTCGGCCTCGACCTCGAACTCGCCGCCACCGCGCGGATCTCGCCCGAAACGCCTCCCACGGTCGCCAGGAAGACCTTCGTCGGCCTGCAGCTGCGAGGCGGCGGCGGCAACAAGCTGGAGCTGCGCGTCTTTCCGGCCCAGAAAAAGGTCCAGATCGCGCGGATCACCAAAGAAGGCATCCGCTACCTGGCGATCGAAAAACAGGTCGAAGCGGTACGCGGAGCGACCGAAGCCAACGTGCTGCGCCTGCGGGTCCTCGGCGGCGTCGGCGCCCAGGCGGGCACCTGCACGATCGGCGGCTACCTGGGCGGCGAACAGGTGATCGAAGCGACCGACGAAAAATGCGGCGAACTGGATGGCGAAATCAGCGCGATCTCGGTCGGCGCACCGAACAACGGCAGCGGCGCCGCCGCCACCTTCGAAGCGATCGTGGTCCGGACCCCGGTCAACTTCTAGCGCCGCGGCCCGCAGCCGACGACCGCGCTCGGCGTTCGCAGTTCTCCGCGCATAGCGCGGATAAGTGCGAACGCGACATGGCACCGCCCCTTGAGTTCGCAGTAATCCGCGCTATGCGCGGATTACTGCGAACTCACCCGCCGCGGCCCGCGCCGCGGCCCGCGGTGCGGCGCGGTCAGCTCGCGGTGCGCGGTTCGGTGTGGACGAGGCGGGCGAAGATGATGTAGCGCTGGGCGGCGCTGTACAGCGGGTTGCAGGCGCTCAGAACCAGCCGCTCATAGCCGGTGTTGTGGATGATCCCGACGTCGGTGGGTTCGACGATTTCCGACTTCTGGACGCTGTAGACGAAGTTGCCGTAGGGCATCCGCAGGGTGATCTTGTCGCCCGGCTTCAGCGAGTCGATATGGCGGAAGGGGGCGAGGTAGGTGGTGCGGTGACCGGCGATCGCCACCGTCTTGCCCTGGCCCGGCATCGCGGTTTCCGGGTAGTGCCCGGGACCGAGCTGGAGGCTCGAGTCGTCGGTCCCCTGCACGAAGACCATGTCGAGCCCGTCCATGCCCGGCGCTTCGATCCGGCCGAGCGCGTCGCCCGGCTTCGATTCGTCGACCAGCTTCTGGGCCAGCTTGGCAATGTTCTCGTGCAGGGTGCGCGGTTCCTTCCGCCGCGTCGCGCGGCTGACCGCGTGGTTGATCGAGCGCACGTCGGCCTGGCTGAGGAATTCCGATTCGATCGACTGCAGTTGGCTTTCCTTTTCGCCCTGCTTGATCGAGCTGTAGATCGAGGACAGCGGCTCCTTGTAGGCGAGCGTCAGCCCCGCGTCGGCGATCACCACGGCTCCCGCGGTGATCAGGGCGATCGAGAAGATGTGCAGGAGGCGCCGCATTCGTCGAGAGTCTCGCACCGAACCCTGAACGGATGCCCAAAAAGTCGCTCAGAGCGGGCAAAAGCAGGACGTTCACGTTGACGTGTTACCGGATCTGTAAGCTGCCCGACCAATTGTGAGTGGACGATCATTCGACGCTCTCAGAAGGCCCATGGTCAGGGCGGCCTCCGTGGCGACCCTGCCGGCGGCCTTCTTCGCGGGTTCGCTCCTGCCCGCGGCGCCCGCGAGCGCCGCGCACGGCGCCCGCTGCGGCCGCGCGAACGCGGCGCCCGCGCGGTTGACCCTGGCCGAAATGCGCCGGTCGGAGCTCTGTCTGCTCAACCGCGTCCGCTCCCACTTCCACCTGCACCCGCTCCGCTTCAACGTCGACCTGCGCAAATCGGCGACCGGCCACTCGGACTCGATGGTCCACCATCACTACTTCGCCCACGAAGGGCCCGGCGGCTCGATGGACTCCCGCATCTCACGGGCCGGCTACCTCTGGCGCGCCAATGCCTACGTCATCGGCGAGAACATCGGCGGCGGCCGGGGCCGGCGCTTCGGCTCGCCCTGGTCGGTCTTCAAGGAGTGGATGCACAGCCCGCCGCATCGGGCGAACATCCTCGATCCCAGCTTCCGCGACGCCGGGGTCGGCGTCTCCCGGGGCTACCCGACCGGTCGCGAGGCCGGGTCGGCGACCTACACGGTCGACTTCGGCGCCCGCAGCGGCGGCTGAGCGCATCGCGGCCCGTCTGGGCGCGACTCGGCGGCGGCTGAACCGCAAGCGTCCTTGCCGTCGCCCGAGGACCGACTAGAACAAAGGTCCAGAAAAGGGTCCCGCCGGTAACCGGCGCGGGATCGAGGTCGAGTCATGCTGCATGACCCGGAAGCTGATCGTCGCCCTCGCCGCCCTGGCCCTCGCCACGGCGCTCCTCGCGGGCTCCGCGCAGGCGCGCAGGCTGAGCACCCTGGTCGCCCCGACCTCGGTCTGTGCCCACCAGGCCGACCTCCGGGACCCGGCCGCCGTCCAGGAGCGGGCGATGCACTGCATGACCAACTTCGCCCGGCAGAGGATGGGCCTGCACGGGCTCGGCGACGCGACCGGCCTCGACCGCTCGGCGGCCGACAAGAGCCACGACATCATCCGCTGCGACGAATTCAGCCACTATGCCTGCGGGCGCCAGTTCACCTACTGGATGGGCCGGGTCGGCTACCTCTCCGCGCGCTGCTGGCGGGCGGGCGAGAACATCGCCTGGGGCACCGGCCACCTGGCCACCGTCCGCGCGATCTTCGTCGCCTGGCTCCACTCGCCCGAGCACCGCGCCAACATCCTCGGTCGCTACTCCCAGGTCGGCATCTCCGTGGAGGTCGGCGACCTGCAGGGCCACGGCGCCGCCCACGTCTGGACCCAGGACTTCGGCTCCCACTGCGGCGTCCCGCGGCGCCATCCCCACATCGTCCGCACGCACTACTCGCTGCGCACCGCCCTCCGCGCTCGCTGAGCCCGGCGGCGATCGGCCCCGGTGCCGTCAGCTCGACTTCAGCTCGGCCGGTCGCGAGATCTTCGCGACCCGGATGCCCGGTTCGGCGGCGACCGCGGTCCAGATCGCCAGCAGGTGCTCGACGAACCCGTGAACGGTGTCCCGCTCGAAGAGGTCGCGGTTGTAGATCAGCTGCCCGATCAGCGCGCCGTCGGTCTCTTCGTGGAGCTGGAGCTCCAGGTCGAGCTTGAAGGTTCGCACCGCGTCGATCAGCAGGGGGTCGATCATCACCAGCGACCAGGCCGGGTCCGGCGACTCGGAGGCCGGCTCGAGGACGATCATCGTCTGGTACACGGGATTGCCGGAACGCGCATCGGCGGGCGGCAGGTGCCGGACCACGCGCTCGAACGGGATGATCTTGTCCAGGCCGTCGAGCAGCTCGTTGCGGGTGTGGCGGACGAGATCGGCGAAGGGGGCGTCGAGGTCGACGTCGACCTGCAGCACCAGCGGCGTCAGGCAGCAGCCGAAGAGGGACTGGAATTCGGGTCGTTGGCGCAGGTCGGCGGCGGTCGCGAAGACGACCTCTTCCCGCTCCGCGTAGTGGCTGATCAGGAGCGCCCAGCCGGCGGCGAGCACCTGGAAGAGCGTCGCGTCGGCCTCCTCGCCGAGCCGGCGGAGCCGCTCGACCTGATCTGCCGACAGGGAGATGGGGATCGCGCCCCCACCAAGCTTCGGCTCCTCGGGCCGGTCGTGGTCGAGCGGGATATCCGAGGGTGAGCGCGGCGAGAGGCGCTCGACCCAGTAGTTGAGCCTGCGCTCGGCCTTGGGCCGGCCGATCCAGTCCTGCTCCCAGCGGGCGTAGTCGGCGTAGCGGACCTGAACGTCTGGCAGCTCGGCCGGTCGACCTGTGCGAAAGGCCTCGTAGAGGGCGATCAGCTCGGGCATCAGCACGCGGACCAGCGAGACACCGTCGAAGGCGACGTGATGCATCGGCAGGTAGAGGCGATGGCGATCCCCCCGCAACTTGAAGAGCAACGGGCGCACCAGGGCGTCGGTGCGCAGGTCGTAGGGCCTACGGGAGACCTCGGCGACGAGGCGCCTCGCCTCCTCCTCGGCCTCCTCGGGGGCGAGATGGCCGAGGTCCACCGGAGTCATGTCGAACTCCGGCACCTCGCCGACCACCTGCGCCGGCCTGCCGCCGACCACGGGAAGGTGGGTGCGCAGTGACTCGTGGCGCCTGGTCACCTCCTGCAACGACCGGCGCAGCGTCTCCGGGTCGAGCGGGCCGTCGATGTAGATCGGGACGGTCTCGTTGTAGGTCAGCCACCTCGGGTGAAGCCGGGTCGTGTACCACATGGCCTCCTGGGCGACGGAGAGCGGCGCCTCTGCGTCGGTCGAAGATGCCATCAGGCACCGCCCGTCGGTCGCGTCGCGAGCGCCGACAGCGGCTCTTCGGGTTCGGCGCCTTCGGCGATCTGACGTTCCACCTCGACCGCCAGCTCCGCCGGGGTGGGGTGATCGAAGAGGTAGCGAAGGCCGATCTCGGCGCCGTAGCGATCCTCCAGTCGCACGATCAGCTGGGCGGCGAGCATCGAGTGGCCGCCGAGCAGGAAGAAGCTTTCGTCCGCCGCGACCTCGGGAACCTCGAGCAACTCGGCGGCGATCGACGCGATCTCCTGCTCCACATCGCGGCCGCCCGGCTCATCGGGCGCCCCGGAGGGCGTCGCCTGAGGCGTCTGGTGCGGGTCCGGGAGGGCCCTGCGGTCGACCTTCCCGTGTTCGGTGATCGGCAGCCGGTCGAGCCAGACATAGGTCGAAGGCACCATGTACTCGGGCAGTGAGCTGCCGACGTGCTCCGACACCTCCTCGTCGCCGGGCCGCTCGGGACCGGCGGCGACGACGTAGGCGACGAGGCGCCGCTCGCTGCTGGAGTCGCCGGCGGCCACGGCGACGCTCGCCTCGACGCCGGGATGGGAGTTGATCGCGGCGGCGACCTCCCCCGCCTCGACCCGGAAGCCGCGGATGCTCAGCTGGTCGTCGAGGCGGCCGAGGAATTCGATCTCGCCGGTCGTGTCGATGCGGGCCTGATCGCCGGTCCGGTAGAGCCTGCGCCCGCGGCGGTCCTCGACGAAGCGCTCCGCCGTCAGCTCGGGTCGGTTCAGATAGCCGAGCCCGACCGAGACCCCGACGATCACCATCTCGCCGGACTCACCGGGGGGAAGGGGCTCGAGGTCCTCGTCGACAGCCTCGATCGTGACCCCGTCGATCGGCCGGCCGAGCGACGGGGCGCCCTCGCCGTCCGGGCCGACGGCGCCGGACGTCGACACCACCGACGCCTCGCTGACCCCGTAGCCGTTGATCAGGGTGAAAGGCTGCCCCGGGGCGGGCCGCCGGGTCAACGCGTCGCCGCCGGTCAGCACGTAGCGGAGTGGAGCCTCGCTCGGCCACTTGAGGCCGATGATCGTTTCGACCACCGCGGTGGGCAGGAACGTGACCGTGACGCCTTCGGCGATCAGCCAATCGCGCAGGCCGATCGGGTCGGCGCGAAGGTCGTCCGGGACGACGAGGAGCGCGGCTCCGGAGGCCAGCGTCGGCCAGATCTCCTGGACCGCCGCGTCGAAGCCGGGGCTGACGAGCTGGGTGCAGCGGTCCGTCGGGCCCACCTCGAAGGCGCGCCGATGCCATTCGACCATGTTGAGCAGCCCGGCGTGGTGGACCATCGCCCCCTTCGGGCGGCCGGTGGAGCCGGAGGTGTAGATGACGTAGGCGAGATCCTCCGCCGAAGGCGACGGTGGCAGGTCCGAGCCGCCGGCGGGCGGCGCCTCACCCTCGAGCTGCCCCCCGGGACCGAGGACGATCGTCCGGGCCGTGGGGCCGAGCCGCGCGACCGTGTCCTCGTCGGTGATCGTGACGACGGGACCGGAGTCGCTCAAGATCCACGCCAGGCGCTCGTCGGGGTAGGCGGGGTCGATCGCCACGTAGGCGGCGCCCGCCCGGAAGATCCCCAGTGCGGCGACGACCAGGCCGGCCGAGCGCGGGAGGCAGAGCCCGACCAGGTCGCCGGGCCGCACGCCGAGCCCGATCAGGCTCCGGGCGACCGCATCGGACCGTGCCGACAACTCACCGTAGGTGATGGATTCATCGGCGTCCTTCACCGCCAGTCGGTCCAGGGCGGCGCCGTCCAACCTCTCGAGTAGGTAGGGCTTGCTTGAGGTCAAGGTCTCACATCGTAGGAATTGGTGAAGAGGGCAGGGTACTCAGGGGAAGGGGATCGTTTCGTGGATCACCTTGGAGACGAGCCGGGCGTAGACGCCCGCCCCCTTCGGGGTCAGGTGGATACCGTCCCAGAAGAGGCTTTCGCCGCCTTCCACGGCCGCCTTGGCCCAGTCGATTTCGGTCGTGTTGTGCCAGTCCTTCGCCGCTTCGGCGATCGCTTCGTTGGACTCGTTCTGCCAGGAGACCGGGGCGTGGTCGGAGATCAGGAACAGCTCGCCGACGTTGGTCGTCTCCTCGCGCAGCGCCTTCATGTCTTCGCCGTAGAGGGGGCCGTTGTTGCCCCACTGGATGACCATCGCCGCGGGGTGGTGGCCTTCGCGCTTGATCTGCTTGATGATTTCGAGGAATTCGTCGGCCTGGCGCCCGACTTTCGCGTCCATCGAGAAGCCCGGGCCGAGCCGCGCGGCGAGCTTTTCCTCGGCGCCGATCATCACCGAGTCGCCGAGCATGATGATCCGCGGCCAGTGCTTGGCGGGCGGCGGCTTCTGCTTGTGACGGTGCTTGCGGCCGTGCCCCTGGCGCTGATTTTCGGGTTCGGCGGTCTTCGGGTCGCCCGGCTGCGAGCCGCCGGACTTCGACCCGCCCGGCTGGGAGCCGCTGGACCTCGAGCTTGCCTTCCCCGCCGCGGTCGACTTGGCGCTGACGTGGACCGAGGTCGCGGTCGAGGCCGCCAGCGCGGCCTGGTTGCCGCCGCCGCCCTGCACGATGCCGCTCCAGCCGACCACCAGGATCACGCCGAGCACCCCGAGGATCAGCGCCGGGCGGGCGACGCGCAGCCAGTTCTCCGGCATCTTCGGCAGCTTCGCCTTGCCGTTGAAGGGCAGCTCGACGAAGCGGTAGGAGAGATCGGCGAGCGCCAGGCAGGCCAGCAACTGCAGCGGGATCAGGATCCCGCGCGGCAGGTTGACGTCGACGCCGGGCCTGGTCATCGCCAGCACCGGCCAGTGCCAGAGGTAGAAGCTGTAGCTGCGCAGCCCGAGCCAGAGGAGGGCGGGGCGGCCGAGGACGCCGCCGAGGCGCGCGGCGGGGTGGGCCAGGGCGGCCACCAGCAGGGCGGTCGCGACGGCGACCCAGGCGTAGCCGCCGTGCCAGAGCGCCAGGTCGTAGTCGTGGACCTGAACGAAGCTGAGCACCAGGTAGGCCAGCGCGACCACCCCGAGCGCGTCGAGGATCGGGCCGACCAGCGGCCCGGAGGCGTGCTTGCGCAGCTCGGTCGGACTCCAGACCAGGGCCAGGGCGACGCCCGCCAGCAGGCCGACGGCGTGGGTGTCGGTGCCGTAGTAGACGCGCGAGGCGTCGTGGCCGGGGACGAAGAGGATCCAGGCCAGGGCCACCGAGCCGGCCGCCCCGGCGAGCACCCCGATCAGCAGCCGGCCGCGGCCGAACAGCTTCATCCCGGCGGCGAAGATCAGCGGCCAGAAGAGGTAGAACTGCTCCTCCACCGAGAGCGACCACAGGTGGGTGAACAGCGAGGGGCGTCCGAACTGTTCGAAGTAGGACGTGTGGGCGAAGATGAAGTGCCAGTTGGCGAAGTAGAAGAGCGAGGCGAGGGCGTCGCCGCGGATCTGGTCGATCTTGGCCGGCTCGGCGATCGCCGAGACGATCATCGCGACCGCGATCAGGACGCCGACCGCGGGCAGGAGGCGGCGGGCCCGCCGCAGCCAGAAGCGCCCCAGCTGCAGGTGGCCGGTGTCGCGGAACTCGCGCAGCAGCAGTGAGGTGATCAGGTAGCCGCTGATCACGAAGAAGACGTCGACGCCGAGGAAGCCGCCGGGCACCCAGCCGAGGCCGGCGTGGTAGCCGAAGACGGCGAGCACGGCGAGTGCCCGCATCGCGTCGATTCCCGGCATGTACGGGAAGCGGCTGTCCTTGGGTTTGCTCAATTTCCTGTCACCGAGATTCGGACCAACGCGGCACGCTCCTCGAGGATCATCCGCCTGTCCCGATCAGTGCATAATCGCGGACAATGTCCAATGCCACTGTCGAGAAACCCCGCACTGCCGGTCCCGACTCGGACCTGGGTGGAAATTGGCGGGTGATCGTCCGCAACGACAACCACAACACCTTCGACCACGTCGCCGCCACCCTGGCCCGCGTGCTGCCCGGGGTGAGCCTGGAGCAGGGGCACCGGATCGCCGATCAGATCCACAACTCCGGCCAGGCGATCGTCTGGACCGGTCCCCGCGAGCCCGCCGAGCACTACTGGGAGATGCTCGATGCCGCCGGGCTCACCATGGCTCCGCTCGAGCGGGGCTAGCACGCGGCTTAGAGCCGCTCGACGTTGTCGGCGTCCAGCCCGCGGCTGACGCCGCGGAAGTCGATCGCCAGCGGCACGGCGGCGATCGCCGCCGCGTGGTCGACGCTCGGGTGGGCGGTGACGATCGCCAGCAGGTCGGTGTCCGCGAGGCCGGCGGCCAGGTCGACCGAGGCGAGCCCCTGCCCGGGAAGCTCGGGGACGAAGGGGTCGTGGTAGGAGATGTCGGCGCCGAGCTCGCGCAGCAGGGCGATGATCGGCAGCGCCGGGGATTCGCGCGTGTCGCCGATGCCCGGCTTGTAGCTGACGCCGAGGATCAGGATGCGCGAGCCCTTGACCGACTTTTCGACCCCGTTCAGCGCCCGCTCGATGCGCCGCACGCAGAACTCCGGCTGGGCCTGGTTCACCTTGCCGGCCAGCTCGACGAACTCCGGGTAGAAGCCGCGTTGGCGGGCCTTGAAGGCGAGGTAGAAGGGGTCGACGGGGAGGCAGTGGCCGCCCATTCCGGGCCCGGGCTCGAAGCGCATGAACCCGAACGGCTTGGTGGAGGCCGCGTCGACGACCTCCCAGACGTCGATCCCGAGCCGGTCGCAGAGCTGGGCGACTTCGTTGACCAGGGCGATGTTGACCGAGCGGAAGATGTTCTCCAGCAGCTTCGCCAGCTCGGCCGTCTCCGGCGAGCTGAGGACCTCGACCGTGTCGCAGATCTCGGCGTAGAGGGCGCGGGCGCGCTCGGTGCAGGCCGGGGTGATGCCGCCGACCAGCTTCGGCGTGGTGCGGATCGAGTGGTCGGAGCGGCCCGGGTCGATCCGCTCCGGCGAGAAGGCGAGGAAGAAGTCCTCGCCGACGGTGCCGCCGGCCGCCTCGAGGACGGGGAGCAGCTCTTCGCGGGTGGTGCCGGGATAGCTGGTCGACTCGAGCACGACCAACTGGCCCGGCTGCAGGTGCTCGGCGACCGCCGCGGTCGCGTCGCGCAGGAAGGAGAGGTCGGGCTCGCGCGAGTTGGAGAGCGGGGTGGGGACGCAGAGGACGACCGCCCCGCAGCCCTCCAGGTCGGCGGGGTCGTCGCTGGGGCGCAGGCGCGCCGCGACCGCGGCCAGCTCGTCGTCGGCGACGTCCTCGACGTAGCTGTGGCCGGCCCGCAGCCGGGCGACCTTGCCCGCGTCGGTGTCGAGGCCGACCACCTCGTGGCCGGCCTCGGCGAAGGCGAGGGCGAGCGGAAGCCCGACGTAGCCGAGGCCGACGATCCCCAGCTTCATCGCGCGGGCGCGCTCAGGCGCCGGAGGCGACGATCGACTCGGCGGCGAGCAGCGTGTGCCAGGTCGGCAGCAGCGGGATGTCGTACCAGTCGACCACGGATTCGCGGTACTCGGCGATCTCCTGCGAGTACCAATACCGTTCGAAGTCCGAGCGCTTCTCCCAGACCATCGTCTGCTGGAAGGCGAGCGGGTCCTCGTCGGAGCGGGTCAGCGACCAGCTCTTGGCGCCGTAGGCGGTGCACTTCGCCGCCGCCGGCTCCCAGGCGTCCAACCACCGATCGCCCCGCAGGGGGGCGATGTGCCAATCGAGTCTGCAGACCTGGAGCATCGGCTAATCCTTTCGCATCCTCATCGCGGGCGTCGTTACGCCCCGACCTCGGCCCGGATCGCGCCCGGGCCCTCCTCGGTCTTGCCCGCGTCCTCGGACTCGGCGCCGACCAGGCAGGCGATCTTGCCGAGGTGCTTGTTTTCGTGCATCAGCTGGTGGGCGGTCGGCACGCCGTCGAAGCCCATCGTCTGCCAGAGGACGGGGCGGACCTTGCCCTCCGCCATCAGCTGGTTGGCCCGCATGCACTCGTAGGCGTTGGCGAAGTGCGAGCCGATGATCTGCTTCTGGCGCATCCACAGGTAGCGGACGTCGAAGTCGAGCTGGAAGCCGGAGGTGGCGCCGCAGATGACGACTTTGCCGAACGGCTTGACCACGTACACGGAGGTCGGGAAGGTGGCCCGGCCGACGTGCTCGAAGACGATGTCGGGGGCGTCGCCGAGGATCTCTTTCACCCGGCCGGCGAAGCCGCGCGAGGCGCGGAAGCGCTCCTTGTCCGCGGCCGGGTCGGTGAGGTTGGCGTCGGTCCGCATCATCTCGCCGAACTCGGAGCGGTTGATGTAGTCGACGGCGCCCAACTCCTTGACCAGCTCGCCCTTCTCGTCGGAGGAGACGACGCCGACCGCGTTGGCGCCCGCCGCCTTGCAGAGCTGCGTGGCGAAGACGCCGAGGCCGCCCGCGGCGCCCCAGATGAGGACGTTGTGGCCGGGCTGCAGCTTGCACTGGTCCATCAGCATCCGGTAGGCGGTGAAGTAGGTGAGGCCGTAGGAGCAGGCCTCGGCCCAGCTGAGGTTCTGGGGGCGCGGCAGCAGCTGCTGCGCCTGCACCTTGGTGAACTCGGCGAAGGAGCCCCAGGTCGTCTCGTAGCCCCAGATCCGCTGGCTCGGCGCGGCGAGCGGATCAAGCCCGTGCACCTCGACGTCCTCGTAGGAGGCCTGGTTGCAGTGGATCACGACCTCGTCGCCGACCTTCCAGCGGGTGACGCCCTCGCCGACCTTCCAGACGATCCCGGAGGCGTCGGAGCCGCCGATGTGGTGGCCGTACTCGGGGTGGTCGCCGTAGCCGAAGACCGAGACCGGCTTGCCGAGCGACGCCCAGACGTTGTTGAAGTTGACCCCGGCCGCCATCACGCGCACGATCACCTCGAAGGCGCCCGGCTCGGGCACCTCGATCTGCTCGAGCTGGAAGGCGTCCTTCGGTTCGCCCTCGCGCTCCTGCCGGATGACCCATGCGGCCATCGTCTCCGGGAGCGTTCCCGGCTCGACGTCAAGTTGGGTCAGGTTGCTGGTATCGACAGCCAAAGCTTTGCCTCCATATTGGGTTTCCCGCCTGCCGGGCCATCCTAGATGCTGATCGTGGACCGGGGGGGCTCTATTGCGAGTCGGTGCCGGTGCGCGCCGGCAGCTCGACCACCGAGTCGTCCCGCTCGCCGCTGCGCTCCAGCTCCTCCAGCTCGGCGGCGACGACGCGGCGCGGCGAGCCGTCGATCGGCTTCGGCGCTTCGACGTCCTCGCCGCGCGCCGTGCCGAGCTCCTGGAAGCGGCGCAGCGACGGCAGCACCCGGCTCTCGGCCGAGGCGACCGCGTCGTTGTAGGCGTTGACCGCCGAGGACAGCTGCCGGCCGCTCTTCGACAGGTGGCGCAGGAAGACGCCCATGCGGCCGTAGAGCTCGCCCGCCGCGTCGGCGATCTCCTGCGCCTCGGCGGCGATCCGCTCCTGGCGCCAGCCGAGCTCCACCGTGCGCAGCAGGCCGACCAGCGTGGTCGGCGTCGCGATCAGGATCTTCTGCTCCAGCGCGTGGTCGTACAGCTTCGGCTCCGCCTCGAAGGCGGCGTGCAGGGCGGCCTCCGAGGGCATGAAGCAGACCACGAAGTCGGGCGTGTCGCCGCTCTCGAACTGGTCCTGGTAGCGCTTCGAGGCCAGTTTGGAGATGTGCTCGCGGACCTGGCGGGCGTGGCGGATCAGCTCGCCGCGGCGCGTGGATTCGTCTTCGGCTTCGAGCACCTCAAGGTAGGCGTCGAGCGGCACTTTGGAGTCGATCACGACCTTGCGGTCGGCGGGCAGCATCACGATCGCGTCGGGGCGCAGCAGCCCGTCGTCGCCGTGCAGCGTGGTCTGGGTGATGAAGTCGACGTGCTCGGTCATCCCGGCCAGCTCGACGCAGCGCTTCAGCTGCACCTCGCCCCATTCGCCGCGGGTCTTCGGCTGGCGCAGCGCCTTGACCAGCGTCCCGGTCTGGGTGCCGAGGTCGGTGAGGCCGAGCTTCATCTCGTCGAGCAGTGAGCGCACGGCGCCGTCGGAGGCCTTGCGCTCGCGGCTCATCGTCGCCACCTCGCGTTCGATCCGCGCCAGGTTCTGGCCGATCGGCTCGGTGAGCCGGCGGAATTCGGCCTCGCGCCGCTCCAGGGCGGCCTCGGCGCTCTTCGCGTCAACCTTGCGCGACTCTTCGTTCATCCGCTGCAGGTCGGCCACCGCGGCCGAGGTCGCCTCCTGGACGGCGGCGCGGACGTCGATCGGCTCGGGCGGCTCCTCGCGGCGGCCGAGCTGCGCGTAGAGCAGGCCGGCGACGGCGGCGGCGAGCACCAGGATCACGATGGCGAGGACGACGGTCATCGGACCAACGATGGTTGCGCACGGCCCAGACGCCACCGGGTGTCGCGATCGCCGCAAAGTGCGCCGGGCTTTAGGTCGGTGCTCCACCATGGAGAGCGGTGACCGACCGATTGCTCACCGCCCTGGGCGCCCTCGCCGCCGCGGCCGCCGTGGTCGCCGCCTTCGCGCTGCTGTTCAGCGTCCTGGGCTCCAATGGGAGCGGCACCCCGACCGCGACCGTGCTGCGGGTCTCGGTCCCCGGCGGGACGACCGCCGCCGGGCGCCTGGCGCGGCCTGGCCACGCCTCGGTCGGGGTCGGGGCGCCGCGGCAGCGCGCCGCGGCAGCGCGCGGCGCCGCCGGTCCCACGGCCCGCACCGACGCCGGTGGGGGGTCCCGTCCGCCGCGCGTCCCGATCCTGCCCGGTCGGCCGCGCCGCGGCACCGCCTTTGCGATCGCCCACGTCCTCAAAGGCGCCCGCGTCGCCCTGCGCCGGGCGCCGGGCGGCCCGGTCCTCGCCCGGGTCGCCGCCGAGACCGCGTTCGGCTCCCCGGCCTCCTTCTCGGTGGTCGCGACCCGCCCTGGCTGGCTCGGCGTCACCGCCCCCGAGCTGCGCGACGGCGCGGTCGGCTGGATTCACCGCGATCCGCGCCGGGTGCAGGTCTACTGGACGCGCTGGTCCCTGCGCGCCAACCTTGCCGCCCGCCGGCTCCAGCTGCGCTACGGCCACCGGGTGGTGCGCAGCTTCCCGGTCACCGTCGGCGGGCCGGGGACGGAAACGCCCCCCGGCCGCTACGGGGTCACCGACGGCGTCAGCTTCCACGACAGCCCCTACTACGGCTGCTGCGCCCTCGCCCTCAGCGGCCACCAGACGCGGCTGCCGGCCGGCTGGATCGGCGGCAACCGGCTCGCGATCCACGGCACGCCGGGGGCGGTCGGCAACGCCGAATCGCTCGGCTGCATCCGCGCCACCGACGAGACCATGCGCTTCCTCTTCGCCCGTATCCCGCTCGGCACCCCGGTCATCATCGCCGCCTGACCGCCTCGCCCGCGGCGTTCGCACTTCTCCGCGCTATCCGCGGCTTTCTGCGAACGCCGCCCGCGTGGCGCGCCATGCGTTCGCACTTCTCCGCGCTATCCGCGGAGAACTGCGAACGCCGGTGGG
The DNA here is from genome assembly GCA_963766705.1 of uncultured Actinomycetes bacterium. GTDB lineage: Bacteria > Actinomycetota > Thermoleophilia > Solirubrobacterales > 70-9 > VAYN01. Next base: position 1,324,666 of record CAVYBE010000007.1, read on the forward strand.
GTGGGTGGCGCCCCGCCGGCGGGGCGTGGTCGACGGCCGCCGGACGCCGGTGGGTGGCGCTACGGCAGCAGGACGTCGTTCTTGGAGGAGGCGCGGTAGGGGCCGACCTTGAGGGTCGCCGGGGCACCGTGGACGCCGGGGACGGCGATCGTGTAGCTGCCGGTCGGCAGTTCGGTGGAGAAGGTGCCCGGGTTGTTGGCGGTGATCGCCGGCGAGGACTCCTCGCGCGGGCCGTGGATCACCAGGTGCGCCTTCGATCCGGTCTGGTTGGCGGCGACGAAGACGACCGCGAGCGGCGCCTGCGTCTTGATCGGCGGCTGCGGGTGGCTCTGGTTCTGCGGCAGCTGCTGGTGCTTTTCCGGCCCCATGCCGATCACGCCGGGCCTGACGATGACCCTGCCCTTGCCGATCGTCACGCTGACCCGGGTCGGCACCGCGGGGCGCGGTTCGTTGGGGTGGCTCTGGGCGCCACAGCCCGCTCCGAACAGCGCCAAGATCAGCGCGGCGAGCGCGCCGCCCCCCGCGACTCTGGCTCTCCCGAGAACCATCTCGGCGTGAATCTAGCCGAAGGGGAGGGCGACAACTTCAGCCATAACGCCATCTTCACCTACGGCGAGCTCGGTCCCGGGCTCCGCCTCGCGGCGCAGGATGGCCAGACCGATCGGCCCGAGGGCGGGGGAGACGACGGCGCCGCCGAGCGTCCCGACCTCCTTCTCGCCGAGCCGCAGGGAGGCGCCCGACGCCGCCGCGCCGCTCAGGCGCAGGCCGCGCAGACGGCGGTTCGGCCTGCCCTTGTAGTGGAGCCGGGCGACGGTCTCCTGGCCGATGTAGCAGCCCTTGGTGAAGCTGACCGCGTCCTCGACGATGTCGGCCTCGGCGGGCATCGTGCCGGCGTCCATCTCGGCGCCGAAGCGGGGGACCCCGGCCTCGACGCGGAGGATCTCGACCGCCTCCGGGCCGACCTCGACCGCACCCGCGGCGAGCAGCGCGGCGCGCAGGCGCTCGCGGTCGGCGGCGGCGCAGATCAGGTCGACGCCCTCGCGCGTCCCCACCGCCAGCGCCGCGATCCCGGCCGGCTCGACCGCCTCGTTGGCGAACTCCGGCAGCGGCGGCGCCGCGGCGATCTCGGCGGCCCGCGGGCCGATCAGCGAGAGCACGGCGCGCTCCGCGGTCGCGTCGGCCACCTCGACGTCGCGACCGATCGAGTACATCGTCAGGTGGCGCAGCGCCTGCGGCAGGGGCTCCGGCTCGAGGTCGATCAGAATCTCCTCGGCCGCCGGCCGCAGCACCCGCATGTCGGTCTGCATGTGCCCCTTGCGGTCGAGCAGCGCCGCGTACTGGCCCTCGCCGACCGCGAGCGCCTCGACGTCGTTGGTCAGCTGGCCCTGCAGGTACTCGGCGCCGTCGGGGCCGGTCACCGCGATGACGCCACGCGGCCGCTCGAGCAGCCCGCACTCCTCCCGCAGCTGCCGGTACTGCGCGTCCAGCTCCACCGTCACGGTCATGCTCCCGATTCTAGGAACCCGGCCGCGTCGGCGGCGCGGTAGCCTTGGCGGGGATGGCACTCGCCGACGACTTCCAGCGCATCCTCGACGCGCTGCCGCCCGACTGGACCGACCTCGAGGTCGACCTGCGGATCGACGACGAGAGCCGCTACGTCGACTGCGCCGTCTTCGTCAGCCAGGTCAACGCGCAGGTCTACACGCGGCCGAAGGAGTGGCACTGGCGGCTGCTGGTCGCCCACAGCTTCGGCCACGCGGCCGCGGCGGAGACCGTCAAGGGCGTGCTCGCGAAGATCGACGCCGAGGGCGTCGGCGGCGAGCTGCGGGTGGCCGAGGTGCGCGAGGGGCGCTCCGAGGTCGTGCAGATGTGGGGACGCCCGGAAAGCGTCCGCGAGGAGTTCCGCGAGCGCCGCTCCATCTAGCGCCGTGCCCGGCGGCGCGACAAGGCTTTAGGCGCGCCCGCGATGGCCCGCGTGCTCAGCATCGTCACCGACCTGATGCTCGCCAGCCGGGTGGAGGCCGGGCTGTCCGCGGCCGGGCACGAGGTGGTGACGAAGGCCTCCCTGGAGGAGGCGCCGCTGGAAGGGATCGACGCGATCGTCGCCGACCTCGACGTCGAGAACCCCGAGGCGCTGGTCGGCCTCGGCATCCCGGTGCTCGGCTACTGCTCCCACGTCGACACCGACACCCGACAGGTGGCCGAGGCGGCGGGCGTCGACCGCGTCGTCCCCCGCTCGCGGATGTCGCGCGAACTCCCCGACCTCCTCGCCGGCCTCCTCGGCGGATAGCCGCCGTCCGCCACTCCAGGGGGTGGCTGTCCTTGGTCCAGGGGGGTGGCTGTCCTTTGTAGCCCTGTGGGCTACAAAGGACACGGACCCCTCCGCGGTCGCCTACTTTTCGAGGTCGAACGCCTTGCGGATGTCGAGGGGGTGGGGGAGGAGGGCGTGGGAGCTCGCCCAGGTCGACCACTCGCCCAGCACCGCTTCGTCGAATGGCAGGGGACGCAGGACGGGGAGGAGGACCTCCAGCTGGGCGGCCTGGTCGGCGCGCTGCAGGCTCGGGTTCGCCGCCAGCAGGTCGCCGAGCGCCTTCTGCGGCGCCGCCTCGACCAGGCGGTAGCCGCGCCGCGTGGCCCGCACCATCGCCCGCACCAGGCCCGGCCGGTCTTGGAGCTCCTTGCGGGTCGTGGTCAGCACCAGCTCCGGGTAGGAGGGGGCGCCGAATTCGTCGACTTTGAAGACCCGCAGCGGGATGCCGCGGAGGCGCGCCTCGACCGCCTCGGCGTTCCAGAAGCCGGTCGCCGCGTCGACCTTCCCGGCGGCCAGCGAGGCGACCGCGTTGTAGCCGATCGTCACTTCTTCGACGGCGGCCGGGTTGCCGCCGTCGGCGCTCACCTCGGAGTCGACGACCGCGGTGTCGGAGGGAAGCCCGCTCACCCCGACCGTGTGGCCGTCGAGGTCGCGCGGGCGCCGCACCGGCCCGTCGCGCCGCGCCAGGATCGCGGCCAGCGGCCGCTGCACGATCGGCATCAGCCCGACCAGTTCGAGCCCCTTCTCGTCGGCGATGCCGAGGTCGGTGATGTCGAGGATCGCGAAGTCGGTCCGGCCCGCGGCGAGCAGCTTCGGCGCGTCGGTCGATTCGCCGGGAACCTGGATGTGGAGCGCGATCCCGGCGTCCTTGTAGAAGCCTTCGGCCGCCGCTGCGTAGATGCCGGAGTGGACGGCGTTGGGCGTGAAATCGAGCACGAGGGTCGCGCCTTGCGGCGCGCCCGGTTCCGCACCGCCACCGCCGCAGCCGGCCAGTCCGGCGAGCAGCAGGACGGCCGCCAGCAGCGCGACAGCCCGTCTCATCTGGCGGGGAGCCTAGAACCTTGAGCAAATATGGGTAGACTGCCGCCGCTTCTTTTTTGGCTAGGGAACGACTTCTAGGAGGGGAACAGAGAGTGGAGCTGGAGCAAAAAGGACTTTCCGCGTATCTCGCGGAGCTGATCGGCACTTTCCTGCTGGTCTTTTTCATCACCAGCGTGGTCACTCTCTTCGTCTCGACGGGGGCGCAGGCTTCGTTCGGCTCTGACTACGCCGTGGTCGGCCTCGTTCAGGGGCTGGCCCTCTTCGCGGTGATCGTCATGTTCGGCGCGGTGAGCGGTGGGCACTTCAACCCGGCGGTGACGCTGGCCGCGGCGACGATCCGCCGGATCAGCCCGATCGACGCGGTGATCTACATGCTCGCCCAGCTGTCGGGCGCGGTGCTCGGCGCGCTGCTGACCAAGGCACTGCTGCTCGACGAGGGCCGCGCGACCCACTACGGCGCCGGCACGGTCAGCGGCCTGCTCGCCAACAACACGGCGGGCGCCGCGGTCGAGGCGATGGGCGTCTTCGCGCTCGTCCTCGTCATCCTCGCCGTCGTCTTCTCCGAGAAGAGCACCAAGGACTGGGGACCGCTGGCGATCGGCACCACCTTCGTCTTCATCGTCATGGTCGGCGGCCCGCTGACCGGCGCCTGCTTCAACCCGGCCCGCTGGTTCGGCGCCGCGCTCGTCTCCAACACGTGGGGCGGCGTCTGGCCCTACCTCGTCGGCCCGGTGGTCGGCGCGCTGGTCGCGGTCGGCGTCTGGCGCTTCGTGATCGAGGCCGGCGGCCCGGCCCCGACCGAGACCCCGCAGCGGGTGGCCGCGCCCAAAGCGCGCTCCGCCGCGCCTTCGCCGGCGCCCAAAGCCAAAGACGCCTAAGCGGGGGGTAGGACGCGCCGGGCCGAGCCGGCGCGTCCTATAGCTTTGCCGGGGTGCAACGGGTTACTTTCTCCCGAAACTTCACTCTGTCCCTGTCGCGGACCTGCCAGTGCTACTGCAAGTACTGCGCGTTCGCCACGCACCAGGCGCACGTCCACGCGCCCGTCGACGTCGAACGGATCCTCGACGAAGCGCTGAAACGGAACACCAAGGAGCTGCTCGTGCTCACCGGCGAGCGGCCCGAGGTGAACCCGATCGTCGCCGAACGCCTCGCCGCCTGGGGGCACGAGGACTTCACCTCCTACGTCGTCTGGGCCTGCGAGCGGGCGCTGGAGCGGGGCATGCTGCCGCACACCAACCTCGGCGTCCTGTCGAAGGGCGACCTGGCCCGGCTGCGTGAGGTGACCGCGTCCCAGGGGCTGATGCTCGAGTCGATCGACGAGTCGCTGATGGAGACGGTCCACGCCGGATCTCCCACCAAGCGCCCCAGCGAGCGCCTCGCCACGATCCGCGCCGCCGGCGAACTCCAGATCCCCTTCACCAGCGGGATCCTGGTCGGGATCGGCGAGTCCGAGGAGTCCCGGGTCGAATCCCTGGAAGCGATCGCGGAGCTCCACCGCGAGTACGGCCACATCCAAGAGGTCATCCTCCAGAACTTCGTTCCGCACCCGCGCTACTACGGGGCGGAGGTCGCCGAGATCGCCGACGCCGCCTCGCGGGCGCGCTGGTCTTCCCGGCAGGACGAGCCCTCCGGCGCACGCGGCGCGGGCGGCGGGGATGACCCTGAGCGAACCTCCCCGCAGTTCGTGAGCGAAGGGTCGTCCCCGCCGCCCCTCCCCGCCTGGGCCGAGCCCGTCGGGATCGACGAGATCAAGCGGCTGATCGCGGAGTGCAGGCGGCTGATGCCGGACGTCGGGATCCAGGTGCCGCCGAATCTCAGCGACTGGTGGCCGGAGCTGGTCGAAGCGGGCGCCACCGACCTCGGTGGGCTCTCGGCCAACGGCGATCACATCTCGCCGGAGGAGCCGTTCCCCTCGCCGCACCAGGTGCGCAAGGAGCTGGCGCCGCGGGGCTACGCGCTCACCGAGCGGCTCTGCGTCTACCCCCAGTACATGGATATGGATTGGATGGAGCAGGGGGTCCTCGACGTCATCAAGCTCAAGTACTGGAGCTTCATCCCGCGCAAAGGGTCGGGCCGGCGGAGCGAAGGGTCGCTGGACGCCGGGCTCGCGCCGCGGGCGATCGCCAAGGGCCGTGAGGGGACCCCGCTCTCCGAGGACGAGCTCACCGCGCTCTTCGTCGAGACCCGGCCGGAGGTGATCGAGGAGATGCGGGTGGCCGCGGACGAGCTGCGGGCGGAACTCGCCGGCGACCTGGCCACCTTCGTCGTCAACCGCAACATCAACTTCACCAACGTCTGCGTCGTCGGCTGCGCCTTCTGCGGGTTCGGCCAGGGGCGGCGCTCGCCCGACGCCTACGAAGTCGAGGAGCGCGACTTCGCCGCGCGGATCGCCGAGGCGGTCGAGTTCGGCGCCACCGAGCTCTGCATGCAGGGCGGCATCCACCCCGACCTGACGCTGGAGGAGTACGGCCGCTGGCTGGCGCTCGCCAAGGAGACCGCGCCGCAGCTGCACCTGCACGCCTACTCGCCGATGGAGATCAACCACGCCTGCGAGCGCTCCGGCAAGAGCCCCGACGAGGTCTTCGCCTACCTGCTCGACCAGGGGCTCGGCTCGACCCCGGGCACCGCGGCGGAGGTCCTCGACGACGGCGTGCGCCAGCGGATCTCGCCGAACAAGCTCCCGGCGGCGCGCTGGGTGGAGATCATCGAAGCCTCCCATCGCGCCGGCCTGCGCTCCACCTCCACGGTCATGTTCGGCCACATCGAGGAGCCGCGCGAGCTCGCCCGCCACATGAAGGTCGTCCGCTCGCTGCAGGAGCGCACCGGCGGCATCACCGAGTTCGTGCCGCTCAGCTTCATCCCCTTCAACACGCTGCTCGGGCGCACGCACGGGATCGAGGAGATCACCGTGCGCGAGAACCTCAAGCACACCGCCGCCTTCCGCCTGGCGCTCGGCCGGACGATCACCAACCTGCAGGCGAGCTGGGTGAAGATGGGCCTCGAGGGCGCGACCGAGGCGCTGCGCTGGGGGGTCAACGACCTCGGCGGCACGCTGATGGAGGAGAACATCTCGCGGATGGCCGGGTCCCAGCACGGCGTGCGACTCGATCCCGACGACCTGATCGCCGCCGCCCGCGCCGCCGGCCGCACCCCGGCGCAGCGCACCACCCTGTACGACATCGTCGAGACGTACTAGCGGCGCCGGCGCGATCGCGCGATCATCGACCGATGCGCGCGATGGTGCTCGATCGGCCCGGGACGCCGCTGCGGGCGGCCGAGCTGCCCGAGCCGAGCCCCGGCCCGGGGCAGGTGAAGCTCGCGGTGCGGACCTGCGGGGTCTGCCGCACCGACCTCCACATCTACGATGACGAGCTGCAGGGCGCGCCGAAGCTGCCCCTGGTGATGGGGCACCAGATCGTCGGCGAGGTGGTCGAGCGCGGGGAGGGGGCGGAGCGCTTCGAGGTCGGTGCCCGGATCGGCGTCCCCTGGCTCGGCTGGGCCGACGGCACCTGCCGCTACTGCCGCGAGGGGCGGGAGAACCTCTGCGAGCACGCCCGCTTCACCGGCTATGACATCGACGGCGGCTACGCCGAGCGCACCGTGGCCGCCGAGGACTTCTGCTTCCCGATCCCCGACCTCTACTCCGACGCCGAGGCGGCGCCGCTCCTCTGCGCGGGGCTGATCGGCTACCGGGCGCTGCGGCTGGTCGGCGACGCCGAGCGGATCGGCTTCTACGGCTTCGGCTCCTCCGCCCACATCCTCTGCCAGGTCGCCGTCCACGAAGGCCGGCGCGTCTTCGCCTTCACCCGCGACGGCGACGACGAGGGCCAGGCCTTCGCCCGCCGGCTCGGCGCCGGGTGGGCGGGCGGCTCCTCGGAGCTGCCGCCGGAGGAGCTCGACGGGGCGATCGTCTTCGCCGCGGTCGGCCCGCTGATGGTCCAGGCGCTGAAGGCGAGCGCCCGCGGCGCCCGGGTGATCAGCGCCGGCATCCACATGAGCGAGATCCCGGCCTTCTCTTACGACCTGCTCTGGGAGGAGCGGACGCTCGGCTCGGTGGCCAACCTGACCCGCGCCGACGGCGACGACCTGTTGCGGATCGCCCCCGAGGTCCCGGTCCGCGCCGCCGTCACCACCTACCCGCTCGCCGACGCCCAGCGGGCGCTCGAAGACGCCCGCCACGGCCGCATCGAGGGCTCCGCCGTCCTCGTCGTCGACGACTCCTGACGGCCTTCGTCTGCCCCGGTGGCCATGCCGTTCCCCGTGGGCGTCGCGGCGGCGGGCTCGCGTAGTGGCGCGTGCGCCGGGTATCTGCAGGGGGAGACAAGAAACGTGAAGAAAGGGCTGACAGTGGCTGACAAACCCGAGAACACCGACGACGCCAAAGGCCGCATCAAGGAGGCCACCGGCAAGCTGACCGGCGACAAGGAAATGGAAAACGAGGGCAAGCTCGACAAAGCCTCCGGCAAGGCCAAGGAGGGCGTGGACAAGGTGCGCGAAGCCCTCAAGGAAGACTGAGGCGCTAGCGGAAGAGGTCGTCCTCGCGCGGGCGGCGGATCGCCGCCGCGCCGGGGCCGTCCGCCGCGGTGACCCAGCGACCGAGGCCGCCGACCACCGCCGCCGGCACCGCCGCGGCCTTGTCGCGGACGAGGTCGGCGGCGGCCGCCGCCTCGTCGGCGATCGCGATCTGGGTGGCCATCAGCTCGCGGCCGTTCGCGTCGCGGCGCCCGCGCCAGTCGTCCAGCGGGGCGAGGCCGGCGCAGCCGATCGCCACCTCGGCCTGCCCGATCCGCCAGGCGCGGCCGAAGCTGTCGGCGATCACCACCCCGATCCGCGCCCCGGCGGCGCCGCCGATCTCCGCCCGCAGCCGGCGCGCCGAGGCGTCGGGGTCCTCGGGCAGCAGCAGCACCGACTCCGGGTCGCCGACGTTGGAGCTGTCGATCCCGGCGTTGGCGCAGACCAGGCCGTGGCGGGTCTCGACGATCAGCACGCCGCGTTCGGCGCGCACCACGGCGGCGCTCTCGGCGAGGATCAGCTCGACCACCGCCGGCTCCTTGCCGAGCACCGCCGCCAGCCGCCGCGCCTCGGCCCCGGGGATGACGGAGGAGAGCCGCCGCGTCCGGCCCTCCGCCTTGGAGACGACCTTCTGGGAGACGACGAGGACGTCGCCGTCGGCGAGCGCCCCGGCGCGCGCCGCGATCAGCCCGCCGAGCGGGTCCCCGGCGCCGATCTCCGGCAGGCCGAGGACCGGGCGGATCCGCACCTCCGTGGGGCCGCCCGTGCCTGCGCCCGCTGCGTCGCCCGCGCCCGCACCCGCGCCCGCGGCGCGTCCCGCGTCCGCTGCGTCGCCCGGTCCCGCGCCCGTGCCGCCCGCGCTCATATCCCCAGCGCCTTCGCGGTCCGCCGGGCGCCGCCGCGCCGCTCGACCGCCATCGTCAACGCGACGATGTCGGCGGGCGTGTCGAGGTCGAGGCCGAGCGTGGGGAGCTCCTCGACCCCGTAGGGGATGCCGGCGGCGCGGGCCGCGGCGACGTGACGGGCGCGGCTGCCCTCGCCGAAGCTCGGCTCGATCGCGTCCGGCGGCGCCATCACGAGCGCGTTGGTGCCGCTCCCGTGGCGGTCCGGGACCACCGCCACGTAGGGGTCGGGGACGCCGGTCAGCATGCGGTCGAGCTCGCGCGGGTCGAGCAGCGGGCAGTCCCCGGGCAGGAGCGCGACGCAGCGCGCCCCGGCCGCCGCGGCGACCTCGATCCCGGCCAGCGCCGCGGCGACGTGGCTCGCGTCGTCGAAGTCGTCGACCAGCTCGGCGCCCGCCGCCGCCGCGAGCGCCGCCGCCCGCGGCTCCTGGCTGACCACGATCGTCCGCTCGATCGCCCGCGCCCGGCCGATCGCCTCGAGCACGTCGGCGACCATCGCCTCGACCAGCTCCGGCCGGCGCACCGCGTCGACCCCCGAGGCGAGGCGCGACTTCGCCAGCGCGAAGCGCTTCACCGGCACCACCGCGGTCGCCTTCATGCGTCGGTCAGCGAGGTGCCGTAGTCGATCACCGTGCGGGCCAGCCGCAGCCGGCCGGCGGCGCCGTCCATCAGCGTCGGCGCGGCGAGGGTCGCGATCTCGGCGGGGGGCGGGTCGGGATCGTCCTCGTCGACCACCATCGCGTCGATCAGCCCGGCGTAGAGGGAGGCGACGCCCGCCGCCGTGCTCGGTCGTCCCAGCGCCGCCATGAACTTGTCGGTCGGGCCCTTGACCACCTTGCCGGCGACGTAGGGGCTGACCGCGACCACCGGCGCGCCCGCCGCTTCGATCGCCGCCCGCACCCCCGGCACGGCGAGGATCGGGCCGATGCTGATCAACGGGTTGGAGGGGCCGACGACGATCAGGTCGGCGCCGCGCAGCGCCGCCACGACCTCCTTGGTGGCCTGCGCCTCGGCGATCCCGTCGAGCTCCACGCCGACCACGTCGGGCTTGCCGCCGTCGAGGATCAGGTACTCCTGCAGCTCGCGTCGGCCGTGCTCGGTCAGCACCTTGGTCCGCACCGCCTCGTCGCACATCGGCAGGACCCGCGCCTCGACCCCGAGGCCGCGCGCGATCTGCGCCTGGGCGTCGGTCTGGCGGCCGCCCGCGGTGAGGAACTCGCGCCGGTAGAGGCAGGCGGCGAGGTCGCGGTCGGAGAGGCTGAACCAGTTCGGCGCGCCGATGTCGGCCAGCCTCCCCATCACCGTGAAGGTGTCGTCGCGGATGCCCCAGCCGCGCTCTTCGTCGATTTCGCCGGAGAGCCAGTAGGTGACCAGGTCGGGGTCGGGGGAGACGTGGACGCCGAGGGTCTCGACGTCGTCGGCGGTGTTGGCGATCACCGTCAGGCCGGCACCGATCTCCTCCTGCATCCCGGCGGCCAGTTTGGCCCCGCCGGTGCCGCCCGCGAGGAGGGCGACGCGAATCGAATCCTGGCTTCGCAAGGGGGTCCAGTCTATGCTGCGCGGCGTGAGGCTCGACGACAGGAAGGCGCTTGTGACGGGCGGCGCGAGCGGGATCGGCGCGGCGATCGCCGCGCGGCTCGCCGCCGAGGGCGCCGAGGTCTGGGTCGGCGACATCGACGTGCCGGGCGCGGAGCGGGTTGCGGCGGAGATCAACGGCCACGCGATCGAGCTCGACGTCACCGACCTGGAGGCCGCGAAGGCGGCGGTCGCGGCGGTGGGGGAGATCGCGATCCTGGTCAACAACGCCGGGGTCGACGAGTTCGGCTTCTTCCCCACCACCAGCCCGGAGCAGTGGCAGCGGGTGATCGACATCAACCTGAACGGGGTGCTCAACTGCACCGCGGCGGCGCTGCCGGTGATGCAGCAGGCTGGCTACGGGCGGATCGTCAGCATCGCCAGCGAGGCCGGGCGGGTCGGCTCGAAGGGCTCGGCGGTCTACTCGGCGGCGAAGGCGGGGGTGATCGGCTTCACCAAGGTGATCGCCCGCGAGAACGGCCGCTATGGCGTCACCGCCAACGCGATCGCGCCGGGGCCGATCGAGACGCCGCTGCTGATGGGGGCCAAGGAGCTGGGCGAGGTCGGGGAGCGGCTGATCGACAACATGCGCTCCCAGACGCAGCTCGGCAGGCTCGGCCAGCCCTTCGAGGTGGCGGCCGCCGCCGCCTTCCTCGCCTCCGACGACGCGACGTTCGTGACCGGCGAGACGCTGGGCGTGAGCGGCGGCCTCGGCATGGTCTGAGCCCGCCGAGATCCAGACCCCGAACATACGAACACACGTTCGTGTTCTTGCTAACCTCGCCGGCGTGGGCGGGACGGCGAGACGGGAGGATCGGGAGGCGCAGGCCAAAGTGCTGCGGGCCGTCCTCCTGGCCGCCGAGAAGGGGTTGGCCGACGAGGACCTCGAGCAGCGCTGCGAGGGCCTCGGCGCCGCGGAGATCGACGCCGCGGTGGAGGCGCTGCTCACCTCCGGCCTGCTCAAACGGGTCGAAGCCCGCCTCCATCCGAGCGGCGCCGCCACCCGCTTCAACCGCCTGCGCCCGCTCTGAGCGGCTTTCTCGCGCCGGCCGGGGGAGAGCTCGCGCCGCTTGCTGACTTGTGGTCGCCATGGCGTACTCAACTCAGCAAGCGGCCGGCGCGCGGCCCGGTGCCTGGTCGCTCGCCCGGGCGCAGCACGGCGTCGTCACCCGGCGCCAGCTGCTGGCGCTGGGACTCACCGCGAGCGGGATCAAGCATCGCCTTGCCCGCGGCCGCCTGCACCGGGTGGCGCGTGGCGTCTACGCGGTCGGCCGGCCCGGCCTGACCCTGAACGGGAAGCGCATGGCCGCGGTTCTCGCCTGTGGCGGAGACCTGGACGCGGACGGCGACCTGCGGCTGCGCCCGGATCGCCGGCCGCCGCCGGCGGTCGTCCTCAGCCACGACAGCGCCGCCGCCCTGCTGGCGATCGGCCGCGAACCGCTCTCCCGAGTCGAGATCTCGACCATGCTGCCCACCGACCGCCGGGTCCCCGGCGTGGCGCTGCATCGCCGCCCCGGCCTCTCCCGCGACGCGGTCGGCTACTGCCAGGGCATCCCGGTCACCTCGCCGGTGCAGACGCTGGTCGACCTCGCGACCCGCCACGGGCGACCGTGCATGGAGCGGCTCACGAACGAGGCCGACAAACTCGGCCTGGTCCGCACCGACGACCTGCGCCAGGCGCTCGACGACCATCCCGGCGAGCCGGGCGTCGCCCGCCTGCGCGCCACGCTCGACCGCGCCACCTTCCGCTACACCCGCACCGGGCTGGAGCGCGCCTTCCTGCCGCTCGTCCGCGCCGCGGGCATGCCGCTGCCGCGCACCTCCGTGTACGTCAACGGCTACGAGGTCGACTTCCACTTCCCCGAGCTCGGCCTGGTGGTCGAGACCGACGGCCTCACCTACCACCGCACCCCCGCCGAGCAGGCGACCGACCGCGAACGCGACCAGGTCCACACCGCCGCCGGCCTCACCCCGCTGCGCTTCACCCACGGCCAGATCGAGTTCGAGCCCGACCACGTGGTCCGCGTCCTCCGCGCCACCCTGGCCTGGCTGCGCGACCCGTAGGCTCCCCATGTGTCCCCACGCGGACAGACCCAGACCGCGCTGGTCTCGATCGGGGCCGCGGTGGTGCTCGTCGCGCTGAAGCTCGGCACCGGGATCGCGAGCGGCAGCCTGGCGCTGGTCTCGGCCGGGATCGAGTCGAGCGGCGACGTGATCGCCGCGATCCTCACCCTGCTGGCGATCCGCCTCGGCGGCCGGCCCGCCGACGCCGAGCACCCCTACGGCCACCGCCGTGCCGAGAACCTGGCGGCGCTGGGCGAGGCGGCGATCCTCTCCGGCGGCGGCGCCTTCGTGGTGATCGAGGCGATCGACCGGCTCGGGGGCGGCGGCGAGAGCTTCGACCCGCGCTGGTACGTCTTCGCCGTGATCGGCGTCGCGCTCGCGGTCGACGTCAGCCGCACCGTCGTCTCGCTGCGCGCCGCCGCCGCCTACCACTCGGCGGCGCTGCGCTCCAACGCCTTCCACTTCGCCGGGGACATGACCGGCTCGATCGCCGTCCTGTTCGGGATCGTCGCCGTCGCGCTCGGCTTCCAGGAGGGCGACGCGATCGCCTCGCTGGTCGTCGCCGGGATCATCTTCACCGCCGCCGCGCGGCTCATCTACGAGAACTCGCTCGTCCTCATGGACACCACGCCGGCCGAGGCGCAGGCCGAGGCCGAGGCGGCGATCCGGGCGCTCGGCGACGACCTCGAGCTGCGCCAGCTGCGCCTGCGCGAGTCGGGCGGCCACTACTTCGCCGACGCGACGATCGGCGCCGCCCCCGACCAGGCGCTGGTCGCCAGCCACCGGGCCGCCGACCGGGTCGAGGCCGCAGTCCGCCACGCCCTGCCGGACGCCGACGTCGTCGTCCACCTCGAGCCGCTGCGCGAGGGGATCGACCTGCGCGCCCGCGCCCTGGCGGTCGCCCTCGCCGAGCCCGCCGTGCACGAAGCGCACGACATCGCGATCTACCGGCGCGACGGCCGCTGCGGTGTCTCCATGCACCTGAAGCTGGACGCGGCGACGCCGCTCGCCGACGCCCACGAGGTGGCCGAGCGGATCGAGGCGGCGCTGCGGCGCGAGTCCGAGGTCGACGACGTGCAGACCCACCTGGAGCCGCTGGAGGAGCCGTTCACCGTGGCGACGGTCGACGACGCCGGGGCCGGGGCGCGGATCGCGGCGCTGGTCGAGGAGCGCACCGGCAGCCCGCCGCGGCGCCTCAAACTGCTGGGCACCGGGCTCGGGCTGGTCGTCTTCCTCGACGTCGCCGCCGCTCCCGACGCGACCCTCGAGGAGGCCCACGACATGGCGCGCCGGCTCGAGCAGGAGATCCGCCGCGGGGGCCCCGAGGGCTCGCCGCGAATCGTCGACGTCGTCGTCCACACGGAGCCCTGATGGCGGGGACGCACCGACGCCTGGCCTTCGGGATCGCGGCGGCGGTGGTCCTCGCCGACCAGGTCGCCAAGCAGCTCGCCACCCGGCTGCTGGCACACGGCCCGGTGCACCTCTTCGGCGGCGTCCACCTGCAGCTCTACCGCAACTTCGCCGGGCCGGGCGGCCACTGGGCCGGGGACACGGTGGCGATCTCGCTGTTCACGGTCGCCGCCGCGCTCGGCCTCATCGTCGCGATCGCCCGCCTGCGGCTCGACCGCACCACCGCGGTGGCGCTCGGGCTCTTCCTAGGCGGCGCGATCGGCAACGGGCTCGACCGCCTGCTGCGCGCCCCCGGGCCGCTGCACGGCGGGGTGGTCGACTGGCTGGCGCCGAGCGCTCACGGCGGCAGCATGAATATCGCCGACCTGGCGCTGAACGCCGCGGTCCTGGTGCTCGTGGTGTCCGCGCTCAGCTCGCTTCGCGGAGCGCGGCGCGCAGGCTCGCCACGCTCTGCGGACCGCGAAAGGTCTTGACGATCCGGCCCTGCGGGTCGAGCACGAAGGACGTCGGCAGGCCGACCAGACCGTACTTTTCGCCCGCCGAACCGGAGGTGTCGGCGAGCACCGGGAACTTCCAGCCGTGCTTGCGGATGAAGGCGCGGGCCGGGCCGGCCGCGTCGTCCCAGTCGACCGCCACCACCGTCGCCTTCCCGGCCACCGCGGCGGAGAGCTTGCGCAGGGCGGGGGCCTCTTCGTTGCACGGCCCGCACCAGCTGGCGAAGAAGTCGACCAGCGCCGGCTTGCCGCGCAGCGCCGCGAGGTCGACGGCCGGCCGTTGCAGCGCCTTGGTCGGGAGCGGCGGCGCCTGGCGCCCGCCCTGTTCGGAGCCGCCGCCGCTGGCCAGCTCGGCGACGACCGCGGCGACGACGACGAGCAGCGCCAGCGCGACCCAACGGCCCCGCGGCGCCGCCCTCCGTCCTCGTCTCACAGCTGCGCCAGGGTCCGGGTGCCGACGGCGAGCTTGGCGGGCTTGAAGTCGGGTGGGTAGAGGGCGCGGATCCGGCCCTGCGGGTCGATCGCGAAGATTTCGGCGTTGTGCTCGATTTCCTCGGGGTCCTTGGCGTTCCTCTGCGGCTTCACCTTCCAGGCCGCCCAGACCTTTTCCAGTTCGGGGCGCGAGCCGAGCAGCCAGTCGATCTCACCGGTGGTGCGGTGGCGCTTGTTGAAGGCGCGGGCGCTGGCCGGCGTGTCGTGGGCGGGGTCGACCGAGACGGCGAGGAAGACCGGCCGTTCGGAGCGCTTCAGGTGGGCGAACGCGGTGTGGAGCTTGCCGGCGACGATCGGGCAGAGGTCGGTGCAGTGGGTGTAGAGAAAGGCGACGAGGACCGGTCGGCCCTTCAGCTTCGCCAGGTCGACCTGCTTGCCGTACTCGTTGGTGAGCTTGATCGGCGGTGCCGGTTTGGCCGGGATCGCGTCGGCGCCGGCGATCTGCGGGACGGTGACCGCGGCGTCGGTGGGGCTGCCGCCGCTGCTGCCGCCGCAGGCCGCGAGGAGCAGCGCGAGGGCAAGGGCGCAGGCGGCCGGGCAGGCGACGCGGAGAGGACTGCGGGCGGAACGCACGTCCGACCAGGATATTCGCCGGACCTAAGGAGCACCTCAACCACGCCGCGGCCGCCGGCGCCGCGGCCGCCGGGCGGGTACCTTGCGGTTCGCGGCCTCGCCGCAGAGCAGATGGAGCACGCCCGCCGCGACCAACTCGAGCCCTACGTCACCCGCGACGGGTCGACGATCCGCGAGTGGGCGGGGCCCGGGTACGCGGCCGAGGCGCGCAACTCGAGCCTCGCCGAGGCGACCGTCGCGCCCGGGGGGACGACGATCGCGCACCTGCACCGGCGCTCCGAGGAGCTCTACCTGGTCACGGCGGGCTCGGGCCTGCTGCGGGTCGGCGAGGAGGAGCGTCCCGTCGCCGCCGGCGACTGCGTGGCGATCCCGCCGGGGACGCCGCATCGCCTGCGCAACGACGGCGAGGTCGACCTGGTCGTCGTCTGCGCCTGCTCGCCGCCGTACTCGCACGAGGACACGGTGCTGCTGGAGGGGGAGTGAGCGGGGCGATCCGGCTGCGCGAGGCGCGCCGCGGGGAGGAGCCGGCGGTCGCCCGGCTCCACGTGCGCTCCTGGCAGGAGGCCTACGCGGAGCTGATGCCGGCCGAGTTCCTCGCGGCGCTCGACCCGCGTGAGCGGGCCGCCCGCTACACGTTCGAGGGCGGGCCCGACGCGCCGGTCACGATCCTGGCGCTGGTGGGCGGGGAGGACGGCGCGGAGGCGATCGCCGGCTTCGCGACCTTCGGCGCCGCGCGCGACGAGGACGCCCGCGGCCTCGGCGAGGTCTACGCCCTCTACGTCGACCCCGACCACCTCCGGGGCGGGGTCGGGCGGCTGCTGATGGCGGCTGCGCGGCGCCGGCTGCGCGCGGCCGGCTTCCCGGCCGCGATCCTCTGGGTGCTGCGCGGCAACGACCGCGCCGCCGGCTTCTACGAAGGCGAAGGCTGGGCCCGCGACGGGGCGACCCGCGTCGAGCAGCCCTACGGCATCGTCGCCACCGTCGACCGCTTCCGCCGCGACCTGCCCTGAGGCGCCCGCGGCTCTCGCGCGGCTCACACCTGCTCGCGGCGGAAGCAGTCGACCGCGTGGTCATTGACGATTCCCACCGCCTGCATCCAGGCGTGGACGATGGTCGGGCCGACGAACTTGAAGCCGCGGCGCTTCAGCTCCTTGGAGGCCCGTTCGGAGAGGGGCGTCTTGGCGGCGATCTCGACGCCGTCGCCGCGCCGCACCTCGCCGTCGGTGAACGACCAGCAGAAGTCGGCGAAGTCCTCGCCGGAGTCGCGCATCGCGACGAAGACCCGGGCGCCCGCGATCGCGGCCTCGATCTTCGCCCGCGAGCGGATGATCCCCGCGTCGCCGAGCAGCCGCTCGACGTCGGCCTCCTCGAACGCGGCCACCCGGTCGGGGTCGAAGCCCGCGAAGGCGGTGCGAAAGGCCTCGCGCTTGCGCAGCACCGTGATCCAGGCGAGCCCGGCCTGGAAGCCGTCCAGCGTCAGCTTCTCCCAGAGCGCCCGCGGGTCGCGCTCCGGCACGCCCCACTCCTCGTCGTGGTAGGCGCGCATCAGCGGGTCCGCGCCTGCCCAGGCGCAGCGGGTCAGCTCCGCGGTCGCTGCCACTGCTCGACCCGGATCGCGTAGCGGGCGTGGTCGCGCCAGCGGCCGCCGATCTTCAGGTAGCGCTCGGAGAAGCCCTCGCGGACGAAGCCGCAGCGCTCGACCAGGGCCAGCGAGGCCGCGTTGCCGGGCTGGATGTTGGCTTCGACGCGGTGCAGGGCGAGGTCGGTGAAGGCGCGCTCGAGGACGAGGCGGAGCGCTGCGGTCATGTAGCCGCGGCCGCTCCACTCGCTCACCCCGCCATAGCCGAGGAAGGCGCTCTGCAGCGGCCCGCGGACGATCTGGCTGAGGTTGAAGTAGCCGACGATGGCGCCGTCGTCGGGCCGGACCGCGAGGTTGGCGTCGAAGTCGGGCCGCCGGGCGCGGGTCAGCCAGGCGTCGAACTCGGGGGCGGTGACGGGCGGGGTGAGCCAGGGACGGTGCAGCTCGGCGCTCGCCTTCATCGCGGCGATGAAGGCGTCGCGGTCCCCGGCCTGCGGCGAGCGCAGCGCGACGGCCGGCGCCCGCCGCGAGGTCGCCGGGCCGGGGGCGGTCCGGGCGGAGGTGGTGTCGGCGCGCGCCACCACCTCATCCTAGGCGGCGACCGATCTCACGCTCCCGGCCCGCCGCCCGTTTGACCGCGAGAGCGACGGTAGGAGGATGGTGCGGTGAGCGAGGTGGTCTGGGAAATCTACGAGAGTCCGATCGGGCCCCTGACCCTGGTCGGCGGCGAGGCGGGGCTGCGCGCCCTGCGGTTCCCGGGAAAGGTGCCGCTGCCGCCCGAGTCGGCGCGCGGTCGGCTGCCGGCGGTCGTCGCGCAGCTGGAGGCCTACTTCGGCGGCGAGCTGCGCGCCTTCGACCTCGACCTGGACTTGCGCGGCGCGCCCCTCGACGTCGCGGTCTGGCGCCGCCTCCTCGACATCCCCTACGGGGCGACCGAGAGCTACGGCGGGCTCGCCGCCCGCGTCGACCCCGGCCTCTTCGGCGACGGCGTCGAGCCGTGGCGGCGGGCGCGGATGGTCGGCGCCGCCAACGGGCGCAACCCGGTCGCGATCGTCGTCCCCTGCCACCGGGTGATCGGCGCCGACGGCTCGCTGGTCGGCTACGGCGGCGGCCTGCACCGCAAGCGCGCCCTGCTCGAGCTGGAGTGCTCCGGCCGCCCCGACCCGGCCTGGTCGGCCCGCCAGACGTCACTCCTCTGACGCACGACCCTCGACGCTTGTCGCCCTCTGGGTGACAAGCGTCGAGGGGTGCGCCGCGGCGAGCAGCTCGCGCGCGGGGGTCAGGGGCGGCGGACGGCGGCGGCGATCGCCTCGCGCAGCTTCATCGGGGCGCCGAAGCGGAGCACCGAGCGGTCGTAGATCCGCGCCGCGAGGACGATCACGACCCCGATCGCGACGAGCATCAGGGCCAGGGAGATCGCCAGCTGCGCCGCCGGGAGGGCGCCCTGGGCGGCGCGGCCGGGGACGACCATCGGCGCCATCGGCGGCAGGAAGGTGCCGACCGTGGCGAGGCCGCCGCTCGGGTTGCCGAGCGCCGCGTTGGCCGCCAGGTAGCTGCCGACCAGGACGATCAGGATCGGCGCGGTCGTCGACTGGGTGTCCTCCTGGCGCGAGACCAGCGAGGCCGCCGCGGCGAAGGCGCCGCCGAAGAAGACGTAGCCGAGGACGAAGTAGACGAGCACCAGGACGACGGTCTCCAGCGTCGAGTGGGGGAGGGAGATCGAGCCGCCCGGAACGGCGATCGCGAGGCCGACCGCGGCGACCGCGGCG
The DNA here is from genome assembly GCA_963766705.1 of uncultured Actinomycetes bacterium. Classification (GTDB taxonomy): domain Bacteria; phylum Actinomycetota; class Thermoleophilia; order Solirubrobacterales; family 70-9; genus VAYN01. Next base: position 1,343,388 of record CAVYBE010000007.1, read on the forward strand.
ATCTGCAGCAGCCCCAGCAGACCGACCCCGACCAGCTTCCCGGACAGCAGTTGAACTGGACGGATCGCGCTCAGGATCACCTCGACCACGCGGGAGCTCTTCTCGGTGACGACGCTCGAGGCGATCGCGTAGCCGAAGGTGATCAGCGCCACGTAGAGGAGCAGGGCGCCGATGTAGGCGAGCCCGGTGCCGCCTTCGCCTTCGCCGGTCGAGATCTCGACCGTGCGCAGCGGCGGCGGTTCGAGCGCCGCCCGGGCGGCGGCCGCCGACAGGCCCGCGGCGCGCAGCCGCGTTTCGCCGCGGACCAGGCGCCCCGCGTTCTGCAGCAGCGCGACGAGCGCGTCGTCGGGGCTTTCGCCGACCACCAGCCCGTGCGGGCCGAGCGCCGCGTCGGCGACCTCCTCGCGCACCTTGGCGCGCGCCGCGGCCGGGCTGGGCGCCGCTTCCACCTCCAGCCTGATCCCGTAGCCGCGCGCCTCGTCACGGGCCTTGGCGCCGATCGCGGCGGCGCGCGGCCCGGCGGTGGCGAGATGCCGGGTGTGGATGCCCGATCCGCCGGAGCTGACGATCGAGACGATCGCGATCCCGGCGACGACCAGCATCTGGATCAGCAACGCCGCCCGCCAGGCGCGCGAGCGCAGGCCCTCGGTCACCTCGCGGCGGGCGACCAGCGCGATCGTCTCGCGGCCCCTCACGCTCGCGTCGCCTCGCGGAAGACCTCGGCCAGTGGCCTGCCGCCGCCGACCTCGCCGAGCGGTCCGGCGGCGGCGATCCGCCCGTGGGCGATGACCGCGACCGCGTCGCAGAGGCGCTCGACCAGCTCCAGCTGGTGGGAGGAGAAGACCACGGGGACGCGGCGCTCGCGGATCTCCTCGAGCAGGGCGCCGCTGAGCGCGTCGACGCCGTCCGGGTCGAGGCCGGAGAACGGCTCGTCGAGGACCAGCAGGTCCGGGGCGTGGACCAGCGCGACGCCGAGCTGGACGCGCTGCTGGTTGCCGAGTGAGAGCGCCTCGACCGCGTCGCCGGCCCGCGCCTCGATCCCCAGCCGCGCCAGCCAGCGGTCGGCGGCGGCGCCCGCCTCGGCCTCGCCGGCGCCGTGCAGCCGCGCCATGTAGACGAGCTGGTCGCGCACCCGCATCTTCGGGTAGAGGCCGCGCTCCTCAGGCATATAACCGATGCGGCGGCGGGCGGCCGTGTCGATCGGTCGGCCGTTCCACAACACCTCGCCGGAGTCGGCGGCGAGGACGCCGAGGACGATCCGCATCAAGGTGGTCTTGCCGGCCCCGTTGGGGCCGACGAAGCCGAACATCTGACCGGCCTCGACCGCGAAGGAGGCGCCGTCGAGCGCCACCGTCTCGCCATAGCTCTTGCGCAGCTCGCGGAGCTGCAGGACCGGATCGCTCATCGCGGCGCATCTTCCCTGCGCAAGGAGCGGAAAACTTCTTTCCCACCGACGCCGGAAGAGGCGCTACACTCCACCGCCATCACGACCGGTAAGCCGAATCCGGGGGCCGAAAACCCCGGAGCGGGGGAACCGTAATTGGGGCGAATCCGCCGGAGGACGGTGGAAGCGCAGGCTCCTTAAGCGCCAGCCCGACAGCTAACCCCGCAGGCCGACAAAGGAGACTGGTTTGCGACTGTCCCGGGATGGGGTTGGTTGGAAGGTACGTGTTGCGCTGGCGATCGCCGTGGTCGTCGCGGTCGTCTTCCCGGCTGCGGCCCTCGCCGCGGGCGGCGGATTGGCGCCGGCGGGGCTGGGCGCCGAAAGCGGTGAAGCGGCGACCGAATCGACTCCCACGCCGGGATCGGTCGAATGCTCCACCGACGCCGAAGGTGCGCGCGCCTGTCAGTCGGTGACCCCGGCGACGCTGGTCCTCGGCGTCGCTGCGCCGCCGGAAAGCGCGCCGCCGGCCGTCAAGGCGGCGATCGCCGCGGCCAACAAGATCCACACCCGCCCCTACATCTGGGGCGGCGGCCACGCCCGCTGGTGGAGCCCCGGCTACGACTGCTCGGGCGCGGTCAGCTACGCCCTCCACGGCGCCGGGCTGATCGAAACCGCGATGGACTCCGGCGAAATGATGCACTGGGGCGTGCCCGGCAGGGGTCGCTGGATCACGGTCTACGCCAACGCCGGCCACGCCTTCGCGGTGATCGACGGGCTGCGCTGGGACACCGCGGGCGACACCCGCGGGAGCGGGCCGCGGTGGCACCCGGAAATGGTCTCAACCGCGGGGTACGTGGCGCGGCATCCGGCCGGGTACTGAGCGCTCTGCCTGGTGAGGAGGGGTCGAGGATGACCCTTCACTCACGAACTGCAGGGAGGTTCGCTCAGGGTCATCCTCGACCCCTGCGGACCCGGTAGCGAGTTCAGGGCCGGACGGAGGCCGCGCGGCCGGCCCGCGGGGCTGGGAGGGACGGGGCCCGCGGGGCTTCGGTGGAGAGGCGCCGGGCGGCGGGGCTTCGGTGGAGACGCGGCGACCCGCGGGCTTCGGTGGTGACGCGCCGGGCCGCGGGGATTGGGCTAGGAGGCGGCGAGGAGGCGGTCGGTGGCGGGGTCGGCCTCGCCTTCGTAGAAGCGGTCGAGGACGGCGGGGAAGAGCGCCTCGGAGGGATCGGCGCGGGCGAAGAGGGTCATCGAGCTGCGTAGCTTCAGCGCGTCGATGCCGCCGAGGATCCGCTCCGCGGAGAGCGCCGGGTCGGCGGCGAGGAGCGCCGCGGCGCACTCGCGCAGGCGCGGTCCCAGGACCGGGTGGTCGAGGTAGGCGCGCGCCTCCGCCACCGAGCGGATCGCGTAGGCCTGCGCCATCGGGCTCGACCCGAGTCCGGCGATCTGGGGGAAGACGAACCACATCCAGTGGCTGCGCTTGCGGCCCGCCCGGAGCTCGGCGAGCGCCCGCGCGTAGATCGCCGCGTCTTCCTGCGCCTCGACGAAGCGCCGCAGCCCGTAGGGATCGTCGCCCATGCGGCTCACCATAGGCGGCTAAAGGGCCGCCGGTCGACTGCCGATCCCAGGCAGCATGAGCCCAAGTCGCCCCGGGCGTCTCCCCGGCGCCCGCATCCTCCTCGTCCTGTCCGCGCTCCTCGCCGCCCTGCTGGCCTTGCCCGCGGCCGCCTCGGCGGGCACGGTGATCGCCGACAACGGCTTCCGGCCCGCGCCCGACGGCTTCTCGTTCCCCAACTACGGCAACGAAGGCCAGGCCGGGCTCGACGCCGAACAGCTCGAGCGCATCTACGGGCCCGGCGTCTGCCTCAACGGCAAGGGTGGCCGCTGCGTGCTCACGCCGCTCGCCCGCGTGATGCTGCAGTCGCTGAACCAAGGGTCGGCCGAAGGGCACTGCTTCGGCTTCGCGACCCTTTCCGAGCTCATCTACAAGGGCTACCTGCCCCGCTTCGGCTACTCCGAAGTGGGCGCCTTCGGCCCCGGCGCCGCCAACCCCTTCGAACTGAACATCGAAGGGAACACCTTGCTGCAGCGCTCGATCAGCCGGGCCTTCGACTTCCAGGACCTCGCCTCGATCCAGGAGAACACGGTCGTCGCGCCGCCGCGGGTGATCCTCCACGACCTCGTGCACGGGGCGCTCGACCCCAAGAACCCGGAGATCTGGACGCTGGAGATCTTCCAGTACGGGATGAAAAACGGCCACGCGATCACGCCGTACGCGGTGGAACGGGTCGGCCCCGGCGAGTTCGACGTCCTCGTCTACGACAACAACTTCCCCGGCAACGCCGAACGCCGCCTGCAGATCAACACCAATACCGACACCTGGAGCTACTACGCGACGACCTCGCCCGGCGTCCCGCAGGCGATGTACGAAGGCGACGCGAAGTCCGAGTCGCTGCGGCTCGCCCCGGTCACGCCCGGGCTCGGCGTGCAGCCCTGCCCGTTCTGCGTCGGCCGCCAGGGCGGCGGCTCGAAGTACAACCAGATCCGCCTCGACGGCACCGCCAGCGAACACGCGCTCGTCACCGTGATCGACTCCAAGGGCCGCAAGACCGGCATCGTCGGCAACCGCGTCGTCAACCAGATCCCCGGCGCCAAAGTCCTGCCGCGCAGCTCGGGCGGCATCCAGGTGCGCCACGGCGCCCTCTGGGCCGACTCCCCGGCCCCGGTGATCGACGTCCCCAAGAACGTCGAATTCGACATCCGCGTGAACGGCCGCCACCTCAAGGTGCGCGACCGCGAGACGCTCAGCCTGGTCGGCCCGACCTACGACGCGACGGTCGAAAACCTGATCATGGCGCCCCACCAGGAAGCCCACGTGGCGCTCTCGCCGAAGGGCAACGCGATCACCTATGTGCCGAGCCGCAAGACGGTCTCGCCGGCGATCGGCCTGGGCGCCGAATCGAAGAGCGCCGCCTACAACGTCACCGTCGCCGCGCTCGGCGCCCCGAAAGGCTCGAGCCTCACCTTCGTCAAGGAACCGAAGCGCCAGCTGATGTGGTTCGGCGACGACACGCCCCGCAAGCGGACCTACCTGGTGACGGTGAAGAGCTTCGGCGAAAAGGGGATCCGCACCTTCGCCCGGCCGGTGACGATCAGCGGCAACCAGCAGGCCTTCCTCTACTACGGCCCCCTCGGCCGGCGCAACGGCCACGCGAAGATCGTCGTCTACACCCCCGGCCACCGGCACCACCCGATCAAGGAGCTGCCGATCGAAGCGGTCGGCTGAGCGCTCGCGTTCCCGCTTGCGTCCCCGGTCGCGTTCGCAGTTATCCGCGGTATCCGCGGATAACTGCGAACGCCCGCGGGGTCAGGGGCGCAGGTTGACGATGCGGGCGCCGTGCTCGCGGGCGAGGCGGGCGGCGATCAGCGAGCGGTGGCAGGCCGCGGCCTCGCGCTCGACGCAGAGGAGCGCCGCGGTCGAGCGGCCGACGAAGCGGACCAGCGGCTCGAGGTCGACGCGGTCGAGCACCTCCTCGGTGTAGCGCTCGACGTAGCCCGGGTCGAGCACGGTGCGCGAGCGCTTGCCCTCGCCGCGCGCCGCGTCGGCCTCGTACTGGGCCTCGCGCATCGCGGTGGTCGGTGCCAGCTCGGGTAGGTGCTGGTAGCCGATGCCGGCCTCGCGCAGCGCCGCCTCGAGCCGGCGCGCGTTCGCCCACGCGTACTCCGACCCGCGCACGCCGCGCCGCTGGCGCACGTCGAGGACGAGGTCCACGCGCGCCTCCCGCAGCTTCGCGAGGAAGCGCTCCAGGTCGGCCCCGTAGACGCCGATCGTCGCGATCCGATCGAGCCCCGCGCTCACAGGCGGAGCCGATCACGGCCCCGCGCGCGGGTCAAACGTCGTCGGCCGCCGGAGGCGCCGCGCCCTCGGCCCGCGCGGTCGCGCCCGCGGCGCCCGCCTCGGCCGGCAGCGCGATCCCCGGCGTCCGCGCCACCGTCAGCGCCGCCATCACGAAGTGGGCGCCGCGCGGGAAGCGGCGGCCGGGCGGCGGCGGGCCGTGATGGTGGTCGGCGAGGTCGAGCAGCCGCAGGATCGCCCGGCAGGTGGCCGCCTCGGGGCCGTCGAGGTCGCAGGCGAGCCGCGCCAGGGCGATCGACTCGGTCGGGTCGCCCTCGGCCATCGCCCGGCCCATCGCCGTCATCAGGTGGGAGACGACGCGCTCCATGCCGGGGTCCTGGGCGCCGGGTGGGCCGGGCGGCGGGCCGAGGTCGAGGGGCTCCTCGCCGGCCAGGATGCGGGCGATCTGGCCGCCCGCGATCGCCCGGATCGCCTCGGCCTCCAGCCCGACCAGAAGCGCGTAGCGCAGATGGAAGGCGGCGGCGTGGAGCGGCTGGCCGTAGGGGTTGTCGCTCGCCCAGAGGATCTGCCCCGGCGGCACCAGGCCGAAGAGGGCGACGAAGTCGGCCGGGTTCCACCAGGAGGTGTCGACGAAGAGGTTGGGGTGCTCAGGCATCAGCCGCCAGAGCCAGGCGAGGTCCGAGACGGCCGCGTGGGCGAGGATGAAGCGGGCGCCCGGGTAGCGGCCGGCCAGCTCCAGGGTGTCGCGGCCGAGCGCCGGGATGCCGCGGCCGGCGTGGATCAGGATCGGCACGCCGCGCGCCTCGGCGAGCCGGGTGAGGTCCTCGACCGCGGGCTCGCTCATCGCGAACTGCTCGGCCCGCGGGTGGAGCTTGATCCCGTGGGCGCCGAGGTCGAGGCAGCGCTCCGCCTCCGCGAGCGCGCCGTCGTGCGGGTTGACCCGGCAGAAGTGGACGACGCGGCCGCCGGCGCCGGCCTCGATCGCCCGCGCCTCGTCGTTGGCGGGCGGGTAGCCGCCCGGCTCGTGCATCGGGAAGGTGATCGCGCGGGCGCCCGCGTAGTCCATCGTCGCCAGCAGCTGCGCCGGCTCCTGGCGGAACCCGTCCGGGTCGTGGCGGCCGAAGTGGGTGTGGGTGTCGAAGAGGGAGAGCGGGCCGGTCTCGGCTTCGAGCGCCGTCACCCAGCGCCGCGCCTCGATCTCGATCGGCTCGACCTCGAACTGCTCGGTGGGCGCGGCGCCGTCCGGCTCAGCCACGTCCCACCGCCTTGGCGATCCGCTTCACGGCCTCCTCGACCAGTGCCGGCGAGGTGCCGATGTTGAGCCGTGCGAAGCCCTCGCCCTGCCGGCCGAAGGTGGGGCCGGGGTTGAGGGCGACGCGGCCGCGCTCGAGCAGCGCCTCGCTCGGGTCGTCGCCGAGGTCCAGGGCGCGCAGGTCGAGCCAGGTCAGGTAGCCGGCGCGGGGCGGCGTGTAGGCGACCTCGGGGAGCCGCTCGGCGAGCAGGTCGGCGAGCAGCACCCGGTTGTGGTCGAGCACGGCGAGCACGTCGTCGAGCCAGGCGCCGCCGTCGCGGAAGGCGGCGACCGCGGCGATCGCGCCGAAGTGCCCGGCGTGCTTGGCGATGAAGGGCAGCCGGTCGACCAGCGCCTGGGCGCGCTCCGAGGCGGTGACGATCTGGGCGCAGCCGAGCCCCGCCAGGTTGAAGGCCTTGGACGCCGAGCAGAGCGCGATGCCGTGCTCGCGTGCCTCCGGCGAGAGGCCCAGGAAGGGCACGTGGCGGGCGCCGGGGAGGGCCAGCGGCGAGTGGATCTCGTCGCTCAAGACCCAGGCGCCGTGCTCGGCGGCGACGGTGGCGAGCTTGCGCAGCTGACCCTCGGTCGGCAGCGTGCCGGTCGGGTTGTGGGGGCTGCAGAGGATGTGGGCGACGGCGCCCGCGCGGAACTCGGCGTCGATCCCGTCGAGGTCCAGCTCGCCGTCGACGAGCGGCACCTCGGCGAGCTCGCAGCCGAGCTCCTCGATGATCGAGAAGAACGGGTGGTAGACGGGGGTGTTGATGACGACCCGGTCGCCCGGCTTGGTGATCAGCCGCAGCAGTGAGGTGATCGCGTTGACCACGTCGGGGGCGGGGGACACGCCGGCCGGGTCGACCTCCCAGTCGAGCCGCGCCGCGGCGAACTCGGCGAAGGCCTCGGCGAGCCCGATCCCGGCCGGGTAGCCGTAGCCCGTGTCGTCGAGCTCGACCGCCTCGGCGAGCGCGATCTTCACCGCCGGGGCGAGCGGGAAGTCCATCTCGGCGACGAAGGCGGGCAGGACGTCGGGGTCGAAGTACCGCCACTTGGCGCTGCGGCGGAGGCGCAGCTGCTCGAGCGACAGGTCGGTCAGTTCGGGGTTGAGGCTTGCCGTCACGGCAGCCAACTCTTTCAGGTCGGGCGTCCCTCCCGAATCGGCGCCAGCATGTTGTGCGAGTAGAGGCGGAACCCCTCGCGCTCGTAGAGCTCCACGGCGCGCTCGTTGGCCCCGACCACGGTGACGTTCCACCAGCGCGCGCCTGCCTCCCGCAGCCGCTCCCGGCAGTGCTCGATCAGCTCCGTGCCGACCCCCTTGCCGCGTGCCGCGACGGTCACCGACAGCGACTCCAGGTCACCGATCGGCTCGCCCAGGTCCCAGGTCGAGGGCGGGGCGCCGAGCCGCAGGAACGCGTAGCCGAGGGGCGCCCCCTCGGCGCCCTCGCCGGGGACGAGGAAGATGAACCCCTCGCCGTCCTCCATCCAGCGCACGTACTGGGCCCGCCGCCGCGCCCACGCCGCGTCCGGGTCCCGGGTCGGCAGCCGCTCGCCGATCACCTCGCGGTGGTGGGCGACCATCTCCTTCCAGAGGCCCTCGACCAGGTCGACGTCCCCGACCTCCAGCTCGACGATCCGCCGCTCCTCCGCCATGCGTCGATCCTAGGCAACACCCGACGCTTGTCACCCAGAGGGCGACAAGCGTCGGGGGCAAGGTCGGGGCGGGCAGGGGGTTCGTGTCCTTTGTAGCCCACAGGGCTACAAAGGACAGCCACCCCCGTCGCGAGGCCGCGGGGGTGGGGTTAACCCCACCTCGGGGACGCCGGCAGGCCGGAGGGGCCTTGGCCGGCTCGCCGCATTGGCAGCGGCGCCTGGGGCGCGCATCGTGGAGGGGCGCCATTCGAGGGCGCCGATCTACTCGCGAAACCGGACGGAGGACACGATGCGAAGGGCAGCGAAGTTGGGCCTGGCGGGCAGGGCGGGACGGTGGAGCGCCGCCCACCGCAAGACGGCGATCTGGGGCTGGATCGCCTTCACCGTGGCGGCGATCGCGATCGGCGGCGGGCTGGGGACGAGGACGCTCTCCGACAGCCAGAGCGGAGTCGGCGAGAGCGGCCGCGCCGCCGAGGCACTGGCGGGCGGCTTCCCGCGGGCGGCGAGCGAGTCGGTGCTCGTGCAGTCGCGCGGCGGCGAATCGGCGCGCGGCGCCCGGGTCAGGGAGGCGGTCGCCGAGGTCGAGGCGCGGCTGCGCCGGCTGCCGTTCGTCGCCAACCTCACCGGCCCCTACGGCGGGCGGTCCGACGGCCAGATCTCCGCCGACGGCCGCAGCGCCCTGGTCAGGTTCGAAATCCCGGAAACCGGCGGCGTCGAACCGGACCAGGTGGTCGGCGGAGCGCTCGACCAGGTCGCCGCCGTGCAGCGCGCCCACCGCGGCCTGCGGGTCGAGGAGGTCGGCGGCGCGAGCGGCGAAAAGGCGGTCTCGGAATCGCTCGAAGCGGACTTCTCCAAGGCCGAGCTGACCTCGCTGCCGATCACCCTCGCGATCCTCGTCGTCGTCTTCGGCTCACTGCTGGCCGCGGGCGTGCCGCTGCTGCTGGCGCTGACCGCGGTGGGCGCGACGATCGGTTTGCTCCGCCCGGTCAGCCACTTCTTCGGCCCGGTCGCCGAACAGATCGACTCGGTGATCCTGCTGATCGGCCTCGCGGTCGGGGTCGACTACTCGATGTTCTACCTGCGCCGCGAGCGCGAGGAGCGGGCCGCCGGCGCCGGCCCGCGCGCCTCGCTGGAGGCGGCCGCGGCGACCTCGGGCCGGGCGATCCTCGTCTCCGGCTTCACCGTGATGGTCGCGATGGCGGGTATGTACATCGCCGGCGATCCGACCTTCACCTCGTTCGCGACCGGGACGATCGTCGTCGTCGCCGTCGCCATGGTGGGGTCGGTGACCGTGCTGCCGGCGCTGCTGGCGTGGCTGGGGGACAGGATCGAGAAGGGTCGGGTGCCGCTCCTGGGACGGAGGCGCGCCGACGTGGCCGGGTCCCAGGGATCGCGGGTCTGGGCTGCTCTTATTGGCCGGGTGATGGCCCATCCGCGCCTCGCTGCGGGGCTCGCGGTGGCCGGGCTCGTCTTCCTCGCGCTGCCCGCCTTCAACCTGAAGACCGCCAACTCGGGGACCGCCTCGCTGCCGCGCAGCATGCCGATCGTGCGGACGCTCGACCGGGTCGAAGCGGCGTTCCCGGGCGGGGTCGAACCGGCGCAGGTGGCGATCTCGGCGGCCGACGTGAGGGCCCCGGGCGTCGCCGCCGCCGTGAGATCGCTGCGCGCCCGGCTCGCCGCCAACCGGCGCGACTTCGGCCGGCCGCAGTCCTACCGGGTCGCCGCCGACGGCAAGGTCGCCGAACTGCGGGTACCGCTGGCCGGCGACGGGACCGACGCGCGCTCGCGGGCGGCGCTGGCGAAGCTCCGCGGCACGCTCGTCCCGGCCACGGTCGGCACCGTGCCGGGCGCCCGCGCCGAGGTCGGCGGCTCGACCGCGGGCTCGGTCGACTTCAACGACCGCATGGACGAACGGGTCCCGTGGGTGTTCGCCTTCGTCCTCGGGATGGCGTTCCTGCTGCTGCTGGTCAGCTTCCGCTCGATCGTGATCCCGCTCACCGCGATCGCCCTCAACCTGCTCTCGGTCGGCGCCGCCTACGGGGTCGTCGTCTGGGTGTTCCAGGACGGCCACCTGGAAGGCCTGCTCGGCTTCCACTCGGTCGGCACGATCACCGCCTGGCTGCCGCTGTTCCTCTTCGTCGTCCTCTTCGGGCTCTCGATGGACTACCACGTCTTCATCCTCACCCGGATCAGGGAGGCGTACGATCGCGGCATGTCGACGGAGGCTGCGATCGCGCACGGCCTGCGGACGACCGCGGGCGTGGTCACCAGCGCCGCCGCGGTGATGGTCGCCGTCTTCGCGATTTTCGCGACCCTCTCCTTCCTCGACTTCAAGGAGATGGGGGTGGGCCTGGCGGCGGCGATCCTGATCGACGCGACGGTGATCCGCGGCGTGCTCCTGCCGGCGACGATGAAGCTGCTGGGCGAGCGCAACTGGTACCTGCCGCGGTCGCTCGCCTGGCTGCCGCGGGTGGGGCCGGAGGGGCCTGCCGCGCCCGTCGGGGCCGCCGAGGGGGACCGCGCCCGCCCTACCCGACCGGCCACCGACGACTCGCCGGCGAGGGCCCGGGCGTGAGCGCCGCCGCGAACGCCGGGGCCGCCCGCGGGCAGGGCGTCGGCGCCTGGCTCGCCGACCGGGGCGCGCGTGCCGGCCTCGATCTCGCCTACCTCGCGGTCGGGCTGGCGACCAGCGTGATCGCCCTCGTCGTCTGGGTGACGGCGCTCAGCGTCACGCTCTCGCTGCTCGTCTTCATCGTCGGCCTGCCGCTCTTCCTGCTCAGCACGATCGCCTTCCGCTGGACCGCCGAGCTCGACCGCCGCAACGCCGCCCTGGCGCTCGGCAGGCCGCTCCGGGCCCGCTACCGTGACCACGCGGGCGAGCGCTTCCTCGACCGGCTGCGTACGACCGCCGCCGACCCGCAGACCTGGAGGGACCTCGCCTGGCTGGTCGTGCACTCGGTGGTCGGCTTGGTCTTCGGTGCGGTGGCGGTGGCGATGACCGTGCAGACCATCGCCACCGCGGTGATGCCCGCCTGGTACTGGGCGATCCCGGAAGGCGTCGACGTCGGCGCCTTCCACGTCGACGGCCTCGGCCTGGCGTTCGCCGCGATGCTGTTGGCGATCCCGCTCGCCGCGATCACCGTTCTCCTGCTGCGCGCGATGACGATCGCCGAGTCCCGGTTGGCGATCGCCCTCCTCGACGACGGCGGCGCGCCGCCGGAACCGGCCGCCGGGGCGGCGGCGGGCCTCCTCCGGCGGGCGGCCGGCCGGCTCCCGGACGGTCGGCTCGCGGACGGCGAGGCGGCGGTGCTCGCCGACGCGGCCATCTGCGGCCTGCTGGCGCTCCTGGTCACCGCGGTCTGGGCGGCGACGGGGGCGGGCTACTTCTGGCCGGCCTGGGTCTACCTCGGGCTGCTGGTCGTGTTCGGGCTCCACGCGGGGCTGCGCGAGGCGTGGCGCGTCGCCCCGGAGCGGCGCGCCCTCGCGGTCCAGGGGGTGCTCTCGCTGATCGTCATCGGGGTCGGCCTGGCGGTCTGGGCGCTGGCCGGCCTCGGCACGTTCTGGCCGATCTGGGTGCTGTTGGGGACGCTGGCCGCCTTCGCCGTGCATCTGCTCGTCGCCGTCCTCTGGCGCCGCGTCTTTCCGGCCGCGCGGGAGCGCGAGCTGAGCGAGCGGGTCGACGTCCTCACCGAGACCCGGCGCGGGGCGCTGGATGCCCAGGCGGCGGAGCTGCGGCGGATCGAGCGCGACCTCCACGACGGCGCCCAGGCGCGGCTCGTCGCCCTCTCGATGCAGCTGGGCCGGGCCGAGGAGGGGCTCGCCGACCGGCCCGAGGCGGCCGCCCTGGTCCGCCAGGCGCGCTCGGAGGCGAGCGCCGCGATCGCCGAGCTGCGCGACCTGGCGCGGGGAATCGCGCCGCCGGTGCTCGCCGATCGCGGGCTCGCCGCGGCGGTCGAGGCGCTCGCCGGGCGCGCGCCGGTCCCGGTCGCGGTCGAGGCGACGCTCCCCCGCCGGCTCGCGCCGGTGGTGGAGAGCGCCGCCTACTTCGTCGTCGCCGAGGCGCTCACCAACGTCGCCAAGCACGCGCCGGGGGCGCGGGCGACGGTGACGGTGCGGCTCGAGGGCGAGACGCTCGAGGTGGTCGTCGCCGACGACGGGCCGGGCGGGGCGACGGTCGCCGCCGGCGGCGGGCTGGACGGGCTGCGGCGCCGCGTCGCGGCGCTCGACGGCGAGCTCGCGGTCGACTCGCCGCCCGGCGGCGGCACGCGGATCGAGACGAGGTTGCCTTGCGGGTCGTGATCGCCGAGGACCAGCTGCTGCTGCGCGAGGGCCTCGTCGCGCTGCTGCGCGAACACGAGGTCGAGGTCGTCGCCCAGGCCGAGGACGCCGACGGCCTGCTGCGGATCGTCGCCGGCCACAAGCCGGACCTGGCGATCGTCGACGTGCGCCTGCCGCCGACCTTCACCGACGAGGGGATCCGCGCCGCGGTCGAGGCCCGCCGCCGCCACCCGGGCCTCGGCGTCCTGATCCTCTCCCAGTACGTCGAGCCGGTCTACACGGCCGAGCTGCTGGCGGGGGGCGAGGGCGGCGTCGGCTACCTGCTGAAGGAGCGGGTCGGCGACATCCCCGCCTTCCTCGACGCGGTGCGCCGGGTCGCCGCGGGCGGCACGGCGCTCGACCGCGAGGTCGTCGCCGAGCTGGTCGGCGAGCGCCGCGCCGCCCCGGAGAGCCCGATCGACTCGCTCTCCCCGCGTGAGCGCGAGGTGCTGGCCCTGATGGCCGAGGGGCGCACCAACAGCGCGATCGCCGAGGTGCTGGTCATCACCCCCGGCGCGGTCGAGAAGCACGTCTCCAGCATCTTCGGCAAGTTGAACCTCGCCGCCGCCGGTGACGACCACCGCCGCGTCCTCGCCGTCCTCGCCTTCCTGCGCGCCACCGACGGCGCCTGACCCCGCCCGACGCGCCCGCACGCCGCCCCGCACCGCGACGCTTGTCCTCGGCACGCGAACAAGCGTCGGTGGGGTGGGGCCGGCTCAGGGGCCGGCGGGGTCGACCAGGGCGAGGCGGTGGGCGACGGCGGCGGCCTCGGTGCGGCTGCGGACGCCGAGCTTGGCGAGGATCCGCGAGACGTGGACGCTGGCCGTCTTCTCGGCCATGAAGAGGTCGGCGGCGATCTCCCGGTTGGTGGCCCCGGCGGCGAGCGCCGCCAGCACCTGACGCTCGCGCGGGGTGAGGCCGAAGGGGTCCCCGCCGCCGGCCGGCGCGCCGCCGGCGCCTGCCCGCCCCGCCGCCGCGTCTGCCGGCGCCGGGCCGGTCGGCAGGCGGGCCCGCGCGATCAGCCCGGCCACCTCGGCCGCCAGCCACTCCGAGCCGAGGCGCTCGGCCGCCGCCAGCGCCCGCGCCGCCGCCGCTCCCGCCGCCTCGCGCTCGGCCCGGGCGGCGTGGGCTTCGGCCTCGCGCAGCCGCATCAGCGCCGCCTGGTAGGGGCGCGGGAGCGCTTCCCATGCCGCGGCCGCCGTCGCCGCGCGGGCCGCCGTGTCGGCGGCGCCCTGGGCGCGCGCCAGCTGTGCCTCGGCGGTCAGCTCGTAGGCGCGCTCGAGCGGGCGGCGGCCGATCTCCTCGGCGGCGGCCGCGGTCCGCGCCGCCATCTGCTCGGCGCGCCGGCGCGAGGCGGCCAGCTCGGCGTCGTCGCCGAGGTCGCGGGCGCGCTCCGCCGCCTCCGCCTCGACGGCGGTCGCGGCGGCCGAGATCAGCGCCATCCGGGCGGCGTCGTCGCTGCAGAACTCGAGCTGGTCGATCGCCTTCTCGGCCGCCTCGCGGGCCGCCTCCACGTTGCCCGTCCGCAGCTCCAGTTCGACCGTCAGCGCCCCGGCCGGGGCGATGTACTGGGGCTCGACCGAGTCGGCGAGGAAGGTCTGGGCGTGTTCGACCGCCCGGCGGGCGCCCTCGGTGTCGCCGCGTCCCAGCAGCAGCGAGGCGCGCCGGAGCATCAGGTTGACGAGCGTCGCCGTCCCGGCCCCGGCGTTGCGGGCGGGCAGCACCGCCTCCGCCTCCTCCCAGCGCCCGAGGTAGAAGAGGATCTCCGAGCGCGTGCAGGCGATCCAGAGCGCTGATCGGTCTCCCGGGGCGATCTCGCGTTCGCCCTGGGCGGCGACCGCCGCCGCCTCCTCGCCGCGACCGGCCAGGTGCAGCGCGTCGGCGTAGTTGACGAAGACGGTGGCGAGCTGGTCGTTGGACCCGGAGCGCCGCGCCAGGTCCAGCGACTCGCGCATCGCCGCGTCGCCGGCCTCTTCCTCGCCGATGAAGAAGAGGCAGAGCCCGAGCCGGTTGCCGACCAGCGCCTTGGTGTCGTCGACCCCGGCCGCCTCGGCCGCCTCGAGCGCCTCCTCGGCGGCATCGCGGCTTTCGGCGAAGCGGCCCTGCAGCAGCAGGAAGCGGGCTTTCTCCTCGAGGATGCGGGCCCGCTCCGGGCTCGGGTCGGCCTCCGGCAGGAGGGTGAGGGCGCGCTCCAGATCCTCGCGCGCGGCGCCGGCCTGGCCCAGGGCCCAGCGGGCCGATGCCATCTCCGCGAGCAGCCCCGCCACCCGGTGCGGCTCGGCCGCCTCGTCGACCTCGGCCAGGGTCGCCTCATAGAGGGTGATCGCGTGCGCCTCGTCGTTGGCGAGGCCGTGCGCGCGGGCGGCGCGGGCGAGCACGGTCGCGCGTTCGGCCCCGGCCAGGGCGGCCGGCTCGGCGACCCGCGGCCAGAGGGCCAGGGCGCGGTCGTACAGCGCCGCGGCGGCGCCCGGCGTGCCGCCCCGTTCGACCGTCCGCGCCGCGGCGACCGCGGTCCGCAGCGCCTCCGGCTGGTCGCCGGCGGCGTTGAAGTGGTGGGCGACGGCGGCGGCGCGGATCGCCAGGTGGTCCTCGTCGCCGAGCGTCGCCTCCAGCGCGCGCGCCAGGCGCAGGTGCAGCTCGGCCCGCTCGCCCGGCAGCAGGTCGTCGTAGACCACCTCGCGCAGCAGCGCGTGGCGGAACCCGTAGCGGTCGTCGCGTCCGACGACGATCACCTGCGCCTCGACCGCCTCGCGCAGCCCCCTCGTCAGCTCCGCCTCCTCCAGCCCGCAGAGGACCGCGAAGAGGGCGTGCTCGAGCCGGGTGGCGACGGCGAGCACCCGCAGCACCCCGCGGGCGGGCTCCGAGAGCCGTTCGATCCGCAGCAGCAGCGCGTCGCGCAGCGTGGTGGGGAGGCGCCCGCGGCCGTCGGAGCCCGCCGCCAGCAGCTCCTCGGTGAACAGCGGGTTGCCTTCGCCGCGCTCGAAGAAGCGCTCGACCACATCCGCGTCGGGGGCGGCGCCGAGGATGTCGGCCAGCTGGGTGGCGACCTCGCCGCGGTCGAAGGGGCCGAGCTCCAGCCGGCGCACCCGTCGGCCGCGGCCCAACTCGGCGAGCAGCGGCCGCATCGGGTGGCGCCGGTGCAGCTGGTCGGAGCGGTAGGCGATCAGGGTGAGCAGCCGGCAGTGGTCGGGCAGGCTGGCGGCGAGGTAGGCGAGGAAGCCGCGGGTCGCGTGGTCGGCCCAGTGGGCGTCGTCGAGCCAGAGGACCATCGGCGTTTCCTCGGCCATCGTTTCCAGCAGGGTGAGGAGCGCCTCGAAGGGGCGCTGCACCTCGTCGTCGGCCGGCGCCGGCGAGCCGTCCGGCGCGAGCTCGGGGAGCAGCCGGGCGAGGCCCTCGTGGGCGGGGCGGGAGAGGCGCTCGAGGGCGCGGTCGCGCTCGCGGACCAGGGTGCGCAGCGCCGTGACCAGCGGCGCGTAGGGCAGCTCGTCGGGGCCGAGCTTCCAGGCACTCGCCGCCGATCCCGCAGCCGCCTCGTTCGCGGGCGCGGTCGAGGAAGCTGTGCAGGAGGCGGGACTTGCCGACCCCGGACTCGCCCGCCAGGAACGCCAACGAGGCCGCCCCGGCGGCGGCCTCGTCGAACGCGTCCTCAAGCGTTGCCAGCTCATCGGCTCTGCCGATCAGCCGGCTGGCGCTTACCCGCGTCGTCACGCGGCGATTATCGCCGCCGCAGCAGTCCGAGCATGCGGTGGCTGCGGCGGTCGGCGGGCGGGCGCACGGCCTTCCCCCGGCGGCGCGAGCGCAGGGCCTCGTCGCGCAGCGCGTCCTGGGCGACCATCGCCTTCGCGATCATCAACTGGTTGGGATTCATGGTGTCGCCTTTCGCTTGGTGTCCGAATCCAAGCTACGACTGAGAAAAGGCCCGCACATCGGGCGAATTCCTACGCTTCGGCGGCGCGACCCCTTACTCCTCGGGAGCGACCCCTTACGGGCGTCGTGCGCCTCCGGTCGACCCCCGCGCGGCGGCCGCGCCGGCGGAGGATTTCGGGGAACGCCGTGGGGGTATGTGACGGAACCGTCAAGGCCGGCGAGGCCGATTCACTAGGTTGCCGAGCCTATGCCCGATTCCGTGATCAACCTCTACTCCGACACCCAGACCCGCCCCGGCGCCGCGATGCGCGAGGCGATGGCGAACGCCGAGGTCGGCGACGAACAGCGCGGCCTCGACCCGACCGTGAACGCCCTCCAGGACGAAGTTGCCGAGCTGCTCGGCAAGGAGGCGGCGCTGTTTCTGCCGTCGGGTTCGATGTGCAACCAGATCGCGGTCCGCCTGCACATCCGCCCGCTCGGCGACGAGATGTACCTGCACCGTCTCGCCCACCCGATCACCGCCGAGGCGGGCGGCGCGGCGACGATCAGCGGCGCGATGGTGATGCCGCTGGAGGGCGAGGGCGGGATGTTCGACGGCGCCGCCCTGCGCTCGCGGATGCGCGACCCGAGCGACAGCCACGAACCGCGCTCGCGCCTGGTCACGGTCGAGCAGACGACGAACCTGGGCGGCGGTCGCGTCTGGCCGCGCGAGCGGCTCGAGGACGTGCTGGGCGTCGCCCGCGAGTTCGGCCTGCGCACCCACCTCGACGGCGCCCGCCTGCTGAACGCCGTGGTCGCCTCCGGCGAGAGCGCCGCGGCCTACGCGGCGGGCTTCGAAACTGCCTGGATCGACTTCTCCAAGGGCCTCGGCGCGCCGGTCGGCGCCTGCCTGGCGGGCTCGCGCGAGCTGATCGCGGAGGCGCGCCGCTACAAGCAGATGCTGGGCGGGTCGATGCGCCAGGCCGGGATCGTCGCCGCCGGCGCCCGCTACGCCCTCCGCCACAACGTCGAGCGGCTCGCCGAGGACCACGCCAACGCCCGCTTCCTCGCCGCCGGCCTGGCGGAGCTCGACGGGGTCGAGATCGATCCCGCGACAGTCGAGACGAACATCGTCATCTTCGACGTCGCCGACGCCCGCGGCCTGCAGGCGA
The DNA here is from genome assembly GCA_963766705.1 of uncultured Actinomycetes bacterium. Taxonomy (GTDB): domain Bacteria; phylum Actinomycetota; class Thermoleophilia; order Solirubrobacterales; family 70-9; genus VAYN01. Next base: position 1,360,898 of record CAVYBE010000007.1, read on the forward strand.
AGCTCGCCGAGGCCGGGGTCGAGATGAGCGCGCTCGAAGGCCGCCTCCGCGCCGTCACCCACCTCGACGTCGACCGCGCCGGCGTCGAAAGGGCGCTCGCCGCGGTCGAGGACGCGCTTCCGTAGCGCTCCTCGGGGGGGTTCGTGTCCTTTGTAGCCCACAGGGCTACAAAGGACAGTCACCCCCCTGACGGGCCTGACAGGCCTGACGGGCCTCAGGCGAAGAGGCCGGATCCGACCCAGTCGCCGGGACCGCGCGCCGCCGCGGGGGCGAAGAAGTAGCCGCCGCCTTCCGGGGTGACGTAGTCGACCATCGGCTCGTCCTTGAGCCGGTTCTGGATCGTCTCGAACTGACGCTGGATGTCCTGGTTGTAGGCGATGAAGATCAGGCCGTCGTTCAGCTGCCCGTCGGCGTCGAAGCCTTCGGCGTAGTTCCAGCCGCGGCGCAGGATGCGCTGGTCGATCGTCGCCGGTTCGCGCGGGTTGGCGAGCCGGATGTGGGCGTCGAGGGCGATCCGTTCGCCGGTCGGGTCGAGGTCGTAGCGCGGGTTTTCGAACTCCTCGCGGCCACCCAGCGGGGCGCCGGTGCCGCGCTTGCGGCCGATCATTTCCTCCTGCTCGTGGAGGCCGACCCGATCCCAGAACTCGACGTGCATGCGGATCGTGCGGACCACCTGGTAAGTGCCATCGGCCGTCCAGGTCGGCTCGCTCCCGTCCCGCGCCGCCCAGACCAGGCGGTCCATCACCTTCGGGTCGGTGACGTCGGGGTTCGAGGTCCCGTCGCGGAAGCCGAAGTGGTTGCGGGGCGAGCTGCGCGGGGAGGGGCCGCGCCGGGCGCCCCTGAACCCGGCCACCGTCCAGCGCGGCACCAGCTGCGCGCGCACGCCTTTGAGCAGCTCGCGGACCGTGTGGGACACGGTGTCCTGGTGGCCGGCGGCGATCTGCAGGAGGACGTCGCCGCCGCACCGCCCCGGGTCGAGGTCGTCCTTGGGGAAGGCGACCATCTCGGTGAGGTGGCGAGGCCGGCGCGGGCCGAGCCCGTAGCGGCCATCGAAGAGGGAGCCGCCGAAGGAGATCGTCACGGTCAGCGCGTCGGGTGCGATCACGGTGCCGAGCGTCCCCGAGTCGGCGGGTGGCGTGTCGTACTCGTTGGTCGCGAAGGCGCCGCCGTGGGTCAGTTCGCGAGCCCGCCCCGACAGCGCCCGCAGCGCCGTGATCAGTTCGGAGCGCTCGCCGGCGATCGAGTCGAGCGCGACGAGGAGCGAGAAGTCGGCGGCCGGCGTGAGGATGCCTGCCTGGTGGACGCCGTCGAAGGCGCGCCGGGTCGAGAGCTCGGTCGCGTTGACCCGGCGCGCCATCGCCGCGCTCGATTCGCCGCCGTCGGCCGCCGCGCTCGCCGTCCCGATGCCGTAGCCGGCGGCGAGGCCGCCGAGGCCGACCCCACCGGCCCGCTTGAGGAAGGAGCGGCGGTCGATCTCGCTCATCGGCGCTCCGCCTTCTGCGCGGCGATCGTCGGCACCGGTTCGGTGCGCTTCACCTCGAGCGCCGCGGGGACGTCGTCGAGGCGCTGCAGCAGCGAGCCGAGCGAGCCGTCGACGCGCTCGCGCTGGGTGCGGGTGAGCGCGTCGAGCGGCGGCCAGCCGTCGCCGTGTTCGCGGCGCATCGAGTCGACGACGGCGCGGAAGCGGTCGAGTTCGTTTTCGACCGGCTCGATCGTCGAGTCGCGCCCGTCGAGGAGCGGGCGCAGCGTCCCGATCACGAATTCGGTCGCCGCCAGGGAGGCGACCGTGGCGCGCAGCCCGGCGCCGCTCCAGGGCGCGTCGACGTCGCTCAGCATGTCCCGCTGGGCGTCCTCGAGGATCTCGTGGGCGCGGGTCGCGTAGGCGAGCGGCGAGATCGAGATCCGCCGCACCACCGGCCGCAGCCGGCGGACCTTGGCGGCCAGGTAGGCGGCCGGGCCGAGCAGCCGGGCCGGCGCCTCGCCCGTCCAGAGGCCCATCTCGATCCGGTGCAGGCCGGTGAAGCGCGGGTCGTGGACGCCACCGGGGAGGCCGCCCGGGCCGCCGTCGATCTCTTCGTCGAGCCTGCCGAGCGCGCCGTAGGCGGCGCCGAGCCTCAGGTAGTGCTGGTAGGCCGCGAGCCAGGCCCGCTTCGCGCCGGCCACGTCGCCCGCGCGGAGGTCGCCGCGCAGCCGCGCGACCGCGGCCGCCGTGGCGCCCGCCTGGCGCTCGGAGTAGGCGCGGTACTCGGCGACCGGCCGGCGGAAGGCGGCGCGGGGCAGCGGCTGCAGGTCGCCGCCGGGGCCCGGGTTCTTGGTCAGTTCCATCGCGATCACCGCTTCCTGCTGGACGCTCCCGTGTCCGCCGACGACCTTGTCGACTTTGATGTCGGGGCTCGCCCCGACCGTCTTGATCGACCGCGCGACCGGGCCCGGGGAGCCGCCGCCGCAGCCCGCGAGGGCCAGCAGGAGGGCCGCGGTGGCGAGCGCCGACGCGGTGCCCGCGCGGGCGTTCTTCGGCGCTCGGGGGAGGCTCACCGGGGCCAAGCTAAGGAAGCGCCGGGGTGGTCGGTGTTACCTCGCCGTTACCGAATCTGAGGGTCACACGATCGTCACGAGTAGGGAACAGAATGTCCACATGAGTTGACTTTCCCGAGCCGAGGATCGGCGCCGACGCCGCGGCATGGGTGGCACGCGGCGCGCCACCGGACCTGGCCACCCCTCGTCTCAGGAGAGTCAATTGAGCTCAAACGACGCGTCCCGCAAGCGGCGCCGGCGCTGGATCGCCGGTTCGCTCGCGGTCGGCCTGGCGGTCGCCGCCTTCGGCTTCGCCAGCGCGTTCGCCAGCTCCCCGGAACCGTCCGGGGGCAGTGAACCCTCGACCACCCCGATCAAGCACCTGGTGGTGATCTTCCAGGAGAACCAGTCCTTCGATCACTACTTCGGCACGTACCCCCACGCAGTCAACGCTCCCGGCGAACCGGCGTTCACCGCCAGGGCCGGCACCCCCAGCGTCAACGGCCTCACCAGCGTCCTCCTCAGCTCCAACCCGAACTCGGCCAACCCGAAACGGCTGAGCCGGGGGGAAGCGCTCACCTGCAGCCAGGACCACGGTTACGCCGACGAGCAGAAGGCCTTCGACCAGGGCCTGATGGACAAGTTCGTCCAGTACACGGCGGGCGGGAGCTGCGCCGACAAGTCGATCGTCATGGACTACTTCGACGGCAACACGGTGACCGGCCTCTGGAACCTCGCCCAGCACTTCTCGCTGAGCGACAACTCCTTCGGCACCACCTTCGGCCCGTCGACGGTCGGCGCGATCAACCTGATCTCCGGCGAAACCCACGGCGCCGAACAGGAAACCTCCTCCGGGGTGGAAAACGGCACCGTGATCGGCGACCCGGAACCGGGCTATGACCTCTGCGCCCGCGAAAACGGGGTCGGCGGCGTGAAGATGACCGGCAAGAACGTCGGCACGATCATGTCCGAACGGGGCATCACCTGGGGCTGGTTCCAGGGCGGCTTCGCACCGACCGAAGTCACCGAAGGCGTGCCGGTCTGCGGTGCCTCGCACAAGAACATCGGCGGCGCCACGGTGCGGGACTACTCGCCTCACCACGAGCCGTTCCAGTACTACCCCTCGACCTCCAACCCCGAGCACCTGCCGCCGACCTCGGAGGCGATGATCGGGCACAACGACCAGGCCAACCATCAGTACGACATGGCGGAATTCGACGAAGCGGTCAAGCACGAAAACATCCCCGCCGTCTCGTTCCTGAAGGCCCCCGAGTACCAGGACGGCCACCCGGGCTACTCCGACCCACTCGACGAACAGGCGTTCATCGCCGAAAAGGTCAACGAGCTGGAGAGCTCGCCGCAGTGGTCGAGCACGGCCGTCGTGATCGCCTACGACGACTCCGATGGCTGGTACGACCACGTGATGTCGCCGATCGTCAACGGCTCCAAGTCGGCCTCCGACTGGCTGAACGGCAACGACGGGGCGGGCCACGGCGTCTGCGGCGCGGTCAAGGACGAATCGGCTCCGTCCGATCGCTGCGGCCTCGGTCCGCGGCTGCCGCTGCTGGTCATCTCGCCGTACGCGAAGCAGAACTACGTCGACAACACGACCACCGACCAGTCCTCGGTCCTGCGGTTCATCGAGGAAAACTGGCAGCTCGGCCGGATCGGCGAACACGAAGCGGTGCCGAACGACTACTCGGCCGATTACCGCGCGGGCACGTTGAACAACATGTTCGACTTCGCCCCGGGCGCCACGCCGGCCCCGAAGGTGTTCCTCAACCCGTCGACCGGGGAAGTCACCGGTGAAGAAGGCGGCGAAGGGGCCCCCGAAGAAGGTGGCTCGCAGGGCGGCTCCGGCGAAGAAGGAAGCAGCGGTGGAGAAGGCGGCAACGCCGAAGAAGGCGACCACGGCAACGGCGGCGATGGCGGCCACGGTTGGCCCGGCCACGGCGGGGGCGACCACGGTTGGCCCGGCCACGGCGGCCACGGCCACGGCCACCGTCACTTCCATCACCGCTACCGGGCGCGCTGCTCGGTGAACGCCCACGGCCGTCAGGTGGCGCTCGGCTGCTCGGTGAGCGGTCGCGGCCACGGCGCGGTCCGCTTCCGCATCGTTCGCGGTCGCAAGGTGCTGGGCACCTCGCGCGCGGCGATCCGCGGCGGCAAGGCGCACGGCAGGGTGACCACCAGGGGTCGGCTGACGGGCCGGTACACCCTGCTGGCGACGATCGACCGCCGGGCCGGGGTCGACGCGCTCAGCAGGACCGTCGTCCTGCCCGGCAAGGGCAAGGTGACCCTCCACTAGCACCGACCGCCCGACCCCGACCCCGCACCCCCGACGCCTGTCTTCGTATCGATGACAAGCGTCGGGGCGGGTCGGGTCGGCGCGTTGCGAGGGGGGCGGCGGCCGGGAGGCCGCCGTCTTTTCTCGTAAGGTCCGCACGATGGCCGACCCCGCACCCAAGCTCGACCTGCCGCAGGCGATCACGGCGCTCCTCTTCGATCTCGACGGGGTGCTGACCAAGACCGCGCTCGTCCATGACAAAGCCTGGAAGCAGATGTTCGACGGCTTCCTCAAACAGCGTGCTGCGGCCGCCGGCGAAGACTTCGTCCCCTTCGATTCCGACGTCGACTACAACGAATACGTCGACGGCAAGCCGCGCTACGACGGCGTCCGCTCCTTCCTCGCCTCGCGCGGGATCGAGCTGCCCGAGGGCGACCCGGACGACCCGCCGGGGGCGGAAACCGTCTGCGGGCTCGGCAACCGCAAGAACGCCCTGGTGCTCGAGCTGATCGACAAGGACGGGGTGGAGCCCTACGCCGGCTCGGTCGCCTTCGTCGAGGCGGCGCGGGCGGCGGGCCTGCGGCGCGCCGTCGTCTCCTCCAGCGCCAACTGCCGCGCGGTGCTGCAGGCGGCCGGGATCGAGCACCTCTTCGAGGAGCGGATCGACGGCGTCGTCGCCGCCGAGCGGCACCTGCGGGGCAAGCCCGCCCCCGACACCTATCTGGCCGGGGCCAAGGCGCTCGGCGTCGACCCCGCCGCCGCCTGTGTCTTCGAGGACGCGGTCTCCGGCGTCGCGGCGGGCCGGGCGGGGGACTTCGGCCATGTGGTCGGCGTCGACCGGGTCGACCACGCGGCGGCGCTCCGCGAACACGGCGCCGACGTGGTCGTCAAGGACCTCGCCGAGCTGATCCTCGGCGCCGGCGAGCCGGACCCGACCGGTGGCCCGCCCGTCTCCGCGGGCGAGGAGGGGAGTGGTTCGTGATCGAAGACCCCGCCTACTCGGTCGAACCCTGGGGCATCCGCGAAACGCGGCTGAACCTCGACCGGCTGGCCCAGTCGGAGTCGGTCTTCGCCCTCTCCAACGGGCACATCGGGGCCCGCGGCACGCTTGACGAGGGCGAGCCCGCGGCGCTCCCCGGCACCTACCTGAACGCCCTCTGGGAGGCGCGGCCGCTGCCCTACGCCGAGGCGGGCTTCGGCTATCCGGAGGCGGGGGAGACCGTGGTCAACATGACCAACGGCAAGATCATGCGGCTGCTGGTCGACGACTCCCCCTTCGACATCCGCTACGGCGAGCTGCTCGAACACGAGCGCCGGCTCGACTTCCGCACGGGCATCCTGCGCCGCGTCGCGCTCTGGACCTCGCCGACCGGCAAGACCGTGCGGGTGACCTCCGAGCGCATCGTCTCCTTCTCCCAGCGCGCCGTGATGGCGCTCCGCTACACGGTCGAGCCGACCGCCGCGCCGACCCGCGTCGTCGTCCAGTCGGAGCTGGTCACCAACGAGCCCCGGCCCGCCGTCTCCCAGGACCCGCGCGCCGCGGCGGCCCTGGAGGCGCCGCTCGAGTCGGAGGAATTCCTCGCCGATGACTCGCGCGCGGTGCTCGTCCACTCGACCAAGGAGTCGCGCCTGCGGGCGGCGGCGGCGATGGGCCACGTGATCGAGGGGCCGGAGGACGTGAGCTCGATCTCGGAGGCGTGGGAGGACCTCGGCCGGCTCACGGTCACCGCGACGCCCGGGCCCGGCAACCCGCTGACGATCACCAAGTTCGTCGCCTACGGCTGGTCGGCGCGGCGCTCGGTGCCCGCGGTCCGCGACCAGGTCGGGGCGGCGCTCGCCGAGGCGTCCCACACCGGCTGGGAGGAGCTGCTGGTCGAGCAGCGCGAGTACCTCGACGACTTCTGGGAAGGCGCCGACGTGGAACTCGACGGGGACGCCGAGCTGCAGCAGGCGGTCCGCTTCGGCCTCTTCCACGCCCTGCAGGCCAGCGCCCGGGGCGAGGGCCGGGCGATCCCGGCGAAGGGGCTGACCGGGCCCGGGTACGACGGCCACACCTTCTGGGACACCGAGGCCTACGTGCTGCCGGTGCTCTCCTACACCGCACCCGAAGCGGCGGCGGGGGCGCTGCGGTGGCGCCTGCGGACGATCGAGAAAGCCCGCGAACGGGCCAAGGAGCTGGGGCTCGAGGGTGCGACCTTCCCCTGGCGGACGATCAGCGGCGACGAGTGCGGTGCCTACTGGCCCGCCGGCACCGCCGCCTTCCACATCAACGCCGACGTCGCCCAGGCGGTCGCCCGCTACTGCGACACCAACGTCGACCCGGACTTCGAGCGCGACGTCGGCCTGCCGCTGCTGGTCGAAACGGCGCGGCTGTGGCGCTCGCTCGGCCATCACGACCACCACGGTGACTTCCGCATCGACGGGGTGACCGGTCCCGACGAGTACTCGGCGGTCGCCGACAACAACGTCTACACGAACCTGATGGCGCAGAAGAACCTGCGCTCGGCCGCCGACTTCGCCGAGCGCTTCGGCGAGGCCGCCGACGCGCTCGGGGTCGACAACGAGGAGATCGCCTCCTGGCGCGACGCCGCCGAGGCGATGACGATTCCCTACGACGAGGAGCTCGGCGTCCACCCGCAGGCGGAGAACTTCACCATGCACGACCGCTGGGACTTCGAGGGGACGCCGGCCGAGCATTACCCGCTGCTGCTCCACTACCCCTACTTCGACATCTACCGCAAGCAGGTCGTCAAGCAGGCCGACCTGGTGATGGCGATGGCGGTCCGCGGCGACGCCTTCACCGCCGAGCAGAAGGCCCGCAACTTCGCCTACTACGAGCCGCTGACCGTGCGCGACTCCTCGCTCTCGGCCTGCGTGCAGGCGGTGCTGGCGGCCGAGACCGGCTATCTGGAGCTGGCCTACGACTACCTCGGCGAGGCGGCGCTGATGGACCTCGACGACCTCGAGCACAACAGCCGCGACGGGCTCCACATCGCCTCGCTGGCCGGCACCTGGATCGCCACCGTGGTCGGGCTCGGCGGGCTGCGCGACGAGGAAGGCGGGCTGCGCTTCGCGCCGCGCCTGCCCGAACGCCTCGACCGGATCTGCTTCCGGCTCGGCTTCCGCGGCCGCCGGCTGAAGGTCGAGGTGACCAACGACGGGACGGGCTACACCCTGCTCGCCGGCGATCCGCTGCGCCTCCACCACTTCGGCGAAGAGGTGGAGCTGGGGCCCGACGGCCTCCAGTTCGACCCGCCCGACCCGGTCGGGACCCTCGAGCCGGTCACCCAGCCGCCCGGGCGCGTCCCCCAGCGCCGCCGCCCGTCGCGCTGAGCGTCGGTTGACATGTGACCAATGGGTCACGTATTGTCGGTGCCGTGATGGACGAGGTGTTCAGGGCGCTGGCGGATCCGACCCGCCGCCGCCTGCTCGACGAGCTGTTCGAGCGTGACGGGCAGTCCCTGAGCGAGCTCGAGGGGCGGCTGCCGATCTCCAGGTTCGGCGTCGCCAAGCACCTGAAGGTGCTGGAGGAGGCGGGACTGGTGACGACGCGCCGGCGCGGCCGCGAGAAGCTCCACTTCTTGAACCCCGTGCCGATCCGCGAAGTCCACGACCGTTGGGTCGCGAAGTACGCGGAGCCATGGGCCTCGGCCCTGACCGAGCTCAAGCGCGAGCTCGAGGAGGAGGATCGACGATGAACGACGAGCAGCTCTACGCCGTGGTCGGCGGGCGCGGCACGATGACCGTGTTCGAGATCTACATCAAGACCAGCCCGGAGCGCCTCTGGGAGGCGATCACCGACGGCGAGATGCGACGCCGCTACAGCTTCGGGGTCGGCATCGAGTCCGACTGGCGGGCCGGGTCCGAGTATCACGCGCGGGTGCCCGGCTCGGTCGACATCTCGAGCGGCGAGAACGTCGAGGTCGACCCGCCGCGGCGCCTGGTGCAGACGTTCACGGCGCGGTGGAGCGAGGACGTGCGGCGCGAAGGCGTCTCGCGGGTCACCTGGGAGATCGAGCCGGTGGGCGAGGATTCCTGCCGCCTGCGGGTGACCCACGACCAGCTCGGCGAGGACGCCAACCCGGAACTGTTCGGCGGTTGGATGATGATCCTCTCCGGCCTGAAGACGCTGCTGGAGACCGGCGAGGACCTGACCACGCCGGGCTCGCTGCGCTACGCCGACGGAGGTTGGCCGCCGTCCTGAGCCGCCGCCGGGTCAGGTGTCGGGGAGCAGGAGGAGCGCCGCGCCGGGCGGCGGCTCGGGCGCGCCGGCCAGCAGCTGCCAGGAGTTCATCGGCATCACCCGCAGTTGGCCGGCGCGCAGCACGGCGACCGCTTCCGGGTCGAGGTCGCCGACCTCCACCTCGGTGCCGCCGACCCGACGGGCGATGTCGACGGCGACCCCGTCGGCGTCGAAGCTGCCGCCGCTCGCCACCTCCGCCTCGCGCACCACGTCGACCTCGCGGATCGACTCGGCCGCGCCGACCAGCAGGGCGACCGGGACCGCCAGCCCCGCGGCGACCGCCTCGCCGGCGCTCGCGAAGGCGCTCGCCCCCGGCGTGTGCGGCTGGCCCAGGATGACCAGCGAGGCGTGCGACTCGGTGGCGAGGTTGACCACCCCGGCCGGCAGCGAGTCGTGGACGAGGAGGCGCGGCTCGGCGTCGACCCCTGCCGCGTAGCCCGCCGCCTCCAGGGTCGCCAGCCGCCGCCCGGCCGCCTCCGCGTCGGCCCGCGGGGTGGCGAGCAGGCCGCGCACCACGCCGCCCTCGGCGGCGGCCACGCGCGCCGCGATGTTGAAGGCGAGCGGCGCCTGGTCGGGGTGGGTGAGGACGACGAGGACGCGTGCCCCCAGCCGGGCGAGCGCTCCGTCGGGAGTCGGCACGATCGGCACCGAGCGCTCCACCAGCAGGGTGCCGACGACGATCGAGACGAGGATCAGCACCAGCACCGCGTTGACCACCGATTGGTCGAAGAGGCCGATGTTGAAGCCGACCACGGTCGCCGCCAGGGTCGCCGCCGCCTGCGGCACGGTGAGGCCGAGCATCAGCGTCGCCTGCGGGGTCGAGTAGCCGAGCGCCAGCCGCGCGAACCCCGAGGCCAGGGCCTTGCCGCCGACGCTGGCGAGGATGAAGAAGCCGGCCAGCTTCAGCGTCTCGCCTTCGACCATCACCGCCGGGTCGAGCAGCATCCCGACCGAGACCAGGAACACCGGCACGAAGACGGCGCTGCCGAAGAAATCGATGCGGTCCATCAGCGGGCCCTCGTTGGGGACCAGCCGGTTGAGCGCCAGGCCGGCGAAGAAGGCGCCGACGATCGGCTCGATCCCGAAGCTGTCGGCGAGCGTCCCGGCGGCGAGGAAGGAGGCGACGGCGAGCAGGTAGCGGACCACCCGGTCGGTCCCCAGCCAGCGGAAGAGCAGGCGGGCGATGATCGGCAGCAGGCCGAGCGTGAAGACGGCCAGGACGGTGAGCCCGACGACGACCTGCAGGGCGATCTGCGCGGTCGAGCCGCCCGCCGTCTGCGAGCCGGAGACCGCGGCGAGCACGACCAGGGCCAGGGTGTCGGTCAGCACCGTCGCCCCGACCGCGGTGGCGACCCCGCGATCGGCGGTCAGCCCGGCGGCGCGGGCGGTGGGGTAGAGGAGCAGGGTGTGGGAGGAGAGCAGCGCGCCGAGCAGGATCGCCGCCGCCGGCACCCAGCCGAGCGACAGCCCGATCGCGGTTCCCAGCGCCATCGGCGTGAGGAAGGTGACGAGGCCGAAGGTGAGGACCGCGCGGCGGTGGACGCGGACCAGGGCGAGGTCGAGCTCGACCCCGGCGACGAACATCAGGTAGAGCAGGCCGAGCTGGCCGAGGTCGGGGATCGTCGTGTTGCCGGCGCCGATCAGGTCGAGGCCGTAGGGGCCGATCGCGAAGCCGCCGATCAGCAGGCCGATGATCCCCGGGATGCGGGCGCCGCGCATCAGCGGCGGGCCGACGATCACGACTCCGAAAAGGACCAGGAACTCCCAGGCCGGCCCGCTCGGCGCCGTCACGCTGAGCGCCGCCAGGGCCGGGGTGAGGGCGTGGGCGGCGGGCATCAGTGCAGGGTGGTGTGGAGGAGGGGGATCTGTTCGTCTTCGGCGGCTTCGGGGCCGACCCATTCCCTCAGCAGGCGTTCGATCGTCCCGTCCGTCTGGAAGGCGCGGATCGCCGAGTCGACCGCCTGGCGGTTGGGCGAGCCGAGCGGCAGGGCGACCGCCAGCGGCTCCTCTTCGGGCAGCTTCGCCGCCGCTTCCAGCTTGCCTTCGGATTGGTTGGCGACGGCGACCGCGAGCGGCATGTCGAGCAGCGTCGCGTCGATCTTCCCTTCCCGCAGCGCCGCGAGCACCTCCCGCTGGCCGTCGAAGAGCCGCGGCGGGGCTTCCGGCGCGATGTTGGTTTCGATGTCGTCGACGAAGGTGGTCGACCGGATCGCCCCCCAGCGCAGTTCCTGGGCGGTCTTCAGGTCGGCGACGTCGGTCCCCGGGCGCACCAGGACGGTCGGCGCCGTCTTCAGGTAGGCGGTCGAGAAGCTGAGGTGCCGTTCGCGCGCGGCGGTCGGGGTGATCAGGTCGATCGCCATGTCGGCGCCGCCCAGGCGGCCACGGACGATGCGGTGGAAGTGGACGATGCGGACCTCGACCTTGGCCAGCCCGAAGCGCTTCGCCAGTTCACGCGCCAGCTCGTACTCGAAGCCGCCGGTCGGGTGCGCGGCGGTCCCTTCCCAGAATCCGGGGCTGGGGACGGCCGAGGTGGCGACGGTGAGGACGCCCGGCCGGGTGGCGGCGAAGCTGCCCGCCGAGCTGTCGATCGAGCCGCAGCCCGCCAGCAGGGCGAGCAGGAGCGCGGCGCAGGCGCCCACGACGCCGAAGAATGCCTGCCGCCGCGTCCCCGCCAGCAGGGCGAGCAGGAGCGCGGCGCAGGCGCCCACGACGCCGAAGAATGCCTGCCGCCGCGTCCGCCTTCGCACGGCGGCAGACTATCCCCGGCGAACCGCGTTCGCACTTCTCCGCGCCATGCGCGGCAAAGTGCGAACGCGGGCGGGGTCAGCGCTCGATCGGCTCGCCGTAGACGATCAGGCCGTGCAGGACGATCAGGCAGAGGGCGAAGATGCCGAGCGACCAGAACGGGAAGCTGCCGCCGACCGAGAGCAGCGACTCGATCGCCCCCAGGGTCGCGGCGATGATCCCGACCGTGCGCCCGTACACGCCGCCGCTGAACAGCGAGTAGCCGCCGGTCAGCTGCACGATGCCGATCAGCAGCGTCACCCAGCCCCAGAAGCCGAGGCTGAAGATGACGTAAGCGGTCTGATGGTTGAAGAAGTTCGCGTTGCTGATCGCGGCGATGCCGTAGATGACGTTCAGGACACCGGCGATGAGCAACAGGATGGCGGCGAACATGGCGCGCGCCTCGCCTCTCACTTCCACGTCTCTCTCCTTTGTCTGCGGGATCCGGAGGACTGCGAAAACGATTTGACCATCCCAGGAGGAGCGGCGGCAAACCGGTCGGCGGGCGCGGTTCGGCACACTTGGGGGAGATGGAAGGCCAGATGGAGGAGCACGGGCGCCCCTGCTGCGCGCCGGGACGCGCCCCCGGCGGCGAGGCGGCCGCGGTCCCGGAGAGCGCCGGCAATGGCTCCACCGCGGGCATGGTCCGGCTCGGGGGCAGCTTCCTGATGGGGACCGAAGACGCCGACGGCTTCCCGCAGGACCGCGAGGGCCCGATCCGCGAGGTCGAGCTGCCGACGTTCTGGATCGACCCGGTCGCGGTCACCAACCGCCGCTTCGCCGAGTTCGCCGAGGCGACCGGCCACCGCACCGATGCCGAGCAGGCCGGCTGGTCCTTCGTCTTCGCCGCCTTCCTGCCGGCCGACTTCGAACCGACCCGCGGGATCGCCGCCGCGCCCTGGTGGCGCCAGGTCTTCGGCGCCGACTGGCGGCACCCGGAGGGCCCGCACTCCGACGTCGAGGACCGGCTCGACCACCCCGTCGTCCACGTCTCCTGGAACGACGCCAAAGCCTTCTGCGCCTGGTCGGGGACCCGCCTCCCGCATGAGGCCGAGTGGGAGATAGCCGCCCGCGGCGGCCTCGAGCAGGCCCGCTTCCCATGGGGCGACGAGCTCGAACCGGGGGGCAGGCACCGGATGAACGTCTGGCAGGGGACCTTCCCGTCCCACAACACCGGCGCCGACGGCTGGCTCGGCACCTGCCCGGTCGACGCCTTCGAGCCCAACGGCCACGGCATGATGAACACCAGTGGCAACGTCTGGGAATGGTGCGCAGAGCGCTTCGACCGCCAGACCCGGGCGATCCGCGGCGGCTCCTATCTGTGCCACGCCTCCTACTGCAACCGCTACCGGGTCGCCGCCCGCAGCTTCAACACCCCCGACAGCTCGACCGGCAACATGGGCTTCCGGGTCGCCCGCGACGGGTGAGCGACCGGGTAGGTTCCCCGGCAACGGGCCGGGCAGTCGATCCCGACCACGACCGATGAGGAGGAGAAGCGCAGATGGCCCATCCGACCCTTGAGGACGCGCGTCGCCTCGGCGACTGGCAACCGCCGCTGGGAGTCGTCTCCGTCTACCTGGCCTTCGATCCCGCCGATCGCGGCGGCGCCTGGCGCACCGAGCTGCGCAACGGGCTCGACGCGCTGCTGGACGCGGCCAAGGACGCCGAGCACGACCGCCGCGTCGCCCTCCGGGCGGTCGCCAAACGCATCGCCGAGCGCTTCGAAGACGGCGAGAACCGGCCTCCGCCGCGGGGCGAAGCCGGCTTCGTCGAGGTCGCCGAGAAGGGCGGCGAAGAGCACTGGTGGGGGACGGGCGCGGCGCCCCAGTCGAGCGCCTGCGTCGAGCTCGGCGAGCGCCCCGCGCTGGCGCCGCTGGTCGACCTCGCCTGCCGCGGCAGGCAGCGCGGGGTCGCGGTCGTCTCGGCCGAGCGGATCCGTCTGCTGCGCTGGGCCGAAGGCGCGCTGAGCGAGCTCGAGGACTGGGAACTGGAGATCATGAGCCTCGACTGGCGGGAGCGCAAGGCGAAAAACAACGCGACGCGCGGCCAGGGCGGCTCGGGCAAGGACCAGTACGGCGAACGGCTCGAGCACAACCGCCACCGCTTCCTCACCGAGGCGGGCGCGCTGGCAGGCCGCGAGCTGGAGCAGCAGGGGATCGAGGAGCTGATCGCCTTCGGCCCGGCGGCCGACCTCGAGCACTTCGAGGCGGGCCTCAACGCGCCCAACGTGAAGCTCACCGCGGCCGGCGACTCCGACCTGATCTCGACCCCGACCGGGAAGCTGCAGGAGACCGTCGCCGCGGCGGTCGAGAACGCCGACGCCGAGCGCGAGTCCGAGCTGGTGGCGGGCGCCCTGGAAGAGGTGCGCGGGGGCGGGCGCGGTGGCAGCGGCCGCCAGGACGTCGGCGAGGCGGTCGAGGAAGGTCGGGTCGAGCGGCTCGTCATCGACGCGCGCCTGGGCGCCGACGCCGAGCCGCTGGTCCGCGGCGCGCTGGCGGTCAGCGCCAAGATCGACGTCGTCCACGGGCCCGCGGCCGAAGCGCTCGGCGAGGCCGAGGGCGTCGCCGCGATCCTCCGCTACTGAGCGGGCGGGGCGCGGCGCCGCCCCCGCCACCGCGCCCCGCGGTGTTCGAAACTTCGGCTATGCCGAAGTTTCGAACACCGCAAGCGGCTGCAGGTGCGAGGCGAGCGTGCCGTCGCGCAGCGCGTGGATGGCGAAGCCCGGCGGCTCGGCGCACATCCGCAGCTTCGGGGCGGTGAAGTCGAGCGCCGCCTGCAGGTAGGTGCTGGGGACGGTGAGCACGGCGCGCCCGGCCAGCTCGGCGACGATCGTGCGGTGGACGTGGCCGGCGACGATCCGCAGCACCTGGGGGTGACGCGCCAGCACCGCGGCGAGCGCCTCACGCGACTCCGCCGCCAGGCCGATCCGTTCGAAGGTCGGGATCTCGGTGCGCAGCGGCGGGTGGTGCATGGCGAGCATGGTCGGCGTCGTGCGGTCGGCGGCCAGCGCCTCCTCGAGCCACTCGATCCGCCCTTCGTCGAGCGCCCCGCCTTCGGCCCCCGGGACCGTGGAGTCGAGGCAGACGAGCCGCAGCGGGCCGAAGTCGGCGACGTGGGAGACGGGCTCCTCGCCGGTGCCGGGCAGGCCGAAGGCCTCGCGCAGCGGCCCGCGCAGGTCGTGATTGCCGGGCAGGACGTGGGGCTCGAGGCCGAGCGGCGCGAGCAGCTCGCGCACCCGCGCGTACTCGGCCGGGGTGCCGTTGTCGGTGAGGTCACCGGAGACGAGCAGCGCCTGCGGCGGGTCGGGCAGCGCCCGGACGGCGGCGACCACGCGGCGCAGGCCCGCTTCTGGGTCGATGCCCTCCCAGCTCGCGCCGAGGTGCGGGTCGCTGATCTGCGCCAGCCGGAAGGGAGCGGAGTCGGCGCTCATCGTGGGGGCAGCTTAGAACCTGCCTCGGGACGGGTTCTCGTGCGCGTCGCTTCGAGGAGGCGCGCATGGGAGAGGAGGCGATCCTCGGTCCGCGCGGCCATGCCGTCGAGGTACCCCTCGGGCGCCCGACCAACCGACTCTCTTAGACTCGCTCGCCGTGGAAGGCGTCCTCAAATCGGAGAGCAGTCGCTGGCTCGTCCTGGCGGTGCTCGGGATCGCCCAGCTGATGGTCGTGCTCGACGCGACCGTCGTCAACATCGCGCTGCCCTCGGCGCAGCAGGATCTCGGCTTCTCGGAAGCCGAGCGGCAGTGGGTCATCACCGCCTACTCGCTGACCTTCGGCTCGCTGCTCCTGCTGGGCGGGCGCATCTCCGACCTCTTCGGCCGCAAGTGGACCTTCATCGGCGGCCTGATCGGCTTCGCCACGGCCTCGGCGATCGGCGGCGCGGCGCCCTCCTTCGCGGTCCTGGTGGGTGCCCGCGCGGTGCAGGGCCTGTTCGGCGCGATGCTCGCCCCGGCGGCCCTCTCCCTGCTCACCGTCACCTTCACCGACCCTGACGAGCGCGGCAAGGCGTTCGGCGTGTTCGGCGCGCTGGCGGGGTCCGGCGCCGCGGTCGGCCTGCTGCTCGGCGGCATCCTCACCGAGTACCTGTCCTGGCGCTGGTGCCTCTACGTCAACCTCGGGTTCGCGGGCCTCGCCGTGGTGGGCGCGCTGGCGCTGCTGTCGAACCGCCGCTCCGAGGAGGAGGCGCACCTCGACGTGCCGGGCACGGCGCTCGCCACCGGCGGGCTCTTCTGTCTCGTCTACGGGCTCTCGCACGCCCAGACCGCGAGCTGGACGGCGCCGCTCACGCTGATCATGTTCGGGATCGCGCTGGTCGCCTTCGTCGTCTTCGCCTTCGTCGAGCGGCGCGCCGAGCACCCGCTGCTGCCGCTCGGCGTGGTGCTCGACCGCAACCGCGGCGGCTCCTACCTGGTGGTCGCGCTGGGCGCGATCGCGATCTTCGCCGTCTTCCTCTTCCTCACCTACTACCTGCAGCGCAACCTCGGCTACTCGCCGGTCACCTCCGGGCTCGCCTTCCTGCCGATGGTCGCCTGCATCATGTTCACCTCGATCACCTCCAACGTGAAACTGATGCCGCTGGTCGGCCCGAAACCGCTGGTCACCACCGGCTGCCTGCTCGGCGCGGCGGGGATGTTCTACCTCACCGGGCTCGGCCCGAACGAGAGCTACGCGGCGAGCATCCTGCCGGCGCTGCTGGTCGCCGGGCTCGGGTTCGGGCTGATCTTCGCGCCCTCGATCGCCACCGCCACGCTCGGGGTATCCGAAGACGAGGCCGGGATCGCCTCGGCGATGGTCAACACCAGCCAGCAGGTCGGCGGCTCGATCGGGGTGGCGCTGCTCTCGACCGTCGCGGCGAGCGCGGTCACCGCCAAGCTCGCCGAAGTGACGGCGAAACCGAGCCCGGCCCAGATGCTCCTGGCCGAGACCCACGGCTACACGACCGCCTTCTACTGGGCGGGCTCGATCTTCGTCCTCGCCGCGATCTGCGCCTTCACCCTGCTGCGCGCCAACGCGCGGCCGGAGGCGTCGATGGCCGGCGGCGCCGCCGCCTGAGACCCTGCGCCCGCCGCGCGTGCGCGGCGCGCCCGTTCTCCGAGCTGGCCCGCCCGTCCGAGAGGCGCGCCCGTCGGAGATGGCCCGCCCGTCCGAGGAGGCGCGCCCGTCCCACCCTCCACTTCGGCAGGTAGGAGGGCGGGACGGGCGCGCCTCGCCGGGCGCCCGCCCGCCCGGCGTTCGCAGTTCTCCGCGCATACCGCGGATTACTGCGAACTCATCGGGAGGCGGCCCGCGATCCCCGAGACGCGGCCGGCGCCGCGGAGTTCGCAGAACTCCGCGCTATCCGCGGATGTCTGCGAACTCATCGGGACGCGGACCTGTGCGTTCGCACTTTGCCGCGCTATGCGCGGATAACTGCGAACGCGGGCCGCGGGGGTGTGGCGGATGCGTGACGGGGTGCGCGGCGCCGGCGGCGGCGCAACGGAGCCCCGCGACGCTTGTTCACTTGGGCCGCCTCCGACCGGCTCAAGTGAACGAGCGGCCGCCCCCGAGCCCTCCGCCCGCGCAGGCGCGCCCGTCCCTTCCTACCTGCCAAGACGAGGAAGGGGCGGGCGCGCCGTCTCGGACGGGCGCAGAGGAAGGGATAGGCACGCCGCCTCGGACGGGCGGCGGGCGGAGATCGGGGCCGGGCCGATGGGCCGGGACCCGGCTCGGGCGTGGGGTCCGGCCCGCCACTCGGCTCGGGTGGGTGCATGCGCCCGGTTCCCCGGGCGGATTGCTCAATCGGTTTTCGGTCGGTTCTCTCTCGCCGCGTAGTACCGTCCTCTGCCTACCAACCGGACGCTTGGCTGTCTCGCCGCACCGCGATCGAGATGGCCGCTCCGGGAGGGCGGGACAGGGATCGAATCGGGCAAGGCAGGTGAGTGCTGGTGGGCGGATCGACATTGGACGAGCGAGGGCCGATCGCGCGTCCGCAGCTGACCGAGATCTCCAACGCGGCGGTCGCCCTGCACCGCGAGCACTTCGGCCGCGGGCCCGGCGCCGCCAAGACCCACGTCAGCGACAACCTCGTCGTCTGCGTGCTCACCGACGTCTTCACCCCGCTCGAGAAGACGCTGATCGAGGCCGGCCAGGAGGCGCAGGTGCGGGAGACCCGGGCGCTTCACCGGGCCGCCACCGAGGGCGCCTACCGCGCCCGCATGGAAGCGGTGCTCGGGCGCCCGGTCGAGGCCCACATGAACTCGATCCACGTCGACCCCGACATCGCGGTCGACATCTTCGTGCTCGGCGAGGGTGAGGGCGGCGGCGCGAGCGCCGACGGCGCCGCGCCGTCCTCCTAGATGGTTGATTAGGACGCGACCTTGGTGCGGACGATCTCGGTCGCCGCGGCGTAGATCGCCTCGGCGTCGATCTCGGCGGCGCGCAGCAGCTCGGCGGGCTTCGCCGAGCCCGGCATGCCCTCGACCGCCAGCACCCGGACCGCCGCCGTGGCGCCGTGTTCGGCCAGCGCCGCCAGCACCGCCTCGCCGATCCCGCCCTGGGGCCAGTGGTCCTCGACGGTGACGATCGCGCCGGTCTCCGCGGCGGCGCGGACGATCGCGTCGGCGTCGATCGGCTTCACCGAGTAGAGGTCGATGACGCGGGCCGAGATGCCCTCGGCGGCAAGCCGCTCGGCGGCGGCGAGCGCCTCGTGCAGGGTGATCCCGGCGCCGATCAGGGTGACGTCGTCGCCCTCGAGCACGGTCTTCGAGCCGCCGATCTGGAATTCCTCGCCGGGCTCGTAGATGACCGGCGTGGCGGCGCGCGTGGTGCGCATGTAGACGATCCCCTCGGAGGCCGCCATCAGCCCGACCAGGGCGGCCGTCGAGGTCGCGTCGCTCGGGTAGAGGACGGTGGAGCCGTGCACGGCGCGCAGGCTGGCCAGGTCCTCGAGCGCCATCTGGGAGGGCCCGTCCTCGCCGATCGAGACGCCGGCGTGCGAGCCGCAGAGGCAGATGTCGGCGCGGCTGATCGCCGCCATGCGGACGAAGTCGTAGGCGCGGCTGAGAAAGGCGGCGAAGGTCGAGGCGAAGGGCCGGTAGTGGCCCCGCACCTGGAAGCCGACCGCCGCCGCGACCATCTGCTGCTCGGCGATGTACATCTCCACGTAGCGGTCGGGGTGGGCCTTCTTGAAGTCTTCGGAGTGGGTCGAGTTGGAGACCTCGCCGTCGAGCGCGACGACGTCGCCGCGGCGGTTGCCGAGCGCCGCCAGCGCTTCGCCGTAGGCCTTGCGGGTCGCCACTTCCTGGCCCTTCTCCCAGCTCGGCATGTCGCCGCCGGGGGCCTCGAAGCGGAACGGCGTCGCGTCGCCCTCGGGCTTGGCGACCGCCACCGTGAGGTCGCGCTCGCCACCGAGCTCGGCGATCGCCGCCGCGGCGTCTTCGAGCGGTTTGCCGTGTTTGCCGTTCAGGTCCTCGACCGCCTTCACGCCCTTGCCCTTCTTGGTCCGGGCGATCACCATCGTCGGCCGGTCGCCGGCTTCGGCGGCGGCGTAGGCGTCCTCGATCTCCTGCACGTCGTGGCCGTCGATCTCGATCGTCGTCCAGCCCGCGGCCTCGGCGCGGGCGCCGTAGGAGTTCAGGTCCCAGCCGTGCATCGTTTCGCCGGTCTGGCCGAGCCGGTTGACGTCGATCAGCGCGGTCAGGTTGGCGAGGCTCTGCTTGCCGGCGTGCTCGACCGCCTCCCAGATCGATCCCTCGGCCATCTCGGAGTCGCCGCAGAGGACCCAGACGCGCGAGGGCATCTTCTCCATCCGCGCGGCGAGCGCGACGCCGACGCCGATCGGCAGGCCCTGGCCGAGCGAGCCGGTGGCGACGTCGACCCAGGGCAGGACCGGGGTGGGGTGGCCTTCGAGCCGGCTGCCCAGCTTGCGGAAGGTGAGCAGCTCGTCGTCGGAGATCGCGCCGACGGCCTTGAGGACCGAGTAGTAGAGCGGCGACGCGTGCCCCTTGGAGAAGATCAGGTGGTCGTTGCGGGGATCGTCGGGGTTGCCGAAGTCGAGCCGCAGGTGGCCGTCGATCAGCACCGCCAGCAGGTCGGCCGCCGACATCGAGGAGGTCGGGTGCCCCGACCCCGCCGCGTCGGAGGAGCGGACCGAGTCGACCCGCAGCTGTTGGCCAAGTTCGCGTCGAAAATCCGTGTCTCCACTCATGGCCTGGAAGCTACAGAAGCCGCGCGTCGGCCGTCTGCGATCCTCCTCAGGTGGACGCGACGACGATCCCCGGACCCCCGCCCGAGGCGCCTCGGCCCCCCGATCGGGATCGTGAGCTCTACCGCCGGCGACAGCGGCGGCGGGCGGTCATCGGCTGGTCGGTCGGCTTCCTGTTCGTCGCCATGCTCGTCCTCGGGGCCGTGCTCGGCGGCGAAGAGGAAGGCTCCTCGACGCCGACCATCCACCTCTTCTCCTGGGAGATGACCTCGCTGCAGTACGAGGCGATCCACAAGGGAGAAGACGAGCGGGCGGTGGTCAGGCAGCTCGGCAGCACCGGGCTGCGGGAAGGCGAAGTCCAGGAAGCCGAACTGCTGCGCCTGTTTCCGCCGCCGCCGCCGGGCTCGACCTGCAACTTCTGGAAGCTCAGCGACGCCCCCGACCACCTGGTGCGGCTCTGCTTCCGCAAATCCGATGGCGTGCTGGTGCAGAAATCGGTGCGCGCCCCCGGCGAGACGCGGACCGAAAACACGCTGGTCTGACCCGGTCGGGGGATTGCCCCCGGCCCGCCCGACCGCCTACAGTCAGATGTGGATGGGTGAGCCGAGGCTGATCGAGAAGACCGGGGTGGAGCACTCGCCGGCGCGCAAGCGGCCGCCGGGGCGGGAGCCGTTCCGGATCGGGGCCGTGCAGGAGCGCTGGCACCCCGACGCCGACGAGCACCGCGAGGCACTGGCGGCAGGGGTCAGGCTGGCGGCCTCCCGCGGCGCGCGGCTCGTCTGCCTGCAGGAGCTCACCCTCTCTCCGTACTTCGCGGTCGACCCGGCCGGGCCGCAGGGGGTGGGGGTCGAGCCGGAGGAGCTGCCCGGCGGGCCGACCTTCGAGTTCGCCGCGGCGATGGCGGCGGAGACCGGCGCCCACGTCCACGCCTCGCTGTACGAGCGGGCGCCGGACGGCGAGCTCGGCTTCAACACGGCGATCGTCGTCGCCCCGGACGGCGAGCTGGTCGGCCGGACCCGCAAGCTGCACATCCCGGTCACCGCCGGCTACCACGAGGACCGCTACTTCCGGCCCGGCCCGGCGGAGGAGGGGGTCGGGGCGGCCTTCCCGCTGGTCGAGCTCGGCGAGGCGAGCTTCGGGCTGCCGACCTGCTGGGACCAGTGGTTCCCCGAGGTCGCCCGCGCCTACAGCCTGGAGGGGGCCGAGGTGCTGATCTACCCGACCGCGATCGGCTCGGAGCCCGACCACCCCGAGTTCGACACCCAGCCGCTTTGGGAGCGGGTGATCGTCGCCAACGGGATCGCCAACGGCACCTTCATGGTGGCGGTCAACCGCTTCGGCTCCGAGCCGCCGCTGCGCTTCTACGGCTCCTCCTTCATCTCCGACCCCTACGGGCGGGTGCTGGCGCAGGCCCCGCGCGACGAGGCGGCGGTGCTGGTCGCCGACCTCGACCTCGACCAGCGCGGCGACTGGCTGGAGCTCTTCCCGTTTCTCTCCACGCGCCGGCCCGACGCCTACGGACGGCTGGTCGAGGGCGGCACGGAGCCGGCCGAGATGCCCGGCGGCGGGCCGCAGGCGCCCCGCGGCGCGACGGCGGGCGGCGCGGCGGCCGGAAACGGCGAGGTGGCGCCATGACCTGTCCGAAATGCGGCGCCGAGATGCAGACCCGCCGGCGCAACGGCGTGACCATCGACCAGTGCCGCAAGTGCCACGGGATCTTCCTCGACCGCGGCGAGCTCGAGCAGCTGATCGGTCGCGAATCCTCCTTCCTCGGCCGCGAGGCCGAGCGGCGCGAGGGCGCCGGAGAGCGGCCCGCGACGTGAGCGCGCTGATCGAGTTCCCGGCCGACGAGCCGGAGCGCGCGCGGCGCTTCTGGGGCGGCCTGCTGGAGCTCGACCTCGTCGCCCGCGATCCCGATCACGGCGCGGGCTGGGTGGCCGAGTCCGATGGCGTCCGGGTCGGCGTCCACGAGCGTGGCCGCGGTCCCGGCGACACCGCCTCGCTGCCCTACTTCCCGGTCGCCGACATGACCAGCTCCCTGCGCAAGGTCGAGGACCTCGGCGGCTCGATCGTCCACCCCGGCGAACGCTGGTCGATCTGCCGCGACTCCGAGGGCACCCCGTTCGCCCTCGAGCAGCGCTGAGCGCCGGCCGCGAGCCGCGCTGTCGAACTTGACCACACCATAGTGTGGTCAATCCGCGCAGCGCGGATTTGGTCCCCCCCTATGGGGCCCAAAGGCATGCAACGCGTCGGCGGCCGAGACTGCTAGCGGCGGCCGGCGCCCTTGAGCGGCTCGATCCGGAAGGAGGACCGGGCCGGGTGCGCCGGCTTGAAGAAGGTGGCGGTCTGGTTGGTGAGCCGCCAGGGTTGGGGCAGGGTGCCGCCGGCACCGAGGAAGCGGGTGAAGAGGCGGGCGGCGCGGTTGCAGCCCAGGCCCGAGCCGAGCGGCAGGTAGATGAGGAACTGGCCCCGGGTGAAGCGCAGCGGACGGATCACCGTGGTCGAGTTGACCGTGTAGGTGCCGGGGCAGAGCGTGCCGAGGTCCGGGTTGCGGCCGCCTTCTTCGCGCCGCGCCGTCAGTTCGACCGAGAAGCCGAGCCGCGCGGGGGCGGGGGAGAAGGAGGCCTTGCCGGTGCCTTCGGGGCTGACCGTCCAGCGGCCCGGCAGGTTGCCATCGTAGTCCTCGAGGAAACGGGCGAAGAGTTCGGCGCCGCGCGTGCAGGTGAAGCGCGTCGCTTCGAGCGTGATCGTGTAGTTGCCGGCCGGGAACACCGCCGGGCCGATCCGGTCGTTGTGCAGGACGCGGAACGAGGGGCAGGTCCTTTCGACCGTCCCCGTGGTCGTGCGGGCGGCCCCGGCGGGGCGCGCGGCGAGGGCCATCGCGACCAGCGCGACCGCCACGGCCGACGCGATCAGCGCGACGCGGCGGGGACGGGGTCGGGATCTCCAAACGGTCTGCACGACGCGGGCAATCTACCAGCCTCGCCCGTCCGTACCATGCATCGGTCCGATGCCCGAACCGATCACGCGCGGCGAGCGCTACATGCCAGGGCTGGACGGCCTGCGCGCGATTGCGGTCCTGGCGGTCATCTTCTTTCACCTCGGCTTCGGCTGGGCGCCCGGCGGGCTGCTCGGCGTGGGGATCTTCTTCACCCTCTCCGGCTACCTGATCACCGACATCCTGCTCGGCCAGTACATGCGCCGCAACGCGATCCACCTCGGTCGCTTCTGGCTCGGCCGCGCCCGCCGCCTCCTCCCGGCGCTCTTCCTGATGCTGCTGATCGTCGTCGCCTGGGTGACGATCTTCGGCCCCGCCCAGCCCGACCAGTTCCGCAAGGCGGTCGTCTCGGCGGTCTTCTACGTCAACAACTGGCAGCAGATCGCCGCCAACGTCTCCTACTTCGCCCGCTTCGCGCCCGAACAGCCGCTCAACCACCTCTGGTCGCTGTCGGTGGAGGAGCAGTTCTACATCCTCTGGCCGTTCCTGCTGCTGATCGGGCTCAAGTTCGTCCACGAGCGCGGCGGCAACGGAGTGCGCCCCAAACTCGCCCTCTGGACGCTCGCCCTCGCCTTCGCCTCCTCGATCTGGATGGCGATCCTCTACCACCCGACCCTCGACCCCTCGCGGATCTACTACGGCACCGACACCCGCGCCGCCGAGCTCCTCTTCGGCGCCGCCCTGGCGATGGTCTGGCCGAGCCGCCGGCTCAACCGCCGGATCACCCCGCAGGCGCGCAACACGCTCGACGCGATGGGCTGGATCGGCCTGCTGATCATCGCGATCATGATCTGGCGCACCGGCGAGTTCTCCTCCTTCCTTTACAAGGGCGGATTCGTCGTCCTCTCGCTGGCGACGGTGATGGTGCTGATGCCGCTCGCCCACCCGGCCTGCCGGCTCGGCAACGTGCTCGGCGCCAAGCCGCTGCGCTGGATCGGCGTCCGCTCCTACGGCATCTACCTCTGGCAGACGCCGGTGATCGTCCTCACCTCGCCCCAGGGCCACCACGGCCAGAACCTGCTGCGCGACATCTTCCAGGTGGCGGCGATCTTCGCCATCGCGGCGCTCTCCTGGCGCTACGTGGAGGAGCCGATCCGCCACGGGGCGATCGGCCGGCTGCTCGCCCGCCGGCGCCGGCTCGGCTGGAGCTGGGCGACCTTCACGCCGGAGGGCCGCATGGTGCTGGTCGCGCTCGGCGTCCTCTCGATCATCGCGATCGCCGGCATGGCCGGCCTCAACAAGGCCTCGGCCGAAGGCGAACAGATCCGCGTCAAGGAAGCGACGGCGGCCGGCACCAAAGGCCCGGCACCGCTCACCCACAAACAGGCCGCCGACTCGCAGAAAACCTCCTGCAGGAAGGTCATCCACATCGGCGACTCGACCTCCGAGGGCCTCGACTCGGCCGAATACCTGCCCAACGCCAAACAGCGGATCCCCAACCGCTACGCCGAAGTCGGGGTCACCGAAACGCACATGGAGGTGCAGGGCGCCCGCTCGATCGAAGAGCGCTACGAAGGCCAGCCGAACGCCCAGGAAGTCGCCGAGGCGTGGAAGGCCGAAGGCTACAAAGGCTGCTGGGTGCTGGCGCTGGGGACGAACGAGGCCGCCGACGTCGCCGCCGGCTCCAACGTCGGCCTGCAGGAACGGATCGAGAAGATGATGAACATCATCGGCGACGAACCGGTCCTCTGGGTGAACGTGAAAACGCTGCCCGAGGCGACCGAATTCTACGCCGAGAAAGGCATGCGGGAATGGGACGAGGAACTCGAAAGAGCCTGTCTGCGCTACCCCAACATGCGCATCTACAACTGGGCCGGCGACGTCAAAGAATCCTGGTTCATCAACGACGGCATCCACTTCACCTCGCCCGGCTACGCGGCCCGCGCCGAGCTGATCGCCCACGCTCTCGCCCACGCCTTCCCGGCCAAGGGCAAGTCGCCCGGCGGGGCGCAGTGCGTGGTCGGCTGAGCGGCGCTCGCTTGCTGAGTTGAGGTCGCCCTGGCCTCCACAACTCAGCAGTCGGCCGGCTCAGCGCTCGATCTCGACCGGCTGCAGCTCGTCGGCGGGCTCGAAGCCGAGCATCTGCCCGTAGAAGTACAGCTCGGCTTCCAGGCAACGGATCTCGGTCTCGGCGCGGCGGAAGCCGTGCTGCTCGCCCTCGAAGGCGAGGTAGGCGTGGGGAACGCCGCCCGCCGCCATCGCGGCGGCCATCGTCTCCGCCTGATTGGGCGGCACGATCTTGTCTTCCAACCCCTGGAAGAGGATCACCGGCGCCCGCAGCCGGTCGGCGTAGTGGATCGGCGAGCGCTCCCGGTACAGGTCGGCGCGCTGCGGATAGGGCCCGATCAGCCCGTCCAGGTAGCGGGCCTCGAACTTATGCGTGTCGCGGGCGAGGGCCTCGACGTCGCCGACCCCGTAGTAGCTCGCCCCGGCGGCGAACTCATCGTGGAAGACCAGCGCGCAGAGCGTCGTGTAGCCGCCCGCCGAGCCGCCGCGGATCGTCATCCGCGCCCCGTCCACCTCGCCCGTCTCGGCCAGGAAACGCGCCGCGGCGACACAGTCCTCGGTGTCGACGACACCCCAGGTGCCGCGCAGCTTGTCGCGGTAGGCGCGCCCGTAGCCCGAGGAGCCGCGGTAGTTGACGTCGACGACGCCGAAGCCGCGGCTGGTCCAGAAGAGGAACTCGGTGTCGAGCGCCGGCGGGTGGTGGGAGGTGGGCCCGCCGTGGCTGACCACGATCAGCGGCGGGCGCTCGTCCTCGGGGCCGGTGAACGCCGCGTTGGCGGGCGGGTAGTAGAAGCCGTGCGAGGTGTCGCCTTCGGCGGTCGGGAACTCGATCGCCCGCGGCTCGGACACGAGGCCGGGGTCGACGCTCTCCTCGGCGGCGCGCCGCACCGTCTCCACCTCGCCGCCGGCCACGTCGACCAGGACGACCGCGGGCTCCTCGCCCGGCGAGGCCACCGCGCAGGCCACCTTGCCGCCGTGCGCCGCGAGCACCGGGAAGCCGAAGGCGGTGAACGGGAGGCCGAGGTCGCGCGCCGCGCCGCCGCCGGGGTCGAGCGCGAAGAGCCGTTCGGTCGCGTTCTCGGTGCGCACCACGACCAGCGTCCCGTCCTCGAGCTCGACGTGGGTCGAGCCGCCGAACAGCCACTGCGGGTGGCCGAGGTCGGCGCGCTCGGCGCTCAGCTGCTCGACCGCGGGCAGGTCCTCGCCGGCGTCCGGCGCGCCAAGGTCGGCGACCGTGCGGTGCAGGTTCCACCAGCCGTCGCGGTCGGAGACGAAGCGCAGGCGGTCCTGGGAGTCCCAGGCGGGGGCGAAGACCGCCTCGGCCCGCCCGCCCGCCAGCGGCCGCGCCGCGCCCGGGTCGCGGACCGGCGTCACCCACAGCTCGGTGCCGTCCCAGGGCATGTTGGGGTGGTCCCAGCAGGTGAAGGCGAGCCACAGCCCATCCGGGGAGACGCGCGGGAAGGAGTAGAAGTCGCGCCCGGCGGCGACCACCCGCGGCGCCCGCGAGCCGTCGAGCGGCAGGGAGACGATCTGGTTCTCCGGTTCGGGGCCGCCGTCGTGGACCTCGCGCACGCAGAAGAGGGTCTCCCCGTCCGGCGTCGGCCCGAAGTCGGCGTAGCGGAGCGCCGCGGGCTCCGCCGGCGCCGGCGTGATCGCGACCGGCTCGCCGCCGAGCCGCAGTCGGTAGGCGCGCTGGTCGGCGAAGTCGACGTAGACGACAAGATCGGGGCCGAGCAGCCGCCAGGCGCCGCCGCCGTACTCGTGGACCCGGGTGCGCACGTTGGCCCCGGCCGGCGTCACCTCCTCGGGCTCGCCGCCCGGCGCCCGCCGCATCAGGGCACCGCGGCCGCCCTCGGCCGCCCTCCCCTCGAGCCACCAGACCGCGCCGTCGGCGGCGATCGCCGCCGCGCCCAGCCGGCGGCCGCCGCGGGCCACGTCGGCCGGCCCGATCGGCGAGCGCCAGGAGCCGAAGGGCGCGACCTCGGCCACGCTCAGTCGCGCTCCGTGTCGGGGCCCGCCTCCGCGCCGGACGGTTCTGGAGCGGCGCCCGGCGCGCCGGGGCCCTCGGCAACTACCTCCCGCAGTCGGTGGGTGTCGACGTCGTAGACGAAGCCGCGCACCGCGTCGCGATGGAGGAGGAAGGGGGAGCGCCGCACCCGCAGGATGGATTGCCGCACGTCGGCCTCGACGTCGGTGAAGGACTCGATCGCGAAGGCGGGGGCGACGCCGGTCGCCTCGCGCAGCTCGGTGCGGAAGCCGTCGTCGCTCACGGTCTGCAGGCCGCAGTCATCGTGGTGGACGAGCATCACCTCGCGGGTTCCGAGTTTGCGCTGCGAGAGCGCCAGCGAGCGGATCACGTCGTCGGTGATGACGCCGCCTGCGTTACGCAGCACGTGGGCCTCGCCGTCGCCCAGGCCGAGCGCGGCGAAGACGTCGAGCCGCGAGTCCATGCAGGTGACGATCGCCAGCCGGCTGCTCGGCTGGACCGGCAGGTGGCGCTCCTGGAGGCCCGCCGCGAAGGCCTCGTTGTTGGCGACCAGCTGGTCGATCACTCCCATCGCGACGGACCCTATCGGTCGCGCCGCCCACCCGTTGACCGCCCTCCGTGCCTCCCAACGCCTCGACGCTTGTCGCCCTCTGGGTCACAAGCGTCGAGGGGCGGGCCGGCATCATCGTCGCGATGAGCGGCGAGCGTGAGCGGCTGGCGCCGGAGGTCTTCCGGCTGCCGGTCGAGAAAATCCGCGACTCCTACTACTCCGACACCTACTTCGCGCTGACCAAGGAGCTGCTCGAGGCGGAGGGCAGGCACCCGCCGGTCACCATGCAGGTGTTCGCCAAGCGCCCGGGGCTGCTGGGCGGGATCGACGAGGCGATCGCGGTCCTGCGGCTCTGCTCGGGGCGGCGCCGCCCCGACGGCGGCTGGGAGGACGGCTGGCCGAGGCTGCGGGTGAGCGCGCTGCACGAGGGCGATCCGGTCGAGCCGTGGGAGACGGTGCTGAGGATCGAGGGGGACTACAGCCTCTTCGCCCACCTGGAGACCGTCTACCTGGGGACGCTGGCGCGCCGCTCGCTGGTGATGAGCAACGTGCGCCGCGTGGTCGACGCCGCCGCCGGCAAGTCGATCCTCTTCTTCCCGGCCCGCCACGACCACTGGCTGGTCCAGACCGGCGACGGCTGGGCGGCCCACATCGCCGGCGCGATCGGCGTCTCCACCGACGCCAACGCGTCCTGGTGGGGCGGTCGCGGCACCGGCACGATCCCGCACGGGCTGATCGCCGCCCACGGGGGCGACACGGTGGCGGCCGCGCGCGACTACGCGGCGCGCTTCGCCGGCCGCTCCAACATCATCTGCCTGGTCGACTTCCACAACGACTCGGTGGGGGAGGCGGTGAAGGTCGCCGACGCCCTCGGCGAGGACCTCTGGGGGGTGCGCCTCGACACCTCCGAGAACCTGGTCGACAAGGCGCTCGCCGACCGGCCCGACGCCGAGCGACTGCGCGGCGTCACCCCGGAGCTGGCGCGGGCGGTCCGCGCGGGCCTCGACGCGGCGGGGCACCAGCGGGTGCGGATCGTCGCCTCCGGCGGCTTCGACGCGGAGAAGATCGAACGCTTCGAGGCGGCCGGGGCGCCGGTCGACTCCTACGGCGTCGGCTCCTCGCTGATCCGCGGCAACTTCGACTTCACCGCCGACGTGGTGGAGCTGGACGGACGGCCGGCCGGGAAGGTGGGACGGGATCTGCGGCCCAACCCGCGCCTGCGGCCGGTGAGTTAGCGGTTCGCTGAAGCCTTTTTGTCGTCACGGAGCCAAAATGCTTCAGCCGGGGACGGACCGCCGCCCCGGAGGCGCTCATCTAGATTGCCGGGCGTGCCCGCCGAAGCCGCCACCCCGACGATCCGCGCCGCGACCGAGGACGACGTCGGGCTCATCCACGGCCTGATCGTCGAGCTCGCGACCTACGAGAAACTCGCCCACGAGGTGGTGGGGACGCCGGAGCTGCTGCGCGCCTCGCTCTTCGAACGGCGCGACGCCGAGGCGCTGATCGTCGAGGCGGCGGGCGAGGCGGTCGGCTACGCGATCTTCTACACGACGTTCTCGAGCTTCGAGTGCCGCTCCGGCATCTGGCTGGAGGACGTCTACGTGCGGCCCGAGCACCGTCGCGGGGGGATCGGCCTGCGGATCATGGAACGCCTCGCGGCGCTGGCCCTGGAGCGCGGCCACGTGCGCCTCGAGTGGTGCGCGCTGGAGTGGAACGAACCGGCGCTCGGTTTCTACGCCAAACTCGGCGCCCGGCGCCTCGAGGACTGGCGCATGCTCCGCCTCGAGGTCGCGGGCATGCGCGAGCTCGCCGCCGGCTCCTAGGAACGCTCGACCCGGCGCCGGCCCCGCTGTCGCGCCGGCCACCAGGAACGCTCGACCCCGCCGCGGGCCCCGCTGTCGCGCGCCCCGCGGCGCCCGCGCGGACAAAAACTTGACAACTGCTCCTGAGTAAAGTGAAAATCCGTTCACAAATTGGAATCGCTATCGAGAGCTCCTGGCGACGGAAGGCGCAAGGTGCTGGCGATCGGGCGAGACCTCGGAGAGAGCGGTGTGCTGCGAGGGCTACCGGATGGAGCCAGGATCGAGCTGGTCCCTGCGGCAAGCGGGCGCGCCGGCCTGCGCGCGTTCTACGAGAACCGGCCCGACCTCGTCGTGGTCGACCTCGAGCTGCTCGCCGCCGAGGGCCTCGACGCCCTGGCGACGATCCGGTCGCTCAGCGACGTCCCGGTCCTCGCCCTCACCGGGGAGCTCGAGGAGGACCGGGTCGAGGCGCTGCGCGGGGGCGCCGACGACTGCCTCAGCAAACCGCCGCCGGAAATCGAGCTCGCGGCGCGGATCGAGGCGCTGCTGCGGCGGCCGCGGCAGTCCGACCGCCGGCAGGCGATCCTCACCGACGACTACCTCGAGATCGACCGGGTCCGCCACCGCGTCCTGGTGTGCGGCAACGAGGTGGCCCTCACCCCGATCGAGTTCCGGATGCTGGCGACGTTCGCCGAAAACCCGGGGCGGGTGCTGGGCCACGGCCAGCTGTTGGAACTCGTCTGGGGCGACCGGATCCGTGAGCGCGACGAGGTGAAGCTCTACGTCAGCTACCTGCGCCGCAAGCTCGGCGAGGCCGCCGCGGTCGACCCGGTCGAGACGGTGCGGGGCGTCGGCTACCGCTACCGGCCGCGGGTGGTGACGGCGGAAGAGGACTCCTGACGGGCGCCTCGGGGCCGCCCTGACGGGGGGCCTTGGCGGCGTGCCGACGGGGCGCCTCAGCGCCGCGGCAGGATGCGATAGACCGAGACGACCTCGGCCTGGTGTGCGTCGGGGTGGACGACATAGGCGCTGGGGCCGCCGCCGAACCAGCCGGCGGCTTCGTTCATCCCGACGAAGACGCCCGGGTGGCGGTTGCCGTCGGCGTCCAAGACCCAGACCTCGTCGCCCTCCTTGAAGCCGGGGTCCTCGTACTCGGCCTCGGCGTCGGCTTCGGCCTCGATCTCGACGTCGTCTTCCAGCGGTTCGTCGGTCATCCGGGTCAGCATAGCCGCGGCGCCGCGGCCCGACACCGCGGGCTCCCCCGGGAGGCGGCTGCCCTGTGTCGGGACCCGCGCATCGGGGTACGCTGCCGGCGATGGCGGTCCAGGGTGAGCCGATGAAAGCGAAGCTCACCGCGCACGCCTTCAGCGACCCGGACTGGGTCTTCGAGCGCAAGTTCGACGGCGTCCGGGCGATCGTCCGCCGCGCGCCGCGGGGCGCGACGCTGACCTCGCGGACCGGCCGCCGGATGGACAACTATCCAGAGCTGACCGAGGCGCTGGCGGCCGAGTCGGCGCGGGACTTCGTCGCCGACGGGGAGATCGTCGCCTTCGAGGGGTCGCGGACCAGCTTCGAGAAGCTGCAGGGACGGCTCGGGATCAGCGAGCCGCGGCTGGCGCGACTGACCGGCATCGAGGTCTTCATCTACCTGTTCGACCTGCTCGAGCTGGAAGGGCGCGACCTCACCGGCCTGCCCCTGCGGGAGCGCAAGGCGCTCCTGCGCCGGAGCCTCGAGTTCCACGGCCCGGTTCGCTTCTCCCCGCACCGCAACGCGAAGGGGGAGAAATTCTTCCGCGAAGCCTGCCGCAAGGGCTGGGAGGGGCTGATCGCCAAGCGCGCCGACAGCACCTACCAGCACCGCCGCTCGGGCGACTGGCTGAAGGTCAAGTGCGGCTTCGAGCAGGAGCTGGTGATCGGCGGCTTCACGCCACCGAAAGGCTCGCGCGAGCGCTTCGGGGCCCTGCTGGTCGGCTATCACGAGGGCGAGGACCTGCGCTACGCCGGCAAAGTCGGGACCGGCTTCGACCGGCGGACGCTGGCGAGCCTCGGCGAGGCGATGGAATCGCGGCGCCAGGACGAGTGCCCGTTCACCGCCGGCTCCGGACTGCCCCGGGACGCCACCTGGATCCGGCCCGAGCTGGTCGGCGAGTTCGGCTTCAGCGAGTGGACCCGCGACGGCAAGCTGCGCCACCCGCGCTACCTCGGGCTGCGCGACGACAAGCCCGCCCGCGAGGTGGTGCGCGAGCTGCCGACCGCGGCGCCGCCGGGCTAGCGCCCTTCCGCCCGCGGGCGGCGCGGCTCGAATTCGCCGCTGCGCAGCAGCTGCCAACCCTCCGAGGAGACCGCCAGGAAGGCGCGCCCCCGCCGGTCGCGGCGCTCCAGCACGAGGCCGCGCCGGGCGCTGCGGCCGATCGCCCGGCGCATGTCACGCTCGCCCTGCCCGCGGAAGCGCAGCACCACCTCGTGGCGGGGGACGAAGCCGTCGTCGCCGATCGCCACGATCGCCCGCAGGATCTCCTCGTCGGACGGGATCACGCGACGAAGCTACCCGCCGGGGCGCCCGCGCTTTCCGTCTGACCGGCCCGCGACCATCGGGCCATGTTCCAGGTGGAGCTGATCTGTTCGGACGGGCGCTGCGCGGCGCAGGCGACGCTGCTGGTCGACGACCTCGACGAGCTCGACCTGCGCGCCGACTGCGAGTGCGGCCACGGCCTGGTGACGCTTCGGGTCGAGGGTTTCGAGCCCGTCTTCGCGGCCGCCTGAGCCGCCCGCCGTGAACGCCGCGCCGGAGCGGGTAAGGGCGGGCGGATGGACCTGAAAGCCCCGCTGCGACGCTTCGACGCCTTCCAGCAGCGCCGGCCCGCGCTGGCGCTGCCGCTCGCCGTGGTGAAGAAGTTCGGCGACGACGAAGGCGGCAGCATGGTCTCGCTGCTCGCCTACCGCGCCTTCCTCTCGCTCTTCCCGCTGCTGCTCCTGCTGACCACGATCCTCGGTTTCGTGCTCGCGGGCAACGAGGAACTGCGCCAGGAAGTCGTCACCTCGACGCTGGCCGAGTTCCCGGTCATCGGCACCCAGCTGAAAGGGGAAACGCTGACCGGCAGCGGCGTCGGGCTGGCGGTGGGGATCGTCGGCTCGCTGCTCGCCGGGCTCGGCGTGGTGCTGGAGACCGAGCGGATCTTCGACCGCTGCTGGGGCGTCCCGGAAAAGGCCCGGCGCGGCTTCCTCGGCTCCCGTCTGCGGGGGATCGGGCTGCTGGTCGCGCTGGGCGGCATGGCGGTCGCCTCGACCGTCGTCTCCGGCCTGGTCACCGGCGGCGCCGACATCTTCGGGGCGGGCGGCGAGGTGCTCGGGCTGGCGATCTCGCTGGCGCTCAACCTGCTCGTCTTCGGTGCCGTCTTCCGCCTGCTGACCACCGACACCGTGGAGACCCGGCCGCTGATCCCGGGCATCGTCATCGCCGCGATCGGCTGGGAGTTCCTGCAGGTCGTCGGCGGCTGGTACATCTCGCACGAGGTCAGGAACGCCTCCGCGGTCTACGGCACCTTCGCCCTGGTGATCGGCCTGTTGGCGTGGATCCACCTGGGCGCGATGTCGGTCGTCCTCGGCGCCGAGGCCAACGTCGTCCGCGCCCGCGGGAGCTGGCCCCGCTCGCTGTTGGGCGAACCGGGATCGGGTACCTGAGAGGAGACGGAAAGAGAGCACAGAGAGAAAGGGGTGCCATCGATATGGCAGACGAGCTGAACGGCAAGAAGATCGCCTTCCTGACCGCCAACGAGGGGGTCGAGGAAGTCGAGCTGACCGAGCCGCGCAAGGCGGTCGAGGCGGCCGGGGCCGAGACCGAGCTGCTCGCCCCGGAAGCCGGCGAGGTGCAGGCCTTCAACCACCTCGACAAGGGTGAGACCTACGCCGTCTCCCGCCCGGTCGGCGGTGCGAAAGCCGACGAGTTCGACGCCATGGTCCTGCCCGGCGGCGTGGCCAACCCGGACAACCTCCGGACCCATCCCGAGGCGGTCGCCTTCGCGCGCGAGTTCTTCGCCGCGGGGAAGCCGGTCGGGGTGATCTGCCACGGACCGTGGACGCTGGTCGAGGCCGACGTGGTCAGGGGTCGCCGGATCACCTCCTGGCCAAGCCTGCAGACCGACCTGCGCAACGCGGGCGCCGACTGGGTCGACGAGGAAGTAGTCACCGACCGGGGCCTCGTCTCGAGCCGCAAGCCGGAAGACCTCGAAGCGTTCTGCTCGCAGATCATCGAGGAGTTCGCCGAGGGCATCCACGAGGAGCAGAAAGCGAGCGTCGGCGCCGGCCGCTGAGCCGGGCCGCGAAAGGAGGACCGATGCCGCCGCGTGGAGTGAAAAAAGACAGCAAACGCGAGCGTCAGTACGAACACATCAAAAAGAGCGAGGAAGAAGAGGGCCGCTCGACCAAACGCGCCGAGGAGATCGCGGCGCGCAGCGTCAACAAGGAAAAAGCGCGCTCCGGGCAGTCCGAGTCCTCCTCGCGGAGCTCCAAACGGGGCGCCTCGGCGAGCAGTCGCGGCGGCAAACGCTCCGGCCACGGGCCGGGCGGCCGGACCCGCGAGCAGCTCTACAACGACGCCAGGAAGCTCGACATCGAAGGTCGCTCGAAGATGGACAAGGGCGAACTCGAGAAGGCGGTGGCGGGAGCGAGCTGAGCTCCCGTCGCCCGGCCCGCGGCGATCGCCGCGGGCTCGCGGGGCGTCTCAGTCCTGCGGGCCGACCGGCGAGCGCCGCCGGGCTGTGTAGAAGCACTCGATCGTGCCTTCGCCGGAGCGCCCCGGCACCGGTTCGATCCATTCCGCCTCGAGCAGGACGCCGGCGTGGTAGGCGACGACCTCGAGGCGCTCACCGAACTCGCGCGCCAGTTCGGTCGGGCTCGCCGCCCGTCCCCGCATCGCCTCCAGGACGCGCACCCGCATCGGGTGTTTCAGCGCCCGGCTGCGTGCCCGCTCGCTCCGGTCGCGCTGCGCCTCGGATTCGTCCATGGTTACCGGACCCGGCGCGCCTGTTCGCGCGGACACTCCCCGGCACCGGGGTCTGTGCCTGCGGGGGAGTGTCTCGGGGTGGCGTGGGGGGCAGTGGTCACGGCAAGGCTCTCAAGGGTGCGACGAAGCTATCGCACAAATCCGACGGATCGATCAGCTCGATTCTGCGCGGAACCGTCCCAGAGCCGTACCCGACTGTCCATACTCAATTTTCGAACGGGAAATCCCTGACGTGGGGCGATCTTTCCTCACGGAGCCTGCGGCGTTCGCTCGGCTCGCGGCGCGTGGTGCCGACTCCGCTCGAAACCGAGGCTGGTCACGATCATCGTCGTTGCCTGCTCGCCCGACTCGGCGCGGCGGCCGGTCGATTCGGCCTCGATCTCCACCACCCGTTCCCAGGAGCGCTGCAGCTCGGCGGCGAGGTCGGCCCGTCCCTGCGCGTCGACGTTGAACCAGCGCCAGCTCATCCACACATGTGGGTCGTCCCTGAGCTTGCCTGCCCAGAGGGAGGCGAGCGCCTCGGCGGTCGCATTTTGGAGTACGAGTCCGTAGATCTCCTGGCGTGCCTCCGGTGACATCTCCTCCATGTCCTCGTCGGAGAAAAAAGGCATTTCCACCGCACGGTAATACGCCTGCTCGATATTGCGAACCCGTTTCGTGGTCGCGACTTCGATCGAGTCGGATTTGAGCAGTTCTTCGATGTGATGGGTCACGGTGCTCAGCGGCTGGTGCACGAGCCTCGATAGCTCGACGGCGCTGTAGCTGCCTTCGTTCAAGGCGGTGAGGACTTCGACCCGGATGCGATGGGCGATCGCGTAGGCGACGGCCTGCTCCACGGTCCGTACCTTCGTTGCAGCTCTCGGCATTCGCAAGACCCCACTTCGTTCGGCTTCTGCCAATCAGAGAACACCGAGCATAGATCCTTCCGTAAAGACGGGAATCCTGAGTGATCGGGAAAGTCCTGAGACTTCACCTTTACTTAGCGTCGCCGAGCCCTCGCATTCAAGGGCGCACGCGACAAGAAGAGGGGGTGAACGGGAATGAAGCTCGCGTCAGTCACGCAAGTCTTCTCGACTCTGCGAGTCGCAAAGAATGGCTAGAGATGCTCGCGGGGCCTACCGTCCGGCGTCGGGCAGCGTCTGACGTCGGACGGCGGTGCTCCCTGTCGCCTCACTCACCCCCCGGCGGCGCCTCGAAGGCCGCCAGGCCGGTGATCACGGAGATGCCGTCGCCCTCGCCCAGCCGCTCGCGGCTTTGGGCGGCGACCTCCATCAGCTCGCGCAGGGCGCGGTCGAGGATCTCCGCCGTCTCGCGCCAGCCCTGCTCGTCGACGGTCATCGGCATCCAGTTGAGGGTGGTGTCCTCGCGGGAGTCGATCGTGTCGGCGTCGATCGCCGCGGCGACCTTGGCGACGAAGGTGCGCAGGGCTTCGCCGGTCACCCCGCCGCGCACCGAGAGCGGCACGTGGCGCCAGTCCTGGTGGCCGATGAACGAGCGCGGCCGGGAGGTGTAGAAGTGCTCGATCGTGCCGCGCTTGGGGCGGGTGCGCACCTGCTCGATGCAGCCCACCTCGAGCAGGGCGTTGGCGTGGTAGGAGACGACGCCGAGGCTCTCGCGGAATTCGCGCGCCAGTTCGGTCGGGCTCGCCGTCCGTCCCTGCAGCGCCTCGAGGATCCGCACCCGCATCGGGTGGGAGAGCGCCCGCACGAGATCCTGGTCGATCGTCTGCCTCTCTGGGTAGTTGCTGTCGGGTGGTCGCATTGGTCCGCCATCCCAGCGGTAGCCGGCTCCCCGCGCAACCCAACTTTTAAAGCCAGTCCTTCACACCGGTGACAGGCCTTTCGTGGAAGCCGGCAGATGGGACTGAATCCAAACCAACTCGACGAAGAAGGCGCACCAAAACGATGAACAACACGCACGATGATAGGTCTGAGATCCGCACCGTGGCGGTGCTCGGGGCGGGCGGCACGATGGGCAAGGGAATCGCCCGTAACGCGGCCGCCGCCGGGCTGTCGGTCCAAGCCTGGAACCGCACCGCGGAGAAGCTCCGGGACCTCGCCGAAGAGGACGGGGTGGAGGCCTTCGCGACGGCGCGCGCGGCGACGAGCGGAGCCGACCTGGTGGTGACGATGCTGACCGACGTCGACGCCACGCTGGCGGCGATGTCCGGCGAGGACGGCGGCGCCGCCGGGGCCGACGGCGCGGCCTGGGCCCAGATGGGAACGCTCGGCATCGAGGGCGCCGAACGCTGCGCCGAGCTGGCCCGCGACCGTGGCCTCGACTACGTCGACGCCCCCGTGCTCGGCACCAAGAAACCGGCCGAGGAAGGGGCGCTGGTGGTGCTGGCCTCCGGCCCGGAGGAGTTCCGCGCCCGCCTCGAGCCGTTCTTCGACGCGATCGGCAAACGGACGATCTGGCTCGGTGCCGCCGGTCAGGCGAGCCGGCTGAAGGTCGTCGTCAACTCCTGGATCTGCACCGTCGTCGAGGGGACCGCGGAGATGCTGCGGCTCGCCGAGGCACTCGGGCTCGAACCGCGCCTCGCCCTCGACGCGCTCGAGGACGGGCCGCTCGACGCCCCCTACATGCGGATGAAGGGCGAGGCGATGCTGGCCGGAGACTTCACCCCTTCGTTCCGCCTCGCGCTGGCCGCCAAGGACGCCCGCCTCGCGGTCGAGGCGGGCGGACGGACCGGTGCCGAGATCCCGATGATCGAGGCGATCGCCGCGCAGCTCGGCGCCGTCGCCGAGGCCCACCCGGACGAGGATCTCGCGGCCGCCTTCTTCGGCGCCGACGGTGGCTGAGGACCAGCACCGAAGAATCGTTTAGGCAGCGCTCCGACACGGGTAGGTTGTGGGCATGTCAGTCAAATCGAAGCTCGCCCGCCAGGCGGTCAAGAAGACCGCGAAGCACACCGCCTTCGGCACCGCGTCGAGGTTCACGCGGCAGCCGTTCCGCACCGTCACGCTGCTGGCGATCGGGGCCGCGATCGGCGGCCTGGTCGGCTGGCTGATCGGCCGCTCCGGCGGCGCCGAAGAACCCGACCCGATCGCCCAGGCGCCCGTGCCGCCCGGTGTCGCGTCGAACAACTCCTCCGCCCACGCCTCCCAGACCGGAGCCGCGTCGTGACCGCGGCTCCGGATGAGCGCGACGAGTCCTTCCTCGAGGAGGAGGAGGCCGAGGCCGCCGAGGAAGCCGGCGCGATCGGCGGCAAGCGCGAGCCGGACACCGACGACCCGGCCGAACAGCCGCTCCTCGACGCCGGAGAGGGGGAGTCCGAGGGCTTCGAGCTGGCCGAGCGCGACCTCGAGGACATCGCCGAGCACGGCGACCAGCACCGCTTCCCGCAGGGGATGGCGCAGCCCGAGGAGCCGCAGGACCCCGACGAGTACGGCGAGGCCGACGAGGCGATCCCGCAGGAAGAGGAAGTCTAGATGCCGCCCCGCAGCGTGATCGCGATCGTCACCCCGGCCTTCGGCTCGCCGGAGTCGGTCGAGGCGCTGCGGCGAGAGGTCGGCGGGAGCGACGGCGAGCCGCGGACGGAGATCCGCCTCGTCGCCCCGGCGATCGAGATCAACCCGCTCCACCACACGCTCGGCGACATCGACGAGCCGCGGGTCGAGGCGCGCGAGCGGCTCGAGAAGGCGGTGGGCGCCGCGCGGGCCGCGGGCCTCGAGGTGAGCGCCGAGCTCGGCGATCCCGACCCGATTCAGGCCGCCCAGGACGCGCTTCTCAAACAGCCGGCGGACGAGATCGTGATCTTCTCCCACGCCGACGACTCCAAGGACTGGTACGAGGGCGGCCTCTGGAAACACGCGGAGGACTCGCTCGAGCCGCCGCTGCGGCTGGTCATCGTCGAGGGCGGGCCCGACGACAACGAGCACGTCGTCGGCACGGCGTCGGCCGCGTCCGGCTACATGGACGAGCCGGAGAAGGGGGTCGACAACGCCTACGTGCCCGGCCTCGACCGTGCGGACTTCACCGTGATGTCGTTCGGGATCGTCGGCACCATCGTCACGATCATCTTCGCGGCGGTCGCGACCGCCGGGGCCACGCCGACCGGCTGGAGCGCGGTCGCGATCGGGATCGCGATCGGCACCGCGCTGATCAACATGGCCCACGTCGTCGGCGTGCTGCTGATGGAGAGCGTCCGCTACCGCGGCGGCTTCGCGAGGTTCTTCCGCACGCTCTCGCTGGTCGGCACGCCGGTCGCGGCGCTGATCAACCTGGCGATCATGCTCTTCGCCTGAGCGGGGCGCCGCTGCCCGCGCTGCTCGGGTTCACCACACCAGGGTGTGGTGAAAGCTTGCAGCGCCGTCGTCGTCGGGCGCGCTCAGCCGCGCAGGGCGGCGATCGCCTCGTCGCGCGTGCCGAAGACGCGCAGCGAGTGCTCCAGGCCGGTGACCTCGAGTACCCGCAGGACCTGCTCGTTGTTGCAGCAGAGGACGAGCCCGCCCTTGCCGCCGTTGCCGGCCGCCGCGTCGACCCGTTGCCAGGCGCGGACGATCAGCGCGATGCCGGTCGAGTCGATGAACTGGCAGTCGGAGAGGTCGATCAGGACCGCGGCCTCGGCGGAGCCGGTGGCCTGCTCGAGCGGGCCCTCGAGCTGCGGGGCGGTCGAGAGATCGAGCTCGCCGTCGACCTTCAGGAGGCTGATGCCGCCCTCGAGCTCGGAGGCAGACGCTTGAAACGGAGCTGGACTCACGAACGGCGATGCTAGCGCAGCGGGGGCGGCGCCAGCCGGATGGACCGCATGGCAAGGCCAGATGCGCCCCTACAGGTCGTTTGCCGGCGGTCCGTCCGGGTAAACAGGGCGAACGCGGGGTCGGTAGGTTAGGCCGACGGCAGGCGCCGACGGCATGTGACGATCTCCTCCGCGGCCCAGCTGGGGAAAGATGATTTCTTGAGCGCTACCAACGTCGATTCACCCGGGCTTCAAATGGCGCTGCCCGCGCGGGCGGAGAACGTCGCGGTGGTGCGTCACGCGCTCTCCGGCCTGGCCGAGCGGATCGGCATGGACGAGACGGCGAGCGCCGACCTGAAGACCGTCGTCACCGAGGCCTGCATGAACGTCGTCGTCCACGCCTACCCGGAGACCGAGACGGGACTGCTCGAGGTCGAGGCGCTACCCGACCACGGCGGCCTGACCGTCGTCGTCCGCGATTTCGGCCGCGGCATCAGCCCCCGCCCCGGCGTGGACAGGCCGAGCCTGCGGATCGGCCTGTCGCTGATCGCGGCACTGTCCTCGAGCTTCCAGATCCGCGGCGGGGT
Organism: uncultured Actinomycetes bacterium; assembly: GCA_963766705.1. Lineage (GTDB taxonomy): Bacteria > Actinomycetota > Thermoleophilia > Solirubrobacterales > 70-9 > VAYN01. The sequence continues at coordinate 1,400,518 of CAVYBE010000007.1, forward strand.
CGGCCGGGGGACCGAGATCCGCATGCACCTGCGGCTGCGCTCGCAGCCGATCCCCGAGGACGGCGACGGCGCCGCCGAGGCGCCGGCCGGCCCGCCGGTACCGGAGGCGACCGAGCTGCGGGTCGGCTCGCCCGAGCTGCTCGGCCCGGTGCTGAGCCGCGCCCTCACCGCGCTGGCCGCCCGCCACCAGATCACCGTCGACCGGATCTCCGACGCGATGCTGCTGGCCGACGCGATCTCGGCCGCGGCGCCCCGCGGCTTCGCCGGCCTGCCGGTGCTGATCCGCATCCTCGACCGCCCGGAGGGAGTCGAGCTGCGGGTCGGGCCGATGCAGCCGGGCGCCGCCGAGAGCCTGCGCTCCAGCCTCTCGCTGCCCGATGTCGGCGGGTCGCTGGAAACCCTCGCCGACGAGGTCCGCACCGAGGCCGACGGCGAGGGCGATTACCTGGTGGTGGCGATCGCCGCCGAACCGTCCTAGACAGCCGTCTAGCCCTGCTCTTCTTCCTGTTCGGCGACCTGCCGGCGGATGCGCTCCAGGGTGCGGCGCAGGATGCGCGAGACGTGCATCTGGGAGTGGCCGATCTGCTCGGCGATCTGCGACTGGGTCATGTCCTCGACGAAGCGCAGCCGCAGGATCAGCCGCTCGCGATCGTCGAGCTGGGGCAGCGCGCCTTCGAGGGCGAGTTTGTCGTCGATCAGCTCGTAGCCCTCGTCCTCGTCGCCGACCCACTCCGAGGCGGGAGCTTCGTCCTCCTCGCCGCCCACCGGGCGGTCGAGCGAGAGTGGGCGACGGTTGTGGTTGGCCTCCATGACCTCCAGCACCTCGGCCGGGTCGACGTCCATCTTGGCGGCGATCTCGCCGACCGAGGGCGAGCGCTGCAGCTCGACGGTCAGGGCACTGGTCGCTTTCTCCACCTCGGCCATGCGGTCGTGGAGGCCACGCGGCACCCGCACGGTCCAGACGCGATCGCGGAAGTGGCGCTTCAGTTCGCCGAGGATGGTGGGGGAGGCGAAGGCGGCGAAGGGCGTGCCGCGGGCCGGGTCGAAGCGGTCGACCGCGTTGACCAGGCCGAGGTTGGCCACCTGCAGCAGGTCGTCGAAGGACTCGCTGGCGCCGCGGTAGCGGAGCGCCAGGTTCTTGGCGAAGGGCAGGTAGCGGCGCACCAGCTCCTCGCGGGCGGCCGGGTCGCCGTGATCGCGCAGGCGGCGCCAGAGGAGCGCCTCGCCGGCCAGGCCCTCACCGGGCCCCGGGGGTGCGCTTTCGGGGTTTGGTCGGATCTCGTCGCTGTCAGCTGCCATCGATGGGCTCGTTGCCGCCGGCAATGGCGGCGCCGCCCAGAGGGCTCCTGGAGACCGTGCAGCGCCCGGCGTCCGGGGGCGCCGTCGCCACACGATAGCGATGCGGGGAGGCGGTGCCGGCGCCGCGGGTACCTGTCGTGCCTGTCCTGCGGGCGCGGGCGACGGGTAGTCTCGCGGTGCCCCGCGAACGCGCACCCCCACACACTTCCAAGGAGGCCCTGATGGGATTCGACCAGTACCACGAGCCGCCGGAGGAGCTGCCCGCCGAGACGCGGACCTTCGCCCGCCTCTGCGCCTCGCTCGAAGAGGAGTGCCAGGCGATCGGCTGGTATGAGCAGCGCCTCGCGGTCGAGCCGGACGCCGACGCGCGGGCGATCATGCACGACGCCCAGGGCGAGGAGTTCAAGCACTTCGCGATGGACCTGGAGTTCCTGCTGCGGCGGACCCCGCGCTGGCGCGAGATCGCCGCCGGGGTGCTCTTCCAGGAGGGCGACATCGTCGAGCACGGGGAGGCGGCCGAGGCGGCCTCCGAGGACGAGGGCGCCGACGACGAGCCGGTCGCCCCGATGGCCGCCGGCGCCGGGTCGCTCGGAATCGGCAGCATGAAGGGACGGGCACGATGAACCACCTGCTTCGCGGGCACGCGCCGCTCACCGACTCCAACTGGGACCTGCTCGACAACGAGGCGCGCGAGCGCCTGTCGGGGCCGCTGGCGGCGCGCCGGCTGGTCGACTTCCTCGGCCCGCGGGGCTGGGAGCACTCGGCCACCAACCTCGGCCGGGCCGAGGCGGTCGAGGGGGCGGAGAAGGGCGTCAAGGCGCTGCGCCGCCGCGTCCTGCCGCTGGTCGAGCTGCGGGTCGACTTCACCGTCTCGCGGGCGGAGATGCGAGCCGACGATCGCGGCGCCGTCGACGCCGACCTCGAGTCGCTCGACCACGCCGCCCACCGGATCGCCGTCGCCGAGAACAGCGCCGTCTTCAACGGCTGGGCGAAGGCGGGGATCCACGGCGTGATCGAGTGCTCGCCGTTCGACCCCGAGCCGCTCGGCGCGCAGGCCGACGCCTACCCGCGGTCGGTGGCGCGGGTGGTGGAGGGGCTGCGCGAGGCCGGGATCGAGGGGCCCTACGGGCTGGCGCTCGGCCCCGACGAGTACATCAAGGTGATCGAGACGGCCGAGCACGGCGGCTACCCGCTGTTCGACCACCTGGCGCGGATCCTCGACGGCGGGCCGATCGTCTGGGCGCCGGGCCTGCGCGGCGCGGTCGCGATGAGCCTGCGCGGCGGCGACTTCCTGTTCGAATCGGGCCAGGACCTGTCGATCGGCTACGACCACCACGACGCCGAGGAGGTCCACCTCTACCTCGAGGAGAGCTTCTCGTTCGTCGTCGCCACCCCGGAGGCCGCGGCGCCGCTCAGCCCCTGAGCGGCGCCCGGCGCCCGGCGCCCGGCATAGCCCCAAGCCGAGGCCTAGGAAGGGTCGGGTGAGCGGAAGTGGAGGATCTCCACCTTGGAGAGCATGCCGCTATCGCCTGAGGAGGCGAGGCGCTGGTTCGCCTCCCCCTGGATCTCGATGACGCGGTCGAGCGTCTCGGAGAGCAGCGTCTTGACTTCGTCCCAGCCTTTCTGGTCGACGACCATCGGCGTGCGGCTCAGGTGGCGGTCCTCCTTCTGGTCGAGGGTGCCGGCTTTGGCCGCCTCCTCGATGTCTTCGAAGACCGACTTGAGCATCGCGCCGGAGAGGCCGGGGCGGAGGCTCTGCGGCATCCGCGCCCATTCGCTGTCGCTGAGGAACGGGCGGCGCGTGGCACGGTAGAAGTGCTCGGTGGCGCCGCGGCGCTGCTTGGTGTCGACGAGCTCGATGCAGTCGTATTTCTCGAGCACGCGAACGTGGTAGGCGACCAGGTTGAGGCTCTGGTCCAGCTCCTGGGCGAGGATATTGGGGCTCGCGACCCGCTCATTTAGAATTATCAGGATCTGTACGCGCAGTGGGTGAGCGAAGGCTTTGGCGACTATCTGTTCAACGCCATCCTTCTTTTTCGTCTTTGGCAAGGGGGGCTTCCTTCAGTCGAATTCATGGGGTGGCACTACCGATTCAAAGACCTTAAACAGTGTGGATCAAGAAATCCAGAATTGATCCTAAAAGCTCGTTTATTTGTTCGGTTTTACCGGTTTCAGCTTGATTGCTGTAAACGAGTGCAGTAAAAGTACGAATCCGCTGCGATCTGGAGCGGATCTCGGAATGCGGTACTCACACGGAGGTGGCGACAGTGCGGATGGGCACTTCGCAGGTGCGGTCTGCGCCTGCGGCGATCACGAAGGGCGCCTAGCGAGAGAGCGGGACGGCGATCGCCCTGGCAGGCTTGGTCGGTGGCACCTTGGAAGCTGCCGCTGCTCGTCCTCGCGATCGCCGTCCCGATCGTCGCCGCGATCCTGCTCGGCGGCCCGGAGGCGGGCCTCGGCGTGGGCGGCATGGCCGGGGTGGTCCTGGTCTGGGTGGCGGTGCGGATGCGCCCGCGCGGCGGGATCGGCACCTCGCCGGATCCGGCCCAGCGCCGGCGGCTCCTGGTCGTCGTCAGCCGTCCGGTCGAGGACGCGGCGGCCACCGCGGCGATCGCCGGCGAGGCGGGCGTCGACGGCAGTCGCGACCTGGCCGAGGTGATGATCCTCGCGCCCGTCCGGGTCAACTTCCTCGACCGCTGGGCCTCCGACCTCGAGACGGCCCGCCGCGAGGCGCAGAGGACGCTCGTCATCTCGGTCGCCTCGCTGGCCAAGGCCGGCGTGGTCGCCGAGGCCCGGGTCGGCGACGAGGACATCGTGCAGGCGGTCGAAGACCAGGTCGGCAGCTTCGCGGCGACCGAGGTGATCCTGATCACCGCCTCCGACGCCGAGGACCCGACCGCGGCGAGCGCCGCGAACGAATTGGCGGCCCGCCTGCGGACCGGCTTCCGCCGCCTGGTCATCGCCGGCGACGCCGAGGCCTAGCCATCCGACTCCGACCCCGCGCCCGCGGCACCGCACCCCCGCCCGCCGCCCCATCCCCGCGTTCGCAGTTCTCCGCGCATAGCGCGGAGAACTGCGAACTCATCCGGGGGGCGCCCTGGTGCGTTCGCACTTTGCCGCGCTATGCGCGGAGAACTGCGAACGCCGCCCACCCCGACCCACCGCGCCCGTCCCGCGCCGCGCCCGCGCAGGCGCGCCCGTCCCTTGCTACCTGCCGAACGGAGGAAGGGAGGGGCGCGCCGTCTCGGAGGCGGTGGGGATGGGATCAGCCGCCCGGTGAGGTCGACCTCACCGGCGCCATAGGTGGGTAGGGACGACCGCGCGGCCCGGTGGGTCGGTCAGTGGCCGAGGAGAGCGGCGAAGTGGACGGCGGCGCGACTCGGGACCACGAAGCCGTCGGCGGTGCGGTGCAGGAGGCCCGCTCCGGACAGTTCCCGGATCGCGCGTTCGATCCCGTCGCGGGCGCCGAAGTCGGGCGCCTCGCCGGCCAGGTCGCGGATCAGCTCTTCCGCTGTGACGCGGGTCGGGTTGAGGTCGAGCACTCTTTGCAGCAACGCCGATTCGACCCGGGCGTCTTCTCGCTCGTTGGTCAGGTTCCCCTCGTCCGCGCCCATCGTCATGCCGACCTTAAGCGTCGGCGCCTCCCTCTTCGCCCCCCGGTTCGGCCTCGCCGTTCTCGCTCAGACCGAGAACCGCGAGGGCCCAGGGCTCGTCGATCGTGTGCGAGTAGAAGTGCTGCATCGAGCCGCGCACCGGTGCAGTGTCCACCAGGGTGACCACGCCGCAATCGACCAGCACACGCACGTGGTAGCTGACGTTGGAGAGCGGCCGGCGCAGCTCGTCGGAGATCTCGCGCGGGCTGATCGCGGCGCGGCCCGCCATCGCCCGGAGGATCTCGCGACGTAGCGGATGCCGCAGAGCGACCAAGAGTGCGTTGTCGGCGGTGTTGTCTCCCCCCATCGTCGGGGCGGCAGCATAGAGCAATTGAAATGTTTTGTCTGCAAACGGGCGCGTCTCCGACCGGTCTCCATCAAGGCTTAAAGTTTCTGTCACAGTTCCTTGAGAAATGGCAGAAATTGCAGGCATTTCGGTGCGCGTCTGTGACCGAGTGAATGTCACTAATCACCGGTTCGTGAGGAAATCGACGGCGCCTCCAGGTCAGTATCGCGCAGACAAACAGTTGCGCCGGCATTTGGCCCTTGATATGGGCCCCGGCCCGCGTCGCCGCGCCGGGGTAGCCTGAGCGGAACCCGCACGTGTCGCGGCGATCAGATGGGGAGACGAGCCGCAGAGTCCGACCACCGCTTCGGCGCCTCGCCGGCGCTGACGCTCGGCGTCGAGGAAGAGCTCCTGCTGGTCGACGGCCGGCGCCGCCTCCTCGCCGCCGCCGAGCGCGTCATGGAGCGGCTCGACCCGGTCGCCCGCGACTCGGTGAGCACCGAGATCTTCGCCGCCCAGATCGAGCTGAAGACCGGCATCTGCGGCGACGCCGCCGCGGCGGCGGAGGAGCTGCGCGGCCTGCGGGCCGCGGTCCGGGCGACCGGGGTCGGGCTGCTCGGCGCGGGCGTCCACCCCGACGACGGGGGAGAGGCCCACCTGCTCGAGAAGCCGCGCTACGACGTCGTCAAGGAGGAGTTCGGGGGCCTGCTGAGGACGCCGCCGTCGGCGCTCCACGTCCACGTCGGGATGCCGGACCCGGAAACGGCCGTGCGGGTGGCCAACGCGATGCGGCTGCGCCTGCCGATGCTCGCCGCGCTGGCCGCCAACTCGCCCTTCCGCGGCGGCCGGGACAGCGGCATGGCGAGCGCCCGCGCCGCCGAGGTGGGCGCCTACCCGCGCTTCGAGATGCCGCGCGAGTTCCGCGACTACGAGGAGTTCCTCGCCGTCGCCGACCAGCTGATCGCCGCCGCCGGGGTCCCCGACTACACCTACATCTGGTGGGACGTACGCCCCCACCCGAGGCTCGGCACGGTCGAGGTGCGAGGGATGGACGTGCAGTCGACGGCGGCCGCCAACACCGCCCTCGCGGCGCTGATCCGGGCGCTGGCCGCGCTGGCGATCGAGCGGCCGCAGGCGACCGACCTGCAGCGCGAGGCGCTCGAGGAGTCCTACTACCAGGCGGGCCGGCACGGGCTGGACGCGCGGCTGATGGTCGAGGGTCGCACCGCCGCCCCGGCCCGCGAGGTCGCGGCGCGGGCACTGGCCGAAGCGCGCCCCTACGCCGCCGACCTGGGCGGCGAGGGCGCCCTCGCGGAGATCGAGCGGATCCTCGCCGAGGGCAACGGCGCCGAGCGGCAGCGCCGCGCGTTCGCGGCGGGCGGGATCGAGGCGGTGCTCGAGCTGTTGGCGCGCGACGATGACTAGCGCGCGGGCGGTGAGGTTGAGGGAGGCCGACGAGGCCGATGCGGCGCCGATTGCCGCGCTCTGGACCGAGGCCTACGCGCAGGCCGGGCCGGAAGGCCGGCAGGAGCCCTACGCCCTGCAGGAGTACTTCGCCGTCGCCGCCGCGGCGCGGGTCACGGTCGCGGTCGCGGAAGACACCGGCCACGCCGACGCCGACGCCGACCACGCCGCCGCCAGCGACGGCGACGACGCCGTGGTCGGCGTGGTCGCGCTCTTCCCGCCCGGCTCGCCGGGGCGCTCGGTCGCCGGTCCGGGCGAGGCCGAGCTGGCGCGACTCGCGGTCGCGGCCCGGGCGCGCCGGCAGGGCATCGGCCACGCCCTCGTCGCGACCGCGGTCGAGCAGGCGCGCGGCTACGCCGCCGAGGCGGTCGTCCTCTGGAGTCGCCCCCACCAGACCGCCGCCCACGCGCTGTACGAGTCGCTCGGCTGGCGTCGCATCGCGGAGCGCGACGGCGAGGACCGCGAGGGGCGTCGCTGGGTCTTTCGCCTCGACCTTTGACGGGGGACGGGCGCTGTAGGCTGCCGCCGTGATCATCGTGACGACGAACGAATTGCCGGGCCATGAGATCGAGGAGGTTCTCGGCGAGGTCTTCGGGCTCACCGTGCGCTCCCGCAACCTCGGCTCGCAGATCGGCGCCTCCTTCAAGTCGCTGGCGGGCGGCGAGCTGAAGGGGATGACGAAGATGCTGAAAGAAGGTCGCGAGCACGCGACCGAACGGCTGGTCGAGGAGGCCGAGGCGAAAGGCGCCAACGCGATCCTCGCCTTCCGCTACGACACCTCCGAGCTCGGCACCACCTGGACCGAGATCTGCGCCTACGGCACCGCCGTGCGCGCCCGCCAGCTCTGAGCGACCGCACCCCGCGGCGCCCGCCGCAAGCCCGCCCTGCGCGGCTCCTACAATCGGCCGATGGCCGATGGCTCAGCAGAGCCCACCTACTCGCTGTACCGCCGGGGCATGGAGCTGCTCGAGGACGGTGACTTCGAGGACGCCGCCGAGCCGCTGGCCGAGGCGGCCCGCCGGGAACCGGAGAAGTCCTCGGTGCGCGAGGCGCTCGGCCGCGCCTACTACCGGGCAGGGCGCTTCCGGCTCGCCGCGGTCGAGTTCGGCGCCGTGGTTGAGACCCACCCGGTCAACGACTACGCCCACTTCTGCCTCGGGCGCGCGCTCAGCATGACCGGCGACACGCGGCGCGCCCGCCACCACCTGGCGCTCGCCTCCAACCTGCGGCCCGACCGCCGCGACTACCGCTACTACCGCCGCCTGCTCGACGCCTGAGGGCGGGCTCGCCCGGGCCGCCCGCGCTCACCTGCCCCGCCCGTGCCCTCGCGCCCTTCCGCGTTCCCGCCCCCGTGGCGGCCGGAAGCGGGAGCGCCGCCCCCGGGCTACAGGCCGGCGACGAGGCGGCCGACCGTGGCCCGCGAGAAGTAGGGGCCGAAGGCGCGCCCCTTTTCGGCCACCTGCAGGTAGGTGGTCATGCCGTCGATCTCGCGGCCGCCGTCGATCAGCCAGCCGCCGCCGCTCGCCCCCGGCGCCCAGCGGCAGCGGATCGAGACGGTTCCCGGCCCGGGCAGCTGGGCCGTGGCGGGGTCTTCGCCGGCGAAGCCGGAGACGCAGCTGCGCATCCGTTCGGTGCCGCCCGGATAGCCGAAGGAGTCGTAGCGCCGGTGGCGGTCGAGGTCGGTGACGATCTTCGCCCCGCCGCCCACCGCTTCGGCGAGCGACACCCCTGCGGCGTTCGGTTCGGTGAGGAAGGCGCCGAGGTCGAAGTCGGGGTTCCCTTCGCGCGTCCACCCGGGGAGCGCCCGCGGCCTGCCCGCGAGGGCGAAGGTGCCGAACGGCGCGCTGCCCAGGTTGAAGCCGGGGACGAACTCGAGGTAGGTGGACCACACGGCGGGGCGGCCGTTGCGTGGCCCCGTGTTGACGCAGTGGCCGGCGGTGAGGACGAGCCGCCGGCTCGGGGAGTCGATCGCGGTCGCCGAGCAGAACCCTTCCTCGCCGTCCTGGCGCACGTAGAGCCGGCCGTTCCAGGCGTAGGGCGGGACTTCCGGGGTGGGGACGACCGAGTAGGCGGCGGTGCCCGCGGGGGCGCGGGGGCCACGGCGGACGTGGCCGCGCCCGTCGGCGCCGACGGTCAGCTCCAACGGCCGTGCCGCCGCCATCCGCCGCGGCGTCCAGAAGCGTTCGACCTGGCGGGCGGTGGGGTGGGCGGTCCGGTGGGCGCCGGGCGCGGCGGCGGCCGGCGCGGCGACGGCGAGCAGCAGGGCGAGGAGGAGGCCCACGGCGGCCGTCGCCCCGGCGAGGAGCGATCCGGCGCCGCGACCGCCCGCCGCTACCTGAAGGCCGACCATCGGCGCCAGGATAGCCCGCCGACCGCGTCGGTCCGCCGTGGCCGGACGGTCAGGCGAGGAGCGGCGTCACGCAGCGGAAGTGGCTGTGCGCGGTGGGCGACACGAGGCTGACGTGGCTGCCTCCCACCAGGACCCCGATGCTGTAGATGTCGTCGCCAAGGAGGTGGTAAGCGGTCGTCCACTCTCCTTCCAGGCTGAGCGGCACGCCGGGCAGACGGTCGAACGCCATCAGGGCAAGCAGGTCGGGCAGTTCCCCGCCCGCCGCGCCGCAGGCCGCGGCGGCTTCGATCGCCGTCGTCGCGACCAGGCTCACCTGCAGGTCCCAGCACGCTCCGCCGAACTGGCGGCGGCCCGGCGCGCAGCCGACCGCGTGGCCGTTGACGGTGGTCGCGTCGGCGGCGTGGTCGGCGGCGGTCGCGGTCTCGGCGTGGCGGGCGGTGTCGGCGGCATCCGCGTGGGCGGCATCCGGCACCTTGCCGAGCGTGCCGACGTCGACCTGCTCGCCCTTCACCGACCCCGGCTCGAGCCGGTCGCCGGGCACCGAGCCGGGCGTCAGCCGGTCCCCGGGGAGCGTGCCGGGCTTGACCCGGTCCCCGGGCAGCGTCCCGGGCTTCACCCGGCCGCCTCCGAGCGTCCCCGGCTTCAGCCGGTTCCCGGGTAGTGAGCCGACCACCAGCCGGTTGCCGGGCAGCGACTTCACCCGGATCTTGTGGCCGTTGATCTTGTGGCCGTTGGTCTTGGTCGCCGCCAGCACCGTGCCGCCGAGCGCGACGAACAGCGCCAGGCAGGCGATCACCAGGGCGGGCGAGGGCAGCGGCGGTCGCCGACGCTTCATCTCAAACCTCCATCGGACGAGGACATCTAATTGCTCATTCCAGACCTGAGCGGTGCCAGCCTAATAGACTCGGCTCCCACATACGGTCGGTGGTCAAGGGAAGTCCGGTGCAAGTCCGGCGTGGTCCCGCCACTGTGACCGGGTCGAGGAGGTCGCGGACGCCATTTTGCCCGGCGTCGGCCACTGGGGGCGCATCCGTCCCCGGGAAGGCGCGGCCGGCCCAAACCCCGGAAGCCAGGAGACCTGTCCCCGGCCAGCCAACACAACCCTCGAGGAAAGGGTGGCTCATATGCCAAGACCGATGCAACTCCGGACCGTCGGCGCGTGCGCGCTGGCTCTCTGCCTGGCGCTGGTGCCGGCGGCGGGCGCCTCCGCGGCGGGATTCAAGGCGACCCTGCGGGTCGTCGGCAAGGACAACAAGGTGCTCGCCGAAAAGAACGTCAGGCCCCACAACGTCAAGGTGAAGACCAGCCCCAAGGCGACCTGCCTGGGCGCCGGCACCGGTGGCAGCGGCAAGCGGGCGTCGCTGCGCGGCGACACGGCGCTAGGCCTGCTCGCCGACGCGGCGCGGAGCACGCGGCGCCTCGCACCGCTCACGCTCACCGACCACTTCAGCTTCGGCCTCGGCCTCTGCGGGGTCGGCGGGAGCTTCGCCCAGGGCAACTCGTCCTGGTACCTGAAGATCAACCACAAGGGCGCCACCGTCGGCGGCGAAAAGGCGCGGATCAGGCCCGGCGACGAAGTGCTCTGGGACCTGGCGCCGACCTATCCCTACCCGGACGAGCTCGCGGTGCGCGCGCCGCGGCACGCGAACGCGGGCGTGCCATTCGCGGCCCGCGTCTTCGCCTACGACGAAAAGGGCAGGCGCAAGCCGGTGAAGGGCGCCACCGTGACCGGGGCGCGCGGACGCACCGACGCCCGCGGGCTGGTGATGGTGACACTGCGCAGGCCGACCCGTCTCCGGGCCCGCTTCGGCAAGGACATCACCTCGGCGCCGGCGCCCGTCTGCCTCGCCGGCAGGTGCCCCGGTAGGTGACCGGGCGCCGCGGCCCCGCGGTCGCGATCGCGCTGCTCTTCGGAGCGGCGCTCGTGGCCGCGGGCTGCGGGCTCGGCCCCGGCGCCGGGGTCGGCTCCGTCGACCTCACCGTGACGCGTGAATTCGGCGCGGCGAAGGTCTCGGAATCCTCTCGCGAAGCCAACGAATCCGACACCGTGATGCGCCTGCTCGAAGCAGAAGACGAAGTCGAGACCCGCTACGGCGGCGGCTACGTGAAGTCGATCGACGGGCTGACCGAAACCGAACGCGGCGGCCATCCCTACGACTGGTTCTTCTACGTGAACGGGGTGGAGTCGCCGGTCGGCGCCGCCGCGGTCTCGGTGCGCGGCGGCGAGCGGATCTGGTGGGACCTGCACGACTGGTCGGCGAGCGAGCACGTGCCCGCCGTGGTCGGCTCCTGGCCGGCGCCGTTCACCACCGGCTGGGAAGGGCACAAGCCCGTCGTGGCGGTCGAATGCGAGGGGGGCGGGGACGCCTGCCCGACCGTGAGCGCGGCGCTCGAAGCCGAAGGCGTGAAGCTCGCCGCCGGCTCCCCGAAGGGCGCGATCCGGGTGCTGGTCGGGCCGTGGTCGCGGGTCGGCTCCGACGCGGTCGCGGCGCTGCTGGACCGCGGCCCCGGGGAAAGCGGCGTCTACGCCGAATTCACCTCCGCGTCCGGCGGTTCGCGCCTGGTCGGGCTCGACGAAGACGGCACGCCGGCGCGCGAATTCGGCGCCGAAGCCGGGCTGGTCGCCGCGACCCGGCACTACGAAGGACCGCCCGTCTGGCTCGTCACCGGCGCCACGGGCGCCGCCGTGCGGGCCGCCGCGGAAGCCCTCGACGCAGCCGACCTGCGCGACCATTACGCGGTGGTGAGCGAGGCGGGGACGGTGACGCCGTTGCCGCTCCGCTCGGGGCAGAGATGAGATCGTCGTTGGCCTACATCCCCCGCCGCGGGCCGCTGCAGTCGGCGCGTCCCGGCGCCGCCGTGACCTACCTCGGCGCGCTGGTGGTCGTCGCCTTCCTCTACTCGAGCCCGGCGGTGCTGCTCGCCGCCGGCGCGGCGGCCTGCCTGGCCGGGCGGCTGGCCGGGGCGCGCGCCGCGGTCCGCGCGGCGCTGCGGATGGGCGTCGGACTGGCGCTGCTGATCATCGTCGTCAACGCGCTGGTCGTCGACCGCGGCGCGACGGTGCTGGCGCGGCTCGGGGACTGGCCGTTCCTCGGCCAGGTCTACATCACCCTGGAGGCGCTCGTGGCGGGCGTCTCGATCGGCCTGCGGGCGGCGGTGACGATGGTCGCCTTCGGCGTCTACTCGGCCTGCGTCGACCCCGACCGGGTGCTGCGGGCGCTGCGCCCGGTCGCGGCGCGCTCGGCGCTGACCGCGACGCTGGTCTCGCGGCTGGTGCCGGTCGCCGCGGCGGACGCCGGGCGCCTGCGCGACGCGGCGCGCCTGCGCGGCCCGGGGGCGGCGGCGGTGGGCCGGGGACCGCTGGCGCGGCGACTCCTCGCCGGGTCGCTGGACCGCGCGGTCGACGTCGCCGCGACGCTCGAGCTGCGCGGCTATGGCCTGACGGGCCGGCGCGGGGGGCGGCGGCGCGAGCCGAGCCGCTACGACGCGAGCTTCTTCGCGGCGGGCGCCGCGGTGCTGGCGGCGGCGATCGCCGGCAAGGCGCTGGGCGCCGACGCCTTCCAGACCTATCCGACGATCTCGATCGGGCTCGGCCCGGCGACCCTGGGCGTGTGCGCGGTGGTGCTCGCGAGCGGGCTCGCGCCGTGGCGGCGGGGAGGGCGGCGTGTCTGAGCTGGTCATCCGCCGCGGCGTCGCCCCGGCCCTGGCGCTCGCGGGCCTGAGCTACTCCTACCCGCGCGCCGCGGCGCCGGCGCTGCTCGACGTCTCGCTGGAGGTGGCGCCGGGGGAGTTCGTGCTGCTCGCCGGGCGCTCGGCCTCCGGCAAGTCGACCCTGCTGCGCGCCGCCTGCGGCCTGGTCCCGCACTTCCACGGCGGCGAGATCGACGGCCGGATCGAGGTGGCCGGGCTCGACGCGCTCGCCGCCGGGCCGGGGAAGCTCGCCGCCGCGGTCGGCTACGTCGCCCAGGACCCCGAGACGCAGGTCGTCTCGACCACGGTCGCCGCCGAGATCGAGCTGCCGCTGGAGATGCGCGGCGACGGGCCGGGGGCGCGGGCGCGGGCGGTGGAGGAGGTCGCGCTGGCGCTGGCGATCCCGCACCTGCTGGGCCGCGCGGTCGACACGCTGTCGGGGGGAGAGCTGCAGCGGGTCGCTTTGGCGGCGGCCCTGGTGACGCGGCCGCGCCTGGTGCTGCTCGACGAGCCGACCTCCCAGCTCGACCCGGTCGCCGGGGACGAGCTGATCTGGCTGCTGCGGCGGTTGAACGAGGAGTGGGGGGTGGCGGTGGTGCTGGCCGAACACCGGCTCGAGCGCTGCCTGGCGGCCGCCGACCGGGTCGTCGCGGTCGAGGACGGGCGGATCGGCTTCGACGGCGCCCCGCGTGAGTTCCTCGGCTGGACCCGGGACGTCGACCCGACGCTGACGACGCCGGCGGCGCGGCTCTTCTCGCTGGCCGGGATCGAGCCGCTGCCGGTCGGCGTGCGCGACGCGCGGCGGACCTTGGAGGGGCGGGGCTCGGCTGTCGCCGGGTCGGGGGCGCCCGACCGGCCTCGTGCCGGCACTCGGGAGGTCGACATGCGGGGCACGGCGGCGGCGAGGGCGGCCACCGCCGTCCCCCACCCGGGGAAGGTTGTGGGCCGGCGATCTCGCCCCCCGTCCCGTCTCCTCCCGGGCCGAAAGCACCGCAACGACCGCGCCGCGCTCGCCGCCGACGGCCTCTGGGTCGAGCTCGACGACGGCGGCGGGTCGCGCGACGTCCTGCGCGGCATCGACCTCGCGATCGCCCCCGGCGAGCGGGTTGCCCTGATGGGCCGCAACGGCGCCGGCAAGAGCACGCTCCTGCGCGCCGCCGCCGGCCTGCTCGGGTCGGCCGCCGGCCGTGTCTCCGCCGCGCGGATGGCGCTCCTCACCCAGAACCCGAGCGACTTCCTGGTCCGCGAGCGGGTCGGCGACGAGCTGCCCGGCGGGCCCGGCCTCGCCGCCCTGTGCGCGGTCGGCCTCGAGCACGCGGTCGACGCCGACCCGCGCGATCTCTCCGGCGGCGAGCGCCAGCGCCTCGCTCTCGCGATCGCCCTCGCCGGTCGCCTCGACGGCGCCGGCGTCCCCGGCCTGGTCGCCCTCGACGAGCCGACCCGGGGCATGGACCGCGCCCGCAAGGAGGACCTAGTCGCCCTCTGCGACCGCCTCGCCGCCCAGGGCGCCGCCGTCCTCGTCGCCACCCACGACGTCGAGTTCGCCGCCGAGTTCGCCGAGCGCGTCGTCCTGCTCGGCGACGGCGTCGTGATCGCCGATGGCCCCGGCGCCGAGATCCTCTCCGGCGGCTGGTACTTCGCCACCGAGGTGGCCCGCGTCCTCGACGCCCCCGGCGTCGTCACCCCCGAGCACGGCGCGACCCTTCTCACGGCCCCCGTGTCCGACTTTTCCGGGGTCATAGACCCCGAAAGGTCGGAAACCCCCCGGGGGGCGGAATGAGCTGGCAGCTGGTCAGCTTCCTGATCCTCGCCGCGGTCCTGCTGGCGGGCTTCGGCTGGTATGAGCGCTCGCGGCCGCCCGCGCAGGTCGTCGCCCTGGTCGCCGCGCTCGCCGCCCTGGCGATCGCCGGACGGGTCGCCTTCGCCGCCTTCCCCAACGTCAAGCCGACCACCGACATCGTCATCTTCGCGGGCTACGCGCTCGGCCCGGCGGCGGGCTTCGCGGTCGGCGCGCTGGCGGCGCTGATCTCCAACTTCTGGTTCGGGCAGGGCGCCTGGACCCCGTGGCAGATGGCGGCCTGGGGGCTCTGCGGCATCCTCGGCGCGGCACTCGGGCTCGGCACGCGCAACGTGGGACGGTTGACCCTCGCCGCGGTCTGCGGGGTCGCCGCGCTCGGCTACGGGGCGATCCTCAACTTCTCCACGATGGCGAGCTACGGCATCGAACCCTCCTGGGCCTACTTCTGGGTGCTCGAGGTGCGCGCGGTCCCCTTCGAAGCCGCCCACCTGCTCGGCAACGTCGTGCTTGCGCTCATCGCCGGTCCGGCGATGATCCGTATGTTGATCCGCTTCCGCGAACGCTTCGAGTGGCGCCGCGTCGCCGGCGCGCCGACCGGGCGGCTCGCCGCCGTCCTCCTCGCCGTCCTGCTGGTCGGCGCGTTCGCCTCCGCCCACGCCCGCGCCGCCACCAAGACCGGCCCACAGGCCGCGGTCGCCTGGCTGGAAGCGGCGCAGAACAAGGACGGGGGCTGGGGCGAAGGTGCCGGCGCCAAGTCGTCCCAGTCGACGACCGGCTGGGCGATGCTCGGCCTGGAGGCGGCGGGGATCAACCCGCAGGACGTCACCCGGGCCGGCAAGTCGCCGCTCGATTACCTGCAGAGCGTCATCTCCACCGTGCAGAGCCCGGGCGACCTCGCCCGCACGATCCTCGCGCTCGAGGGGGCCGGGGTCGAACCGCGCGAATTCGCGCACCGCAACCTGGTCGCCGCGCTGCTGGCCAGGCGGCGCAAGGACGGCTCCTATGAGGGTTGGCCGAACTCGACCGCCTACGCGGTGCTGGCGCTGCGCGCGGCGGGGATCGCCAACACCGCCGACTCGGTCACCTGGCTGCGCGAAGCGCAGAACGAAGACGGTGGCTGGGGCGACATCGCGGGCGCGCCGAGCAACGCCGACGGGACCGGCGCCGTCCTGCAGGTGCTCTCGTCGACCTCGAAGGCGTCCCACCGCGGGGTCGACTACCTGCGCCAGGTCCAGCAGAAGGGAGGCGGCTATCGGCTCGGCGGCAACGGCCCCCTGAACACCCAGTCGACCGCCTGGGCGGTCGAGGGGCTGCTCGCGGCGGGCGCCGACCCGGCCGAATTCAAGCGCGGCGGCAAGTCGGCCTACGAATACCTGGAAGAAAACCAGACCGCCGACGGCCACTACCGCTACTCGGCCAAGAGCGACCAGACGCCGGTCTGGGTGACCAGCTCGGTGCTCGTCGCCGCGACGAAGAAGCACCTGCCGGTGCAGGCGCCGCCGCGGTCGCCGAAGCCCAAGCAGGCGAAGCCCGCGCCGACCCCGACCCCCGCGCCGCAGCCGGCACCGCTGCCCGTGCTGCCCGTCGAAGAAGGCGGGACGACCCCGGCGCCGAGCCCGACCCCGATCTTCCCGGTCGAACCTTCCGGTGGGGGGTCCGGGTCCCAAGGCGCCGGCGGCGCTCCCGCCACCGGGGGCGGCGGCAAGCCGGCGAAGAAGGGAGGCGGCGCCAACCCGGCGGGAGGGACCGGCGGCGCGCCCGCGACGGAACCGCCAGGGGCCACGACCGAACCGCCTGGCGGCGCGCTCCCCGAAGACACCTCGCCGCTTGAACCGCAGGGCGATTCGAAGAGCGCCACCGGCACGCCCGCCGTCGACTCGGGGTCAGGATCCGACGGCTCGGTCCTCGGCTCGATCGTCGCCGGGCTGATCGCCGGCGGCCTGCTGTTCGCGATCGGCTACGGCCCGTACCGGCGCTGGCGGGCGACGCACCCCAAGGGGGCGGGCACGCCGCCGACCGCACCGGGACCCGGGGGCGCGCCTCCTGGGCCTGCGTCCCCGCCGACCGGTCCAGGTCGCGGAACCCGGCCGCCGGTCCCGTGAGGACCGCTCAGGAAACTGCACGGTTCCTTTCCCTCGCATAGCGAGGAGAAGGAACCACGCAACCGGCGCCGGGTACCCTCGGACCATGGACCAAGGCGGGGCCAAGCGGGTCGGTGCGCCTGGCGGCGGAGCGGGCCGATGCTGAGCCGCGCCGCGGCGATCGAGGCGCTCGCCGGCGGCCACTTCGAGGTGGTCGTGATCGGCGGCGGCATCACCGGCGCCGGCGTCGCCCTCGACGCCGCCTCGCGTGGCTACTCGGTCGCCCTGCTGGAGCGTGACGACTTCGCCATCGGCACCTCGAGCCGCTCCTCGAAGATGGTCCACGGTGGCCTGCGCTACCTGCAGAACTTCGACCTCGGCCTGGTCCGCGAGGCGCTGCTGGAGCGCCAACTGCTCGTGCAGCTGGCGCCGCACCTCGTCTACCCGACGCCCTTCCTGGTCGCCGCGCTCGGCGAGGAGAGACGCGACCGCAAAGTCGGCATCGGCCTCAACATGTACGACGTGATGGCGACCACGCGGGTCGGCCGCGGCCGCCGTGACGTGCGCGCCTCCCAGGGCGACGACGAGGATGCCTACTGGTCCCCGGACCGCCACCGGACGCTCGACCGCGACGAGGTGCTGGAGCTGGTCCCGGCGCTCGCCTCGCGCGACCCGCACGACGCCTACCTTTTCTACGACTGCCAGACCGACGACGTGCGGCTGGTGCTCACCGTGCTGGGGGAGGCGGAGCGCTACGGCGCCGTCGCCCTGAACGGCGCCGACGTGGTCGAGGTGACCGGCGGGCGCGGTCGGCGGGCCGGGGTCGCCTTCGTCGAGGCCGACTCGGGCGCGCGGATCGAGGTCAGCGCCGACCACGTGGTCAACGCGACCGGCGTCTGGGCCGACACGATCCGCCCCGAGGTGATCGATGAGGAGGACGTGCCGCGGATCGCGCCGAGCCGCGGCACCCACCTGGTGGTCGACGCCGCCGACCTGCCGATGGGCGGCGCCGCCTGCATCGTCCCGGCCGGCGAAGGGCGGATGATCTTCGCCCTGCCCTGGTACGGGCGGACCCTGATCGGCACGACCGACAACGACTTCGACGGCGACATCCGCCACCCGCGCCCGGCCGAGGCCGAAGTCGAGTACCTGCTCGACGCGGCCAACTCGTTCTTCGGCACGGCGCTCGGGGCGGGCGACCTGGTGGGGGCCTACGCCGGCGTGCGGCCGCTGATCTCGACCGGCGATCCGCGCAAGTCGGTCGACATCTCGCGCAAGGAGGAGCTGTACGAGACCTCCTCGGGGATGCTGACGATCACCGGCGGCAAGCTGACCACCTACCGGCGGATGGCGCAGCTGACCGTCGACCGGCTGGTCGAGCGCGAAGGGCGCGACGCCCCCTGCCGGACCGCGGAGATCCCGCTCGGGATGGAGGCGCGGCCGACCGACCTCGAGGCACCCGAGGAGATCGGGGAGGAGGCGCTCTCCCAGCTCGCCTTCCGCTACGGGCACGCGGCGCGGTCGGTGCTCGAGCTGGCGCGCGAGCGGCCCGGGCTGGCGGCGCCGATCGTCCCCGGTCGCCCCGACCTGCTCGCGGAGGTGACCCTGGCGGCCCGGCGCGAGCAGGCGCGCTCGCTGGCCGACGTCCTGATGCGTCGCACCCGGCTGGGGATACTCGCGGCGCCCGCGCTGCGCGACCCGGAGGCGCTGCGGCCGATCGCGGCGGCGCTGGGGGCAGAGCTCGGCTGGTCGGAGGCGCGGATCGGGACGGAGATCGCGGCCTGGCAGGACGTCGCCGTCGCCGAAGGGATCGACCCGGCACTCGCAACCCCCGTTGAATAAGGTGGCCATCCGATGACCAAGACCGAGCTCGAATCCAAACACCTTGCAGACCTCCACCAGCTCGCCGCCGCGGCGGGCATCGAGCGCTACCGGATGCTCAGCCGGGCCGAGCTGATCGAGCGGTTGAGCGATGGCGAGAGCGGGAGCGGCGGCTCCGGCGGATCCGGCGGCTCGAAACGGGACTCGGAAGGCGACGAGGCGGGCGGCGAACGGCCGCGCCGCCGGCGGCGCCGACGCTCCGGCGCCGGCGGCCGCGAGCGCGAGGAGCAGGTCGACGTCGAGGAAGAAGAAGAGAAGCCGGCCGCGCCGGCCAAGTCCGAGCGCGGCTCGGCCAAGGACCGCGAGGAAGAGGGCTCCGAGGGCGAGCGGCCGAAGCGCCGCCGACGTCGCCGCCGTTTCGGCCGGCGTCGTGAGGGCGTCGCGCTGCAGGACCTGCTGCTGCCGCCCGAGTCCGGTCGCCAGGCGGCGCTGCTCGCCGACGACCGCGAGGCGGCCACCGAGTTGCTGCGTGGCGTCGCCGCCGACCTGGCCGCGGCCTCCGAGGGACCCGACCCGGTTGCCCTGCTGATCGACCCCAGCCCGGAGGAGCTCGCCGCCTGGAAGCGCGAGGCGCCGCAGGCGGAGATCGTCTCGGCCGGCCAGGCACGCCACGCGAGCGACGCCCTGGCGGCGGCCCAGCGCCGCGCCGCCGACGGCGAAGACGTGATGCTCCTGGTCGACTCCCTGACCCGCTTTGCCGAGGCCTTCGACGACGCCGACGGCGCCAAGGAGCTCTTCGACGCCGGCCGCGCCGCCGCCGCGAAGGGCAAAGGCAAGGGCTCGCTCACCGTCGTCGTCGCCCTCGAGCGCTCCTGAGGACCTTCAGTCGCTGACGCCCCCGGTCGACGGTCCCGGAGACCGTCAGACCAAGCAGTTCAAGGACACAGGAAGCGAGGCAAGGGGAGCGCACTCCAGTGCGTGACCCGCAGCCGAGCGCCCGAGGACGCCGAAATGCGCCGGTCTGCCGGCCCCAGGGGGGTCAGCGGCGGTAGGCGATGCGCCGCCACGACGGCTCCTTGGAGAGCTCGATGAGCTCGGAGCTGCGGTCGGGCTGGACGTAGCCGAAGGTCTGGGTGCGCTCGTCGAAGACGATGTCGAGCTCGCCCTCCTTGACCCGCTGGTCGAGCCAGGCGCCGCGGAAGACGAGGCGCCGGATCCAGTGGACGAGGCTGCGGTTGGAGGGGCCGACCAGGTCCTCCCAGTTTTCGTTGATGTGCTCGCCGAGCGGGGAGGACGGCTCGGCGATCTCGCCGCTGACCGCGAGGTCGAGCAGGTCGTCGAGCTCTTCCTGGCTCAGTCCCTGGTCGACGAAGGCCAGCTTCACCGCGGCCTGCTCGACGCGCTGGGCGAAGTCCTCCTCGTTGAACGCGAAGCGGAGCTCGCCGTACTCCAACACGTAGTCGGAGCCAGACTCGTAGTTACCTCTGCGGGTGGTTTTCTTTTCCATGAGTTGAAGCCGAAGCCGCGGCGGAAGCCCGGTGCCGCGGCGGGGTGCATCTTGCCGATCATCCTAGTTCCGTGCCATTCCCGGCACCCGTCTGAACGCGGGGTTGCACCGAGAAGGGATTTTCGGGTCGAGGTCGTGTGGGCGCGGGTCGATCGGGCGGCGGGTCGGCCGGACGCGGCGCGGCGGGTCGTCGCCGCGGGGGAGAGAACGCGACGGCAGCGGCCTTGACGGGGCGATGCCCGCCGCCCGCCTGCAAAGACTGCCGCGCCGCCTCGTCGCCGGGCGCGAGGTGGCGGTTGCGGTCGGCCTCCCGGCCCGGCTCCTCGGCTTGGCCTGGCTCGAGCGCGAGGAAGCCGGCGCGGGTCTGCTGATCCCGCGCTGCGCCGCGGTCCACACCTTCGGCATGAGGTTCGCCCTCGACGTCTGCTTCCTGGCCGAGGACGGAGAGGTGCTCGACCGGCGGCGTGCCGTGCCGGCGCGCCGCTTCGTCGCCCGCCGCGGCGCCGCGGCGGTGCTCGAGCTGCCCGCCTGAGCGCATCGCGCCCGCGCCGGGTCCCTTCGCCCCGCCCACCACGCGGCCCCTCCACGGCCTGGCGGCCGCCTTTCGCGCATCTTGCGCGGCGCGCCGGGGGGAGAGACGCGCCGCCGTCGCGGCTTGGAGGGCCATGCTGCCCCAACGAGATGAGATCGCCACGATCGTCGTCTGCGAGGACGACGATGCCACCCTCGACCTGCTGTGCGACCACCTGACCGCGGACCGGTTCGAGGTCCTGCCCGCCCCGAGCGCCGCCGACGCCCTGCGGCTCTGCCGCTACAACCACCCGGATCTGCTGCTGCTCGACCTCGCCCTTCCCGATGCCTCCGGCCTCGACGTGCTGCGCGAGATCCGCGAGGCCGACGGGATCGAGTCGCGCTTCGATCCCAACCTGCCGATCATCGTGCTGACCGGCCGCGCGGGCGCCACCGAACGGGTCCGCGGGCTCGACCTCGGCGCCGACGACTACGTGCAGAAGCCGTTCTCCTACGAGGAGCTGCGGGCGCGGATCACCGCCGTCCTGCGCCGCCGCCACAGCCGCCGCGAGGGCCCGGTGCGGGTCGGCGAGCTGCTGATCGACCCCTCACGGCGCAAGGTCACGGTCGGCGACCGCGAGGTCCACCTGGCGAAAAAAGAGTTCACCCTGCTCCGTGTGCTCGCCTCCGACCCGACCCGGGTGTTCAGCAAGGATGAACTTCTGCGTGACGTCTGGGGCTTTCGCACCCCCGCGGGCAAGACCCGCACCCTCGACTCCCACGCCTCCCGCCTGCGCCGCAAACTCGACCCCGAGCACCACACCTACGTCGTCAACTGCTGGGGGATCGGATACCGCCTGGTGGACGGGTAGGCGACGCCTACGGGGGTCCGCCGCCCACGAGGCGGCGGCCGGCGCCGCGCGCCCGCGCGACCGAGCCGGCCCCGGGCGGGCCCGACGATCGCGCGGACGGTGTGGCGGCGGAGGCGCGGTCCTGGCTACTTCGCGGCTTTGGGGGGAACCTCGAAATGCAGGAGGGAGAAGCTGGTCGAGATGCCCTCGGCGCCGTCTTCGGCGAGCCGGCTCGCCGATTCCTCGCCGATCTTCATCGCCTGCTCGAGCGTCTCGCCGAGCAGCTTGCCGAGCTCGGTCCAACCGGTCTCGTCGACCACCAACGGGGTCCGCGAGATGTGGGTGTCGGTGCGCGAGTCGATCGTGCCCTCGGTCATCGCGGCGGTGGCGTCCTGGCCGATCGCCTCGAGGATCACGCCGTCGATCCCCTTGCGCGCCGAGGCCGGGATCTTGGCCCAGTCCGCGTCGCTGAAGAAGGCGCGCTCGGTGGCCCGGTAGAAGTGCTCGACGGCACCGCGGCGGGGCTCCGTTTTGACGAGTTCGACGCAGTCGTATTCGAGCAGCGTTTTGACGTGGTAGCTGACGTTGCCGAGCGGCTCGTCGAGCTCTTGGGCGAGCTGGTTGGGGCTGGAGATGCCCCGGTGCAGCGCGGTCAGGATGCGGACGCGGAGCGGGTGGGCGAGTGCCTTGGCCAGCTGTTGGGTGATGCCCTCTGGGGTGGTTCGGGTCTGCGCCAACGGAGTTTCCTTTCGGTGGGGCGGGAGTGAAGTCGATCGGGGCCGATCGCCAGATCTGCAAGGGGGGAGCGACGGCCTTCTCGTTAAGTATTCCAAAACGGTCTGCGGATTCCCCTGGAAAGGGAGGAAAGTCCGCTGGACGGAAAGTAACCCCGATTTTGTCGCGTTGAGCGAGCAGAGGGATTTGCGGCGGGGGAGAGTCCGTCCGCGGCCGGGCTTGACGGGGCATGTGGATCGACGACATCACCGCCTTCGTCTTCGCCTTGGCGCCCGCCCGGCTTGCCGCCTGGCCCGCGCTCGCCGGGATCGGCGCGACCCTGGCGACGGCGGTGCGCGACGGCAGGCGCCGCACCGTATTGAACGAGCACCTGCACGAGCTCCGTCGCCCACTGCAGGCGCTGGCGCTGATGTCCGCGGCGGGCGACGCCGAGGCCGGGGAGGGGCCGGTGGAGATGGCGGCCGCGGCGCTGTCGCGGCTGGAGCGGGAGATCAACGGCGAGCGCGAGGGCCCGGCCCGGGCGATCGTCGCGGTGCGGCCGCTGCTCGAGGCGGCGCTGCGGCGCTGGAGCGCCCAGGCGGTCCTGGCCGGCGCCGACCTGGAGTTGCGCCGGGACGCCGCCGAGGCGGCCGTCGAGGGCGACCGGTTCGCCCTGGCGGCGGCGCTCGACAACCTGATCGCCAATGCGCTCGAGCACGGTGGCGAGCGGATCGAGCTGGCCGCCGACCGGCTCGGCGACCGCGTCTGCCTCGCGGTGGTCGACTCCGGGGGTCGGGCGGGCCAGTCGCCGCGCCGGCCACGGCGCGGCCGCGAGCCACGGCGCGGCCGGTGGGCGCCGTCCGGCCTTCTCTCGGGCCGCGCCCGCCGTGGTCACGGACTCCGCCTGGTGCGCCGCACGGCCGCCGAGCACGGCGGCAGCTTCGTCCTGCTGCGGGGCGAGCGGGGGACGAGCGCCGTCCTCGAGCTGCCGCTGCTCACCGCGCGCCGAGGGGGCGAAGGGCCAGGCCGCGTTCCGGCGTCGCCGCCTCGCCGGAGGCCCGAGCGGTGAGCCGCCGCGCGCGGGCGATCGCCTTCGGACTGGCGGCGCTCCTCGCCGCGCTCGTCGCCGGGGCGATCGCCGACGGCTACGGCAGGAGCGTCGCCCGCGGCTACGGCGCGCTGCGCCCGGTCGTCGTGGCCGGCGCGACGCTGCCGGCGGGCCGGCCGGTCGCCCCGGACCGGGCGCGCAAGGACCTCGAGGTCCGCCGGGTCCCGGCCCGCTTCGTGCCCACGGGGGCCCTGCGCGACCCGGGCGAAGCGCTCGGCCTGGTGCCCGCGGCGGCGATCCCGGCCGGTGCCTACCTGCTCGCCGCGCAACTGCGCCCGCCCCGTCCCGCGCAACCCGGTCCCCACCTGGCGTCCGGGCGCCGTCCGGTGCAGATCGCGGTCGGCGGCGTGGCCGCGCTGGCGGTGGGCGGCGAGGACCCGGTCGGCTCGCGGGTCGACGTCGTCGTCACCACCGAACCGCCCGACGGCGGCGCCGGGCGCACCTACGTGGCCGCCGCCGGCGTGCCGCTCCTGGCGCTCGCGGCCGGGCCGGCAGGCGACGCCGTGGGCACGGCCGAGGCGACGCTGGGGCTGACCCGGTCGCAGGCGCTGCGCCTGATCGCCGCCGAGAGCTTCGCCCGCCAGGTCACCGTCATGCCGCGCGGGGATCGATGACCGGCGGGCGCGCGGGCGTGCTTCCGTGGCCCCTCGCCGCGCGGGCGCGGCGCGCGGAGTCGTCGTGAGCGCGCGGGAGCGGCACGTCGCCGAGCTGGCCGCGGCGCTCCGCGCACGCCTGGTCGAGCGCCGGCGGGCCGAGGCGGCGGCGGGCCGGCGCGGCGCGGCCGACCTCGAGCAGACGGTGCGCGAGCTGGTCGACGAGGAGGCGGCGATCCTGCCTGCCGCCGATCGCGAGGAGATCGTCGCCCGCGTGGTCCGCGACAGCGTCGGCCTCGGGCCGCTCGAGATCCTGCTCGCCGACCCGGCGGTGGAGGAGGTGATGGTCAACGGCCCGGGTCGCGTCTTCGTCGAGCGCGGCGGACGGATTGAGGCGACGCCGGTCCGCTTCGCCGACGAGGAGGAGCTGCGCAACGCGATCGAGCGGATCCTGGCGCCGCTCGGCCGCCGGGTCGACGAGCTGAGCCCGATGGTCGACGCCCGCCTCGCCGACGGCTCGCGGGTGAACGTGGTGATCCCACCGCTGGCCATCGACGGCCCGGCGGTCTCGATCCGCCGCTTCGGCGCCGAGCGCCCCGGCCCCGACCGCCTGGTGGAGCTCGGCACCCTCGACCCCGACCAGCGCCGCCGGCTCGAGGAGGCGGTGCGGGCGCGACGCAGCATCCTGGTCAGCGGCGGCACCGGCTCGGGCAAGACGACCCTGTTGAACGCCCTCTCGAGCTTCGTCGGCCCGGCGGAGCGGGTGGTGACGATCGAGGACGCCGCCGAGCTGCGCCTTCAGCAGCCCCACGTGGTGCGCCTGGAGAGCCGCCCCGCCGGGGTGGAGGGCCGCGGCGAGGTGACGATCCGCGACCTGCTGCGCAACGCCCTGCGCATGCGCCCCGACCGGATCGTCATCGGGGAGATCAGGGGCGCCGAGGCGCTCGACTTGTTGACCGCGCTCAACACCGGCCACGACGGGGCGCTCTCCACCGTCCACGCCAACTCGCCGCGGGACGCGATCGCGCGGCTGGAGACCCTGGCGCTGATGGCCGGCGTCGGGCTGCCGCACGAGGCGATCGCCGAGCAGGTGCGGCGCGGCATCGACCTCCTCGTCCACCTGCGACGGCTGCCCGACGGCTCGCGGCGGGTCACCGAGATCGCCGCGGTGGAGCGGTGAGCGGCGCCGCGCCGAGCGCCGTGGTCGGCGCCGCGGCGGGCGCCCTGGTGGCGCTGGCCGCGCGCGAGGCCGTGCTGGCGAGCCCCGCCGCGGCGGCCTGGGTGCGGCAGGCGCTCGAGCCGTTGCGCCGCGCGGGACGCGAGGGCTACGCGCCCTCGACCCGGGAGCGCCGGCGACTGGCCGCGCTCGGCGCGGCGGCGGCGATCGTCGCGGGCTGGCTGGTCGGCGGCCTCACGCTGGCGCTGCCGCTCTCGGTCGCGGGCCCGGCGCTCGCGGCCTGGGCGATCTCGAGCCGGCGCCGGCGCTACCGCGCCGCGGTCGAGCGCTCGCTGCCCGAGGTGGCGACCGCGATCGCCGACTCGCTTGCCGCCGGGCGCTCGCTGCGCGCCTCGCTGCCCGCCGCGGCGGCCTACCTCGACGGGCCGCCCGCCGCCGAGCTCGCCCGGCTCGGGGCGGAGCTCGACCTCGGCGCCGGCACCGCCGAGGCGGTCGCCGCCTGGCGGGAGCGGATGCGCTCCGAGAGGGTCGACGCGTTCGCCGCGGCGCTGCTCAGCCAGCGGCTCGCGGGCGGCGACCTGGCGGGCCTCCTGCGGCGTTTCGCCGCCGGGGCGGCGGAGCGCGACCGGGTCGCCGAGGACGCCCGGTCGGCGACCGCCCAGGCGCGCTTCACCGGCCTCCTCGTGGTCGCGATGCCGACCGGCGGGGCGCTCTTCGCCGAGCTCGTCCAGCCCGGCTTCCTCGCCAAGCTCCTCGGCTCGCCCGCGGCGGCGATCCTGCTCGGCGTCGCCGCCGGCCTGCAGGCGATCGGTTTCGTCGCGATCCGGCGGATCTCGAAGGTGGTCGAGTGAGCGCGGTCGGCCTCTGCTTCGCGCTGGCGACGCTGCTCGCGCTCGCCGCCGGCCGCGAGGTGCTGGTGGCCCGCGCGGCGCGCCGCGGTGTTCGAAACTTCGGCCCAGGCGAAGTTTCGAACACCGCGGGCGAGGCCGGGTGGAGGAACCCGGGCGCGGTCCCGCGCCTTGCCGCGCCGTGGGCGCGCGCCGCGCTGTGGCTGAACCTCCCCGAGCGCCTGCGCCGCTCCGGCCTGGCGGCGCGCCTGCCGCTGCCCGCGGTCCTGCTCGGCAAGCTGGCCGGCCTGTGCGGCGGCGCGGTCCTGGCGCTCGGCGCGGCGCCCGCGGCGCCCGGGAGGCTCGCGATCGCGGTCGCGCTTGGCCTCCCGGCGGCCGGGTTCTTCGTCCCCGACGCGCTGCTCGAGCGCGCCGCGCGTCGTCGCCGCCGCCGGCTCGTCGCGGCGCTCCCGGACGCGCTCGACCTGCTCGCGGTGAGCGTCGCCTCCGGTCGCGGCCCGGCCGCGGGCCTGGCGCAGCTGGCCCGGACGGGGGAGGGGCCGCTGGCCGAGGAGATGCGGATCGCGGTCGCCGAGCTGTCCTGCGGCAGACCGCTCGCGGCCGCCCTCGCCGCGCTCCGCGCCCGCGTCCCGGGCAGCGAGATGGCGACGCTGGTCGCCTCGATCGAGCGCTCGCGCCGCTTCGGCTCGCCGCTCGCCGAGCAGCTGCGGCGCCAGGCGAGCGCCCTGCGCCGCGACAGCCGTCGCGCGGTCGAGGAGCGCGCCGCCCGCGCGGCGCCGAAGATCCAGCTGGTCGTCGCCCTCGTGCTGGTGCCGTCGGTGATGCTGATGATCGCCGCCGGCCTGATCGCCAACGCCGGCACGCTCCTGTCCGGCTTCTGAGCGGCGCGGGCACGCACGAGGCGGGCCCCGTGCCCGGCGGGGCGCCGTTCCAACGGCGCCCGTCCGACCTGGCGCCCGTCCGAGGCGCCGTGCCCGTCCGACCTGGCGCCCGTCCGAGGCGCCGCGCCCGTCCCATCCTCGACTTGGCAGGTAGGAGGACGGGACGGGCGCGGATCGGCCGGCGGCCGGACGCACGCCCGCCGGCGTTCGCACTTCTCCGCGCTATGCGCGGATAACTGCGAACGCCGCGAGGGGCCCCCGTGTGAGTTCGCACTTTGCCGCGCTATGCGCGGAGAAGTGCGAACGCCGGCGGGCGCCGGCCTGGACCGGGGCGGTGAGCCGACCGGTCGTCCGATGGGGTCGCCGGAAAGCCGGCTGCCCCGGCTGTCCGCTCGCCGCGCGCGCAGGCGCGCCCGCCCCTTCCTGCCTGCCGACCGGAGGAAGGGGAGGGCGCGCCGACCTCGGGAGCGAGGCGGGCTCGGAAGGGCGAGGCGCGGCTCGGAGGGGCGAGGCGAGGCGGGACGCGCCGGGGTCGGCGAGGCGGGGCGAGGCGAGGCGGGACGCGCCGGGGTCGGCGAGGCGGGGCGAGGCGAGGCGGGGCGCGCCGGGCTCGGAGGGGCGAGGCGCCGCTCGCCGGGGCTCGCCGGGCTCGGCGGGGCGCGCCGGCGCCAGGTGCCTGGCGCGGGCGCCGCTCAGGCGCTGGTTTCGAGGCTCTCGGTCCGCAGCCGCTCGGCGACGACCCCGGTCGCTGCGGCGACCTCGTCGAGATCGGCGGCGTCTTCCTTGTGGTCCTTGACGTAGGCGACCAGGGTGCCGCCGACCAGCTCGAAGGCGAACTTGTCCGGCGCCGATTCGGCCAGCCAGACGATGAAGCTCGGGGAGAAGAGGCGGCGCAACCAGATTTCGTCCTGGCCCTTGCGGACGAAGATCTCGTAGCGGTCGCCGAGCGCCTCGCTCTCCAGCGTCACCCGCTGTTTGGAGCGACGGAAGACGTCCTCGAAGGCCTCCAGCGAGCGCAGCCCGAAGCGCCTCTGGCAGTAGAGCTCGGGCACGTGCTCCACGCACTCCGGCAGCTCGGTCATGCCCAGCGTGTACTCGTGGTAGCTGGTCTGGCTGTTGCCGTTGGAGTCGGTGGTCTGCTCCTCGTAGGTGTAGAGGGCCAGCGTGCCGTCGACCCCGGGAGCGATCTCCCCGCGCAGCGTCCGCTTGGCGTAGCGATCGTCGCCCTTGCGCAGCAGCGGCGTCGCCGCCGGCAGCTTCGACTTGCCGCCCAGCTCCAGGCCGCGGCTCCCGGCGTAGACGTCGAAGAAGTCGTCGGCGGCCTTCGAGTCGGCGATCGCGAAGACGACGCCGACGCCGATCGCGGCAACCGCCAACAGGGCGATCACGCCCAGCACGAGGCTCGCGGTGGCGACGAGGACGCCGAGCACCAGCGCCGGGACGCCGATCAGCAACCAGGTCCGCCGGCGCCCGATCAGCGCCCGGAAGTGCCGCCCGCGCAGCGCGTTGGCGTCGGCGGGAGGGAGGGGGCCGACGGGCGCGGGCACGCCCGTATCGCCGACCGCGTCGGGCGGGTCGCCGCGGCCCGCCTCCGGCGCGTTGCGGCGTCCAGTCTCCGGCGCGTCTTCTCCGGGGCTCTGCGGGTCGCTCATCGAGGCCAACCTAGCGCCCCATGGTGAAGGCGCGGGGCAGGTATGCAAACGGGGTTGCATAGGGAGGTTGTGTTGCAAAGTGGGGGAGTGTGTGTCAGAGTGGCGCTCGAGTTGAAGCCCAGGACCGGGGTGGTGAGGCTCCTCCCACCTCATCACTCCGGTCCCAACTCTTTTCCACCTCCGACCGCCGCTCAGAAAGGACGCCGAATTGGCATTTCGGGGCCTCTACGAGCACAGCCTGGACAGCAAGGACCGATTGACCGTGCCATCCCGCTTCCGCAGCCAGCTCGCCGACGGAGTGGTTCTGTCCAAGGGCTTCGATCCCTGCGTCTGGGTGCACACGACCGCGGAGTTCGAGGAGCTGTCCGACCGCTTCCTCTCGCCCCACAGCCCCTTCGGCAAAGACGCCCGCGCCCTGCGCCGCCGCTTCCACGGCGGCTCCTTCGACGAGAAGCTCGACTCGGCGGGGCGCATCCGCATCCCCAAGCCGCTGCTCGAGCACGCGGGCCTCAACGGCGAATGCGTCGTGATCGGCGCCGGCGAGTACCTCGAGATCTGGGACGCCGACGCCTGGGCCAAGCAGGAGGAGGAGCTCGACGCGGCGGCCCCGGAGATCGCCGAGGGGCTGGCCGGGGCGGGCGCCGCGTAACGATGAGACTCCATGCCGCCCGCACTCCCACCTTCTCCCACGCGCCCACCGGGCCGCGGCCGCTGACCCTCGTGAACCGCGAGCACGATCCCGTCCTGGCACCCGAGCTGCTCGACCTGATCGCCCCAAGGGCGGGCGAGACGGCGGTCGACTGCACCTTCGGCGCGGGCGGCCACGCGCGGCTGGTCGCCGAGCGACTGGGACCGGAGGGGACGCTGGTCGGGATCGACCGCGACCCGGCCGCCCGCGAGCGCTTCAACCGCTTCGCCGCCGAGGCGCCCTGCCGGACGCTCTTCGTCGGCGCCGACTTCGTTGCAGGACTTCGTGCGCTGCGGGGCGAAGGAATCCGCCCAGACATGGTCTACATGGATCTGGGAATGTCCTCGATGCAGGTCGACGCCGCGGAGCGGGGCTTCTCCTACTCCTACGACGCACCGCTCGACATGCGGATGGACCCGCGCCAGGGCTTCGACGCCGCCGACCTGGTCAACGAGTGGCCGGAGGCGCGGATCGCCCAGGTGCTGCGCCGCTTCGGCGAGGAGCGCCACGCCGGCGGCATCGCCCGCGAGATCGTCGCCCGCCGGCCGCTGCGGACCACCTCCGAGCTGGTCGCCGCGATCCAGGCCGGGATGCCCGCCTCGGCGCGCTTCGGCGGCGGCCACCCGGCCAAGCGCACCTTCCAGGCACTGCGCATCGCGGTCAACGGCGAGCTCGACCTGCTGGACGAGGCGCTGCCCCTGGCCTGGGACGCGCTGCCGATCGGCGGCCGCTTCGCGGCGATCTCCTTCCACTCGCTGGAGGACCGGCCGGTGAAGCAGTTCCTCGCCGCCAAGGCGCGCGGCTGCGTCTGCCCGCCGGAGATCCCGGTGTGCGTCTGCGGCCACGAGCCCGAGGCCGAGCTGCTGACCCGGCGCGCCGTCGCGCCCGGGCCGGAGGAGGTCGAGGCGAATCCGCGCTCGCGCTCCGCCCACCTGCGCGCCGCCGTCAAGATCGCCTTCGACAGCCGCGGGGAGGAGGCCTGATGGCAGTCGCCGCACCCGCCCGCCGCTCCAAGTCCCAGGCCGCCCCGGCGCCCGCCCGCACGGCGCCGCCGGACCCGAAGAAGCGCCCCCGCGACCGTCCGCGGCCGGGTGGCCGCGGCCGCTCCGCCACCGCCGCCGCGCCGGCGACCGCCCCCGCCCGCAAGCCGGCGACGCCACAACGCAAGGCCGCTCCGCCGCGCAGGAAGGCGACGAGCGCCCGCGCCGCCGCGACCGCCCCCGCTCGCAAGGCGCCCACCCGCCGCAAGGCCGCGCCGCGCCGCCGCGCCGGTGTCATCCCGATCGCCGCCGGCCACGCGGGCCGCGCCGCGGTCGCCGTCACCCAGCTGCCCGAGTCGGGCCTGATCCACCGGCTCACCCGCGGCCGCGCCTGGATCGGCGTCCTCGGCGTCCTCCTGGTCGGGATCGTCGCGCTCAACGTGGTGACGCTCAGCTTCGCCGCCTCGGCCGGGAAGGTCGACGCGAAGATCACCGCGCTGAGCAAAGAAAACTCGATGCTGCAGAGCCGCGTCGCCGAGCGCTACGGCCAGGCCCGGATCCGCCGGCAGGCGGCCGAACTCGGCCTCGCGATGCCGACCAAGGCGGTGCCGCAGCTGCTCACGACCCGCAGGACCGACGCCACCGAAGCCGCCGCCCGGCTCGCCGCCGCCGCGGCCACCACCGCCGCGGCGACGAGCGGCGAAGAAGGCGCGACCGAAGAAGGCGCGACGGAAGAAGGCGGCGCGACGGAAGGTGCGGTCGGGGGCGAAGCCGCGGCCGGCGAAGAAGTCGCCGCGGGCTCTACCTCCGAAGGCGAATTCACGCCCGAAGAAGAAGCGATCTACAACCGGGAATACGAAGAACTGCTCGCCGCCGAAGGCGCGGCCGGCACCGCCGAACCGGCCTACGGAGAAGCCGGGACCGAAGCGCCGACGGGGTAGCTGGTAGATGCGCCTGATCGAGCGTCGGATCGGCCTCCTCTTCGCAGGCTTCCTCGTCGCCTTCCTGTTGATCGTCTGCCGCGCCTTCTGGCTGCAGGGCGTGGAAGCGTCCCAGCTGGCATCGCAGGCGCTCAACCAGCAGACGCAGACGGTGATGGTGCCCGGCCTGCGCGGCGCGATCCTCGACCGCAACGGCACCCGCCTGGCCTCCTCCGAAGACGCCGCGACGATCTACGCGACGCCCTATCAGGTGAAAAACCCGCCCAAGGCGGCGGCGCGCCTGGCGCCCATCCTGGGCGAGAAGAAGAGCAAGGTGCTGGAAGCGCTGACCGTCCAATCGGGCTTCTCCTACCTCGCCAAGGACGTCGACCTCTCGACCGCGACCAAGGTGGAAAAGCTCGGGCTGGAAGGGATCGGCCAGCTGCCCGCCAGTCGCCGCGCCTACCCGCAGGGGGAAATGGCGGGGCAGGTGATCGGCGTGGTCAGCGGCGAAGGCAAGGGCCTGACCGGGATCGAGGCGGCCGACAACTCGGTGCTGACCGGCGAAGAAGGCGAACGGCACGTGGTGACCGACGCGCTCGGCGAGCCGATCCGGATGGAAACGGTGAAGGAAGCGCGCGACGGTGAAAACGTCCAGTTGACCCTCGACCCGGCGATCCAGGAGAAGGCCGAACAGGTGCTGGCGAAAGTCGGCGAAACCTACTCGCCGCGCGGCGCGACGGCGATCGTCATGGAACCGCAGAGCTCGGAAATCCTGGCGATGGCGAACTGGCCGCCGGTCGACCCGGGCGACCTCGAACACGTGAAGAGCGAAGACCTGCTGAACCAGGCGACCGGCTTCAACTACGAACCGGGCTCCACCTTCAAGGCGTTCACCGTCTCGGCGGCGCTGGAAGAAGGCCTGGTCACCCCGCAGACCGAATTCACCCTGCCGCCGGCGATCGAAGTCGGCGAACACATCATCAAGGACGCCGAGGAACGCGGCACCGAAACGATGTCCGTGGCGCAGATCCTGGCGCGGTCCTCGAACATCGGCGCGGTGACGATCGGGCTCGAGGTGGGCGCGACGAAGTTCAGCAAGTGGATCGAACGGTTCGGGTTCGGCAAGAAGACGGGCGTGCAGTTCCCCGGCGAGGAACACGGGATCGTCCCGGCGCTGAGCGAATACTCCGGCGCGACGATGGGCAACCTGCCGATGGGCCAGGGCGCCGCGGTGACGCCGATGCAGATGATGCAGGGGTATGCGGCGATCGCCCATGGCGGGGTCGAGCGGCCGCCGCAGCTGGTCAAACGGGTCGGCGAACGGAAGGTCCACGAGCCGCAGGGCCACCGGGTGATCAGCGAGAAGGTCGCCTCCCAGGTGCGCCAGATGCTCGAGGGCGTGCTCGGCCCGGAAGGCACCGCCTCGCAGATCAGCGTCCCCGGCTACACGCTGGCGGGCAAGACCGGCACCGCCCAGGTCGCCGAAAACGGCGGCTACTCGGAAACGAAGTACGTCGCCTCGTTCATCGGCTTCGCGCCGGCGAACCACCCGCGCTTCCTCTGCGCGGTGATCGTCAACCAGCCGGAAGGCGAAATCTACGGCGGTTCGGTCGCGGCGCCGGCGTTCGGCGAAATCGCGGGGTTCTCGCTGCCGTATCTGGGTGTGCCGCAGGAATAAGGGACGGCGGTGCGAGGGGCACCCGACTCTCTACCTAGAATCGCGGTCATGAGACTGGGGCAACTCGTTTCGGCGGCGGCCGTCGCGGAGCAGGTGACGGTGGTCGGCGACGCGGACGCAGAGGTCGCGAGCCTCGCCTACGACAGCCGCAAGGCGGGGCCCGGGACGCTCTTCTTCTGCGTGGTCGGGGAGAAGCGCGACGGGCATGAGTTCGCGGCGCAGGTGGTCGAGGCCGGGGCGGTGGCGCTGGTCGTCGAGCGGCGGCTCGACGTGGCCGTGCCGCAGGTCGTGGTGCCGAGCGCGCGGGCGGCGATGGCGCCTTTCGCGGCGGCCTTCCACGGCGACCCGACCGCCGAGCTGCGGGTGGTCGGGGTGACCGGGACGAACGGCAAGACGACGACCGCCTACCTGGTCCGGGAGATCCTCGAGGCGGCGGGCACGCGGACCGGGCTGCTGGGCACCGTCAAGCAGGTGGTCGGCGGCGCCGAGGAGCCGGTCGAACGGACGACGCCGGAGGCGATCGACCTGCAGGAGACGTTCCGGCGCATGCTGGCGAGCGGCGACCGGGCCTGCGCGATGGAGGTCTCCTCGCACGCGATGGCCCTGCACCGCGCCGACGCGATCCACTTCGAGGTCGCCGTCTTCACCAACCTGACCCAGGACCACCTCGACTTCCACGCCGACATGGAGGACTACTTCGCCGCCAAGCGGCTGCTCTTCGCGGCCGGCCCCGGGGTGCGGATCGTCAACGTCGACGACCCCTACGGCCGCCGGCTGGCCGAGGAGTTCGACTGCCTCACGTACTCCGCCGAGGGCGCCGAGGCCGACTACCGCGCCGTGGACGTCGAGTTCGACGCGGGCGGCGCGAGCTTCACGGTCGATGGCAGGGCGCGCGTGGAGACCGGCATGCCGGGGCACTTCAACGTCGCCAACGCGCTGGCGGCGTTCGCCGCCGCCGAGGCGCTCGGGGTCGACGCCGAGACCGCCGCCGCCGGGCTCGCCGCCGCGGCCCGGGTGCCGGGACGCTTCGAGCCGATCGACGAGGGCCAGGGGTTCGCCGTCCTCGTCGACTACGCCCACACCCCGGACTCGATGGAGAACGTGCTGCGGGCGGCGCGGCGGCTTACCGCGGGCCGGCTGATCGCGGTCTTCGGCGCGGGTGGCGACCGCGACCGCGCCAAGCGGCCGCTGATGGGCCGGGCGGGCGGCACGCTCTCCGACCTCGCGGTCGTCACCTCCGACAACCCGCGCTCCGAGGACCCGGCGGCGATCGTCGCCGAAGTCGCGGCCGGCGCCCGCGAGGGCGACGCCGAGCTGGTGGTCGAGGTCGACCGGCACGCGGCGATCGCGCTGGCGCTCGGCCGCGCCGAGCCGGGCGACACGGTGGTGATCGCGGGCAAGGGCCACGAGCAGGGGCAGGAGTTCGAGGGCGGGCGGAAGATCCCCTTCGACGACCGTGAGGTGGCCCGCGAGGAGCTGCGCAGGCTGGGCAGCCCGGCGTGAGGCTCCCCGGAGCGCAGATCGCCGCGGCGACCGGGTCGCGGGTGCTCGCCGAAGGCTCCGCGGAGCCGCCGCGCCGCGCGGTCATCGACTCCGCGACGGTTGGGCCGGGCGACCTCTTCTTCGGCCTGCGGGGCGCCAGCCGCGACGGCGGCGAGTTCGCCGCGGCGGCGATCGAGGCGGGCGCCTGGGGCGTGGTGGTCGGCCGCGAGCACGCCGAGCGGCTCCTCGCGCACGCCCGGTCGCGGCGGGGCGGGGGCGAAGGCGGTCCCGCCGCGGCCGTCGTCGCGGGCCCCGACGGGCCGGCCTGGGTCTTCGCCGCCGCGGACCCGCTCGCCGCCCTGCAGGCGCTCGCCCGGGCCAACCGCCGGGCGCTCGGCGCCCAGGTGCTCGGGGTCACCGGCTCGGTCGGCAAGACCTCGGTCAAGGACATCGCCCGGGCGCTCCTGCCCGGCCGCTCCCACGCCAACGCGCAGAACTTCAACACCGAGATCGGGCTGCCGCTGACGATCCTCGAGGCGCCCGACGACGTCGAGCGGCTGGTGCTCGAGATGGCGATGCGCGGCCCCGGGCAGATCGCCGAGCTGGCCGCGATCGGCGAGCCCGACGCGGCGCTGATCACCAACGTCGGCCCCGTCCACGTCGAGCAGATGGGCTCGCTCGCGGCGATCGCCGCCGAGAAGGCCGCGGTGATCGACCGGTTGCCCGCCGCGGGCGTCGCGATCGTCCCGGTCGAGGCGGGGGAGCTGGAGGAGCATCTCGAGCGGGCGCCGCGGCTGCTGCGCTTCGGACCGGGCGGCGACGTCGAGGCGGTCGAGTCGCGCGTCCTCGAGGGCGCGACCGAGGCGCTGGTGCGCACCCCGGCGGGCGAGGCGCGCTTCCGCTTCCCCTTCGCCGAGGCCTACAACCTGACCAACGCCCTGGCCGCGATCGCGGGCGGTGTGGCGCTCGGCGCCGACCCCGCGGAGATGGCCGTCCGGGCCGGCGAAATAGGCTTCTCCCGGTTCCGCGGCGAGCGGGTGGAGCTCGCCGACGGCATCGTCCTCGTGAACGACTGCTACAACGCCAACCCGGTGTCGATGCGCGCGGCGCTCGACCATCTCGCGACGCTCCGGGCTCCGCGCACCGTCGCCGTGCTCGGTTTCATGGGGGAGCTCGGCCCCGACGCCGCCGCATTCCACCGCGAGGTCGGCGCCCACGCCCGCGCCGCCGGCATCGACGTCGTGGTCGGCGTCGGCGCGCCCGCCCGCGAATACGAACCCGACGAACTCCTCGCCGACCCCGCCGAGGCGGCCGAGTGGCTCGACTCCCATCTCGAGCCCGGCGACGCGGTCCTCGTCAAGGGCTCCCGCTCGGTCGGTATGGAGTCGATCGCCCCCGCGCTGCGCGCCGCCCGTCCCCCCGTCCAAGGCGCCCCCGGACGCGGAGCCGGGGGGCAATCCATCTCTGACTCTCTTGCCTCCCGGCGGAGCAGAGGAGGCGCCGCTTAACCATGGGCGAAATATTGATCGCCGGGATGGCGTCGATGCTGATCTGCATCTTTCTCGGCCCCAAATTCATCGAATACCTGCGGGTGCGCGAGTTCGGCCAGAACATCCGCGAGGACGGGCCGCAGGAGCACCACGCCAAGGCGGGGACGCCGACGATGGGCGGGCTGATCATCTTCGCCGCGATCTGCGTGCCCTACCTGGTGCTGTCCGAACTGGACGCGTCGAGCCTCGCCGTCTTCGGCGTCGCGCTCGGCTGCGCGGCGCTCGGCTTCGCCGACGACTACATCAAGATCGTCAAACGCCGCTCGCTCGGCCTGTCCGGTCGCTGGAAGCTGCTCGGCCAGCTGATCCTGGCGCTCGGCCTCTGGTGGGTCTCGCGCCACTCGGTCGGGATCGAACCGCGGCTCTACTTCCGGATCGGCGACGGCAGCATCTACCTCGGCCCGGTCCTCTACTTCGTGCTCGTGTTCCTGGTCATCGCCGGGACCTCCAATGGTGTCAACCTCACCGACGGCCTCGACGGCCTCGCGGCGGGCTCCTGCGCGATCGTCCTGCTCACCTACACGGCGATCGCCTTCGTCGCCAGCGGCCAGAAGGACCTGGCGCTGCTCGCCTGCTGCATGGTCGGCGCCTGCATCGGCTTCCTCTGGTTCAACGCCTTCCCGGCCTCGATCTTCATGGGCGACACCGGCTCGCTCGGGCTCGGCGGGGCGATCGGGGCGATGGCCGTGATGACCCAGACCGAGGTGCTGCTGATCATCATCGGCGGCATCTTCGTGATCGAGGCGCTCTCGGTCTTGCTGCAGGTCTTCTCCTTCCGGGTCTTCCGCCGGCGGGTTCTGCTGATGGCGCCGCTCCACCACCACTTCGAGATGATGGCGTGGTCGGAGACGAAGATCATGCTGCGCTTCTGGATCATCGCCGCCGTCTGCTCGGGGATCGGCTTCACGCTCTACCAGCACTCGATCGGCCACTGAGGGCCGGCGCGGGCGTGCGCCGCGCCCTCAGCGGCTCTCCGGGACCACCGGTCAGCAGAACTGGGTAGAGCTTTCGACTATCCCCCTTGACCGGTGGAGACGATCGAAGTAAGTTCGACGTGCTCCCCGGAAACGTGCGGGAGCGCGCAAGAGGCAAGGGGGCCAACAGCGCATACAGGGGCGACGCTCGCCGCCGTCGGGATCCACAGGGGTGGCACGGAGATCCCGGCGGCGGGCCGCCTCTGTCCCTCCGTCCGGCGTTCGCACTTCTCCGCGGTATGCGCGGATTTCTGCGAACGCCGAGCCGGCGCGCGCAGGGGGTGGGACCGGCGGGGCGAAATGACGTCGTGTGACCCTGCTGCCCGCCAAGCAAGTGAGGCCGCCGCTGCCCCGGGGGCCGTTCCTGGTGGTCGGCCTGGCGCGCTCCGGGCAGGCGGCGGCGCGGCTCCTGGCGGCGCGCGGCGAGCGCGTCCGCGCGGTCGATTCCG
The DNA here is from genome assembly GCA_963766705.1 of uncultured Actinomycetes bacterium. GTDB lineage: Bacteria > Actinomycetota > Thermoleophilia > Solirubrobacterales > 70-9 > VAYN01. The sequence continues at coordinate 1,437,525 of CAVYBE010000007.1, forward strand.
GACATCCCGAGGGGGCGGAAGGGCTTTCGGGCCTCGACGTCGAAGTAGCCCTGGATACGGATGGCTTGGCTCAGCTCGAGGGCACGCACACTGTCGTCAAGAGCCCGGGGGTTCCCCGGGAGGCACGGGTGATCGCGACCGCCCTGGAGCGGGGGATCGAGGTGACCGGCGAGCTGGAGCTGGCCTGGCGCGCCCTGCCCAATCGCTTCCTCGCCGTCACCGGCACCAACGGCAAGACGACCACCGTGGAGCTGCTCGGACACATCTTCCGCGGCGCCGGCGAGCCGGTCGCGGTGGCGGGCAACGTCGGCGTCCCGGTCGCCTCCCTGGTCGACCAGGTCGAGCCCGACGCGACCGTCGTCTGCGAGGCCTCGAGCTTCCAGCTCGAGGACACCGGCCTGTTCAGCCCCGAGGGTGCCGTCTTCCTCAATCTCGCCCCCGACCACCTCGACCGCCACGGCGACCTGCCCGCCTACCGCGACGCGAAGTTGCGGATCTTCGCCAACCAGGGCAACGACGACGTCGCGGTGTGGAACGGCGACGACCCCGGGCTGGCGGGCGTCGACCTCGGCGGCTGCGCCCGCCGGGTCGAGTTCTGTCGCGGCGCCTCGCCCGACTGCGAGGTGGCGGCGGCGGGGGGGACGATCTTCTGGGAGGGCGAGCCGCTGCTCGGGACCGACGAGCTCGGCATCCCCGGCGAGCACAACGTCGAGAACGCGATGGCCGCCGCCGCCGCGGCGCTCGCCTTCGGCGTCGACCCGGACGCGGTCCGCGCCGGGCTGCGGAGCTTCGCCGGCGTGCCGCACCGGCTCGAGCCGGTCGCCGACCTCGGCGGGGTGCGCTTCGTCAACGACTCCAAGGCGACCAACGTCGCCTCCGCGACGGTCGGCATCGGCAGCTTCGACCGCGGCGTCCACGCGATCCTCGGCGGCAGCGAGAAGGGCGAGCCCTTCGCACCGCTGGTGGCGCCGCTGCGCGAGCGCGCCGTCGCCTGTTACCTGCTGGGCGATACCGCCGAGCGGATGGCCGCCGAGCTGGCGCCGCTGGCCGCCGCGGGCGTGCCGCTGCGCCGGGCACGCGACCTCGAGGACGCCGTGCGGTCCGCGGCCGCGGCCGCCCGCCCCGGCGAGGTCGTCCTGCTCTCGCCCGCCTGCGCGAGCTTCGACGCCTTCGCGAACTTCGAAGCGCGCGGCGAGCGCTTCCGCCAGATCGTCGCGGGTCTACGGTGAGCGCGGAGCGACCAAGCGTGGATCTCCGGTCCTTCGCGCCGGGGGCGAAGCGCGAGGATTCACCGTGAGCGGTCTCTCCGTCGCGCTCGGCCGGGCGCGCCCTGCCAAGGCGAAGAAGAAGCGGCGCGCGAAGGCCCGTCGCGCCGTCTCCACCGAGTACAACCTGCTGCTCACCGCGACGCTCTGCCTGCTCGCCTTCGGCGCGGTGATGGTCTTCTCCGCCTCCTCGACCACCCAGGTGCTGCAGAACGGCGGCCTCTCGAGCTCCGCCTACTACCTGCAGCGCACGCTGATCGTCGGTGCGATCGGCCTGGTGGTCATGCACTTCACGGCGCGCCACGGCCTCGGCGCGATCCGCCGCGCCACGCCCCTCCTGCTCGGCGGGTCGATCTTCCTGCTGGTGGTCGTGCTCGGCGCCGGCCAGAGCGTCAACGGGGCGAGCCGCTGGATCGGCGCGGGCTCGATCCAGATCCAGCCGTCGGAGCTGGCCAAGGTGGCGCTCGTCCTCTACTCCGCCGACATGCTCGCCCGCGAACCGAAGCGACTGCGCTCGATCAAGGGCTTCATGCCGATCCTGCTGATGGCCGGCGCCGCCTGTCTGCTGATCATGATGGAGCCCGACATGGGGACGGCGATGGTCGTCGCCCTGGCCGTCGGGGCGACGCTGATCGCCGCCGGCGCGGCGCCCCGCGATCTCGGCAAGGTCGCGCTGGTGATCGGCGTCTGCGTCCTGCTGCTGACGATCGTCGAGCCCTACCGGATGGCGCGGCTCACCAGCTTCCTGCACCCGGGCGCGGAAACCGAAGGCGCCGGCTTCCAGGCGGCGCAGGCGAAGATCGCGCTCGGCTCCGGTGGACTCTTCGGGGTGGGGATCGGCAACGGCGTGCAGAAGGCGTTCTACCTGCCCGAGGCCCACACCGACATGATCTCCGCGGTGATCGGCGAGGAGCTCGGCCTGGTCGGGATCCTCGGCGTCGTCGGGCTGTTCGGGATGTTCGGCTTCGCCGGGCTGCGGATCGCCCAGAAGGCGAAGGACAACTACGGAAAGATCCTCGTCGCCGGGCTGACCTCGATGGTCCTGGTGACGGCGATGATCAACCTCTTCGCGGTGATGGGGCTGGCGCCGCTGACCGGCGTGCCACTGCCCTTCATCTCCTACGGGAACTCGGCGCTCCTGTCGTGCCTGTTCGCGGTCGGGCTGATCCTCAACGTCGCCCGCGGCGGCACCGCGAGCGCGGCGCGGCGGGACGGCTCGCGGGGCGGGGCGTCGCGGTCCGGGCCCAGGTCGGGGCGCGGGTCCGGCAAACTGCGCGTCGTCGAAGGCGGGCGCTCGCCCGCGCGTGAAAGGAGCGGTGGCGGCGGTGCCAGACGGACCAAGAGTGGTGGTGGCGGCGGGGGGAACCGCGGGGCACGTGGTGCCCGCCATGGCGGTCGCCGCCGCGCTCCGTGAGCGCGGTGCCGAGGTCAGCTTCCTCGGTACCCGCGAGAAGGTCGAGGCCGAGCTGGTACCGGCCGCGGGGTATGAGATCGACTTCCTGCGGGTGCGCGGGATCGACCGTCGCAACCCGCTGCGGGCGGCGCGCGCCGTGGCCGAGGCGGTCGGCGCGGTCGGCGCGGCGCGCGCGGTCCTGCGTCGGCGGCGCGCCGACGTGGTGATGGGCGGTGGCGGCTACGTGGCCGGGCCGGCGGGCCTGGCGGCGACCCTGACCCGCACCCCGTTGGTGCTGACCGAGGCCGACAGTCACCTCGGCCTGGCGAACCGGCTGCTGGCCGGAAGGGCACGGCGCGTGTGCCTCGCGTTCCCGATCGAGGGACGCGAGGGGCACCGCTACGTGGTGACGGGACGACCGGTGCCGGAGGCGGTGCTCACCGCCGACCGCGCGGCGGCGCGGGGGCGCTTCGGGATCCCGGCGGACGCCCGGGTCGTGCTGGTGGTCGGCGGCAGCCAGGGCGCGCGCTCGCTGAATTTCGCCGCGCTGGAGGCGTTCGCCGAGCGCGAGGGGCGCGAGTTCCGCGTCCTGCACCTCTCCGGGACGCGGGACCACGAGGCCCTGCGGGAGCGGTTGGAGGCGGCTCCGAACGCCGAGGGTTACGAGTTGATCGCCTACGAACCGGACCTCGGCGACGTGTTGGCCGCCTGCGACCTGGTGCTGGGACGCTCCGGCGGCTCGATCTTCGAGTTCACCGCCGCCGGGCGCCCGGCGGTGCTGGTCCCATACCCGCACGCGACCGCCGACCACCAGCGCGCCAACGCCCGCTGGATGGAGCGAGGCGGCGCGGCGACGATCCTCGAAGACGACGCGCTCGAGCCGGCGGCGCTGCTCGCCGCCGTCGGCGGCATCCTCGGCGACGCCGAGCGCCTCGGCCGGATGGCCGAGGCGGCCCGTGCCCTGGCGCGGCCCGACGCCGCCAGCGCGATCGCCGACCAGGTCCTCGCAGCGGCCGGGGTGGGTGACGGAATGGGGACGGAAGCGTGACGGGGTCGTGGCGGGGGCGGCGGCTGCACTTCGTCGGGATCGGCGGGGCCGGGATGAGCGGGCTGGCGGTGGTCTGCGCCGGGCTGGGCGCGGCGGTGACCGGCAGCGACCGCAGCGAGTCCTCCTATATGGAGCGGCTGCGAGCGGCCGGGCTCGAGCCGCGGATCGGTCACGACGCGGCCAACCTGCCGGAGGGCGCCGAGGTGGTCGTCTCGACCGCGATCGCCGCCGAGAACCCGGAGTTGGCGGCGGCGCGGGAGCGCGGCCTGAACGTCATCCACCGGGGCGAGCTGCTGGCCGAGCTCTGCGCCGAGAAGCGGCTGATCGCGATCGCCGGCACGCACGGCAAGACGACGACGACCGCGATGGCGGTCTGGGCGCTGCGCGGCCTCGGCGAGGACCCGGCGTTCTTCGTCGGCGGCGAGGTGCCGGGACTCGGGCCCGAGGGCGCCCCGGCCAACGCCGGCTGGGGTGCGGGGGAGTGGGTGGTCGCCGAGGCCGACGAGTCCGATGGCAGCTTCCTGCGCCTCGACCCGGAGATCGCCGTCGTCACCAACGTCGAGATGGACCATCACTCGAAGTGGGGCTCGCTCGAGCCCCTGGTCGCCGCGTTCGAGGGCTTCGCCGGCAAGGCGCGGGTCGCGGTGCTCCCGTCCCCGACCCGCGATGCCGGAGCCATCGAGGAGCTCCGCGAGGCCCTGGGGGCCCGCGCGCCGGAGCGCGTTCGCAGTTCTCCGCGGATAGCGCGGAGAACTGCGAACGCCCCGGCGGCTCTCCTGGAGCTCGCCGAGTTCTCGGCCGACGCGCCGGGGCCGGCGGCGCTCGACCTCGCGGTCCCCGGCGCCCACAACGTGCTGAACGCCCGCGCGGCGCTCGCCGCGCTGGGCGCCGCCGGCTTCGACCTCGAGCGGGCAGCCGCGGCGCTCGCCGACTTCCGCGGCGTCCGTCGTCGCCAGGAGCTGAAGGGCGAGCGCGGCGGGGTTCGCGTGTACGACGACTACGCCCACCACCCGACCGAGGTCCGTGCCACGCTCTCCGCGCTCCGCGAGCTCGCCCCGGCCCGCCTGCTCGCCGTCTTCCAGCCTCACCTCTACTCGCGCACCAAGGCCTTCGCGAGCGAGTTCGGCGCCGCCCTGGCGCTTGCCGACGAGATCGCCGTGCTCGACGTCTATCCGGCCCGCGAGGAGCCGGTCGGTCCCCTCGCCGGCGTCAGCGGCCTCGACGTCGCCCGCGCCGCCGCCGACCGCTCCGGCGGCAAATCGGTCGCCTGGCTACCCACGGCCGCCCGCGCCGAAGCGTTCCTCGCCCGCCATCTCGGAGCTCTGCCATCCGGCTCGATCCTCGTCACGATCGGCGCCGGCGACATCTTCAAGCTGGGTGAGTCCCTGCTGGCCTCCGAGCCGGGGGGCGAGGGGGACCCTGAGCGAACCTCCCCGCAGTTCGTGAGTGAAGGGTCCCCCTCGCCCCCCGCCGCAATGCCATCGACGGAAGACACCTAGATGCCTCTGTCGCCACTCCCCGCCGGCGTCGAGCGGGACTACCCGTTGGCCCGGTTGACGACGGTTCGCACGGGGGGCCCGGCGGACTACTTCGCCCGTCCCGGGTCAGCCGAGGCCGTGGTGGAGCTGTTGGGCTGGGCGAAGAACGAGGGCGTGGAGGTAGGAGTGATCGGCTCGGGATCGAACCTCCTGATAGCGGATGACGGCTTCCGAGGACTGGCGATGAAGTTGGGCGGCGCGCTCGCCGGGATAGAGCGCGACGGCACGCGGCTCGTCTGCGGCGGCGGCGCGCGGCTGCCCTCGGCGGCGGCGAAGGCGGCGGGGTGGGGGCTTTCCGGCCTCGAGTTCGGGATCAACATCCCCGGCACCGCGGGCGGCGCGGTGCGGATGAACGCCAACGCCTACGGTGGCCGGCTCGAAGAGGTGCTCGAGTGGGTCGAGGTGTCGACCGCGGCGGGCACGTCACGGCGCCCCCCGGCGTCCTTCGACTTCGTCTACCGCAACTCGAACCTGGGCGAGGGCGAAGTCGTCACCAGCGCCGCCTTCGCGCTCCGCCCCGGTGACCCGGAGGAGATCCGCGCCACGCTCGCCTCGATGCGCGGCCGCCGCCGCGAGGCCCAGCCCTCCGGCATCAAGACCTTCGGCTCCACCTTCAAGAACCCCACCGACGAGCGCGCCGACGGGCGCTCCGCCGGGCAGCTGCTGGAGGCTGCCGGTTGCCGCGGCATGGGCCACGGCGGCGCCCGCTTCTCTCCGAAGCACGCCAACTTCGTCGAGAACACCGGCACGGCGACGACCGCCGACGTGCTCGCGGTCATGGCCGCGGGCCGCCGCCGCGTGCGGGAGGAGTTCGGCGTCGAGCTGGAGCCGGAGGTGCAGGTGCTCGGCGAGGTCGCGGTGCCGGGGTGGGGTCCGTGAGGAGGCGGGCGCTGCTCGTCGCCCTGGCGATCGGGATCGTCGCCGTCGCCGTCTACTGGCTCGGCCTGCGCGGCTCCTCGGCCCCGACCACCGCCGGCACGACCGCGGCCCGGCCGGTCGCCCAGATCGGCGAAGGCAAGCGGGTCGTCGTGGTCGCCGGCAACGGTCGGCTGCTCGGCACCGCCGCGGGGTCGAAGACCGGCCTGCCGGTGCTGGCCGTGAAGGCCCCTCCCAACGGCGGCCACGTGCGCGGCCACGTGCTCGAAGAGGTGAGGATCCTCGCCGCCGCGCCGCGGGCGCTGCGCCGCCAGGTGGCGCGTGCCGCCTACGGCAAAACGGGGGTCGAGGTCGAATTCGCCTCGGGCATCGAAGTCCACTTCGGCGACGACCAGGACGCGGCGAGGAAGTGGAAGGCCGCCGCCGCCGTACTCGCCGATCCGTCCGTGAGCTTGCTCAGTTATGTAGACGTGCACGCGCCGACCCGGCCGACGACCTACGGCTCCGAACACGAACTGCCACCCGTGAATTGAGTAGCCGGTGCCCGCATCCCCAGGCGGAATGCGGGTCGGAGGCGAACCCTCGACCATAGGGTGAGAGTTGCGAAACCCTCAAGCACGGGTCGAGAAATATCGCTTGCAGGACCCCTGCCCGGCGTTTGACAGACCCTTGACAATGCCCTACGTTGAGCGCAATTTCCGCGGTCTGCGCGGCCGCTCGAACCCTTGAGCCTCGCTGCAGCCTCGGACAGGACAAAGGCTCAACTCACATACAGGTGGCTCCGCTCCGACGCCGAATAGTTGGAGGAGGCGCGGCGGACCAGCAGAGAAAGAATTCGGGAGATGGAATCGACTTACCTAGCGGTGATCAAGGTCGTCGGCGCCGGCGGCGGCGGCACCAACGCGGTCAGCCGCATGATCGACGCCGGCATTCGCGGCGTCGAGTTCGTCGCCGTCAACACCGACGCCCAGGCGCTGCAGGCCTGCGACGCCGACATCAAGCTCTCGATCGGCCAGGAGCTGACCCGCGGCCTCGGCGCGGGCGGCAACCCGGAGGTCGGCGCGGGCGCCGCGGCGGAGAGTCGCGACGAGATCAAGGAGGCGCTGAAGGGCGCCGACATGGTCTTCGTCACCGCCGGAGAGGGCGGCGGCACCGGCACCGGCTCGGCCCCGGTGATCGCCGAGATCGCCAAGGAGGAGATCGGCGCGCTGACCGTCGGCGCGGTCACCAAACCCTTCGAGTTCGAGGGTAAACGGCGGATGCAGCAGGCGCTCGAGGGCATCGAGAAACTGCGCAACAACGTCGACACCCTGATCATCGTCCCGAACGAGAAGCTGCTGCAGGCGGTCGAGCGGCGGACCAGCGTCCTCGACGCCTTCCGCCAGGCCGACGACATCCTGCGCCAGGGCGTCCAGGGCATCACCGACCTGATCACGATCCCGGGCCTGATCAACCTCGACTTCGCCGACGTGCGCACGATCATGCGCGACGCCGGCTCGGCGCTGATGGGGGTGGGCTCGGCCTCGGGCGAGAAACGCGCCCTCGAAGCGGCCAAAGCGGCGATCACCTCGCCGCTGATCGAGGAGTCGATCAAAGGCGCCACCGGCATGCTGCTGAACATCACCGGCCCCGAGGATCTCGGCCTCTTCGAGGTCAACGAGGCGGCCCAGCTGGTCCAGCAGGAGGCCGACGACAACGCCAACATCATCTTCGGCTCGGTCGTCGACCAGTCGATGCACGACGAGATCCGGGTCACCGTGATCGCCACCGGCTTCGAGGGCTTCGAGCTGCTGGCCCGCTCGCCGCAGCGGGTGCGGCGCCGCTACGAGTCCCGCCCGCGGGTCTCCGCCGAGGACACCGACATCCGCAAACTGCGGGTGTCGGACGACGACATCGACGTTCCCGGGTTTCTAAAAGAGTAGTCGGCCCGGGTCGCGCCGGGACCGTCTTCCCGGGCCGCGTTCGCGGGAGTTCCCGCGAAGACGGTCCCGGCTCGACCTGCGATGACGCTCAGCCAATAGCCTGCGCGTCGATGCGACGCACGCCACTTTTCGAGCAGCACGAGGAGCTGGGGGCCAAACTGGTGCCCTTCGCGGGCTGGGAGATGCCCGTGCTCTACGAGGGGATCCGCGAGGAGCACAGCGCGGTCCGCACCCACGCCGGGATGTTCGACGTCTCCCACATGGGCGAGGTCGAGGTCGAGGGGCCCGGCGCGCTTGCCTTCCTGCAGCTGGTGCTCTCCAACGACGTCGTCAAGGTCGCGGTCGGCGGCGCCCAGTACTCCTGCCTGTGCAACGAGTCCGGCGGGGTGATCGACGACCTCTTCCTCTACCGCCTCGGCACCGATCGCTACCTGATCGTCACCAACGCCGCCAACCACGAGGCCGATCTGCAGTGGCTCGGCCGCTGGTCGCGCGACCACGACGTCGCCGTGCGCGACGTCGCCGACCGCTACGCGATGCTCGCCGTGCAGGGCCCGCACGCCCGCGCCGTCGTCTCCCGCACGCTCGGCCTCGAGCTGCCGGAGCGCTTCCACGTCGCCCCGCTGAGCGTCGGCCGCCGCCCGGCGCTGGTCTGCGGCACCGGCTACACCGGCGAGGACGGGGTCGAGATGCTGATCGACCCGGAGGTCGCGATCCCGGTCTTCAAGGAGCTGCGGGAGGCGGGCGTGGTGCCCTGCGGGCTCGGCGCGCGCGACACCTTGCGGCTCGAGGTCTGCTACCCGCTGCACGGCAACGAGCTGACCCCCGAGCGCAACCCGATCGAAGCCGGCCTCGGCTGGTGCTGCAAGGAGGAGACCGGCTTTCTCGGCTCGCCCGCGATCGCCGCGGCGCGTGCAGCCGGGACCGCCGAGCGCCTCGCCCCGTTCACGATCGAGGGCGCCGGCATCCCCCGCGACGGCAACCCGGTGCTGGGCGCCGACGGCGAGCAGGTCGGCGTCGTCACCAGCGGCACCTACGCGCCCTCGCTCGAGCGCGGCGCCGGGATGGCCTACGTCCGCGCCGACCTGGCCGAGCCGGGCACCGAGGTCGAGATCGACGTGCGCGGCAGGCATCGGGGCGCCCGGATAGCGTCCAGGCCCCTCTACACCAGGTCATCAAGATGATCACCAACCGGACGACCGTCAATCGGATGACCAGCAACCGGATAAGGAGCTGACTTTGGCCGAGGCCACCTACCCCGACGATCTGCGCTACCACGACCAGCACGACTGGGTTCGGGTCGAGGACGACCTGGCGACCTTCGGGATCACCTGGTACGCCCAGGACACGCTCGGCGAGGTCGTCTTCTTCGAGCCGCCCGAGGCGGGCATGGAGCTGACCAAAGACCAGCCCTACGCGGAGGTCGAGTCGGTGAAGGCGGTATCCGACGTGATCGCGCCGATGTCCGGCGAGGTGGTCGAGGTCAACGACGCCCTCTCCGACAGCCCCGAGCAGATCAACGAGGACCCCTACGGCGCCGGCTGGCTGGTCAAGGTCAAGCTGTCGCACCCGGAGGAGGCGGAGACGCTGCTCTCCGCCGCCGAGTACCAGAAGCTGCTCGACCGCTGATCGACCTCGCGGCCGGCAGTTCCATATGGTCCCTCGAGCCCCGAGGCGGGCGCCCGGGTACCTCCCGGGGGCCGGCCATGCCTTTCCCTAGCCTGTAATCACGAGTGAGCCGCTACACCTCAGCCACCCCTGACGACCGCGCCGAGATGCTCGCCGCGATCGGCGCCCGGTCGATCGACGAGCTGTTCGAGCAGGTCCCCGGCCCGCTGCGCCTGGGCCGGCCGCTGGAGCTGCCCGCGGGGATGAGCGAGGCCGAGGTCTACGAGCGGCTCGCCGCGCTGGCGGGGCGCAACGCCGACGCCGAAGAGCAGGTCTGCTTCCTCGGCGCGGGGATGTACGACCACTACGTGCCGGCGATCGTCGACGCGATCACCTCCCGCTCGGAGTTCCTCACCCCCTACACGCCCTACCAGCCGGAGATCTCCCAGGGCGGGCTGCAGGTGATGTTCGAGTTCCAGACCGCGATGTCGGAGCTGACCGCGCTGCCGGTCTCCAACGCCGGCCTCTACGAGGGGCCGTCCTCGGTCGCCTCGGCCGGCTACCTGGCGATGGGCGCGACCAAACGGTCCCGGTTCGTGGTCTCCCGCGGCGTCCACCCGCACAGCCGCGAGACGCTCCGCACCTACGCCGCCGGGTTCGGCGCCGAGGTGGTCGAGGTCGGGCTCGAGGCGGGCGTCACCGACGCGGCCGCGCTGGCGGCGGCGGTCGACGGCGAGACCGCGGCGGTCGTCCTGCAGAGCCCCAACTTCCTCGGCGCGGTCGAGGACGTCGAGGCGCTCGGCGCGGCGGCCAAGGAGCACGGCGCGCTGCTGGTCGTCGCCTGCGACCCGATGACGCTCGGGATCCTCAGGCCGCCCGGCGAGTGCGGCGCCGACATCGCCCTCGGCGAGGGCCAGCCGCTCGGCAACCGGCTCGACTTCGGCGGTCCCTCGTTCGGCTTCTTCTGCGCCACCGAGGCGCAGATCCGGCGGATGCCGGGACGGATCGCCGGCGAGACCGAGGATGTCGACGGCCGGCGCGGCTTCGTGCTCGCCCTGCAGACCCGCGAGCAGCACATCCGCCGCGAGAAAGCGACCAACAACATCTGCACCGCCCAGGCGCTGAACGCGCTCGGGGCGATGGTCCACCTCGCCTGGCTCGGCCGCCAGGGCTTCCGCGAGCTGGGCGAGCTGCTGGTGCGGCGCACCGCCTACGCCCGCGAGCGCCTCGCCGCGGTCGACGGGGTCGAGCTGCTCCACGACGCGCCCGTCGTCCGCGAGTTCGCGGTGCGCCTCGACGCGCCGGTCGACCAGGTGCTCGACCGGGTCGCCGAGCGCGGGATCGCCGCCGGCTATCCGCTCGGCCGCGAGTACGAGGAGCTCGACGACGGCCTCCTCGTCGCGATCACCGAGCGCCGCACGCCGGCGCAGATCGATGACCTCGCCGAGGCGCTGGAGGCAGCGGTCGCCGAGGTGCGTGGAGAGAAACTCGCTCATAGACCGAGTAAGTCTCCACAGGGGGCGCCGGCATGACGCTCGCCGAGGCACCGATGCAGCGCGAACGGGCGACGACGATCTACGAGAAGTCGAAGCCCGGTCGGCGCGCCGCCGTCCTGCCCGACGCGGGCGTGCCGGAGACGCCGATCGAGGACTTGATCCCGGCGAACCTGCTGCGCGCCGAGCCGCCGCGCCTCCCCGAGGTCGCCGAGCCGGAGATCGTCCGCCACTACAACCGCCTCAGCCGCCGCAACTTCGACCTCGATACCGGCTTCTACCCGCTCGGCTCGTGCACGATGAAGCACAACCCGCGCCTCAACGAGCGGGTCGCCGCGCTTCCCGGCCACGCCCGCCTGCACCCGGCCCAGGACCCGCGCCGCGCCCAGGGCGCGCTGGAGCTGATGTGGCTGCTGCAGGGGAGCCTGGCGGAGATCTGCGGCCTGCCCCACGTCAGCCTGCAGCCCTCGGCGGGCTCGCACGGCGAGCTCGCCGGCCTGCTGCTGACCCGCGCCTACCACGCCGACCGGGGCGAATCGCGCACCAAGGTGCTGGCGCCGGACACCTCGCACGGCACCAACCCGGCCTCGGTGACGATGGCCGGCTACGAGGTGGTCAAAGTCGCGACGAACGAGAGGGGTGGGGTGGAGATGGACGATCTCCGCGCCAAGATCGAGGAAGACCCCGACCAGATCGCCTGCCTGATGCTGACCAACCCGAACACGCTCGGGCTCTTCGACGAGAACATCGAGGAGATCGCCGCGCTGATCCACGCGGCGGGCGGGACGCTCTACTACGACGGCGCCAACCTGAACGCGATCATGGGGCGGACGCGGCCCGGCGACATGGGCTTCGACATCGTCCACCTGAACCTCCACAAGTCCTTCAGCCAACCGCACGGCGGCGGTGGGCCGGGGGCAGGGCCGATCGCGGTGTCGGAGCGGATCGAGCCGTTCCTGCCGCGCCCCCAGGTGGTCCGCCGCGAGGGCGCCAACGGCGATGGGCCGAGCTTCGACCTCGACTTCGAGCGGCCGAAGTCGATCGGCAGGCTGCGCGGCTTCCAGGGCAACTTCGGCGTCTTCGTGCGCTCCTACGCCTACATCCTCAGCCTCGGCGCCGACGGCCTCACCGAGGCCTCGGAGACCGCCGTCCTGAACGCCAACTACCTGAAGGCGCGCCTCGCCGCCGGGCGGGCCGGGGAGCGACTGCCGGTCGCCTTCGACCGATACTGCATGCACGAGTTCGTCCTCTCCGGCCGGCCGATGAAGGCCGAGCTCGGCCTCGCCACCCTCGACCTCGCCAAGCGGCTGCTCGACTTCGGCTTCCACCCGCCGACCGTCTACTTCCCGCTGCTGGTCGAGGAGGCGCTGATGGTCGAGCCGACCGAGACCGAGACGAAGGAGAGCCTCGACGCCTTCGCCGATGCGATCGAGGAGATCCTCGCCGAGGCCGAGACCGATCCCGAGGTCGCCAAGAGCGCCCCGTACTCGACCCCGGTCCGTCGGCTCGACGAGGTGCGCGCCACGCGCCACCCCGTCGTCCGCCAAACGCTCGACTAGCTACAGCTCCGGCAGCTCCTGTTCGAGCTCGAGCACGGGCGCGAAGAGGTCGCCGTGGCGCTCGACCCGGTCGAGCACCGCGTCGGACTCGAAGACCAGGGCGCTCCCGTCGCCGGAGTCGGCGACCGCGGCGACCTCGTCCCAGGTGACCGGGGTGGAGGCGGTCTGGCGCTCGCGGGCGCGCAGGCTGTAGACGGCGACCGTCGTCTTGCGCTGGTGGTTCTGTGACCAGTCGACGAAGACCTTGCCCTCGCGTTCGACCTTTTTCATCTTCGAGACGACCCGGTCGGGAGTCTCTTTCTCGAGCAGCTGGGCGATCGCTTTGGCAAACGGTTTGGTGAGGTCGTAGCTAGCCGCCCGCGAGTTGAGCGGCACGTAGACCTGCATCCCCTTCGAGCCCGAGGTCTTCGGGAAGCACTCGACCCCGAAATGGCCGAACAGCTCGCGCAGGCGAAGCGCCACCCGGCAGCAGTCGACGACGTCGGCGGGTGGGCCGGGGTCGAGGTCGAAGGCGAGCACGGTGGGCCGCTTCGGCGCCCGGGCGAGGGAGAGCGAGGGGTGGAGCTCGACCGTCGCCAGCTGCGCCATCCAGATCAGCGTCGGCAGCCCGTCGCAGACACAGAAGTCGATCTTGCCCGCGTGCGGCCCGGCCTCGACCCGCGCCGTCTTCACCCACTGCGGGCGGTGCCGGGGACAGCGCTTCTCGAAGAAGGCGGCGTCGGTGTCCTCGACCCCTTCGGGGAAGCGGCGCAGGGTGACCGCGCGGCCGCTCAGGTGGGGGATCATCGCGGGCGCCACCTTGGCGTAGTAGTCGATCATCTCCCCCTTGGTGAAGCCGCTGCGGGGGTAGAGGACCTTGTCGAGATTGGTGAGCTTCAGCTCCCGCCCCTCGACCTCAACCTGGCGACTCGACGCCATGGGCCGGGCCTATTTCGATTTCGATTTCGCCCGCGAGGAGCGTTTCTTCGACGGCCCGGAGCCGTCCGAAGAGGATTTCGAGGCTGATCTTTTCGCTTTGCCGGCCGCTTTCTTCCGCGACGAGCTCGATTTCGATTTCGCCTTGGCGCCGCCGGGTTTGCCGCCCTGGACGGCTGCGATCGACTGCTCCAGCGCCGCCATCAGGTCCGGGGTCTTCGTCGCCCGGGGCGCCTCCGCCTCGGCGGCGACGATCTCCTTGCCCTCGGCTTTGCGTTCGATCAGTGCCAGCAGCTGCTCGCGGTACTCATCGCGGTAGGCGGCCGGCTCGAAGTCGGTGGAGAGCGAGTCGATCAGCCGCTCGGCCATCTCCTGCTCGCGCTTGGCCGGTTTGGCGGCTTTCTCGGGAAGGATCTTCGAGCTCGTCGACCGGCACCACCTCGTCGGCGAAGCGCATCGTCGTCAGGGTCAGCACGGTGCCGTCGCTGCGCAGCGCCGCCAGGTGCTCCTTGTTGCGCAGCACGAAGCGGGCGATCGCCACCTTGCCCGACGCCGCCATCGCCTTCGCCAGCAGCGAATACGCTTTCTCGGCGCCTTCGGCGGGGCCCAGGTAGTAGGGGCTGTCGAAGTACATCGGGTCGATCTCGTCGAGGTCGACGAAGTCCTGGACGTCGATCGCGCGGGTTTTGTCCGGCGCCAGCGCTTCCATCTCCTCCTTGGTCAGCGGCACGTACTGGCCCGGGGTCAGCTCGTAGGCTTTGATGATCTCGTCGTAGGGGACCTCTTCGTCGGTGCCCTCGGCGACGCGGCGGTGTTTGATCCGCGAGGAGTCCGACGCGCGGATCTCGCGCAGCGCGATGTTGCGCCGCGCCACGGCGCTGTACATGCGCACGGGCACGTTCAACAGCCCGAAGCTGATCGAACCGGACCAGATCGCTCTCGCCATTACGCGCTCACCTACCCCGATTCTGCCGGCGATCACGGGGCGCGCAAGCGGGTCGGGCGCGGGCGGCAGGGAAGTTGCGCGGGCTCCCGCGGCGAGGCCGTCGGGCCGGGGAGTGCCCCTCCTAGACTCGGGCGCGTGTCCCGCTCCCAGCGCCTCACCCTGATCGCCACGATCCTCGGGTCGACCGTCGTCTTCCTCGACACCACGGTCGTCAACGTCGCGCTGCCCTCGATCGGGCGCGGCCTCGACGCCGGGCTGGCCGGGCAGCAGTGGGTGCTCGAGGCCTACATGCTCACCCTCGTCTCCCTCCTCCTGGTCGGCGGCAGCCTCGGCGACCAGTTCGGGCGACGGCGGGTCTACGTGATCGGCCTGGTCGGCTTCGGCCTCACCTCGGCGCTCTGCGCGCTGGCGCCGAGCAAGGAGTTCCTGGTCGGCGCGCGGGCGCTGCAGGGGATCGCCGGGGCGCTCCTGGTGCCGGGCTCGCTGGCGATCGTCGCCGCCACCTTCGCCGGCGAGGAGCGCGGCAAGGCGGTCGGGACCTGGACCGCGTGGACCGGGATCGCGACGGTGATCGGCCCCGCCGGCGGCGGCGCCCTGATCGCGCTGATCTCCTGGCGGGCGATCTTCTGGGTCAACATCCCGCTGATCGTGGCGACCGTGACGCTCACCCTGCGCGCGGTCGAGGAGTCGAGCGACCCGGAGGCCTCGCGCGGGGTCGACGTGCCGGGCGTGCTGCTCTCGGCCGCGGGGCTGGCCGGGCCGGTCTTCGCCCTGATCGAGCAGCCGACCCATGGCTGGGGTGACCCGATGGTCTGGCTACCGTTCCTCGGCGGGCTCGCCTGCTTCGCGGCCTTCATCGCCTGGGAGGCGCGGTCGCGGCGGCCGATGCTCGACCTCTCCCTGTTTCGCATCCGCAACTTCGCGGTCGCCAACCTGACGACCCTCTGCGTGTACGCGGGCCTCGGGGCCGGGCTGCTGTTCGTCGGCCTCTACCTGCAGCAGGTGGTCGGCTACTCGGCGCTCGAGGCGGGCCTGGCGACGACGCCGATCTCGCTGCTCCTCTTCTTCCTGTCGCCCCGCTGGGGAAGGCTCGCCTCCGGGGTCGGGCCGCGGCTGCCGATGACCTTCGGGCCGCTGGCCGCCGGCACCGGGCTGCTGCTCTTCCTGCGGGTCGGCCCCGGCTCGTCCTACCCCGCCGACGTGCTGCCCGCGGTGCTGGTCTTCGGCCTCGGCCTGTCGGCGACCGTGGCGCCGCTGACCGCGACGGTGCTCGACGCGGTCTCCCCGCGCCGCGTCGGCATCGCCTCCGGGGTGAGCAACGGCGTCTCCCGGGTCGCCGGGCTGCTGGCGATTGCGGTGCTCGGGGCGGTGATCTCGGCGCACTTCGGCGCGCGCCTCGACGCGGAGCTCGGCTCGCGGCCACTCGGGCCGGCGGCGCAGAAGACCGTGCGGGAAGCCAAGGAGCAGCCGCTCGGCGTCCCCGGCACGGGGAGACTGGAACCGGCACAGGAGCGGCGGGTCGTCGCCGCGGCCACCGACGCCTCGACCGCCGCGTTCCACCTCGGCGCCCTGTTGGCCGGGCTGCTGATGATGCTCGGCGGGGTCGCCTCGGGGGTGGGGATCCGCAACCCGCGGCGCACCGTGGAGGACGCCGAGGGCGGGGAGAAATTAGGGTTGGCGCCGCATGGCTGACCCGCGCCCGATCATCTTCTCCGGCATCCAGCCGACCGGCCGCAAGCACCTCGGCAACTTCATCGGCGCGATCCGCCAGTACGTCGCGGGCCAGGACCGCGGCGACCCGGCGATCTACTGCGTCGTCGACCTGCACTCGATCTCGGTCCCCTACGAACCGGCCGACCTGCGCGAGCGCGTCCTCGACACCGCGGCGATCCTGCTCGCCGCCGGGCTCGACCCGGACCGCTGCATCTTCTTCCGCCAGTCCGACGTGCGCGAGCACACCGAGCTGACCTGGCTGCTCTCCGCGGTCACCTCCCACGGCGATCTGGAACGGATGACCCAGTTCAAGGAAAAGACCGGCAGCGCGCGCGAGCTGGCCTCGGCGGCGCTCTTCTACTACCCGGTGCTGATGGCCTCCGACGTGCTCGCCTACCGGGCCACCGAGGTGCCGGTCGGCGACGACCAGCGCCAGCACGTCGAGCTGATGCGGGAGATCGCGCGGCGCTTCAACGCCCGGTTCGGCGAGACGCTGGTGGTGCCGGAGCTGGTGGTGCCGGAGGTCGGGGCGCGGATCATGGACCTGCAGGAGCCGGAGCGCAAGATGTCGACGACCGGCGGGACCGAGCAGGGGACGGTGCTGGTGCTCGACGACGAGAAGACGATCCGCAAGAAGGTCGGTTCCGCGGTGACCGATTCGGGGCGCGAGGTGCGCGCGGCGCCCGACAAGGCCGGGGTGACGAACCTGATCGACATCCTCGCGGTGGCGCGGGGGGTGGGGCGCGCCGAGGTCGAAGCCGAGTTCGAGGGGGCCGGCTATGGGGACTTCAAGCGGGCGGTCGCCGACGGGGTGGTCGAGCTGCTGGCGCCGGTGCGCGAGAGGTACGAGGAGCTGCGGCCCGACGAGGCGGCGCTGGACGCGACGCTGGCCGCGGGCGCCGAGAAGGCGCGGGAGATCGCGGCGGCGACGATGGTCGACGTGCGGGCCCGGATGGGCTTCGGTTAGGGCGCAAATAGCGTCCAAGTTCCCGGGGCGCGTCTCGGGGCGCCTCTAATCTGACCCGATGGCCGTCGCCGACCTCGACCTCGACCTCGACGTCTTCGCGGGCCCGTTCGACCTGCTCCTCGCGGTCGTCCTCCGCGAGGAGGTCAGCCTGCTCGAGCTGCAGCTCGGCGAGGTCGTCGTCACCTACGTCGACCACCTCGAGGAGCAGGGCGAGCTCGACCTCGAGGTCGCGACCGAATTCCTCGTCCTGATCGCGGCGCTGCTGGAGCTGAAGTCGCGGCTGATGCTGCCCCGCGAGGAGGCGGGGATCGAGGCGATCAAACCCGAGGAGGCGGTCGAGGAGCTGCTCGCCCGCATGCTCGAGTACCGCCGCTACCGCGACGCCTCGGCGGTCCTCGTCAAGCGCTTCGAGGCCGAGCGCGGCTACCTCTACCGCTCCGCGCCGCTCCCCGCCGGCCTGCGCCGCGTCGCCGTCGACGCGGCGGTGGCCGTCTACGACCCGCAGCGGCTCGGCCAGGCGATCGGCGACCTCCTCCGCGAGCCCGAGGAAGTCGACGTCTCCCACATCCGCCCGACCGTCTCCCTCCAGCGCCGCCTGCGGGTGCTGCGCGACGCGCTCGTGCGGCGCGCCAGCTTCGACTTCGACGAGGAGTTCGGCAATGAGGATCGGCTGACCCAGGCGGTGACGATCTTCGCCCTGCTCGAGCTCTACCGCAAAGGCGAGGTGACCTGGGAGCAGAAGGAAACCCTCGGCCCGATCCAGGTCTCGCGCGGCAACGGGGTGCCGGCGCCGTGACCGACCTCGCGCGCACGGTCGAAGCGCTGCTCTTCCTCTCGCCGGACCCGGTGGCGATCGCCGACCTCGCCGAGGCGACCGAGGCCACCGAGGGCCAGATCGCCGAGGCGATCGAGCTGCTGAGCGAAGACCTCGCCGAGGGCAACCGCGGCATCGTCCTGCGGGTGATCGGCGGCGGCTTCGCGCTGGCCAGCGACCCGTCCACCGAGAACGCGGCGCGCCGTCTGCTCGCCAAACCGCGCACCCCGCCGCTCACCCCGGCCCAGGCGGAGACGCTCGCGATCGTCGCCTACCTGCAGCCGGTCTCGCGGCCGGAGGTCGCCCGCATTCGCGGCGTCAGCTCGGAGTCGGCCGTGCAGACGCTCGCCGACCGCGGGCTGATCGAGGAGGCGGGGCGCTCCCAGTTCGGCGCCGCGATCTTCAAGACCTCGGAGCTCTTCGAACGCCTCTTCGGCCTCGCCGGCCTCGATCAGCTGCCCGACCCCTCCCAGTTCGACCCGACCCCGGAGGACGAACGGGAGCTGCGCGAGCGGCTGCTCAAGGCGGGGGAACAGCGGGCGGAGTGACGCCGGCGTGAGGTTGGCGAAGTTCCTCGCCCACGGCGGGGTGGCCTCGCGGCGCAAGGCGGAGGAGATCGTCGCGAAGGGGCTGGTGACGGTCGGTGGGGAGGTGGTTACCGACCCGGCGCGGGACGTCGAGGCGGGCGACGACGTGCGGGTGAACGGGGCGCCGGTCGGGGCGGAGGTCCGCGAGGTCTGGGCGGTCAACAAGCCCGCCGGGGTGGTTTCCACCGCGCGCGAGCCGGGCGACCGCCGCGCCGTGGTCGAGCTGGTCGACTCCCCGGCGCGCCTCTATCCGGTCGGCCGCCTCGACGCCGACTCGACCGGCCTGCTGCTGCTGACCAACGACGGCGGCCTCGCCAACCGCCTCACCCACCCTCGCTACGAGGTGGCCAAGACCTACCGGGCCCGGCTCGCCCGGCCGCCGCGTGGGCGCGAGCTCTCCCGGCTGCGGGAGGGGGTCGGGCTGGACGACGGGCCGACGGCGCCCGCCGAGGTCCGGGCGGTCGGCGAGCGCGAGATCGAGATCGTGCTGCGCGAAGGCCGCAATCGCCAGGTGCGCCGCATGGTCGACGCGGTCGGCAACCGGGTCGTGGCGCTGCGGCGCATCGCCTTCGGCCCGCTGCGGCTCGGCGACCTGAAGGAGGGCGAGGCGCGCCGCCTCACCGACGCCGAGGTGGAGGCCCTGCGCGCCGCGAGCGGTGGAGGCGCGTAGCCGGGCACGCTCAGCCCGCGCCGTTCGTCACCCGCCGCGTGAGCTCGTCGCGCAACACCGCGAAGACGGCCTCCGGTTCCTCTTCGACTTCCCGCCAGGTGACGCGGAGCAGGCCGTAGCGGGCGGCGAGGAGTTCGCGGCCGCGGCGGTGGTCGCGCTCGAAGGCCACCTCGATGCCGTGGTGGCGGCGGCTGTCGGCTTCGACCGCGAACCGCTCGCGAGGCCACAGCAGGTCGACCTCGAGGACCCGCTCGGCGGTCCGCAGGGGCGCGTTGAAGCGCGGCAGCGGCAGGCCGGCGGCGGCGAGCAGCGGCAGCAGCTTCGCCTCGAAGAGGCTGCGGAACGTCGCGTGCCTCGCGGTCTCGGCGACCGGCCGCCACGAGTCGAGGACGCGGCGCAGGCAGGGCGCGCCGCGCCGGCGCGGCCCGGCGTCGAGCAGCGCCTCGATCGCCGCGACGTCGAGCAGGCGCTCCGTCGCCGCCCGCTCGAAGGTGTCGCGCATCTGGTCCTCGCCCTGGATCCCGGCCAGGTCGACGATCGTCCGCGCGACGCTCGTGCAGGGAATGCCGGCGACGGCGACCCGTTCCCGAGGCGCCGGGACGGACACCCGGTGGGCCTTGATGCCGTCCATCTTCCTCCCGCGCTGCCGCACCGGGATGACGTCGATGACGGCCGGCGCCACCTCCCGGATGCCAAGGAGCCAGGCTGCACTTCGGTGCGAGACCACCGACGCCGGGCAGGCGAGTGCCGCCGCCCTGATGCGCGCCCGCGGTCCGATCGCGGCGTGGCCGACCGCGTACACGCCGTGGAACAGGGGCAGGAGGAGGCCATCGCGCACGTCGCGCTCCAGCTGCCCGGCGGACAGCCCGCACGCCACGAGCTGCCGTTTCGCCACCACGCCTTCTTGGCGGGCCGCGATGCTCGCGATGGCCCGTCGCGTCCTTGCGCGGTTCGAAGTCCTTGCCATGCGATGAAAAGGAACCGCGCGGCGGGTCTCGCCCCTTCCGGAGTGGGTCGGGGACGGCGAAGTCCGCTGTGTCCGGGCGCGGCCGCGGGCCCGGCGCGAGACTTCCACGGCGGCGAAAGTCGCCCGCTTCCCGGCTCTGGAAAGATGCGCGCCGTGGATGTCGGCAGCCATCAGGGACCGCAGCGCCGCCTCTTCGCGCTGCGCGGCGCGGTGCAGGCGGAGGCGAACGAGCGCGAGGCGATCCTCACCGCCACCGAGGAGTTGATGCGCGAGCTGATCGCGCGCAACTCGCTGGAGTCGGAGGCGATGGTCAGCTGCATCTTCACCACCACAGCCGACCTCGACGCCGAGTTCCCGGCGGTGGCGGCACGCGGCCTGGGGCTCGACACGGTGCCGCTGCTGTGTTGTTGCGAGATCCCGGTGCCCGGCTCGATGGAGCGGGTGATCCGGGTGATGCTCCACTACTACGCGCCGGAGGGCACCCGGCCCGAGCACGTCTACATCGGCGAGACGCAGAAGCTGCGCGCCGACTTGAACGCGGCGCAGTAGACCCGCAAGAATCGCGCCGATGACCGTCACCTACGCCGAGAAGCTCTCGCGGATGCCCGGCTACCAGGCCGGGGTGCCGACCGGGCAGGCCCCGGAGGCGATCGCCGCCGGATCGATCGCCCAGCTCGCCTCCAACGAGTCGCCGCGCCCGCCGCACCCGAAGGTGGTCGAGGCGATCGCCCGCGCCGCCGCCTCGATGAACCGCTACCCCGACCCCGACGCGACGCTGCTGCGCCGCCGCCTCGCCGACCGCTACGACACCCAGCCGGGGCGGGTCACGGTCGGCAACGGCTCCTGCGACATCCTGCTCGCCGCCGCGGAGGCGCTCTGCGAGCCGGGCGACGAGATCCTCTACGCCTGGCCGAGCTTCTCGATGTACCCGTACCTGCCCGCGCTCACCGGGGCGCGGGAGATCCGCGTGCCGCTCGGCGAGGGAGATGCGCTCGACCTCGAGGCGATGGCGGCCGAGGTGACCGCGGCGACGCAGCTGCTGATCGTCTGCAACCCGAACAACCCGACCTCGACGCACCACCCGGCGGCCGCGATCGGCGCCTTCCTGGAGACCGTGCCCTCGCGGGTGACGGTGGTCCTCGACGAGGCCTACATCGAGTTCCAGACCAACGACGATCCGGACGCCTCGCTCGACCTGCTGCGGGACTTCCCCAACCTGATCGTGCTGCGCACGTTCAGCAAGTGCTACGGGCTGGCCGGGTTGCGGGCCGGCTACGCGATCGGCTCCTCCAATTTCCGCGCCGCGGTCGACGCGGTGCGCCAGCCGTTCAGCGTCAACGCGCTCGCCCAGGCGGCCGGCGCCGAGGCGATCCTGCACCAGGACGACGTGCTGGCGCGGGTCGAGTCGACGGTGGCGGAGCGGATCCGGGTGCAGGAGGGGGTCCGCGAGCTGGGCCTCCGGGCGTCGGAGGCGCAGGCGAACTTCTCCTGGATCGACCTCGGCGACCACGACGAAGCGGCGGCGCTCGCGGCGCTCGCGGCGGCCGATATCGCGGTGCGGGCGGGCGCGCCGCTCGGTGACGCCGGCCACATCCGGGTCAGCTACGGCACCCCGGAGGAGGACGGTCGTTTCCTCGCGGCGCTTGCGAAGTTCCTCGGCTGAGTCGAGGGGGCGCGGGGGAGAGAGTCATGGCCACCGGCCCTTCCCCGGGTGGGGGATGGTGGTGGGCGTCGGTTCCCCCGCTGGACGCCCACCGGGCCGGCGTGCTACAAAGGTCAAGTTGTGATGAGGCCTGCCACCACCGTCTCTGCACCCGTCCGCGCCCTCGGCGCGACACTCGGCCGTGGCACCTCCACCGCTTATTACTGGCGATTTAGCTAGGCGTCCGGCCCGGCGGCCCACGGCCGCCTCGAGACGATCTTCGGCCGGGCGCCGCCCATGCGGTTGCGTGGCGACGCGCGCGCGCAGGTCCGCAACAGGACAAGGGGAAGTTACGATTGCAGCGTTTTGGAGAAAGGCGAAGGGAAAATGATCATCGGGATGGAGGGCGCCAAGCGGGACGGCGTCCGTGAACAGCGGATCGCAAAAGTCGTGGAGCTGACGGCACCGGGCAAGCTGCTCGAAGAACTGCCGCTCGGCGAGGAGCGCACCAAGGCCGTCATCCGCGGCCGCCAGGAAGTCGTCGACATCCTCCAGGGGCGTGACCCGCGGCTGATGGTCGTGGTCGGCCCGTGCAGCGTCCACGACCCGAAGGCAGCGCTCGACTACGCCAACCGCCTCGCCGCCGCGGCGCGCGAGCTGCGCGAGGACCTGCTGATCGTGATGCGCGTCTACTTCGAGAAGCCGCGCACCACGACCGGCTGGAAGGGATTGATCAACGACCCGCACCTCGACGGCTCCGCCGACGTCAACGCGGGACTGCGGATCGCCCGCAAGCTGCTGCTGGAGGTGGTCGACCTCGGCCTGCCGGTCGGCTGCGAGTTCCTCGACCCGATCACCCCCCAGTACATCGCCGACGCGGTCGCCTGGGGCGCGATCGGGGCGCGCACGGCCGAGAGCCAGACCCACCGCCAGCTCGGCTCGGGCCTCTCGATGCCGATCGGCTTCAAGAACCGCACCGACGGCAACGTCCAGGTCGCGGTCGACGCGGTCCGCGCCGCCGCCGCCCCGCACGCCTTCGCCGGGATCGACGACGCGGGCGCGCCCGCGATCCTCCACACCACCGGCAACCCCGACTGCCACATCATCCTGCGCGGCGGCCACGGGATGCCGAACTACCACCTGCCGGAGGTCGAGGACGCGCTGGTGACGCTCGGCGTCGCCGGACTGCCGGAGCGGGTGGTCATCGACGCCTCCCACGACAACAGCGGCAAGGACCCTGAGAAGCAGTTCTTCGCGGCCGGCGAAATCGCCGACCAGGTCGCCGATGGCAACAAGGCGATCGTCGGGGTGATGTTGGAGTCCTTCCTGGTCGAGGGCCGCCAGGACCTGCGACCGGGCGAGCCGCTCGTCTACGGGCAGTCGATCACCGACGCCTGCCTGGACTGGGAGGACACCGTGCAGGCGCTCGACCGACTCGCCTCGGCGGTCCAGGCCCGGCGTAGCTGAGGTGCGGGTCGCCGTCCTCGGCGTCGGGCTGATCGGCGGCTCGATCGGGCTGGCGGCGCGCGAGCGCCTCGGCGCCGAGGTGACGGGCTTCGACCCCGACGCCGCGACCCGGGAGGCGGCGCTGGCCACGGGCGCCGCCGACGCCGCCCCCGACTCGGTCGCGGCCGCGGTCGAGCGCGCCGAGATCGTCTTCTGCGCGGCCCCGGTCGGCCGGCTGCCGGAGCTCGCCGCGGCGGCGCTGGCGGCGAGCGGGCCCGACACGGTGGTCAGCGACGTCGGCTCGACCAAGCGCGACATCGTCGCCGCGCTCGGCGCCGACGAGCGCTTCATCGGTGGCCACCCGCTGGCCGGGGCGGAGACGGCGGGGGTCGCCAACGCGCGCGCCGACCTCTTCGAGGGCGCCCGCTGGTACCTGACCCCGACAGAGCGCTCGAGCGGCGTCCTCTACGACCGCCTGCAGCGCGCGGTCGCGGGGCTCGGCGCCCGTCCCCAGGCGATCGAGGCGGGCCGCCACGACCACCTGATGGCGACGGTGAGCGGCATGCCGCACGCGGTCGCCAACGCCCTGGTGGCCGAGGCGGCGGGGGACCTCGGCGGCGGCGAGTCGGTGCCCGAGGTCGGGCCGAGCTTCCGCGACGCGACCCGGGTGGCGGGCTCCGGCCCGGCGATCTGGGCCGACATCTTCACCTCCAACCGCGAGGCGATCGCCGACTCGGTCGAGGCGGTGGCGCGCCGCCTCGACGCCGCCGCGGCGCTGATCCGCTCGGGCGAGCGCGAGGAGATCGCCGCTTGGCACGCGGCGGCGGGCGAGGACCGCCGGCGTCTGTTGGAGGCCGAGCGCCCCGACGGGCCCCTGCTCGAGCTGCGGGTCATCGTCGCCAACCGCCCGGGGACGATGGCGAAGCTGGCGCTGGCGCTCGGCGAGGCCGGCGTGAACATCGAGGACATGGCGCTGCATCCCGCCCCGGACATGACCTCGGGGGCGGTCTCGCTGTGGGTGGCGGGTGCCGAGCAGGCCGAGCGCGGCGCGGCGCTGGTCCGCCGGCTCGGCCACGGCGTGACGATCGTCGGCGCCGGCGGATAGCGTCGGAAATCTGTGACCGACCGAATCCACTTCGAACCGCTCGGCTCGCTGCGCGGCTCGCTGCGACCGCCCGCCGACAAGTCGATCTCCCACCGCGCCGGAATCCTCGCCGCGATGGGCGAGGGGGAGACCGAGGTGATCGGCTACCTGGAGGCCGCCGACACCCGCTCGACGCTCGCCGCGGTGCAGGCGCTGGGCGCGCGCCTCCTGCACGAGGACCTCACAGCCGACGCGCGCGGCGACGGCGACGGGCTCGGCGCCCCGAGCCTGCGGATCGCCGGGGTGGGGCTGCGCGGCGCCCGCCCGGCGGCGATCGACGTCGGCAACGCGGGGACGCTCCTGCGCCTGCTGCCGGGCTGGCTCGCCGGGCAGCCGCGGGGCGCCTGGACGCTCGACGGCGACGACTCGATCCGCCGCCGCCCGGTCGACCGGGTGGCCGAGCCGCTGCGCCGCATGGGCGCCCGCCTGCGCGCCCGCGAGGACCGCCTGCCGCCGCTCGAGATCGAGGCGGCGCCGCTCCACGGCATCGACTACGAGCTGCCGGTGGCGAGCGCCCAGGTCAAGTCGTGCCTGCTCTTCGCGGCGCTGCTCGCCGAGGGCGAGACGCGGGTGGTCGAGCCGCTGCCGACCCGCGACCACACCGAGCGGATGCTGGCCGCGGCGGGCGCCCGGGTGCGCCGCGAGGACGGCGCCGTCGTCGTCGCGCCCGCCGAGCGGCTCGAGCCGGGCCGGATCGTCGTCCCCGCCGACTTCTCGTCCGCCGCCTTCTTCATCGTCGCCGCGACGCTGGTCCCCGGCAGCGACGTCCTCCTCCACGGCGTCGGGCTCAACCCGACCCGCACCGGGCTCTTGACCGTCCTCGAGCGGATGGGCGCCACCGCGATCGAGGTGACCGAGAAGGGCGAGGAGGGCGGCGAGCCGATCGCCGACATCCGCGTCGGCCACTCGCCCCTACGCGGCTGCGAGGTTGGCGGCGTCGACGTGCCGCTGGCGATCGACGAGCTGCCGCTGGTCGCCCTCGCCGCCTGCTTCGCGGAGGGGACGACGACGATTCGCGATGCGGCCGAGCTGCGCCGCAAGGAGTCCGACCGGATCGCCACCGTCAGCGCCGCCCTGCGGGCGCTCGGCGGGCGTGGTCGAGCCGACCGAGGACGGGATGGCGATCGAGGGCACGGGCGGCCTGCGCGGCGGGGTGATCGACTCGCACGGCGACCACCGCATCGCGATGCTCGGCGCGGTCGCCGGCGCCGCCTCGCGCGAGGGGGTCGAGGTGGCGAACATGGGCGCCGCCGCGGTCAGCTACCCCGGCTTCGAGGCCGACCTCGCCTCGCTGCAGCCCGGCCCGCCGCTGCGCGACCCGGTCCACTGAGCCCGTCGCCCCGTACTCTGCCGCCATGGTGATCGCTATCGACGGCCCGGCCGGGGCCGGCAAGTCAACCGTCGCCCGCGCCGTCGCGGCCGAGCTCGGCATCACCTACCTGGACTCGGGGGCGATGTACCGGTGCGTGGCGCTGGCGGCGCTCGAGGCCGGCGTCGACCCCGACGACGGCGCGGCGCTCGGGCCGCTCGCGGCGGGCCTCGAGATCGGCTTCGACGGGCGCCGCGTACTGCTCGGCGGCCGCGAGGTGACGGCGGCGATCCGCCGCCCGGAGGTGAGCGCCGACGCCTCCCGCGTCTCGGTCCACCCGGCGGTGCGCGAGGCGATGGTGGCGCGCCAGCGGGAGTTGATCGAGGCGGGCGACTACGTCGCCGAGGGCCGCGACATCGGCACCGTGGTGAGCCCGGACTCGCCGCTCAAGGTCTTCCTCACCGCGAGCGACGAGGAGCGGGCCCGCCGCCGCGCCGCCGAGACGGGCGAGGACCCGGCCGCGGTGCTCGCCGCGCAGCGGCGGCGCGACGCCCGCGACACCGAGCGCGAGCACGGCGCCCTGCGCGCCGCCCCGGACGCGGTCGAGCTCGACACCACCGGCCTCTCGATCGAGGAGGTCGTCGCCCGCATCGTCGGCTTGGCCCACGAACGCAGTCTCGCCGCGGAGCGCAGATGAGCGCCACGGTTGCCGTCGTCGGGTTCCCCAACGTCGGCAAGAGCACGCTCGTCAACCGCCTGGTCGGGGGGAGCGAGGCGGTCACCTCGTCGGAGCCGGGCGTCACCCGGGACCGCAAGCGGCTGTCCACCGAGTGGAACGGCGTCGCCTTCGACCTGATCGATACCGGCGGCATCGACCTGGAGGACGAGGCGGAGCTGGCCCGCGACGTGCAGGCCCAGGCCCGCCTGGCGATGGCCGAGGCCGACGCGATCCTGCTGGTGGTCGATGCCCGCGCCGGGCTGCGGGCCGGGGACGCCGAGCTGGCCCGGACGCTGCGTGGCTCCGAGGCGCCGGTGCTGGTCGTCGTCAACAAAGCCGACCGCCCGGACGACTTCGCCGCCACCGCCGAGTTCCACGCGCTTGGCCTCGGCGAGCCGCTGGCCGTCTCGGCGACGCACGGTCTCGGCACCGGCGACCTGCTCGACGCGATCGTCGCCGCGCTCGGCGACCGCGCGTCCGCCGCGGAGCCCGACGACGCGGTCCGGGTGGCGGTGATCGGCCGGCCCAACGTCGGCAAGTCCTCGCTGGTCAACGCCTTCCTCGGCTCCGACCGGGTGATCGTCTCCGACCTCGCCGGCACCACCCGCGACGCGATCGACACCGAGCTCGAGG
Source organism: uncultured Actinomycetes bacterium (assembly GCA_963766705.1). Classification (GTDB taxonomy): domain Bacteria; phylum Actinomycetota; class Thermoleophilia; order Solirubrobacterales; family 70-9; genus VAYN01. The sequence continues at coordinate 1,464,698 of CAVYBE010000007.1, forward strand.
TCGAGGGCCGCCGGGTGGTCCTGGTCGACACCGCCGGGCTGCGCCGCCGCGCCAAGGTCGCCGGGACGGTCGACTACTACGCCCAGCTGCGCTCCGAACGGGCGGTGGAGCGCGCCGACGTGGCGCTGGTCGTCTGCGACGCCGCCGAGGGGGTCACCGCGGAGGACCTGCGGGTCGCCGAGATGGCGATGCGGGCGGGCTGCGCGACGCTGCTGGTGCTCAACAAGTGGGACATCGGCGACACCGACATCGACGACGCCCGGATCCGCGTGGCACGCAAGCTGCGTCTCCGCCCGCCGGTGATCACCGGCAGCGCGACCCGCGGCCGCAACGTCGGCACGCTGCTGCCCAAGGCGCTTCAACTGGCCGATCGCGCCGCCGCCCGCATCCCCACGCCGGAGCTCAACAAGTTCGTCGCCGAAGTGGTCGCCAAGACGCCGCCGCCGGCCAAACGGGGCCGCCGCCTGCGGCTCTACTACGCGGCGCAGGTGGGGGAGAGCCCGCCGCGGATCGCGATCCAGGTGAACGACCGCAAGCTGATCGGCCGCGACTGGGCCTACCATCTCGAGAACCGGATGCGAGAGGCCTACGAATTGGAGGGCGTGCCGCTGGTGATCGACTTCGTTCCGCACTCCGGCGGCCGTGGTCGTCCGCGCTGAGTGTGTTGGTTCGTTTACGCTAAGAGCATGCCGACTTCCAAGCCACTCGCCGAGGGCGAGTACCTGTTCACGTCCGAGTCGGTGACCGAGGGACACCCCGACAAGGTCGCCGACCAGATCTCCGACGCCGTTCTCGATGCGGTCCTCAAGGGGGACCCGAACGGCCGCGTCGCCTGTGAGACGCTCGTAAACACCGGGATGGCGGTGGTTTCCGGGGAGATCTCGACCACGGTCCATCTCGACATCCCGGAGCTGGTCCGCGAGACGATCCGCGGGATCGGCTACGACCACGGCGACTACGGCTACAACTGCGACCACATCTCGGTCCTGGTCTCGATCGACAAGCAGAGCCCCGACATCGCCCAGGGCGTCGACCATGCCTACGAGACGCGCGTCGACCCCGCCGACGAGGACCAGTTCGACGTCGCCGGCGCCGGCGACCAGGGCATGATGTTCGGCTACGCCAGCAACGAGACCGACGTGCTGATGCCGATGCCGGTCCACCTGGCGCACCGCCTCGCCGAGCGCCTGGCGGATGTCCGCAAGGACGGCACGCTCGCCTACCTCGGCCCCGACGGCAAGACCCAGGTGTCGGTCCGCTACGCCGACGGTCGCCCGGTCGCGGTCGAAAAACTGCTGATCTCCACCCAGCACGCGGAGGGGGTCGACTCGGAGGGCACGATCAAGCCCGACCTCTGGGAGCACGTCGTGCTGCCGGTGCTGAGGAGCGAGGCGCCGGGGATGTTCGACGAGAGCGAGCTCCGCGAGGAGTTCCTCGTCAACCCGACCGGCAAGTTCGTGATCGGCGGCCCGGTCGGCGACGCCGGCCTCACCGGCCGCAAGATCATCGTCGACACCTACGGCGGCATGGCCCGCCACGGCGGCGGCGCCTTCTCCGGCAAGGACCCGTCCAAGGTCGACCGCTCGGCCGCCTACGCGGCCCGGTACGTGGCCAAGAACGTGGTTGCCGCCGGGCTCGCCGACCGCTGCGAGGTTCAGGTCGCCTACGCGATCGGCGTCGCCCACCCGGTCTCGCTGATGGTCGAGACCTTCGGCACCGGCAAGCTCCCCGACCACCGGATCTCCGAACTGGTCGAAGCCGAGTTCGACATGCGCCCCGGCGCCTTCCGCCAGTACCTCGACCTGCACCGGCCGATCTTCCAGAAGACGGCCGCCTACGGCCACTTCGGCCGCGAGGAGCCGGAGTTCGCGTGGGAGCGGACCGACCGCGCCGAGGCCCTGAAGGCCGCCGCCGGCGCCGAGGCCGCCGCCGCGTAAGGAGCGCCGCCCGCGATTTCCGCGGGCGCAGCGACCAAGCCGGGGGCGCCACGGCCCCCGGCGGGGGAGAGAATTCCGCGCTGCACGACTTGACCACACCATGGTGTGGTCAAACTCGACAGCGCGCGACCGGGCGACCTGGGAGCTGGTCCGTCGGCAGCACGGAGTCGTGACGCGGGGCGATCTTTTGCGGCTCGGCTTCAGCGGGAGAGCGATCGAGCACCGGGTCGCGAGCGGGCGGCTGCACCCGATCGCGCGCGGGGTCTACGCCGTGGGACGGCCGGAGCTGACGCCACACGGGCGCTGGATGGCCGCGGTGCGCGGCTGTGGGGACGACGCGGTGCTGAGCCACCGCAGCGCCGCGGCGCTCTGGGGCATCGGCCACGAGGAGCGGGGACGGATCGACGTCACGATCCGCAGGCGCAGCAGCATCACGCGCGAGGGGCTGGCGGTCCGCGCCCGGCCGTCCCTGCCCGACCGCAGCGTCGTCGCCCGGCACGGCATCCCGGTCACCGCGCCGGTCCAGACCTTGGTCGACCTGGCGACGGAACTGATGGAGCTGCGCCTGGAGCGGGCGGTCAACGAGGCCGACAAGCTCGATCTGGTCGACCCCGAGGCGCTGCGCGGCGCGCTCGACGCCTACGTCGGCATGCCGGGCGTCAAGCCGCTGCGCACGCTTCTCGACCGCCACACCTTCCGCCTCTCCGACTCCGACCTCGAGATCCTCTTCCGCCCTCTCGCTCTCGCCGCCGACCTGCCCCTGCCGCTCACCAAACACTGGGTGCTCGGCCACGAAACCGACTTCTTCTTCCCCGACCACGGCCTGATCGTCGAGACCGACGGCCTGCGCTACCACCGCACCCCGTCCCAGCAGGCCCGCATGGCCCGGCGCGATCAGAAGCACACCGCCGCCGGCTTCACCGTCCTGCGCTTCACCCACTGGCAGATCGCCCACGCCCCCAACGAGGTCACCGCCGTCCTCGTCCGGATCCGCCCCCACCTGCGCCCGCCGCCGGCGTGAGGAGCGCGCCTAGATGGTTGATTCCACGGCAGGGTGCGACCGGGGGCGCGCCTGGCCAAGCGGATCAAGGACGCAGGGCGCAGCCTTTGCCGGTGGGCAAAGGCAAGCCCGAGGACGCCGAGACGCGCAGGGTGCCAGGCGGGTCATCCGGGCGTGCGGTGTCGTGGAATCAACCATCTAGCCCGGCGCCTGCGCCTCGCCGAGCCCGTGGGTGCCGGCGAAGCTCGCGCCGGTCGCCTGGTCCACCCGGTGGACCACTTCCATCGGCTCGGCGACGCCGTAGAAGATGAAGTCGAAGTCGCCGCTCGCCGCGGTGTCGAAGTCGACGTCGCCGATCCGCATCACCCGCTGGTAGAGCGACTGGTTGTAGTTGACGTTCTGGACCCGCTCCAGCCGCGTCTCCTGTACCTCGCGCGAGAACACCCCGCGGCGGATGTTGAGCCGGCGCGTCGTGATCGTGTAGGTCGTCGCCATCCGTTTGACGAAGCCCGCCAGCACGGTCAGCGCGATCACCGCCAAGACGACGAGGAACACCTCGAAGGCGCCCGCGCCGATCAGCTTGGCGATCACGCCCAGCACGATCGCGATGCCGATCCCTTTCAGGTAGTAGCCGAGGATCGCCCGCCAGGAGGGGTGGCCCTGGAAGATCACCTGCTCCTCGGGGCCGAGGTTGAGGCTCACGGGGGTCAGCATAGGCGTTGCGCGGGGCGCCCGCCGGCCTTTCGCGCCGGCATCGGGTGCCGCCGCGGAGCGGCCATTCGCGGGGCCGGGCCGCCCGTCCCCCGGTATCCATAACCTCGGCCGCGATGGCGATCCTCAAGGTCGAGCCGCTGACCACCGCCCGCGCGCTGCGGGGCCCCTTCGACTACCGCCTGCCGGAGGGGATGGCGGGGCTCGAGGTCGGCAGCCTGGTGCGGGTGCCGTTCGGGCCGCGGCGGCTGCTCGGCGTGGTCGTCGAGCTGGCCGAAACCTCCGAGCTGGCCCCGGAGCGGCTCGCCGAGCCGCTCGAGGCGCTCGAGGCGGGCGCCCCGGCCGAGCTGGTCGAGCTCGGCCTCTGGGTGGCGCGCGAGTACTGCTCGACGCCCTCGCGCGGGCTCTCGCTGGTGCTGCCGCCGGGGACCGGGACCGGCCGCTCCGGGCGTACCGTGCGCGCCAAGACCGAGCTGCGGGTGGAGATCCTGCCCGCCGGGGAGGCGGCGCTGGAGGGCGGCGAGCGGCTCGGGGTGAAGCAGCGGGCGGTGCTCGAGGCGCTGGTCGAGGGCGGCGAGATGTCGGCCCCGCAGCTGGCCGCCGCGGTCGGCTCGACGGCCGCGATCCTGCGCCGGCTCGCCGAGCGCGGCCTGCTGGCGACCCGCGCCGCGGGCGTGCGTCGCGCCCCCGCCGCGCCGGGGCTCACCGCCGCCGCCGAGCCGCCCCGGCTCCTGCCCGAGCAGCAGGCGGCGGTCGACGCGCTGGTCGCGGCGCTCGACGGCGAGGCGGGTGCGCCGCGCGAGCAGCTCCTGCACGGCGTCACCGGCTCGGGCAAGACCGAGGTCTACCTGGCCGCGGTCGAGGCGGCGCTTGCCCGCGGTCGCGGTGCGATCGTCCTGGTGCCGGAGATCGGCCTCGCCCCGCAGGCCGTCGCCCGCTTCCGCGCCCGGCTCGGCGACCGCTTCGCCGTCCTGCACAGCGCCCTCACCGACGGCGAGCGCTTCGACGAGTGGCAGCGGCTGCGCAGCGGCGAGGCGAGTGTCTGCGTGGGGCCGCGCTCGGCGATCTTCGCGCCCGTCGGCGACCTCGGCCTGGTGGTGATCGACGAGGAGCACGACCCCTCCTACAAGCAGGAGGGCGACCCGACCTACGACGCCCGTGCCGTCGCCCGCCGGCGGGCCGCCGAGCGCGGCGCCGTCCTCGTCGCCGGCACCGCGACGCCGCGGCCGGAGACCTGGCTGGAGCTGCCCCGGCTGGAGCTGCCGCGGCGGGTCGACGGCCTGCGCATGCCGCCGGTCAACGTCGTCGACATGCGCGAGGTCGACCCGCGCTCGGGCCCGCTGCACGCCGACACCTGGGCGGCGCTCGACGAGGTGCGCGCGGCGGGGCGCAAGGCGATCGTGATGATCAACCGGCGCGGCTTCGCGCCGTGGCTGACCTGCCGCTCCTGCGGGCACCACTGGAGCTGCCCCAACTGCGACGTCTCGCTGATCGTCCACCGCGAGTCGGGCCGCCTCGTCTGCCACCACTGCGCGCACGTCGAACGGGCACCGCGCGCCTGCCCGGCCTGCGCCTCGACCACGCTGGCGCGGGCGGGCGCCGGGACCGAGCGGATCGAGCAGCTGGTGGGGGAGCGGCTGGCGCCGATGCCGGTCTTCCGCCTCGACTCCGACACCGCCGCGCCGCGCGGCGCCCACGCCCGCATCCTGGCCGAATTCGGCGAGGCGGCGAGCGCCGTCCTGGTCGGCACTCAGATGGTCGCCAAGGGCCACGACTTCCCGGAGGTGACGCTGAGCGCGATCCTCGACGCCGACGCGACGCTGCGCTTCCCCGACTTCCGCGCCGAGGAGCGTACCTTCGCGATGGTCGCCCAGCTGGCCGGCCGCTCGGGCCGGGGCGCGGCCGGGGGGGAGGTGATGGTGCAGACGCTAGCCCCGCACGCGGCCTCGATCGAGCGCGCCGCCGCCCACGACTCGGCCGGCTTCCTGGCGGGCGAGCTGGAGCGCCGTCGCGTGCTCCGCTATCCGCCCTACTCCCACCTGCTGCGGGTGAACCTCTCCGCCGCGAGCGAGGAGAGGCTCGACGCTGCCGCCGCGGTGATCGCCGCCGAGCTGCGCTCCCGGCTGCCGGCCGAATCGGAGCTGCTCGGGCCGGCGCCGATGTTCCGGGTGCGGGGGCGCCACCGACGCCGCATCCTGGTCAAGGCCCAGGACCGGTCCGGGACGGTCGCCGCGGCCCGCGCCACGGTCGAGGGCCGCGCCGTCGGGCGCGCGCTGCGCGAGGTCTCGATCGGAGTCGACGTGGACCCGCAGTGAGTCCCGCGCTTACAATCGAGGCGTGAGCGACGAGCAGGCGGTTGGCGCCGAAGAGAACGAGGAGGAGCTCCACCAGAAGCTCCTCGAGCGCCGCGAAGCGGCGCTCGCCCACGTGGTCAAGTTCGGCGATCCGGTGCTGAAGAGCCGCGCGTCCCCGATCCACGACTTCGGCCCCGAGCTGCGCGACGAGGTCGAGCGGATGATCCGGATCATGCAGGACGGGATGGGGGTCGGCCTCGCCGCCACCCAGCTCGGCGTGCTGCGCCGGCTGCTCGTCTTCCAGGCCGGCCCGGACAACGAGCCGACCGCGCTGGTCAACCCGAAGATCGAGTGGCTGTCGGAGGAGCTGGCGATCGCCGAGGAGGGCTGCCTCAGCCTGCCCCGGGTGACGATGGACGTCGAGCGCCCCCTGCACGCCCGCTTCACCGGCCGCGACGTCGACGGCGAGCCGATCGTGATCGAGGCCTCGGGCCTCGAGGCGCGCGTCCTCCAGCACGAGCTCGACCACCTCGACGGAGTCCTGATCCTCGACCGCACGGTCCGCGCCCAGCGCAAGGCGGCGCTGCGGGCGCTGCGCGCGGGCGAGAGCTACCACCCGCCCGCCGAGGACGAGGACGTTCCCGCCGAGGAGCTCCGCGAGCCGCGCACCGACGCCTGAGACCATCTGAGCGCCGCGTGCGGACCGTCTACCTCGGCACGACCGACTTCGCCGCGACCGTCCTGCGCCGGCTCGCCGCGTCCCCACACGCGCCCGCCCTCGTCGTCACCCCGCCCGACAGCCGCCAGGGCCGCGGCCGCCGCGTCTCCCCGCCGCCGGTGGCCGAGCTCGCCGGAGAGCTGGGGACCGAGCTGCTGCAGGCGCAGAACGTCAACGAGGAGGAGGCGTTGGAGCGGATCCGGGCGGCCGAGCCGGAGGCGATCCTCGTCTGCGCCTTCGGGCAGCTGATCCGCGAGCCGCTGCTGAGCCTCGTCGAGATGCTCAACGTGCACCCCTCGCTGCTGCCGCGCTGGCGCGGCGCGGCGCCGATCGAGCGGGCGATCATGGCGCGCGACGCGCGCACCGGGGTCTGCGTGATGCGGCTGACGGCGGGGTTGGACTCCGGGCCGGTGGCGCTGCGGGCCGCAGTGCCGATCGGCACCGAGGACGACTACGGGGTGCTGGCGCCGCGGCTGGCGGCGCTCGGCGGCGACCTGCTGGTCGAAGCGCTCGACCTGCTCGCCGACGGGACGCTCGCCTTCGCCGAGCAGGACGACGCGGCGGCGACCTACGCGGAGAAGATCGACGCGGCCGAGCGGCGCCTCGACCCCGCCGGCGCGGCGGCCGACCTGGCGGCGAAGGTGCGGGCGCTGACCCCCCACATCGGCGCCTACCTGGAGCTGGAGGGCGGCGAGCGGCTCGGGGTGCGCGCGGCGCGCGCGGTGGAGCCGGGCGCCGCGAGCCCGGCCGAGGCCGGCGGCGGTGCGATGTCGTCCGCCGGCAACCCGCCCGGCCCGGGCAAGGGCGGCAGTGGTGCGACGCCGTCCGCCACCGGCCCTCTCGCCCCGGGCGATGTCGTCGTCGACGACGGCGCGCTGCTCCTCGGGACCGGCGAGGGGGCGCTGCGACTCGACGTGGTCCAGCCCGCCGGCGGCAAGCCGATGCCGATCGACGCCTACCTGCGCGGCCACGCGGTGCCGACCTTGGCATGAAGGCGAGCGTGAAAGAGGGCTGCGCTCCCCGTACCCGCGCCGCGCGTCCCCGCGAGGCGTCATGCCGGTAGCGGGGCCGCGGGCGCTCGCCTTCGAGACGCTCCGCGAGACCTTCGAGCGCGGCGCCCACACCGAGCTGGCCTTCCGGGCGGGCGCCGAGCGGCTCGGCCTCGCCGGGCGCGACCGCGCCCAGGCGCAGCGGCTCGCCTACGGCTCGGTGCAGCGGCGCGGCACCGCCGACGCGGCGATCGAGCGGCTGTCGGGGCGGGCGATCCGGCTGCTCGACCCGCCGGTCGTCGCGGCACTGCGGCTCGGCCTCTACGAGCTGCTCTTCGCCGACGCGACCCCCGACCACGCCGCCGTCGACCAGGCGGTCGAGCTGGTGAAGATCGCCAGGGCCGCCCACGCCGCCGGCTTCGTCAACGCGATCCTGCGTCGCGCCGCCCGCGAGCGCGAGGAGCTGACCGCGGCGCTGCTCGGCGACGACTCGACCCCCGAGGCGGCCGCGGTCGCCCACTCGGCGCCGCCCTGGCTGGCGCGGATGTGGTGGGAGGAGCTGGGCGCGGAGCCCGCCCGGGCGCTCCTCGCCGCCTGCAACCGGCCCGCCGAGGTGGCGATGCGGGCGGCCGACGCGGCGGCGCGGGCCGACCTGGTGGCGCGCCTGCGCGGCGAGGGCGTCGACGTCTCGCCGGCGGGCGGCGGCTGGCCGCTCGCGGTGCCGGAGTCGCTGGTCTTCGCCGGTCGGGTCGGGGACTCGGTACCCCGCCTGGTCGCGGCGGGGGCGTTGACGCCGCAGAGTCGCGGCTCCGCCGCGGTGGTCGAGGTGCTCGCGCCGCAGGCGGGGGAGACGGTGCTCGACCTGTGCGCCGGGCCGGGGATCAAGACCGGGCAGATCGCCGCCCGGATGGAGGACCGCGGCGAGATCGTCTCGGTCGAGATCGACGAGCGCCGCGCCGCCGAGATCGCCGCCCAGGCACGCCGGCTCGACCTCCACGGGGTCACCGTCTTCGAGGGCGACGCGACCGACCTGCCGCTGCCGGAGGGGTTCGACCGCATCCTCCTCGACGCGCCCTGCTCGGACCTCGGCACGCTCGCCTCCCGCCCGGACGCGCGCTGGCGCAAGACGCCGCGGACGATCGAGCGGCTCGCCGCGGTGCAGGAGAAGGCGCTGCTCGCCGCGGCGCGGGTGCTGCGGCCGGGCGGCGCGCTGGTCTACTCGACCTGCACCATCTCCCGCCGCGAGAACGAGGACCGCGTCGCGGCGCTGCTGGCGGCGTCCGCCGCCGGAGGGGCGCCGGCGCTCGAGCTGGACGACCTCGGCGCCCTCGCCCCGGGCCTCGCCTCGCCGCACGAGCCGCGAACGCTGCAGCTGCGTCCCGACCGCGATCGGACCACCGGCTTTTTCATCAGCCGACTGACCAGGCATCATTAAGCGGATGTCCGAGGCCGATAGCCGCAGCAGCGTCCTCGACCGGGCCCCGTGCCCCCAGTGCGGCGAGCCCTGGCTGCGCCCCACGCAGCTGCCGGGCCGGCTGCGCTGCGTCAACTGCCTGAGCCGCTTCGAACTCGTCTCCCAGTGCCCGGAGTGCGGCGAACACCAGACGATCGCGCGGATGACCCACACGGCCGACATGCAGTGCCAGACCTGCGGCGCGTCGATGCTCAAGCCGACCTGAGCCGATCTGGGGGCGCCTGGCTGTGTCCTCGGTCTCTCGGGTCGGGTCACGCATTGGGGATGCGCTCCCCTTCCCTCCCTCACTGTGTCCTTGCCAGGCTGGCCCAGATCGCCTCGGGACCAGGCAGTAGGGTCCGGCGCGTGAGCGACCGTTTCCGCGAGCTGATCGCCGCCCCGCGGGTGGCGCCGTCGATCCTGTCGGCCGACTTCGCCCGGCTCGGGGCGCAGGTCGAGGAGGTGATGGCGGCCGGGGCGCGGGTGATCCACGTCGACGTGATGGACGGGCACTTCGTCCCCCCGATCACGATCGGGCCGATGGTGGCGGGCGCCGTCGCCGAGATCGTCCACGCGGCGGGCGGGGCGATCGACGTCCACATGATGATCGAGGCGCCGGAGCGCCAGATCGAGGAGTTCGCCAAGGCCGGGGCGGACTCGATCACCTTCCACGCCGAGGCGACCCCGCACGCCAACCGCACCCTGGCGGCGATCCGCGACCTCGGGTGCTGCGCCGGGATCGCGATCAACCCGGGGACCCCGGTGGAGGCGGTCGCCGAGCTGCGCGGCCTCGCCGACCTGGTCCTCTGCATGAGCGTCAACCCTGGCTGGGGCGGCCAGTCCTTCATCGCCACCTCGCCGGACAAGGTCGAACGGCTGCGGCCGCTGGTCGGCACCGCCACGATCGAGGTCGACGGCGGCATCGACGTCGCGACCGCCGGCCCGATCGCCGACGCCGGCGCCTCGCTATTCGTCGCCGGCTCGGCGATCTTCGGCAGCGCCGACCCCGCCGCCGCCTACGAGGCAATCGCCCGGGCTGCGGGCGCGTCGTAGCCACGGCCATCTAGACCCTCGCCTGGGCGCCTCCTCGACAGGCGGGGATGACCCTGAACGAACCTCCCCGCAGTTCGTGAGTGAAGGGTCATCCCCGCCTGTCGCCGCGGGGCTCGGGCGTGGCTACCCTGGGGATATGAGCGAACGGCTTTCTTCGACCGCTCGGATAATCGTCACGGTCTGCTTTCTGATCGGGCTGGCGATCCTCGTGCTGGACCCGTTCACCTGGAGTCGGGTCGGCGGTGTGGTCCAGTTGCTGGCGGGCGTGGTCGCCTTCGTCTTCGTCGCCGGTCTGCTCGCGGCCTTCCTGAGCCGCGGCGAGATGCCCGAGGACGAGTACCGGCGGATCGCGCGGCGCAGCGAGCTGATGGCGACCCTGCCCGCCGGCCAGGCGCAGCCGAGCGAGTTCGAAGAAATCGTGATCGAGGCGATCGACGAGCTGCCCGCCGAATTCCAGGAGGTCCTGGCGGACGTGCCGATCGTGATCTCCGACCTCGGCCACCAGTTCCACGCCTACGGCCACTACATCGGCGACACCGTCGCCCGCGACGACTTCCGCGACCACATCGTCATCTACCAGGACACGCTGGAGCGCGACTTCGGCTGGGACCGCCGGCTGCTGCGCGCCCAGATCGTCAGGACCGTCCGCCACGAGGTCGCCCATCACCTCGGCTGGGACGAGCCCGGTGTGGCCGGCCTCGGCCTCTGACCCGCCGATCGCCCGCAAGCCGCCCCACCCGTCGCGTTCGCAGTAATCCGCGGATAGCGCGGAGAACTGCGAACGCCGGCGGTCGTGCCCCGGATGAGTTCGCAGTAATCCGCGGATAGCGCGGAGAACTGCGAACGCCCACCGCGGCGGGGACGACCGGGGCGCCGGAAAGCGCCGCCCTCAGAGCCTGCGGCCGCGGGCGATCAGGGCGCCGGTGATCTCCTGCAGCCAGGCCTTCTCCTCGGTGTCGATCTCGCGGGCCTCGGCGCGGCGCTCGCACCAGGCGGCCAGGGCGCGGCGGCCGCCGATCGCGACCAGGTCGGAGCTGGTGACCGCGTAGCGACCGTCGGCCAGGGCCGCCATCGCCCCGACCTCGTCGCGGCGGCTGCGCAGCAGGGCGAGGACCGCGATGCCGTCGATCTGCCGCGGCGCGGCCGGGTCCTCGCCCGGGCGCGGCGGGCGCACCGAGAAGACCTGGGAGGCGGCCCGGCGCGGCAGCGGCGGCGGCGCCGGTTTGCCGATCGGCCCGCGCACCCAGCGCTCGGTGTCGCCCTCGACCTCGTCGCGCAGCTCGCCCCGCACGAGGATGTGGAGCTCGTCGCCACCCTGCAGCAGGGTCGAGCCGCGCGGCGGGATCGCGTGCCCGTCGCGGACGATCACGTTGACCAGCGCCTCTTGCGGCAGTTCCAGCTCGCGCACCCGGTGCCCGACCGCGGCGGCGTCCCCGGGGAGGCGGAAGGCGACCACGTCGCCGCCCATCTCGCGGATCCGCCCCGACTCGATCAGGTGCCGGGGCAGCGCCGGCTCGTCGGTGGTCAGCCGCAGCCACCGGGCCAGCGGCTCGAAGGTGGCGCCCTGCACGAGGGTCGAGGAGACGACGACGAAGAAGACGATCGCGAACTCTTCCTCGCCGCTGCGCACCCCGGCGACGACCGGGAAGGTCGCCAGCCAGATCGGCGTCGCGCCGCGCAGCCCGGCCCAGCCCAGCATCACCTTCTCCCGCATCCGGAACGGCGCCAGCGCGGTCGCGACGAAGGTCGCCACCGGCCGGGCGACGAAGATCAGCACCGCCGACAGCGCCAGCGCCTTGCCCGCGACGCCGCCCAGGTCGCCGGGGAAGACGAGCAGCCCGAGCAGGATGAAGAGGCCGATCTGCGCCACCCAGCCGAGCCCCTCGTGGAAGGAGATGACGCTGCGCTTGGCCGGGATCGGCGCCGAGCCGAGCGCCAGCGCGGTCACGTAGACCGCGAGCAGGCCCGATCCGTGCGCGACCTCCGAGAGGCCGTAGGCGAGCGCCGCGGTGGCGATCGTCGCCACCGGATAGATGCCGTCGGAGGGCAGCTCCACCCGGGAGAGGGCCCAGACCGCGGCCCGTCCCAGCAGCAGCCCGACGGCGGCCCCGACGGCGAGCTTCAGCGCCATCAGGCCGACCATGTCGAGGGCGCCGAAGCTCGGCACCTGGATCCATTCGATGAAGCCGATCACCAGCAGCAGGGCGACCGGGTCGTTCATCCCCGACTCGCCCTCCAGCGAGCGGGCGAGCCGTTTCTCCAGGGTCGAGTTGCGCAGCACCGCGAAGATCGCCGCCGAGTCGGTGGCGGCGATCGCGGCGCCGATGATCATCCCTTCCAGCCAGCCGACGTCGAAGATCAGCTTCGCCGCCACGCCCGCCAGCAGCGCCGTCGCCAGCGTCCCCAGGGTGGCCAGCGAGGCGGCCGTGCCGAGCACCGGGCGGATCTCCGACCACCCCGAGGTGAGGCCGCCCTCGAAAAGGATCAGGACCAGCGCGATCGTGCCCAGCGTGCGGGCCAGCTCGTAGTCGGCGAAGTGGATGCCGCCGATGCCTTCGGAGCCCGCCAGCATCCCCAGCGCCAGGAAGAGCAGCAGGGCCGGGACCCGCACCCGATCGGCCAGCAGCGCCCCGACGATCCCCGCCGCCAGCAGGACGCCGGCGATCAGGATCAGGACGGCGTCGTGGTGGCCCATGGCGGGACCCTAGATGGTTGATTCCACGGCAGGGTGTGACCGGGGGCGCGCCTGGCCAAGCGGATCAAGGACGCAGGGCGCAGCCTTTGCCGGTGGGCAAAGGCAAGCCCGAGGACGCCGAGACGCGCAGGGTGCCGGGCGCGTCATCCGGGCGAACCTCCCCGCCGTTCGCGAGGGGGTCCGACGATCCGCCGCTCGTTCCGCCTAGTGACCTGAGTCGTTAATCCTTTGGCAGTAGGCGGCGAGCCCGTCGAGGATCTCGTCGGCGTCCTTGTGCCAGACGTAGGGCCTGGGTTCGTCGTTCCAGTTCTCGATCCAGGTGCGGATCGAGGCGACGAGGTCGCGCACCGAGCGATGTGAGCCCCGCTTGATCCATTTCGTGGTCAGCTCCGCGAACCAGCGCTCGACCAGGTTCAGCCAGGAGCTGTAGGTGGGGGTGAAGTGGAAGGTGAATCGTGGGTGGCCCTTCAGCCACCGCCGGATCTGCGGCGTCTTGTGGGTGGAGGAGTTGTCGAGCACGACGTGGACCTGGAGCCCCTCGGGGACCGAGCGCTCGATCTGGTTCAGGAACCTGCGGAACTCCTCGGCCCGATGCCTCGGGGTCATCTCGGCGATCACCTTGCCGGAGGCGACCTCGAGGGCGGCGTAGAGGTTGGTGGTGCCGTTGCGGACGTAGTCGTGGGTCTGCCTTTCGGGCACGCCGGGCATCAGCGGCAGGATCGGCGCCGAGCGCTCCAGCGCCTGGATCTGTGACTTCTCGTCGACGCAGAGGACCACGGCGGCCTCCGGGGGGTTCAGGTAGAGCCCGACGATGTCGCGGACCTTGTCGACGAACTGGGGGTCGGGCGAGAGCTTGAAGTGCTCGCTCTGATGTGGCTTCAGGCCGAAGGCCCGCCAGATGCGGCTGACCGCCGTCTGGTTGAGGCCGGTCGCGGCGGCCATCGAGCGGGTCGACCAGTGGGTTGCGTCGACCGGCTTCTCCTCCAGCGTCTTCACGATCACCCGCTCGACGTCGGCGTCGCTGATCTTCCGTGGCTGACCGGGCCTCGGCTCGTCGTGCAGGCCGTCGATCCCCCGGCGGGCGAAGCGGCCACGCCACCTCCCCACGGTCTGCGTGGTGCAGCCGAGATCCTCGGCGATCTCCTTGCTCCGCCGCCCTTCGGCCGCCGCCAGGACGATCCGGCACCTCAGCGCCAGGGCCTGGGCGCTCCTCGGCCGCCGCGCCCAGCGCGCCAGGACCTCGCGTTCCTCCTCGCTCAGCGTCACGTCCACACGTCGGGCCATCAGGCCTCCAATCGTCGCTTGCGATGGCGACGACTTCGACGGCGGCAGGCCGATGCCTGCCGATTAACGACTCAGGTCACTAGATGGTTGATTCCACGACACCGCACGCCCGGATGACGCGCCTCAGATGTTCTCGTCGAGCATCGCGATCTGCGTCTCGAGCTCTTCGGTGGAGCCCGGGATCGGGATGTCCTCGGGGTGGACGGCGCGGGGCCGGCGGTACACCCACAGGAGCAGCGTGAAGAGGACCCCGGCGGCGACCAGGAAGCCGACCTCGACGCGGCGCTGCTCGTCGGCGACGATCGGCAGGAAGTTCCAGGCGATGAAGACCCCCGCGCAGGTGATCCAGCGCGCCGCCGCCCGCCGCACCTGGCCCTGGGCGACGCAGGCCTGGTTGAGGGTCACCGAGGCGAGGTAGAGACCCATGCCGAAGGTGACCAGCAGCAGGCCGAGGCGGTCATAGCTGCCTTCCTTGCCGAAGGCGATGTGCATGCACTTCGGCCCGGCGATCAGCACCACGACGGCGACCAGCGCGGTGAAGCCGACGATCCCCAGCAGGACCATTCTCACCGTGTGGGAGAACTCGCGGCCGCTGTCGGCATCGTCGGAGGCGTGGAGGCTGGTGAGGTGGGGGAGGATCGAGGTCGAGACCGACTGGAAGAGCTGCAGCGGAGCCCGCGCCAGCATCAGGATGTTGAAGATGATCCCGGCCTCGGTCGCGCCCTGCAGGCCGCGCACGATGATCGGCCCGGCATTGAGGAAGGCCTGTTCGGAGAACATGATCAGCAGGACGGCGGCCGCGAACCCGCCGCCGTGCCGCAGCGAGAACGCCTCACCCGACTCCGAAGGAGTCAGATTGCGATCGGAGGCGGGTGAGGCGTTTTCCTCCGGCACGTCCTCCGCTTCGCGTCCGGGCGTGCCGGGCGCCAGGTCGGGCGTGCCGGGCACCAGGTCGGCGGTGCCGGGCGCCAGGTCGGCGGGGCGCGCCGCGGCGCGGTCCTGCTGCGCTTTGCGGGCGAAGGCGAACGGCACCACCATCAGGGAGAGCGCCGGGGCGGCGGTGATGCCGACCGCGACCCAGCCCTGGCCACTGAGGATGCCGACCACGACCAGCACCGCGAAGATCGTCCGGAAGCATGATTCGCTCAGGATCAGCGCGACGAAGAGCCCGAACTGCTGTTTGCCGGCGAGGAAGCCGCGGGCGAAGTAGCTCGCCGCGTAGAAGAGCACCGAGGTGAAGAAGATCCAGTAGAGGGTTTCGTTGCCCTCCAGGAGGCTGTCCTGGATCGGCCCGCGCAGCGCCAGCGCCAGCACCGCGAAGAGCAGGGAGAGGCCGAACTGGATCGTCGAGGCGACCCTCATCGGCTCGCTCACCGATTGCCCGCGCACCTCGCGCTCGGAGATGTGACGGCTGAGCAGCTGTTCGATTGGCCGGTAGAGCGCCGAGATCGTGATGAAGACCGCCGACCAGAGCACGGTGATCTGGCCGTAGTCCTTGCCCGAGAGGGTGTGCGAGGCGACCAGGAAGTAGGCGTAGGTGATGACCCCGGTGAGCCCCACGCCGACCGCCAGGAAGCTCGCGGTGCGGCCGTAGTCGGCCGACGTGGCCGCCGTTTTGCCTGCCGACGGGGCGCCGGCCTGGCCGGCGCCGTTCCCGCTGGGCCCGCTCATCGCTCGACCTCGGTCGGCGATTCGTCGGGGCTGACGACCTCCGTCGGCGCCTCGGCGGGCGGCGTGCCGTGGGCCTCGGTCGGCGCCTCGGAGGAGCTCGGCCGGCTCGCGCCCGGTTCGTAGTGGGAGGGCGCCACGCCGAGCGCCAGCTCGACCCGCCGCACCCGCTCGAAGATGCGCTGCGTCATCACCCGCTGCCCGGCCAGCAGGTCGCCGAGCACGCCGAGCGCGAACAGTTGCACCGCGGTGATCATCAGCACCGCGCCGAGGATCAGCGACTGGATGTGGCCACTCGACTTGCCGTTGAAGATCGCGTCGATCAGGAACGGGAGCCAGGCCACGAGGGCCAGCACCCCGACCACGATCGCCGCCGTCACGAACGCGCGCAGCGGCTCGTAGCGCGCGTAGATCCGCAGGATCGCCGGGGTGTTGCGGCGCACGTAGTCGCCGGTCGAGCCGGCCAGCCGCGACTCGCGGGTCTGCGGGTTGGTGGCGACCGGCACCTCGTCGACGGCGACCAGCATCTTGCCCGCCTGCACGAGGCTCTCCAGCGTGTAGGTGAAGTTGTCGACCACCGAGAGCTGCAGCGCCGCCTCGCGGTTGTAGGCGCGGAAGCCGGAGGTGGTGTCGGTGACCTCGGTGTTGGACACGCGCCGCACGACCCAGCTGCCCCAGTGCTGGAGCTGTTTCTTGGCGTCGGAGAAGTGCTCGATCTCGGCCACCTGGCGGTCGCCGACCACCATGTCGGCCTCGCCCGCGAGGATCGGCGCGACCAGCTTGGCGACGTCGGCGCCCGCGTACTGGTTGTCGGCGTCGGTGTTGACGACGACGTCGGCGCCGAGCTTCAGACAGGCGTCGAGCCCGGCCTGGAACCCGGCCGCGAGTCCGCGGTTATTGGTGAGCCGGACGATGTGCTCGACCCCGCACTCGCGGGCGACCGCGACGGTGCGGTCGGTGGAGCCGTCGTCGACGACCAGCAGCTCGACCGAGTCGAAGCCCTCGAGGGAGCGCGGCAGGTCGGCGATCGTCGCCGGCAGCGTCTCTTCCTCGTTCAGGCAGGGGATCTGGATGATCAACTTCAAGGCGGCCCCCAACAGTACGGGGACGAGGGGTCGAAGCGGGGGTAGAATCGACTGATTGACTGGTCAATCAACCACACCAGGCGATTCTGAGTTCCTGCGTCGGGCGCTCGCGCTGGCCGAGGCCGGCCGGGGCCGGGTGAGCCCCAATCCGCTGGTCGGCGCGGTCGTCGTCCGCGACGGGAAGGTTATCGGGGAGGGCTTCCACGCCGAGCTCGGCGGCCTGCACGCCGAGCGGGCGGCGCTGGCCGACGCCGCGCGCCGGGCGGAGGACGTCGCCGGGGCGACGATGTACGTGACGCTCGAGCCGTGCGCCCACCACGGTCGCCAGCCGCCCTGCGTCGAGGCGATCCTCGAGGCCGACCTCGCCCGCGTGGCGATCGCCTCCGACGATCCGACCGCGAAGGCGGCCGGGCGCGGCCCGGAGCAGCTGCGCGCCGGTGGCGTCGAGGTCGCCTTCGCGGCGCCCGACGGCGAGCTCGCCGGGGCGGCCCGCCTGCTCAACCAGCCCTTCCGCAAGCACGGGATCACCGGCCTGCCGCTGGTCGTGCTGAAGACGGCGATGTCGCTCGACGGGCGCACCGCGACCCCGGCGGGCGCCTCGCCCTGGATCTCCGGCGAGCGCAGCCGCGAGCTGGTCCACGTCTGGCGCGGCGAATGCGACGCGATCGCGGTGGGGATCGGCACCGTCCTCGCCGACGACCCGCTGCTGACCGCGCGGATGGGCGGCGAGGCGCGCCAGCCGCTGCGCGTGGTCTTCGACGGCGCCGCCCGCCTGCCGCTCGACTGCCGGCTGCTGGCGACGCTCGACGAAGCGCCGCTGACCGTGGTGCACGGCCCCGACGCCGACCCGCGCCGGCTGGAAGCGCTGCTGGCGGCCGGCGCCGAGACGGTCCTCGCGGCGGGCGCGGGCCCCGCCGAGCGGGTCGGCGCGGCGCTCGCCGAGCTCGGCCGCCGCGGCGTCACCAGCCTGCTGCTGGAGGGCGGCGCGACGCTCGCGGGCGCCTTCGCCGCCGCCGGGGAGATCGACGAGGCGCGCGTCTTCGTCGCCCCCCTGATCCTCGGCGGCGGCGCCCCGGAGCTCGCGCCCACCCGCCTCGAAGGCTCGCCGAGCGAGGCCGAGGCGGTGGGGGAGGACACTTTGATCAAGACCCGATTCAAGGAGTGGTGATGTTCACCGGACTGGTGCAGGACATCGGCAGCGTGGAGACGGTCGCGGCGGGCGCCGAGGGGGCGCGGCTGCGGATCGCGACCCGGCTCGGGGCGGAGATCGGGCTCGGCGACTCGATCGCCGTCAACGGCGTCTGCCTGACCGCCACCGAGGCCGACGCGCGGGGCTTTGCCACCGAGGCGATGAACCAGACGCTCGCGGTGACCGTGATCGGGGCGCTGGAGCCCGGCGCGCGGGTCAACCTGGAGCTCGCCACCCGCGCCGAGGAGCGGCTCGGCGGCCACATCGTCCAGGGGCACGCCGACGGCTCGGGCCGGGTGCTGGAGGTCGCGGAGGACGGCTTCGCGCGGCGCCTCCGGGTCGAGGTCCCGGCCGACCTGCTGCGCTACGTCGTCGACAAGGGGTCGATCGCCCTGAACGGGGTCAGCCTCACCGTCGCGGCGCTCGGCGAGGGCTGGATCGAGGTCTCGCTGATCCCCGAGACCCTGGAGCGGACGAACCTCGGCGACGCCGTCCCCGGCGCCTCGCTGAACGTCGAGGTCGACGTGCTCGCCAAGTACGTCGAGCGGCTCATGTCACCATTCGTGCGAAAGGAGCAATCGTGAGCCAGGAGGGAACCATCCACAGCAGCGACGCCGAGCCCGGCGGCCGGCGGACGCCCGGCACGGTCGACGAGCAGGTGCCGAGCCCCGTCGACGAGCAGACCGGCGGCGACGTCGCCGACAGCCCCTTCGCGACGATCGAGGAAGCGATCGAAGACATCCGCCGCGGCAAGATGATCGTCGTCTGCGACGGCGAAGACCGCGAGAACGAGGGCGATCTGGTGATGGCGGCGCAGTTCGCGACGCCCGAGGCGGTCAACTTCATGGCCAAGGAGGCGCGCGGTCTGATCTGCCTGGCGCTGACCCCGGAGCGCTGCCGCAAGCTCGGCCTCAACCTGATGGCGGCGAAGAACGAGGCGCCGCTGCAGACCGCCTTCACGGTGACGATCGAGGCCGCCGGCGGGGTCAGCACCGGGATCTCCGCCCACGACCGCGCCCACACCATCCAGGTGGCGATCGACCCCGACTCGGGACCGCGCGACATCGTCGTCCCGGGCCACATGTTCCCGCTGATGGCCAAAGAGGGCGGCGTCCTGGAGCGCACCGGCCACACCGAGGCGAGCGTCGACCTGGCCCGTCTCGCCGGGCTGATCCCGGCCGGGGTGATCTGCGAGGTGATGAACGACGACGGCTCGATGGCCCGCGTCCCCGACCTCGTCCCCTACTGCGCCCGGCACGGGCTGAAGATGATCACGGTCGCCGACCTGATCGCCTACCGGCGGCGCACCGAGAAGCTGGTCGAGCGGGTCGTGGCGACCGGGCTGCCGACCGCCTTCGGCGACTTCACCGCGGTCGGCTACCGCTCGCTGGTCGACGACAAACACCACGTGGCGATGGTCAAGGGCGATGTCGACGGCGCCGCCGACGTGCTCGTCCGCGTGCACAGCGAGTGCCTGACCGGCGACGTCTTCCACAGCATGCGCTGCGACTGCGGCGAGCAGCTCGAGGCCTCGCTGGCGATGATCGAGCGGGAGGGGATGGGCGTGCTCCTCTACCTCGCCCAGGAGGGTCGCGGGATCGGCCTGCTGAACAAGCTGCGCGCCTACAAACTGCAGGAGGAGGGCGCCGACACGGTCGAGGCGAACCTCAAGCTCGGCCTGCCCGCCGACCTGCGCGACTACGGGATCGGCGCCCAGATCCTCGGCGACCTGGGGCTCTCGAGCATCCGGATCATCACCAACAACCCGAAAAAGATCGTCGGCATGGAGGGCTACGGGCTCTCGGTCACCGAACAGGTGCCGATCGAGTCGGCCCCCAACCAGCACA
This sequence comes from uncultured Actinomycetes bacterium, assembly GCA_963766705.1. Taxonomy (GTDB): domain Bacteria; phylum Actinomycetota; class Thermoleophilia; order Solirubrobacterales; family 70-9; genus VAYN01. The sequence continues at coordinate 1,484,621 of CAVYBE010000007.1, forward strand.
ACGAGTCCTACCTGCGGACCAAGCGCGACAAGATGGGCCACATCCTCCACCACCAGGGGCTGGACCTCGACGAGGAAATGCTCCACGAAGAGGAGGAACGCGACGAGCGGCGCGAGGGCCACGGGGACGACGCCGCGGGCACCGACGAGTCGGCTGTCGCCGATGGCTGAGCCCGGCGAGTTCCTGGAGCGGTTCGACGCCGCCGAGCGCGAGGCGCTCGCCTCGCTGCGCTTCGCGGTGGTGGTCGGGCGCTTCTACGAGGACCTCGCGCAGCGGCTGGTCTTCGGCGCCGAGGCGGGGTTCGAGGTGGCCGGGGTCGCGGCCGAGCAGGTCGCTCACCACTCGGTGCCCGGGGCCTATGAGCTGCCCTTCGCGGCGCGGGCCCTGGCCGACACCGGCGAGTTCGCCGGGGTCGCCTGCCTCGGCGTGGTGATCCGCGGCGAGACCGCCCACTTCGACTACGTCTGCGGCGAGTCGGCGCGCGGGGTCCAGGACGTCCAGCTGCAGACCGGCGTCCCCTGCGCCTTCGGCGTCATCACCTGCGACACGATGGAGCAGGCGCTGGCGCGGGCGGGCGGCGGCAAGCGCGACCAGGGGCGCAACGCGGCGCTGACCGTGGCGCGGATGGCCCTGCTCAAGCGCGAGCTCGGCTGACCCGCGCCGCCGGCGCGGTGGCTCCGGGGGCGCGAGTGCGGCCGACCGGGAGCGCCGCTCAGCGACGCCTGCACGCCGGACCGGGTACCATCCTGCGTCCCATGGCAAAGGTTTGTCACAGCTGCGGCAAGAAGCCCGCATTCGGCCAGTCCCGCAGCCACTCGATGGTCGCGACGAAGCGCCGCTTCGGCCCGAACCTGCAGAAGGTCCGGATCGAGGAGAACGGTCGCCCCGTCCGCACCTACGTCTGCACCCGCTGCCTGAAGAGCAACAAGGTCACCAAGGCCGCCTGAGGGCAGGCGGCCCCGGTGCGCCCGCCCCTTTCGGGGCGGATGGCTTGCGTCTTAGCCTTTCGGGGTGGGCGGCTTGCGTCTGCATCCGACCTTCCCTGAGAAGGTCAAACGCAGACGCAGCGTGACGGATTACTCGCTCTCGGTGGCGACGTTCGGGTTCGCGGCGCCGTCGACCGGGGTGTCGGGCGGGTCGACGGCCAGGTTGGGGAGGATGTTCGAGAGCCATTCGGGCATCCACCAGGCGGCCTTGCCGAACAGCTGCATGATCGCCGGGACGAGGATCGAGCGGATGATCACCGCGTCGACGAGAACCGCCGAGGCGAGGCCGAGGCCGAACAGCTTGACGACCCGTTCTTCGCCGAGCAGGAAGGAGGCGAAGACGGTGATCATGATCGCTGCCGCCGCGGTGATCACGCGGCCGGTCAGGGCGAGACCGCGGGTGACCGCTTCGGAGGCGTTCTTTTTGTGCTCCCACTCCTCGTGGATCCGCGACATCAGGAACACCTCGTAGTCCATCGACAGCCCGAAGACGATCGAGAACAGGAAGATCGGGAAGAAGGCGATGATCGGGCCGGTCTTGTCGACCCCGATCACGCTCGACCCCCAACCGAACTGGAACACGGCGACGACGATGCCGAAGGCGGCGCCGATGCTCAGCAGGTTCATCACGATCGCCTTCAGCGGCACCAGAACCGAGCGGAACACGGCCATCAGCAGGAGCGCCGAGAGCAGGATGACGACGCCGATGAAGAGCGGCAGCTTTTCGGAGATCGCGTCGCCGAAGTCCTCGAAGATCGCGGTGATGCCGCCGACGTGCATGACCGCGCCGGTCTTCGCCTCGATCGGCGGGATCAGGTCGCCGCGGATGTGGTCGAGCAGTTCCGTGGTCGCGGCGCTCTGTGGCGAGGTGGTCGGGTAGACGTTGCAGAGGCCGACGTTCTTCTTCTGGTTGAACGTGACTTTGGTGACCGAGGCGACGCCTTCTTCCTTTTCCAGCGTCGAGCAGAGCTGTTCGATGCTCGCGCCTTCGCCGTTCTTGGGTAGCGCCGAGACCATCACGAACGGGCCGTTGAAGCCGGGGCCGAAGCCTTCGGCGAGCAGGTCGTAGGCTTCGCGCGTCGTTTCGCCCTGCGGGTTGGTGCCCGCGTCGTTGACGCCGAGCCGCAGCGACAGGGTGGGGATGCAGAGGGCGAGCAGGAGGCCGCCCGAGAGGAGGGCGGCAGCCCACGGCCGGCGCTGGATCACCCGGCTCCAGGCGTACCAGCGGGTGTCTTCGCGCATCGTGTTGCGGCCGCCGCCGAGGCCCGGGATCTTCCACTTGTTGACCCGGTGTCCGACCCAGGCGAGCAGCGCCGGCAGCAGGGTCAGCGCCCCGATCATCGTCAGCAGCACCGAGAGCGCCGCGGCGACCGCGACCCCGTAGAGGAAGGTGATGTTCAACAGGAACATCCCCATCAGGGCGATGATCACCGTCGTCCCCGCGAAGAGGACCGCGCGGCCCGCGGTGTCGACGGCGCGGATCGCCGCGTCGCGCGGCGCCAGCCCCTCGTCGAGGTTGTTGCGGAAGCGGGTGAGGATGAACAGCGCGTAGTCGACCCCGACCCCGAGCCCGATCATCGCCGCCAGCACCGGCGCGAAGTTGGCGGTCTTCAGCACGTAGGTGGAGAGCGTCACCAGGCTGAGGCCGACGCCGAGCGAAAACAGCGCGGTGATGATCGGCAGCCCCATCGCCACCACCGAGCCGAAGGCGATCAGCAGGATGATGATCGCCGCCAGCAGGCCGATGCCGAAGGAGGAGTCGCCGCTCTGTTCCTTGGCTTCTTCGATCGGCTGGCCGCCGAGCTGCACTTCGAGGCCGTTGCCGTCGGCGCTCTGGGCGGTGTGGATGATGTTTTTGGTGCTCGATTTGTCGAGCTTGTTGCTCTGGACGTCGTACTGGATCGTCGCGTAGGCGATCTTGCCGTCTTCGGAGATCGCCGCCGCGCCGCCCGCGCCGCCGTAGGGGCTGGCCACTTCGCTGACGTGCGGCTCTTCTTCGACCTGCTTGAAGACGCCTTCCATCGTCTTGCGGACCTGGGGCGTCTCGACCCCTTCTTCGGCCTTGAAGACGATCTGGGCGGTGCTGCCGGACTGCTGCGGGAAGTTGTCTTCCAGCAGTTCGTAGGCTTCGGTCGAGTCGGAGGCCGGCAGTTTGAATTCTTCGGAGAAGCTGGCGCCCTTCGAACCGGCGAAGCCACCGATGACGATCAGGGCTGCGATCCAGCCGAAGATCACCGTCTTTCGGTGTCCGGTGGTCCAGGTGGCGAAGCGGCGCATTGGTCTCCTTCCGTGACTGGGTGCTGGATCGCGCGGGGCCCGCAGGAGGCTATGGCGATCGCCGGGGCCGTGCATCGGCCCTGGGGGGGAAATCGGCGGGGATGGTCGTCCACCCGCGGGTGGAGAGGGTGAAGGTATCGATAAACGCGGCGTACGTCGCGTCCGGCCACTAGTTTTTAGCCCTCATGCCCGATCCATCGATTGCCCGCTTCAGGCGGGTCGTCAGCTCTGCGTTGGCCTCGCTCGAGGCGCGGCGGCAGGAGGTGAACGACCTGAACGTCTTCCCGGTCGCCGACGGCGACACCGGCGACAACATGGCGATGACGCTGCGCGCCGTGCTGGAGGAGCTCGACCGGGTCGACCGCGGCGTCGAAGGCGCGGCGGTCGACGAGGTGGGGCGGACGGCGCTGGTCCAGGCGCTGGCGCGGGCGGCGCTGATGGGCGCGCGCGGCAACTCGGGCGTGATCCTCTCCCAGATCGTCCGCGGCGCCGCCGAGGAGCTGGCCTCGCGGCCGGGCGAGCTGGTCGACCCGCTGTTGGTCGCCGCCGCCTTCGCCTCGGCCGCCGACGCCGCCTACGACTCGGTGCGCGAGCCCGCCGAGGGGACGATGCTGACCGTCTTCCGCGAGATGGCCCACTCGCTGACCCGCCAGCTCGCCCACCTCTCCGCCGACAAGCAGCGGCTCGGCGCCGACGTCTCCGAAGACCAGCAGGACGCGATCCTCGCCGAGGTGCTGGAGCGGGCGATCTCCGACGGCGAGCGGGCGGTGGCGCGGACGCCGGAGCAGCTCGAGGTGCTGCGCGAATCCGGCGTGGTCGACGCGGGCGGCCACGGCCTGGTGCTGATCATGGCCGGCGTGGTCGCCGGGCTGCGCGGCGACGGCTCGCCGTTCCCGGAGGTCGCCCACCACGAGCCGCCGAAGCTGACCCGCCCGCACCACGAGGACAGCCGCTACCGCTACTGCACGAACTTCATCGTCTCCGGCGAGGGGCTCGACGACCGCGCCGTGCTGCCGCGCCTGGAGGCGCTCGGCGACTCGGTGCTGGTGGTCGGCGACGAAGCGACGCTCAAGGTCCACGTCCACACCGACACGCCGGAGGTGGCGATGGGCCTCTTCGACGGGGTCGGCGAGGTGACCAACGTCGACGTCGCCGACATGCGCCAGCAGGTGGCCGAACGCGACGCGCGGATCACCGCCGGGCGGACCGGTGTGGTGGCGGTCGCCGCCGGGGCGGGGCTGGAACGGCTCTTCCGCGAGCTCGGCGCCGATGTCGTCCCCGGCGGCGAGACGCTCAACCCATCCACCTCGGAGCTGCTCGCCGGGATCCACGGGGTGCGGAGCGAGGAAGTCCTCGTCCTGCCCAGCTCCTCGAACGTGATCATGGCGGCCGAGCGCGCCTGTGAACTGTCGGAGAAGCCGGCCCGGGTGGTCCCCGCGACCTCCCAGCAGGCGAGCCTCCTGGCGCTGGTGGAGCTCGACCCGGCGGCGACACTGGAGGAGAACGCCGGGCGGCTCGAGGCGGCGCTCGCCGACGTGGCGACCGGCGGCGTGGCGCCCGCGGCCCGCGACGACGCCCAGGGTCGCTTCAAGCGCGGCGACGCGGTCGGCTTCGTGGCCGGCGAGATCGTCGCCTGGGGCGGTGCCGGGTCGACGCTCTCGGAGACGATCGCGATCCTCGCCGCGGGCGCCGAGATCGTCACCGTGATCGGCGGTGCCGCGGCGCCGATCCGGCTCGACCAGGTCGACGCCCACGTGCCCGAGGGGGTCGAGCTGGAGAAGCACGAGGGGGGACAGCCCAGCTGGTGGTGGCTGCTCGCGGCGCAGTAGCGGTGCGAGGCTTCGCCGGGATCGGCGAGCCCAGCCGCGCCGAGCTGCGCGACGCGCCGCTGCATTGGCCGCGCCCGAGCGTGCTCGAGGCGGGCGTCGAGGCGCTCGACGGGGTCGGCCCGAAGCTCGCCGAGGTGGCGCGCAGCGCGGGGATCGCGACGGTCGGCGACCTCCTCTACCGCTTCCCCCACAGCCACCGCGACCGCCAGGTCCGGCCGCTGGCGAGCCTTGAGGCTGGCGAGACCGGAACGGTGCTGGTGACGGTGCTGGGGAACCCGCCGCGTCCCTTCCGGCGGGGGAAGCTGACGATGGTCGGGGTCAGGGTCGGCGACGAGACCGACAGCGTGCGGGCCACGTGGTTCAACCAGCCCTGGATCAGCGGCAAACTGGAAAAAGGCGCCCAGATCCTGATCACGGGCAAGCGCAGCCCGAAGGGCCTGACCGTGCAGGAATGGGAGATGGTCTCGGGGGCCGGCGTCCCGGAGGAAGACGCTCCTCGCGCGGGTGACCCCGATCATGAGGGCGAGCACGTATACCTCGCGCGCAGTCCTCATGATCGGGGGCAGGACCCGCGCGCCGGAGGCTCCTTCCTGCCGGTCCACCCGGCCACCGAGGATCTGCCGCCGAAGAAGATTCGTGAATGGGCCGAGCAGGCCGTGCGGCTCGCTCCCAATGCGATCGAGGGGCTGCCCGCCGAACTGCGCGTGAGGCGAAGGCTGGGCGACGTGGGGGCGGCGATCCGGGCGGCGCACTTCCCAAGCTCCCCCGAGGAGCTCGAGGACGCGCGGGGGCGGCTCGGCTTCGAAGAGCTCTTCCTGCACCAGGCCCTGCTGGCGACCCGCAAGGCGAGCCACCGGCGCGCCCGGCCGGCGCCGCGGTTCGGGCGGCCGGGCGGGGCGGTGGAGCGCTGGCTGGAGGCCCTGCCCTTCGCGCCCACCGCCGACCAGCGCGCCGCGTTTGCCGACGTCGACCGCGACCTCGACTCGGGTGAGCCGATGCAGCGGCTGCTGATGGGGGAGGTCGGCTCCGGCAAGACGGTGGTCGCCGTCTACGCGATGCTGCGGGCGCTCGAAGCCGGCCACCAGGCGGCGCTGATGGCGCCCACCGAGACCCTCGCCGAGCAGCACGCGATCACGCTCGGGCGGCTGCTCGCCGCCGAGGCGGTCCCCTTCGCGCTGCTCACCGGCGCCACGCCGGCCCCGGTCCGCCGCCAGGCCCTGGACCAGCTGGCGACCGGCGAGCTGGGGTTGATCCTCGGCACCCACGCGCTGATCGAGCCGACGGTGCGGTTCGCGCGGCTCGGTCTCTGCGTGGTCGACGAGCAGCACCGCTTCGGGGTCGAGCAGCGGCGCGCCCTCGACTCCAAGGGCGTCGAGGGCATGGCCCCGCACGTCCTCCACATGACCGCGACGCCGATCCCGCGCACGCTGTCGCTGACCGCCTACGGGGACCTCGACACGACCGCCCTGCACGAGCTGCCCGCGGGGCGCAAGCCGGTCACCACGAAAGTGGTCGGCGAGGGCGACCGCCAGGTCGTCTACGACTTCCTGTGCGCGCGGCTGCGCGAAGGGCGCCAGGCCTTCGTCGTCTGCCCGCTGGTGGAGGTCTCCGAGAAACTGCCCGGCAAGGCGGCCGGGGAGGAGGCCGAGCGGCTGCGGCGCGGGCCGCTGCGCGACTTCCGCGTCGGTCTCCTGCACGGCCAGATGCCGACGACCGAGAAGGGGGAGGCGATGCGCGCCTTCGCTGCCGGGGAGACCGACGTGCTGGTGGCGACGACGGTGATCGAGGTCGGGATCGACGTGCCGAACGCGACCGTGATGGTGATCGAGGGGGCGGAGCGTTTCGGCGTCTCCCAGCTGCATCAGCTGCGCGGCCGGGTGGGGCGCGGCGAGCACGCCTCCCAGTGCCTGCTCTTCGCCGCCGAGGCGGGGGAGATGGCGCGCCGCCGGCTGGGCGCCGTCGAGGGCACCGCGGACGGCTTCCGGCTCGCCGAGGTCGACCTCGAACTGCGCGGCGAGGGGGAGATCCTGGGGACCCGCCAGAGCGGCCTGCCGCGCTTCGCCGTCGCCTCCCTGCCCGAGGACGGCGCCGCCCTGATCGAAGCCCGCGACGAGGTGGTGGCGCTGCTGCGCGAGCACGGCTCGCTCGAGGACCCCGCCCTCGGCCCCCTGCTCGAGGCCGCCCGCCGCCGCTTCGGCGCCGGCGCCGCCGACCCGATCCCGCTGTGACAATCCCAGGCGTGTCATCGATACGACGACAAGCGTCGTGCCCACGCTTGTCGCCCAGCGGGCCACAAGCGTCGAAGGGGGGTGTCGGGTGCGCGTCATCGCGGGGGAGCTGAAGGGGCGGCGGTTGGTGGCACCGCGGGGGTGGAAGGTGCGGCCGACCTCCGAGCGGGTCCGCGAGGCGGTCTTCTCGACGCTGGGGGAGCGGGTCGAGGGCGCTGTCGTCCTCGACCTCTACTGCGGCACCGGGGCGCTGGCGATCGAGGCGCTGTCGCGCGGCGCGGAGCGGGCCACGCTGGTCGACCGCGACACCCGCCCGGCGCTCGGCAACGTCGAGATGCTCGGGCTCGCCGACCGGGCGGAGCTGGTCCGCGCCGAGGCCGGCTCGTGGCTGGCCCGCACCGCCGCCGACCCCCCGAACGGGCGCCGCTACGACCTCGTCTTCGTCGATGCCCCGTATAAACTCGCCGACCTCGTGGCCCGTGAACTGGAGACGCACCTGCCCGGCGTGCTCGCGCCCGGTGGCCGCGCCGTCGTCGAGAGCGGCGCCCGGCGGCCGCTCGCGATCCGCACCCTGGAGCGGCTGCGGCAGCGTCGCTACGGCGCCGCCGACGTCTCGATCTACGGAGGGGCCGGCGAGTGAGCGAGCGCAACGGGACGGTCGTCTGCCCGGGCACCTACGACCCGGTCACCAACGGCCATCTCGACATCATCACCCGCACCTCCAACGTCTTCGACCGGGTCGTCGTCGGCGTCGTCAACAACCCCCTGCGCAAGAACAAGACGCTCTTCACGGCGGCCGAGCGCCGCGACTTCCTCGACGAAGCGACCGCCTCGCTCGACAACGTCGAGGTGCAGATCTTCTCCACCCTGCTGGTCGAGTTCGCGCGCGAAAACGGCGCCCACGCGATCGTCAAGGGCATGCGGGCGATCTCCGACTTCGAGTACGAGTTCGAGATGGCGCAGCTGAACCGCAAACTCGATCCCGGGATCGAGAGCATCTACGTGATCGCCTCGCCTCACTACAGCTTCCTCTCCTCGACCGGGGTGAAGGAAATGGCGACCTTCGGCGGCGACGTCCGCGACCTGGTCCCGCCGGCGGTCGCGAGCGCCCTCAAGGAGCGCATCGGCAAGAGGTGAGCCGACCCGCAAGGTAGGGTTGTCGCGCTTCACCCTTCCTGGGCAACTCCTTGCAAATTCGCCCAGGGCTACTCTTTTTTGGCTAAAACCCCCGCATACACGTAGGCTTACGCACCGTTCATGGACGTCCTGGTCCTCATAGACAAACTCGACGACGTTGTTCACAACGCACGGCCGGTCCCGCTGACGGACCAGGTGCGGGTGGACCGCGAGGAGATCTACGACCTCCTCGATCAGATGCGTGCGACGATCCCCGAGGAGATCAAGCAGGCGCGCTGGATCGTCAAGGAGCGCCAGGAGATGCTCGCCGAGGCCAAACGCGAGGCCGAGCGGATCGTCCGTGAGGCGCGCGAGCAGCAGGCCCGCCTGATCTCCGACGAGGAGGTCACCAAACAGGCCGAGCGCGCCGCCGACGAGATCGTCGAGGACGCCCGCAACCGCGAGCGCGAAATCCGCCTCGGCGCCGAGGACTACGCCGACGAGATCCTCAACACCCTGGAAGTCAACCTGCAGAAGTTCCTGGCCGCCGTCCAGCGCGGGCGCGACCGGCTGGCGGGGCGCGAGGACGAACCGGCGGCCGAGCTCGACCAGGCTCCTTAGGGGCGCCGCGAGGGCCCCATGAGGGCGGCCCTTCACCACGAAGCTGGGATGGGCTCGTCGCCCTGGGCGCCCTGGGCGACGCTTGCTGAGTTGGGTACGCCATGACGACCACAACTCAGCAAACGTGGTCGGCGGCGCGGCCTACTCCAGCTTCAGATCCTTGAGGGCCGCCCAGCGCGAGTCGATCGGCTTCTCGTGTTCGTGGTCCGCCGGGTCGGCGTCGTTCAGCGGCTCGCCGCAGACCGCGCAGAGGCCGAGGCACTCGGGGCGGCAGAGGACCTGGCTGGGGAGGGCGAGCATCACCGCGTCGTGGGCCCAGCGGCCGATGTCGAGCTCGTCCTCGTCGACGTAAGGGCTGCGCAGCTCGGCGTCGGCGGCGTCGGTCTGGTCGACCTCGCGCGCCTCGACCTCCAGATCGAGGCCGGCCGGCTCGAGGCAGCGCATGCAGGGCCCGTCGACGTGGACGGGGAAGTTCAGCTTGAAGGCGAAGCCGCTGGAGTGGCGGGAGGCCTCGAGGCGGACCCGCGGCGCCGCCGGGTCGGCGAGGTAGGTCTGGCCGCCCAGTTCGAAGGGCGCCAGCTCGACCGGCAGCTCGAGGCGCTTGCCGTCCCCGGGCGAGAGGTTCAGGCGGGACAGGTCGACGACGGTCTCGCGTGCGGAAGGCATACTGCGAGGTTAGGGAATGTCCGATTTCGCCTGGAAACCAGATGGCTACCTGGAGATGATCCGCGCCGAGGTCCCGCGCTACGACGAGCTGCAGGACCAGGCGATCGCCGCGATCCCCTTCGCGCCGGAGCGGGTGCTGGAGCTCGGGATGGGCACCGGGGAGACCACCCGGCGGCTGATCGAGGCCTATCCCGACAGCTGGGTGACCGGGCTCGACTCCTCCCCCGACATGGTCTACCGGGCCCGCGAGATGTACGACGACGTGCAGCTGGCGCGGATCGAGGACCCGCTCCCCGACGGCCCCTGGGACCTGGTCATCGGGGTCCTCTCGATCCACCACCTGCGCGCCGAGCAGAAGCGCGAACTCTTCCGCCGCGTGCGCGAGCACTCCCGCGCCCTGGTGATCGGCGACGTGGTCCGGGCCGAGGTCCAGGTGGCCGACGTCAGCGAGGGATATGACTTCCCGGAGGCCGCCGCCGACCTCGCCGAGTGGAGCGGCGGCGAGGTCACCTGGGCCGTCGACGACCTCGCCGTCGTGCGCGCCGTCTACTGAGAGCCCCGGTCGGCCCTGGGACGGAGATTCCGCACGAAATCCCCGCAAACCGGCCGGAGCGGGTGCTTTTCCCCCGAACCAGCTACCATCCCGCGTCGATATGGCCGTCCCGAAGAAGAGAACTTCCAGCGCCCGCCGCGACAAGCGCCGCGCCCAGCACAAGGCCGGCAAGCCGAGCCTGCGGCGCTGCCCGCGCTGCCACAGCCCGCGCCTGCCGCACCGTGTCTGCCCGACCTGCGGCACCTACGCCGGCCGCGAGGTCGTCTCCCACCAAGTCACCGACCCGACGGTGACCAGCGCCGACAGCTGACCCAACCGTGGCGCAGAGCCGCCCGGTGACGATCGCCCTCGACGGGTTCGGGGCCGAGCAGGGGTTCGATGTTCTCGCCGAGGGGGCGCGCCGCGCCGCCGCCGACGGCATCGGGGTGCGTGTCTTCGGGCCCGACCGCGCGCTCGGCCTGGACGGGGTCGCGGGGGTCGAGGTGATCCCGACGACGGAATCGATCGGCAACGAAGACGACGCCGTGCAGTCGGTGCGCGAGCGCAAGGAGGCCTCGGTGGTGCGCGCCGCGCGCGACGTCGACGAGGGCAACGCCGCGGCGATGGTCAGCCTCGGGTCGACCGGGGCGACGATGGCCGCCGCGACCTTCGGCCTGCGCCGGCTCAAGGGCGTGCAACGGCCGGCGCTCGCCGTCCGCCTGCCCTCGCCGGTCAAACCGGTCCTCTTCCTTGACGTCGGCGCCAACGTCGAGGTGCGCGCCCAGCACCTCGTCCAGTTCGCCTTCCTCGGCGCCGCCTTCAGCGCGGCCGTGCTCGAGGTCCGCGACCCGACGGTCGGCCTGCTGACGGTCGGCGAGGAGGCGGGCAAGGGCCGCCCCGAGATCGTCGAGGCCCATCGGATCCTCGCCGAGGCGCCCGGCATCAACTTCACCGGCAACATCGAGGGTGGCGACCTGCCACAGGCGAAGGTCGACGTCGTCGTCACCGACGGCTTCACCGGCAACGTGGCGCTGAAGGTGATGGAGGGCGCGGCGCGCACCCTCGCCGGGGCGATCTCCGACCTCGCCCACCGCAACCTGCTCGCGGCGGCCGGCGGCCTGTTGCTGAAACCGGCGCTGGGCGGCCTGCGCCACGAGTTCGACCCCGACACGACCGGCGGCGCGATCCTGCTCGGGCTGCGCTCGATCGCGATCGTCGGCCACGGCTCCTCGGGCCCCGACGGGGTCGCCAACGCGGTCCGCCTCGCCGCCCGCTCCTCGGCCGTCGACGCGGTCGGGCGAACCGCGGCGCTGCTGCGCGAGGGCCACGCCGGGCGCGCGGCGCTGGCCGAAGACGAGGCTGCGCGATAATCGCCTGACCATGGAGCGCGACGAAGTCATGGAGCTGGTCCGCGGGCACCTCGCCGAGGAGCTCGAAGTCGACCGCGCCCGGATCGAGGCCGACACCCGCTTCCGCGAGGACCTCGAAGCCGACTCGCTCGACCTCTACGAGCTGGTGATGGAGCTCGAAGACCGCTACGGGATCAAGGTCACCGAGGAGGAGGCGACCCGGATCTCGACGGTCGGCGATGCCGTCTCCTTCGTCCTCGAGCGAGCCCCCGCGTAGTGCCCGTCGGATCCGCGGACGGGCGCTGATGGCGGGGACGGGGGCCGACCCCGCCGGGCGCAAGGCGGTCGCCGCCCTCGCGGCGCTGATCGAGGACCTGCCCGAGGATCTGCGCCGCCAGGCGCTCACACACTCCTCTTGGACCGAGCGGCGGGTCGACTCCTATGAGCGGCTCGCCTTCCTCGGCGACAGCGTGCTCGGCCTCTCGGTCGCCGGGGCGCTGTACGAGCGCTTCCCGGACGTGGTCGCCGGCGGCCTCACCAAGGTCCACAACCAGGCGGTCTCCGGCACCTCCTGCGCGGCGGTGGGACGGCTGCTCGGCGTGCCGGAGATGTTGCGCGGGGAGGAGCCGGAGGGCGTCACCGCGGCGATCCCGGCGGAGGTCCTCCTCGACGGCGAGCGGCCGCTGCCGGAGGCGACCGAGGCGCTGATCGGCGCCTGCCACATCGCCTTCGGCTTCGAGCGCACCGCGGCGGCGGTGGCGGCGGCGTTCGCGCCGCGGATCGAGCTCGCCTCGGAGACCCGGATCGACTTCAAGTCCGCGCTGCAGGAGCTTCTGGCGCGACGCGGGGCGCGCGTAAGCTATGAGGTGACGGCCGCCACCGGCCCCCCGCACCGGCGCACCTTCGAGGTGGCGGCGTTCGTCGATTCCGAGCAGGTCGGGTCGGGCGAGGGGCGCAGCAAGAAGGCGGCCGAGCAGGTCGCCGCGGAGGAGGCTTTGCGGGAGCTGGGAGGCTGAGGAAGCCCGCAAAGACGGGCCTTTGGCGACCGGCTGAGCGTCCGAGGCGGGGGCGAAGCTGAAGGTTCTCCAGAGAGGCGTTTGGCATGTATCTGAGATCGATCACGATGAAGGGCTTCAAGTCCTTCCCCGAGCGGGTGAGCCTTGACTTCTCACCCGGCGTCAGCGTGATCGTCGGGCCGAACGGCTCGGGCAAGAGCAACATCACCGACGCGGTGCTGTGGGCGCTCGGCGAGCAGAGCCCCGGCGCGATCCGCGGCGCCTCGATGCAGGACGTGATCTCGGCGGGCGGCAAAGGCACCAGCCCGCGTCGCGAGGCGCAGGTCGAGGTGGTGATCGACAACTCCGACGGGCGCGCCGCGACCGAGTTCTCGGAGATCGCGGTGGAGCGCCGGCTCGACCGCTCCGGCGACGGCGGCTACCGACTGAACGGCGCGCGCGCCCGGCTCGCCGACATCATCGAGGTGCTCTCCGACACCAACCTCGGACGCGAGATGCACTCGGTGATCAGCCAGGGCCGGGTGGAGACGATCATCCACTCCAAGCCGCGCGAGCGGCGCATGCTGATCGAGGAGGCGGCGGGGCTCGGCAAGCACCGCAAACGGCGCCGGCGGGCCGAACTGAAGCTGCGCGGCACGCGCGACAACCTCGACCGGGCACTCGACGTCGAGCGCGAGGCGCGGGCGCGGCTGCGGCCGCTGAAGCGCCAGGCGCAGGCGGCCGAGCTGACCGCGCGGATCGAGCGCGAGGAAGCGGAGCTGAAGGCGCGGCTGGTCTCCGAGGAGCTGCGCTTCGGCGCCGACCGGGCCGCGGCGGCGGCGAAGGCGGCGGCGACCGCGCGCGAGGCGCGCGCCAAGCTCGAGGCGGAGCTCGCCGCGGTGAGCAAGCGGCGCTCCGCCGCCGAGGAGCGCTTCGCCGAGCGCGACCGGGCGCGGACCCAGGCCTGGGGCCTGCTGACCAAGCTGCGGGCCGAGTCCGAGCGGGTCGCCGTGCGGGTCGCGGGGCTCTCGCGCAGCGAGTCCGAGGTCGAGGCGCGGCTGGAGCGGCTGCGGGCCGAGCTCGGGCCGCTCACCCTGGATGTGAGCGCCGGCGGCGCGCCGGCCCAGCGGGCGGTGAAATTGGAAGAGGAGCTGGGCGAGGTCGACGCCGGCCTCGCGGCGGCGCTCGAGGGGCTGGCGACGGCCCGCTCCGAGGACGCCTCCGAGGGCGCCCGCGAGCGGGCCCTCGGCGAGGTGCGCGCCGGTAGCGAGCGCGCGATCCGCCACGCGCGGCGGGCCGAGGGCCTGCTCGGCGAGCGCCACCGGGAGAAGATGCGGGCCCGGCTGGCGGGCGGCGAGGAGCTGCTCGACGATGTGCGCGCCGCGGTCGCCGCGGTCGAGGCGGCCGGCAACGCGATCCGCGCCCGGGTCGAGCGCACCGAGTCGGCCGTGGTCGGCAAGGACGACGACGGCGACGAGATCGCCGACGAGCTGCGCGCCTGCTCGAAGCTCGAGGTCGAGCTGCAGTCCCGTCTGCGGGAGATCGGCGAAGACCTGACCAAGGCCGAGGTCGAGGCCGCCCACCTCGGCGACCGCCGCGCCGAGGCCGAACGGGAGATGGCGGCGATCGTCGAGAAGCTGGGCGAGGAGGTGCCGCCGGCCGAGGCGGCGATGACCGAGGAGGAGCGCGCCGACATCGACCGCCGGCTGCAGCGGCTCGACCGTCGCCGCGCCCAGATCGGCCCGGTCAACCCGCTCGCCGAGCGCGAATACGAGGAGGCGAGCGAACACGTCGAGCAGCTGCAGTCCCAGCGCGAGGACACCGAGCGGGCGCTGCGCGAGCTGGAGTCGCTGATCCGCGAGATCGACGACGAGATCGAGCGCGCCTTCGAGGAGACCTTCGAGGCGACCGCCAAGAACTTCGAGGAGATGGTCGAACACCTCTTCCCGGGTGGGCGCGGAAGGTTGCGGCGGGTGAGCCTGCGGCCGGTGCGCGACGCGGAGCGCCCGGCCGGGGAGCAGGAGGCGCCGAGCGACGAGCCCGAGCCGGAGCCGGAGGAGGACGAGGAGCAGCGCGACGAGCTCGGTGTGGAGATCGAGGTCAACCCGGCGGGCAAGTCGACCCGCAAGCTGTCGCTGATGTCAGGCGGCGAGAAGTCGCTGGTGGCGCTCGCCTTCGTCTTCGCCGTCTTCCTCGCCCGGCCGTGCCCCTTCTACATCCTCGACGAGGTCGAGGCGGCCCTCGACGACGCCAACATCGACCGCTTCCTGCAGCTGATCCGCCGCTTCTCCGACCGCGCCCAGTTCGTCATCGTCACCCACCAGAAACGCACCATGGACGCCGCCGACGTCCTCTACGGCGTGACGATGGGCGGCGACGGCGTCACCAAGGTCGTCAGCCGCAAGCTCCCCCGCGAAACCCGCGAGGAGGAGACCGACGCGGAGCCCGACGACGCCGCCGACGGCCCCGGCCTCAGCGCCGTCGCCTGACGCCCCGCACGGCGACGCGACCGTCCCCCGGCCGTCCCTTTCCAACCGCCCGCAAGCTACGAGCGACCGGTCCAGCGACCCCACCGGCCGCGGCTCCGAAGCGGGGATCCTGACCCCCTCCGAACGGCTTGTAACGAGGGCCCGAACGGCAACTCGTCCGTCCGCCTGACGATCCAGCCCGAGTTTGAGTGAGGAGGGGGTCAGGATCCCCGCCTCCGCAGGCCCATCCCTTGAGGGGTACGCTGGAACCGAGGAGGGAGAGATGGCCCAGCGCCACATGGACCGGCTGTCGTCGTTCGACACGTCGTTCCTCGCCAACGAGAAGGACAACGCCCACATGGCGATCGGGGCTGTCCTGGTCTTCGACGGGACGCCGCCCGGGCAGGACGAGTTCCTCGCCCAGATCCGCTCGCGCCTGCACCAGCTGCCGCGACTGCGCCACCGCCTGCTGACCCCGCCGCTGCGGCTCGGGACGCCCTTCTGGGTCGACGACGAGACCTTCGACGTGCGCCGTCACGTCGGCCGCGCGACCCTCCCGGCGCCCGGCACCGACGCCGAGCTGCGCGACCTCGCCGGGGAGCTGCTGGCGCCGCCGCTCGACCGCTCCAGGCCGCTCTGGGAGCTGACCCTGGTCGACGGCCTCGACGGCGGGCGCTTCGCGGTCGTCTACAAGACCCACCACGCGATGGCCGACGGGATCTCGGCGGTCGACATCGGGATGCTCCTCTTCGACGTCGAGCCGCGTTCGGAGCCGCCCGCCCCCGAGCGGCCCTGGCGTCCCGACCGGGCGCCCGCGAGCGCCGGGCTCATCGCCCACGCCGGGCGCGGGATCCTCGCCACCCTGCGCCGCCTCGCGCGCCGGCTCGGCGCCGCCGCCCGCGATCCCGCCGACGCCTCGCGGCGCGCCGGCGACGGCCTCGCGGGCCTCTGGGAGGTGACCTGGAACCTGCTGCGCCCGGCGCCGCGCGTGTCGATCAACCCGGCCGGTGTCGGCCCGCGCCGCGAACTCGCCTGGGCGACCTTCGACCTCGCCGAGTTCAAGCGGATCAAGAACGCCCTCGGCGGCACCGTCAACGACGTCTCGCTCGCCGTCGCCACCGGCGCCCTGCGTGCCTGGCTCGCCGAACGCAACCCGCTCGACCGCGACGCCTCTAGCCGTCTCGGTGACAAGCGCGGGGGTGGGATGGAGCTGAAGGCGCTGGTGCCGGTCTCGATCCGCACGGTCGACGAACACGGGGAGCTGGGGAACAAATTGACCGCGATGCGGGGGCCGCTGCCGATCGGGCTCGCCGACCCGGTCGAGCGCCTGCGCACGATCTCCGCCGCGATGGACGGCCTCAAGGCCTCCAAGCAGCCGCTCGGCGCCGAAGCGATCTGGGGCCTCAACGACTGGTTCCGCGACTTCGCCCCGCCGCTGCTGCTCGCCCCGACCGCGGCGATCAACTTCTCGACCCGCCTCTTCAACCTGCTGGTCACCAACTTCCCCGGCCCGCAGATGCCCTTCTACGCGCTCGGCCGCGAGTTGACCGCGATCCACCCGGTCGGCTTCCTCGCCCGCCGCCACGGCCTGGCGATCGCGATCCTCTCCTACAACGGCCGGGTCAGCTTCGGCCTGCTCGCCGATCCGGACTCGGCTCCGGGAGCCGAGCGGCTCGCCGCCCACCTCGAGTCGGCGCTCGCCGAGCTCGGTGCCGCCGCCACGCGAGCCGCGCCGCCGCTAGCCTCCCCGGGCGATGGCGACCAGCTGGCAGGAGATGATCGACCTCGGTTCGCGCGAGCCCGCGAACGTCGCGCCGCCCGAGGAGGCTGAGCCGGAGCGCCGCCGCGGCGTCTTCCGCCGCCTGCGCGAGAGCCTCTCGAAAAGCCGCCAGGCCCTGCAGGAGGAGATCAGCGCCTCGGTCTTCGAGAAGATCGACGACGAAACCTGGGAACTGCTGGAGGAGGCGCTGATCCTCGCCGACGTCGGCGCGCCGACCACCGCCGCGGTGGTCGAACGGCTCGAGCACGAGGTCGACTCCGGCACCGTCCCGGCCGAGGGCGGCCCGATCCGCGACCGCCTGATCGAGATCCTCGCCGAGGTCGCCTCGACCGGCCGCGCCAAGATCGACCTCTCCGCCCAGCCCGCGGTGCTGATGATGGTCGGTGTCAACGGCACCGGCAAGACGACCACGATCGGCAAGATCGCCTGGCACCTCTCCAGGGAGTTCGGCCTCTCGGTGGTGATGGGGGCGGGCGACACCTACCGCGCCGCCGCCGCCGAGCAGCTCGCCGAGTGGGCCGACCGGGCGGGCGCCGAGTTGATCCGCGGCCAGGCGGGCGCCGACCCGGGCTCGGTCGCCTACGACGCGGTCTCCGCCGGGGTCGCGCGCCAGGCCGACGTGGTGATCGTCGACACCGCCGGCCGGCTACACACCCAGGACAACCTGATGGAGGAGCTTGCCAAGGTGCGCCGGGTGATCGGCAAATTGATCCCGGAGGCGCCGCACGAGACGCTGATCACGATCGACGCGACGACGGGCCAGAACGGGCTGCGCCAGGCGAAGGTCTTCTCCGAGGCGGTGCAGGTCGACGGTGTCGTCCTCAGCAAGCTCGACGGGACCGCGAAGGGCGGCATCGCGCTGGCGATCGCCTCCGAACTCGGCATCCCGGTGAAGCTGATCGGCGTGGGGGAGAAACTGGATGACCTGCGGCCGTTCGACCCCTCCGACTACGCCGCCGCCCTGCTCGCCGAGTGATGTCGACCGGTCGGCTTTTGTCGCCCGGAGGACGACGAAAGTAAGCTGCATAGATGTTCGATCAGCTTTCTGACCGTCTCCAGTCGACCCTCTCGGACGTCCGCTCACGGGGGAAACTGAGTGAATCCGACGTCGACTCGGCGATGCGCGAGATCCGCCTCGCGCTGCTCGAGGCGGACGTCAACTTCAAAGTCGTCAAAGCGTTCACGAAAACGCTGAAAGAACGCATGCTCGGGGCCGAGGTGATGGAGAGCCTCGACCCCGGCCAGCAGGTCGTGAAAATCGTCAACGAGGAGCTCGCCGAGCTGATGGGCGGCGAGGGCGTCGAGCCGACGATGGCCGCCTCGGGGCCGACCGTGCTGCTGATGGCCGGCCTACAGGGCTCCGGCAAGACGACCGCCTGCGCGAAGCTCGCCCAGTACTTCGGCAAGCAGCGCAAGGACGTGGCGCTGGCGGCGTGCGACGTCTACCGGCCCGCCGCGGTCGACCAGCTGATCACGATGGGCGGGCGGGCAGGCGCCCACGTCTACGAGAAAGGCACCGAGGCCGACCCGGTCGACATCGCCACCTGGGCGCTCGACCGCGCCCGCGAGGAGCGCCGCGACGTCCTCATCATCGACACCGCGGGCCGTCTCCACATCGACCAGGACCTGATGAAGGAGCTGTCGCGGATCCGCGACAAGACCAAGCCCGACGACGTGCTGCTGGTGGTCGACGCGATGACCGGCCAGGACGCGGTCGGGGTCGCCGAATCCTTCGCCGAGGCGGCCGAGTTCGACGGCGTGGTGATGACCAAGCTGGACGGCGACGCCCGCGGCGGCGCCGCGCTCTCGGTCAAGGCGGTGACCGGCAAGCCGATCATGTTCGCCTCGACCGGGGAGAAAATCGAGGACTTCGAGAAGTTCCACCCGGATCGGATGGCGCAGCGCATCCTCGGCATGGGCGACGTCCTCAGCCTGATCGAGAAAGCTGAAAGCCAGGTCGACGAGAAGGCCGCCGAGGAGCTCCAGGAGAAACTCAAAAAGGACCAGTTCACGCTGGAGGACTTCCTCACCCAGATGCGCCAGGTCCGCAAAATGGGGCCGCTCAGCGGGATCCTCGGGATGCTGCCGGGGATGGGGTCGATGAAACAGCTGAAGAACGCCAACAT
This sequence comes from uncultured Actinomycetes bacterium, assembly GCA_963766705.1. Lineage (GTDB taxonomy): Bacteria > Actinomycetota > Thermoleophilia > Solirubrobacterales > 70-9 > VAYN01. Next base: position 1,503,594 of record CAVYBE010000007.1, read on the forward strand.
CGACGAGCGCCAGCTCGACCGCACCGAGGCGATCATCCTCTCGATGACCCCGGCCGAGCGCGCCGACCCGCACCTGATCAAAGGCCGGCGGCGCAAACGGATCGCCGACGGCTCGGGGACGCGCGTGCAGGAGGTGCGCGCCCTGGTCAAGCAGTTCGACCAGATGCGAGTGATGATGCGCTCGATGGCCAACGGCAAGATGCCGGACACCCAGAAGCTGATGCAGATGTCCGGTCAGGTGCCGAAACCGAAGATCCGGCGCCGGTAGCGCACCCCGAACCGCGCTTTCCGCTACAGTCTCCCGGCTCATGGCAGTCAGAATTCGACTTAGAAGGGTGGGTTCGAAGAAGAACCCCGTGTGGCGGATCGTCGTCGCCGACAAACGTTCGCCGCGCGACGGGCGGACGATCGAGACGATCGGCCAGTACAACCCGCAGACGGAGCCCTCGACGATCGTCGTCGACGAGGAGCGCGCCCGCCACTGGCTCGAGCACGGCGCCCAGCCGTCGGAGACGGTGGCCACCCTGCTGCGCACCAAGGGCATCGCCGCCCACGGCAGCTAGCCGGCCGGCGGCGATGACCGAACTGCTCGAATTCCTCGTCAAGGCCCTCGTCGAGGAGCCCGACGCCGTGGAGATCGAGGAGTTGGAAGAGGAAGGCGACCTCGTCTACGAGATCAGCGTCGCCGACGGCGACCTCGGCCGCGTGATCGGCAAAGGCGGCCGCGTCGCCAACGCGATCCGCACGATCGCCAAGGCGGCGGCGGTGCGGATCGACCGCCGCGTCATCGTCGACATCCTCGACTGAGCGGCGGGCCACCGCCGTGCGGCTGGACATCTTCTCCCTCTTCCCGGAGGCGTTCGACTGGCTGCAGACGCAGCGCTCCGTGCAGAACGCCCTGCGCGAAGGCAACGAGCTGCGCCTCTTCAACTACCGCGACACGACGCCGCTCTCCGGCCGTCAGGTCGACGACGCGCCCTACGGCGGCGGCGCCGGGATGGTGCTGCGGGTGGACGTGATCGACGCGGCGCTCGAGGGCGCCTACCGGGACGGGCTGCGGCCGCGGATCGTGCTGCTCACGCCGACCGGGCGGCTGCTCGACGACGAGCTCGCCGACGAGTTGGCGGGCGAACGGCACGTGGCACTGCTCTGCGGGCGCTACGAGGGCTTCGACGAGCGGGTCCACGAGCACTTCGCCGACGACGAGGTGTCGATCGGGCGCTACGTGCTGGCCGGCGGCGAGCTGCCGGCGATGGTCGTCGCCGACGTCCTGATGCGGAAGCTGCCCGGGGCGCTCGGCAACGCCTCCTCGGCGGCCGAGGACTCCTACAGCCAGGTGCTGGAGGGGATGCCGGAGTACCCGCATTACACCCGGCCGCCGGTCCACCGCGGCTGGTCGGTCCCCGAGGTGCTGCTCTCCGGCGACCACGAGAAGGTGCGGCAATGGCGCCTGGAGCGCTCGCGGGAACGGGCGGCGGCCTTCGCCGCGCAGGAGCGTCAGGCCGCTGAGGGCGCGGAGTAGCTACCATTCCGCGAACCGCGCGGATCCCACCCGGGGCTGGGCGGTTTTTCTTCGCCGCCACCCCGACCGAAAACTTCGCAATGAGCTCAGTGATCGACAGCATCGAGCGTGACCAGCTCAGGAAGGGCCTGCCTTCCTTCGAGCCGGGCGACCGCGTCCGCGTCCACTTCCAGGTGATCGAGGGCACGCGCAAACGGACCCAGGTGTTCGAGGGCGTCGTCCTGCGCCGCCAGGGCTCCGGCGCGCGCGAGACGTTCACCGTCCGCAAGCAGTCCTTCGGGGTCGGTGTCGAGCGGACGTTCCCGCTCCACTCGCCGAAGATCGAGAAGCTCGAGGTGGCGGCGCGCGGCGACGTGCGACGCGCCAAGCTCTACTACCTGCGCGGTCGGATCGGCAAGGCGGCCCGCGTCGCCGAGCGGCGCTGGGGCATCGACGAGGAGATGGTCTCCCAGCCGGTGCCTACCGAGGCCGAGGAGCCGACCGCCGAGGAGGCGACGGCGGCCGAGGAGCCGACCGTGGCCGAGGCCGAGGGCGACGCCGGTGAGGCGGCGGCCGCGGCGGACACTGGGGACGCGGCCGAGGCGAGCGCCACGGAGGCGCCGGCCGCCGATGGGGGGGCTGAGCCCGATGCAGGGGCGGACGCGGACGCCGAGCCGACCGCCGCCGGGGAGACCGAGGAGAGTGCAGCGTCGGAGGATGCCGAGGAAGAGGAGCCGGGCGATTCCGGCGACTCCGACGAGGAATCCGCGGGCTGAAACTCTCGCTGCCCAAGCCGAAGAGCAAAGCGGGCGGCCTGATCGAGTTGGTCGTGATCGTCGCGCTCGCCCTTGCGCTGGCACTGGCGATCCAGGCGTGGATCGTGAAGCCCTACCAGATCCCCTCCGGCTCGATGGAACCGACCCTCGACATCGGTCAGCGGGTCCTCGTCAGCCGCTTCAACTACCACTACGAAGAACCGCAGATCGGCGACGTCGTCGTCTTCCACCCGCCGGCCGGGGCGGCGACCGCGGCCGAATGCGGCGTCGACGTCCCCAACACCGAGCCCTGCCCGCGGCCGACGCCGCAGGAGTCGAGCCAGAACTTCATCAAGCGGGTGGTCGCGGTCGGCGGCGACACGCTCTCGATCAAGGAAGGGCACCCGGTCGTCAACGGGGTCGAGAACAAGAACGAACCGTTTACCCTGCCGTGCGGCAACGCCGCGGTCTGCAACATGCCGAAGGCGATCAAGATCCCCAAGGGCTACTTCTTCATGATGGGCGACAACCGCGGGGCCAGCGACGACAGCCGCTATTGGGGCCCGGTGCCGAAGGCGTGGATCATCGGCGAAGCCTTCGCGACGTACTGGCCGCCCGACCGCATCGGCTCCCTTTAGGCACGCTTCGGACTAATCAACGAGAATCGCCGCCGTGAGATTCCGCATACCGAAGCCGAAGAGCAGAGCCGGCGGCCTGGTGGAGCTGGTCGTGATCGTCGCGCTCGCGCTCGGGCTGGCGCTGGCGATCCAGGCGTGGGTCGTGAAGCCTTACCAGATCCCCTCCGGCTCGATGGAGCCGACCCTCGACATCGGTCAGCGGGTCCTCGTCAACCGGTTCATCTACCACTTCAACGAACCGCAGATCGGCGACATCATCGTCTTCCATCCGCCCTCCGGGGCCGAGTCGAGCGCCGAATGCGGCGTCCTGCGCAAGGGCATGGAGCCGCTCGAAACCGGCGAGGCGTGCCCGAAACCGACGCCCACCGCCTCCAGTCAGACCTTCATCAAGCGGATCGTCGCGGTCGGCGGCGACACCCTCTCGATCAAGGAAGGGCACCCGGTCGTCAACGGGGTCGAGGACAAGAACGAGCCCTACATCAAGCCCTGCGGGGGCGGCTATGAGTGCAATTTGCCGAAGACGATCAAGATCCCGCCCGGTTACTTCTTCATGATGGGGGACAACCGTGGCGAAAGCGACGACAGCCGTTTCTGGGGCCCGGTCCCCAGGTCGTGGATCATCGGCGAAGCCTTCGCGACCTACTGGCCTCCCGATCGGATCGGCACCCTCTAGATGGTTGATTCCACGACACCGCACGCCCGGATGGCGCGCCCGGCCGTGGAATCAACCATCTAGCCGCGCGACGCGACCGGGTGGCGCGACGGAGGGCGGTCCCGGCCGGTGACCGGCAAGCTGCACCAACGTCGGCTGCGGCGGAGCCAGCGGCTCTTCGACTTCGATCGCGGCCTCGACCACCGCTTCGTGGCGGGGGCCGACGAGGCGGGGCGCGGCTGTCTGGCGGGTCCCCTCGTGGCCGCCGCCGTGATGTTCGACTACGAGTCGCTCTCGCTCGGCGACCGCCGCATCCTCGGCGGCCTCCACGACTCCAAGCAGATGACCGAGGAGAAGCGGCTCGAGATGTATCCCTGCGTGCTGCGAGCGGCCTCCCGGGTGTCCATCGTGGTGCGCTCGGCGGCCGGCATCGATCGGCGCGGCCTCCACGTGACCAACTGCGAGGCGCTCGGCGACGCGCTGGCGCGGCTGGAGCCGGGGTCGCAGGCGATCTGCCTGGTCGACGGCTTCCGTCTGCCGCGCTGCGAGGTGCCGCACCGCCGCGTGGTCGGCGGCGACCGGACCAGCGCCGCGATCGCCGCCGCCTCGGTGCTCGCCAAGGTGACCCGCGACCGCTACATGCGCGACGCCGCCGAGCGTCACCCCGGCTGGGGCTTCGACGAGCATGTCGGCTACTCGACCCCGGAGCACCGCGCCGCGATCGAGGAACTCGGCATCTCGCCGATCCACCGCCGCTCGTTTGCCAGCGTCGCCTACACCCAGCTCGGGCTCGAGGGCGGCTTCGAGGAGGGTGAGCTGGTCGAGGACGAGCAGCCGATCGAGGACGAGCTGGGCCATCTAGAAGGCTCCGACGAGGTGCTCGAGGTCGAGGACTTCGTCGCCGCGCCCGAGGACGACGCCGATGGCGTCGAAGCGGATCTCGGCGTAGCGCGGCACTGAGCCGGAGGCGCGCCGCTCCGCCATCCAGGCGGTGGCGAGCCGGCGCACCTGCAGCTGCTTGCGCGGCGTGACCCAGAGGACCGGGCGCGCGGGGCCGACCCGGCCCCCGGCGCGGACGGCCTTCACCTCGACGAAGACGAGCGCCCGGGGGCGGGGGGCGAAGGCGACCAGGTCGAGCTCCCCGCGGCGGGTGCGGGCGTTGCGCTCGAGGATCCGGTGGCCGAGGGCGGCGAGATGTTCGGCGGCGCGGGCCTCGGCGAGGCGGCCGGTGCGCAGGCGATGGCTGGTCATGGGCGCACCTTCCCCGACTCCCGGTCGGTCGCCGGTGGACGTCACCGAATTGGCGCAGGGCCGGCACCGAGAATTTGCATTCTGCGCGCCACCCGCGCGAATTTGCCGCCTAGCGTCGTCTCCGTGCTCGCCACCGCCCGCACCTTCACCCTCGATGGCATCGCGGCCCGCCCCGTGCGGGTCGAGGTCGACGTCCATCGCGGCCTCCCCGGCTTCGCGATCGTCGGCCTGCCCGACGCCGCCGTGCGCGAGGCGCGCGAGCGGGTGCGGGCGGCACTGGTCAACTGCGGCTTCGAGTTCCCCCTGCACCGGATCGTCGTCAACCTGGCGCCGGCGAGCCTGCGCAAGGCGGGACCGGGAATGGACCTGGCGATCGCCGCGGCCCTCCTGCGCGCCTCCGGGCAGCTGGAGTGGGAGGGGTTCGAGCGGGTGGCGCTGGCCGGGGAGCTGGCCCTCGACGGCCAGGTGCGGCCGGTCAACGGGGCGCTGGCGATCGCCGAGGCGGCCCGGGAGGGCGGGGCCGAGACCGTCGTCGTGCCCGCCGAGAACGGGCCGGAGGCGGCGCTGGCGGGCGGCGTGGAGGTGGTGCCGCTGGCGAGCCTCGCCGGCCTCCCGGCGGTGGCCGACGGCGAGCGGGAGCCCGAGCCGGTGCCGCTGTCACTGGGCGGCGCGCCCTCCGCGGGCGCACCCGACCTGGCCGACCTGCGCGGTCAGGCGCACCTTCGCCACGCGCTCGAGGTCGCCGCGGCGGGTGGCCACAGCCTGCTGATGGTGGGTCCGCCCGGGGCGGGGAAGTCGCTGGCGGCGAGTCGCCTGCCCTCGATCCTGCCACCGCTCGGCGAGCCCGAGGCGCTCGAGGTGGCGCGGATCGCGAGCGCAACCGGGCGGCTCGGCGCCGGCCTGCCCGCAGGGCGGCCGTTCCGGGCACCGCACCACACGATCAGCGCCGCCGGCCTGATCGGCGGCGGCACCCCGCCCCGGCCCGGCGAGGTGACGCTCGCCCATCGGGGCGTGCTTTTCCTCGACGAGCTCTGCGAGTTCCGCCGCGACGTGCTGGAGGCGCTGCGGGCACCGCTGGAGACGGGGGAGGTGGCGATCTCCAGGGTCGGCGGCAGGCGGCGGCTGCCGGCCCGCTTCATGCTCGTCGCCGCGTCCAACCCGTGCCCGTGCGGCCGCGGCGAGAACGACCCCGATTGCACTTGTCTGGCCGCCCAGGTGCAGCGCTACCAGGGGAAATTGAGCGGCGCCCTGGCCGACCGGATCGACCTGCTCGCCGCCGTCGTCCAACCCGCGGCCGCGGAGATCGGCGGGGCGCCGGGAGAATCCTCGGCGGCGGTCCGCGACCGCGTCTGCGCGGCGCGCGAGCGCCAGGAGGCGCGGCTCGGGCCGGGTCGCTGCAACGCCGAGATGACTCCGGCGGAGGCGCGTGAGTGCGCGCTCGATCCCGGCGCCGCGACGCTTCTCGCCGACCTCTACTCGCGACGCCGGCTCAGCGGCCGCGCCCACGACCGCGCGCTGCGGCTCGCCCGCACCGTCGCCGACCTGGCAGGCGCTGGGCGGATCGGCGAGGAGGAGATGGCGCAGGCGCTGCAGCTGCGACGGAGGGACCGTGTCTGAGCCGGCCGCCTGCGTCGAGTGCCTGCGCCGCTCCTGGCTGCTCTCGCTGCTCGGCCCCTACCTGGAGAAGACGGCCACCGGCTCGGTCGGGCGGCGCTCGCCGGAACTCCTGCGGCTGGGCAACGAGGAGCTGGTCGAGGTGGTCGCGCCGAGCGCCGGGGCGGGGCTGATCGAACGGGTGGAGGGACGCGCCGAGGAGTGGTTCGCGGCCGCGCTCGAGGAGGCGGGGTGCTGGGCGATCTGCCGGCACGACGAGCGCTACCCGCCCGGGCTGCGCGACGCCGCCGACGCGCCCTGGGCACTGCTCGGCCGCGGCGAGATGGCGCTGCTGGCGGGCCTGGAGCCCGCGGCGGCAGTCACGGTCGTCGGCTCGCGCCGCGCCACCTCCTACGGGCGCGAGGTGGCGCGTGAGCTCGGCCGGGAGCTCGGCACCGCGGGCCTGGTCGTGGTCAGCGGCCTCGCCTTCGGAATCGACGCCTGCGCGCACCGCGGCGCCCTGGAGGCGGGCGGCGCGACGATCGCGGTGCTCGGCTGTGGTCCCGACACGGCCTACCCGGCGGCGCACCGCTCGCTCTGGCGGCGGGTCGCCGAGACCGGCGCCGTGGTGTCCGAGCTGCCGCCCGGCTCGACCCCTTGGCGCTGGAGCTTCCCGGCCCGCAACCGGGCGATGGCGGCGTTGGCGGGGATGACGGTCGTGGTCGAGGCGGCGGCGCGCTCCGGCTCCCTGATCACCGCCGATCTCGCCGCCGAGCTCGGCCGCGACCTGGGCGCGGTCCCGGGCCCGGTCACCTCGCGCGCCTCGGCCGGTCCGAACGAGCTGCTGGCGGGCGGCGCCTGCGTGGTCCGCGACGGCCAGGACGTGCTCGACGCGATGCTCGGGGCCGGCGCCCGCCCGCCCGCCCGCACCGGGCCGCCGCTCGATCAAGGAGCGGCGGCGGTCCTCGCCGCGGTCGAGGGCGGCGCCGCGACCGCCGACGCCGTGGCCGCCGAGACCGGCCTGACCGGCGCCGAGGCCGCCGCGTCGCTGACCCGCCTGGAGCTGCTCGGCTACGTCGCCGCCACCCCGATCGGCACGTTCGCCCGCACCCTGCTCGCCACCGGTCCGGGCGCCGAGTAGATGAGCTCGCCGCGGTATCGACAGGGAGCGCGGCGGGAGGGACGCGACCATCTAGGCTCCAGCGATGGCGGACAAACCCGTACCCGCGGTGCTCTCGATCGCCGGCTCCGACTCCGGTGGTGGAGCAGGTATCCAGGCCGACCTGAAGGCGTTCGCGCGCTGTGGCGTGCACGGGATGACGGCGATCACGGCCCTCACCGCGCAGAGCACGGTCGGGGTGGAGGCGGTCGAGCAGGTGCCGCCGGAGATGATCGTCGCCCAGGTGCGGGCCGTCGCCGAGGACATCGGCGTCGACGCGGTGAAGATCGGGATGCTCGGCAACGCGGAGACGGTCGCCGCGGTGATCGAGGCGCTCCGGCTCGTCGGCGAGGCGCCGGTCGTGCTGGACCCGGTGATGGTCGCCGAGTCGGGCGCCCGCCTGCTCGACGACGAGGCCTGCGACGCCCTGGTCAACGACCTGCTGCCCCTGGTTGCGATCGCCACGCCGAACATCCCCGAGGCGCGCGTCCTCTCCGGCCTCGGCGACGACGCCTCCCAGGAAGATCTGGCCCGGGCGGTGCAGGCGCTCGGGCCCGCCGCGGTCGTGGTCACCGGAGGCCACTCGACGGCGCTCGTCGACCTCTTCTTCGACGGCGACGAGCCGATCGAGATCCCCGGCGAGCGCCACTCCGGCGAGGCCTCCCACGGCTCCGGCTGCACCCACTCCTCGGCGATCGCCGCCTTCCTGGCGCGCGGCGCCGAGCCCCTGCAGGCAGCGGCGGCGGCCCGGCGGCTCGCCTCGATGGCGGTCGGCGCCGGCCTCGAAGGGCTCGGCCGGGGCCACGGTCCGGTCGACGTCTTCGAGCTCGCGGCCTCGGCACCGGACCGGCGGCGTCCGGAGGAGGCCAGGTAGGCCCGTGGCCCGCCGCGCCCGCGCCGACCGACCCGGCGCCCTCGGACCCGGCGCCGAGCGTCGCGGGTAGGTTCTCTGTCATGAGCACCGAGCCACGCAGCACCGCGACCGGGCTGCCGCGCCCTCGCTCGGCGACCGTCTTCGACGGCCCCGACCGCGCCCACGCCCGCGCCTACATGAAGGGGATCGGCTTCGACGACGAGGCGCTCTCGCGGCCGACGATCGGCATCGCCAACACCTGGACGGAGGCGATGCCCTGCAACTTCCACCTGCGCGGCCTCGCCGCGCACATCAAAGACGGCGTCCGCGCGGCGGGCGGGACGCCGATGGAGTTCAACACGGTCGCCGTCTCCGACGGGGTGACCATGGGCACCCAGGGGATGAAGGCATCGCTGGTCAGCCGTGAGGTGATCGCCGACTCGATCGAGCTGATGGCGCGCGGCTACCAGTTCGACGCGATCGTCGCCCTCTGCGCCTGCGACAAGACGATCCCCGGGTGCGCGATGGCGCTGGCACGGCTCGACGTCCCCTCGGTGCTGCTCTACGGCGGCTCGATCGCCCCTGGCCACTGGCACGGTCGCGACGTCACGATCCTCGACATCTTCGAGGCGATCGGCGCCCACAACGCGGGCGAGATGACCGACGCCGAACTGAACGAGCTGGAGGGCGTCGCCAGCCCGGGCGCCGGCGCCTGCGGCGGCCAGTTCACCGCCAACACGATGGCCTGCGCGTTCGAGGCGCTGGGGATCAGCGCGGGCGGCTCGGCGATGGTCCCGGCCGAAGACGACGACAAGCCGACCGTGGCCGAGAAAGTCGGCGAGCTGGTGATCCGGGTGCTCGCCGAGGACATCCGGCCGAGCAAGGTGATCACCAGGGAGTCGCTGGAAAACGCGATCGCCTGCGTCTGCGCCTCGGGTGGCTCGACCAACGCCGTGCTGCACCTGATCGCGCTCGCCCACGAGCTCGGGATCGAGCTGGGCGTCGACGACTTCGAGCGGATCTCACGGGGGACGCCGCTCTACGCCAGCCTCAAGCCCGGCGGCCGCTTCGTCGCCACCGACCTCTACGCGGCGGGCGGCGTGCCGGTGATCCTGAAGCGCCTCGACGACGCCGGCCTGCTGCACCGCGACCAGATCACGGTCACCGGGCAGACGATCGGCGCGGTGGCCGAAGGGGCGACCGAGGCGCCCGGCCAGGAGGTGGTCCTGCCGGTCGAGGCGCCGCTGAAGCCGGAAGGCGGCCTGGCGATCCTGCGCGGCAACCTGGCCCCGGAGGGCGCGGTGGTGAAGGTGGCCGGGACCGAGCGGCGCCGGCAGGCCGGGCCCGCGCGCGTCTTCGAGTCCGAAGAGGAATGCTTCCGCGCGGTCAAGGAGCAGCGGATCGAACCGGGCGACATCGTCGTGATCCGCGGGGAGGGGCCGGTCGGCGGCCCGGGCATGCGGGAGATGCTGCAGGTGACGGCGGCGATCGTCGGCGAGGGGCTCGGCGAGTCGGTGGCGATGGTCACCGACGGCCGCTTCTCCGGCGCCACCCGCGGCCTGATGATCGGCCACGTCGCCCCGGAGGCGGCGCGGGGTGGCCCGATCGCCGCGATCCGCGAGGGTGACCAGGTGACCGTCGACATCGACGCGCGCAGCCTCGAGGTCGACCTGCCGGACGAGGAGATCGCCGCGCGCGTCGCCGCCTACGAGCCGCCGCCCTCCCCGTTCGGCGCCGGCGTGATGGCGAAGTACGCCGCCACCGTCAGCTCGGCGGCCCGTGGCGCGGTCACGAGCTGAGCGCTGCACGCATTTGGGCCCTCATAGGGGCCCAAATGCGCGCAGCGCGAATCTGCCCTGTCGAACTTGACCACACCATGGTGTGGTCAATCTCTACAGGGCGTCGCCAGGAACTTCTACGGGGCGTCCGCCAGGAACTCCTCGAGCACGGCGTTGAACCGCAGCGGGCGCTCCAGCTGCGGGACGTGGCCGGTGCGCTCGAAGACCTCGAGCCTGGAGTGGGGGATGCGGCGGTGATAGGAGGCCGCCGCGGCGACCGGGACGACCCGGTCGGACAGTCCCCAGACGATCATCGTCGGCGTCTCGATCTCGACCAGTCGGTCGCGCAGGTCGGTCCGGATCGCGTCGGCGAGCGCGGCCTCGAAGCCGTCGGCGGCGTGTAGCCCGTTGACGACCTGCTCGACCAGGAGGTCGTCGTCGAGTCGGTCCGGGTAGCGCACGATAGACCCGAGGACAGCCCGCCGCAGCCGCGCTCGCGCGACGATCTGCCGCCCGCGGTCGGCGAACGCCGGCGCCAGGCGCCGCCACGCCCACGCGGTCGCGACCGCGCGCTCCTGCGGGCGCCAGGTGTTGATGATCCCCGCCGCCGAGACGAGCACCAGTCCCCGCAGCGCCCGCGGCGCCGCCAGCGCCAGCTCGACCGCCACCAGCCCGCCCATCGAGTTGCCGACCACCGTCGCCCCGCCCAGCTCCAGCCGCTCGCAGAACTGCTCGAGGAGCCGCGCGTAGCCGTCCATCCCGATGTCCCACGAGGGCACCGGGCTCGCGCCGAAGCCGGGCAGGTCGAGCGCCACGCAGCGCCGCCCCGCGGCGGCGAAGTGGGGGAGGTTCTCGAGCCAGTTCTGCCAGCAGCCGGAGACGCCGTGGACGAAGAGCAGCGGCTCGCCCGCGCCGATCTCGACGTAGTTGACGCTCGCGCCCGGCAGCTCGGCCCGCCGGAGGTGCTCGCGCCAGTCGATCCGGGCCCACTCGCGATCGGAGGCCCCGTAGTCGCTCCCCGCGACGATCCGCGGATCGCGCATCAGCCGATCGCCCTCGGTGCGTCGGTCGATCGCCCGCGGCGCATCAGGTGATCGTGCCGATGTCGTCGATCTGCGCGAGCCCGATCAAGGCCTCGCGCTTCGTCGCCCCGACCGCCGCCTCACCCTCGGTGAACTCCCCCTCGCGGCTGGCGGTCGGCGCGTAGAACCGGTAGGCGGCGCGCCACTCGGCCCCTTCGATCCGCCCGACCCAGAGGTCGGCCCCCTGCCCGAACGCCCGCTCGCGCAGCACCTCTTCCAGCCGCCGCTCGTCGAGGCCGTCGTAGCTGGGGATCATCGGCGCCATCGACCCAAGGTACCCACCGGCCGATCTCGCCTGGCCGATCCGCCGGCCCGGCGCCTCCGCCCGGGCGCGCCCTACGCGTACCCCATGCGTTCGAGCGTCGGGATCTCGCGGATCTGCGGGGGCTGCAGGTGGTCCCAGAGGATGCCGCGGGGACGGTCGTACTGACGCTCGATCTCGATCACGGCGCGCGGCGTCGCGATCAGGTCGCAGGGGAGGTCGTGGTCGGTGACCATCAGGTGCTGGCGGAGGATCTGGATCGGGTGGACGGTCGTGCCGACCGTGATGTGGGCGTCGATCTTGCCCGCCTCGACCAGGATCCCGTACTCGAGGTCGTGGTAGCCGCCGCCTTTGCCGATCCGCGCGCCGCTCAGGTTGACGGCGACCGAGCCGCAGAGCACGAAGTCGATCTCCGGCAGGTCGTCGAGCGCGACCACGCGGCCGTGCTTGAGGGCGCCCTTGATCGTCGCCGCCTCCTGGATCGCTTTCTTGGAGAGCCTTTTCGGGTCGAGGACCCGGAAGGGGTGGGGGTCGCGCAGGCGCGGCACGGCCATGATCACGGTCTTGCCTTCTTCGAGCGCCAGCCGCCGCGCGTGGGTCTGCGGCGAGTCGGGGTTGGCCTTGACGACCATCGCCCGTTTCCACAGCCGGTGGCCGGACAGCTTCTCGGCCGCCAGTTTGGCGCCGGCGAAGTTGGGGATGCGGCCCTCGGCGCCGGGAAAGCGCGAGACGCCCGCGCCTTCCATCGCCTTCCAGACCTCTTCCCGGACTGCGTCCTTCGAGCGCATGGCGCGAAACATATCCATCGCTGTACCCGGCAGGACGGCCCCGTCGCGCCCGCCTCCTACACTGAAGCGGTCACGTCCAACGACCAAGCTGTGGGATAGCGATGGGCCGCATGCCGAAGATCGCCGCGATGGCCGCCTTGCTTGCCGCCGCCCTGGCGGTCGGGGCCGCCTGGCTTTACGACCGCTCCCAGGAGGGCAGGATCGCCTCCGGGGTGTCGATCTCCGGCGTCGAGGTGGGCGGCATGAGCGCCGAGGACGCCGAACGGAAGGTGCGGCGCCGGCTGCTGACCCCGTTGCGGCGGCCGCTGCGGGCCGTCTACCGGGAGCGCTCCTGGTCGGTGCCCGCCGCGGCGCTGAAGGTGCGCGCCGACATCGACGGCGCCGTCGAACAGGCGGTCGAGCGCAGCCGTGAAGGCAGCCTGCCGACCCGGCTCGGCCGCTACCTCGGCGGCAACGAGCTCGAACTGGAGATCTCGGCCCGGGTCGAATACGCCCGGGGCGCGATCAACCGGCTCGTGCGCCGCATCGCCCGCGACCTCGACCGCGCACCGCGCGACGCCGCCGTCCAGCCGAGCGCCGACCAGCTGGAAGTCGTCGCCTCCCGGCCGGGCCGCAAGGTGCGCGACGTCCGTCTCACCGACGAACTGCACGAAGCCGTCGTCGGCGGCGGTCCGCGGACGGTTCGCGTCCACGTCCACGAGACCGCGCCGGAAGTCACCACCGCGGAGGTCGCGGCGCGCTACCCGTCCTACCTCACCCTCGACCGCGGCAGCTTCACCCTGCGCCTCTGGAGGGACCTCAAGCCGGCTGCGACCTACACCGTCGCGGTCGGGCAGGAAGGCCTCGAAACGCCGGAAGGCCTCTACGAGATCGAGGCGATGGAAGAGAACCCGATCTGGCACGTGCCCGAATCCGATTGGGCGGGGGACCTGGCCGGGCAGACGATCCCGCCCGGCCCCTCGAACCCGATCAAGGCGCGCTGGCTGGCGATCTTCGAAGGCGCCGGGATCCACGGCACCGAAGACGTCGGCTCGCTCGGCTCGGCCGCCTCGCACGGCTGCGTGCGGATGTCGATCCCGGACGTCGAAGCGCTCTATGAACAGGTCGAACTCGGCACCCCCATCTACATCGGCTGATCAGAGACGCGGAGACCGGCGCATTTCGGCGTCGTCGTTCGGTCACGTGCTGGAGCACGCTCCCTCACTCCTCCTTGATCTGCTCGGCCTCCGCGCCTCTGATCGGACACGGCGATCGAACACGGCCGGATTGGGGAATTTTTCGAATCGCGGAGGACGTGGCGAATTGAGCACGAATGAGGTGGTCGTGAACTGGGACGCCGCACTTGCCGGATACGACCGCGACCTGCGGACGCGGGGGGCGGCGGAGCGGACGCGGCGCGCCTACGGGGTCGACCTGGCGGCCTTCACCGCCTGGGCGAAGGGACTGCGCCTGGCGCCGGGGGACCTCCGCCACCGCGACGTACGCCGCTACGCCGCGTCGCTCTCCTCGGCGGGCAAGGCCTCGACCACGGTCGCTCGCAACCTCGCCGCGATCCGCGGCCTCTACGACTTCCTGGTCCGCACCGAGCGGGTCGCCGCCAACCCGGCCGAGCTGGTCTCCAGCCCGAAGCGCCCGCAGAAGCTGCCCAACGTGATGAGCGGCGAGCAGATGCGCTCGCTGCTGGAGGCGATCCCGGCGCGGACGCCGCTCGAGCTGCGCGACCGGGCGATGTTCGAGCTCGCCTACTCCTGCGGACTGCGCTGCGAGGAGATCGTCAACCTCGACATCGACTCCTTCGACTTCGAAGAAGACCAGCTGCGGGTGCTCGGCAAGGGCTCCAAGGAGCGGCTGCTGCCGGTCGGCGAGCCCGCCCGGCGGGCGCTCGAACGCTACTTGCAGCGCGGCAGGCGCCCGCTGGCCGACGACCCGCGCGAGCGGGCCCTGTTCCTCTCCAAGAGCGGCAGGCGGCTCTCGAACTCCGACGTGACCCGCCGCCTGCGGATCTGGGTCGCGAACGTGTCGTCGGTGGGCGGGGTCTCGCCGCACTCGTTGCGGCACTCGTTCGCCACGCATCTGCTCGAGGGAGGCGCCGATCTGCGTACCATTCAGGAATTGCTGGGTCACTCATCGATCTCGACGACGCAGGTCTACACCCGGGTCGACGCCGCCCGCCTGCGCGACACCTACGCCGACAGCCACCCGCGCGCATGACGGAATCGATCACCGGAAGTAGGATTTGAGCGTGGCGATGGAGACGGGAGTCAAGGAAGTCGAGCTCCGCGAGCTCTGGCGCCGCTACAAAGAGCAGAGCGACCCGGCGGCCCGGGAGCGGCTGGTGGTCGCCTACTCGCCGATGGTCAAGTTCGTCGCCGGCCGGCTCGGCGCCGGGCTGCCGTCCCACGTCGAGGACGCCGACCTCATCTCCTACGGGCTGGTCGGGCTGATCGGGGCGATCGAGCGCTTCGAGCCGGAGCGGGGGATCAAATTCGAGACCTTCGCGATGACCCGCATCCGCGGCTCGATCATCGACGAACTGCGCTCGCTCGACTGGGTCCCGCGCTCGGTCCGCTCGCGGGCCCGCGAAATCGAAACGACCCAGGCGAAGCTGGAGCACGAGCTGCAGCGGGCGCCGACCGAGGAGGAGCTCGCCGCGAAGCTGAGCATGAGCGAGGACGAGCTGCAGAGCGCGCTGCTGGAGATCGCCAACTCCTCGGTCTACGCGCTGGACGAGCTGTGGACGGTGTCGGACTCCTCCGGCGACCAGGTGAGCCTGCTGGACACGATCGCCGACGAAGCGGCCGCCGACCCGCAGGAGGCGCTTGCCTCCAACGAGGTCAAGGACCGGCTGACCGAGGCGATCGGCTCGCTGCCCGAGCGCGAGCAGCTGGTCGTCGCGCTCTACTACTACGAGAACCTGACCCTGCGCGAGATCGGCGAGGTACTCGGCGTCACCGAGTCGCGGGTCTCCCAGCTGCACACCAAGGCCGTGATGCGGCTGAAGTCGCATCTGCAGCAGTCCTGAGCCGCCGCCGACCGGGCATTCGGCAAGCCGAATTTCAGACCGGCCGCCGGCGGTGTCGGATTTGGCGATCCACGCGTTCTCGCTGCTAACTTGACGTCGGTGAGCCCCCGAGACAGCTGCGCGATCTGCGGACGGACCTTTCTGGTCGGCGAGAGAGTGAACGCCTACGTCTCCGCGGAGGGGCGCCACGACGTCTGCCCGCTGTGCGCGGACCGCGCCGCGGGCCTCGGGTGGCTGCCGGCCGACCAGGAGGGCGCCGAGGAGGCCCTGCGCTCCGACTCGGGGCGCAAGCCGGGGTTCTTCTCGCGGCTCTTCGCCCGGCCGGAGGTCGGCGAGGAGGAGCCGTGGGAGGCGGACGAGCGCCTGCCGGAATCGGCGTGGGAGCAGGACGAGCGCCTGCCGGAATCGGACATCGATGCCGCGCCGGCGGCGGCGGCCCAGGCCGATGCCGCGCCGCGGGTGGTCCATGAGCTCGAGACCGAGGACTACGACGTCGAGGCCGAGTGGCGGGCGGATGAGGCCGAGCCCGAGCCACTCGCCGAGCCCGAGCCACTCGCCGAGCCCGAGCCGAGGGCGCGCCGCCGGCGCCTCTGGTCCCGCGCCGCCGGGGAGCCGCCGCGCGGCGACTCCGCCGACCTGCCCGCGCCCGCGGAGATCCCCGACCCCGAGACATCGCCGGCCCCCGACGCGCCCGCTCCGGGCGCCGACGCCGCGCCGGCACCGCTGCCCCAGCCGCCGGCCCCGCTCCCCGACCCGGCCGGCCGCGGCATGCGGCCACGGCGCCTGCAACCGGACCACTCGCCCGCCACCCGCTTCGAGCGCGCCATCTCCCGCTTCAACGCCGGCGACGCCGGCCGCACCGCCGCCGGCCTCACCCGCACGCTCGGCACCCCGTCGGTCTCGGTCGGCGACCTGGCCGGGGAGGAGGACATCGTTCGGATCACGGTCGCCTGGGAGCTCACCTGGTACCAGTGGGGCGTCGACCTCGGCGACGAGTTGCGCCCGGTCTTCGAGCTCGCCCGCGGCTTCGAGATCGAGGAGATCGACTCCGCCGCGCGCCAGTGGAACGCCTCCGCCCACGACGGGCGCGTCGTGTTGGTCGCGCCCGATCGCGCCGCGGCCGAGAACGGCTCCCCGGTGCGCCGCTAGGTCGGACCGCGAGCCGCTGAACCAGATGGCGAAGATGACGGTGAACGTCGACGGGGGCGCCCGCGGCAACCCCGGCCCGGCGGCGATCGGGGTGGTGCTGCGCGACGCCGACGGCGCGGTGGTCGAGTCGGTGGGGGAGACGATCGGGAAGGCGACGAACAACGTCGCCGAGTACCGGGCGCTGCTCCGCGGGATCGAGCTGGCCGCCGCCCACGGCGTGACCGAGCTGGAGCTGGTCGGGGACTCCGAGCTGGTCGTGCGCCAGGTCGAAGGCCGCTACAAGGTCAAAAACGCGGGGATGAAGGAGCTCCACGCGGAGGCGGTGAAGGAGCTCGGGCGATTCGACCGCTGGTCGATCCGCCACGTCAAGCGCGCCCAGAACGCCGACGCCGACCGGCTCGTCAACGAGGCCCTCGACAATGCCTGAGCCGATCGACCCCGGCGTCGACATCGGCCACGTCCACCTCAAGGTGGCCGACCTCGAGCGCTCGCTCGACTTCTACTGCGGCGTGCTCGGCTTCGAGCTGATGCAGCGCTACGGCGCCGAAGCGGCCTTCGTCTCGGCGGGCGGCTACCACCACCACATCGGCCTCAACACCTGGCAGTCGCGCGGCGGCCAACCGCCGGCGCCGGGGACGACCGGCCTCTTTCACTTCGCGATCCGCTACCCGACCCGGACCGCCCTGGCCGACGCGCTGCGTCGCCTGGTCGAGGCGCGGGTACCGCTGCAGGGAGCCTCCGACCACGGGGTCAGCGAGGCGCTCTACCTGGCCGACCCCGATGGCAACGGGCTCGAGCTCTACTGGGACCGGCCGCGCGATCGGTGGCCCCGACCGCAGGAGGGAGACAAAGTGGAGATGTACACCCGGCCGCTGGATCTGGAGGCGCTGCTCGCCGAGGCGGTGAAGGCGTGAGCACGGTCGCGATCGCCGGCGGCCACGGCAAGATCGCGATGCTGCTCGGCGGCCTCCTGGCCGCCCGCGGCGACACCGTCCGCGGGCTGATTCGCGATCCGGCCCAGGACGCGGACCTGCGCGCGGCCGGGATCGAGCCGGTCCACTGCGACCTCGAGGGCGACGCCGACGTCGCCGCCGCGGTGCGCGGGGCCGACGCGGTCGTCTTCGCCGCCGGCGCCGGCCCGGGCTCGGGCGCGGCGCGCAAGGCGACGATGGACCTCGGCGGCGCGGTGAAGCTGATCGACGCCGCCCGGGCCGAGGGCATCTCCCGCTACCTGATGGTCAGCGCGATGGGCGCCGCCGACCCACCCGCCGAGGGCACCGAGGGGGAGGGCGGCGAGGTCTTCGGCGCCTACCTGCGGGCGAAGGCGGGCGCCGACGAGGCGCTCCGCGGCTCCGGGCTCGACTACACGATTGTCCGGCCCGGTGGGCTGACCGACGAGCCGGGCACCGGCCTCGTCGCGATCGCCGAGCGGCTCGCCCGCGGTCGGGTCCCGCGCGCCGACGTCGCCGCGGTGCTGCTCGCCTGCCTCGACGACCCGGCGACGATCGGTCGCAGCTTCGACCTGACGAGCGGCGAGACGCCGATCGCCGCGGCGCTCGCCGCGTAGACGATCGATTCCACGCCGGCCGCTCGTCCGCGACGGCGCCGCCGTCCCACCCTCCACTTCGGCAGGTAGGAGGGCGCGTTCGCACTTCTCCGCGCATAGCGCGGCAAAGTGCGAACGCCACGGGCCGCCCCTCGATGAGTTCGCAGTCATCCGCGGATAGCGCGGAGAACTGCGAACGCCAGAGCGCCGGCCGCGGGATCGACCGACTGCCGGCGGGCCCGACGAGCTGGTAGCCGGGCGAGCGCCGCGGTCCCGGCCCGCTCAGGCGCCGACGATCGCTTCCAGGAGGTTGGGCTTGAACTTCACCGTCCCCGGGACCAGCCGCAGGTTCGGGTAGGGCCCGTGGGCGCGCTCGTAGGCGAGCTCCTTGGCCAGGTCGCCGACCCCGTTGGAGCCCGGCAGCGGCGCCAGATCGAGGGTGCTGAGGACGCCGAAGGCGTCGCCCGAGGCGTCGAGGAACCCGCTCCCCGAGTCACCCGGGATGCCCGGGGACAGGGTGGTGACGAGGTGCGTCCAGCTCCCGGCTTCGTTTGCCAGCAGGAGCCCCTGCTTCGGGCTCAGCTTGGTGATCCCACCGCGCAGTTCGGAGTTGCCGTAGGAGTAGATCGTCGCCCCCGGTTCCCCCGGGCCGCCCACGCCTTCCGGTCCGCCGAAGCCGGGGACCGACGGGTTGACCGAGCCGACGTCCGGCGCGCTCAGCTGGACCAGCGCGAGGTCGTTGTAGGCGCAGGTGGACGGATCGGACTCGCCGTCGGCCTGCATCGTCAGCCAGGAGTCGTAGGCGAGCCGGGCCGGCTCGCTCGCGCCGCCGACTTCGACCGCGGTGCCGACCGGCAGCGAGCCGCTCGTGCAGCCGTTGGTTTCGGTGTCGCCGCCGGTGCCCGAGCAGTGGGCGGCCTGTCCGATGAAGACCGTGGGGCCTTCCTCGAAGACGAAGTTGGCGGTGCATTGGGCGCCTGCGGTGTGGGTCTGGACGCCGGGGTGGATCGACGCCGTGCCGGCCGGCGCCCAGGCGGACGCGGCGGTGGGCGCGATCAGGAACAGGGCCAGCGCCGTCAGGGCGCAGGCGAGCGTGCGGCGGTGCATCTTCCGTGGCCTCCTCGCATTGGATGGCCGCCCCCGCGGCGGCCGCGGCAGGAGCCTACCCAATATTCAGTAGAGGAAACCCGGCGGCGCGCGAGGGCCGCGACCGCCGCGGCGCTCAGACCGCGCCGGCCTCGCGCGCGGCGCCCGACTCGACCGGGTTGCCGGCGTCGCGCCAGACGCCGACGCCCTGGCCGACGTGGATGACGTCGTCGAAGCCTTCGCGCTGCAGGATCGAGGCAGCGAGGCCGGAGCGCTTGCCGCCACGGCAGATCGCCGCGATCGGGCGGTGGCGCGGCAGCTCCTCGACCCGGTCGGCGATGTCGCCGTAGGGCATGTGGAGGCTGCCGGGGATGTGCTCGTCGGCCCACTCGTTGTCGTCGCGCACGTCGAGGATCAGCGGGCCGTCCTCGCCGTCGACCCGGCGCGCCAGCTCGTCGGGGTCGATCAGCTCGATCCGCTCGACCGCGCGGCCGTCCAGCCGCCAGGCGGTCATTCCGCCTTCGAGGAAGCCGCGCACCGGCAGCCCCACCGCGGCGAGCAGTTCGGCCGCCTCGCACTCGTCGACGTCGGAGCCGGCGACGACGATGATCTCGGCGCCGGGCGGCGCCACGCGGGAGACCTTGGTGGCGAAGCCGGTGTCATAGGAGGAGCTGCTGAGGGCGCCGGCGATGTGGGCCTCGTCGAACTGGTCATTGGTGCGGCCGTCGATCACCACCGCGCCGGCGGCGACGGCCTCCTCGACCTCGTGCGGGGTCATCGCCAGCGGCGTCCCGAAGCCCTGCACGAGCGGGCCGCGGTTGAGCGCGACGATCTGCTCGATGTTGGGCGGCCGGTCGGGCAGGGAGGAGGTGGCGCTCTCGATGAAGTCGGCCTCGACCGGGATCGCCAGCGCCGGGTTGTGGGCGCGCTCGAAGCCGATCGTCGAGGAGCTCTTCAGGTCGAGCCCGGAGCCACCGCAGAGCGAGCCGCCGAGGTGGCCGGGCCAGACCTCGACGTCGTCTTCGAGGCCCAGCAGCCGGTCGTGCAGGGAGTGGAACATCTGCGCGGCGCCTTCGTGTGGCTCGATCGCCAGGTCGGGGCGGGCGACGTCGCCGATGAACAGCGAGTCGCCGGTGAGAAGCGCCCAGGGCGCGCCCCCGCGGCCCTCGTCGCTGAGCAGGAAGCAGGTGTGCTCGGGCCGGTGGCCGGGCGTGTGGATCGCCTCGACGGTCAGGTCGCCGACCTGGAGCTTCCAGCCGTCGGTGAAGGACTCGTGCGGGTATTCGGCCGCGGCGATCTCGTGGACGTGGATCGTGGCGCCGGTCTGGCGGACGAGCCGCCCGTGGCCGGAGACGTGGTCGGCATGGTTGTGCGTCTCGAGGATGTGGCCGATCCGCACGCCGTGCAGGCGGGCGAGGCGGCGGTAGGGCTCGACGTCCCACTGCGGGTCGACGACCACGGCGACGCCGCTTTCGCGGTCGGCGACCAGGTAAGAGGCACAGCCGAGGTCCTCGTGGATGATCTGGCGAAAGAGCATGGTCAAGTTCCTCCTGTCCAACTCAGGCTAGCGCGTTACGGTCCTCGCGGCGACCCCATCTTCCTCCCCCACCGCGCGTTCGCACTTTGCCGCGCCATGCGCGGAGAACTGCGAACTCACCCGGGTCAGCCCCCGACTTTCTCAGCCCGTTAACTCCTCGCCCGGCGCCTGCCGGGAGGATCATCCAGGTCGGATCGGCGTGCCTCCAACCGCCGTCCGGCGATAACCCCGCACCGGTGTGGCAAGGCGCCGGTGCCGCTGGACGACGGCCCCGAATCTGCCGCTTCGGGGTCGTCGCACGTCCGGGGCCGTGCGCGGCGCGGCCAACGGGCGGTGGCCGAGCGGGCGACCGAGCGACGCTACTTGAAATAGTTAATGGCAGTGAAGGCATGGAGTCGTCTGGTCACCGCGGGCGCGGTGCTGCTGCTTGCGTCGGCGGTGCCGGCGACGGCTGCGTCGGCGGGCACGCACGCCCACCGGCGCCACGTCGAAGTCCGCCGGCCGACCGCCGTCGCCTTCGTCGAACTCGGCGAATACGACGGCATGGAAGTCGCGCTCGAGTTCGTGGAACCCGACTTCGCCGTCCTCGTCGTCGAGAAGTTCGACGCGAAGGCCCAGGTCGCGACCGCGACGAAGTACGGCACGCGCTTTCGCGGCAGCCTCCCGCTGGGCCGGCTGCGGGCCCGGTTCGGCTCGATCGGCACGGTCTCGCTGCGCTTCCGGCCCGACGGCAAGGAACGGCACGGCATCCTGACCAAGAACTGCTCCGGTCGACCGCCGCGGGAAGAAGGCGGCAGCTTCGTCGGCCGGGTCTCGCTGCGTGGTGAAGACGACTACTTCCACGTCTCGGCGCGCCGGGCGCGCGGCGTCCTCGGCCGCACCTTTCGCCTCCGTTGCCGCGTGAATCATCAGGCCCTCGCGTATCCGCCGCCGTCGCTGCGCGAACTGGTCGAGCCCCAGATCACCGCGTTCGGCTTCGAGGCGAGCCTGGTCGCGCTCACGGCCGGGAGCCATACGCAGGGGCGGGAGGTCGGGCTGCGCGCCTCCCATGTCGATGGATCGTCGGCGGGGGCCGAACTGCAGGCCGCCGAGTTCGAATACCAAGGCAAGATGCCGGTCGGTCGCACCGCCTGGATGGGGCAATCGCCTGCCGGGACGTTGCGGAGCACGCTGTCGGGAGAACATCCGGCGACCGCGACGCTCGAACCCGCGGCGCCCTTCAGCGGCGCGGCCGAATACGTGGGGAGCTCGCCGACCTCGCACAGCTGGACGGGGACCCTGGCGGTGCAGTTCCCGGGGCTGGCGCAGCCGCTCGCCGGCCCCGACTTCTACAGCGACCTCTGCGTGATCAGCCCGCTGCGCGACCCGGGCGGCTGCGACTTCGTGCCGCCGGACATGCAGTTCGCCGAACCGGCCGCGCGGGTGGAGCGCCCCGGCCTGCCGGGGCTCCCCGGGCGCGCGGCGCTCCCCTGGCGTCCCGGATGGGAGATCCCCGGATGGCAGATCAGATGACGCGCCGCGGTCGGCTGTGGCGCGTGGTGGCGGTGCTGTCGGCGGCGCTCGGGCTCGCCGCGCCCGCCGGCGCGGCCGCCGCGGGCAGCTACGTCGTCCCCGGCGAAGCCGTGACGTACGCTCAGCTGCGCGGCACGCACGGCTTCCAGGTTGGATTCGCGGAGAACGACGGGCGCCACCTCGAAGTCGCCGTCACCGGCCACCACTCGACGACCATCTACTGGATCCGCGGCGGGGCGTACAGGGCTGGTCGGGTGGCGGGCAGCTTCGGCCGGCGAGGCGCCTTCCACCTGCACTTCGTCGCGGCCGGCGGCCCCCGTCCTGACCCGGTCCCGCATTGGTGCGTGGGCAAGGCGGGGACCCGGCAGCGGGGCTACCTCGTGGGCCGGTTCCGCTTTCGCGGTGAACGCGGCTACACGCGGGTGCGCGGGCATCGGGTCCCGGCCGTCCGCGAATCGTGGCCGCGGTTTCGCTGCCGCTTCGGAACGGGGGCGGGCGCCGGACGCGCCAACCCGCGCCGGGCATCCTTCGATGCCCGGGTGCGGGGAGGGGGCGGCCGGCACGCACGGCCTGCGCGGCGCAGCCTTTCCTTCGCGGCCGTCGTCTTCCGGCGCCGCGCCCGCCCCGCCGGACGCCGGGTGCGCTTCACCGCCACGACCTCCGAACGGCGCGGCGCGATCGGGGTCCGGCGCGAAGTCAAGGTCGTGGCGCCGGAAGCCACGGTCGCCTTCCCCGGTGGGCCGAAGCTGCCCGAAGCGATGACCGTCGACCCGCCGGCGCCCTTCTCCGGCGGTGGCGCCTTCGCCCGCACTCCTGAATCGACCTTCACGTGGACCGGCGACCTCGCCGTCTCCTTCCCCGGCCTCGGTCAGGTCCGCCTCACCGGCCCGCGCTTCGCCACCGCGATGTGCGCGCTGCGGGGCTGCGTCCGCATGCCGCCGAGCGGCGGTTAGCCCCGGGCGGTGGGGCCTGGCGGCGGGCGCGGGCGCGGGCGTCGGGCCCGGCGCCGGGCCTATCCGACCTTGTTTTCCAGGCGTTCGACCCGCTTTTCGAGCCGTTCGACCTGCTTTTCCAGCTGGACCAGTTCGCGTTCGGTGGATTCCCGCCCGTCGTTGAGGACGGAGACGCTCTTCTTAAGCTTTTCGGCTTCGGTCTGGGACGCGGTCATTTCGCCTTCCAGGGAGGAGACCCGCTTCTTCACCTTCTGCAGTTCCTTTTCGCCGCCCGCGACGGCGCTGTTGACCTGCCGCGTGATCCGCTTCTGGTCTTCCTGGGCGAGGTTGTCCCGTTCTTCCTGGAATTCATTGGCCGCTTCGACCGCTTCGTTCAGCCCGGCGACTTCTTCCTTGATCTGCGCGGTCGCCTCGTTGACGACCTTCTTCTGATCGACGCTTTCGTTGCTCGCCCCGATCGCGATCACCAGCCCCACGATCGCGACCACCGAGATCGCGGCGACGAGCACCCAGAACCAAGGTCGAGTTTCCCTGATCTCCACGCCCGCAACCTACCGCCGCCGACGGCGGGCAAATGTGAAGCCCCCGCGACCGGTAGACTCCCGCCGAATGCGGCTGTAGCTCAGCTGGCTAGAGCGTCTGCTTGCCATGCAGAAGGTCGAGGGTTCGAATCCCTTCAGCCGCTTCACCGAAATCCTGCTCTGGAGCGGGATTTCGTCGTTCAGGAGGTGGGGAGGAGCGCTCCAGCAGGCGCAGGCTAACCTCGCGCCGTGGAGAAGCCGCCATCCGCACGAGCTGCGCCTGCGTCTCCGCCGGGACGGAGAGCGGGGAGACCGGGACTGCGGACGCTGATCGGTTCGACGCTCGGCCTTGCGGCACTCGCGGTGGTTCTGGCGCTGTCGGGTGGGATCGGCGATCTCGGCAGGGCGCTCGGGCGCGTCAGCGCCCCGCTGACCGCGACGGCATTCGTCGCGATGGTCTGCGGCTACCTGCTGCTGGCACTGCACCTGCGCCGCCTCTCGCCGACGAACCTGAGCCTGGCCGCCGCGCTGCGAGCGGATCTGATGCTCTTCGGGCTCGGCAACCTGCTGCCCGCCGGCTCGGGGCCGCTGCTCGCGGCGGCCGAGCTGCGGCGCGACGGACTTCCCACTCGCCAGGCCCGGATGGTCCTCGCCTTCACCGCCTGGTTCAACATCCGCACGCTTCTCGGTCTCGGTGCGATCGCCTTCCTCGTCGGGTTCGCGTGGCAGCGTCCGGGGCTACACGAAGGTCTCTGGTGGCTCCTCGCCGTCGGGGTGCTCCTCGTGCTCCTCGCCACCGCCCGCCTCGCCGCCGATCCCGCCACCTCGGCGCGGGCGGCGCGCGTGCTGTCACGGGTGCGGATCGGCCGGCTCGCCCTGCCCGCCTCGGTGACTCCGTCGGCCGCCGGCGCGATGCACGCCGAGGCGAAGGCGATCGTCGGGACCCCGGCCAACCGTGCCCTGCTCGCCGGCCTCGCGGCGGGATCGTGGATCGCCGATGCCGCCTGCCTGCAGATCGCGCTCGCGGCGGCCGGGGTAAACCCCGACCCGGACGTCGTGCTGCTCGCCTACGTGATCGGCATCCTGGCGTCTGGCATCCCGCTGCTCCCGGGCGGATTCGGCGCGGTCGAGGCCGCGGTGCCCGCGGTCCTGCACCACTTCGGCGCCCCCCTTGATGCCGCGCTCGCGGGAACGCTGGTGTACCGGGGCGTCTCGGCGCTGACGCCGGCGCTCGCCGGTGGGATCCTGCTCCTCGCCAGGGTTGGCGGCGACTGGAGGAGCGTGCGGTCCGGATTGTAGGAACCACCTTGACCGGGGCCGGGGTCCATCCGTAGACGCCCTGTCTCGGAGTCGAACGAAGGGGGAGCACATTGCCACGACAGGGACAAATCTGAACCGACGCAGGCGCATGGCCACGGCCGACTTCACCCCTTGGTGGGCCTTGCCATGCAGAAGGTCGAGGGTTCGAATCCCTTCAGCCGCTTCCCTGCAAACGGGCGCCTCTTGGGCGCCGGTTTCGTTTTAACCGGGCCTGCTCTCAGCGACCATTTCGGGCGCGAGTGTCTGGAAGCCGCACGATTTGCGCGGATGGGCGGGATTGCCGGGGTCGAGCTCTACCCTGCAGAGATGCCCGAGGTGGATTCCAGGCGGCACGACGAGGCATGGCGGGAGACGAAGGAGATCCTGGCCGACCCGGGCACGATGGCGGTCCTCGTGGACGGTCTCAGGGAGTTGGACCGGGGCGAGGTCATCTCTCTGGCCGACCTCCGTCGGGAGTTGGACGCTGCGCGTCCAGGATTCGACTGATCGATCAGCGGAGTGGCGTGCCCGCGGGGGGGCGGGAGCATATGCCGACGATCGCGGTCCTCAAGCGGTTCCTCGTCGTGCTCGACGAGGAGCTGCTGATCGGCGTCGAACGCAGGGAGGCGGATCTTGTCGTCCCGATTGATCGCAGGTGCCGGGGCGGGGCTCGTGTCTTGTGGCCGGCCTCTCACCCTGCGATTCATGCGCTGAACATGGCGGGGTTCCGCGCGATCTTCCTTGAGTTCGACCTGCGGTCCGAGGCCGACGCGGAGCAGCTCGAGACGCTGCGGAACTTGACCGGGCGCTACTGCGTCGTGCTGCAGGGGTTGGCCGGGAGGCCCGCGCTCACGAGCACGATTCGCCACCGAGAGGCCTGGGCTTGCGCGTCTCGAGCCGGGCGCGCCAGGCGTAGATGAGGACGGCCGCGGCGGCGCCGAGCGTCACCGCCCCGATCGTCGCCCATTTGCCGACCTCGTCGTAGAGGGCGACGAGGGAGGGGCCGACGAAGAAGGCGCCGAGGCCGATCGTCAGGGTCCACATCAGACCGGAGAGGGCGCTGCCGGCGATGAACGGCCGCGGCGGCAGCCTGTTGATGCCCGCCAGCCAGCCGGGGCCGAACAGCGAGGCGAGGAAGGCGCGGCGCTGGATCAGGCCCTCGCTGCGCACGAGGAGGCGGGTCCGCCGGCCGAGGAAGGGACCGGGGGAGAGGAGAAGGCGCCTGCCCCCGGCGCGCCCGAGCCAGTAGGCGCCGAGGCTGCCGGCGAAGGTTCCGAGGAAGGCGATCACGAGGATCGAGGCGATTTCTTCCTCGCCTCGGGCGGCGACGGTGCCGGCGCTGACCAGCGCCGCCTCGCCCGGGCCCGAGACCGCGATCCAGGTCACCACCACGGCGGCGAAGAGGCCGATGCAGGCGAGCAGGCTCATACACCGATTGTGCCTACTCGCATGCATCGGCCGGCGATGCGCGCGACCGGAGGCGCTGGTTCCGAGATCTCGGTTGATCCGGTCGAGGCGTCGGACGGGCGCCAGCATGGCCGCCCGTGCGATTCACGCGCTGAGCATGGCTCGTCCAGGCGCCTGATAACCATGCCACGGAGCTCCGGGCACTTCTCGCCGAAAGTGCCCGAAACGCCGTTGCACAGTGCAACGAGCGACGTTGGCAGTTGCCAAGCCACCGTAGCGGCGTGGCTGTGGCGGTCGTGTCATCCAACCGTCCCGGTGGGGGAGTCGCCGTGACTACTTCGCGGTCATCGGCACTTCGAATAGGGCCAGGTAGGTCAAGACACGGACCGCCGGCGCGTCCGTCTCCCTCATCCGCTCCGAGGCTGACGCGCGGATCTCGTCCAGACGTTCGTAGAGCGCCATGTAGGCCTCCGTCATCTCCTCCCAGCCCGTCTCGTCGATGCTCGCGGTCATCCGCGTGTGGTGATGGTCGGGTCGGGCCAGAAAGGTCCCCGCCTCGAGCGCGCTCGAGGCGCTGGCGGCGTAGACCGACAGGATGGTTTCCGAGAACGCGCGGCGGTCATCGTCGCTCCGTTCGGTTTCCTGCTCCGACGACACGATGGGCAGTTCGACCGCCCGATAGAAGTGCTCGACGGTGCCGCGCACCGGTCGGGACCCGACTTCCTCGATCAGGCTCGCGTCGCGCAGCGCACTGACGTGATAACCGATCTTGCTGACCGGGATTCCCAGTTGACGACCGATTTCGGCGGGACTCGCGACCCGTTCGGCGAAGACGGTCAGGATCTTCGCCCGTAAGGGGTGCGACACGGCCGCCGCCAAGGTCGATTGAAGTCTTCTGCGCCTCTCCAGTGCCGCCGCCGCCATTGTCTTCCTCCCTGCCCGTATTGCGTGAACGCCTCCGAGCATATGAAGTATTCCGACCGACGGCGCGACTTTATGAGCAGGTTGGTCGCATCTTTTGGATCGGTCACACCGTAGACGGCGGTCGCCCTCGGGAACACACGCAAGTTCCCAGGGAGGGAGGTGATCGGGGTGACGATGTCCCAGACGGGCGCGGTCTGGCCTGCGCTGTCGATCAGCAAGAGCCAATAGCTGGGGGGGCGCCGGTCCTGGGCCAGGCAGGGACCGGCGCCGCCGATAAGGTCACGTCGCCAGAGGTGGTGCAGTCGTTCGGCGACCAGGTAGGTCCCCGAACGAAGTCCCGGCCATCGCCGGGTCCCGGGCTCGTTGCCGAAGGATCAACAAATTCAAAGACGAAGGCGCACCACGATGGCCGAGAGGTAGGGCATGACGCCCCCGAGGTCTCGCCGAGATCCTGGCGACCGAGGACCGCGAGTTTCTGCGCAAAGCGGCGCGCAATCTGCGCGCAACTCAGTCCGCCCACCACAGTCGAAAAGTGCGACTTGCTTGATCCCGCGTGTGCATGTCCAGATGGCTTCACAGAGCGATTTCCTTCGACTTGCGTCGACTCGCACTCATGTTCTGGAGTCTCTTGCCATGCAGAAGGTCGAGGGTTCGAATCCCTTCAGCCGCTTCACCGAAATCCTGCTCTGGAGCGGGATTTCGTCGTTAGCAGGGCCTTTGGCCTCTGGCGGGTAGGGTCCCGATCGAGCGCGAAGAAGCCGAGACGTGCGATCGCCCGGTGCGTCAGCCTCCACCCGTACCAGCTCGCCCAGAAGGCCGAGATCATCGTCGAGCATTTCCGCAGCCACACGGCAAAGGAGGGGCAGCGAAGGCGATGGTTGTCACTTCCTCACGGCTGCATGCCGTCCGCTACAAGCAGAGCATCGACAAGTACATCCGCGACAGGGGATATGCCGACATCGCGACCCTGGTCGCCTTTTCAGGCACGATCGACGACGGGAGCGGCTCGCCGCTCACCGAGGCCAACATGAACGGCTTCCCCGAGGCACGCACCGCCGAGGTGTTCGGCGGTCCCGACTACGGCGTCTTGATCGTCGCCGAGAAGTTCCAGACCGGCTTCGATCAGCCGCTGCTGCACACGATGTACGTGGACAAACCGCTGGTCGGACTGGCGGCGGTGCAGACGCTCTCGCGCCTGAACCGCATCCACCCGCTGAAGGAGAGCACCTTTGTGCTCGACTTCCGCAACGAGACCGAGGACATCGTCAAAGCCTTCGACGATTTCCATGGTGTGACCGTCGCCCCGCCGACCGACCCCAACATCCTCTGGGACACTCGACGGGTGCTCGACAACTTCGACGTGCTCCGGCCCGAGGAGGTCGAGGCGGCCCTCGGGCCGCTCCTAGATGCCGGGCCTTCCGAGGAGAAACGCTCGGCTGCCGCCTATGCAGCCCTCGCACCCGCGAAGTGTCGCTTCGAGGCATTGAACGACGAGGGGCGGGTCGAGTTCAGGGACGCGCTCACGCGCTTCGTACGGACGTACTCCTTCGTCTCGCAGATCGCCGCCTTCACCGACCCGGCGCTCGAGGCAGACTACGTCTTCTGCCGCGCGCTCTCTTTGTACATGCGCGACGCCGGCACCGTCGAGCGCCTGGACCTCGGCAGCGAGGTCGAGTTGACGCACCTGCGCCACCAGATGACCTTCAGCGGAGGCCTTGAGTTGACCTCCGAGACGGGTGAGGTGCGATCGTTCTTCGGCGAGGGAACGGGAAGTCAGCAGGAACTCGACCTCGAGCACCTCTCAAGCATCGTCGAGGTCCTTAACGATCGCTTCGGAACCGATCTGACCGAGGTGGACAAATTGCTGCTCGACCAGTTCGAGGAGGACTGGGTGGCGGACGGCGAACTCTCCGATCAGGCTAAGAGCAACAGCCTCGACAACTTCGGACTGGCGTTCAACCGGAAGTTCCTCAACACGATCATCGCTCGGGTCGACACGAACGATGAGATCTTCAAGAAGATCCTCGACGACGAAGAGTTCAAGAGCGCCGTCGAGGGCTACTACCTACGTAAGGTCTACAACCGACTGAGGGAGACGTCGGCGGCCGAGTAGCGGACAGGTCTTGGGGCGGTCCGGGTCGAGCCGTTCTCTGTTCCGTTCCTGGCGTTTGAGCTGTCCTTTCCTCCGGGAGTGCGGCGGCTACAGTCCTCCCGATGGCCAGGGGCGGAGGCAATCCGAGACGGCGGGGGAGGGGGCAGGCGGAGCCTTCAGCTGTTCCCGGCGAACGCCAGGTGGTCCATCGCTGGCGCGACTACCAGACTGCCTCGGGGCGGCGGCCGATCAAGGAGTTCCTGGCCGACCTCGACGATGAAGACCTTGCCTCCGTCGTCGCGGCGATGAAGGAAGTCCGGCGGCTCGGCCTAGAGGCCGCACGGCACCTCGACGGAGAGATCTACGAGGTGCGCGCCGACGGCCGAGGGGTGATCTACAGGGTCCTCTTCGCGCCTGAGGGCAAGCACAAGCAGGTCTTCCTCTCCCTGGAGGCGATCAAGAAGAAGACCCAGAAGACTCCCTCGAACGCGATCAGTCTGGCCAAGCGGAGATTGCGTGACTGGAGGGCGCGAGGCAATTGACTACCTCGTCTTTGAGATATCTAAAACGAGATGCTAAATTTGAGGTAGTCAAAGGAGCCGATATGCCAGAGCACGATTTTCTAGATGAGGTGGTCGAGGAGCGCACCGAACGCAACCCCGACTTTCCTGCCTTGGTCGACGCTGCGCAGCGCCGCCGGGAGTTGCTTGCGGGGCTCGCCGAGCGCCGTCGCCAGACCGAGCGATCCCAGACCGCCGTTGCCGCGGCGATGCAGAGTTCGCAGTCGAGTATCGCCAGGCTCGAGACCTCCGCGACCGACGCCAGGCTCTCCACGCTCGATCGCTACGCGCACGCCCTCGGCTGCCGGGTGGAATACAGGCTCGTCCCCGAGGACGAGGCCGCAGCCTAGGGGGGCGAGGATCCCCCGAGCCCGACCGCCAGGGTCGGGTCTGGGTGTCCAAGGGGCCGGCGGCAGAGCTCCCGTCCGCGCGTCTTTTGACCGCGAGGCGGATGCTCGGGCACTTCTCGCCGAGAGTGCCCGAAACGCCGCATATCGCTGGCTATCTGTGCCCATCGGCGATTCTGTCGGAGTCGAACGCGCATCTTAATGTGCCTGCAAATAGGCCCTTTTAGACGGAGTGTCGCAACTGCCTCGGGCGCGTTGCCATGCAGAAGGTCGAGGGTTCGAATCCCTTCAGCCGCCTCCCTGTGATGTGTCGCGACATCGGAGACAGATGTCGCGGGACATCGTAGACACGGTCAACCCCCTCCGATCGGCTGGTAGTCCCGACCCGGGTCGAGGGTGAGCGGGCGGATCAGCTCGCCTGTCCGGGCGTCGAGGACGCGGACGTCCCGATCGGCGACGAGCAGCTTGATCGGCTTGCCCTTGTGGGCGCGGCCGAGGCCGATGTGGTGCAGCTTCGTGGCGCAGGGTGACCGTGCCGGCGTCGTCGACCTTGTCGTGGCGGATGCGGAAGTGGGTGTCGGGGTCCGTCTCGACGGCCGGCCTGGCCTTCAGCCGGGAGCCGTAGGCCTGCAAGGGGGTGCGCCCACCCAGCGCCCGGTGGGGCCTGATCGCGTTGTAGTAGTGGCAGAAGGCGTCGAGCTGGGCCTGTAGCTCCGTCAGCGTCTTGGCCGGAGTCTGCCGTGCCAGGTAGCGCTTCAGGGTCTGATGTAGGCGCTCGACCTTGCCGCAGGTCTGGGGGTGATGGGGGCGCAAGTTCTTGGCGGCGACCCCGAGGCGCTCCATCTCGAGCTGCAGGAGCACCTTGCCCCCGCGCGGCGTCGCGGTGAACACGGCCCCGTTGTCGCAGAGCGGGGCCGCGGGTGCCCCGTGCAGGTCGATCGCGGAGCGAAAGACGTCGACCACGTCGGCGGCCTTGGTGGTGGGGAAGGCGCGCGAGGCCAAGAACAGCCGCGAGTGGTCGTCGACATGTTGAGGATCTCGGCGTCTTCGCCGCCCGCAAGCCGCCAATGGGTGATGTCGGCCTGCCACATCTCGTTGGGCGGCTCTGCTTCGAAGCGGATCAGCGAGGAGCGTGGGCGCTTGTGGGGCTGGGGAACCACCAGTCCCTCTCGCCTGAGGATCCGCCAGATCGTGGAGACCGAGGGGACCGAGTCGAGCTCGGTGGCGAGGTGGTGGGCGATCGTCTCGGCGCCGCCGTCGTGTCCCTGCGAGAGCAGCTGCTCTCGCAGGGACACGACTGCCCGCACCACCTCCTCGGGCGTACGGTTGGGACTGCGCCGCGGCGCCCGGGAGCGAGGCTCCAGGGCCTCATAGCCTCCCTCCCGGTAGCGGGCCAAGAGCTTGTAGATCCAGCTGCGATGCACGCCATGGGCCTTCGCCAGCTCCGCGACGGAGCGGCCCTCCAACGCGTGCGCCTCGACCAGGTACCGCGCCTTCGCCACAGGAGATCTCCCTTCGTCGGGTGTCTCCTATGTCTCGTCACAGGTGTCGCCTATCTGCTGACACCGGGCACCGCACCCGCACCGTGACGCCCAGCACCGCCACACCAGTACCGCGCATGACGACCGCGCACTACCCGGTGTTGAGTTCCGCGGTGAGGGTGGGCCAGGGGATCTCGTGCGTCGGCCGCGTCGCGGTAGCTTCGGTGGGAAGGCCTGGCAGTGGCGATCCCCCATGGCATCGGCGGTGGATCGCCGAACCACCGGTGTCAGGTGTCGGGGCGGTCGGCCGTCTGTTTATCGAGGTCCTCCGGCGAGACTAGAGTCGCCGGTCGTGGCCGGGAAGCTCGAAAGTCTGGATCGTTGACTTCGACGGCGACGCGGCCCTCGACTTCGAGGACGTCAAGTCCAAGGGCGACCGGAGGGCGGTCTTCAACGTCGTCTACAAGCTCCAGCAGCTCGGACCGGATCTGCCGAGCCCTCACATGAAGTCGGTGAAGGGCGAGACGGACCTCTTCGAGTTGCGTCCCAAGCAGGGCGCTGTCGCGGTGCGCGTCGTCTACGCTCGCGTCGGTGCCCGGTTCGTGATCCTCGCGGTCGCGGGGAGGAAGCAGGACTTCGATCGGGCGGTCCGCGACGCCCGCACGCGACTGGCCCGACATCTTTCCGCCGGGCGATAACAAGTTCGTTATCATCTACGAAAAGCGACCCTGGAGACCCGCGATGGCAAGCAGCAACAAGACTTTCGGCGAGCTGGTGGCGGAAGAGCAGCTCGCAGATCCGAGCTTCCGCGCCGAATGGCAGCGGCTCGCTCCTGCGCGCGAGTTCGCGGCGAGTCTTCTGCGCTACCGGGCCGAGCAGGGACTCAGCCAGCGGGCGCTGGCCGCGAAGCTCGGTATCTCCCAACCGCGCGTCGCCAAGTTGGAGTCGGCCGAACACAACCCCGAGATCGACACGATCATCCGGGCGGTGAGGCGCCTCGGCATCGAGTTCGCCCTCGACGTCGCCCCGGCGGACCGCAAGCCGGCGCTCGTCACCGCACGCGCCCGCAGGTCCGGGACGATCGAGCACGACGAGGTCGCGGTCGTCGTAGCCTCGACGCGCTGAACCCGGCCGCCGTCAGGGGCGGTCGACGCTCCGCCGGGCTGTCCTGCGCTCCTCCAGGTCCCGCTCCCGTCGACGCTCGGCGATCAGGGCCTTGGTGGCAAGGCCGTCCCCGGACCATGCACCGCGCAGGCTCCGGATTCTCTCGTCGCGGTCGGTCGGCGCCGTATCGGAGGCGGTCCTCGTATCCTCTCGGGCGCTCATACACCGAGTATGGCCGTTCCGGGCCGCTCTTTAACCATCGTGGCGAGCTCCACTTGGCCGGGTTTCCTTCTTCGAAGAAGACGTGTGGGACCAGATTGGCACCCATGGCTCGATGGTATCCGGGACACACGCCCTTGTTGGCATCCCGGTCGACCGATGCCGTCGATCTCCTGACGTTCTCGAAGCCCACAGCGGGGCCTTACCGTTAGCTGGGCACTACGACGCTTGACGCTTAACGTCCCCGGATGGCTGGCGTCCCGCTCGGGACGACATGAGCGCCCAGATATGGTCCGTGCATATGGATCGCTTCCGCCGCCGGATCGGCAAGCCGACCACCGCGGGCTACGTCGTACTCGGGATCATCGGGATCCTCATCGTCGCGGCCGTCGTCGGCGTGACCATCGGAGGCGGTGGGGGCGCCACGATCGATGTTGTTGCCGGCTTCCTGATCGTGGTCTTCGTCTTCCTGATGTTCGGGGCGAATACTCCGCGTCGGCCCGGGGACGATCCGCGCGATCACCTTCCCGAGCCCCCGGGCCCGGGCGGCCTTCACTGACCGACGCCCCAAGTCTTCTGTGCTCCTGACCGGTGGGGTTTTGCGGGACGCGCACGGTAGGTTTTGCGTATGACCTCGAGGATCCTCCGCGGGTGGATTGCCGTCGTTTTGCTACTCGCGGCGGCGCTGTTGAGCGCGTCCGGCGCCGAGGCAAAGGTTCGAGGGGGGACCTTCGCTCCTCGTCGGACGGTGGCGGTCATCGACGCCGGGACGCTCCAGGCCGCTGCGAAGCCCATCAAGGTGGGGCCCTACGCAAGTTCCATCGCGATCAGTCCAGACGGCCAGAGGGCCTATGTGGTCACCTCCGGAAACAGAAGTGTCGCCGTGATCGATCTCGCGACCGACAGGGTCGTCGGCCGCCCGATCAGGATCGGGCCCGATCCGGAAGGAATCGCGATCACCCCGGACGGCAGCCGGGTATACGCCGTCAACTCCGGCAACAACTCGGTCTCCGCCATCGATGCCGCGACCGACACGGTGGTGGCAATGATCGCTGTCGGCCGCGCTCCGACCGCCATCGCGGTCTCGCCCGATGGCAGCCGCGCCTACGTGACCAACACTGGCGCCGGCACCGTGTCGGTGATCGACACCAAGATCGACAAGGTCGTCGGCCGCGCGATCAAGGTCGGCCGGAACCCACTGGCGCTCGCCATCGCTCCGGACGGCCGAAGCGTCTACGTCGCCGACACCCGTGACGACACGGTTTCCGTGATCCGGACCGCGACGAACACGGTTGCACCGAAGAACTTCAGGACGGGCAAGAGCCCCGTCTCCATCTCCGTCACGCCCGACGGGCGCCGCCTCTACGTCGCCAATGCGCGCGAAAGCACGGTTTCGGTGATCTCCGCCAGGACGGGTCGGCCGGCAGCAGCTCCGATACGCGTCGCGAACAGGCCGACGTCCATCGCGATCAGCCCTGTCGCCGACCGTGCCTTGATGACCGGCATGGAACCGGGCTCGCTTTCCGTGATCGACACGAACTCCAACAAGATGGTCGGGAAGCCCATCGAAGTCGGGCCTTTCCCGCTCGCCGTCGCGTTCGCGCCTGACGGCCGACGCGCCTACATCGTCCACAACTAGTGCGCAGATCCCACGACCTCCAATCGCGCCCTCCGCGGCGGAGGCCCGACGCGAGTGTTCTCCTCAACGGATACTGGCTCGGCGTCCTCGTCGCGTCCCTGGCCCTGTTGACCAGTGGCGCGGCCGCGGATGCGGCCGGAAAGCCGTCGCAACGACATCGGCAAGAGTCGAGCAGGCCCGATGCGTCGACGGCCACCGGTGCCTATACGTGGCGTCCCGACCTGGACCCTCAGGTTGCCTGGAGCAACTACAGCCTGGACGTGGTCTACGACACCTACATCCCGCTGCTCACCTACAGGCACGCGGGCGGTAAGGCGGGCAGCGAGGTGATCCCTGGCCTCGCCCGGAGCCTGCCACGGATCACCGATCGCGGCCGGACCTACACGCTCCACTTGCGCAGGGGCCTCCGCTACTCGGACGGCGCGCGAGTGCGGGCCTCGGATTTCAAGTTCGCGGTCGAACGGATGTTCCGGATCGAATTCGGCGGCGCCTTCGGCGGTCCCGGCCAGTTCTTCGACGACATCGTCGGCGCCGGGAAATTCGGGAGGACGGGCCGTGGGGGCATCCAGGGAATCGTCACCGACGACCGGACGGGGAGCATCGTGATCCATCTCGTCAAGCCGGAACGGTCCTTCTCCCGCAAGCTGGCGATGACGTTCACGGCACCCGTGCCGGCAGGCACGCCGATCCACAACCGATCGTTCGATCCGCCTCCGGCGACCGGCCCCTACCTCATCACGCACTCGACTAGGCGTGGCTGGACCTACGAGCGCAATCCCGAGTGGCGGTCACACAACCACAGGTTGATGCCGCAGATCCCGAGCGGGCACCTGGACACGATCAAGATCAAGGTCGTTCGCGACCGGGCGAAGGCGATCAGGGAGGTGGAACGCGGAAAGCTCGACTGGATATCCGAAGAAATGCCCGGTCGCGACTACCTCTCGCTTCGGCACCGGTTCCCGTCCCGCGTTCGCCTCGAGCCCACGCTCGGCACCGAATATTTCTGGCTGAACACCTCGAAGCCCCCGTTCAACGACGTCCGGGTCCGCCGCGCGGTGAACTACGCCGTCGACCGCACCGTCTTCAGTCGCCTCTCCGGCGGGCAGCTGTCACCCACGCAGCAGATCCTTCCGCCCGACCTGCCGGGATACAGACAGTTCACCCTCTATCCCCACGACATGACCAAGGCGCGGCAGCTGGTCGCCGCGGCGAACCCGTCGGTCCGCGACATCACCCTCTGGACCTACGGTGGACCCGGCGACCTCTCGCCGGTCGAGTTCAACGCCTACTTCGCCGTGATTCTCGAAGAGCTCGGGTTCTCCGTCCACCTGAAGGTCTTCCGACCCGAGCGCTATTTCGCCCTGGTCGAAGGCCCCGGGCAGGCAAAGCCCAACGCCGGGCTCAGCGCCTACGTCGCCAATTTCCCGGACCCGGATGACTTCTTCAGGGAAACGCTCGGCTCTCGCGCCACCCCCTATTTCAACCAGAACCTGTCGCGATTCTTCGTCCCTGACCTGACGCAGGTGATCGACCGCCTGGACGCGCGGCCGGGGCCGACGATGCCGGGAGGCCGCTACGCCGCGCTGGACCACGCCTACATGCGCCTCGCCCCGTGGGTTCCGATCGGCAACAACCTCGTGCCGGTCTTCGTCTCGAAGCGAATCGATCTCCGCAAAGTGGTCTCGAACCCCTGCTTCGGGGTCGATCTCGCCTCGCTCAGCGTCGATCGGTCAGGCTGAGAGAAAGCCGGCGCTCGAATCCCCTGCGCCGGCCCGCGGCTATCCGGGTGTCCGAACTCAGACAGCAGCGCACCCGCCTGTTTCTCGCCCCGTCGGGCCGAGGATAGGATCGCCGCGCCGGCCGGTCTCGTCGGAGTCTGGCCGGTTCCGTCCATGCCTGGTCGGTCCGTCGACGTCGCCGCCCGCTCGCAAGACAGGAGGAAGTGACTTTGAAAGACCGTCCCGCAGTCCGCCGCTGCACTAGCCATGCCGGGCGGCGTCCGGCGGCGCTTGCCCTTGTCGTCTCCTTGCTTGCCCTCGCGGCATCGGTGGCGCCTTCGTCGGCAGCCGCGGCAAGCGCCGGACAGCTCTACGCCTTCGGCCTCAACGAGTACGGCCAACTGGGCGGCACCACCAACAACGGCAACAGCAACCCCAACCCGACCCCGACCCTGGTCACCCTGCCGGGGGCGGGCGGAGCGGTGACCGAGGTCGCCGCCGGCAACCAGCACAGCCTGGCGGTGACCTCGACCGGGCAGCTCTACGCCTTCGGCTACAACTACTACGGTCAGCTGGGGATCGCCGCCAACAGCGGCACCCCCAAACCCAACCCGACCCCGACCCTGGTCACCCTGCCGGGGGCGACGGGGCCGGTCACCCAGGTCGCCGCCGGGTACCAACACAGCCTGGCGGTGACCTCGACCGGGCAGCTCTACGCCTTCGGCGACAACTACTACGGTCAGCTGGGGATCGCCGCCAACAGCGGCACCGCCAAACCCAACCCGACCCCGACCCTGGTCACCCTGCCGGGGGCGACGGGGCCGGTCACCCAGGTCGCCGCCGGCGCCTGGCACAGCCTCGCCCTGACCTCGACCGGGCAGCTCTACGCCTTCGGCTCCAA
This sequence comes from uncultured Actinomycetes bacterium, assembly GCA_963766705.1. Taxonomy (GTDB): domain Bacteria; phylum Actinomycetota; class Thermoleophilia; order Solirubrobacterales; family 70-9; genus VAYN01. The sequence continues at coordinate 1,540,923 of CAVYBE010000007.1, forward strand.
CGGAGAAGGGCAGCTGGGAAACACCGCCAACAACGGCACCAACAACCCCAACCCGACCCCGACCCTGGTCACCCTGCCGGGGGCCACGGGGCGGGTGACCCAGGTCGCCGCCGGGTACCAACACAGCCTCGCCCTGACCTCGACCGGGCAGCTCTACGCCTTCGGCCTCAACCTTTACGGCCAGCTGGGCATCACCGCCCACAGCGGCGCCTACGAACCCAACCCGACGCCGACCCCGGTCACCCTGCCGGGGGCCACGGGGTCGGTGACCCGGATCGCCGCCGGCGGGTATCACAGCCTCGCCCTGACCTCGACCGGGCAGCTCTACGCCTTCGGCCTCAACGGAGAAGGGCAGCTGGGCGGCACCACCAACAACGGCACCGACAACCCCAACCCGACGCCGACCCTGGTCACCCTGCCGGGGGCCACGGGGTCGGTGACCCGGATCGCCGCCGGCAGCCGGCACAGCCTGGCCCTGACCTCGACCGGGCAGCTCTACACCTTCGGCGAAAACTACTTCGGCCAGCTCGGGAGGACCACCAACAGCGGCACCGAAGAACCCAATCCGACCCCGACCGTGGTCGACCTGGGAGCGGGGCAGACGATCGACACGATGGCGACCGGCAGTAACGCCGATCACTCGCTGGTGGTGGTCGCGGACCTGTCGCTGACCACGGCAGCGCTGCCCGCCGGGCGGGTCGGCACCCCATACGGGGCCACCGCCGGCGCCGCGGGCGGCGCCCCGCCCTACACCTGGCAGGCGAGCGGCCTGCCGGCCGGGCTCTCGATCGACCCCGCGACCGGTCGGATCACCGGCACCCCGGGCGTCGCCGGCACCTTCGCGGTGACCCTGCGGGTCACCGACGGCTTCGGCATCGTCGCCGCCGGCGTCCCGATCGCACTCACCGTCGCCCCGGTGCCCGTAGTGCCGGCCGAACCAGTCACCCCGGCCCCGCCGGCGCCCGAACCCGTGACCCCGGCACCCGAACCCGCCGCCCCGGCCGCCACCACGTCCCGGGCCGCCACCGCGGTCCACCTGCGCGCCGCGCCCCGCCACGCCGCCCCCGGGCGGCGGGTGCGGCTGGTGGCGCGGGTCTGGGGCGCCTCGCCCACCGGCGGCGTCGTCTTCAAGGACGGCAAGAGGCGGATCGGCAGGGCCGCCGTGGGGGCCGACGGCCGGGCGCGGATCACCACCCGCTTCCTCCTCGCCGATCGCCGCCACCGGATCAGGGCGATCTATTCCGGCGACGCCGACAACCGGCGCTCCACCTCGGCGCCGCTGACCCTGCGGGTCGGCCGCCTGCTGATGCCGCGCCTTCATTACAGCCCCAACACGAGCCACCACCCCAACCCCGTGGGAGGCCCCCGGTACACCTTCGTCTTCTCGGGCCACGGCGCCGCGGTCGGCTTTCGCTGCCGCCTCGACGGGCACGGGTGGCGGCGCTGCACCTCGCCCGAGGTCTACCGGCACCTGCGCCGCGGCCGCCACGTCTTCCGGGTGCGCTCGGTCGACCGGGCGGGCAGCCTCTCGCCGGTCAGGACGGTGCGCTTCTTCGCCGGCCGGCGGCAGGGGTAGCGGCGGGGCCGCGGCCGACTTCGCCACGAGCCGAGCGCTGGCTGGCGCTCGGCGGCGCGGTCAGGCTTCGCGCGCCGGACTCGCGGCGGTGCGGGTCGCCAGATGCGACGCGCCGCTGCTCGACGAGCCGACCAGCCACCTCCCGCTCGGGCACGGTGACAGGCGCTATCCGACGCGAACGGCCGCGCTTCTCGTTTGCGTTTGAGGCGCCTTCTGCCACGATTGGAATCGACGCAGGGACAGTCGGCGAACAAGGAGGAAGAGATGGGAGCCAACGGCAAACGCACTCCGCAGGAGATCTTCCAGCACCACGGCGAAGTCCTGATGGCGGAGGACATCGACGGGATCGTCAGCGACTACGCCGAGGACGCGCTGTTCATCACCCCGGACGGCGTTCTGAAGGGCAAAGACGGCGTCCGCCAGGGGTTCGAAAAACTGACCGGGGACGTTCCCGGCGCGAGTTGGGAGCTGCCCACCCAGATCTTCGAGGACGACATCCTCCTGCTCGAGTGGAAGGCCGAATCCGAGAAGGTGAAGGTCGAGGACGGGATCGACACCTTCGTCTTCCGCGACGGACTGATCCGCGTGCAGACGGTTCGCTACACGCTGGTCCCGGTGGAGTAGGGCGATGAAGGCGGTTCGCCTGCACGGTTACGGGCGGCGCCCGGTGGTCGAGGAGGTGGCCGAGCCGGAGATCACCGGGCCGCTCGACGTGATCGTGCGGATCGGCGGCGCCGGTCTCTGTCGCACCGACCTCCACATCATCGAAGGCCAGTGGCGCGAGAAGAGCGGCGTCGAGCTGCCGTACACCCTCGGCCACGAGAACGCGGGCTGGGTGGAGGAGGTCGGCAGCGCCGTGACCAACGTGCAGCCGGGCGACGCGGTGATCGTCCACCCGCTGATCACCTGCGGCCTCTGCCGCGCCTGCCGGGCGGGCGACGACATGCACTGCGAGCAGAACCTGTTCCCCGGCATCAGCACCAACGGCGGTTTCGCCGAGCTGCTGAAGACGAACGGCCGCGCCGTCGTCAGGTTGCCCGAGGGCGTCGAGCCGAAGGACGTCGCCGCCCACGCCGACGCCGGCCTGACCGCCTACCACGCGGTCAAGAAGGCGGCCGACATCCTCTATCCGGGGACGACCGCGGTCGTGATCGGCGCGGGGGGCCTCGGCCACATCGGCATCCAGTCGCTGAAGGTCCTGAGCGCGGCGCGGGTGATCGTCGTCGACCGCTCCGAGGGCTCGCTGGAGCTGGCGCGCGAGTGCGGCGCCGACGACACCGTGCTCGCCGATGGCGGCGAGGTCGAGGCGATCCGCGAGCGCACCGACGGCCACGGCGCCGAGGCGGTGCTCGACTTCGTCGGCGAGGGCGGCGCCCTGGAGGCGAGCATCGCGATGCTCCGCGACGGCGGCACCCATTACGTGATCGGCTACGGCGGCGTGCTCAGCCTGCCGGCGATCGACGTGATCTCCTCCGAGATCAACATCGTCGGCAACCTGGTCGGCACCTACAACGACCTGGCCGAGCTGATGACGCTCGCCGGCGAGGGTAGGGTCATGCTGCACACCGCCACCTATCCGCTCGATGCCGTCAACGAGGCGATGGACGACCTCGAGGCCGGCCGCCTGCACGGGAGGGGAATCCTGATCCCGGCGGGCTCCTGAACCGTCCCAATCCACGCGATGCAGGAGATCGGGGGCTTCAGGCGCCTCGCGCCCGATCCCCGCTCGGTCCGGTCCGGGCACGACGCTCCGCGGTCATTCGCCCTGACACGACCACCGCGCGCTAAAGGTCGGCCGCCAACTGAAGGAGCCTCTGGCCCAGAGGTGCCAGGCGGTACATGTCGGTGGAGGACCCCGGCGGTCCGCGTCGCTCCGACACGGCCAGGCAGTCCGCTTCCGTCAGGGCGGCGAAGTGGTAGTCGACGTTCGACAGCGGCATGTCCGACTGCTCGGAGTACATGGCAGGCGAGGCCTGTCGCGCATGGCCGACGAAGTCGAGGATGCGCAACCGCGTCGGGTGCGAGAGCACGGCGCCCAGCGAGCCGGCCGCGTCGATCTGGCGTTGTCTCAGCAAGATTGCATCCAGAAGCCCCGTTCGCTCAGTAGAGAATGCGGCAATATAGCCGCAACCGGTACGGTCGGGTCGTCGTCTGGCAGGGGCCATGGCGTCTGCCCGTCGAGGTCGGGCCACGAAACGCATGCACGGGCGGGTCCATGAGTGCCCGCCCGTGCGGCTCGGCCGCGCCCGGGCGGGGCGTCATGCGCAGGGTGAGGGTCACCGCATCCTCGGCTCCGTTGCTGCGCGGGAGCCGGGCTTGACCGCCTAACCGTCGGCGTAGGCGCGCGCCATCACGACCCTCAGCTCAGCGGCGATGTCGGCGCGAAGCTTGCCGTGGCGGGTCTCGTCGTAGGTGTGCTCGGCCGCGTACCGTGTGGCGCTCGGATAGCACCACACCGGGAGACCGGCCCGGTCGGGCGGCTCCCAGGCGTAGCGGGCGTGGACGTGACCGTGGAGTGTGGGCATGCTGTTCCCCAGCACCTCGTAGTTCACCCGCCTCGCTCCCAGCTCGCGGCAGGCGATCCGGACCGCATCACCCAGCAGCGAGAGGTCGAGTAGGAAATCGGCCCGACGCCGCAGGTCCAGATCGCCCAGATGCTCGACGGCGTCGTCCTCGTAGAGGAGCACCGAATACCCGGGAAGGTGCTGGGTGTCGCCGATCACCGCGAACCCGGTTCGCATCCGCGCCATCACCATCGGGTTCTCGCCGCGGTGCGCGGCGCCCACGCGATCCTCCCGCCAGTCTCCGGTCACGACGCCGCGTTCGGGCCGGCATCGGCCGTGCCGGGTCGTGGCGGTCCGCCGGCGCCGCTCATGGCCCGGCCGCGAATATCCGCTGGGCCCGTGCCGTCGCCGCGAGGAGGCGGCGGCTCCGGGGGACCGGAAGGAGGCGGGGCGAAGAAGTCGCTCATGCCGCCAAGGCTAGACCTGGGCGGTCACGGCGTCGGCGGCGAGCCGGTGGGCGGCGTGCTCGATGGTCTCAAGTCAGGTGCAGATGCGAGACCGCCGGCAAGGAGTCGTTCCGGGACGCCCGGGTCAACCCGGGCCAAGGTGAAGTCGGATGAACCGCGCTCCGACGCCAACTTCCTGGACCACCCGGGTGGGCTGGTCTCGATTGTTCGTTGGCGAGTCGCCTGCCCGATTCAGGCGGTCGCTCCGGAAGGGTGCGCGTCCGGAGCGACCGGAGCACATCACGGCGGTCGGCTATTGCCGCGTTGGGCCCCACGGCCGGACGCTGTGGGCCTATGGCTCGAGGACGCAGAAGTACGAACGCACCGCATGGCTTGCGGGACCTTTGAAGCAGCCTGTGCCCTGGCGTCGGCCTCGTACACCGTCACCGCGATCGTCGAACGCTGACCCTGGAGCCGAGCACAACCGCTCCGCTTGCCCTCCCGGCCCCGGCAGGGCAGAGAAAACGTGATGGCAACCGCCCAGGTCATGGCCATCGAGAGGCGCTTGCGTGGAAGAGCCACGGAATGCTCCTGCCGGCTGATACGCCGATACCCAGGGTCCGGGTGGGCGCCTCCGGCGGCACAGGGACCGGTCACGCATGCGCTGGTATCGTCGCGGGCGGATGGTGGGGGGGTTCAGGTACGGATGCAGGGGAGCGGCGTTGACTCATGGTCTCGGCGATAGCCGTCTTCGTGCTGTCGGCTTGCGGCGGCTCGTCCAGCGACGGTGCGGCAGAAGTCGCCCGGCGGGCCGAACTCCGAGTTTCAAGAGCTGGGCAGCTTCTCGGCCAGGACGGGTTCCGTGTCGTCGCCAAGGAAGTGAGCCGTTTATGAGGGAGGCGACTTCACAAATATGAGTGGCCGGGGCCATGATGGAAGTGAATTGTCATCGCGCCCGTCAGGGTGTGTCGCTGAAGCGCGGTCCCGGTTGAAGATGCTTCTCCGGTGCCGGAAGGGGTCCATCAATAGGCTCAGGCGAGCCGCCGCTCATTCGGTATGTGAAGTTGGAAGCCGCATCACGGTTACTGACGGGGGAGACGAATGAGGAAAGTCAATGGAAATGTCGGCAGGGTCTACGAACGTGCCGAGCCTGTCGGGAGTCGAATAGCTGCCCGCGTAGCATTCGCGAGATCCCGACTGGCTCGACCCGGAGTATCCCTTCTTTTGGTGTGCCTTGGCGCGTTCGCGCTCCTGCTCGGGGGGTGTGGTGGTGGCGGTTCCTCGACGTCGGATGTGCCGGTGCAGGCCCAGATCAGAGAAGCCAGGAAGGCCGGGGAAGAAGCTGCGCGCGAAAAGGATCGCCTGAATGGCCTTGAGAAGAAGGTGAGGAGACTGAGTCGGCAGGTCCACCGAACTGGCCGCTCGACGGGAAAGAAGGTGAAGTCGACCGAATCGCCCCGGGTGTCGCGGGCGCCCGCCCCAGAAGCCGAAGCCGTGACGCGCGAATTCCACGTCGAAAGCGGCAATGTCTCCTGTCGGGTCGAGCCGGACGGAGCAATGTGCACGGTGGAGCCGATCTCGGAGAGCTTTTCCTTCTCCGGTGGAGGTCCAGGTCGCAGCGAACCCGGATCCGCTCTGCCTGAGAATCTAGGAGAAGTCGTTCCCTACGGCAGCTCGGTCAGCGTCGGACAGGTGGTCTGCGAAATTCCACCGTCCTATGTGCCTCGCGGGATCGTTTGCAGCGACGCAGTGACGGGACATGGCTTCGAGGCCAGCCGTGTGGCGTCACGACAGAAGGTCTACTGATGGCCTCTCTGGGCGTCGCCGGTGCCATGTGGTGACGTGGCCCGCGGAAGGTACTCCCACCTCATGGGGTCATGCTGATCTCGCCCATGATGGCGCTGAGCTCCCCTGCAGCTTCCGCCGGGACCCATAACCTCCATTACCCGTTTGGCCGTGAATATCGCCACTGCGGGCCGATAGGAGAGGGAATCCATTTCACGGCCTCGCACATGAGCTGTCACCGTGCAAGGCGCATCATCCACGCCTTTCGGTTCGGCACCCCATCACGGGTGCATTGCCATGGGCCGTCGAACTGCGCCGGGTGATGGATGCTCGACCACCACCCGGGCTGGCGCTGCGTCGGAGGTCGGGGCGGCAGTGGCTGCGGCAAGGATCGGCAGACCGCGGCCTTCAGCATCGTCTGATTCCCGGCAGTGCCGCCATTCGCAGCCGGTCACGCGGTGATGAAACCGAACATGTGCTCTGCGTGGAGGCTGAAGCCTTTTTGTTGCCTCGACGCCAAAATGCTTCAGCCGCGGACCGCACACGTCCACCCCTGCTGCTGTCATGTGACGGGACGATGGCGACGTGTCTCGCGAAGCGTTCCGATCCTCGCCGCGGGGAGCGGCCATGAGCCCCGCCGCGGACTCGGTGCGGGCCGACGTCGAGGCGCTGGCGGCGATGGAGCGGGGCGCCGGCGGCGCGGGGGAACGAGGGTCGGCGGAATGGATCGCCGGCCGGCTCGCCGAGGTCGGCGCCGCCGACGTCGGCCTGCGGAGCTTTCGGTACCAGCGCACCTACGCCTGGGCGCACGCCGGTCACTTCGCCCTGGGGATGGTGGGAGGGGCGGCGGCGCTCGCCGCCGCGGTCTCCTACGAGCTGGAGTTCTCGGGGCGCTCGCAGTGGATGCGGCGGCTGCTGCCGACCGCGACGGCGACCAACGTGGTCGGCCGCGTGCCGGCCGCCGGGCCGCGTCGGCGGACGCTCGTCCTGATCGCCCACCACGACGCGGCGCGGACCGGGCTGATGTGGGATCCGCGCCTGGTGCGAATGTCGCGCGGCGGCTCCTTCGCGACCCTGCCGGCGCTCGGCTTCGCGCTCGCGGTGCCGCGGCGGACGCGCCCGCTCGGCCGTGCCCTGCTCGCGGCGCTGATCGGCTTCCAGCTCGACGTCGCCCGCGGCGAGGTCGTCCCCGGCGCCAGCGACAACGCCAGCGGCGTCGCCGCGACCATCGCCCTGGTCGAGCGCTGGGTCGCCGAGCCCCTCCCCGGCTGCGAGGTGATCGCGCTGTTTCCCGGCTGCGAGGAGGCGGGGATGGGAGGGACGGCCGCCTGGTTGCGGGAGGAGGGCGCCGCGCTCGATCCGGCGACCACGCTCGTCCTCGGCCTCGACACCCTGGGCGCCGGCGAGCCGGTGGTCGCGGAGCGCGAGGGGCCGCTGGTCCCGGTGCGCTTCCGCCCGCGGGACCTGGGCTGGGCCGACGCCGGTGCCGCGGCGGTCGACCTCGACCCGCCGGCCCGGGTCCGGGTCCCGGGCTGGACCGACCCCGCCCTGACCCGGCTCGCCGGCCTGCCCTCGATCTCACTGCTCTCGATGCGCGACGGCCTGTTCACCGAGTACCACCTGCCCACGGACACCCCCGATCGGGTCGACTGGGACTCGGTCGGGCGCTGCCTGGCGGTCGCCGGCGCGACCGGCGAGGCGTGGGCCCGGGGCCGCGCGTAGGAGGACCGGACCCCCGCCCGGGCGGGGGTCCTTCGGGGGGACTTGAGGTCCTGGCTTCCTTTACATCTTAAATTTCCTTAAGATACGAACCGAGCATGACCCGCACGCGACCGACCAAGGGCCCGGCGATGCCCATCCATCAGGTGAAGGCCGAGTTCTTCCGCACCCTCGGACACCCGGCGCGAGTTCGCATCCTCGAGTTGCTGCGGGGCGGGGAGATGACCGTCGGCGACCTGCAGGCCGAGCTGGGGATCGACTCCAGCGGCACCTCCCAGCACCTCGCGGCGTTGCGCCGCCAGGGGATCCTCGAGGCACGCAAGGAGGGCACCCACGTCCACTACGGGGTCCGTGACCCGCGCGTCTTCCAGTTGCTGGAGAGCGCCCGCCAGGTGATCGGGTCCCATCTCGAAGAAGCGAACGCGCTCCTGGGGGAGCTGGAGGAGGAGCCGTCGCCGAGGGCCGGCAGGTCGACCGCCACGACCCGGTCGCGATAGGCAGCCGGGGTTGAATGGGGTGGACCTGCCGGCCGGCGCCGGCGCGCTGGCGCTGACGGCCGGGATCGTGGCGCCGCTGCTGGGCCTGCGGATCGGCCTGGCTCTGTGGCTGCAGGCGCTCGGCGTCGTCGCGCTCGGGATCGCCGGCGCGGCCGTGCTGTTCGGCGCCGCGCCGCTGGGCGCCGGCTTCCGCGACGGTCTCGAACCGGCGCTCGGGATCGATGGCCTGAGCGGGTTCTTCCTCGCGACGATCGCCCTCGTCGCGCTCGCCGCGCTGCTCTACGCCCGCGACTACCTGGCCGCGGTCCCGCGTGCCGGGACGCTGGTCGCGCTCGGCGGACTCTTCCTGGCCTCGCTCTGCGGCGTGGTGACCGCGCGTGACCCCTCGCTCTTCCTCGCCGCCTGGGAGCTGATGACCCTCGCCCCGGCGGCGGCGATCCTGGTGCGGAGCAGCGCGGCACCGGTCCGCCACGCGGTCTTCGTCTACCTGGCCGTCACCCACCTCGGCGGCGCCGGCGTCTGGATCGCCGTCCTCGCCCTCGCCCACTACGGGGCGCTGTCGGACCCCGGGGCGCTCGCCTCGCAGGGCGGCGCGGTGCAGGCGCTGGTCCTGGTCGCGGCGCTGATCGGCTTCGGCACCAAGGCCGGACTGATGCCGCTGCACTCGTGGTTGCCCCGCGCCCACCCGGTGGCGCCGAGCCACGTGTCGGCGCTGATGTCGGGGGTGATGATCAAGGTCGCCATCTACGGCCTCATCCGGGTGCTGTTCGAGTGGGCGGCGCCGGCGCCGCTCTGGGTCGGGCTGCTGGTCCTCGCCGCGGGCCTGCTCTCGGCCCTGGGCGGTGTCCTCTACGCGCTTCTCCAGCGGGACCTCAAGCGGTTGCTGGCCTTCAGCTCGATCGAGAACGTCGGCATCGTCGCGCTCGGACTCGGCGCCGCGATCGTCTTCGCCTCCCAGGGCGAGGGCACCTGGGCGGCGATCGCCTTCGCCGCGGCGCTGCTGCACGTGCTGAACCACGCCGTCTTCAAGGCGCTTCTGTTCCTCGCCGCCGGCGCCTTCGAGCGGGCCGTCGGGACGCTCGACCTCGACCGGCTCGGCGGGCTGCTGCGGCGGATGCCGTGGACCGGGGGAGCCTTCCTGGTCGGGGCCGTGGCGATCGCCGGCGTGCCACCGCTGAACGGCTTCGCCTCGGAGTGGCTGACCCTGCAGGCCCTCGTCCACGTCGCCTTCGGCCCGGCGCTCGGAATCGGCCTGGCCGGCGCCGTGGCGACCGCGGGCCTCGCCGCGACCGCGGCGCTCGCCCTGTTCTGCTTCGTCAAGGCGGTCGGCCTGGTCCTGCTCGGCTCCCCACGCCGGCCGGAGGTCGCGGCGGCGGTGGAGGCCCCGGCCGCGATGCGCGGTGCCGCGGTCGGGCTCGCCGCCTGCTGCGTGGCCCTCGGCGCGGTTCCCGGCCTGCTCCTCCCGTCGCTGATGGGCCTGGCGCCGGGGTCGCACGGGATCGCGACCGGGCCGAGCCTGGCGGTGCCCGGCACCGGCACGCTGCCTTCGCCGTGGCTGCTGGTCGGGCTCGCGGCACTGACCGTGCTGCTCTGGCGGCTGCGCGGCTCGCGCCGGTCGGCGCCGGTGCCGGCCTGGGTCTGCGGACAGCCGGTCGAGCCGGGGCTTGCCTGGACCTCGGCCGGGTTCACCAAGCCGTTGCGGCTGGTGCTGGAGAGCGTGCTGCGGCCGCGGCGGGAGGTCGAGGTCGTGCGCGCCGGCGGCGTCCTGCAGGCGGTCTCCTACCGCGGCGAGGTTCCCCACCTCTTCGACACCGCGCTCTATCGGCCGCTACAGCGGTGGTCGCTGGCCGCCGCCCGGCAGGCGCGCCGGATCCAGTCCGGCAGCGTCCGCGCCTACGCCGCCTACCTGCTCGGCCTCCTGTTGGCGGTGCTCGTCCTCGTCCGGGTCGGGGTGATCGGGTGACCGCGCTCGCCGCCGCCATCCAGGTGCTCGGCGGCCTTGTCCTGGCGCCATTGCTGCCGGGCGCGATCCAGTCGCTGAAGGCCCGCCTGCAGGGCCGCCGCGGGCCATCGCCGCTGCAGCCCTACCGCGACCTGCGCCGCCTCTGGGGCAAGAGCCTCGCCGACCCGCAGCCGACCACGCTCGTCTACCGCCTGGCGCCGGTGGTCGCCGCCGCCGCGACCGCCCTGGCGCTGCTCCTGCTGCCGATCGGCGGCCTCGCGCCGGACTGGTCGCTGGGCAACGACGCGATCGTCGTCGTCGGCCTGCTGGCGCCGGCGCGGTTCGCCCTCGCCGCCTCGGGCTGGGACTCCGGCTCGGGCTTCGCCCTGATGGGGTCGAGCCGCGACCTGACGCTCGCCGCCTTCGCCGAGGCCCTCCTGGTGCTGGCGATCGTCCTCGCCGCGATACCCGCGGCGAGCACCGACCTGGTCGCGATGGTCGGCGCCGCCAACGGCTCCTCGCCCTGGAGCGATCCCGCCCACTGGTGCGCCGGCGCTGCGTTCGGCCTCGTCGTCCTGGTCGAGACCGGGCGCCAGCCGATCGACAACCCCGACACCCATCTCGAGCTGACGATGATCCACGAGGGACCGTTGCTCGAGTACGCCGGGCGCGATCTGGCCCTGCTCGAGTGGAGCGCCGCCGCCCGCCACTGGATCGTCCTCGTCCTCGCCGCCGGCCTCTTCCTGCCCCACTGGGGCGGCTTCGGCCTCCAGCTCGCCTGCCTGGCGGCCGGGGTCGCGCTGCTCTGCGTGTTGCTCGCGGCGAGCGAGACCGCGCAGGCGAAGATGCGGACCCTGCGCGCCCCCGGTCTCCTCCTGGGCGGCTGTCTCCTCGCCCTGGTCGGGCTCGCCGTCTCGCTCTTCGGGGGGACCCTGTGAACCGGCCGCGGGTCGCCCGATGAGCCCGGCGACGGTCGTCGGCCTGGTCGCGCTCGGCTTCGGCGTCGTCCTCGTGCGGCGGCGCAGCCTGGCGATCGCCCTGGTCGCCGCCCAGGCGCTGCTGCTGGGAATCGCCGCGCTGACCCTCGGTGGCGAGGGCGGCGGGACGGCGGTCGCGGGCGCGATCCTGCTCGTCCGCGCCGCGGTTCTGCCCGCGCTCCTCTTCGGCACGACCCGCCGCACCCGCGAGCCGGCACTGGTGGCGCCGACGACGACCGCGCCCGTGCGCCTGCTGCTCGCGGCGGCCGTCGTCGCGGTCGCCGCCGCGGCCGTGCCGCCGCTCGGGCTCGGCGATCGCGCCGCCGAGCACGGGGCGGTGGCGCTGCTCTGCCTCGGGATCGTCACCGTCGTCACCCGGCGGCCGGCGATCCTGCAGATCATCGGCATCCTGGTCGCCGAGAACGGCGTCTACCTGCTCGCGGTCTCGGTCCCCGGCGGCCTGCCCTCGGTGGTGGAGATCGGCGTGCTCTTCGACCTGGCGCTCGTCGTCACCGTCGCCGCCGCCTTCAGCCAGAAGATCCACGGTGAGGTCGGCTCCGGCGACACCGACCTGTTGCGAGGCCTGCGTGATTGACCAGGCGCTTGTGATCGCGACGCCGGCCCTGCCGCTCGCCGTCGCCCTGGTCGGACCGCTGGCGCCGACCGCCCGGGCCGCCGACCGGCTCAACGTCGGCGCCGCCGCGGTCACCGCGGCGGCGGCCCTGACCCTGGCGACCCTGGCGATCGTCGCCGCTCCCGGCACGGCGGCGCGCGGCAGCTGGTTCGTGCTCGACCCGGCCGGGGGCGTCTTCCTCGCCCTGGTCGCGCTGGTCGGCCTGGCCAGCGCCGTCGTCTCGCCCGTCTACCTGCGCCACGCGGGCCGCAGCTGGTTCGGCGCCCGCCGCTCGCACGTCTGGTACTACGCCGCCTTCAACGTCTTCTGGGCGGTGATGCTGGCGCTGCCGCTGGTCGACAACCTGGCCATCGCCTGGCTGCTGGTCGAGGCGTCGACCGCGACCTCGGCGCTCCTCGTCGCCTTCAGCGGCAAGCGCAGCGCCCTCGAGGCGGGCTGGAAGTACGTCGTGCTGACGACCCTGGGCCTGGCCATCGCGCTGCTCGGGATCGTCGTCCTCTTCGTCGCCGTGGGCGATGCCGGCGGCGGCATCTCCCGCCTCGACTGGCAGTCGCTGGCGCGCTCGGCGTCGGCCGGCCTGCCGCGGCAGGCGACCCTGATCGGCTTCGTCCTGGTCGTCGTCGGGCTGGCCGGCAAGGTCGGCTGGGCCCCCGTCCACAACTGGCTCCCCGACGCCCACAGCGAGGCGCCGCCGCCGGTCAGCGCGATGCTCTCCGCGGCGTTGCTGCCGACGGTGCTGCTGGTCGCCTGGCGGACCGAGCTGGCCCTGACCCCGGCCTTCGGCCCCGACGTCGTGCGTCAGCTGTTCATCGGCTTCGGCCTGACCTCCCTCGCGGTCGCGATCCCGTTCCTCTGGCGGCCGCTGCCCTGGAAGCGGCTGCTCGCCTACTCGAGCCTCGAGCACATGGGGATCCTCGCCCTCGGCGTCGGCTTCGGCACGCCGATGGCGATCGCCGGTGTCGTCGTCCACGTCGCCGGGCACGGGATCGCCAAGTCGCTCGGCTTCTACACGGCGATCCCGCTGCTGCGCCAGGACCCCGCCGCCGCCCGGGTCGCCGCGCGCGGTATCGCCCGCGGCGGCGCCCCGACCGCGATCGCCGCGGCGCTCAGCCTCGCCTCGCTCAGTGGGCTGCCGCCCTCGCCGCTGTTCGTCTCCGAGCTGATGGTGCTGCTGGGCGGCATGGAAGCGGGCCTGCTCGCCGTCGCCGCCGTCGCCGCCGTCCTCCTGGCGCTCGGCTTCCTCGGCCTCGCCCACGCGCTGATCGAGGGGCTGCTGGGCGGGCGGCGCCGCGGCACCCGCCCGAGCCCGCGCTCGGCGCGAGCCGTGGCGGCGCTGGCCGGCGTCGCGGCCGCCGCCCTGATCGCGCTCGCCGTCGTTGCCTACGCCCTGCCCGACTCGAGCCTGGTCCAGGCGCTGACGAGGAGCGGCGGGTGAGTCGCCGGGGCGCCGAGGTGAGCGAGGTCGCGGCATCGGGCTGGCGCCAGGCCTGCGCCGCGCGGCTGCACGCGGGAGCGCGGTTCTGCGGCGCCTACGCCGACGGGCCGGTAGACGGGCAGCGATGGACGGCGCTGTTCGCCGCCGGGGCCGGGACCGAGGCGGTGAGGACCGAGGCGGTGGGCTCGCGGCTGTCGACGGTGGTCGACCTGATCCCGGCCGCCGACTGGGACGAGCGCGAGGCGCACGACCTCTACGGGCTCTCCTTCGACGGCCACGAGCCGCTGCGCCCGCTCGTCGACCATCCGGCCGAGACCGCCGCCTGGACCGTCCCGGTCGGTGGCGAGGGGACCTACGACGTCGCCGTCGGGCCGATCCACGCCGGTGTGATCGAGTCCGGCCACTTCCGCTTCCACGTCGTCGGCGAGCGGATCCTGCTGGTCGATCCGCGCCTCTTCCACAAGCACCGCGGCCTCGAGCGGGCGGCCGAGGGGAGCGAGCCCGACGCGGCCCTGCCGTTCGCCCAGCGCGCCTGCGGCGCCTGCGCGGTCGCCAACTCGCTCGCCTTCGCGCTCGCCTGCGAGGCGGCGCTGGGCCTCGCCACCCCACGCGAGGCGCGCCGGGCGCGGACGCTGCTTCTCGAGCTCGAGCGCCTCTACAACCATCTCAACGACGTCGCCGCGATCTGTGCCGGGGTCGGCTTCGCGCCCGGGAACATGGCCTTCGCCGCGCTGAAGGAGCGGGCGCAGCGGCTCAATCGGGAGCTGACCGGCCACCGCTTCCTCTTCGGCTCGGTGGCCGTCGGCGGGAGCGCGCTGCGGCTCTCCGCGGTCGAGGTCGACCGCGCCCGCGGCGTGCTGCGCGAGATCGGCGAGGACGTGGCGCTCGCCTGGCGCGAGCTCAGCTTCGCGGCGTCGGTGCAGGCACGGCTCGACGGGGTGGGGGAGCTCTCCCGCGCGGACGCGATCCGGCTCGGTGCGGTTGGCCCGGCGGCGCGGGCGGCCGGCCTGGCGATCGATGCGCGCGGCGCCGCCCCCGACCTCTGGTACGACTCGGCCTTCGCCCCGGCGGCGCCGCCTGGCGCCTCGGGCGACGTCGCCGCGCGGCTCGGCATGCGCGGCGCGGAGCTTCTCGTCACCCTGACGATCCTCGCCGAGCTGCTGGCCGAGCCGATCGCGCCGGCGGTCGCGCGGGCCGGCGGCGGCGCGGCCCGGCTCGGCCTGGCAAGGGTCGAGAGCCCGCGCGGGGAGACCGTCTGCGCGGTCGAGCTCGGCGCGGGCCGGGTCGCGCGCCTGCGCCTGCGGACCGGCTCCTACGCCAACTGGCCGGCGCTCGCGCACGCCACCGCCGGCAACCTGCTGCCCGACTTCCCCCTGATCAACAAGAGCTTCGAGCTCTGTTACGCCTGCGTGGACCGCTGATGTTCGTCCTCCTGCGCCACCTCGCCCGGGTCCGCCGCGAAGCGGCGCTGCCGCGCCGTGGCGGCGGTCGCTCGCTGGCGCTCCGCCACGTCGACGCCGGCTCCTGCAACGCCTGCGAGCACGAGCTGACCGCCACCGCCGCGCCGCAGTACGACCTGCAACGGTTCGGCCTCGACATCGTCGCCTCGCCCCGGCATGCCGACGTGCTGCTGGTCACGGGCCCGGTGACGACGCGGATGCGGGAGCCGCTGCTCGCCGCCTACGAGGCGATGCCCGAGCCACGCCGGGTGGCCGCGCTCGGCGATTGCGCGCTCGGTTGCGGGGTCCTCGCGGCCGCCGCGGAGCTGGCGGCACCGCTGGACGAGCTGCTGCCGGTGGACATCCGCATCCCGGGCTGCCCACCCCCGCCGGAGGAGATCGCCCGGGGGATCCTGGCCGACCTCCCCGGTCGCGCGGGGCCGTGACCGGGCCCGGGCCCCCGTCCCTACCCCGCCGCTTCGGCGCGGCGCAGGCCGCCGCGCGACCAGAGGGCGAACAGGACGGGGAGGACGATGCCGAGGCCGAAGGCGAGGGCGATCACGGTCGGTTCGCCGGAGATGAAGCCGCGGCCCGCCTCCAGCAGCGCGGTCACCGGGTTGACCGAGGCCACCGCGTGGATCCAGCCGCTCAGCAGGGAGAGGGGGACGTAGACCGGGGCGAGGAAGAGGATCAGGAAGATCGGCAGCTGCATCAGGGGGCCGCCCTGGATCGAGCGCACCCGCATCGCCACCCCGGAGGCCCACAGGGTCGCGGTGATGTTGACGAGGATCGCCAGGGTGTACATGCCGAGGAGGTCGACGCCCGAGCCGTCGATCTGCATCCCGGCGACGAGAGCGACCGCGGTGAGCACGGCCCAGGTGACCAACGCGCGCAGCAGCGCCGCGATCCCGTAGCCGGCGATGATCCCGCGGCGGTCGGTGGCGGCCAGCAGGTAGCGGCGGCCGAAGCCGCTCTCGAAGTCGCGGGCGATGCCGAAGCCGGTGAACACGCCGCCGAAGGCCGCCGACTGCATCAGCACGAAGACGTACTGGAAGGCCGTGTAGCCGGTCGGGAAGTCGAAGCCGGGGACGTTGCCGACCGCCGAGAGCCCGCCCGCGAAGGAGGCGAAGAAGAACAACGGAAAGATCAGCGCCGGGATCAGCAGCGCTTTGTTGGTGAGGAAGTTGTGGATGCTGCGCCAGGCGACCGCGCGGGAGATCGCGCGGAAGTCCGCCATCGGCCGGGGCTCGGGCACGGCGCGCGGGGCGGCGGCGCTCACGTGCGCAACAGCCGGGTCTTCAGGGCGCTGGAGGCGGCGAGCATCCCCAGCGCCAGCAGCGCCAGCGCGATGCCGAAGCCGAGGGCGATCTTGCCCGGCTCCCAGCCTTCGATCAGCAGCGAGCGGAACGCCCGCAGCAGGTAGGAGACGGGGTTGATCGAGGCGACGTCATGAAACCAGGCGGTCTGGATCAGGTTCAGCGGCAGCGCCATCGAGGAGAGGAAGAGGAAGACGAAGAAGACCGGGAAGAGCCCCTGGACCGCTTCTCCCGAGCCGGTCCGCAGGGCGGCGAACATGCCGATCGTGCCGAAGGCGACGGTCACCGTCAGCGAAAGGGCGATGATGACGAAGAAGCCGCCGACGCCGGCGGTGAGTTCGGCGCCGAAGGCGAGGCCGACGATCAGGTAGGCGAGCGCCTGCATCAGCCCCAGCACCAGCGCGCCGGCCAGCAGGCCGCTGAGCAGCGCCGCGCCACGCAGCGGAGTCAGCGCCATGCGGTTGAGGAAGCCGGTCTCGATGTCGCGGGCGAGGTCGGTGCCGGAGTTGATCACCGAGAAGAGCGCCCCCTGCATGAAGGTGATCGCGAGGGCGAAGGTGAGGTAGGAGTCGGTCGGAAAGCCGGGCAGGTTGGTGACGCTTTTCAGCCCACCGGAGTTCACCGCCAGCAGGAAGAGGGGGAAGATCAGCGAGGGGACGATCTGGGCCGGCTGGCGCAGCGTCCGCACCACCGAGCGCCGGGCGAGCTGCCCGACCTGGGTCCCGAGCTCGTGGGTCACGCCGGCTCCGCCGCCCCGGCCTCGGCGCGGGCCTCCTCGGCCTCCTCGACGGCCTCGGCGGCACCCTCGAGACTGCGGCCGGTCTTCGCCAGGAAGACGTCGTCGAGCGAAGGGGCGTGCAGCTGGAGGGTCTCGATCGCGATCCCCTCGGCGTCCAGTGCCCGCACGACCTCGGCGAGTTCGGAGTCGCCGCCCGCGAGGCGGACCGCGGCTCCCCTGGTGCCCGCTTGGGCGGCCTCGCCGAAGCGGCCGAGGACGGCGGCGGTGCGCTCGCGCTCGCCGCGGTCGCTCGGCACGGCTTCGACCGTCGGCCGGCCGATCTCCGCCTTCAGCGCGGCGGGCGTGCCCTCGGCGACGATGTTGCCGTGGTCGATGATGCCGACCCGGTTCGCCAGCGCGTCCGCCTCCTCCAGGTACTGGGTGGTGAGGAACACGGTGACGCCGTCCTCGGCGGCCAGCCGCGCGACCTCCTCCCACAGGGCGGTGCGGCTCTGGATGTCGAGGCCGGTCGTCGGCTCGTCGAGAAAGAGGATCCGCGGTTCGTGGGCGAGGGCCAGCGCCAGGTCGAGCCGCCGCTTCATCCCGCCCGAGTAGCCGCCGACCTTGCGGTCCGCGGCCTCGGTCAGGCCGACCCGCTCGATCAGTTCGCCGCCGCGCTTCTCGCGTTCGGCCTTGCCGAGGCCGTGCAGCGAGGTCTGCAGCCGCATGTGCTCGGTGCCGGTGAGCAGGGGGTCGAGGGCCGCTTCCTGCAGCGCGGCACCGATCGCGGAGCGGACCCGCGGCCCTTCGCTGACGATGTCGAAGCCGGCGACGCGGGCGGTGCCGGCGGTGGGCGGGAGGAGCGTCGTCAGCATCAGCACGGTCGTCGACTTGCCGGCGCCGTTGGGGCCGAGGAAGCCGTAGATCTCGCCCGGCTCGACCCGGAGGTCGATCCCGTCCACGGCCCGCGGGCCTTTCTTGAACTCGCGCACGAGTCCGACGGCTTCGATGCCGGCGTGCCCCGGCGCCGCTTGCGTTGAACTCTCCACGAACCGCCCCTTCCTGATACCTGGCTGCCTCAAAAGTTGAGGCTATCAAAGGTTGCGGTACTCTAGCTGCATGGCACCCGAGGTCGATCCAGGCTCGCCCGACGCCCCGGGCCTCGCCGGTGAGGCCTGGCGCCTGCTCATCCCGCTCGTCTATCCGCCGCGCTTCATCGAGATCGCCCAGGAGCTGGGCGTGACGCCGCCCATCCTCGGCGCGATCCGCTTTCTCGAGGAGCCGCAGACGATGGGGAGGATGGCCGAGCTGCTGCGCTGCGACCCATCCAACGTCACCGGCATCGTCGACGCGCTCGAAGATCGAGACCTCGCCGATCGCCAGCCGTCGGCGGCCGACCGGCGGGTCAAGGTGGTCCAACTCACCGCCGCGGGCAGGGGCCTCCGGGACCGGGCGATCGAGGAGATGCACCGGCCGCCCGCCTGGCTAGAGGGTCTCTCGGAGGACGACCAGCGCGCCCTGCGCGACATCCTGCGGCGGGCCGCCGGCGAGTCCCCGGGCCGGGGCGGGCGCTCCGGCCTCGACTAGACGCTCAGGCGCCGCCGTTGCGCCCGTCGCGCCACTGCAGCATCTCGGCGAGGCGGTGGGAAGCGCCACCGACTTCTCGCTGGGGGACCGGGTCCGCGTGGTCGGCCCAGGTGAAGGACCCCGTCACCCGGTTGCGGTCCGCGGCGATGCCGTTCCCCGCACCGAGCTATCGGCCGCCATGCCGCCGCTTGCTCTTCTTCTTCTTCTTGAAGGTGAGCGTCTTGACCACATGGGAGGGAGTCCCGCCGGCGGGCCGGAAGGTGATCTTCACCGGGACGCGGACCTTGCCGCGCTTGGCGAGGCGCCGCTTGCCGGCTCGGGTCAACCTCACCTTCAGGTGGATGCGGCCGGCGTGGCGGGCGCGGGCGCGGGTCCTGCGCACGAGGGACTTGGGGCGGCGGCGGTGCTTGGTGTGGGAGCGAATCAAGAGAATCGCCGGCCGTGACGCCGTCGGCGTGAGCGCGCCCGAGGAGCCGGCTCCTTTGCCGCCCCCGCCTCCGGGCCCTGGCGAGCTCGCTTCCAGGGTCCCCGGGCCGGGCACGTCGACGGTCACGGTCGTGGTTGCTCCGTCGCCCTTGCCCGAAGAGGCCTTGCGCAGCGTGAACTTGTTGTCCGGTTCTCCTGCGCCGGGAGACGGCGCCGGTGACGGTGCGGCGTCCGGTGCGGGTCCCGGCCCCGGGGCGGGCTCGGGTCCCGGTGCGGGTTCCGGTTCGGGTCCCGGTCCCGGGCCCGGTCCCGGTGCGGGTTCCGGTTCGGGTTCGGGTCCCGGTTCGGGGATCGGCGGTGCCTCCGGGATCGATATGCACCTGGAGAACTCTCCGGTGCCCTGGGGGCCGGTCGCGATCGCGGTCAGGTAGCGATTGCGCCCGGCCGGCTCGGCGACCGTCAGGTCGAGCGGCGCGGTGCCGTCGCTGCCGATCGTCACCGTCGCTCGCGGCGAGATCGGGTGTTCCCCTTCTCCGTAGCCGAGCGGGTTGCAGAATTCGTTCGTGAACAGCTCGACGATCTGCTGCGTCCCGGGTTCGCCGCTGGCGGTGCCGACCACGTGCAGGGTGCCGGCGGACGGATGCTCGACCGTCGCGAGCACCGGGTAGTTCTGGAAGCCGTCGGGGCCGACGTCGGCATCGCCGGCGTCGTTTTCGTTGACGCCGAAGGCGGTTTCGAAGACCTCGGGGCCGGCGGGCAGGTCGAGAAGATCGAAGCCGAGACCGTGGACGCCGGGGATGCCGGGGTCGCCGGCGGAGCGGTTGTCGTGGATCGAGTTGGCGCGCAGGACGGTCCCCTCGACGTTGTGGCCATCGACGTTCGGGCCCGCCCAGATCCCGGCGAGGCTGTGGTGGGCGATCTCGTTTTCGGCGATGGTGGCTCCGCTCACGTCGCCGACAAGCCAGAGGCCGAGCCGGTTGGGGGTGCGTTCGCCGGAGCGGGTCGCGCCGATCTGGTTGTTGAGGATCGTCAGGTTCCCGCTGCCCCGCGAGCTGGTCGTCGTCGCCTGCCCGCCGACCCGGGCCGGGGCGGCGTCGAGGGCGAAGAGGTCGGCGTTGGTCGAGTCCGGCGCCACCGAGGCGACCAGGCCCAGCGCCTCGGAGGCGGCTTCGCTTTCCAGCCCGGTCGCGGCGCCGTTGTTGCCGACGGCTTCGGCGTCGACGTTGGCGCTGCCGAGCTCCGCCGCGGTCGGCGCGTAGCCGCTGAAGACCGCCCCGAAGAGGTTGTCGGCGATCGCGTTGCCGAGACCGGCGCTGGCGCCGCCCAGCTCGAAGTGGTCGGAGTTGCCGACCACGAGCCCAATGAAGCCCCCTCGGACGACGTTGCCGGTCACCTGGGTGTTGTCGGCTTCATCCGCCTCGAGCCCGATCGCGTTGCCGTAGAGCGAGTTGCCCGCGCCGGCACCGATCCGGGTGCCCGGAGCGCCGCCGATCGCAATCCCGGTGCCGCCCGAGAGTCGCGATGCGTCGACGCTGACGTCGCCGGGCTCGGAGGTCGCGCCGATCCGGTTGCCGGCGATCACGTTGTTGCTCGCGGCTTCGCCGCCGGCCATCACGCCGACGAAGTCGCCGACGATGTCGTTGCCGGCCCCGCCCGGGCCGCCGATCTGCGAGCTCTGGGTCGCCCCGACGAGGAGGACGCCGAACAGGTTGTGCTCGCCGAGGCCGGGGAGGGGTTCACTCAGCTTGGCTGCCAGGTCGGAGATGTCGGCGTCGACCCCGATCCGGTTGCCGGCCACGGCGGCCCCGACCTGGTCGACCAGGACCAGGCCGAAGATGGTGCCGCCGATCCGGTTGCCGTTGCCCCCTTCGCCGACCTGAAGGTCGAGCACCGGGCTGGTGAAGAGCAGTCCGAGGATCCCGCCGAGCGCGGGCTGCCGGCCATCGCCCTTGACCCCGATGTCGTTGCCGGTCAGTCTCAACGAGCCGGTCAGCGGTCCGCCGGCGGAGGTGCCGAGCACGTCGATGAGATTGCCGGTGATCGTGTTGGCCGAGATCTCGATCCCGCTCACCTGGGAGGCGGCGGGGGAGATCGCGATCCCGACCGGCGAGCCGAGGTCGTTGGCGGCGCCCAGGTAGGCGCCGCCCGGGTCCTGTCCGATTCGGTTCCCGGTCACCTTCACGCCGGCGCCGGCGCCGTCGGCGATCCGCACGCCGGCGCCGGCCGGTTCGAATTCGGCCTGGACCTGCGCGGGGCTGCTTTCTCCGCCGGCCGCGAGAGCCGCTTCGGCGACGCTCAGCGAGCCGTTCCCGGCGATCGCGTTGGCATCCTCGGGTTTGCTTCCGCCGACCGTCACGTCGGGCGCGGCGATGAGCACCCCGGTGCCATTGCCGGCGGCGGTGTAGGTGGCCCCGCCGGGGGCCTCGAAGCCGATCCAGTTGCCGGCGATCTCGTGGCCGCCCTCACCGCCGGCTTCGATCCCGGCGCCGCCGAAACGATCGATCTGCAGTCCGCGCACCACCGAGGCGGCCCCGCTCAGCTCGATTCCGTTGGCGCCTTCGCCCGCGGCGGCACCTTCGAGCTCGACCCCCGGCTCGCCGCTCGCCGTCCCGGGTTGGGTGCTCCCATCGATCTTCAGGGGCCGGGTGATCGCCGGCAGGGGCGATTCCGGCGCGATCACCGGCCGTCCGGAGCCTTCGATCTGGAACGCGACCAGGTCCGCCTTGCCGTCGGCGTTGGCCTCTTCGACCGCGGCGCGCAACGTGCACTGGTCGCCTGCTTCTTCGGGGTCGACGTCGCAGGTCTGGTCGCCGACCGAGGCGTCGGCCTCGTCGGAGCTCCGATTTACGGTGAACACGCAGCCTGGCGCCGCCGCGCCCCAGGCCTCCGCTTCTTCGCAGTCGGTTGCCGCCGGGCCCCAGTCGAGGTTGGAGCCGGTGACCCCGAGGGAGGCCGGCGCGCCGCCGGTCTCGGGGACGAGGTTGATCGGACTGCCGGCGATCGCCACCTTCTGACCGTCGGGAGAGATGCTCCCCGGCGAGGTCGCCGCGGCGGGGCCTTCGAAGATCGTCCTCAAATTGCTTCCGTCGCGGTCGAGCAGGGCGGCGCCGGTGGGGATGGAGGCTCTGGCCGTGAGCAGCTCTTCGCCGTCGGCCGAGAAGGAGGGGAACCTGTACTGCGGGGCGCCTTCGCCCGAGGGGGTCAGACGGGTGGCCGGTCCGCTCGGCCCCGACGTGTAGAGGTCGTAGCGGCCGCCGGTCGTGGCTTCGGGGTTGCGGGCAAAGACGATCTGTTCGCGGGTGGGACTCCAGGTGACGCCGCGGACGGCCGACCCCTGACTGGTTGCGGTGATCCGTTCGAGGCCGCCGCTTTCCCCTTCGGCTGCGTCCACGACCAGCACCTCGTCGGACTGTTCGTAGATGTCGCCTTCGGATTCGCTGACCGTGTACGCGATCTGCGAGCCGTCCGCCGACCAGGCGGCGTCGGTCACGCTGGGGCTGTATGGATCGCCGGTCGTCGGGCTGCAGCAGATCGGTTTCGAGGTGGTGAGGCGCTTCGGGGCGCCGCCGCTCGCCGTCACGGTGTAAAGGCCGGTGGCACCTCCTTCCGGGCCCGGAGTGCCGATGCTGCCGGAGAAGGCCAGGCGCGAGCCGTCGGGGGACCACCACGGCCCGTAGACGGCGCCACCGGAGACGAGCGTCACCGGGCTGCCGCCTTCGATGTCGATCACCTTGACGGTGCCGTCGAGCAGGTAGGCGACTTTCTTTCCGTTGGGCGAGACCTGCGGGTCCGAGGCTTTGTGCAGGAATCCGATTTCGTCGTACCCGGTCCCGGCGTCGAGCTGGTGAAGGCCGGTGCCGTCCGGGTGGATCGCGGAGATTCCGTAGCCTTCGTCTTCGAAGACGATTTGTCCATTTTCACCCGGGAAGGTCGCCAGCGCCGGGGAGGCCGCAAGGGCCAGCACGCTGGCGAGCGCGAGCGCGAGGGCGGTCGCTGCGCGGTGGGCGCGGCGAAAAGGTGTGGTGGGCACTGGCCGAGACGTGGGCACCGGCGGCGATGCTAGCCACCGAGCGGACCGATTTTACCCCTGGATGAAAGGTCTGGGGTCACCCCCGGAAAAACCTAGGGGGTCCGGGTGGCGGGTGAGATCGGCATGTTTTGGGACGCGCACGTCGACGGGGCGCCGTCGGTCTCCTACGGGTCGCGCAAGTCCGGCGCCGGAGAGCTGGGTCGAGTCGGTTGCCGGAGACGACCCGGAGTCATGGTGGCGGCACAGGGGCTTCGCTCGCCCGCCAGGTTCCCGGGGAGGCCGCCGGCCCACGGCGCGTTCGCACTTTCCCGTACCGGTTACGGCAAGGTGCGAACGTGGGCTTCGGGGTGTGACGGATGCGTGGCGGGATGCGGACGGGCAGGGGCCGCGAATCAATCATCCAGCCGCGCCTCGTGCGGTCAGGCGCCGCCGTTGCGCCCGTCGCGCCACTGCAGCATCTCGCGGAGCTCGCCCAGGTCATAGCCACCGGGGCCGCCGCCGATCCCGACCGTCAACTCGTCGACCCCGGCGTCGGCCAGCGCGTCGGCGTGTCGGGAGATCGGGTCGCGGGAGCCGATCACCCGCTCGATCGTCGCCGGATCGCGGCCGGTGCGGGCGCAGTGCTCGGCCAGTACCTCGGCTTTGTGCAGGTAGGTCTCGGGGTCGGCGAAGGTGTGCCAAATCTGCGCGTGTTCGGCCACCAGCCGCAGCGTCACCTTCTCGCCGCCGCCGCCGATCATGATCGGCATCTCGCCGACCGGGGGCGGATTGAGCTTGGCCAGTCGCTGCTTGATCAGGGGCAGATCGCGCGCCAGCGCCCGGAGGCGGCCCGGGGCGGTCCCGAACTCGTAGCCGTACTCGTCGTAGTCGCGCTCGAACCACCCGGAGCCGATGCCGAGGATCACGCGACCGCCGCTGAGGTGGTCGATGGTCGAGTGGATGTTGGCCAGGAGCTGCGGGTTGCGGTAGGAGTTGCAGAAGACGAGGGCGCCGATCCGGACCCGCTCGGTGCAGGCCGCGAGCGCCGTCAGCGAGGTCGTTCCCTCGAAGTGCTTGCCGTCGGGGTCGCCGTAGAGCGGGTAGAAGTGATCCCAGGTGTAGATCGCGTCGACGCCGAGCTCCTCGGCCTCCCGCCACGCCTCCTGCATCTGGGCGAAGTCGGCTTGCTGCGGCTGGATCTGAACACCTACGCGGATCGGCACGGCAACCTCCTGGTCGGGGGAACGACGGACGCGGTCAGTCTATGGAGAGGCCGTGCTCGCCCCGGCGGGCCGCGGGACTTCCTGACGCCGGTGTCTGATTTGACCGGCGGCACCGCCTGCCTGAGAATGTCGGCGCCACGCGTGCCCGAAATCTGACCTGACCGTGTTCCTGGCCCTGCGAGAGATTCGACGAGCAAAGCTGCGCTTCGCGATGCTGGTGGTCGCGGTCGCGCTGCTCGTGTTCCTCATCCTCACGCAGCAGGCGCTGCAGAACGGGCTCATCACCTCCTTCGTCGGCGCGGTCCAACGCCAGTCCGCGCCGGTGCTTGTCTTCTCCGTCGACGCGCAGCGCACCCTGCAGGGGGGTGTGATCGCCCCGCCGCTGGAGCGGAAGATCGAGGCCGTCCCCGGCGTTGCGGCGGCCGCGCGGATCGGCCAGGGCACCTTCACGGTCGCGGTCGATGGGGCCGGCAACTCGAACGCCGCCCTGATCGGATACGAACGGCCGCGGCTCGGCGGCCCCGACCAACTGGTCGCCGGGCGGATGCCGAAGGCCGCCGGAGAGGCGGTGGGAAGCGCCACCGACTTCTCGCTGGGGGACCGGATCCGCGTCGTCGGCGCGGGTGGAGGTCCCGTGCTGCGCGTCGTCGGGTTGGCCGACGAAGCCCAGATCCAGGCGACGGCGACCCTCTTCGTCGCCTGGCCGGACTACGTCGCCGCCGTCCGCGCGGCGAACCCCGATGCCGGGAACGTCCTGCCGAGCGTCATCGGGGTCCGGCCGGCCGCCGGGCTGAGCGCCGCGGCGCTGATCAACCGGATCAACGATGCGTCCCCGGAGGCCGACGCCCTGACCCGTGGCCAGGCCGCCGAAAAGGCCCCCGCGGTCGGCGCGGTGCGCAGCTCGTTCACCCTGATCTCCCTGCTCTTCGGGCTGGTCGTGCCGCTCGTCACCGGCATGTTCTTCCTGATCATCACCCTGCAGAAGGCCCGTGCCCTCACCCTGCTGCGGGCGATCGGCGCGCCGGCCGGGGTGCTCGTCCGCTCCCTGCTGCTGCAGGTCGTGGTGATCACCGGCGGCGGGATCGTGCTCGGCACCCTGCTCTACTTCCCCCTGTCGCAGGCCAAGCTGGGGAAGATCCAGCTGAGCTTCGACCCGGGGGCGGTGGCCTTCTGGTCCGTCCTGCTCCTCGTCCTCGGGCTCGGGAGCGCGATGGTCGCGGCGCGGCGCGTGCTGGCGATCGATCCCGTCGAAGCCACCACCGGGGGAGGGGCACGATGAAGCTCGCCCTCCGCGAGATGAGGCGCCGACCCGGTCGCTTCACGGTCGCCACGGTGATCCTGGCGCTGATCGCCTTGCTGCTCATGGTCCTCGGCGGCCTGCTCGACGGGCTCGTGGCCGGCAGCACCGGGGCGCTGCGCGTTCAGCGTGGTGAGCTGATCGTGTACTCGGCGAACGCGGAGGAAGCGCTCGTGCGCAGCCGCATCACCCCGGCCGTGCGGCGGGTGGTGGAGGGGGCGGTCGGCGCCGGCCGGGTCGGGGGCCTGGGCAGCGTCCAGCTC
The DNA here is from genome assembly GCA_963766705.1 of uncultured Actinomycetes bacterium. Lineage (GTDB taxonomy): Bacteria > Actinomycetota > Thermoleophilia > Solirubrobacterales > 70-9 > VAYN01. The sequence continues at coordinate 1,566,716 of CAVYBE010000007.1, forward strand.
GGCGCCCGGGTCGAGGGCAAGGGCCCGCGCGAACTCGTGCCGGTCGTGCTGTTCGGCTACGAGCTGCCGCCCAAGGGGCTGCCCGACGCCGTGCCCCCGGCCGGGGAGGTGTACGCTGACAGCTCGCTGCGCTCCGAAGGGGTCAGGCTGGACGGCGTCGTCCGCCTGGGCCCGGCGCGAAGCCCCGTCCGGGTGATCGGGTTCCTCGACGACAGTCGCTACTCGGGGCAGGGCACGCTGTGGGGGTCGCTCGGGACCTGGCGCTCGGTGCTGGCCGCGAACCGGCCCGGCGAGCGGGCCGGCCCCGGCGTCGACCAGGCGCTCGTGGTGCAGATCGGTGGGGGGGACGCGGAGGCCCGGGCCCGCCGGATCGATCGGGCCACCGGCGGCGCCACGCAGACGCTGACGATCCCGCAGGCGATCGAAGCGCTCCCCGGCGTCTCCCAGCAGGAGACCGTGTTCAACCAGATCATCGGGATCACGGTGTTCATCGCCGTCGTCGTGGTCGCCCTGTTCTTCGCCCTGATCACGCTTGAGCGCACCGGTCTCTACGGGGTGTTGAAGGCGATCGGCGCGAGCTCCGGCACCTTGTTCGCCGGGGTCCTGATGCAGGCCCTCGTCGTCACCCTCATCGCCTCGGCGATCGGCATTGCGGCGTCACTCGCGCTCGCGGCGGCGATCCCCGCAGGCTCGATCCCGTTCGTCGCAACGCCGACCCGGCTGCTGACCAGCACCGGCTACCTGCTGCTCGCCTCCGTGCTCGGCTGCGCGTTCTCCCTGCGCCGGGTCCTCAAGGTCGACCCCGCCACCGCGATCGGCGCCGACCAGTAGGTCGCATTGACACCATGTGCGCCATGTCGAATCCGACCCCCCGATCCCCGGTGCCGGACGTGACCGCCGCCGGGGCGGAGCCTGCCCTGCGGATGGAGGACGTCCGCAAGGTCTACCGGGTCGGCGACGCCGAGGTCGTGGCCCTCGACCAGGTGCACCTGACCGTCGGCGCCGAGGAGATCGTCGCGCTGGTGGGGCCTTCCGGGTCGGGGAAGACCACGCTCTGCTCGATCGCGGGGGGCCTCCTGGCGCCGACCGACGGCGCGGTGGTCGTCGCCGGCCAGGACATCTCCGCCTACGGCGCCAGGCAGCTGACCGAGTTTCGCCGGGAGTCGGTGGGCTTCGTCTTCCAGACGGTCAACCTGGTCCCGTTCCTCACCGCGCGGGAGAACCTGCTCGTCGTCGACGAGATCGGCCCGCGTACCGGGCGCAGGGCGAAGGAGCGCGCGGACCAGCTGCTCGAGGAGCTCGGGCTGACCGCCCGCTCGGGCAACTTGCCCGGGCAGCTCTCCGGCGGCGAGCGCCAGCGGGTGGCGATCGGGCGCGCCCTGATGAACGAACCGGCCCTGGTGCTTTTCGACGAGCCGACCTCGGCGCTGGACACGACGCTCGGCGACCAGGTCGTGAAGCTGATTCGCGAGGAGATGAAGTCGCGCGGCAAGGCGGCGATCATCGTCACCCATGACGACCGCATCACGCACTACGCCGACCGCGTGGTGAGGATCATCGACGGCCGCGTGACCGCTGCCGGCGAGCCGCACGGCGAGATTGAGCCGGGGGGAGCCTGAGGCGGATCGCCCGGACCCTTGGGGGGCCCGGGCGAGCGCTCGTCGGCTAACGCAGGGCGGGCGGGATCAGCACGCGGTTGATCGCGTGGACGATCCCGTTGGAGGCGCGGATGTCGGGCGTGATCACCCGCGCGTCGTTGACGTAGACCCGCTTGCCCTTCACCTCGAAGGTGACCCGGGCGCCGGTCAGCGTCTTGGCCCCCTTGCGCTTCACCACCTGCTTGGCCGGGACCTTGCCCGCGACCACGTGGTAGAGCAGGACCTTGCGCAGCAGCTGCTTGTTCTTCAGCAGCGTGTCGAGGGTCTTCTTCGGGACCTTGTCGAAGGCGGCGTTGGTCGGAGCGAAGACGGTCAACTGCCGCTTGCCCGAGAGGGCATTGGCCAGGCCCGCTCGTTCGACCAGGGACACGAGGGTCGAGAACTGCGGCGCCGCGGCCGCGGTTTCGACGATGTTCTTGCTTGGCGCGGCGCTCGCGGTGGCCGGGACCGCGAGTACCGCGACGGCGGCGAGGACAGCCAGTATTCGCTTCACTTGGGACTCCTTCTCCCTGGGGGTCGGTTGTCGGGGGGTACGGGCCGACGGCGGACTCGGTTTGCCGATTCAGCCCTGGGGTGGGATGAGGACTTCGTCGATCACGTGGACGACGCCGTTGGAGGCTTCGACGTCGGGGGTCACGACCTTGGCGCCCTCGACCGTCACCTCGCCGTCGGCGATCTGGACTTCCAGCGTGCCGCCCTGGACCGTCTTCAGCTTCTCGCCGTCGCTCAGTTCCGAGGAGGCCAGCTCGCCCGGCACCACGTGGTAGGTGAGGACTTCGGCCAGTTCGGCCTGGTTCTTCGGTTCGAGCAGCGTTTCGAGGGTGCCCCCGAGCGCTTCGAACGCTTCGTTGGTCGGCGCGAACACGGTGTAGGGGCCGGGTTCTTCGAGCGTTTCCACCAGGCCGGCCGCGCTCACGGCCTCGACCAGGGTGGACAGGTCGGGCGTTCCCTGGGCCACGGCGACGATGTTCTCGTTCGTGGCGATCGGGGCGTCGACGTTCTCCTCGGTGGTCGCGGCACCGGTCGTCTCCTCCCCGTCGCCACCGCCACCGCAGGCGGTGACTCCGACCGCCAGGGCGAGTACCGAGAGGACGAGCAGGAACTTGCGCTTGATCATCTTGTTCCCTTCTCCTGGGTTGCCCGCGCCGGAGCGGCGCGAGTGGGGTGTGCCGGGGTCTACGAGGCGGGTGCGGGCGGCGGTTGCCGGACCTTGCCGGAAATCCCGATTCCCGCCCGGTACGTATTGATCGGCGATGGATCAGGCGACCGTGCCCACTCCCGCCCCTCCCACCGGTGTCGCCGACTGCGTCAAGATGGGACCGTTGATGCCCGCCGAGGCAACGCCGAACCTGGAGGACGGCCACCTGGCAGCCCGCCTGCGTGCGCGCGACCCGACGGTCCTGAACGACCTCTACGAGCGCTTCGGGCGCACCACCTTCGGCTTCCTGCTGAACACGCTGCGCGACCGCGGCGCCGCCGAGGACGTCCAGCAGCAGGTCTTCCTCGAAGTCTGGCGGCGCTCCGGCAGCTTCGACCCCGAGCGCGGCAGCCTGCTGACCTGGGTGATGACGATCGCCCGCAGCCGTGCGATCGACCACCTGCGCCGCCGGGTCCCCGAGCCGATCGACCCGGAGATCGCGGCGCGCAGCATCGAGGCGCCGTCGGGCGCGAGCGAGATCGAGGAGCTCGCCGATCGGTGGCGGGTGCGGGCGCTGCTCGACCGCCTGCCCCCGGAGCAGACCGAGCTGCTGCGGCTGCGCTTCTACGCGGGCTTCAGCCAGTCGGAGATCGCCGCGCGCGAGGGCATCCCGCTGGGCACCGTGAAGACTCGCATGGTCAGCGGCCTGCGGCGGCTTCGCGAGATGATCGAGGAGGAGAACGGAAGATGAGCGAGCCCGCGGACCAGATCTCTTCGTACCTGCTCGGCGAGCTGGGGGCCGACGAGGCGGCTGCCTTCGAGCGCCGGCTGGAGGCCGACCCCGCGCTGCGCGGGGAGGTCGACCGCCTGCGGCCGCTCGTCGGCCGGCTCGAGGCGGTGCCGGCCGAGGTCTGGGAGGCGCCCCAGCCGCCGCCGCTGGTGCTTCCCGAGGACGCGGTCGGGGTGGCGGAGGAGGTCGACGGGACCTCGCGGCCCGCCTCGGCGGGAGCCGGCGAGCCCGCACAGGCCGGCGAGCCCCCGCGCCGCCGGCGCCTGCGGCTGCCCAACCTGACCCTGCGCCCCCTGCCCGCGGCCGCAGCCGCCGCCATCCTGCTCGCGGTAGGGCTCGCCGGCGGCCTGGCGATCGGGGGTACCGGCGGCTCCGAGCAGCCGAGCCCCGGAGCGACCGAACTGGTGCTCACCCGGATTGACAACGGGCCTTCCGGCGCCCACGGCGACGTGTTCGTCGCGAGCGACAAGCAGCGCGCCAGGCTCGACGTCTCCGGCCTCGACCCGAGCGGCTCCGAACACTTCTACGAGCTCTGGCTGCTCGACGAAGACGGCCGCATGATCGCCCTCGGCGCGTTCCAGGTCGGCGCCGACGGGCGCGCCGAAGTCAATCTGCCGATCCCGGTCGCTCCGTCGCAGTACCGCTACTTCGACGTCTCCCTGCAGAAGGACAACGGCGACCCGGCTCACTCGGGGGTCTCGGTGCTGCGCGGTCCCACCTCGTCGTGAGCGGCGCCGGGCGCGTCGCTCGTCGCGCCCAGCAGGTAACCCCCGAAGGCGATCATCCAGACGACGATCGGATAGGCGACCCAGCGCTCGATGCCGCCTTCGCCGAGGCGCGTGTCGGCGAGCGTGCCGGAGAGGACGAGGCTGAGGAGGGTGACCGCGCCGAGCAGGATCGAGATTCGGATTTCTAGCACCATGCGCAGCCGGCCCCGACGCGGATCACGGCCCCGAACCGGCCTGTAGAGAGCCCCGGAGGGGGTGGGGGCGGGCCGCCGCGGCCGGCCGACATAGCCGATTCGGCAAACTTCCAGGTAGGCGCCGCGGGACCATCGCGCCGCCCAAATCGAGCAGCCCCAACGCCTTCGAAGGAGCCACGATGTGCCGAGCGGTCAAGTGCAGAACGTGCGGAAAGACGACCTGGGCCGGTTGCGGCCGTCACGTCGAGGAAGTGCGGGAGAGCGTTCCCGCCTCGCAGTGGTGTTCCGGGCATCCCGACCAGGCGAGCGCGGGCGGCGGCTTTCTCTCGCGTCTGCTGGGGGGCCGGGCCAAGGCCGGCGCCTGACGGCCGACCCGGGTGTCGGGACGCCGCATCGTTCCCGGGCGCTGCGGCCGGGCTCAGTCCACCGGGCCCTCGGCTTGGCCGGAGTGCGACGGTGACCCGGATCGCCGCGAGCGCAGCCGGCGCACCGCGAAGGCGACGACCAGCACGACGGTGATCGCGGCGACGGCGTAGTCGGCGTAGCGGAAGCTCTGGTGGAAGCTCTCCCAGCTGCCGCCCAGCGCCCAGCCGGCGGCGGCGAAGGCGTAGCACCAGATCGCCGAGCCGAGCAGGGTGAGCGGGACGTAGATGGGGAGGCGCGTCTCGAAGACGCCGGCCGGGATCGAGATGAAGGAGCGCACCACGGGCGTGATCCGCCCCACCAGGACGGCGGCGGCGCCATGGCGCTCGAACCAGCGCTCGGCCCGCGCGAAGTTCTCCGGGCCGAGGTGCAGCCGGCGCCCGTGCCGCTCGACCAGCGCCCGGCCGCCGTAGGACCCGATCGCCCAGCCGACCACCGCCCCGGCCAGGTAGCCGAGCGTCCCCGAGGCGGCGAGCACGAGGTAGCTGGGCAGGCCGGTGGCCAGACCGAAGCCGAGCAGCGAGGCCGAGTGGCCCGCGAGCGCACCGGAGGCGAGGACGCCCGCGTAGAGCATGATCAGCTCGCCCCCGGCGGGCAGCACCGCGTCGATCGCCATCAGGACGAACACGGCGTAGACGCCGTTTTCGGCGATCCAGTCGGTGATGCCGGAGGTGATGCTCGCGAGGTCGACCACGGGGCTCCTGATCTTCGCGAACCCGGACCCCCGGACCCGCGGGGCCGCGGCCCGCCGTCTCAGGCGGGGGCCGCTTCGACGTCGCCGAGGATCTCGTCCTCGACTTCGGCGGCGAAGATGTGGACGCCGAGGTTGGCCGACACTTCGCGGCACACGCGGACGCCGCGGACGCTGTTGCCGTAGACGTCGAGGCCGGGGGAGTAGACGGCGATGCCGCCTTTGCCCGGGATGACGGCGAGGATGCCGCCGCTGACGCCGCTCTTGGCCGGCACGCCGACGTCGAAGGCCCACTGGCCGGCCGCGTCGTACATGCCGCAGGTGTAGAGGACGCTGAGCACGTCGCGGACGCGCGCGCGGGGCAGGACGCGCTCGCCGGTGAAGGGGTTGAGGCAGCCGTTGGCGAGGGTCGCCGCCATCACCGCCAGGTCACGGCAGGTGACCTTGACCGAGCACTGCTGCAGGTAGAGGGCGAGGATCGCCTCGACGTCGCCTTCGAGCATGCCGCGGCTGCGCATCAGGTAGGCGGTGGCCCGATTGCGGTCGGCGGTGAGCATCTCGGCGCGAAAGGTGTCCAGGTCGACCTCCAGGTCGTCGTTGCCGGCGTAGAGGCACAGGCTGGCGAGGATGCGCGCCATCTTCTCCTCCGGCTGGCTGCCGCGCACCAGCTGGCTCGTCACCAGTGCGCCGGCGTTGACCATCGGGTTGAACGGGCGCCGGTTGCGCTCGTCGAAGATGATCGAGTTGAAGGCGTCGCCGCTGGGCTCGACGCCGACCCGTTCGTGGACCCGGTCACGCCCCCGGTCGGCGAGGGCGAGGCCGTAGGTGAACACCTTGGAGAGCGACTGCAGCGGGAACGGGACCTCGTCGTCGCCGATGCTGAAGACCTGTCCGTCGGTGGTGGCGATGCAGATGCCGAAGAGCTCGCTCTCGGCGCCGGCCTCGTCGGGTGGGTAGTAGCCGCGGCCGGCGTCGTAGTAGCTGGCCACGCTCTGCGGGTCCTGCGGCAGGCAGCGCTCGTAGAGCTCCTCGAGGCGCGGTTCGATCCGTTTGCTGGGCGCCTGGTCGGGCATGCCGCCATCCTCTCAGAGCGGCGGCCGATCCTCCGGATCGCGCGCCCGCCCCGCCGCCCTCACCGCCAGAGCTCGCGCCGCAGCAGCTCGTTGCCGCGCTCGAGCTGCCCGATCGTCGCGTTGGCGACCGAGCGCACCTTGGTCTGGCGGTTGATGCGCGCCTGGATCTCGCGGTGGGACTGGCCGGTCCGCCGGGCGACGTCGCCGACCAGCCGCCGGCGCTCGTCGCGCAGCCGCTCGCGGGCGGCGTAGGCGGACTCCCGCTCCGGCTCGCGCTCCTGCGGCTCCGCCGCGGGCTTGGCGACGATCGGCGCCTTGCGCACCGGCTTCGGGTCTTCGGTCGGGAAGAGCTGCAGCGTCGTCTCGCTCATGATCGCCTCGTCCAGCTCGGCGTCGCCGGAGCTGAGGGCGGCGAAGCCGCCGCCGGGGTCGCCCCGCTCGGGCTGGGGCTCGTCGAACTCCTCGCCCTCGTCCTCCTCGGCCGGCGAGAGGTCGAGCGCGTGGCGGCGCTCCCGCTCGATCTCGTGGGCGAGCGCCTTCAGCCGCGAGTCGGCCGGCATCAGCAGGTAGCTCATCTGGCGCCGCGGCCCGCCCGGGGTGGTGCGGATGAAGCGGCCGACCACCTGGCGGAAGAAGAGCTCGGTGCGGGCCGCGGTGGCGTAGACGCCGACCCGCAGGCGGGGGATGTCGACGCCCTCGGAGACCATCAGCACCGAGACCAGCCAGCGCCGGTCGGAGGCGGCGAAGTCGGCGATCCGGCGGCTGGCGCCGGGCTCGTCGCTCATCACCAGCTCCGGCTGCTCGCCGCAGATCGAGCCGAGCCGCGCGGCGATCGCCCGGGCGTGCTCCTGGTCGGAGGCGATGACCAGGCCGCCCGCGTCGGGGTGCCCTTCGGCGCGCACCTCGCTCAGCCTGGCGTCGCCGTCGCGCAGCACCTCGCCCATCCACTCGCCTTCCGGGCTGAGCGCCGTCCGCAGGCGCCGCGCCGCCTCCGCCGCCGGCAGGGCGAGGTCGAAGTCCGCGCTGCGCAGCCGGCCGTCGGAGACCCACTCCATCTCGCCGTCGTAGGGGAGGAAGGTGATCGGCCGGCAGACCCGGTCGCGGAGAGCCTGCGGGTAGCCGTAGACGTAGTCGGCCTGGCTGAGGCCGTCCTCGTCGTAGGCGACCCAGGGGATCGCCGAGTTGTCGGAACGAAAGGGGGTGCCGGAGAGGAGCAGCCGGAAGCGGGCGCCGTCGAAGGCGCGCCGGGCCTTCAGGCCCCAGGCGGCCTGGTCGCCCATGTGGTGGGGCTCGTCGGCGATCAGCAGGGTGGAGCGCCGGCCGGCCGCCTGCCGGTGGGTGTCGGGCCCGGCGGCGACCGTCTGGTAGGTGACGGCGACGCCGTGGAAGTCGGCCGACTCCGGCCCGTCGGAGTTCGGCCGGTTCGGCTCCAGGTCGATGCCGTAGCGGGCCGCGTCGGCGGCCCACTGGCGGCAGATGTGGGTGGTCGGGCCGGCGACGACGACGCGGGAGACGAACCCGGCGCGCAGCATCCGGTGGGCGATGTGCAGGCCGAAGGTCGTCTTGCCCGCGGCGGGCGTCGCCGAGGCCAGGAAGCTGGAGGCCGAGTGGGCCCGGACGGCCTCGGTCGCCTCCTCCTGCCAGGCGCGCAGGGGGCGGCCGTCGGGCCAATCCGGCAGCGGGCGCACACGCGCGCCGCCGCCGGTCAGTTGCTGAGAGGCGTCGTACAAGGGGCGGGCAACAATAGGGTCGTTCGCGGCGGAGGGACTCGCGGCCCGAGAGTCGCCGGGTCCCCGTCGGGACCGGCAGGCCGCCCCTCAGGGCGCCGGGCCGTCCTCGGCCTTCTGCCGCTTCCTCTTCCTCGAGAAGAGGTCCCGCAGCGCCGAGCGCCGGCGCCAGCCGACCCGGGAGCGGGCGTCCTGCCTCACCCAGCCGCCGGTCACCGGGTCGTAGGGAAAGGTGGGTTCCCAGCGTTCGAGGTCGACGACGCCGATGTTGCTCCACTGGCCGGCGGCGGCGTCGAAGTGCAGCTCGACGACGGCGACCCGGGCGGCCGTCAGCTCACCGGTGAAGGTGTCGTTGTAGGCCGACCGCACGGAGGTCGGCCATTGCTCGTCGAGCTGGCGCCACCAGCGCTTGTGGAACCCGGCGGTCTGGGCATCGTGCTCGGCGCCGTCGGCGATCGTCACGATCGGCTGGATGTCGCCCTGTGAGCGGGCCATCTCGATCGCCTCCCGAGCGTCGTCGCGAGCCATCTTGGACGCTTCGGCCTCGGAGGGATGCGCCATCGGTCGAGGGTAGCGGCGAGCCGCGCCGGCGCTCGCGCGCCGCTGCGCCGGGCGCCCCCGAGGGGCGGTCGAAAAGCCAGGAGGGTACCCGGCAAAGACTGGGGTGGCGCCGGGTGGAGTTCCGCGACGAATGTTGATCTATTGCGCCAGTGCTCGTCCGGTCCGGGACGAACTGCCCTGGCCCGTCCGATCCCGACAGGCCTCGCGCCAACCACAATCTGGGGGTTCCTAATGTTCAGACGTTCCATTCCCGCCGTCGGCGCCGCGATCGCGGTCCTCGCGCTCGCCGCCGCGACCGCGCTGGCGGCCGTGTCCGCGAGCAACGGCAGCAGCGTCACGGCCGTGGTCAAGGTCACGCCGACCAAGCTCTCGAAAAAGAAGCCGACCCCGATCAAGATGAGGATCTCCACCAAGATCGCGGCGGCCGACCCCGCCGAACCGGATGCCGATCCGGTCGCCAAGGAGACGATCGACTTCGACAAGAACGGGTCCTTGATGACCAAGGGCCTGGCGACCTGCAACCCGAAGCTGATCGAACGCAAAAGTGAATCCGATGCGATCAAGGCGTGCGGTGACGCGCGGATCGGCGACGGCATGGCCAAGGGCGTGCTCGTCACCCGCGACACCGACGGCACGCCGTTCCCGCCGTCGCCGTTCGAAGCCAAGCTCACCGCCTTCAACGGCCCCCCGAAGGGCCATCACGCGACGATCCTGTTGATGGGGTACATGGAACGCCCGGTCCCCGCGAGCTACATCATGTCGGGCACGATCACCCCGTACCACAAGCACGGCTTCGGCTCGCGACTGGAACTCGATCTCCCGGTCCTGTTCGGCGGCGGCGGCGCGCTGCAGGACTTCTACCTCGATATCGGCGCCACGTACCACTACAAGGGCAAGAAGCAGAGCGTGATCAACGCCAAGTGCCCGGCCAGCCGCAAGCTGAAGGCCGAAGTCACGGTCACGTTCAAGAGCGGCGCGAAAGCGGGCGTCCCGATGACCAGCAGCTGCAAGCCCCACCGGTAGGCGTGCCCGGCCGATCCTATTCGGCGCCGGCGGGCACCCCGTGGAATCGTCAGACTGAGGGTGTGAGACGGATGGCGAACCGGAGGCCGAAGAAGCGCTGGAAGGATCTGTCGGGGCGGCAGCGCCTCGCGATCTCGATTGCGACCGTCGTTCAGCTGACCTTGCTGGCCGGGGCGCTGGCCGATCTGCGGCGGCGCCCGGCGGAGGCGGTGAACGGTCCGAAGCCCGTCTGGGCAGCGCTCTCGTTCGTCAACTTCGTCGGGCCGCTGGCCTACTTCGCGTTCGGTCGCAGGCGCTGAGGATTCGAGGCGCCTCTCCCCGACGGTGGCGGCGCGCTCAGCCGGCGTCGGCGGAGCCCAGGTCCAAGAACCAAACGCCGTCGCGCAGCACGGTCTGGCCCGGTTCGATCGTGAGCCGCCGGGTGAAGGGCGGGCCGTCGACGACGAGGGTGTGGAACTCGCCGTTCTCGCCGCAGGGATCGGCGCCCGCCGCCTCGATCTCCGTGAGGAGGTCGTGGTCGAGGGTGCGGCCGAGCAGGTCCGGGGGCAGGATGCCGTCGCGGACGGCGACGATCACCGCCTCGAACCCGGCGGCGAGGACGTCTGTGGCGACCGTCCCCGGGTCGCGGCGCCAGAGCGGCAGGAGGGCGCGCGCGCCGGCGTCCGCGCACACGGACTCCTCCCATTCGCGGTGCGCCTCGGTGTTGATGTCGCCGAAGACGCCGACCCTGGCGCCGGTCGCGGCCACTGCGTCGGCCACCACGCGCACGAACTCGGCGCGGTAGTCGTCCCAGGTCGCGACGCCGAAGTGGATGGGCAGGCCGAGCGCCTCGGCCTGCGCGGCGAGGACCTCGCGGGGCAGGCCGTGGGAGCGCGAGCGGGCGCCGCCCTCGGTCAGCATCGAGACAAGGAAGCGCGGCTCGGCCCCCGCGAGGACCGCCTCGTGAAGGGCGAGCGCGGAGTCCTTGCCGCCGCTCCAGGAGCAGAAGACAGCCTCGCGCGCCACCGCGGACCGCCGAGCGGCTGCCTCCTGTGGAGCGAAAGTAGCGCTATCCGCAACTTTCGCTCCACGCTCGGCCGCGGACGACGGTGCCGACATCTACTCGGGGGTGGCGACCATCACCGAGGTCGCCTTCACGGTGGCGACGGCGGGGACGCCGGGGGCGAGGCCGAGCTCTTCGACCGAGTCGCGGGTGATCGCCGCGGTGACCCGGTGCGGCCCGGCCTCGATCTCGACCAGCGCCATCACCCCGTCCATCTCGATCGAGCGGACGACGCCGGGGAAGCGGTTGCGGGCCGAGAAGCCGTCTTTGGTGCGGTGGCGCCGGGGCCGGTCGGAGAGGCGGTTGACCTCGGCCCGGGACACCCGCCGGCGGTTGGCTTCGTCGCGCGTCGTCTCCAGCTTGCCCGACCGCGCCCAGCGGCGCAGGGTGTCGACGCTGACGCCCAGGGCACGCGCGGCCTCGCCGAGCGACAGGTCCTCGCTCATGCTCAGGACGATAGTCCACCGGCCGGCGCCGGCCGCGACGTATCCGGCCCGTCCGGCGCCGCCCCCTCGGGCCAGACCGAGATCGCCGCGGCGGGCAGCCTGACGCGACAGGGGCCCGTGCCGGGGGCGAAGGTGCCGTGCGGGGCGCGGGCGACGATCTCGAGGCCGGGGGCGAGGCGCAGGGTGAGCTCGTGGCTCGTGCCGAGGTCGGCGTCGTCGACGATCTCCGCCGCGTGCTCGCCGGCCGGGTCGACCCGCACCCGCTCGGGCGCCACGCACCAGCCGACCGCGGCGCCGGCGCGCAGCGCCGCCGTCGGCGCCGCCAGCTCGACGCCGCGGCAGCGGACCCGCCCGGGCGCGACGACCTCGCCGCGATGCGAGTTGACGATGCCGAGCAGCGCCGCCGCGTCCGGCGAGGCGGGTGCCGCGAAGACCGCGCGGCGCGGACCCGCCTGCAGCAGGCGGCCCGCCTCGATCAGCAGCAGCTCGTCGGCCAGCAGCGCCGCCTCCTCGGGGTCGTGGGTGACGATCACCGTGTTCAGGCCGGCGTCTCGCTGCAGCCTTCGCAGGCGTCGCCGCAGGGCGTCGCGAACCGGCGCGTCGAGGGCCGAGAACGGCTCGTCGAGCAGCAGCAGCTCCGGGTCGACCGCCAGCGCCCGAGCCAGGGCGACGCGCCGCTGCTGCCCCCCCGAGAGCTCCTCCGGGTAGCGGTCCTCGAGCCCGCCGAGCTCCAGCTCGCCCAGCCACCAGGCGGCCCGCCCCGGGTCGGCGCCGCGGCCGAAGGTGACCTGCTGCCACACCGTCCGCCGCGGCAGCAGCGCCGAGTGCTGGGGGACGTAGCCGACCCGCCGCCGCTCGGCCGGCAGGTGGCCGAGCGCCTCGGTCCCGGCCGCCACCCGGCTCGCGGGCGAGCGCACGAGGCCGGCGAGGACCCGCAGGGTGAGCGTCTTGCCCGCGCCCGAGGGCCCGAGCAGGCCGAGCCGCGCGGCCCCGGCGTTGTGGCGCAGCCGCAGGTGGAAGTCGCCGAGACGCTGGTCGATCGCGAAGGACAGCGGCGCCGCCGCCGTCCTCCCGGGCGGGCGCGGGTCGGGCGGCTTGGCCCGCGGCCGCGGTCGCAGCCGGGCGTGGACGGTGGCGAGGGCGAGGACGAGCGCCGCGGCGCCGAGCGCGGCGGCGACCGGGAGCAGCGTCGTCTCCAGCCCGGTCGCGTCGAACTGGACGAAGGTGTAGACGGGCAGCGAGTAGGGGTGGTAGGCGAGGATCACCGTCGCCCCGAACTCGCCGAAGGCGCGCAGCCAGGAGAGCAGCAGGCCCGCCTGCAGGGAGGGCAGCGCGGCGGGCAGGCCGACCCGGGCGAAGCGCGAGGTGGGGCCGTGGCCGAGGGTGGCGGCGACGTCCTCGAGCGCCGGGTCGAGGGAGGCGAAGGCCGAGCGGCCGGCGATGATCAGGAACGGCGCGGCGACGAAGGTCTGGGCGAGGACGATGCCGGTGAACGAGTCGGTCAGGTGGCCGCCGAAGAGCCGGCCGAGCGCGGTGTAGGGGCCGACGACGTAGAGCAGGAGGATGCCGCTCATCAGCGGCGGCAGCGCCAGCGGCAGCTGCACCAGCACCCCGAGCAGCGCCGAGGTGCGGCCGCGCCCGTGGGCGAGGAACCAGGCCAGCGGGGTGCCGAGCAGGGCGATGACCGCCGCCGAGACGGTCGCCGCGAGCGCCGAGGTGGCGAGTGCGCCGCCGAGCCCCGGGGCGGCGCCGGCGCCGTGTCCGAGCCGCACGAAGAAGGCGGCGATCGGCGCCAGCAGGTACAGGGCGAGGAGGGCGCCGAGCCAGGGGAGGGGGCCGGCGGCGCGCCGCCTCACGCCCGGGTCACCCGGCCCCGACGGCCGTCCTGAGGCCGGCCGGCACGGCCGCGGCCGCCCCGCTGAAGCGCGGTCTGAGGACGGTCAGCCCGTGCCGCCGCAAGGACGCCGCGCCGGGGCCGAGCAGGTAGCGGACGAAGGCTTCGGCGCCGGCCTGGTCCGGCGCGCCCTCGAGGATCGTCACCGTGTAGGCGGCGACCTGTTCGGCGGGCTTGATCGGGATCACCGGGATGCCCGCTTCGACCGCCTCGTTTTCGTAGAGGAAGCCCGCGTCGAGCTGGCCCGCCTGCAGCCGTCCGACCAGCGCCTCCTCCGGGTAGACGGGGAAGCCCTCGAGCGTCGATTCGAGCCCCGGCAGGTGCAGCCTGGCGGCGGCTTCATCGATCGCGGCGACGGTCTTCTCGCCCTTCGGGTCGAGCTTCGGGTCGGTGCGCCCGACCCTGATCCCCGGTTCGGCGATCGCCTCGTACCAGGGCTTGCCGCGCAGCGCCGCCGCGTGTTCGGAGTGGGGGTTGTAGCCGAGCACCAGGGGCGCTTCGGCGAAGGTCGCGTACCACTTGACCCACTCGTCGCCCGCCGCGCCTTCGAGGAGGGCGTCGGCTTCGGAGCTGGCGCTGATGAAGACGTCGCCGCGCCGCACCTTGCCCTTGATCTGCTGGGCGAGGGCGGTCGAGCCGGCGCCGAAGCCCTGGAAGGCGTCGCCGCTCGCCTGTTCGAACGCGGGTCCCAGGTCGTTTTCCATCATCGCCACCAGCGAGCCGGCGTAGAGGATGTCGACCGTTTCGCCGCCGCGCCCCGATCCGCCCGCCGCCGTGGCCGGGCCGCCGCCCGATCCGCACCCGGCTACCAGAGTCGCCAGGAGCGCCGCTCCGGCCGCCAGGGTCGCCAACCGTCCGCGCATCTCGAGTCCCTCCCCGCTCATGCCTTTGGGGCTGCGGATTTCATAGGTGGTACCCATGCAGGCACCACGGAAACGTACCGCCTGCGCGCACAGAATCGTGGTTCACGCCTAGGCAGGAGCGGAGACGACCTGTTGCGGCGCAGGCCGCGCGCCACGCTCGCGCCGGTCGGGCGGCTCAGCGGGTGACGCTTGCCGTGGCGGCGGCGAAGGCCGCGCCCGCCATCGGCGCGGCGGTGACTGTGTCGGCGAAGGCGCCGCTCGCCGGCGCTTCGTAGGCGAAGCTCGCCGCCGTCTCGGCGAGGCCGGTGGGGGCGATCGGCAGCGGCCCGCCGGTCACGGTGCCGGCACTCGCGCTGACCCCGACCACGTGCCCGGGGCCGAGGTCCGACACCACGTTGCCGAGCGCGTCGGTCACCGCCACCCTGGCGGTGAAGGTACCCCCGTTGCCGACCGCGGCGATCACGCAGGTGAACAGGCATGGCGAGCCGAGGGCGCCGGGCCTGGCTTCCGGTTCGCTCCAGGCGAGGCGCGCGGGACTCCCCGCCCCCACGGTGAGCGGCAGCGGCGCCGCGGTCGCGATCGTGCCGTCGCTCGCGGCGAGCGCCGTCGCCCCGGCCCGGGAGAGCGTCAGCGCCCCGTCGCGCCCGCCGTCCTCGGTCGCGACCCCGGCGAGGAAGCTCAGCGCGGCCGGCGCGCCGAACGCGACCGCCGTCCCGCCTTCGTCGGTCACCGTCGCCGGCGCACCGGCCGGGGAGGCTTCGGCTCCCGACAAGACGATCGGGTGGGAGCCTGCGTAGGAGGCGGCGGTGTTGCCGTAGGCGTCGAGGGCGGTCACGGTGAGTGCAACGGGGGTCCCGGCGACCGGCGTGGGCGAGGCGGCCGCGAGGGAGAGGCTTGCGGCGTCCGCCGGCGCGGTCGTCACCGTGACGGGCGCGCTCGAGAACGGACCTTCGGACACCTCAATGGCGGCGGCGCCGGCGGTGTAGAGGGTCATCACGCCGTTGCGTTCCCCATTCGGGGAGGCCACGCCGCGGGAGAAGCTCATCTGGGTCGCCAAGCCGAACTCGCTCGTCCTGCCGCGACGGTCGGTCACCGTCGGCGCATCCGCGGCGGGGCTCGGCCCCGCCCCGGAGAAGACCAAGTTGTGGTGCCCGCGAAAGGACGTCGCGACGTTGCCGTAGGGGTCCAGCGCGAGCACTTCCAGCGGGTCCGCCTCGCCCGCCCGCGGCGTGGCGTCGGCCGGGCTGAGCGCGAAGCCGGCGCGAGGGCCGGGCCTCACCGTGACTTCGGTCCCCGGTTCGGTGGCGAGGCCGCCGTCGGCGGCCGAGATCGTCGCTTCGCCCGCGCCGTAGAGGGTCATCACCCCGTTTGCCCCTCGGTGGACCCTGGCGATGCCGGCTTCGAATTCGAGCTCGGTGGGCGCGCCGAACGCGATCGCCGCCCCGGCGTCGTCGACCACCGTCGGTGGCTCGCCGTCGGGGCTCGGTTCGGCCCCGGAGAAGGTCAGCAGGTGCGCCCCCGCGTATTCCCTCATCGTGTGCCCGGCCGCGTCCTTGGCGATGATCTTCAGCTCGGCGGGCGCGCCGGCGAGCGGCCGCCGCGGGGACGCGCTGAGCACGAAGTGGGCGCCCGCTTCATAGGCGACCGTCACTTCCGCCGCCCGCGATGCCGACGTCCAGGACCGCCAGGTCGCCCAGACGACGTAGGTGTAGGTGCCGGATTCCAGTTCGGAATCGACGCAGGAGGTGACTTCTTCTTCCGGCCGGGCCGGTTCGGGGCAGGTGCCGCCCGCCGGTTCGCCGTCGCGGGTCACGTGGTAGGCGACCCCTTCGCCCGGGGCGCTCGCCGCTTCCCATTCGAGCGCCACCGTCCCGGCGGCGTCCGCGGAGGTGGAGAGGATCTCCGGCGCGCCGAGCAGGCCGACCCCGGCCGCCGCGGTGCCGTCGCCGCCCGCCTGGAAGTAGCCGAGCGCCGGCGTGGGGAGCCCGACCGCGGCGAGCAGCGCGATCCCGGCGGCCAGGAATGCCGCCGGGCCCCTGCCGAGCGCCGCCCGCATCGGTCCTCCCCGAGCCGCCCGGCGCTCAGTTGCTGGTCAGGTGCAGCGTCAGGGTCGCCCCCTGGCACTGGTCCTGGTTGATGCCCGTGTCGTTCATCGTCAGCGTCCCGGTGGGGGAGACGCTCTGACCTTTGCCCGCCCCGTACACCTGTTCGACGGTGACGGCGGGCATCGAGAAGGCCGGGTTTTCCCCGCCCACGGTGGCGACGCATTCGGAATGGGAGGCGTCGGGGGTGATGCTCGCGAGGGTGATCTTGCCGACCCGTTGCTTGCCCGACGAGGGGTTGTCGACGGTGAAGGTGACCGGCGCGGACGTGCCCGGGTAGAGGTTGCCGCCGACGGTCCCGTGCAGGGTGACCGAGGCACTCGAGCCGACCGAGGCGGTCGCGGTGCCCGAACCCGAGCTGCTGAAGTAGGCGTAGGCGGTTGCTGCGATGGCGACGGCCGCCACGCCGGCGAGGGCGATGACGGCGCGACGTCTGCTGGCGAATCTCATCCTGTTCCTTTCTGTCTGCCGAGACGACCCCCGGCGAACAGGCGCATCGGAAACCGGATCGGCTTTCTTAAGCGAAAGGTGGACGATCGCGCCCGGATATTCGTCCAGAACGGCGCCCTCAAGCGAAAGGTCGGCCCGATCTGGGCAGGCGGGAGAGGCGCGAGGGCGCGGCGGCAAGGCGCGTTGCACGGGATCGCTCTCCCCGGCTGAGGCTACGATCGAGCGATCGGGGTGGACTCCAGACAGCCGATCGTCGACCGGGACCTCGAGCGCCTGCGGCCGGCCCTGACCGGCTACTGCTACCGGATGCTCGGCTCGGGCTTCGACGCCGAAGACGCCGTGCAGGAGACGATCCTCCGTGCCTGGCGGGGCCTCGACCGGCTCGAGGACTCCGCGGCGCTGAAGCCTTGGGCGTTCCGCATCGCCACCAACGTCTGCTTCGACCAGATCGAGGGACGCAAGCGCCGGGCGCGCCCGGTCGACCTCGGCGACCACGGCAGCGCCGCGACGCCGGTCGGCGAGCCGCTGCCGGAGGCGACCTGGATCCTGCCGATCGCCGACTCCCAGGCGGTCGACCCGGCCGCCGACCCCGCCGCGCGGGCCGCCGAGCGCGAGTCCCTGCGCCTCGCCTTCGTCGCCGCCCTCCAGCACCTGCCGGCGCGCCAGCGCGCGGTCCTCGTCCTGCGCGAGGTGCTGCGCTGGAGCGCCAAGGAGGTCGCCGACCTGCTGGAGACCTCGGTGGCGTCGGTCAACAGCGCCCTGCAGCGGGCCCGGGCGACCCTCGAGGAGCTGGACCTCGAGGACGCCGAGGCGCCGGCCCGTCCCGGCCGCGAGGACGAGCGCCGGCTGCTCGAGGCCTACCTGGAGGCCTTCGCCGCCTACGACATCGAGCGGATCGTCGCCCTGCTGCGCCACGACGTCGTCTTCGACATGCCGCCGCTGCCGCTCTGGCTGGTCGGCCCCGACCAGGTCGGCGAGTTCATGCTCGGCCAGGGCGCGGCCTGTCGCGGCTCGAAGGTGATCGGCACCGCGGCCGGCGGCCGGCCCGCGTGCGCCTCCTACAAGCCCGACCCCGAGTCCGGCGACTGGCTGCCCTGGTCGTTGGCCGTGCTCGAGCCGGGCGCGCCGGGCGCCGCCGGAGGGGACCCGGTCATCGCCGGCGTCCACAACTTCCTGGCCCCGTTCATGCCCCGGCTGTTCGCCTCGTTCGGCCTGCCGGAGCGGCTGCGCGACGCCGACCCGGCCGTGCGCACGGCGGCTTAGCCCGGTCGGCGGAGCGCGTTCCTCGCGCCTCGGGCGCTCGTGTCGGGACGCGCCGTCAGGCCCCGGCGCCGGTTTCGACTTCGTGCTTCTGTGGCGGGCCGGTGGCGCCGGATGGGGCGGGTTCGGCGGCGTTGCCGGCGCCTTCGGCAGCTTCGGCCGGCGCCGCGGACGGTCCCGGCTGCGGTTCGACCGCCGGGGCCGGGGTCGGCGGGGGTTCGGGGCGGGCCGGCTGGGCTGCCGGGGCTTCGCCCGGTTGCGCGGCGGCGGCTTCGGGGAGGGCGGGCGCTTCGGGCCTGGTCGGCTGCGGCGGGGCGGTTGGTTGCCCGGGATGGGTCCCCGGTTCGGGGTGGGTCGGCTGGGCGGGCTCCGCGGCCTGCCCAGGAAGGGTCGGATGCGCCGGGTGGGCGGGGCTTTGCGGTCGCGTCGGTTCGGCTTTATGCCCGGCGTTCGCCGCGGCGGAGCGCCCGGGCGCCGCCGCGCCCGGCGTGCCCGCCGCTCCGGTTTGGCCGGCGGTGGGCTGCGAGGTCGGCGGGGCCGCTGCCGCGGCGGTGCCGGGACCGGCTTTGCGGGCGGCGGCGTGCCCGCGGTCGCCGTGTCCGGGTCGCGCCGGCGGGGCGGGGTGGTGCGCGCGACTGCGCGGCGGGTGCGCCGCGGACGCCCTGGCGCGCGCGGCCGCCGCGGCGGGGCCGGCGGTGCCGTGCCGGGTGGCGGCCTGTTGGAGATGGCCGGCCGGCGTGGTGTCCGCGGCCGGTTCGCCGGTGATCAGCTGTCGATGGTCGACCGCGGCGGCACCGACCGCGACGACCGCGACGACGCCGGCCGCGGCCTTGAGGATCGTCGCGATCGAGGCGGTTTTGGCCGTCGCGCCGCCGGCGATGGCCGCCGCCCCGGCGGAGGAGGCGGGAGCGCCGCCGCCGGCGGCCCCGGACAGCGCTCCTTTCGCGATCGCCGCGGCCGCCACGGCGGGCAGCGGCGAGATCGCCGCCAGCGTCTCACGGCGCTCGCCGATCGACCCGGCGAAGCGGCGGCACTCGGCGCAACCGCGCAGGTGGGCGCTCACGTCGCGGCGGCGCCTGGCCCGGCCGTCGTGGTCGGAGAGGATCAGGGTGACGGCGTCGCAGTCCATCTCACGTCCGGCGTCCATCTGCTGGAGGCTGCGCCGCGCTTCGCAGAGCACCTGGCGCGCCGCGCCCGGCGAGGTCTCGAGCGCCGCGCCGATCTCCTCGAAGTCGAGGCCCGCCAGCTCGCGCATGACCAGCGCTCCGCGCTGGCGCTCGGGCAGCTCGCCGATGTCAGCGAGCAGGTCGCGCACCCGGCCGCGGTCGGCGGCGCTTTGCGCCAGGTCGGAGCCCGGCGCGGGCGCGTCCTCGACGAGCGGCTCGCTCGGCCGCCGCCTTCGGCGCAGATCGATCGACTCGTTGTGGGCGACACGGTAGAGCCACGGCTTCAGCTCGATCTCACGACGCTCGCCCGGCAGCGATCCCAGCGCCTTGACCATCGTGTTCTGCAGCGCTTCCTCGGCATCCTGGCGGTTGCCGAGGATCGCGACGCAGTACCGGTAAAGGTCCTGTTGGTGGCGCTCGAAGATCGCCGCGAAAGCAGCGCGATCTCCCCGCGCCGCCCGCCCGGCGAGTCGTCGTCCATCCCTCACTTCGCCGCCTGACCCCCGGAGCGGGACAAGCTCGATCCGGGGGCAGGCGTGGGCGAGGCGATCAGCTTTCCGCCTGTTCCCCCGATTCTTCCTGTCCTTCCCGTTCCTGTCCTTCTTCCCGTTCCACCTGCTTTTCCTGTTGGTGGCGCAGTCGCGCGGCGGAGACCACGCAGCGGGAGAACGGCGTCCCCTTCTCCCCCTTCACGTGCTGCTTGGAGAAGCCGCGGCAGACGGCGCGCACCGACTGCTGTTCGTGGTTGGCCGCCTTCGCCATCGCGGTCACGCACTGGCTGAACGGCGTCCCCTTTTCACCTTTGACGTGCTGCTTGGGGAAGTTGCGGCAGTAGACGCCGTACGCCTTCGCCTTTTCCGGCAGCGCGGCCTTCGGCCCCGGCGTCGGGTCTTCCGCGTGTTCTGACATTTCGGCCTGTTCTCCGGGATTGTCTGGCGGCCCGCCCTGTGCGCCCGGGGTTTCCGGCTGTCCGCCGGGGTGTTCGGGCTGTTCAGCTTGAGTCGGCATTTCGGGGGCCCCGGGGGTCACCGGAGGTTCCGCGCCGGACGGATGTTCGGGCGCCGTCGGGTGTTCGGGGCGGTGTTCGGTCCCTTGCGCGAGGGCGGCGGTCGGTGCCAGCAGCGCCAGCGTGCCGACGAGGACCGCGATCCTGGTCTTCAGGTTCATCGTCTCTTCCTCCTGCTGCGCGGCCCGGGTGGGGGCCGATCGGATTGTCCGTCGCTGCAAGAACGGGACAACGGGTGAAGTGTCAGGGGGAATCGGCCGCCGCGGCGGCCGGAATCGATCATCCGTCCGGGGCCCCCGGTCGGACCGGGCGGCGGGTGAGTCAGGGCGCGAGCCGCTCGATCCGCCAGCCGCCGGCCGTGGCCGCGGCGTCGGTGTCCCGCGTGTAGAGGAAGCGGTCGTGCAGGCGGGCCCGCTGTCCCTGCCAGAACTCGATCGTGTCCGGCCGCAGGACGAAGCCGCCCCAGAACTCGGGCCGCGGCACCTCTTCGGCGCCGGCGAAGCGCTCCCGGGTGGTCGCGAGGCGCCGGTCGAGCTCGGCGCGGTCGGTCAGCGGCCTGCTCTGCGGCGAGGCCCAGGCGCCGAGGCGGCTCTCGCGCGGGCGGCTCGCGAAGTAGGCGTCGGACTCGGCCGCCGGCAGGCGCTCGATCGGGCCGCGCGCCCGCACCTGGCGGTCGTGCTCGCGCCAGTAGAGGATCAGCGCGCCGCGTCCGTCGGCGCCGATCTGGCCGCCCTTGGCGCTCTCGTAGTTGGTGAAGAAGCGAAAGCCGGCCGGGCCGTGGCCCTTCAGCAGGACCATCCGCGCGTCCGCCCCGCCGTCGGCGCCGAGGGTCGCCAGGGTCATCGCGTCGGCCAGCGGGACCTCGGCGGTCGCGAGCTCATACCAGCGGGCGAACTGCGCGAACGGGTCGGGGGAGAGGTCGCCGCGGTGGAGCGGTGGGAAGGAGCGCCTCTCGTTCATCGCGCCGGGCCGGGACGACAATCGCTGGACAGGGGATGCAGAAGCACCTCAATACCATTTCGAATATGAGCGAGGACGCCAAGCCGCGGGCCGGCGCCGAGGAGGGCGGGCCGGCGCCGCGCGCCGACGCGGTGGACGGGTTCTTCGGGGTCGACTCGATGGTCCGCCGCCTGCACGGCGAGCGCCTCGTCCTCTTCTCCGGCGCGCGGGCGCTCCTGATGCAGGCCTGCGAACCGCTGGGGGTGCTGGGCTTCGAGCGCCACTCGATCATCTTCGACGACCCGCGCACCCGGCTGCGGCGCACCGACGAGCGGATGTCGCGGATCTACTTCGGCACCGCCGCGCAGGCCGAGGAGACCGGGCGGGTCGTGCGCGCCATGCACCGGCGGGCGCGCGGCGTCACCGCGGAGGACTACGGCCCGATCCCGGCGGGCACGCCCTACGCGGCGTCCGACCCGGCGCTGGGCCTCTGGGTGCTGGCCACGCTCGCCGATTCCGCCGTCGTCTACCGCGAGCGGATCCTCGGCGCGCTCGAGCCGGCCGAGCGGGAGCGCTACTGGGCCGAATACCGGCGGGTGGGCGAGCTGCTCGGTCTGCCGCCCGAGGCGATGCCCGGGACCTTCGGCGACCTGCGCGACTACGTCGAGGGCCGGCTCGCCGACGGCAGCCTCTGGATCTCCCCGGAGCGGCGCGAGGCGGCCAAGCGGATGGTCCTCTCGCCGCCCTTCGGCGGCGTGATGCGCGCCGTGGTCACCCCGCTGCACGAGACGATCAAGCTGATCTCGGTCGGGCTCCTGCCCGGCGCGATCCGCCGGCTCCTGGGCTTCTCCTGGGACCCGGCCCGCGAGGCGCTCCTGCGCTCCACCCTCCTGCACCTGCGGGTCGGCGCCCGCCTCTGGCCCGAGCCGGTGCGCCTGCACCCGGCCGCCCGCGCGGTCGCCGGCGAGCCGTACGGCGCCCTCGCGGCCGCGGCCGGCTAGGACGCCATCTCCTCGGGCGGCGCCCTTCGCGCGGCGAGCGGCCGGTCGCGGGCGTCCCGGCGAGATAGGTTCTGCGACATGGTCGAGCGGATCGAGGAGATGCCCGCCGGGACGATCGGGTTCAAGGTCGTCAAGGAGCTGACCGGCGACGACTACCGCGAGCGGATCGAGCCGGCGCTGGGCGATGCCGCCGAGGCGGGCGAGGTGCGGCTCCTGTTCGAGATCGACGCCGGTTTCGGGATGGACGCCGGGGCGGTGATCGAGGACGCCAAGACCGGCCTCAAGCTCGGCCTCGGCCACATGAAAGCGTGGAAGCGCACCGCGCTCGTCACCGACGTCGATTGGATCCGCAAGGCGATCAAGGCCTTCGGCTTCATGACCCCGGGGGAGATCCGGGTCTTCGAGCCCGGCGAGCTCGGCGCCGCCAAGGTCTGGGTCGCCGAGTGAGCTGAGCGATGTCGACTTTGACCACACCATGGTGTGGTCAATCCGTGCAGCGCACCCCAAGCTGGCTGCGCAGCCGGCACAATCCCCGGCGATGGCCGCGGAGAGGGACCACGACCTGGCGCTGTTCGGAGCGACGGGGTTCACGGGCGGGCTGACCGCCGACTACCTCGCCGCCCACGCACCCGCCGGGTTGCGCTGGGCGCTGGTCGGGCGCAACCGCGCCAAGCTCGAGGGCGTCGCTGCGCGCCTCGCCGCCACCCACCCGGAGGCGCCGGCGCCCACCCTGCTCGAGGCCGACGCGACCGACGGCGCGGCGCTCGCCCGGGTCGCGGCCGCGTCGCGCGTCGTCGCCACCACCGTCGGGCCCTACGCGCTGCACGGCGCCCCGCTCGTCGCCGCCTGCGCCGCCGCCGGGACCGACTATCTGGACCTCTGCGGCGAGCCCGAGTTCGTCGACCGCATGTGGACCGAGCACCACGCCGAGGCCGAGCGCAGCGGCGCCCGGCTGGTCCACTGCTGCGGCTTCGACTCGGTCCCGCACGACCTCGGCGCCTACTTCACCGTGCTGCAGCTGTCGGAGGGCGTGCCGCTCAAGGTGGAAGGCTTCGTGCGCACCAACGCCAGCTTCTCCGGCGGCACCTACCACTCGGCGATCAACGGCTTCGGCCGGGCGCGGCAGACGCTCGCCGCGGCCCGCCGCCGGCGCGAGCTGGAGCCGCGCCCGGCCGGGCGCCAGGTCCACTCCGCCTCGGCGCGGATCCGCCACGACGACGAGCTGGGCGGCTGGACGGTGCCGCTGCCGACCATCGACGGCTCGATCGTGCGCCGCTCCGCCGCCGCGGTCGATCGCTACGGCCCCGACTTCACCTACGGCCACAACCTCGCGGCGCGACACCTGCCGACCGTCCTGGCGATGGGCGCCGGGGTCGGCGCCGTCGCCGTCCTCGCCCCGATCCCGCCCGTCCGCAAGCTCCTGCTGAAGGCGAAATCGCCGGGCGAGGGACCGAGCGAGGCGACCCGGGCCGACAGCTGGTTCAAGATCCGCTTCGTCGGCGAGGGCGGGGGAGAGCGGGTCGTCACCGAGGTCGCGGGCGGCGATCCGGGCTACACCGAGACGGCGAAGATGCTCGCCGAGTGCGGGCTCTGCCTGGCCTTCGACGAGCTGCCGGAGCGCGCCGGGCAGCTCACGACCGTTGCAGCGATGGGTGACAAGCTTCTCACTAGGCTGCAGGACGCCGGGATAGCGTTCCGGGTATTGGAGGGCGCCTGATCGGCGCCGGCCGCGAAGCGGTGGAAAACGGAGGAGAGACCTTGCCGCCAGAGACCCTCACCAAGACCCCCGGCCGGGGGCCGGACCCGTCGGAGCCGGAGCGCGTCGACGTGCTGATCATCGGCGCCGGCATCTCCGGGATCGGCGCCGCGCACCACCTGCAGGAGCGCTGCCCGGGGAAGACCTACGCGATCCTCGAGGCGCGGGAGGCGATCGGCGGCACCTGGGACCTCTTCCGCTACCCCGGCATCCGCTCGGACTCCGACATGCACACGCTCGGCTACCGGTTCCGGCCCTGGACGGCGGCGAAGTCGATCGCCGACGGCGAGTCGATCCTCGAGTACGTCCGCGACACCGCCCGCGAGGGCGGCATCGACCGCCGGGTGCGCTTCGGCCACCGGGCGCGGCGCGCGTCCTGGTCGAGCGAGGAGGCGCGCTGGACGGTGACCGCGGAGCGCGACGACGGCACCGTCGCCACCTTCTCCTGCGCCTTTCTCATGAACTGCAGCGGCTACTACCGCTACGACGAGGGCTTCACGCCGGAGTTCGCCGGGATCGAGGACTTCGGGGGGCGCGTCATCCATCCCCAGCACTGGCCCGAGGAGCCCGAGTACGAGGGCAGGCGGGTGGTGGTGATCGGCAGCGGCGCGACCGCGGTGACGCTGGTGCCGGCGATGGCCAAGGACGCCGCCCACGTGACGATGCTGCAGCGCTCGCCGACCTACATCGTCTCGGTGCCGGGCGAAGACCCGGTGGCCGAGGCGCTGCGCAAGGTGTTGCCGGCCCGGGCGCTCTATCCGGTGGTCCGCTGGAAGAACGTCCTCATCCAGAACCTCACCTACCGGCTCGCGCGCCGGCGGCCGGCGCTGGTGCGCAAGCTGGTCCGCAAGGGGATCGTCAAGTCGCTGCCCGCGGGCTACGACGTCGACACCCACTTCAAGCCGCGTTACGACCCCTGGGACCAGCGGATGTGCCTGGTGCCCGACGGCGATCTCTTCAAGGCGCTGTCGGGCGGCAGCGCCGACATCGTCACCGACCGGATCGAGCGCTTCACCCCGACCGGGATCAAGCTCGAGTCGGGGCGCGAGCTGGAGGCCGACGTGGTCGTCACCGCGACCGGCCTCAACCTGCTCTTCCTCGGCGGGATGGAGCTGGAGATCGACGGCGCCGAGGTCGATACCGCGCACCGGTTCACCTACAAAGGGATGATGCTCGGCGACGTCCCAAACCTCGCCTTCACGATCGGCTACACCAACGCCTCCTGGACGTTGAAGGCCGACCTGGTCGCCGAATACATGTGCCGGCTGCTCAACCACATGGACGCCGAGGGCTACGACGTCTGCATGCCGCACCTGAGCGACCCGAGCGTCACCGAGGAGCCGCTGCTGGACTTCACCTCCGGCTACGTGCTGCGCTCGATCGCCGAGCTGCCGAAGCAGGGCTCGAAAGAGCCGTGGAAGCTGCGCCAGAACTACGCGGTCGACCTGCGGGCGCTTCGCTACGGCCCGCTGGAGGACGGCGCGATGCGCTTCTCCCGCCGGCTGCGCGTGCCGCAGCGGGTCCCCGCGTGAGCCGTAGGCTCACGCTCGCCCCGGTCCTCGTCGCGCTGCTCCTCGCCCTCCTGGCCGCCGGGCCGGCGGGCGCCAGCCCGTGGATCGGCGTGCGCGGCGGGCATCTGGTCGACCGGGCGGGGCGGACGGTGCGCCTGCTCGGGGTCAACAGGTCCGGCACCGAGTACGCCTGCCAACAGGGGTACGGGTTCTTCGACGGGCCGAGCGACGCGGCCTCGATCCGGGCGATGCGCTCCTGGCGGATCGACGCGGTGCGGGTGCCGCTGAACGAGACCTGCTGGCTGGGGATCAACGGGGTGGGGAGGCGCTGGGGCGGCGCCGCCTACCGGCGGGCGATCCACGGCTGGGTCGCGCGGCTCGAGCGGGCCGGCCTCTACGTGATCCTCGACCTCCACTGGGCGGCGCCCGGCGCGAAGCAGGCGACCGGGATCATCCCGATGGCCGACGCCGAACACGCGCGGGCGTTCTGGCGCTCGGTCGCCGCCGCCTACCGGGACGACCATGCGGTGCTGCTCGACCTCTACAACGAGCCCCACGACATCGGCTGGGGGTGCTGGGAGCGCGGCTGCGTCGTCCACGACGAAGGCGTCGGCACCTACCGGGCGGCGGGGATGGCGGAACTCCTCGCGGCGGTGCGCTCGACCGGCTCGCGCCGGCCGGTGATGCTGGGCGGCACCGATTGGGCGCGCAACGACAGCGGCTGGCTCGCCCACCTGCCGCCCGACCCGGCCCACGCCGAGGTCGCCTCCAACCACACCTATGACTTCTCCGCCTGCGGGTCGCGCTGCCGCGGCGCCCTCGTGCGGATCTCCCACGGCCACCCGGTGGTGACCGGCGAGCTGGGCGAGGGCGACTGCAGCGACCGCTACATCGGTCCCTACATGCGCTGGGCCGATCGCCATGGCATCTCCTACCTCGGCTGGGCCTGGGACGCCCATGGCGGCTGGACCTGCAGCGGCGGGCCGTCGCTGATCAAGGCCTACGACGGCACCCCGACCGCCTTCGGCCGCGGCTTCCGCGACCATCTGCGGGCGCTTGCCCGCGCCGGGCGTTGAGTGCCCCGGGGACGATCCGGCGCCGGCCTCCCGAGCCGGCTCCCCGGCTGAGTAGTCTTGTCGCCATGGACGACCAGCAAGTACTCGACCGCATCGACGAGCTCGTCAAGGAAGAGGAGGATCTCCTCCATCGCCACGAGGGCGAGGGCCTGAACGACGACGAGCACGCCCGTCTCCAGGAGCTGAAACTGCAGCTCGACAAGACCTGGGACTACCTGCGCCAGCGCCGCTCGCTGCGCGAGGCGGGGGACGACCCCGACGACGCCAGCATGCGCGACGGCGGCACGGTCGAGGACTACGGCAAGGTCACCCCCTACGACGACACCGGGGGCGACGCGCCGGAATAGGCGCTGGCGCGGGTCGCGGCCCCCGAAGGCGCGGGCCGCGCCCCTACAAGTTCCAGCCGAAGTACACCTCGGCGCGCACCTGCCGGTCGCCGTCGAAGGTGAGGATCTCGGTGTTGCGAAAGCGGCTGCCGTTCCGGCGGGTGGCCTCGTAGGTGACGACGACCTCCTCGCCCGCCTCGATCATCCGCACGAAGTCGAACTCGGTCAGGGTCCCCGCGCCGGGCCAGCACCGCTCGAACCACCCCTTCCGGTCGAGCCCCTCCTCGTCGGCGGGGCTGTGAAACTCGAATTCCTCGCCGATCAGCTCCTCGACCGCCTCCCGGTCGCCGGCCGCAAAGGCCCGGTAGTGCGCCTTCGCCAACTCGATCCTGTCCGCCATCGCTCCCCTTCCTTCGCATGGGAATCAGCGATCGACACGCGTGCCCGGTACAACTTGGGACAGTGTCGATCATTCGTCCACCGCTCGGACTCCGTCCGGGGCACCTTCTCATCGCCGCGGCGGTGCTGGCGAGCGCAGCCCTCGCCGGCCCGGTCGAGGCGGCGCCTCAGGGCTCCCACCGTCTGGTCTCTTTCGGGTGACCGCGCACGAACGCCAGGACGTCCTCGAGCGAGGAGCCGTCAACGCGGTCGCCCGTTGCCCGACGGAGGCGTGCCTGGTGGTCGCCTCGCTGAGCAGCCGGCATCCGGCCCTCCGCACCGCCCGGGTCCGCGCAAAGCTTCGCCGCGGCCACCCCGAACGCCTGACCCTGCCCCTCAAGTCCCGGCAACGCGCACGCCTCGAAGCCGCCTTCGCCGCAGGTCACGCCCCGACCATCATCGTCCACGCCGTCGCCCACGACGCAAACGGCACCACGGTCCCCGTCAACCTGAAGGTCCACCCCCGCAAGCCCTGACGCCCTGCCCACCGCCATAATGTCCCGTTCGCGGCGCCTTGGCGGAGTGGCTACGCAGCGGCCTGCAAAGCCGTTTACACCGGTTCGATTCCGGTAGGCGCCTTTTTGGTCTGAGCAGGGATTTTGGCTCTGTGGGCGGGATTGCGGGACCTATTTTGGCGCGTGTCTTGTCCGGTTGGTTCCGGTTGTAACCGGCTGTTTTCGTGTGGGACTGGCGCACGACTGGCGCATCCAGAGCGTCGGGGCTTGCTCTTACGATCGGGACCCAAGATGGCTGAAGCACCAGATTTGATCGCCCGACGACTTTCCGAGATCGTCACTGATCTGCACAGTTGCACGAACGCCGCCGGGTCTGTCTCGGACTACAACGTGCGGCGAATCACCACTCGGGCCCGAGCCGCGATTCGCCGCTATGCGCCCCCCGATAGCGCATACGAGGACGAAGCAAGGGAAGTCGCAGGGGCGAACGCTGCTCCTGGGTGGAAGGTCGAGCAGTACGTCGCGGTCGTGCAAGCGCTCCAGGACGACTACCACGCTGGCGCGTTGACCGCGGTTGAAGAGCTTGTTCACGCCGACCTCTTCGACGACTTCCTGGGAATGGCCGACGAGTTGCTGTCCAAGGGATTCGTCGGACCCGCCGCGGTTCTCGCAGGGACGGTCCTAGAGGAGCAACTGCGGAAGCTTGCCGCTCGGCATGGGATCGACACGATGGGCAACAAAGGTCGAGTGAAGTCGGTCGATGGGCTGAGTGCCGAGATCCGCAAGGCTGGATTGCTCACCGACCTGCAGAGGAAGAACGTCCTTGCTTGGTATGCGCAGCGAAACGCGGGTGCGCATGGGAACTCCGACGACCTCGTCGATCACGATGTGGAGCGGATGATCGATGGGATTCGGGACTTCGTGGCGCGTTACTCGGCGTAAAGCGTCCGTCGTCGATCTCCAGTGTCGTGTGCGGCTACCATGAGACGCATGGCTACCGCAGTGAAGAAGCTCGATCTGCACATCGGCGATCTGGTGGAGATCGACGGCCGGCGCTACGAGGTGGTGCCCGACAAGATGGGCGGACTGGCTCTTGAGCCGCCAATTACACCGATGGCCGAGCTTCACAGGCAGCGGGGAACCAGGCCGGCTTCCGACGAAGATTTCGAGCGCTTCGCCGCCGATATCCCCTACGACGACGAGGGTTAGCTCGCCGAAGCCTGGCTGCTCTGACGGTTTCCCTTTCCGCCAGCGCTTATGGTGCCCGCCCGATGCGGGCTCCGTCAATCGAGATCATCTTCCATCCAGAGGAGTGGCGCGACGAGGTTGAGCGCTACGCCCCTACGGCTACCGCGCGGGTCGTGGCGCAGAAGGCGCGGCGGAGGATCGAGGCGGGCACGGCAAGGCTACGCTGGAAACGCTGCCGACCTGAAGAGAGGGACGGGACCCGTCTTCCGGGCTGCGTCAAGCTGTATGTGCCGCTCGACGCAGAGGGCGCTTCCGCGGCACCGTTCGGCTTCGTCTTCCAACTCCACCAGAAGGCAGACAAAGGCCTGGTCGTGAGCTTCCTTGCCTTCGGCGAGCGGCACCCCAGCAACCCGAGGACGCGAAGCGTCTATGAGCGAGCCCATCGACGCCTTCACGGCCGCTATCCGTAAATTCGCCATGAGCCGGAACCCCGCGGTCATCGTGGGTACGCTGGTTCACGACATGGAGGCCGTTCGCGTCATATACCACGAGGAGTCCACTGGCTGGTGGGCCGAGTCTCCTGACATCCCTGGCTGGTCCGCCGCGGCGGAAGGCGAGGCCGAGGTGGAGAGACTCGCCGCGGAGGGTGTCCGGTTCGCTTTGGACTCGCAGCCCGACGTACAGATCGAGGAGCGGAAAGTAAATCGGCCAGCGCGCTGAGGGCGCCGACGCGCCGCTGCTGATCGCATACAACACGCCCTGGACGAGCGCCACGAACTCATGTGCGCGCTCCGGGGAAGCTCATCCTGGCGGCCATGGACCGCGAGGTTCCGCAGTACGTCGAGACCTTCGATGGCCTTCATCGCTTGCTCCGTGATGAGGCCGTTCGGCTGGCCTGCACGAGCAAGGCTCAAAACGCCCGCGCGGTCCCTCTCTTCGATCTCATGACCGGAAAGAAGCGATCTCAGCGCGGTCTCAAGCCCGCCGTATGCCTCAACGATCGTGGCCGTCGGCGACTTCATGGCCGGCTGATCCAAGCGACTGACCGCACCTCGATCTGATGCGGCGCTGGAGACCGCAGCCAAGCATATCCGCCTCCAGGACCTCCGCCATAGCTTCGGCACCCTCGCAGTCCAGGTCTTCCCGCTCACCGATGTCAAGGCGTACACGGGACACGCGGACATCGCGACTACGATGATCTACGTCCGACACGTCCCCCAGGTCGATGCCGCGGAGAAGCTCTCCGTGGCCCTGCGGGGTTCCGTCGAGCGTGTGGGTGCGGCAGCTTGAAGCAAGCGGGCTGCGGCGACCTGCTTGACTTGACGAAATGGCCGATTCGATGATCGATACCGCGAGTCAGCGCGAGGCAACGGGCCTTGACGAGGGCGCCAGGAGGTTGATCCTTCGAGTGGTCTCCGAGATGAGCAATACCGGCGCGAGCGAAGTTGTCGATCACTTCTTTCGAGATCGTTTCGGCGGCCTGGAGGACTACCTCCGGGCCGTCCGCCGCGTCTGGGGCGAGGCCGTCTCGTTTCTTCTTACGCGCGCGGCAGCCGAGGCCGAGGCCGATGTCGAAACCTCCCTCGGGCTAGGGCGGGTGCGACGGGTCAACCCGCGCGAGGCCCGCTTCTACGCGCTGCTTCTAAACATGCCGGAGCCAGACTTTCGCCTTGCGGTCGAAGTTGCCGTGCATGACCGGAAGGAGATCGTGGCCGAGCGGGTCACTTGCATCTGTCGAGGGCGGGGAGTTCCTTGGGTATTCACTGGGCAGGGCTTCGAATACGTCGGCGACGAGCAGGTCGAGCGCGACCTGATTCGCCCGGCGCTATCGGCGATCAATCGCCCGGAGTTTGCAGGTGGCGTGCGGGCGGAGTTCGAATCAGCCCGTCGCGAGTTGGCACGCGGGACGCCGGATGCTCTGAAGCAAGCCGTGCATGAGGCCGGGTGCTCGGTGGAGAGCGCGATGAAGGTCCTGCTCGACGCGCGCGGCGTCCCGTACGGGGCGGGAGATACTGCGCAGCCCCTTTTCAATCACCTTGAGGAAGCGGACGTCATCCCGCGGTACATGGAGAAACTGGTCCTGGTCGCAATGACGCCGCGGAACCGGAAAGGCGGTCATGGCGCTGGGGCTCAGGCCCATGAAGTGGATCCGGCTGAGGCAGAGGCGATCGTCGCTGGCGCCGGTGGGGCAATCGCGTATCTCGCGACTCTCTTGCCTTAGCGCTAAGCGGGAGCTAGAGCCTTGCGGCGATTGCTCGGCTAGGCAATACCGGAAAGCTGCCACCGGAATTTGCGTAGATCGCGCGCTGGCTGTTCTCGGGTACTTGCCTAGAATGCCGCGCGGATGGAGGCGGGCTCAGACAACAAAGCTTTGGCGAAATTTGCCGCTCGGGACGACCTCACCCCATACGGCAGTAACGCACTGCTCCTTTTTGCGCTGCAGCTTCGATGGGGGATAGCCGATATCGAGGGGGTTGCCGCAGAAGCCCTAACCGACGCCTCGAACGACAAGAAATGCGACCTGGTCTATGTTGATCGCGAGAATGGCCGTGTCGTCGTCGGCCAGGGTTATCAGTCAGGAAAGACCGATTTGGAGGCCGCGCCCTCTTCGAAGGCCAGCGATCTCAATACCGCCGTCACCTGGCTCTTGAGCGGGGATCTCGGCGGGCTGCCCGAAGCTCTCCGTTCCGCCGCGGAGGAGGTAAGGGACGCCCTGGACCAAGACGAAGTTCGAGAGTTCCATATTTGGTACGTGCACAACGCGCCCGAGTCGGCCAATGTCTCCGACGAACTCAAACAGGCCGTTACTACGGCCGACGCCCTTCTCCACACCCATTTCGCAGATACGCAGGTTGAGGTCACCGCCATGGAGATCGGGCTTGGTGAATTGGAGCGGCTGTACCGCCGCACCGAAGCCACCATTGCCGTCACGGATGAGCTGAAACTGACGGTCCCCGGCGGCTTTGAGGAAGATGGCGGATCGTGGGAAGCGTTCACGACCTCGGTGCCGGGCATTTGGCTTCGGGAGCAATGGGACCGTTACGGGGAGGATCTGATGTCCCCGAACGTCCGCGCTTACCTCGGCATTGTTCGCGCCGAGCGGAACATCAACAATGGAATCAAGACGACCGCGGCAGAAACTCCCGATCGATTCTGGATCTACAACAACGGGATCACCATCCTGGTGAACGACTACTCAGTTCAGGGTCCGAATCTCGATGGCGCCTTTGAGGTGACCGTGAAAGGCATCGGCATCGTGAACGGCGCCCAAACGACTGGCTCGATCGGAACTCTGTCGGACGCCGATGCTCCTGATCTGGCCAAGACCAACGTCCTTGCACGCTTTGTGAAGACGGATAACCCCGGAGTGCTGGGTGACATCATCAAGTACAACAACACCCAGAACAGAGTCGAGGCCGCCGACTTCCGAAGCAAAGACGAGGTCCAAGAACGACTGAGACAAGAATTCGCTCAGATACCTGACGCGGATTACAGGGGTGCGAGGCGAGGCGGCGTCCAGGACGCGATCGAGCGCCCGGCGAACCGCCTTCCGGACAGCGCTGTGGCGCAGGCCTTGGCTGCGTTCCAGTTGGCACCTAACCTCGCCTACAACGAGACGCGGCGGATCTGGGAGGAGAACGGCGTCTACTCCCGGTACTTCTCTGAGCGGACCACTGCCCGTCACGTCGTATTCGTCTTTTCCCTCCTACGCGCGCTTGATTCCGCCAAACGAAAAGCGAACGACATTCCCGAGAGCGAACGCACGGAGGCGCAAACGCGCCACGTGCAGTTCTTTCGGGGGCGCGGCTCGACCATGACGATGCTGTCGGCTATCTCCACCAGCATCGAGGTGTTCTTGGACAGACAGGTTCCGGACCGAGCCAAGCTCCGCTTCAAAGAGAACTGTTCGCCTGCGACGGCTGCCTCGTATTGGCAGCCGATTATCGAGATCGCTCTCTCGTTCTCAGGCACCTTGCAGGCGGCGACGGATCTAGGTCTTAAGAACCAGGAGACGGTTCGCGAGGCGCTTCGGACCTTCAATGAAATGATCGAGGCGACCGCTGACGCCAACCGTGAGCGCTACGAAGCGTTCGCGCAGCGGGTCGAGACTGCCGATTAGGAGTCTGCGGGCCGCGCCGCCGCGCCTCGCATTGTTGGGCTGGCTGACACCGTCCCCTGGCCGCATTCCGCCGGGCGATTTCAGGGCAAACTGGCCCACCGACTGGCCCATGACGGAATGAAACCGCTCTGGAATGCGGGAAAGACGCGTATGCACCCGCCTGCAAAGCCGTTTACACCGGTTCGATTCCGGTAGGCGCCTTTTTCGCTTTGGGTTGATCGCATCGGCCAACGTCACCGTTGAGGTTGGGTGTGGCGCGCCGGCGGCGATGGCCCCCGGCGCCTCGCCAAGGATGAGTCGACTTAGGCGTACATTGTCTGTACAATTGTCGGATGGCAACCCCGAAGAGCCAGAGGCTCAATCTGCGGATTCAAGAGGAGGACGAGACCCTCTTCAAGCGGGCTGCGGAGGCCCAGCGCGAGTCCCTGACGCAGTTTCTCGTCGAGAGTGGACGCGAGCGAGCCGAGCGGCTTCTTGCGGATCGGACCAGTTTCGTCGTGGACGCAGACGCCTGGCAGGAGATCGTCGCCGCAATGGACCGGCCGGCAAGGCGTCGCCCCGAGCTCACTGACCTCTTTTCGCGCCCTCGCCCTGAGTAGGCGTGCCTCGCTTCGGGGAGCCTCGGCCGCTGGATGGCGAGCACCGCGTCAACGGCTTCGAGTGCGGTGTCGATTCGCTCGACATCTGGCTTGTCAGGCACGCCCGCGCGGCGTCGGGGGCCGGGTCGGCGCGAACCTATGTGGTTGTCGACTCTGAGCAGGACAGGGTCGTCGGCTACCACGCTCTTACCGTGGGATCGATCGAGCACGCCGAGGCAACCATCCGCGCGAAGAAGGGGATGCCGAGGCACCCGATTCCGGTGATGATCCTCGCCCGACTTGCCGTCGACAAATCGGTTCAAGGAAAAGGCCTCGGGCTCTTCCTGCTCAGAGACGCGATGAGGCGTGCCGTTTCGGTGGCCGAACAGGCTGGAGTGCGCCTTATTTTGGTGCATGCCGTCAACGACGAAGCGCGCGCCTTCTACAAGCGCTTCGGCTTCGAGCCGTCGCCAACCGACCCGATGAACATGCACCTGTTGACCAAGGAGATCCGGCTCCAACTCGATTCGTTGGAATAGCCATCGCCGCATTTCCGTCAGCGTCCTTTGCCAAACGTTCAGGTTTGATCGCTACATTGGCGGGGCGGAATGTAGAACCGAATGCTCCGCCGGCGCCGCAGGCCCGTCATCTCTGAAGTCGGTCTCCGCGACGACAACATCGCTGACTCCCGCGTCCGAACCACGGCCGGTCGACGGTCGTGTCACCTACCCACGCACGGAGATCACGATGGCAATCAGCACCCCTGCATCAACCACCGCCTGGCGCGAGTCGGTCGCCGGCTACGAGCGCCCGTCCTGGTCGCTCGCGGCGTTGGACCTCGCCACCTCGCTCGGCGCCTACGTCGCGCTCACCGTGGCGATGTACCTCGCCCTGAACGTCTCGATCTGGCTGACCCTGGCGCTGGCGGTGCCCACCGCGGGGTTCCTGCTGCGCACCTTCATCGTCTTCCACGACTGCGCCCACGGCTCCTTTCTGCCGAGCAGGCGCGGCAACCGGTGGCTCGGCCGCCTCACCGGCCTCGTCGTCTTCCAGCCCTACGCCAACTGGCGCCACAACCACGCCGTGCACCACGGCACCGCCGGTGACCTCGACCGTCGCGGCACCGGCGACGTCGAGACGATCACGGTCGAGGAGTTCGCCGCCCGGTCGTGGCGCGGCCGGCTCGCCTACCGCCTGTTCCGCAGCCCGCTGGTGCTCTTCGGCGTCGGCCCGGTGTGGTCGCTGATGATCGGGCCGCGTCTCTGGAACCGGCGCATGCGGGCGCGATCGCGCCACAGCGTGCAGCTCACCAACCTGGCCCTGGTCGCCGTGCTTGCCCTGATCTTCTGGGCCGTCGGCCCGCTCGCCTGGCTGGTGGTGCAGATGCCGACCGCGATCCTCGCCGGCGCCGCCGGCGTCTTCCTCTTCTACGTGCAACATCAGTTCGAGGACGCCTACTGGGAGACGGGCGAGCGCTGGAGCTACGTCGACGCCGCGCTGAAGGGCAGTTCCTACCTGAAGCTGCCGCCGCTGTTCCGTTACTTCAGCGGCAACATCGGCCTCCACCACGTCCACCACCTGAGCGCCAAGATCCCCAACTACCACCTGCAGCGCGCCCACGACGAGAGCCCCGTTTTCGCCGACGTCCCGGTGCTCGGCTTCTTCGACGGGATCCTCTCCCTGCGGCTGAAGCTGATCGATCCCGCCGGCGGTCGACTGGTGACCTGGCGCGAGGCGCGGGCCCTCGGCGGTCTGTAGTCGGCGTCGCGGGGGTCCGCTCTTAGGCTTGCGCCATGGATCGGATTCCTGACGAGCCGCGGCGCCGCCGCGGGTACATGGCGGTCGCGTCGGCCTGTGTCGCGGCGGCGCTGATCGTGGCATCCGTCTTCCTGCCGAAGCTCGCCCTCGAAGCCGGCCCGCTGGTCGAAAATCGCCTGATAGATCGCTGGGAGGGGGTGGCGCTGATCGGCTGCGCCGCGCTCGTCCTGCTCGGCGCGGTCTTGGGGCGATGGCGACGGCGATGGGGTTGGCTCGTCTTCGCCGCCGGCGCGGCGGCACTCGGCATCGTCCTCTACGCGAGCACCGGCGCGCGTCTGTTCGTGGGCGGTCCGGGCGGTCCGTTCGAAGGGCCCACGATCGCGAACCCCGGCATCGGCTTGATGGTCGCCGGCGCCGCTGCACTGCTCGCCATCGCCACCGGGCCGATCGCCGCCCTGGGCGTCGTCTTCGCCGATGGGCAGATCTTCCTCGACGACGCCTGAGGCACGCCGGCGTCCTGGCGCCCGCGCCGCGCCGTCCGCCGCGCCTTCCTAGGATGCGGCACTCATGGCCAAGTCGCCGATCGCCAACCCGAACGAGGACTACCCGCGCTGGTACCAGGACGTGATCGCCAAAGCCGGGCTGGCCGAGAACGGGCCGGTGCGGGGGACGATGGTGATCCGGCCCTACGGGTACGCGATCTGGGAGCGGATCCAGGCGGACCTCGACCGGCGGATCAAGGCCACCGGGGTCGACAACGTCTACTTCCCGCTCTTCATCCCGGAGAGCTACCTGAAGCGCGAGGCCGAGCACGTCGAGGGCTTCAGCCCCGAGCTGGCCGTGGTGACGATCGCGGGCGGCAAAGAGCTGGCCGAGCCAGTCGTCGTGCGGCCGACCTCGGAGACCGTCTTCGGCGAGCAGATGGCGAAATGGGTCAACAGCTACCGCGACCTGCCGCTGCTGCTGAATCAGTGGGCGAACGTGGTGCGGTGGGAGATGCGGCCGCGGCTGTTCCTGCGGACCAGCGAGTTCCTCTGGCAGGAGGGCCACACGGTCCACCAGAGCGAGGCCGACGCGGCCGCGTTCGCGCTGCGCATCCACCACGACGTCTACCGCGACTTCCTCGTCGACACGCTGGCGGTGCCGGTGCTGCTCGGGCGCAAGACCGCCGAGGAGCGCTTCGCCGGGGCGACCAACACGATGACCTGCGAGGGCATCACCCGCGACCGCAAAGCGCTGCAGCTGGCGACCAGCCACGAGCTCGGCCAGAACTTCGCCCGCGCCTTCGACATCACCTATACCGACGAGAGCGGCGAGGTGCAGACCTCCTGGACGACCTCCTGGGGCGCCTCGACCCGCCTGGTCGGCGGCCTGATCATGGGGCACGGCGACGAGCGTGGCCTGCGCCTGCCGCCGCGGATCGCGCCGACCCAGGTGGCGATCGTCGTCGTCCGCGACGAGGGCGGGGCGCTCGACGCCGCGCGGGAGCTCGGCGATGCGATCGCCGCGGCCGGCGCCCGAGTCGAGGTCGATGCCGATGTCCACACCGGCTTCGGCCGCCGCGCCACCGACTGGGAGCTGAAGGGCGTGCCGCTGCGCATCGACCTCGGCCCGCGCGACCTCGCCGAGGGCCAGGCGACGGTGATCCGCCGCGACACCGGCGAGAAGCGCCAGGTCCCGCTCGGCGAGGTCGCGGCGATGACCGCCGGCCTGCTCGAGGAGATCCAGGCGGCGATGCTGGCCGAGGCCACCGAGTTCCGCGACGCGGCGACGACCGATGTCGCCGACGTCGACGCCGCCCTCGAGGTCGGCCGCGAGGGCGTCGGCCGGATCGAGTGGGCGCGACTCGGCACCGAGGGGGAGCGTCGCCTGCTCGACGAGGGCGTCAGCGTCCGCTGCATCCAGCGCCCCGACGGCACCGTCCCCGCCTCCGAGGACGAGCCCGACCTGCTGGCGATCGTCGCCCGCGCGTACTGATCGAACGCCGTCGGGCGCGCGGGCTGCCGACTGCTGACTTTGGCACGCCCTGGCGACCACAACTCAGCAGTCGGCAGCCGCGAGAGAGCTAGGGATCCTCGGCCCCCTCGCGGCGGCTCGGGTGCACCCCGCCGGTGAGGAAGATCGCGACGCCGAGCACGCCGGCGACGAGCGAGCCGGCGAGGATGCCGAGCTTCGCGGCGCCTTCCAGGATCGGGTCCGAGTAGGCCAACGGGGTGATGAAGAGGGAGACGGTGAAGCCGATGCCGCCGAGCGCCGCCGCGCCGAGCACGCCGCGCACGTCGACCCCCGAGGGCAGCGAGCCGAGCCCGAGGCGTAGGGCGCCGAGCGTCGCCCCGCCGATCCCGACGAACTTGCCCACGAGCAGCCCGAGCGCCACCGCCAGCGCGACGCTCCGCCCGGCCGACGTGGAGAGCTCGTCGCCGCCCAGCAGCACCCCGGCGTTGGCGAGCGCGAAGACTGGCAGGATCGCGTAGTTCACCCACGGGTGGAGGCCGTGCTCGAGCTCCCCGAGGACGTCGCGGCCACGGACCGGCTTCGCGGGCGTGATCAGCGCCAGGGTGACCCCGGCGAGGGTGGCGTGGACGCCCGACTCGAACGCCGCGACCCAGACGAAGATGCCGATCGGGACGTAGACGAGGATGCGGCGCGCCCCCAGCATCCTGACCGCGCCAACGCCGAGCAATCCGGCCACCGCCACCGCCAGCCAGCCGAGTTTCAGGTGGTCGGTGTAGGCGACCGCGATCACGCCGATCGCGGCGACGTCGTCGACCACCGCGATCGTCACCAGGAACAGCTTCACCCCGGTCCCGACCCGGTCGCCGAGCAGCGCCAGGGCGCCGATCGCGAACGCCGCGTCGGTCGCCATCGGGATCCCCCAGCCGCTCGCGTGGTGGGTCTCGGTCAGCGCCAGGAAGATCGCGATCGGCACGACGATGCCACCGAGCGCGGCGATGATCGGCAGCGTGGCGCGCTTCGGGTGGCGCAGCTCCCCGGTCACCAGCTCGCGCTTGATCTCCAGCGAGATCAGGAAGAAGAAGAGCGTCATCAGGCCGTCGTTGACCCAGTGGCCGAGGGTCTCGTCGATCGCCACGTCGCCGATCCCGATCTTCAAGTGGGTCGCCCAGAAGGAGGCGTAGCCGCCCGCGTCGAGGACGTTCACCCAGAGCAGCGCCGCGACGCTGCCGAGCAGCAGCGCCAGGCCGCCGCCCGCTTCAGCTCGCAGGAAGTCGCGCATCGATCCACCCCGGGCAGAGATAGGCCTCCTCGAAGCCGGCGCGCAGGACGTTGGCGCGGCCGGACGACGGTCGGCCGGGGACGCGCTCGCCGGTCTCGACGAACAGCGTGCGGGCACCCGCCGCCGCCGCGTCCACGATCCGCCGCCGCAGCAGCGCCAGCTGACAGCCGCGCCGCCGGCTTTCCTCGACCGTCGCCGCGACCCCCATCTCGGCGACCTCGCCGTCGAGCAGCATCGCCGCGCAGGCGCGCGGCTCGCCGTCGAGCCGGGCCAGGTAGCAGCGCCAGTCGGGGAGCGCGGGGAGGGGGGCGAAGAGGGAGGCGGTCCAGGCCGGCAGGCCGAAGCCGAGCGCGGCGACCGTCCCGAACGGCGCGTCCTCCTCGGAAGTGTCCACCTCGACGACCTCGATGTCGCCGGCGATGTCGAACCGGGGCGGGTGGGCGTCGCGGACGAAGCGCACCCGGCCGTCGGTGGGAACGTAGTCGGCCGCGGCCAGGACCGCCTCGGCGCTCGGCGTCCCGGGGAGGCCGGGGGCGAGGAGCGCGAAGCCGCGCGCCTGCTGCTCGCGCACCCAGTCGATCGCCTCCTCGAGGAAGCCCTCGGCGGCGGCGTCGGCGGTCGCGGCGCCGAGCACGAGGTTCAGCGTCCGGGCTCGCGGCAGCGCCGCGGTGACGGTCGCCTGGACCGGGCCGAACTCCCCACGCCGCACGCCGTAGGCGGCGGTGACCGCGGCCGGGACGGCGTCCCAGATCTCGCGCCAGAAGCGCGCCTCGGTGCGCTCCAGCGCGGCCGGGTCGAATTCGGTCCCGCCCTTGGTGACCGGGGTCATCGCGGCGCAGGATAAGGCCGCGGCAGGCGGCCTGTAGCCTGCGGATGGTGAGCGTCCTCACCTCGACCGCCCAGCAGGATCGCGCCGCCGAGCAGGTGGCGACCGACCAGGTGATCGTCCTCTTCGGGGCGACCGGCGACCTCGCCAAGCGCAAGCTGCTGCCCGGGATGTTCCACCTCTCCCAGGTCGGCCTGATGCCCGAGGGCTTCCGGATCATCGGCGCGGCCCGCCACCCGATCTCGACCGAGGAGTTCCGCGAGCTGGCGCGCGAGTCGGTGGGGGGATCGGGGCGCAGGCCGGAAGCCGACGGCGACTTCAAGCGCTTCGCCGAGGCGCTCAGCTTCGTCGGGGTCGGCGACGGCTACGCGCCGCTCGGCGAGGCGATCGCGAGCGCCGAACGCGAACTCGGCGGCGACACGGAGCTGCTCATCTACCTGTCGCTGCCGCCGACCGCGGCCGCCGCCACGGTCGAGGAGCTGGCCGAGCTCGATCTCGACCCGGAGGCGCGGGTGATCATCGAGAAGCCGTTCGGCACCGACCTCGCCTCGGCCCGCGAGCTGAACCAGCTGCTCCACTCGGTCTTCCAGGAGGATCGGATCTACCGCATCGACCACTACCTGGGGCGCGAGGCGGTCCAGAACCTCCTCGCCCTGCGCTTCGCCAACGGCATGTTCGAGCCGATCTGGAACCGCAACCACATCGAGCACGTCCAGATCGACATCCCCGAGACGCTCTCGATCGAAATGCGCGGCAGCTTCTACGAGGGGACTGGCGCGTTTCGCGACATGCTCGTCACGCATCTGTTCCAGGTCCTCGGCTTCGTCGCGATGGAGCCGCCCACCTCGCTGGCGCCGAAGCCGCTCGGCCGCGAGCGCGAGAAGGTCTTCGACTCGATGGTGCCGCTGCGCCCCGAGGACGTCGTCCGCGGCCAGTACATCGGCTATCGCGACGAGGAGGGGGTCGACCCGGAATCCGACACCGAGACCCTGGTCGCGGTCCGGGCCTTCGTCGACAACTGGCGCTGGGAGGGGGTGCCGTTCTACCTGCGCTCGGGAAAGCGGATGGCCGAGACCCACCACGTGCTGACGATCGCCTTCTCGCAGCCGCCGCGGCGGATGTTCCCGCTCGACGAGGCGCTGATCCCGGAGGGCTTCGGCCGCGACCACCTCACCTTCGAGCTCGGCGACCCGGGCAGCATCTCGGCCTCCTTCCTGGCCAAGGTGCCGGGACCGACGATGCAGCTCGGCTCTGCCCACATGCGGTTCAGCTACGCCGACGCCTTCGACAACAACTTCGCCGCGCTCGACCCCTACGAGCGGCTGATCCACGACGTGATGAACGGCGACCGCACGCTCTTCACCAGCTCCGACGCGATCGAGCGGCTGTGGGAGATCTCCGAGCCCGTGCTCGAGAACCCGCCGCCGGCGATCCCGTACTCGCCGGGCAGCTGGGGCCCGCGCGAGATCGACGATCTGATCGCGCCGCGCATCTGGCACCTGCCGAGCGACCACGTCTAGGCGGCAGGCCGGGACGCCGGGGCGACCCGAGTGACCGGGGAGGATGGGCGTAACTGGGCTCGAACCAGTGACCTCCAGCTTGTCGAGCTGGCGCTCTCCCAACTGAGCTATACGCCCCGGGGCGCCGGAATGTAGCAGCGCGGGGGCTTCGGGCGGCGCATCGCCCGCTCCGGCGGATCGGGCGAGAAGCGACAACTTTCCCTGGAGAGTGAAACTTTTCGACCGGGAAGGTGTTGATTCTAATGTCGCCGAAAGAACGGCGGCCGATACTTCAGGAACTTGAGGACCGACGAGCCAGCCACGTGACCGTGGCTGGTGGTACGTCCTTCGGAAGCAAGGGGCCCCGGATCGGGGCCCTTTTCCGTTCCCGGACGAGGTGTGGCGGCGCCGTTCACAAATTCCCCTGCCGCAGCCGCAATAATCGCGGCGTGAACCCGACCGACACGCCGGGCGGGTCGGGGATCCCGGCCGGCTGGTACGACGATCCGAGTGGCGAGGGCCTGCGCTGGTGGGACGGCGAGGGCTGGACCGAACACGTCCACACCGCCGAGTCCGCGGCCGCCGCGACCGCGGTCGGCGAGGGCGAGCGCGAAGGGGCGCCGCCGCGCGATCTGGTGAAGCTGCGCGAATCGATCCGCGGTCGCGGCGTCAAAGCGGTCGGGATGGCGCTCGGCGCGGCGCTGCTGGTGATCGTGGTGATCGCGCTGCTCGTCTCCGGGGGTTCGGAAGGAAGCAGCGGTGCCGGGCAGGAAGGCGCCGGGACGTCGAGTGCGGGCAACGCCGCCGGCCCGGCCGCCGCCGTCCAGGTCCGGATCAGGAGGATCGACCGCCGCCTGCAGGGCAAGAACCTCTCCAACGCGCAGCGCAAGCATCTCCGGGCCACGAGGAAGAAGCTCCAGGCGAAGGTGCGCAAGCTCGAAAAGAGCGCCGGCAATTCCACCCAGAAGAACGGCGAAGGGGCCAAGCAGCAAAAGGAATGAGCCGCGGGGGCCGGGGGGCGCTCCGGCGGACCTCCTGCGCCGCCTTTCGCCGAGCATCATCGGCTGGGCCGTTTAGATGGTCGATCCCACGACACCGCGCCCCCGGTCACACCCTGCCGTGGAATCAACCATCTAGGCTCGCGCACCGTGATCGGCACCTATGCAGCCGCCGTCGCCGTCTGCGTCGCCTCGCTCGCGATCGGTCAGGCCCTGATCGTCCTCTGTGGGCGGGAGCGTTGGTCGTGGGGCGCGGCGCCGGTCGGCCTGGCGGTCCTCGGCGCGGCCTGCTGGGCGACCGTGCGGCTGCCGGGCCACGGGTCGATCTCGGCGATCGTCGTCCTGGTGGGGGTCGCCGCCTCGCTCGTCTACCTGCAGGGGCGGGGGGTCTGGCGGGAGGCGTTCCGGGCCGGTTGGCCGGTGGCGCTGCTCGCCGCGCTCGGGGCCTCGCTGCCGTTCATCGCCGAAGGCCACTTCGGGATCCTCGGCACCAGCTTCAACCCGGACATGTCCCAGCACCTGCAGGCCGCCGCGCAGCTCGCCCAGGGCCACGCCGGACAGCTGCAGCGGCAGGGCTATCCGCTCGGCCCGCACGCGATCGTCGTCGCCCTGAACAAGGGGCTCGGCATCGGTCTCGTGCATGGATTCAGCGGGCTGACGGTCGCGGTGGTCGTGCTGGCGCCGCTGACCGCGCTGGCGGCCTTCCGCGACCGGCGCCCGGCGCCGCGCACCGCGGCGGCGCTGCTGGTCGGCCTCGCCTACGCGGTCGCCTCCTACTTCGCCCAGGGCGCCTTCAAGGAGACGATGGAGGCGCTCTTCCTGCTCGGCTTCGTGCTGGTCCTGCGCGAGGGCACTCGCGACCCCGTCGCCTCGCCGCTGCGCTTCGTCCCCGCCGCCCTGATCGCGGTCGGCACCGTCTACGTCTACAGCTTCCCGGGACTGCTCTGGCTGCTGGGGACCGCGGTCGTGTGGGCGATCGTCGAGCTCGCGCTCGGGTGGCGCTGCGACCGGGACGGGACGCGCGCCGCGGCAGCCGGGCTGGCCGGGCCGGTGGCGATCGGCGTCGGCGCGGCGGTCGTCCTCCTCGCCCCGGAGATCGGTCGCATGATCGACTTTCACAAGTTCGAAACCTTCGACCCCAATGGCCCCGGCCTGGGCAATCTCTTCGGCCAGGTCTCGCCTTTCGAGGCGCTCGGGATCTGGCCATCCGGGGACTTCCGCCTCGCCCCCGGCGACGGCGCCGTCCCCGCGGCGGCCTACTACCTGGGCGCCGCCTTCGCCACGGTGTTGCTCGGCTACGGCATCTGGCGCTGCATCCGGCGGCGCGAGACCGTCCTCCTCTCCGGCCTCGCCGTCGCCGCGGTGGCCTACCTCGCCGCCCGGGTCGGCGGCACCGCCTACACCTCCGGCAAGGCGATCGAGATCGCCGCCCCGCTCTGCGCGCTGACGATCCTCCTGCCGCTCACCCACGACGTGCAGCTGTTCCTTTCCACCAGCATTCCGGCAAAAGGAACAGCCGGCGGAGGTTCGCTGCTCGCGGGAGGGCTCGCCACGCTCCGCGCCGGCGGGCGGCAGGCGGTGGCGCTCGCGGCGTGCGTCGTCTTCTTCGCCGCCGCCGGGCTCTGCTCGGCGCTGGCGCTCGCCAACGCGCCGGTCGGCCCGGCGAGCTACTCGCCCGCGCTGACCGGG
Organism: uncultured Actinomycetes bacterium; assembly: GCA_963766705.1. Taxonomy (GTDB): domain Bacteria; phylum Actinomycetota; class Thermoleophilia; order Solirubrobacterales; family 70-9; genus VAYN01. The sequence continues at coordinate 1,610,344 of CAVYBE010000007.1, forward strand.
CTGCGGCCGTTGGTCGCGAACGGCTCCACCGTGGTCCTCGCCTCACCGGAATTCCTCGCCGACGAACACGGCGTCCCCTACATCGCCTGGGAGCTGCGCGGCGGCCGGGTCTGCATCGAGACCCGCGCGGAAGCGGCGGGCAGGCCGCCCACCGGGGTCCGCTACGTGGTCACCGAGGGCTCCCGGCGCAAGCCGCCCTTCAAGGGCCTGCGGGTGCGCAAGGTGGCTCCGCCCTACGTGCTCTGGGAAGTGAAGGGCCCGATCGCGGCGCGCAGCGTCTGTCCCCTGATCGCGGTCCGCCAGGCCCGCCAGGGCCCCGCCCGCTGAGACGCCTTCGCGGTCGATTCCCGGTCGGGGAACGAACCGCGGACGCGGCGGTGGCCGGGGCGCGGGCGGCGGCGGCCACGTACCATGGCCCTGTGGAGGCCGCGACCGACAAGCTCCTCGTCACCCTGCCCGACGGCAAGCCGCTCGAGCTCCCCGCGGGGGCGACCGGCGCCGACGCCGCGGCGGCGATCGGGCCGGGGCTCGCCAAGGCGGCCTTGGCGATCAAGGTCGACGGCGCCCTGCGGGATCTCGACGCGCCGCTGCCCGAGGGCGGGGCGGAGGTGGCGATCGTCACCGACCGCGACCCCGAGGCGCTGGAGCTGATCCGCCACGACGCCGCCCACGTGATGGCCGAGGCGGTGACCGAGCTCTACCCGGGCACCAAGGTGACGATCGGCCCGCCGATCGAGTCCGGCTTCTACTACGACTTCGAGTTCCCGCCCGATGTGCGGATCACCGAGGAGGACCTGCCGAAGATCGAGAAGGCGATGCGCAAGCACATCGCCGCCGACGAGCGCTTCTCCCGCCGCGACGTCCCCGTGGCCGAGGCGCTGGAGATCTTCCGCGCCCAGGACCAGGGCTTCAAGGTCGAGTTGATCGAAGACCTCGTCCGCGACGAAGGCGTCGAGACCGTCTCCCTGTACCGCAACGGCCCCTTCGAGGACCTCTGCCGCGGCCCGCACGCGCCCTCGACCGCCCGCATCAAGGCGATCAAGCTGAGCTCGGTCGCCGGCGCCTACTGGCGCGGCGACGAGAACCGCGAGCAGCTGACCCGCATCTACGGCACCGCCTTCTTCTCCAAGAAGGACCTCGAGGCCCACCTGGAGCGGATCGCCGAGGCCGAAGCGCGCGACCACCGCCGGCTCGGCCCCGAGCTGGAGCTCTTCATGCTCCGCCCCGAGGCGCCCGGGATGCCCTTCTGGCTGCCCAACGGCACCACCCTCCTGCACCTGATCGAAGACCAGGTCCGCGACCAGCTGCGCAAGCGCGGCTACAAGGAGATCGCCACGCCGCAGGTGCTCGACGAGGCCCTCTGGCACCGCTCCGGGCACTGGGACAACTACAAGGACGAGATGTACTTCATGCAGGACGACGACCGTCGCTACGCGCTGCGGCCGATGAACTGCCCCGGCGCCTGCCTCGTCTACGGCTCCGATCGCCACTCCTACCGCGAGCTGCCGCTGCGGCTCGCCGAGTTCGGCCGGGTCAGCCGCAACGAGCGCGAGGGCGTCCTGCACGGCCTGCTGCGCGTCCGCGCCTTCACCCAGGACGACGCCCACGTCTACTGCACCGAGGACCAGATCACCGCCGAGGTCGCCTCGATCTGCGAGGCGATCGACGAGCTCTACGCGCGCTTCGGCTTCGAGGACGTGAAAGTGGAGCTCTCGACCCGGCCGGACAAGTCGATGGGCACCGAGGAGCAGTGGCAAAAGGCCGAAGCGGCGCTCGCCGAGGCGCTCGACAGCCAGGGCCGCGAGTACGAGCTGAACCCCGGCGACGGCGCCTTCTACGGGCCGAAGATCGACTTCCACGTCACCGACGCCCTGGGCCGGTCCTGGCAGTGCGGCACCTGCCAGCTGGACTTCCAGATGCCGGAGCGCTTCGAGCTCACCTACACCGGCGCCGACGACGGCGCCCACCGGCCGGTGATGATCCACCGCGCCCTGCTCGGCTCGATGGAGCGCTTCGCGGGGATCCTGATCGAGCACTACGCGGGCCGCTTCCCGACCTGGCTGGCGCCGGTGCAGGCGATCGTCCTGCCGATCTCCGACCGCCACAACGACTACGGCCGGCGCGCCCACGACGAGCTCCGCGACCTCGGGGTCCGGGTGGCGCTCGACGACCGCTCGGAGTCGGTCGGGCGCAAGATCCGCGACGCCTCGCTCGGCCGCTACCCGTACATGCTGGTGGTCGGCGACCGCGAGCAGGAGGCGGGCGCGGTGGCGGTGCGCTCGCACGCCGACGGCGACGTGGGGGAGATGAGCCTTGCCGATTTCGCCGCCCGGATCGAGGCGGAGACGGCCGCCGCGTGAGGGGCCGCGCCCGTCAGCGCGATGACCTGCGGCTTGCGATCCGGGCGCGTCTGTCTATACTCTCCGAGACTTGATCGTGGGTACCTCGAACATCCGCCGTGGCCGCTGAGCGACCCGTGCCCGCGATCCGAAGCCTCGTCCTCTTGAAGCAACTTAACTCTCACTAGTGCCGGTCCCCCGCAGGTTCGATCGGCGCCCACCAGAGCGCGACACGACGCGGATCAACGAGCGGATCCGTGTGCCCCAGGTGCGCCTGATCGGCGCCGACGGGGAGCAGCTCGGCATCGTCGACACGCCGGAGGCTCTGCGCCGCGCCCAGGCCGCCGACCTCGACCTGGTCGAGGTCGCGCCGAACTCGAAGCCGCCGGTGACGCGGATGCTCGACTACTCGAAGTACAAATACGAGCAGGAGCAGAAGCAGAAGCAGGCGCGCAAGCACCAGCAGCAGGTCAACATCCGCGAAATCAAGCTGCGCCCGAAGATCGCGGACCACGACTACAACACCAAGAAGGGCCACGTCGAGCGCTTCCTCAAGCACGGCGACAAGGTGAAAATCACGATCATGTTCCGGGGGCGCGAGCAGGCCCACCCGGAGCGCGGTCGCGATCTGCTGCAGAAGCTCTTCGAGGACCTCGGCGGCATGGCGACGATCGAGTCGGCGCCGCTGCAGGAAGGCCGCAACATGAGCATGCTTCTGGCGCCGAGCAAAGAGGCTCGCGCCGAGAGCACCGCCTCGGTCGACGGCGACGCCGCGGCCGACGGCACCACCCCGCAGGACTAGGCACCTCTCCGGCTCGCGGCCGCTGCCGCCGCCCGAGACCCTCGGGCTCCCGGAGGCCTGCTCGTCGGGCGCGGGGTCAGGCGCTTTGCAGTTCCGGGTCCGGCGGGGCGAGGATGTCGGCGATCCGCTCGGCGGCGCAGCCGTCCCACAGCGGCGGCGGCTCCGGGCGCCCGGCCGGGCGGGCGGCGAGTGCGGCGGGGATCTCGGCGATCGCGCCGGGCTCCAGGCCGAGCAGCGTGTTGGTGCCGAGGTCGACGGTCACCGGCCGCTCGGTGTTGGCGCGCAGGGTGAAGCAGGGGACGCCGAGGTAGGTCGTCTCCTCCTGGATGCCGCCCGAGTCGGTGAGCACGGCGCGCGCGTCGTCGACCAGGGAGAGGAAGTCGAGGTAGCCGAACGGCTCGGTGAGGAGGAGGCCCTCGGGCGCGCTCCCGCCGGCGAGCCCCTCCATCATCTTCCGCGTCCGCGGGTGGACCGGGAAGACGACCGGCATCTGCGCGGCCAGGTGGGAGAGCTGGGCGACCGTCTCGGCCAGCAGCGGCCCGTCGACCAGCGCGGGCCGGTGCAGGGTGACGAGCAGGTAGGAGCCGGGGGAGAGGTCGAGTCGCGCCGCCGCGCCGGCCGCCGCGATCCGGTCCCGCAGCGCGACCAGGGTGTCGATCATCGTGTTGCCGACGAAGTGCATCCGTTCCGGCGCGATCCCTTCGGCGCGCAGGTTGCCGACCGCCTCCTCGGAGTGCAGGAAGAGGTGGGAGGAGAAGCGGTCGGCGACGATCCGGTTGACCTCCTCGGGCATCGAGAGGTCGAAGCTGCGCAGGCCCGACTCGACGTGGGCGACCGGCACTCCCATCTTCACCGCGGTCAGCACCGCGGCCAAGGTGGAGTTGACGTCGCCGGGGACGACCAGCAGGTCCGGACGCTCGTTCTCGATGACCGGCTCGAGGCGCTCCATCGTGCGGGCCGTCTGCTGGGCGTGGGTGCCGGAGCCGACCTCGAGCATGTGGTCGGGGGCGGGCACGCCCAGCTCCTCCAGGAACACCTCCGACATCAGCCGGTCGTAGTGCTGGCCGGTGTGGACGATCGCGTGGCGGCCCTCCGGGAGGCGGGCGCGCAGCGCCGCGATCACCGGCGCCGTCTTGACGAAGTTCGGCCGCGTGCCGACCACGTAGAGGATCCTCATCGCGGCCGGACACTACCCCGGCAGGGCGATGCCGGCGGGCGCCGGCGGGCCGGCGGGCGACCGGAGCGGGGTCCGGCTCCCGCTTCTGCTTCAATGTCGGCTCCGTATGCCGAAGATGAAGACTCACTCGGGCGCCAAGAAGCGCTTCAAGAAGACCGGCACCGGCAAGATCCGGGGCCGTCACGCGTACTCGAGCCACATCCTCGAGAAAAAGTCGCCGAAGCGCAAGCGCAACATGGCGCGGCCCGCCGAGATCTCCAAACAGGACGTGCCGAAGGTGCGTGAGCTGCTCGGAGGCAAGCGGTGAGCCGGGTCAAGCGCAGCGTCCACGCGCGCAAGAAGCGGCGCAAGGTCCTGAAGGAAGCGAAGGGCTACTTCGGGCGCAAGCACTCTTCCTACCGGTTCGCCAAAGAGCAGGTCCAGCGGTCGGGCATGTACGCCTACCGCGACCGGCGCAACAAGAAGCGGACCTTCCGCCGGCTGTGGATCACCCGGATCAACGCTGCCGCGCGCCAGGAGGGCATGAGCTACTCGGAACTGATCAACGGCTTGAGCAAGGCCGAGGTCGAGGTGAACCGCAAGATGCTGGCCGAGATCGCCGTCTCGGACCCCGAGGGGTTCCGCCGATTCGTGGAGATAGCCCGGGAGGGTGCGGCAGCCTGAGCGCAGGCCGACACTTGAACTCTTCCGGGCGGGCCGCGAAAGCGGCCCGTTTTGCGTTTCAGGAGGGGTCGGGGACGGCCGATCGAACCCGCAGGGCGAACCCGAACAGGCAAGGCATCACCGCCGACAGATACCGATGACGATCGAAAGCCCACAGAACGAGAAGCTGAAGCTGGTGCGCAAGCTGCGCGAGCGCAAGCACCGCGAGCGGGAGGGCCTGTTCGCGACCGAGGGCGAGGACCTGCTCGCGGCGGGCCTCGCGGCCGGGGCCGAGCCGCGCTTCGTGCTCGTCGCCGCCGGAGCGCGGTCGACCCTACGTCCGGTAGACGGACCAAAGAACGACCGCGGTGCGGGGGGTGCGGCCTCGGTCGGCGGTTCTGCCGCGCTCGAGGAGGTCGAGCCCGACCTGCTCGCCTCGGTCTCCGCGCTCGGCTCGGGCACGCGGGCGATCGCCGTGTGGCCGCTCGCCTGGGCCGCCGCCCCCACGGCGCCCTGCGTCTACCTCCACGGGGTCGGCGATCCCGGCAACGTCGGCACGATCGTCCGCACCGCCCACGCGCTGCTCGACGCGACCGTCGTCCTCGGGCCCGACTGCGCCGACCCGTTCGGGCCGAAGGCGACCCGGGCGAGCATGGGTGCGCTCTTCGCCCGTCCGCCGGCCCGCGCCGTCGTCGAGCAGACTCCGGCGCCTCGGGCGGCGCTCGTCGCCCACGGCGGCGCCGGGCTCGAGGCGCTCGCGGGCGCCGCGACGCTCTGCCTCGGGGCCGAGCGCGAGGGGCTCCCCGACGCGGTCCTCGCCGCCTGCGAGCGGACCGCGACGATCCCCCTGCGGGGCGCCGCCGAGTCGCTCAACGTGGCCGCCGCGGCGGCGATCGCCTGCGAGCGGCTCGGCGCGAGCGGCGTCGCGCGGATATCGTCGCCCGTCATGTCCGAGGAGCGGCCAGATGCTTGAGCAGATCGAGAAGATCAGGATCGCCGCCACGGAGGCGATCGCCGCCGCGTCCTCGAGCGCCGAGCTGGAGGACCTGCGGGTCAAATTCCTTGGCCGCAAAGCCGAGCTGACCCAGATCCTGCGCGGGATCTCGGAGCTGCCGGCAGAGGAGCGCGGCCCGGTCGGGAGCGCCGCGAACAAGGCCCGCAAGGAGCTCGAGGCGCTGATCGAGCGCGGCGCCGAGCGCGCCGAGGCCGCCGAGCTCGATGCCCGCCTCCTCGCCGACCGGGTCGACGTGACGCTGCCCGGCGCGCCGCCGCGGCCGCTCGGCCACCAGCACCTGATCGCCCGCACCACGCGCCTGATCGAGGACGTCATGGTCGGGCTCGGCTACGAGGTCGCCGAAGGCCCGGAGATCGAGCACGACTACTACAACTTCACCGCCCTGAACCACCCCGTCGGCCACCCGGCGCGGATGCTCCAGGACACCTTCTACATCCAGTCGCACCCCGACGTGCTGCTGCGCACGCACACCTCGCCGATGCAGATCCGGGCGATGGAGACGCACGGCCCGCCGATCTTCATCGTCATCCCCGGCAAGGTCTACCGGCGCGACTCCGACGCCACCCACAGCCCGATGTTCCACCAGATGGAGGGGCTGGCGATCGCCGAGGGACTGACCCTCGCCGACCTGCAGGGGACGCTCCTGGCGCTGTCGCGGGCGCTGTTCGGCGACACCCGCGAGGTGCGGCTGCGCCCCCACTACTTCCCCTTCACCGAGCCGAGCGTCGAGGTCGACGTCTCCTGCTTCCAGTGCGAGGGGACCGGCGTGCTGCCGGACGGCGGCCGCTGCAACCTCTGCAAGGGGCAGGGCTGGATCGAGATCCTCGGCGCCGGGATGGTCGACCCGAACGTGCTCGGCTTCGTCGCCGAGGCGGGGTACGACCCGGAGAAGGTGCAGGGCTTCGCCTACGGCCTCGGGATCGAGCGGGTCGCGATGCTGCGCCACGGCGTCCCCGACCTGCGGCGCTTCTTCGACAACGACGTGCGGATGCTGGAGCAGTTCTCGTGACGGCCCGGACGAGGAGGGGCGCATGAGGGTTCCGTACAGCTGGCTGCGCGAGTACTGCGACCCCGGCGTCTCCGCCGAGGAGTTGGCCGAGCGCCTGGTGATGACCGGCACCGAGGTCGAGCGGGTCGAGATCGCCGGGCCGCCGAAGCCCGACAACTTCCTTGTCGGCAAGGTCACCGAGGCCGTCCAGCACCCCGACGCCGACCGGCTGCGGGTCTGCACGGTCGAGGTCGGCGAGGACGGACCGCGGACGATCGTCTGCGGCGCCCCCAACGTGGCCGCCGGGCAGACCGTCGCCGTGGCGCTGCCGGGGGCGCGGATGCCGGGCGGCGAGAAGCTGCGCAAGGCGAAGCTGCGCGGGGTCGCCTCCGAAGGGATGATCCTCGCCGCCGACGAGATCGAGATCGGCGAGGACCACGACGGGATCCTGGTGCTCGACGACGGGCTCGCCGCGGGCACGCCGCTGACCGAGGTCGTGCCGCTCGCCGAGCCGGTGCTGGAGATCGAGGTGACGCCGAACCGCAGCGACTGCTTCGGCGTCCACGGGGTGGCGCGCGAGGTCCACGCGGTGACCGGCGCGCCGCTCGGTCCCGACCCCTGGGCCGAGGACGCGCCCGCCGCCGGCGAGGGCAGCGTCGAGGACGTCGCCAAGGTGACGGTCGAGGTCCCCGACCTCTGCCCGCGCTTCACCGCCCGCGCCTTCGCCGACGTGAAGATCGGCCCCTCGCCGCTCTGGCTGCAGGAGCGGCTCGCCGCGGCCGGCATGCGGCCGATCTCCAACGTGGTCGACATCACCAACTACGTGATGCTGCTGACCGCCCAGCCGCTGCACGCCTACGACCTCGACAAGCTGCCCGGTGGCGAGCTGATCGTCCGCACCGCGCGCGAAGGGGAGAAGATGACGACCCTCGACGGGGTCGAGCGGGAGCTCGACGCCGAGACGGTGCTGGTCTGCGACCGCGACGGGCCGACCGGGATCGCGGCGCTGATGGGCGGCCAGGTCTCCGAGGTCTCCGACGAGACGACCAGCGTGCTGCTCGAGGTGGCCAACTGGGACGGCACCAACGTGCTGCGGACCTCGCGCCGGCTGGGGCTGCGCTCGGAGGCCTCGGCGCGCTTCGAGAAGCAGCTGCACCCGGCGCTGACGATGCGGGCGCAGGCCGTCGCCTCGAAGCTCATGGTCGAGCTCTGCGGGGCGCGGCTGGTGCCGGGGACGATCGACGTCGCCGCGCCGGAGCCGCCGCCGCGGACGCTGCGGCTGCGCGGCGCCCGGGTGAGCGGGATCCTCGGGATGGAGATCCCGCAGGCCGACCAGGTCGCCTACCTGGAGCGGCTCGGCTTCGTGGCCGAGGTCGACGGCACCGACCTCGAGGTGAGCGTGCCGCCCGATCGCCACTTCGACGTGACCCGGGAGATCGACCTGATCGAGGAGGTCGGCCGGCTGCACGGCTTCGACCGGCACCTGCCGACCACCCTGCCGAACGTGGGCGAGGGCAAGGTCGGCCGGCTGAACCGCACCCAGCGGCTGCGGCGGCGGGCCGAGGACCAGCTCCGCGATCTCGGCTTCGACCAGATCGTCGGCTGGAGCTTCACCGACCCCGGCGAGGCCGAGCGACTGCGGATCGAGCCGGGCGATCCGCGCGCCGACCCGATCCTGGTCGCCAACCCGCTCTCCGACGAGGGCGCCGCGATGCGGACCACGCTGCTCGGCTCGCTGCTCGACGTGGCGGCACGGAACCTGGCGCGAGGCGCCGAGTCGGTGGCGCTCTTCGAGGCCGGCGCGGTCTACCTGCGCGGCGCGCCGCCGCGGTCCGGCGGCCCCCTGGCCGGCAACTTCCCCGGCGACACGCCCGCTCCCGTGACCGAGCCGCATCGCTACGGCGCGCTGGCGGTCGGGCCGCTCGCGCCGCGCTCTTGGCGCGGCGGCGGCGAGCCGGTCGACTTCTTCGCCCTGAAGGGGGCGCTCGAGGCGCTCGCCGCGGGGCTCGGCTGCCCGCCGCTCGCCTTCGAGCCGGCGACCGAGCCCTTCCTGCATCCGGGGCGGACCGCCGCGGTCTCGATCGGCGGCGCGCCGCTCGGCCGGCTCGGCGAGGTCCACCCGCTGGTCTGTCGGACCTGGGACGTCCCGGCCGCCGTCGCCTTCGAAATCGACGCCGCGCCGCTGCTCGCCGCGGCGACCCTCGGCGAGGAGACCTTCGAGGACGTGACCACCTTCCCGGCCGCGCGCCGCGACCTCGCGGTCGTGGTCGCGGCCGAGACGCCCGCCGCGACGGTCCGCGAGGCGGTCCTGGCGGGCGGCGGCGAGCTGCTGCGGGCAGCCGAGGTCTTCGATCTCTACGCGGGCGAGCAGCTCGGCGAGGGCCGCAAGAGCCTGGCCCTGGCGTTGGAGTTCCGCGCCGCCGACCGCACCCTCACCGACGCGGAGGTCGACGCGGCCCGTGCCGCGATCGAGATGGAGCTGGCGAAGATCGGAGGGACGCTCCGTGCTTGACCTCGACGCCAGGCAGCCCCTCGACGGGGCGCCCGCGGCGCGGGTCCTGGTGGCCGGCGCCAACGGCTTTACCGGCGCGCTCGCGGCGAAGATCGTCTGGGACCATCCCCGCCTGGAGCTGGTCGCGGCGACGTCGCGCTCGGACGCCGGCAAGCGGATCGACCGGCTCTACCCGCGCTACCGGGTGCCGGTCGAGCTGACCGAGCTCGACCTCGGCGACGCGGACTTCCTCGACGGCATCGACGCGGCGATCGTCGCCTACCCGCACGGCGCCGCGGCGCCGACCGACGCGGCCCTGCGGGCCGCCGGGGTGAAGGTGGTCGACCTCTCGGCCGATTTCCGGCTGCGCGACATGGAGACGTACGAGCGCTGGTACGGCGAGCACGGCGCCCCCGACCTCTTCGGCACCGGCGTCTACGGGCTCACCGAGATGTACCGGGAGGAGTTGCGCGGCGCCGACCTGGTCGCCACGCCGGGCTGCTACCCGACCGCGACCGTGCTGGCGCTGGCGCCGCTGGCCGAGGAGGGCCTGGTCGCCGACGTCAGCGTCGCCGCCTTCCAGGGGACCTCCGGCTACGGGCGCTCGACCGACGACCTCGTCCACTTCTCCTCGATGACCGAGAACGCCTTCCCCTACAAGACGGAGGGCCACCGCCACCGGCCGGAGATCGAACAGGAGCTGGCGGCGCTCGGCAGCCCGGCGACGGTCAGCTTCGTCCCGGCGCTGGTGCCGCTCGACCAGGGGGAGCTCGCGACCTGCTTCGTCGAGTTGACCGAACCGGTCGGCAAGGATGCCGCCCGGGCCCTCTACCGGGAGCGCTACGCCTCCGAGCCGTTCGTCCGGGTGCTCGACGGCCCGCCCAACCTGCGGGCGCTGCGCGACACCAACGAGTGCCACGTCTACGTCACCGTCGACGAGCACGGCCGGGCGATGGCCTTCGGCGCGATCGACAACATCTGGAAGGGCGCCTCCGGCCAGGGTGTCCAGAACCTCAACCTGATGCTGGGCCTCGACGAGACGGAGGGCCTGCGGTGAGCTCCATCGCCACCCATCCCTCGGCCAGCTGTTCCTTATGCCGGAATGGCGGGGTTAAGGAACAGCCCCATGGAGGTGCGCGGTGAGCGAGGGATTCTTCCGCTCGCGCTGGGTCGACCCGCCCGCCGGGGTCGAGGAGCTCGACCCGGCGCGGCTGGCGCCCGGCTTCCGGGCGGGCGCCGCCTACTGCGGCCTGAAGGGCGGCGGCACCGACATCGGCCTGGTGGTCTGCGACGCCGAGCGGGTCGACTCGGCCATGGTGCTGACCCGCAATGCCTCCGCCGCGGCGCCGGTCCGGGTCTGCCGCCAGGTCGTCGACCGCGATCACGTCCGCGCCGCCATCGTCAACTCCGGCAACGCGAACGCGGAGACCGGTGAGCAGGGCTTCGCCGACGCGCTCGCGATGTCCGAGCGGGCGGCGGCGGCGCTCGGCCTCCAGACCGCGCAGGTGGCTGTCGCCGAGACCGGCGTGATCGGCGTGCCGATGCCGATGAGCGATGTGCTGCCGGGCATCGACGCCGCGGCCGAGAACCTCGCGGCGGATGGCGGCAAGGCCTTCGCGGATTCGATCATGACCACCGACCGCTGGCCGAAGCGCTGCACGGTGCGGGCCGGCGGCGTCACCCTCTCCGCGCAGGCGAAGGGGGGCGGGATGATCCAACCCAACATGGCAACCGCGCTTTGCTTCGTGCAGACCGACGCCGTCATCCCGGACCCGGGCGCGGCGCTGCGCGACGCCGTCGAGGGCTCCTTCAACCGGATCACGGTCGACGGCCAGATGAGCACCAACGACACCGTCCTGCTGCAGGCGACCGGCGCCTCCGGCAAGCCGCTGCCCGCCGGGCTGCTCGATGCGGTCCTGTGCCAGCTGGCGATCGAGATCGTCCGCGACGGCGAGGGCACCGCGCGGGCGGGCCGGATCGAGGTGAGCGGCGCCGCCGACCAGGACGAGGCGGAGCGGGTCGCGCGGGCGATCGCCAACTCGCCGCTGGTCAAAACGGCGCTCTACGGGCGCGATCCCAACTGGGGGCGGATCGCCCAGGCGGCGGGCGCCGCGCTGGCGGGCGCCGACCTGGAGGAGATCGGCGCCGACTCGATCGACGCCGCCGAGCTCGGCGGCGACACCCTGGAGGCCAACATCGGACTTCGACTCAGCCGGGGCAGTGCCCGGGCCCACGTCTATTTCGCCGATCTCGGTCACGAGTACGTGACCCTGAACGCGGAGTACACGACGTGACCGAGCAGGCCCCGCAGTCCCGAGCGGCGGCCACGAGCGTGCAGACGCTGCTCGAGGCCCTGCCCTACATCCGCGAGTTCCACGGCCGCACGGTGGTGATCAAGTACGGCGGCGCGGCGATGCTCGACCAGCAGCTGCGCGACGCCTTCGCCGCCGACGTGGTCCTGCTCAAGTACGTCGGCATCAACCCGATCGTCGTCCACGGCGGCGGCCCGGAGATCACCCGCTACATGGACCGGCTCGGCCTCGAGGTGCGGTTCGTCGAGGGGCTGCGGGTCTCCGACGCCGACACGGTGGAGATCGCGAAGATGGTCCTGGTCGGCAAATTGAACTCGGAAATCGTCCAGCGGCTGAACCGGCACGGCCAGCCCGCGGTCGGGTTGGCGGGCGAGGACGGGACGCTCTTCGAGGTGGCGCCGGCGGCAAACGCCGACCGGGTCGGCTTCGTCGGCGAGATCGAGCGGGTCGACGTCGACGTCCTCAAGCACATCGCCGCCGACTACATCCCGGTGATCGCCTCCTCGGCCTCCGACCGCACCGGCCAGCCCTACAACGTGAACGCCGACGAGGCGGCGGGCAAGGTGGCGGCGGCGCTCGGCGCGACCAAGGCGATCTTCCTCACCGACGTGGAGGGTTGGCTCGCCGACCCCGACGACGAGAGCTCGCTGATCTCCCGCGCCGCGGTGCCCGAGGTCGAGGCGGCGCTGCCGGGCCTCTCCGGCGGCATGCGGCCGAAGCTGCAGGCCTGCGTCGACGCGGTCAACGGCGGCGCCCAGTCGGCCCACATCATCGACGGCCGCGTCCCGCACAGCCTGCTGCTGGAGGTCTTCACCGACGCGGGAATCGGCACGATGGTGGTGCCATGACGGAAGGGACGAGGACGATGATGGGACTGGCCGAGACGCGGGCGCTCGAGGAGCGCTACCTGATGCGGACCTACAGGCGCGGCGCGGTCGACTTCGTCCGCGGCGAGGGCTGCCTGCTCTGGGACGCCGACGGCAAGGAGTACCTCGACTTCCTCACCGGCATCTCGGTCTGCTCGCTCGGCCACTGCCACCCGGCCGTGGTCGCCGCGGTCACCGAGCAGGCGGGGCGCCTGATGCACGTCTCGAACCTCTTCTACACCGAGCCGATGGCGCGGCTGGCCCGGCGGCTCTCGGAGTCGAGCCTCGGCGGCCGGGTCTTCTTTTGCAACTCCGGCACCGAGGCCAACGAGGCGGCGATCAAGGTCGCCCGCAAGCACGCCCACGCGCGCGGCATCGCCGCGCCGGAGATCGTCAGCTTCGAAGGGGAGTTCCACGGTCGCACCTACGGCGCCCTCGCGGCGACGCCGAAGTTGGCCCGCAACGAGGCGCTCGGCCCGATGCTGCCGGGGTTCGTCTCGGTGCCCGACAACGACGCCGAGGCGCTCCGCGCCGCGGTTGGCCCGAGTACCGCGGCGGTGCTGATCGAGCCGATCCAGGGGGAGTCGGGGATCTGGCCGACCTCCGAGGAAGCGCTGCTCGCCGCCCGCGAGGCCTGCGACGCGGTCGGGGCGCTGCTGATCTTCGACGAGATCCAGACCGGGATGGGGCGGACCGGCTCGCTGTGGGCCTACGAGCAGACGCCGGTGCGCCCGGACCTCCTCACCAGCGCCAAGGCGCTCGGTGGCGGGATGCCGATCGGCGCCTGCGTCACCGGCCCCGCGGCGGCCGATGCGCTCGTCCCGGGCGACCATGGCTCGACCTTCGCGGGCGGACCGGTCGCAACCGCGGCGGCGCTGGCCGTCCTCGACGCGGTCGACGACCCGGCACTGCTGCGCTCGGTGCGCGAGATGGGAACCCGGCTGCGGAGCGGCCTCGAGGCGCTGCCCGGCGTCGCCGGCACGCGGGGCCGCGGCCTGATGGTCGGGGTCGCGTTGGAGGACGGCATCGACGCCGCCGCGGTCGGCACCGACCTGCTGGAGCGCGGCCTCGTCGTCAACGTCCCGGCGCCCGGCACGCTGCGGCTGCTGCCGCCGCTGGTGGTCGAGCCCGACCAGGTCGACCGGGCTGTTGGACTGATCGGCGAATCGCTTCTAGGCTTCGTTTCCTCGTGAGCAGCGACCGCCCCGCCCGCCGGCGGGAGATCGAAGACTCGACCGCGGCGCGCCTCGCCGAGATCGTCGCGGCGGCCGAGCGGGCCGCCCGCCAGGTGATCGACGAGGCCGAAGCCGAAGCGCGGGCGCGGCTCGACGACGCCCATGAGGAGGCCGACCGGATCGTCGCCGAGCGACTCGCGACGTTGGCCGAGCTGACCGACGAGATCGACGCCCAGGCCGAGGCGCTGCGGCGCCAGGCCGAGGAGCTGCAGCGGGCGCTCGCCGCGGCGAAGGCGAAGATCGGCGGCGCGGCGGACGAAGCCGATCCGGGCGCCGCCGGCGAGGGTTCCGCGCGCGGCGCCGAGTCCCGGCGCCGCGAGGACCGCGAAGCCGATCGCGACGGGGACGCCCGTCGGCCCGCCGGCCCGTCGCTGACCGTGGTCGGCCCGCCCGCGGGCGAGGAGGCGCCGCCGGCCGGCGCCGACCCGGACCCCGCGGAGGCGGCCCCCCCGGCGCCGGGTCCCGGGACCCTGGAGCCCGGGCTCACGCCCGAGGCGACGGTCCCGGCGGCGAACGGCAGCCCTGCCGGGGCGCGTCTGCTGGCGACCCAGATGGCGGTCTCCGGCTCCAGCCGCGAGGAGATCGAGGCGCGGCTGCGCAACGGCTTCGCGATCGCCGACACGCAGGCGATCCTCGACGCGATCCTCGGGCCGGAGCGCTAGGAACCCATGGCCGAGGACCCGACCAGGATCATGAGGAGCGGCGGCGAGCCGCCGCGCCGCCGGCCCCCACAGCAGCAGCGCCCGCACGGCAACACCCGGCTGGTCATCGCGCTGATGGGCGCGGTGATCGTCGGCCTCTTCATCGCCCTGCTGGTCGTCTCCGGCTCGGGCGGGACGAAGACCGTCACGGTCACCGCCGAACCGGAAGTGACCCGGGAAGAACCGGGGGCCGGGGGCGAAGAAGGCGGTCGGATCGAACCGGAAAAAGGCGCCGAAGAAGAAGGCACGGAAGGCTCCGGCTCCGAAGAAGCGGAATCGGAAACCGGCGGGATCGAAGAAACCGAACCTGAAGCAGAAACCGAAGAAGAAAGTGGTGGGATCGAAGAAGTGCTCCCCGAAGAAGAAGGCGGCATCGGCATCGAAGAAGAAAAAGAAGGCGGCGGCGGAGTAGAAGCTGAATGAGCGGCGCCGATCCGACGCTGCAGCGTCCCACCGCAAGCTACGAGGCCGACCCGTCCCAGGTGGACCGGGTCCTGCTGCTCTACTCGGGCGGCCTGGACACCAGCGTGATGCTGAAGTGGATCCAGGACTCCTACGACGCCGAAGTCGTGACCCTGACCGTCAACCTCGGCCAGCCGGGCGAGGACTACGGGGTGATCGAAGACAAGGCGAAGCGGCTCGGCGCGGTCGAGTGCCACGTCGTCGACGCCCGCGAGCGCTTCGCTACCGACTTCCTGGCGCCGGCGATCAAGGCCAACGCCGTCTACGGCAACGGCTACCCGCTCTTCACGGCGCTCGGCCGGCCGCTGATCGCCCAGCTGGCGGTGGAATACGCCCGTAGGTCGAACTGCGACACGATCGCCCACGGCTGCACCGGCAAAGGCAACGACCAGGTGCGGATCGAGGCGACGGTGGCGACCCTGGCGCCGGAGCTGAAGACGATCGCGCCGGTGCGCTCCTGGGCGATGGGGCGAGACGAGGAGATCGCCTACGCGCGCGAGCACGGCATCCCGGTGAAGGGCGGCACCGAGGTGGCGCCCTACTCGATCGACGACAACCTTTGGGGGCGCTCCTCGGAGGGTCGCTGGATCGAGGACCTGGAGCACGCGCCCGAGGACGACGTCTTCCAGCTGGTGACGCGGCCCGAGGAGGCCCCCGACGAGGCGCAGGTCGTGAAGATCGGCTTCGAGGCCGGGCTGCCGGTCTCGCTCGACGGCGAGCGGCTCGGCCTGGTCGACCTGCTCGAACGGGCGGCCGAGCTGGGGATGCGCCACGGGGTCGGGATCGTCGACCACATCGAGGACCGGATCGTCGGGCTCAAGGTGCGCGACATCTACGAGGTGCCCGCCGCGGCGCTGGTGCTGACCGCGCACGAGGAGCTGGAGCGGCTGGTCGGGACGATCCACCAGAACCAGTTCAAGCCGCAGATGGACCAGCGCTGGGGCTACCTGGTGTACGCGGGCCTGTGGTGGGAGCCGCTGCGGACCGACCTCGACGCCTACATGGACGCGGTCAACGCGCGGGTGACGGGGGAGATCGGGCTGCGCCTCTACAAAGGCGGCGTGCGAGTCGTGACCCGCTCCTCGCCGCACGCGGTCTACGACGCCTCGCTGGCGAGCTTCGCCGCCTCCGGCGAAGAGCTGTTCTCCCAGACCGCCTCGCCCGGCTTCATCGAGATCTGGTCGCTGCAGTCGCGCCTCGCCCACCGGCTGCGCGAGGGCGAGAGCTCCTAGCCCACCCTGGTGCGCGAGGGCGAGAGATCCTAGCCCACCCCGGTGCGTTCGCAGTTCTCCGCGGATAGCGCGGAGAACTGCGAACGCCGGGGGTGGGGGCGTGGCGGATTTGAAACATCCCTTGCGCTTTATCGTCAACCAGCAGGGGATTTGCGAGAGCGGCGCTAGCCTCGGTGGCCCTTGGCGTCCGCTCGCCCCAGATCGGATCTCCTCGCCCTGGTCGGCGGCGGGGCGCTGCTCGCCGCGCTCGTGGCGCTGGTCCTGGTGCTCGCGCCCGGCGCGCGGGCGGCCGATCGCGGCTCGCTGGAAGCGAAGGTGGCCGCCGGCCGCGAAGAAGCGAGCGCCCTGGCGGGTGAGTTGCAGGCGAGCCAGGCCGAACTGGCCGAAGCGGAAGCCGAAGCGGCGAAGGCCGAACGGCACGAGGAACGGCTCAACGGGCTGCTGGCCGAAGGTGAAGCGCGCGAGGCGCGGCTGAGCAAGGAAGTGTCCGCCGCCCGCGACCGTCTGGTGGTGGAGAAGGCGCGGCTGCGGCGCTCGCGTGCGGCGCTGGCGCGGCGCGTCGTGGAAATCTATGAGACCGGCATGCCGGACACCGCGAGCGTGATCCTCGCCTCCGGCAACTTCGAAGAAATGGCGACCCGGGACGCCTATCTGCGCGAGATCAACGAAGCCGACACGGCGCTGGCGCGGCGGGTCGGCGAAGTGCGCGACCAGGTTCGCCGCGAGGTGACGGTGGTCGCCGCGGCGCGCCGCAAGGCGCTCGCCTACGACGAACGGGTCGCGGCGGCGCGCGACCAGATCGCCGCGGTGCGCGAAGTCGCGGCCGGCGCGGCCGCGCACCTCGCCGCGGTGAGCGCCGCGCGCCAGGCCTCGCTCGGGAGGCTGAAGGGCGATATCGCCAGGTGGGTCGGCGACGTGAAGAAGATCCGCGCCGCCGAAGCGCGGGCGGCGCGCGAAGCCGCGGAAAGCGAAGCGGCGGCGAACGCGACCGCCGAAGAAGAAGTCGGCCGCTGGCTGGGCGGCCCGTACTCGATCCCGACCTACATCGTGATGTGCGAGTCGGGGGGCAACTACAGCGCCCTCAACCCCTCGAGCGGCGCGGGCGGCGCCTATCAGGTGCTGCCTTCGACCTGGGAAGCCTACGGCGGCCAGGGCGAACCGCAGAACGCGCCGAAGGCCGAACAGGATCGGATCGCCGCCGAAATCTGGGCCGCCTCGGGGCCGAGCGCCTGGGTGTGCGGCGGCGGCTGACGGGCGATCGAAAGGCCGCCGTGAGGCCGGCATCGGATCAGAAATTTCCCTCTCCGGTGCGACATTTGTAACTTTTTGCGCACCACCATTGCGGATTCCGGCCCTACGGTCTAAGCATGGGGACGATGACCGAGACCGGCACCGAAAAGCGCCTCGACGAGCTCTCGAAACGGTTCGACGACGGCTTCGGCCAAGTGGACCACCGCTTCGATCGCGTCGAAGGTGACATACGCGAACTGCGGTCCGAGGTCGGCGGACTGCGCGCGGTAACCAAGGCCGGCGACGACGCCCTGCGAGCCGACCTGAACGCCGGGCTCGAAGGCCTGCGGGCCGAGATGAAGGCCGGCGACGACGCCCTGCGAGCCGACCTGACTGCCGGGCTCGAAGGCCTGCGGGCCGAGATGAAGGCCGGCGACGACGCCCTGCGAGCCGAGATTCACGACCTTCGGGCCGAGACGAAGGCGGGAGATGAATCCCTGCGGACCGAGATGAAGGCCGGCGACGACGCTCTGCGATCCGAGATCCACGACCTTCGGGGCGAGATGAAAGCCGGGGAGGAATCCCTGCGATCCGAGATCCATGCGCTGCGGGTCGACACCAAGGCCGGGGATGATCTACTGCGGGCGGACACCAAGGCGGCGATCGCGGCAGTCCGGTCGAGCATCGACGAGATGCGCACGCTGATGATCCGCTTCTTCGCCGGAACCCTGGGCAGCCTCGTCGCGGGCATCATCTTGCTCTTCCTCGCCCATCGCTGAGCGAAAAGGGCCGGATTTAGCGGCGACGGCCGAAGGTTTACATCCGCTGCAAATGCGACTATCGACCGACCGTGTCGACGCCGTCCGCAGTCCACCTTCACGCCCACAGCGAGTACTCGCTGCTCGACGGCGCCTGCAAGATCGATGCGATGGCGGCGCGGGCCGCCGAGTTGGGCCAGCCGGCGCTCGGCCTCACCGATCACGGCGTCATGAACGGCGCCGTCGACCTCTACAAGGCCTGCAAGAAGCACGGCATCAAACCGATCGTCGGGCTCGAGGCCTACCTGGTCGACGACCGCCACGCGATCAAGGAGCAGACGCGTTACGAGCGCAACCACATCACCTTGCTGGCCGAGAACGACACCGGCTTCTCCAACCTGGTCAAGCTGACCTCGGCGGGCTTCCTCGAGGGTTTCTCACGCGGCAAGGCCAATGTCGACATGGAGCTGCTGGCGCGGCACTCGGAGGGCGTCATCGTGCTCAGCGGCTGCCTCGCTTCGCGGCTCTGCCGCCGCCTGGTGGAAGAGCGCGAGGACGACGCCCGCGCCCACCTCGACGACCTGATCCAGGCCTTCGGCCCCGAGCAGGTCTACATGGAGGTGCAGAAGAACGGCATCCCCGAGCAGGACAAGGCCAACAAGGGGATCGTCCGCTTCGCCAAGGAGGTCGGCCGGCCGCTGGTCGCCACGGCCGACGTCCACTACCTGACCCGCGACGACTTCGACAACCACGCGGCGTTGCTGTGCGTGCAGACCAAGTCGACGCTCGAAGCGCCGAAGATGAGCTTCGACACCAACGAGTTCTACATAAAAAGCTCGGCCGAAATGCACGAGGCGTTCGCCGAGTGGCCGGAAGCGGTGCCGAACACCCTGGAGGTCGAACAGCGCTGCTCGCTGAACATCGAGCTCGGCAAGCTGCTGCTGCCGCGCTACCCGACCGAGACCGGCGAGGAGCCGGAGGCGATGCTGCGGCGGATCGCGGGCGAAGGCCTGCGCGCCCGCTACGGTGACCCGCCGCCCGCCCAGGCGGTCGAACGGCTCGACTTCGAGCTCGGCGTGATCGAGGAGATGGGCTTCTCCTCCTACTTCCTGATCGTCTGGGACTTCGTCACCTGGGCGAAGCAGAACGGCGTCGCGGTCGGCCCCGGCCGCGGCTCGGCGGCCGGCTCGATCGTCTCCTACGTCTTGCGGATCACCGACCTCGATCCACTCAAGGAAGGCCTGATCTTCGAGCGCTTCCTGAACCCCGGGCGCAAATCGATGCCCGATATCGACATCGACTTCTCGGTGCGCGGCCGCGAGCGGATGATCCGCTACGTGGCCGAGAAATACGGCCGCGAATCGGTCGCCCAGATCATCACCTTCGGCAAGATGGCGCCGCGCGCCGCCACCCGCGACGCCGCCCGCGTGCTCGGCTACGACTACGGGACCGGCGACCGCCTCGCCAAGCTCATCCCCGAGCCGATCATGGGGCGCAGCCCCTCCTTCGACGAGTGCCTGACCCCGGGCCAGGAGTTGAAAGGCGCCTACGACTCCGAGCCCGACTCGAAGAAGATCGTCGACGTCGCCCGCGGCCTCGAGGGGATCATCCGCAACAACTCGATCCACGCCGCCGCGGTGGTGATCGCCGACCGGCCGCTGCAGGAGGTGGTGCCGCTGCAGCTCGCCGAGGACAAGACCGCCCCCGCGGTCGCCACCGGCGATGGCAAGTCATCGAAGCCGGAACGCCAGTTCAAGATCGTGACCCAGTACTCGATGGGTCCGATCGAGGAGATCGGCCTGCTGAAGATGGACTTCCTCGGGCTGCGCAACCTCGACGTGATCGAGGACGCGATCGACATCATCCGCCGCTCCCGTGGCGAGGAGGTGCGGATGGACGAGATCCCGCTCGACGACCGCAAGACCTACGAGATGCTCGCCCGCGGCGACTCGACCGGCGTCTTCCAGTTCGAGTCCGACGGGATGCGCGACGCCCTGCGCCGGGTCGGGCCGACCGAGTTCCGCGACCTGGTCGCGCTCGGCGCCCTCTACCGGCCCGGCGCGATGGCCTATATCCCGACCTACGCGAAGGGCAAGAAGGATCCCTCGACGGTCAGCTATCTGGATCCGCGGATGCGCGAGATCACCGAAGAGACCCACGGCTGCGTCATCTACCAGGAGCAGCTGATGCAGATCTCGCGCTCGATGGCCGGTTTCAGCGGCGCCGAGGCGGACGATCTCCGCAAGGCGATCGGCAAGAAGAAGCGGGACCTGATGGCGACCATGAAAGACAAATTCATGGACGGGCTGGCGAAATCGAACACCGCCCCGAACGTCGCCAGGGAGCTCTGGAAACTGAACGAAGCGGCCGCCGACTACTCGTTCAACAAGTCCCACGCCGCCTGCTACGGGCTGATCTCCTACCGCACCGCCTACCTGAAGGCCAACTACCCGGCGGAGTACATGGCGGCGGTGATCTCCTCGGTGATGAACACCAAAGACAAGGTGCCGTTCTTCGTCAACCGCTGCGCGGAGATGGGGATCGACGTGCTGCCGCCCGACGTCAACGTCTCCGACCACAGCTTCGTCGTCTCCGAGAACGCGATCCGCTTCGGCCTCGACGCGGTGAAGAACGTCGGCCACGCCGCGGTCGAGGCGATCCTGCGGGCCCGCGAGGACGCGCCGATCGGCTCGATCTACGACTTCTGCGAGCGGGTCGATTCGCGCGCCGTGAACAAACGGGCGATCGAATGCCTGATCAAGTGCGGCGCCCTCGACGGAACCGGCGCAACCCGGAAAGGCATGTTGGAGGCGCTGCCCGCCGCGCAGGCCTCCGGTCAGAAGGCCCAGGAAGACGCCCAGCTCGGCCAGGGCTCGATCTTCGACTTCGGCGACGGCGACGCGGGGGGCGGGGCGGCGCCGGCGCAGGCGCGTCCGCCGATCTCGGCCGCCGAGTTCGACCGTGCCGAGCTGCTGGCGATGGAGAAGGAGACGCTCGGCACCTATCTCTCCTCGCACCCGCTGACCGAGGTCGGCCCGGCGCTGCGGGCGCGGGTCGACTGCAGCATCTCCGAGCTCGACGGCAAGCAGGACGGTGCCTGGGTGACGGTCGGCGGCATCGTCGTCGAGTGCAAAAAGATCCGCACCAAGAGCGGCAGCCAGATGATGTTCGCGACCCTCGACGACGTCGAGGGTCAGGTCGAGATGCTGGTCTTCAAGGCCGACGAGGCGGAGAGCGCCCGGGTCATCGCCCCGGACGCGATCGTCGTCGTGCGCGGGCGGATCGACCACAAGGACCGCGGCGAGACCAAGCTCGTGGTGCAGGACGCCCAGCGCTTCGAACCGGATCCCGAGGAGATCGAGCGGGCCGCCAAGAACGCGCCCGCCAAGAGCGCCGGAGCGAAGCCGACGACGGGCGGCCCCTTCCGGTTCTCGCTGCCGGTCGCCAAGGCGACCGACCCGGCCGTGCTCGACGAGCTGAAGGCCCTCTTCGAGGACCACAAGGGCGAGTCCGACGTCCACCTGGTGGTGCAGACCGCGAACGGCGAGACGAAGCTCCGTTTCGGCGCGAAGTACAAGGTCCAGCAGTCGCCCAATCTCCGCTACGAGCTCGAGCAGCTGCTGGGCGCCGACGCCCTCGCCGCCTGAGGATGCCGCCGGTCGGCGCGGGTCCGGGGTTCTCGGTCGCCTCTGTGCGAAGCACGCGGCGTTTCCGGCGTCCGCCGTCCCGCCTGGTTGTCGCATCCTCGCGTCCCTAGACTTAACCGATGTCCGTTACCCGCACCGAGATCGGCGAGTGCCGCCAGTGTCGCTCCTTCTGCGACAAGATGGTCGAGCCGCGTGGCTGCATCGAACTCGGCTGCCGCTTCCTCTACAGCTACGTGGACCGTCTCGACGGTCGCCAGTACGTCGGCTGCATGCAGGAAGTGTTCGGGGCGGAGGTCGAGCTCGCCGCGGTGCTGGAGAAGGGCGGCTTCGGCGGCGTGAAGATGACCGGCGAGTCGCTGCCCCACTGCCAGTTCTCGGTCGAGCGCGCCTACGAGGGCGACGGCGACTCCTACGAATGCGTCAACCGCCGTTTCTTCGACTGCACCGACCAGGGCGGCGAGGGGCTGCGCGCGTTCGACCTTCGCGACGCCGTCTGAGTTCGCGGCGCGCCCCGCTCGGGCCTCGGTCGGAGTGGGACCGGCCCCGACGGGAGACCAGGTCAGAATTCTGACCTTTTCGCCCCGAGGTGCTCCGCGGGCGTTGAAATCGCGGTTACCACGACATGGATTGGTGTAGGGTCTTCGACCGTGAGTGATGCCACCACCACGGTTCCCGAGGCGGACTCCGACGAGTCTCTGAACGGGTTGGCCGGCGAGCCGCCGGTCACCGATGCGGGGCGTGGCTTCACGCTCGAGCTGACCCAGGACCAGGAGGACATCAGGGACTGGGTGCGCGGCTTCGCCGAGGGCGTCGTCCGGCCCGCCGCCCACGAATGGGACGAGCGCGAGGAGACGCCCTGGCCGGTGATCCAGGAGGCCGCCAAGATCGGCCTCTACAGCTTCGAAGGCCTGGCCCAGTTCTGGGCCGACGACACCGGGCTGACGCTGCCGATCGTCAACGAGGAGCTTTTCTGGGGGGATGCCGGGATCGGCATGGCGATCATGGGCACGTCGCTGGCCGTCGTCGCGATCTTCGGGCAGGGGACGCCGGAGCAGATGGGGGAGTGGATCCCCCAGTGCTTCGGCACGCCCGACGAGCCCCAGGTGGCCGCCTTCTGCTCCTCGGAGCCGGACGCGGGCTCCGACGTCTCGGCGATCCGCACCACGGCCAAGTACGACGAGGCCAAGGACGAGTGGGTGCTGAACGGCCAGAAGGCCTGGGCCACCAACGGCGGCATCGCCAACGTCCACGTGGTGATCGCCTCGGTCGACCGCGAGCTCGGCTCGCGCGGCCACGCCGCCTTCGTCATCCCGCCGGGGACGCCGGGCTGCGAGCAGGGGGCGAAGGTCAAGAAGCACGGCCTGCGCGCCTCCCACACCGCCGACGTCCACCTCGACGACTGCCGCATCCCGGGCTCCTGCCTGCTGGGCGGCAAAGAGAAGCTCGACGAACGGCTGGCGCGGGTCCGCGAAGGCAAGCGCTCCAAGTCGCAGGCGGCGATGCAGACCTTCGAGGCGAGCCGGCCGGTGGTCGGGGCGCAGGCGCTCGGCATCGCCCGGGCGGCCTACGAGTACGCGCTCGAGTACGCGAAAGAGCGGCGCCAGTTCGGCCGCGCGATCGTCGAGAACCAGTCGATCGCCTTCGCCCTCGCCGACATGAAGCTGGAGATCGACGCGGCGCGGCTGCTCGTCTGGCGGGCCGCCTGGATGGGGCGCACGGGCAAGAAGTTCGAGAGCGCCGAGGGCTCGATGTCGAAGCTGAAGGCGGGCGAGGTGGCTGTCTGGGCGACCGAGCGGGCGATCCAGATTCTCGGCGGCAACGGCTACACGCGTGAGTTCCCGGTCGAGCGCATGCACCGGGACGCCAAGATTTACACGATCTTCGAGGGCACTTCCGAGATCCAGCGCCTGGTCATCGCGCGCGCGATCTCCGGCTTCCACATCAGATAGCCAGTTGACGGCGGGAGAGCAAGGGCCGGCTGGGGGGCCGGCCCTTGTCGCCTGCCCGAAAACTCCCGGATAAGCCCACCTTCCGCCCCCTTCCGCCGCGCCCCCCGGTGAGTTCGCAGTTCTCCGCGCTATGCGCGGATTTCTGCGAACGCGGTCGTGGTGAGGCTAGGCTGCGCCCCGTGAAGGCACGCGTCGCCCTCCTCAACGTCGTGGCCTGCCTCACGCTGGCGGCCGTGGCGGCGTTCGCGGCGGCCCCGGCCGCCGCCTTCCGGGCCCAGGTGCGCCACGCCGGGGTGAAGGGCGGAAAGATCGCCTACTACGAACGCGGCGTGGGGTCGCCGCTGGTGATGCTGATCGGCACCGGATCGACGATGTCCGAATGGGACCCGGCGCTCCTGCGGCTGCTGGCGCCGCACCATCGGCTGGTGATGCTCGACTACCCGGGGGTGGGGATGTCGGGCCCGTGGCGCCGCCCCAGGACCTTCGCCGGCCTTGCCGACGACGTCGCCCGTTTCATGGCCGCGATCGGGCGGCCGCGCGCCGACGTGCTGGGCTGGTCGATGGGCGGCTTCGTCGCCCAGCAGCTGGCGATCCGTCACCCCGGCCGGGTTCGGCGCCTCGTCCTCGCCGGGACCAACCCCGGCGGCTCGCGCGCGGTGCTCGGGACCCGGCACGAGCAGGAAGTCGACAGCAACCCGGATCCGTCGCTGCGGGAAATCCTCGCCGAGCTCTACCCGCCGCATGAGCTGGGGGAGGGGTTCGCCTTCGCCCACCGGCTCGAAACGGCGAGCCAGGCCGGGGAGGTCCCGAACGACTTCCAGGTCGCCGCGGCGACGACGGACGCCCAGGTCGCCGCCGAGGACCCCTGGCTGCGCAGCGAATCGAACTACCGCGCCATCGGCGCGCTGCCGATGCCGGTCCTCGCCACCGGCGGCCGCCGCGACCCGGTGGTGCCGCCGCCCAACCTGCGCCGGATCGCCGCCCGCGTCCCGGACGGCCGCCTGCGCCTCTTCGCCGGCGCCCACGCCTTCCTCTTCCAGCAGCGCGTCGCCTTCACCAAGGTGGTCGACCACTTCCTGGCCGGCTGAAGCCCTCGCGCCTGGGGGCCCGGCCCGGGGCTTGGGCTGCGGGGTGCGGGGTGCGGGGTGCGGGGCGGCGGCGATCCGGCGAGCCGCTACTTCTCGCGCCGTTTGAGTCCTTCGCGCCGGAGGCGCCTGGCCGCCGTCACTTCCGCCTTGCTCGAGCCTTTCTTGTCGGGGCCGGGCGTCTCCAGCGTCGCCGGCAGGCCCTCGAAGCGGGGCTCCGACAGGAAGGCGGCGAGGCCCTTGCGCCCCATCTCGCCTTCGCCGATGTTGGCGTGACGGTCGCGGCAGGAGCCGAGCGGCGCCGCGGCGTCGTTTACGTGGACCGCGCCGAGGCGATCGATCCCGACCTTCTCGTCGGCTTCGTCGAGCACCGCGGCGAGGTGCTCTTCGTCGGTGATGTCGTAGCCCTGCACGAAGAGGTGGCAGGAGTCGAGGCAGAGGCCGAGGCGATCGCCGCCGCCCGCCAGGTCGATCAGCTCCGCCGTCTCATCGAAGTCGCGGCCGATCAGGCCTTTGTGCCCGGCCGTCTGCTCGAGCAGGAGCTTGCAGTGGTCGGTGTCATCGAGCGCCGCGGCGATCACTTTCGCGGCCCGCTTCAGCGACGGGCCGAGCGCTTCGCCTTTGGTCGAGCCGGGGTGGAGGACGACGCCCGAGGCGCCGATCCCGTCACCGATCCGCAGCGCGTGGGCGAGCGATTTGCGCGACTTCTCGCGCAGTTCCTTGTCCTTGGTCGCGCAGTTGATCAGGTAGACGGCGTGGATGATCACCGCTTCCACCTTGGAGTCGTCCATCGCCTCCCGGAACGCCGCGAAGTCGTCCTCGCCATAGTTGGTCGGGCGCCACATGCGCGGGCTCTGGTTGAAGATCTGGATAGATTCGCAACCGCGTTCCACACCCCGCTCGACCGCTTTGACCAGGCCGCCCGAGGTGGAGACGTGAGCACCGATGAACATGGAAAGAGATAACCCCCGCTTTCGTTTTGCGCCGTCGCCGACCGGAGCGCTGCACATCGGCGGCGCGCGCACCGCACTCTACAACTGGCTCGCCGCCCGCCACGCGCCCGCCGGGCGGCTGATCCTGCGGATCGAGGACACCGACCGGGAGCGCTCGACGCAGGAGAACGTCGACCAGATCCTCGACGCGCTCGACTGGCTCGGCCTCACCTACGACGAGGGTCCGATCTCCCAGGCCGGCCGCGCCGACCGCCACGCCGCCGCGCTCGAGCGCCTGCTCTCCTCCGGCGCCGCCTACCGGGACGCCGCGACCGCCAAGGACGTCGAGGCCTGGAAGGCCGAGCACGGCGTCGGCCGCGGCTACCGCGGCACGCCCACCGACGAGCCCGGTGCCGCGGTCCGCCTCCGCGTCCCCGACGAGGGCGAGACCGTGGTCGACGACCTGATCCACGGCCCGGTCTCCTTCCCCAACGCCGCCTACGACGACTTCGTGATCGCCCGCGGCGACGGCTCGGTCCTCTACAACTTCGCGGTCGCGGTCGACGACGCCGAGATGGGCGTGACCGAGGTCGTCCGCGGCGACGACCACCTGTCCAACACGCCGAAGCAGCTGCTCGTGCTGCGGGCGCTCGGCCACGAGCCGCCGCGCTACGCCCACCTGCCGCTGCTGCACGGGCCCGACGGCAAGAAGCTCTCCAAGCGCCATGGCGCCGCCTCCGTGCAGGAGCTTCGCGAGGCCGGCTACCTGCCCGCCGCGGTCCGCAACTACCTGGCGTTGCTCGGCTGGGGCACCGACGACGACACGACGATGATGTCGACCGACGAGCTGATCCGGCGATTCGAGGTCGCCGACGTCGGCAAGGCCGCGGCGATCTTCGACGAGAAGAAGCTGCGCTGGCTGAACGGCCGCTTCATGCGCGAGATGCCGCTCGAGGAATACACGCTGGCGGTCGCCCGCCACCTCGGCCGCGAGCCGGACGAGCGCCTGCGCGCGGCCTGCGCGATCACGCAGGACAAAGCGCAGACGCTGGCCGAGGTGTGGCCGTTGATCCGCTTCCTCTACGAGCCGCCGGTCGACGACGAGAAGTCCTGGAACAAGGTGATGAAAGAGGGGACGGGGGAGATGCTCGACGCCGCCGCCGAGGCGCTCGCCGCGGTCGAGCCCTTCACGCCGGAGGCGATCGAGGCGGGGCTGGCGCCGCTGCTGGAGCGCTTCGAGGTGAAGCCCGGGCGGCTCTACCAGCCGCTGCGCGTCGCGATCACCGGCACCTCGGTCTCGCCGGGGATCTTCGAGTCGCTGGCGACGCTCGGCAGGGAGCGGACGCTGGAGCGCGTGCGAGACGCCTCGAGGCGGCTCTCCGCTGCTCGCTGAGCCGGTTACGCACGATTCTTCGGCGTTGATACCGAAAACACAGGAATGCGTCGCTAAACCCTCGGACTTCATCTGCCGATGGTGTGCGAGATGGCAGGCACCACCACGCAGACGAGCGAACGCCCTAGCGACGCGGGAATCACCGCCAAGTCCGCTGGGCGGGGCGCACCGGCGCCGGGGAGCAGGCTCGCCGAGGCCTTCGAGGCGGTCGAGCGCTTCCCGGTCCTGATCGAGTCGCGCGAGCGGGTGATCGCCGCGGCGACCGCGGAGACGGCCCGGGTGGGCGATCTCGTGGAAGCGGTCGAGGCCGACGTCGCGCTGGCGATCTCGGTGCTGCGCTTCGCCAACCGCGGCGGCATGGCGGCCGGCGGGGTCGCGGGCATCCCGGGCGCGGTCGACGTGCTGAAGCCCTCCGGCGTGCTGGCGATCGCCGGGACCGCGCCGAGCTTCGACTTCTTCGAGGCAGGCGGCGGCTGGGAGCTGAAGCCGGAGCGCTTCCGCGTCCACGCGCTCGCCACGCAGCGCGCCGCCGACCAGATCGGCCGCGCGGTCGGTTGGGCCGAACGCGACGAGCTCGCGGCCGCGGCGCTGCTCCACGACATCGGCCGGCTCGTCATCTCCCGCCTGCACCCCGGCTACAAGGTCTACTTCGACGCCGCCTCGCGCACCCCCGAGCAGCGGCTGCGCGACGAACGCGAGCAGCTGGGCATCGACCACGCGCTGGTCGGCGGCGTGCTGGCGCGGCGCTGGAACCTGCCGCAGCGACTGGCGGTGGCGATCGAGCGCCACCACGCCGAGGACGCCGAGGGACTCGCGGCGATGACCTCCGCCGCCGACATGGTCGCCCACTACACCAACGGCGAGGCGATCGCGCCGGAGAAGCTGATCGCGGCCTGCGACCGGATCGGCCTTGGCGCCGACGGCCTCCGCGAGCTGCTCTACGAACTCCCGCTGGCGAGGGCCGAGGTGGGGCGGATCAGCGAGCCGTGCCCGCTCTCGGCGCGCGAGCTCGACGTCCTCCGCCACCTCTCCGAAGGCATGGTCTACAAGCAGATCGCCACCGAAATGCACCTCTCGGTGTCGACCATCCGCACCCACCTGCACAACGTCTACGGCAAGATCGGCGCCGTCGACCGGGCGCAGGCCGTGCTCACCGCGCGCGACCGCGGCTGGATCTGACATATAAGCGCCGCCTCCTCTGCTCCGGCGAGGCCGCGCTCATCATGACCGGCGATCTCGCGGCCTCGCCTCCGCGTCCGGGGGCGGCTTTCCGGTCTTCTCGGCGATCTCCCGCCCCTGCTCCCGCGTCCGGGGGGCGGCTCTCGGCGAGGCTTCGGCGATCTCGCGGCCTCGCCTCCGCGTCCGGGGACGGCTCGCCGACGGCTCAGACGATCAGGGATTCGCGCAGGCCGATGGCGACGGCGTGGCTGCGGTTCTTGGCGCCGAGGCGGGCGAGGGTGTTCTTCATGTGCGTCTTGACGGTCTCCTCGGAGAGACCGAGCTGGCGGGCGGCGACCGTGGTCGACTCGCCGTCGGCGAGCAGCTGCAGGATCTCCCGCTGGCGCTTGGTGATGACGCCGCGCGACCCTTTCGGCGGCACGTCGGCGTCGACGAAGCGCTCCTGCGCGGACGCCGCGTCGACCGCCTTGCGCAGCTGGTCGGGACCCGCCGTGCGGGCGACGTAGGCGCTCGCGCCGGCGCTGAGCGCGGCGCTGGCGAGATGGCGCTCGGGTCGGTCGCCGTGGGCGACGATCCCCAAAACGGGCGCGGCGCGGCGCATCTCGCGGATCGTCTCGGTGCCGCTGATCGAGGGTCCCGCGCCGTTCAGGCGCCACGCCATGTCGACGATCGCGACGTCGAAGTCACCGATGTCGCGCACGAAGCCGAGCGCTTCCTCGCGACCGGACGCCTCCTGCACCTCGAAATCATTGGCCAGCAATTCTCTGACGCCCAACCGCACCAGCGGGTGGACGTCCACGACAAGACATTGTGGGCGTTCGCTCAGGACTGATTCCGATCACTCGTTTGCTTACGGGCACCCGGATGGAGGGCTTCGCCCAAGTGCCATCGATCCTAGCCAAGGGTCGGTGGTGCGGTAGAAAACCCTGGTGATCTCGATCACGTCCAAGTCGCGCTATGCGGTCGTTGCGCTCGCCGAGCTCGCCCGGTCGGGCGAGCGGCCGGTGCCGATCAAGGAGCTGGCCGAGCGGCGTGACATCCCCGAGCAGTTCCTCGAGCAGCTCTTCTCGACCCTGCGCCGCGCAGGCCTGCTGACCAGCCACCGGGGGATGCGCGGCGGCTACACCCTCTCGCGCCCCGCCGAAGAGATCACCGTGCTCGAGGTCGTCCAGACCCTCGACGGCAAGATCGGCTCCGAAGCCGAGGAGGCGGGCGGCATCTGGGCGGAGGGCGTCGGCGCCCTGCGCAAGGTGCTCGGCCAGACGACGATCGCCGAAGTCGCCCGCCGCGAAGCCGAAGAGGCCGGCTCCGGCATGTACTTCATCTAGCCAGCAGCCGCGCCGCCCCTTCGCCTGAGCGGCCAGAGGAGGCTCAGGTGAACGAGCGTGCTCAGCGCGCGGCGTTGAGGGCGACCGCGGCGCGGACCAGGTCCCGCAGCGCCCGCTCGTCGATCGCCTCGCCCTCGTGGATGTCGATCGCGCGCCGGGTGTTGCCGCCGAGGCTCGAGTTGAACAGGCCGGTCGGGTCGTCCAGCGAGGCGCCCTTGGCGAAGGTGAGCTTGACCGCCTTCTTGTAGGTCTCGCCGGTGCAGACGATCCCGCCGTGCTCCCAGACCGGGACGCCGCGCCATTTCCAGGTCTCCTCGACCTCGGGGTCGGCCTCGTGGATGAGTGCCCGGACGCGGGCGAGCGTCTCGCCCCGCCAGTCGTCCAGCTCGGCAATTCGCTCGTCGATCAGCCGGGAGGGGGAGTCAGCCATGGGTGCCGTCGCTTTCTTCGCTCGTTCGGTTGGCGTCCGGCCGGAGTATCGCGGGCCACCTGCCGGGCTGCGCGCGCCCTGGCGTACTCACGGTCGGCGGGCGCGCGGCGGCAGGCACGGCAGGCGGGCCGCGAGGCGGGGCTCGCTCGGGTGTGGCCGTGGCGGCGCCGAGAAGCCGCCCGGCGACCGAAGCTAGTTGCCCTTGCTGACGCCGGCGCTCGGAAGCGCCGGCAGGCTGTTGCCGGAGAGCCTCATTGCTCACCTCCTTTCCCCTGGCCTGGATACACGCTGAAATGGCGTGCCGCTCGCGCTGAGGCGGCCGGAAGCAGTTGTATGCACGGGAAAACAGCGGGTGTGGAGGGCCGGTTTGCCAGACGCCGCGATTTCGGTCACTATGCTCTTCGCACGAATGGAGTCGAGTGATCGAAGAAGCCAACGGGTTACGGAGTAAGGCCACTCGCGCCGAACGCGACCGATCCACGGCGGCGCCGCGCTCGCCCATCCGCTGCGGGTGCGCATTCTCGAAATCCTGAACCAGCGCGACATGAGCCCGGTCGAGTTCTGTCGCGAAGGATTCGCGCCCGCGGACATGGAGGTCTCGCACGTCGCCTACCACTTTCGTGAGCTGGCGGAGTACGGGTGCCTCGAGGTCGTCGAGCAGAACAAGCGACGGGGCTCGATCGAACACGTCTACCGCGGCAGTCGGCCGGGCCTACTTCTCCGACCTCGAGTGGAGCGAGCTGAATCCCGACGAGCGAGAAAGAGCGGATCAGCGAAGACGATCGTGCAGGGCCTCCTGGCCCGGGTCGAAGGGGCGCTGATGTCAGAGACGTTTGACACCCGGACGGACCGCCATCTCACCTGGATCGCGATGAAGCTCGACGAGCAGGGATGGAGCGAAATGGTGACCGCCTCGACTGCCGCTTTCAGGGAAATCGAACAGATCCGCAACCGACGCGGAAAGGCGGCTGCGAGGCTCGGGGCGAGGAGGGCATCCCCTCCACCTGCGCGCTTGCTTGGCTTCGACTCTCCCCTCGACGCCTGACTTCCCGCCGACCCGCCCGCCGAGTAGCCCGTACAGTCCCCGGCGTGACCGACGAGGTGCGCACCACGGAGCGGCTGCTGCTGCGGCCGCCCGGCCCGGGGGACGCGGCCGACTACCGAGCCCTGCTGATGCACCCGACGACGGGCGAATGGCTGCGGCCGGCGCCGGAGCCGCCGTTCGTCCCTGCCGATGGCGACGAGTGGCTGGTCGCCGACGAACGCGAATGGGGGCGCCTCGGGTTCGGGCCGTGGGCGGTCATCGCGCGGGGGAGCGGCGACTACGTCGGTCGGGTCGGCTTGAGGCGGACCGATGTCGGCGCGAAGGCGGGGATCGAGGTGCTGTGGACGATCGACCCGAACCGCCACGGCGAGGGGTTCGCGACCGAGGCCGGGACGGCCGCCCTCGACTTCGCTGCCGAGCTGGGATTGGAGGAGGTCTTCGCGATGGTGCTGCCGACCAACGCCGCCTCGCTGCGGGTCGCCGAGAAGCTCGGCATGACCCGCGCCGGCCAGGTCGTGCACGCGGGGCTCGACCATGTGCTCTTCCGCGCCTCGCCCAGATCGGCGACGGCAATCTAGACTCGCTCCGATGAGGATCGGACCGGAGGCGTCGGCCGTCGTCGGCAACACCCCGCTGGTGGCGCTGGAGCGGCTCGGGAGCGGGCTGGAGGGCCAGGTCTGCGCAAAGCTCGAGTACTTCAACCCGGGCGGCTCGGTCAAGGACCGGATCGGGGTGGCGATGATCGACGCCGCCGAGGAGAGCGGCGAGATCGAGCCGGGGCGCTCGGTGGTCGTCGAGCCGACCAGCGGCAACACCGGGATCGCCCTGGCGATGGTCTGCGCGGCGCGCGGCTACGAGCTGATCCTCACCCTGCCGGAAGGGATGAGCCGTGAGCGGGGCAAGCTGCTGCGCGCCTACGGCGCCACCGTGCGCGAGACGCCGAGCCTCGGCGGGATGAACGAGGCGGTGGCGCTGGCCGAGCAGATCCGCGACCAGCGCAAGGGCTTCATGCCGATGCAGTTCTCCAACCCCGCCAACCCCGAGGCCCACCGGCGCACCACCGCCGAGGAGATCTGGCGCGACACCGACGGCGAGGTCGGCGCCTTCGTGACCGGGGTGGGCACCGGCGGCACGATCACCGGGGTGGGGCGGATGCTGAAGGAACGGGCGCCCGAGGCGCTGGTCGTCGCGGTCGAGCCGGCCGCCTCGCCGGTGCTCTCCGGCGGTCGGCCGGGCCCGCACAAGATCCAGGGGATCGGCGCCGGGTTCGTCCCCGAGGTCCTCGACCGGGCGGTGATCGACGAGGTGATGCCGGTCTCCGACGAGGACGCGCTGGAGGCGGCGCGCCGGGCGGCGAGCGGTGAGGGGATCCTGGCCGGGATCTCGTCGGGCGCCAACATCCACGCCGCCCTCGAGGTCGCGGCGCGCCCCGAGATGGCCGGCAAGAGGGTCGTGACGATCGTCTGCGATTCGGGTGAGCGCTACATGTCCCTACCCTTTTTCGCACCATGATCCGCAGGGCGTTCGCCGAGATCCGCGCCGACGTCAGCGCGGCGCGCGACCGCGACCCGGCCGCGCAGGGGGTCTCGAGCTTCGAGATCCTGACCAGCTGGGCGGGAGTGCAGGCGCTGCTCGCCCACCGCGCCGCCCACG
Source organism: uncultured Actinomycetes bacterium (assembly GCA_963766705.1). Taxonomy (GTDB): domain Bacteria; phylum Actinomycetota; class Thermoleophilia; order Solirubrobacterales; family 70-9; genus VAYN01. Next base: position 1,643,235 of record CAVYBE010000007.1, read on the forward strand.
CGCTGCGCGCCGCCGGGGTGCCGCTGGCCCCGCGCGTGATCGCCTACCTCAGCCGCGCCGTCACCGGGGTGGAGATCCATCCGGCGGCGAAGATCGGCAAGCGCTTCTTCATCGACCACGGCTCCGGGGTGGTGATCGGCGAGACGGCGAGGATCGGCGACTGCGTGACCCTCTACCAGGGCGTGACCCTGGGCGGGACCGGCTTCCAGCGCGGCAAGCGCCACCCGACGGTCGGCGACAACGTCACCGTCGGCTCGGGGGCGAAGCTGCTGGGACCGATCGAGATCGGCGAGTGCGCGAAAATCGGGGCCAACACGGTCGTCGTCGAGGACGTGCCGGCGGGCGCGACGGTGGTCGGCAACCCGGGCCACCCGGTACGGCTGGAAGGGCGGCGCCTGGAAGGGCCCGACGCCGACTGGATCCACCTGCCGGACCCGATCGCCGACGCGATCAAGGCGCTCTCGGAGCGGATCGCGGAACTGGAATCGCGGCTCGCCGAGGTCGACGGCGGCGAGGGCGCCCCCGCCGAGAAACGCGACCAGCCGGGGATCGCGCCGCGCAGCGGTCGCTCGCCGGCGGGTGGCTGAGCGCCGCCGCCGGCTCTAAGCTGCGCGTCGGTCCCGTTCTCCGTCCCGGACCGCGATGAACCCCGTCAACAAGCGCATCCTCGTCCCGCTTGCCCTGCTGGCGCTCTCGGCGCCGACGGTCGCCGCCTGCGGTGGCGGCTCCGGCAGCGAGGGCGAGATCACGGCGACGATCGAAAAGGCGGCGACGAGCAACGACCCGCGCAACTGCACCGCGCTCCAGACGCGGCGCTTCGTCGAACAGAACAGCGAGCAGAAGGGCGCCGCCGCGGTTCGCACCTGCGAACGCGAAGCCAAGGAAGGCGACGAAAGGGCGAAGGCGGTCAAGGTCTCCAACGTCGCGGTGAACGGCTCCAAGGCGACCGCGGAGGTCACGTTCGAAGGCGGTCCCCTGGACTCGCAGACGCTCGACATGGCGCTGGTCGAAGAAGGCGGGGCCTGGAAGCTCGACCACATCGACGGCTTCGCCCACTACGACGGCGCGGCGCTCGGCCAGGCCTTCGAAGAACGCTTCGAAGCGCACCCCGAAGGCGTCACCAAGGCGCAGGCGCGCTGCATCGCCGAAAAGGTCGCCAAGTCGAGCAGGGCGCAGGCGGAAGTCCTGTTCTTCAGCGGCTCCCCGCAGCCGATCGTCGAACTGGCCGAAGGCTGCGCGTAGCCGGCGTCTGCATTTAGGCCCGCCTGGCGGGCCTAAATGCAGACGCTCGGCGAGCGGGGCCGCCCGTCCCTCGGGAGGGCCCCGCCGAGTCCCTGGCTATGCTCGACCGGTGAGCCTGCAGGCCGACCAAGAGCCGTCCGCGGGCGCCGGGACCGACCTCTTCGGGGCGCCGACCGAGCCCGGCGCCGACCGGGCCGAGCGGCTGCTCGCCGACCTCAACCCGCCGCAGCGGGACGCGGTCGAGCACGGCGACGGGCCGCTCCTGGTGCTGGCCGGCGCGGGCTCCGGCAAGACCCGCGTGCTCACCCACCGGGTCGCCTACCTGCTGGCGACCGGCGCCGCCCGCCCGGGGGAGATCCTCGCGATCACCTTCACCAACAAGGCGGCGGCGGAGATGCGCGAGCGGGTCGCCGGGCTGATCGGTCGCTCGGTGCGGGCGATGTGGGTGACCACCTTCCACTCCGCCTGCGCGCGGATGCTGCGGGTCGACGCCGAGCGGCTCGGCTACTCGAAGGGCTTCACGATCTACGACCAGGGCGACTCGCTGCGGATGGTCAAACGCTGCCTGGCCGAGCTCGGGGTGGACCCGAAACGCTACCCGCCGCGCGCCGTGCAGGGGAAGATCTCGGCCGCCAAGAACCAGCTGGTCGACCCCTCCGCCTACGCCGAAGCGACGGTCGGCGGGTTCGAGGAAGTCGTCGCCGACGTCTTCCCGCTCTACGAGAAGCGGATGCTCGAGGCCAACGCGATGGACTTCGACGACCTCCTGGTCCGCACCGTCAATGCCCTGGAGCTGTTCGAGGACGTCCGCGACCGCTGGCGGCGCACGTTCCGCCAGGTGCTCGTCGACGAGTACCAGGACACCAACCACGCCCAGTACCGGCTGCTGCAGCTGCTGGCCAAAGAGCACGGCAACCTGATGGTGGTCGGCGACGAGGACCAGAGCGTCTACAGCTTCAGGTCCGCCGACATCCGCAACATCCTCGACTTCGAGGCCGACTTCCCGGAAGCGGCGGTGGTCAAGCTCGAGCAGAACTACCGCTCGACGCAGAAGATCCTCTCGGCCGCGACTGCGGTCGTCTCCCGCAACAGCGAACGGCGCACTAGCCCGAAGGAGATGTGGACCGAGGCCGTCGGCGGCGAGCCGCTGCAGCTGCGCGAGCTCGGCGACGAACACGAGGAGGCCCGCTGGGTCGGCGGCGAGATCGACCGGCTGGCCGAGGAGGAGGGCGTGAAGCGCTCCGGGGTGGCGATCTTCTACCGGACCAACGCGATGAGCCGGGTGGTCGAGGAGACGCTGAAGCGCTACGACGTCAGCTACCAGGTGATCGGCGGCACCAAGTTCTACGAACGGGCCGAGATCAAAGACGCGATCGCCTACCTCACCTTCCTGGTCAACCCGGCCGACCTGGTCTCCTTCGGGCGGATCGTCAACTCGCCGCGGCGGGGGATCGGCGACACCACCCAGGGCCGGCTCGCCGCCTACGCGAACACCGCCGGGCTGACGATCTGGGAAGTGATCGAGCGGGCCGAGGAGGTGCCGGGGCTGAGCGGCGCCGCGATCAAGTCCGTCGGCCGCTTCTTCGAGACGATGGACTCGCTCAAAGACCGGGTCGAGGGGTCCTCGGTGCACTCGATCCTGGAGCGGGTGCTGAACGAGACCGGCTACCTGGAGGCGCTGGCGGCGGAGCGGACGGTGGAAGCCGAAGGGCGGGCCGAAAACCTCGAGGCGCTGCTGGAGGGCGCCGCCGAGTTCGACCGCGAGCGTGAGATCGAGGGCGACAGCGAGGTCCCGCCGCTGGAGGAGTACCTGCAGCAGAACGCGCTGCGCGGCGAGCAGGACGCGCTGGAGGGCGAGGAGCGCGAACTGGTGACGCTGATGACCCTGCACAACGCCAAGGGCCTGGAGTACGACACGGTCTTCATCGTCGGCATGGAGGACGGCGCCTTCCCGCACATGCGCTCGCTCGAGGAAGGCGGCGAAGAGGAGGAGCGGCGCCTCTGCTATGTCGGCATCACCCGGGCCGAACGCCGCCTTTATCTGACCTGGGCGCGTGAACGGCGGCTCTTCGGACGCTCCGAGCGCAACCTGCCCTCGCGCTTCATCGACGAGATCCCGGCCGAGCTGACCGAACGCAGCTCCACCGCGGCGGGGAGCGGGATGACCTGGGGCTCGACCTCCTACGGCGGCGGCGCGGGGCTCGGCGGCGATTGGGGCTCCGGCGGCTCCGGCCTCGGCGCGCCTGCCGCCGCGGAGCCGGTCGACCCCGGCCCCGCGCTCGAGATGCGCACCGGCGACGACGTCGTCCACGCCTCCTTCGGCGACGGCGTGGTGACCGGGGTCGAGCCGGGCGGCGTGATCGTCGTCCGCTTCTCCGAGGACGGCGCCGAGCGCAAGCTGATGGCCGACTACGCGCCGATCAGGAAGCGGTAGCGATGGCGGCCCGGGTGATCGACGGCAAAGCCGTGGCGGCGGCGGTGAAAGAGCGGGTGAAGGTGGATCTCGCCGCCTACGAGGCCGAGTCGGGGCGGACGCCGGCGCTGGCGACGGTGCTGGTCGGCGCGGACCCGGCGTCGGAGATCTACGTCCGCAACAAGATCAAGGCCTGCGAAGAGGTCGGCATCCGCTCGGTCCACCAGGCGCCGCCCGCGGCGATCCGCCAGGAGGAGCTCGAGGAGCTGGTGGCGGGGCTCGGCGCCGACGAGGACGTCGACGGCATCCTCGTCCAGCTGCCGCTGCCCGACCACCTCGACTCCGACCGGGTGGTGGCGCTGATCGATCCGGCAAAGGACGTCGACGGGCTGACGCCGGCGAACGCCGGGCTGCTCGCCCACGGGACGCCCGGCCTCGTCCCCTGCACGCCCGCCGGGGTGATGGAGCTGCTCGACCACGAGGGCGTCGAGCTGGAGGGCGCCGACGCGGTGGTGATCGGCCGCTCGAAGCTGGTCGGGGTGCCGGTCGCCCGCCTGCTGCTGATGGCCAACGCGACGGTGACGATGTGCCACTCGCGGACCCGCGACCTCGACGCGGTCTGCGCCCGCGCCGACGTCCTGGTCGCCGCGGTCGGCGTGCCGCGCCTCCTGGGCAAGGCGGCGGTGAAGCCCGGCGCGGTGGTGATCGACGTCGGCATGAACCGGCTCGAGGACGGGCTGGCGGGGGACGTCGACTACGACGCGGTCTCCGAGGTCGCCGAGGCGATCACGCCGGTCCCCGGCGGGGTGGGGCCGATGACGATCGCGATGCTCCTCCACAACACCCTGCAGGCGGCGCGGGCGCGGACGGGGCACCGGTGAGCCCCGCCGCGGCGGCCGGGGCCGGGAGGCCCGGCAAGGAGCCGACGGCGGAGAGGTCTGACCAGGAGCGCGCGGCGCGCGGGCGGCGGCGGGCCGGTGGGTCGCTCGCGCGATTGCGGGCCGGTGAGGCGATCTCGCTCATCGCCGCGGTCCTGCTCTTCGTGCTGATGTTCATCGACTGGTTCGGCGTCAAGCCGACGACCGGTGGCGAACGGTTGGGCGCGGTCGTGGCGGCGGGCGGCGGCGGGGACGCCTGGCAGGCGCTGGAAGTGATCCCGCTGTTCCTGATGCTGGCGATCGTCGTCGCGGTCGGGGCTGCGCTGCTGCGCCTGTCCGGCTCGGACTGGAAGCCGGCGATCCCGCCGGGTGCCGCGGTCTGCGTCCTCGGCGGGCTGGCCGCGCTCCTGATCGCGCTGCGCATCGTCGTCCCGCCGGGCCCCGAGGGGGCCTTCTCGGATCTCTCCTTCGAAACCACCGTGAAGCCGGCGATCTTCCTCGCCCTCGCCGCCGCGCTCGGCATCGCCTACGGCGGTTGGCGGACGATGGCGACGGAAGGGACCTCCTTCGCGGCGATCGCCAAGCGGCTGGAGTCGCCAAGGCGCCCGCCGCGATCGCAGGCCGCCGCCAAGGGGAAGCCCGCGGGTCGCCCGAAGCCCTGACCACCCCCTCGTCCAGCTGTTCCTTTCCGCCGGCATCCCGGCATAAGGAACAGCCGGGGGCGATCCACCTAGAATCGGCACCGTGATCGATCGCGAGCAGGTCCTCCACGTCGCGCGCCTGTCCCGGCTGCGCCTCGACGACGCCGAAGTCGAGACGATGGCCGGCGAGCTGTCGGGCATCCTCGAGCACGTCGACCGGATCCGTGGCCTCGACCTCGAGGGCGTCGAGCCGACCTCCCACGTCGTCCACCTGGAGAACGTCCTGCGCGCCGACCGTCCCTGGACGAGCCTGCCGCCCGCGGTGGCGCTGCGCTCCGCGCCGGAGCCGTTCGACGGCGCCTTCCGCGTCCCCTCGCCCCAGGCCGACGCCGAGTGATGGCCGACCTGCTCGACCTGACCGTCGCCGAGGCGGCGGCGAGGATCGCCGCGGGCGAGATCTCGGCCGCGGAGTACGGCGCCGCCTGGCGCGCCGCCGCCGCCGGCGACGAGCTGAACGCCTACCTGTGGACCGACGAGTCGGGCGCGCCGGGCGCCGGCGACTGGACCGGCGCGGGCGAGGGCGCGCCGCCCGGCGAGGGCGAGGAGACCCCGTACGGCGCCAACCCGCCCGCGCCCGCCGAGTCCGGCCCGCTGGCCGGCGTGCCGATCGCGGTCAAGGACATCTTCACCACCGAGGGCATCCCGACCACGGCCGGGTCGCGCATCCTCGAGGGCTACCGCCCGCCCTACACGGCGACCGCGGTGCGCAAGCTCGCCGCGGCGGGGGCCCGCGTGCTCGGCAAGACCAACATGGACGAGTTCGCGATGGGCTCCTCCAACGAGAACTCCGCCTACGGGCCGGTGCTCAATCCGTGGGACCGCGGTCGCGTCCCCGGCGGCTCCTCGGGCGGCTCGGCGGCGGCGGTCGCCGGCGGCCTCGCCCCGGCCGCGCTCGGCACCGACACCGGCGGCTCGATCCGCCAGCCCGCCTCGCTCTGCGGCATCGTCGGGCTGAAGCCGACCTACGGCGCGATCTCCCGCTTCGGGATGATCGCCTTCGCCTCCTCGCTCGACCAGTGCGGCCCGCTGACCCGCGACGTCGCCGACGCGGCGCTCCTGCTCGACGTCCTGCACGGCAAGGACCCGCTCGACTCGACCTCGGTCGGCCTCGGCGGCGGCGTCTCGGTGCCGACCCGCGAGGACCTCTCCGGGCTGCGCTTCGGCGTCCCCGCCGAGATCGGCGCGGCGGCGCTCGACGCCGGCGTGCGCTCCGTCTTCGAGGCGACGCTCGCGCGGATCGAGGAGCTCGGCGGCGAGGTCGCCGAGATCCACCTGCCGCACGCCGAGCACGGCATTTCCGCCTATTACGTGATCGCCCCGGCCGAGGCCTCCTCGAACCTCGCCCGCTACGACGGCGTCCGCTACGGGGTGCGCTCGGGCGGCGACGGCGACCTGATCGAGATGTACGAGACGACCCGCTCGGAGGGCTTCGGCGCCGAGGTCAAGCGGCGGATCATGCTCGGCACCTACGCGCTCTCCTCCGGCTACTACGACGCCTACTACGGCCAGGCGCAGAAGGTGCGCACGCGGATCGCCCAGGACTTCGACGCCGCCTTCGCCGACGTCGACTTCGTCGTCACCCCGACCTCGCCCTCGGTGGCGTTCGGGCTGGGGGAGAAGACCGACGACCCGCTGGCGATGTACCTGAACGACTTCTTCACCGTGCCGATGAGCCTCGCCGGCATCCCGGCGATCTCGATCCCGGCCGGGCTGGCCGCGCCGGAGAACGCCGGCGATGGCGCCGCGCCGCTGCCGGTCGGCTTCCAGATCGCCGCGCCCGCCTTCGCCGAGCAGCGGCTGCTGGAGGCCGCGCACGCGCTCGAGGGCGCGCTCGGCTTCGCCGCCGCGGCCGGCGACGCGGCCCCCTGGAAGGGAGGTGCCCGTGGCTGAGCTGGAGGCGGTCATCGGCCTCGAGATCCACGTCCAGCTGGCGACCCGGACGAAGATGTTCTGCGGCTGTGAGCTCTCCTTCGGCGACGAGCCGAACGTGCACACCTGCCCGATCTGCCTCGCCCACCCGGGCGTCCTGCCGGTGCCCAACGAGGAGGCGATCCGCTTCGCCCTGAAGATCGGCCTGGCGCTCGGCTGCGAGATCGCCCCGCGCTCGATCTTCCACCGCAAGAACTACTTCTATCCGGACAACCCGAAGGCCTACCAGATCAGCCAGTACGACATCCCGATCTGCGGCCCCGGGCGACTCGGCGACATCCGCATCCACCGCGCCCACCTGGAGGAGGACGCGGCGAAGTCGATCCACGTCGGCGAGTCGGGGCGCATCCACGGCTCCGGAGCCTCGCTGGTCGACTTCAACCGCGGCGGCACGCCGCTGGTGGAGATCGTCACCGAGCCCGACCTGCGCGGCGCCGCCGAAGCGGCCGAGTGGGCGCGCCTGCTGCGCGAGACGGTCCGCCAACTCGGCGTCTCCGACGTGAACATGGAGGAGGGGAGCCTGCGGGTCGACGCCAACGTCTCGGTGCGCCCGGCCGGCTCGACCGAGCTCGGCACCAAGACCGAGCTGAAGAACATGAACAGCTTCCGCTTCCTGCAGCGCGGGATCGAGGCCGAGCTGGAGCGCCAGCGGGCGCTGGTCGAGGCGGGGGGGACGGTCGAACAGGAGACGCTCCACTTCGACCCGGCGAGCGGCGATCTGACCTCGCTGCGCTCCAAGGAGGAGGCGCACGACTACCGCTACTTCCCCGAGCCAGACCTGGTCGCGATCGCGCCGACCGAGGCGATGCTGGCCGAGGCGCGCGAGTCGCTGCCGGAGCTGCCGGCCGCGCGGATGGCCCGCTACGAAGGCGATCTCGGCCTCGACCAGGCCCAGGCGCGCCTGCTGGCCGGGGACCCGGCGCAGGCCGATTACTTCGAGGCGGTCGTCGCCGCGGCCGACGGCAAGGCGATCGAGCCGCGGGTCGTCGCCAACTGGGTGACCGGCGACCTGACCGCGGCACTGCGCGCCGCCGAGCGGGGCGAGGAGGACTTCGCCGCGCCGGCCGTGCCCGCCGCCGCGCTCGCGGAGCTGATCGGGCTCGCGGCGAACAAGACGATCTCCCACGGCAGCGGCCGCAAGGTGCTGGCGATCATGGTCGCCGAGGGCGGCGACCCGGCGGCGATCGTCGAGCGCGAGGGACTCGCCCAGATGGGGGGAGATGACGGTGAGCTGGCCGGCATCGTCGCCGCCGCGATCGAGGCCGACCCGGCCGCCGCCGAGCAGATCCGCGGCGGCAACGGCAAGGCGATCGGCGCCATCGTCGGCGCCGTGATGCGGGAGACGAAGGGACGCGCCGACGGCGGCGAGGTCAATCGCCTGATCAGGGAACAACTTGGAATGTAGTCCCGTATGGACCGGGTGGGCCCTCGTCGGAGCAACAGCTTGGAGGCTCCGCCGAGGACCCACCCGGTCCATGTGGCAGGGAGCACTTTGTAACAAGTTGTTACAAGCTGCTAGTTTCTGCTGATGGCTTGGAACGTCGTCATCGCCGGAGGTGGATTCGGAGGGCTGGCCGCCGCGCGCGAGCTCGAGCGCACGATGCCGAAGCAGTCGGCGCGGCTGATGCTGGTCAACGAGACGAACTTCTCGACCTACACGCCGTTCCTGCCCGAGGCCGCCGCCGGGACGCTCGAGCCGCGCCACGTGGTGACGCCGCTGCGCGACATCCTCAAGCGCACCTACATCCGGCTGGGCGCGATCGTCGGCCACGACCCGGACGCCAAGACCGTCGACCTGCGGGCGAACAGCGGCGCCACCGAGACGGTGCCCTACGACCAGCTGCTGCTGTCGCTCGGGTCGGTCTCGCGGACGCTGCCGATCCCCGGCCTCGGCGAGCACGCGATCGGCTTCAAGGGCCTCGCCGACGCGATCTGGCTGCGCAACCGGATCGTCGAGAACCTCGAGGAAGCCAACGCGACCCAGGAGCACCAGCGGCGCGAGGAACTGCTCACGTTCGTCTTCATCGGCGGCGGCTACGCGGGGCTCGAGGCGCTCGCCGAGCTGCAGGACTTCGCCGCCGACGCGATGGACAGCTACCCGCGCGCCCGCCTGCACGGGATGCGCTGGATCCTGGTCGAGGCGGCGCCGCGGGTGCTGCCGGAGATCGACCTGGAGCTGGCCGAGTACGCCCTGCGCGAGCTGCGCGGGCGCGGCATCGACATCAAGCTGGAGACCCAGCTGAAGGAGGTCGGCCCGAACTCGTTGACGCTCTCCACCGGTGAGGTCGTGCCGACGCAGACCGTCGTCTGGACCGCCGGCGTCGCCGCGGCGCCGGTGCTCAAAGACCTGAACGTGCCGCTCGACGAGCGCGGCAAGGTCCCGGTCGACGACCACCTGCGGGTCGAGGGGCTCGACTCGGTCTGGGCGATCGGCGATTGCGCCGCCGCCCCCGACCCGCGCGGCGGCCAGTGCCCGCCGACCGCCCAGCACGCCGTCCGCCAGGGCCCGGTGGCGGCCCGCAACATCGCCGCCGAGCTGGGGATCGGCACGCCGGAGGCCTTCGAGTACCGCAGCGAGGCCGCCTTCGTGAACCTCGGCCGCTACAAGGCGGTCGGCCGGATCGGCGAGCGCAAGTTCCGCGGCTTCCCGGCCTGGTTCCTCGCCCGCAGCTACCACATGAGCCAGATCCCGGGCTACGCCCGCAAGGCCCACGCGGTCCTCGACTGGACGGCCAGCCTGCCGTTCGGCCGCGACCTCTCCGAGCTCGGCTCGGCCACCCGCCCCAAACGCCTCGGCTGACCCGCCCCACCGCCCGCCCGCAGCCCGCCCGCAGCGCGTTCGCAGTTATCCGCGCTATGCGCGGATAACTGCGAACGCCGACCCAGCCCCCACCGAGCGTTCGCACTTCTCCGCGCTATTCGCGGAGAACTGCGAACGCTCCTCGCGACCCGATCCCGAATCGGCACAATGGGGGGAGATGGGCTTCGAGTACCTGATCATCGTCTTCTTCTGCGGCCTCGGCACGGGGATCATCGGCAAGGCCAAGGGCAGCTCCTTCTGGATCTGGTTCGTGGTCGGCGGGGTGCTGCCGATCATCGGCCTGATCGCCGTGATCCTCTCCCGCCGCGAGCGCGACGAACCCGAACGCCAGTGTCCGCAGTGCCTGAAGCCGTTGAAGCTCTACGTCCAGGTCTGCCCGCGCTGCGGCGCCGAGCTCTACCTGCCCGACCCGCGCGCCGTCCGCCATCCCGGCGTCCGCGGCTGACCCGCCGAGCGAGGCGATCGACGCGCACGGCGGGCGCGGGGACCGGCCGCGCGCTATCGCAGCCAGGTGCGGACGATCGCGTTGGCGAAGCCGATCCCGTAGCGCATCACGGCCGGCTTCTTGGAGTGGCCGTGGAGGCGCTGTTCGACCGTGATCGGCACCTCCTTGGCGGGGACGCCGCGCTTGATCGCCTCGATCATGAACTCGGAGGTGTGGAACTGCTCCTGGCGCAGGACCAGCTGCGGCAGGACCGTGGTGCGCACGGCGCGGTAGCCGTTGGAGCAGTCGGTGACGTGGGTGCGGGTGATGAAGGACACGAGCCGGTTGAAGAAGACGATGCCCAGCTCGCGGGCGAAGTGGTTGCGGTCGGCGTGGCCGAGCACGCGGGAGCCGTGGGCGACGTCGACCTCGCCGCTCAGCACCGGCTCGACCAGGCGCGACATCTCCGACGGCAGGTGCTGGCCGTCGGCGTCGAGGGTGACCACGACCTTGGCCCCCGATTCGACCATCAGCCGGTAGCCGGTGCGCAGGGCCGCGCCGCCGCCGCGATTGGTGACGTGGCGGGCGACCAGGGCCCCGTGCGCCGCGGCGACGTCGCCGGTCCCGTCGCGCGAGCCGTCGTCGACGACCAGCACCGCGGTCTCCACCCCGCAGACCTCCTTCGGCATCGCGGCGAGGACGTGGGCGATGTTGTCGGCCTCGTTGTAGGCGGGGATGAGGATCGCGATCTTGTCCTTGAAGCGGGCGGGCAGGCCGGCCTGACGGAACTCCTCCCAGGCGAGCCCCTCGAGCGCCGCCGAGAGCTGGCGGGAGTTGCGCGCCGCCACCGAGAGCGCCCGCAGGATGAGCCCGAAGAGGATGAAGATGGCGAAGACGGCGAGCCCGAGGATCCGGCCGCCGTTGCCCTTTTCGAAGGAGAAGAGGGAGAGCAGGCCGTCGACGATTTCGGTGCCGGTGACGATCGCCAGGGCGAGCCCGGCGAGGATCAGCATCAGCACGTCGGCGTTGCGCAGCTGCCGGCGGCGGAGGACCGCGTAGCCGACGAGGATCAGCGCGATGGCCAGGCCGACGCCGCGCAGCGCCGTCAGTTCGGCCGGAAATATGCCTGCTAGCGCGACCATTTCCGGCCTGAGGATACGGCCGTGGCGGCCGCCGAGAGGGCGAGCCCGGCGAGCGGGAAGATCAGCGTCATCAGGATCTCGTTGCGCCGCGGGGCGGCGAGGCTGACCGCGCCGACCAGGGTGACGAGGACAATCGGCGTCGCGAGGCAGAGCGTCTCCCACCAGCGGCGGCGGAAGGCGAGCAGGGCGAGGCCGGCCAGCCCCAGCGCCACCAGCAGGACCTGGATGACCCGACCGAGCGTCGTCCCCATGAATTCGCCGACCCCGCTCGACCACATCCGGCCGATCTTGCGCGCCGTCATCCCCAGGTAGCCGAGCGGGTGCGCGCCGAACCACTTGGAGAAGTTCTGTTTGCCGATCCGGCCGAGCGCCGAGTCGCGCGGTTCTTCGGGGTAGCGGTCCTTCCATACCCGGTTGAAGAGCGGCACCGGGTCGACTTCGTTCAGGGCTTCGGACTGGGGCGGCAGGCTCTTGCCGGTCTGGCGGTGGTAGAGGATCGCCTTGACCCGCTGGTATTCGCCGTCGGCGGGGTAGAAGGTGCCGACGTAGAGCGCCTTGCCGCCGCCGGTCGAGATCGGCACGAAGCGTTCGAACACGACGAAGTTGCGGATCGTCCAGGGCACGATCGGCAAGAGCACCGCGGCCAGCATCAGGCCGACCGCGAGAGTGCCGAGGCGCCACTGGCGCGCCAGCGCCCAGCGAACCGCGGCGAAGGCGACGAAGGCGCCCGCCACCAGCGTGTACTCGGGGCGGAACATCGCGGTGACGCCGAAGAGGATGCCGGGCACCAGCCAGACCCAGGGGCCGCTGCGCGGCGCGCCGTCCGCCGTCGCCCCCGGGGCGCCTTCCGCCGCTCCGCGTTCGGCCGCGGCGTCCGCCGTCGCCCCTGAGTCTCCCGTCGCGGCGCCGGCCGTCGCCGTGCGCCGGGGCGCCGTGCGGTCCCAGGCCCAGAGGAAGGCGAGGACCGCGGCCGGCATCGAGAGCATCGCCGGCGGCTCGCTCATCACCTCGCCGACCGAGTGGATGAAGGGCGGGTAGATCGCCACCCCGAGGGCGCCGAGCAGCGCCGGCCACCGCCCGCCGAGTCGCCAGCCGAGCAGGAATACGACGAGGATCGTGCCCACCCCCATCAGCGCCTCGAGGATGCGGATCGTGCCTTCGCGCGGGCCGCCGGTGATGACGAAGAGGCCCGCGTAGAGCCAGGGGGCGCCGGGCGACCAGTCGCTCGAGGCTTCGACCTTGAATTCCGGCCCGCCGAAGCTGCCTTCCTCGTACAGCGACTTGGCGAGCGCGTAGTAGGCGTGGGAGTCGTCGGCCGGCTTGGCGACCGGGTGGACGACGGGGATCGCGCGGACCAGCAGCCCGAGTGCCGCGATCGCCGCCAGCGCGACCAGCGTCCGCCGCCCATAGCGGGCGGGGAGGGAGCGAAACCAGTGGCGCAGGGCGGGCAAGGGCGCCGGTCAGGCTACTGGGACGCCGGGAGGAATTTAGACGCCGACGGTTGAATTTTCTGATCTTTGGCCGATCACTATGCAAGGCCCGCAAGTTGAGGCGGGCAATTTGAGGAAAGGAACCCCTATGAAGCGCATCTCCCTGATCCTGGCCGCGGCGCTGGCCTCCCTCCTGCTCGTCTCGGTGAGCACCGCGGGCGCGATGCCCACGGAAGAAAACTTCCACATGACCTGCCGCACGACCTCCAACAAGGTGGTCGGCAACACGATCAACGCCACGCTGGTCGGCAAGAACGTCGCCGGCTCCCAGCAGCAGTACGGGACCTGCGGCTACGCCAAGAAGGTGATCCACCGCATCACCGCCAGCGGCATCGAGATGCCGACGTCGGTCATGGGATACCGGTGCACCCCGCGCGTGCTGAAGACCGAACCGGACGTGGTCAAGTACAACTGCCTCTTCCGCGGCGCCGACACGCCGACCGAAATCCGGATCAAGTTCAAGGTCACCTACGCGATGGCGATGGAAGAGGGGGAAAACTTCCGGACCACCTGCCGGACGACCTCCCGGAACGTGATCGGCAAGAACATCACGGCGACCGTGGTCGGCAAGAACGTGGCCCGCTCCCAGCAGCGCTTCGCCGGGTGCCCGATCGTCAACAAGGTCGTCCGCAAGATGACCGGGCTGCGGATCGAGATGCCGAAGACGTTCGAAGGCTACCGCTGCACCCCGAGCGTGCTGAAGACCGAACCGGACGTGGTCAAGTACAGCTGCCTCTTCCGCGGCGCCGACACGGCGACCGAAATCCGGATCAAGTTCAAGGTCACCTACAACATGGACTGAGGGCTCCCGCCGGTCGACCGTCCGCGCCGGGGGAGAGCGCGGGCGGTCGCGGCGAGCCACACGGCCGCCGCCCCGGCGCAGGCGGCGAGCAGCGGGACCACCACCAGGACGCGCCGCGGTGAGGCGACGAGCAGGGCGCTGATCAGCGTGATCGCGAGGAAGACGGCGCCGATGAGGAGCGCCTCCCGGCGCCGCCGCCAGGCGAGCAGGCCGAGGCCGAGGAGGCCGAGGGCGAGCAGCGCCCAGTGGAAGACCTCCCAGACCGGCTGCCGCATCACGTCGCGCGGCCCGTAGAGCCAGATCCTGCCGATCTTCCTGGCGAGGAAGCCGAGGTACTCGCCGGTGTGTTCGGTGACGTCTTCGGAGAGCTGTTCCCGGCCCATCTTCGCCAGCGCCTGCTCGGGTTCCATTTCCGGGTAGCGGTGTTCGGCCAGCCGGGCGAGGATCTGCTCGAGGCGCAGGTTCTCGACCGCGCGGGGACCGAAGAGGCCGGGGTGTTCGGCCACCACGGCGGCGCCGACGGCTTCCGGGTTCCCATCCGAGGGCAGGTAGGTGCCGGCGTAGAGAACCTGGCCGCCGCCGGTCGAGATCGGCACGAAGCGGTGCAGGGCGACCGCGTTGCGCACGGTCCAGGGGGCGACCACGACGACGATCCCCAGGGCGACGATCCCCCCGGCGACCAGCGCCTGTCGCCACCTCCCTCGCCGGGCGCGATCGCCGTTCGCCCCGCCATCCGCAGCCGACCGCGAACGGGCGGCGAAGCGCTCGTGGAGGGCGATCAGGCAGGCGAGCAGCAGGCCGATCGCGAGGTACTCGGGCCGGACCATGGCGAGCGCCCCGAGCGTCAGACCGGCCACCGCCCAGCGCCAGTCCCTGGGGCCGGTCGCGCTCGCCTCGTCCCCGCGCCGGTCCCCCGCCCAGAGGATCGCGAGGAGCCCGCCCGACAGCAGCGTCGCCGCGAGCGGCTCGGTCATCAGCATCCCCGTGTACTCGATCGTCGCCGGATAGATCGCCACGAACAGCGCCGCGACCAGTCCCGCCACCACCGCGCGCCCCGAGCCCTCCTCACGCTTGTCGCCCTCCGGGTGACAAGCGCCGAGGGCCGCGGCGAGGCGGCGGGCCAGGAGGTAGGCGAAGAGGACGGCGAGGGTGCCGAGGACCGCGAGGACGAGGCGGGCGAGGCGTTCGTGCGGGCCGCCGGTCAGCTTGTAGAGGCCGGCGACGAACAGCGGCAGGCCGGGGGAGTAGTCGGCGCTCGGCTGGGTCGCCCGCGCCCCGACCGTGAAGCCGCGCCCCGCGTCGAGGTTGCGGGCGATCGCCGCGTAGGCGGCGGCGTCGTACACCGGCGCGCGGCCGTTCCAGGCTTCGCCGACCCTCAGGCCCAGACCCAGCAGGAGGACCGCGACGAGAGCCACGATCCCCGCCCGGCCGCCGTTTCGCGCCACCACACGGTTTGGCATCGGCCCGATTCAACTAACCTTGCCGGTCTATGCGGATCCTGATCCTCGGTGGCGACGGCTACCTCGGCTGGCCGACGGCACTCCGATTCTCGGCGCGCGGCCACGAGGTCGCGGTCGTCGACAACTTCAACCGGCGGCGCTGGGTCGAGGGCGCGGGCTCCAACTCGCTGACCCCGATCGCCGAGCTCGAGACCCGGATCGAGGCCTGGGCCGAACTCTCCGGCAGGCGGATCGCCTCCCACGTCGGCCCGATCGAGGACGGCGAGTTCCTCGACGGGGTGGTCGGCGAGTTCCTGCCCGACGCGGTCGTCCACTACGGCCAGCAGGCCTCGGCGCCCTACTCGATGATCTCCCGCCGGACCGCGGTCGAGACCCAGTACGCCAACACGATCGGCAACCTCAACCTGCTCTTCGCGATGCGCGACCACGTCCCCGAGGCGCAGCTGGTGAAGCTCGGGACGATGGGCGAGTACGGCCAGCCCGAGATCGACATCGAGGAGGGCTACATCGAGATCCACCACAACGGGCGCCGCGATCGACTGCCGTACCCGAAGCTGCCGGGATCGCTCTACCACTGCTCCAAGGTCCACGACTCGACCAACATCCACTTCGCCTGCCGCACCTGGGGCCTGCGCGCCACCGACCTCAACCAGGGCGTCGTCTACGGGATCGACACCGAGGAGACGGGGACCGACGAGCGCCTGCTCACCCGCTTCGATTACGACGAGCTCTTCGGCACCGTGCTGAACCGCTTCTGCGTGCAGGCGGTCATCGGCCACCCGCTGACCGTCTACGGAGCCGGCAACCAGACCCGCAGCTTCCTCAACATCCGCGACACGCTCGCCTGCGTCGAGATCGCCGTCACCAATCCCGCCGAGGCGGGCGAGTTCCGCGTCTTCAACCAGTTCACCGAGCAGTTCTCGGTGATGCAGCTGGCCGAGCTGGTGAAGGAGGCGGGGGCGCACCTCGGCTACGAGGTGGAGATCCAGCACTACGACAACCCCCGCGTCGAGAAGGAAGAGCATTACTACAACGCGGTGAACACGAACCTGCTCTCGCTCGGCCTCGAGCCGCGGCTGCTGGGGGAGGAGCTGGTCGAGTCGATCCTCGGCACCCTCGCCCGCTACAAGGACCGCGCGATCGAGTCCGCGATCGACCCCCGCACCCGCTGGAACCCGGCCAAGCCGGCCCCCGCCCAGGCCTGAAAAGCCCGCTGGTAGCATCGATATTTCGATGAGGGCCGCCGACGCACTGATGGAGTCGCTGAAGGCCGAGGGCGTCAAGCACGCCTTCGGCATCCCCGGTGGCGCCGCGCTGCCGATCTACGACGCTCTCGTCGACGCCGACTTCCGCCACATCCAGGCGCGCCACGAGCAGTGCGCGGGCCACGCCGCGGAGGGCTACGCCAAGGTGTCCGGCCGGGTCGGGGTCGCCTTCGCGACCTCGGGCCCCGGCGCGACCAACCTGGTGACGCCGATCGCCGACGCGATGATGGACTCGGTCCCGACCGTCTTCATCACCGGGCAGGTGAAGACCGCCCTGATCGGCACCGACGGCTTCCAGGAGGCCGACATCATCGGCTCCACCTTCCCCTTCGTGAAGCACTCCTTCCAGGTGACCGACGCCCGGCAGATCCCCGAGTACGTCCACGAGGCCTTCCACATCGCCTCGACCGGGCGGCCCGGCCCGGTCCTGATCGACGTCCCCAGCGACCTTTCCGGCGAGGACATCGAGTACACGCCGCGCACCGAGCCGGTCGAGCTGCCCGGCTACCGCCCCTCCACCGAGGGCAACGCCAAGCAGATCAAGATCGCCGCCAAAGCGCTGGCGGGCGCCCGCCGGCCGGTCCTCTACACGGGCGGCGGCGTGATCGCCGCCAACGCCTCCGAGGAGCTGCGCGAGCTGGCCGGCTCCGACCGCTTCCCGGTCACCTCGACGGTGATGGGGCTCGGCGCCTTCCCGTCGACTCACGAGCAGTGGCTGGGCATGCTCGGCATGCACGGCACCCGGACCGCCAACTACGCGATGGACGAGGCCGACCTGATCGTCGCGATCGGCTCCCGCTTCGACGACCGCGTCACCGGCAAGCTCTCCGAGTTCGCCCCGCACGCGAAATTCATCCACATCGACATCGACCCGGCGGAGATCTCCAAGAACGTCCCCGCTCACATCCCGATCGTCGGCGACGCGAAGCAGGTGCTGCCGAAGCTGACCCGCGAGTACCGGGCGCTGCAGACCGACTCGGCGCGGCTCGAGGACTGGTGGAAGAAGATCGAAGCCTGGCGGCACGACTACCCGCTGAGCTACGAGCCGGGCGCCGAGGGCGAGATCAAACCGCAGTACATGATCGACGCGATGCACCGGGTGACCGGCGGCGACGCGATCGTCACCTCCGACGTCGGCCAGCACCAGATGTGGACGGCGCAGCGCTACGGCTTCGACCGGCCGCGCCGCTGGATCAACTCCGGCGGCCTCGGCACGATGGGCTTTGGCCTGCCCTCCGCGGTCGGCGCCAAGGTCGCCGCCCCGGACGACACGGTGATCGCCCTCTGCGGCGACGGCAGCCTGATCATGACCTGCCAGGAGCTCGCGACCTGCGTCGACGAAGACATCCCGGTGAAGATCTTCCTGATGAACAACGGCTACATGGGCATGGTCCGCCAGTGGCAGGACCTCTTCTGGGACGGCCGCCACAGCGGCGTCGCGCTCGGCGGCAGCCCCGACTGGGCGAAGCTCGCCGACGCCTTCGGCGCCACCGGGATGAAGGTGGAGGACTCCGACCAGCTCGAGGACGCGATGAAGACCGCGATCGACACCGATGGCCCGGTTCTGGTCGACGTCCGCGTCACTCCGACCGAGAACTGCTTCCCGATGTTCGCGTCCGGCCAGCCGGCCCGCGACATGGTGGGCTGAGGCGATGGCGACCGCCAACGAGACCGTCAGGCTGGAGGACCTCCGCGTGGCCGGACAGCTCAGCGGCCGCAAGCACGTGCTCTCGATCCTGGTCGAGAACAAGCCCGGCGTGCTCACCCGCATCTCCGGGCTCTTCGCGCGGCGCGGCTTCAACATCGACACGCTCGCCGTCGGCCCGACCGACGACCCCAGCGTCTCCCGCATCACGCTGACCCTCGACGGCGCCGTCCACCCGATCGACCAGGTCACGAAGCAGCTGCACAAGCTGATCAACGTGCTGAAAATCCGCGACATGGAGCCGGAGGAGACGGTCGCCCGCGAGATGGCCCTCTTCAAAGTCTCCGCGGCGGTCGAGAATCGCGCCGAGATCATCCAGTTCGCCGACATCTTCCGGGCGAAAATCGTCGACGTGGCGCGCCGCACGATGACGATCGAGGTGACCGGGTCGGCCGACAAGATCGAGGCCTTCGAGCGGATGATCCGCCCCCACGGGCTGGTCGAGATGGTCCGCACCGGCGAGATCGCCATCGCCCGTGGTCACGACTGAGTCCCTCCGCGGGGCTCTTGAGAAAGGGACGGCGCGGGGCCGGCGGACGCTGGTCAGCGTCACCGCGCCGGTCGACGTAGCGGACCCCTGCGCGACGGTCTTCGCCTCGCGGCTGGCGAGCGACCGCTGGTTCTGCTGGGAGCAGCCCGACCGCGGCTTCGCCCTCGCCGGGATGGGCGTGGCGCGCGAGGCCGCCTCGCGCGGTGCGCGCCGCTTCGCCGAGGTCGCCGCGGAGATCGGGCGGACCGGGCGCGAGGCCGTCGTCGAGGCGCCCCCGGGCCTGCCCGCGGGCAGCGGCCCGGTCTGGCTCGGCGGCTTCGCCTTCGACCCGGAGGGCGGTGGCTCGGCGACCTGGAGTTCCTTCGACCCCGGCTCGCTGTTCCTGCCCGAGGTCTCGATCTGCCGGCACGGGGAGGAGGCGTTCCTGACCGTGAACGCGGTGCTCGCGCCGGGCGAGGACGCCGAGCGGCGCGGGGAGGAGCTGGCGGCCCGTCTCGCGGGGCTGCGCGCCGACGCCACCCTGCCGCTCCTCGACCCGCACCCGACCGCCCACGCGGACATCCGCAGCGCCCGTCCGCCGCGCGCCTTCGAGGAGGCGGTCGAGAAGGCGACCGGGCGGATCGCCGAGGGGGAGATGAAGAAGGTCGTGCTGGCCCGCGAGGTGATCGTCGGCTCCGCCGCCGCCCACGACCCGGCGCCGGTCTTCGGGGCGATGCGCGAGCAGTTCCCGTCCTGCTTCTGCTTCTGCGCGGGGACGCCGGAGGCGGCGTTCATCGGTGCCAGTCCCGAGCTCCTCGTGCGCCGCTCCGGCGCGGGCGTCTCGACCGTCGCCCTGGCGGGGTCGACCCGGCGCAGCTCCGACCCGGCCGTCGACGACCACCTCGGCGAGCGGCTGATGCGCAGCGACAAGGACCGCCGCGAGCACCGCATCGTCGCCGAGCGGATCGTGCGCCGGCTCCGCCCGCACGCGGTCTGGGTGGAGACCGCACCGGAGCCCGCGATCGTCAAGGTCGCCAACATCCAGCACCTGGCGACGCCGGTGATCGCCCAGCTCGCCGAGCCCCGTTCGGCGGTCGAGCTGGCGGGGATGCTCCACCCGACCCCCGCGGTTGGTGGCGAGCCCTGGCCCGCCGCCGCGGCGCCGCTCACAGAGCTCGAGCAGATGGACCGCGGCTGGTACGCCGCCCCGGTCGGCTGGATGGACGCCACCGAGGACGGCGAATTCTGCGTCGCCCTGCGCAGCGCCCTCCTGCGCGACCGCGACGCCCACCTCTTCGCCGGCGTCGGCGTGGTCGCCGGCTCCGACCCGGAGGCCGAGCTGGCGGAGACCGAGGTCAAGCTGCAGGCGATGCTGCCCCTGCTCGCCGACTGATCCGTTGGCGGGCGGGGGAGCGCTTCAGGGGACCTCGGCGGAACAACAGCATGGACGTTCCGGCGAGGTCCCCTGAAGCGCTCTCGAGCCCTCGCAAGGGCTCAGGGAGCGGAGGGGCCGGCCCCCGCAAGCTTCGCGGGAAGCTGGCGATCCAGACGCGGACCGGTAGCCGGGATGGATCGCTCGCAGGACCCTTTCCAGGCTTCAGGGACGGGACGGGGGACCCCCGAACGAACCTCCATGCTGTTCGTGAGTGAGGGGGTTCCCCGTCCCGTCGCTACAGCGAGGCCAGAACCCTTCGAGTGACCCGTCGATGAGCGGCCACGTTCGCCTGGCGGTCGGTGCGCACCTCGATCAGCCCGGTGCCCGCGGCGAGGGCCTCGGGGAGGTCGGCGAGGGAGGTGAGCTGGCGGTGGGGGAGGTCGAAGAGGAAGGCCGCGCGCGCGGCGGAGACGCCTCGGGGGGTGCCGAAGAGGGCCTCGAACTCCTCGCCGCCGAGCGCCTCCTGCTGGGGCAGGAAGTGGAAGATGCCGCCGCCGCCGTTGTCGATCACGACGACGCGGACGGGCGTGGTGAGGTCGCGCAGGGCGGCGAGGCCGCCGATGTCGTGGAGCAGGCCGAGCTCGCCGGTGACGATCGTGGTCGGCCGCCCGGTCGCCGCCGCGGCGCCGATCCCGGAGGAGATGAGGCCGTCGATCCCGTTGGCGCCCCGGTTGCACAGCAGCAGCACGTCGGCGTCCCCGGGGGCCAGAAACGTCTCCTGGTCTCGGATCGGCATCGAGGACGCCGTGTAGACGAGGTCCCCATCTCTATGCGCCTTCCCCAGGGCCAGGTGCAGCGCGGCCTCCTCGATCGCGGACGCACCGGCAGGTAGGTCCGCGATCGAGGAGGCGGCGCCGGGGCCCTTCGGCACCTCCGCCGAGGAGCCGGCCTCGGTCCCCTCCAGCTCCTCCCGGATCGCGGCAAGCGCCGCCGCCTCGGCCTGAAGCCATGCCTCGGGAGCGGGACGGGGCGCCCCCTGAGCGAACCTCCCCGCAGTTCGTGAGCGAAGGGGGCGGCCCGTCCCGCCCTCGCCGCCCTGCCTTTCGGTCGCCCGTTCGAGTCGCGCCGCCCAGCCGCTCGCGCACTCCGTGGGGTCGGCCCGGACGATCGCCGTCGCCCGACCCGTCGGCTCGTTCCAGCCGCCGCTCGGGTCGACGACGATCTGGTCGGCGCCGCTCGCCGCGAGCCAGGCGCGCAGGGGCTTGGAGGTCGGCAGCTCGCCGAAGCGCAGCACCAGCTCCGGCACCACGCCGCGCGCCCAGTGCTCGTCGCGCAGCAGCGTGTCGTAGGTGCTGACGACGTAGGAGCGATCGTGTGGGCCGAGCCGCAGCTGGGAGGTCGGCTCGGCGAGGATCGGGAAGCCCGAGGCGCGGGCGAGGTGGGCGAGCGGCTCGCGCAGCTCCGGGTCGGTCTGGCGCCCCGCGATGATCACCCCGGCGATCGCGTCGCCGATATGGGCCGCGACCTCGTCGAGGATGAACTCGGTCGGCTCGAGGTCGACCCGGGTGACCGCGGTCAGGGGACGGCCGTCGCGCCCACCGAGGGCCAGCGGGTCGGTCGCGGTCACCGCGCCCTCGACGGGCAGCGGCGCCAGCGGCTCGCGCCACGGAACGTTGAGGTGGACCGGCCCGGGCCGGATCTCACCGCGCGCCCTGGTCAGCGCCCGACAGGCGACCGAGCGCATGTGCAGGAGCCCCGCGTCGTCGGCGTCATGCGTGCCGACTTCGCAGAACCAGCGCACCGACTCGCCGAAGGCCTTGATCTGGTCGATCGTCTGCCCGGCACCGACGCCGCGCAGCTCCGGCGGGCGATCGGCGCTGATCACGATCAGCGGCAGCGCCGACTCGTCGGCCTCGGCGACCGCCGGGTGGTAATTGGCGAGCGCCGTCCCCGACGTGCACAGTAGCGCCACCGGCTCGCCGCCCGCCTGCGCCGCCCCGAGCGCGAAGAAGGCGGCCGAGCGCTCGTCGACGATCACCGTCACCTCGATCTCCGGCTCCCGCCACAGCGCCACCGCGAGCGGCGTCGAGCGCGAGCCGGGGGAGACGACCGCGCGCCGCAGCCCGCCGCGCGCCAGCTCCTCGACGAAGGCGGAGGCGAGGGCGGTGTTGGCGTTGGTCGTGTCCATGGGCGGGTGTGGAGGGAAAGTTGCTCTATACGCAACCAAGTCTCCACGGCACGCTCAAAGTCGGTGGTGCTCCAATGCATCCTCGTCGATCACGACGCCGAGGCCGGGGCCCGGCGCCGCGTGCAGGAGGTCGCCCCGCAGCTCGCACTCGACCGCGGCGACGGTCTCGGCGAAGAGGCGGCGGGTGGCGAGGCCGTGGGCGAGCGGCGGCACGTCGGCGGGGCGCGCGGCGTCGATATCCGCCGCCAGGCGCCGGCCGATCGCGATCCCGACCGGTCCGTCGAGCGCGCTCGCCACGTAGGAGCGCAGCACTCCCGCGATCTCCCGTCCCGCCTCGATCCCGCCGACCTTCGAAAGCTTGATCCCGGTGATGTCGAAGGCGCCCTCGCGCGCCGAGCGCTCCGCGTCGGCGACGGTGACGATGCTCTCGTCCCCGGCCAGCGGGATCCGTGTCCGCCACGCCAGCTCCGCCGCCTCGCCGATCGTCTCGACCGGCTGCTCGACCAGCTCGACCCCGAGCGGCTCGATCGCCGCCAGCATCCGTGTCGCCTCCTCAAGCGACCAGGCGCCATTCGCGTCGAGGCGGATCTTCGCCTCCGGGCCGAGGGCCGCCCGCACCGCCTCGACCTGGGCGACGTCCTCGCCCGTCCCGACCTTCAGCTTGAAGGTCCCGAAGCCCGCCTTGGCCCAGCGCGCCGCCTCGGCCGCGACCTCCCCCGGCGAGCCGCTGACCAAGGTCGCGTTGCAGCGCACCGGCTCCGCGGCGACCGTCCGCCCTTTGCGCCGCTCCCCGAGGTCCAGGAGCGCGGTGGAGAGCGCGCAGCAGGTGGGGCGGGAGAGCTTGTCGACCACCTCCGCAGGGATCCCCCCCTCGATCGCGGACCTACCTGCAAGTGCGTCCGCGGTCGAGGGGGGGATCCCGTGCTTTCCCGTCAACTCCGCCGCGACGCCTCGCAACTCCCGCACCACCTGCTCGATCGCCACGCCACCGCGCAGGCTCAGCGGCACGGCTTCGCCGAGCCCCTCGACGCCGTCCTCGTCGCGCAGCCGCAGCAGCACCATCTCGCGCCGCGCCAGGCGACCCCGCGCGGTGACGTAGGGCCGCCGAAACGGCAGCGCGTACGGGATGACTTCGGCCGCGGCGAGACGCACGGCCACTAGACGGACGATTCCACGGTGCCGCCCACCATCTAGACCGAGAGCAGCAGGCCGATCGTGACCAGCACGCTGTAGACGGCGAGCAGGCCGCCGGTCGCGGCGAGCACTTTGTTGAGGGCCGGCCCGTCGGTGCGCGTTTCCAGGGTCCGGATCGGTTTGACCGCCAGCGGCGCCGCGGCCAGCCCGAGCAGCGGCCACCAGGCGCATTCGCCCGCCCAGATCGCGAAGGGCAGGACGACGAACGCCCCGACGACGAGCAGCCGGTACATGTTCACCGCGTTGGCGCGGCCCATCCGCACCGCCGAGGTCAGCTTGCCGGTGCGGCGGTCGGTCTCGATGTCGCGGACGTTGTTGACCACGATGATCGCGGTGGCGAGGAAGCCGATCGCGATCGAGAGCCCGAGCGGCAGCGCCGCCAGTTCCTCGGTCTGCACGTAGAAGGAGCCGTTGACCGCGACCAGGCCGAAGAAGAGGAAGACGAAGACCTCGCCGAGACCGGCGTAGCCGTAGGGGCGCGGCCCGCCCGTGTAGAGGACGCCGGCGGCGATCGAGGCGGCGCCGACGACGAGGATCACCCAGCCCGCCACCGCCGCCAGGTAGATACCGCAGGCCACCGCCACCGCGAAGGCGACCCAGGTCGCGGTGAGGACGCGGCGCGGGGTGACCAGCCCGGCCGAGGTCACCCTCACCGGGCCCAGCCGGTCGGCGGTGTCGGCGCCGCGGCGCGCGTCGGAGTAGTCGTTTGCGAGATTGGTGCCGATCTGGATGAAGATCGAGCCCACCAGCGCCGCCACGAAGGCGAGCCAGCGCGGCAGGTGCCCCGCGTACTGCCAGGCCGCCGCCGTCCCGACCAGCACCGGCGCGATCGCCGCCGGCAAGGTCCGCGGCCGCGCGGCCTGGACCCAGATCACCGGGCCTCCCGGTCGCGTTTGTGCATGATGGAGACGATATGAGAATCGACGACTGGCTCGCTCAGCGGGCGCAGAGTTGCCCCGAGCGGTGCGCGCTGATCGCCGAAGGGACCGAGGTCACCTACGCCGAGCTGGAGGCGGAAGCGACCTGGGTGGCCCGCCGGCTCGCCGCGCACGGCGTGCGCCGCGGCACCACCGCGGCGCTGACCATGCACCCGCGCCGCGAGCAGGTGGTGCTCGCCCACGCGCTGATGAAGGTCGGCGCGGCGCTGCTGCCGCTCGGCCCGCGGCTCACCGCGGCCGAGCGGGCGCGGATCGTGGAGCTGGTCGAGCCGATGGTCGACCTCGACGACCCCGGCCTGCTCACCCAGAACGAGGCCGATCTGCCGCTGCTGGGCGAGCACGACACCGACGACATCTGCGCCTACGTGCTCAGCTCCGGCAGCACCGGGGAGCCGAAGCCGATCGGGCTCACCTACGGCAATTTCCTCTGGAGCGCGGTCGGCGGCGCCTTCAATATCGGCGTCGACCCCTCCGACCGCTGGCTCTGCTGCGTGCCGCTCAGCCACGTCGCCGGGCTCAGCATCGTGGTGCGCTCGGCGATCTACGGGACGACCGCGGTGCTCCACGACGGCTTCGACGTCGAGCGGGTGGCGGCGGCGCTCGCCGAGGAACCGATCAGCGTCGTCTCGCTGGTGACGACGATGCTCTCCCGGCTGCTCGAGGCAGGCGCCGACCTCTCCGGCCCGCGGGCGATCCTGGTCGGCGGCGGGCCGGTCCCGGAGGCGATGCTGGCCGAGGCGCTCGACCGCGGCGCCACCGTGGTGCAGACCTACGGCCTCACCGAGACCTGCTCGCAGGTGACGACGCTCGCCCCCGAGGACGCGCGGCGCAAGGTCGGCTCGGCGGGTCGGCCGCTGCTCACCAGTCACGTGCGGATCCGCGGCGGCGAGATCCTCGTCCAGGGCCCGACCGTGGCCCCCGGCCGGGCCGACGAGTCGGGCTGGCTGCACACCGGCGACCTCGGCCACATCGACGACGAAGGCTTCCTCTACGTGCGCGACCGGGTCGACGACATGATCGTCACCGGCGGCGAGAACGTCGTCCCCTCCGAGGTCGAGGAGGTGCTGCTGAGCCACCCGGCGGTGGTCGACGCGGCGGTGGTCGGGCGCGACGATCCCGAGTGGCAGCAGGCGGTGACCGCGGTGGTGGTGCTGGCGCCGGACGCCCACGTCACCCCGGAGGAGCTGCACCGGCACTGCGCCGCGGCGTTGGCGGGCTACAAAGTGCCGAAGCTGATCGAGCTGGCGGCGGCCCTGCCGCGGACTCCCTCGGGCAAGCTGATGCGGCGGGCGCTCCGTTAGGGAGGCAGGCTCTCCGCTAGCCTGCTCGCCCATGAAAACCGACGACATCTTCTACGACAAGGACGCCGACCTCTCCAACCTCGCGGGGAAGACGGTCGCGATCCTCGGTTATGGCTCCCAAGGCCATGCCCACGCCCTCAACCTGAAGGACTCCGGGGTCCAGGTGGTCGTCGGCCTGCGCCCCGACTCTTCCAGCCGCGCCAAGGCCGAAGAGGCGGGCCTCGAGGTGCTCGACATCGCCGACGCGGCCGGCCGCGGCGACGTGGTGATGATCCTGCTGCCCGACGAGAAGCAGGGCGAGATCTGGCGCGAGCAGATCAGCGCCGGGATCGAGCCCGGCAACCTGCTGCTCTTCGCCCACGGCTTCGCGATCCACTTCGGCGAGATCTCCCCGCCGGAGGGCGTCGACGTCGGCATGGTCGCGCCCAAGGGCCCGGGCCACCTGGTCCGCCGCCAGTACGAGGAAGGCAACGGCGTGCCGTGCCTGATGTCGGTCCACCAGGACGCCTCCGGCACCGCGCACGACGTCGTCCTCGCCTACGCCTCCGGGATCGGCGGCGGCCGCGCCGCGGTGATCGAGACCACCTTCAAAGAGGAGTGCGAGTCCGACCTCTTCGGCGAGCAGGCGGTGCTCTGCGGTGGCGCCTCGGAGCTGGTCAAGGCGGGCTTCGAGACCCTGGTCGAGGCCGGCTACGACCCGCGCCTCGCCTACTTCGAGTGCCTGCACGAGCTGAAGCTGATCGCCGACCTGATGTACGAAAAGGGGATCCGCGGGATGGAGTACTCGATCTCCAACACCGCCGAGTACGGCGATCTGACCCGCGGCAAACGGGTGATCGGCGAGGCCTCGCGGGCCGCGATGAAGGAGATCCTCGGCGAGATCCAGTCCGGCGAGTTCGCCAAGGAGTTCATCGCCGAGAACCAGGCCGGCGGCGAGAACTTCGACAAGCTCCGCAAAGCGGGCGCCGACCATGAAATCGAGAAGGTCGGCAAAGAGCTGCGGGACATGATGCCCTGGATCGACCAGGGGTTTTAGGCCCGCGGAGCTCGAGGAAGGGTCGGGCGCGTAGCGGCTGACCTTTGGAAGGGACGGGGGAGTTCCGGCCCGGCGGGTCCCGTCGCCGCATGGGCCCACCATCCCTGCGGTAGGGGGACCCATGTCCGAGGAAGCTTCAGCTACCGCAGGACATGGGAGTACCTGCGACGACAGGACCCGCCGGCCGGGGCTCGTTCGTCGGTGCCGGAGCGGCCCGGTCCTTCGGCGTCCCGCGGCCTGGACTACCTGTGCGTCTCGCCCTCCGCCGTCCGTCCGTCCCGTCCCACGTAGCCGCCCTTGCCGCCGACGCAGAGGTAGACCGCCTCCTCGCTGTCGCTGAGGTTGCGCAGCCGGCGCGGGGTGGGGGCGTCGACCCAGGCGAGGCCGCCGGGGCCGAGCTCCTGGACGGCGCCGTCGCCGAACTCGATCGCCACCCGCCCGGCGTGGACGAAGTAGAGCTCCTCCTGCTCGTCGTGGAAGTGGCTGCCGGTGGCGTAGGAGGGAGGCAGGACGATCGCGTTGGCGCCGAAGGCGGTCACCCCCAGCGGGCTGCGGATCTTGCGGAAGCCGGGGCCCTCGCCGAGGTCGTCGAGGCCGGCCGTTGCCCAGCCCTCGCCGCGGACCACCTTGTCGTCGGGCGTCTCGCTCATCGTCCTGCCTCCTTTTGCATTCCCGTGCTCAGGCCGTCGGCGCGGCGGGCGGCGTCTGCGGCGCGACCGGCCCCGGGCCCGGGGCCAGGTTGCCGACGCCCCGCGCCCGCTCGATCCCGACCGGCGGGTAGTCGTCGGTCAGGAAGGCCATGTAGCCGTAGACCCGCGCGTAGAAGGAGTTGCAGAAGGTCAGCGCCGAGTTGATCCCCTCCGGCAGGTAGCCGCGGAAGACGATCGTCAACCAGGCCACCACGGCGGCGCCGAGGTGCAGGTAGTTGACGCCGTAGGCGACGATCAGCATCGGGATCACCAGGATCAGCCGGAAGAACACCGTGAGCCGGCTCTGGTGCTCGGCCCGCGGCGCGACGTTGACCCGGAGCGGGTAGCTCGGGTCGTCGGCGATGCCGAACGGCGGCCACTCGTCGGACTGCAGGTAGATCCAGGCGTAGGTGCGGACGAAGTAGCGGACGAACCCCGAGTTGAGCTTGTAGAGGCCCTCCGGGTAGTGGCCGGTGATCACGATCGCCACCCAGGCGAAGATGTGCGTGAACAGGGCGACCACCGCGTAGACGTAGGCGACGATGATCCACGGGATCGCGAGGATCACCCGGAAGAAGGTCGTCGCACGGTTCGGTTCCGACCGGAAGTCGGCTTCGTAGCTGACTGGATACATCTCTCCCCCTAAATGTCTGAGATTGCCTTCTGAACGGCCTTTTCGAGTGCCATCTGGACGGCTTGGCCAGCCTAACCCGGGGCCCGGCGGCGGTCCACCGGCCGGGGTCAATAACCTGTCGCCCCGATGGCCACCACCGAGAGCATCGTCACCATTCCCGCCGACCTGAAGCCCCGCGACGGCCGTTTCGGCTGCGGCCCTTCCAAGGTGCGCCCCGAGGCGCTGGCCAGGCTCGCCGAGCAGTCGCACCTGATGGGCACCTCGCACCGCCAGGCGCCGGTCCGCGACCTGGTGCGGCGCGTCCGCGAGGGCATCGCCGAGCTGCTCGGGCTTCCCGAGGGCTACGAGGTGGCGCTCGGCAACGGCGGCACCACCGCCTTCTGGGAGGCCGCCTGCGCCTGGCTGATCCGCGAGCGCTCCCTGCACCTCACCTACGGCGAGTTCTCGCAGAAGTTCGCAAAGGCGGCCGCCGCGGCGCCGTTCCTCGGCGAGCCGATCCTGGTCGAGGCGCAGCCCGGCGACGCGCCCGCGCCCCGCGGCGACGCCGCCGCCGACGTGATCGGCTGGGCCCACAACGAGACCTCCACCGGGGTCATGGTGCCGGTCGAGCGCCCCGCCGACGCGGGCGACGCCCTGGTCCTGATCGACGCCACCTCGGGCGCCGCCGGACTGCCGCTCGACGCGTCCCAGGCCGACGTCTACTACTTCGCCCCGCAGAAGGGCCTCGGCTCCGACGGCGGCCTCTGGCTCGCCGCCCTGAGCCCCGCGGCGATCGCCCGGATCGAGGAGCTCGACGGCGCCGCCGGCCGCTGGCAGCCGGAATTCCTCTCGCTCGCCGTGGCGCTCGACAACTCGCGCAAGCAGCAGACCTACAACACCCCCGCGGTGGCGACGCTCTTCCTGCTCGCCGACCAGCTCGAGTGGATGCTCGCGGGCGGCGGGCTCGACTGGTGCGTGGCGCGGACCGGCGACTCCTCCGGCCGCCTCTACTCCTGGGCCGAGGCGAGCGACTTCGCGACCCCGTTCGTCGCCGACCCGGCGAAGCGCTCGCTGGTGGTCGGCACCATCGACTTTGCCGACGACGTCGACGCGGCGGCGATCGCCAAGGCGCTGCGCGCCAACGGCATCGTCGACACCGAGCCCTACCGCAAGCTCGGCCGCAACCAGCTGCGGATCGGCATGTTCCCGGCGGTCGAGCCGGACGACGTCGAGGCGCTCACCCGCTGCATCGACTGGGTGGTCGAGAACGTCGACGGGGTCCGGTCGTGAAGCTAGGGTGCCGCGTCCGATGAAGGTTCTGGTCAAGGAGAAGATCGCCGACACCGGCGTCGACCTGCTGCGGTCGAAGTTCGACGTCGACCTCGGGCTCGACATGTCCGAGGAGGAGTTCCGCGCCAAGCTCGGCGACTACGACGCGATCCTGATCCGCTCGGCGACCAAGATGACGCCGGAGCTGATCGACCTGGCGACCAACCTGAAGGTGATCGGCCGGGCCGGCACCGGGGTCGACAACGTCGACATCCCGGCGGCGACGCGACGCGGGATCATCGTCGCCAACGCGCCCGAGTCGAACTCGGTGGCCGCCGCCGAGCACACCTTGGCGCTGATGCTGGCGATGTACCGCAACGTGCCGCAGGCGCAGGCCTCGCTCGTCGCCGGGCGCTGGGACCGCGCCAAGTTCAAGGGCGCCGAGCTCTACGGCAAGACGCTCGGCGTGGTCGGCTTCGGCCGCATCGGCCAGCTCGTCGCCCGCCGCGCCCAGAGCTTCGACATGGAGGTCCTCGCCTTCGACAAGTTCGTCTCCGCCGAGCGCTTCCGCGAGCTCGGCGTCGAGGGGGTCGAGGAGCTGGGCGACCTGTTGGCGCGCGCCGACGTGATCACCGTGCACGTGCCGAAGACGCCGGAGACGGCGGGGATGATCGACGCCGAGGCGATCGCCGCGATGAAGGACGGCGCCCGCGTGGTCAATTGCGCGCGTGGCGAGCTGGTCGTGCTCGACGACCTCGTCGCCGGCTTGGAGTCAGGCAAGCTGGCGGGCGCGGCGCTGGACGTCTTCCCGGCCGAGCCCTTCGTCGACCACCCGATCTTCGCCCGCGACGACGTCGTCGTCACCCCGCACCTCGGCGCCTCGACCGCCGAGGCGCAGGACCGGGCCGGCGTCGTCACCGCCGAGCAGGTGACCGAGGCGCTCACCGGTGGCGTCGTCACCAACGCGGTCAACATCGCCGCCGTGCGCCCCGAGGAGATGGAGGCGCTGGCGCCCTTCGTGCCGCTCTGCGAAAAGCTCGGGCGGCTCGCGCAGGGGCTCGGCAACGGCCCGGTGGACCGCGTGACCGCCGAATTCCGCGGTCGGATCGCCTCCTACGACACCCGCCTGCTGGGGATCGCGGTGCTGGTCGGCGTGCTGTCGGGCAATACCGAGACGCCGGTCAACCTGGTCAACGCGCCGCAGATGGCCGAGGAGCGCGGGATCGAGCTGACCGAGACCACCGACTCGAGCTCCGAGGACTTCACCGAGCTGGTCACCGTGCGGCTCGGCTCCGGCGAGCACGAGGTCGAGGTGGCCGGGACCGGCGTCGGCCCCAAGAACGAGCCCTACCTGGTCTCCGCCTGGGGCGAGAGCTTCTACCTGCCCTTCGCCGAGCACATCACCGTGTTCCGGTATCGCGACCGGCCGGGGATGATCGGCCGGGTCGGGACCGCCTTCGGCGAGGACGGCGTCAACATCGTTTCCGCCGCGGTCGGCGCCGAGCCCGGGGGAGGGGGCGACGCGGTGATGGCCCTCACCACCGACGCGCCGGTCCGCCCCGACGCCCTGCAGACGATCCTCGATCTCGATGGCTTCTCGGTGGGGCGCTCGGTCGACCTCTGACCGTCCCGGGGCGGGCCACGGCTCATCCGGACGGGGAAACTCGTCGAACTACCGCAGGCGGACCGCAACGTCGGCGCGGCTGCCTTGTTAGGGGGGACTATGAAGCGCCTCAGCCTCCTCGTCCTGGCCGGCGTCGTCACGGTCTTCGCCGCGGCGTCCGCGGCCGCCGCCATGCCCTCGCCACCCCGCGACCGGATATCCGGCGCCCACACCTCGGCGGCCACGGTCGAACCGGCCGAAGAATCGGTGAACATGGTGCTCGCGGGGACTCCCGGCAACGACCACATCTCGGTCGACCTGACCAGCGACGGGCGCTTCTACGAAATCGAATCCGCGACGCCGCTGGAAGTCGGCGGCACCGTCTGCGTCCATCCCGAAAGCCGGCCGGAAGCGCTGCGCTGCGAAGCGAGCATGATCGCGGGTTTCGAAATCAATACCGGCGCGGGCGACGACACCGTGATCCTCGGCCGCACGGTGCCGGTTCCGGCGACGATCCGCGGCGGCGAAGGCGACGACGTGCTGATCGGCGGCGCCGGCAACGACAAGCTGGTCGGCGGTCCCGGCGATGACGTGCTGATCGGTCGGGCCGGCAACGACGTGCTGATCGGGGGCCCGGGCAACGACACGCTCCGCGGTGGCCCCGGGCACAACGTCTTCCGCCCCTAGGGCGTCCGCCCTACGTCGTCGCCGCGGCGCGACGGGTCAGCAGCGTCCCGCCGACGAACAGCGCGCTGATCGCGAAGCCGACCAGGGCGATCCCGGCGTCGAGCCGGAAGGCCGCCTGGAACCCGTCGATGAAGGGCGGGCTGAAGCTGGAGAAGATCGTCGTCGTCAAGCCGAGGCCGATCGAGCCGCCCGCGATCTGGAACATGTAGACGATGCCGCCGGCCAGGCTCGCCTGCGCGTCGTCGACCGAGGTGACGCCGGCGGTGGTCGCGGTCGAGTAGAAGCTGCCGACGCCGACTCCGAGGACGATCATCCCCGGCACCAGGGCGCCGTAGCCGGCGCCCGTCCCGACCAGCGAGAAGAGGGTCGCCGCCGCGCACATGCAGGCGCCGCCGGCGACCGCCAGGCGCTTCGCCCCGAGCCGCCCGTACAGCGGGCCGGCGACGAAGGAGACCAGCGCGAAGGTGGCGAGGGCGGGCAGCATCCCCAACCCCGCTTCCAGGGGCGAGAACCCGAGCTCGCTCTCCATGAACTGCGGCAGGTAGAGCAGGGCGGCGAAGAAGGTCGCCGACATGCAGAGGATCGCCACGCAGGGGGCGGCGAAATCGCGGTTGGAGATGATCGCCCGGGGGATCAGGGCGTGGCGCCCGGCGCGCCGCTCGATCGGCACGAAGGCGGCCACCAGCACCACCGCGATCACCAGCAGCGCGATCACCCGCGGGTCGCCCCAGCCCCAGTCGTCGACCTGGTCGAGCGCCACCAGCAGCGAGACCAGCCCGATCGAGATCGCGGCGATCCCGGCGTAGTCGATCCGGTGGTCGGCGTCCCCGGCTTCGTCGAGGTGGACGGTGGCCCAGACGATGCCGATCGCGACCAGGGCGATCGGCACGTTCAAGAAGAAGATCCAGCGCCAGGTGAGCAGGTCGGTGAAGACGCCGCCGACCAGCGGCCCGATCGCGTTGCCGAGCCCCGCCGCGCCCATGATGATCCCGCCGGCCAGCCCCGCCTTGTCTTCCGGCAGGATCGCGTAGGTCATGCCGATGATCGCGGGCAGCATCAGCGCGCCGCCGATCCCCATCAGCGCCCGGGTGGCGATCAGGATGCTCTCGTTGGGGGCGGCGCCGCCCGCGGCAGAGAACAGCGCGAAGATCGCGGCCCCGAGGAAGAAGGCGCGGCGCCGGCCGAACATGTCGGCGAGCCGCCCGCCGGTCACGATCATCACCCCGAAGGTCAGCGCGTAGGCGTTGACGACCCACTGGATCGTGTTGATATTGGTGTGGAAGTCGCCCTCCATCGTCGGCAGGGCCACGTTGATCGCGGAGAAGTCGTTGGCGATCGTCACCGTCGCGATCCCGATCGCGAACAGGGCCGGCCAGTTGATGCCCTTGCCGCGGGTCACGGGCGGCAGGCTACGTCAAGCTGCGGCAGGTGCGCTACCCTGGGCCGTGGAAATGGCCTTTCCGCTGAACAGCCTTGCGCTTCTCCTTCTCCTCCCCCCTCGGGGGGAATAGCGCTGGGCGGCGCGATAGCCGCGAGAGACAACAGGCCATTCAGGATTTAGAGAGAAGGAGGGTCCGATGGGACCGAACGACACCGACGTAAACGCATCGCCCGACGCCAACCGCGTCCACATCTTCGACACCACGCTGCGCGACGGCGAGCAGTCGCCCGGCATCTCGCTCAACTCCGCCGAGAAGGTGGAGATCGCCCAGCAGCTGGCGCGGCTGGGGGTCGACGTGATCGAGGCCGGCTTCCCGATCGCCTCGCCCGGGGACTTCGAGGCCGTCCAGGCGATCGCCCGCACGGTCGAAGGGCCGGTCATCTGCGGCCTGGCGCGCACCCACAAGGCGGACATCGACGCCGCCTGGGGGGCGGTCAAGGACGCCGAGCGCCCGCGCATCCATACCTTCGTCTCGACCTCCGACATCCACATCCGCCACCAGCTGCAGACCGACCGCGAGGACGTCAAGGGCCAGGCGAAGGCGGCGGTGACGATGGCGCGGGCCTACTGCGAGGACGTCGAGTTCTCACCGATGGACGCGACCCGCTCGGACTTCGAGTTCACCGCGGAGGTACTGGCGATCGCGATCGAGGCAGGCGCGACGGTGATCAACGTCCCGGACACGGTCGGCTACACGACGCCGGAGGAGTACGCGGCGATGTGGCGCCGCTTCTACGAGCTGGTCCCCGGCCTGCGCGACGTCGAGACCTCGGTCCACTGCCACGACGACCTGGGGCTGGCGGTCGCCAACTCCTACGCCGGGGTGATGGCGGGCTGCCGGCAGGTCGAGTGCGCGATCAACGGGCTGGGCGAGCGGGCGGGCAACTGCTCGCTGGAGGAGATCGCGATGCTGCTGCGGGTCCGCGAGGACGTGCACGGCTTCACCACCGGCATCAACAGCCGCGAGATCGCCCGCACCAGCCGCCTGGTCAGCCGCCTGACCGGCTACCCGGTGCAGCCGAACAAGGCGATCGTCGGCCGCAACGCGTTCGCGCACGAGTCCGGGATCCACCAGGACGGGGTGCTGAAGGAGCGCTCCACCTACGAGATCATGGACGCGACCGAAGTCGGCTTCGAGTCGAACTCGATCGTGCTCGGCAAGCACTCCGGCCGCCACGCCCTGAAAGATGCGCTGGAGCAGCTGGGTTACAAAGTCGAGGGCAACGCCCTCAACTCGGCCTTCAAGGCGTTCAAGGAGGTCGCCGACCGCAAGAAGCAGGTGACCGCGCTGGATCTCGAGGCGATCGTCTCCGAGGAGATGCGCGACCGCGCCGACGCCCACGAGCTGGCCTCCTTCGAGGTGACCGCGGCGAGCGGCAAAGAGCCGCTGGCGCGGATCGGCGTCACCCTGCCCTCGGGCGAGGAGGTCGTCGGCGAGAGCACCGGCGACGGCCCGGTCGACGCGATCTTCCGCGCCATCCAGGTCGCGACCGGGGTGCAGAGCGAATTGGTCAAGTACACGGTCGAGGCGGTGACCGGGGGAGAGGACGCGCTCGGGGAGACGACGGTGATGCTGCGCATCAACGGCATCCTGGCCTCCGGCTCCGGCGTTGCCACCGACATCATCGAGGCGAGCGCCCGCGCCTACCTGCGCGCCCTCTCCAACTCCCTGGAAGGCGCCGCGACCCGCGAGGCCGAGGCGGCGACCGCGGAAGCCGCGGTCGAGCGCACCCCGGGCCCGTAGCGGTCCCGGGGCCCGAGCCCCGCGACGCTCCCGTCACAAAGAGTCCCCGGAATTGACCCAATCCCCGCGCCACACGCGCGGACCCGTCCGCCAGCCTCGGTCCCATGCCCGGACCGTCTGCATTTACCCCCGCCCACGAGGGGTAAATGCAGACACTGGGCCTGGGGAGCGGGGAGGAGGCGGGACGGGACGCGATCCTGGCGCAGGTCGCGAGACGCCAGCACGGTGTTGTGGCACGGCGCCAGCTGGAAGCGAAAGGCCTCCCGGGGAATTCGATCGACCGATGGATCCGAGAGGAACGCCTCCATCGCATCTTCCCGGGCGTCTATGCCGTGGGACACAGGGCGATCACGGTGCGGGGGTGGTGGATGGCGGCCGTGCTGGCATCCCGGGACGGGGCGGTGCTGAGCCATCGTTCGGCGGCGGCGCTGTGGGGGATTTGGGGAAGCGGAACCGGGGACGTTCACGTCACCGTGCCGCGCAAGACGCGTTCACAGCGCTCGATCCGGCGCCACTTCGGGGTGCTGCCGACCGATGAGGTGACGGTCAGGGACGGGATCCCGGTCACCACCGCGGCCCGCGCGGTCCTCGACCTGGCCGGGGAGAAGGGCGAGGCGGCGGCGGAGACGGCGCTCCGGGAGATGGAATACCTCGCCATCTACGGCCCGGTCTCGATCCTCGCCCTCCTCGACCGCCACCCGCGCCACCCGGGCGCTCCCGCGCTCCGCGCCTGCCTCCGGCGCCTCCGCGACGACCCCGCCGGCCGCGTCCGCAGCGACCTCGAGGAGCTCTTCCTCCCCTTCCTCGACGCCCACCGCCTCCCGCGTCCCCGCCTCAATGCCTGGATCACCCTCGAGGAAGACCGCTTCCAGGTCGACTGCCACTGGACCTCGGCCCGCCTGATCGGCGAGCTCGACGGCTTCAAGGCCCACCGCACCAGGCGCGCCTTCCGCAAGGACCGCAGGCGCGACCGCCGCCTCAAGGCGCGGGGCTTCGACGTGGTCCGCATTACCGAAGACCAGCTCGAGGACGAACCCCTCCAGCTGGCCGCCGACCTCCGCACCCTCCTCGGTCTTCCCGCCTGACCCCGGAATCCCCGCCCGACCTCGCATTCCCACGCCTGGTCCCAGGCTCCCGGTCCGACCTCGCATTCCCACGCCTGGTCGGGGCATCCGGGCCCGACATCGGTCGTCCGGCTCCATTCGGGGGCACCCCGAGTGACGCCTCCCTCCCTCGCGGACCTACCAGCAAGTGCGCCCGCGAGGGAGGGAGGCGTCCCCTGAAGCACCGATTCAATCCGGTCCCGCCGCTCCACGCCCCACTTGTCACACCCGGTCCCCCGTCAGCCCTCACCACGCCTGCCCCGGCCGCGGTCACACCCGGCGCCGACCGCGGCCGGGGCAGACGTCTTTCGGCGTCCACTGAACCGATCGCCGTCTTACAACCGTCCGTGATAGCGTACGCGCCAACGATGGCCACCGTTGCCCCCACCAACCGAGCGACGCCTACGGGCGACCCCGTCGCGGCGGTCGGGCCGCGCATCCGCGCCCTGCGCGAGGCGATGTCGCTGTCGCTGCGCGACCTCGCGGATCGCTCCGGGGTCAGCGCCCAGATGCTGTCCCAGGTCGAGCGCGGCGGGACCTCGCCGACGCTGGTGGTCGCGGCGAAGATCGCCGCCGGGCTGGAGCTGACGCTGTCGCAGCTCCTGCGCCTCGACGAGGGCCGGCACGTGATGATCTCGCGCGCCGCCGGGCGCCGTTCCAGCCGCCGCGGCGGCCACCGGATCGAGGAGCTGACGCCGCCGCTGCCGGGGCAGCGCGCCGACGTGTCCCTGCACGTGCTGGAGCCCGGCGCCACCACCGGCGGCAACGCCGACCCGCCGATGCACGAGCCGGGCAGCCGCGAGACCGCGGTCGTCCTCGCGGGCGCCCCGGCGCTGGTGATCGACGGCGAGCGCCACGAGCTTCAGGAGGGCGACAGCGTCACCTTCGACGCCGACCTCCCGCACCACTTCGAGAACGAAGGAACCGAACCGACCCGCTTCATCGCGGTGATAGCCGCCGGGCTGAGGAGAAGCTAGCCGCCCGGGTGCGGGAGCGGCCGAGCGAGATCTACGGTGATGATGAACGTGAACGAGCGAAAGCAGAGGAGCGACGCCTGACATGAGGCCGAAGAACATGTTCGAGAAGATCTGGGAGGCGCACGAGGTCTCCGAGGGGCTGATCTACATCGATCTGCACCTCGTCCACGAGGTGACCTCGCCGCAGGCCTTCGACGGGCTGCGGCTGGCGGGGCGCAAGGTCCGCCGCCCGGACAAGACGCTGGCCACGGCCGACCACAACACGCCCACCGACGGGACGATGGCGGCGCGGCTGATCGCCGACGAGCTCTCCCGCGTCCAGGTCGAAACGCTGGAGCGCAACTGCGAGGAGTTCGGCCTCACGGTCTACAGCCTCGGCTCCGACCGCCAGGGCATCGTCCACGTGATCGGCCCGGAGCTGGGCGTCACCCAGCCCGGCATGACGATCGTCTGCGGCGACAGCCACACCTCCACCCACGGCGCCTTCGGCTCGCTGGCCTTTGGGATCGGCACCTCCGAGGTCGAGCACGTCCTCGCCACCCAGTGCCTGGTGCAGAAGAAGCCGCGCACGATGCGGATCAACTACGCGGGCGGGCTCGGCCGCGGCGTCACCCCCAAGGACCTGATCCTGGCGACGATCGGCAGGCTCGGCACCGGCGGCATGGTCGGCTACGCGGTCGAGTACGCGGGCCCCGCGATCGAGGCGCTCTCGATGCCGGGCCGGATGACGATCTGCAACATGACCATCGAGGGCGGCGGCCGGGCGGGCATGATCGCCCCCGACGAGACCACCTACGAGTGGGTCCGCGGCCGTCCCGGCGCGCCCGAGGACTTCGACGCCGAACTGGCCCGCTGGAAGGAGCTGCCGAGCGACGAGGGCGCGACCTTCGACCAGGAGGTGGACGTCGACGCGGGCGCGATCTCGCCGATGGTCACCTGGGGCACCAACCCCGGGATGGTCGTCCAGGTGACCGACGCGGTTCCCGACCCGGCGGCGATGGACACCCCGGCCGACCGCGAGTCGGCCGAACGCGCCCTCGCCTACATGGGCCTGAAGGCGGGCACGCCGATGACCGAGGTCGCGCCGGAACGGGTCTTCATCGGCTCCTGCACCAACAGCCGCATCGAGGACCTGCGCGAGGCCGCCGAGATCGTCGACGGCCGCAAGGTCGCGAGCTCGGTCCGGGCGATGGTCGTCCCCGGCTCCCAGCAGGTGAAGGCGGCCGCCGAAGCCGAGGGGCTCGACGAAGTCTTCCGCGGCGCCGGCTTCGAATGGCGCGAGGCGGGGTGCTCGATGTGCCTCGGCATGAACCCCGACATCCTCGACGTGGGGGAGCGCTGCGCCTCGACCTCGAACCGCAACTTCGAGGGGCGCCAGGGCAAGGGCGGGCGCACCCACCTGGTCAGCCCGAAGATGGCCGCCGCGGCGGCCGTCGAGGGACATTTCGTCGACATCAGAGATTGGAGCTGAACATGAGGCCGATCGACGTAATCGAGGGCAAGGTGTCGGTGCTCGACCGCAACGACGTCGACACCGATCAGATCATCCCCAAGCAGTTCCTGAAGCGGGTCGAGCGGACCGGCTTCGGCGAGTTCCTGTTCTACGACTGGATCCGCGACGGCGAGATCGAGCTGGAGCCGAACCCGATCCTCGTCGCGGGGCGCAACTTCGGCTGCGGATCCTCACGCGAGCACGCCCCCTGGGCACTCGAGGACTTCGGCTTCGAGGCGATCGTCGCGCCCTCCTTCGCCGACATCTTCTACGCCAACTGCACGAAGATCGGGCTGCTGCCCGCGATCGTCGACGAGGAGCACTGCCGGGCGATCGCCGAGGCCGGGGAGGCGCGGATCGACGTCGACGACGAGACCGTCACCTGCGCGGCCGGCGTCTTCCCGTTCCAGATCGAGCCGGACGTCAAGCACCGGCTGCTGAACGGGCTCGACGACATCGGCATCACCCTCCAGAACGTCGGCGCGATCGACGAGTACGAGAGCTCCGGCCGCGCCCACGGGCCGGTCACGACCAGCATCTAGGAAGGAGCCACGGATGGCCGGATCGAGCACCCGCGACTGGGACGCGAGCACCTACCAGCGCGTCGCCCTGCCCCATGAGGACTGGGCGCGCGCGGTGCTCGACCGGCTCGGCCTCGAGGGCGGCGAGACCGTCCTCGACGCCGGCTGCGGCTCCGGCCGCACCACCGAGATCGTGATCGAGCGAGTGCCCGACGGCCGCGTCATCGCGGTCGACGGCTCGCCCTCGATGGTGGAGAAGGTGAAGGAGGTCCTGCGACCCCAGGACGTGGCGCTGGTCGCCGACCTCACCCGGCTGGAGCTGGACGAGCGGGTCGATGCCATCTTCTCGACCGCGGTCTTCCACTGGATCCTCGACCACGACGCGCTCTTCGCGCGGATGCGGGCGGCGCTGCGCGACGGCGGCCGCTTCGCCGCCCAGTGCGGCGGCAAGGGCAACATCGACGCCTTCCGCAGGGCCGGGGAGGAGGTCGCCCGGCGCGCCCCGTACGCGGAGCACCTGGAGGGAATCGAGGGCCTCTGGAACTACGCCGGGGCGGCGGAGACCGAAGAGCGCCTGCGCGCCGCGGGCTTCACCGAGGTGCGCTGTTGGCTGGAGCCGTGGCCGGTGGACCCGCCCGAGCCCGAGGTCTTCGCGCGGACGATCTGCCTCGGCGCCCACGTCGAGCGGCTGCCCGAGGAGCTGCGGGATCGGTTCGTCGCCGACGTCCTCGCCGCCCAGCCGAGCCCGCTGCGCCTCGACTACGTGCGCCTCAACATCGAGGCCACCGCCGCGTAGTGCCCCTCCGGGCAGCTGTTCCTTATGCCGGAATGCCCCACAAAAGGAACAGCCGGGAGGGGGAACGCGTAGAGTGCCGCCCGTGCCTGACGCCCCCCGCATAGTCGTCCTGCCCGGCGACGGGATCGGCCCCGAGATCGTCGCCGCCGCCCGGCGCGTCCTCGACGCCTTCGGCGAGTTCGACTACGACGAGCGCCTGATGGGCGGCTGCTCGATCGACGCCCACGGCGTCGCCCTCACCGACGAGGTGCTGGCGGCCTGCCAGGAGGCCGACGCGGTGCTGCTGGGTGCCGTCGGCGGGCCGAAATGGGACACGACCAATCCCGACGACCCGCGCCCCGAGCAGGGGCTGCTCGGCCTGCGCAAGGGGATGGGCCTCTTCGCCAACCTGCGGCCGGTCCGCCCGAGCCCGGCGCTGATGGGCGCCAGCCCGCTGCGCGAGGACCGCATCTCCGGCACCGACCTGCTGGTCGTCCGCGAGCTCACCGGTGGCATCTACTTCGGCGACTCCGGCCGCGAGGGCGACGCCGCCCACGACACCTGCGAATACGACGCCGCCGAAATCGAGCGGATCGCCCGCACCGCCTTCGAGGCGGCGCGGCGGCGCGCCGCCGGCTCCGGCCGGAAGCCAAAGGTCACCTCGATCGACAAGGCCAACGTGATGGAGACCTCGCGGCTCTGGCGCGAGGTGGTGAACCGCGTCGCCCCCGGCTACCCGGACGTGGCGCTCGACCACCTGCTGGTCGACAACGCGGCGATGCAGCTGGTCTCGCGCCCCGCCGACTTCGACGTGATCGTCGCCGAGAACCTCTTCGGCGACATCCTCAGCGACGAGGCGGCGATGCTGACCGGCAGCCTCGGGATGCTGCCTTCCGCCAGCCTCGGCGCCGCCGGCGACCCTGGCCTCTTCGAGCCGGTCCACGGCTCGGCCCCGGACATTGCCGGCAAGGGGGTCGCCAACCCGCTCGCGACCTTCCTCTCGGTGGCGATGATGCTGCGCCACGGCCTCGGCCGGCCCGATGACGCGGCGCGGATCGAGGCCGCGGTCGACGCCGTCCTCGAAGATGGCCTGCGCACCCCCGACCTGGCCGGCGGGAACGTCGCACCGCCGATGGTGGACGTCCCCGCCGAGGTCGAGGTCGGCACCGCGGAGATGACCGCCGCGGTGCTCGCCGAGCTGGCCGAGGACTGAGCCCCGGCCCCGGCGCCCTCTACGGCGCGGTCACCGCCCAGACGCCGCTCGCGGCGAATTCGCCTTCCGCGCTCGTCGACTTGGCCACCAAGCCGGTGCCCAGTCGATTGAACGCGTCGAGGCCAAGCGGTTCGGCCGCGCTGAGGTTGGTTTCGCCGGTCAGGTAGATGCATAGGTTGCCCGGCAGGGCCAGCGGCGTGGTGTTGGCGACCCCGAGTCCGGGGCAGAGGCTCGGGTAGGGCCCGCCATCCCTGACGACGGTGATGATCGGCGTGGCGGTCAGCGCCTGCTGGAAGCTGATCGCGCCGCGCGCGGTCTCCACGCCGCCCGAGGTGTTGGTGGCGCCGATGTCGAAGACGCCGCGCTCGGTCTGGCCGGACGCCAGCGGGGTCACGGTGCCGAGCGTTTCCGGCGCCAGCTTCGCCGCGGTCACCGAGCCGTTGGCGAGCGTCGTCGTGCCCACCGCTCCGTTGCCCAGCTTTGCCGCGGTCACCGACTTGTCGGCGAGTTTGGCCGAGTTCACCGATCCGGCGGCGAGCTTCGCGGCGGTCACCGCCTGTTCGCCGAGCTTTTCCGTGGTGACGTTGCCGTCCGCAAGATTCTGCGTGGCGACGCTGCCGTTGGCCAATTTCTGCGTCGTCACCGCGTTGTTGTTCAGCTTGTTGGTGGTGACGACGTTGTTCTTGATCTTTTCGGCGTTGACCGCACCGGCGGCGAGCTTCGGGGTCGAGACGACGCCGGGCGGCAGGTTGCCGGGCAGCACGGCGTTCGGCCCGAGCTTGCCCGCGACGACCGCCTTGGGCGCGATCTTGCCGCTGCGCACGGCCTTCGCACGGATCGCGTGCGCGGTCACCGCGCCCCGCTTCAGCTGGCGCGGGCCGACGCTGTTGCGGGGCAGTCCGGCCGCCACCGCGGCGCCGCCCAGGGCGATGAACAGGGCGACCGACGAGATCACGTTCGCGTACGTCAGCCGCGGACGAAATCGCTTCATCCTTGATCCTCCTTCTTGGTTTGCAGAAGCTCCTTCGATCTGCTTGGTTTCAATCCCTTCGACTCATCGGGCATAATCACCCCAACATGGACACGGTCGATTTGATTTGGAAGAACGGCGAGTTCGTCCCCTGGGACGAGGCCAAGGTGCACGTGCTCACGCACGGGCTGCACTACGGCACCGGCGTCTTCGAGGGGATCCGCGCCTACGAGACCGACCGTGGCCCGGCCGTCTTCCGCCATCGCGACCACCTCGATCGGCTCGCCAAGTCGGCCGAGCTCTACTACCTGGAGATTCCCTACACGGCCGAGGAGATCCGCGCGGCCACGCACGAGCTGATGATCCGCAACGGCCAGCGCTCCTGCTACATCCGCCCGCTCGCCTTCCGCGGCTACGGCGAGATGGGCCTCTATGCGGACTCGGCCCCGATCGACGTGATCGTCGCCACCTGGCCCTGGGGCGCCTACCTGGGCGACGAGAGCGCCGGCAAGGGCATCCGCGCCAAGGTCTCCAGCTGGCGCCGGATCAGCCCCGCGAGCCTGATCCCGCACGCCAAGGCCTCCGGCGCCTACCTCAACTCGATCCTCGCCAAGACCGAGTCGGCGAAAGCCGGCTACGACGAGGCGATCCTGCTCGACGAGCGCGGCTTCGTCTGCGAGGGCTCGGGCGAGAACATCTTCGTGGTC
The DNA here is from genome assembly GCA_963766705.1 of uncultured Actinomycetes bacterium. GTDB lineage: Bacteria > Actinomycetota > Thermoleophilia > Solirubrobacterales > 70-9 > VAYN01. Next base: position 1,685,812 of record CAVYBE010000007.1, read on the forward strand.
CGCGACGGGGAGATCCTGACCCCGCCGCACACCGCCGCGATCCTCGACGGCATCAACCGCAAATCGGTGATCCAGATCGCCCGCGACCTCGGCTACACCGTGGTCGAACGCGACATCGCCCGGGCCGAGCTATATCTCGCCGAGGAGGTCTTCATGACGGGCACCGCGGCGGAGATGGTCCCGGTGCGCGAGATCGACGATCACGCCATCGGCGGCCCCGGCGAGATCACCCGCCACGTCCAGTCGAAGTTCATGGACGCCCTGCACGGGCGGGCGGACGAGTACCTCGAGTGGCTCGACTTCGTCGACGTCCCGGCCGACACCCCGGCCGACGAACGCGACGGCGCCGCGCTCGGCGCCGAGGAGATCGAGTCCACCGACGAGACGATCGGGCGAATTACCCCTGCCGCCTAGCGGCAGGCGCGGCGCCGGCCGCGCGCCCGGGCCCGCGGGGCCCGTCCGGGCCTCGGCCCACCGATCTTCTCTTCGAACTCGAAAGGCAGTGAGATGGAACAGGTCAAGCTCTACGACACGACCCTGCGGGACGGCATGCAGGGGGAGGGGATGTCGCTCTCGGCGTCCGAGAAGGCGCGGGTGGTCGCCGCGCTCGACCGGCTCGGCGTGCAGATGATCGAGGCCGGCTTCCCGAGCTCCAACCCGAAGGAGGAGGAGCTGTTCGAGTCGCTCGCCGCGCTGCCGCTCGAGCGGGCCGTCGTCTGCGGCTTCGGGATGACCCGGCGGCGCGGCGTCGAAGCAGCGGAAGACCCGGCGCTGCTCACCCTCGTCGACTGCTTCGCGCCGGTGATCACCCTGGTCGGCAAGACCTGGGGCCTGCACCTGGAGAAGGTGACCAAGGTCTCGCGCGAGGAGAACCTGGCGATGATCGCCGAGTCGGTTGCCTTCTGCCGCGAGCGCGGCAAGCGGGTCGCCTACGACGCCGAGCACTTCTTCGACGGCTACCGCGAGGATCCCGGCTACTCGCTCGCCTGCCTGGAGGCCGCGATCGACGCCGGGGCCGAGAACGTGACCATCTGCGACACCAACGGCGCCAGCCTTCCGCACCAGGTCGCCGCCGCGACCGAGATCGCGGTGAGCCGCTTCGGCGGCCGCGCCGAAATCGGCATCCACGCCCACGACGACGCCGGCTGCGGGGTCGCCAACAGCCTCGCCGCGGTGGAAGCCGGGGCGCGGATGGTGCAGGGGACGGTGAACGGCTACGGCGAGCGCTGCGGCAACGCCAACCTGACCACGATCCTGCCTGCGCTGCAGCTGAAGATGGGCTTCGAGGTGGTCCCCGCCGACCAACTCGCGACGTTGACCGAGACGGTCCACTTCGTCGACGAGCTCTGCAACCTGACCCCGGACCCCAACGCGCCCTACGTCGGCCGCAACGCCTTTGCCCACAAGGGCGGCATGCACGTGGCCGGGGTCGAGGCCGACGCGCGCACCTTCGAGCACGTCGAGCCGGCCGCGGTCGGCAACGAGCGGGCGATCCTGCCCTCCGAGCTCTCCGGCAAGGCGACGATCCGCGACCAGGCGCGGGCGGCCGGGATCGAGATCGACGACGAGGGCGCCTCGCGGGCGATCGAGAAACTGAAGGAGCGCGAGCACCGCGGCTTCCACTACGAGGCGGCGCCGGCCTCCTTCGAGCTGCTGCTGCGCCGGGAGGCGGGCGTCTACAAACCGCTGTTCACGCTGGAGAGCTACCGGGTCGTGACCCAGCGGCGGGCCGGGGGAGAGGTGGAAACCGAGGCGACCGTCAAGGTCCACGTCGACGGCGAGCGCTACGTGACGATCGCCGAGGGCAACGGGCCGGTCAGCGCCCTCGACAAGGCGCTGCGTGCCGCGATCACCTCCCGCCACCCGCATCTGAAGGACATCCAGCTGACCAATTACAAGGTCCGCATCCTCGACCAGGACCACGGCACCGACGCGGTCACCCGGGTGCTGCTCGACTCGACCGACGGCGAGCGCGAGTGGGGAACGACCGGCGTCTCGGGCAACCTGATCGAGGCCTCCTGGCAGGCCCTGGTCGACTCCCTGGAGTACGCCTTTCAGTGAACGCGGAGCGAGCAAGCATCCATATCTGATGAATCTGCGCAGTGAGCGAAGCGTGAACAGTTATGGCGAGTAGCCCGGAGGGTCCGATCCCGCTGGCCCGCCCCGACCTCGGCCCGCGCGAGGAGGAGCTGGTGCTCGAGGTGCTGCGCTCCGGCCGGCTCTCGCTGGGGCCGATGGGAGAGCGCTTCGAGCGGGCCTTCGCGGCGTTCCTCGGGGTCGAGGACGCGGTCGCGGTGTCGAGCGGGACCGCGGCGCTCCACCTCGGCGTGCGCGAGCTCGGCTGGGGCCTCGGGGACGAGGTGGTGACCAGCCCCTTCACCTTCGTCGCCTCGGCCAACTGCCTGCTCTACGAGGGAGCGCGGCCGGTCTTCGTCGACGTCGACCCGGACACCCTCGACATCGACCCCGCGGCCGCCGCGGCGGCGGTCGGCGAGCGCACGGTCGGGTTGCTGCCGATCGACATCTTCGGCTGGCCCGCCGCCTGGCCCGAGTTGGAGGCGCTGGCGGCCCGCCAGGGGCTCGGGATCCTCGAGGACGCCTGCGAGGCGCTCGGCGCGGTCGACTCCGAGGGCCGCGCGGTCGGCACCCGCGGCCATCTCGCGACCTTCGCCTTCTACGCCAACAAGCAGATGACGACCGGCGAGGGCGGGGTGATCGTCCCGACCGACGCCGATGCGGCGGCGCGCCTGCGCAGCGAGCGCAACCAGGGCCGCGCCGTCGACATGGGGTGGCTCGACCACGACCGGCTCGGCTTCAACTACCGGCTTTCCGACGTGGCGGCGGCGATCGGCGTCGCCCAGGTGGAGAAGCTGGGAGGGATGTTGGAGCGCCGCGCCGCGGTCGCGGCCCGCTACGCGGAGCGGCTCGCCGGGGTGCCGGGGGTCGAGGCGCCGCTCGCGGCGCGCGGCCGCGAGGTGCGCAGCTGGTTCGTCTACGTGGTGCGGCTGGCCGACGCGGTCGACCGCGACGCGGTGATCCGGGCGCTGCGTGAGCGCGGGATCGACTCCAAGTCCTACCTGCCGAGCGTCCACCTGTTCCCGCACCTGCGCGAGCTGGGCTACCGCGAGGGCCAGTTCCCGGTCGCCGAGGCCGCCTCGGCGCACTCGCTGGCGCTGCCCTTCTTCCCGCAGATGAGCGAGGCGCAGGTCGAGCGCGTGTGCGGCGAGCTGGCGGCCGCCGTCGACGCGGCGGTGCGGGGATAATCGGCGCCGTCATGGCTCGCTTCGGCTCAGACGGCGATTCGCCCGCGCGCTTGCGCAAGGACCCCGATCCGCGCTTCTGGCGGATGAACCGCTCGCTGCCCTTCGACTGGCGGCTGGCGCCCTACGACGTCCTGCAGTCGCAGGCCCACGCCCGCGGCCTGGCCCGGATCGGCGTCCTGACCGCCGCCGAGGCCGAGGAGATCGCCGCCGGGCTCGACCGGGTGCAGGCGCGGATCGAGGCGCCCGGCTTCGCCTTCGAGGAGGCCGACGAGGACATCCACATGGCGATCGAGCGGCTGCTCGGCGAGGAGATCGGACCGCTGGCGGGCAAGCTCCACACCGGCCGCTCGCGCAACGACCAGGTCGCCACCGACGTGGCGATGGTGGTGAGCGCCTCGGCGCGCGGCGCGATGCGCCTCTGCGGGGCGGCGATGGAGCGGCTGCTCGGCCTCGCCGAGGCCCACAAGGACTGGCCGATGCCCGGCTACACCCACCTGCAGCGCGCCCAGCCGGTCTACCTAGGCCACCACCTGCTCGCCTACTTCTGGATGCTCTCCCGCGATGCGCGCCGCTTCGGCTTCGCCGCCGAGTCGGCGAGCGTGATGCCGCTCGGCTCCGGCGCCCTCGCCGGGGTCAACTGGCCGATCGACCGCGGCATCGTCGCCGCCGAGCTCGGGTTCGCCTCGGTCACCCAGAACTCGCTCGACGGCACCTCCAACCGCGACTTCGTGATCGACTACCTGAGCGCGGCGGCGACCTGCGCGATGCACCTCTCGCGCCTCGGCTCGGAGCTGGTGATCTGGTCGAGCAGCGAGTTCGGCTTCTGCGAGCTCGACGAGGGCTTCTCCTCGGGCTCCTCGATCATGCCGCAGAAGAAGAACCCCGACGCCGCCGAGCTGCTGCGCGCCAAGAGCCCGCGCGTCGCCGCCGCCCACCAGACCCTGCTGGGGGTGATGCACGCGCTGCCATTGACCTACGGCAAGGACATGCAGGAGGACAAGGAGCCGCTCTGGGACGCGATCGACACGATCGAGTCGAGCCTCGAGGCGACGGCCGGGATCCTCGAGGAGATCGTCTTCCACCGCGAGCGGCTCGAGGAGGCCTCCGGCGACGAGATGCTGGCGGCGACCGAGGTCGCCGACCTCCTGGTCCGCCAGGGCGTGCCGTTCCGCGAGGCGCACGGGATCGTCGGCGAGCTGGTGCGCGACGCGATCGCCGCCGACAAGCCGCTGTCGGGCCTGAGCCGGGAGGAGATCGCGGCGCGCTCCGAGCACCTCGGCGAGGAGTACTACGAGGTGCTGCGCCGCGCCAACTGGCTGGAGTCCAAGCAGATCGCCGGGGGCACCGGCTCAGAGCCGCTCGCCGCCCAGCTCGAGGAGGCGCGGCTGGCGCTGGCGGCGGTCCGCGACGCCGCCGGATCCTGACCGCCGCCGACCGCCGTTCCTTATGCCCGACATCCCGGCAAAAGGAACGGCCGGCGGAGGCGGGGACGCGGGGGACCGCCTCGGCATCGAGTTCTTCGACCGCTCCGTCCACGACGTCGCCCGCGAGCTGATCGGCTGCCGGCTCCTCTTCGCCGGGGTCGGCGGCACGATCGTCGAGACCGAGGCCTACGAGCGCGAAGACCCGGCCAGCCACTCCTACGTCGGGCTCACCGAGCGGACCAAGGTCATGTTCGGGCCGCCCGGCCGCGCCTACGTCTACCTCTCCTACGGCATCCACAGCCTGCTCAACTTCGTCTGCGAGCCGGAGGGCGAGGCCGCGGCGGTGCTGATCCGGGCGCTCGAGCCGAGCACGGGGGTGGAGAGGATGCGCGCGCGCCGGGCCGCGGCCCGCTCCGACCTCGACCTCTGCTCCGGGCCGGGCAAGCTGACCGAGGCGCTCGGGGTCACCCTGGCGGAGAACGCCGGCCGCCTCGATCGCGACCCCTTCCTGCTGCTCGGCCCCGCGGGAGAGCCGCCCGCCATCGTCACCGGGCCGCGGGTGGGCATCACCAAGGCGACCGAGCGCCCCTGGCGCTTCAGCGCCGCGGGCAGCCGCTACGTCTCGCGTCCCCGCCCGGCGTCGCCCGCGGCTAGCCGCCGGCGGTGACGCCGCCGCCCGCGCCGCCTTCCACCGGCGCTTCCGGCGGTGGCGCGGCTTCTTCGGCGGGGGCCGTTTCTTCGGGCGCCACTTCTTCCGGGGCTTCTTCGACCGGAGCTTCGGCTTCGCCGCGCCCGCCGCCCGCGCCGCCGCCGGCTTCGACTTCTTCTTCGGGCGCCGGTTCTTCGAATTCCGCTTCGCCTTCGTAGGTTTCTTCCGGCGGCACGTATTCCGATTCTTCGTATTCGCCGGCTTCGACTTCTTCTTCGGCTTCGGCGCTCGACTTGCCCTGGTGTTCCTTTTCGGCCTTGGCGCGTTCCTTGGCCTGCTTGCGGGCGAGGTGTTCTTTCTTGATTTCCTGCCAGGCGGTGATCACGCGGTTCCAGATCAGGGCCGGGAAGGTGCCGCCGTACACCGGCCCGCCGTTGAAGAGGGTCAGCATCGGCGTCGTCGTTTCGGCGTAGCCGACCCAGACGCAGGCGGTGACTTCGCTGGCGACGCCGCCGCAGAACCAGGCGTCGCCCTCTTCCTCGCTCGTCCCGGTCTTGCCCCACTCTTCCGGGGCCCCGGTCTGGGCGGCGGTGCCGGTGCCTTCGGCGACGACCGTTTCCATGATCCCCTTCTCGACCTTGGCGGTTTCTTCGTTGAAGACCTGGTGGTGGATCGACTTGTTTTCGCCGGCCACGATCGGCTTGCCGTTCTTGGTGACGGAGGAGAAGGCCAGCGGGCTGTCGCCGGGGCTCGGCGCGAGAGTGCCGGAGATGCGGTCGCCGTTGTTGCCGAGCGTCGAGTAGGCGTAGGCCCAGCCGAGCGGCGAGACGCCTTCGGTCAGGCCACCCAGGGCCATCGCCGGGTTGGTGGAGATCGAGCCCGTGTAGCCCGCCTTGTGGATCGTCTTGGCGATCGAGCGGGTGCGGTCCTCGGGCGTCTTGCCCTTCAGCCCTTCCAGCGCCAGGCCGGCGTAGATCGAGTTGTCGGAGTAGGTGAGGCCGCAGGCGATCGAGCAGGAGCCGAGATAGCCTTCTTCGTCGTTGTGGACGGTGAAGGTTTCCTTCCCGTGTTTGCCGAAGTGGAACGTCCGCTGTTCGGAGGGGAATTCGGTGCTCGGCGAGATCCCCTCTTCGAGCGCCGTCATCAGCGTGAAGGGCTTGATCGAGGAGCCCGGCTGGCGGCGTCCCATGGTCGCCAGGTTGAACGGCGCCGTTTCGAAGTCGGGACCGCCGACCATCGCCTTGATCCCGCCCGTGTGGTCGTCGATCACGACCACCGAGGCGGTTGCGGGCGAGGAGCCGAGATACGCGCCGACCGCTTCTTCGGCGGCTTCCTGCAGGCGCAGGTCGAGGGTCGCGTGCACTTCGAGGCCGCCGAAGTAGGCCTTCTCGGGGCCGTAGCGTTCGACCAGCTGCTGCTGGAGGAAGGCGGTGAAGTAGGGCGCTTTCGCCTGCAGGGTGGGGGGCTTGATGTCGGCCGGGGCGGGCAGCGCCTTGTGGATCCCTTCGACGTACTGTTCATGCGTTATGTAGCCCTGTTCCAGCATCTTTTCCAGGACCAGGTTGCGGCGCGCCAGCGCCGCTTCGGGATTGATCTTGGGATCGAAGGCCGAGGGCGAGGCGATGATCCCGGCGATCATCGCCGCCTCCCAGGGCTGCAGCAGCGCCGCGCAGGGCTCGGTTTCGGTCCCGCAGCCGGGATGCGCGGCGCCGAAGTAGGTCCGCGCGGCGGCCTCGATGCCGTAGGCGCCCTCGCCGAAGTAGATCGTGTTCAGGTACTCGGTGAGGACTTTCGACTTCGACCAGTGCTTGGCGAGTTTGTAGGCGAGCGCCGCCTCGCGGAACTTCTCCAGCACGGTGCGGCTGCTTTCCGCTTCCAGCGCGTTCTTGACGAACTGCTCGGTGATCGTCGAGGCGCCCTGCTGGGCGCTGCCGCTGAGAAAGTCGCTGACCAGGGCGCGGGCGATGCCGCGCAGGTCGACGCCGTCGTTTTCGTAGAAGCGGGCGTCCTCGATCGCGACCGCCGCGTTCTTCATGTTCGGGCTGATCTGGCTCGAGTTGAGCAGGATTTTGTTTTTGTCCGAGGACAGCGTGCCGATCGGGCGGCCGCTGGAGTCGACCACCTTGCTGTTCTTCTGCGACTTGTACTTGGCGAAGTCGTAGATCGCCGGCAGATCCTGGGAGACCGCCGCCATCATCCCGAAGACCATCGAGAAGATGGCGAGGATGCCGAGGCCGACCAGCACGAAGAGGAACCGCAGCTTTTTGAGCCGCGGACGGGACGGTTTGGTCGGGCCGGACCCCGCCAGGGAAAGAGGCGGTGCGGGGGGTGCCGGCGGGACATCGCCGCCGTCGCTGCGTCGACGCTTGAGTAGGGAGACGGCCATCGGGGCGGGGACAAAAAAGGCGCCCGAGCGGGCAGCGGGACCCGTCGAGCGACGCCCGAAGTCTAGCATTGGCCGGGTGTCCGATCTGACCCGCAACGCGGTGGACGTGCTGCCCGAGGGCCGACTCGCCGAGCAGTTGGCGATGGATCGACCGCTGCGCGTGAAGCTCGGCATCGACCCGACCACCGCCGACATCCACCTCGGCCACACGGTCGTGCTGGGCAAGCTGGCCGAATTCCAGGCGGCGGGCCACACCGTCGTCCTGATCGTCGGCGACTTCACGGCGCGGGTCGGCGACCCGAGCGGGCGCTCGGCCTCGCGGCCGGTGCCGACCGAGGATGAGATCGAGGCAAATGCCACGACCTACCAGGAGCAGGCCTACAAGATCCTCGACCCGTCCCGGACCGAGGTGCGCCGCAACGGCGAGTGGCTGCAGATGGGGATCGCCGAGCTGCTGAAGCTGATGGCGAGCACCACGGTGGCGCGGCTGCTCGAGCGCGACGACTTCCAGAGGCGGATGGCGGCGAACGCGCCGATCGCGGCCCACGAGCTCCTCTATCCGCTGCTGCAGGGCTACGACTCGGTCGCGATCGACGCCGACGTCGAGCTCGGCGGCACCGACCAGAAGTTCAACCTGCTCTTCGGGCGCGACGTGCAGAGCGCCTACGGTCGGCCGCAGCAGTCGATCGTGACGATGCCGATCCTGGTCGGCACCGACGGCGTGCAGAAGATGAGCAAGAGCCTCGGCAACTACGTCGGCGTGACCGATCCGCCGGCGGAGATGTTCGGCAAGCTGATGAGCATCCCCGACGAGGCGATGGACGAGTACTTCCGCCTCCTGCTCGGCGAGGACGGGCGTCCCGCCGGCCCGCCGAACGAGGCCAAGCGGGAGCTGGGCCGGCGGCTGGTCGACCGCTTCCACGGCGCCGGGGCGGGCGCCGGGGCCGAGGCGGCCTTCGACAAGGTCTTCGTCCAGCGCTCGGTGCCCGACGACCTGCCCGAGGTCGAGCTCGGCGAGTACCTGGGGGAGGGCGACGGCGACGTGCACCTGCCGCGGCTCCTTGCCGGGTCCTTCGGGATCAGCTCCAGCGAGGCGCGCCGCCTGCTGGCCGGCGGCGGGGTCAAGCTCGACGGCGAGACCCTCGCCGCGGACCCGCTGGACCTGCCCGCCGCGGCGCTCGCGGGGCGCGTTTTGCAAGTCGGGAAGCGGCGTTTCGCAAAACTTCACGCCTCGGCCTAGACAACCGCCGGCGATCGCGCTATATTCCGTCGCCCTCTGGGGCTCCCGCGCGGAGCCCCGGCGTCTGAGAGAGGCGAATCCCGTCTCGGAGGCGCAACGGTCTTTGAAAACTGAGCAGCGTGCACTCCGTGGACCCGAGCAACTGGTCCGCGGAATGTTTGAGCCCGACCCACTCGGCCAACGTCAGCGTGCCGAGTGGTCTTGATTTACCTCGTCATGTCGGTCGCCGTATTTGTGTACCCGGCGGCCATTAGACCTGACAGGCTCTCTGTAGAAGTACTTTCACGGAGAGTTTGATCCTGGCTCAGGACGAACGCTGGCGGCGTGCTTAACACATGCAAGTGGTGCGACGAACCAGGGCTTGCCCTGGGGCAAAGCCGCGAACGGGTGAGTAACACGTGGGTAATCTGCCCCGATGACCGGGACAACCCGAGGAAACTCGGGCTAATACCGGATGTTGTGCCTTGGCATAAGCCTTGTCACAAAAGGAAGCTTCGGCCTCCGCATCGGGAGGAGCCCGCGGCCCATTAGCTTGTTGGTGGGGTAACGGCCTACCAAGGCAACGATGGGTAGCTGGTCTGAGAGGACGATCAGCCACACTGGGACTGAGACACGGCCCAGACTCCTACGGGAGGCAGCAGTGGGGAATCTTGCGCAATGCGCGAAAGCGTGACGCAGCAACGCCGCGTGAGGGAAGACGGCCTTCGGGTTGTAAACCTCTTTCAGGAGGGACGAAGGTTCGCCGGTGAACAGCCGTGCGGATTGACGGTACCTCCACAAGAAGCTCCGGCTAACTACGTGCCAGCAGCCGCGGTAATACGTAGGGAGCAAGCGTTGTCCGGAATCATTGGGCGTAAAGCGCGCGTAGGTGGTCTCGTAAGTCCGCTGTGAAAGTCAAAGGCTCAACCTTTGAAAGCCGGTGGATACTGCAGGACTAGAGTGCGGAAGAGGCGAGTGGAATTCCTGGTGTAGCGGTGGAATGCGCAGATATCAGGAGGAACACCAATAGCGAAGGCAGCTCGCTGGGACGTTACTGACACTGAGGCGCGAAAGCGTGGGGAGCGAACAGGATTAGATACCCTGGTAGTCCACGCCGTAAACGATGGGTACTAGGTGTGGGAGGTGTCGACTCCTCCCGTGCCGTCGCTAACGCACTAAGTACCCCGCCTGGGGAGTACGGCCGCAAGGCTAAAACTCAAAGGAATTGACGGGGGCCCGCACAAGCAGCGGAGCATGTGGTTTAATTCGACGCAACGCGAAGAACCTTACCTGGGCTTGACATGTTGGTGACCGCCGTGGAAACACGGTTTTCCTTCGGGACACCATCACAGGTGGTGCATGGCTGTCGTCAGCTCGTGTCGTGAGATGTTGGGTTAAGTCCCGCAACGAGCGCAACCCCCGTCCTATGTTGCCATCATTTAGTTGGGGACTCATAGGAGACTGCCGGTGACAAACCGGAGGAAGGTGGGGATGACGTCAAGTCATCATGCCCCTTATGTCCAGGGCTACACACGTGCTACATTGGCGCATACAAAGGGCAGCAATACCGCGAGGTGGAGCAAATCCCATAAAGTGCGCCTCGGTTCGGATTGGAGGCTGAAACCCGCCTCCATGAAGGTGGAGTTGCTAGTAATCGCGGATCAGCAATGCCGCGGTGAATACGTTCCCGGGCCTTGTACACACCGCCCGTCACACCACGAAAGCGAGCAACACCCGAAGCCGGTGGCCTAACCGCAAGGAGGGAGCCGTCGAAGGTGGGGCCCGTGATTGGGGTGAAGTCGTAACAAGGTAGCCGTAGCGGAAGCTGCGGCTGGATCACCTCCTTTCTAGGGAGATTTCTCTAGAACGTCGACCGGGCTCCTCGGTCCGTTTCCACGCAAGTGGTTCGGTCCGAGAAACGCTGCTCAGTTTTGAGAGACCACCTCCGGAGAACCCGGAGGTGCGCCTCGGTGGACCTTGAAAACTGCACAATGCCAAGTAACACCACTCACGCGACGTGGGTGGTGTTGGGTAATGATTTATCGATTCACACCTCTAAGAGGAGTGGATCGCTCACCGTCAAGATAGTAAGAGTTTACGGTGGATGCCTTGGCACCAGGAGTCGATGAAGGACGTGGACGGCTGCGATAAGCCGCGGTGAGGCGCTGAACAGCCTTTGACCCGCGGATCTCCGAATGGGAAAACCCGGCGTCGGTAATGCGGCGTCATCTGTCGATGAATTCATAGTCGGCAGAGGTGAACCGGGCGAACTGAAACATCTAAGTAGCCCGAGGAATAGAAATCAACTGAGACTCCCTGAGTAGTGGCGAGCGAAAAGGGATCAGCCCAAACCTGACGGATGTAAGCGGCACGCGTTGTCCGTCGGGGGTTGTAGGACGTCATGTCCAGACTGTGCCGGTCTGGCGGCAGTTACAAAATCAGGCGTTAGCCGAAGCGAGTGGAACCTCGCACCACAGAGGGCAATCGTCCCGTAGGTGAAAGCGCGCTGATCTGTCGATTGACGTTCCTGAGTAAGACCACACCCGTGAAACGTGGTCTGAACCTGGGGGGACCACCCTCCAAGGCTAAGTACTACCTGGTGACCGATAGTGAACTAGTACCGTGAGGGAAAGGTGAAAAGCACCCCAGAAGGGGAGTGAAATAGTACCTGAAACCGTAGACTTACAAGTGGTCGGAGCACCTTCGGGTGTGACGGCGTGCTTTTTGCATCACGAGCCGGCGAGTTACTCGTCAGTGGCGAGGTTAAGCGATGAGCGGAGCCGCAGCGAAAGCGAGTCTGAATAGGGCGACACAGTCACTGGCGGTAGACCCGAAACTGAGCGAGCTATCCATGGGCAGGCTGAAGCGGGGGTAAGACCTCGTGGAGGGCCGAACCGACCTAGGTTGAAAACTGGGCGGATGACCTGTGGATCGGAGTGAAAGGCTAATCAAGCTCAGAGATATCTGGTTCTCTCCGAAATATATTTAGGTATAGCGTCGATTGATTGCGTTTCGGCCGTAGAGCACTGTTTGGATTAGGGGCCCTACCAGGTTACCGACTTCAGGCAAACTCCGAAGACCGTCACGGTTAAATCGGCAGTCAGTGTGCGGGGGATAAACTTCGTACGCGAGAGGGAAACAACCCAGACCATCAGCTAAGGACCCTAAGTGCTAGCTAAGTGGCAAACGATGTCCGAATGCAGAGACAACCAAGAGGTTGGCTTAGAAGCAGCCACCCTTAAAAGAGTGCGTAACAGCTCACTGGTCAAGTGTTCGGGCGCGGATAATTCAACGGGGCTCAAGCTAGCCTCCGAAGCTATGGGTGTGCAGGCCTGCGGGCTCTGCACGCGGTAGGAGAGCGTTCCAGCTGCGTGAAGCGGATTCGTAAGGCTCCGTGGAGCGGCTGGAAGTGAGAATGCCGGCATGAGTAACGAAAGTGGGGTGAGACTCCCCACCACCGATAGTCCAAGGTTTCCTGAGTAAAGTTCGTCTGCTCAGGGTTAGTCGGGACCTAAGGCGAGGCCGAAAGGCGTAGCCGATGGCCAACAGGTTGATATTCCTGTACCACGTTGCTTCCGTTATGACCGATGGGGGGACGGGGAAGGGTAAGGGAACCCAGGCGATGGTCGTCCTGGGGCAAGCACGTAGCCAGTCGCCGTAGGAAAATCCGCGGTGGCGTTTTGACGCGAGGTGCGATGCCAGCTGGCGTATGCCGGCGAGTCCTCGATCCCATGCCTCCGAGAAAAGCCTCTAGGCAGGATTCGCGTGCCCGTACCGATAACCGACACAGGTGGACAGGTAGAAAATACTAAGGTGAGCGAGCTAACTCTCGTTAAGGAACTCGGCAAAATCGTCCCGTAACTTCGGGAGAAGGGACGCCCCGTTAGGGTGAACTCCATACGGAGGGAGCTCGAGGGGGCCGCAGTGAATTGGTCCAACCGACTGTTTACCAAAAACACAGGGCTCTGCTAAGTCGTAAGACGACGTATAGGGTCTGACGCCTGCCCGGTGCCGGAAGGTTACGCGGACTTGTTAGCGCTTCGGCGCGAAGCAGTGAAGCTAAGCCCCGGTAAACGGCGGCCGTAACTATAACGGTCCTAAGGTAGCGAAATTCCTTGTCGGGTAAGTTCCGACCTGCACGAATGGCGTAACGAGTTGGACGCTGTCTCAACGAGAGGCTCGGTGAAATTAAAGTCTCGGTGAAGATGCCGAGTACCCGCAGCTAGACGGAAAGACCCCGTGAACCTTTACTGCAACTTGATATTGGAGTCTGGGGTATCTCGCTCAGGATAGGTGGGAGACTGTGAACCGGCGGCTTTGGCTGCCGGGGAGTCACCCTTGAGATACCACCCTTGGTGCTCTGGGCTTCTAACACCGCGCCGTGATCCGGGCGGTGAACAGTGTCAGGTGGGCAGTTTGACTGGGGCGGTCGCCTCCTAAAGTGTAACGGAGGCGCCCAAAGGTTCCCTCAGCACGGTTGGAAATCGTGCGTAGAGTGTAAAGGCAGCAAGGGAGCTTGACTGCGAGACCGACGGGTCGAGCAGGAACGAAAGTTGGGCTTAGTGATCCGGCGGTAGCAAGTGGAAGCGCCGTCGCTCAACGGATAAAAGGTACTCCGGGGATAACAGGCTTATCGGTTCCAAGAGTCCACATCGACGAACCGGTTTGGCACCTCGATGTCGGCTCGTCGCATCCTGGGGCTGGAGTAGGTCCCAAGGGTTGGGCTGTTCGCCCATTAAAGCGGTACGCGAGCTGGGTTCAGAACGTCGTGAGACAGTTCGGTCCCTATCTGCTGTGGGCGTTGGAGAGTTGAGAGGAGTCATCCCTAGTACGAGAGGACCGGGATGAACGTGCCTCTGGTGTATCTGTTGTCCTGCCAAGGGCACCGCAGGTTAGCTACGCACGGAACGGATAACCGCTGAAAGCATCTAAGCGGGAAGCCGTCCTCGAGATGAACTCTCCCATCCCTTTAAGGGAGTAAGACCCCTGGTAGACCACCAGGTTGATAGGCCGGCGGTGCAAGTCCAGCAATGGACTCAGCCGACCGGTACTAATGGTTCGAGGGCTTGACGGATATTTATTTCCTTACCCAGACTTGGCATGTGCAGTTTTCAAGCTCCACCGAGCGTCTCGCAAATCTCCGGTGGTGCATAGCGAAAGGGAGACACCTCTTCCCATTCCGAACAGAGCAGTTAAGCCTTTCAGCGCCGATGGTACTTGGGGGGCAACCCCCTGGGAGAGTAGGTCGCCGCCGGTTCTTTTGACGAATTCCAGAGCCGCCCGCAAGGGCGGCTCTTCGTCGTTCTGGAGACCTTGCAAGGGTTCACTGATGCTCGGGCGCGGCCGGGATCGGGCAGGGGTCTCGCTCAACCCTCCGCGGTGGGGAGTGGGGAAGCTGACGCCCGGACGCTCTGCGGCTCCGGGTACAAGCCGCTGCGACCCCTGCCCGATCCCGGCCAGGTCGGGGCTCGGCGACGCAGTGCGGTCACGAGAACGACGAAGGGCCGGCGGACGGAGCTGGAAGGGACGGAGGCGGGTTCCCGCCCCGCGAAGCCCCTGACCCCGGCCCTCGCGGACGTTCCGTGGAACCTCCGCGATCGGTGATGAGGGGGTGCCGGTAGGGGTCGAGCGGCTTGTACCCTGAGGTCGCCACGGCTGGCGGCGCCAGCTTCACCGCTCCCCATCCGAAGGGTTGAGCGAGACCCCTACCGGCACCCCCTCCGGCCCGCGGTTGAGCGAGACCCCTACCGGAGCCCTCTCCGGCCCAGTCCAGACGTCCTCCGGACCGCCCTTCGCGAGGAAGCGCCCTTAGAAGCTGTAGTGCCGCGACACCCGGTCGAAGAGACGATCGCCGCCACGCCGCCGCGGCCCCGAGCAAGGAGTGGGGGCCGGGCGGCGGTGGCGGGTCTCGCAGCTCGGAGCAGTTCTCCCAACGGGCTCGAGCCCGTACTCGCCGAGCGTGGCGAAGTCGATCATCAGGTCGACGGCGTCGGTCAGCCGTGCCGTTAGCGTTTGCTTGCAATCGAACATGTGTTCCTAAGATAGGCAGGCCCTCGGACGCTGCCGCGCATCTGCAACGAAGCTTGCAGGAGAGCCAAAAAACGCCCGCAAAACGCGAGAAACGGTGGAGCGGTGCGGGTGCGGTACCGACCCGGGTGGAGTTGTGAGGAGGTGCTGACGAACGCGGCGGCGACGAGCACGGCAACGGCTTCCGGGGCGACCGTTTGTGGGCATGTCGCGGCCGCCGCCTCAACTGTGGCAGCGCCGCGAACCCCCAGAAGCGCAACGCAAGACGTTCTTCCCCGGAACTTTCGCTGTGGCGATTGCCACGTTCCTCGCGTCTCGCCGGTGGATCGTAGCGTGACGGCCGTCACTTTGCAGGGCGGCTTTCCGAATTTATGCCCAGGTCGGGTCCTCAGAAGTTGTGAGATATCTCCGTCCGGCACCCGCTCGGCATGCCGGTACCCTCCCTGGCGATGGAGAAGTTCGTCATCCAAGGGGGCTTCCCGCTATCCGGCGAGGTGAGTGTCGCCGGCAACAAGAACGCCGCCCTTCCCGCCCTCGCCGCCTGCCTGCTGACCGAGGAGGAGGTGCTGCTGCACCGGGTGCCGCGAATCCGCGACACCGAGGCCCAGGCCGCCCTGCTGGAGCAGCTGGGGGTCGAGGTCGCCTGGGTGGACGACAACAGCGTGCGGCTCTGCGCCGCGGGGGTCGACGCCCCGGTCGTCGACGAGGAGCTCTCCAGCCGCATCCGCGCCTCCTTCCTCCTCGCCGGGCCACTGCTGGCGCGGTTCGGCGTCGCCAAGATGCCGCCGCCCGGCGGCGACTTCATCGGCAGGCGGCGGCTCGACGCCCACCTGGACGCCTTCAGCGACCTCGGCGCCCGCGTCGACGGCTCCCGCTGGATCGAGCTGAGCGCCCCGAACGGCCTCTGCGCGTGCGAGATCTTCATGGACGAGCCCTCCGTGATGGGCACCGAGAACGCGCTGATGGCGGCCGCGCTGACGCCGGGGCGGACCCAGATCTCCAACGCTGCCTCCGAGCCCCACGTCCAGGACCTCGCCCGACTGCTGACCGCGATGGGCGCCGAGGTCGAGGGCGTCGGGTCCAACGTGATGGTCGTCAACGGGCAGAGCTCGCTCGGCGGCGCCGAGTTCACGATCTGCCCCGACCACATCGAAGTCGGCAGCTTCATGGCACTCGCCGCGGCGACCGGGGGGGAGCTGCGGATCCGCGACGCCGGGCCCTCCGACCTGCGCAACGTGCGCCGCCAGTTCCGCCGCCTCGGGCTTCACTCGGAGGTGCAGGGAGAGGACGTGATCGTCCCCGCCGGACAGCGGCTCGAGGTCGAACCCGACCTCGGCGGCGCGATCCCGAAGATCGAGGACGGTCCCTGGCCCGCCTTCCCCGCCGACATGACCTCGATCGCGCTGGCGCTGGCCACCCAGGCCGACGGCGAGGTCCTGATCTTCGAGAAGATGTTCGAGAACCGTCTGTTCTTCGTCGACAAGCTGGTCGCGATGGGCGCTCGGATCACGCTGTGCGACCCCCACCGGGCGATCGTCAGCGGTCCGAGCCGGCTTCACGGCGAGCGGGTCGAGAGCCCCGACATCCGCGCCGGGATGGCGATGCTCATCGCCGCCCTGGCCGCCGAAGGCACCTCGGAGATCGGCAACATCCGCCAGATCGACCGCGGCTACGAGCAGATCGACGAGCGCCTGCGCAGCCTCGGCGCCCAGATCGAGCGGGTCTCGGTCGAGGTTCCGGCCTAAGCGGCGCCGCGCACGGGTTTTCAATCCATTCACGGCGTCGGCCGGATTGTCACTAAGGTCCGGCCCATGATCCACCCGATCCCGCCCGGCACCCGCGACGTGCTGCCTGACGAGATGCGCGAGCTGCGCCGGCTCAACCGTCGCCTGATCGAGGTCTTCGAAGGGGCCGGCTACGGCGAGGTGGCGACGCCGGCGATCGAATACGACGAGGTCCTCTCCCGCGGCGAGCGACCCTCCTCGGCCTCGCCTTACCGCTTCTTCGACGAGAACGGCGACCTGCTGGCGCTGCGCTCCGACATGACCGTGCCGATCGCCCGCCTGGTCGCCACCCGCTTCGCCGAGGCGCCGCTGCCGCTGCGCCTCTGCTACCTCGCCTCCGCCTACCGTGCGGTGCTGCCGCAGCGCGGCGAGATGCGGGAATTCGTCCAGGCCGGGATCGAGCTGATCGGCGCCCCGGGCGCCGACGGCACCGCCGAGGTGATCGGCGTGCTCGAGGCGGCGCTCGACGCCGCCGGGCTCGACCGTGCCGTGATCGGGCTCGGCGACGCCGACCTCTACCGCCGGCTGCTGACCGAGTTCGGGGTGGAGGGGGAGGCGCGCGACGCCGTCCTCGCCCGCCTCGCGACACACGACCTGGTCGGCCTGGAGACCGAGCTCGACCGGGCCGGGATCGGCGCCGCGGCGATCGAGACCTGTGTGGCCCTCTCCCAGCTGCGCGGTGGCGCCGAGGTGCTGGAGCGGGCGCGCGAGCTCGGCGGCGACGCGGTCGAACGCACCACGACCCGACTGCAGGAGACCTACGAGAAGCTGGCCGAGCGCGGCAGCGCCGACCGGGTGCAGATCGACCTCGGCCTGCTGCGCGACCTCGGCTACTACAGCGGCGCGATCTTCGAGGTCTACGACCCGGCGGTGGGCCACGTGCTGGGCGGCGGCGGCCGCTACGACGGCTTCCTCGCGACGTTCGGCCTCGACCTGCCCGCGGCGGGCTTCTCCCTTTACCTGGAGCGCGTGCACGTCGCCCAGATGGAGGAGGAGTCGCGGCGCCGCGAGGGGGCGGCGACCTGATGTCGGGCTTCGCCGGGTTCGGCGGGCCGAGCCGCTCCGACGGCCCGCTCACGCTGGCGGTGCCGCGCGGCGCGCTGTTCGGCGAAACGCTCGACCTGCTCGACACGGCGGGGGTCGACACCGCGCCGCTGCGCGGCGACTCGCGCTCGCTGATCTTCCACACCGATGAGATGACGCTGGTCACGATGCGGCCTTCCGATGTCCCGACCTATGTCGAGGCGGGCGCCGCCGACGTCGGCATCACCGGCAAGGACGTGCTGCTCGAGCAGTCCGACCGGGTGGTCTACGAGCTGCTCGACCTCGGCTACGGCAAGTGCCGGATGGTGCTCGCCGGACGGCGCGGCGACGAGCGGCTGGGCGAATCGCAGCGCCGCCTCGGGATGATGCGGATTGCCACCAAGTACCCGCGGATCGCCGAGCGCTACTTCGAGGACACCGGCCGCCAGATCGAACTGATCGAGGTGAAGGGGTCGGTCGAGCTGGCGCCGCTGATCGGGCTCGGCGACGGCATCGTCGACCTCGTCGCCACCGGCCGCACGCTGGCCGAGAACGACCTCGAGGTGCGCGAGGAGATCGTCGACTGCACCGCCCGCTTCGTCGCCAACCGCGTCGCCCACAAGCTGCGGGCGAGCGAAGTGGACGACCTGACCGCGCGCCTGCGGGTGGCGAGCCGCGAGGCGGCCGAGTGATGCGGGGCCGGCGGTGAAGGTCAGGCGCTTTGAGTGGGAGGGAGCGACGGCGACCGCGAACGCGGTGCGCGCCTGGAGCGCCGAGGCGGCTCCGCCGGTCGAGGTCGACTCGATCGGCGGGCTGATCCGCGAGGGCGGCGACGCCGCGCTGCTGGCGCTGACCCGCCGCTACGACGCGCCCGACGGGGCGATCGAGCGGGTGCGGGTCGACCCCGCCGAGGCCGCCGCGGCGCTCGCCGGGATCGACGCCCCGCTGCGCGAGGCGCTCGAGGTCGCCGCCGCCAACGTCCGCGCGGTCGCCGAGGCCCAGCTGCACGACGAGCGCACGGTGACCCTGCCACAGGGCCACTCGGTGCGGCTGCGCGAAGTGCCGGTCGGCGCGGCCGGGCTCTACGCGCCGGGCGGCCGCGCCGCCTACCCGTCGAGCGTCCTGATGACGGCGCTGCCCGCCCAGGTCGCCGGGGTCGGCCGGATCGCCATGGCCACGCCGCCCGGTCCCGACGGCCACGTCCATCCGGTGACGCTGGCGGCGGCGGCGCTCTGCGGGATCGAGGAGATCTACGCGGCGGGCGGCGCCCAGGCGATCTTCGCGCTCGCCTTCGGGACCGAGACGATCGAGCCGGTCGACGTCATCGCCGGCCCCGGCAACCCCTGGGTCCAGGAAGCGAAGCGGGCGGTGTTCGGGACGGTCGGGATCGACAGCCTCGCCGGCCCCTCGGAGCTGATGGTGATCGCGGGCCACGACACCGAGCCGGACTGGGTCGCGCTCGACCTCTGCGCGCAGGCCGAGCACGGCGACGGCGCCCTGCTGGTCGCCGCGGTCGAGCTGCACGTCCTCGACGCGGTCGCGGAAGCGACCGAGCGGCTCGCGACCGAGCGGCCCGGCGTCTCCGGCGCGGCGCCGCTCGCCCTCGTCCACGTGCCCGACTCCGGCGACGCCGCCGACCTCTGCAACGCCTTCGCGCCCGAGCACCTGGAGATCTTCGAGGAGGACGCGGCGCTGCTCGCCGAGCGGATCACCGCCGCGGGCTGCGTCTTCGCCGGTCGCTGGGGCGCGACCGCCTTCGGCGACTACGTGGCCGGGTCCAATCACGTGCTGCCGACCGGCGGCGCCGGGCGCTTCACCGGCCCGCTCGGGCCGGCCGCCTTCCGCCGGCGCATCTCCACGGTCGAGATCGACCGGGCCGCGGCCGCGGCGCTCGCCCCGAGCGTCGACCGGATCGCGCGCGCCGAGGGCTTCCCCGTCCACGCCGAATCGGCCATGATCCGACGATGAGCGCGGAGCGAGCAAGCGTCGAATCCTGGTGCCCCGCGGAGCGAGCGAAGCGGGAGGATTGACGATGAGCGCGAGGATCGCGAAGAAGGAGCGCAAGACCGGGGAGACCGATGTGCGGCTCTCGCTCGACCTCGACGGGGGAGAGTCGAGCGCCGCGACCGGGGTCGGCTTCCTCGACCACATGCTCGACCTGCTCGCCCGCCACGGTCGGTTGGGGCTCGTCGTCGAGGCGACCGGCGACCTCGAGACCGGCGCCCATCACACGGTCGAGGACGTCGGCATCGTCCTCGGCCAGGCGCTCGACGAGGCGCTCGGCGACCGCGCCGGGATCCGCCGCTACGGCTCGGCGCTGGTGCCGATGGACGAGGCGCTCGCCGAGTGCGCGATCGACATCTCCGGCCGGCCCCTCTGCGTCTTCCACGGCGATCTGCCGGTGACCTCGATCGCCGGCTTCGACACCGAGCTGACCGAGGAGTTCTTCCGCGCCGTCGCCAACTCGGCGAAGCTGACCCTGCACGTGTCGGTCCGCTACGGGACCAACGCCCACCACATGGTGGAGGGCTCGTTCAAGGCCTTCGCCCGGGCGCTTCGCGTCGCCGTCTCGATCGACCCCGAGGAGTCCGGCGTCCCCTCGACCAAGGGGACGCTCAGTGAGTGACGCGAGTGTCCTGGTCCTGGACTACGGGATGGGCAACCTGCGCTCGGTCGAGAAGGCGCTCGAGCACGTCGGGGCACGGGCCTCGATCGGCGCCGCGCCGGAGCAGGTGCGGGCCGCCGACGGGCTGATCCTGCCGGGCGTCGGCGCCTTCCCCCGGGCGATGGAGCGGATCCGGGCGAGCGGGCTCGACGAGCTGATCGCCGAGCGGGCGGCGGCCGGGACGCCGATCCTCGGGATCTGTCTCGGCCTGCAGCTGCTCTACGAGCGCAGCGAGGAGCTCGGCGGCGCCGCGGGGCTCGGCCTGCTGCCGGGCGAGGTGACGCTGCTCGACGCGCCGGGCCTGAAGGTCCCCCACATCGGCTGGGAGCCGGTCCGCTGGGAGCGCGAGTCGCGCCTCACCGACGGCATCCCGTCCGGAACCCCGTTCTACTTCGTCCACTCCTTCGCCCCGGGCCCCTCGACGCTTGTCACCCAGCGGGTGACAGGCGTGGGCGGTGCGGGGGGTGGCGAGGAGGTTGCGCTGGGGACGGCGGAGTACGGCACGCGGTTCGTCTGCGCGGCGGAGCGGGGCAACGTGTTCGGTGCCCAGTTCCACCCCGAGAAGTCGAGCGCCGCCGGGCTGCGGCTGCTCGCCAACTTCGCCGCGATCTGCGCGAAGGCGCCCGCGACGGCGTGATCCTCTACCCGGCGATCGATATCCGCGACGGTCACGCGGTGCGGCTGGTCGAGGGCGACTACGACCGCGAGACCGTCTACGACGCCGACCCGGTCGACGCGGCGCTGCGCTTCGCCGAGTCCGGCGTCCACATCCTCCACGTCGTCGACCTCGACGGGGCGAAAGCCGGGGAGCCGGTGAACCTGGCGACGATCCGGCGGATCGCCGACGCGGTGCCGTTCCCGATCCAGGTCGGCGGCGGGCTGCGCGACGCCGACTGCGTGGCCGAGGTGCTGCGCGCCGGGGCCGAACGGGTGGTGATCGGGACCGCCGCGATGCGCGACCCCGGGTTCCTCGCCGCGATGCTGGAGGCGCACGACGAGAGGATCGTCGTCTCGGTCGACGCGCGCGACGGCAAGGTCTCGCTGGCGGGCTGGACGGAGACCTCGGACGTGAGGGCGGCCGACGCGGTCGCCGATCTGACCGCGCGTGGGGTGCGGCGCTTCCTCTTCACGCCGATCGAGGTGGACGGCACGCTCGCCGGCCCGGGCTTCGAGCAGCTCGCCGAGGTCGCGGCGGCGACCGCGGCCTCGGTCATCTACTCCGGCGGGGTCGGGGAGCTGGCCGACCTCGGGCGCCTGCGCGCCGAGGCGGCGCCCAACGTCGAGGGCGTGATCGTCGGCCGGGCGCTCTACGAGCGCCGCTTCGGCGTCGAGGAAGCCGTCGCCGCCCTGGCCTGAGCGCGCTGCGCGCCGCTCACGCCCGGTGGCGTGGGAAAGGCTCGACGCGCTTCTCGTCTAGCCTGGCAGCGTGGCACTGAAGCGCGTCATCCCCTGTCTCGACGTCGACGCCGGGCGCGTCGTCAAGGGCACGAATTTCGTCGGCCTGCGCGACGCCGGCGACCCGGTCGAGCTGGCCGAACGCTACGACGCCGCGGGCGCCGACGAGCTCGTCTTCCTCGACATCACCGCCTCGCACGAACGGCGCGAGACGATCGTCGAGCTGGCCCGGCGGACCGCCGACAACGTCTTCATCCCGTTCACGATCGGCGGCGGGATCCGCTCGGTCGCCGACGCCCAGGCGGTGCTCGACGCCGGCGCCGACAAGGTCTCGGTCAACTCGGCGGCGCTGGCCCGGCCGGAGCTGCTGACCGAGCTCGCCGACCACTTCGGCGCCCAGTGCGTGGTGATCGCGATCGACGCCAAGCGCGACGCCGAGGAGCCGCCCACCGCCTCGCCCACCTGCGCGGCGCCCGCAGGCTGGTTCGGCGGCACCTGGGGCGTCTACGTGAAGGGCGGCCGCGAGCGGGTGCCGGGCCGCGACGCCGTCTCCTGGGCGCGGGAGGCGGTCGAGCGCGGGGCGGGGGAGGTCCTGCTCACCAGCATGGACCGCGACGGCACCAACGACGGCTACGACCTCGAGCTGACCCGGGCGGTCGCCGACGCGGTGCCGGTGCCGGTGATCGCCTCCGGCGGAGCGGGCGAGCTGTCGCACCTCTCCGACGCGATCGCCACCGGCGGCGCCGACGCCGTCCTCTGCGCCTCGATCTTCCACTACGACCGGCACACGGTGGCGGAGGCCAAGGAGCGCCTCGCCGCCGACGGCATCGAGGTCCGCCGCTGAGCAGGGCGGGTCAGCCGCCGCCTTCGGTGGTCTGCCCGCGGCCGCTGCGCAGGTCGGCGGCGAGGCCGGCGACGTGGGTGCTGCGCAGGATCTCCAGGCGGCCGAGTTCGTAGGGCTTGTCCCGTTCGGCGAAGGTGGGGATCTCGCTCGTCGCCCCGGTGTAACCGGCCCGCTTCACCTCTTCGATCACGGTTTCGTCGAACCGCCCGGCCGGATAGCAGAAGTTGTTGACCGGGACCTTGAACTCGCGCTGCAGGATCTTGCGCGATTCGGCCACTTCTTCTTCCAGTTCGGCCTGTCCCAGTTCGGTCAGGTCGAGGTGGTGGATCGTGTGCGCGGCCAGCTCCCAGCCGGCGGCGATCATCGCCTTGACGTTCGATTCGTACAGTTCGGACCCTTCGGCCTTGAGGTTGAGGAGGCCGGGCCAGCCATGTTCGCGCAGGGTCGGCAGGGCGAAGGTGAACTGGGGGCGGTAGCCGTCGTCGAAGGAGATGACGATCGGCTTCGGCGGCAGCTTGCCGCCGTGGTACCACGCTTCCTGCACCTGTTCGAGCGTCACCGCCTGGTAGCCCTGTTCTTCGAGCCAGTTCATCTGCTTGGTGAAGTCGGTGCGGCCGACGTAGAGTTCGGGGTAGGGAGCGCCTTCCGGCGGGCGACCGAGGACGTGGTACTCGAGGATCGGCACCGGGCCGGTGTGCGGCTTCCAGTCCGCCTGCGGCGTCGCGTTGCGGACCTTGCCGCCCGCCGAGGAGGATCCCCCAGACTTGCCCTGCTTGCCGTTGCCCTTGCCGTGGCCGGCGGCCGCCTTCGCCTTCCCGGTCTTGGCGGCCAGCTGGGCGGAGGTCGCTTCCTCTTCGGGACCGCCGGCGCTGTTGATCACGATGATCACCGCGACGACGACCACGGCCAGGGAGCCCAGCGCGACGATCCGCCTGCGCATGATCTGGGCGCGGCGGGCCGCCTGGCGGCGGGCACGCGGGTCGGGGCGCTTCTCCGGCAGCCCTTCCTCGTCTCGCCAGTCGCTCGCCATCCGCCTCGCTGATCATCGTAGGGGTGTGGCGAAGCGAGGAGTCGAGCGATGAGGAGCGGTGAGGAGCTGGCGGCGGCCCTCACCGCCGCCTACCCGGGCCTCGCCCGGATCGCCGCGCTCGCCCCCGACCCCGTCTACCTGGTCGGCGGCGCGGTCCGCGATCTGCTGCTGGGACGGGGCCGCGCCGACCTCGACCTGGTGGTCGAGGGCGACCCGGCGGCGCTGGCGGCGGCGCTCGGGGCGGAGCCGCTCGCCGCGCACTCGCGCTTCGCCACGCTGAAGGTCGAGCTGGGCGACGAGGAGGTCGACATCGCCGCGGCTCGCCGCGAGACCTACCCGCGACCCGGGGCGCTGCCGACGGTGGAGCCGGGGGCGCCGATCCGCACCGACCTGGCGCGCCGCGACTTCACCATCAACGCGATGGCCGTGGCGGCGGCCGAGCCGCAGGAGCTGATCGACCCCTACGACGGCCGCGCCGACCTGGAGGCGGGCCTGCTGCGGGTGCTCCACGAGCGCTCCTTCGTCGACGACCCGACCCGGGCGATCCGCGCGGCCCGCTACGCGGCCCGCTTCGGGTTCCGGCTCGAGGAGCGCACCGAGGAGCTGCTACGCGCCGCCGACCTGGGGACGGTGACGCCGGAGCGGCGCGCCGGCGAGCTGCGCAAGCTCGCCGGCGAGGCGACGGCGGTGGGGGGCCTGGAGCTGCTGGCCGACTGGGGCCTGGTGCGGCCGCGCCCCGGGGGCCTCGAGCTGGCCCGGCGGGTGGAGGAGCTGCTCGCCTCGCCGCCCTGGGCCGGGACCGTCGACCGCGCCGAGGCGGTCCTCGCCGCGGCGCTCGTGTCCTCCCATGGCCTGGCGCGGCCGGCCGCGGGCGAGCCCTGGCTTCCGGCGAACCCGCCCCTGGCCGCGACCCGGCCCGCGAGCCCCTCGGAGGGCGTCTCCCTGGCCCGCGGGCGCGACGCGATCGAGCTGGTCCTCGCCCGCGCCGCCGGCGCCGCCTGGCTCGACGACTGGCTGCGCTGGCGCGAGGTGAGGCTGGAGATCGGCGGTGCCGACCTGACCGCCGCGGGCGTCTCCGGCCCGGCGGTCGGCGCGGCGCTCGAGGCCGCCCTGCGGGCCAAGCTCGACGGCGAGGTCGCGACCCGCGCCGAGGAGCTGCAGATCGCCCTCGCCGCCGCCGAGAAGCCCTGACGAGGCCCTATCGACCGGTCCGGATCCGACCCCGGGGCGGGCGGTCGGCCGATCGGGGCGATGTGCTTGGCTCTGCTCATGGAATGGATGCGGACCGGTGACGTGCGGTGGCTCGCGGCGGACCTCGGGCCCGCGGGGGAGGGCGACGGCCGGGCCGCCTTCGGCTCGCGGGTCGGCGGGGTCAGCGAGCCTCCCTACGACACCTTGAACGTCGGCGTGCTCACCGATGACGCCGACGCGGCGGTGATCGAGAACCGCGCCCGGCTCGCCGGCGCCGTCGGGTTCGACCCGCACGAGGTCCCGATCGGGCTGCAGGTCCACAAAGCCGACATCGCCGTGCACGGCGGCCCGCAGGTGCCGAGCCCGTTCGCGGCGCCCGGCACGGCGCTCGAGGAGGTCGACGGCCACGTCGTCCGCCGCCCCGGCCTGGCACCCGTCGTCCTCACCGCCGACTGCCTGCCGGTGGCGCTCGCGGGGCCCGGCGGGGTGGCGATCCTCCACTGCGGGTGGCGCGGGCTGGCCGCGGGCATCCTCGCCCACGGCGCGCTCGCGGTCGAAGCGACCGCCGCCGCGGTCGGCCCTGGGATCGGGCCCTGCTGCTACGAGGTCGGCCCCGAGGTCCTCGAGCCGTTCGCCGACCTCGGCGAGGGGATCGCCGACGGCCGCATGCTCGACCTCGCCGAGGTCGCCCGCCGGCTGCTCTCCCGGGCCGGCGTCGAGCGGGTGGAGGCGGCCGGCCTCTGCACCTCCTGCGAGCCCGGGCTCTTCTTCTCCCACCGCCGCGACCGCGGCGCGACCGGGCGCATGGGCAACCTCGCCTGGGTCGACGCCGCCGACCGGGAAGGCGCGCGCGGGCCGAGCGCGAATCGGGTTTGAGAACGTGCCGCGCACCCTCTTCCACGACATCGACCCGGCCCTGGTCCGCGCCCGCCTCGAGGAGGTCCGCGCCGAGGCCGCGGGCCGCGCCGAGATCCTCGTCGCCTGCAAGTACGTCCCGCTGGAGGAGATGGGGGCGCTGGCGGAGGCCGGGGTGGAGCTGGTCGGCGAGAACCGCCAGCAGGACCTCGCCGCCAAGCACGAGCGCTACGGGGAGGAGTTCACCTGGGACTTCATCGGCAACCTGCAGAGCCGCAAGGTGAAGCAGATCCTGCCGCTGGTGCGGCTGATCCACTCGGTCGCGACCCGCTCGACGCTCGAGCAGCTGGGCCGGCACGGCACGCCGCGGACCGAGGTCCTGGTCGAGGTGAACGTCGCCGAGGAGGAGGGCAAGGGGGGCGTGGCGCCCGCCGCGCTCGCCGATTTCATCGCCCGCTGCCCGGTCCGGGTGTCCGGCCTGATGACGATGCCGCCGTTCTCCACCGACCCGGAGGCGTCGCGCCCGCACTTCGCCCGCCTGGCGGAGTTGGCCGCCGCCAACGGGCTGGAGCGGCTCTCGATGGGAACCTCGCAGGACTGGCGGGTCGCGCTGCAGGAGGGAGCGACTATCGTCCGCCTCGGTTCGGCGCTATTTGTGTGATTCGGCGCTAATCTGAGTCGTCTAAATTCGCTAAAGGAGTCGGCTCGCGGAAGCCGAAACAGCCTCCATGGCCTTGAGGGATACCTGGCATAGAGCACTTGTCTACTTCGGCCTCGCCGAGGACCACGACTACGGTCCGGAATACGAGGATGACTACGAGCCGGAGACCGGCAGCGAGGAAGTCTTCGAATCGCGCCGCGACCGGGAGCGAGACCGCGAGCGCGAGCGCGAACCGGCCTCGGTCCGCCGGCTGCCGACCTCGCGCCGCCCGCGCCGCGACGAGATCGACGACATCTTCGCCGACGACGAGCCGATCGCGGCCAGCCGCACGCGCACCCTGCGCCCGGTCGACAACGGCGGCGACATCCAGGTCCACCTGGTCATCCCGCGCAACTTCAACGACGCCCAGCAGGTCGCCGACCAGTTCAAACGCTCGGTGCCGGTGATCCTCAACCTGCAGACCGCCGACCACGAGCTCTCCAAACGGCTGATCGACTTCTGCTCGGGTCTCACCTACGCGCTCGACGGCGGCATGCAGCGGATCGCCGAGAAAATGTTCCTGCTGACGCCGCGCAACGTCGAGGTCTCGGCGGAGGAAAAAGCGCGGCTGATCGACAAGGGCTTCTTCAACCAGTCCTGAGCCATCGACGCTTGTCTTCGTATGGATGACAGGCGTGAGGGTAGGGTGGGCGGATGAGCGCCTGGCCCTCCATCTCCTACCCGGAGTGGAGCGCGACCTGCGACACGCTGCACGCGCACACGCAGGTGCTCGGCAAGCTGGCCGCCGGACTGGCGCCGCCCGAGCCGCAGCTCCAGCACGCCGCCCTGCGCCTCACCGCGCGCGGCTGGGAGACGCAGCCGCTGCCCGCCCCCGATGGGGGCGGCTCCTTCGTCGTCGCCCTCGACCTGCACCGCGACGAGGCGCTGGTGGAGACCAGCGAGGGCGAGCGCAGCGCCGTGCCGCTGATCCCGAACCGAGCGGTCGGCGAGGTGACCCGCGACCTGCTGGCGAGGATCGCCGAGCTGGTGGGGGAGGCGACGATCGACTCGGCGCCGCAGGAGGTCGCCTGGACCGCGCCGCTCGACCGCGACGACGAGCACGCGACCTACGACGAGCAGGCGGTCAGCGAGTACTTCGGCGCCGCGACGCGGGCCGCCCAGGTGCTGAGCGCCTTCCGCGCCCCGTTTCGGGGCCGCTCGACCCCGGTCAACGCCTGGTGGGGGTCCTTCGACCTCGCCGTCAGCCTCTTCTCCGGCGACCCGGCGACGCCACCCTCCGAGGACTTCATCATGCGCAACGCGATGGACGCCCAGGAGGTGGCCGTCGGCTGGTGGCCGGGCGACGCCAAGCACGGCGGCGCGGCCTTCTACGCCTACGCCCACCCTGCCCCGGACAGCTTCACCGGCGCCGACCTCGGCGTGCCGGGCGCCCGCTGGGACGGCGAGCTCGGCGAGTACCTGCTCGAGTGGGACGACGTGGTCGCCGCGCCCGACCCGTTCGCCCTCGCCCTCGCCTTCGCCCGCGCGGCATTCCTGCATGCCTGTGCCACCTGCGGGTGGGACCCGGCGCTCGCGGCGAGCGCGGAGGGGACGCCGCCGCCGGTCGCTTAATCTCCGCAGGGTGATCATCGGCTTCGTCGGATCGGGCAGCATGGCGGCGGCGATCGCCCGCGGGCTCGCGGGCTCGGTCGACGGCATGCTCTTCTCCGATTCCGGCTCGGGGCGGGCGGCGACCCTGGCCGAGGAGGTCGGCGGCGAGGCGGTCTCCAACCAGGAGGTGGCGGCGCGCGCCGACGCGGTGGTCCTCGCCGTCAAGCCCGCCGCGCTCGACGCGGTGGCGCCCTCGATCGGCGCCGCCCGCGAGGTCGTCTCGGTACTCGCGGCGACGCCGTTGGCCCGCCTGCGCGAGGCCCTGCCGGAGGCGCGGATCCTGCGCACGATGCCGAACGTCGGCGTCGAGGTGCGCCAAGGCGTCATCTGCGTCGCCGGCGACGCCCTGCCCGAGGTGCGGGCGGCGCTGGAGCGGATCGCCCACGTGGTCGAGATCGAGGAGCGCGACTTCGACGCCGCTACCGCGGTGATGGGCTGCGCGCCCGCCTACCTGGCGCTCGCCGTGGAGGCGATCGGCGACGCGGGCGCCGACGACGGCCTCGACCCCGAGCTGGCCCGCGAGCTGATCGTCGAGACGACCGCCGGGACCGCCGAGCTGCTGCGCCTTCGCCACCCGGCCGACGTCCGCCGTGCCGTCGCCTCGCCGGGCGGCAGCACCGAGGCGGGACTCGCGGAGCTCGACCGCCAGGGTGCCCGCGCCGCCTTCGTCGGCGCCGTCGACGCCTCGCTGCGGAGGATGCGCGCATGAGCCTCCTCGCGGTTCTGCCCCTGGCGATCGGCAAGAACGACATCGCCACCTACGTCAGCGCGCTCTTCGTCGTCTACACGATCCTGATCCTGCTGAACATCCTGATCTCGTTCGTGCCGCGGATGCCGTACTCGCCCTGGCTGCGGATCGTGCTCGACTTCGTCACCGAAACGACCGACCCCTACCTGAACATCTTTCGCCGGATGCTGCGCCCGATCGGCGGCGCGGGCGGCTTCGCCTTCGACCTCAGCCCGATCCTCGCGCTGATCGTCCTCGGCATCGCCGAGGGCATCGTCGTCGGCGCCCTTTCGTGACCCGCCGCCGCACCGCGCGGGCCTGGGGGCTCGCGGCCGCGCTCGCCGCCGTCGTCCTGGTCGCCGACCAGGTCGTCAAGGACATCGTCGAGCGCCACATCGTGCTGGGCGAACAGATCGAGGTGCTGGGCCCGCTGAAGCTCACCCTGTCCCACAACAACGGGGTGGCGTTCGGGCTGGCGGGCGGCGGCGGCATCGGCCTCGTCTTCGTCACCCTGATCGCGCTCGGCGTCGTCATCTGGCTGTTCTCCCGCGACCCGGCGCGGCCGGGGATGTGGGTGGCGACCGGCCTGCTGGCGGGCGGCGCGCTCGGCAACCTGGTCGACCGGCTGCGCCACGGCCACGTCACCGACTTCATCAAGCTGCCGCACTGGCCGCCCTTCAACCTGGCCGACTGCGCGATCACCTGCGGCGTGGTGATCCTGTTGATCATCTACATCCGCGACGCGGAGCGCGCCGAGCGTGGCGCCTGAGGCGCCCGCCGGACGCGGCCCGGGCGACGCCGGGCTACGCATCGTCCACCTCGACGAGGACCTCGCCGTGGTCGACAAGCCGGCCGGCCTCGTCGTCCACCCGGCGCCCTCGCACAGCGGGCCGACCCTGGTCTCGGAGCTGGGGGACCTGCTCGGGGGCGGCGACCCGGAGCGGCCGGGGATCGTCCACCGCCTCGACAAGGGCACCAGCGGCCTGCTGGTCGTCGCCCGGGGCCCGGAGGCGCTGGCGGCGCTGCAGGAGGCGGTGCGGGCGCGGGAGGTCGAGCGCCGCTACCTGGCGCTGGCCGGCGGGCGGCTGGCCTCGCGGACGGGGACGATCGACGCGCCGATCGGACGGGCGAGCAGGCGGCGCACCCGGATGGCGGTCGCGGGCGCCGCCTCGCGGGAGGCGCGCACGCACTTCGAGGTGCTCGAGCTGCTGCCCCGCGAGAGCTACGTGGAGGCGCGCCTGGAGACCGGCCGCACGCACCAGATCCGCGCCCACTTCGCCGCGATCGGCCACCCGCTGACCGGGGACGCCACCTACGGGGGCGCGGCGCGCTACGGCCTGCGGCGCCAATTCCTGCACGCCCACCGGCTCGCCTTCCGCCATCCGCGGACGGGCGCGCCGCTCGACTTCTCCTCGCCGCTGCCCGCCGACCTGGAGGCGGCTCTGGAGGCGGCGCGGGCCGAGTAGGCCGCCCGCCGGCGCCCGGCAGCGGGACGGGCGGCCCCTGGCCAGGGACGGGCCGGGCCCGCCGCGGCCCGGATCGCTCTACAATCGGCTGCGTACGTCCAGTCACTTCGACCCCCGTCCAGGGCGGACCGGATCCTGCCCGGGCCACACGGCCCGGGTCCCGGCGAGCGGGGCGGGATATCGCGCAACCGAACAAGGAGAAGCACATGCCCGAGGCAGGCCTGAAAGAACTGCTCGAGGCCGGAGTCCACTTCGGCCACCAGACGCGCCGCTGGAACCCGAACATGCGCCGTTTCATCTTCGGCGAGCTCGACGGGATCCACATCATCGACCTCCTGCAGACCGAGGCGCTGCTGGAGAACGCCCGCCGCTTCGCCGGCGAGCTGGCCTCCGGCGGCGGCACCGTCCTCTTCGTCGGCACCAAGAAGCAGGCCCGCGACACGGTCCAAGAATGGGCCGAGCGCTGCAAGATGCCCTACGTCAACAAGCGTTGGCTGGGCGGCCTGCTGACCAACTTCAACACGATGTCGGGCCGGATCGCCCGCCTGCACCAGCTCAACGAGTGGAAAGAGGAGGGCAAACTCGACCTCCTGCCGACCAAGGAGCGGATGGGGATGGAGTCCGAACTCGCCAAGCTCGAGTTCAACCTGGGCGGCGTCCGCGACATGGACCGGCTGCCCGACGCGGTCTTCGTCACCGACCTGAAAACCGAGGAGATCGCGGTCCACGAGGCGGCCCGCCTGCGGATCCCGATCATCGGCCTGGTCGACACCAACTGCGACCCGACCCCGGTCGACTACGTGATCCCCGGCAACGACGACGCGATCCGCTCCTGCCAGCTGATCATCGGGACGATCGGCGCCGCGGTCGAGGAGGGCTCCTCGGCCTGGCGGGTGCAGGAGGAAAAACGGATCGCCGAGGAGATGGAGCGGCGCAAACGCGAGGAGGAAGAGCGGCGCAAGCGCGAGGAAGAGGAGAAGGCGCGGATCGCCGCCCAGCAGGCCAAAGAAGCCGAGGAAGAAGCGGCCAAACAGGCGGCGGCGAAAGCCGAGGCGGAAAAACAGGCGCAGGCCAAGGCGGCAGCCGCCAAAGCTCCCCGGCCGGCGGGTCCTGCCGCGGGTGAGTCCACCTCGTCCTCGCAGGCTGCGGGCGAGGCGGCCCCACCCGCGTCACCCGCCGGAGGAGCCCAGGCGACGGCTGCCGCCGAGGCATCCACCCCGCCCGCCGCTCCGAAAGGCCCGGCTGCCGACGAGAAAGCAGAGCAGGGTCAGGCCGCTCCGCCCGCCGAGAAAACTGAGAACGAGAAAGGGGATTCATGATGGCGACGATCTCCGCCGCCGATGTGAAGGCGCTCCGGGACCGTACCGGGGCCGCGATGATGGACTGCAAAGCGGCGCTCGCCGAAGCCGGCGGGGACGTCGACCGGGCGATCGAGCTGCTGCGGGTGAAGGGGCAGGCCTCTGCCGCCAAGCGCGAAGGCCGCGGCACCGAAGAGGGTGTCGTCGCCTCCTACATCCACGCCAACAACAAGGTCGGGGCGATGGTCGAGGTGCAGTGCGAGACCGACTTCGTCGCCCGCAACGAGGACTTCCAGGTCTTCGCCTACCAGGTCGCCCTGCACGTCGCGGCGACCGCGCCGCAGTACGTGTCCACCGAGGAAATCGACCCGGAGGCCCGTGAGGCCGAAAAGCGGGTCTTCGAAGAGAAGGCGCGCGAAGAAGGCAAACCGGACAACATCGTCGAGAAGATCGTCGAGGGCCAGCTGAGCAAGTGGGCCTCGGAGGTGGCGCTGCTCGACCAGCAGCACGTCAACGCCGAGAAACACGACTCGAAGACGATCGAGGAGCTGCGCCAGGAGCTGGCGGCGAAGACCGGCGAGAACGTCCGCATCGCCCGCTTCTCCTACTTCCGGGTCGGGGACGCCTAGGCGGCCACTTGACGTCAGGGAGCCACTGATGGCGGGGGAGCGGTTCGGCCGCATCCTCCTGAAGCTCTCGGGGGAGGCCCTGATGGGCCGCCTCGACTACGGCACCGATGCGGGCGAGGTCGACCGGATCGCCGGCCAGGTGGCCGCCGTGCGCGAGCGCGGCGTCGAGGTGGCGATCGTCGTCGGGGCCGGGAACATCTACCGCGGCCTCGACGGCGCGTCGGCGGGCATGGACCGGGCGACCGGCGACTACATGGGGATGCTGGCGACGGTGCTGAACGCGCTCACCCTGCAGGACGCGCTGGAGCGGATGGGCCAGCACACCCGGGTGATGTCGGCGATCGACGTCAAGGAGGTCGCCGAGCCCTACATCCGCCGGCGCGCCATGCGCCACCTGGAGAAGGGGCGGATCGTGATCTTCGCGGCGGGCACCGGCAACCCGTTCTTCACCACCGACACGGCCGCGGCGCTGCGCGCCCTGGAGATCCACGCGGAGGCGATCCTGATGGCCAAGAACGGGGTGGAGGGGGTCTTCGACTCCGACCCGGCGACCAACCCGGCCGCCACGTTCATCCCCCGGATCACCCACCGGCAGGCGATCGAGCAGGGGCTGCGGGTGATGGACTCGACCGCGCTCAGCCTCTGCATGGACAACGATCTGCCCATCTACGTCTTCAACATGGCCGACGAGCGCAACATAGATAGGATCGTCAGCGGCGAGACGGTCGGCACGCTGGTGTCCAGCGGCACCTCCGCCTAGAGAGGAGCAGGAGCGACCGTGGCAATCACCGACGAACTGCTGGCAGACGCCAAGGAGCGGATGGCCAAATCGGTCGAGTCGAGCCGTGGCGAGCTGGCGACCGTGCGCACCGGCCGCGCCTCCCCGCACCTGCTCGACCGCATCCACGTCGACTACTACGGCGCCCAGACGCCGCTCAAGCAGCTCGCCAACGTGGCCGCCGCCGACGCCCGGCTGCTCACCGTGACGCCCTTCGACAAGGGCGCGATCGGGGCGATCGAGAAGTCGATCCAGGAGTCCGACGTCGGCCTCACCCCGTCCAACGACGGCAACGTGATCCGGCTCTCGATCCCGGAGATGACCGAGGAGCGGCGGCGCGAGATGGTCAAGGTCGTCAACGGGGTCGCCGAGGACGGGCGGATCGCGGTCCGCAACGTGCGCCGCGACGTGATGAGCGACCTGCGCGAGCTGAAGAACGAGGGCGAAGTCGGCGAGGACGACGAGCGCCGCGCCGAGACCACGCTGCAGAAGCAGACCGACGAGGCGATCGCCGAGATCGACGCGCTCCTGAAGGGCAAGGAAGCCGAAATCCTCGAGGTTTGAGGTCGGCGGCACGCCGATGAGCGCCGCCCGATACGTAGCGATCATCACCGACGGCAACGGCCGCTGGGCGCAGCGGCGCGGCCGGCCGGTGATCGAGGGCCACCGCGCGGGCGCCGACGTGGTCAAGGAACGGCTGCGCGACGCGGTCGACCTGGGGGTCGAGGAGCTGACCGTCTTCTCCTTCTCCACCGAGAACTGGTCGCGCTCGCCCGAGGAGGTCGCCGGCCTGATGGCGATGTTCGGCGAGCGGATCCTCGGCGAGACGCCGGAGCTCGACGAGGAGGGCGTGCGGATGCGCTTCATCGGCCGCCGCGAGGGGGTCGACCCGGGTCTGGTCGAGCGGATGGAGTGGGCGGAAGCAACGACTGCCGGCAACTCGCGCCTCTCGCTCTTCATCGCCTTCAACTACGGCGGCCGGGCGGAGATCGTCGACGCGGCGCGAAACTTCCAGGGAGGCTCCGAGGAGGAGTTCCGCCGTCACCTCTACGCGCCCGACATGCACGATCCCGACCTCCTGATCAGAACCAGCGGCGAGCAGCGGATCTCCAACTACCTGCTCTGGCAGTGCGCCTACTCGGAGCTGGTGTTCGCCGAGGAGCTGTGGCCGGACTTCGACCGCGCCGCCTTCGAGCGGTGCCTGGCCGAGTTCGGCGAGCGCAAGCGGCGCTTCGGGGGGCGTTGATGAGCGACTTCTTCGAGGAAGACTTCTTCGAGCCCAAGCCCCCGGCGGAGCCGGAGCCCGAGCCGGAGCCCCGGCCGGCGCGCCGCCGCGGCGGCAAACGGCGCGGCCAGAAACGGCGCGGCGGCCGCAAGCGGGAGCGGCGGGGCGGCGGCGGGCAGCAGCAGCCGCGGCCCAAGCGTGGCCGGGGCGGCGGCGAGACGATGCGGCGCATCCTCGTCGCGCTGCCGGCGATCGCCTTCGCGATCGCGATCACCGTCGCGGGCGGGCTCGTCTTCACCGCCGCGATGATCGCGATCGGCATCCTCTGCCTGCGCGAGTACCTCGAACTGACCTCCTCGGCGCGGCCGCTGGCGATCCCGGCCTACGCGGCGGTCGTCGCGCTGGTGGTCGTCGCCCACTTCGGCACCTCCTACGGCGTGCTGCTGATCCTCGCCGCCTCCTTCCCGGTGCTCTTCGCCTTCGGCGCCGACTCCCGCCACCGCCACGGCGTCACCGTCTCGATGGGGGTGACCCTGCTCGGCATCGTCTGGATCGGCGTCCCGCTGGCCCACGCGGTCTTCCTCCGCGACCTTCCCAACCACGGCGCCGCGCTGCTGATCGACGTCCTGGTCGGGACCTTCGTCAGCGACACCGCCGCCTACGCGACCGGCCGCATGTTCGGCAGCCACAAAGTGGCCCCGTCGCTGTCGCCCAACAAGACGGTGGAGGGGCTGATCGGCGGCTTCGTGATCGGCACGATGGGCTTCTGGTTCGCCGGCCTCTACCAGAACTGGCTCTCCGGGGTGGACGCCCTGATCATCGGCGCCGCCGTCGCCGCGATCGCCCCGGTCGGCGACCTCTTCGAGTCGATGCTGAAGCGTGACCTCGGCCGCAAGGACACCGGCACCATGTTCGGCCCCCACGGCGGCGTCCTCGACCGCCTCGACGCGGTCCTGTTCACGGTCGTCGTCGGCTACTACCTGGCCGTCGCGCTCCTCTACTGAGACACGAGGCGGGTTTCGGTTGCTGGGGACCCGGAATATTCCGCACAGATCCTTGAGTGGTCCCGGGCACGCGGTGGCCGACCCGTTTAGGGATACGGAAGGTGCCCTCCCTATCCTCTGAGGACATGCGCAACGTGCTGATACTCGGGTCGACGGGGTCGATCGGGACGCAGGCGCTCGAGGTGATCGCCGCCTCGCCGGAGCTGCGTGTGGTCGGCCTGGCCGCCGGGCGCGGCTGGGAGACGACCGTGGCGCAGGCGCGCGAGCACGGCGCCCGGGCGATCGCGCTTGCCGACCCCGACGCCGCCGCGCGGGCGGGGGCCCACTGGGGGGAGGGTCGCGTCCTGGCCGGCGAGGACGGCGTGCGCGAGCTGATCGGCTCGCTCGAGCCCGACCTCGTCCTCAACGGCATCGTCGGCGCCGCCGGCCTCGCCTCCACCGTGGTCGCGCTGAGCGCCGGGATCGACGTGGCGCTGGCCAACAAGGAGAGCCTGGTGCTGGGCGGGGAGCTGGTGATGGCGCTCGCCGAGGCGACCGGGGCGCGCATCCTGCCGGTCGACTCCGAGCACTCGGCGCTCCACCAGCTGATCGGGGCCGAGGCGCCCGGCACGGTCGAGCGGCTCGTGGTCACCGCCTCCGGCGGCCCCTTCCGCGGCCGTGAGGACCTCAGCGACGTCAGCGTCTCCGAGGCGCTCGCCCACCCGACCTGGAAGATGGGCGGCCGGATCACGATCGACTCGGCGACGCTGATGAACAAGGGCTTCGAGGTGATCGAGGCCCACCACCTCTTCGACGTCCCCTACGAGCGGATCGAGGTCGTGGTCCACCCGCAATCCCTGGTCCACTCGCTGATCGACCTCCTCGACGGCTCCACGCTCGCCCACCTCGGCTATCCCGACATGCGGGTGCCGATCTCCTACGCGCTGCACTTCCCGGAACGGATGCCGGTCGAGGTGCCGCGGCTCGATCTCGCCGCGGTCGGCGCCCTGACTTTCGAGGCGCCGGATCCCGAGACCTTCGCCTGCCTGCGCCTGGCGCTCGAGGCGGGGGCGACGGGCGGCACCGCGCCGACGGTCCTCAACGCCGCCGACGAGGTCGCGGTCGCCGCCTTCCTGGCCGGGGAGATCCCCTTCACCGGAATCGCCGCGGTGATCGAGCGCACCCTGGAGGAGTTGCCGGGCGCCCCGGTCACCCACTTCGACGACATCTTCGCGGTCGACGCCGAGGCCCGCCGGCGGGCCGGCGCCCTGGCCAGGGAGATGACCCCCGCATGAGACGTCCTGTGTCAACCCCCCGCGGGTTGAAGCCGCTGAAGATTGCCGTGAAGAGCGGGGTCATAGGGCACCCGATCGCGCCAGCAGCGCCAGAGCACGCGCAGCCATGCACGGCCGAGCGTGCGGATCGCGTGAGGATGATCCTGGCCTCGGGCCCGGGCCTTAGCGTAGACGTCCCGGGCCCAGGGGTGCCAGTGGCGGGTGGAGTCGGCGAGGGTCGCCACGGCGTCGCGCAGTCGCTTGTCGCAGGCCCGTCTGAAGGTGGCGACCCGCAGCTTGCCCGACTCCAGGGCGACGGGACTCATGCCGGCATCGGCGGCCATCGCGGCATCGGTCGGGTAACGCCCGCGGCAGTCGCCGAGCTCGGCGATCAGGGTGGCCGGGCAGATCACGGTCTTCGCGTCCCGGAACAAGGGGGCGAAGACCACCCGGTCGGGATGGGTCGCGAGCGCCCCGCGGATCTGCGAGGTGAGCTCGGAGATCTCGGCGACGACCGGCTCCAGCGAGGCGACCAGGCCCAGCACCACGGCGCGGCGGGCCTCGGCCTCGAGCTCATCGGCGCGCCCGGCGGGTGCGGAGCGCATCCGCCCCAGCAGCTCCTCGGGGCTGCGCCTCCCCGAGTAGCGGTGGCGGGCGAGGAAGCCCGCGAGGCGCCTCGGGCCGAGCCCCTTGGCGTCCGCCGGGCTCGGGCAGCGGCGCAGGAAGGCGAGGGAGATCGGCGAGTCGACGTCGGCGAAGATCAGCGCACCGGGCCAGAAGGCCTCGAGCTGGGACCGCAGCTGGTTGGCGAGCTCCACCCGGACGCCGATCAGGTCCTCGCGGGCGCGGGTCAGCGCCTTGAGCGCCTTGGTCTCGTCGCCGTCGGGGACCAATACCCGGAAACGATGGGCATCGGTGCGGGCCAGCTCGGCGAGGACGTAGGCGTCGAAGCGGTCGGACTTGCCGTGGGCAACCGCGAAGCGCGGTCGCGCGGCCTTGACCTGGTTCGGGTGGATCGCCAGGACCTCGATCCCGGCGGCGAGCAGCCGCTCGACCAGGATCCCGTCGGGGCGCTCGATCGCCACGCGGTCGACGCCCGCCCGGCCGAGTCGGCCGACCAGTTCGACGATCCCCTCCTCGTCGTGGGCGGGAGAGAAGCGACCGGTCACCTGCCCCTCGTCGCTGATGCAGACCTCGTGGGCCTCGCTCGCCCAGTCGATCCCTGCGGTCGGTGCCATGCTTCCTCCTCGGTCGATTGCGGTCGATCGATGACCGGCCACGAGGAGCCGTTGCGCGTGCTCATAGGGCGGTGCTCTGCGGCACCACGTCCTGTTGGCGCTTCTGGCGCCTCGCACCGCCGGGAGGCGCTGGTCTCATGCGGGCCGTCCAAGCGGCTAGCGAGGTCGGCGCTCTCCCGGCGGGGGTCGGCATCTCTATGCGTTCCTCCGGGATCTTCGACGGCCTCGCTGCGCTCGGCCTCTCATTCTCGGAAGAACAAGGGGGAGGTTGTCCTATGAGCTGGGTATACGTCTTCCTCGGCTTCTGCGCCCTGATCCTGCTGCACGAGGCGGGCCACTTCGTCGCCGCCAAGGCGACCGGGATGCGGGTCGAAGGCTTCTACCTCTTCTTCGGGCCGACCCTCTGGTCGGTGAAGCGCGGCGAGACCGAGTACGGGATCAAGTCGATCCCGCTCGGCGGCTACGTGAAGATCAACGGCATGAACCCGGAGGAAGAGATGCCCCCCGGGGAAGAGCACCGCGCCTACCACCGCCAGAAGGTCTGGAAGCGGATCGTCGTCGCCGCCGCGGGCCCGGCGGTGAACATCGTCCTGGCCTTCGTGATCCTCCTCGCCGTCTTCGGGATCGGCGGGCTGCAGGACGTCCACGGCAGGACCGTGGTCCAGGAAACGAGCAAGGGCTCGGGGGCGGCCAAGGTCCTCAAGGAAGGCGACAAGATCGTCGCGATCGACGGTCACTCCTTCCCGCGCCTGAACAGCGACCAGCGGATCGAAAAGTTCGGCAAGCTGATCACCGCGCACGAATGCGCCGGCGCACCGACCGACGGCTGCGCCGCGAAGACGCCCGTGCAGGTCACGGTCCGCCGCGACGGCGAGCTGAAGACCTTCGCGGTCACCCCGCACTACGATGGCGCCGCACAGAGGATGCTGCTCGGCCTCGCCTGGGCCACCAACAGCCGCTGGGTCCCGGTGAGCGCCGGCGAAGCGGCGAGCCACTCGCTCGACGTGATGGGCGAAGTGATCAGCCGCACCGGCTCGGTCTTCGCCCA
Source organism: uncultured Actinomycetes bacterium (assembly GCA_963766705.1). Lineage (GTDB taxonomy): Bacteria > Actinomycetota > Thermoleophilia > Solirubrobacterales > 70-9 > VAYN01. The sequence goes on from CAVYBE010000007.1 coordinate 1,724,544, forward strand.
CATCTTCGAAGCCGAAAAGCGCAACGAAATCTCCAGCGTGGTGGGGATCAGCGACGTCGGCCACGAAGCCGTCAACGCCGGCTGGCGCCAGGCCTTCCTGCTGCTCGCCCTGGTCAGCCTCTCGCTCGGGCTGATCAACCTGGTGCCGATCCTGCCGCTCGACGGCGGCCACATCTTCTGGGCGATCGTGGAGAAACTGCGGCGCGGCAAGCCCGTCCCCGTCCGTTGGATGGAGGGGGCGACCGTGGTCGGCATCGCCCTGGTCCTGATGCTGATGGTGGTCGGCGTCTCCAACGACATCGGCCGGATCACCGGCGAAGGCTTCAACGTCTCGAAATAGGTCCGGCGGCGGCGTGAAAGCCCCGCAAACGAGGCGGTAACAGGCCGACCGGCCGAGGCGGATAACCTTCAGGCATGGCCTCCAAACGGCAGATATTCGTCGGCCGGGTGCCGATCGGCGGCGGCGCGCCGGTCGCGGTGCAGACGATGACCAAGACCGAGACCGCGAACCTGACCGCGACGCTCGACCAGATCCGCAAGGTCGCCGACGCGGGCGCCGACGTGGTGCGCTGCGCGGTGCCACGCGAGCAGGACGCCGAGGCGCTGCGGACGATCGTCGCCGAGTCGCCGATCCCGGTGATCGCCGACATCCACTTCAACCACACGCTGGCCCTGAAGGCGATCGAGGCGGGCGCCGACTGCATCCGTCTCAACCCGGGCAACATCGGCGGCCGCGAGAAAGTCGCCGAGGTCGCGGCGCTGGCCAACCAGCGCAACGTGCCGATGCGGATCGGCGTCAACTCCGGCTCGCTGCCCAAGCACCTCCACGAGCTGGAGCGGGAGGCGCCGGTCGAGGCGCTGGTCGCCGCCGCGGTCGAGTTCGTCGAGCTGATGGAGGGCCTCGACTTCACCAACTTCAAGGTCTCGATCAAGTCGACCAACGTGCCGTACACGATCGCCGCCAACCGGCAGCTGGCCGAGAAGATCCCCTATCCGCTGCACCTCGGGATCACCGAGGCGGGGACGAAATGGTCCGGGGCGTTGAAATCGGCGGTCGGGCTGGGGACGCTGCTGGCCGACGGGGTCGGCGACACGATCCGGGTCAGCCTCTCCACCTTCCACGCCGAGGAGGAGGTCAAGGTCGCCTGGGAGATCCTCAAGGCGCTGGGCCTGCGCGAGCGCGGCCCGGTGCTGATCGCCTGCCCGACCTGCGGCCGCCTGCAGTTCGACATGGACTCGGTGGTGGCCGAGATCGAGCGGCGGCTGGAGGGCTACGAGGAGCCGGTCGAGGTCGCCGTGCTGGGCTGCGCGGTGAACGGGATCGGCGAGGCCAGCCACGCCGACTTCGGCATCGCGGGCGCCAAGAACGAGGGGCTGATCTTCGCCGGCGGCAAGCCGTTGCGCAAGGTCCCGCAGGCGAAGCTGGTCGACACGCTCTTCGAGGAGATCGACAAGTCGCTCGACCGCGGTCGGGTCGAGGTCGACGAGGACGAGGCGCGCGAGGGCGCCGCCTGGCTGGCGAAGATCGAGGAGGAGAACGCCGGCGACCTCACCCCCGAGAAGATCGCCGCGATGGAGAAGGAAGCGGTCGAAAAGGGCGAGTCCGACCGGGTACTGCTCGACGAGCAGGCCTCTCCCACGGCAGGAAGGCGCTTTACCCGCGCCTGAGCGCCGAGAATCGGCGCCGGCCGGTGTCCTCGGTCGCTCGCGTGCCGAGCACGCCACGCTCCCTGCGTCCTTGCCCGGCTTGATTCTCGGCGCTCAGGGGGCGTATAGGTTTCGGGCGTGATCACCAGTCTCGCCGACCCTATTTCTCGATGACCACCGTCGATCCGTTCGGGCGGGGCAGGATCCGCCGGATCTTCGGGCTCGACCGCAGCGGTCCCCGGCCGCACGCGACCGTCGCCGGGGAACCGCTCCGTCCGTGGACGATCCCCAACCTGGTCGGCTACGTGCGCCTGGCCGGGATCCCGGTCTTCCTGGTCCTCGCCTACTCCTCCGACGACGGCCGCTCGGTGGCGGCGGCGATCGTCTTCTGGGTGATCGCGGCCAGCGACTACATCGACGGCTTCCTCGCCCGGGTGACCGGCCAGTACAGCCGCATGGGCGCGCTGCTGGACCCGTTCGTCGACCGCCTCACGGTGATCTCCGGGGCGGTCGTCTGCTTCAGCTTCGACCTGCTGCCGCGCTGGGCGCTGGTCGTGCTGGCGCTGCGCGAGCTGGTGATGCTGGGTCTCGCCCAGTACGGCCTGCGCCACGGCGTCGACATCTCGGTCAACTGGCCGGGGCGGATGGCCGTCTTCCCGGTGATGGCGGCGCTCTTCTTCGCGATGATCGTCAGCGGCTGGTTCCCGGTCGCGCTCCTCTACGTCGGCCTGGCGCTGGGGCTCACCGCGACCGCGCTGTACGCCCACGACGGCCTGGCCGCGGTCCGGGCCCGCAAGGCCTCCCCGTAGGCTCTAAGGAAACCTTCAACCTGCGGTTGAACGTTTTGGTCGGCCGATCTATACTGCGCTCCCGCGCGAACGCGGGCAGGCGCAATCTCTCTCTTCGAAGGAGCACGATGGAGGACACTTTTCCCGATCTCGGGTCGCTCAGCGACAAGGAGCTGAAGGACCTGATCGACAATCTCACGGCGGAGGAGAACGAGATCTCCTACAAGCGACGCGTCCTGCACGGGAAAATCGACATCCTGCGCGCCGAGCTCGTCAATCGCCTGCGGCAGAAGCGGGAGCGGGGCGATTCGCTCATCTCCGGCGACGACGTCGCGCAGCTGACCCAGATCCTCGCCGGCAAAGCCCAGAGCGAGGACTCGGGCACCTGATCCGGGAGGTTCGGTGATGTCGGCCGTCCACTGCCCCGAGTGCGGGTTCGCCAACCCCGAGGGCGCCAACTACTGTCAGAAATGCGGCGCCTACCTGGGCGGCCCGGCCGAGAGCAAAGAGGACCCGACGACGATGACCTACCGGGTCGACGAGACCGGCGACATGCAGCCGGTCGACATCGAGGACGTGGTCGAGGAGTCGGGCGCCGCGCTGGTCATCCGGGCGGGCGGCGGCCGCGCCGGGGAGAGCTTCTCGATCGACGACGACCGCACCTCGATCGGCCGCAGCCCGGACGCCGGCGTCTTCCTCGACGACGTCACCGTGTCGCGCAACCACGCCCTGCTGGTGCGGCGCCGCGACGGCCTCTACATCGACGACCTCGGCTCGCTCAACGGCACCTACGTGAACCGCCGGCGGATCGAGTCCCACCGGCTCGCCGACGGCGACGAGATCCAGATCGGCAAGTACAAGCTCAGCTATCTGGAGCGCTGATGGCCTCGATCTCCGAACCGAGCGCCCGCACGCCGGGCTCGGCGAGCCGGCCGCGCAAGGCGCTGACGATCGGCGCGGTCTGCAAGATCCTGCAGAGCGAGTTCGACGACGTCTCGATCTCGAAGATCCGGTACCTGGAGGATCAGAAGCTGCTCAGCCCGCGGCGCACCTCGGGCGGCTACCGGCTCTACAGCCAGTCCGACGTCGAGCGCCTGCGCACGATCCTGCGCCTGCAGCGCGACGAGTTCCTGCCCCTGCGGGTGATCCGCCAGGAGCTCGCCGCCGGCAACGACGTGGTGCTCGCCGAGGGCGACCGCAAACCGGCCTCCGGCGCGGTGCGGCGGGCGATCCTGGTCGACACCTCGCGCACCTACCTGACCCTGGAGGAGATCCTCGAGGAGACCGGCGCCCGCGAGGAGCTGGTCTCCGAGGTGGAGGGCTACGGGATCGTGCAGCCGGAGAAACGCGACGGGCGGATCGTCTACGACGAGACCGACCGCGAGATCGTCCGCGCCGCCAACGAACTGTCACGGGTCGGGGTCGGGGCGCGCAACCTGCGCATCTTCCGCTCCTCCGCCGACCGCGAGTCCCAGCTCCTGGAAGCGCTGCTGGGACCGTCGCTGCGCTCGCGCAACCCCGAGCGCCGCAAGGAGGCGCTGCAGAGCCTCGAGAGCCTCGCCGCGACCGTCAGCCACCTCAAGCACCTGCTGCTGGTCCGCGACCTGCGCCGCCTCGCCGGCGAGTAACCGGTGCCGCGGGTGACCCGCAGGCGGACGGTCGAGGCACCGGTCGCCGACGTCTGGAAGCTGGTCTCCGACCCCTACGCGCTGCCGCGCTGGTGGCCGCGGGTGTCCCGGGTCGAGGACGTCGACGCCCGCTCCGGCGGCCGCCGCAGCCAGTGGACCAAGGTGCTGGAGACCCAGCACGGCCGCGGCGTGCGGGCCGACTATCGCTGCGTCTCGGCGGCAGCGAACGAGCGCTACGTGTGGGAGCAGCAGCTGGAGGGCTCGCCGTTCGCCAAGCACCTGAAGGACTCGCGGGTGGAGATCGAGCTGCACCCGGCGGGAGCGGGGGAGACGCGGGTCGTGCTGTCCTCGTCGCAGACGATGCGGGGGCTGTCGCGGCTCGGCGGCTGGATGATGCGCCGCGGCCAGCGCGAGATCCTCGACACGGCGCTGGCGGGCATCGAACGGGCGTTGGCGTGAGCGGTGTGGAGCGAAACCGTCGCCATGCGACGGTAAGTCTCCACGGCGGCGGGCGATGACCGCGCCGCGGCGCGACATGAGCTGGTGGGGGTGGGGGGACCCGAGTCGGCGGGCCGAGCTCGACGCGACCGCGCTCGCGGTGCTGCGTGAGCGGATCGGGGAGCTCGAGCCCTGGCCGCTCGCGGCGACCCTCGAGGACTTCGAGCTGCCGCCCGCGCGGCCGCTGCCGCGCGCCGTGGTCAAGGCGGTCGGCGAGGCGGCGGTCTTCGACTCCGCCGAGGACCGGCTGCGCCACGCCTGCGGGCGCGGTTATGTCGACCTGGCACGGCTGCGCTCCGGCCGCCTCGAGGCGGCGCCCGACGCCGTGCTGGTGCCGCCCGACGCGGCCGCGGTGGGGCGTCTGATCGACGCCTGCGCGGCGCACGGCGTCGCGGTGGTGCCGTTCGGCGGCGGGACCAGCGTGGTCGGTGGCGTCAAGCCGCTGCGCGGGCCGCACGAGGCGTTGGTCAGCCTCGACCTGGGCGCGCTGCGCGAGGTCGCGGTCGACGAGACCTCGCTGACCGCGCGGCTCGGGGCCGGGCTGCGCGGTCCCGAGGCCGAGGCGGCGCTGGGCGCCCGCGGCCTGACCCTCGGCCACTTCCCGCAGTCCTTCGAGTACGCGACGATCGGCGGCTTCGCCGCCACCCGCTCGGCCGGGCAGGCCTCGAGCGGCTACGGGCGCTTCGACTCGCTCGTCAGCTCGGTCCGCCTGCTGGCCCCGGCCGGCGCCCTGCGCACGCTGGAGACCCCGCACACCGCCGCCGGGCCGGCGCTGCGTGAGCTGGTGATCGGCTCCGAGGGGACGCTCGGGGTGATCCCCGACGTGACCGTGCGGGTTCGCCCGGCGCCGCGGCGGCGCCGGTATGAGGCGTGGATGGCGGAGAGCTTCGAGGCCGGGGCGGAGATCGTCCGCGGCCTCGCCCAGGGACCGGGCCTGCCGACCGTGATCCGCGTCTCCGACGAGGAGGAGACGGCGGGCTCGCTCGCCCTCTCGGGGCCGCGGGGGGCGGCGGGGCGCGCCTTCGGCGGCTACCTGCGGGCGCGGCGGCGGGCGTCGGGCGCGCTCCTCATCGTCGGCTACGAGGGCGAGGAGGAGGCGCTGATGCGCCGCCGGGAGCTCACCGTGCGGGCGCTGCGGGCCGGTGGCGCCGCTTACCTGGGACAGGCGGGCGGGCGCTCCTGGGAGCACGGCCGCTACGCCGGGCCCTACCAGCGCGACCTGCTGATGGGCATGGGGGCGATGGTGGAGACGCTCGAGACCTCCCACACCTGGGCGAGGCTGGGCGAGCTGCACCGGGTGGTCGGGGCGGCGATCGCGGGCGCCCTGGAGGTCCAGGGCACGCCCGGCCTCGTCTTCTGCCACATCTCCCACGCCTACGCCGATGGCGCCTCGCTCTACTTCACCTTCGTCTGCCGCGCCCGCCGCGGGGCCGAGATCGAGCAGTGGGCGGCGGTGAAGCGGGCCGCGAGCGAGGCGATCATCGCCGCCGGGGCGACGATCACCCACCACCACGCGATCGGCCGCGACCACCTCCCCTACATGGAGGCCGAGGTTGGGACCACGGGCCTCGACGCCCTGCGCGCCGTGAAGGAGCGCCTCGACCCGACAGCCATCATGAACCCGGGCAAGTTGCTGCCGTAGGCAGATGCGCCTCCCGTGAGGCGCGTTTTCGGACCCCCGAACGAACCTCCCCGCTGTTCGTGAGAGAGGGGGTCCGAAAACGGGCCCCCCGCCAGCCCCGTCCCTATTCGGCCTTCTTGCCCTGTTCCTTTTCTGCTTCTTCGCGGGCGGCGAGGCCGACGATCGGGCCCGTGATCGTGCCGCGCAGGACCGGTTCGCCGGTGTAGGTGGGCGCCTGCTTCTTCTTCTTCGCCACGTTCACGGAGGTTTCGAACTGCTTGTTGGCGGTGCGCGTGATCGCGATCTGGTCGAAGGTGCCCTGCGCGAGGTAGGCGAGGATTTCGACCGGCACTTCGAACTGCGCGGCGATTTTGTGGGCGAACTTGCCGCTCGCCTTCACTTCGACCGGGAAAGCCAAGGGCAGCATCTTCTGCGGCGACTGGGCGAGCCAGATCGTGTAGGAGTCGGTGCCTTTGGTGGTCGCTTCGAGGCCGGAGGCTTCGACCTGTAGGGCGAGCGTTTTCTTGTAGCGGCCGAAGGTCGCGAGCCCGGTGGCTTCGCTGCCGTCGACCGCCTTCAGCTTCGCCTCGGTGGGCGCCTTGGTGGCTTCTTTCGAGCCCGCCTTGCCTTCCCCGCCGGAGGAGGAGGACGCCTGGGTCGAGCCGGTCGAGGAGCCGCCGCCGGGGCCGAGGATGAGGACGATCACGACGACGACGATCGCGGCGAGGATGGCGCCGCCGAAGATCCAGGCGCCGCGACCGCTCGGCAGGGTGATCGTGCGGCCGCCCGGCGGCCGCCCGGCGGGCGGGGGCGGCGTCCTCGGCACGGCGGCGGGAGCGGCGATTGGCGTGACGGGCTCTTCCGCGGCGGGCTCGGGCTCCTGCGCGGCGGCGGGCTCCTGCGCGGCGGGCTCGGGGGTGGACTTGTCCGGGGCGGGCTCCGCGTCAGGCGCGGCCGCGGGCTCCTGCGGGGCGGGCTCGGGCTCGAACGGCACCGGCTCCCCGGCCGGGGCGGCGCCGCTCGGCCGGGGCGGCGGGATGTCGGGCGCGGGCTTGCCTTCGGCCTCCAGCTGGGCGAGTGCGCCGACCACCTTGGCGCGCACCTCCTCGACGCTCAGGCCCATCAGGGCGGCGATGTCCTCGTAGCCCTGCTCGCCCGACGCCAGCAGGCGCAGCATCGCGTTTTGCTCGTCGCTCAGCCCCACCCCGCGAAACCCTATTAGGGTCCGCAAGATGGTGAACGACGATTCGATTAAGGAGCCGCCCTCGGAGGTCGGCGAGAGCCACTTCGACGCGTTGATCGGCACCGAGTGGCTCGGCCTCGACCCCGACGACGCCCGCGCCCGGGTCGCGATGCGCGACGAGCTGCGCCAGCCCTACGGCCTCTTGCACGGCGGCGTCTACTCGACCCTGGTCGAGAGCCTGTGCTCCTACGCCACCGCGATCGCCGTCTACGACGACGGGATGATCGCGGTGGGCCAGTCGATCGAGGTCAGCTTCATGCGCCCCGTCACCTCCGGCCACGCCGAAGCCCGCGCCGTCGCCCGCCACCGCGGCCGCAGCACCTGGGTCTGGCAGGTCGCGATCCTCGACGACGACGAACGCCTCTGCGCCCTCGCCAAGATGACGATGGCCGTCCGGCCCGCCCCGACCGGCGCCTGACGGCGCCCCGGGGTCGCTCGCGGCCCGACCACGGCCGTCCGGCCCATTCAGGGTTCCTGAGGGCGTCCCAGGTCAAGCCTGCCCAGGACGCAGGGAGCGAGCCGAGGGGAGCGCACTCAAGTGCGTGACCTGAAGGCGAGCGACCGAGGACACCGGCAGGCTTGACCTGGGACGCCCTCAGCCGCGGAAGCGGTTGGTGATCGGGAGCCTGCGGTCGCGGCCGAAGGCCTTCGGGGTGATGCGGATGCCGGGGGCGGCCTGGCGGCGCTTGTACTCGGAGCGGTCGACCAGGCGGATCACCTCGTCGACCACCTCGAGCGGGAGGCCTGCGGCCGCCATCTCTTCGCGGCCCTCGTCCCGCTCGACGTAGGCCTCGAGGATGCGGTCGAGCAGGTCGTAGTCGGGCAGCGAGTCGCTGTCGAGCTGGTCGGGGCGGAGCTCGGCCGAGGGTGGCCGCTCGATCACCGAGGCGGGGACGAGGTCGCGCCCGGCGCGCTCGTTGCGCCGCTGCACCAGTTCGTAGACGAGCGTCTTCGGCACGTCCTTGATCACCGCGAAGCCGCCCGCCATGTCGCCGTAGAGGGTCGCGTAGCCCACCGACATCTCGCTCTTGTTGCCGGTCGTCAGCACCAGCCAGCCGTGGCGGTTGGACAGCGCCATCATCAGGTTTCCGCGGATCCGCGCCTGGATGTTCTCGGCGGCGAGGTCGGGCTCCGAGGGCCGCGTCGGGTCGGTGGGGGAGGCCTCCAGGTCCTCCACCGAGGGCCGCAGGTGCCGGTCGAGGGCGTCGCGGTAGCCGTCCATCATCGGCTCGATCGGGATCTCGATCAGCGCCGTCCCCAGGTTGCGGGCGATCCGACGGGCATCGGATTGGGTTTCCTCACTGGAATGAGGCGACGGCATCACGACCAGGGTCACCCGCTCGGGGCCGAGCGCGTCGACGGCGAGCATCGCGACCAGGGCGGAGTCGATGCCCCCGGAGATGCCGAGGCCGACGTGGCCGAAGTGGTTCTTGCCGACGTAGTCGCGGAGCCCGAGGACGAGCGCCCCGTAGACCTCGTCGAGGTCGGGCAGCGGCTCGGCGAGCGGGGCCGCGGCGCCGGGCGCCGCCGGCAGGTCGACGACGAGCAGGTCCTCCTCGAACTGCCGGCCGCGGGCCAGGAGCTCGCCGTCGGGGCCGAGCAGCAGGCTCTGGCCGTCGAAGACCAGCTCGTCCTGGCCGCCGACCAGGTTGACGAAGGCAAACGCGGCGCCGTATTCGCGGGCCCGCTCGCCGAACATCTCTTCGCGCTCGTGCCCCTTGCCGCGGTGGTAGGGCGAGCCGGAGGGGTTGGCGATCAGGGCCGCTCCCGCGTCGGCCTCCGCCTGGCCGGGCGGGCCCGGTGCCCAGGTGTCCTCGCAGATGGTCAGGCCGACCGCGGTGCCGCCGACCTCGATCTGGTCGCCGGCGGCGCCGGGGACGAAGTAGCGCTGCTCGTCGAAGACCGCGTAGTTGGGGAGCCGGTTCTTGCGGTAGATGCGGCGCACGGCGCCGTCGCCGAGCACGGCGAGCGAGTTGTGGGCGTGGCGATGGTCGCCGCCGCCCTCGACCGGCTCGGCGAAGCCGACGATCGCCGTGATCCCCGCCGGCATGCCCGCCGCGAGCTGCTCGACCGCCGCCACGTTGGCGGCGAGGAAGTGGCGCTTGAGGTAGAGGTCCTCGGCCGGGTAACCGGGCACGCAGAGCTCGGGGAAGATCGCCAGCTCGGCGCCGGCCTCATGGGCGCGGCCGATCCAGGCGGCGATCTTCTCGGCGTTGCCGTCGACGTCACCGACGGTGGGGTTGATCTGGGCGAGGGCGAGGCGCATCGGGGAGGCTCACAAGTATCCCGTCCCGGCCGTCCCCGCCGCGCCCCGGTCGGGCCCCCGGCTGCCTTGCGTGGTGCCTTTTCCTCGCCTGGCGAGGATTTCGAACCGCGCAGCCGGTCCTCTAGGGTGCTGCGGATGCGCACCCGCCGCCTCGTCACCGTCGTCGCGGCCCTGGCGGCACTGCTCGCGGCCACGGCGTTCCCCACCGGCGCCGGCGCCGCGCCCCGAGCCGCTGCCGGCGCGGCGGGCCCGAGCGGCGCCCCGGCGGCGCCCGAACCCTTCGTCAAGCCCCGCGCGCGGCCGACCGAGGCGCTCGAACGGCCGGGCTCCGGGATCGTCCCCAGCCGCAACTCCTACAACGTCCCGGAGGCCGCCAACTCGCCCGCCTGCGACGCCCACTTCTGCGTCCACTGGGTCGACCAGGGGCTCGACGCGCCGAGCCTCAAGGACAGCAGCGGCAACGGCATCCCCGACTACGTCGAACGGGTGCTGGCGGTCGCCGAACACGTCCACCAGGTGGAGAACGGAAAGCTCGGCTGGCGCGAGCCGCTCAGCGACGGAACGCTCGGCGGCGGCCACGGCAAGACCGATATCTACCTGACCGAAGTGGGGCCGCAGCTCTTCGGCTACGCGGCGCCCGACCGCGGCCAGGTGCAGAAGAACGGGCGCGCCCGCCGCCGGCTGCACGGCTACCTGGTCCTCGACAACGACTACAACGCCTTCAAGTTCCCCCACACCGAGCCGGGTCGCGACCTCAAGGTGACCCTGGCCCACGAGTACAACCACATCCTCCAGTTCGGCTATGACGCCTGGGAGGACCCGTGGTTCGCGGAGTCGACCGCGGTCTGGATGGAGGACCAGGTCTACAACGGGATCAACGACTACCTGCGCTATCTGCGCCCCTGGACGAGGCTGTGGGAAACGCCGCTGACCGCGAACTCGATCAAGGAGTACGGCTCGGCGGTGTGGAACGAGTGGCTCGCCCACCACTACGGCCGCGCGATCGTGCGCAAGGCATGGGCGGGCGCCGCCACGACCCAGCCCGCCGGCTTTGCCGTCGCCGCCTACGAAAAGGCGATCCGCGCCGCCGGGCCCTCGACCCTCGGCCGTGACTTCAACCGCTTCGCCGCCGACGTCGCCGAGTGGCGGACCGGGATCGGCTTCCGCGAGAGCGATCTCTACCCGGACATGCCGCGCCAGGGCAAGCTGCGGCTCGGCGGGGCGCCCGCGATCCGCCATCTCAACCACACCACCTTCAGCCTGATCGGGGTCGGCGCCCGCAGCGGGCGCGCGGTCGAAGTGCGCGCCTTGGCGCCGGAAGGCGTGGCGGCGGGCCTCGACCTGGTCGGCCGGATCGGCTCCGAACGGCACGGCCGCACGGTGATCGCCCGCGCCTACCGCGAAGCGGGCGGCACCATGGTCGTCCGGCTGCCGCGCCCAGCGCGCTTCCAGCGCATCACCGCCGTGCTCGTCAACGCCGATACCGAGGCGGCGGGCTACAGCGCCCGGCACCTCGACTGGCGCTACCTGACCGAAGCGACCCCGTTCCGGGTCAGCGGCCGGATCCTGCGCTAGGCGCCCCGGCGCCGTTGCCGGACGCGACCACCGCCGTCGGCGGCGCGGTGGCCGGGGGCGCGGTGGCGATCGCCTCGGCGGTCGCCTCTTCGAGGTCGAGGGCGAAGCTGTCGAGGTCGGCCATCGCGTCGTAGTCGCCGATCAGGCCGAAGTTCACCTGGCCGTTGTAGGACATGATCCCGACACAGAGCGCCTGTTTGCGGGCCAGCGGCACCATCGGGAAGATCGACTCCATCTGCCGCCCCAGGACGTAGAGCGGGAACTGCGGCCCGGGCACGTTGGTGACGACCAGGTTGAAGAAGCGCTGGGCGGGCTGCAGGCGGGCGGCCTGGGAGACGATCGTGGTCGGCGCGAAGTCGGTGAGGCGGGTGAGGATTTCGGCGCCGACCGCCTGGCCGGAGGCCTTCAGGTCACCCATCGACTCGGAGACGACGCGGAGGCGCTCGACCGGGTCCTCGCACCAGACCGGCAGCGGCGCCATCATCGCGGTGATGCGGTTGCCGAGCGCGCCGTGCTCCTCGGCCTCGCGGATCGACACCGGCACCATCGCCCGCAGGGTGAGTCCGTCGGTGTCGTGGCCGCGGGCGCGCAGGTAGCGGCCGATCGCGCCGGAGACGAGCGAGAGGATGACGTCGTTGACGGTGCCGCCGTGGGCGTCCTTGACCCGTTTGAGGTCGCCCAGCTGGGCCTGGGCCATCTGGAAGCGGCGGTGCGGGCCGATGTCCACGTTGAAGGGCGTGGCGGGGGCGCGGACGCCGGCGCCGACCATCTTCGTCGTCGCCACCGCGCCGCGCACCACCTGGCGCGGGCCGCGCAGCGCGCGGCGGACGCCGCGAACGATCTCGCCGGGGCTCGTCACCCGCTCCTTCAGCGCGTCGGCGAGCAGCTGGGTGTCGGTCGGTTCGGGGCGCGCGAGCCACGGCGGCGGGCTGGTCGGCGGCCCCTTCGGCTCGCGGTCGAGGTCGTAGAGGACGGTGGTGATGTCGACCCCGGAGACGCCGTCGACGAGCGCGTGGTGGCTCTTGCCGATCACGGCGAAGCGGCCGTCGCGCATGCCCTCGACCAGCCACAGCTCCCAGAGGGGCTTGGAGCGGTCGAGCTGCTGGGAGAAGATCCGCGCCGCCAGGTTGCGCAGCTGCTCGTCGGAGCCGGGGGTGGGGAGGGCGGTCTGGCGGACGTGGTACTCGAGGTTCAGGTACGGGTCGTCGACCCAGACCGGGCGCCCCTGGCCGAGCGGCACGTTGCGCAGCTTCTGGCGGAAGCGCGGCACGAGGTGCAGGCGCGAGCCGATGTGGTCGCGGAACTGCTCGTGGGTGGGGGCGGGACCCTCGAAGATGATCGTCGAGGCGACGTGCATGTGGGCCCCCTCCCGCTCCATGTGCAGGAACGAGGTGTCGAGCCCGGATAGCCGGTCGCTATTGCCCACAAGGTCATCTTCGCATACGCCGTTCAGCCCGTGTGGCGGCATTCATTCCGCTCTGCAGCGCGGTTTTGACTTCTTTGCACGCTTTCGTGCGCTTCGTCACGTCTGTGAGAGGGGTCACACTTATCCCTTCTCTGTAGAAGCGATTTCCGCCCCGCTCCGCCCGAGCATTCCCTCCTGTAGAGCGAAATGGCGCCCGCGCTGATGAAGCAGCCGGGCGCCCGACACCGGAAAGGTGGTTTCCGATGCAGGCTGAGCGTATTGACGCGCTGCTCTTGCAGCTACTGAACGAAGCTGCTGGGCCATGGCATGTAGGGGAGTTGGAACGGGAGTTCGGTAGGAGGCGTGCCGAGGTCAGGGACGGCCTGGCGCGGCTCCTGACGGCGGGACTGGCGCACCGGATCGACGGCGACTACTGGTTCACCTCGGCGGCGGGGCGCTATGCCAACGACCTCTGGGAGGAGCGATGACGTTTGCCCAGATCCTCGGCCGCAACATCAGGCGCACGCGCCGGGCAGCCGACCTGACGCAGGAAACCCTGGCCTTCCGGGCGGGAGTCCACCGAACCGCCCTGTCGGGCTACGAGGGCGGCCACAAGGTGCCGACCCTCGAATCCTTCGTGCGGATCGCGGTGGCGCTCGGCATATCGCCCTGTGAGTTGCTGCCGGGACTTGAGTGGGACCCGCAGGACGGTGGCGGCTCGGGGTGACCGCCCCGAGCCGCCGGAACTTCGCGGAGAACAGCCGAACGAATGCATCGTTAACAAGCGCCTCGGAAGTCACGTCCGCGCCGCTTGCAACTCTGCGCACGTACCGGCCAGGTACCCCAGTCCGTGACCGCGGACACCTGTGCCGAGCAGAACGGAGAATCACCGATGTATTTCGAAGTCCTCCCCGCGCCTGGCGGCGGATGGTTCGCCCGCATCCGCGGCGGCAACAACGAGATCATGTTCTCCAGCCAGGTCTACACGGCCAAGCAGAGCGCGATTCACGCCTGCGAAGTGGTCAAGGCCAGCGCGATAGGAGCGGCGATCTTCGATAGCTGATCGCCGGTCAGGCAGGGACAATCTCTGGCAGCGGTTTGGTCGCTGCAAGCTTCATGAGGCAGTCCCAACTGCAGAAGTGATGCTCATGGTCGGCGTCCTCCCTCACGGCCAAGAATCCGGCCGGGGGTTGGGCGCCGGCCGTTCTTGCGCGGGCCTCGCAATCGGGGCCGTCGCAGTGATACGTCCGCTCGATGCTCATCGTTCCCCTTTCGAGGCGTTGGGTCTTGGTCCTGCGGCTCGCCGCCTACACTCGGTTCATGGCGAAGCGCAAGCAGAAGACCGAGAAGGGGCTTGAGATCCCCGTCCCCAGCAAAGGGGACTTCGACTCGGCTATGAAGAAGGTCGCTCCCCCAGCAGGTCGTAAACGCCCTGACGGGAAAGACCGGCCTCAGAAGCGATCCGGGTGATGCTGACGCCCGCCTCGCGCGCCTGACGGACGAACCCGCGCAGATCGTCGGTCGCCTTGCGCTTGTCGCGGTCGGCGCGCTCGCGGCGCGATGCGGCGCCTCTGATGCTGCGAAGGATCGTCGTCTCGCTCACTGCCGCGCCGCCTCCCCGACAAGCTCGTGGAACATCGAGCGGTAGCCCGCGTGCCGGTGATTGTGGCGCCACGCGAACTCGTCCAGATAGGACTGCAGGTACTTGTCGGAGACGTGCTTGTAGGCGCCTCGCATACCCGTCTTGAGGTTGCCGAAGAACCCCTCGATGGTGTTCGTGTGCACGTCGCCCTCCACGTAGGAGCCGGCGGAGTGGTTGATGACCGCCCAGTCGTACTCGCCTCGCAGCGGTTTGTAGGCAGGCCAGTCGTCGGTGAGCATGAACGCGGCCGGGTTCACATGCGTTCGCACCGCTCGACTCAGCGGCTCGCCGCGGCGGGACTCGATCACGCGCAGCCGCACCCGACCGCCGCGCTCGATCATCCCCAGCACGGTCGTCTTCGATTCCCGGAACTGCGCCCGCTCCTTGAAGCCTTTGAGCTTGCGGCGTGGCTTGCCTCCCCAGGAGGTCTCGTCTATCTCGACCTTGCCGCGAAGTTGGGGCTCGTCCTCGTCGTTCATCAGCTCGGTGCGGATCTTGTTGAACATCCGCCAGGCGGTCTTGTAGTGGACGCCCAACTCCCGCTCAAGCTGTTTGGCGGAGATTCCGCAGCGGGTGCTCGTCATCAAATACATGGCATGGAACCAGAGCCGCAGCGAGGTCGAGGAGCGGTGGAAAATCGTGCCCGCGGTCGGGTGGACGTGGTGCCCGCAGGCCGTGCAGGTCCATGACTGGCGCTGCTGCTTGGTCGCGTAGCGGCGGAAGACACGCTCGCCGTCGCACTTCGGGCAGTAGGCGTGCTCGCCATCGGCCGAGTGTCGCGTCCGCCAGAGGTAGTCGAGGCAGGCGGCGTCGTCGGGGAAGTCCCGCAGGAACTCGGTGACCGAGTAGTCGGAGGTCGAGGACCGGGCTCGACGGGGTTCGTTCCTGTTGGCCGGTGGCATGGTGTAAAGCTACTTGACAGAGAGAAGGTTGTCAAGTGCCTTGACACGCTTAGTACGGGAAGGCTAGGCTCGGCGCGGCAGGGGACCATGCGCGAACCTTCCTACTTACAGAAGATCCGGAGAGCCGAAAAGCACCTCACCGATCTCCAGGCGGAGGTCCGGACATTCAATTCCGGACACCCGTACACCGTGGCCGAAAGCTTCGAGGGCAATAAGCAGAAGCGAGTCCGGCGTCTTGAATTCACGGCCACCCCGGAAGACACGGACATCCCCGTGATCGCCGCGGACGTGATCTACAACCTGCGCTCCTGCCTTGAGCATCTGATGGGCGCCCTGGTTCCGAGAAAGGAGCGCACGAGCGTGGAATTCCCGATCTTCTTCGAGGGAGTCTGGGAAGCCATCGTCCCAGGGGAGGACCAGCAACGGATCAAGAGTCGTCTGCGATGGGCGTCCGTGGTCAAGTCTCTGCCTCCGGAGGCAATTGCAGTCCTCAAGCGATTGCAGCCGCCGCAGAATGGAGGGGAGAGCAACGGCCTCCGGATCATCAACCGGATCTCGAACAAGGATCGCCACCGCAATCTCCCGGTCGTCGCATCCGGACTGCGAGATGTCCTCATTTCCGGAGAGACGCCCGAGTTCGGGGCATGGCAGCAGCGGGTCGTCGAGACCTTCAGCGGGGAACATATTGCGGAAGACAAGGCAGTAATCGGCTCGGTCCCCGAGGACGCAGTGAACGTGGAGATCGAGGGAACCCCGGCGGTATCGATCCGTGTCGGTGAAGGTGGGATCGAGATTCCGCGCGAGCTTCTGGTCGCCATCAAGCATGTCCGGCTGGACGTTCTCCCCCACCTGGAACCGTTTGTCCGCTCCGACGCCCGCTAGGCCCGGCTCAGGCACGACTCATCGCCGCCCTTCGGCGGAAATCGCTTCTACAGAGAAGGGATAAGTGTGAGAGGGGTCACACGGCCGCGACCCGGTCCCGCCTAGCGTGTTCCACTCACAAAGGAAAGAACCCATCTGCCGAATCCCCTCGCCACGCGCGACGGGGAGCGGGGGAACCAATTGCCGCGGCGTCATCCCTGGCCGCGGCACCTGGGGCGAGTCGGGCGCAATGCCGCCCGTAACGGAGAGCCGGCCGGAGCGCCGCTCCCGCGAGCCCGTCAGCTAACTCCGTAGGCAGGCAGAAAGCGAGTGAGAACACGATGCGATTCATCCTGCCCGCGATCGGTGCCGCCCTGGCGCTGTCGATCGGCGCGTCGCCGGCGGTCGCCCAGCAGCACAAGGCGCACCACCAGCATCACCAGACGCACAAGCGGGTCAAGTCACACGTCGCGCTGCACGTCTCCAGGCACAGCGTGCTGAGCGGCGACGGCGTCACCGTGCGAGGCAAGGTGCGCCCCGGCGGCGTCCATCGGGTCAAGGTCCTCTTCAGGGGGCCCGATCATGTCGCTCTCACCTTCCGCACGCGGCCCAACGGCACCTTCCGGGTGAAGTGGGACGCGGGGCGGATCGGCAACTACGGCGTGCAGGCCTTCGGCGCCCACGACAAGCGGGTGCGCGGGTCCCAAAGCCCGGTCCGCCGCCTGACCTCCTACCGCCTGGCCGGCGCCTCCTACTACGGGCCCGGGCTCTACGGCAACGGCGTCGCCTGCGGCGGCACCCTCTGGCCGGGGACCCTCGGCGTCGCCAACAAGACGCTGCCCTGCGGCACGATGGTGAAGCTGCGTTACCACGGCCGCTCGGTCACCGTCCCCGTGATCGATCGCGGCCCCTACGTCGCCGGTCGGGAATACGACCTGACCACGGCCACCAAGGCGCGGCTCGGGTTCCCGGGCGTGGGTGACGTGATGGCCAACCACTAGGCCGATGGCCCGGACGGCCGCCGGCCGTCCGAGAAGGCGCGCCCGCCCCATCCTCCGGTTTGGCAGGTAGGACGGGGCGGGCGCGCCTGCGTCGGCGGCGGGCGGATGGGACGCTCCGCGGGCGGAGGGCGTGCGACAACGGAGGGCGCGCGCGCAGCGGAGTGCGTGCGCGACGGACGGAACCCCCGGCGCCGTGCGCACTCCGTTACCCATCCGCCACACTCCCGCGTCCCGCGTCCCGCGTTCGCACTTTGCCGCGCATAGCGCGGCAAAGTGCGAACGCGCCGGGGCGCCTCCCGATGAGTTCGCAGTAATCCGCGTATAGCGCGGAGAACTGCGAACGCCGCGGCGGGGCGGGCCAAAGGACGACCGCGCCTCGCGAGCACGGGGCGCGTCCCGGGGCGGGCAGATGCAGGCCGACGGCGCGCCCGTCCCGTCCTCCTACCTGCCGAAGTGGAGGGCGGGACGGGCGCGCCGTCGGCGGACGGCGGCGGACCCCCGGGCGCGGGATCACTCATCCGGCCCCAGTGTCGCCCCCGCGGCGAGCGCCGCGGACTCAGCCGGGAAGGGCGAGCCTCAGCTGCGGCTCGTCCTCCGCGGCGGCGGGGTCGACCTCGCCCGCGAAGGAGGCGAGACGGACGCCGAGCAGGCGGACCGGGCGGGGCGGGGCGTAGGCCCGCAGCAGGTCGAGGGCGATCGGCCAGACGACCTTCGGGTCGTTGGTGGGGCTCTCCACCGACTGCGAACGGGTCACGTTGGTCCAGTCGTCGAGCCGGACCTTGATCCCGATCGACCGCCCCTCGAGCTCCTTCTTGCGCAGTCGCCGGCAGAGCTCCTCGGTCTGCCCGCGGAGGGTCCGCTCGAGCGCAGCGAGCTCGGCGACGTCGGTGTCGAAGGTCGTCTCCACCGACTGCGACTTGGTCTCCCGGCTGACGCTGATCGGCGTCTCGTCGAGGAGGTTGCCGCGGGCGTGCAGCCAGGCGCCGGAGCGGGGCCCGAAGCGCGCTTCGAGGTCGCCGCGATCCCACCGCCCGAGCTCCGCGAGGGTGGCGACGCCGAGCTTCTCCAGGCGTTCGGCCGTCTTCGGGCCGATCCCGGGCACGACGCCCGGCGGGCCGCCGCCGAAGCGGGCCAGTGCCTCCTCGCGGGAGACGACCACCAGGCCGTTGGGCTTGCCGAGCTCGCTGGTCATCTTGGCCAGCATGCGGCTCTCGGAGATGCCGACCGAGCAGGTGAGGCCGGTCAATTCGCGGATCTCCGCCTTGATCCGCCGCATCGTCGCCTTCGGCGAGAAGATCCCGGTGAGGTCCAGGTAGGCCTCGTCCAGGCCGACGACCTCGACCACCTCGACGTTGGAGCGCAAGACCTCCATCACCACCGCCGAGGCCTCCCGGTAGGCAGGGAAGTCGGGCGGTAGGTAGACGGCGTTCGGCAGTCGCCGCCGGGCCACCGCGGCGGGCATCGCCGAGTGGATGCCGGCCAGCTTGCGCGCCTCGTAGCTCGCCGTCGTCACCACCGCCCGCGGCCCCGACCCGCAGACGACCACCGGCTTGCCTTTCAGCTCCGGATGCCGCCGCAGCTCAACCGACGCGTAGAAAGCGTCCATATCGAGGTGCGCGATCGTGCGCTGCCAACCGGCGATCGACACGGAGGAAAACTTACCGCGAGGGGCGGCGGAGCGAACGTGCGTTCGTGCCACAGCCACGCGACTTGGGACAGAGGCGACACATCGGGCAGGCCGGGGTGGATGAGCCGTCTGGTCGCTAGACTGGTCATATGACCAAACAAGTGACCGCCACCGATGCCAAGGCGACCATCCTGCGCCTTCTCGACGACGCCGCCGCGGGCGAAGAAATCGAGATCACGCGGCACGGCCGTCCGGTCGCTCGCCTTGTTCCCGCCGCGGGCGCCCGTTCGCTCAAGGGGTCGTTCGAGGGGGTGGCGATAACCGCTGCCGAGGAGGACGAGATCTTCTCCACCGGGGAGACCTGGAACGCCGCGTAGGGATGGCGGCCGTGCTGCTCGACACCCACGTCGTCCATTGGTGGTCGGCGGAGCCCGAGCGCGTCAGTGCCCCGGCGCGGGAAGCCCTCGAGCAGGCCGACGACCTCGCCGTCGCGGCCATCTCCTGGTACGAGCTGGCCTGGTTGGCCGAGCACGAGCGCATCACCGTCAGCATCCCCGTTCCGTCTTGGCTCCAAGGTCTCGCCGCCCAGCTGCGAACCATCCCCATCAACCCCGCGATCGCCCACACGGCGGTTTCGCTTCCATCTTCCTTCCCGGGCGATCCCGCGGACCGGATGATCTACGCGACGGCGATCGAGAACGACCTCCAACTCGTGAGCAAGGACCGGGCGATGCGAGACCACCATCACCCCCGCCCGATCGTGGTCTGGTGATGATGCGAGTCGACCTGGAGAGCCTGATCGACCCGAGGCTGGCGGACTTCGTGGCCGAGGCGCGCGCGTTCAAGGCGGCGAAGGCCGCCGAGGAAGCCGAGCCGAGGCCCGACCCGTCGACGCCCGCGGGACTCGAGGCGCATCGCACCGGGCTCTCGCCGCGGCCCGCCCCGGACGGCCCGCCGGCGACCGAGGTCGTCGCCGACGCCGCGGGGCGACAGGTCCCGGTGCGGGTGACCGAGCCGCAGGGCGGGTCGCCGCGGGGCGCGTACCTGGAGATCCATGGCGGCGGCTTCTACATGGGCTGGGCGGCGCGCAGCGACGCCCGCAACCGCCGGCTTGCCGACGCGCTCGCGCTCGCGGTCGTCAGCGTCGACTACCGATTGGCGCCGGAGCACCCGTGGCCGGCCGCCCCCGACGACTGTGAGACCGCGGCGCTTTGGCTGCTGGAGCAGGGCGAGGCGCGCTTCGGGGCCTCCCGGTTGGCGATCGGCGGCGCCTCGGCGGGGGCCAACCTGGCGATGGCGACGCTGCTGCGCCTGCGCGACCGGGGCCTGGTCGAGCCATTCGTCGGCGCCGCGCTCACGTTCGGCGCCTTCGATCTCAGCGGGCGCACCCCCGCCGGCCGCAAGATCGCCGACGAGTTCTTCCTCGGCGCCTACGTCGGCGCGGTCGAGGACCGGACCGACCCCGACATCTCGCCGCTCTTCGGCGACCTGCGGGGACTGCCGCCCGCCCTGCTCGCCGTCGGCACCGACGACCTCCTGTTGGAGGACAGCCTGACGATGGCGACGCGGCTCGCGGCGGCCGGGGGAGAGGTCGACCTGCGGGTCTACCCGGATTCCCCGCACGGCTTCACCTCGTTCCCGATCGCGATGGCCGAGGCAGCCTGGGAGGACCTGGAGTCCTGGCTGGCGGAGCGCTTCGCGGCCTGAGCGGGCGGTCCGCCGCCGAGCGCGGCGGGGCTGCGGGCGGCCCGCCGCCGGATGCGGCAGGGTTGCAGGCGACTGCCGCCGATTGCGTTCAGGCCTCCGAGGATCCCGGCCCCAGCGACCAGATGGTCATGTCCCACCAGCGGCCGTCGGCGTGGTGGCTGCGCTCGCGTAGCCCCTCCGGCGTCGCCCCGAGACGTTCGGCGACCCGTTGCGAGGCCCGATTCTCGGGGAGGATCGCGAACTCGATCCGGGCGACCCCGAGCTCGGCGAACCCCCAGTCGATCAGCAGGGACGCCGCGGCGGTGGCGAGGCCGCGCCCACGCGCCCGCGGAGCCAGCCAGTAGCCGACCTCCGCCGCGCCACCCTCGTCGAGGCCCGCGAGGTTGACGTGCCCGACCGGCAGCTCATCCCCTCCCGCCACGATCGCCAGCGCGAGCACGGTGCCCGCCCGGCGTTTGCGGCGCTGTCGGTCGATCCAATCGAGCGCCGCCCACTCCGAGTAGGTCCATGGCACCGAGGTGAAGGCGCAGACGTCCCACTCGCCGCACACGGGCGCCAGCGCCGGGGCGTCCGCGTCGCGCCAGTCGCGAAGCACCACCGCGTCGGATCCGAGGCGCAATTCATCCGGCAAGGCGGGCACCCAGGAAGCTTGCCGGCCGATCGACCAGAATCGGGGCGATGGAGCGAGAGGCGAAGCTGATCCGCGGGCGCTTCGAGGACGCCACCCTCTCCGCGATGCCGGCGCCCGACTGGGACTCGGCCGCAGGAGCGGCCGCGTGATCGCCTCGCTCGACCTCGGCCGCTTCCCGCTGGGGGTGGCGGAGCGGGAGGCGCTGGCGCTGCGTCGCGCGGGTCGCCGGGGAGAGGCGACGTTCGCGCGCCTGCTCCTGCCGATGCGCCTGCGCTCGATGCCGCTGCCGGTTCCCCAGCTGACGCTCGCCTACTACTTCGCCCTGTGGCGGGACGAGGCGGCGCTCGAACGTTTCCGGGCGGGGCCGCTGCGGCGCTGGGACCGGGCGCGGGAGCGCCTCGCCCTGACCCTGCGCCCGGTGCAGAGCTTCGGCGCCTGGGCGGGGGCCGACCCGCTCGCGGGGGAGCGGACCGAGCCGCCCCCCGGGCCGGTGGCGCTGATCACCCACTCCCGCACCCGGCCCCGCGACATGGCCCGCTTCATGGTCGCCGACGGTCCCGTCGTGCGGGCGCTGGACGGCGCCGCGGGCAGGCTCTGGTCGGACGGCTTCGCCGACGACCCGCTCCGCCTCGACACCGGCACGCTCTCGCTCTGGCGCGACACCGCAGCGGCGACCTCCTTCGCCTACGCGCCCGGGGTCCACCAGGCCGCGGTCCGGGCGCAGCGCGACGGTGGCTGGTTCTCGGAGTCCTGGTTCGCCCGCTTCGCGATCGAGGCGGCGGAGGGAGCGTGGCGCGGCATCACCGCCGCCGAGCTGCTCGGGCCGGGCCACGGCGCCCGGGACCCGGACTGAGCGCGCCCACCGCGCCGCAGACCGGGCGCGCTCCCTATCCTTGGTGCATGGCTTCCGCCGAGGCGAAGAACCTCGAGGCGATCTCCAAGGCGATCGACCAGCACAACGCCAACTGCCCCTTCCCGGCGGCCGAGGTGCGGATGAACCCGTTCGAGGTCGAGCGCCTCGGCTGGGAGACGATCCGCGGCCTGCCGCTGATCGCCGACCCGGAGATCGGCACCGGCCGCTTCCGCATCGTCTGTTCCCGCGACCTCGAGGACGACGGCCTCGAAATCACCGAGGCGGTCGGCCAGGAGCTGGAGACGACGGTCCCGGTGACGAACAACTAGCCGACTGTCTGCATTTCACCTTCTCTGGGAAGGCGAAATGCAGAAACGACGGCTTGAGCGGGCGTCGAATCAAGCAGGTCAAGGACGCAGTGAGCGAAGCGTGCTTTGCACGTGAGCGAGCGAGGACGCCGAGATGCGCCGATCCGACGCCCGCTCAGGGTTCGAGGCCGAGGCTGGAGGACCAGCTCTGGGCTTCGATGTTCAGCTGTTTGAATTCGCCGGTGACGATCAGCACGCCCATCACGATCAGGATCAGGCCGCCGACGGCGACGATCAGCGCGTAGTGGCGCTTGATCAGCGCGAAGGCGGTGGTCATCCGGGAGAAGGCGAGGGCGGTGACGAGGAAGGGGATCGCCAGCCCGGCCGAGTAGACGGCGAGCAGGAAGGCCCCGCGGGCCGCCGAGCCGGAGGCGGCGGCGGCGGAGAGGATGGCGCCGAGCGTCGGCCCGATGCAGGGCGACCAGGCGATCGCGAAGGCGGCGCCGGCGACGATCGGGCCGCCTTTGCCGGCCCGCGAGAGCAACGCGTCGACGTGCCACTCCCGGTTCAGCCGGGTGATGAAGAGCGAGCCGACGAAGAGGAGGCCCATCGCGATGATCAGCCAGCCGGAGATCTGGGTCAGCAGCGGCTTGTTGGAGGAGAGGAAGGAGCCGAGCCCGGTGGCGGTGAGCCCGAGCAGGATGAAGATCATCGAGAAGCTGGCGACGAAGGTGAGCGCGGGGGGGACGACGCGGCGCCAGTCGGCGTCGTCGAGCTCGGCGGCCGACACGCCGGTCACCGCCGACAGGTAGCCGGGGACCAGGGGCAGCACGCAGGGGGAGAGGAAGGAGACGACCCCCGCCGCGAGCGCTGCAAGGATGCCTACCCCCGCCGCGGGGTCGCTGCTGATGGCGGCGATTAACACGGCCCCCAAGCTTACCTTCGCCCGATGCCCGACCGGACCAGCTCCCGCCTCTACGACGCCTCCGGTCAGATGCGGCGGCTGCGGGCCTCGCCGCTGCTTGCGATCGGGCCGGCGGCGCCCGGTCCCGCCCTGCGCCGCGGCGCGCTGATCGCGGTGCCGATCGCCCTCGCGCTGACCTTCGAGTTCTCGCTCGGCTGGCCCTCGCGCGGCGCGATCGCCACCGGGGCGCTGGTCTGCGGCTTCACCGCGCTCGACGCGCCCGCCGGGCCCCGCGCCGCGTGGCAGGCCGCCGCGGCGCCCCTGGTCGGCGCGGCGGCGGCGCTCGGCGTGCTGAGCAGCCAATTCGCGCCCGCCGCCGTGCTCGCGATGGGCCTGGTCGGCGCCGCCGCGGGCTACTGCCTGGCGGACACGCTGCGGCTCGCCTTCGCGGGCTTCTCCGTCGCGGTGGCGCTGATGGTCGCCCAGGGCCTCTTCCTGCCCGCCTCCGACGCCCTGCCGGCGTTCGCATTCGGCACCCTGGGCGGCCTGCTGCAGGCGGCCTGCGCGGCCTGCGCCTGGCTGCTCTGGGACCGCGCCGACGACAACGACAGCGGCTGGGACCCGGCGCGGGTCCGCCGGCGCCTGCGCCGCAACCTGACCCTCGCCTCGCCCTACGGCCGCCACGCGCTGCGCTTCGGCGTCTGCCTGGGGCTCGGGGTCGCCATCTACCGCGTCGCCGGAATGCGCGAGCACGGCTACTGGATCCCGCTGACGATCCTCTTCGTCATGCGCCCCGAACTCGACGAGACCGACCACCGCCTCGTCCTGCGCGCCGCCGGGACGCTGCTGGGACTGGCGCTCGCCACCGCCCTCGCCGCCCTCTTCGACGGCGCCCAGCCCTGGATCGGCATCGTGCTCAGCATCTCCGCGGCACTCTCCTTCGGCCTGATCACGGTCCAGTACGCGCTCTTCACCGCGGCGATCACCACCTATGTCGTGCTCCTCTCCGACACGCTCGGCGAGGCGCGCCTCGACGCCGCCGGCCAACGCCTGCTCGGCACCGCGGTCGGGATCGCGATCACCTACCTCGCCTTCCGCCTGTACCCGGAGCGGGGCGTGCCGCGCCGCCTCCGTCCCCACGCGCCGCGAGTGCTCCGCTAACTTACTGGCCAGCCAGCCAAACTTGGTCGCCGAGTGGTGGCGGCCGCCGGGAGGAGCGAGAGTTGAGCAACCGCACGTTCGTGATCGGGGTCGGGATGACCAAGTTCGAGAAGCCGGGGACGAAGGAGGGCGACTACCCCGACTGGGCCCAGGAGGCGGGGGAGAAGGCGCTCGCCGACGCCGGCATCCCTTACGAGGACGTCGAGCAGGCCTACGCCGGCTACTGCTACGGCGACTCGACCTACGGCCAGCGGGCGCTCTACGGCCTCGGGCTCACCGGCATCCCGGTGGTCAACGTCAACAACAACTGCGCGACCGGCTCCTCGGCGCTCTTCCTCGCCCGCCAGGCGGTCAAGGGCGGCCTGGTCGACTGCGCGCTGGCGCTCGGCTTCGAGAAGATGGAGCCGGGCAGCCTCGGGGTCAAGTACACCGACCGCACCAACGCGCTCGACCGCCACGCGACGCGGATGTTCGAGCTGCGCGACCCGGAGGCCTCACCGCCCGCCCCACAGATGTTCGGCAACGCCGGACGCGACCACATGGACCGCTACGGCTCGACGCCGGAGCACTTCGCCTGGATCGGGTGGAAGAACCACAAGCACTCGGTCAACAACCCCTACGCCCAGTTCCAGGACGAGTACAGCCTCGCCGACATCAAGGCGGCGAAGATGATCCACGACCCGCTGACCAAGCTGCAGTGCTCGCCGACCTCCGACGGCTCCGCCTGCGCGGTGGTCGCCTCGGAGCGTTATGTCGACTCGCACGACCTCTGGGACAAGGCGGTCGAGATCGCCGGCCAGTCGATGGTCACCGACCTCTCCTCGACCTTCGACGAGAGCGCCGACTGCATGACGATCGTCGGCTCGGAGATGTCGCGGACGGCGGCGCGCGCCGCCTACGAGGAGGCCGAGGTCGACGCCCACGAGGTCGACGTCTGCGAGCTCCACGACTGCTTCAGCGCCAACGAGCTGATCACCTACGAAGCGCTCGGGTTCGCCGCCGAGGGCGAGGCGCACAAGCTGGTCGAGGCCGAGGCCACGACCTTCGGCGGCCAGGTGGTGGTCAACCCGTCGGGCGGGCTGATCTCCAAGGGGCACCCGCTCGGGGCCACCGGCCTGGCGCAGTGCTCGGAATTGACCTGGCAATTGCGCGGCGAAGCCGGTAAACGTCAGGTGGAGGGGGCGAAGGTCGCCCTCCAGCACAACATCGGCCTCGGCGGAGCGGCCGTGGTCACCGTCTACAAACCGGCCGGGTAGCCGGGGAGGAGGAGTCATGGCGAAGGAGCGGCGGTCCCTGAACGGCAAGGTGGTGGCGATCACCGGCGGTGCGCGCGGGATCGGCAAGGCGACGGCCGAGGCGCTGGCGCGGCGCGGCTGTCGGGTGGCGATCGGCGACCTCGACCTGCAGCTCGCCGAGCAGACGGCGGCGGGGCTCGGCGGCGGCGGCGTCGCGCTGCCCCTCGACGTGACCGACCGTGGCTCCTTCGAGGCCTTCCTCGACGAGGCCGAGCGCCAGCTCGGCCCGCTCGACGTGGTGATCAACAACGCCGGGATCATGCCGACGACGCCGTTCGTCGAGGAGTCCGAGGAGTCGATCCACCGCCAGGTGGACATCAACCTGATCGGGGTGATGACCGGCACCCAGCTGGCGCTGCGCCGGATGATGCCCCGCAACACCGGGCACATCGTCAACATCGCCTCCCAGGCGGGGAAGACCGGGGTCCCCGGGATCGCCACCTACTCGGCGACCAAGCACGCCGTGGTGGGGCTGAGCGAGGCGGTGCGGGCCGAGCTGCGCGGCCGCGCGATCGAGGTCTCCTGCGTGATGCCGACCGTGGTCAACACCGAGCTGACCAGCGGGGTCGGCCAGAAATGGGTGAAACCGGTCGAGGCCTCCGACGTCGCCGCGGCGATCGTCGACGCACTGGAAGCGCCGCGCTTCGACGTCTTCGTGCCGAAGGCCAACGGCGCGCTCCTGCGGGCCGCGTCGCTGATGCCGCGCGCGGCGGCCGAGTGGGTCGGCCGCACGATGGGCACCGACAAGCTGATGACCGAGGTCGACCACGGCGCCCGCGCGGCCTACGAGGAGCGCGCGGCACGCAGCAAGGGCGCCCCGGCGAGCGAGGCGCAGGGCAAGCAGGCCGAAAAGGGCGAGGCCAAGGCCGAGGAGGCCGGCGACGACGCCTCCGAGGGCGACACCCCGATCAACCAGGCCAAGCCGGCGGGTTGAGTCCGCCACGCTTGCTGAGTTGAGGTCGCTCTGGTGTACTCAACTCAGCAGATGGCCGCCGGGGCGATGGGAAAGGCATACGACGCGACCTGGGGGCGGCTCTTCGCGGCCCTCTACGACCGCGGGCTGAAGGCGACCGAGGAGAACGGGCTCGGCGCGATGCGCGCCGCGCTGCTGGCCGACGCCCGCGGCCGCGTGGTGGAGATCGGCGCCGGGACCGGCGTCAACCTCGAGCACTACGGCAACGGCGTCGAGGAGGTGGCCCTGGTCGAGCCCGACCCGCACATGGGCGCGCGCCTGCGGGCGCGGCTCGCCGACCGCGACGCGTCCCCGCCCGCCCGGCTGGTCGCGGCGCCCGCCGAAGCGCTGCCGTTCGACGACGGCAGCTTCGACACCGCGGTGGCGACGCTGGTGCTGTGCACGGTCCCCGATCCGGTCGCCGCGATCGCCGAGCTGGCCCGGGTGCTGAAGCCCGGCGGCCGGCTCCTGTTCATCGAGCACGTCCGCTCCGAGGATCCCGGGCGGGCCCGCCGCCAGGACCTCTTCGAGAAGCCCTGGCGCTTCCTGGCCGACGGCTGCTACTGCAACCGCGACACCGAGGGCAACCTGCGCGCCTCCGCCTTCGAGGTCGAGGAGGTCGAGCACGGCGGGCTCCCGAAGGCCCTGCCGATCGTCCGCCCGCTGATCCGCGGGACCGCCGTCCTCGCGGCGTGACCGGGCGCCCGGCGGCGGGTCGGTGACCCGCGCCGGCATCGTCCCACCACACAGGGATCGGCGGGATCCGAACGACCCGCGTGACCCGGGCCCGGCCAGGCCGTGCCGCGGCGAGCGGATGGCTGGTCCCGGCAGCGGAGTTATGACAACTTGAAGGTCTGGGCCGTACTCAAGCCGGACCGTAGAGGAACCGACATCAGACTGAGATGGAGACGTTGCCTGCACCTCCACCCGGACCCGTCGCCGACAAGTTGAGCATCTGGCCGCTGGATTCGGGGCAGTACGGGCTCGACGCGATGATTCAGGGCCGCACGGGATTCGAACGGATGGAGGCCCACGAAGCGGCCCTGAAGAGGTCCGGCATTCGCTTCAGGTTCATCCAGGAACTGGGTGATGCGTGGACGCTGCGATTCGGGCCGCTCAGCGCCGCAGAGATATCCGTGGCGCTGCGTTCTTTCGTGCACTGAGGGCGGGTCGGCGATGTCTCGGAAGGCCCGTCCGGACCGCGACGGCGGGCGCCCGATGGCTCGCGGCCAGGCCCTCGATCCAGATCCAACGCACGATAATCTTGGTTATGTCAACTCGCTGGGGAGAGGCCAAGGCGGCGCCGGGGACGCGTCTGCTCGGGGCGCCGCCCCTCCCTCCGGTCGCGCCCCGTTTTGGGCGCGACCGCTACCCGGCGCGACCTGGCGTCGCTCGGGCCACCCGTCGATCGCGACCGAGGCCGCTCAGGCGGCCTTTTCGATCGCTTCTTCGAGGTCGCCGGTGGTTTCCGGCGTGCCCAGCAGTTCGAGGCCGTTCGACTTCGGGCCTTCGATCGCGAACGACGGCGTGGCGCTGAAGCCGAATTTTTCCGCCTGGCCGGTCGTCCGTTCGACCTGCTTTTTGTACTTGCCGCTCTTCCATTCCTGCATGAATTTGGCGACATCCGGGATGCCGACGTATTCGGCCATCGCTTCGACGAATTCTTCGGTCACGTACCCCGAGTTCTCGCCGCCCTGATTGCGGTACCAGGTCTCGATGTAGCTCCAACCCATGCCCTGGGCGCCCGCCGCGAGAGCGGACTCGCCGGCGGGGATCGAGTCCGGGCCGATGATGACGAAGTTGCGGAAGGTGAGGCTGGCCTTGCCGGGTTTCACCTGGTTTTCGATGAGTTCCGGAAGGATTTCTTCCGAATAGAATTTGCAGGCCGAGCACTGCAGGTCTCCGTACTCGTACAGTTTCACCGGGGCGCTCGTCTTGCCGAGGATCGTCCCGTTCTGTGGGATCCCTTTGAGCAGTTTCTGGACCTCGCCTTTTTCGACCAGGTTCGAAGCACTGGTGCCCGAGCTGCCGTTGCCCGCGACGACGATCACGACCACGACGACGATGATCGCCAAGAACACACCGCCCGCCGAGAGCTGAAGCAGCCGCGTCCGCCGATCGGAGCCGGCGGCTTTCGCTTCGGCCTCGAGTCGCTCTTCGCGGCGCTTCTCCCTGTCCCGTTGGTTGCTCATCGATCCTCCGTGTCGTTTACATGCGAAATCGAAGCTGCGAGCCTAGATCAATCGTCTGGCCGTCGGGCGCCCGTCAGCCGTCCTCGGCAAGCGGCCGGCCCGGTCCCCCCAGCACGGCGCCGCCGTCGTCGGTGCCGACGTAGCCCAGCAAGCGCGCCGCGTTGAGGAGGAAGCAGATGGTCATCAGCACCGCGTTGGTCACGCACCACTGGCAGATCGCTTCGATCTGCCAGATCTCCAGGTAGGTCAGGTAGACGCTGAACCCGAACCCGCCGAGGGTGACCAGGAACCCGCCGAGCCGCGCCACGTCGTTGCCGAAGAGCACGGTGCCGAGCACCAAGACCCAGCCGGCGATCCCGAAGACCGCGACGTTGATGCCGAGGATGTGCGAGTAGGAGCTGTTGGCGACCGTCTCGCAGCCGGTGCCGCCCGCCAGGCACTGCGGCGCGCCCGAGGTCGAGTCGGAGATCAGGATGTACGTCGCCACGCAGAGGCCGAGCACGCCGACGAAGGCGATCGCCATTCTCAAGATTTTTTCACTCGGAAACTTCATACCAATCCCTGCCTGGATAGTGCCACGTCTGGCTCAACGGCGAATAAGGAGATCTCCCGCGACAGTCGCCCACCCTGCCAGGCCAACGGCGACTGGCCCTCATCCTCGCTGATCAGCCGGGCGCGTGGCAAGGCCGCGGCGTAGGCCTCGGCGACCGCGTACGGGTGCCCGGGGTCGGCCTCGTCGCCGGAGGCGACGACCAGCGTCGGCACCCGCAGCCCGGCGAGATCGGTGAGCGACCCGAACGGCCGCGAGGCGGGCGTCTCGCGCAGCGCCCGCGCCAGCTCGTACGGGTCGCCGTGCAGCTCCATCCGTTCGCGGCTGATCCGCGCCACCGAGTCGCGCCACCGCTCCCCGACCGTACCCACCCGGATCAGGTGGTCGACGAAGCCGTCGATCCCGTCCGCCTCCAGCGCCGCCGCCAGCCCGTCCCAGTAGGCGAGCGACTCCGGCGTGATCTCCCCGGTGTAGGTCGGCCCGATCACCACCAGGCCGCCCAGCCGCTCCGGGTGGGCCAGCGCGTAGCCGACCGCGGTGTGGGCGCCCATCGAGTGGCCGCCGAGCAGGAAGCGGCCCTCGCCGACCTGCGCCGCGACCACCCGCTCGAGATCGGCGATTAGCTCCGGGTATCCATAACTCTGCCCGGCCGGGGCGGGGTCGGATTCGCCGTGCCCGCGCGCGTCGTAGGTGATGACCCGGTGCCCGGCGCGCTCCAGGGCGCGTGAGCCGTGGACGACGTAGCGGCGACTCGCCGTCAGCCCGTGGCAGAGGACGATCGGCGTCCCCTCCCCCGCGGCGGCACCGCGCAGCACCGGCGCCGGGCCGACCGCGAACTCCGCCGGTTCCGCCCCCGCCATCAGCCGACCCCCGCCACGGCGCGCTCCAGGTCGGCCACCGACTCGTAGGTGAGCCCGGCCAGCGTGACCTTGCGGAAGCCGATCCGGCCCTCCTCGTCGACGACGAACACCGAGCGCCGCACCAGCGGCCCGGCGGCGACCCCATAGGCCCTGGCGACCGCCTTGTCGGTGTCGGCGAGCAGCGGCACGTTCAGCCGCTTCTCCTCGGTGAAGCGCTCGTGCGAGTCGACCGATTGCGGCGAGATCCCGAGCACCTCGGCCTCGAGCCGGTCGAGCCGCTCCCCTTCGTCGCGGTAGGAGCAGAACTGCTTCGTGCAGACGGCGGTGAAGTCGCCCGGGTAGAAGGCGAGGACGACCTTGCGGCCGCGGTACTCGGACAGGCGGTAGGTGCGCCCGCCCGTCCCGGGAAGCTCGAACTCCGGCGCCGCGTCCCCTACGTCGACCTTGGCCACTGCCAGAGCTTACGAACCGGGACCTAGCCGTGTTCGATCGTCATCTTTTCGATCACGACCGGCTGGGTCGGTTTTTCTTCCGGCCCGCCGAGTTCGCCGATCCGCTCCACCACGTTCATGCCCTTGCTGACCTGGCCCACAAGGGCATATTCGGGCGGCAGCGATTCGCCCTGCGGGCCGGTCACCACGTAGAACTGGCTGCCGGACCGCCCGGGCGGGTCGGTGGAGCTCTTCGCCATCGCCACCACGCCCGGTTTGTACTTGAGGTTCGCGGGCGGCTTCTCGGTGACGCTGTAGCCGGGGCCGCCGGTGCCGGTGCCGGTCGGGTCGCCGCCCTGGATGACGAATTCGGGGACGATCCGGTGGAAGGTCAGTTCGTCGTAGAAGCCTTCTTCGGCGAGGTAGGCGAAGGAGTTGGCGGTGATCGGCGCTTCGGAGGTCGCCAGCGCGATGTCGAAGGTGCCGCAGTTGGTTTCCACCACCGCGGTCAGCTTTTCGCCCTTCTTCACCGTCTGCTTCGGCTTCGGCAGGCTCTCTTCGCGCGGTTCCGGCTGTTCGACGCTCTTGCAGCCCTTGGCCGCCGTTTCCGCGCTCTTGCCTTCCTTGCCGGCCGGTTCCTTGCTCGCGGTGGTGCTCGATTCGCCGCTGCCGCCGCCGCTGCGTGAGACGACGATGATCCCGACGATCACGACCGCCAGCACCAGGAAGCCGCCCAGGATGTACCAGCGTTTGTCGAACCCTTCCCCTGCCATCGGGCAGGGAGAGTAGAGGAATTACGATCGGTCCGATGTCGAGCCCACCGCCGCTGACGCCACTGGCCGCCGCGGTGCTCCACGTCGGTTCCCCGGAGCGTGTCCTGCAGGTTCCCTGCGGCGACGGCGAGGCGGCGCTCTTCCTCGCCCGCGAGTTCCCGGTGGCGCGGGTGCGCGGCATCGACGCGTCCCCGGAGGCGGTCGCCGCGGCGGGTCGGCGGGTCGGGCTCGATCCCGAGGGGCGGGTCGCGTTCAAGGACGGCGGGCCGCGGCGGCTCCCCTACCCGGAGGACAACTTCGACCTCGTCGCGGTTGTCGACGCGCGCCCGTCACCCGCCGAGGTCGCGCGGGTCCTGCGCCCCGGCGGCCACCTGATCCTCGCCGCGACCGGCGGCCCCGCCACCGGGCGCGGCCTGCGCGGCCGCCTGCTGCGGCGCGGGTTGCGTCGCCACGGCTTCGAGACCGTCGCCGGCGAGCGCGCCGGGGCCGGCAGCTTCCTGGTCGCCCGCCTGCGGGCGCCGTAGGCTGCGGCGATGGAGGCGACGCAGGGCAGCGCGGAGACGCCGTTCGGCGACGACCGAGAGCGGCCGCTCGCCCTCCTCGTCAACCCGGCCTCGGGGAGCGGCCGGGCGCTGAAGCTGCTGCCGCGGATCGAGGCGGCGCTGGACGCCCGCCACGCGCCCTTCCGGGTCGTGCGCACGAAGAGCCTCGAGCACGGAGTCGAGCGGGCGCTCGACGCGGTCGCGGCCGGCGAGGTGCCGGTGGTGGTCAGCGGCGACGGGCTGATCGGCGCGGTCGGCGGCGCGATGGCGGGCGAGGAGACGCCACTCGGGATCGTCCCCGGCGGCCGCGGCAACGACCTGGCCCGGGTGCTCGGCATCCCGCTCGACCCCGAGGCGGCGATCGAGGTCGTGCTCGCCGGCGAGAGCCGGGCGATCGACGTCGGCGAGGCCAACGGCAGGCGCTTCCTCGGCATCGCCAGCGTCGGCTTTGACTCGGAAGCCAACCGGCACGCCAACGAGACCCGCTTCATGCGCGGCAATCTGGTCTACCTGTACGCGGCGCTGCGCACGATGGCGACCTGGAAATCGGCGCGGTTCACGATCGCGATCGGCGAGCAGCGGACCCGCGTCGAGGGCTACGACGTCGTCGTCGCCAACAGCAGCTGCTACGGCGGCGGCATGTACATAGCCCCCGACGCCGAGCTCGACGACGGCCGCTTCGACGTGGTCACGATCGCCGAGATGGGAAAGATCCGAGCGCTCTATAACCTGACCAAGGTGTTCAAGGGCACCCACGTTCGCATCCCCGAGGTGAACGTCACCCGCGCCGCGCGGCTCCACCTCAGCGCCAGCCGGCCCTTCGCCGTCTACGCCGACGGCGACCACCTCACCGACCTCCCTGCCGACCTGCGGGTGATCCCGCGCGCCCTGCGCGTGCTGGTCCCGGCGGCCGCCGCTTGAGCGCGACCGTGGCGAGGCGCGGCGGGCAGGGCGGCGCCGCGTTCGGCGCCAAGCGGGCGCTGGCGCTCGCGATCGGAGCGGCCAGCCGGCGCAGCGGCCGCGGCGGCGGGACGACGCTGCCCGGGCGGGTGCTCCTGCGCCTCGAACCGGAGGCGATCGCGCGGCTCGGCGCCGGGCTGACCGGCGGCGCGACGATCGTCTCGGCGACCAACGGCAAGACGACCACGGCCGGGATGATCGCCGCGATCCTCACCGCCGAGGGCCGCCCCCCGGTGCACAACCGGGCGGGCTCGAACATGACCTGGGGGGTGGCGACGGCGCTGCTCGAGCAGCGCGGCGCCGAGGGCCTTTTCGAGGTCGACGAGGCCTGGCTGCCGCGGGTGGCCGCGCAGCTGGCGCCGAAGCTGATCGTGCTCGGCAACCTCTTCCGCGACCAGCTCGACCGCTACGGGGAGATGGAGGCGCTGGCAGAGGACTGGGCGCGGACGGTGGCGGCGCGACCGTCGGGGTCCGGGCTGGCGCTGAACGCCGACGACCCGTTGGTCGCCGACCTCGGCCGCGACCCGGCCACCGAGCGGCCGCGCGAGGGCGTCCTCTACTTCGGCATCGACGACCACGGCCAGGCGCTGCCGGAGCTGCAGCACGCCTTCGACGCCAAGCACTGCCGGCGCTGCGGGCACCCGTACGCCTACGAGGTCGCCTTCGTCGGCCACCTCGGCCACTACTCCTGCCCCAACTGCGGCGCCCGGCGGCCGCGGCCCGACGTCGCCGCGACGCGGATCGACCTGCACGGCATGGAGGGGTCGACGACGACCGTGCGCGTCCCCGACGGCGAGATCGAGGTGTCGCTGCCGCTGCCCGGCCTCTACAACGTCTACAACGCGCTGGCCGCGATCGCCGCGGCGCTGGGGCTCGGGGTCGCGCCGGAGCGGATCGCCGCGGCGCTGGGCGGGATGCACGCCGCCTTCGGCCGGGTGGAGACGATCCCGGTGGACGACAAGCGCGTCTCGATCCTGCTGATCAAGAACCCGGCCGGCGCCAACGAGGTCCTGCGCACCCTGAAGCTCGAGGCCGACCGACCCTCCCCCCTCTCGCGTTCGCAGTTCTCCGCGGATAGCGCGGATAACTGCGAACGCCAGGGCGGGGGCGGGATCGACCTGTGGCTTGCGCTGAACGACCGGATCGCCGACGGGCGCGACGTCTCCTGGGTCTGGGACGCCGACTTCGAGCTGCTGGCCGACGCGGTGCGCCGCGTCACCTGCGCCGGGACCCGCGCGCCGGAGATGGCGCTGCGACTGAAGTACGCGGGCTGGCCGGAGGAGCGGATCGCGATCGAGCCCGACATCGCCGCCTCCCTCGACGCCGCCGTGGCGGCCGCCGAGGACCGCCTCTTCGCCCTCCCGACCTACACGGCGCTGCTGGAGCTGCGCAAGCTGCTCGCCGACCGCGGCCTGGCGAAGGAGTTTTGGCAGTGACCCTGGGGGACCGACGATGAGCGCGTCGACCTCAGAGGCGGCGATCTGGCACGACGTCGAGTGCGGCGCCTACGTCGCCGACCTCGGCGTCTGGGAGGGGCTCGCCGAGCGCTGCGGCGACCCGGTCCTGGAGCTCGGCGCGGGGACCGGCCGGCTGGCGATCCACCTGGCCCGCCGCGGCCGGCGGGTGATCGGGCTCGACCACGACGAGGAGCTGATCGCCGCCCAGCGCGAGCGCGCCGTCGGGCTGCCGGTCACGCCGCTGCTCGCCGACGCCCGCGACTTCGAGGCGCCCGAGCCGGTCGCCCTGGCGCTGGCCCCGATGCAGCTGCTGCAGATGCTGGCCAACCGCGCCGAGCGCCGCTCCTGCCTCGAATCGGTCGCCGCGGCGCTGCGCCCGGGCGGCCGGCTGGCGGCGGCGATCGTCGAAGGGATGCCCGAGCCCGAGGAGGGCGCCCCGCCCCTCCCCGACGTGCGCGAGGTCGACGGCTGGGTGTACTCGAGCCTGCCGCTCGAGGCGGCGGTCGGCCCGCAGCGGATCGTCGTCCGCCGGCTGCGCCAGCGGGTGTCCCCGGACGGCAAGCTGACCGACACCCCCGACGAGGTGAGGATCTGCACGCTGACCGCCGAGCGGCTCGAGGCCGAGGCGGCGGAGGTCGGCCTGGCGCCCGTCGAGCGCCTCCAGATCGACCCGACCGAGGAGCACGTCGGCTCGACCGTCGTCGTGCTCGGCAAGGAGGGGTGATGGAGCTTCGCGTCCTCAGCCTCTATCCCGAGCAGATGAACATCTACGCCGACCGCGGCAACATCCTCTTCCTGCGCCGGCGCTGCGAGTGGCGCGGGATCGCGTTCCGGTGGGAAGGCGCCGGGCCGGGCGCGTCGGTCGACCCGGCCGCCCACGACCTCTTCTACATCGGTGGCGGCCAGGACCGCGACCAGCGCGTCGTCGCCGCCGACCTGGTGGAGACCAAGCGCGCCGCCCTCGCCGCCGCGGTCGAGGACGGCGCGGTCCTGCTCGCGGTCTGCGGCGGCTACCAGCTGCTCGGCGAGAGCTACCAGATGGGCGCCGAGACGCTGCCCGGGCTCGGGCTAGCCGACCTGCGCACGGTCCGCGAGGAGGGCCCCCGGCTGATCGGCAACGTGGCGATCGAGACCGAGCTGAGCGGTGAGAAGCGGGTCCTCGCGGGCTTCGAGAACCACGGCGGGCGCACCTACCTCGGCCCCGCCGCGCGGCCCCTCGGCCGGGTGGTCAAAGGGCACGGCAACAACGACCGCGACGGCCTCGAGGGCGTCTGGCGCGAGAACATGGTCGGCACCTACCTGCACGGCCCGCTGCTGCCGAAGAACGCCTGGCTCGCCGACCACCTGATCGAGCTGGCGCTGGCGCGCCGCCTCGGCGAGCGCCCCCGGCTCGAGCCGCTTCCGGACGAGCTGGAGCGGGCCGCCCACGCGAGCGCCCGCGCCGCCGCCGGCGTCTAGCCAGCCCCGCGCAGCTGTTCCTTATGCCGCAATGCCGGCGATAAGGAACAGCCGGCGGAGTGCGGCTGCCTGGACGGCGGCCCGCGGCTACTACGGGGAGGCGGGGACGATGGCGGTAGGGCCGTCGCCTTTCGGGAGGTCGGCGGTGTCGAACGACGGTGAGCCGAGGCGCTCGGCGCTCGGCATCGCCGCGAGGAAGTCCTCCTCGGTCTCCAGGAAGTTGATCCTCTCGGTCCGGTAGTGCATCGGCACGACCCAGGGCGCGCCGAGCTCGGCGGCGATCCCGGCCGCGGTGGCGCCGTCGATCGTGAAGCCGCCGCCCACCGGGACGAAGAGCAGGTCGATGCCTTCCAGGCGGGCCCGCTGCTCGGGGCGCAGGGCGGCCTGGCCGAAGTCGCCGAAGTGGGCGACGCGGACCCCGTCGAGCTCGAAGACGACGATCGTGTTCGGGCCGCGTTCGGTCCCCGCTGCGTCGTCGTGCTCGGAGGCGATCGCGACGACCTCGCCGAGCGGCGACTCGTGCGTCCCCGCGGTCGAGCGCACCAGCGTCGGCTCGCCGCCGATCGTCTCGACCGCGTTGTGGTCGGCGTGCTCGTGGGTGACGATCAGCAGGTCGACCTCCTCGGGCGCCTGGATCGCCGGGTAGTCCCAGCTGAGCCCTCTGGCCGCGCCCGCGGCCGACATGTCCCCCCAGGGGTCGATGAAGACCGTCGCCGCCTCGCCCGCCAGGGTGAACGCGGACTGTCCGTGCCAATCAACTCGCATGTGACTCCTCCAGCTCGGGGATCGGGGTGGGCCCGACGGGGCGCGTCGCGTCGGGCTCGGTGTGGGTGTAGCGGCCGCCGCGCAGCATCGAGGCGGCGGCGGCGATCAGGCAGGCGACGATCGCGAAGCCGAAGGCCGTGTCGAGGCCGTTGCTGAAGGGCCCCGAGATCAGGCCCGGGAAGAACCCGTGGCCGGTCAGCGCCACCTGCGCGTGGTGGGGCAGTTCATGCAGCGCCTGGCTGCCGAGGAGGTGTTCGATCGGGTTGTAGCCGAGGAAGGCGGCGAAGAGGACCGAGATCGGCGGCGTCTGGCCGACTTCGTGCGCCCTGGCGGCGCCCACCCCGTGGGCTTCGAGGCCGCTCGCCAGCGCGTGCGGCAGGGTCGCCGAGAGCCCGATGACCATCAGCGTGAAGAAGATCCCCAGCGAGATCACCTGGGCGGAGTTCTGGAAGGTCTGGTTCATGCCGCCGCCGGCGCCGCGGTCGCCGGCCGGCAGGCTGTTCATCACCGCCGCCCGGTTGGGCGAGGCGAACATCCCCATCGCGATGCCGTTGAAGGCGAGGATCAGGGCGAACACGGGATAGGAGAAGTCGACCGGCAGCAGCGTCAGGCAGGCGAAGCTGACCGCGGCGGCGAGCATCCCGCCGGTCGCGAACGGCCGCGCCCCGAAGCGGTCCGAGAGGTAGCCGGACGCGGGCCCGGCGATCAGCATGCCGATCGTCAGCGGCAGCATGTAGATGCCGGCGAGCAGCGGCGCTTCGGTGTAGTCGTAGCCGTGCAGCGGCAGCCAGATGCCCTGCAGCCAGATGATCAGCATGAACATCAGGCCGCCCCGGGCGACGGCGGCGAGGAAGGTCGACAGGGTGCCGAAGGTGAAGGCGCGGATGCGGAAGAGCGGCAGCCGGAACATCGGGTCCTCGGCGCGCAGCTCGACGATCACGAAGGCGACCAGCGAGAGCAGCGCGCCCGCCAGCAGGGCCAGCACCCGCGGGCTCCCCCAGCCGGTCGGCGAGCCGCCGTAGGGCCGGATGCCGTAGGTGACGGCGACCATCGCCAGGACCAGCCCGAGCGCGAAGGTGGCGTTCCCCCACCAGTCGATCCCCGCCGGGCGCGGGGTCGAGAGCTCTTTCAGCTTCAGGTAGGCCCAGACCGTGCCGAAGAGGCCGACCGGGACCGAGATCAGGAAGACGAGGCGCCAGTCGATCGGGGCGAGCAGCCCGCCGAGCACCAGGCCGACGAACAGCCCGCTGACCCCGACGATGTTGTTGATCCCGAGCGCCATGCCGCGCTGGTTGGCCGGGAAGGCGTCGGTGAGGATCGCCGCCGAGTTGGCGAGCAGGCAGGCGCCGCCGATCCCCTGCACGATCCGGAAGACGACCAGGAAGAGGGCGCCGCTGGTGCCGGTCATCCAGTCGATTGCCAGCATCAGCGAGGCGGCCGTGTAGATGACGAAGCCGAGGTTGTAGATCCGCACCCGCCCGTAGATGTCGCCCAGCCGGCCGAGGCTGACGATCAGCACGCTGGTCACCACCAGGTAGCCGAGGATCATCCAGAGCAGGTAGAAGCTGTTGGCGGGCAGCAGCGGGTCGAGGTGGATGCCGCGGAAGATGTCGGGCATCGCGATCAGCGTGATCGAGGCGTCGAGCGTCGCCAGCAGGATCGCCAGCGTCGTGTTGGAGAGGGCGACCCACTTGTACCTGTCGTCGTGGGCGGCGCCGTGGCCGGCGGCGGTTGCTGCGGAAACCATCGCCCCCGATAATACACAGGCAACCTGTGCAGTTCGCCTGTCTATCTGCGCTATCGTAGTTGGGTGCCCGCGCCGCCCGGAGCCGAAGTCGACATCGCCCCCCTGGCCGCCGACCTGCGGACCGTGGTGGGACAGCTGATCCGCCGGCTGCGCTCCGAGCGCAACCTCTTTCCCCTGAACCAGGCCTCGGTGCTGGGGCGGCTCGACCGCTGCGGCGCCCAGAGCGTCTCCGACCTCGCGGGCGCCGAGCGGGTGCGGCCGCAGTCGATGGCCCAGACGGTCGGCGACCTCGAGGCCGACGGCCTGGTCGAGCGCCGGCCCGACCCCGACGACCGCCGCCGCGCGCTGGTCAGCCTCACCGCGGCCGGCCAGGAGCGGATCGAAGACGACCGCCGCGTCCGCGAGGGCTGGCTGGTGAAGGCGATCGAACAGCTCCCGGAGGACGACCGCGAGACGATCGCCCGCGCCGTCGAGATCCTCGGCCGGATCGCCGCCGCGGACGTCTAGCGCCCCCTCCCCGGGCTGTTCCTTATGCCGGAATGGCGGTCATAAGGAACAGCTCAGCGGCCGGTCGAGCCGAAGCCGCCCTCGCCGCGCGAGGACTCGCCGAGCGCCGTCACCTCGACCGGCTCGGCGAGCGCGA
Source organism: uncultured Actinomycetes bacterium (assembly GCA_963766705.1). GTDB lineage: Bacteria > Actinomycetota > Thermoleophilia > Solirubrobacterales > 70-9 > VAYN01. The sequence goes on from CAVYBE010000007.1 coordinate 1,763,437, forward strand.
TCGGCGCCACCACGAGCTGGGCGATCCGCGCGCCGGGCTCGATCCGGACCGTCTCCGCGGGGTCGGTGTTCAGCAGCAGCACCCGCACCTCGCCGCGGTAGCCGGCGTCGATCAGGCCGGGGCTGTTGACCAGGGTGATGCCGTGCTCGCGGGCGAGGCCGGAGCGCGGCAGGACGAATCCGGCGTGGCCCTCGGGGATCTCGAGCGCGATCCCGGTGCCGACGCTCCACCGCTCCCCGGGGCCGATGTGCGCCCCCTCGACCGAGTAGAGGTCGAGCCCGGCATCGCCCGGATGGCCGCGGGTCGGGAGCACCGCCGCGTCGTGCAATCTCAGGACCGCCATCTCCATCGCCTGGCAGCCTACTGAGGCTGCCGGCGGCGTCATCGGTCGCTTGTGCGCAGAGCACACGGCGCTCCCTGCTTCCTTGCCGGTCAGTCTCAGGCGACGGCCAGGTCTGTGAAGCGGTGGAGCTCGGCCGAGGGGACCCTGGCGTGGACGAGGACGCCGTCGGCGCGGTCGGTGCGCTCCAGTTCCCCCGCCACCTCATGCAGCTCGTGCAGGCGGCCGCCCTCGCTGTAGGGGATCAGCAGGTCGACCTCGGTCAGGGTCTCGGCGAACGCCGCCTCGATCCGCTCGCGCAGCTCCTCCAGCCCCTCGCCCGAGAGCGCCGAGACCAGCACCGCGTCGGACTGGCTCAGCGCCGCTTCGCGGCGCTCGTCATCGCTCAGCAGGTCGGCCTTGTTGAGCACGAGGAGGCGGGGCTTGTCGCCCGCCCCGATCTCCTCCAGCACCTCGTCGACCGCGTGCATGTCGGCCAGCCGGCGCTCCTGGCTCTCGGAGCCGTCGACCACGTGGACGATCAGGTCGGCCAGGGTCGTCTCCTCGAGCGTCGCCTTGAAGGCCTCGACCAGCTGGTGGGGCAGCTTCTCGATGAACCCGACGGTGTCGGTGAGCAGGTAGTCGCGGCCGGAGAGCTCGAAGCTCCGCGTGGTCGGGTCGAGCGTCTCGAAGAGGCGGTTGGCGACCCCCACCTCGGCGCCGGTCAGCGCGTTCAGCAGGGTCGACTTGCCGGCGTTGGTGTACCCGGCCAGGGCGACGCTGGGCAGCGAGGAGCGCTCGCGCCGGGCGCGCTGCACGCCGCGGTTGCGCTCCAGGCGCGCCAGCCGGCGGCGCAGCGCCGCGATCCGGTCGCGGGCGAGTCGGCGGTCGGTCTCGATCTGGCTCTCGCCCGGGCCCCTGGTGCCGATCCCGCCGCCGAGCCGCTCGAGGTGGGTCCAGAGGCCCCGCATGCGGGCCATGTTGTACTCGAGCTGGGCCAGCTCGACCTGCAGCTTGCCCTCGGCCGAGTGGGCGTGGTCGGCGAAGATGTCGAGGATCACCGCGGTGCGGTCGATCACCGGCACCCCGAGCGCCGCCTCCAGGTTGCGCTCCTGGCGCGGCGCCAGCTCGTCGTCGCAGGCGACGACGTTGGCGTCGGCGGCCTTCACCTCGGCTTTCAGCTCCTCCAGCCGGCCGCGGCCGAAGTAGCGGTCCGGGTCCGGCTTCGGGCGCTGCTGGGTGGCGACCCCGGCGGTGGCGACGCCCGCGGTGCGCAGCAGCTCCCGCAGCTCGGCGAGCGGCTCTCCCTCCTCGCGGCCGTCGACGATCCCGATCGCCAGCGCGCGCTGGCGCGCCCGGCGGTTCACGACCCCCGCGCCGTTGCCGTTCTGCGCCGCATAGCGGGTTTCCGCGACACGGCCGTTTCTCGATGCGCTCACTCCAGGCCATTGTACGGCGCCCGGGCGGCCGTTTAAGGTTGTCTGCGTGAAGGTGTTAGTCACCGGGGGCACGGGGTTCATCGGCGGCGCCGTGGTGCGCCAACTGCGCGCCCGCGGCGACGACGTCGTGGCGCTGGTCCGCAACCCCGCCAAGGGGGCGGCGCTCGAGCAGCTCGGCTGCACCGTGGTCGCCGGCGACCTCGGCGACGAACGGGCGATCCGCTCCGGCATGGAGGGCTGCGACGCGGTGATCCACGCCGCCGCCGTCTACGAGGTCGGGATCCCGGAGTCCGAGCGGGCGGCGATGCGCGAGGCCAACGTCGGCGGCACCGAACGGGTGCTCGGCGCGGCGCTCGAGGCCGGCATCGGCAAGGTCGTCTACGTCTCCACGGTCGGCGCCTTCGGCAACACCCACGGCCGGGTCGTCGACGAGACCTACGAGCACCCGGCGGACGGCTTCACCTCCGAGTACGAGAAGACGAAGTGGGAAGCCCACCAGGTCGCCAGGCGGTTGATCGGCGAGGGCCTCCCCTGCGTGATCGTCCAGCCGGGCGGCGTCTACGGCCCCGGTGACACCTCCTCGATCGGGAACCTGCTCGACCAGTTCCTGGAGGGCAAGATGCCGCTGATCCCGTTCCCCGAGCTGGGCATTTGCCTGACCCACGTCGAGGACATTGCCGCCGGGATCCTCCTGGCGCTCGACAAGGGCGAGTCGGGCGAGGCCTACGTGCTCAGCGGGCCGGTGACGACGGTGCGCGAGGCGATCGGCATCGTCGCCGCGGAGACCGGCCGCAAGGCGCCGCGCTTCGCGCTGCCGACCGGCCTGATGAAGGCGTTGACGCCGGTCGGCCCGCTGGTCGGCAAGGTCATGGGACAGCCGCCGAACCTGCGCGAGCTGATCGCCTCCGCCGACGGGGTCACCTTCTGGGCGAGCCACGAGAAGGCGACCCGCGACCTCGGCTACAGCCCGCGCGGCCTCGAGGAGGGCTTCCACGCCATGTTGGAGGCCGAGGGCAGGCTGCCCGGCGGCGCGGCTGCGTAGTTGCCCGGCGGCGCGGCCCCATAGTCTCCCGCCCATGCGCGTAATCGATGTCGAGCACCTCGGCCGCCCCCACGTGATCGGCTGCTGGGAGGTCGACGGCATGCTCGTCGACCCCGGCCCCGAGTCCTGCCTGCCCACTTTGCTGGAGAAGCTGGGTGACGAGCGGCCGGAGGCGATCCTTCTCACCCATATCCACCTCGACCACGCGGCGGCGACCGGCGCGATGGTCGCCCGCTGGCCCGACCTGCCGGTCTACGTCCACGAGCGCGGCGCCCCGCACCTCGTCGACCCCTCGCGCCTGCTGGCGAGCGCCGAGCGCCTCTACGGCGACAGGCTCGAGTACCTGTGGGGGAAGATCCGGCCGGTCCCGGAGGCCAACGTGACCGCCCTCGCGGGAGGCGAGAGGGTGCGCGGCATGCGGGTCGCCTACACGCCAGGTCATGCCTCCCACCACGTCAGCTACCTGCACGAGGAGAGCGGCACCGCCTTCGTCGGCGACGTCGCCGCCTGCCGCATCCCGCCCACCGACCTGGTGATCCCGCCGACCCCGCCGCCCGACATCGACGTCGAGCTGTGGGAAGAGTCGATCGGAATCCTCGAAGGCTGGGCGCCCGAGCGGCTCGCCCTCACCCACTTCGGCGCCGTCGAGGAGCCCGTCGCCCACCTCGCCGAGGTCCGTCGCCGCCTCCGGGAAGAGGCCGAGCTGGCCCACCGGATGGACGAGGCGTCCTACGACGCCGACCTACAGCGCCGGATCAGGGAGCAGCTCGACCCGGACATCGCCGAGGAGATGCTCCAGGCCGTCCCCACCACCTACCAGTGGCCAGGCCTCGACCGCTACTGGCGCAAGAAAGCGGAACGCGAAGCCTGAGCACGCAGCGAGTTCGCAGAACTCCGCGCTATGCGCGGAGAACTGCGAACGCCGGAGCCGAGCACGCGGTGAGTTCGCAGTAATCCGCGCTATGCGCGGAGAACTGCGAACGCCGTGGGTCGAGCACGAAGCCTGAGGTGGCGTGGGCCAGCCTCGTCAGGACGCAGGGAAGCGAGGCGAAGGGAGCGCACTCACGTGCGTGACCCGAGCCGAGCGACCGAGGACGCCGCGAGGCGCCCCCACGCCGCGTCAGGTCAGGTGGGTGCGCATCCGCTCGACGGCCTCTTCGATGCGGTCGTCGGGGGTGGTGAGCGAGATGCGGAAGAAGCCCTCGCCGCTCGGCCCGTACATCGAGCCCGGCGAGACGACCACGGCGGCCTCTTCGAGCACCGTCTCGGCGAAGCTGGTCGAGGTGTGGCCCGCGGGGACAGGCGCCCAGACGTAGATCGTCCCCTTCGGCGGGGTGACCTCGACGCCGATCGCGCCGAGCGCCGAGACCACCAGGTCGCGCCGCCGCAGGTAGATCGCGTTCATCTCCGCGAGCGGCTCGGGCGGCCCGGAGATCGCCGTCGCACCGGCGATCTGGACCGCCTCGAAGAGGCCCGAGTCGACGTTCGTCTTCAGCCGCCAGTAGGACTGGATCGCGTCGGCGTGGCCGAGGATCGCCGCGCACCGCCAGCCGGTCATGTTGTAGCCCTTGGAGACCGAGAAGACCTCGACCCCGACCTCCTTGGCGCCCGGCGTCCCCAGGAAGCTCGGCGCCACGTAGCCGTCGTAGGTCGTCTCCGAGTAGGCGCTGTCGTGGACGACGAGGATCTCGTGCTCGCGGGCGAACTCGACGACCTCCTCGAAGAAGCCCTCGGGGACGACCGCGCCGGTCGGGTTGTTGGGGAAATTGATGAACATCAGGCGCGCCTTGGCGGCCACCTCGGGGGCGATCGCCGCCAGGTCCGGCGCGAAGCCCTTCTCCGGGACCAGCGGCATCAGCTCGGCGGTCGAGCCGTTCAGCAGCGGGCCGCCGGTGTAGACGGGGTAGCCGGGGTCGGAGGCCAGCGCCACGTCGCCCGGGTCGAGGAAGGCGTTGCAGAGGTTGTAGATGCACTCCTTGGCGCCGATCGCCGGGATCACCTCCGTCGCCGGGTCGATCTCCACGCCGAAGCGGCGGTCGTAGAAGTCGGCGAAGGCCTGGCGGAAGTCCTCGCGGCCGCGGTTGGACGGGTACTGGTGGGTGGCCGGATCGGCGACCGCCTTCTGCATCGCCTCGACGATGTAGGGGTAGGTCGGCTTGTCGGGGTCGCCGATGCCGAGGCTGATCACGTCGATGCCGGCGGCCCGCTTCTCTTCGATCCGCCGCTCCAGTTCCTGGAACATGTAGGGCGGGATCGCCTGCAGGCGCTTCGATGGTTCGGCGATTGCCATGGGCGCGGAAACCTATCGGGAAGAGTGGTCGTCAGTCCTGCTCGCCGAGCGCGTCGAGCAGCTCGGGTGAGATCTCGCCCGCGTAGACGGGCTCGGCCCAGCCGTCGAGCCGCACGGCGAGGTCCTCGCCGACCGTGACGGTCAGCTCGCCGCCGTCGAGCTCCACGGTGAGCGGGCTGGGCGCCCCGCGCAGGAAGGCGGTGACGGCGGCGCCGGAGGCGCCGGTCCCGGAGGAGAGCGTCTCCCCCACGCCGCGCTCGAAGATCCGCGCGCGGACCTGGCTGCCGTCGACCGCCAGGAAGGACACGTTGGTGCGGTTGGGAAAGAGCGGGGACGCTTCGATCTCCGGCCCGATCTCGCCCAGGTCGAGGTCGCCCAGCTCGGCCGCGTCGACGACGATCGCGCACTGCGGGTTGCCGATCGAGACGTGCTGGAACTCCCAGTCGCGACCCGCCGAGCGGACCGTGCCACGGCCGTCGGGGCCGCCGGAGGGGAAGTCCTTGGAGGTGGTCGAGGCGTGGCCCATGTCGACCGAGCAGGTCAGCTCGCCGGTGATCGTCGGCCGGATCGGCCCGGCGATGGTGGAGATCGCGAACTCCTCGGCCTCGGTCCAGCCGTGCCGGCGCAGGTAGAGGATCGCCTCGCGGGCGCCGTTGCCCGAGAGCTCGGCCTCCGAGCCGTCCGGGTTGAAGATCCGCAGGTCGGCGACGTACTCCGGGTCCTCGCTGCGGGAGAGCAGCAGGACGCCGTCCGCGCCGACCCCGAAGTGGGGGTCGCAGAGCCACTCGATCCGCGCCTCGCCCAGCTCCCACGGCAGGTTCGCCGCCTCGAGGATCAGATAGTCGTTGCCGAGCGCCTGCCACTTCTCGAATTTCACGGCGGGGACCCTAGATGATCGGTCCCCCGGCAGCGGCGCCCGCCGCCCGTCCGAGAAGGACGCCCCCATCTACCCACGTCCGCGAGCGTGCGCCCGACGTCGGCGTTCGCACTTTGCCGCGAATAGCGCGGAGAACTGCGAACTCATCGGGGGCCGCCCCTCGGCGTTCGCACTTTGCCGCGCTATGCGCGGAGAACTGCGAACGCGCCGGTGGGCGGGGATCAGCGGTCCAGGAGGTCGACGATCCGGCGGGCGACCTCGACGTCCGTGAGGTCGGTGCGGTCGATCGTCGTCAGGTCGGGGATTTTGCGCATCCACGTGAGCTGGCGGCGGGCGTAGTTGCGCGAGCGGCGCTTCATCGTCTCCAGGTCGCCGGCGAGGATCTCGCCCAGGCCCAGCGCCTTGCGGGCGGTGCGGCCGGGACCGAGCGCGTCGGCGCGGCGCGCCTCCTCCTCCCCGCCGCCGGCAACGATCGCGTCGACCCGGGCGTCGATCCGCCCGTACAGCTTCGCCCGCTCCATGTCGAGGCCGAAGATCCGGGTCGGGTGCCGGGTCTTCCCCGACCACAGCTCCGACTCCCGCGAGAAGGCGGGGACCTTGCGCAGCGACAGGTCGGCGAGCGCGGCCCGCAGGTAGAGCCCGGTGCCACCGACCACGATCGGCGTCCGCCCCGCCGCGAGCGCCTTGTCGATCGCCGCGTGGGCGAGCGGCATGTAGTCCCCGATCGAGAAGTCCGCGGTGACCGGCACGAAGCCCAGCAGCTGGTGCGGCAGCACCTCCCGCTCCGCCGCCGTCGCCGCCCCGGTGAGCACGTCCAGCCCCTCGTAAACCTGCAGCGCATCGCAGTTGACCGCCACCGGCTCCTCCCCCCGCTCCCGCAGCAATTCAGCCAGAGAAACGGCGACCCCGGTCTTGCCGACGCCCGTGGGCCCGAAGATCGCGATCACCGCCATGGCTAGAGCCGGGGTGTCGGCGCAGCCGCGAACGGCTTGTACCTTTTCGTTGCCGGCAGCGCGGCGAGCCGCAGGCTCCTCACCGAAAAAGTTGAGAGAGGGGCTTTACCGAGACGCCCGACAGGGTCTGGGAAGTTGCGGACCCGATCTCCACGTCAACCAGGTCGCCTGGCTCGGCCGTCCCTTCGAAGTTGACCGCCTTGCCATGCCTGGTCCGTCCCCGCAGCCTGCTCGGATCGGTCCGGCTCGGGCCCTCGACCAGCACCTCCATCGTCCGGCCGACGAAGCGTTGCGCCCGCTCGGCGGCGCGCCGCTGGACCACCTCGACCAGTCGTTCCATCCGCTCGACCTTGACCGGGTGCGGCAGCCGGCCGTCCATCGTGGCCGCCTCGGTTTCGCGGCGCGGGCTGAAGATGAAGGTGAAGGCGCCGTCGTAGCCGACCTCCTCGACCACCTCGAGCGTCTCGGCGAAGTCCGCCTCGGTCTCGCCGGGGAAGCCGACGATGATGTCGGTGGTGATCGCGCAGTCGGGGACGTGCTCGCGGATCAACGCCACGCGGTCCATGTATCGCTCGCGGTTGTAGGTGCGGCGCATCCGTTTGAGCACCGCGCTCGAGCCCGATTGCAGCGGCAGGTGGATCTGCTCGCAGAGCGCCGGCAGCTCGGCGTGGGCGCGGATCACGTCCTCCTTCATGTCCTTCGGGTGGGGGCTCGTGTAGCGGATGCGGTCGATGCCGGGAACCGCGTCGACGCGCGCGAGCAGCTCGGCGAAGCTGATCCGGCTCGCCCGCGGCAGGTCGCGCCCGTAGCTGTTGACGTTCTGGCCGAGCAGGGTCACCTCGCGCACCCCGTCGGCGGCCAGGGCCTCGGCCTCAGCGAGCAGCTCGGCCGGGTCGCGGCTCACCTCGCGCCCGCGGGTCGAGGGGACGATGCAGTAGGAGCAGACGCAGTTGCAGCCCTGGGAGATCTGCAGCCAGCCCTGGAACTCGCGCTCGCGGCGGGTGGGCAGGTGGCCGGAGAAGTCCTCGAACTCGAAGTACCCCTGGGCGCTCAGCGAGTCGGAGTTGAGAAACTCGGCCAGCTTGTGGATCTGCCCCGGTCCGAAGGCGACGTCGACGAACGGAAAGCGCTCGAACACCTCCTCCTTGACCGACTGGGCCCAGCAGCCGCCGACCCCGACGGTGCGGGTGGGGTCTTCGCTCTTCAGCCGCTTGGCCTCGCCGAGGTGGGCGATGAAGCGGCTGTCGGCCGACTCGCGGATCGAGCAGGTGTTGAAGAGGATCAGGTCGGCCTGGTCGCGGCTGTCGGCCTCCGCGTAGCCGAGCGAGGTGAGCATGCCCCGCATCCGCTCGGAGTCGTGCACGTTCATCTGGCACCCGAAGGTGGTGACGTGGAAGCGCTTCACGCGCTCAGGGTACCGAGCGGGCGAACGCAGCCCGGGCGCTATTCGCCGTGGGTGATTTCCTGAACGACGTAGGCGGCGACGTTCTGGATTTCTTCTTCGGAGAGCGTGCCGCCGAACGGGGGCATCGCGCCGCCGCCGTTGGTGACCTGCTGGATCGCGCCAGATTCGGTCTTGGCCGGCGGCATGGTCCTCAGGTCGGGATCACCCCATGCCCGCCGGCGTAATCCTCGGCGCCACTTGCCGTATACATCCGGAGGCGCCCGGAGCGGACGTAGCCCCAGTGGGGGCAACGGGCACAGGTCATCCGGCAGACCCACCGGCGCGGGCCGGAGATCTGCGCCCTTCGGCAGCTGTTGCGACCTTATGTGAGACCTGCTCCAGCGGGGGTCGCGAGCGTCGGGAACGATGGCCCGATCGGCAGCTCACTTGGTGGGGCCGCCGACGTCTTCTTCCTCGCCGCCCGGGCCCGCTTCTTCTTCGCCGCCTGCGGCCGAGTTGTTGACCAGGAACTGGAGCAGCTGTTCAAGTTCTGCCTTGGGGATGGTTTCCCCGTAGGAATGCGGCATGATGCCGCCCGAATAGCCTTCGGCGATTTCGGCTTCGGGGTCGACGATCGATTCTTCGATGCTGGCCGCGGTGTCGTCGGGCGCCAGGTATTCGTTCAGGTCGGGGCCGGTGGTCCCCGTCGTACCCGCCGCTTCGAACGTGTGACAGGAGCCGCAGCCGTTGGCGATGAAGACCTGCTTTCCGGGTTCGGCAGCGCCTCCGGTCGCTTCCTTAGCTTCGGCCGCTCCCGCTTCTTCTTCGGCCGGTTCTTCGCCGCTTTCGGCCGCTTCTTCTTCCGCGGCTTCTGCCTGGGCCTTTTCAAACGGACCCGAGGTCTCGCTTTTTTCGATTTCTTCGCTGGCCTTGGCGTATTCCTTGTCGTGGTCCTTCGACTCGTTCTTGCCGTGCAGGACCGCGAAGGTGCCGGCGCCGATCGCGAAGACCGCGAACCAGACGATGATCGCCGGCATCCATTTACCCGGGAATTTGTCGTTTTTCAGCCCGAACAGGCTGACGAGAACCGCCGAGGCGGCCAGGATGCCGCCGCAGATGTAGAAGAGCGTTTCGTTCATCGCGCGGCCGGAATCCTATTGGTGCGCGGAGCCGTGTGCTTGGAGGTCGAGGTCAGGCCGTCTCAGGCGGCCTGGGCCTCTGCGATCGGGGCCGACTGCTCCGCCGCCGCATCGCCCGGCGCGCTGCCGATTCCAAGCGCCGTACGGATCTTGGTTTCGATCTCCAGGGCGAGCTCCGGGTTGTCGAGCAGGAACTGTTTCGCGTTGTTGCGACCCTGCCCGAGGCGGGTCTCGCCGTAGGAGAAGAAGGAGCCCGACTTCTGGACCAGGTCCTGCTCCAGGCCGAAGTCGAGCAGGCCGCCCTCGCGGGAGATCCCGACCCCGTACTCGATGTCGAACTCCGCCTGGCGGAACGGCGCCGCGACCTTGTTCTTGACGACTTTCACACGGACCCGGTTGCCGACCGCCTCGGTCCCTTCCTTGAGGGTCTCGATGCGGCGGATGTCGAGCCGCTGGGAGGAGTAGAACTTCAGCGCCCGGCCGCCGGGCTGGGTCTCCGGCGAGCCGAACTGGACGCCGACTTTTTCGCGGATCTGGTTGGTGAACAGGCAGACCGTCTTGGTCCGGTTGAGGCTGCCGGCGAGTTTGCGCAGCGCCTGCGACATCAGGCGCGCCTGCAGGCCCACCGTGGTGTCGCCGATCTGCCCGTCGAGCTCCGCTTTCGGGGTGAGCGCCGCGACCGAGTCGATCGCGACCACGTCGACCGCCGCCGAGGCGATCAGCCGGTCGGCGATCTGCAGGGCCTGCTCGCCGTAGTCCGGCTGGGAGACCAGCAGCTCATCGGTGTCGACCCCGATCGCCCGCGAGTAGACCGGGTCGATCGCGTGCTCGGTGTCGATGAAGGCGCAGACGCCGCCGCGGGCCTGGGCCTCGGCGATGATGTGGTTGACCAGCGTGGTCTTTCCCGAGGACTCGGGGCCGAAGATCTCGACGATCCGGCCGCGCGGCACGCCGCCGATCCCCAGCGCCAGGTCGAGCGCCAGCGAGCCGGTCGGGATCGAGGCGACCTTGATCGTGCCTTTGTCGCCGAGGCGCATCAGCGAGCCGGCGCCGAAGTCGCGCTCGATCTGGGTGACGGCGGCCTCGAGGGCCGCGTCCTTCGCTTTGGCCTCCTTCGCCGAGGCGTCCTTCAAGTTCACTTTTTTCTCCGCCATCTCAGATCATCACCTCACTGCTGCCCGCTCAGGACAGCTCGACTTGGGCCAGCGGGACGTATCGGGCGCCCCCCGGCTGGAGTTCAGAACGGTAGAGCGTCATCCGGACGCCATAAAAGGGCTCTTTGAGCCCGTCGGGAAGGTCTCCGGGCCGCCTCGCGACCGCCGCCGGACGGCGCGATCCGCGCCCCTCCGGGCGTACCCTGGCGACCGTCACGTGGGGCCAGAAATCGCGCTCCTCTGCCTCGTGGAGGCCTTCCTCGACCAGCCTCTCCACGAGCCCGTGCCGCAGCTCGACGGTGGCCGGCGAGGGAGCCGGCAGGGCGAAGAGCGACGCCCGTCGCCGGCGCGGCAGCGGCACCGGGTCCTCGAGCTTCAGCAGCGCGGCCGGCGCGGCGGTCTCCTCCACCACGGCCGCGAGCGCTTCCGCCTCGGCCGCCCCGCGGCCGCCGAGGAAGGCCAACGTCACGTGCAGCGCCTCGGGGCGGACCGGGCGCAGCGCCGGGTCGACCAGCTCGGTCCGGCCCCAGGCGGCGAGCCCGTCCCGCACCGCCTCGGGCAGGTCCAGCGCCACGAACAGACGCTGCCGTCCGCCCCGCTCTCCCGGTCCGTCTGCCATGCCGCCAAGCTAGGGAGGAATTGCGCGCGCCTCAACGCGACTTCGCAACTTCTCCGTGAATTCAGGCGCCGGAACCCGTGTCTTCGCCGCTCAGCAGCCGGCGCAGCAGGTGCATCCCGTACAGCGCCGAGCGTTCCCGCACGTCGGCGCGGTCGCCCGGGATCACCCGGTCGACGGCGATCTCCGACCCGTCGGCGAGCCGGGCGTCGAAGCAGACGTAGCCGACCGGCTTCTCCTCGCTGCCGCCCCCCGGCCCGGCGACCCCGGTGATCGAGACGGCGACGTCGGCGTCGAAGCGCTCCAGCGCGCCCCTCGTCATCGCCGCGGCCACCTCCGGGGAGACCGCCCCATGCTCCTCGAGCAGCGCCCCGGGCACCCCCAGCAGCTCTTCTTTGGCCGCGTAGGAGTAGGCGACGACGCCCCCGGCCACGTAGTCGGAGGCGCCCGGCAGGTCGGTGAGGCGCGCCGCCAGCAGCCCGCCGCTGCAGGACTCGGCCAGCGCCACCCGGTGCCCGCGCAGGAGCTTGGCGACCTGCTGGTCGATCGTCTCGCCGTCGAGGCTGAAGGTCTCGCGCCGGTGGCGCCGCTCCAGCCCGTCGCGGACCGCCATCGCCACCGCCTCGGTCTCCTCCCGCCAGCGCACGTCGATCTCGATCTCGCCGCGCCGCAGGCAGGTGGTGATCTCGACCGCGTCGAGGTCGACCCCGTCGTCGCGCTCGATCTCCCGCAGGCTCTTGGCGATTTCGGACTCCGGCACCCCGAACATCCGCATCGTCAGCCCGTGCAGCGGCGTCGCGCGCGCCAGCACGTCCCGCACCGCCTCGGTCGCCAGCGCCACCGGCCACATCGGCTGCAGCTCGCGCGGCGGTCCCGGCAGGACGATCACCACCCGCTCGCCCGCGGGCACGACCAGGCCCGGCGCGGTCCCGACCGGGTCGAGCGCCTCCGCCCCCTCCGGCACCATCGCCTGCTTGCGGTTGGCCTCCATCACCGCCGCTTCGTCGAACTTGAAGACCCGCCGGCGGGCGAACCGCCGCAGGATCGTGGCGATCTTCGCTTCCATCTCGGGGTCGAGCCGCAGCGGCCGGCCGGCGAATCGCCCGACGATCTCCGCGGTCAGGTCGTCGGCCGTCGGCCCCAGGCCGCCGCTGGTGACGATCAGGTCCATCCCCTCGGCGGCGAGGAAGCGCAGCGCGTCCTCGAGGTCGTCGGGCCGGTCGGCGACCACCATGATGTGGGCGACCTCGACCCCGAGCTCGGCCAGCCGTTCCGATACCCAGGGCCCGTTGGCGTCGGCGATCCGCCCGGTGATCACCTCGGTCCCGGTCACCACGATCCCGGCCCGGACGACGCCCTCGCGCTCCCGCGCGGCGCCGGGATCGGGCCTGGCCTCGACGCTCATCTCCGCCCCTCGGTCACGGGACGAAATTACCGGACGCCGGCGGTCAGGACGGGTCGGTTTCCGCCTCGGCGCCGACCGCGGACGGCGCCTCACCGCCCGATCCGCCGCCCGGACCGCCGACCACCCGGGCCAGATCGGCCTGCGTGATCAGCACCTGGCGCGGTTTGGAGCCCTCGTAGCCGGAGATCACGCCGCGTCGCTCGAGCATGTCGATCAGCCGCCCAGCCCGCGTGTAGCCGACCCGCAGGCGCCGTTGGATCATCGACACCGACGCGGTTTCGGTCTGCACCACCAGGCGGATCGCCTCGTCGAGCAGGTCGTCGGCATCGGGGTCGAAGTCGTCCTCGCCGCGGCCGCCGCCATCGTCGGCGTCCTCGGGCGTCTCCAGCAACTCCTCCTCGAAGTCCGGCTCGCCCTGCTTGGCCCAGTGGCCGGTGATCGCGGCGATCTCGTCCTCGGTGATGAAGGCGCCCTGGACCCGCTCCAGCTTCGAGGTGCCGGCGCCGCGGAAGAGCATGTCGCCCTGGCCGAGCAGCGCCTCGGCGCCGCCCTGGTCGAGGATTACCCGCGAGTCGGTCTGCGAGGAGACCGCGAAGGCGATCCGCGAGGGGATGTTGACCTTGATCGTGCCGGTGATGATGTCGGTCGAGGGCCGCTGCGTCGCCAGCACCAGATGGATCCCGGTCGCCCGCGACTTCTGGGCGAGGCGGATGATCGCGTCCTCGACTTCGGCCGGGGCGACCATCATCAGGTCCGCGAGCTCGTCGATCACGCAGAGGATGTGCGGCAGCGGCGCCTCGCCTGCCTTGCGCCGGATCCGGTTCAGCTCCTCGAGGTTGCGCGCCCGGGCCTGCGACATGACGCCGTAGCGGGTCTCCATCTCGGTGAGCAGGTTGGCGAGCACGTTGGCGGCCAGCCGCGGCGAGGTCACCACCGGGGTCAGCAGGTGCGGGACGTGCTCGTAGTGGTTGAGCTCGACCTGCTTGGGGTCGACCAGCACCAGGCGCACCTCGTTGGGCGAGGACGCCATCAGGATCGAAGAGAGCATCGCGTTGACGCAGGCGCTCTTGCCCGAGCCCGTGGTGCCGGCGACGAGGACGTGCGGCATCTTCGCGATGTCGGTCCACACCGCGTTGCCGTCGATCCCCTTGCCGAGCCAGGCGACCAGCGGCGAGGCCTTGGCCGGCCGGCCCGCGTAGATGTCGCCGAGGCGGACCATGCGGCGGCGCGCGTTCGGCACCTCCACCCCGATCGCCTGCTTGCCGGGGATCGGCGCCAGGATGCGGATGTCGGTCGACGCCAGCGCGTAGGCGAGGTCGTTGGCGAGCTCGGTGACTTTCTTGACTTTGATCCCGGGCGCGAGGCGCAGTTCGTAGAGCGAGACGTGCGGGCCGCTGACCACGCCGATGATCTTCGCCTCGACCCCGAAGTGGCCGAGCGCCTCGATCAGTTTCCGCCCGGTCGCCTGCTGGTCGCGCGGGTCGGGGCCTTTGTCGCCTTTGCCGCGCTCCAGGACCCGCGGCGAGGGCACCTTGTAGTCGATCTCCTCGGAGGTGGTGACCCCGCGCAGGTTGCCCATCGGGGTGGGATTCGGCGGTGGCTCCTCTTCCGGCGCCGAGAGAGCTTCCGGCGATGGCTCGGGCTCGGGCTCGGTGAGCGCCGGCTGTGGCTCAGGCTCGGCAACGCCGTCATCGACGAGGTCCACCTCGGTGTCGGCGTCGAAGAGGCCCGGGGCGAAGATGTCGTCGTCGGCCGGCTCGTCGGCGAGGGCGATGGTCGGCTCGAAGTCCTCGTCGCCCTCGGGGTAGTCGGCCATCACGTCGGTCGCCGCCGCCTTCGTCTCGGCGGTCCGCTCCTCGCGGCGCTCGCGCCAGCGGTCGCGACCGTCGGCGACGGTGCGGGCGGTCGCTTCGCCGCCACGGACGCCGCCGAAGAAGACGACCCGCAGGGCGTGTCCGATCCCGCGCGCCAGCGCCGAGACCGAGGTGCCGGTCAGCAGCATCCCCCCGGCGACCAGCATCAGCAGGGTGAAGATGCGCGCGCCGACCGAGCCGAACAGGTAGACGAGGCCGGTTTCGATCCCGTAGCCGACCTTGCCGCCTTCCCAGCCGAAGAACAGCACGAAGAGCAGGTAGATCCCCGCCGCGACGAGGAAGAGGCCGATCAGGTCGAGATGGCGCTGCTCGAGGCCCTCGAAGAGGCGCGGGCCACCCCGCGATTTGGCCGCTTTGCCGCGTTTGGCCTTGCTTTTGGTTTTCCGGGCAGGGGCGCGCTTCTGTCGAACGAACACGCGTCCCGTTTCGACGCCGAACCGGCTTCCCCTGTTCGAGTCCGGCCGGACCGACGGAAGTCGCATTAAATTCGGCATAAAAGCACCGCTCAGCGCGCGAAATGCCGTTTAACATCGACCCATGCTCAGCGCCGATCAAGAGGTCCAGCAAGGCGGTCGAGTCCTCATCGTCGAGGATGACGCCGACATCGCCGACGTGCTGCGCCGCTCGCTGCGCAACGAGGGCTACGAAGTCCGCACCTCCGCCGACGGGGTCGAGGCGCTCGACATGGCGGTCGGCTTCGTCCCCGACCTCGTCGTGCTCGACCTCGGCCTGCCCGGCCTCGACGGGGTCGAGGTCTGCCGCCGGCTGCGGATGGAGGGCGACGTGCCGATCCTGATGCTGACCGCCCGGGCGGAGACCGAGGACCGGGTCACCGGCCTCGACAGCGGCGCCGACGACTACCTCGTGAAGCCGTTCGAGCGCAAGGAGCTGCTGGCGAGGATCCGCGCGCTGCTGCGCCGCCGGCCGCCCCGCGGCACGGCCTCGCTGGAGGTCGGCGACCTGCAGCTGAATCCGGACACCCGCGAGGTGCGGCGCGGCGAGCGCGAAATCGAGCTCACCAACCGCGAGTTCGAGCTGCTCGAGTTCCTGATGCGAAACGAGCGGCTCGTCGTCTCGCGCGAGCGCCTGCTCGACGAAGTCTGGGGATACGACCCGATGGCGGCGACCAACACGATCGACGTCTTCATCTCCAACCTGCGACGCAAGCTCGAGGCGGGCGGGGAGCCCCGCCTCCTGCACACCAAACGCGGCGCGGGGTACGTGCTCAAAGACTGATGGTCGCCGGGGTCCGCAGCGGCACCGCGGCCTGGCTGCGGCGTTTGACGCACCCCCGCGCCTGGCCGGTGCGCTGGCGGATCGCCGCGGTGTCCTCAGGGCTGACGCTGGTGATCCTGATGGTCTTCGGCGGCGTCATCGGACAGATCTCCACCAGCCGTATCCGCGACGACTTCAACAACGAGGTCCAGGGAGCGGTCGAAATCCTCTCCAGCGAATACCGGGTCGCCTACCCGCTGGTCGGCGAACCTCAGGTCGTCGGCCCCGAAGTCAGCGCCTACGTCCTCCCCGACGACGCCGAGATCCGGATCTTCGACCGCGGCGGCCGCGAACTCAAGCACTCGCGCAACACCCACGGCCTGGGCCGACCGAAGCTCGGCATCACCGAAGAAAACGGCATGCGGGTGGTGACGGCGCTGCTGACCAAAGAGGGCGTGACCACCGGTTACGTCCAGTACGGGCGCAGCACCGCCCACGTCGACGACACGATCGAGCGCATCTGGGTGCTGATCGCCGCCGGGATCCTCGGCGGGACCCTGCTGGCCAGCCTCGCCGGGGTGGCGATCGCGGGCCGCGCGATGCGCCCGATCGCCGCGCTCACCGCCAGTGCCCGGGAAATCTCCAGGACCCGTGACCCCTCCCACCGCATGCCGCGCCCGCCGGTCGAAGACGAGGTCGGTGAACTCGCCGAGACGCTCCAGGAGATGCTCCGCTCGCTCGACGCCGCCCGCGCCGAGCGCGAGCAGGCGATGCAGCAGCAGCGCGAGTTCGTCGCCGACGCATCGCATGAGCTGCGCACGCCGCTGACCAGCGTGCTCGCCAACCTGGAGCTGCTGCAGGCCTCCCTCGCCGCCGCCGACCAGGCCGAAGACCGCGAGGTGGTCGACTCGGCGCTGCGCTCCTCGCGCCGGATGAGCCGGCTGGTCTCCGACCTGCTGCTGCTGGCGCGCGCCGACGCGGGGCGCCTCGCCCCCCATCGCCACTGCGATCTCGCCGAAGTCGCGGGCGACGCCGCCGCCGAGGCGGCGCCGCTGATGGGCGCCCGTCGGTTCGTGATCGACAACGACCGGCCGCTGGCGGTGGAGGGCAGCCCCGACGAGCTCCACCGCATGGTCCTCAACCTGCTCGACAACGCCGCCCGCCACACCCCCGAAGGGGCGACGATCGAGCTGCGGCTCTCCCGGCAAGGTGACGACGCGGTGGTCGAAGTGGCCGACGACGGTCCCGGCGTCCCGGCCGCGATGCGGACCCAGATCTTCGACCGCTTCGTGCGGGGGGAGGGCCCCGCCGACACCGCCCGCGGCAACGGGACCGGCCTCGGCCTGGCGATCGTCAGCGCGGTCGCCACATCGCACCACGGCACCGTCGAAGCCACCGAATCGGAGTCTGGCGGCGCCCTCTTCCGCGCCCGCATCCCGATCGCCGACGCCGTGGCCGCCGACCAAAAGCATTCAAGTTCGATCTTTTAGGGACGCTTTAGACCACGCCCCTAGATTCCCCCGTGGACGAGACACTAGCCCGCCGGGATTCTCCCCAGACACTGTCCCGGCGGGCTTTTTTATTGCCCTGAGGCGGCGTGGGGGCGCCTCGCGGTGTCCTCGGTCATTCGGTTCGGGTCACGCACCGATGTGCGCTCCCCTCACCTCATTTCCCTGCGTCCTGGCGAGGCTGGCCCACGCCGCCTCAGGACGCCTGGGCCGGACCTGGATCACGCTGCACGGCTTGACCACACCATGGTGTGGTCAACTCATGCATCGCGTCCTGACCGACGCCCGGACTCAGACCTGAATCACTACGGGCAGGATCATGGGCCGGCGGCGTAGGCGCTGCCAGACGAACTTGCCGATCGTTTCGTGCAGGTCTTCCTGGATCACGTCGGAGCCGCGGGTCCCGGCCTCGGCGGCGTCTTCGAGCGCGTCTTCGACCATGTCCTTGAGGTCCTCGACCAGGCCATCGGCCTCCTCGAGGAAGGCGACGCCGCGGAAGATCACTTCCGGGTCGGCGACGATCGCGCCGTCGTCGGCGGAGATCGTGACCACGACGATGAAGATGCCGTCGGCGGAGATCTCGCGCCGGTCGCGCAGCGCCGCGTCGTCGGGCTCGCCGATGTTGACGCCGTCGACGTACATCACGCCGACGTGCATGTCCTCGCCGAAGCGGGCGCCGGACTCGTCGACTTCCAGCGGCAGCCCGTTGCGGCCCTTGAAGATGTTCTCCGCGTCGACGCCGACCGATTCGGCCAGCTCGGCGTGCAGGCGGATGCGCTGGAAGTCGCCGTGGACCGGCATCACGTAGCGCGGTTTGGTCAGGTTCAGCATCAGCTTCAGCTCCTCGCGGGAGCCGTGGCCGGAGGCGTGGATCGGCGCGTCTTTGGCGGTGACCACGCTGGCGCCGATCTCGTAGATCCGGTCGATCGTCTCGTTGACGGCCCGCTCGTTGCCGGGCACCGGGGTCGCCGAGAAGACGACCGTGTCGCCGGAGTGCAGCTGCACGTCGCGGTGGTCGTTGTTGGCCATCCGCCGCAGCGCCGAGAGCGGCTCGCCCTGACTGCCGGTGGAGATCACGACGACCTTCTCGTCGGGGAAGTTCTCGATCTCGCGCGGCTGGATCAGGGAGCCCTGCGGCGCCCGCGTCATCCCCAGGTTGGAGGCGATGTTGAAGTTCTTGCGCATCGAGCGCCCGACCAGCGCCACCTTGCGGTCGAGCGCCACCGCCGCGTCGATCACCTGCTGGACGCGGTGGATGTTGGAGGCGAACGAGGTGACGATGATCCGCCCCTCGCACTGCGAGAACTGGCGCTCCAGGGCCGGCCCGACCGCCGACTCCGAGACGGCGACGCCGGGGCGGTCGGCGTTGGTCGAGTCGCCGCAGAGCAGCAGCAGGCCGTCGCGACCGATCTCGGCGAGCCGCGAGATGTCCGCGGGCCGGCCGTCGACCGGGGTCTGGTCGAACTTGTAGTCGCCGGTCATCAGCATCGAGCCGAGCTCGGTGGTGATCAGGACGGCGCGCATGTCGGGAATCGAGTGGGCGAGGTGGACGAGCTCCAATTCGAACGGGCCGCGCCGCACCTTCTCCCCCGCCGGCAGCTCCTCCAGCGGCGCCTTGTCGCCGAGCTTGTGCTCGTCGAGCTTCGAGCGCACCATGCCGATCGTCAGCAGGCCGCCGTAGATCACCGGCGGCGCGCCGATCTCGCGCAGCACGTAGGGCAGCGCGCCGACGTGGTCCTCGTGGCCGTGGGTGAGGACGATCGCCTCGATGTCGTCGGCCCGCCCGCGCAGGTAGGAGAAGTCGGGCAGGACGAGGTCGATGCCGTGCATCTCCGCGGTGGGGAACATCAGGCCGGTGTCGACGATCACGATGCGGCCGTCGTATTCGATGACCGTCATGTTCTTGCCGATCTCGCCGAGGCCGCCAAGCGGCAGCACTCGCAGGGTCTTACTGGGCAATTCGGTAACTCTTTTCTTTCGAAGTTGTCAGCCGGCGACGACGGAGAGCCCGATGCCCTCCAGTGCCGTCCGGACCGCCGCCCGCTGCGCGGGGTCGGCGGAGACCAGCGGCAGGCGCAGCCGGTCGGGGGCGAGGCCGAGCATCTCCAGCGCGGCCTTGAGCGGAATCGGGTTGGTCGTCACCGAGAGCCCCTCGTACAGGGGGGTCAGTTCGGCGTCGATCTCCCGCGCCCGCTCCAAGTCTCCTGCCTGCGCGGCGTCCCACATCGCCCGCATCTGGCTCCCGGCGACGTGCGCGGCGACCGAGATCACCCCGGCGCCGCCGAACTCCAGCACCCGCAGGTAGGTGTTGTCGTTGCCGGCCAGGATCGCGAGGCCCTCGATCGGGCCGAGCTCCTCGTCGTTGGCCTGCTTGACGGCAACGATGTTGTCGATCTGGGCGAGCTCACCGAGCAGTTGCGGATCGGCGTTGATGATCACCCGCGAGGGGATGTTGTACATCACCATCGGCAGCTCCGGGACGGCCTCGGCGACCGCTTCGAAGTGCGCGCGGATCCCGGCCCGGTTCGGCTTGTTGTAGTACGGCACGACCACCAGCGAGGCATCGGCGCTCGCGTCGGCGGCCATCTTGGTCAGTTCGCGCGAGTGGCGCGTGTCGTTGGTCCCGGTGCCGCAGACCAGCAGCGCGTCGTCGCCGACCTCCTTGCGCACCGCGCGCAGCATCTCCACCGTCTCGCCGTCGGTCAGCGTCGGGCACTCGCCCGTCGTGCCGCCGACCACCAGGCCGTGGGAGCCGTGCTCCAGCAGGTGGGAGGCGAGCCGGCAGGCGGCGGCGTTGTCGACCGCACCCGTCTCGTCGAACGGGGTCGCCATCGCCGTCAGGACACCGCGCAGCTCCTTCATCGCCACCAGGGTACCTCGCAGCCGCGGACGGTGGCCATCCGTGCGTCGCCCGTCACCGGAGGAGCCTCTCCAGCCCGACCGTGAAACGGTCCGGCAGGGTCGCGACCTTGCGCGCCGCGAGCAGCACCCCCGGCATGAAGGACAGGCGGTCGATCGAGTCGTGGCGGATCGACAGCGTCTGGCCGGGGCCGCCGAAGATCACCTCTTGGTGGGCGACCAGGCCGGGCAGCCGCACCGAGTGGATCGGCCGGTGGACGTGGCCCCCCGCGGCGTCGATCAGCTCCGCCGTGCGGGCCGCCGTCCCCGAGGGCGCGTCGAGCTTTTTGTCGTGGTGGAGCTCGATGATCTCGGCCTCCGGCATGTGCGGGGCGATCGTCTGGGCGACGACCATCATCAGCACCGCGCCGATCGCGAAGTTGGGCGCCACGAAGCAGTTGGCCTCCGACGCCTCGGCGGCGGCGCGGGCGGCGTCGAGGTCGAAGCCGGTGGTCCCGACGACCACGTGGACCCCCGCCGCGAGGCAGGCGCGGACGTTGTCGAGCGCGGTGTCGGGGACGCTGAAGTCGACGACGACGTCGGCCTCGCCCAGCACGTCCGCCAGCTCGACACCGAGCGCCGGGTCCGCGCGGCCGCTCAGCTCGAGGTCGGCGGCGCCCTCCACCGCCTCGCACACCGTGGCGCCCATCCGCCCCGCGGCGCCGGACACCGCCACCTTGGTCATGCGGATACCAGGGCCTCCGAGACCGGCGCCAGGGCGGCCCGGAAGCGGTCTTCGTCGGCGCCGACGCAGGCGGCCGAGAGGCGCTCCGCCCCGTACAGCTCGGCGGCCAGCTCGGTCAGCTGGTCGACCTCCACGGCGTCGACCTTGGCGAGCATCTCGTCCAGGTCTTCGATCGGCAGCCCGAACAGCACGGAGCGGGAGATCCGCGTCATTCGTGCCGCGGTCGACTCGGAGGAGAGGACGAGCCTCCCCTTGACGCTCTCCTTGGCGCGGTGGAGCTCCTCGGCGGAGACCGGCTCGGAGCGCAGCCGGGCCAGCTCGGCGCCGATGATCGCGCAGGCCTCCTCGACGTTGTCCTCGCGGGTGCCGACGTAGGTGGCGACCAGGCCCTGGTCGGTGAACTGCTCGTTGTAGGAGCCGACCGAGTAGGCGAGGCCGCGCTTCTCGCGCACCTCGCGGAAGAGCCGCGAGGAGGTCGAGCCACCGAAGATCGAGTCGAGCACGGCGAGCGAGAAGCGGCGCTCGTCATGGCGGTCGATGCCGGGCGCCCCGAAGCAGATGTGGTACTGCTCGGTCTCCTTGCTGAGGAAGCAGAGCCGCGGCGGCTCGGTCAGCGCCGTGGAAGGGGCGACGCCACCGCCTTCGGTGGGCGGCCGCACCAGCTTCTCGGCGAGGGCGACGATCTTCTCGTGCTCGAGGTGGCCGGCGGCGCCGACGACGATCTCCGACGCCGTGTAGCGGGCGTGGTGGTAGCTCTCGATGTCGGGGATCGGGATGCCGGCGATCACCTCGGCCTCGCCGAGCACGCGGCGGCCGAGCGGATGGTCCCCGAAGACCGCCTCGGCGAGCACGTCGTGGACGCGGTCCTGCGGCTCGTCGTCGTACATCGCGATCTCCTCGATCACGACCTGTCGCTCGGAGTCGATTTCCGGGTAGGTCGGGGCGAGCAGCATCTCGGCGAGCAGGTCGAAGACCTCCTCGGTGTGCTCGTCGAGGAAGCGGGCGTGCAGGTGGGTCGTCTCCTTGCCGGTCGCCGCGTTGACCGAGGCTCCGAGCCCGTCGAAGAGCTCGGAGATCTCGATCGCCGAGTAGCGCTCGGTCCCCTTGAACAGCAGGTGCTCGAGGAAGTGCGAGACCCCGGCCTGGGCCGGGGTCTCGTTGCGCGATCCGGTGCGCACCCACAGGCCGAGCGCGACCGAGCGCACCGAGGGGACCTCCTCGGTGACGACCCGGACGCCCGATCCCAGGGTGGTGACGCGAGCGCTCATCCGCGTGCCGCGCTCAGTTGCGGCGCTCGCGTTCGCGCCCGCGGCCACGATCGCGGTCACGGCCACGTCCACCGCGATCGCCGCGATCGCCGCCGTTGCGGCGGCCACCGTCGCCGGAGCCGATCGAGGACAGTTCCTCGGGCGATTTGCCCGCCACCGACGGGTCGGCGGAGAGGCGCAGGCCGATCCGGCCGCGCTCCTTGTCGACCTCGACCACGGTGACGTCGATCAGGTCGCCGCTGGAGAGGACGTCGTCGACCGAGTCCACCCTCTCCCCCGGCTTCACGTTGGAGATGTGGAGCAGGCCGTCGGTGCCCTTGACCAGCTCGACGAAGGCGCCGAAGGTCGTCGTCTTGACGACTTTGGCGGCGTCGTAGCGATCGCCGACTTCGGCCTCCTTGGTCATCGAGTTGATCCGCGAGACGGCGCCGTCGACGAGTTCGCCGGTCGGCGCGTAGATCCGCACCGTGCCGTCGTCCTCGACGTCGATCTCGGCTTCGAACTCCTCGCACAGGGCGCGGATCGTTTCGCCGCCTTTGCCGATCACGGCACCGATCTTCTCCGGGTCGATCTTGATCGACTCGATCGCCGGGGCGTGCGGCGAGAGCTTCTCGCGCGGCCCGTCGATCGCCTCGGCCATCTTGCCGAGGATGAACTGGCGGCCCTTGTTGGCCTGGTCCAGGGCGTCGCGGAGGATGTCGAAGGTGACACCGGTGATCTTGATGTCCATCTGCAGGGCGGTGATCCCCTCCGACGTGCCGGCGACCTTGAAGTCCATGTCGCCGAGGTGATCCTCGACGCCGGCGATGTCGGTGAGGACGATGTAGTCGTCGCCCTCCTTGATCAGGCCCATCGCGACGCCGGCGACCGGTGCGGAGACCGGGACGCCCGCCGCCTGCAGCGCCATCGAGGAGGCGCAGACCGAGCCCATCGAGGAGGACCCGTTGGACTCGAGCGTCTCGGAGACGACCCGGATCACGTACGGGAAGGACTCTTCGTCGGGGATCGTCGCCGCCAGCGCCCGCTCGGCGAGCGCGCCGTGGCCGATGTCACGCCGCTTCGGGCCGCGCATGAAGCCCGCCTCCCCGACCGAGAAGGGCGGGAAGTTGTAGTGGTGCCAGAAGCGCTTCGTGGTCTGCAGCCCGAGCGTGTCGATCCGCATGTCCATCCGCGTCGTCCCGAGGGCGACGTTGGAGAGGATCTGCGTCTCGCCGCGGGTGAACAGGGCCGAGCCGTGGACGCGCGGGGAGACGTCGACCTCGCACTCGATCGGCCGGATCTCGTCCTGGGCGCGGCCGTCGGGACGCTTCTTCTCGACGGCGATAGCGCGGCGGATCGTTTCCTTCTCCAGCGAGTCGAAGGCGGCGCCGACCTCGCTCTTGCGGGCGGCGTCGGACTCCTCGTCGCCGGTGTCCGGCGCGTAGCGGGCGACGACCTCCTCCTTGACCTTGTCGATCGCCTCGTAGCGCTCCAGCTTGCCCTCGGTGGCGATCGCGTCGACCAGCGCCTGGCCGTGCGAGCCGCGCAGGTCGTTCAGCAGCCCCTCGTCGATCTTCGGCGCCTCGACCTCGTACTTCTCCTTGCCGGCCTTCTGCTGCAGCTCCTCCATCGCGGCGGTCAGCTTTTTGATCTCGCCGTGGGCGATGTCGAGGGCGTCGAGGATCTCGGCCTCGGTGACGCCCTGGGCGCCGGCCTCGACCATCAGGATCGCCTCGTCGGTGCCGGCCACGATCAGGTCCAGCTCCAGCTCTTCGTGGCTCTCCTCCGGCGGGTTGACGACGAAGTCGCCGTCCAATTTGCCGATCCGCACCGCGCCGACGTGGGCGGCGACCGGGACCGGCGAGATCGCCAGCGCCGCGGAGGCGCCGTTCATCGCGAGGATGTCGTACGGGTGGACCTGGTCCACCGACATCGGCATCGCGACCAGCTGGGTCTCGTAGTGCCAGCCCTTCGGGAAGAGCGGGCGGATCGGACGGTCGATCATCCGCGCGGTCAGGGTCGCCTTCTCGCCCGATTTGCCCTCGCGACGGAAGAACGAGCCCGGGATCTTGCCCGCGGCGTACATGCGCTCCTCGACGTCGACGGTGAGCGGTAGGAAGTCCACGTCGCGAAGCCCGCCGATCGTGGCGGTGTTGAGGACCATCGTGTCGCCGCTGCGCACCACGACGGCGCCGCTCGCCTGCTTCGCGAGTTTGCCGGTCTCGAAGGAAATCGTGCTCTCGCCGACATCCGCCGAGACGCGGGTCACGTCAAACATGCTCATTCGTTTGTTTACCTCCGGCCGCCCGGATGGCGGCTCTCGCATTCACAGAACTCTCGTTCTCTTTCTCTTCGAAGAGTACAACCCCGCGCCTGATGGGCGAAATCAGCCGGTCCACCTGTCCAGCTGTTCCTTATGCCGCATATAGGCCGAAAAGGAACAGTCGGCGGGGGTTGGGCGGGGGCGGGAGCGCTCGCGGGGGGCCCGGACTAGGCTTGGAGGGCCTGGCGGACGACGTCGGGCCCCGGGAACTCGGCCGGGGTCGGCGACTCGTAGGTCCAGGCGACCACCCCGTCCTCGTTGACGAGGACGAGGGTGCGGTTGGCGATACCGGCGCCGTCGATGTAGGAGCCGAACGCCTTGGCGACCGCGCCCTTGGGCTCGAAGTCGGAGAGCAGGACGGTATCGATCCCGAGCTTCTCCTGGAAGGCCTTGTGGGCGTAGGGGCTGTCGACGCTGAGGCCGACCAGCTCGATGCCCGCGTCGGCGAGCTCGCCCTTGATCCCGTCCTGGTAGACGGAGAGCTGGTCCGAGCAGACCGGGCTGAAGTCGAGCGGGTAGAAGGCGATCAGGACCTTGCGGCCCTTGAAGTCGGCGAGCGAGACCTCTTCCCCGTCCTGGTCCTTGACGGTGAAGTCGGGGGCCGCGTCGCCGACGGAGACCATCGCGACTACCGGCGCAGACCGAGGTCGGCGACCAGGGCGCGGTAGCGCTCCAGGTCCGTCCGCTCGAGGTAGCGGAGCATCCGCCGGCGCTTGCCGACCAGCATCAGCAGGCCGCGGCGCGAGTGGTGGTCCTTGGCGTGGGTGCGCAGGTGATCGGTCAGTTCGTTGATCCGCTCGGTCATCAGCGCGACCTGGACCTCGGCCGAGCCGGTGTCGCCGTCGCCGCGACCGTACTTGTCGATCAGCTCGCTTTTTTTCTCTTTGGTGAGGCTCATCTCGTAAAAACGCCGCACCCTCAGGGGGTCGCGGCTCGCAGCAAGGTAGCACAGCGCCTCAGCCGCGGCGCCCCCGATGCACCCTGTGGTGGCGCCGGTGTCGCTTGTGGTGGCGCAGGTTCCGCGGCCGGTACAGGAGCACCGCGGCCGTCGTCGTCCCGACGCCTTCGACGGTCAGTTCCACCTGGGCCTTCGTCGGGCCCGAGGTCAGGAGCCGCAGCCCGCGCGGATTGAGCCGCACGGCGACCCAGCGCGTTTCGCCGGTGAGGAACGAGTACGTGCGGGACCCGACCTGGGTCCCCCCGGCGCGCAGCCGCAGCACGCCGCCGCACGACTGGGCGGCGGCCCCACCGGCGCAGGTGCCCCCGAACCAGATCTTCCCGTCCGGCCCGACCGTGAGGGCGTGCGCGAACGTGCCCCGGCCGCCCAGCGAGTGTTCCTGGAGGGAGCCCGCGGGTGGTTCCAGCGGATCCGCCGCGGCTGCCGCCGGGAAGAGGGCCACGGCGCTGGCGAGGGCGCCGAGAAGGGACAGGATCAGCTTGGATGCCGGACGGGGTCTCATGCTCGACGAAACCCAAGCGCTTCCAGTGAGTGGCGCGGTGGCCAGGACTCTGGACGTCAGCCGCCGCGGGCGGCGGCCTCGGTGAAGTCGGCGCAGATGCGGCGGGTCTCCTCGACGTCGTCGCGCATCTGCGCGAGCAGCGCGTCGACGTCGTCGTAGGCGCGCTCGTCGCGCAGCCGCTCGACGAAGGCGACCCGCAGGCGCCGGCCATATAGGTCGCCGGAGAAGTCGATCAGGTGGGTCTCCACGAGCACGCCGCGGTCGGAGTCGAAGGTCGGCCGGACGCCGACGTTGACCGCGGCCGGGTGGCCGTTGGCGAAGGCCGCGTAGACGCCGTTGGCCGGTGTGACCAGGCGCTCGTCGGGGGCGATGTTGGCGGTCGGGAAGCCGAGCTCGCGGCCGCGCCGGTCGCCCGCGACGACCTCACCGTCGAGCATGTACGGGACGCCGAGGCTGCGCCGCGCGCCCGCCATGTCCCCGGCCTCGACCTCGGCCCGGATCCGCGAGGAGGAGACGGTCTCGCCGTCGACCTCGACCATCGGCTGGACGCGGGTCCCGAACTCCTTGTGGGAGGCCAGCATGGCGGGCGTCCCCCGCGCCTTGGCGCCGAAGTGGAAGTTCTCGCCGACCGCGACGCGGCGGGCGCCGAGCTTCTCGATCAGCGCGTAGGCGATGAAGTCCTCGGCGCTGCGGCGCGAGAACTCCTCGTCGAAGTGGATGACGACCAGCTCCTCGACCCCCAACCCCTCGATCACGTCGCGCTTGACCTCGAAGGAGTGGATCAGCTTCGGCGCCGCCTCCGGCTTCAGCACCTGGAGCGGGTGCGGGTCGAAGGTGAGCACGGTGTCGGCGCCCTCGATCACCGCGCGGTGGCCGAGGTGGACGCCGTCGAAGGTGCCGATCGCGACATCGCGGGCGCGCGGCTCGGCCTGCTCGAGCGGGGTGACCTTGATCGACATCAGCGACTCGGCATCATCGCAGCGCGGCGCCCACGGCCGGCACCAGGCCGGCCACCTCCCCCACCGAGACCTCCCGGCCGGCCTCCTCGACCCGGAACGGGCCGACCGCGACGCGGCGCAGGTCGGAGCAGTAGGCGTCGGCGAGCGTCTCGACCAGGGTCCGCACGTAGGTCCCGGCGCTGCACTCGATCTCATAGTGGGCGAAGCCGTCGCCCGCGGCGAGCAGCTCGGCCCGGTGCACCTCCACGTCGCGCACCGGCGTCTGCACCGTCTCGCCGCGGTGGGCCTTCTTGTAGAGGCGCTCGCCGCCGACCCGGACGGCCGAGGTCATCGGCACGCGCTGGCGCACGGTCCCGGTCGGCAGCTCGAGCGAGTCTGGGACGCGCCCGGTCTCGGTCAGCTCGCCGTCGGGGTCGCCGGTCGAGGAGGTCCAGCCGAGCCGCGCCGTCGCCAGGTAGGTCTTCGGCAGGCCGACCAGGAAGCGCTGCAGGCGGGTGGCCCCGCCGAGCAGGACCAGCAACAGGCCGGTGGCGAACGGGTCGAGGGTCCCGGCGTGCCCGGCTTTCACGCCCCGTTCACGGCGCACCGCGGCGACCACGTCGTGGGAGGTCCTGCCGGCGGGCTTGTCGACCAGCAGCACCGCCCCGGCGGCGTCGGACGGAGCCACGGCTCAGTCGCCGAGCTGCGCCGTGACCTCGTGGCTGAGGAAGTCGACCAGCGCCGGGAGGTCGTCGTCGGTCGAGAAGCCGGCGGCGCGCTTGTGGCCGCCCCCGCCCTGCTTGCGGGCGATCGCCGAGACGTCGACGTCGCCCTCGCTGGAGCGCAGGCTCACCTTGCGGGCGGAGCGGCCGCGGTTGCCGAGGTCGCGGACCACCGCGGCGACCTTGATCCCCTCGATCGAGCGCAGGTGGTCGATCACCCCCTCGGTCATCTCCTCGCCGGCGCCGGTCGCGGCGTAGTCCGCCTCGGTGATGTAGCTGATCACCAGGCGGTCGGCGCAGTGCCGCTGCAGCGCATCCAGCGCCCGCGCGACCAGCCGCAGCTTCTCGATCGGCACGTGCTCGTAGAGCCGGCGATAGGTGTCGTCGACGTCGACCCCGGCGTCGATCAGCTCCGCCGCCACCCGATGGGTGTGGGCGTTGGTGTTCTCGTACATGAATTTGCCGGTGTCGGTGATCAGGCCGACGTAGAGCGGCATCGCCATCTCGGCGTCGATCGGCACCCCCATCAGGTGGGCGATGTCGTAGACGATCTCCGCCGTGCAGGAGGCACCGGGCACGACCAGGTCGACGTCGCCGAAGCGGGTGTTGTCGTGGTGGTGGTCGATGTTCAGCTTGCGGTTCTCCCCCTTGGTGAGGAAGTCGACCGGCATGCGGTCGATGTTGCCGCAGTCGAGGAAGACGATGACCCGGTCGGCCATGTCGGCGGGTGCCTCGTGGAAGACCTCCTCCAGCGGCAGGAAGCGGTACTCGATCGGCAGCGGGAACTCCTTCGCGGCGAGGAACATCACCGAGTCCTTGCCGAGCTTGCGCAGCAGTCGGTGCATGCCGAGCAGCGAGCCGAGCGCGTCGCCGTCGGGGCCCTCGTGGGCGGTCAGCAGGAAGCGGTCGTGGGCGGCCAGCTCGGCGACCATCCGCTCCAGGTCGGAGGCGGCGGCCTGGCTGTCGGAGGCCACCGGGTCGGTTGGGGCGGCGGTCAGGTCGCTCATCGGTCCTCGCTCTCGGCGCCCTCGTCGAGGAGGCGGGAGATCCGCACTCCCCGTTCGATCGTGTCGTCGTAGTGGAAGGTCAAGGTCGGCGTGCGCTTCATCCTGGTCTCGGCCGCGATCCGGGACTGGATCACGCCGTGGGACGAGCGCAGGGCATCCAGCGTAGCGTCGCGCTCCGTCGGGTCGCCAAGAACGCTCACAAAGACTTTTGCGGTGCGCAGGTCCGGACTGGTCTCGACGGCGGTCACCGTGACGAATCCGAGCCTGGGATCGGCGAGCTCACCGGAGACGACTCCGCCGATGACCTCGCGGAGCACCTCGTTGACCCGCCGCATGCGAGCGCCGGCCATGCCACCTCACTTACTCGAGCGTCTGCTCGACCTGTTTGGTCTCGAAGAACTCCAGCACGTCGCCGGATTTCACGTCCGCGTACCCGTCCAGCACGATGCCGCACTCCTGACCCTCGTCGACCTCGCCGACGTCGTCTTTGAAGCGCCGCAGCGAGGCCAGTTTGCCGGTCCAGACGACGGTGCCCTCGCGCAGCAGCCGCACGCTGGCGGCGCGCAGGACCCTGCCCTCGGTGACCTGACAGCCGGCGATGCGGCCGACCTTGGAGGCTTTGAAGGTCTCTTTGACGACCGCCTCGCCGACCGTCTCCTCGACCTCGACCGCCTCCAGCAGGCCCTCCATCGCGTTGCGCAGGTCTTCGGTGATTTTGTAGATGACCGAGTAGGTGCGGATGTCGACGCCCTCGCGCTCGCCGGCGCGCCGCGCGTCGGCCAGCGGCCGCACGTTGAAGCCGATGATGATCGCCTCCGAGGCGGAGGCCAGCATCACGTCGGACTCGTTGATGCCGCCGGTCTGGGAGTGGATGATGTTGATCCCGACCCGTTCCTGCGGCACTTTCGCGATCTCGTCCTGGAGTGCCTCCAGGGAGCCCGCGACGTCGGCCTTGAGGACGATGTTGAGCTCCTTGATGTCGCCCGCCTGGGCGCGCGCGAAGACCTCGTCGAGGCTGACTTTGCGGGCGTTGCGGCGGGCCAGCGCCTCGCGCTGCAGGCGGTCGGCGCGCTCCTGGGCGAGCCGACGGGCCTCGCGGTCGTTCTCCACCGTCTGCACGAACTCGCCGGCGTCGGCGACCCCGTCGAAGCCGAGCACCTCGACCGGCATCCCCGGCACCGCTTCCTGGACGACCTCGCCGCGGAAATCGTGCATCGCCCGCACCCGCCCCCAGTGCGGCCCGGCGACCAGCGAGTCGCCGACCCCCAGGGTGCCGCGCTGGACCAGCACGGTGACGACCGGGCCGCGGCCCGGGTCGAGCTGGGACTCGATCACGTTCCCGGACGCGGGGGCGTCGGGGTTGGCCGACAGCTCCTCCAGCTCGGTGACCAGGAGGATGCTCTCCAGCAGCTCGTCGAGGCCCTGGTGGGTCTTCGCCGAGACGTCGCAGAAGAGCGTGTCACCGCCCCATTCCTCCGGGGTGATCCCCTCCTGGGCGAGCTCGTTGCGGACCCGTTCGGGGTTGGCCCCCTCTTTGTCGACCTTGTTGACCGCGACCATCATCGGCACCCCGGCGGCGCGGGCGTGGTCGATCGCCTCTTTGGTCTGCGGCATGACGCCGTCGTCGGCGGCGACCACCACGACCACCACGTCGGTGACCTTGGCGCCGCGGGCGCGCATCGCGGTGAACGCGGCGTGGCCCGGCGTGTCGAGGAAGGTGATCGTCTTCTCGCCGTGGTGGACCTGGTAGGCGCCGATGTGCTGGGTGATGCCGCCGGCCTCCCCCGCGGCCACCTCGGTCTCGCGGATCGCGTCGAGCAGCGAGGTCTTGCCGTGGTCGACGTGGCCCATGATCGTGACCACCGGCGGGCGGTCGACCAGGTCCTCGGCGGCGTCGGCGAATTCCGGTTCCTCGGGCTCCTCGTCGGCGGCGCGGACGATCTCGATCTTGCGGTCGTACTCGTCGGCGATCGCCCGGATCGACTCGTCGGTGAGCGTCTGGGTGAGCGTCGCCATCTCGCCCATCATCATCAGTTTTTTGATCACCTCGGCCGGGGCGAGGCCGAGGCTCTCGGCGACCTCCCGGACCGTGGCGCCGGAGTTGACCTTGGTCGCCTCGGGCTCGCTCGGCGCGGCCGGGGTCGACGGCGGCTCCTCCAGCAGCGGCCGGCGGCGGCGACCGCCACGACGGCGCGGCGGCCGCTGCGGCGGCGGTCCGCCCATCTGGTCGCGGCGGGCGGCCTGGGAGTCGATCACCACGCGGCGTTTTTTGCCGCCCGCGCCGCCGCCGCCCGCGCCGCCCCCGGTCGGGCGGACCGGTTTGTTCGACGTGGCAGGTTTTTTGGCCGGCGGTTTGACCGGTTGGGTCGAGGTCGAAGGATGCTTCTGCTCCTCCTCGCCCTTGGTGGGTGCGGCGGCCTTGGCGCCGGCCTTGCCGTCGCCGGGCGCCGCTTTCGGCGCCGCCTTGGCCGGCGCCTGCTGCTTGGCCTGCGCCGGGGCCTCGCCGCCGCCGTTGGCGGCGCCGATCGCCCGCAGCGCATCGGCCTCCTCGACGCTCGACGCCGCCGCTTTGGCTTCGATGCCGGCGGCCTTCAACGCCGCCAGCAGCTCTTTCGAGCTGACGCCCTGTGCTTTCGCGATCTCGTGAACCCGCTTTTTTGCCACTAGGCCTGCTCAGCCTCCTCGGCCACCGGCTCCCCGGTGGTCTCCGTGGTCTCGACCGCGGCCGCGCCGTCGGCCTCGGGCGCCTCGCCCGTGGACTCTTCGGCCTCGAGCGCCGCCTCCTCGGCGGCCTCCTCGGCCAGCTCGGCCTCGACCGGGTCCTCGGTGGCCTCCTCGGCCTCCTCCTCGGCGATCGCCTGGTCGACGATCTCGTCGACCACCGACTCCTCGGCTGCCTCCTCTTCGGCCTCCTCGACGAAGTTGGCCACCGCGCGGACGACGATCTCGTCGACCTGGCCCTGGTCGGCGTCCGGATCGGCGAGGATCGCGACCTCGGCGTCGGCGATGTCGGCGAGCACCGCCACCTGGCTGGTGTCAAAGCGCGAGAGCGCCTGGTGCTGGGGCAGGCCGCAGTAGGTGGAGCCGGGGATCGCGGCGTTGGGGCAGCGCCGGCCGTTCGAGAGGACCGCCATGCAGCGGCCGTCGAAGGCTTCTTCGCCCTCGTATTCGACCTCCGATTCCTCCGCGGCGAACTCGGTCTCCGACTTGATGTCGACGCGCCAGCCGGTGAGGCGGGCGGCGAGCCGGGCGTTCTGGCCGTCGCGGCCGATCGCCAGCGAGAGCTGGTCGTCGGGGACGATCACCGTCGCCTGGCGCTCCTCGTCGTCGACGATCACCTCGCGGACGCGGGCAGGCGAGAGGGCTTTGGCGACGAAGCGGGCGGGCTCGTCGTTGTAAGGGATGATGTCGATCTTCTCGCCGCGCAGCTCGGAGACGACCATGCGGACGCGCGAGCCGCGCGGTCCGACGCAGGCGCCGACCGGGTCGACCCCGTCGGCGTGGGAGACGACGGCGATCTTCGAGCGGTAGCCGGGCTCGCGGGCGACGCCGACGATTTCCACCAGGCGGTCGGCGATCTCCGGCACCTCGAGCTCGAACAGGCTTTTGATCAGCTCCGGGCTGCGGCGCGAGACGACGATCGCCGGGCCTTTGGTCGAGTCGGAGACGTCGGTGATGACCGCCTTGACCCGCATCCCGTGGTCGTAGCGCTCGTTGTAGACCTGCTCGGACTTCGGCAGCAGCGCCTCCACCCGCTCGCGCAGCTGGACCAGCGTGTAGCGCTTGTCGGACTGCTGGATGATCCCGGTGATCAGCTCGCCGACCCGGTCCTGGTACTCGTCGTACATCATCTGCCGCTCCGCCTCGCGGATCCGCTGCAGGATCACCTGCTTGGCGGTCTGCGCGGCGATCCGGCCGAAGTCCTCGGGGGTGACGTCGCGGGTCGTGATCTGGTCCTCGTAGGGAGCGATCATCTCCGGGTCGAGCTCGGGCTCCTCCGGCTCTTTCAGTTCGCCGGTCTCCGGGTCGACTTCGCGTTCCTGCTCCTGCTGCTCGACCGCTTCGGCCAGCAGCTTCTCCTCCAGCTCCGGCGGCAGGATCAGTTCGAAGACGCGGAAGTCACCGGTCTCGTGATCGAGGTCGACGCGCGCGTATTTCGCCGCGCCGGGGGTCTTCTTGTAGGCGGAGAGCAGGGCGTCCTCGAGAGCGTCCATCAACTTGTCGGCCGAGATGCCCTTCTCCTGCTCCAGTCCTTTGACTGCCTCGACGATCTCTTTGCTCACTGGGAAGACTCCTTGGTCTCGAAAGCGTTGCTCGCGCGTTTATGACGGTACTTCTCCCCCGGCGAGGAGACCTCCAGCGCGTAGTCGGCGCGCAGGTGGTTGAGGTGGTGGGTGACCCTTTCGCAGAGCGCCAGATCCACGCCGTCGGGGTGGTCGATGAAGAGCCGCAGCATCTCGTTGCCGGGCTGCTCGACGGCGAGCAGCTCGATGTCCGGGTCAAGCTCGGAAAGTTGGCTCTGGATGTCGGTTTGAAGGTCACTCATACAAGGCATTCGTAATCGGTGGAGGCCCGGTTCGGGCCGTAAAAAAAGTGGGCCAGGCCCACTTCTCGACTGCGCGATACAGATAGGGACGGGAAAAGCTTGGGCCCAGTATAGCTGCCCCGAGCGCCAGGCCAAAACGCCCTGTTTGCGGCCCAGACGCGCCGTTCCGGCGCCTCCGCGGAGCTTAGAGGCTCGGCCCGGACCGGGCGCGCCGACCCTCGCCTCCGCCCGTCCCGGCGGCGCGCTCCTCACCGCAGGTGATGCGGTCGACCTTTCGTCCGGCCGTATCGACGCGGTCGTCCTGACGTCCGCCTACCGGACCAAAGGTCGACCGCACGCGCCGGCCTCCCGATGAGTTCGCACTTCTCCGCGCATAGCGCGGACTTCTGCGAACTCACCGCGGCGAGCAGGACCATCTGACGTCCGCGGACGGCGGAGCGCGCCGACGGCTACAGCGGCTTCGCGCCGGGCGCGTCGGCGGTGGCGCGGAGCGCATCGACCCGGTCGAGGATCGCCTCGGCGACCGTGGCCTTGGCGGCGCGGGGCACCTCGACCTCGTCGGAGGCGGCCACCAAGGTGACCTCGTTCTCGGCGCTCTCGAAGCCGATCCGCGGGTCGGAGACGTCGTTGAGGACGATCAGGTCGGCACCCTTGCGCGCGAGCTTGGCGCGTGCCCGGCCGACCGCGTCGCCCCCGTGCTCGGCGGCGAAGCCGACGATCGTCTGCCCCGGGGCGCGGGTCGCGACCAGGCCGGCGAGGATGTCCTCGGTCGGCCGCAGCTCCAGCTCCAGCGCGCCGTCGCGGGCGAGCTTCTCGGCGGCGGCCGCGCGGGGGCGGAAGTCGGCGGGTGCGGCGGCCATCAGCAGGACCTGGGCGGCGGGGAACTCGGCGGTCGCGGCGGCCCGCAGCTGGTCGGTCGTCTCCACGTCGAGGCGTCGCACCCCGGCCGGGGAGGGCAGCCAGACGTTGGCCGCGATCAGGGTCACCGTGGCGCCGCGGCGGGCGGCCGCGTCGGCCAGGGCGACCCCCATCCGGCCGGAGGAGCGGTTGCCGATGAAGCGCACCGGGTCGAGCGGCTCGCGGGTGCCGCCCGCGGTGACGAGGACGTGCAGCCCGTCCCACGGCCGGGCGCCCTGCCAGGAGGCGGCCGCCTCGACCGCGGCGAGCAGCCGCGCGGGGTCGGGGAGCCGGCCGCGGCCGCGCTCGCCGCGCGAGGCGAGCAGGCCCTCCTCGGGCTCGATCACCTCCACGCCGCGCCCGCGCAGCGTCGCCAGGTTGGCCTGGGTCGCGGCATCGGCGTACATGCGGTCGTTCATCGCCGGGGCGAGCAGTCGCGGCGCCGGGCAGGCGAGGAACGAGGTGGTCAGCATCGAGTCGGCGAACCCCGCCGCCAGCTTGGCGACGGTGTTGGCCGAGGCCGGGGCGACGAGGAAGGCGTCGCAGTTGGCGGCCAGTTCGAGGTGGCCGATCGGGTCGTGGCCCCCCTCCCCCGGCTCGCCCGGGAAGCCGCCGCGCATCGGGTCGCGCTCGAACTCGGAGGTGAGGACGGGCGCCCCGACGATGCCCTCGAAGGAGGCGGCGCCGACGAAGCGGCCCGCGTTCTCGGTCATCAGGACGCGGACCCCGTGTCCGGCCAGGGTCGCCAGGCGCGCCAGCTCGAGCGACTTGTACGCCGCTATCCCACCGCTCACGCCCAGCAGCAACCGGGCCATCTGTCAGAGCTCCCCGGAGCCGGCGCGGTGCGCCTAGCTGCGGTACTCGTATTTGAGTTTGCCCTCGGCCAGCTCTTCCAGCGCCATCGTGAGGTAGTTGCCCTCCGGGTTGGTCTCCACCATCGGCGGCGGGTACTCGCCGAAGCCGCCCTCGCCGAGGTTGTGGAAGTAGCTGTTGATCTGCCGCGCCCGCTTCGCCGACACGACGACGGCGGCGTAGTGGGAGTCGGAGTGATCGAGAAGCTTGTCTACGCGTGGTTTGATCATTCGGCCAGGCAGTGTAGACGGTGCGGGGGTCGGGACGCCCGAGACCCACCCCCTTTGACGCGGCGTTCGCAGTTATCCGCGGATAGCGCGGAGAACTGCGAACGCCGCGGCGCGGTCCCTACGCGGGGAGGTCGAGGCTGTCACGGACGACCGACTCCAGCTCCGCGGCCGCCGCGTCGAGGTCGTCGTTGACGATGCGGTGGTCGAAGTCGTCGCGCTGGGCGAGCTCCTGCTCGGCGGTTTTCAGCCTGCGGTCGATCGCCTCGGCCGAGTCCGTGCCGCGGCCCCGGAGGCGTTGGCGGAGCACCGCCGGGTCGGGCGGGGCGATGAAGATCTGGACCGAGTCCGGACGCGCGGCGCGGACCTGGGTGGCGCCCTGGACCTCGATCTCGAGGACGACCGAGCGGCCCTCTTCGAGGCAGCGATCGAGCTCCGAGTTCAGGGTGCCGTAGTGGTTGCCGGAGTAGGTCGCGAACTCGAGGAAGTCTTTCGCCGCGATCCGCTCCTGGAACTGCTCCTCGGTGAGGAAGTGGTAGTCGACCCCGTCCACCTCGCCCTCGCGCGGCGCCCGCGTCGTCGCCGAGACCGAGAGCGCCAGCCCGGGAACGCGCTCGAGCAGCTTCTTGATCAGCGTGCCCTTGCCGACCCCCGAGGGACCAGTGATGACGAAGACCTTGGCGTTCATGACGGCGAGCGAAAACCAAGCAGGTCGTCCGGACGCAGGGACCGTGGCGTGCTCCGCACGCGAGCGACCGAGGACGCCGACATGCGCCGGTTTGCAGCCGCCGTCAGCGGCGCAGGAGCGAGATGAGCTCGGCGCGCTGGCGCTCGGAGAGGCCGCCGATCGTCTTCGACGGGGAGATCCTGCACTGGTTGAGGATCCGATTGGTCTTCACGCGTCCGTACTTGGGAACGGCGAGGAGCATGTCGAAAACCTTGGCGGTAAGGACGTACTCGGGCGGGTCGAGCAGGATCGTGTGGATGCTCGAGCGGCCGGCCTTCAGGTCCTTCTTCAGTTTGGCCCGCGCGGTCCGAATGTTGTTGGCCCGCTTGAGCGCCTCCATCCTCTGGTCGAGGGACCTTTCCGGGGCCGCGAGAGAGGTCTTGACGGACGGGCTCGTCATGCGGCGGCGAGTATAGCCGCGGGTCGGGGGCACGCAAGGCGATGTCACCCATTTGCGCGTAAATTCATCTCAACCTCTAGTCGAGGTCGAGCGCGGGCTCGGCCGGCCGGCTCGCGGAGCGCGAGAGGCCGAGCTCGGCGGCGATCCGCGAGCCGGCCCGGGGATCCCTGAAGCTCTCGGTGCCGACCGCCACCAGTGCCGCCCCGAGGGCGAGGAACTCGGCCGCGTCGGCGCCGCTCGAGATCCCTCCCATGCCGACGATCGGCAGCTCCACCGCCGCCCGCACCGACCGCAGCTGCTCGAGCGCGACCGGCCGGACCGCCGGCCCAGACAGCCCTCCGTGGCCGTTGCCGAGGGCCGGCGCGCCGGTCGCCGGATCGACCGCGGTGCCCTTCACCGTGTTGATCAGCGAGACCGCGTCGGCCCCACCCCGCTCGGCGCCGGCCGCGACCGACCCGGCGTCGGCGACGTTGGGCGTCAGCTTCACGATCAGCGGCTTCTCGGTCAGCGGGCGGAGCGCCCCCAGCAGCGCCTCCGTCTCGCTCGGGTCCTCGCCGACGATCAGCCCGGAGTGGACGTTGGGGCAGGAGACGTTCAGCTCGATCGCCGCGACCTCCCGTCGCGCCGCGACCCGCTCGACGCAGCGCGCGAAGTCCTCGCGGGTCGTCGCCATGATCGAGACGATCAAGGGCACCGGCAGCATCCTCAGCCTCGGCAGATCCTCGGCGAGGAACCCGTCCAGCCCCTTGTTCGGCAACCCGATCGAGTTGAGCATCCCGCTCGGCGTCTCCCAGATGCGCCTGGGCGCGTTCCCGGCCCTGGGCTCCGGCGTGATCGTCTTCGACACGAAGGCGCTGAAGGGGAAGTCCTCCAGCAGCTCCTCCCCGAACACCTCGTATGCCGCGATCGCGTCGTACGTCCCCGACGCGTTGATCACCGGGTGCTCCAGCTCGATCCCGCAGAACTCCAGCGCCTGTCCCCCGAGCCGTCCGCCGCCTGCGCCGCTGGCGGGGGGTGGCGCCGTAGGGGGGCCCGTGTCCGAGGAAGCTTCAGCTACCGCAGGACACGGGGGGTCCCCGGCGGCGACAGGACCCGCCGGCCCGGGGCTCAGGACCGGGCCGTCGACGCAGAGGCGCATGTAGCCGCCGCCGGGCTTCGGGACGGCGCAGCCGAAGCAGGCGCCGAAGCCACAGGCCATCGGGCTCTCGTCGGCGATCTGGACAGGGACATCGTGGGCTTCGCAGAGCGAACGGACCGCCTCCAGCATCGCGGGAGGCCCGCAGGTGTAGACGACCGCCGAGGAGGCGTCATCGCCGGCCAGGATCGGCAGCAGGAGGTCCGTGACGCGGCCCTCGTGTCCCGCGTGGCCGTCCTCGGTAGCCAGGCGTACCTCCGGGCACAGGGCGCCGGAGGAGCCGCAGAAGAGGTCGAGGCCGCCCGTGTGGGCGGCGTCGCGGAAGCCGAGCAGGACGCGGTGCGGGACGGCGCGCTCGCCGAAGTGGCGGCGCAGCATCGCCAGCGGGGCGACCCCCACCCCGCCGCCAACCAGGACCGCTCCGGCGGCCCCGGGAGACATCGCCCGCGGCGAGGCGAACGAGTTGCCGAGCGGACCGGTCAGCCAGACGTCCTCTCCCTCCTCCATCCCGCACAGCCGCTCGGTCCCCGGGCCGACCCGGTCGAGCAGGAAGTCGAGGCGGACGCCGCCGCCGCGGGCGGGCGCGACCTCGGCGACGGAGATCGCCCGGGGCAGGAAGGCGCGGCCGTCGCGCGCGCCCCAGGCCGCGGCCGCCGCCAGCATGTAGAACTGGCCCGCCGCCGGTGTCGGGCCCGCGGCGTCGAGCACGGAGACGACCCGGTACCCGCCGGAGTCGCGGTTCGCCGCCACCGCGCACCGGCGCCGCCCGAACGGGGCCCGCGGCGCCGCCCCCGAACGCGGAAGCGGGGCCGGAGCGCTCACCGCTCCCCTTCGCCCCCGGCGAGCGCGGAGGAGGCGGCGCGGTGGATCTCCTGCAGGCTGCGCACCTCGTTGTCGATCCCGCGCCCGGCGGCGATCGCCCGCACCGCCGCCGTCGCCGCGGTCATCGTCGTGATCGAGGGGATGCCGTGGCGGACCGCCGCGGTGCGGATCTCATAGCCGTCGGCGCGCGCGCCGGAGCCGCTTGGCGTGTTGATCACCAGGTCGCATTCGCGCTTGCGGATCAGGTCGAGGACGTGCGGGGACCCCTCGTGCAGCTTGTTGATGCGACGCACCGGCACCCCCATCCGCTCGATCGCCATCGCGGTGCCGCCGGTGGCGATGATCTCGAAGCCGCTGTCGTGGAGGCGCGCCGCGAGCTGGGTGGCCGCCGCCTTGTCGGTGTCGGTGACGGTGATGAACACCGAGCCTTCCCGCGGCAGCACCACCCCGGCGGCTGCCTGCGCCTTGCCGAAGGCGGTCGGGAAGTCGGCCGCGACCCCCATCACCTCGCCGGTGCTCTTCATCTCCGGGCCGAGCACCGAGTCGGCGCCGGCGAAGCGGGCGAAGGGCAGCACCGCCTCCTTGACGCTGACGTGCTCGGGCAGCCCCTCGGGCAGCTCCTGGTCGGCCAGCCTCTCCCCCAGCATCAGCCGCGCCGCGACCTTCGCCAGCGGCACCCCGATCGCCTTGGAGACGAAGGGGACGGTGCGCGAGGCGCGCGGGTTGGCCTCGATCACGTAGAGCTTGCCGTCGGCGATCGCGTACTGGATGTTCAGCAGCCCGACGACCCCGAGCTCCAGCGCGATCCGCTCGGTGGTGGCGCGGATCTCGGCCAGCATCTCCTCGCCGAGGCTGAGCGGCGGGATCACGCAGGCCGAGTCGCCGGAGTGGACGCCGGCCTCCTCGACGTGCTGCATGATCCCGGCGACGAACACCGACTCGCCGTCGGCGAGCGCGTCGACGTCGACCTCGATCGCGTTCTCGAGGAAGCGGTCGAGCAGCAGCGGGTGCTCCTGGTCGGCCTTGACGTGCACGCGCAGGTAGTTGCGCAGGTCCTCGGTCGAGTAGCAGATCTCCATCGCCCGGCCGCCGAGCACGTAGCTCGGCCGGACCAGCAGCGGGAAGCCGACGTCGGCGGCGATCATCTCGGCTTCCTCGGCCGACAGCGCGGTCCCGTAGGGCGGGTGGGCGATGTCGAGACGCCGCAGCAGGGCGCCGAAGCGACCGCGATCCTCGGCCAGGTCGATCGCGTCGACCGGGGTGCCGAGCAGCCGCACGCCCGCCTCTTCGAGCGTCCGCGCCAGCTTCAGCGGCGTCTGGCCGCCGAACTGGACGATGACGCCCTCGGGCCGCTCCTCCGCGCAGACCGCGAGCACGTCCTCGGCCGTCAGCGGCTCGAAGTACAGGCGGTCGGAGGTGTCGTAGTCGGTGGAGACGGTCTCCGGGTTGCAGTTGATCATCACCGCGTCGCGGCCCAGCTCGCGGGCGGTCATCGCTGCGTGCACGCAGCAGTAGTCGAACTCGATCCCCTGACCGATCCGGTTCGGCCCGGCGCCGAGGATCACCACCGACTCGCGCCCGGTCTCGCGGCGGATCTCCGAGGCGGGCGGCTCCCCGCCGGCGCCGCGCCGCTCGTGGCCGGAGTAGTAGTAGGGCGTCGCCGCCTCGAACTCGGCGGCGCAGGTGTCGACCGCCTTGTAGGTGCGGACGAGGCCGTCGGTTCCGTCGCCCTCGAGCGCCAGCGCCTCCAGCTCGCGCAGGAACCAGCGGTCGATCAGGCTGTGCTCGTGGACCGCCTCGACGCCGAGGCCGCGCCGCAGCGCCTCCAGCACCTGGTCGAAGCGCTCCGCGGTCGGCGTCGCGAGCGCCTGCAGCAGCTCGGCGTCGTCGGCGGGGAACTCGGGCGTGGAGTCGAGCTCGCGCGAGCGCATCGCCTTGGCGAAGGACTCGCGGAAGGTCCGCCCGATCGACATCGCCTCGCCGACCGACTGCATGAAGGTCGACAGCCGGCCGTCGGAGCCGGGGAACTTCTCGAAGGCGAAGCGCGGGATCTTGGTGACGACGTAGTCGATCGTCGGCTCGAAGGACGCCGGCGTCGCCCGCGTGATGTCGTTGGGGATCTCCTCCAGCGCGTAGCCGACCGCCAGCTTCGCCGCCATCTTGGCGATCGGGAAGCCGGTCGCCTTCGAGGCCAGCGCCGAGGAGCGGCTCACCCGCGGGTTCATCTCGATCACCACGACCGCGCCCAACTCCGGGTCGACCGCGAACTGGACGTTGGAGCCGCCGGTTTCCACCCCGATCGCGCGGATCACCTTGATCGCCGCGTCGCGCAGCTCCTGGTAGAGCGGGTCGGTGAGCGTCTGGGCGGGCGCGACGGTGACCGAGTCGCCGGTGTGGACGCCCATCGGGTCGACGTTCTCGATCGAGCAGATGATCACCACGTTGTCGTTGCGATCGCGCATCACCTCGAGCTCGAACTCGCCCCAGCCGATCACCGACTCCTCGACCAGCACCTGGTTGATCGGGCTCGCCGCGAGGCCCTCGGAGACGACCTGGCGCAGTTCGGTCTCGGTGTGGCCGACCCCTCCCCCCTGCCCGCCCATCGTGAAGGCGGGCCGGACGATCGCCGGCAGGGTGATCTCGCCCGAGGCGAGGCCTTTGTCGACCTCGTCGAGGCTTTCCACCGTGATCGACCACGGGATCCGCAGCCCCGCCTCGTTCATCGTCGTGCGGAAGAGCTGGCGGTCCTCGGCGCGGCGGATCGCCTCGGAGTTGGCACCGATCAGCTCCACCCCGAGCCGCTCCAGGGTGCCGTCTTCGTGCAGGTTCATCGCCAGGTTCAGCGCGGTCTGGCCGCCCAGGGTCGGCAGCAGCGCGTCGGGGCGCTCCTTTTCGAGGATCTTGGTGACCGGCCCGGGCAGCAGCGGCTCGATGTAGGTGGCGGTGGCGAACTCCGGGTCGGTCATGATCGTCGCCGGGTTGGAGTTGACGAGGACCACTTCGTAGCCCTCCTCGAGCAGCACCTTGCAGGCCTGCACGCCGGAGTAGTCGAACTCGGCCGCCTGGCCGATGACGATCGGCCCGGAGCCGATCAGCAGGATCTTCTCGATGTCGTCA
The DNA here is from genome assembly GCA_963766705.1 of uncultured Actinomycetes bacterium. Classification (GTDB taxonomy): domain Bacteria; phylum Actinomycetota; class Thermoleophilia; order Solirubrobacterales; family 70-9; genus VAYN01. The sequence goes on from CAVYBE010000007.1 coordinate 1,804,655, forward strand.
CGGCGGGGCATGGGTCAGGCGCGGTCCTTCTGGTCGGCGAGGGCGAGGAAGCGGTCGAACAGGTGGCGGGCGTCGTGCGGGCCGGGGCCGGCCTCGGGGTGGTATTGGACGGTGGCGCCGGCGACGTCGCGCAGCACCAGCCCCTCGACCGTGCGGTCGTAGAGGTTCAGCTGGGAGAGCTCGGCGACGCCGAAGTCGGTGTCCCAGCGGACCGGCTCATCGCCCTCGATCCGCGGCTCGCCGCCGGGGCCCTCGACGGCGAAGCCGTGGTTCTGGGAGGTGATGTCGATGCGGCCGGTGGCCAGGTCCTTGACCGGATGGTTGGCGCCGCGGTGGCCGAAGGGCAGCTTGTAGGTCTTCAGTCCGACCGCCCGGCAGAGCAGCTGGTGGCCGAGGCAGATGCCGAACACGGGGCGTTTGCCGATCAGCCCGCGGACCGTCTCGACGACGTAGTCGAGGGCGGCCGGGTCGCCGGGACCGTTGGCGAGGAAGACGATGTCGGGGTCCTCGGCGAGGATCTGCTCGGGGCCGGAGTCGCAGGGCATCAGGGTGAGCCGGACGCCGCGCTCGCGCAGCTGGCGGACGATCGAGAGCTTGATCCCGGTGTCGATGCCGACCACGTGCGGGCCGTCGCCGGCGAAGCGCACCGCTTCCGGCGGCGTCACCGTGCGGGCCAGGTCGGCGCCCGCCATCGACGGCTCGGCGGCGATCCGCTCGCGCGCCTCGGACTCGGGGACCTCGGGGCCGAAGATGCCGCCGCGCATCGCGCCGCGGTCACGCAGATGGCGGACCAGGGCGCGGGTGTCGACGCCGCTGATCCCCGGCGTGCCGGTGTCGTCGAGCCAGTCGAGCCAGCCGCCCTCGGCGGTGGCGGCGTCCTCGCGGTTCTTGGCGTCGCGCATGACCACGCCGCGGGCGTGGACCGCTTCGGACTCCATCGCCGCCTGGCTGACCCCGTAGTTGCCGATCAGCGGGTAGGTGAAGACGAGGATCTGGCCCGCGTACGAGGGGTCGGTGACCGCCTCTTGGTAGCCGGTCATCGCGGTGTTGAAGACGACCTCGCCGGTGACCTGGCCGGAATGCCCGACCAGCTCGCCGTCGAAGCGCGTCCCGTCCTCGAGCAGTAGGTACCCGCCCCTCATGCAGCCGTTCCTTTTGCCGGAATGCTGGTGATAGGGAACAGCTGGCTGGTCATGAGGCGACTCCCAGGGAGAAGGAACGAAGTCGGTAGGCGATCTGGCCGGCGGCCACGGTGACCAGCACGCGGCCGGTCAGGGCCCGCCCCTCGCACCAGGAGTTGGAGGAGCGGCTCTCGTAGCCGTCCTCGCCGACCGTCCACTCGGCGGCGAGGTCGCAGAGCGCGACGTTCGCCTCGGCGCCGACGGCCAGGGTCGGCCGCGGCACGTCGAAGGGCGCCGCGCCGCCCGCCAGGCGCTCGACCAGCAGGCCCAGGTCGATCACCCCGGGCAGGACCAGCTCGGTGTGGAGCGCCGCGAAGGCGGTCTCCAGGCCGGTCACGCCCATCGCCGCCTGCTCGAACGGGACCTCCTTTTCGTCCAGGTGGTGCGGCGCGTGGTCGGTCGCGATGCAGTCGACCGTGCCGTCGCGCAGCGCCGCGATCAGCGCCTGGCGGTCGGACTCGTGGCGCAGCGGCGGGTTCATCTTGAAGCGGCGCGGGTCGAGGCTGCGGACCTCCTCGTCGGTGAGGCAGAGGTGGTGCGGGCTCGCCTCGGCGCTGATCCGCACCCCGGCCGCCTTGGCGGCGCGGACGACGTCGACCGACTCGGCGGCGGAGAGGTGCTGGACGTGGATGCGGGCGTCCTCGTAGGCGGCCAGCGCCGCGTCGCGGGCGATCATCGTCGACTCCGAGACCGAGGGCACCCCCGCCAGGCCGATCGCCGCGGAGACCGCGCCCTCGTGCATGACGCCCTCGCCGGAGAGCTCCGGGTCCTCCTCGTGCAGGGCGATCGTGCCGCCGCAGAGCCGTTGGTACTGCAGCGCCCGGAGCATGATCCGGGCGTTGCGGATCGGCAGGCCGTCGTCGGAGAAGCCGAGCGCGCCGGCGTCGCGCAGCTCGACCATCTCGGTCAGCTCCTCGCCCTTCATGTCGACGGTCACCGTGCCGAGGAAGCCGACCGGCACCGAGGCCCCGGCGCGCGCCTGCTCGCGCAGCGCCGCGATGTCGGCGGCGGTCGAGACCGGCGGCGAGGTGTTGGCCATCGCGATGATCCCGCAGTAGCCGCCGGCGGCGGCGGCGCGGCTGCCGGTTTCGACGTCCTCCTTGTGCTCCTGGCCGGGGGTGCGCAGGTGGACGTGCGGGTCGAAGAAGGCGGGGAACGCGTGCAGGCCCGCGGCGTCGAGCTCCTCGGCGCCGTCGAGGTCGGCCTCGCCCGGCGCGGCGAGCGCGGCGATCTTGCCGCCGCGGATCACCAGGTCGTGGACGCCGTCGATCCCGGCGACCGGGTCGAGCAGCGTGGCGCGCCGCAGGACCAGGTCGGCGGGACGTCCGGCGCGGACGTCGAGCCGGTCGGTGAGGCCGCTCACGCCGGCTGCCCGATCCGCGGTGCGCCCACCCGGGCGGCCTCGTTCTCGTCGTCGACCTCGGTCGGGCGCTCGGGCCGGCCGGCGAGCAGCTCGTAGAGGATCGCCATCCGCACCACCAGGCCGGCGGCGACCTGCTCGCCGATCAGCGACTGCGGCGAGTCGATCGCCTCGCCGGAGATCTCGACCCCGCGGTTGACCGGCCCCGGATGCATCAGCAGCTGCCGCGGGCCGAGCCGCCGGGTGTCGATCTGGAAGGTCGCCGCGTACTCGCGCAGGCTGGGGACGAAGCTGCCCTCCATCCGCTCCAGCTGCATCCGCAGCGCGTAGACCACATCGGCCTCCTCCAGCCGGTCGAGCGAGTGGACGACCGTGCAGCCGAGCTCCTCGATCCCGCGCGGGATCAGGGTCGGCGGGCCGCAGACCGTCACCTCGGCGCCCATCCGGCGGAAGGCGATCAGGTTCGAGCGGGCGACCCGGCTGTGGAGGACGTCGCCGACGATCCAGATTCGCCTGCCGTCCAGCGCGCCCAGTCTGCGGCGCAGCGTGTAGACGTCGAGCAGCGCCTGGCTCGGGTGCTCGTGCTTGCCGTCGCCGGCGTTGACGACCGCGGCGCCGGTCCAGCCGGCGACCATCTGCGCGGCGCCCGCGTAGGGGTGGCGGATGACGATCGCCGCCGGGTCGTAGGCCGAGAGCGTGGCGACGGTGTCCTTCAGCGACTCGCCCTTGTCGACCGAGGAGCCCGCCGCCTTCACCGAGACGAGGTCGGCGGAGAGCCGCTTGGCGGCCAGCTCGAAGGAGCTCGAGGTGCGGGTGCTCGACTCGTAGAAGAGGGTGACGACGGTGCGGCCGCGCAGGGTCGGCACCTTCTTGATGTCGCGCCGGCCGACCTCGGCGAAGCTCTCGGCGCGGTCGAGGACCGCCTCGATCGCGGCGCGGTCCACTTCCTCGATGCTCAGCAGGTTCTTCATGCCGGGTCCCTCATGCCATCGCCTCCACGGGTCTGGGTTCGGAGATCGTCACCTGGTCGACGCCGTCGGTCTCCTCGAGACGGACGTTGACCCGCTCCTCGCGGGCGGTCGGCAGGTTCTTGCCGACGTAGTCGGGGCGGATCGGCAGCTCGCGGTGGCCGCGGTCGCAGAGCACGGCGAGCTGGACCCGCTGCGGCCGGCCGTAGTCGAAGAGCGCCTCGATCGCGGCCCGCACCGTGCGGCCGGTGAAGAGGACGTCGTCGACGAGGACCACGGTGCGGCCGGCCAGGTCGAAGTCGATGTGGGAGGCGTGGACGACCGGCTGCGTGGCGGGCGCCATCGCGCCGACGTCGTCGCGGTAGAAGGAGATGTCGATGTCGCCGATCGGTAGCTCGGTCCCGACCAGCTCGCCGAGGACGGTGTGCAGGCGACGGGCCAGCACGGCGCCCCTGGTGTGGATGCCGACCACGGAAAGCCGCGTGGGCTCCGGGTTCTTCTCGGCGATCTCATGGGCGATCCGCCGCAGCGTTCGCCTCATGCCCTCGTGTTCGAGGACGACCTTCTCACTCACTTTTCGCTTCCTTCCTGGCCTCGCGGGACCGGGTTAAAGGACGCGACGACTGTAGCAGCGCGGGAGGCGGACTCTCGGGGCATTGCGGGATGGGCCTGGCGCGCCCTCGCCGGAGCGCAGCACCGCCGGAGGCGGTGCAGATTGGAGCGCCTTCGGCGCTGGGTCACTCCGCGGTGCCGGGGGGAGGCTCCGGCGAGGGCGCGCCAGGCCCATCTCCCTCGGGGCCAACGGGGGTCCGCCTTCCGGCTGCTCCATCGGGCGCGGGCTGACGGGGGTCCGCTTCGGCAGGGTCAGTCGGGCGCGGGCTGGCTAGCGCCTGCGCCGTCGACTCAATCCGGGACGGGCTGGGCGGTGGGATCGTTGCCGCCGCGCTCGCGGGCGCCGTTGGGGACCAGGCGGGGGGCGCCTTTCTCGGGGAGGGGGACGATGATCTGGTCGAAGTCGCGCGGGGCGACGCAGTCGGGGAAGACGGCGCGGGCCTCGTCGAGGACCTTGCCGACGTGGTAGCGGGCGGAGATGTGGACGAGGGCGAGCATCGTCACGTGCGCCTCGGCGGCGACCGCGGCGGCCTGGGCGGCGGTCGAGTGGCCGGTTTCGGCGGCGCGCTGGACGTCCTCCTCGGCGAAGCTCGAGTCGTGGACCAGGAGGTCGGCGTCCGCGGCCGCCGCGACGGTGGCGGGCGAGGGCGCGGTGTCCCCGGTGACGACGACGATCCGGCCCGGCCGCGACTGTCCCATGACCTGCTCGGGCTTCACCGTGCCACCGGTGCCCTCCACCGCCTCGCCGCGCTGCAGGCGGGCGAAGTCGGGGCCTTCGCGTACGCCGGCCTCCTTGGCCGCCGCCGGGTCGAAGCGCCCCGGTCGGTCGTCCTCGACCAGCGCCCAGCCGAAGGCGCGCACCCGGTGGGCCGCTTCGTAGGACTCGACCGCGTAGTCGTCGTGGTCGACCCTCTCCCCCGCCCGCAGCTCCTCCAGCTCGAGCGGGTAGCCGAGCCGGCCGATCAGCGGCCGCAGCACCGTGAACAGCTCCTTCAGCCCGGGCGGGCCGAACACCCGCAGCGGCGCCTCGCGGTCGGTCAGGTCATACGTTTTCAGCAGACCCGGCAGCCCCAGCGTGTGGTCGGCGTGGAAGTGGGTCAGGTAGATCTCGTCGACCTGGGTCAGCCCCAGTGAACGCTGCATCTGGCGCTGCGTGCCTTCGCCGCAGTCGAACAGCAGCCGGTCGCCCCCGCGCGCGACCAGCACCGCGGCGGTCGAGCGCCGCGCCGAGGGCGCCGACGCGCCGGTGCCGAGAAACGTCACCTCCAGATCCATGGCCGCCTGAGGCTACGCGGTCGTCGCCTGCCGCGCACCCGCGTGGGAGAGGCCGGCGCACCGCGGGCGCGGAGTCCTTAAGCTGGTCGGTGAGCGCCCGTAGCTCAGCTGGATAGAGCGTACGCCTCCGGAGCGTAAGGCCACAGGTTCGAATCCTGTCGGGCGCGTTGGACCTTGGTGTGACCGAGCAGGAGGCGATCGTCGCGGCGCGCGCGGTCGCCGCCGCGCAGGGCCTGCCCTGCGAGCGGGCCGCGATCCTCGACTCGGGGAGCAACGTGCTCGTGCACATGCGGCCCTCCCCGGTGGTCGCAAGGGTGATGAGCGGCACCGTGGCGCTGCACGACGACCCCGAGCGCTGGCTGCGCCGCGAGGTCGCGGTGCTGCGGTTCCTCGCCCCGTCGGGGTTGGCGGTGGCGCCGAGCCCGTTGATCGAGCCGGGCCCGTATCGGTCCCACGGCCTGTGGATGACGTTCTGCGCGTGGGCGCCGGTGAGCGGGCGGACGGAGCCGCGCGACCCGGTGCGGGTCGGCCGCGCCCTGCACGATCTGCACGACGCGCTCGCGGGCTTCCCCGGGGACCTCGCCGGGATGAGGGACCTGCGGGAGGACATCGAGCGCCTGCGCGCACAGCTCCGCCCTACCCCGGACCTCGACCGCGCCGCGATCGACTCCCTCGGCGAGCGACTGGCGGCGCTGGAGGAGAGCGTGTTCGCCACTTCGCTGCCGACCCAGGCGCTGCACGGAGACGCGTCGCTCAGCAACCTGCTCAGCACCGCGGACGGGCTGCTCTGGAACGACTTCGAGGACACGCTGTGCGGCCCGGTGCACTGGGACCTCGCCGGCTACCTCATCGCGCTCGAAGCGCGCGGCGCCGACGCCGCCTTCGTCCGCCAGGCGCTCGACGCCTACGGCTGGGACGACCGCGAGTCACTGGCACCGTTCACCGCGGCGCACGGCGTCTACGACGAGATCTGGAGCCTCTACGACGCCCAGCGCCGCTCCTGACCCGGACAGCCGCAGGGGCTACCTGCCGCCGATCAGGGCGCGCCACTCGGCGTGGTCGAAGTCGGCCGGCTCGGTCTGGTCGAGGAAGCGCTGCAGGGCGGCGGCGAAGCGGCCGGGGCTCTCCAGCTGGGGGATGTGCCCGGCGTCGGGGAAGACCTCGAGGCGACTGCCGGGGAGCCGAGCGTGGGCGGCGCGGCCGTGGGCGACGGGGATGATCGGGTCGCGCTCGCCCCAGACGATCAGCACCGGCAGGATCTCGGCGAGGTAGAGGCGATCGAGCGCCGCCACCCGCTGGCCATCGGTATCGACCACGGCGTGCAGGGTCGAGAGGAAGGCCCTGCGGCGGTCGGCGTCGGCCAGCGTGGCGTAGGCGCGCCCGACCTCGGCGAGGTCGGCGTTGGGGCGCAGGCCGACCCGGGCGAGGGCGCCGCTCAGCCACCCGCCGGCGATCGCGCCGGGGCCCGCGGTGGCGCGGAGGAAGAGGTCGGCGCCGGGAAGCGCCGCGGCGCGGAGGATGAATCCCACCTCGTGGCCCAGGCCGCCGCTCGAGACGAGCACCAGCCGCTCGACCAGCTCCGGGAACTGGTAGGCGAACTGCAGGGCGACGCCGCCGCCGAGGCTGTGGCCGACCAGGGTCGCGCGGTCGTGGCCGAGCGCGATCATCAGGTCGCGAAGGCCGCTGGCCAGGCTGCCGAGGCTGTAGTCGCCGCCGCCCGGCGCCGAGTCGCCGTGGCCGGGGAAGTCGGGGGCGACGACGGTGTTGTGCAGGGCCAGCGGCTCGATCACCGAGTCCCAGTTGCGTGCCATCCCCGCCATGCCGTGGACGAGGAGCAGCAGCGGCCCGTCGCCCGCCCGCAGGTAGGAGACCGTGCGCCCATGCACGGAGACAGACTGAACGGTCGGGATGCTTGCATCGATCGGTGGCACGCCTCAATTCGTACCCCAACCCGCGGCGGAGGGAACACCCCGTCGGGCGATTTCAATACTGTCGCGCCGCAATGGAGAGCGGATCGACGCCACCCGAGGCCAAGCCGAACGACCGCATACCCCGCGGCGCGATCGTCGTCGTCGTGGTCGGCCTGCTCGCCACGCTCGCGGCGGCGCTGCTCGCCACCGGCAAGGGCGGCGGCGCCTTCGCGCACCTGGAATTCGTCCGGCAGGCGAAGGTCCCGCCCTCGGCGCCGGCGACCATCCCGGGCGGCGGCAACTCGAAGATGCAGCTGCTCGCGGGCAAGATCCAGGAGACCGGGACGAACGTCGCCGGCTACTCGCTCTTCCGGGCGCTCACCACGCTGAAGATCGACGCCGGGGCCCCGGTCGGCGAAGGCCGCGTCCTCTGCGCCACCCACGCGCCGCGGCGCGACACCGAAATCGCCCACACCCACGGCGGACTGCGGTCGAGCTACCCGCGCTCCTCCGAAAACGGCATCTGGGGCCAGAACGTGGAACCGACCGTGCTGATCAACTTCGCCTCCCACAACAGCGAATACGCGGTGCTGGAAGTAGGCGACCTGCCCCTGCGCTGGACGACGGTCCAGGGCGTCAAGCTCGAATGGCCCGAATTCGAAGAAGGCACCGAGCACCTCAAATACTTCCTGCCCAAGGGCAAGCCGGAAGTGCCGATCGAACTGCCCTTCTACACCGTCTGGAAGACCCGCAAGCCCCCGCTGGCGGAAATGTCCTGCGAACTCGAAGTCGCCGCCGGCACGGCGACCGTCGAAACGAAGGGCGAACTGAGCAAAGTCTCGCCGCCGATCGACGAAGAAGCCGAAGCAGAAAAACAGGAAGAACGCGAAGAAGCCGAAGAAGCGGCGGGGGAAACCGAAAAGCCGGAAGGCGAATGACCGCGGCGGTGGCCGCCCGCCCACCGCGTCCCCACCCCCGCGTTCGCACTTCGCCGCGCTATGCGCGGAGAACTGCGAACTCATCGGCAGGCGCCCCGGTGCGTTCGCACTTTGCCGCGCTATGCGCGGAAAACTGCGAACGCCGGCTCAGGCGGGCGGGGCGACCAGCAGCTCCGGGCCCTCGGCCATCCCTTTGCCGACCTTGTTGAGCGCCGGGTTGGCGGGCGCGCCCTGCATCCGCGCCGCGTCGAGCGGCCCGCACAGCTCGATCGCCTCCTCGGTCGAGAGCCGCGGGTCGAGCCACGCCGCCTCGGCCTCGGGGCTCGCCAGGATCGCCGGCATGCGATCGTGGACCGGCCGCACCACGGCGTTCGGCGTCGTCGTGATCAGCGTCGCGCTGTAGAGGTAGCCGTCGGCGTCGACGCCGCGCTCCTCCGGGTCCGCCCACTCCTTGCGCGTGCAGAGCCCGGCGAAGGCGAAGAGCTCGCCGCCGTCGACGGTGAAGCGCCACGGGCGGCGGGGCTGCTTGGGATCCTCGGCCTTCATCCACTCGTAGAAGCCGTCGGCGACGATCAGGCAGCGATGGCGGAACTTGCCGACCAGCGGGCCGTAGGCGCGGCTCTTGGTCAGGTTCTCCACTTTCGCGTTGATCATCCGGTAGCCGACCTTGAGGTCCTTCGCCCAGACCGGGACCAGGCCCCAGCGCATCAGCCGCGCCTCCCGCTCGCCCGCCCGGGCCTCCTCCTCGTCCGGCGAGGAGCGCACGACGATGACCTCCTGGGTCGGGGCGACGTTGTAGCGGCCGAGGCCGGGCGCGGCCCGCTCGGTCGCCTCGCCGTCGTCGCCGCCGGCCTTGGCCGACTCCCGCGCCGCCGGCGCGCCGTCGCCGTCGCCGCCGGAGCTCTTCGCCAGCGCCTTCTCCAGCTCGACCTGGAAGCGGTCGGCGACCTTCTTGGTGTCCTTGGTGGTGACCGTGAAGCGCCCGCACATCAGGGCCGCGCCTCCTCGTGCTCGCGGTACCACTCCACCGTACGCCCCAGGCCCTCGCGCAGTCCCACCGCGGGCGCCCAGCCGGTCAGATCGCGCAGCTTGGCCGAGTCCAGGTACTGGTCGCGGATCTCGCCCGGCGGCAGCCCCGGGCCGTACTCCGGCTCGACCTCTCCCCCGCCGACCGCCGCGATCAGGTCGACCACCTCGCGGACGGTGTGGGGACGGTCGCCGCCCGCGTTGAACGCCTCGCCCGCCGCCCCCTCGCCCTCGAGCGCCGCGGCGATCGCCAGGTAGGCGGAGACGGCGTCGTCGACGTGCAGGAAGTCGCGCCGCGGGGCGCCGTCGGAGCGGATCCGCGGCGCCCTGCCGTCGGCGACCGCGATCGCCGTCTCCGGCACCAGGCGGGTGAAGTTCAGGTCGCCGCCGCCGTAGACGTTGGCGAAGCGGCTGACCGCGATCGGCAGCCCCCACTCCCGCGCCAGGCCGCGAGCCATCACGTCGGCGGCCGCCTTCGAGGAGTCGTAGGGGTGGTCGGCGCGCAGCGGGAAGTCCTCGCGGTAGGGCAGCTCGGGCGCCGTCCCGTAGGCCTTGTCGGAGGAGGCGAAGACGACCTTGCCGACGCCCGCCTCGCGGCAGGCCGCGAACACGTTCCAGGACCCGCGCACGTTGACGTCGACGGTCTCGTGCGGGGAGCGGCGGGCGACGCCGACGATCGTCTGCGCGGCCAGGTGGAAGACCGAGTCACACCCCGCCACCGCGGCGGCGACGCCGTCGGCGTCGAGCAGGTCGGCCTCGCGCAGCTCGACCTCGCCCCGCACCCCAAGCAGGTCGAGTCCCGAGGCGCGCGGACCGCCGAGGTCGGTCTGCCGCGGCCCGGGCCGGTCCAGCACCCGCACCGCGCTCCCCGCCGCCAGCAGCCCGGCCGCCAGGTGGGAGCCGACGAAACCGTGCCCGCCGGTGACCAGCGCCCGGCCCCCCGCCCATCTAGCCACGTGCGTTCGCCGAGGTCGCGTCCCAGACCCGCCACGGCGCCTCGCCGCCGCGCCAGAGGTCGTCGAGCACGATCGCGTCCTTGTAGGTGTCCATGCAGTCCCAGAAGCCCTCGTGGCGGTGCGCGCGCAGCTCCCCGGCGGCGGCGAGCGCCTCCAGCGGGCCGCGCTCCAGCACCGACTCCGGCCCCATCCGCTCGAGCGCGGCGGGCTCGAAGCAGAAGAAGCCGCCGTTGATCCAATGCTCGGAGCGCGGCTTCTCGACGAAGCCGGCGACCCGGTCGCCGGCCAGCTCGGCCACCCCCCACTGCAGGTCGGGGCGGACGACCGTCACCGTCGCCGCCAGCCCGGCCTCACGGTGACCCGCCAGCAGCGCCCCGAGGTCGACGTCGGCGACCCCGTCGGCGTAGGTCGCGCAGAAGGTCCCCTCGGCGAGCCGCTCGCCGAGCGCCGCCAGCCGCCCGCCGGTCGGCGTGTCGAGCCCGGTGTCGACGCACTCGACCGAGATCCCCTCGGGCCACGCCTCGGCGGCGACGAAGCGCTCGACCTGCTCGCCCAGATACCCGGTCGCGAGCAGGAAGCGGTCGAAGCCCTGCGCCGCGTAGATCCCGATCACGTGCCAGACGATCGGCCTGCCGCCGATCTCGACCAGCGGCTTGGGCAGGGTCTCCGTCTTCTCCCGCAGCCGCGTCCCCCGCCCGCCGCAGAGGACGACGACCGGCGGAAGACTCACCCTCCCGCTACGGCCGGCAGGATGGTTACCTCGTCCCCCTCGTTGATCTGCGTCTCGAGGCCCTGCTGGAAGCGGATGTCCTCACCGGAGACGTAGACGTTGACGAAGCGGCGCAGGCTGCCGTCCTGGGTGATCCGCTCGCGCAGATCGCCGTAGGCGGCGAAGACCGCGTCGAGCACCTCGCCGACGTTGGAGCCATCCACCTCGACCTCGGCCTCTCCACCGGTGGCGGCGCGCAGCTGGGTCGGGATCTTCACGGTGACGCTCATCTAGACACTTACCTCCTGGGCGAACTCGGCATCGAAGCTGTCGGGAGTGGGATCGATCTCGTGCATCGAGAACGTATCGCGAGTCGCGTCGAGCGTCTTCAACCCCTCGCCGGTGATGTAGGCGACGACGCGTTCGCCGGCCGCCAGCTCGCCTCGTTCGGCGAGCTTGCGCAGCACGCCGATCGTGACGCCGCCGGCGGTCTCGGTGAAGACCCCGGTCGTCTCGGCGAGCAGCTTGATCGCCTCGCGGATCTCGGCGTCGGAGACCGAGTCGATCCCGCCGCCGGTCCGCCGCGCGTGCTCGACCGCGTAGGGACCGTCGGCCGGGTCGCCGATCGCGAGGCTCTTGGCGATCGTGTCGGGGCGCTGCGGCTTGCAGACGTCCCAGCCTTCGGCGAAGGCGGTGGCCACCGGGCTGCAGCCGTCGGCCTGGGCGCCGTTGAAGGTCGGCTGCTCGCCCGCGACCAGACCGAGGTCGAGCCATTCCTGGAAGCCACGGCCCAGTTTGGTGAACAGCGAGCCGGAGGCGATCGGGCTCACGACCCGGTCGGGCAGCTCCCAGCCGAGCTGCTCGACGGTCTCGAAGGCGAGCGTCTTGGAGCCCTCCGCGTAGTAGGGGCGCAGGTTGACGTTGACGAACGCCCACGGGTGGGTCTCGGCGAGCTGCGTGCAGAGCCGGTTGACGTCGTCGTAGTTGCCGCGCACGCCGACGAGGTTGGTGCCGTAGACGCCGGTCGCGAGCAGCTTCTGCTCCTCGAGGTTGGCGGGCACGAAGACGTAGGAGTCGAGCCCGGCGGCGGCGGCGTGGGCGGCGACCGCGTTGGCCAGGTTGCCGGTCGAGGCGCAGGCGACGGTCTCGAAGCCGAGCTCCTGGGCCTTGGCGACGGCGACCGCGACGACCCGGTCCTTGAACGAGTGGGTCGGATTGGCGGCGTCGTTCTTGATCCAGATCTCCGCCTCGACCCCGAGCCGCTCGGCCAGCCGGTCGGCGCGCAGGAGCGGCGTCAGGCCCGGCTCCAGCGGGTCGCTGGGGCGGCCGGCGAAGGGCAGGAAGTCGGCGTAGCGCCAGATGCCGCGCGAGCCCGCCTGGATCCGCCGTTTCGCCCCCGCGGCGTCGAGCTCGGAGTGGTCGTAGCGGACTTCGAGCGGGCCGAAGCACCGTTCGCAGAAATAGGTGGCGCCGAGCTCGTACTCGCTCGCACACTCCTTGCACTTCAAGCTGTCGACTGACATCCGATCCTTCCTTTGCCCTTATGTAGAAAAACCTCCGCCACGTGGGGCAGAGGTCCAGGAGATCGGACATCCCCCACATCTGTCAGGCCATTCGCCTGCTGGAGTTGGCACCTGTCGTGAGCGAAGATCGCTCGCGATGGTTGCCGGGGCTTCTATGGGCCAGTCCCTCCACCCCTCTAGATGTGGCGCTTATGTTGGGCGAAGCCTACCACGGCCCGGTCGACGTTTCGGTGGTGGCGCCCTCGGCGGCTAACCTACCCGTGTGACCGCGATGCTCCCCCACGACGAGTCGACTGGTGCGGCCGATGCCGAACCTCCCGAAACCTCGGCTGCGGCGCAACCGCCGCGGCGAGCTCGTCCCGCCGGCGGAGTCGGCTGAGCCCCAGGCCCCCCACGTCGAGGAGATCGAGTGGGGCGGGCTTCGGTGGGTCAACATCGAGCACCCCGGGGCGCTGGAGCGCGCCTGGCTGGAGGAGCACTTCGACTTCCACGCCCTCGACCTCGAGGACGTCCTCTCGCGCAACCAGCGCCCGAAGATCGACATCTACGACGATTACCTGTTCAGCGTCCTGAACCTGCCGGTCTTCGACCGCTCCGCCAAGCGGCTCGGCGCGGGCGAGCTCGACCTCTTCGTCGGCCCGGACTTCCTCGTCACGATCCCCAACCAGCCGCTGCAGCCGGTCGAGTACCTGTTCGAGCGCTGTCGCAGCAAAGAAGAGCTGCGCGAGCAGCTCTTCTCGCGCGGCTCTGGCTACCTCCTCTACCGGTTGGTCGACGACAGCTTCGACTACTGCTTCCCGATGCTGCGCAAGATCGGCAACAAGCTGGACGCGCTCGAGGACGACATCTTCGAGGGCCGCTCGGAGGACATCGTGCGCGACATCTCCAACGTCAAGCAGGAGATCATCAACTTCCGCAAGGTGATCCGCCCACAGCGGCCGGTGCTGCGCGACCTCGAGAAAGTCAAATCGCGCTACCTCTCCCCCGACTTCGACCTGGAGATCTACTTCGACGACATCGTCGACTCCCACGAGCGGATCTGGGACATGCTGGAGAACTACAAGGAGGTGATCGAGGCGCTCGAGGAGACCAACGAGTCGGTGATCTCCCACCGGCTCAACGACATCCTCCGCGTGCTGACCTCGATCAGCGTCGTGATCCTGCCGCTCACCCTGATCGCCAGCATCTGGGGGATGAACGTCAAGGTGCCGGGAGAGGGCAATCTGGCCGACTTCTTCGTCGTGATCGCGGTGATGTTCCTGATCCTGATCGGGATGGTCGTCTGGTTCCGCCGGCGCGGATGGCTCTGACAAAAGGCGCCGCGCCCTCTGCTCCCGCGAGGCGGCGGAGGATCAGATATGGATGCCGCCTCGCTCCCGCGTCCGGGCGCGGCTTTCCCATAGGCTCACGTTCCAGTGGCCAACTTTCGGATCTGGGCGCCCTGGCGCCTCGCCTACGTGTCGGACGCCGCCAAGGACATCGAGGAGCAGTGCATCTTCTGCGCGAAGCCCGCGCAGGATGACGACGAGGGCAACCTGATCGTCCACCGCGGCGAGCGGGCCTTCGTGATCCTCAACCTCTACCCGTACACGAACGGCCACCTGATGGTGGCGCCCTACGCGCACATCGGCGCGATCCAGGAGATCCCGCCGGAGACGACCGCGGAGATGATGGCGCTCGCCCAGACCGCGATCCGCCGGCTGGAGGACCAGTACGCGCCGCACGGCTTCAACGTCGGCTTCAACCAGGGCCGGATTGCGGGCGCCGGGGTCGAGCACCACATCCACATGCACGTGGTGCCGCGCTGGTCGGGGGACAACAACTTCATGCCGGTGATCGCCGACACCAAAGTGATGCCGCAGACGATCGAGCAGAGCTACGCCGTGCTGAAGGGGGCTTCGTGGAGCTGAACCCGGGGATCTTCAAGGCCTACGACATCCGCGGCATCTACGGCGAGGAGATGGACGAGGGCACCGCCCACGACATCGGCCGCGCCTTCGCCCGGGTGCTGGCCCGGCTGCGCGACAAGCCGGCGGGCGAGCTGCGCATCGGCCTCGGCCGCGACATGCGGATCACGGCGCCGAGGATGGCCGCCGAGTTGCGCGACGGGATGATCTTCGAGGGCGCCACCGTGCTCGACGCCGGGATGGTCGCCACCGAGATGCTCTACCACCTGGTCGGCTCGCGGGGGCTCGACGGCGGCGCGATGTGCACCGCGTCCCACAACCCGAAGGCCTACACCGGCGTGAAGCTGGTCCGCGAGGGCGCCCTGCCGCTCTCCGGCGACGCCGGGATCGCCGAAGTCAAGGCGGAGATCGAGGCCGGGCTCGGCGAGGCGCCGGGCGGCGGCGCGCTCGAGGAGGTCGACATCTGGGAGGAGTACCGCGCCCACGCGCTCGGCTTCATCGACCCGACGGCGATCAAGCCGATGAAGGTCGTGGTCGACGGCGGCAACGGGATGGGCGGCCCGATGATCGGCCCGATCCTCGCCCAGCTGCCGCTGGAGCTGGAGGAGATGTACTTCGAGCCGAACGGCGAGTTCCCCGACCACGAGCCCAACCCGCTGCTCGAGGAGAACCGGCGGATGATCATCGAGCGGGTGCGCGAGACCGGCGCCGACCTCGGGATCGCCTGGGACGGCGACGCCGACCGCTGCTTCTTCATCGACGGCTCCGGCGAGTTCTGCGACGGCGACTTCGTCTGCGCGCTGCTCGCCCGCTCGGTCCTCGCCAAGAACCCCGGCGCGCTGATCCTCTACGACCCGCGCTCGAGCCGCGCGGTCCCCGACCTGATCGCCGCCGAGGGCGGCCGCTCGGACCTCTCGCGGGTGGGCCACGCGTTCTTCAAGGCGAAGATGCGCGAGGAGGGCGCCGCGTTCGGCGGCGAGGTCTCCGGCCACTACTACTTCCGCGACTTCTGGAACGCCGACTCGGGCACGATCCCGGCGCTGCTGATGCTGGAGCTGCTCTCCAAGGACGGGCGCACGATCGGCGAGCTGATGGCGGAGTTCCGCTCCCGCTACTTCATCTCCGGCGAGATCAACTCCGAGGTCGACGACCAGGCGGCGAAGCTGGCCGCGATCCGCGAGCGATACGCCGACGCCGAGATCGCCGAACTGGACGGGGTCTCGGTCGACTACCCCGACTGGCACTTCAACGTCCGGCCCTCCAACACCGAGCCACTGCTGCGCCTCAACCTCGAGTCGCTGGTCTCCCGCGAGGACATGGAACGGCGCCGTGACGAGGTCCTGGGGCTGATCCGCGGGTGACCCCCACCCCCGAGGAGGCACTCGAGCAGGCTGCCCTCGCGGGCATCCACCAGCTGCCGATCCCGACCCCCTTCGCGGTCGGCAAGGTCAACTGCTACCTGATCGAGGACGAGCCCCTGACCCTGGTCGACACCGGGCCGAACTCGGGCCGCTCGCTCGACGTGCTGGGCGAGTCCCTCGCCGCCCACGGGCACGCGATCGAGGACATCGACCTCGTCCTCGTCACCCACAACCATCTCGACCACATCGGCCTCACCCAGATCGTCGTCGAGCACTCCGGGGCCGAGGTCGCGGCGCTCGGCGCGGCGGCGCGGCGGCTGGCCGACTACGACGCCGAATCGGAGCGCGACGACGAGTTCGCGGTCGAGCTGATGCTGCGCAGCGGCGTCCCCGAGCAGACCGCAATGGCGCTGCAGAGCGTCTCCTCGACCTTCCGCGAATGGGGCGGCCCGGTGAACGTGACCCGGCCGCTCGCCGACGGGGAGACGGTGGACCTCGCGGGCCGCCGGCTCGAGGTCCTCTTCCGCCCCGGCCACAGCCCCATGGACACCGTCTTCTGGGACGCCGAGCGGCAGATGGGCTTCGTCGGCGACCACCTCCTCCCCCACATCTCCTCCAACCCGATCATCGCCCGGCCGCTCGACGGCTCGGCGGGCCGGACCCACTCGCTGTCGGCCTACCTCGATTCGCTGGCCAAGACCCGCGAGCTGCCCGCCGGGTCGATCCTCTTCCCCGGCCACGGCGAGCCGATCGACGACCACGCCCAGCTGATCGACGGCCGCTTCGCCTCGACCGAGCGCCGCAAGGAGAAGCTGCTGCGCCTGCTCGGCGAGGGGTCGCGCAGCGGCTACGAGCTGGCCCAGTCGATGTGGGGCAACATCGCCGTCACCCAGGCCTTCCTCACCCTCTCGGAGGTGATCGGCCACATGGATCTGCTGGAAGCCGAAGGCCGCGTCCGCGAGGTCTTCGACGGCGCCGTGAACCGCTTCGAAGCGGTCGCGTAGGCTCCCCGCGCAGATGGTCTCCTTCGGCGCGCGAAAGTCGGCCAAACCGCCGAAGAAGCGGATGTTGATCATCGTCAACCCGTACGCGACGACGGTGTCGGATCGGCTGCGCAACCTGGTCGTCTACGCGCTGCAGGGGCGCTACGACGTCGAGGCGGTGGCGACCGAGGCGCAGAACCACGCCACCGAGATCGGGCGCGAGGCGCGCGACGGCGGCTACGACGTGGTCGTCTCCTTCGGCGGCGACGGGACCCTGAACGAGGTGGCCAACGGGCTGGCCGGCACCGACATGCCGATGGCGGTCCTGCCGGGGGGCTCGGCCAACGTCGTCGCCCGCAGCCTCGGCATCCCCAACGACGTGGTCGACGCGACCGAGCACCTGCTCTCGCTGGCCGACGCCTGGGAGCCGCGCAAGATCGACCTCGGGCGGGTCGACGGTCGCCACTTCGTCTTCGCCTGCGGGGTCGGGATCGACGCGACCGTGGTCAAGCGGGTCGACGCGCACCCGCGGCTGAAGGCGAAGGCGGGCCCCTGGTACTACAGCTGGGCCGGCGTGTCGGCCTTCTACCGGCGCTACCTGGTCAACCCGGTGCGCCTGCGGGTGACGGTCGGCGACGCGGCGCCGGTCGAGGGCGTCACCGCGATCACCCAGAACTCCGACCCCTTCACCTACTTCTCGACCAAACCGGTCTACGTCTGCGAGGGGGTGGCGATCGACGACGGCAAGCTCTCGATGGCGGTGCTCAAACGCGCCGCCCAGCGCGACATGCCGACCCTGCTGCCGCGGCTCTTCTCGCAGCGCAAGCCGGCCGTGCGCCACCGCCAGATCCTCGGCTTCCAGGACGTGACCGAGGCGGTGATCGAGTCGATCTCCGAGGACCGCTCCGGCGCTCCCCGCCCCTTCCAGCTACAGGTCGACGGCGACTACATCGGCGAGCGCACCCGGGTCGACGTCGCGGTCGAGCCGGGCGCCCTCACAATCATCGCCTAGTCGAGGAGGCCCGTTTCGCGGCCCGAGACGGCGGTCTGCAGGAGGGTCTCGGCGGCGTCGAAGCGCGGCGTCCAGTCGAGCTCCCGGCGGGCCTTGGTCGTGTCCATGATCACCGGGGTGGTGAGCGCGGTCGCCCACTCGAGCTGCGGGTTGATGAAGGACAGGCGGCCGGCCAGCGCGGTGCCGGCACCGAGCGCCACCCGGGGCACCCGCACCGAGCTCCAGCCGAGCGCCGTGGCGATGTCGGCGATGCGGATCTCGCCGTCGCCAGCCAGGTTGTAGGCGCCGGGGGCGCCCTTGCCCTCGACCGCGGCCGCGAGCGCCGCCGCCACGTCGTCGTGGTGGACGAGCTGCAGCGGCAGGCCGGCGTCCGGGAGGATCGGGCGCAGCAGCGGGATGCGGTCGAGGACGTGCCGGCGCAGGCGAGGTGCCGGGTCGCCGAGGCGGGCGGCGCCGACCGTCTGCTCGATCAGCATCGGCGCCCGCGGGCCCGCCACGATGCAGGGCCGGAAGACGTAGGCCTCCAGCTCCGAGCCCGCGAGGATCTCGTCGAGCTCCTCCTCCAGCTCGGCCTTCTGCTCGGAGTAGTAGAAGCCGGAGGAGCCGGTCGCCGGCGTCTCCTCGGTGAGCGGTTGCGGGTTCTCGGGGTGAAAGCCGTAGGCGGCGACCGAGGATGGGTAGACGAGCCGCTCCACCCCGGCCTCCACGGCCGCCTCGAAGACGTTGCGGCTGCCCTCGAGGTTGATCCGCCGCGCCTCCTCGCGCTCGCCGAAGATCGCGAACGCGAGGTGGACGGCGACGTCGGCGCCGGCGAACAGCTCGGCCAGGTGGCCGCGGTCGAGGATGTCGCCGCGCTGGTAGGTCGTCTTCCGCCAACCCGCGGCGGCGGGATCGAAGGCCCCCCTGGCCATCCCCCGCACCGCCCCGACCGCCTCGGACGCCTCCAGCGCATCGATCAACGACCGCCCGATCTCCCCGGTCGGCCCCGTTACCGCCACGGTCAAATTCATCACCTATTTCTACCTGAGGCGCCGGTCCCGGCGCCTCAGGTCAGGCAGTCGGAGTTATCCGATACGCGTCGAAGACGGACTCGACGTTGCGCAGGCGCGAGATGCAGTGTTTGAGCTGCTCGGTATCACCGACCTCGACCACGAATTTGTTCTTCACCATCGGGTGGTTGGTGGTGCAGGAGGCGCCGATGATGTTCATGCCCTCCTCGGAGAAGGTCCGCGAAAGATCCTCCAGAAGGCGGGTGCGATCGTAGGCGTCGATCTGGACTTCGACCCGGTAGGAGGCCTCGTTGTCGCCCTCCCAACCGACGTCGACGAAGCGCTCCGGCGCCCGTTTCAGCGCCTTGACGTTCTTGCAGTCGGTGCGGTGGATGGTGATCCCGCGGCCGAGGCTGACGTAGCCCGCGATGTCATCGCCGGGGACCGGCCGGCAGCACTTGGCGAGCCGCACCGCCACGTCCTCGACCCCCTTGACGACGATCCCGTAATTGGAGGCGTCCTTGGTGCGGCGGGCGCGGTCGGAGTGCTCGCTGACCGGCAGCACGTGGTCGTCGACCGACTCGCCGGCTTTCAGCCGCTGCAGGATCTTGTTGACCGCGGTCTTGGTCGAGATCTTTCCCTGGCCGAGCGCGATGTAGAACTCGCTCGCTTTGCGGAATCCCATCTCGCGGATCACGTCGGCGAGCAGCGCCGAGCCGGCGATCTTCTGCATCGGCACGCCGCGCGTGCGCAGCGCCTCCTCGAGGCCCTCGCGGCCGTCCCGCTCGGCGTCCTCACGGCGCTCCTCTTTGAACCAGGCGCGGATCTTGTTGCGGGCGCGGCTGGTGCGCACCAGTTTCAGCCAGTCAAGCGACGGGGCCCGTTTCTGCTTCGCGGTCAGCACCTCGACGATGTCGCCGGAGCGCAGCTGGTAGTGGAGCGGCACGATCGAGCCGTTGACCTTGGCGCCGACGCAGCTGTGGCCGACGTCGGTGTGGACCGCGTAGGCGAAGTCGAGTGGGGTCGAACCCGCCGAGAGGTTCTTCACCTCGCCCTTCGGCGTGAAGACGAAGACCTCTTCCTCGAAGAGGTCCACCTTCAGCGATTCGAGGAACTCGGTCGGGTCCTGTTCGCCCTCCGCCTCGACCAGTTGCCGCAGCCAGGTCATCTTCTCGCGCTGCGGGTCGCCGTGGCTGCCCTCTTTGTAGGCGACGTGGGCGGCGATCCCGTACTCGGCGAGCTTGTGCATCTCCTCGGTGCGGATCTGGATCTCCAGCGGCTTGCCCTCGGGCCCGATCACCGTCGTGTGGAGCGCCTGGTACATGTTGGCCTTCGGCATCGCGACGAAGTCCTTGAAGCGTCCCGGCAGCGGCTTCCAGAGCGAGTGGATGACGCCGATCGCGCCGTAGCAGTCCTTCACCGAGCCGACGATCACCCGCATCGCGGTGAGATCGAAGATCTCGTTGAACTCGCGCCCCTTCTTCGCCATCTTCGTGTAGATCGAGTAGAAGTGCTTGGCGCGGCCGGAGATCTCCGCCTCGATGCCGACCTCTTCCAGCTCTTCGGCGAGGAATTCGCCCGCTTCGGCGACGTAGCGCTCGCGCTCGTCGCGCTGCTGGGCGACCAGCTGTTTGATTTCCGCGTACTTGCGCGGGTGGAGCGTCGCGAAGGCGAGGTCCTCGAGCTCCCACTTGATCGCGTGGATTCCCAGGCGGTGGGCCAGCGGCGCGTAGATCTCCAGCGTCTCGTGCGACTTCAACGTCTGCTTCTGCTTGGGCAGCGCGCCCAGCGTGCGCATGTTGTGGAGGCGGTCGGCCAGCTTGATCAGGATCACCCTGACGTCGGTGGCCATCGCCACCATCATCTTGCGGTAGTTCTCGGCCTGCCGCTCGTCGCGGCTCTCGAAGTTCATCCCGGTCAACTTGGTGACGCCGTCGACCAGCTGGGCGATCTCCTCGCCGAACTCCGCCCGGATCTCCTCCAGCGAGGCGCTCGTGTCCTCGACCGTGTCGTGGAGGAGCGCCGCGCAGAGCGTCTCGGTGTCGAGCCGCATCCCGGCGCAGATCTGCGCGACCCCGACCGGGTGGGTGATGAACTCGTCGCCGGAATGGCGCCGCTGGTCGCCGTGCCGCTCGCAGGCGAAGTCGAAGGCGCGCTCCACCTTGTCGCGGTCGATCGTCGACACCGCGACCGCGGTGGCACCGAGCCCGCCGGGGAGCTGGTCCTCGGGCGTCGAGTCGAACTCCTCGACGACCGCGAACAGGTCGTTGAGAAGCGCCCTGCGCTCTAGGGAAGTTTTGGGCTCTGCAGAAATGACCGTGCCTCCGAATGCTCTTCGCTGTAGACCCGGAACGCCGCCGATCGTTCCAGATCCGTCCCTTCAGAGGATACGACGCCGACCAAACCGGCGCCCGCCTTCGTGTCGCCTGCCACGAGACCGAGATCGCGCAGGACGCGGAAGGCACGTGCCGCGGTCTCGGGATCGAGCGGGTGCGGGCCTGCTCCGGCAAGCGCCGCGCGCAGCTCCGCCCCCGAGACCTCACCCGCCGTGCGCAGCGCCCGGAAGACGGTGCCGATCGTCTCGCGTGAGGGCGCCTGGCGGGCGAGCACCCCGAGGCCGAAATCGCGCTCCGCGGCGGAGAAGAGCGGGTGGAGGAAGCCGGGGGACGAGGCGCCGGGGGACGAGGCGTGGCGCCCGGGCGAGTCGTCGCGCCCACCCCGCCCTTCGTTCGGCAGGTAGGCCGGGGTGGGCGCGACGAACGGCAGCGTGATCCGGTGGACGTCTGCGGGTGAGCGTGGCGCGTCGACCAATACGACGTGCTCGAAGGCGGCGGCGAGGTCGGGGGCCATCGCGAGGGCGGCGTAGTCGACGAGGGCGAGGCCGCTGTCGGCGCGGGAGATGAGGCCGGCTACGGTCGCGGCGCCGCAGCGGTGGCAGGCGACGAGCGCGGCGCCGCCGTTGAACCGGGCGAGGCCGGTCGCCCCGTTGGCCAGCGCGGCGCGCCGCGAGGCATCGGCGGCAACGGCGAGGACGCCCGCGCCACTCGAGACGAGCTCGGCGATGGTTGCGGTCGTCGAAGAGGTCGCGCCCTCGACCACCTTCCTCGGCGCCAGATCGGCGCTGCCGTGGAGCCTTTCTCGGTCTATGACCGACTTTCTCTCCACACCATCCTCTTGAGCGGTCAGCTCGCGGGCCAGCTCGGCGTCGAAGCGCGCCCACCACTCCGCGTCATCGCACGCGCACGGGTGCGGTGACAGCGTGTCGCCGTCTCCATCGCCGTCGACCTCGAGCGGGTAGACCTCGCGCAGGACGACCCGGGGCTCGACCGCGCCGTTCCAGTGGTTGACCTCGAGCCGGACGGCGGCGTCGAGCACGTCGTCGTCGTCGACCCCGAGGCTGGAACGGCCGAAGGCGACGCCGAGCGCCCGGTGCGAGCCGCTGTGGAGGCTGAAGCGCGAGTGCTTGCCCTCCTCGCCCATCGTCCGCACGTCGCTGACCCGGGCCGAGGGGACCATCAACCGCACGCCCGGGTTGCCCATCCCGAACGGAGCGAGGCGACCGAGCTCTTCGGCCAGCTCGAGGCCGAGGCCGACGCCCCCGACCATGGCGTCGATCCGCTCGGTGCGCCGCAGGTCCGCGGGCGTCAACACCTCGCCGGCGTGCGCGACGAAGGCGGCGCGGAATGCCTCCAGGCTCTCCGCCTTCAACGACAGTCCCGCCGCGGCCTTGTGGCCGCCGAAGCTCTCCAGGTGCTCGGCGCAGGCCTCCAGGGCCGCGTGCAGGTCGAAGCCGGGGATGCTGCGGCCGGAGCCGCGACCTCCCCCCTCTTCGTCGAGGGAGATGACGATGACCGGGCGGTGGTGGCGCTCGACCAGCCGCGAGGCGACGATCCCGACCACGCCGGGGTGCCACCCCTCGCCGGCCACCACCAGGCCATTCGCCTCCTTCAGCTCGTCGGGCAGCTCGCGGCGAGCCGCCTCGGCCGCCGCGTCGACCTCGCGCTCGGTCGCGCGCCGCTCGGAGTTCGCGCGCCCCAGCTCGCCGGCGATCTGCTTCGCCCGCGCCTCGTCGTCGGTCAGCAGCAGCTCGACCCCGGCGTCAGCCCGGTACAGCCGCCCCGCCGCGTTGATCCGCGGCGCGAGCCGGAAGCCGAGGTCCCCCTCGTCGAGCCGACCTGGATCGCATTTCGAGGCCTCGATGAGCGCGCGCAGCCCGACCCGCGCGGTGCGCCGCATCTGCGCCAGCCCACGCTTGACCAGCGACCGGTTCTCGCCGACCAGCGGGACCACGTCGGCGACGGTGGCCAACGCCACCAGATCCAGGTCCGCGTCACCCGCGGCGGCGTCGGCGCCCGCGGCGACCTCGCCGCGCAGCGCGCAGGCCAGCTTCCAGGCCACCGCCGTCCCACACAGCGAGGCGAACGGGTAGCCGGAGACCTCCGGGTGCAGGATCAGGCAGGCGGGCAGCTCCTCCTCCGGCTGATGGTGGTCGGTGACGATCACCTCCATCCCGAGCTCCTGCGCCTGGGCGACCTGCGCGACCGCCGTGATCCCGCAGTCGACGGTGATCAGCAGGCCGGTCCCGCGCATCGCGAGCTTCTCCACGTTCGCGGCGCTCAACCCGTAGCCATCGGACATCCGGTCGGGGATCAGCCAATCGCAGTCGGCGCCGAGCTCGCGCAGGGTGGAGATCATCAGCGCAGTCGCGCAGACGCCGTCGACGTCGAAATCACCGTGGACGGTGATCCGCTCGCCCGCTTCGATTGCCATCGAGACGACGGCGACGACCTCGTCCATCCCCCGGAAGGCCTCCGGTGGGTGCGACTCCTCGGCAGCGAGGAAGGCGCGCGCCGCCTCCGGGGTCCGGTAGCCGCGCCGGACCAAGGTTACGGCGACCGGCAGGCTGAGCCCGAGCGCGTCGCCGACGGCCCGGGCCTCGGCGTAGTCGTATGGATCGGCGGCGAACGCCTTGACGGTTTCCGGCACGGTTTCAGGCTAGGAACGCCCCCGGCGGCAAATTGCCGGCCTTCCTCCCGCAAAATGCCTGGAAACGTGCGCGACCCGCGGTCGCGTTCGCAGTAATCCGCGCTATGCGCGGAGAAGTGCGAACGCCGGGCGGGGCTAGTCGTAGTGCGGTTCGCGCATGCCGATCAGCCAGACGACGCCGAGCCCGAGCGCCACGCCCGGGATCGCCGACAACGCCGTGCCGATCGTCGTGTTGCCGACGCTCTGGCCGTCGATCAACAGGATGATCGTGCCGACCACGAGCGCGCCCAGCACCGACCCGACGAAGGCGCCGACGATGCCCGCCCAGAAGCGGTCCGGCAGGAAGACCGTGAAGTGCCAGAGGGCGATGCCCATCGTGAAGAAGACCAGGAAAGCCATCAGCAGACCACCTCGCTCATCGCCGCCGTCCTTTGCGCCGCTGGGCGCGGCGCGCCCGCCGCTCCTCGTTGCGTTTGCGGCGCTCCGCCGACTCGGGGTTGGCCGGGCTCTCCGACCGCGCGGCCCGCGCCGGCGCCTTGCCGTTCCCCTTCGGCGCCTCGGACTCCTCCTCGTCCTCGCCGCCGTCGCCGTCCTCGGGCCGCTCGGCGGTCGCCACCGCGCCCGGCTCGGGCTCCGACTCGGCGGCGGGAGTGCCGCGCTCGGCCTCGGTGTTCGCCGCGATCGTCGCCTCGGTCTCGTCGTCGTCGGCCAGCTTCGCCACCTGCACGTCGTCGGCGAAGGCCGGGACGACGCCGCCCTCGACCTCGGCGATCCGCTGGCGGCGGCGGACGAATTGCGGCTCGCGTTCCTTCCAGGCGGTTAGCACCGGCGAGGCGATGAAGATCGAGGAGTAGGTACCGGAGGCGATCCCGATCAGCATCGCGAAGGCGAAGTCCTGCAGGGTCGCCGAGCCGAAGATCAGCAGCGACAGCACCGCGAGCAGCGTCGTGAAGCTGGTCGCCAGCGACCGGGTCAGCACCTCGCTCATCGAGCGGTTGACGATCTGCGAGAACGCCGCGCGCGGCATGCGCGGCACGTTCTCTCGTATTCGGTCGAACACGATGATCGTGTCGTAGAGCGAGTACCCCAAGATGGTTAAGAAGGCGGCCACCGTCCCGCTCGATACTTCTTTACCGGTCAGAGCGTAGACGCCACCGGTGATCAGGATGTCGTGGGCCAGGGCGATCATCACCGGCACCGCGAATTTCGGCTCGAACCGCAGCGCCACGTAGACGAGGATCACCAGCAAGGAGAAGATCAGCGCCTTGACCGCGGATTCCGCCACCTGGTGGCCGAAGGTCGGCCCGACGCTGGTGCTTTCGAAGCCGTTCTTTTCGATCCCGTATTCGGTGCCGAGCTCCGCTTCGACCGATTTGACCTGCCCCGGCTGCAGTTGGGCCGCCTCGATCTGGAAGACGTTGCTGCCGAAGTGCGGCACCGTGACCTGCTGCACCTGGGCGTTTTCGACACCTGCTTCTTCGAGGGTGCCGCGCACCGCGTTCTCGTTGGTCGGCTTTTCGAGCGCCGCGGTGATCCGGGTCCCCGACTTGAAGTCGATGCCGAAGTTCAGCTCCTTGGTGGAGAGCGCGACGGCCCCGATCAGCAGGATCACGCCGGAGAGGGTGAAGAACCAGCGGCTGGCCCCCATGAAGTCGAAGTGCCAGCTCCGCCCCTCTCCCCCGGCGCCCAGGACGTTGCGCGAGCGCAGCAGTTTCGAGTTGCTCATCGTCCCGAGCAGCGCCTGGGTGAAGACGACCGCGGTCAGCAGCGAGACGATCGTGCCGACGCCGAGCGTGAAGGCAAACCCCTTGACACCGGCGGTCGCCAGCACGAAGAGGATGAAGGCGGTGAGCAAGGTGACGACGTTCGCGTCGACGATCGTCGAGATCCCGCGTTTGTATCCCGCCGCGATCGCGCCCTGCATCGATCTGCCGGCGCGCACCTCCTCCTTTATTCGCTCGAAGATGACGATGTTGGAGTCGGCGGCGACGCCGATCGTCAGCACCAGGCCCGCGATCCCCGGCAGCGTCAGGGTGATCGGGATCAGTTTGATCAGGGCGAAGAAGATCACCCCGTAGGCGGCCAGCGCGACCACCGCGATCAGGCCGAGGAAGCGGTAGTAGGCGAGCAGGAAGAGGACGACGAGGGCGAGGCCGATGATCCCGGCCTTGATGCCGTCGTGGAGCGCCTGACTGCCGAGCGTCGCCGAGACCTGGGTCTCGGAGATCAGGTGCAGGTCGATCGGCAGCGCGCCGATCTGCAGGGTCGTCGCCAGTTCCTGGGCCGTTTCGAGGCCGTGTTCGCCGGAGAAGCCACCGGAGATCTGGGCCCCCTGACGGCCGTCGATGCCGTCCGGGTTTTCCTGGAAGTTGATGATCGGCCGGCTCTGGACTTCGTTGTCGAGGATGACCGCGAAGTGGCCGGAGAGGGCGGCCGCCTGTTCGGCGCCGACCGGCCCGATCGCCTGCGCCTGGCCGCGCTGGGCGATCGTCCGGGTGACTTTCTGGAAGTTCTTGCGCCCCTGGTCGGTGAACTGGAAGGTGACGTTCGGTTCGCCGGTCCCCTGGCTGTATTCCTGCTTCGGTTCGGTGATTTCGCTGCCCGACAGGGACGGGTTGTCTTTCAGCGCGAACCAGCCCGGCTGGGCGGTTTCGTCGACCTTGCCGCTTTCGTCGGTCGGCTGTTCGGAGACCAGGATCGTCCCGGGCGGCACTTCGACCACGATCCCGTCCCTGGGCAGCGTTTCCCCGGTCGGGCTTTCGTAAAGGTCTTTCTTGACCGTCACCGGCCCGGCGAGCAGCTTGTGCGGCGCTTCCTTGTCGAACAGGTAGTACTGCGTCTTGCCGATCGAGCACTTTTCGCAGTCTTCGTTCGGTTCCTGTTCGGCGGCGAGCAGCGCGGCGGTGTAGGCGTTGGGGAAGGCGCCCGAGGCGATCAGCTGTTTGCTCTCGAAGCTTTTCGGGTTGCGCCCGGCTTCCTTCCATTCCTTTTCCAGCTTCTTGACGGCACCGGCGGGCGGGCTCTGGCCCGGGTGGCCGCCGATCTGACGCTCCGGACCGATCAGGTTCGGCTCCCAATCGAAGAAGTAGAGCTGCGCGGTGGTCCCCACCCGTTCGGCGGCGCGGTTGGCGTCGGTGACCCCCGGCAGGCCGACGGTGATGTTCTTTTCACCGAGTCGCGCGACTTCAGCCTCGGACACGCCGAGGCTGTTGATCCGCTTTTCGATGATCGCGATCGAGTCTTCGATGTCTTCGCCGGACACCGAGGTCGCGGTCCCGGTCGGCTGCCCTTCGTAGACCAGCTGCAGGCCGCCCTGCAGGTCGAGGCCGAGCTTCGTTTCCTTGGTTGCGATGACGATCCCCGAGATCGCGACCAGCGCGATCACGAAGAGCAGGACGAAGACGTGCTGCCGCCGCGAGCCCACGGGTCCCTATCCCTCCGGGGTCAGGACAAGCAAGAGCCCGCCGTCGTCGTCATAGGCGGGGAAGACGTCGGCGACCGCCTTGGCCGGCAGGTCGCCCTCGGCGTTGACCGAGACGCGCTTGCCGAGCGAGCGCACGCCCCACTCGAGCGAGGTCTCGATCGGATCGGTGGTGCCGTCGCCGTTGGTGTCGGCCTCCGGGCCACCATCGCCCGGGTCGATCCAGTCGAGGCCCAGCACCTCGCGCACCGGACGCCCGATCACGTCCTCGTCGGTCAAACCAGTCAACTCGTAACTCCCCTTGCCCGCATCGATAACCCGTTCCTGCTGATCGCAGACGAAGAACGCCGCGTTCGGTGCCGGATAATAATCGTCGAGTAGTTCGAATACGAATCCGAATCCACATTTCGAGCATCCCTTGGGGCGGCGGCTGAATCCTTCGGTGCGGGAGCCGCTTACCTCGCGGTGTCCGCAGTTGGGGCAGATGAAAAACGGCATGGTCGGGACAGGCTAGATGATCGTCTTGTGGGGTGAGTTAAGCGCCTGGGAGCGGTGGGTATCAGAACAGGCCGGCCGCGCCCTGGGGAGCTTCGACGCCCAGATGGTCGTACGCGCGCCGGGTGAGGACCCGGCCGCGCGGCGTCCGTTTCAGCAGACCCTGCTGCAGCAGGTAGGGCTCCAGCACGTCCTCGATCGTGTCGGCCTCCTCGCCGATCGCGATCGCCAGGGTCGAGAGGCCGACCGGGCCGCCCGCGAACTTCGAGGCCACGGTGTCGAGCAGGGCGCGGTCGGCGCGGTCGAGGCCCGCCTCGTCGACCTCCAGCATCGCCAGGGCGTCGGCCGCCACCGCGGCGCCGATCGCCCCCGATCCCTTCACCTCGGCGTAGTCGCGGACCCGCTTCAGCAGGCGGTTGGCGACGCGCGGGGTGCCGCGCGAGCGGGAGGCGATCGTGTGGGCCCCCTCGCGGTCGATCTCGACGTCGAGGATCCCGGCGGAGCGCTCGACGATCAGCGCCAGGTGCTCGGGGCTGTAGTGCTCGAGCCGGTGGCTGACCCCGAAGCGGTCGCGCAGCGGCGTGGTCAGCAGGCCCGCGCGGGTGGTCGCGCCGATCAGGGTGAACGGCGGCAGCGGCAGGGTGACCGTGCGGGCGCCGGCCCCCTGGCCGAGGACCACCGGCAGCTCGCCGTCCTCCATCGCCGGGTAGAGCGTCTCCTCGACCGCGCGGCCGAGCCGGTGGATCTCGTCGATGAAGAAGACGCTGCCCGGCTCCAGCGCGGTGAGGAAGGAGGCCACGTCCGCCTTGCGCTCGAGCGCCGGGCCGGCGGTCTGGACCAGGGGCACGCCGAGCTCGGCGGCGACGATGTTGGCCAGCGAGGTCTTGCCCAGCCCGGGCGGGCCGGCGAGCAGCACGTGGTCGAGCGGCTCGCCGCGCCGGCGCGCCGCCTCGATGAAGATCCCGAGCTGCTCGGTGACCTGGGCCTGGTTGACGAAGTCGGCCAGGGTCGGCGGGCGCAGGCTGCGGTCGAGGTCTTCGGGCTCCACGCGCGCGTCGTGCACGGTGACCTGGGCGTCCACCGGCACCGGGTCGCCGTCCAGGCCCGGGGTGCGGATGCGGTTGGCGCCGATCGGGTCGTCGCTCATCGGTTCGCCCCGGCCCTGCGCAGCGCCCCGGCGAGAAGCGCCTCGGCGTCGTCGCCCTCGAGGCCCTCGAGCAGCTCCTCGGCCTCCAGCGGCTGGTAGCCGAGGTTGACGAGGCCGTCACGGGCCAGCGCCCGGGCGTCGCCTTCCTCGGCGGCGGCGATCGCCGACTCGACCTCGAGCTCGCCCGCGACCTTGTCGCGCAGCTCGACGACGATCCGCTCGGCGGTGCGCTTGCCGATCCCGGGCACGGCCTGGAAGCGTTTGGTGTCCCCTGCCGCGATCGCCCGCAGCAGCTCGCGGGAGCTGCCGCCGGAGAGCGTCGCGATCGCGACTTTCGGTCCCACGCCGCTGACCGAGATCAGCAGCCGGAAGAGGTCGCGCTCGCCCTCGGTGGCGAAGCCGTAGAGCGAGAGCGAGTCCTCGCGGGCGATCAGCTCGGCGTGCAGGAAGGCCTCCGAGCCCGCCGCCGGGACCGACTTCAGGGTCTCCACGGAGACCGCCAGGTGGTAGCCGACCCCGCCCGCCTCGACCACGACGTGGTCGGGCCGGCGGACCATCACCTCGCCGCGGACGGCGGCGATCATCCAGCCACCCGCGCGGTGATCGGCGGCCTGTCCTCGGCGGCCGGCGTGGCGGCCCGGCGGACCGCGTGGCGGCGGCCTTCGCCACCGCCGTGGCAGATCGCGACCGCCAGCGCGTCGGCGGCGTGGTCGGGGCTCGGCGGGTCGCTCAGGCCGAGCAGCGTGCCGACCATCCGCTGCACCTGCGCCTTGTCGGCGGCGCCGGAGCCGCAGACCGCCATCTTGATCGCCTGCGGCGTGTAGGCGAAGCAGGCGATGCCGCGCTGCGCGGCGGCCAGCATCGAGACGCCGCTCGCCTGCCCGACCGCCATCGCCGAGCCGACGTTGCGGCCGAAGTAGACCTGCTCGATCGCCAGGGCGCCGGGCGCGTGCCACGACATCAGCTCGCCGAGCGCGGCGTGGATGCGCTCCAGGCGCCGCTCCATCGGCAGCTCCGGGCCGGTCTCGACGACGCCGCCGTCGAGCGCGACCATGCGGTTGCCCTCGACCCGGACGATGCCGAAGCCGAGGTTCGCCGCGCCGGGGTCGATACCCATCACAACCTGCATAAGGGACTGATTCTGGGCGGAGGTTCGGATGCCTCCCCGGCAGCGGGCGCCGCCTCCGCTGCTCCCGCGCAGCCGCGCCCATCACGACCGGCGATCCTGCGGCCGCGCCTCCGCGTCCGGGGGCGGCTGTCCTACGCGGCGGCCAGCTGTTCCATCACCGCGTCGGGGATGTCGAAGTTGGCGTAGACGGTGTCGACGTCGTCCTGGTCGTCGAGGACGTCGAGCAGGTCGATCATCCGCTGGGCGTCGTGCCCCTTCAACTCGACCGTGCTTTTCGGTTCGGTGGCCAGCGCCGCCGACTCGATCTCCACGCCCGCCTCTTCCAGCGCCGCCTTCACCGCGCTGAGGTCGCCGGGCTCGCTGAGCACGCGCAGTCTGTCGCCCTCCTCCTGGACGTCGTCGGCCCCGGCGTCGATCGCCGGCATCAGGTCGTCCTCGCCGTAGCGGGCTCCGTCGACCACCACGACGCCCTTTTTCTCGAAGTTCCAGGCGACCGAGCCCGGCTCGCCGAGGCTACCCCCGTGGGTGGAGAAGGCATGGCGGATCTCGGCGCTGGCCCGGTTGCGGTTGTCGGTCAGCGCGTCGACCAGGACGGCGACGCCCGCCGGGCCGTAGCCCTCGTAGACGACCCGTTCGATGTTCGCGCCGTCGTTGCCGGCCCCGGTGCCGACGTCGATCGCTTTCTGGATTTTGTCTTTGGGCATCGACGCTTCGCGCGCCTTCTGCACGGCGGTGGCGAGGGCCGCGTTGCCCTCCGGGTCGCCACCCCCGTCACGGGCGGCGACGGTGATCGCGCGGGCGAGCTTGGAGAAGAGCTTGCCGCGTTTGGCGTCGGCGGCGCCCTTCTTGTGTTTGATCGATGACCACTTCGAATGTCCTGACATACAGGTGTCATTGTATGAGAGGGGGAACGCCGTGGAGACGATGGTCAGGAGCCTGGGACGAAACGCGGCCGCGGCAGCGGTCTTCTTCGCCATGCTCTTCGCGGCCTTCTCGCTCTGGACGGTGATCCCGCTCGGCTGGGTCTACATCGCCTCCAAGCTCGCCCACAGCCAGTTCCCGAGCATCGGGCCCTACATGGTCGTGGTGATCGGGATCATCGTCACCGTCCTCTTCGACGCCTGGCTGATCGGCCGCCTCAACGACCTCTACGTACGCGTCACCGGCAGCAACCGCCTCGTCTCCAGTCGCCCCGGCTGGCTGAAGAGCATGCGCGACACGGCCCCGGTCCACGACGCCGTGACCGTGGTCGAGGCGGTGATGATGTCCTCGGTGACGCTCGCCGCCCTGGCCCTGATGGTCTGGTTCTTCTTCCTCGCCGGCAGCCCGCTCCCCAAGCAGTAGCGCGCTTCGCGCGGCATTCGGATCAGCTCTGCAAATTCTCTGTAACGACCCTTGAAGGGCGCAGCGGGCGGTGCTTCGATGGGCCGATGCAGGCCCAATCGGACGAGCAGCGGATCGACACCCTCGAGCGGAAAATCGACGAGGGCTTCGCGGAGATGCGGCGCGAATTCAAAGACGTCCGGGCGGAGATACGGCAGGAAGCCAACATCGTGCGAAGCGAGGCTCGCTCCGACTTCCGCACCTTGATCGCCATCCTCCTGCCGATGTACCTGACGATCATCCTCGGCTTCGCCGCGCTCCTGCTGCAGCAGCATCTCTGAACAAGACGCTCCGGTCGGCGAGTTGCCGCGCCGCGCGCCGCCCGCGGCCCCACCCCGTCCCAACCCCGGGTCGCGTTCGCAGTAATCCGCGCTATGCGCGGAGAAGTGCGAACGCGCCGCGGGGCCGGCCGGTGAGTTCGCAGTAATCCGCGCTATGCGCGGAGAAGTGCGAACGCGGTGCCGGGGCCGCGAGGCGGGGGCCCATCCGCCCGCTGAGGCGCCTGGACCAAGCGATGCAAGGACGCAGGAGCGAGGCAACGGGAGCGCACCGACGGTGCGTGACCCGCAGCCGAGCGACGAGGACGCCGCAGCGCGCCGGTCCAGGCGCCTCAGACGATGAAGCGGCCGTCTTCCTGCATCACGACGCCATCGACTTCCAGCTTGCCGCCGAGGCGCAGGTCGCAGACCAGGTCGGTGTGGACGGCGGATTCGTTGGACCCGCCGGACTCGGGGTAGGCCTGGCCGACCGCCATGTGGACGGTGCCGCCGATCTTCTCGTCGAGCAGGACCTCGCGGGTGCCGCGGCCGATGCCGTAATTGGTGCCGATGCCGAGCTCGCCGAGCGTGCGGGCGCCCTCGTCGGTGTCGAGCAAGGCGATCAGGAACTCCTCGCCGCGCTCGGCGCTCGCGTCGACGACCCGGCCGGCCTCGAACCTGAGCCGGACGCCGGAGACCTCGCGGCCGCCGATCACCGCGGGCAGGTGGAAGCTGACCTCGCCCTCGGTCGCGTCCTCGACCGGGCCGGTGAAGAACTCGCCGTCGGGCATGTTGTGGTCGCCGTCGCAAGGGATGAACTTGCGCCCCGCGATCCCCAGCTTGATGTCGGTGCCGGGCGCGGTGATCCGGACCTCCTCGTGCCCCTCGATCCAGTCGGCGAGCCGGTTGGTCTCTTCGGAGGCCCGCTTCCAGGCGGTCAGCGGCTCGGCGTCGTCGGCGAGACAGGCGCCGTAGTAGAAGGCTTCGTAGTCGGCCAGGCTCATCTCGGCCTCCGACGCGTAGGCGCTGGTCGGGTAGAGCGTGTAGACCCAGCGGAAGTCGCCCGCGGCACTGCGCTTCATCGCCCGCGCCATCAGGTCCCCGGTCACCGACTGGCGCAGCGTCTGGCGCTCCGGCGGCACGCCGGAGAGCTCCCGGGTGTTGGTGCTGGCGCCGATCGCGATCCGCACGTCGGCGTTGTCGACCATCCACTCGGCGAACGGCGAGATCCATTCCAGCTGCCGGTCGGAGGCGTGCTTGAAGTAGGCGGCGATCTGCCCGTCGAGGGCGACGTTCAGCACCGGGTTGCCGCCCGCCTTCAGCACCTCCTCGTAGACCGCGAGCAGGAGCGGCGCCGCGGCACTCTCGCCGTCGATCGAGACGACCTCTCCCTCTTGCACCTTGGTCGAGTAGCCGACCAGGATCTTCGCCAGATTCTGAACCCTCGGATCGCCGCTCATCCTTCTGCCGCCCCTCTCTCGATTGCCTGTCCCCGCCCCGCGGCCGCCTTCGCCTGGTCTCGGGCGGTGGTGATCATCGCCATGAATATCGCGTGCAGACGCGGGTCATCGGTCAGCTCGGGGTGAAACGCGGTGGCGAGGACGCTGCCCTCGCGGATCGCCACCGGGTGGCCCTCCCAGCTGGCGAGCACCTCCACCCCCTCGCCGGTCCGCTCCACCCACGGCGCGCGGATGAAGACCGCGCGCAGCGGCTCTTCCCCCGCGCCCGTCACCTCCAGGTCGGCCTCGAAGCTCTGCAGCTGGCGGCCGAAGGCGTTGCGCCGGGCCGTCGCGTCGATCAGGCCGAGGTGCTCGGCGTCGCAGACGATCATCCCGGCGCAGGTGCCGAGGATCGGCCGGCCCGCCTCGTGCAGGGCGCGCAGCCCCGGCTCCAGCCCGGCCGACGCGATCAACCGCGTCATCGTCGTCGACTCGCCGCCCGGGATGACCAGGCCGTCGAGCCCCTCCAGCTGCTCCGGCGTGCGGACCTCGACCGGCTCGGCGCCGAGCCGGCGCAGCGTCTTCGCGTGGGCCTCGAAATCCCCCTGCAGAGCTAGGACGCCGACCTTCAGGTCAGCCCCCGCGGTGCTGCAGGAGCGCGCCCTGCTCTTCCAGCGGCCCGATCTCCAGGCCGCTCATCGGCTCGCCCAGCCCGAGCGAGGCGGCGGCGACCCGCTCGGGGTCCTCGAAGTGCGTGGTCGCCTCGACGATCGCCTTGGCGCGCCGCGCCGGATCGCCCGATTTGAAGATTCCCGAGCCGACGAAGTTGCCCTCGGCGCCGAGTTGCATCATCAGCGCGGCGTCGGCCGGCGTCGCGATCCCGCCGGCGCAGAAGAGCGGCACCGGCAGGCGTCCCGCGGCGGCGACCTCCTGGACCACTTCCGGCGGCGCCGGCAGCTCTTTGGCGGCGGCGGCCAGCTCCTCGGGCCGCAGCTGGGAGAGCCGGCGGATGCCGGAGGTGATCTCGCGCATGTGGCGGACGGCCTCGACCACGTTGCCGGTCCCTGCCTCACCCTTGGAGCGGATCATCGCGGCGCCCTCGCCGATCCGCCGCAGCGCCTCGCCGAGGTTGGTGGCGCCGCAGACGAACGGCACCTCGAAGGCGAGCTTCTCGATGTGGTTGACCTCGTCGGCCGGGGTCAGGACCTCGGACTCGTCGATGTAGTCGACCTCGAGCGCCTGCAGGACCTGGGCCTCGGCGAAGTGGCCGATCCGGGCCTTGGCCATCACCGGGATCGTCACCGCCTCCTGGATGCCCTTGATCATCGCCGGGTCCGACATCCTGGCGACGCCGCCGTGGGCGCGGATGTCGGCGGGGACCCGTTCCAAGGCCATCACGGCGACGGCGCCGGCGTCCTCGGCGATCTTCGCCTCCTCGGGGGTGACCACGTCCATGATCACCCCGCCTTTCAGCATCTCGGCGAGGCCGGTCTTCAGTCGAAACGTCGCGCGGTCGGGCATGCGCCCATATTAGGGCGCGGAGAGCGCGGTCCGCTCCCGCCCTACTTCAGTTTGTACGCCTTGATGCGGTCCCGGTGGAGGTCTTCATCCCGTGCGTACAACCCGTGCGCCAGCGCCTGCACCAGGGCCATCAGCGCCGTGTTGGAGCGGGTGAAGGACGGGCTGTTGGAGGAGAAGTAGAGCGTCATCTCGGCGTGCTCGCCCACCTCCGACATCGTCGCGTCGGAGATCGCCAGGGTGCGGGCGCCGCGGTGCAGGGCGAGCTTCATCGCCCGCAGCAGCAGCGGATGGGCACGACCCGCCGAAAGGGTGATGACCAAGGTGCTCTCGTCGATCCGGCCGAGCCGCTGCAGGCTCTCGCCGCCGGTCGAGGCGACGATCTCGGCGCGGATGTCGAGCAGGCTGAGGGTGTGGCGCAGGTAACTGGCGAAGAACGCCATCTGGTCGACGCCGACGATCACGATGCGCTGCGCGGTGGCGAGCGCGGCGACCGAGTCGTTGACCTGCTGGCTGGTCAGCTTGCGCGCCGTTTCCTCGAGGTTCGCGTAGTCGGCGCTCAGTGACCCCTCGAGCTCGGTGTGGTCGAAGGAGAACAGCGGGCCCGCCGCCGAGCCGACCGCGGCGATCGTCGTCCGGTACTCCTCGATGGCCGCCTGCTGCAGCTCCGGGTACCCCTCGAAACCGAGTGCCTGGGAGAAGCGGACGACGGTCGAGGAGGAGGTGCTGGCGCGGCGGGCGAGCTCCTCGGCGGTGAGAAAGGCCGCCTCGTCGAGGTGGTCGACGATGTAGCGCGCCACATCTTTCTGGGAGCGCGAGAACTCTTCGAAACGCTCCTGGATGTAGTCGGAGAGGCTTTTAAGTTGAGGTGATTTCGTCGCGGTCTTGGTCACGGGCGAGGATTTCGCCGGGTCTGCCGCTTTCCCTTCTGGGAGGATTGGAAGACGATGAGGAGCCCCCGCTGATGGGCCAGTTCGACGGACAGCCAAGCATGCGCTGGAGCCTCCAGGGGATAACCGAAGAGGGCGACGAGGCCTGGCTGATACGCGGCATCGCCCGCAAGCTCTACCGCTGCCCCGGCTGCCACGGCGACATCGAGGTGGGCGACGAGCACACCATCGTCCAGTACGTGCGCCGACTCGGCGGCACCGACCACCACCACTGGCACCGCGTCTGCGCCGAAGAGATCCTCGTCCCGGAGCTGTACGACCTGCGCCGCGTCCCGGCCTCGGAGTCCAAGCAGAACCGGCTGGAACGGCGCGGCCGCGTGCCCGCCGGGCGCAGGCGGCGCCGCGGCCGATGAGCCGCCGCCGCCGGCTGCTCGGGCTCTACGCCGGGGTCGCCCGCACCTACTGGAGCTGGGCGCCGGTGCTGCTGCTGCTGGCGACGATCGTCTTCGTCCCGCTCGGGCTGCTCGACGCGCTGCTGCACGAGGTCGACACCAGCGCCCTGAACGTCACCGGCGGCCTCCGCCTGGTGGCGCTCCTCGGCGCCGCCGCCGCGGTCACCGCCTCCAGCCTCTTCGGCGAGGTCTTCTTCAGCGGCGCGATCGCCACCTCGCTCACCCGGGGCGAGGACGAGGCGCCGCCCAGCTTCTTGGAGATCGCCCGCCACATCTCCTACGGCACGCTGATCGCGGTCGACATCCTCTACGTGCTCGCCACCGTGGTCGGCATGGTCCTCCTCATCGTCCCCGGCGTCCTGGCGCTCGTCTACCTGTCGCTGGCGGGGGCGGCGGTGGAGCTCGAGAAGCTCGGCGTGTGGGCCGGGTTCCGGCGCAGCGTCCAGCTCGTGCGCGGGCACTTCTGGATGGTCGCCGCGGTGGTCGTGCCGACCGAGATCGTCGGCGACGCGATCAACGAAGCGCTGGTCGCGGGCGTCCACCACCTGCTCGGCGAGAGCCTGCTCGCCGCCTGGCTCGGCGAGGCGATCGGCAACATCGTCACCGCCCCGCCGATCGCGGTCGCCTTCGTCCTGCTCACCCTGGAGCTGATCCGCCACCACGACGGCTCGGCGCCCACCTTGAAGCGGCGGCCGGAACCGGTCGTCGCGGAAGCCGGCTGACCGTGCACCCGCCGCTCGCCGCCTTCATCGTCGAATTCTGGGACGACCAGCTCGTCTCCCACCAGCGCCAGGCGGTCTTCCTGGTGCTGGTCGGCTTCGTCGGCTCGTTCGGCTTCATCCGGATGAGCACCCGCCTGATGCGCAGCCCGAAGGTGCCCTGGTGGCCCGGCAGCGTGGTCAGCGACAGCGGTGTCCACGTCCATCACCTGGTGTTCGGGATCGTCACGATGATGGTCGCCGGGACCTTCGGCTTCGCGTCGCTGGGGGAAAGCCCCTACATCGAGATCTGCGCCTTCTTCTTCGGGATCGGCGCCGGGCTGACGATCGACGAGTTCGCCCTCTGGGTGTACCTGGAAGACGTCTACTGGGCCGAGGAGGGGCGCAGCTCGATCGACGCGACGGTGATCGCCGGCTCGCTGATCGCCCTGATCGTGCTCGGCGCCAACCCGTTCGAATTCGGCAGCGAAGGCGGCGGCGTCCTGGCCGGGATCGCCACCACGCTGCTGCTGATCTTCTTCGTCGCCGTGTGCTTCCTGAAGGGGCGCCGCCTGCACGGGACGATCGGCATCCTGCTGGCGCCGCTGGCGATCTACGGCGCCTGCCGGATCGGCAAGCCGGACTCCGCCTGGGCCCGCCGCCGCTACGGCGAGCGGCGCCCGAAGAAGCAGGCGAAGGCCGAACGGCGCTTCCATCCCGGCCGCCACACCGACCACTTCAAGGAAGCCTTCCGCGACATCGTCGGCGGCAAGCCCAGCGTCGGCGTCGAACGGGTCGCCGAGGAGGCGCGGGCGGCGACCCGCGAGGCGGGCCAGGAAATGCGCGCCGCGGCCCGCCGGGCGGTCCACCCCGACGAGGACGACCGGCACAGGCCGGACTAGACGATCGATCCCACGCCCGCCGTCCGTGGCGGCGCAGGCGGCCCCATCCTCCCCTCCCGTCCGTGACGGCGCGCCCACCCCTTCCTCCGGTCGGGCAGGTAGGAAGGGGTGGGCGCGCCTGCGCGGGCGGGGGCGCGGAGGGACCCAAGGACGGAAGGCTTCACGGGTACGCCTGCGCGGGGCGCGGAGGGAAGGCGGACGGGCCGGAGCCGGGCGCACCCCGTCACACATCCGCCACACCCCCGCGCCCCGCGTTCGCACTTCTCCGCGCATAGCGCGGCAAAGTGCGAACGCCGCGGAGCGCCCCCCCAATGAGTTCGCAGTTCTCCGCGCATAGCGCGGAGTTCTGCGAACGCCGCGGCGGCCGGGGCACGCGGTCGTCCTTTGGTCCGCCCGCCGGGCGCGGTCGACCTAACGTCCGCCTACCGGACCAAAGGACGACCGCGACTTCCGTACCGGACCAAAGGACGACCGCGACTTCGGATTCCGGACCAAAGGACGACCGCGTCTCCGGATTCCGGACCAAAGGACGACCGCGTCTCGGGAATCGCGGGCCGCCTCCCGATGAGTTCGCAGACATCCGCGCCATGCGCGGAGAACTGCGAACGCCGGGCGGGGAGGCGCACGGTGAGGCGCGCCCGTCCCGCCCTCCTACCTGCCGAAGTGGAGGGTGGGACGGGCGCGCCGTCTCGGACGGGCGCTCCTCCTCGGACGGGCGCTCCCTCCTCAGGCCGGCCACGGAGCGCTCGGCCGTGGGATCGATCGCCTGGCCCGCTCGCCTCAGAGGCGGGCGCGCAGGGCGGCGCGGACCTCGGGCCAGTCCTCGTCGATGACGCTGAAGTAGGCGGTGTCGCGACGGCCGACGTCGGGGACGAACATATGCTTGCGCATGATCCCCTCGAAGCGCGCCGGGAGGCGGGTCATCGCGCCGCGCGAGCGCTCGTTGCGCGCGTCGGTCTTCAGCTCGACCCGCACGCAGCCGAGCGTCTCGAAGGCGTGGGTCAGCATCAGCAGTTTCGTCTCGACGTTGACCCCGGTCCGCCAGACCGCCGGGTTGAACCAGGTCCAGCCGATCTCGACCACGCGGTCGTAGGGCCGCACGTTCAGGTAGCGGCTGGAGCCGACCAGGAGGCGGTCGCCGGCCCGGCGGACCGCGAAGGTGCCGGTCTCCCCCGCCGCGTCGCTCGCGAGGGTCGCGTCGAACCAGGAATCGAAGAACTCGCGGCTTTTGTTGAGGTGGGCGAGCCAGGCCCAGATCTCGTCCGGCTGGGCGGCCTCCCAGAGGCCGCCGCGATGCTCCTCGGCCAGCGGCTCGAGGCTCACCAGCCGGCCCTCGAGCGGCGCGGTCAACGGTCCGTCGAACCCCTGCTCGACCATCGCGCAACCCTAGATGATGGATTCCAGAAACTGGTCGCAACCGCCGGGCCTAGACTGGTCCGCGGGGAATTGGGATGGGCCGTCGACTCGCCACGCTCGCGTTGCCGCTGCTCGCCTTCTGCGCGCTGGCCGCGCTCGCGCGCGCCGAGGTCGTCCAGTCCGGGCACCTGCGGATCCGGTTCGACGCGCGCTTCTCGCCGCGGACGCTGCCGCGCGAACGCCCGGCACCGATCACGGTCGAAGTCGACGGACGGATCGGCACCACCGATGGCAGCCACCCGCCGCCGCTGCGCCGGCTGCGGATCGAACTGAACAGCGCCGGGCGGATCGACGCGCACGGCCTTCCCGCCTGCACCGCGCCGCTCCTGCAGTCCACCAGCTCCGTGGCGGCGCTGGCGCGCTGCCGGGCGGCCCGGGTCGGCAGCGGTAGGTTCGTCGCCGAGCTGCGGCTCGGCGGCCGGCCGATCGTGGTGGACGGCCGGGCGCTGGTGTTCAACGGCGTCGTCCACGGTCGCGCCGGGATGCTGGTCCACATCTACATCGCCTCGCCGGTGCGGGTGACCCTGGTGATCCCGCTGCGGGTCAGCCGCGCGGCGGGCCAGTTCGGGACGGTGCTGACGGCGGCGGTCCCGAGGTTGGCCGGCGGGGTCGGCTCGATCACCCGGCTGCAGCTGCGGCTGTGGCGTCGGTTCAACTTCGACGGCCGGCGGCATAGCTACCTGAGCGCCGCCTGCGCCGCGCCGGCCGGCTTCCCCGGCGCCACCTTCCCCTTCGCCCGCGGGACCTTCGTCTTCCCGGGCGGCCACACTCTCCACAGCGTCCTCACCCGCAGCTGCACGGTCGGCGGGGCATGAGGGGCGGGCAGCCGCCCGCCGCATGGACTACGGTCGAAAACCGGCAGCGGCCGGCTTCAACGCAATCGAAGAGGGAGTCGACATGAACGAGCCTCAGATCAACCTCAAGCTTCGCCGGGCGAGCGCGCTGCTCGCCGCCGTCGCGGCGATCGGGGGCGGCGCCCTCCTGGCCGGCTGTGGTGGCGGCGGCAGCACCACCGGCGGCGAAACCAACGCCCAGCAGGAAGCCGAACAGGGCATCGAAGCGGCTGAACGCGGGATCGAAGAAGGCAAGAAGAAGGCCGAAGAAGGGCTCGAAGAAGCCAAGGAAAAGCTGGAAAACAGCAAGGGCAAGGGCAAGAAGAGCCTCGAAGAAGCCAGGGAAAAGGCTGAAGAAGCGGTCGAAGAAGCCAAGAAGAAGGCTGAAGAACTGATCCCTTAGCCTCGATCCACCGATCCCATCCGGACCTGAACCAAGAATGACCTCCTGAAAGGGGCATGGAGCGGCTGATTGAGGCAGCCGCGGCCCTCGATCAGGAGGTCACTCTCATGGTGAACGACTCGACGGCGATCGTCTTCGACGATGAGCGGGCGGTCGCCGACGCCGGGCTGGTGCTGCCGGCGACCGTGGCGGCACGGCTGGGGATCGAGGCGCTGGTCGAGGAGTGGGTCGACCTCGGCGAGGCCGCCGGTGCCGCCAACCCGGGGCGCAAGGTGATGACGCTGCTCGCGGCCATGGCGCTGGGTGCCGACTGCATCGAGGACTGCGAGGTGCTGCGCAGCGGACGCACCGAGGCGGTCCTGCCTCACCGGGTGGCGGCTCCCTCGACCCTCGGTACCTTCCTGCGCTCCTTCACCTTCGGCCACGTGCGCCAGCTCGACCGGGTGCTCGGCGAGGCGATCACCCGGGCCTGGAAGGCCGGGGCCGGCCCCGGGAAGGAGCGGTTGGTCATAGACGTCGACAGCTTCGTCGGCGAGGTTCACGGCTACGCCAAGCAGGGCGCCTCCTACGGCTACGACGGCCGCCGCGGCTACCACCCGCTCATCGCGCCACCCGTGCCGACACAGGCGAGGTCCTGCATATCCGCACCCGCAAGGGCTCGGCCAACACCTCGCGGGGGATAGGACGCTTCCTCGAGGAGCTGATCGCCCGCGTCGGGCGGGCCGGCGCCGAGGGCGGGAAGCTCCTGCGTGCCGACTCGGGCTTCTGGAGCAACAAGGCGATGGAACGGCTGGAGGGCGCCGGCTGGAGCTTCTCGATCGGGGTGCGGATGCAGAGGCACGTCAAGGCGGCGATCGAGCAGATCGACGAGGAGGCGTGGACGCCGCTCGCCGACTACCCCGAGGGCGGGGAGGCCCAGATCGCCGAGACGACGCTCGGGGTGAGAAGGCTGATCGTGCGCCGCACCCGACTGACCGGAGAGCAGGCCGAGCTCTTCCCCGACTGGCGCCACTTCGCCTTCCTCACCAACCGCACCGAGGCCCTGGGGGTGGTCGAGGCCGAGCACCGACAGCATGCCGTCGTCGAGCTGGCGATCCGCGACCTGAAGGACCAGGCGCTCCGTCACTTCCCGTCCGGGCGCTTCGCCGCCAACGCCGCCTGGGCGGTGATCGCCGCCCTCGCCCACGACCTGATGCGTTGGACGGGGCTGCTGGGGCTGCCCGGCGCGACCGTGCGCACGGCGCGCACCCTGCGGCGGCGGCTGCTCGCG
This sequence comes from uncultured Actinomycetes bacterium, assembly GCA_963766705.1. GTDB lineage: Bacteria > Actinomycetota > Thermoleophilia > Solirubrobacterales > 70-9 > VAYN01. The sequence goes on from CAVYBE010000007.1 coordinate 1,846,004, forward strand.
CTGCCGGGACGGCTCACCCGCAGCGCCCGGCGCTGGACACTGCACCTGCCGGCCCGTTGGCCGTGGCGCGCGGCGTTCGTCGAGGCGCTGGAGCGGATCAGGGTGCTGCCCGCCGCGGCCTGAACCTTCACAGGACACCCCGCTTCGCCCGCCCGGTCCCCGGTGGCCGCCGGCTGCCCGCTCCTCGGGCGAGGCGCCCTGCCGGGCGCCGGCCGGTGCCCGAAGGACATGCGTGACGCACCGGGGTCCATCGTTTTCTGGGCCTACCTGCCCCAGGGCCGACCGCGCCCTTATCCGTAACGGTGAATCGGTGGATTCAGGCTTAGGCACCCGGTGCCGCGACCGCCGGCGCCCGGCCGTGGGGCGCCGGCGTCGGCCGACCCATAGGATCGGCCGATGCGTCGCAGCGTCACCATGGCTGTTGCGCTCGTCCTCGCGGTCGTCGGCCTGCTCGGGTTCGCGACCGGCGCCTTCGTGGCGATCGGTTGCGTGATCCTCGTCCTCGCCAGCCTGCTCTTCGCCGTGATGCTCGGGATCGGCCCGAGCGAAGAGGAGAGCCGCCCGACCGGCCGAAAATAACCGACCAAACGTCAGTTACGGAATCCCTCGGAAGGGGTAAAGTTGCCGCCATGCGGAACTTCGTCGTAGCCGCGTGGGAGCGGCGACGTCACCGGGAACGAGAGCTGCATCGGGTGGTCGCGCAAACGGCCGAAAACGCAATCGTCGCGATCGCCTCCGCCCGCCCCCTCGACGAGCAGCCGGGCGTCTACGAAGCATGGCCCGCCGAGGCCCCGGAGCTGAACCTCCGCATCGTCTACGCCGCGCCCCGCCCCCGGCTCGACTTCGGCCCCACCCAGGAGTAGCTACTTCCCCTCTTCGGCCTGCTCGCTCTGCTCGCCCTTCGCGCCTTCGCTCGCCGGCGAGTTCTCGTACAGGAACTCGACCAGATCCTTGATTTCTTCGGTGGAGAGGCTTTCGCCGAAGTCCTGCGGCATGACGTTGGCTTTGTAGCCTTCGGCGATCTCGGCGTTGGGATCGACGATCATCTCTTCGATGCCGGGCTTGTTGTCGGCCGGCTCCAGGTATTCGTTCAGGTTGGGGCCCGTGGTGCCCGTCGAGCCTGCCGCCGCAAAGGTGTGGCAGCTGCCGCAACCGGCGGCGGCGTAGACCTGGGCCCCCGCCTCGGCCTCCTGGCTTGCGGCGCCGCCCGTCGTGCCGCTCGTCGTTTCACTGGTGGTTCCGCCGCTCCCCCCGCAGGCACTCAGCCCGAGCGCCAGGCTCACCAGCGCGCACAGGGCGAGAGCGGTCGGCAGGCCAGGCCGGCGCGAGCTCCCGATACCACGCCCCACGTTCCTCATCCTCTCCTCCCCAGAATCCACATGAGAACCGCCAATCGCTATATGGCGCGAGCCTAGGCCGGGCGTCCGGCGCTGTCAACGCGCCCGCCTCCAGCCGGTAGGTTGGGAATCCGCATGGGTGACCTTTCCCGCAGGGACGTTCTGAAGCTCAGCGTCGCCGCGGGGGCAGGAGCCCTCCTCGCGCCGGGCGCCGCGGCGGGCGAGTTGCTTGCGGAGCCGAGGCCGGGCACGAGCGGCGAGGCCGGGCGAGGCGGGGAAGCGGGTCGGCCGGCGAGGCTGACCGGCCGCGTCGTGCGCCCGGGCGACCCCGCCTACCCCAAGGCGCGGGCCGGCTGGGACGGTCTGTTCTCCTCCTATCCGCTGGCGATCGTCTTCGCCCGCAACCGCCGCGACGTGGTCAACGCCCTGGCCTGGTCGCGCCAACACGACGTCGCCCTGCGGGTGCGCAGCGGCCGCCACAGCCTCGAGGGCTGGTCGAACGTCGACGGCGGCCTCGTGATCGACGTCAGTGCGCTCAAGGGCGCGCGGATCGACACCGCCTCGCGCACCGCGACCGTCGGGGCCGGTCTCACCCAGGGCGAGATCGTGGAGAAGCTCGGTGCCCGGAACCTGGCCGTCCCGACCGGGGCCGAGGCGACGGTCGGAATCTCCGGCGCCACCCTCGGCGGCGGCTTCGGATTCCTCACCCGCAGCCTCGGCATGTCGTGCGACAACCTGATCGGCGCCGAGGTCGTCGTCCCGTCCGGGCGCGACGGCGCCAGGGTGCTCGAGGTCGACCGGCGCAACCACCCGGACCTGCTCTGGGCGCTGCGGGGCGCGGGCAACGGCAACTTCGGCATCGTCACCTCGCTCACCTACAGGGCCCACCCGCTCCGCGAGGTCACCTTCGTCCTCGCCAAGTGGAAGGGCTTCGGCGACCTGCAGCGGGTCTTCAACACCTGGCAGCGATCGGCCCCGGTGGCCGACAACCGGCTGACCAGCGTGCTCGAGGTCGGCACGGACGCGATCCAGCTCTACGCGGTGCTCTCCTCAGGGTCGCCCCAGGAGGCGGAAAGGATGCTCGCGCCGCTGCTGGCGATCGGTCGGCCCGACGTCAGCGTCAAGGCGGGGAGCTGGGTCGACACCTTCGCGGGCTTCAACGCCGGGCCGCGCGAATTCGCCAACTGGAAATTCTTCTCGCAGTTCATCACCGAGCCGTTCCCGGCGCGGGCGATCGCCACGGTCGGCAGGTTCATGCGGGACGCCCCCTCGGCGCCCAGCAACTTCTTCTGCTCGGCGTTCGGCGGCGCGGTCCGCAACGCGCCGCGCGGCGGCTCCGCGTTCCCCCACCGCAACGCGCTCTTCTACGCCGAGCCCGGCGCGGGCTGGAACGGCGACGCGACCACCCCCCGCGCCCAGGCCTGGGTGGCGGAATTCGGCCAGGCCCTGCGCCCCTACGTCAACGGCGCCTACGTCAACGTCCCGAACCTCGGCATGGCGGGCTGGGAACGGGCCTACTGGGGACGAAACTTCAGGCGGCTGCGACAGATCAAGGCCAGGTACGACCCGCACAACGTCTTCCAGTACGAGCAGAGCATCCCCCCGGCGACGCGATAGGCGAGGACGACCCGCCTCGTCCGGCTTCGGTCGCCTTTGTCCGGCACTTCCGTACAATCTTGTACGGTGAACCCGTTCGACTACCAAGGACCGGTAGGCCCCGGGCGCCTGATCGACCGTCGCTCCGAGCTCGACGATCTGCAGCGGGCCGCGGCCGACCGGGTCGCGATCCGCCTCGCGGCTCCCCGGCGCTTCGGCAAGAGCAGCCTGCTGGACGCTCACATCGCCGCGATGCGCGACGCGGGCCATCGCGCGGTGCGCGTCGACTTCTCCAAGGTCGCGACCCTGGGCGATGTGGCGGCGCGCGTCGCGGCCTCCTTCGGCGAGCTGCCGAACGATCCGCGGCGCAGCGTCCGGCGTTGGGCGGCACGCCTGCAGGTCGGCGCCTCGGTCGCGGGGCTGGGGGTCAGCGTGGCCGCGCGCCCGTCGCGGCCGCCGGCCGAAGAAGCGCGCGCCGCCCTGCTCGAGCTGCTCGACGTCCCCCGGGCGCTGCACGAGGTCGACGCCGGGGTGACGGTCGTCTGCTTCGACGAGTTCCAGGACGTGCTGATCGCCGACGACGCGCTCGACGGCCTGATGCGCTCCGTGATCCAGCATCACGGCGAGGCGGCGGCCTACGTCTTCGCCGGCAGCCAGCCGTCCCTCATGCACGCGCTCTTCTCCGAGCAGGAGCGACCCTTCTACGGCCAGGCACGCCCGCTCGAGCTCCCTGCCCTCCCCATCGCCGAGGCCGCGCGCGACATCGAGGCGCTGCTCGTCGCCGATGGGCTCGACCCGGTCGGCGCCGTCGACGGATTGCTCGCCTACACCGCCGGACATCCCCAGCGCACGATGCTGCTCGCCCACCACCTCTACAACCTGCTCGAGGAGCAACCGGATCATCCCGACCCGGCGCCCGCGGCACTGGAGCTGGCGCTCATGGAGACCCGCGACTCACACCAGGCCGTGTGGGACGCCCTCGACAGGAACGAACGCCTGGTCCTGCTCGCGCTGGGCGATGGGCAGGCCCCGACGGGCAGCGTCTTCGCCACCGAGCACCGCGTCGCGCGCTCCACCCTGCAGGACGCGCTGGAACGGCTGCTCGCCGACGAACGCCAGATCCGACGCGACGCCGCCGGCAAGCCCTACCTGCTCGACCCTCTGTTCGCCGAGTGGCTCAGGCGTCGCTGAGGCGAGCTTTGCACCGCTGCGCGAAATTGGAGTAACACCTCTGAGCTACACTCAAGCGCGAGATGCCCTCCAAGCACCCTCGAATCGCCGTGACCGCGGACCCTGAGCTGGGGGACGCGTTGGCGCGGGTGCGCGCGGCCACCGGCACCCGCGAGCCCGACGCGACCCTGCTGCGGCGGCTCGCCGTCGAGGGAGCCGAGGCAGAGCTGGAGGCGGGGCGCAACCGCCGCGCCGCTGCCGGGGCGCTCTTCGAGGCGATGGACTCCGCCGGGTTCGACCTCGACCTCGACGCCGTCGACCGCCTCAACGCGCCGCCCACCTCCTGATGGCGAGCCGTCTTTGGGACGGCACCGGGCCGGTGCTGGTCGACACGTCCGCCTGGATGCGGGCACGCCGCGACACCGTGGCGCGCGACCTCCTGTTGGCCGCCACCGAGCGCGGCGAGGTGCGATGGTGCTGGCCGGTCCGCTACGAGCTGATGATCGACGCGCGAGGCAGCGATGGAATCGCGGCCGTCGAGCGCACGCTGGACACTCTGCGCGAGCTCCCGGTCGACCGCAGCGTGCAGCGCGCGGTCCTGTCGCTGATGCGCGAGCTGGCCGCCGATGGCTCTCACGGCTCCCATCGCTACCCCCTCACCGATCTCACCGTCGCCGTCGCGGCTCACGATGCCGGGATCGCCATCCTCCACTTCGATCGGCACCTCGAACGCCTCGGCGACCGCCTCGGAGTCGACACGTTCTGGATTGAAAGCCCTTCGTGACCGGAGACTCCGAACCGTGCGGTTGGCCTCAACAGGGTCGCCGATCGGTCGCCTCCGCCATCTGGGCGGTCGCGTTGACGTCATCGGCCATCCGGTCGACGACCTTCGCGATCAGCGCGGTGGCAGCCCGGCACGCGTCCTCGCCCACGAGCGCGACCTCACCGTAGGTGCTCGAAGTCAAGAGCTCGCGAATCGCCTCGGCACCGTCCTCGCCGGGCAGCATGTCCGCCGGCAGGTCCATCAGGGTCTCGAGCAGAAAGCCGATCGTCACGACGCAAGCCATCAGCTCCTGCATCAACTCTTCGGAGGCGGCTTGGATTCCTGGCTCGGGCGTGGTCACGACCCAGCAAGGTCCCGGAGTGAGAAGACTCTCCCCCCTCGGCGACGATCCCACCTAGGTAAACGGGTCATCCGCGTAGCGAGCTTCGGCTCGCGCCATTTTGCGCGGCCCGTACAGGTGACGCGCCCACCAGGACTCGGGGCGCGCCAGCCTGAACGCCGCAATCCACCAGGTGACCCCGAGGGTGAACCAACCGAAACCCACGAGGAAATCATGCCCCTTCATTTCGGCGACCGTGACCGGCCTGAGGAAGATCACGAAAACCAGCCCCACGACGTAGGCGATCTGGAGTCCCGTCGAGACCGCGAACGGAGCCATCATCGTGGACCTTGCGGGACTGACCGGACGTCGTTCGAACTATGAGCTGTGGGCGCGAATCGCGCGCCTGCATTCCGTCTGCGACGGGGCGCGCCAGTACCAGGCGGGCGGGCAGCCCGAACGGCTCGCTAGCGTCAGCAGCATGAACGCGGTGCCCGAGCGAGAGCGGTCGCTACCAGGGGCGGACCTCATAGCCCGCGGTCTCACCGACCTCGAAGCGCAGCGGGAGACCGCGGAAGCCTTGCTCGTCTCGATTGGCGCGGCGCGGCTGCGATCGCTCGGCTTCGAGGTGGGCTCCCCGTTCGACTCCCCCGAGCACCGCCTCTACCTGCTCCTGGCCCAGGAAAAGGGCAACGGGGCACACTCGGCCTACAACGCGCTCGTTCGCCACCTCGTCAGCTTCGAGCGAGCAGCGCAATGCGCGACCTAGTGACCTGAGTCGTTAATCGGCAGGCATCGGCCTGCCGCCGTCGAAGTCGTCGCCATCGCAAGCGACGATTGGAGGCCTGATGGCCCGACGTGTGGACGTGACGCTGAGCGAGGAGGAACGCGAGGTCCTGGCGCGCTGGGCGCGGCGGCCGAGGAGCGCCCAGGCCCTGGCGCTGAGGTGCCGGATCGTCCTGGCGGCGGCCGAAGGGCGGCGGAGCAAGGAGATCGCCGAGGATCTCGGCTGCACCACGCAGACCGTGGGGAGGTGGCGTGGCCGCTTCGCCCGCCGGGGGATCGACGGCCTGCACGACGAGCCGAGGCCCGGTCAGCCACGGAAGATCAGCGACGCCGACGTCGAGCGGGTGATCGTGAAGACGCTGGAGGAGAAGCCGGTCGACGCAACCCACTGGTCGACCCGCTCGATGGCCGCCGCGACCGGCCTCAACCAGACGGCGGTCAGCCGCATCTGGCGGGCCTTCGGCCTGAAGCCACATCAGAGCGAGCACTTCAAGCTCTCGCCCGACCCCCAGTTCGTCGACAAGGTCCGCGACATCGTCGGGCTCTACCTGAACCCCCCGGAGGCCGCCGTGGTCCTCTGCGTCGACGAGAAGTCACAGATCCAGGCGCTGGAGCGCTCGGCGCCGATCCTGCCGCTGATGCCCGGCGTGCCCGAAAGGCAGACCCACGACTACGTCCGCAACGGCACCACCAACCTCTACGCCGCCCTCGAGGTCGCCTCCGGCAAGGTGATCGCCGAGATGACCCCGAGGCATCGGGCCGAGGAGTTCCGCAGGTTCCTGAACCAGATCGAGCGCTCGGTCCCCGAGGGGCTCCAGGTCCACGTCGTGCTCGACAACTCCTCCACCCACAAGACGCCGCAGATCCGGCGGTGGCTGAAGGGCCACCCACGATTCACCTTCCACTTCACCCCCACCTACAGCTCCTGGCTGAACCTGGTCGAGCGCTGGTTCGCGGAGCTGACCACGAAATGGATCAAGCGGGGCTCACATCGCTCGGTGCGCGACCTCGTCGCCTCGATCCGCACCTGGATCGAGAACTGGAACGACGAACCCAGGCCCTACGTCTGGCACAAGGACGCCGACGAGATCCTCGACGGGCTCGCCGCCTACTGCCAAAGGATTAACGACTCAGGTCACTAGATGGTTGATTCCACGGCAGGGTGTGACCGGGGGCGCGCCTGGCCAAGCGGATCAAGGACGCAGGGCGCAGCCTTTGCCGGTGGGCAAAGGCAAGCCCGAGGACGCCGAGACGCGCAGGGTGCCAGGCGCGTCATCCGGGCGTGCGATGTCGTGGAATCAACCATCTAGCCGACGAATCGCACATCGACCGGTTCATGCGGGCGCTGGGCCGGGCGGCAAAGTCGGAGGGTCGGGTTTACCTGACCGGTGGCGCCACTGCCGTGCTGCATGGATGGCGCGAGAGCACGATCGACATCGACATCAAGGTGGTTCCCGACAGCGATGACGTGCTGCGCGAGATTCCGAGGCTGAAGGAGCAGCTCAACCTGAACGTGAAGCTCGCCGCCCCGTCAGACTTCATCCCGGTTCCCGACGGCTGGGAGGAGCGAAGCCCGCTCATCCGTCGAGAAGGCAAGATCTCCTTCCACCACTTCGACCCGGTCGCCCAGGCCCTCGCGAAGGCGGAGCGTGGCCATGAGCAGGATCGGCTGGATGTGAACCAGATGATCGCGAGCGGGATGGTCGACCCCGCCGACGCCATCGCTCAGTTCGAGGCGATCGAGCCGCAGCTCTACCGGTTCCCCGCCATCGACCCGGCGTCGTTTCGCGAATCGGTCGAAGACCTCTTCAGGTAGTGGGGCGGGCTGGACTCGAACCAGCGACCAAGGGATTATGAGTCCCGTGCTCTAACCAACTGAGCTACCGCCCCGGGGTGCGTCGATTATGGCTTGCGACTGCGGTCTCACGCGGATGACCGCTTGGCCGATCGAGTGAGGTCTCCGGCGCGATCGCGCCGATTCTGCCCATTTCTGCCCATTCGAGGGCCTCGTCGAAGGCGGCAAGGTACACCCCCGTCAGGCGATCGCGCCGCTTGACCGCCCGCTGGTACACCCGGAAGGTGAAGCCGGGATCCTCGTGGCCGAGCTGTTCGGCGATATAGACCGGGTGGTCGCCGGCGGCGGCCCGCAGACTCGCGTAGGTGCGTCGGAGCGAGTGCGGCGTCACGCGGCTGCTGATCGGCTCGATCTTCGCGTCCTCGAGCTGGACGTTGGCGGCCTTGATCGCCGCCTTGAGTCGGTGGGCGACGTTGGTGGGCGTCTGGCGACGCCCGGTGCGGGTGACCAGGACGGGACCGTCCAGCGCCGACCCGCGACCTCGGAGCGTCTTCCACTCGGTGAGCGCCTCGATCAGGGCCGCCGGGAGGTCCACTTCACGGAAGGTGCCCGCGGCCGTCTTCGCCTCTCCCACCGTGAGCGTTCCTGCGGCGAGGTTGACATCGCTCCAGTCGAGCGCGACCGCCTCCCCGACCCTCAGGCCTGCCCCGGCCAGCGTCGCGACGATCGGCCGGCAGTGGGTGTCCGCCGCGGCGACGAGGGCCATCAGCTGCTCCGGCTCGACCCAGGTCCTCTGCGGCTTCGGGGCCTTCACCCGCCGCCGGCGGCCGCGCGCAGGGTTGGCGCGATCGACGAGCTCGTACTCGATCGCCAGGTCGAGGACCATGGCGAGGATCTTCAGCGTCTTGTTGATCTGCGCCGCGCCGAGACGGCCCTCCCTGAGCTTCGCGGCCTTGTAGCGGTCGACCTCGGCAACCGTAATCTCGTCGAGGGAATGGTCCTTCAGGAAGGGGAGCAGATGGTGGCTGAGCGCCCATTCGTAGTCGGTGATCGTCTGCGGGCGCAGCTCTCCTCGGCGGCCGTCGAGCCAGTCGGTGGCGAACTCGTGGAACGACGGCAGGTCTGCCGGCGGCGACGGAGCTTCGCGTGTCTTGCGAGCGCGCCAGATCCCGCGCTCGACATCAGCGAGCACGTGGCGCAGCTCGATCTCCGCGCGCTCGCGATCCCAGCCCTCCTCGGGTCTGCCCAATGAGACAAACCGACGCTTGCCGTAGGCCTGAAAACGGATCGCCCAGCTGCGCTGCTTGCCGTCTGGTTCGACTACGCGACCGGTTGCCCGGCGGCCCATCAGGACGCCGCCTTGAGACCGGCCGACCAGGAGAGCCCGCGGTCGCGGAGAGCGTTGTCGAGCTCGGCGAGAGTCTTGGGGCCTACGCCCTCCGCGGCTGCGATCTGCTCGCGTCGGAAACGGGTCAGGTCCTCCAGCGTGATGATTTCCACGTAGGGATCACCGACCATGCGCTCGAGGGCGGCAACCGCTTGGGCAGAGGTCACCACCTTGCCGATCAGCGTCTCGTGCTCGAACTTCCAGTTGCCGACGTCCTTTCGCTGCTCCACGAGTTGCCCGGAGCCGGCGATGCGAAGCCGCGCCGGGTCACGGGTCGACCCCTGACCGTCGAGTTCGGCTTCGAGCTCCTTGAGCGCCTCCGACAAGTAGGCGGGTGCGTGCTCGAGACCGCGGATCGCGAAGTAGATGCCCCACAGCGCTGCTCGTTCCTTCACGGGTTCTCCTTTCGGTCGGCCCGGGGGATCTCGACGAGGCGCGCGGATAGGCTGCGCGACGCGTCGGAGCTGATCCTCCGGCGCCGGGGGCCGGGTGTTGTCGCACGCCGGCCCCGCTTTCTGATCTGCGCCGACCCTAGCGGGGAGCGCCGGACACGGTCAACCGCAATGTGGTCCCGCGGGGAAGCCACGCCGGAGACGCCCCCGATCTGCCTCCGCCGAGCCGACCGCCACCAACGCGACGGAGGAATCCGCCGGCTCATCGGGCCCGACCCGCTATCCGCGTCGACTCGCTGACCGTGACGTCGCCCGGGAAGGCGATCACCTCCCACTCGTCGTGGTGGTGGAGGAAGGCGACGACCTTCTCCTTCGCGATCGACGCCGCAACGATCTGACGTTCATCCCCGACGCCGTTGAGGGCCCGGAAGAGCTCGTTCGATTGCCCGTCGTAGGCCAACGCGAAGCTCAGGGCAACTTCGGGGTCGATCGTCCACGACAGCCCCAGTTTGCCGCTCACCGAACAGCCCCGGAAGATGGGGACGGGATCCGGGAAGGACGACGCGAAAGCGATCTCCTCCTCCGGACTCATCATCAGGCGCACGCCAGGCTTCCCGAGCAGCTCTTCCCACACCGGCCAGGGGCTCCACTTCCCAGTCGTCTAAACCTCCCGTGCCTTCGACCAGAAGGCGCGCGACGTCTCATGTTCTCCTGAGAGGACGCGAATCCGCGCCGGGGTCTCAGGGTCGAGCCTTTCCATGACTGCCAGAAAGACCGCGCCAGCGAGTTCGCCTCCGCTCTCGAAGTCCAGTCTGGAGGCGATCGTCGCCCAGCTGTCACCTCCAAGTCGCGCAAGGACGGCGCGCTGCAGGGGTGCACCCAAACCAAGCTCGGAGAGAGCCTTGGCCAAATCGGCAGATCTGCCGCCCCTCTCACCGGGGCCGGACCCCCCCGGCCGGTGCTTTCTGACCCTGCGTGCCTTCGTCCCCCTTGCACCCTTTGGCCTGTGGCTCATCGACCCTCCTCTCGAAGACGTCGCGCCCGCTCTCGGGCCTTCGTCTTCTTCGCCTCGCGGTTCTTCCGGTAGTAGGCCTTGGCCTTCCTCCGATCGCAGGCCTTGCAGATGCTCGAGTGGCCGCTGGCCTTGGACGGGTCTGACGCGAAGTCGCCGACGGGGAGATCCTCGCCGCACGCGTAACAGGGAGCCGTCGGCGGCGGCCCTCCCCCGGCGATCGAATCCTCAGCGTCGGAGGGAGAAATGTTGACGGGAGCGGGGTCAGCGGCATCGCCCACAGGAAAAAACGCCCCCTCCTCGGCCGAGGCACGTTTCCTCCAGTAGTCGGGATCTCGCTCTCGGGCAGCCACGTTGTAGGCGGCGCCAGCGCTGCTGAGCCCCAGCTGGTCGGCGATCGACTGCCAGCCGTGACCGGCTTCGCGCAGCTCGAGCGCGCGTCGCCCACGCTGGTCAGCCCCGTGCGCCACGGCGGCCCTCCTTGATCGGCAACAACTCGGACGGCTGACGCTTCGCGGCTGGACGACGCGGTGATCGCGGCCGCGGCGGTGTCGGCTCCGGAGGTGCTGCGGCGTCGGCTCGCAGTGCTTTGTCGACCATCGCCGGATCGAACCGCAGGCGGGCTCTCGGTCCACCCCCGAGCCGGATGGCGCCCAGCCTTCCGGCGTTCGCGTAGACGTAGTCGACGCCGACATCGAAGCGTCGCGCGACCTCCTTGACGTCGATCAACTTGCCGTCGTGGTCGCCACGATGGTCGGCGACCAGGGCGCCGAGCTCGGCGAGCAGCTCGTCGCGGAGCAGCTCGGCGGTTCTCCGGGCGATCGCCTCGATCGACGCGACGTCTAGGGCGGGTGGCTGCGTCACCGACACCCCTCCTCGATCGGCGGAGCCGGGTTCGTACCCGCCTCGGGGTTGCGATCGCCGCTACTCCACCGTCGTCGATCGGCACGAACCCAAGCTGGCGTACGACGCCTTGGTGCTCGCCACCGACGGTGCTCACCACCACACACGCTGCCCCGGCGGTGCAGTTGGTGCAGTTGGTGCAGTTTCGGCCTACTCTTTTCCCCCTGCGCGCCCGTGTAATGGAGTGAGTAGAAAGTGCACCAACTGCACCAACTGCACCAACTGCACCGTGTCGGACTCACGACTCACCTCCGAGTCGCAGCCCGCTCCAGCAGCGCTGACCGACGTACGTCGTGACATAGGCCGATGGCCTGACCGCCTCGACTCGGCGGTTGAAGCGCTGCTTCCCGAGCGGTTTGCGGTTGTTGTCGACGCACCAATTGCGGTAGGCGTCGAACAGTCCGGTCCTCGGCACGCGGCCGTCAGGGTCGTCGATGCAGCGATCCGCAAGGAAGCCGGACACGCTGTCGGAGTCGAGCCGGAAGCGCTGGGCAGCGGCGGTCGTCTCCGCCGTGGCGCGCAGAGCGCCGCGCCGGCGAACGGTATCGATCGTCTCGATGCCCAGGTTGAGGAGGCCGGCCAGCTCGGTCGGGGTCGTCAGCCGATCGAGGATGCGGCGGTCTGCAGTCGCGGCATCGAAGCGTCGTTCGAACGGGATGATCGTCCAGCGGCGGAAGAAGGCGTCAGAACTGTCTGGCGTCGGAGGCGGCTCGTTGGCGGAGTAGAGCAGCCGGGCGTAGGGCTTGAAGCTGAACGGATTCGCGTACTTGCGCTCCCCGGTGATGGTGTCGCCGCCGGTGATGGCCTTGAAGACGCTCGAGGCCTGCAGTGCCCGGGCGTCGAGGTCGGCGAAGACGTTGGCGAGCTTCCCCTCGAGCTCGGCCGCGCTGAAGCGGTCCTCGTCGAGCCGGTGCAGGGCGATCGTCGCGACGTTGGCGGTGCCGAGCAGCTCGATCAACAGCGAGAGGGCCGTGCTCTTGCCGTTGGCGCCCTCGCCGAGCAGCATCACCGCCGTCTGGAGCGACTGGTCCGGCGTGACCAGGTAGCCCGCTATCTCGTGGATGAGCGGGACGACATCGGCCGCCAGGACCTCGCCGAGGAACCGAGCGATCGCCGGCGCCTTGGCGGACGGGTCGAATTCGGCGGCGATCTGGACTGGCGAGAGGAACTCCTGGTCGTGGCGCTCGAGGCGCCGCGTCTCGACGTCGAGGATCCCGTTCGCGCAGTTGATCTTGTCCCGCGGCGGCTCGGCCCAGAGCCGAGGGGCGCTGGCCCGCAGGTAGGCGACCGTCTCGTCGGCCCGGCTGCGGCGCCATTCGTCCCCGAGCCCGGCTGCGATCCTGGCCCGCAGGTCGTGCTCGCCGTCAGGCCGGTAGGCCCCGCGGCGGAAGACGTACAGCTGGCCGCTGAGGGCGGTTGCGACGGGCGTCTCCGCGACCAACGCATCGGCGAGCCGCTTCGCGATGAATCGCGGCGGCGCCGCCGGCACAGCGGCCGGTTCCGGGCCCGGTGCCGGGCCCGGATCGCGGTCGGCGTCCGCGGCGGCCTCGGAGTCGGCCAGCAGGTTCGCGATCCAATCGCCGGGAGAGTCGGCGGCCGCGGCGGTGTCGGCCAGATCCCGGCCGTCCGGGAGCTCGACGGCGATCGGGCGGATCCCGACCCCCCGAAGGGCCTCCTCCGCCTTCCGCCTGTAACTCCGTCCGGCGTCATCGGCGTCGAAGGCGAGGAAGGCGTCGACCACGCCGAGACGCTGCAAAGACTCGGCGAGGCGGCCGACAGGAAAGCCGGTGCCGGGCACGGCGACGACCTCGATGTCCGCCAGGTCCTCGCGCGGTGAGCGCGCGAGCGCCGAGAGAGCCGCGAGCGCGTCGCTCTCGCCCTCGCAGACAAGGACGATGCGGGCAGAATCGCGTTCGGCGGGTCGCCACAGGGTCAATGGCTTCCCGGCGGGCTGGCGAGCCCGTGGCGCGGCGCCCGGCGACAGTGCGTAGGTTCGGCGGTAGGAGCCGCCCTCGGCGTCGGCATAGACGTACGTGAGGGAACCGCCCTGCTCACCGACGTTGAGGCGGGCTGCGATCGCCGGGTCGATTGCATGGGCGTCGAAGTAGGCGAGCGCCTGCTCCGTGAACGCGGTTATCGTCGCCGCCGGCATCAGTTGAGGCCTGCGTCCGCGAGTGGCGTGATGGCGAGCAGCTGGATCTCTCCGCTCGCGTGTATCTCGGCCAGTTCGAGGCGGTCGGGCCTCGCCTGTAGCGCGAAGAGCGCTCCATTCTCCGCCCAGTAGGTCACTCTCCGCCAGAGCACCACGGCCCGGCCCTGCTCGGTGACGTCGAGCTGGACCTCGTCGTCGATCCACTCGGGACCGACACGCTGCACGACCAGGCGCAGGACTTCGTCGTGCAGCGGGCTGCCGGCGCCCTCAGCGTCCAAGGCCTGCCGCCTTCCGGACGACCCCAGGTACCGGCTGGAAGGCTAAGCCGGAGGGGTCAGGGTCAGATGGGTCAGAGGGACCGGCACGTCTGCCGGTCCGGCAACGCCGCGAGCCGCGTCGACGGAGTGCTCCTCCGCGCTTCGCCCGCGCGCGCGGACCGGCCGGTCGCACCGGCTGGCGGAGCGCCAGGTAGAACCTCACCGCGTAGGCGCCACGGTCGACGACGTCCCGTTCGCGGCGGCGTCGATCGGACTCCATGCAGGCGCCGTAGGCGCGGATCGCTTCCAGCTGGTGCGCTGGGCACATCTCCAACTGGCGACGCGCCTCCTTGGAGATCCGGGATCCTCGTCGACGTCGACGGTCGGCGACGGCTAGCTCGTCGAACCCGAGCAGGCGGTTTCCGGCGGCTCGGTGCCTAGCTTGCTCGAGCGTCACAGGCGGCGTAGGAGGTCAGATCCGTCATCTCCCAAAAACCGTAGGGACGCCTGCGGATGCCAAAACGACGAAGGGCCGCCAGGCAACCCGGCGGCCCTCCTCGAGATGACGGCTCAACACCGCACCGGGAGCCTAGTAATCCAATCGGCCGAAAAGCCCTCGGCTCCCTGCGAGATCAGCCGCGCCCTGCCGCCGCTCCAGCGTTGGCTCTGCGAGATCCCTCCACGGAGACGTTCGGGATCGTCTCCCGATCGCCCAGGGGGCACGCCTCCTGTCGGATGTCGGTGGATGCGCGGCGGCTGGCGGCGGCGTGGCGGGTGCAACCCGCCCAGGAAGGGTGCCAACTACCAGGACCCGAGCCCAGGCGTTCGGAACGCTTCACGTCACCGGACCGGCCCATCTGGACGCGCCTTCTGGTCCGCTTTGTCGCGCCTCGGGGACCCCGGAGCGCCAGGCCACGCGCCCTCGACGACCGAGGACCCCGGCCAGCGTCTCCGCAGCTCCGGGGTCCTCGTAACCACACGACACGCTGCCCTTGCGGTGGGCAGCACTCTGGGCGCCGGAGGGCGACGCCCGGAGGTTTAACGCCCGCCTCGCGAGCCTAGACCACCCCGGTCGGTCCGCCGGGGTCGTCGCCGCCTCGCTCGAGCACCGTCGGGTCATCGTCCGCCGTCGCCAGGTCGAGCGGGCGGCGACGTTTCGGCTTCGGCTTCCCGGCGGGTTTGCCTCCGGGGGCCGCGAGCTCGCGGGTCGCGTAGCCGTCGTCGACCAGCAGCGCCGCCTCCTTGGCATCCACCGAGACGATCGCGCCTTCCCCGACCGACTCGCCACCGAGGACGACTGCGCGGCGGGGAAGGATCCGGATCTTCGTCTTCGCCGCGGCCATGGCTAGGAGAGCACCCCGGTCGTGACCTTGAAGGCCTCCGGATGGGCCAGCTGGACGTCGGCTCTCAGGTAGGCGAGGATCCCGACCTGCATTTCGTCGGCGAAGCGCTCCTGGAGGATGCGGACGCGGATCCCGAGCGTCGGCCGCACGCCGAACAGCAGCTGGTGCCAGTCGCCCGTGTAGATCTCGCTGCTCGCTTTCGATTCGCCGTGTTCGACGTCGTCGGGCACCTGGTTGCTGACGAGGTGTTCCACATTTTCGATGGTCCGCGGCTGCCGGAGCGGCTGGCCGAGCGTGTCGACCAGTTCACCCAACGATTCCTCCGTGCGGGCGCTGTAGATGAAGGCGTTGGGTTCGATATTGGCCTGCCGCACCGTCCCCGCCGCCTTCACGAACGGCACGTAGTTTTCGAGTTTCGCCCCGTTGGCGCCGAGGCTTTCAATCGCCACGCCGGTCTGATGAAGCACCCCCTTGGGCTCCGGGTCGGTCCCGGTGCCCCGAAGTGCCACGCGATCGAGCTCGAGCGCCAGCGCCTTCGTCACGTCGTCGGTGATCGAGGCGCCCCCGTCGATCGCGTCTTCGAGCAGCTCGAAGGAGCAGCGGACCAGCACGGCCAGGGACTTCGCCTTGAATTCGACGCCCTCGAATTCGGGGGCCTCCTGCGAAACGGCTTCGTTCTCTTCCCGCCACGCCCCGGTGACGCCCGCCTTCAGGCGCGCGATCTTGTGTTTCTCGGAGTCCATGGGGATCGTCATCGCGCCCGCCTGAAGCACCCGGGCCTCGTTGCGGACCAGGTCGATGACGTTGGCCGAGAGGAACGTCGGGACCAGGGCCCCGCCGGTCGCGTCGGCACCCTCCGCGAGCGCGCGCTGCTCGAGCTCGGCGCCCTCCCAGCGACCGGTCGCCATCCCACGGACCAGACGGCCGAGGCTGAACTGCCGCCGAGAATGCGGTTCGTCGCCGAACGCGTCGTCCTCGATCAACCCTGGCCGGTGCCGCGCGATGAAGTCGGCGAGCCGGTGGTCACGGGTGAGAACGCCGTCCGCTTCCGCCGCGTCGCCGACGCTGCCCTCCGGCCGGGGACCGCTGCGGGCGCCGCCGCCTGCCGCCTGCTCGGCGTCGATCTGCATCCCGATGGAGCGGATCTTCGTGTCGAGCTGGTCGTACTTGCGGCGTTCCCCACCGCTCAGGGTGGCCGAGCCGCGCGACTCCGCGGCGTCGAGCAGGGCGCGCTGCTCTTCGACGAGGCCTGCGCGCTCCTCGATGAGGTCTCCGATGGTCTTTTTCATGGTGGGTCTCCTTGAGTAGGCGTGGATGTATCGGTCGGCCTGACTCCGTGGGACCCCTGCGACTGTGAGCTCGGCGAGCGACGAAGGCCATGTCGCCCGCCGCCGGCACAGTCGATTCGCTGTCCTCGGTCCGCCCAGGTCTCGAACTCTTGGGGCGCCGCCTGTCGAGACGTCCGCTCGGCACCCGTGCTCTGAGCGTCGGTGGCGAAGATAAGGCACCCCGGCGGACGCCTGGCTGAGGCCCCTTCGATCGCGGCCGTGGACCAGCGCGAAGCGAGCGACTGCCGGGCGGACCGAAAAGGCAGAACGGCCGATCTTCTGCCAAAACGGGTCGAAATCGCCCGGAATGGACGGGTTGCGAATAGTGGCCGAGGCACTCCTAGGCCGCTCTATGGCGCCAAGAACCCGCGATTCGACGTGACGATTATGAGTCCCGTGCTCTAACCAACTGAGCTACCGCCCCGGGTGACGAACGCTCAAGATACGCGCCGGCCGGCCGGCGGCGGTGCCTGGCCCCGCCCCGACGCGATGGGATCGGACTGATCATCTGCGCGACGGGGCGAGCAGTCGAGAACTCCTGGCGGGATCGCCAGGGGGGCGACCGACGGCGGGGCCGGAGGTGGCGGCTACTTCGCCTTGGTGCAGGGCGTGAAGACGGAGAGCAGGATGCCTTCGCGGGACTTGTGGGAGCCGTTGGCCATCGCAACGACCTGCTTGTCGGCGAGGCCGGAGGCGCGCTTTTCGACGCAGGCGACCTGGGCGCTGGTGAGCCCGTGGGCTTCGGCGAAGGAGACGATCGAGGGGACGTAGTCGGCGCGCAGCAGGTCGAGTTCCTTGGTCGAGGCATTGGGGTCGACGGTGGGACGGTTGTGCGCGGCTTCGCAGGCCTGACCCGCCTTGCCGATCACCCCCATCGCCTTCTTTTCCCGCGCGGATTCCGAGAGTTCGGAGAGCGCTTCGGCTTCGGCCGGGCTGAGCAGCTTCTTCACCTGGGCGGTCACGCAGCGCGTGTACCAGCGCTGGTAGGGGAACTGGTCGAGCATCACCTGGAGTTCGCCGTAGAAGCCGTGGACGTCGCTCGGCACGGTGATCGTCGCGTCACCGACCTTGACGGTTTCCTCGGAGGAGCCGCCGCACGCCGCGAGCAGCAGGGCAGCGAGGACGACGACGAGTGCCAGGACGGCGCGCACGGCAGACGACATAGACGCCCGGCTCAGGCGCTGAACAGCTGCGCGAGGCTCCGCCCCACGTCGGGCGGCTCTTCCTCGCCCTTCGCCGCCGCGGCGGCACCCTCGGCGAGCGCCTTGGCGGCGTCGGCGATCTGGTGGTCGCGGCCACCGCGGATCGTGCCGGTCTTCTTCGCTTCGGCGAGGTCGGACTCCATCAACCCGGCGAGCTCCGCCAGCCGGCGCAGCCCCACCACGCCGGCGGTGCCGCGCAGCGCGTGCGCTTCGGCGCGCATCGTCTCGAAGTCGGTCGTCGCGGTCGCCAGGCCGGCGGAGATCACGTCGCAGCGGCGCCGCGCCTCCTCGGCGAAGGAGACGAGCAGCTCGTCCTCGGATGATGCGGCTTTTTCACTCATTCGGCGATCACCTTTTCGACCGTTTCGTCCATCAGCTTGACCCCGAACGCGCCCTCGACCGCCGCGCTCACGACCCCTTCGCGGTTGATCGCGAACAGCCACGGTTCGCTCGGCAGGTGGAAACGGCGCACCTGGGGGCGGACCCCGTTCGCCGGATCGTTGCCGTTGTAGATCTCCATGTGGATGAAGTTGGCCTTGCCTTCGAATTCGTGCTGCGCCTGCTGGGCGACGTCGACGACGGGCCCACACACCCGACTCTGGCAGAACTTGGGGGTCGCAAACAAGAGGAGTATCGGTTCCTTTCCAAGGACTTCCGCGTAATTGACCTTGTTTTGGGTATCCGGCGGCACCCTCGTCGTCAGCTTCGCGAGGTCACCTCCGACGCTGCCCGCGGTCGGGGTTTGGATCAGTGGCGCCTTGTCCCCGGGCCTCGGAATCTTTGCGTATTCGCCCACCTTGAGGCTTGGAAGCAGTTTCGTCCCCCACCCCCCCTTTTCCTTGATCAGGATCGCGGGGCGGTATTCACCCGGTTCCGGGAGGTTCAGCTCGGTCGAGTAGATGACGCTCGCGACGTTGGGGTCCTCGGTGGTCGTCTTGCCCTGGAAGGGCGGCTTCGTCGCCAGCGATTCGATCTTCGCCGGGAATGGGCCGATCGCCGGCTGGTCGAGCGCTTTCGCCTGCGCCTTGCCGACCATGCCCTTGTTGCCGGCCTTCGACTTGGCGCCGGGCTTGACCGTCGGCACCTTGGCGAAGTAGATCGCCGCTTCGGCTTCGGTCATCTCCTTGCCCGGCTCGCCGGTCGAGCCGAGCCGTTCGGAGACGGTGAACGGATAGCGGTTGGCCCCCGGGTAGAAGACCTGCGCTTCCGGCAGCACCTTCAATTCGGTGTGCTGTGCGGCTTCTTCGGAGATCTCTCTCAGCGTCTTGCCGGCCGCCGAGGGGAAGGCGCTCTTCGCCGGGGCCGGCCGGCTCTTGCCGCTCTCGGCCCTGGGGTTGACCTTGGGCGAGGACGACGAGCCGCCGCCGCAGGCCGCCAGGGCCACCGTCCCGCACGCCAGCAGGCAGACGAGGCCCGGGACGTTACGGGGGATGCGCATCGCCGGCATGTTCTCAGAGTCCCCGCCGCCGGGACGCTCCCTCGCCCGCCCGGGCCACCACAGATAGGCTGCCCGCGTCGTCAAGCGGAAGAGGGAGATGGGGATGGCAGAGCGTGCGGCATTGATCACCGGGGCCTCGGGCGGGATCGGACTGGCGATCGCCGCGGTGCTGGCGGAGGAGGGCTACGGGCTCACCCTCTCGGCCCGGCGCCCGGAGAAACTGGAGGACGCGGTCGCCCACCTGCGCGAGGCGGGCCACGAGGTCGAGACCGTCGCCGCCAACGTCGCCGACGAGGCCCAGCTGAAGGCCGTCTTCGCCGCCCACGAGGCGCGCTTCGGCCGGCTCGACGTGCTGGTCAACAACGCCGGCGTCGGGATCGGCGCCGCGATGGCGGAGATCGAGACCAAATTCCTCGACATGCAGCTGGCGGTCAACCTGCGCTCGGTGATCATGGGGACGCGCGAAGGGCTGCCGATGCTGCGCAAGGCGGCCGCCGAGCACCGCAAGGCGCTGATCGTCAACACCGCCTCGATCGCCGGCAAATCGGGGCAGCCGTGGCTCTCGATCTACGGCGCGACCAAGGCCGCCGTGCTCAACTTCAGCATCGCGACCGAGCGCGAGGTCGGCGCCGAGGGGATCGCCTGCACGGCGCTCGCCCCGGCCTTCGTCGACACGGCGATGACCGACTTCGTCAAGGAGGCCGTCCCGGCCGAGGAGATGATCCGGCCCAGCGACGTGGGCGAGGCGGTCCGCTACCTGCTGACGATCTCCCCCAACTGCCACATCCCGGAGATCGTGCTGACCCGGGCCGGGGAGACCGTCGGGACGCCCTAGGGCGTCTGCCTGCCATGCGGAGGGTCGCGGAGGGCGGCGCCGGGGCCGACCGGCTGCGCGTCCTCGTCGCCGCCTTCGGCGACGCCGGCCACGTCTTCCCCGCGATCGCCCTGGGACGGGCGCTGGCGCGCCGCGGTCACGCGGTCACGATCGAGACCTGGGAGGAGCGTCGCGCGGCGGTCGAGGGAGCCGGGCTCGACTTCGCCGCCGCCGAGGAATACCGCGCCTTCCCGCCCCCCGATCCCGACAGCGACGACGGCCGCAACGCCGCCGACGCGGCGCGGGCGCTGCTGCCGCTGATCGGGCGCCTCGACCCGGCGGTCGTGGTCAGCGACATCCTCACCCTCGCCCCGACCCTCGCGGCGGAGGCGGCCGGGGTGCCACTGGCGACCCTGGTCCCCCACATCTACCCGGTGGTCGAGCCGGGCCTGCCCTTCTTTGCGGTCGGGCTGCGGGCGCCGCGAACGCCGCTCGGCCGGGCGCTGTGGCGGGCCGGGGGGCGGGCGCTCGACGTCGGCCTGGAGCGCGGCCGGCGCGACCTGAACGTGCAGCGGGAGCGGCTCGGCCTGGCGCCGCTCGAGCGCTTCCACGGCGGCATCAGCCCCGACCTGGCGCTGGTCGCCACCTATCCGCAGCTCGAGTACCCGCGCGCCTGGCCCGCCTCGGTGCACATCACCGGGCCGATGGCCTTCGAGGTCCCCCACCCGGAGATCGAGCTGCCGCCGGGGGACGCGCCGCTCGTCCTCGTCGCGCCGAGCACCGCCCACGACTCCGAGAACCACCTGGTGCGCACCGCCCTGGCCGCGCTGGCCGCCGAGCCGGTCCGCGTCGTCGCCACCACCAACCGGGTGCGCCCGCAGGCCCCGGTGCCCGTCCCCGAAAACGCCCTCCTGGTCGACTGGCTGAGTTACAGCCAGCTGATGCCGCAGGCGGCGCTGGTCGTCTCCCACGGCGGCCACGGCACCGTGGCGCGGGCGCTCGGGGCGGGCGCGCCGCTGCTGGTCTCGCCGATCACCGGCGACATGGGAGAGACCGCGATGCGGGTCGCCTGGGCCGGCGCCGGCCTTTCCCTCCCCTGGCGCCTCTGCCGCCCCGGCCCGCTGCGCTGGGCGGTCCGGCGCGTCCTCGCCGACCCGAGCTTCACGGCCCGCTCCCGCGAGATCGCCGCCTGGGGCGCATCCCACGACGGCGCCGACCGCGGCGCCGCCCTGGTCGAGGCGCTCGCGGCCCGGCAGGTCGTCCGGCGTTAGGCTGCGCCGCGCAAGCCGAGCGGGAGGTTTGAGGTGGCACAAGAGGACGAGGACCGCTTCGAACTCGCCGACGGGGAGTCGATCGTGACGAGCTGCACGCCCGCGAGGCTGCCGCGGTGGTGGCTCTACCTCGCCACGCTCGGTCTCTATGAGTTCTGGCGCCGGGTGAACATCTACGCGGTGACGAACCGGCGCATCACCTTCAGGCGAGGCCGGGTCACCAACACCGAGAACAGCCTCCCCCTCTTCTACGTCCAGGACGCGGCCATCCTGACCTTCCTCCGGTGGGGCCGCGTCCGCGTCTCGACGGCCGGCGGGGAAGGCGGCGAGCTCAAGACCCCGTTCCTGCCCAAGGTGCAGGCCCAGGCCCTGCGTCGGACGATCCTCGAGCTGGCCCATCACCTGCGCGAGGAGCGACTGACCCGCGAAGATTGATCCCTCCTCGTCGGGCGCTCTACTTCACCCGCGAGGCGCGATGAAGCTCCGGGGGTGGGACTCGAACCCACAACCCTTCGGTTGACCCCGGCGTTTACGGCTGGTTTCGGTGGTTCAGAGATTTGGCTCTGGACCGGCGTTTACCCGGTGTAGGCGGGGGAATCGCCTTCGACTGAATCCGGACCGCATGTTGCCTTTCTGTTGCCCCGGACGGCCTTCGCATGGCGGAGCCGGCGCCGCACTGCTTCACCCGCTTCCTCGGCAGCGCGACGCGTCGTCGGGGCCGGTCCGGTAAGCGCCTATCCGTCGCCCACAATCGGCAACGCCCGCACCCGAAGGTGTCGGCTGGTCAAGCTGACGATCGCGCCGCGCTCCAGGTCCTCGGCGACGGTGGGTAGATTGGCAACCAAGAGCACCGCCTGTTCCGGCGGTCGCATGTGGTCGGCCGAACGCAACAGGACGACGGACGGCGACCGCGCTCTCCCCAGTGCGAGCATCGCGGCGAAATCGGAGTCGGCGGTGACGATGACGCGGTCCGTCTCGGCTGCCGCCTCCATGATCTCGGGGTCCGGTGCGGTGAGAAGTCCAATCTCACCGACGTGGATGGCGTCGTGGCCGGAGGCATTGAGACGGCGCACCACCTCGGGCGAGAGGTTGGCGTCGAAAAGGAGCCTCACGCCGAGGTGGCGACTTGCAGCTCCCGCTCCTGGGCGTCGGTGGCGGCGTACTCCAGTGCCGCCAGCACGTCCTCGCGCTGAAGGTAGGGATAGTCGACGAGCACATCGTCGACGCTCGCCCCCGCGGCGAGTTGACCGAGCACGGCGCTGACGGTGACACGCGTGTCGCGAATGCACGGCAGTCCGCGCATCCGGTTCGGGTCGACGGTTATGCGGTCCAGCGCCATGAACAAAGGGTAACCGAGAGATGCGCCGTCGCCCTTGGCAGAGTGATTGCCGGCGTTGGCTTCGAGGAATCGACCGGGGCACTCTCGCGGATCGTCACTGCCTCTGGACGACGGAGGAAGCCAGGAGCGTGACGATCGCCGACATCACCTTCGACCGCTTCAAGTACGACGTTTTCGGCTCACCGGCTGACGCCGAACCACGCTTGAAGGCTCCGGGGGTGGGACTCGAACCCACAACCCTTCGGTTAACAGCCGAATGCTCTGCCGATTGAGCTACCCCGGAACGGCGTCGGCCCAGAGGGCCGAAGGGCAATTTACCGGGTCAGCTTCCGACCCGTTGCGCGTGGGCGATCCGTTCGACCAACGCCGCTCGCTCGCGGCTGAGGCGGGCGCGGCGCTCGTAGTCCCCGCGGGTGCCGGCGGCCGCGATCTCGTCCTCGAGCCGGCGCTGGTCGAGCAGCAGGAAGTTGAGCTCCATCGCCTCCTCGGAGGCGGGCTCCTCGCGGGCCATCATCACCAGTTCGGTGACCAGAGCCGCGAGGGCGCCGTTTTCGCGCGGCAGGTGGTCGGCCGGGTCACGGGGGTGGGCGCGGATGAACTCGGCCGCGGCCTGACCGGAGCGCGAGAGGTGCCCCTCCCCCAGCCGCCGCAGGTACTCGGCGCCTGTCTCGGGCAGCGCGATGCACATCGCCAGCAGGGCGCGCTCGCGACGTTCGCGCGAGGTCAGCTCGGCGGGGCGCGCCGGCCGCGGCGACCCCGGTCCACCGCCCGGAGAACCCGGGCCTCCACCCGGCGCGGCCCGGCCGCCGGGGGCGACACCGGCCGCGGTCGCGCCGCGGTCGAACCCCCCGGCCCCCGGACCGCCGGTCGCCGGGGTCGCGGCCACCACCCGTCCCAGCACCATCGCGGGCTCCAGGTCGAGCCGGTCGGCCACCCGCCGCACCAGCTCCGACTGGCTCGCCCCCTCGCCCATGCCGGCGAGGATCGGCGCCACCTCGGCGAGCGCCTGGTCGCGCGCCACCGGCGAGGAGACGTCGGTGCGCTCGAGCACCAGCCCGACCTGGAAGTCGGCCAGCTCGGCCGCCCCCTCGACCAGGGCGCGGAAGCGCTCGGCGCCGCCCTCGGCGGTCATCAGCTCGGCCGGGTCGACGCCCTGCGGCATCGCGGCGACGCGCAGCCGCATCCGCCGCCCGCCCGCCACGCGCTGGGCGCGCAGCATCGCCTCCTGGCCCGCCGAGTCGGCGTCGAGCGCCAGGACGACTTCGTCGACCACCCCCGACAGGGTCGCCACCTGATCGGGCGTGATCGCCGTCCCCATCACCCCGACGGTCCCCTCCATCCCCGCCTGGTGCAGGGCGAGGACATCGGTATAGCCCTCGACCACCACCGCCCGGTTGGCCTTGGTCATCGCCGCTCGGGCCCGGTCGAGCCCGTAGAGGATCTTGCTCTTGTGGAAGAAGTCGGTCTCGGCGGTGTTGACGTACTTGGCGCCCTGGTCGGGGCGCATCGCCCGCCCGCCGAAGCCGAGCGTGCGGCCGCGGGCGTCGCGGATCGGGAACATGATCCGCGAGCGGAAGCGGTCGTACTCGCCGCCCTGGCGCCCCTTCTGGACCAGCCCGACGGCACGCAGCTCCTCGACCGTGAACCCCGCCCGCTGCCCAGCGAGGAGGATCTTGTCCCAGGCGCTCGGCGCGTAGCCGACGCCGAAGTCGCGCAGCACCTGTTCGGCGAGGCCGCGCTCGGCGAGGTAGGAGCGCGCCGTCCCGGCCTCCTTGGACTCCCAGAGGTAGTTGGCGTAGTAGGCGGCGCTCCGCTCCAGCAGCTGCTGCAGGCGCCGGCGGCGTTGGCGCTGGGCCTCGGCGCGCGGGTCCTCCTGCTCGCGCTCCAGCTCGACCCCGTAGCGGTCGGCCAGCAGCTCCACCGCCTCGGCGAAGCCGAGCCCCTCCTTCTCCTCGACGAACTTGATCACGTCGCCGCCCACCCCGCAGCCGAAGCAGTGGTAGAGCTTGTCCTGGGCGTCGACCGAGAAGGACGGCGTGCGCTCGTCGTGGAACGGGCAGAGCCCGACCCAGCGGGCGCCCTGCCGGCGCAGGTCGGTGTGGGCGGAGATCACCTCGACGATGTCGGCGGCGCCCTTCACCCGTTCGAGGCTCTCGGTGGAGATCAACGCCATCGGGCCACCCTCATCAGAACCGCGCCGCCTCGGGGATCGCCAGGTCGGTGAAGCGGGCGATGCAGTAGCGGTCGGTCATCCCGGCGATGTAGTCGGTGACCCGCTGGGCGTCGTCGGCGGCCGGGTCGAGCGCCGGGATCACCTGCGGGTTGGCGAGGTAGTGGTCGAAGAGGCCGGTCATCGTCCGCTCGACCCGGGCGTGCTCGCTGCGCGCGGTGGCGCCCAGATAGACGCGGTCGAACATGAACTTGCGCAGGCGCAGCATCGCCCCGCCGACCTCCTGGGACTGGCGGATGTCGCCGGCGTCGCGGGACTGCTCGACGATGTCGGAGACCAGGGTGTCGATGCGCAGCGAGCCGGTCGGGCCGAGCCGCTCGATCTCGGCCGCGGGCAGGTCCGCGGGCCGCAGGATCCCGGCGCGCAGCGCGTCGTCGATGTCGTGGTTGATGTAGGCGACCCGGTCGACCAGCCGCACGATCCGCCCCTCCAGGGTCGCCGGCTTGACCGGGCCGGTGTGGTTGAGGATGCCGTCGCGGACCGGGGCGGTCAGGTTGAGGCCGCGGCCGTCGCGCTCCAGCACCTCCACCACCCGCAGCGAGTGCTCGTTGTGGCGGAAGCCGCCGCCCGGGCGGACGCGGCCGAGGCAGCGGTCGAGCGTTTCCTCGCCGGCGTGGCCGAAGGGCGGGTGGCCGAGGTCGTGGCCGAGGCCGATCGCCTCGGTGAGGTCCTCGTTCAGGCCGAGCGCCCGGGCGACGGTGCGGGCGATCCCACAGGCCTCGAGCGTGTGGGTGAGCCGGGTCCGGTAGTGGTCGCCTTCGGGAGCGACGAACACCTGGGTCTTGTGCTTCAGCCGGCGGAAGGACTTGGAGTGGACGATCCGGTCGCGGTCGCGCTGGAACGGCGTGCGCAGCGGGCTGTCGGGCTCGGCGACCGCCCGCTCGGCCGGGTAGGAGCGGGTCGCGTGCGGGGAGAGGAACTCCTCCTCCCAGGCCCGGACGCGGTCCTCGAATGCGACGGTGGTGGGCATCTCCTCGATCTTAGGGGCCGTTCCGATCCCCCTCACGCGGCGGCTCGAAGTTGGACATGGGCGTGGTGCTCGAGCGTCTCCCGCACCGCGCGCTCGACCTGGCGCAGGGCGACCGGGTCGGCGGCCGGCGCCTCGATCAGCGGCTTGGCCAGTGCTTCCACCATGAAGCGGTGGGCCTCCTCGGAGAGGGCGAAGGAGCCGGCCTCGCAGCTGGCACAGACCATGCCGCCCCAGGCGCCCGAGAAGCCCGCCAGGTGCTCGGCCTCGCCGCAATTCGCGCAGGAGGCGAGCTCGGGGGCGAAGCCGGCGACGAGCGCCAGCTTGAGGCGGAAGGAGAGCGCGACCTCCAGGCCGATCGCCCGCGGCTGCCCGGGCTGGTCGAGCAGCGCGAGGTAGCGGCAGAGCAGGTTGTAGGCGGGCAGGTTGGGTTCGGCGGCGTCGAGCAGGCGCAGCACCGCGTCGCAGGCGCGGGCACCCGCGCCGATCGCGGCGCCGTCGGAGCGCAGGCGCGGGTAGCCGTCGATCGTGGTGGCGCTGGTGACCGTCATCAGGTCGCTGCGCCCCTGGTGGAGCATGAGGTCGAGGCGGAAGAACGGCTCGAGCCGGCCGCCGAAGCGGGATTTCGGCTTGCGGGCTCCCTTCGCGATCGCCCCGAGGCGTCCCAGGGTCGGCGAGTAAAGGTGCAGGATCCGATCGGCCTCGCCGTAGCGGATGCTCCTCAAGACCACCGCCTCTGCCTTGACCGTAGATCCCGCCATTGAGACCAGTGTGCGGGACGGATCGGACGGAACTTCAGCGCTTCGCCTTGCGGCGTTTCGGCCGGCGGCGCAGCTTCACCTGGCACTTCGGGCAGAAGTAGGTGGAGCGGCCGGAGACGACGATCCGCTCGACGACCCCGTCGCACTGCTCGCCGGCGCACGGCTCGCCCTCGCGGGTGTGGACGAGGAAGCGCTCCTGCATGCGTCCCTTCTCGCCGCGCCCGTCGCGGTAGTCGTCGATCGAGGAGCCGCCCGCGTCGATCCCCGCCTCGAGCGCGGCGACGACGCCGTCGCGCAACGCCGCCCAGTGCTCGGGCTTCATCGACCCGGCCGGGGAGAGCGGGTGCAGGTGGGCGCGGAAGAGCGCCTCGTCGGCGTAGATGTTGCCGACCCCCGCGATCCCGGACTGGTCGAGCAGGAAGGACTTGAGCGGCGCCTTCCTGCCGGCCGCGATCTCCCCCAGCTTCTCCGGCGTGAACTCCGGCGAGAGCGGCTCCACCCCGAGCCGGGCGAAGCGCTCCGGCAGCTTCGCGTCGTCGATCAGGAAAGCCTCGCCGAAGCGGCGCGGGTCGGTGAACCAGACCTCGCGGCCGTCGTCGAGGACGAAGCGGGCGCGCAGGTGCTTCTCCTCGGTGGTGCGCTCGCCCTGGTAGAGGATGCGGCCCTCGGCCGGGTCGAGGATCTCGCCGTCGTCCTCCCTCAGCACCAGGTTGCCGGTCATCCGCAGGTGCATGACCAGGGTCTGGTCGCCGTCCAGCCCCAGCAGCAGGTACTTGCCGCGCCGCCCGAGCCCCTGGATGGTGCGCCCTCCTACCTGCCGGGCGAGCGTCCGCGGCGCGACCGGCCGCGACCAGCGCGCGTCGAGGACCTCGAGCTTCTCGATCGCGTGCCCTTCCAGCTCCGGCTCCAGCTGACGGGCGACGGTCTCCACCTCGGGCAGCTCGGGCACCCTCGGAGTTCTACCCGACCGGCGTTCGCACTTCTCCGCGCTATCCGCGGATTACTGCGAACGCGACGGGGCTATTCCTCCTTGGCGCGGGGATGGGCGTCGTAGTAGACCTCCTTGAGGCGATCGCCCGACAGGTGCGTATACATCTGGGTCGTGGCGATGTCGGCGTGGCCGAGCATCTCCTGCACGGCGCGCAGATCGCAGCCGCCCGCGAGCAGATGCGTGGCGAAGCTGTGACGGAGGGTGTGCGGGCTCATCTTGCCGTCGAGGCCAACCGCCCGCGCGTGGCGCTGGACGATCTTGTAGAGGCCCTGGCGGGTCAGCGGGCCGCCGCGGAAGTTGAGGAACAGGCGCGCCTCTTCGCGCCCTCCCAACAGCTCCGGGCGACCGCCGCGCAGGTAGCCGCGGATCGCCACGATCGCCTGCCGCCCGAGCGGCACCAGGCGCTCCTTGGAGCCCTTGCCGCGCGCCCGCACGAAGCCCTCGTGCAGGTCGACGTCGGCCATCTCCAGGCCGATGACCTCCGAGGCCCGCAGCCCGCACGCGTACATCACCTCGAGCAGCGCCCGGTCGCGCAGCGCGGTCGGCTCGGCGCCCTGCGGCGCGGCCAGCAGCTTCTGCACCTCCGGGTAGTTGAGGACATGCGGCAGCTTCTTGGAGCGCCGCGGCGCCGCCAGGCTGGCGGTCGGGTCCTCGCCGATCAGCTCGTCGCGGCGCAGGTGCTTGTAGAAGGAGCGCAGGCAGGCGGCCTTGCGGTGGATCGTCGCCGAGGAGCAAGGCGCCCGGTCCGGCCCGCCGGTCGCCAGCTCGGCCAGGAACTCGCCGACCTGGGCGGGCCGCGCCTCGAGCGCGTCGAGATGGTGGGACGAGAGGTACTCGCCGTACTGGTGAAGGTCGGTGCGGTAGGCGTTCAGCGTGTTGCGCGAGAGCCCCCGCTCGAGCTCCAGGTAGGAGAGGAAGTCCAGGGTCAGGGACTTGAAGCGGGCGTCGGCGCCGGAGTCGGCGGGCTCCGCGGGCGGGTCGTGCTTCACGGCGATGGCCATGTGCGGGTTGTTCGGGCCGCCGTCGAGGAAACCTCCGGGCGCAAGGGACCGTGCGCGGGGCCGGGCACCGCCGACCGTGCCTGGCCTCCGTCTTTGGCGGACGTCAGGCGGGCGGGGCGGCGACGAGCGCCCCGGCGGCCAGGGCGGCTGCGAAGAACAGCGGGTCCTCGGCGAGCGGGCGTCCCATGGTGGACGCGGGCAGGCCGGAGCCCGCGTAGCCCTCGAGGTCGACGCCGACCGCTCGCAGCCGGTGGCGACCGGCGCCCGCGGCCTCGATGTGGGACGCGAGCTCCTCGGCGCCCGCGGGCACCGCCACCGTCACCGCGGACAGGAGCAGCTCCAGGACGGTCGCGGTGTGGTGGCTCAGGCCCCGGTGGCGCTCGCGCGGGTCGCCGGAGGAGAGGCGCGGCGAGACGATCGTCGGCAGCTTCAACGACAACGCCGCGTGGGCGCTGTCGAGCGCGACCATCCCGCCGTGGCCGAAATCGGTGTCGGAGCCGATGATCCCCGGCCCCGGGCCGACGAGGATCGCATCCCAGCCGAGCGCGGTCGCGGCGGCGTCGAGCGCGCCGACCGTGCTCAGGGCCTCCCGCTCGCCGCCGTAGGAGGGCGCCGCGGTGATGTGCCCGCAGAGCAGCCCGCGCTCGCGCAAGGCGGCGACGTCGCGCGAGAGCGACCCCGGCAGCGCCCCGCCGGCGGTCTGCACGTAGCCGACCCGGATGCCGGGCCGGGCCTGGGCGGCCGCCCAGGCGGCCGGGGCGAGGTGCCCGTGCAGGGGAAGGACCGCGACCGGGATGTCCTCGCGCGCCGCCGCGGAGGCGCCGGCCCCCTCGCCGCCCGGCTCCAGGCGGGCCAGCTCCTCGGCCGGCTCGACCGGGTGCTGGAGCGAGGTGTAGTTCAGCTTCATCACGTGGGCGTCGCCCGCCGCGCCGCCGCCGAGCCCCCGCGTCAGGTTCACGTGCACGACGTCGAAGCCGCCCGACCCGAGCCCGAGGTCGAGCGCCGCCGCGTTGACGACGACCTCGTCGCCCTCGCGCATCTCCCCCAGCAGCGCCTCGTCGGCCCAGGCCGGCCGCCGCGCGCCCTCGATCTCGACCACCAGCGG
This sequence comes from uncultured Actinomycetes bacterium, assembly GCA_963766705.1. Lineage (GTDB taxonomy): Bacteria > Actinomycetota > Thermoleophilia > Solirubrobacterales > 70-9 > VAYN01. Next base: position 1,875,684 of record CAVYBE010000007.1, read on the forward strand.
CGCGGCCGAGACGACGACGCCGCGGCGCAGGTCGAGGCGCCCGCTCACGGCCGCCCCCGGCTCACGCCCGCGCGAGGATGCCCTCGCAGACCTCGAGCATCTTGTCGAGGTCGGCGGCGGCGACGTGCTCGTCGGCGGTGTGGACGGCGTCGGGCCCGTTGGCCAGCAGCACGCTGTCGAACCCGGCGAGGCGGAAGACGTTGGCGTCGCTGCCGCCGCCGATCGCCTCGCGGCGCGGCTCCACCCCGGCGGCGCGCAGGCTCTCCTCGGCGAGCTCCAGGGCGGCCGAGCCCGAGGGCACCTTGTAGCCGCGAAAGAGCTCTTCGACCCGCACGTCGACGTCGCAGCCGAATTCGCTCGCCCCCCAGGCGCAGGCGTCGGCGATCTGTCCGGCGACCTCGGCGGCGCGCGCGGCGTCGAGGCTGCGCGCCTCGGCGTGGATGCCGCAGTGCCCGGCGACGACGTTGCCGGAGGTGCCGCCGCGGATGATCCCGACGTTCGCCGTCGTGCCCTCGTCGAGCCGGCCGAGGTCCATCCGGCCGATCGCCGCGGCGGCCGCCTCGATCGCGCTCGAGCCGTCCTCCGGGCGGACCCCGGCGTGCGCCTCGACCCCTACGAAGTCGGCGAGGATCTTCTGCTGGGTCGGCGTCGCGGTGACCACCTCGCCGACCGGGCCTGCGTGGTCGAGCACGAAGCCGACCCGCGAGCGCAGCCCGCCGACGTCGAAAGCCTTGGCGCCGCGCAGGCCCTGCTCCTCGGCGACGGTGAGGACGAGCTCGATCCCGACCGGCGGCCTGCGCTCCACCCCGCGCCGCACCAGCTCCATGAAGACCGCCACCGCGGCCTTGTTGTCGGCGCCGAGGATCGTGTCGCCGGCGCTGCGGAAGACCCCTTCGTCGTCGACCACCTCGACCCGGCCCTCGTGCGGGACCGTGTCGACGTGCGCGCAGAACATCACGAACTCGTCGCGCTCACCCGGCACCCGGGCGACCAGGTTCCCGGCGCCGGCTTCGGCCGGCCCGCTCGCGTCGTCCTCGGTGACCTCCAGCCCCAGTGCGCGCAGTTCGGCGGCCAGCGTGTCAGCCACCTCGCGCTCCTCGCCGGTCGGGCTACGGATCTCGCAGAGCCGCACGAAGGTGTCGTAGAGCCTCTCGTTCCCCACCGGCGACAGGCTAGATGGTTGGTCCTCGGAACGGTGGGAGCGGCGCGGCGCTCAGGCCTGCCGCTCGGTCGAGCGGCTGATCCCGATGTCGATCGCCTCGGCGGCCGCGTCCGGGTCGCGCGCCGACAGCGCGCCGATGTCGCCGCCGTCGGCGGGCTCTTCGCCCGCGTGGGTGGCGGCGGCGCCGACGAATTCGCGGAAGAGCGGCTCGGGCCGGTTCGGCCGCGAGTTGAACTCCGGGTGGAACTGGGAGGCGACGAAGAACGGGTGGTCGGGCAGCTCGATCATCTCGACCAGGCGCTCGTCCGGGGAGGTGCCGCCGGCGACCAGGCCCTCGTCTTCGAGCCGGCGGCGCAGCTGCAGGTTCACCTCGTAGCGATGCCGGTGGCGCTTGTAGATGACCGCCTCGCCGAAGATCTCCCGCGCCCGCGTGCCCTCGTGCAGTTTCACCGGGTCGGCGCCGAGCCGCATCGTGCCGCCGAGGTCGCGCAGCTCTTTCTGTTCGGGCAGCAGGTCGACCACCGGGTAGGGCGTCTCCGGGTCGAACTCGGAGGAGTTGGCGCCCTCCATGCCGACCACGTGGCGGGCGAACTCGACCACCGCGATCTGCATCCCGAGACAGATCCCCAGGTAGGGGATCTTCCGCTCGCGGGCGATCCGCGCCGCCTCGACCTTGCCCTCGATGCCGCGCTCGCCGAAGCCGCCCGGGATCAGGATCCCGTCGAGCCCGTCGAGCGCCTCCGGGTCGAGGTGCTCGGAGTCGACCAGCTGGATGTCCACCTTGACGCCGTGGTGGATGCCGCCGTGCTCGAGCGCCTCGATCACCGACTTGTAGGCGTCCTCGAGCTGCACGTACTTGCCGACGATCGCGATCCGCACCCGGCCGGTGGCCGAGTCGGCGCGCCGCACCATCCCCTCCCACTCGGTCAGGTCGGGCGAGGGGGCCTCCATCCGGAAGTGGTCGAGCACCAGGTCGTCGACGCCCTCGGCGCGGAAGACCAACGGCACCTTGTAGATGTTGTCGACGTCGTGGGCGGAGATCACCGCTTCGACCGGGAGGCTGGCGAAGAGCGCGATCTTCTCGCGGATCTCGCGGTCGAGCCGCCCCTCGGAGCGGCAGACCAGGGCGTCGGGCTGGATCCCGATCCCGCGCAGCTGGTTGACCGAGTGCTGGGTCGGCTTCGTCTTCAGCTCGCCCGCGTGGCCCACGTACGGGACCAGGGTCAGGTGGACGAACATCGCCCGCTTCGGGCCAAGGTCGGTGTAGAGCTGGCGGATCGCCTCGAGGAAGGGCAGCGACTCGATGTCGCCGACGGTGCCGCCGATCTCGGTGATCACGAAATCGACCGCCTGCGACTCGGCGACGATGAGGATTTTCTGCTTGATCTCGTTGGTGATGTGCGGGATCACCTGGACCGTGGCGCCGAGGTAGTCGCCGCGCCGCTCGCGCCGGATCACCGAGTTGTAGACGCCGCCCGCGGTGACGTTGGAGGCCCGCGAGGTGTTTTCGTCGGTGAAGCGCTCGTAGTGGCCGAGGTCGAGATCGGTCTCCGCGCCGTCCTCGGTGACGAAGACCTCGCCGTGCTGGAACGGGCTCATCGTCCCCGGGTCGACGTTGATGTAGGGGTCGAACTTCTGCAGCTGGACCCGGTAACCGCGGGAGACGAGCAGGCGGCCGATCGAGGAGGCCGCGATCCCCTTGCCGAGCGCCGAGACGACGCCGCCGGTGACGAATATGAAACGGGTGTCGCCCGAGTTCTTCATGAGGCGGGGCTGAATCCCGGTTGCGGCGAGCACGGACTATTTGCGGGCGGGATTCGGACGAAACGATGGTTCATGTCTGCCAATCGAGTCTAGCCAGCGGAGGGGCGGAACCCGGTCGATCGTCGCCGAGATCGAGCGCAACTCCCCATACACCGTCAAAACCGCGACGACGCCGAGCGCGATCAGGCGGGCGTCCTCCCCCAAAACGGTGAGCAGCCAGACGCCCGCGACCGCCCCGATCAGGTTTGAGCCGGTGTCGCCGAGCATCGCCCGCTCGCCCAGCGTCAGCCAGGCGCCGACCAGCGCCGGCCCGGCGAAGATCCCCAGCAGTTCGATCGGCGCCAGCGTCCAGGCGAAGAGGCAGAGCCCGGCGCCGAGCAGCGCCAACCCCTTCTCGGCCCGCCCCGGCCGCAGGTCGAGCAGGTTGAAGAGGTTGGTGGCGAGGACGAGGAGGACGACGTCGGCGACGTAGCGCCAGGATTCGAGCCCTTGGCCGGAGACGACGTAGGCGGCCAGCGCCACCGCGCCGATCGCCTTGATCGCCCCGGTCGAGAGCCGGCCCTCCCGCAGCGCCGCCCAGTGCCCACGCCAGCCGCGCGGCGTCGCCGGCGCCTCGCCCTGGCCGAGCGCGTCGTCGAGGAAGCCGAGGAAGGCGATCCCCAGCAGGTAGGGCAGCCAGCGGCGCAGGTCCGGCGCCAGCAGTTCGAGGTCGGCGCGGTCGTTCAGCACCGCGAGCGGCGCCAGCGCGACCAGCGAGACCGTCGCCAGGACCGCCCCCAGCGGAAAGGCGAGCGCGGCACCGCGGTAGTTCGTGCGCACCAGGCCCGCGTCGCGGAGCCCGCGGGCGCCCGCGGGCAGCATCGGCACCGCCAGCGCGATCGCGAGCGGGAACCCGACCCAGTACACGTCAGCCGCCCAGGGACAGCAGATCGGGCAGGAGGTGGGAGGCCGAGCTCTTCACCCCGAAGTTGCCCTCGGCGCCCTGCAGCGCCGCGACCAGCGCCACCTTGCCCGCCGTGAGGTCGATGTCGTCGACCGTCGAGAGGTCGTTCTGCCCGAAGAAGCCGATCGAGGAGGGTTCGGTCGACGTCGACTCGACCCCGACCGCGTGGATGCGGGTCGCGGTGATCCCCTTCAGCAGCGCGGTTTCCAGCTGGTTCGCGGTGGAGCTCTGCACCGGGCCCAGCGCTTCCGGCTGGGCGCGGACGACGATCACCGCGTCGAGCGCGCCGAATTCCCCGCTCGCCCGCGAGAACATCTGGCCGCGCACGAGTTCGGGCAGGCTGCCGCCGATCACGATCTGGCGGCCGACCCCCACCCCGAGTTCGGTCAGCTCTTCCGGTTCGGTCTGCAGCTCGGCGAAGCGGGTCTTCGACAGCTCGGCGGCGAGTCCCGCGGTGTCGACCGGCTCGCGCACCACCCCGACGCCGACCAGCTTCGCCCCGGTCGGCCCCAGCGCGCCGGAGATCGCCGAGGTGATTTCGCCGGGCAGCCCGCCGAGCGCGACGATCGCCACCCGCTTGCCCTGCAGGCGGTCGCGGGTCAGCAGCGGGTAGACCTTTTCGTCGAATTCGTCGGCGCGGGCGAGCTGGCTGCTCAGGTCGTCGGCGTGCGAGCGGGCGTCCTGGAGGTTCCCGACCAGGCTCTGCTCGAGGTTCTTGCGCGTTTCGGTCAGCGCCGAGCCGCCGAACTCGGCGCCGATCAGGATCCCCACCGCGAGCGCGAGGAAGACCGCGATCAGCGAAGTGGCGTGGTAGCGCGCGCTGTAGCCCATTCAGCCTGCAAAGGCTAGGGATCGGAGCCGGAGATGGCGAATCGGCGCGGGCCTTGGGCGCGCGCTCAGATGCCCAGCCAGATCCGCACCTTCAGCCAGAAGAGCTCGAAGACGTTGTTCAGCGCCGGCGAGGTGATGATCAGGATCGTCACCAGGACGAGGAAGGCGACGAGGAAGAAGATCAGCGGCATCAGCGTCGAGCTCGGCCGGTAGAGGCGGCTCACGCCCTTGGCGTCGACCAGTTTCTCGCCGATCCGCAGGCGGGTCAGGAAGGTCGAGGACATGCCGCCGCGCTTGCGGTCGAGGAACTCGATCAGGTTGAAGTGGGCGCCGACGCTGACGATCAGGTCGGCCCCCTTCTCGTGGGCCATCAGCATCGCGACGTCCTCGCTGGTGCCGGCGGCGGGGACGACCTTGTGCGGCAGGCCGATCTCGAGCAGCCGGTCGCGGCCGGGCGCCCGGCCGTCCGGATAGGCGTGGACGATCAGCTCGGCGCCGCAGGAGAGCGCCGCGTCGGAGGCCGAGTCCATGTCGCCGAGGATCACGTCGGGGCGCAGGCCCGCCCCGAGCACCCCGTCGGCGCCGCCGTCGACGGCGACGATCAGCGGGCGCATGTCGCGGATGTAGCTGCGCAGCGCTTTCAGGTCGCGGCGGTGGCGCTCGCCGCGGACGACGATCAGCACCTGGCGGTCGCGGAAGGACACCCGGGTCGGCGGGAAGTCGATCGCGCCGGTGAGGATGTCGGTCTCCTGGCGGACGTGCTCGACCGTGTTCTCGGCGAACTCGGCCAGCACCTCGTCGATCCGCTCCCGCTGGGCGGCCAGTTCGCGTTCGAGGTCGGGGACGGTGAGCACGCGCCCGCGCAGCACCTCCTGGTCGCCGACGACGACGGCGCCGTCGTCGCCGATCGCCACCCGCTGGCCGTCGCGGAGCAGGTCGAAGACCGGGACGTCGGGGGCGTCGACCAGGCGGATGCCGGCGTGGGCCAGCATCAGCGGCCCGGCGTTCGGGTACTTGCCGTCCGAGGACGGCGCGGCGTTGAGGACCGCGGCGACCCCGCAGGCGATCAGCTCCTCCGCGGCGATCCGGTCGACGTTGACGTGGTCGATCACGGCGATGTTCCCCGGTTGCAGGCGTTTCACCAGGTGCTTGGTGCGCGCGCCGAGCCTCGCCGTGCCGACGATCGGGGCGGGACTGCTGCGAATTCCGCCACGACGCCCGAGCAGGGCGGGCAGGCGGCGGCGACTGGTGGTTGCCACCCGCTCAGGTTAAGTGACACGTCGCGGGGAGGCCAGGCACGACCCGCGAGTACCCCGGTGTCAGGCGGCCTTGAGGAGCTCACGGGCGTGGCGGGTGGCCGCCACGTCGTCGGGGCTCTCGCCGCCGAGCATGCGGCGGATCTCCTCGACCACGCCCTCACCGTCGAGCCGCTCGACCCGCGCCACCGCCTGCTCGGCGGCGACGTCCTTCTCCAGCCGGAAGTGGACGTCGGCGAGCGAGGCAACCTGCGGCAGGTGGGTGATGCAGAGCACCTGGTGCTCGGCGCCGAGGGCGCGCAGTCGCTCCCCCACCGCCCGGGCCGTGTTGCCGCCGACCCCGGCGTCGATCTCGTCGAAGACCAGGGTCGCGGCGCCCGCCGCCGGGCCGAGGCCGCTGAGCGCCAGCATCACCCGCGAGAGCTCGCCGCCGGAGGCGGCGTCGCGCAGCGGGGCCGGCTCGATGCCGGGGTTGGGCGCCACCCGCAGCTCCACGGTCTCGCGCCCGGAGGCGCCGTAGGCGTCCGGGTGGGGCTGGAGCACGACCTCGAGACGGGCGCCCTCCATCGAGAGGCGCGCCAGCTCCTCGCCGACCCGCTGCTCGAGCGGCCGGGCCGCGGCCTCGCGGCCGGCGGTCAGCTCCTCGCCGAGCTGCGCCCGGCGAGCCTCGGCCTCGGCGAGCGCCGCGGTCGCCTCGGCGCCGCGTTCCTCGGCGCTCTCCAACCGCGCGATCTCCTCGCGACAGCGCTCGGCGTGGGCGAGCACCGACTCGACGCTGCCACCGTGCTTGCGCTCGAGTCGGTCGATCGCCTCCAGGCGCTCCTCGATCGTGAGCAGCCCACCGGGGTCGGCCGCCACCCCCTCCGCGTAGTCGCGCAGCTCCGCCGCCACGTCGCCGACCTCGACGTTCAGCGCCGCGACCCGCTCGGCGAGCGTGTCGAGGCCCGGGTCGAGACCGGCGGCCGCGGCGAGCCTCGATTCCGCCTCGGCCAGCGCCGCCGCCGCGCCGCCGCCTTCGAGGTCGGCGCCCGCCAGACCCGCGTGGGCGCTCGCCGCTGCTTCGTGGAGGCCCTCGGCGTGGCGCAGCCGCTCGCGCTCGGCGGCGAGCCCGGCCCGCTCCTCGGGGTCCGGTTCGACTTCCTCGATCTCGGAGAGCTCGTAGCGGTAGAGGTCGAGGTCGCGCTCCCGCGATCCCTCCCGCTCGCGCAGCTCGGCCAGCTCGGCGGCCAGCCGCCCCACCTGCCGGTGGGCCTCGCGGTATCGCTCGCGGAGCGCGAGGTGCTCGGCGCCGGCGAAGCCGTCGAGGACCTCCATCTGGGCCGAGGAGATGGTCAGCCTGCGGTGCTCGTGTTGGCCGAAGAAGGCGAGCAGCCGGCCACCGAGCGCCTTCAGGTCGGCGGCGCCGGCGGCGCGCCCGGCGACGAAGGCGCTGGTCCGCCCGCCCGCCGAGACCCGCCGTCCCAGGACGACCTCCTCGGCACCGCTCGGCAGCCGCTCCGCCAGGTCCGCCAGCTCCGGCTCGTCGAGCAGCCCCGCGGGCAGGTCGAAGACGCCCTCCACCCAGGCCTCCGCGGCGCCCGGCCGGACGATGCCCGAGCGCGCCTTGCCGCCCATCAGCAGATCGAGCGAGTGGGCGAGCACCGTCTTCCCTGCCCCGGTCTCGCCGGTGATCGCGTTCAGCCCCTCGCCGAGCCGCAGCTCGGCACGGTCGATCAGCAGCAGGTTCTCGATCCGCAGCTCGCGCAGCACCTGATCCGGTTTAGCACCGCCCGCGGCGGATCCGGCGCCCTGGCGAGCGCAATTTGCGGGCCTCCGCCGCCTTCCGATCCTCATCCCCGCCCAACCGCTGCTCGTCGCCGGCCTTCCGGCGGGACGGACGGCCGCGAGGATCAGGCGCCGGTCGACTGCACGAAGGAGCGCGATCGGGTCAGGGCGAAGCCGAGGCCGGCGCCGACGAAGGAGAGGATCGCGGCGATCAGGATGATCGAGTTGAAGGCGCCGACGAAGGCGACATCGGCGGCGTGGACGGCTTTGACGTGGAGAGCGGGCGGCAGGTGCAGCGCGGCGACCCCGCGCGAGCCACTCGAGGAGACGATTTCGCCGAGGCCCTTGGGTGCCCGCGGCAGCAGCTCGGCGACCTTCGCGTTGACCTGCGACTGGAAGATCGCGCCGAGCCCGGCGACCCCGGTGGCGATGCCCACCTGGCGGAAGGTCGAGTTGATCCCCGACCCCATCCCCGATTTCTCCACCGGGACCACGGCGATCGCCGCCTGGCCGATGCCCGGGTTGGTGATCCCGACCCCGACGCCCGCGATCAGGAAGCCGACCAGGAGCGCCGTCCATTCCGAGTCGGGCGTGACTCCGTGCATGAACAGCAGACCGATCCCGACCAGCGTCAGGCCGATGCCGAGCAGAACCCTGATCGCCACCCGGTGGGAGAGCACGCCCGCCACCGGCGAGGCGATGAAGCCGAGCACGGTCAGCGGCAGGAAGCGCAGGCCGGCCTGCAGCGGCGAGTAGTCGAGCACGCCCTGCAGGTAGATCGTGATGTAGAGGAAGAGCGCGAACATCCCCGCCGAGAGACAGAAGGCGACCGCCGAGACGCCGTTGAAGGCCGGGTTGCGAAACAGGTTCAACTCGAGCATCGGGAAGCGGGTGCGCCGCTCGATCGCGATGAACATCGCCATCAGCGCCACCGCGCCGACCAGACAGGCGACGATCACGCCGCTCCCCCACCCTTCCGGATTGCCGCGGATCAGGGCGAAGATCAGCAGGAAGAGCGAGGCGGAGAAGGTGACCAGGCCCGAGATGTCGAGGGGTTCCGGCTCTTTGGCGAAGACGTTGCGGACCTTGCTCTCGGTCAAGGCCATCGCGGCGATCCCGATCGGCACGTTGACGAAGAAGATCCATTCCCAGCCGAAGCTCTCGGTGATGACGCCGCCGATCAGCGGCCCCACCGCGACCGCGCCGCCGACCGTCGCCCCCCAGACCCCGAACGCCGTCGCCCGGTCTTTGCCCTGGAACTCCTGGCCGATCAGGGCCAGCGAGGTGGCGAACATGCCGGCGCCGCCGATCCCCTGCAGGCCGCGGCAGAGATTGAGCAGGGTCGGGTCATTGCTGATCCCGCACAGGAACGAGGCGAAGGTGAAGACGCCGAAGCCGATGGTGAAGACCCGCCGCCGTCCCAGCCGGTCGCCGAGGCTGCCGGCGGTGAGTAGGAACGAGGCCAGCATCAGCGAGTAGGCGTCGACGACCCACTGCAGGCTGGAGAGGCTGGCGTGGAGGGAGCGCTGGATGTCGGGCAGCGCGACGTTGACGATCGTCACGTCGAGGAGCAGCATGAAGGTCGCCACCGAGACCAGGATCAGGGTCCACCACTTGCGCTCCACGCGGGCACCCTTTCACAGCGCCCACCCCGGCCAGGTTGCGCGAGTTCACGTCGCGGCCGGCGCCGCCTCGGGCTCAGACCGCCAGGTGGCCGAACTTGTCCCGGATCCGGCCGTAGAAGCTCGTCCCCGGCAGCTGGGCCAGCCGTCCGGCGGAGTCGACGAAGCGGATCTCGAGCTCGTCGCCGGAGTCGAGCTCGCCGAAGCCGACCCCGTCGAGGGCGACTTCGACCGGCTCGCGGTCGCGAGCGTTGCCGACGGTGAGGACGTCGGTCGGGGCGACGACGAGCGCCCGGGCGGTGAGCGAGTGCGGCGAGATGTAGCTGACCACGTACCCCTTCACGCCCCAGGCGAGGATCGGCCCCTGGTTGGCGAGGTTGTAGCCGGTGGAGCCGACCGGGGTGGCGGCGACGAGGCCATCGCAGCGCACGTGGCCGACCTCGTCGGCGGCGATCCGGTAGCTCAGCTCCGCCACCCGGTCGTGCGGGCGGCGCTGGAGCGTCACGTCGTTGAACCCGATGCCGCCGCGCCCGCCGACCTCGGCCCGGATCGCCGGCAGCTCGATCGTCTCGATCTCCCCGGCGAAGGCGCGGGCGATGCCCTCCTTGGCACGCGGGCGCTCGACCGCCGCGAGGAAGCCGACCGTGCCGAAGTTCACGCCGAATACGGGCACCTCGGTGCCCGAGAAGCGACGCAGGGCGTGCAGGATCGAGCCGTCGCCGCCGAGGACCAGGCAGAGGTCTGGAGATTCGCCGTCGCGCTCCAGCTCCACCCCGGCGGCCGCCTCGCCGTGCTTTTCGAGCTCCCCCCGGTCGGCGACCAGGCGCCAGCCCGCGTCGGCGGCCGCGGCGACGGCGACCGACACCGCCTCGGTCGCGGCGGGCGGGTGCGAGTGGGTGATCAACGCCGCGGTCTTCAAGTGTCCTGCCCCTCCTCGTTGTCGTCTGCGTCCGCCGCGGCGACCGCCGCCTCGAGGTCCTCGAGCGCGGGCCCGTCGCCGCCGCACCAGACGAAGGTCTCACGGTTGCCCTTCGGGCCCGGCAGCCCGGAGGAGGCGATGCCGCGGACCGGCAGACCGAGCTCGGCGACCGCGCGCGCCACTTTCAGCACCGCCTCCTGGCGGGCGTCGGGATCGCGGACGACGCCGCGTCCGACCCGATCGCGGCCGAGCTCGAACTGGGGCTTGACCATCGCCAGGGCCTCGCCGCCGGGCGCGAGGCAGGTGGCGACCGCGGGCATCACCTTGGTCAGCGAGATGAAGGAGACGTCGACCGTCGCCAGCGTGGCGAGGAACGGGAGGTCGGCGGGGCCGAGGGCGCGGGCGTTGAGGCGCTCGATCACGGTGACCCGCGGATCCTTGCGCAGGCGGGCGTCGATCTGCCCGTAGGCGACGTCGACCGCCGCGACCCGCGCCGCGCCCCGCTGCAGCAGGCAGTCGGTGAAGCCGCCGGTGGAGGCGCCGACGTCGAGGCAGTCGCGCCCGGCGACGTCGATGCCGAGGGCCGACAGCGCGTTCTCCAGCTTGATGCCGCCGCGGGAGACGAACCGCGGTCGCGCCTGGAGCACGAAGTCGGCCTCCGGCTCGACCAGTTGGCTGGGCCGCAGGGCGACCGGGCCGTCGGCGCCGATCCGCACTTCGCCGGCCCGCACCGCGCCCGCCGCGGCCGAGCGGGACGCAAAGAGGCCGCGCTCGGCCAGCACCGCGTCGATCCGAGCCTTCTTCATGCCCGAAGACGCTACCGCGAGCCCCGCGGGTCGCCGCACCTGGACGGCTGTTTACCGACTTTTAACGCTCCCCGCGAATCCGGCCTGGAATACTGGTATACAAGGAAGGCCTCCTATTCCCGCTCGCCAAGCCAAATTTGGCCTAGGAGCAGGGATAAAGGCCCGAAAAAAGCGGTCTCTGTGACCCCCCTCACACACAACTCGCACATACGTTCGTACGCTGTTCAAGGATTCAGTCGGAGCAACCGATAGGAAACAAACAAAGAACTTCTTGGTCGAGTCCCGCGTCGTACATATGGCCCCGATTGCTTCCCACAATCGGCGCCCACGACACAACAGGGCTCACCTACCTCCCACGGATCCACATATATAGAGATACATATCTCTCCTCCCTGTAGTAACCCCAGAAGCGCCCCGCCTCCCCGGCGGGGCGTTTTCTGTTGTGCGGGGCTCCAGCAAGCCAAATGCGGGACCCCGGCGGCGTCGCGCCAGCGCCCGCAGCGAACGGCCGGAGGGGGCCGTGCCACCGTTTCTGCCACCGTCCGACACGCTTCCGCGTGGAATCGCTAGCCGTTCAAGCGGCGATGCGCAAGCCGATAGACGGTCTCGCCACGAGCCCCCGGCGGAAGGTGGCGAACGCCAAAGGCCAGGTGGTCGAGGTAGAGGCGCCCGTCCTGGGTCTTCGCGATTCGATACACGAGGCCGAGCGGTCCGCCCGGCGGTGGCAGATAGACCTTCACGCAGCCGGGCAGGCTCGTGCCGTCCCGAGCCTCCTCGTCGCAGGCGAAGAGCGCATCGACGGCCTGCCCCTCACGCTCCAAGCGCGAGCGAGTTTCTTCGGCGATTCGCTTCGCGCTTCCCGTCGCCTTGCGCAGATCCTCCTGCCAAGCCAACTCATCAAAGGCGACAGGCGCAAACCCCCGCTTGACCGGCACGAGCTACCCCTCGCCGTCGGGGGGCTTAACGGCCCCGTGGACAGCCTCGAACTCCGCGAGCGTCGCCGGCTCGTGCCCAAGACGCTCCATGATGGCCCGGGCGGAGGTGTCGGGCGAAATCACGAGCCGTCCGTCGCTGCGCGTCTCCTCCACGACGTACGGACCCTCGATATCGCCCGTCAGCTTGACGTGAGGCTGATCCACGGCTCCGATGATGGCAGAGGTCCCGGTCGCGGCCGGGGCCGGAGGTTGCATTTCCATCCTTCGTGGTTGCCGGTTGGTCAGCAGAGATCCGGAGCTACGGCGTGACGGGTTGATGCTCGACCGGAGGCTTGGCTTTCTCGTCGAGTCCAGCCGCACGGGCGATCTGCGCATCCGCCTCAATGGCGGCACGCTCGCGCACCCAGGCCCGGTACTCCTCCCCCCCCCCTTTGCCTGCACCACCCCCAGATACATTCGGAACGAGGCTCCCACCAAGAGCAGAATCGCACCGCAGATCAGGAGACAGAAGAACTCGGGACCGGACAGACGTCTGTCCCCGCCCGTGAATGCGACGACATCGGCAATTCCGATGAGCATCAGGACAGCGCCGAATCCTGCGAGAAACGCGCTCGCAGAGTTCTTGAGCTGCTCGGCGCCCTTGTCGGTCGCCGGCAAGGACGGCGGTGAGAGAGTCCTTGATCAAGTTCCACGTTCGAGTTGCGTCGTCAGCGCCGTTCGGGCCGTTCGTGGTTCCTCCCCTTTCAACGAGACTCCAGTTGTTTGGGCATGATCGGCCCACTTCGCAGGTCATGGTAAGGGCTCTCTGTGTATTAAGGGATTCTTCGTCGCTCGCGTTACGGGTGGATCGGGTGGCCGTTCGTCCCTACTGGTGTCATGAACGCTGACGGTCGAGGTCTGGCTTTCGTTTTTGCAGGACGTCCTCGGTGGCGCATATCGCATCGAGCATCCGACCACCGCAGATTTGGAGCGCTGTGTCGAGCTACAGCGAACCTACGCCGATCTGGGCGTGGGCGTTGTTGACGCAAGCGTTCTGGCCGCCGTCGAGCGTCTCCGCGAGCCGAGGGTCGCGACCCTTGACCATCGGCACTTCAGGACGATGCGGCCTCGGCACGTCGAGGCGCTGGAACTGCTCCCAGCAGGACGGTAACCGACCCCCACGCGAACGTCCGGGGTGGTGCGCCAGTAGACCACGAAATCAGCTGGTTACGGCCGGAGGCAACCGGGCGAAATCTGCTCTGGCAAGCCACATTTGGCTCTGGGACCGGCGCCTCGGACTTCTCCCCTCCCTGTAGTAACCCCAGAAGCGCCCCGCCTCCCCGGCGGGGCGTTTTCTGTTGTGCGGGGCTCCGCCCGCTATAAGTGCGCCTTGAAGCTGAACCGAAAGCTTGACGAGCTGGCCGCGGCGGCGGTCCCGCCGCTGAATTCATGGCCGGTGGGCGGTTGGGTGGTGCGGTCGACCCCGGGGCTGGCGGTGAAGCGGGCCAATTCGGTCTACCCGCGGCGCCACCGGGGTGTCGGGATCGGCGAGGACCTGCGGCTGTGCGAGCGCCACTATCGCGACCTCGGCCTACCCTCGCGGTTTCAGCTCAGCCCCGCGTCCGAACCCCCCGGGCTCGAGGCGTTCCTGCTCGAAAGCGGCTACCGGGCCCACACCCCGGTGGGGGTGCGCACCTGTCCGCTCCCCGAGCCCGGCGGGGCGGGGCGATCCACCGCTCCGGCGATAGAGGTCACCTCCTCCCCCACCTCCGGATGGTGGTCGGCGGCGCTCGCGGCCGGCGCGGTCGCGGCCTCGCAACGACACCTCACCGCGGCGCTGCTGGGCCGGGTGGCTCGGAGGATGGTCTTCGTCCGGATGGGCGTGGACGGAGAAGACGCCGGCGTGGCGCGGGGCGTGCTCGACGGGCGGTGGCTGGGGATCTTCGACCTGACGACCGTGCCGGCACTGCGCGGCCAGGGAGTCGGACAGGCGGTCCTCGGCGCCCTGATGCGGCGGGCCCGCGAGGAGGGCGCCGCCCACGCCTACCTGCAGGTCGAGGAGGACAACGAGGCCGCCTCGCGCCTCTATGACCGGGCCGGCTTCGGCGAGCCGGCCTACCGGTACCGGTACCTCACCAAGGACCAGGGCTCGCGGCCGGAGCGGTCAATGCCCCGTGGCCGCCGACTGCAACTTTGATTCGACTTCGCTGGTCGCGTTGAAGACTTCGTCCGGCGCGGGCAGCTCGATCTTTGGCACGCGCTCGAACTCGACGAAGTCGATGTCGATTTCCGTCGTTGCCGAACCTTCAACTCCGTTCAAGACGGGCAGCGTGCCGACGTAGTGCGTGGTGGGCACGCCGTCGATGTCTTCCTTTCGATCCGGCGCCCCTCCCCTTCCGGCGCTACCTGTCCCCCGCCTGCTTCGAACGGAGCACCTTGACCACGCGCGTGCGCAGATGGACCACGCGGCGGGTCGGGTGGGCGGCGCAGGCCGTGCCGCCGTCCGGGGTGACCCGGACGCGGAGGTTCAGGTGCACGCGGGCGCCGAGGCGCAGTCGCCGGCGCAGCGGCCGCGGCAGGCCGAGCCGCAGGCCACGGGCGCCGTCGACGTGGAGTGAGCGACGTGGCAGCCGCACTCGGTGCGGCCGGCCGCGGAAGCGGTAGCCGAGGATCGGGACGACCCGCAGCCAGGCGGGTGAGCTGACGCGAAGCCGGGCGCGGACGCCCGACATCGCCGGCCCGGGGCGCTTGACCCTCGGGACCGCCCGGGCCGTGAGCAGGCGCGCCGCGCGGCAGACCGGTCGCGAGGTCGGCGGCGCGCCGGCGCCGCCCGAGGTCGAGGAGCTCGGGCCGGAGGAGGCAGGGACCGGAGTCGAGGAGGGCGGGTTCGGCGCCGGGACGAGGGGCTGAGGAGAAGGTTCCGGGCCGCTCGGCGCGGGCGTCGGTTCGGCGACGCCGAAGCGGGCGGCGACCGGGGTCGCCCCGTTCACCGTCACCGCGCATTCGCCGGTGCCTTCGCACGCCCCCGACCAGCCTTCGAACACCGAGCCGGGCGCCGGTTCGGCGGTCAGGCGCACCGAAGCACCTTCCCCGAACCAACGGAAGCAGGAGCCGGTGCAGTCGATCCCCGCCGGTTCGCTGCGCACGGCCCCGGCGCCCGCGCCTTCGGTTTCGACAGCGATCTCGTCGGCGCTCCGCGAGGCGCTCTGGATGTAGGAGCCCATCGGCATCGGCGGCATCGGCGGTTCTTCGGGGCCGTAGACGGTGACGTTCCAGACCAGGGTGACGTCCCCGCGGGGGTCCATCGCCGGTTGCTGGCCGAAGGTTTCCAGCGCCGCATCGGAGAGCCGTTCGGCCGCCGACCAGGCTTCGCCGGCCGGCTTGGTCGCCGTCATCGTCACGTAGTGGCCGGCCGCGAATTCATACTGGGGCCAGACGGCGACGGCGTCGCCATTCTGATCCTGGGTCACCTGCGGGTACTGGGGCGAGCTGAACCCTTCCGTGCCGGAGATCGTTTCCGGCGAGGACCAGGACCCGCCGGCCGCGCGGTCGACCGCCTCCACGGTCTGCGGGCTACCACCGGACTTCTCCCAGACCACGATCGCGTCGCCCGCCCGGTCGAGCGAGACCTGCGGGGCCGCCGCCGCCACGCTCGGATTCGACACCACTTCCGGTTCAGACCAGGAACCTTCCGGGGAAAGCGTGGCGACATCGATGACGTTCGTGCCGGCCTGCTGGATCCAGGCGGCGACCGCACCGCCCGCGGCGTCGATCGCCACCGCCGGCGCGCTCCCGTACTGGCCGGCCGGCGAGAGCGCCTGCGGGGTCGACCATTCGCCCCCGGCCGGCCGGGTGGACGCTTCGGCGATCGGGTGTCCGGCACCGTCGACCCGCTGCCAGGTGAGTACGGCGTCGCCGTCTGGGGCGACCGCGAGCCGGCTTGCGGTGGCGTTGCCTCCCGCCGCCGACAGCGGAGTGGCCGCTTCCCAGGAGCCGCCCGCGGGAAGCGAGGCCGCATCGATTCTCTGGTCGGTCCCGTCATAGGAGGTCCAGGAGGCCAACACGTCCCCATTCCGGTCGATGCCGATCTGCGGCTGGGACACGCTTGTGGCCGTCGGCAGGGTGTGCGGCGCGGACCAGCTGGCCCCGGCGGGACGGGTCGCCACCTGGATCTTGGTCCCGCCCGAGCCTTCAACCCGCCAGATCGCCGCGGCGTCGCCGGCCGCGTCGACCGCCACCTGCGGTGGGCGCGCCCAGCCCGCCGACGGTTCGGTCAGCGCCTGCGGCACCGACCAGTTGCCTTCGGCGTCGCGTTCGGCCACCTCCACGACCCCCCCCGGGCTTTCCTGGCGGACCCAGGCGGCAATCACCGCCCCGGCGGCGTCGCTTCCCACCCGCGGGGCTTCCGCGAATTCGCCGTGCGGCGTGAGGTCTTCGACGCCGCTCCAGGAGGCGGCCGACGCGGGCACCGCGGCGACGGCAGCGAGGACCGCGCAGGCGAGGGCGCAGAGCGTCGCTCGGCCGACGAGGCGTCCGGGGTTGAGGTCAGGCATGGGTCCTCCGGGTCCGATTGCGTGCACTGCGCCATCGGCACCGGCGACGTCGTTCTTGAGGCGCGGGAGCGGGGTCCCCCCGTCGAGACAGGCAATCCCGCCCCCCGGCCCGGGTCACCGGAAAAGGCCGGTCGGCGGACCTGGCCGGTGTTACGCTGACCGCACGTCCATGGGAACCTGAGGAGGAGCAGTGGCCCAGATGCGCAATGCCCCGTACCGTCTCGCCCTCGCCCTGCTGGCCGCACTGATCTCGGTGCTCGCCATCGCCCCGGCAGCGGCATCCGCCCACAACGAGCGCAAGCTGACCGTGATGACCCAGAACCTGTATCTCGGGTCCAGTCTCGCACCGGCCCTCGAAGCGAAAACGCAGGAAGAATTCATCGCGGGCGTCGCACAGATCTACGCGACCGTGCAGTACACGAACTTCCCGGCGCGCGCCGAAGCGATCGCCGGCGAGGTCCAGGAAAAGATGCCCGACCTGATCGGCCTGCAGGAGGTCACGAAGTGGACCACCGAAGGGCTGAATCCGCCGCCCGGCTACGACTTCCTCGCCATCCTGCAGGGAGACCTCGAAGCGCGGGGACTGCACTACGCGGTCGGATCGGTCGCAAACAACGCGAAAATCGGCCCGGCCCCCCTCGTCGGCGCCGAAGGATCCTGCCCGGTCCTGGCCGGACCCGAATTCACCTGCGGCGTGACGCTCGAAGACCGCGACGTGATCCTGGTCAACGAAGACACGCCGGGCCTGACCTGGAGCAACCCGCAGAACGGCCACTACGCGACCCAGCAGATCGTCGAATCGCCGGTCGGACCGCTGTCGTTCGATCGCGGCTGGGCGAGCGTCGATGCGGCGCTGTACGGGCTGCCGTTCAGGTTCGTCGACACCCACCTCGAAACCGAGGAATCGCCCGCCGTCCAGGAGGCGCAGGCAAACGAATTCCTCGCCGGACCCGGGGCAGGCGAGACGGTCGTCGCCACCGGTGACTTCAACTCCGCCGCCGACGGCTCCACCACCAGCTCATACGCGCAGGTCACCGCGCCCGGGGAGTTCCAGGACGCCTGGAACGAGAGCCTCCTCGGCCCCGGCCTGTCGTGCTGCCAGCAATCGAACACGCCGCCGCTGGCGCCCGGAGCGCTCAACAATCCGACCTCCACCTTGGCGACCCGGATCGACCTGATCCTGACCCGCGGGCACGCGTGGTCGACCGGCGGCGAAGCGGAACTGATCGGCGACGCGCCGTTCCAGGCAGCACCGCCGTTCTGGCCCTCCGACCACGCGGGCGTCGTCGCCCGGGTCAACCTGGCCTATCCCCACGACCATCACCCCGGCGGCAAGGGAGGCCACCATGGCCACGGCGGACACCACGGGCCCTGGCACCACGGCCACGGCCACGGCCATTGGCACGGGTCGCCGGGGCCGCCGCACGGCGATCGGCACCACGGCAGGTCGCACGGGCACCACGGCGGACACCGGGGTCGATAGCCGGCAATGTCCCCGAGTCCACCGGGCGCCGCTCCCGCGGTGTTCGTTACTTCGCCATAGCCGAAGTTTCGAACACCGCGGCGACGCGACCGCCCGCCCGCGCCGGTGGCGCGGCGGCGCCGCGGCCCGCCCGCGCCGGTGCCGCGACCTGCGAAGCTGCCTGCCGATGGAATGCGTCTGCGGTTGCGGCAGGAACGTGCCCAAGAAGTTGGTGGAGAGGAACTTCCTCGCCGCCCAGGTGGCGCTCGAGCTGCTGGTCTGGGACAAGAACCGCGCCTTCCCGACGCCGGGGCCGCCCGGACGCGAAGGGCTGATCGCCCGCGGCGCCGAGTGCTACGAGCGCCTCCTCTACTCGCTGCACGGGGACGGGGCGGGCGACCCCGACGAGGCCTGCGACGCGTGGGTCGCCGAATCGATGGAGATGCGGGCCGGGCGCGGCGACATGACCAAGAAGAGACTGCTCGGGATCGGCGCGCCGAACGTCAGCCAGGAGGACATGGACCGCCTCGACCGCCGGCACCCGGCGCTGAGCTTCACCGGGAGCCTCGCGACCGCTCCCGGCGGCTCTGCCCCGGGCGCCGCCGCGTCGCCCGCCGCCTCCGGCGACGACCTGAAGGCCAAGCTCGAGCGGCTCCGGGCCCTGCGCGACGACGCCGTCCTCACCGCCGAGGAGTTCGCCGCCGCCGAGGCGCGGCTGCGCGGCCGCGACTGAGACCCGGGTCTCTCGAATAGGCTCCATCCCTGTTCCGCGCGGCAACGGAAAGGAAGGGACAGTGAAGCTGGTGATCGGCATCGTTCGGCCCGAGAAGGCCAACGACGTGCTGGAGGCGCTCTACCGCGCCGAAATCCGTGGCGTCTCGATGAGTCGCGTGCAGGGCCACGGCGGCGAGCTGGAGCGGGTCGAGACCTACCGCGGCACGACCGTGCAGATGGGGCTCTCCGAAAAGGTGCGGCTGGAGATCGCCGTCTCCGACGACTTCGTGCAGCCGACCGTCGAGGCGCTCTGCGAGGGCGCGCGCACGGGCGAGGTCGGCGACGGCAAGATCTTCGTCGTGCCGCTCGAGCAGGCGGTGCGGATCCGCACCGGAGACACCGACACCGGCGCCGTCACCCCCGTCGGCAAGTGACCGCCGTGATCACGCTTCCCGCGGCGGCCCAGATCAGCCCCGCCGACACCGCCTGGATGCTCGTCGCCACCGCGCTGGTCCTGATGATGACCCCGGCGCTCGGCCTCTTCTACGCCGGCCTGGTGCGCTCGAAGAACACCCTCAACACCTTCATGATGTGCGTGGCGTCGATCGCCGTCGCGATGGTCACCTGGGCGCTGGTCGGCTACTCGCTCGCCTTCGACGGCGGCGGCGCGCTGATCGGCGGGCTGGGCAACGTCGCGCTGAGCGGCGTCGGCTTCGCCCCGCGGGCGGGGACCTCGATCCCGGCCCTCCTCTTCATGGCCTTCCAGGCGACCTTCTGCATCATCACCGTCGCCCTCGTCTCCGGTGCCGTGGTCGAGCGGATGCGCTTCGGCCCCTTCCTGGTCTTCGCGGCGCTGTGGTCGGTGTTCGTCTACGCGGTCCTCGCCCACTGGGCCTTCGGCGGCGGCTGGCTGCAGTCGGGCGGCACCCTCGACTTCGCCGGCGGCGTGCCGGTGGAGATGGGCTCCGGCTTCTCGGCGCTGGCGGCGGCGCTGGTGGTCGGCGCCCGCAAGGACTACGGCCGCCAGGCGCTCCTCCCCCACAACGCGATGTACGTGCTGCTCGGGGCTGGGCTGCTGTGGTTCGGCTGGTTCGGCTTCAACGGCGGCAGCGGCTTCTCCACCGGCAACCCCAGCGTCCTCGCCTTCGTCAACACCCTCCTCTGCCCCGCCTGCACGCTGGTCGTCTGGTTCACGCTCGACCTGATCCGCGACCGCAAGGTGACGGCGATCGGCGCGGCCACCGCGATCGTGGTCGGTTGCGTCGCGATCACCCCCGCCGGCGGCTACATCAGCCCCGGCTGGGCGATGGCGCTCGGCGCCCTAGCCGCGCTGCCGAGCTACGCGATCATCGTCTGGCGGACGCGGACCAGGGTCGACGAGACGCTCGACGTGCTGGCCGCCCACGGGACCGCGGGCCTGGTCGGCATCCTCTTCATCGGCTTCGTCGCCTCGGCGGCCTGGAACGGCGTCGCCGACGGGCTCATCTACGGCAACGCGGCGCAGCTCTGGCACCAGGCGCTGGCGGCGCTGGCGGGACCCGCCTACGCCTTCGCCGCGACCTTCGTCCTGCTGAAGCTGATCGGCCTGTTCGCGCCGCTGCGGACCAGCGAACACCAGGAGGCGGTCGGCATGGACGTCACCCAGCACGGCGAGGAGGCCTACGTGACCGGCGAGGGCGCGATCCTGGTCACGCCCGAGATGGGCATCGAGGTCGAGCTGCCCGTCGCCGACTAGGCCGGCGACGGCCTACCCGGCGGCGGCGCGGATCGCGGCCTGGGCGGCGGCGACGCGGGCGACCGGCACCCGGTAGGGCGAGCAGGAGACGTAGTCGATCCCCGAGTGGTGGAAGAACTCGATCGAGTCGGGGTCTCCCCCGTGCTCGCCGCAGACGCCGAGCTTCAGGTCCGCCTTGGTCTTGCGGCCCAGCCAGGCGCCCATCCGCACCAGCTGGCCGACCCCGGGCGTGTCGAGCGTCTCGAAGGGCGAGCGGTCGAAGACCTTGACGTCGATGTAGCGGCCGAGGATGCGGCCCTCGATGTCGTCGCGGGAGAAGCCGAGCGCGGTCTGGGTGAGGTCGTTGGTGCCGAAGGAGAAGAAGTCGGCGTCCTCGGCGATCTCGTCGGCGCGCAGGCAGGCGCGCGGCAGCTCGATCATCGTCCCGACCGTGTAGTCGCGGCCCTGCTCGACCCCGACCCGCTCGCCGACCGCGACGATCTGCTCGCGCAGGATCTCCAGCTCGCGGCGGTAGTCGACCAGCGGCACCATGATCTCGGCGCTCACCTCGACGCCCCGCGCGCGGGTCGCCGCCAGCGCCGCGAAGATCGCCTCGGCCTGCATCTCGTAGATCGCCGGGAAGAGGATCCCGAGGCGGGCGCCGCGGGTGCCGAGCATCGGGTTCACCTCCTGCAGCGCCCGCACCCGCGCCAGTTCGTGCTCCAGCCGCGCCACCTCCTCGCCGCCCGCCGTCTCGGCCTCGCGCAGCCGCTCTTCGACGTCGTGGACCGCGGGCAGGAACTCGTGCAGGGGCGGGTCGAGCAGGCGGACCGTCACCGGCCACCCGGCCATCGCCGCGAAGATCGCCTCGAAGTCGCCCTGCTGCAGCGGCAGCAGCTTGCGCAGGCCGGCCCGACGGTCCTCGTCGGTCTCGGCGAGAATCACCGCGACGATCGCCTCGTGGCGCTCCTCGCCGAAGAACATGTGCTCGGTGCGGCAGAGGCCGATCCCTTCGGCGCCGAACTCGCGGGCGCGCGTCGCGTCCTCGGGCGTGTCGGCGTTGGTGCGCACGCCGAGCCGGCGCAGCTCGTCCGACCAACTCAGCACCGTCTCGAAGGCCTCGCCGACCTGCGGGTGGACCAGCGGCACGTCGTCGCCGGTGATCGCGCCGGCCGAGCCGTCGATCGCCACCCGGTCGCCGCCCCGGAGGACGACCTGCTCGCCGCGGCGCACCTCGCCCGCCTCGGGGTCGATTTCCAGCGAGCCCGCCCCGGTCACCGCGGGCACGCCCATGCCGCGCGCGACCAGCGCCGCGTGGGAGGCCTTGCCGCCCTCGGAGGTGATGATGCCGACCGCGGCCTGGAACCCGGCGACGTCATCGGCCTCGGTGAACGGCCGCGCCAGAATCACGTCGCGCCCCTCCGCGGCGCGGGCGATCGCGACCTGCGCGTCGAAGACCAGCTCCCCTTTGGCGGCACCCGGCGAGGCGGCGACCCCGGTGGCGAGGATCTCGTAGGTCGTCTGCGGGTCGAAGGTCGGGTGCAAGAGCGCGTCGAGCGCCGCCGCGTCGAGCGTCATCAGCGCCGCCTCGCGGGAGAGGAGCCCTTCGGCGACCGCGTCGACGGCGAAGCGCACCGCCGCCTGGGCCGGGCGCTTCGCGTTGCGCGTCTGCAGCATGTAGAGGCGGCCTTCCTCGACCGTGAACTCGGTGTCCTGCATGTCGCCGTAATGGCGCTCCAACGTCTTCAGGATCTCCAGCAGTTGGGCGTGCACCTGCGGCTGCCAGTCGGCCAGCTCGCGGATGTCGCGCGGCGTGCGCACCCCGGAGACGACGTCCTCGCCCTGCGCGTTGGGGAGGAAGTCGCCGGAGGGCTCGGGCGCCCCGGTCACCTCGTCGCGGCTGAAGGCGACCCCGGAGCCGGAGGTGTCGCCCATGTTGCCGAAGACCATCTGCTGCACGTTCACCGCCGTGCCCCAGTCGTCGGGGATGCGGTTGATGCGGCGGTAGGTGACCGCGCGCTCGCCGGCCCAGGAGCCGAAGACGGCGCCGATCGCCGCGCGCAGCTGGGCCCCGGGCTCGGTCGGGAAGTCGTAGAGCTCGCGGAAGCGGGCGGTGAGGTCGCGCAGGGCCTCGACGTCCAGCTCGGTGTCGTCGCGGACGCCGAGCTCGCGCTTCTCGGCGGCGATCAGCTCCTCGAAGCGCCGGCCCTCGATCCCCACCACCACGTTCCCGTACATCTGCACGAAGCGGCGGTAGGAGTCCCAGGCGAAGCGCTCGTTGTCGGTGCGGGCGGCGAGGCCCTCCACCGAGGCATCGTTCAGGCCCAGGTTGAGGACGGTGTCGAGCATCCCCGGCATCGACTCGCGGGCGCCGGAGCGGACCGAGACGAGCAGCGGGTCCTCAGGGTCGCCGAGCCGCTTGCCGGCCCGCTCCTCGAGCCGTCCCAGCGCGGCGGCGACCTGCTCGTCGAGACCGTCGGGGAACTCGCCGCCGTCCATGTAGGCGACGCACGCCTCGGTGGTGATCGTGAAGCCCGCCGGGACCCGCTCGGGGCCCAGGATGCGGGTCATCTCGGCGACGTTGGCGCCCTTGCCGCCGAGCAGCTCGCGCATCTCGCGAGACCCCTCGGCGAAGTCGTACACCCACTTCATGGGGCTTTGGCTCCCCTGCGCAAACGTTCCCCCCATCGGCTCGGAATACTAGTATACGAGTGCTTCACGATGGGCTCCTCACGCCATCGGCCCGGTCGAACGGCGGACGACCCGCGAGGCAGTGACGGTGAGATGTAATGGCTCATCGGGATGTCGTTGTACCCGACGACCGAGACGTCATCGGGGCAGCGGAGGTCGCGGGAGCAGTCGAGCTCGGCGGCGGCGTTGCGCACCCGCTCGATCTTCTCCGGGCCGACCCGCGCCTCGCGGCCTTCGTCGAGCGCCCGCGAGGCGGTCGAGACGTGCACCCCGGCCCGCCGCGCCACGTCGCGCGGCGTCACGTTGCGTCCCGCGATTCGCTCGCCGCCGTCGGTCTGTCTGGTCTCCGGCACCACCGAATGCTTACCGGTCCCGTCCCCCGTCCGTCAAACCGGCGGGTCGGCCGGCGGACGCGCGCAAACCTTTGCGCAACTCAGTTTCCGCCTCTGCGGCGCCCGCGAAACCTGCTGAGCGGCGCGGCGCGTTGCTCAGAGCGCGAGGGAGAGCGGCTCCTCCAGCAGCGCCCGGATCCGCGCCAGGAACTCGGCCGCGGGGGCGCCGTAGAGGATGCGGTGGTCGCAGGCCAGGGTGACGCCCATCAGCTGGGCGGTGGCGATCTCCCCGCCCCTGACCACGGGTTTCTCGACGATCGCCCCGACCGCGAGGATCGCCGCCTGGGGGGAGTTGATCACCGCGGAGAAGTTGGTGACCCCGTACATCCCCAGGTTGGAGACCGTGAAGGTGCCGCCGGAGAGCTCGGGCGGGGTGACCGAGCCGTCCCTGACCTTGGCGGCCAGCCGGCGCGAGTCGGCGGCGATCTCGCGCAGGCCCTTGCGGTCGGCGTCGAAGACGGTGGGCACGACGAGGGCGTCGCGGGCGGCGACCGCGACGCCGACGTTGACGCGCGAGTGCAGCTCGAATCTCCCGTCCCTGTAGGAGCCGTTGGCCAGAGGGTGCTTCCTGAGCGCCAGCGCGCAGGCCTTGACCACCATGTCGTTGAAGGAGGGCACGACCTCCCCCTCGGGCGTGATCGCCTTGATCCGTGCCCGCGCGGCCACCGCCGCCGACATGTCGACCTCGGCCTGCAGGTAGAAGTGCGGCGCGGTGGCCTTGGACTCCGCCATGCGGCGGGAGACGACCTGCTGCAGGCGGGTCGGCTCGACGATCTCGACGTTGCCCTTCGCGGTTTCGGGTGAGGCGGCTGCGGGGGACGGCGAGGGACCGGGCGTCGCGGCCGCGGGTCCTGTCGCGCGGGCCACCCCCACGGTGCTCGGCTGCGCCTGCGCGCCGCGGGGGTCCCCCGCCCGCGCGCCACCCGCGGAGGCGGCGCCTTCCACATCACGCTTCACCACGCGACCGCCCGGCCCGCTGCCGGAGAGAGCGTCGAGGTCGACACCCCGCTCGGAGGCCATGCGACGGGCCAGCGGGGAGGCCTTGACGCGGCCGGAGGCGGCGGCGGGCGCCGGAGCCCCGGCGCCCCCGTCCGCGGGTGACGCCGTAGGGGGGCCCACGTCCGAGGAAGCTTCAGCTACCGCAGGACGTGGGGGGTCCCCTGCGGCGGCAGGACCCGCGGCCGGCGGGGACGATCCTTCACCGTCCCCCGCACCGGCAGATCCCTTGTCGTCCCCCGCACCGACCTCGCCCGCGTCCCCGACCACCGCGATCGGCGCCCCGATCGCCAGGGTGTCGCCCTCGGAGGCCAGGATCTCGGTGAGCGTCCCGGCGACGTCGGACTCATAGGCCATGTTGGCCTTGTCGGTCTCGATCTCCACCAGCTCCTCGCCGACGGCGACCTCCTCGCCGACCTGCTTGAGCCAGCCGATGATCGTCCCCTCCTCCATCGAGTCGGAGAGGCGCGGCATGACGATCTCGGCCATCAGGGGGCGAGATCCAGGACGCGGAGGGCGGCCCGCTCGATGCGGTCCTCGGTCGGCATCGCGGCCAGCTCGAGCTCCTTCGCGTAGGGAAGCGGCACCTCGGCCATCCCCACCCGCTCGACCGGCGCGTCGAGGTCATCGAAGCAGGCGTGCTGGATGCGCGCCGCGAGCTCGGCGCTGACCCCGTAGCTCGGCCAGCCCTCCTCGACGCAGAGCGCCCGGTTGGTCTTGGCGACCGAGGCGGCGACCGTCTCGACGTCGAGCGGGCGCAGGCTGCGCAGGTCGACGACCTCGAGCGAGACGCCGTGCTCGGCGGCGAGCTTCTCGGCGACGTGGAGCGCCCGCACCGTGGCGAAGGAGTGCGCGACGACGGTCAGGTCGCCTCCCTCCCGCGCCACCGCGGCGCGGCCGATCGGCGTCACCGACTCCGGGTCGACCGGGACCTCGCCCTTCTCTTTGTAGATCGGCAGATTCTCGATCACCAGCACCGGGTCGTCGTCGCGGATCGCCGCCTTCAGCAGGCCCTTGGCATCGGCGGGGTTGGCCGGCGCGACAACCTTCAGCCCCGGCGTGCCGGCGAACCACCCGTCGAAGCTCTGCGAGTGCTGGGCGGTCAGCTGGTTGCCCGCCCCGTTCGGGGTGCGGATCACCATCGGGCAGCGGACCTCGCCGCCGAACATCGCGCCGATCTTGGCGGCGTGGTTGACGACCTGGTCCATCGCGACCAGCAGGAAGTTCAACGTCATCACCTCGACGATCGGCCGCTCGCCGAGCATCGCCGCGCCGACGCCCGCGCCGAGGAAGCCCTCCTCGGAGATCGGCGTGTCGCGGACGCGGTCGGGCCCGAACTCCTCCAGCAGCCCGGCCGTCACCTTGTAGGAGCCGTCGAAGAGCCCGACCTCCTCGCCCATCACGAAGACGCGCTCGTCGCGCTCCATCTCCTGGCGCATCGCCAGACGGAGCGCCTCGCGGTAGGTCATCGTCTCGGCGGCGCCCGCCGCGCTACCGGGGGCGCCGGGCGCAAGGGCGACGCCGGAGCCGCTCACTCCCCGAGCCCCCCGGCGAAGACCAGCTCCGCCTCGCCGAACGGGCTGCCGGGCCGCATGCGCTCGAACTGCGCCTCCGACCCGGGTGTGTAGACGCCGGCGGCGAGGCGGTCGACGGGCGGCGGCGCGTCGGCCTCGGCGAAGGCGACGGCCAGCTCGACCTGCTCCTCGACCTCCGCCTCGATCGCGTCGAGCCCCTCGGCCGGGACGCCACGCTCCTCCAGCAGCGCGCGGGTGCGCGTCAGCGGGTCGACGCGGCGGTGCTCCTCGATCTCCTCGCGGGTGCGGTAGGCGAGCCCGGCATCGGCCACGGAGTGGCCGCGGTAGCGGTAGGTGAGCGCCTCGAGCACCGCCGGCCGGCGCTCCTCGCGCGCCGCGCGGAGCAGCCGCGCGGTCGCCGCCTCGACCTCCTCGAGGTCGTCGCCGTCGACCCGCTCGCCCGCCATCCGGTAGGCGCCGGCGCGCTTGAAGATCTCGGTCTCCGCGGATGCCCGCTCGACCGCGGTCCCCATCCCGTAGAGGTTGTTGACGACGAGGAAGACGACCGGCAGCCCCCAGACCGCCGCCAGGTTCAGCGACTCGTGCCAGGCGCCCATGTTGACGGCGCCGTCGCCGAGCTCGCAGAGGACCGCCTGCCGAGCGCCGCGGCGGACCAGCGAGAGCGCCATCCCGGTCGCGATCGGCAGCTGGCCGCCGACGATGCCCCAGCCGCCGTAGTAGCCGCGCGAGACATCCAGCAGGTGCATCGAGCCGCCGCGACCGTGCGCGCAGCCGTGGGCGCGGCCGAAGAGCTCCGCCATCACCGCCTCCGCCGGCACGCCGCGGGCGAGGGCAAAGCCGTGGCAGCGGTAGCCGGTGACCAGCAGGTCGTCGTGCTCGAGCGCCGCCACCGCACCGACCGTGGTCGCCTCCTGGCCCGAGGACAGGTGGCAGTAGCCGCCGATCCGCGCCGCCTTGTACTGGCGCTCGGCCGCTTCCTCGAAGCGGCGGATCAGGAACATCGTGCGGTAGTGCTCGTAGAGGTGGCCGACCTCGGGGTCGACGGAGGCCGCGGTCGAATCGATCGTCGCCATCAGGGCTCCTCGAAGTAGTCGGGGTGTTGTTCGCGAATGCGCGGGACCTCGCGCAGGACCGCCCGCAGGTGCTCGCGCAGCGTCTGCTCGGCGGCGTCGGGGTCGTGGCTGGCGACCGCATCGGCGACCGCCCGGTGGTCCTCGACCATCGTCGGCAGGTAGTCGGGCATCGAGAGGCTGAGGCGGCGCAGCCGTTTGAGGTGAGACTTGGCCCGCTCGTTCACCGGCCAGACCGCCGGGTGACCGCTGAGGTCGCAAAGGTGGCGGTGGAAGGTGTCGTCGAGCAGCTGCCAGGAATCGAAGTCGAAGCGCTCGATCGCCCGGTCCTGGGCGCGCAGGTTTTCCACCAGCTGGGCCATCGACTCTTCGTCGGCCAGTTCGGCGGCGACCCGCACCGCGGCGCACTCCAGCGCCTCGCGGATGAACTGCGCGTCGGAGACCGACTGCGGGCTGATCCGGGCGACGAAGGTGCCGATCTGGGGGCGGACTTCGACCAGGCGGTCGTCGCGGAGGCGGCCGAGGGCCTCGCGGATCGGGGTGCGGCTGACGCCGAGGCGCTGGCCCAACTCGGTCTCCGAGAGGCGTTCGCCGGGCGCCAACTCGGCGCGCACGATCAGGTCGCGGAGGGCCGCGTACAGGTAGGGCCCGGCCGGCTCCCGGCCCGAGCGGCGTCCACCGTCTGCAGCATCGCTTCCCCTGATCGGAATCGGCTCGGCCATTGGAGAAATACTAGTATACAAGCGGTCGGACGGTTTCGAGTCCCGTCCGTCTCTCTCGACGCCCCGCCCCCGCGCGGGGCGTCGTCCTTTCTGGGGCGTGGCGGGCGGCCCGGGCCCGACGTGACGCCGCGCGGGCAAAAGGTGGCACGGCGCGCGGCGGGCGCAGCCCGCCTGGACGCGGCGCGGTCGCGTTCAGGCGCCGCCACGCTCGGCGACGAGGAGGCGCAGGAGCGCGGTCGGCACGAAGGCGCGCTCCTCCTCGGGCAGCAACGCGATCTCCAGGCCGAGCTTGTCCTCTTTCTCCTGCGTCGGCCGGGCACGCAGCTCGGCGACCATCTCGGCCACCCGCGCTTCGACCCGTCGCTCCTCGGCCTCGCCCAACGCCATCGCCGGGCAGGCTACCGGGCGCCCGCTCAGGCGTCGCGCTCGGCGAAGATGCCGCCGACCCGCTCGAGGACCCGGGACGCGGTGCGCAGCTCCTCGTCGTCGAGCCCCTCCATCGCCTCCTGCCAGCGGCGCTGCCAGACCGCCTTGCGGGCTTCCACCTTGCGGCGGCCGCGGCGGGTCAGCCGGACGTCGACGATGCGACGGTCCGCCTCCGAGCGCGAGCGTTCGGCCAGGTCGGCCTCGCAGAGGCGGTCGAGCATCCCGGACACCGTCGCCGCGCTCACCCCCACAGCCTCGGCCAGCTCGCCCGCGTGCAGCGGCCCGCGCACGTACAGCTCGACCAGCAGCTCGAGCTGGGCGTGGCCGATGTCGTCCTCGCGGTGGGTGTCGCGGCCGCGCAGGCTGCGGAGGCTGCGGAAGGCGTGGCGGAAGGCACGTCCCAGCTCGGCGACGACCGCTTCGCGCTCCGCGCCGGCCGGCGGGGTCGCTACGCCGCCGGCGCTCCCCGCGTCGGATGGGTCCCGGTCAGGCACCGATCGGCTCCACGAACTCCTCCGCCGCCTCGACGGCCGCGGTCGACTCCTCCCCGCCCGGGCCCTCGGCCCGGAGCAGGACGAGGACCGGGATCAGCGACGCCGCGCAGATCCCCAACGCCCACCAGAAGGCGGTGCCGAAGGCGCCCGCCAGGTCGGCGGTCGTCTGGGCGCCGGCGGCGGCCCGCTGCAGGACGACGGCGAGGACCGCGGTGCCGATCGCGCCGCCGACCCGCTGCAGGACGTTCATCTGCGGCGTCGCGTCGGAAAGCTGATCGGTGCGCAGAGCGGCGAAGGCGACGGTCGTGGTCGGGATGAAGGAGAGGCCGATGCCGACCCCGCGGACCAGGAGCAGCAGGGAGATGAAGGCGATCGAGGTGTCGGCGCCGATGAAGGCGAGCGGCAGCGAGCTGAGCGTGAGCACGGAGACGCCGACCGCGGCCACCCGGCCGCCGCCGAAGCGATCGGTCATGCGGGCGACCCAGGGGGCGACCAGCAGCATCCCGAGCCCCTGCGGCCCGGTCAGCAGGCCGGTGACGATGACGCTCTCGCCGCGGACCTGCTGGTAATAGAGCGGGACCAGGATCATCGCCCCGAACAGCGCCGCGCCGAGGCCGAAGGTGGTCAGCGAGGCCGCCGCGAAGATGCGGTTGGCGTAGAGGCGCACGTCGAGCAGCGGCCGCCGGGCGCGCAACGCGTGCCAACCGAAGATGACGGTGAGCAGCAGGCCGCCGACGATCGGCCAGACCACGGTGGGTGCGGTGAAGCTTTCCTTGGTGGCGATCTCGGAGAGGCCGTAGACGATCAGCGGCATGCTGGTGGCGAGCAGCGCCAGGCCGAGCCAGTCGAGCTTCCCGGCTTCGCCGAGGTCGGAATCGGGGAGCATCCGCCAGCCGAGGATCCCGGCGACGACCCCGATCGGGACGTTGACGAAGAAGATCCACGACCAGTGCAGGTTCTGCAGGATCAGGCCGCCGACCACCGGCCCGAGGATCGGCGCCAACATCGCCGGCATCACCACGATCCCCATCACCCGGCCCATCCGCTTCGGGCCCGCGACCTCGGCCATGATCATCTGGGCCACCGGCATGATCATCCCGCCGCCAACGCCCTGCAGGACCCGGAAGAGGATCAGCGAGGTGCTGGTTTCGGCGAGGCCGCAGAGAGCCGAGCCGAGCGTGAAGAGGCCGATCGAGACGAGATAGACGCGTTTGGCGCCGAAGCGCCGCGCCGCCCAGCCGGTCAGGGGAATCACCGCGGCGAGCGCCAGCAGGTACCCGGTCGCCACCCACTGGATCTGGGCGAGCGTGCTGTGCAGCTCGCGCCCGAGGGTGTCGATGGCGACGTTGACGATGGTCGTGTCGAGGATCGACATCGTCATCCCGAGGATCACCACCCCGGCGATCTTCCAGACATATGGCTCTATGCGATCGGTCATGCGCTCCTTGCTGCTCGCGGTGAAGTTCGGTCCCGAAAGATTAGGGACCGAATAGAATTTCGTCAAATCGGCGGCCGGACGGGGCGCGCGGCCCGCCTCTTTAGAAAGCGCTTGGCAACTCTTTAGAAAGAAGTTCACGGTCGTTTAGGGCGCGCGGAGCGGCGGGGGTCAACCTTGCCTCCCATGCCCAAGCAAAAGAGAAGTCACCCGTTCGGCTCCGCCCTGCTGGGCGGGGCGCTCGTCGCCGTCTTCGGCCTGGTCGCGCTCGCGACCGGGCTCGTGTCGACCGGCGGCGGTACCACCACGACCCGCGAAGTCGTCGCGGCTTCCGGCACCACCCCGGCGGCGGCCGTCACCACCAGCGAAGGCGGCAACTCCGTCAATCAGATCTACAAGGCCGACGCGGGCGGCGTCGCCTTCATCGAATCCAAGGAGGCCCAGGGGGTCGCCTCGGGCTCCGGCATCGTGCTCGACTCCGAAGGCCACGTGCTCACCAACAACCACGTGATCGAAGGGGCGAGCGAAGTCACCGTCTCGTTCGAATCGGAAGGCCAGATGTACCCGGCCACGGTGGTCGGCACCGAACCGAACTCCGACCTGGCGCTGCTCAAGGTGGAAGCGCCCGCCGCCAAGCTCCACCCGCTGAAGCTCGGCGACTCCTCGAAGATGGAAGTCGGCGACGCGGTGGTGGCGATCGGCAACCCGTTCGACCTGCAGCGGACCGTCACCAGCGGCATCGTCTCCGCCCTGCAGCGTGAAATCCAGGCACCCGACGGGGTGACGATCAAGAACGTCATCCAGACCGACGCCGCGATCAACCCGGGCAACTCGGGCGGGCCGCTGATCAACGCGGCGGGCGAAGTGATCGGCATCAACTCGCAGATCCTCACCGGCGGCGAAGGCTCCAACGGCAACGTCGGCATCGGCTTCGCGATCCCGATCAACACCGCCAAGGAAGAGATCGCCAGGTTGGAGTCCGGCACCGCGTCCGAACACGGCTACCTGGGGATCAGCGGCGCCACGATCACCCCCGAACTGGCCCGCGCGTTCAACCTGCCGGTCGAAGAAGGCGTCCTCGTGCAGCAGGTCGAGGAAGGCGGCCCGGCAGCGGCCGCCGGCATCCAGGGAGCGACCACTGCGGCGAGCGTCTCCGGCCAGGAATTCGGCCTTGGCGGCGACATCATCACCGCCGTCGACGGCGAAGCGATCGCCGGGACCGAAGCGCTGGTCGAAAGGATCGAGAACGCCCACGCCGGTGAAACGGTCGAACTGACCGTGATCCGGGGCGAAAAGACCGCGACGGTGAGCGTGAAGCTCGCCGAACGCCCCGCCACCCCGGCGGGATAAGACGGCGGGCGCGGACCTTCACCGCGCCCTCCTCCGAAGCCACCCGCGAACCCCCGGCGCTTGTAACCCTCTGGGTGACAAGCGTCGGGGTGCTTCGGTGCATCTAGGGTTCCCGGCGCATGGAGACCGCGACCGTCACCGGGCTGAGCGAGGCAGAGGCGGCACGGCGCCTGCGCGAGGCCGGCCCGCCCCACAAGCAGGCGACGAGCCGCTCCTACGTCTCGATCGCGATCGCCAACACCTTCACCGTCTTCAACCTGATCCTCGCCGGGTTCGGCGCCGCGACCCTGGTCTTCGGCAACCCGAGGGACGCGCTCTTCCTCGGCATCCTGGTCGCCAACACCGCGATCGGGACCTTCCAGGAGGTGCGCGCCAAGCGCGCCCTCGACAGGCTCGCGGCGCTGGTGGTGGCGAAGGCGACCGTGGTCCGCGACGGGGAGCCGCGCCAGATCCCGGTCGAGGAGGTCGTGGTCGGCGACCTGGTGCGGGTGAGTGCCGGCGACCAGGTCCCCGCCGACGGCGAGCTGGTCCGCGCCGACGGCCTGGCGCTCGACGAGTCCGACCTGACCGGCGAGTCCGAGCCGGTGTTGCGGCGGGTCGGCGAGCGGGTCTTCTCCGGCACCTTCGCGGTCGAGGGCGAGGGCGACTTCGAGGCGACCGCGGTCGGCGCCGAGAGCCGCGCGGCGGAGCTGACCGCCACCGCGCGCGCCTTCCGCCACCCCCGCTCGCCGCTGGAGAAGGCGATGGACCGGCTGCTGATCGTGATGGTCGGGACGATGGTGCCGCTCGGGATCGGGCTCGGCGTGTCGCTGGCGCTGCGCAACGTCAGCCAGGCAGACGCGGTGGAGACGCTCACCGCGGGGATCGTCAACATCGTCCCCGAGGGGCTGATCCTGCTGGTTTCGCTGACCGCCGCGGTGACCGCCGCGAAGATGGCCCGCCACGGGATCCTCGCCCAGCAGCTGAACGCGATCGAGTCACTGGCCTCGGTCTCGGTGATGTGCACCGACAAGACCGGCACGCTGACCGAGGCCTCGCTGCGGGTGGTCGAGCTGATCCCCGCGGCGGGGGTCGAGGAAGCCGAGCTGGCGCGCGACCTGGGTGCCTACGCGACGGCGGCGCCGACCCGCAACTCGACCCTGGAGGCGATCCACGCGGCGCGGCTTGGCGGCGGCGCCGCGGCGGAGCCCACCGCGACGATCCCCTTCTCCTCGCGGCGGCGCTGGAGCGCCCTGGAGCTGGACGGCCGGCGGCTGGTGCTGGGTGCGCCCGAGGCGCTGCTCGACGGGGAGACGACGGACGCCGCGCTGCGCGAGCGGGCGGCGGGCGAGGCGGCGGCCGGGCGGCGCGTGCTCGCCCTCGCCTCCTACGCGGAGCCGCTCCCCGAGCCCGGGCCCGAGGTGGAGCTAACCGGGACGCTGCGCCCGCTCGGCGTCGTCGTCCTCGCCGAGGAGCTGCGCGCCGAGGCCCGCGAGACGATCTCCTTCTTCGCCCGCGAGGACGTCGCGCTGAAGGTCCTCTCCGGCGACAACCCGGCGACCGTCGGGGCGATCGCCCGCGACCTCGGGATCGAGGCGAGCGGGCCGGCGCTCGACGGCGGCGACCTGCCCGCCGACGACGCCGAGCTGCTCGCCGCGGTGCGGGCGGCGCCGGCGATCGGGCGGATCTCCCCGGAGGACAAGGCGCGGGTGGTGCGGGTGCTGAGCGAGGGCGGCGAATACGTCGGCATGCTCGGCGATGGGGTCAACGACGTGCCCGCGCTGAAGCTGGCGCGGCTGGCGATCGCCCAGGGCAGCGGCACGCAGATGGCGCGCTCGGTGTCGGACCTGGTGCTGGTCTCCGGCGAGTTCGGCGAGGTGCCGCCGATGGTCGGCGAAGGGCGCCAGATCCTGCGCAACATCCAGCGGGTCGCGCGGCTGTTCGTCAGCAAGGCGATCTTCACCGCGTTCCTCGTCCTGGTGATCGCGATCCCGAGCGGCGTCTTCCCGATGCTGCCGCGCCAGTTCACCCTCACCTCGACCTTCACGATCGGCATCCCCGCGTTCCTGCTGGCGCTCGCCCCGTCGTCGGGCCCGTGGCGGCCGGAGGGCTTCCTGCGGGCGATCGCGCGCTTCTCGATCCCGGCGGGCCTCGCCACCGGGCTCGGCATCCTCACCACCTACCTGCTCGCCCGCCACGGGTTCGACACCGGCCTCACCGGCGCGCGCAGCGCGACCGCTGCCACCGTGGTCGTCTCGGGGCTGGCGATCGTCTTCGCCCTGGAGGACGAGCCGGGCAAGCGGCGCTTCGTGGTCGGGGCGCTCTGCGCGACGATGGCGCTGCTCTTCTTCGGCGCCTGCGCGGTGCCGATCGCCCGCGAATTCTTCGAAATCGCCACCCCGACCGGGCCGATGGTCGGCGCCTGGCTGATCGGCTCCGCGGTGGCGATCGTCCTGCTGGTGGCGGCCCTGCGGGTCGTCGCGGTGCTCGAACGGCGGGCGGGCCCCGCCTAGCCGCCGGCCGCGGAGCGTTCGTACCTCTGCCCGTATGGGACGCAAGAGTACGAACGCACCGCGTGGCTTACGGGGCGTCCCGGGCGGGTACCTAGACTGACGGGATGGGAGTGCTGCCGGTCATCTTGATCATCCTCGCGATGAAGATCCCGATCCTCGGCCTGCTCGCCTTCGTCTGGTGGGCGCAGAAGCAGCCCGAGGCGGAGAGCCCGCCCGAGGAGACGGTCCGCGCGCAGCCGCCGCGCGAGCCCGAGCCCGGCGATCCGCGCCGCGGGCCGCGGCGCCGCGGCCCGCACGGCGGCGAGGCCCGGCCGCAGCCGAACCCGCGCCGCGGGCCGCACCCCGAGCCGCCTCCCGTCAAACCACGCGAAACCGCTCCGGCACCTGTTTTTCGGTCGACCTAGGCGGCCGCCGGTAGGGGCGCCGCTGGCGCGGCGGCATGGTCACCTCTTCCGCGTCGATGCGCCGGTAGGGGATCTGTTCGAGCAGGTGGCTGATCAGGTTCAGCCGGGTCGAGCGCTTGTCGTCGCTCTCGACCACGAACCAAGGTGAGTCCTCAGTGTCGGTGCGGGCGAACATCTCGTCCTTGGCCTCGGCGTAGTCGACCCAGCGGGCGCGCGCCTCGAGGTCGACCGGGCTCAACTTCCACCGCTTCAGCGGGTCTTCGAGGCGGGCCAGGAAGCGACGCTCCTGCTCCTCGTCGGACACCGAGAGCCAGTACTTGATCAGGATGATCCCGGAGCGCTGGATGATCCGCTCGAAGCGGGGGCAGGAGTGCAGGAACTCCTCGTACTCCTCGATCGTGCAGAACCCCATCACCCGCTCGACGCCGGCGCGGTTGTACCAGGAGCGGTCGAAGAGGACCATCTCGCCCGCCGCGGGCAGCTGGGCGACGTAGCGCTGGAAGTACCACTGGGTGCGCTCCCGGTCGCTCGGCATGCCGAGGGCGACGTTGCGGATGACCCGCGGGTTGGTCTTTTCGGTGATCCGCTGGATCGTCCCGCCCTTGCCCGCGGTGTCGCGGCCCTCGAAGAGGACGACGACTTTCAGCCCCTCGTGGACGATCCATTCCTGCAGGCGGACGAGCTCGACCTGCAGGCGCCGGAGCTCCTGTTCGTAGCCCTTGCGGCGGAGGACCTCAGGCTTCATGGGACTCGAGGCCGAGCGCGCCTTCGATCGCCGCGATCGCCTCCGCCTCGGCCGCGCTGACGCCGTCCTCGGAGCCCTTCTCCCGCTTGGCCGCGGCGACCCGCCGAGCCAGCGAGACGACGAAGAGGCGGTAGTCGCCGAGCTCCGCCGCGGTGGCCTTCTCGGCGACCAGGGCGACCGCGGCGCGGATCACGCCGAGCCCGTGCTCGCGCATCTCCTCGGGCGAGTGGGCCTTGCCGCGGTCGGTCTCCGGGCGGTGGGAGACGATCTCGTCGAGCAGCTCGGAGGCGCCGTGCTCCTGGCGCGCCTCGGTGTAGGCCTTGGCCATCGCGAAGACCTCGCGGAAGGTGCCGCCGCGCTCGGCGGTGGCCACGATCATCCCGG
The DNA here is from genome assembly GCA_963766705.1 of uncultured Actinomycetes bacterium. Taxonomy (GTDB): domain Bacteria; phylum Actinomycetota; class Thermoleophilia; order Solirubrobacterales; family 70-9; genus VAYN01. Next base: position 1,911,244 of record CAVYBE010000007.1, read on the forward strand.
CGCTGGTCGGGCCCTCGAGGACCTTGTCCCACTCCTCCTCGGTGAAGTCTGCCTGCGTGGTCATCGCTCTCCTCTCGTGGTCGGCTGGTCGCAGTTCTACCGCGCCGGGTCCCCGCCGCGGGCTAACCGACCGCGGGAAGCGGAACGGGCGTCTCCGGCGCCTCCCCGGCGGCGATCGCGATCGCGTTGCGGGCCGCCAGCTCGGCCATCGCGGCGCGGGTCTCCACCGTCGCCGAGCCGATGTGCGGGAGCAGCACCACGTTCTCCAGCTCGAGCAGCCCGGGATGGACCTGCGGCTCGTGCTCGAAGACGTCGAGGCCCGCGCCGGCGATCCGTCCCTCGCGCAGCGCCGCGGCGAGCGCCGCTTCGTCGACGACCGCCCCGCGAGCCGTGTTGACGAGGGTCGCGGTCGGCTTCATCAGGGCGAGCTCGCGGGCGCCGATCAGCCCCTCGGTCTCCGGCGTCAGCGGCGTGTGGAGGCTGACCACGTCGCTGGTCGCGAGCAGCTCGTCGAGGTCGAGGCGGGTGGCCTCGAGCGCCGCGGCACGGGGCGACTCGCGCCGTCCGTGGTAGGCGATCTCCATGCCGAAGCCGCGGCCGCGCTCGGCGACCCGGGCACCGATCCCGCCGAGGCCGACGATGCCGAGGCGCCCGCCGCGCAGGTCGTGACCGAGCATGAAGCCCATCCCCCACTCCCAAGGGCGGCCGGCGCGGACCAGCCGCTCGGCCTCGCCGAGCCGGCGCCGCGCGGCGAGGATCAGGGCGAAGGCGAGGTCGGCGGTCGCGTCGTCGAGGACCCCGGGCGTGTTGGTGACGGCGATGCCGCGGCGCGCGCAGGCGGCGAGGTCGATGTTGTCGAACCCGACCGCGGCGTTGCAGACGCCGCGCAGGCCGGGCCCGGCGGCGTCGAGCAGCTCCTTGTCGACCCGAACGTGGAGCATCGTCACGACGACGTCGGCGCCGGCCACCAGCTCCAGCATCTCCTCGCGGGGCAGGCGCTCGGCGCTCGGTCCGGTGCGCACCTGACCGGCCTCGGCGAGCATCGCGGGGGCGCGGCCGGGCAGCGCGGCGGTCACGGCGAAGTTCGGCATGCTCACCTTCATATCAGCCGGGTGTCGGCTACCTGGTTTTAGGGAGCCGAACGAGGGTAATCGGGCGTCACTCCCCCTGCAGTTCCCTGAAGGCGCCCCTCCTGCCCCGGAGGGGCGCCTTTCCCCTTTCCGGGTCCGCTGCAGGCGGTGAGCGCAGTCTGCTCTTCCTTTTCCGGCCCACCGCCGGCGGTGAGTTCGCAGAAAACCGCGCTATCCGCGGCTTTCTGCGAACTCCGCTCGTTGCTCTGCACCAAAGGTCGCCTTGGGGCGCGGAGGGACCGATCAGTCGTCTTCGGCCGCGGGATCCTCGCCGGGCCAGCGGCCGGTGGCGCCGGCGAAGGCAACGCGGACCTGGTGGTCGACGAAGCCTTTGGTGATGCGGAAGATGGCTCCCTCGACCGCCAGGGCGACGAGCAGTTTCCCGGCCGGGACGCCGCGCACGTCGGGCTCCGGGGGGTCCTCGTCGTCGATCACGGCCCACGCCTTCTCGAAGGCCTTCTGGGCGGCGAAGCCGGCTGCCAGGCCCGCCGCGATGCCGATCGGCGCGAAAAGAATCTTCATGCGCGGAACCTACCCGACCGCGCCCCGACCACACCCCGCGGGGCGCCCGCGGGGACCCCGCATCCCCCGCGCCCTCCCCCGGCGTTCGCAGAAATCCGCGCTATGCGCGGAGAAGTGCGAACGCCGAGGGCGGACGAGGCGGGCGTTCGCAGAAATCCGCGCTATGCGCGGAGAAGTGCGAACGCGGGGCGGGGCGAGGGGCGCGACGCGCGGCGGAGACCGCGAGGGCGCCCGCGGCGGAGACCGCGGCCGGTTGACATATCGTTGCGCACTGTTACGATATATCGCGTTAGATTCCGATAGGAAGATAGGAAAGGTAATTGTTATGTACAGCAAGCACTCGCACCGACACCCGCACCAGCACGGCCGCCATGGCCGGGAGGAGTTCGCGCGCAGCCGCGGCTTCGGCGGCCACGGTCGCGGCCGCGGTGGGCCGCGGGCGCGCCGCGGCGACGTCCGCGCCGCCGTCCTCGCCCTGCTCGCCGACCGCCCCATGCACGGCTACGAGATGATCAAGGAGATCGAGGAGCGCAGCGAGGGGGCCTGGACCCCCAGCGCCGGCTCGATCTACCCGACCCTGCAGATGCTCGAGGACGAGGGGCTGATCCACGGCGAGGACTCGGGCGGCAAACGCCGTTTCAGCCTCACCGACGCGGGCCGCGCCGAGCGGGAGGAGAAGTCCGGCGACGTCCCTCCCTGGGACGCCGTCCGCGCCGGGGCGCCCTCGGGCCACATGCAGCTGCGCGAGTCGGTCGGCAAGCTCTTCGCCGCAGTCCGTCAGGTCGGCCAGGCAGGCGACGAGGAGCAGCGTCGACAGGTCACCGAGCTGCTCGACGAGACGCGCCGCAAGGTCTACGCGATCCTCGCCGAGGAGCCCCGCCAGGACCAGTAGCGGGCGCCGAGCAACCGGCGCCGCGCGGCCACCGCCGTCGGCTCCGGGCGCGCCTCACCACCCGGGCCGCTTGGTGGTCCCGGGTGGTGAGAAGTCCGCTTCCCCAAACGGACCCACACATATTGAGATGCGCATCTCTCCTCCCTGTGGTGATCCCCCAGAAGCTGTCCTGTTGCAGGTGCTTCTTCCTTTCACCGGAGAGACATGCGTGAACCTATTGGATTGCGCCAAAAGGCGCAATCCCCAGTTTTGACTAGGCCCTGAACGGGTCTCGCCGGCGGGCCGAACGGGCGTCGGCCTCAGCCCCGTTCAGCGGGCGCCGGCCGCGGGCCCGCTCAGCGGGCGACCGGCTGCGCGGAGGGCGTCGCCGCGAGCACCCGGTCGGCCACCGACTGCCCGGTGAGGCCGACCTCCGCGCGCAACAGGTCCGGCTTGCCGTGGGTGACGTAGGAGTCGGGCAGGCCGACGCGCAGCACCCGCGCCCGCTCCCCCGGGCCGGCCGCGAAGGCGTCCTCGAGGTGCTCCAGCACCGCGGCGCCGAAGCCGCCCGGCAGGACGTTCTCCTCGATCGTCACCAGCAGGTCGTGGTCGCGCGCCAGCGCGCTCGCCAGCTCGCCGTCCAGCGGCTTGGCGAAACGGGCGTCGGCGACGGTCGCCTGGATGCCGTGGTCGGCGAGGATCGCCGCCGCCTCCAGCGCCACCGTCACCCCGTAGCCGTAGCCCAGCAGCGCCACGCCGCGGCCCTCGGCCAGCACCTCGCCCTTGCCGATCGGCAGCAGCTCCGGCGCCGCGGGCAGCGGCACTCCCTCCGCCGCGCCGCGCGGGTAGCGCAGCGCCGCCGGCCCGTCGTGGGCGATCGCGGTGTGCAGCATGTGGACCAGCATCGCCTCGTCGCGCGGCGCCATCAGCACCACGTTCGGGATCGGCCGGAAGTAGGAGATGTCGAAGGCGCCGTGGTGGGTGGGGCCGTCGTCGCCGACCAGCCCGGCCCGGTCCATCGCGAAGGTGACGTCGAGCTCCTGCAGGCAGACGTCGTGGACGATCTGGTCGAAGGCCCGCTGCAGGAAGGTCGAGTAGATCGCGCAGACGGGCTTGGCGCCCTGCAGGGCCAGCCCGGAGGCCAGCAGCACGGCGTTCTGCTCGGCGATGCCGACGTCGTAGTACTGCGCGGGGAGCTCGTCGGCGAGCTTCTGCAGGCCCGTCCCCCCCGCCATCGCCGCGGTGATCCCGATCACCCGCTCGTCGCGTTCGGCCTCGGCGACCAGCGCCCCCGCGAAGACCTTGGTGTACTGCGGCGGCGAGCCTGGCGCGGGCGGCTTCTCGAGCCGCTCGATCCCCTCCGGCGAGTCGGTTTCCTGGACCGGGACGGGCTTTTCCTTGGCTGTCGGCAGGCCGTTGACGATCGAGTTGGGCTTCGCCGCGTGCCACTCCTCCATCGAGGCGAGGCCGTTCTCTTCGGCGGGCGCGAAGCCCTTGCCCTTGACCGTGTGGATGTGGACGACCACCGGCCGTTCGGCGTCGAAGGCCTCGACGAGCGCGTGGCGCAGCGCGCCGACGTCGTGGCCGTCGATCACGCCCATGTAGGCGAGGTCGAGCTCCTCGAAGAACAGCCCGGGCGCCCAGTAGGCCTTGATCGCCGCCTTGATCTCCGGGCCGAGCCGCTCGATCCGCCGCCCCACCCCGAGCGGCAGCTTGGTCAGCCGGTCCTCGATGTCCTCGCGGGCGTGGTAGAGGCGCGGGTTGAGGCGGATCCGGTTGAAGTAACGGGAGAGCGCGCCGACGTTCGGCGAGATCGACATCCCGTTGTCGTTGAGGACGATGACGATCGGGGTCTGCAGCCCGCCCGCCGCGTGCAGGGCCTCGTAGGCGACACCGCCGGTCAGCGCCCCGTCGCCGATCACCGCGGCGACCCGCCCGTCGACGCCGATCCCCTTGCGCATCGCCTCCTTGAGGCCGACCGCGTAGCCGATCGAGGTCGAGGCGTGGCCGGCGCCCATGATGTCGTGCTCGGACTCCCCGATCGAGCAGAACGGGGCGAGGCCGCCGTACTGGCGGATCGTCGGCAGCTGCTCGCGCCGGCCGGTGAGGATCTTGTGCGGGTAGGACTGGTGGCCGACGTCCCAGAGGACCTTGTCGCGCGGGCTGTCGAGCAGGCTGTGCAGCGCGACGGCGAGCTCGCAGGTGCCGAGGTTGGCGCCGAAGTGGCCGCCGATCTGGCCGATCGTGTCGATGATGTAGGTGCGCATCTCCTGCGCGACCTGCTGCAACTGGGGATCGTCGAGGCCGTGGAGGTCCTCGGGACCGGCGATCTGGTTGAGAAGTATCTCTGTTTCGCTCATTCGTGTCGGGTGAAGATGTAGTCGGCGATCCGCCTCAGATCGCCGGTGTCGCCGCCCGCCTCGGCGAGCGTCGCGGTCGCCTTGGCATGGGAGTCGGCCGCGAGCCCGCGCGCCCGCTCCAGGCCGAAAAGGCTGACGTACGTGAGTTTGCCATGTCTCTCGTCGCTTCCATGTGGCTTGCCGAGCCGCTCATCGCTCTCGGTCACGTCGAGGATGTCGTCGACGATCTGGAAGAGCACCCCCAGCTCGTCGGCGAAACGGCGATAGATGATTGTCTCACTTTCATCGGTTCCCTCAAGGATCGGGATCACACACACGCTGGCCGAGATCAGCCGCCCGGTCTTCAGGGCGTGCAGCTCGCGCAGCCCGGCGGCGTCGAGCTCGGCGCCGATGACGTCCACGTACTGGCCCCCGACCATCCCGTCGACCCCGGTCGCGGCGGCCAGCTCGCGCAGCGCGGCGAGGACCCGGGCGGGGTCCCCCGGCTGCTCGCAGAAGAGGCGGACCGCCTCGGCGAAGAGCCCGTCGCCGGCTAGGATCGCCACGTCCTCGCCGAAGCGCTTGTGGGAGGTCGGCTTGCCGCGGCGCAGGTCGTCGTCGTCCATCGCCGGCAGGTCGTCATGGATCAGCGAGTAGGTGTGTATCAGCTCGATCGCGCAGGCGACCGGCAGGAAGCGCTCCGGCGGGGAGCCGAGCGCCCGCGCGGTGGCCAGCGCGAGGACCGGACGGACGCGCTTGCCGCCCGCCAGCAGCGAGTAGCGCATCGCCTCCTCAAGGCCGGCGGTGCGCGGCGCGGGCGAGAAGCGCAGGTCGGCGAGCGCGGCGTCGACCAGGTCGCGCAGGCGCTCGGGGTATCCGGCGGCGGCCATCAGTGGTGTGGCGCGCGGGGCGCGCGGCTACTCGGCATCGGCGGCGGCCGCCTCGCGCGCGCGCCGGTTGGTCTCCTCGACCGCCTCGGCCGAGAGCTCCCCCGCCTCGGCGGCGAGCGTCGCCGCGCGACCCTCGGCGAGCTCCTCGGGGCCCTCCAGCTCGGCGGCGATCTCGCGCAGCCGCTCGGCGATCTCGCGCAGGCGGGTCATCCGGCCGGCTCGCGCTCGCGGACGATCGCCCCGAGCACGCCGTTGACGAAGGCGGGCGCGTCGGCGCCGCAGTACTCCTTGGCGATCTCGACCGCCTCGTCGATCGCCACCTCGTAGGGCGTCTCCCCCTCCTCGATCTCCAGCAGGGCGACCCGCATCACGTTGAGGTCGAGCGGCGCGATCCGGTCGACGGTCCAGCCGGCCCGCAGATGCTCGGCGATCGTCTCGTCGAGCTCTTCGCGACTCGCGTCGACCCCCTCGGCCAGCTCGCGGGTGAGCGGTTTGGCGTCGACCAGGAGCTCGGCGAGCGGGCGGCCGGTGACGTCGCGCTGGTAGCTGGCGAAGACGGCGTCACGGCGTTGGTCGGAGCGGCGCATCGCGACATTCTCTCAGGCGGCGGGCCTGGATCGAGTTCGCGTCGCATGGACTCGGTCGCCGCGCGGGGACCCCGGATTCTCGCCGCGCGGATTCGCCGCGAATCCGCGCTGCACGGATTCACCACACCATGGTGTGGTCAAACTCGACAGCGCGTCGCCGAGCGCCGCGCCGCTTACGCGCGGGAGACGTATTCGCCGCTACGGGTGTCGACCCGCACCGTCTCGCCCTCCTCGATGAAGAGCGGGACCTGGACCACGGCGCCGGACTCGAGCGTGGCCGGCTTGTTGCCGCCGCCCGAGGCGGTGTCGCCTTTCAGGCCCGGGTCGGTCTGGGTGACCTTCATCTCCACCGCGCTCGGCACCTGCACGTCGCTCGGCTGGTCGTCGACGAAGAGCACCTCGACCTCGGAGTTGGGCAGCACCCACTGCATCACGTCGCCAAGCGCCGCCGCCGGGATCTCGATCTGATCGAAATCACGGCTGTCCATGAAGACGACCGCGTCGCCGGAGTCGTAGAGGTACTGCATCTTTTTCGATTCGGTGCGCACGGAGCGGAACTTCTCCCCGGCGCGGAAGGTTTTGTCGATCACCGCGCCGTCCTCGAGGCGGCGCAGCTTGGTCCGCACGAAGGCGCCTCCCTTGCCCGGCTTGACGTGCTGGAACTCGATGATCTTCCAGACCTTGCCGTCGATCTCGATGTGGCTACCGTTGCGGAACTGGTTCGTGCTGACCGTCATGGCCAGGACTCTAGCGGCGGGCAGGGCCGCGGCGCCGGTCAGTCCTCGCGGCCCGGCGTGGCCGGGGTGAAGGTCGCGGCGCCGCCGCCGGCGAGCACGCGGCGGACCAGGCGCGGCGCGAGGACGCGGGCCACGGCGGCGAGCGCGTACGGGCGGGGGACGTAGCGCTCGGCCTTGCCGCCGGGGCCGACCTCGACGATCGCCTCGGCGACCTTCTCCGGGCTCGAGAGGATCAGCCGGGTGAGCGCCTTGCGGCGCAGCTCGGCCTGCGGAAACCCCTCGGTCGGGACGAAGCCGGGCAGCACCATGCCGACGTGGACGCCGTGCGGCTCCTCCTCCAGGTGGAGCGCGTCGGTCCAGCCGACCAGCGCGAACTTGCTGGCCGAGTAGGCGCCCGAGTTCGCGCGGCTGACCCGGCCCGCGGTGCTGGCGACGTTGACGATCGCGCTCGGGGCGGAGCGGCGCAGCAGCGGCAGGAGCGCCTCGGTGAGGCGCAGGACGGCGTCGAAGTTCAGCTCCATGTGGCGGTGGACGTTGGCCCAGCCGGTCTCGCCGAAGGTGCCGCGCCAGGCGGCGCCGGCGTTGTTGACGAGGAGGTCGAGACGGTCGTGGTGTCGCTCGACGTGGGCGCGGACGCGCTCCGGGGCGTCGGCGTCGGTGAGGTCGACGGCGACCCAGGTGGCCGGGCAGGGCAGCGAGGCGGCGAGCTCGGCGAGTCGCTCCTCGCGGCGGGCGACGAGGACCAGCTCGGTGCCGGGGTCACGGGCGAGGCGCCGCGCGGTGGCGGCGCCGATCCCGCTGGAGGCGCCGGTGACCAGGGCGACCTTGGGGTGCGACGGCATGCCCCAACGCTACGTCAGACCAGCCGTACTTGGGGAGTGCCGCTCTCCGTGGCGCTGCTCGGGCGCACGGGCCGGCTCCGGTCCTCGCCTGTGCCGCCGGGCGCGCCAAATGGCCACCGTCACCTCGGCCGACGGCCGAGTTGCAAGGATTGGCGGCGTGTCCGACACCTCGTCCGGCGCCACCGGCGAAAGCCCCGGGTCTAACCTCCACGCGCCGCGCCTGAGCGCCGTCCGCCGGGAAGGCGGGCGGGTGACGCCGCTCGAGCTCTTCTTCGACCTCGTCTTCGTCCTCGCGATCACCGAGTGCACCGCGCTGATGTCCGAGCACCCGAGCTGGGCGGGCCTGGGACGGGGGCTGCTGGCGCTGGGGGTCCTCTGGTGGGCCTGGGTCGGCTACGCCTGGCTGACCAGCATGATCGACCCCGAGGCCGGGCCGGTCCGGCTCTTCTTCTTCCTCGCGATGGCCTCGATGCTGATCGCGGCGATCTGCGTCCCGGAGGCCTTCGGCGACCTGGCCCTTGCCTTCGCGCTGGCGATCGGCTTCTTCCGCGTCGCCCACATCGCGCTCTTCACGATCGCCGGTCGCGACAACCCCGACCTGCGCCGCTCGGTGCGGGGGCTCGCGATCTCCACCGCGATCGCGGTCGCCCTGCTCGCCTCCGCCTCCGCCTTCGACGGCCTCGCCCAGGCCTCGCTCTGGGTGCTGGCGCTGGCGCTCGACCTGGGAGGTCCCTACTTCTTCGGCGTCGCCGGATGGCAGCTCGTCCCCGGCCACTTCGCCGAGCGCCACGGGCTGGTCATCATCATCGCCCTCGGCGAGTCGATCGTCGAGATCGGCACCGGCGCGGCCGGCAACCTCGACCTCGGGATCGGCGTCGGCGCCGTGCTCGGCGTGGCCGTCGCGGCGGCGCTCTGGTGGACCTACTTCGACGTCGTCGCGCTCGTCTCCGCCCGCCGGCTCTCGCAGGCGGAGCCGGGCCGCGTCCAGAACGCGCTCGCCCGCGACTCCTACTCCTACATGCACCTGCTCCTGGTCGCCGGGATCGTGATCTCCGCGTTCGGGCTGAAGACCGTGCTCGCCCACACGGGCGCCCACCTGGAGTGGCTGACGGGCTTCGCGCTGCTCGGCGGGATCGCCCTCTACCTGCTCGGCCTGGTCGCCTTCCGCCACCGCCACGTCCGCACCTGGAACCGCAAGAAAATGATCGTCTCGGCGGCCCTCCTGGCGCTGATCCCGGCGGCGACGGCGATCCCGGCGCTGCTCACCCTGGCGCTCGCGACGGCGCTCCTGGTCGCGCTGGTGGCCTGGGAGCACGTCGGCTACAACGAGCGCCGCGAGCGCCTGCGGGCCGGCAACACCATGACCGAGGCGGAGGCCGAGCTGCTCGCCCGGGAGCAGGCCTGAGCGCCGGCGCCCGGACGCCCGTCCGCCCCGCGGCGGCGTGAAGCGCCGCGACCCGCATTGGACGGAGATACGACTTCGACATACTGCCGGGCTATGACGACTTCCAACGATGTTCCGACGCTCCTTGACGAACTGCTGCGGGCGGGCGCGCCCTCGGGCTACGAGGGTCCCGCGGCCGAGATCTGGCGGCGGGCCGCCGGCGAGTTCGCCGAGCTCTCCTTCGACGGGATCGGCTCGACGATCGCCCGGGTCGGCGAGGCCGAGCCGCTGGTCGCGATCGTCGGCCACATCGACGAGATCGGACTGGTCGTCACCCACATCGACGAGAAGGGCTTCCTCTGGTTCGCGCCGATCGGCGGCTGGGACCCGCAGATCCTGGTCGGCCAGCGGGTCGAGGTGCGCGGCCGCGACGGGATCGTGCCGGGCGTCGCCGGCCGCAAACCGATCCACCTGCTGGAGCCCGACCAGCGCAAGAAGGTCGTCGAACTGAAATCGATGCACATCGACATCGGCGCCGCCGACCGCGAGGAGGCCGAGACGATGGTCCGGGTCGGCGACCCGGTGGTGATCCGCACCGAACCGCTGAAGGTCGCGGGCTCGCGCCTCGTCTCCAAGTCGATGGACAACAGGCTCGGCGCCTACGTGGCGCTGGAAGCGACGCGCCGCTGCGCGGCCGGCGCCGGCCCCGGCGGCTCGATGGCGGGCGTCGCCGCGGTCCAGGAGGAGATCGGCCTGTACGGCGCCCGCACCTCGGCCTTCGAGCTGCGCCCCGACATCGCGATCGCCGTCGACGTGACCCACGCCACCGACGCGCCCGGGGTCGACGAGAAGGAGATCGGCACCCACCCGCTCGGCTCCGGCCCGGCGATCGGCCGCGGCTCGACCCTCTCGCCGCGCGTCTTCGAGCTGCTGGTAGAGACCGCCGAGGCGGAGGGGATCGAGTACTCGATCAGCGCCAGCGGGCGCAGCACCGGCACCGATGCCGACGCGATCCAGATCGCCCGCTCGGGCATCCCCGCCGGCCTCGTGTCGATCCCGCTGCGCTACATGCACTCGCCGGTCGAGATGGTCGACCTGCGCGACGTGCAGGCGACGATCGAGCTGCTCGCCGCGTTCGGCTCGCGGATCAAGGCCGGCGTCGACCTCAGCCGCTGACGCCGCCGCGCCCCGGTCCCGACCACGGCGCGCCTCCTGCCACGGCGCCGACGCCCGCGGCTGTTCCTTATCACCGGCATACCGGCACAAGGAACAGCCCGGCGGGGTCAGTCGACGTAGGTCAGGTCTTTGGGCAGCGAGCTGAGGTTGCGGATGCCGTCCTCGGTGACGACGACGAGGTCCTCGATCCGCACGCCGAGATCGCCGGCCAGGTAGATCCCCGGCTCGACGGTGACGACTTCGTTCACCGCCAGCACGTCGTCGGAGCGCAGCGAGAGGCGCGGGCCCTCGTGGATGTCGAGCCCGACGCCGTGGCCGAGCCCGTGGCCGAAGTGCTCGCCGTGGCCGGCCTCGTCGATCACCTTGCGGGCCACCTTGTCGACGTCTTCGCCGGTCTCGCCGGGGCGGATCGCCGCGAGCGCCGCCCCCTGCGCGGCGAGCACGGTCTCGTACACCCGGCGCCCCTCCTCGCCGGGGTCCCCGGTCGCGTAGGTGCGGGTGCCATCGGAGCAGTAGCCATCGAGCTTCGCGCCCATGTCGAAGACGACCAGCTCGCCCTTGCCGATCACCCGCTCGCCCGGCTCGGCGTGCGGCTGGGCGCCGTTCGAGCCGGCGGCGACGATCGTCTCGAAGGAGGGGACGGCGCCCGCGGCGCGCAGCCGCGCCTCGAAGGCGTCGGCGACGGCCCGCTCGGTCCTGCCGACCATCCCTTCGGCGACGGTCTCGCCCAAGGCCGCGTCGGCAAGCTCGGAGGCGGCGGCGATCGCCGCCAGCTCCTCGGCGTCCTTGACCCGCCGCAGCGCCTCCACGGCGCCGCCCGCGGGAACCGCCTCGACCCCCTCGGCGAGCTTCTCCTGCAGTTTGGTGAGCGAGCGGACCGAGACGTGGTCGTCCTCGAAGCCGACCTTGCCGGCGAGGCGCTCGGCGATCCCGCCCAGCCAGTCGCCGGAGAGGGTCACGCACTCCCACCCGGAGACCTCGGCCGCGGCGCGCTCGGTGTAGCGGAAGTCGGTGAGGAAGACCCGCACGCCGGGGCCGCAGATCACGGCGCCGTTGGTGCCGGTGAAGCCGGTCAGGTAGCGGACGTTGGTGAGGTCGGTGACCAGCATCCGGTCCAGGCCGCGCTCGCCGAGCGCCGCCTCGAGCCGGTCGCCGCGGCCCCGCATCAGACCGCCACCCCGAGCTCCCGGGCGAGCAGGCCGAGCGCCTCCTGGTAGCCGTCGGCGCCCTTGCCGGAGACCTTCGCGACCACCATCCCGTCGAAGACCGACACCCGCCGCCAGTCCTCGCGCGCCTCGACGTCGGAGAGGTGGACCTCGACCGCGGGCAGGCCGGTGATGTCGAGCGCGTCGGCGATCGCGCGACTGTAGTGGGTCCAGGCGCCGGCGTTGATCAGGATGCCGTCGGCGAGGTCGGTCGCCCGGTGCAGGTACTCGACGAACTCGCCCTCGTGGTTGGTCTGGAAGAAGATCGGTTCGAGCCGCGCCTCCCGCGCCCAGCCCTCGATCTGGTGCTCCAGCGTGGTCAGCGAGCGGCCGCCGTAGAGCGACGGGTCGCGACGCTCGAGGACGTCGAAGTTCACCCCGTGCATGACGGCGACGCGGTTGCGGGTGGTGGCGGTCATCGGTAGAGCTCCTGCACGGCGGATTCGACCTTAGCGGGGTCGACCAGCTGGCCGATCCGGGGCTCGCCGGGCCGCGCGAGCAGCACGAAGCCGACCCCGGCGGTGGTCCGCTTCTTGTCGCGGCCGAGTGAGTCGAGGATCGTCGCGACCTCGACCGGCACGTCGATCCGGGTCGGCAGGCCGTGCGCGGCGAGCAGGCCCTCGACCTCCTCGCGCAGCGCCTCGGCCCCCGACAGGCGCAGCGCCGCCAGCAGGCCCAGACCGACCGCCTCGCCGTGGCGGTAGGCGGTGTAGCCGGTCGCCGACTCGATCGCGTGGCCGACGGTGTGGCCGAGGTTCAAGACGTTGCGCAGGCCGGAGTCGCGCTCGTCGGCGGCGACGATCGCGCACTTGTAGCGCGCGCAGGCGAAGACGACGTCGTCGAGCCCGCCCGGGTCGATCCGCTCGATCTTGCGCACCCGCTCCCAGAGCGGCCCGCCCGCCAGCAGGCCGGTCTTCAGCACCTCGACGAAGCCCGCGGCGAGCTCCTCGACCGGCAGGGTCGCCAGGGTCCCGGTGTCGGCGAGCACGGCGGCGGGCTGCTGGAAGGCGCCCGCGTAGTTCTTGCCCTCGGGCAGGTCGACCCCGACCTTGCCGCCGTAGGCCGAGTCGACCTGGGCGACCAGCGTGGTCGGCACCTGCACGACCGGGACGCCGCGCTGGTAGAGGTGGGCGACGAGGCCGCCGAGGTCGCCGACGACGCCACCGCCGAGCGCGACCACGTGGTCTTGGCGGGTCGCCCCCTGGCGGGCCATCTCGCGCAGCACCAGCTCGGCGTTGGCGAGGGTCTTCGCCGCCTCCCCCGGTTCGATCTCCGCCCGTCCCGCCAGCGGCGCGAGGCGGTCGGCGTAGAGCGGCGCCACCGAGCGGTCGGAGACCAGGAAGCGGGCGCTCTGCAGCGGCCACCAGCCGGAGTCGAGCAGGCCGCGGCCGACCAGCACGGGGTACTCGCCGCCCGGTGCGGTCGCCCAGAGCAGCTTCGTGCCGGCGGGTAGCTCGGCGAGCTCGCGGATCGCCGGCAGCGCCCGGCGGACGATGTCGCGGTCGCCCATCGGCACCACCGCGTCGGCCAGCTCTTCGTAGAGCGGCAGGCGCTCGGCGAGCAGCGTGCCGACCGACTCCGCCGAGGTGGCCAGCGGCCGGGCCGTGCCGGAGATGCGCCGCCACGCCTCGGTCGCGTCGACCTGCAGCCAGACGACCGTGTGGCGGGCCAGCGCGGCGCGGATCCGCGGCGAGAGCACGCTACCGCCGCCGAGCGCGATCGCGCCGCCGCCGTCGGCGCTCTCCAGCAGCGAGCCGACCACCTCGGCCTCGCGCGCGCGGAAGCCCTCCTCGCCGTGGCGCTCGAACGCCTGCGGGATGGTCGACCCGAAGCTCGCTTCCATCAGCGCGTCGATCTCGGTCGTCGGCAGCCCGGCGTCGCGCGCCGCGGCCAGCGCGGTCGACTTGCCCGCGCCCATGAAGCCGACGAAGACGATCGACGGCTTCACCCCGCGGCCCCGCCGCTCCCCGGCGACGCCCCGCCGCTCACCGGGCGTCGATCCGCGCCCGGTAGGCGTCGATCGCGGCGCGCACGTCGTCGATGTGGTCGCCGCCGAACTTCTCCCGGTAGGCGCGCGCCATGGTCAGGCAGACCATCGCCTCGGCGACCACCGCGGCGGCCGGGACGACGGTCGAGTCGGTCCGCTCGCGCAGCGCCTGGGCGGGCTGGTGGGTGACGGTGTCGACCGAGCGCAGCGGCTTGGTCAGGGTGGAGATCGGCTTGATCGCGGCCCGCACCGAGAGCGGTAGGCCGTTGGTCATCCCGCCCTCCAGGCCACCCGCGTGGTTGGTTTCGCGGAAGTAGCCCTGGGCCTCCGACCAGAAGATCTCGTCGTGGGCCTCCGAGCCGGGCCGCGTCGCGACGTCCCAGGCTTCGCCGATCGAGACCCCCTTCACCGACTGGATCGAGCAGACCGCCTGGGCGAGCCGGCCGTCGAGACGGTCCTCCCAGGAGACGTGCGAGCCGAGCCCGGGGACGAGCCCGAACACCACGACCTCGAAGGTCCCGCCGAGGCTCTCGTTGGCCTTGCGCAGGCGATTGATCTCGGCGACCATCGCCTTGCTCGCCTCGGGGTCGAGGGTGCGGACCGGGTCGTCGTCCACGCCGGCGAAGTCGGTCGGGGCGAGCTCGGTGCGCCCCGCGGCGGCCACCGAGGCGATCCTGGTGACGTGGCTGTGGACCTCGACCCCGAGCGCGGTGAGAAAGCCGCGGGCGACCGCGCCGGCGGCGACGCGGGCGGCGGTCTCGCGGGCGCTGGCCCGCTCGAGCACGTTGCGGATGTCGTCGTGGCCGTATTTCTGGGCGCCGACCAGGTCGGCGTGCCCGGGCCGCGGCAGGTGCACCTCTTCGGGCTCGAAGCCCTCGACCGGCCAGGGGTTCATCCGGTCTTCCCAGTTGGCGTAGTCGCGGTTGGCGACCAGCAGCGCGATCGGGCTGCCAAGGGTGCGGCCGTGGCGGACGCCCGAGCGCACCTCGACCGTGTCGGTCTCGATCCGCATCCGGCCGCCGCGCCCGTGGCCGAGCTGGCGCCGCGCCATGTCGCGGTCGAGCGCCTCGCGGTCGAGCTCGAGGCCGGCTGGCATCCCCTCGACGATCGCGGTCAGCCCGGGACCGTGGGACTCGCCGGCGGTGGTGAAGCGAAATGACGTCATGAGCGCCTTAGGCTATCGGCGCAGCCCCCGAGGGCGACGCCGCCCCGCCGCCAGGGATCGAGTTCGCAGTAATCCGCGCATACCGCGGATTACTGCGAACTCGAGCGCCGGACGGCGGCGCGCATCGCCTCCAGCGAGGGCTCCGAGCCGGTCCAGATCCGCAGCGACAGGGCTCCCTGCCGGACGAGCATCTCCAGGCCGTCGACGGTCGCGGCGCCGGACGCGGCCGCGGCGGCGAGCAGCGGGCTCGGCTCCTCGCCGTAGACCATGTCGACGACGACCCGCCCGGGGGCGAAGGAGTCCACCGCGAGGGGCAGGTGCTCGAACGGGTCCTCGCCGCCGAGGCCGACCGCGGTGGTGTTGACGATCAGCGCGTATTCGACGGGGTCGGGGGCATCGACGGCGCGAGCGCCGAGCTCGGCGGCGACCGCCGCAGCGCGCTCCGCGGTGCGGTTCCAGACGTCGACCTCGAAGGGCGGCACCTCGGTCGGCGCGCCGTCCTCGTCCGGGCTCCCCTCGCCGCCCTGCCGCAGCGCCCAGATCGCCGCCCGCGCGGCGCCACCCGCGCCGAGGACCAGTGCGCGGAGCGGGCGCGCCTTCTCGCCGTCCGGCCCCCCTGCCGCGCCGAACGCGCCGGCGGGCAGTGCGCGCAGCAGCCCGCCGGCGTCGGTGTTGTCGGCGAAGATCCGGCCATCGCCGAAGCTCAGCGTGTTGGCGGCGCCGATCGCCCGCGCGGCCTCGCTCGCCTCGTCGGCGAGCGCCAGCGCCGCCTCCTTGTGCGGCACCGTCACGTTCACCCCGGCGTACTCGCCCTCGGCCGCCAGCTCGGCGACCTCGGCCTCGAAGTCCTCGGGGGCGACGTCGAGCGCCCCGTAGGTCCACTCGCCCGCCAGGCCGAGCTCGGCGAGCGCCGCCGTCTGCATGTCCGGTGAGCGCGAGTGCGCGACCGGGTGGCCGACCACCGCCAGGACCGGCACGCCGCTATTCCTTACAGGTGGTCGGCTGGTTGCCGCCGTTCGCTTCCCGCGCCTTTTCGTACTTGGCGGCGTCGGCGAAGAATTCTTCTTCGGTCTTGGCGAAGGTGAGTTCGTTGCACGAGTTCGGGTTGTTGACGTAGAAGAGGTATTCGGTCTTCGCCGGGTGCGCTGCGGCCTGTAGGGCGGCAAGGCCGGGGCTGTTGATCGGCCCCGGCGGCAGGCCGGTGTTGGTGCGGGTGTTGTACGGCGAGGGGCTTTCCAGCTGCGACTGGGTGAGCGGGTGTTCGTAGTTGCCGGTGGCGAAGCGGATCGTCGAGTCGATCCCCAGCGGCATCCCTTCGTGCAGGCGGTTGTAGATCACCGAGGAGACGAGCTTGCGCTGCTTCGCCACGCCGGCCTCGCGTTCGATCATCGAGGCGATCGTGACCACGTCGAAGATGGTGAGGTTCTTCGACTTCGCGTACTTCATGTTGACCTTCTTGATTTTGCGGTTGAAGTCTTCGAGCTGCAGCCGGACGAGGCGGGAGACCGGCGCGTGCCGCTTCAGTTCCCAGGTGTCGGGATAGAGGAAGCCCTCGAGGCTCTTGACGTGCTTGCCGCCGTACTTTTCCGGGTTCAGGTACTTCGACTTCTTGGTCGCCTTCAGGTAGTTGCCCTTGATCCCGTCTTCCTTCACCAGTTTGGCGGTCAGCGGGCGGCTCTCGCCCTCGGGGATGGTCACGGTGAGGGTGGCCGCCGCCTGGGCCGATTCCTGTGGTTCGGGTTCGGTGGAGAGCGCGTCGATCGCCGAGCCGTAGCTCATGTCCTTGGCGAGGGTGTACTTGCCCGCGATCAGGTTGGAGCGGTCGCCCGCCAGGGTGACGCGGATCTGGAACAGGGTGGAGTTGGAGATCACCCCTTCCTTTTCCAACAGGTCGCCGACTTCGCCGACGCTCGAGCCTTTCGGGATCGTCACCTCGACGCGGCCGTGGCCTTCGCCATGGAAGGGCTGGAAGAGGGCATTGAGGAAGACGAGGACGAGGATCAACACGATCGCGCCGATGATCCGGAACGGGTGACCCAGGATGGCGCCGAGGAAACCGCCTCGCCGGCCGTCGTCGTCGCCGTGCCGGCGGCCGCCGGCCGCCGCCCCGGCCATCCGCGGGTCGCCCTCGTCGTGAAGCTCGTCGCCCTCGAACCAGTCGTCGCGCGGGGGCGGCGGCTCCCAGTCGCCGGCGCCGGTTTCCTCGACCGGCCGCGGCGGCGGCGCCCGGTGCTCGCGGGTCGCGGTGCCGCCCTCGCCGGCGGGGACGGCGTGCTCGGCCGTGGCCGGGAAGGCGCCCTCCCCGGTGGGCTGGTCAGGATCGCGCCGCGGCGCCTCCGCGGTGTCCGCGCCGGGATCTGGGCGCGGCGATTCCTCGGTCGCGCCGCGCGGGACTTCGCCGCTCGGCGGCTCCGCGTCGGGGCGTGGCGATTCGTCGGTGGTTGGGGCCGGAGAGTCCGTGACGGGATGTTCACCGGTCGCGGGCGGCGCCTGGGTGGCCGGCTGTTCGCCGGTCGGCGGCGGCGGCGAGGGTTGTTCGCCGGTCGGCGGGGCCGACGGCGCCGGCTGTTCGCCGGTCGGGGTCGACGGGGCCGGCCCTTCGCCGGTCGGCGGGGCAGGCGGTGCGGGGCGTTCGCCGGTCGGCGGCGGCGGGGCGCCCTGGGCGGCCGCCGCTCCCCCGGCGGCGGCTCCCGCCGCACCCGCGGCGGCCGCGCCCTTGCGCCGGCGCAGCAGTCGGCGCCGGCCCTTCTCCGCCTTCTCGGCGTCGGCGGTCAGACGTCCCGGCTCCTCGCCTGGCGGCGGCGGCACGGGCTCGCCCGGTTCGTCCCAGAACTCCTGCTCGGGGGTGCGCGGCGGCGCGGGCGGCGCCTCCTTCGGCGGCGGGGGCGGCGCGGGCCCGCGCTTGGACCGCTTGCCTTTCTTCTGGGCCCGCTTCGCTTCGCGGGCGCGACGGCGTTCCTCCCGCTCGACCGCGGCCGGATCGTTGGGGTCGACGAACGGGTCGCCGCCGGAGAAGCCCTTGTCGAACTCGTCGCTCACGCCTCGCCTCCGTCTCGCGCCAGGCTCGCCAGGTAGGCCTCGAGCAGGTGCGCGGCCGCGAGCGAGTCGCGCGCCGCCCCCGCCCCGGCCCGCCGGCTGGCGTCGGCCATGCGGCTGGTCAGCCGCTCGTCATAGGTGTCGACCGGCACATCGACCAGCGCCGCCAGTTCGGTGACGAAGGTCCGCGCCAGCGCCGCCTGGCTGCCCTCCTCGCCGCTCAGGTGGACCGGCAGGCCGACCACGACCCGCTCGACCTCGCGCTCGCGCACCAGGTCCGCCGCCATCCGCGGCTCGGGCGGTTCGAGCACCGGCAGCGGCGTGCAGAGGGTTCCGGTCGGGTCGCAGATCGCGGCGCCGATCCGGACGGTGCCGTGGTCGAGGGCGAGCACGCGCAAGCGCTACCCCAGCTTCCCCTCGATGAGCGCGCGGGCCGCCGCCAGCGCCTCGTCGAGCTTCGACGGATCGCGGCCGCCCGCCTGCGCCATGTCGTCGCGGCCACCGCCCCCGCCGCCGACCACGGCGGCCGCGGCGCGCACCAGCTCGGCCGCCGAGAGCCCCTTCTCGACCGCGCCCGGGCTCGCCAGCGCGACCAGCGCGACCTTCTCCCCGTCGCCGCCGCCCAGCACCTGCGCCACGGCCCCGCCGAGCGAGGACTGGATCCGGTTGGCGACGTCGAGCAGCGAGCGCTGGTCGCCGAGCTCGGTCGCCGCGACCAGCACCTGGACGCCGCCGCGCTCCACGGCCGTGCCCGCCAGCCGCCTGGCTTCCTCGCCGAGCGCCTGGCGCTGCGCCTTCTCGGCGCCCTCGCCCGCCTCCTTCAACTGCTCGGCCGCGCGGCGCGCCCCGGCCACCGGGTCCTGCGGGTTGCCGAGCAACTCGCCCGCCTCGCGCAGCGCCGCGTCGCGGTCGCGGAAATAGTCGATCGCGGCGGGGCCGGTGATCGCCTCGATGCGGCGTACGTTGGCGGCGCTCGATCCCTCGGCGGTCACCTTGAAGATGCCGATCTCGCCGGTGTTGGGGACGTGGGTGCCACCGCAGAGCTCGCGTGAGACGCCTTCGATCTCCACCACCCGCACCCACTCGCCGTATTTCTCCCCGAACAGGGCCATCGCGCCGAGCGCTTCGGCCTCGGGCCGCTCCATCTCCAGCCAGCGGACCGGGGCGCTCGCCTTGATCCACTCGTTGACCCGCTCCTCGACGTCGCGCAGCTCCTCGGGGCTGAGCGACTGACCGTGGGTGAAGTCGAAGCGGAGTTTGTCGGGGCGGACGGCCGAGCCCGCCTGGCGCACGTGGGTGCCGAGCCGCTCGCGCAGCGCCGCGTGCAGCAGATGCGTCGCGGTGTGGTTGCGCATCGTCGCGTGGCGCGTTTCGCGTCCGACCACCGCGTCCACGGGCGCGCCATCGTCCGACGTCTCCGCCGCCCCCGCGGGGCCGCGTCCGTCATCGCCGGAGATCTCGGCCCCCGTCCGGGGATGCCGGGCGCCGATTTCGACCACCTGGTCGGTCCCGACCCGGTAGACGTTGAGGACCTCGGCCTCCTCCCCGCTCGGCCAGCGCACGATCCCCGAGTCGGCGACCTGGCCGCCGCCCTCGGCGTAGAACGGGCTGTCCTCGAGCTTCAGCAGGGCGCGCTCGCCGTCCGGCTCGAGCGCGGCGACACCGGTGGTGGCGCTCAGCGTCTCGTAGCCGACGAAGCGGCTCGGCGGGGTCGCGGAGGCGAACGCCTGGACCTTGTCGTGGCGGTCCTCGGAGCCGTGCGCGGTGGCGGCGCCGGTGCGGGCGCGGGTGCGCTGCTCCTCCATCAGCTCGGCGAAGCCCTCGTCGTCGACCGCCAGCCCCTGCTCGGCGAGCAGCTCCTTGGTCAGGTCGTAAGGGAAGCCGTAGGTGTCGTGCAGCTTGAAGGCCTCGGCCGCGTCGATCCAGGAGGTCCCCTCCCCCTGCGCCTCGGCAACCAACCGCTCGAGCAGCTCCGAGCCCCGCTCCAGGGTCCGCCCGAAGCTCTCCTCCTCGTCGCCGACCCAGCGGGCGATCGTCTCCCGCTCGGCGACCAGCTCCGGGTAGGTCTCCCCCATCAGCTCGATCACCCGCTCGGCGAAGCGGCCCAGCCAGGGCGCCTCGAGGCCCAGCGTGCGGCCCTGCTGGATCGCCCGCCGCATGATCCGCCGCAGGATGTAGCCGCGGTCCTCGTTGGACGGGACGACCCCGTCGGCGATCAGGAAGGCGGCGCCGCGCGAGTGGTCGGCGACGATCCGCATCGCCCTGGTGATCGCCTCGCTCTCGCCGTAGCGGCGCCCGGAGAGCTCCTCGGCGAGGTCGATCAGCGGCCGCACGTGGTCGGTCTCGAAGACCGAGGGGACGTCCTGGAGGATCGCCGCCATCCGGTCGAGCCCCATGCCGGTGTCGATGTTCTTCATCGGCAGCTCGGTGAGCGTCCCGTCCTCGTGCAGGTCATAGGACATGAAGACGTGGTTCCAGAACTCGAGGAAGCGCTCGGTGTCGTCGCCGGGCCGGTCGTCGGGGCCGCCGAAGTCGGGGCCGCGGTCCAGGTAGAGCTCCGAGCACGGGCCGCACGGGCCGGTCGGCCCGCCCTGCCAGAAGTTGTCCTCGCGGCCGAGGCGGACGATCCGCTCGGCGGGGACGCCGGTGTCTTCCCAGATCTTGATCGCGTCCTCGTCGGGGCCGAGGCCGAGCTCCTCGTCGCCACCGAAGACCGTCACCCAGATCCGCTCCGGGTCCATGCCGAAGCCCTCGGTGGCGAGCTGCCATCCCCAGGGGATCGACTCCGCCTTGAAGTAGTCGCCGAAGCTCCAGTTGCCGAGCATCTCGAAGAACGTCAGGTGGCGGGCGGTGTTGCCGACCTCCTCGATGTCGGTGGTGCGGAAGCATTTCTGCACGTCGGTGAGGCGCGGCGCGGGCGGCGTCTCGCGGCCGAGGAAGTAGGGCTTGAAGGGCTGCATCCCGGCGGTCGTCAGCAGCACGGTCGGGTCGTGCACCGAGGGGACGAGTGAGGCCGAGGGCACGACCTTGTGCCCCCGCTCCGCGAAGAACGAGAGGTAGGTGTCGCGGATTTGTTGGGCCTTCATGAGGGAGAGCCTACGGTTTGCTGACAGTTCGTGTGGCGCATATGAGAGCGGAGGATGTGGACGGAGCGGCTTCGGCGGCGGCGCGGGTCACGCCGGGGCGGCGATCGTGCCGTGGCCGACGATCGTCTCGCCGTCCATCAGCACCGCGGTCTGGCCCGGCGAGGCGGCCGTGAACGGCTCGGCCAGCTCGACCTCGAGGGCGTCGTGGCGGCCCGGCGCGGCGGCGCCGAGGGTGGCGGGCAGGGTGGCCGAGTGGTACCGCAGGCGGACCTGGTCGACGCGGGCGCCGTCGCGGTGGAGCACCGCGTCGCGGACCCGGATGCGGCTCGTCTCCAGCTCCTCGCGGGTGCCCACGGTGACCGTGTTGGCGGCGGCGTCGGTGGCGATCACGTAGACCGGCTCGTTCATCGAGACGCCGGTGCCGCGGCGCTGGCCGACGGTGAAGTTGTGGTGGCCCCGGTGGCGGCCCAGGGTGCGGCCGGAGCGGTCGACCACGGCGCCGTCGCGATCGACGAGGTTGCCGTGGCGGCGCAGGAAGCCGCGCTTGCCCTGGCCGGCGAGGAAGCAGAGGTCCTGGGACTCGGGCTTCTTCGCGACCGCCAGGCCGTGGCGGGCGGCGACGGCGCGGACCTCCTCCTTGGTCATGTCGGTGAGCGGGAAGGAGAGGCGGGCGAGCAGCTCCGGCGGCAGCGCCGCGAGCATGTAGCTCTGGTCCTTGGCGGCGTCGGCGCCGGTCGCCAGCAACGGCCCCTCGGTGTCCTCGACGATGCGGGCGTAGTGGCCGGTGACGAGGCGGTCGGCGCCGAGGCGGTCGGCGAGGTCGAGCATCGCGGCGAGCCGCACCTCGCCGTTGCAGAGGATGCAGGGGTTGGGCGTCTGGCCCGCCGCGTAGCCGCTGACGAAGCGCTCGACGACCCGGCGGCGGAAGTCGGCCTCGAGGTCGAGGGTGAAGTGCGGGATGCCGAGCGAGTGGGCGACCGCGCGGGCGCCGAGCACCGCCTCCGGCGAGCAGCAGGCCTTGGTGCCGTCGGTCTCCGGGTCGGCCCAGAGCTTGACCGTGATCGCGACGACCTCGGCGCCCCGCTCGCGCTCGAGCAGCGCCGCGACCGCCGAGTCGACGCCGCCGGAGACGGCGACGGCGACGCGCTCTGAGGCGGACGGGGCACGGCGGGAGCTCGGCGGGACGACCGGGGCGTCTGCATTTTGACCCGCCATGCGGGTCGGAATGCAGACGGAGGGATCGAGCGGGTCGTCGGCGGCCGCGGCGGCGCTCAGGGCGCGGTGCAGGGCGTCGGTGGCGAGCTGGGCGGCGTGGCGCTTGGCGGGCGCGAGGCCGCCGAGCAGGGCTTCGGCGTCGTCGATCGAGAGGCGGGCCGCCTCGAGGACGGTGGCGCCCTCGATCGTCTCGGCGACGGCGGCGGTGGCGGCGCGGGTGGCGCCGCAGCCCTCGGTGTCGAAGGTGACCGCGGCGACGCGGCCCTCGGCGAGGGTCAGGGAGAGGCGCGAGAGGTCGCCGCAGGCGGCGCCCCCGGCGGCGCCGGTGAAGGCGTCCTCGGGCGCCGGGCCGCGGCGCGCGTCACCGCGCAGGAAGTGGTCGAAGAGCTCCCGATCCATCTGTCAAAGGGTAGGGCGTGAGGATGCGCCGCAGGTCATCGGCGACCTCGGCCGGGGTGTCCTGGATCTGATGCCAGGTGACGCGGGCGGTCGTGTAGCCCTCGGCGGTCAGGATCCGGTCCCGTTCGCGGTCGCTCTCGAACGCCTCCTTGGTGCCGTGCGCCCCACCCCCGTCGAGCTCGATCGCGACCCTCCGCTCCTCCCAGAGGCAGTCGATTTCGTAGAAGCGGTCGCGGATCGCCAGGTGAGCGTTCATCCGGGGTCGCGGCAGGGCGAAGCGGTCGACCAGCGCCAGGAACGCCTCCTCGAGGTCGTTGCGGGTGATGCCGACCGGCAGCGCCTTGCGGTCGGCCAGCCGGGCGAGCAGCGCCGACCCCTTGCGCCGCGGGTAGCGGTCCAGCAGGTGCGGCACTGACAGCCTGTCCGTGTAGCCGCGCACTTCCATCTCGTTCCAGGCCCGCTCCACCTCCCGCTCGGTGCGGGTCGCCGCCAAGTCGAGCATCGTCCGCGGCACCGACGTCACCGGTATCCCGCGCACCCGGACGATCTCGTCCGGTGGCAGCCATGCTCGGTGGACGACGAGATGGGGCCGCGGGCCGGCGCGACCGGGCCTGGTCACTTCGGGTGCGATCCGCGACCGCGGAATGATTCCCCAGAGCTGTCCGGCCGACCGATGGCTGAGCACGGCCTCGGGACCGAAGGCGAGCACCGCCGCCATCCATCGACCCTCCATCGTGATCGCGCGGTGGCCGTAGGCGTAGACGCCGCGATGGAAACGCTGGAGCGTGCCGTGGCGCACCCGCGTCTTGATCATCTGCTCCGACATCCCAAGCGCAAGGAGCTGCCACCGTCCCACCATCCCGTGCTGCCTTGCCGCCAGCAGCGACGCCGCCCGGTCGATCTCGGCCGAACCCCGGCTCCGCGCCGCTCGAGCGGCCGTTCGCTCATCGCGCGGCGCCCGGTCCAGCCTTCGCTCAGGAACCTCCGAGGAATATTCCGGGTCCCCAGCAACCGAAATCCGCTCCTCGTCCTCCACGCCCCCCATGCTGCCGCCGGAACACGCACCCGTGGCGCGCGCTTCGTGCCAGTTGCGTGGCACGGGGCGCAACGAAAAGGAGCTCCAGCCCGCCGGTACCGCCTCTGGCTTTGATCCCTTCAATAGAAGGTGGGTGCCTACTCACGACCCCAAGGGGACCGCGAGAAATCGGCTCCCGTGCCGTTTGTGTTGGGTCAAACGGTGAGACGGCTCTCGTACGGGCTCGAGCCTGCGCAAACCGTAGCACCGGGGGACCGGCGGAAGGCTCCCTCAGTAATCGGGCACGTCGAGGTTGGAGAGGTGCATCTCGGCGTCGCTCCAGCGGTCCCCCGGCACCCGCAGGGCGATGTCGCCGTGGCCGTAGCGGTCGAGCGGCCAATCGGCGGTGAGGACAGCCTCGATGTCGGCCTCGATCAGCGCCTGGTGCCAGGCGCGCGCGGTGCGCACGTCGCCGAAGTCGCGCACCACCTCCCAGCGTTCGAAGCGCGGGTCGTCGACGTAGACCGGGGTCTGGCCGGGCCCGGGCCGCGGGCGCCAACTGCGGGGAAGCCAGTCCCGCAGCGCCATCTCAATGCCCGGCTTTGCCGCTCTTGTGGATGGCGACGCCGACCTCGCGCAGCTGCACCGCGTCGACCGGCGCGGGCGCGCCGGTGAGCAGGTCGAAGCCGGAGGCGGTCTTCGGGAAGGCGATCACGTCGCGGATCGTCTCGGCGCCGGCGAGGCGCTGGACGAAGCGGTCGATGCCGTAGGCGATGCCGCCGTGCGGCGGCGCCCCGTAGCGCAGCGCCTCCAGCAGGAACCCGAAGCGGGCCTCGGCGGTCGCCGCGTCGATCCCCAGCGTCGCGAAAACCTGGCCCTGCAGCTCGGCGTCGTGGATACGAACCGAGCCACCGCCCAGCTCCTGCCCGTTCCAGACCACGTCGTAGGCCTGCGACAGCGCCGCGCCGGGGTCGCCGGGGTCGAAGTCGCCGGCCGGGGCCGTGAAGGGGTGGTGCATCGCGTCCCAGCGCTTCTCCACCTCGTCATAGGTGAACATGGGGAAGTCGACGATCCAGACCAGGCGGTCCTCACTCTCGTCGATCAGACCGAAGCGCTCGCCGAGGTCGAGCCGCATCTGGCCCAGCACCGCGTCGACGACCGGGCGCTTGTCGGCGACCAGCAGCAGCAGGTCGCCCTCCTCGGCGCCGAGCAGACGGTTCAGCTCGGCGAGCTCGGCGTCGCTGAGGAACTTGGCGGTCGGCGAGCGCCAGCCGTCGCCCTCGCGGAACGCCCACACCAGGCCTTTCGCGCCCAGCTCCTGGGCGCGGGAGATGAAGCCGTCGAGCTCCGAGCGCGGCACCTCGCGCCGGCCGGCGTTGATGCCGCGGATCGAGCCGCCCGACTCGAGCACCGAGCGGAAGACCTTGAACTCGGTCCCGGCGAGCGCCTCGCCGAGGTCGACCAGCTCCAGCCCGAAGCGCAGGTCCGGGCGGTCGGTCCCGAAGCGGTCCATCGCCTCGGCGTAGGCCATCCGCTGCATCGGCACCTCGACCTCGGGCCCGCCGACCGCCGCGAAGACGTGCGCCAACATCCGTTCGTTGACCGCGATCACGTCGTCGGCGTCGACGAAGGACATCTCGACGTCGAGCTGGGTGAACTCGGCCTGGCGGTCGGCGCGGGTCGCCTCGTCGCGGAAGCAGCGGGCGATCTGGAAGTAGCGCTCGAACCCGCTCACCATCAGCAGCTGCTTGAAGAGCTGCGGCGACTGCGGCAGCGCGTAGAAGGAGCCCTGCTGCTGGCGGCTGGGGACGAGGAAGTCCCGCGCGCCCTCCGGCGTCGAGCGGGTCAGGACCGGGGTTTCCACGTCGACGAAGCCCTCGGCGCCGAGGAACTCGCGCATCGCCGCGGTGACCCGGTGGCGCAGCAGGAGCGCCTCGCGCATCGGGGCGCGGCGCAGGTCGAGGTAGCGGTAGCG
Source organism: uncultured Actinomycetes bacterium (assembly GCA_963766705.1). Classification (GTDB taxonomy): domain Bacteria; phylum Actinomycetota; class Thermoleophilia; order Solirubrobacterales; family 70-9; genus VAYN01. Next base: position 1,936,805 of record CAVYBE010000007.1, read on the forward strand.
CAGCCGCGTGTCCTCGCCGACGTCGTCGGCGTAGCCCTCGATCTGGAAGGGCGGCGTCTCGGAGTCCGCGAGCAGCTCGGCGCCCGCCACCGCGACCTCCACCTCGCCGGTCGGCAGCGCCGGGTTGACCGTGTCGGGGTCGCGCCGCACCACCTTCCCGGAGGCGCTCAGCACGTCCTCGGGGCGCAGCTTGTGGGCGAGCTCGAAGGCCTCGCCGGAGGTGTCGGGGTGGAAGACGAGCTGGACGATGCCGGTGCGGTCGCGCAGGTCGATGAAGATCAGCCCGCCGTGGTCGCGGCGGCGGTTGACCCAGCCCGCGACGCGGACCTCCCGGTCGACCCGCTCGGGCAGCACCCGACCGCACCAGGTGTCGCGGTAGCCGTTGGGCCGCGGCTCGGGGAGATCGCCGACGCTCATGCTTCGCCCCCGGTCATCTCTTCGATCAGGTTGCCGCCGTCGACGGGGCGCTGCTCGCCGCTCGCCATGTCGCGCAGCTGGGCGCTGCCGTCGGCCTCGAGGATCACGACCCGCGCGGCGCCGATCCGGTCGGCGTGTTTGAGCTGTCCCTTGAGGCCTCGCCCGGCGAGGTCCATCTCGGCCGAGAGCCCGGCGTGGCGCAGGTCGGTGACCGCCGCCATCGCGCGCGCCCGCTGCCCGGGGTCGGCGATCGCCACGAACGCGTCGCGGCGGGCCGCCGGCTCCTCCTCTTCCAGGGCCAGCAGGATCCGCTCGATCCCCGCCGCCCAGCCGACCGCCGGCGTCGCCGGGCCGCCGAGCTGCTCGATCAGGCCGTCGTAGCGCCCGCCGCCGCCGATCTCCGACTGCGAGCCGAGCGCGTCGCAGACGAAGGAGAAGATCGTCCGCGTGTAGTAGTCGATGCCGCGCACCAGGGTCGGGTCGATCTCGTAGTCGATCCCGGCCGCGTCGAGCAGCGAGCGGACCTCGGCGAAGTGCTCGGCGTCCTCCGCGGAGAGCGCCTCGAGGATGCTCGGCGCGCTTGCCATCACGCCCCGCACGCCCTCGTCATCGGAGTCGAAGGCGCGCAGCGGGTTGAGGTCGATCCGCTCGCGGACGTCGGCGGTCAGGTCGCCCTCGTGGCGGTGCAGGTGCGCCTTCAGCGCCTCCAGGTAACCGGCCCGGGCGTCGATCGAGCCGAGGCTGCCGAGCCGCAGCTCCACCCCTGGGACGCCGAGCTCCCCGAGCAGGTCGGAGAGCAGCATGATCACCTCGGCGTCGGCGAGCGGCGAGGCGGTGCCGATCGCCTCGATCCCCAGCTGGTGGAACTGGCGGTAGCGGCCGGCCTGCGGGCGCTCGTGGCGGAAGAACGGCCCGACGTAGGAGAGCTTCACCGGCTGTGCCTGTTTGTGCATGCCGTGCTCGAGGTAGGCGCGGCAGATCGGCGCGGTGCCCTCCGGGCGCAGGGTGAGGCTGCGCTCCCCCTTGTCCTCGAAGGTGAACATCTCCTTGCGGACGATGTCGGTCGATTTGCCGACCCCGCGTTCGAAGAGGTCGGTGTCCTCGAAGACGGGCGTCTGGATCGCCTCGTAGCCCGCCCGCTCAAAGAGCCCGGCGGCGACCGCCTGCAGACGCGCACGGGCGCGGCTCGCGGCGGGCAGCACGTCGAACGTGCCGCGCGGTGCCTGGAACTTGCTTGCCATCGAGGGCGACCTTAGAGGAGCGGCGCGCCCGCGCGGTCAGCGGGCCGAGGCCTGGAGGAAGGGATTGGTCGCGCGCTCGGCGCCGAGCGTGGTCAGCCCCATGTGGCCGGGGTGCACGACGGTCGAGTCCGGGTGGGAGTCCAGCAGCCTGTCGATCGAGGCGGCCAGGGTCGGCCAGTCGCCACCGGGGAGGTCGACGCGGCCGACCGAGCCCTGGAAGAGGACGTCGCCGGAGAAGATCGCGTCCTCGCCGCGCACCGAGTAGGTGACGTGGCCGGGGCTGTGGCCGGGGGTGAAGATGACGTCGAGCCGCAGGCCGGCGAGCTCCAGGGTCTCGCCGCCCGACACGGTCTCGTCGGCGTCGTAGCTCTCGTACGGGCCGAAGCCCTCCCACGGCACGTAGGCCATGATGTCGGCGAGCACTCCGACCTCGAGCTCCGGGCAGTAGACCGGCGCGCCGGTCGCCTTGGCGACGGGCGCGACCGCCCCGATGTGGTCGAAGTGGGTGTGGGTGAGGAGAATCGCCTCGACCTCGGCGCCGGTGGCCTCGATCGCCGCGAGGATCCGCTCCGCCTCCTCGCCGGGGTCGACGACGAGCAGCCGGTCACCGCCCTCGGGCCGCACCAGGAAGCAGTTCTCGGCGATCTGGCCGACGGTGAGCATCTCGACGTCGAGCGCCACTAGGCCGCCCCTTCGCGGTCGCGGATGCGCTGGCGCTCGCGTTTGCGCCACATCGTCAGGTCGATGTAGTAACCGGTCGGGATGTAGAAGGCGAGCATGAAGGCGCCGAAGATCAGCGACACGCCGATCGGCCGTTTGAAGAGGAAGAGCAGGATCAGGACGAAGATCGCCGCGGCCGCGGCGCCCCGCAGCGCGGCGCCTCTCCAGGTCGGCGGCAGGTCCTTTTTCTTCGACGCGGAGCGGCTGCCGCCGGAACGGGCGCGCTGACGGGCTTCCTCGCGGCTGCGCGGCCGGCCGCGGCGGCCGGCGGTGTCGATGCGGCCGCCCTGGGTGCCGCGGCGCTTGCGGCGGCGCTTGTTCTTTGATTGAGCCATCGCCTGACCAATCTAGTCGGTGGGCGCGGCGAGCCGTCGCTCGATCACGTGCAGCTCGGGGTCGAAGCCGCGGATCGGTACGTCGGCGGGGTATTCGCGCAGGGCGTCGGCCGGGATCAGCCCGACCAGCTCCGCCTCGACCGGCCGCGCGCCGAGCGGCGCCGCCAGTCGCCGCACCTCCTCGACCACCGCGCCGAGCGGCATCCGCAGCGGGTCGTGGACGTTGGTCGAGACCTGGGCGCGGCCGCTCGACAGCATCAGGCCGATCGCCCGCACGCCCGCCGGCCCGCCGCCGGACTCGCGCAGCTTCGCGGCGACGGCGCGGGCGACGTCGAGGTCGGCCTCCTCCAGCTCCACGTTGAAGGCGGCGAGTGGCGCCCGGGCGGTGACCAGGGTGGCGCCGCCGCGGGCGTGCGGCAGCGGCGGGCCGAAGTCCGGTCGCAGCTCTCCCCCCTCCATCCGCTGCCACAGCTCGGCGAAGCCGCCGCCGCGGAAGTAGGCGCGCTCGGCGCGGCCCGGCTCGCGGGCCAGCTCGCCGTAAAGGAAGACCGGGACGCCGAGCCCGCCGATCTGCGCGGCGACGGCGACCGCCTCGGTGCGGGCGGCGGCGCGGTCGCCCTCGTGCAGCCAGACGACCGGGCAGACGTCGAGCGCGCCGATGGCCGGGTGGGCGCCGCCGTAGCTCGACATGTCGATCGTCTCGATGGCCTCCTCGGCGCCCGCGAGCAGCGAGTCGGCCAGCCCGCCCGGGGTGCCGGCGAGGGTGAAGACGCTGCGGCCGTGGTCGATGTCGGTGTGGAGGTCGAGGATGCGGGCGGCGCGCGCGAAGGCCTCACGGAACGGGCGGAGGACCGGGTCCCCGCCCGCCACCGAGACGTTGGGGACGGCGAGCAGGTCGGTCATCGGCCGCTCAGATCAGCAGCTCGCCGCCGCCGAGGATCGCCTCGCCGTCGATTTCGACGGTCGGTTCCTTGATCACGACGTCGAGGTGGACGGGGACCTGGACCGTGCCGCCGATCCCCGCCGAGGCGCCGAAGGCGACGTGGGCGGTGCCGAAGATCTTCTCGTCCTCGAGGATGTTGCCGGTGAGGATCGCCTCCTCGTTGGTGCCGATGCCGAGCTCGGCGACGTTGGTGCCGCCGGGGCCGTGCGGGGTGAGCAGTTCCATCAGCCGGGCGCCCTCGTCGCCGGTGGCGCCGGTCAGGTGGCCCTCCTCGACGGTCAGGCGCACCGGCGAGTCGACCATGCCGATCGCGGCGATCGAGCCGTCGACCACCAGCGTCCCCTCGGCGGTCCCTTCGACCGGGGCGATGAACCCCTCGCCGCAGGGCAGGTTGCCGAAGGCGCCGGCGGCCGAGAGTTCGCCCGCGTCGACGATCCCCTCGCGGCCCTCGAGCGAGAACCGCAGGTCGCTGCCGTGCCGGCAGGTGATCCGGGCCTCGGAGCCGGCGTTCAGCGCATTGACGATCGCCCAGCCGCGGCGGCGCATCTCGTCGAGGTCGCCGTTCATCAGCCGCGCCAGCATCTCCTCGGTGACCCCGGGCAGCGTCGCGATCCGCACGCCCGCTTCGCTGGCGGCTTTGCGCGCCGCGGTATGCGAGAGCGACTGGATCGTCGGCGCCAGCACCACGTCGGCGGCGGCCATCGCCGCGGCGACCGGCCGCGGCGGCTCGGCGGCGTGGCTTTCGCGCTCGGAGATCACCGCCAAGGTCGCCTCGGCGCCGTCGCCCTGGGCCTCGATCCGCATCAGCGCGCCGATCTCTTCGGTGACCGGGTTGCAGACCACGAGCACCTCCTCGCCCGCCTGGATGCCCATGCACTGCCGGACGACCGTCCGCACCGCGCTGTCGAGGTCCGCTCCGCTCACCGGTCCACCCTAACCATCGCGGTCGTCGTCGTCATCGTTGTCGTCGTCGTGCCGGTGGCGCACCGACCACCCCATGAACCAGACCAGCCCCACCAGCACGATCCCGAACCCGACGAACGGCCCCAGCCACCCCTTGTGCCGCCCGATCCCGAGCACCAGCACCACCCCCGCGTCGACCACCAGCAGCGCCCCGACCAGCACCGGCCGCAGCGCCGCGAAACCGAGCGGCTTGACCCCTCCAGACCCGCGCGCCATGCCCCAAGCATCGCACCGCTACCATGCCCTCCCCCGCCGGAGTAGCTCAGCTGGTTAGAGCAGCGGAATCATAATCCGCGTGTCGGGGGTTCGAGTCCCTCCTCCGGCACTTTCTTTCTGGCTTGCCAGAGCGGTGACTTGGGCTTCGACCCCGAGATGCGGGAAGCGGACTTTGGTACTGGCAACAAGGATAACGACAGCGGCGTGGCTCCCCAGCCCCTAGCCTCGGCGGATCGCCTCCAAAAGCAGGCCGATGAGACTGATGCTTTCTTTGGTCAAAGCCGCCTCCTCCGGGCCATCTTGCCCAAGGGTTGCCGGAAGTAAGGTCTTGCTTGCGACTTCCCCGGTGATCTCCTCTTTTTGGCCATCCGGAAGGGCAGCGATGAAGGGCGGGAGAGCAAGCAGGTCCAACTGCCGCCGCCGTGCCTGCTCCTCCCTATGGCGATGATGCGCCGATTGGGTTGCCACGTATCCCGCCAGTCCTGCGAAGACCAACGAGCCGAGAGCTTTTGAGAACACGACCGTCAACGACGGTTCGCTTGAACGCTCCGTATGAATGATTGCCCAAACTGCAAGACCAGCGGCAGCCAGGCCCAAGAGAATCGCGCCGTAGCGGAGCATGTTGGCCGTTCGCCTTTGAGCGTCCGCCTCTTCCTGATAGCCAGCCGCAGTGCCGGTCGAGCCAATCACGCCCGTTATCCCACGAGCCTTGGCCAACTCCGCCTCTAGCTGCTCGGTCAGCTGTCTGCTCTTGTCTTCGGCGGTAGTACCAACCTGATCCAGTTGCCGCTCCATCGTGGACTTGGCCCCTGCCGCCCACTCCTGCAACTCTGCAAGCTCCCCCTGGAATTGCTCTCCACGGCGATCCTGCGCTGCTGAGAATTGGCCTTGATATCGGTCGAGCGCTTCATCAAGGCGGCCTTGCTGTTTCTCAATCGTGCTGCTCAGGTCACTCAGTTGCTCCTGCAGGCCAGCTTTTTCCGCCTGCCACTCATCCGACCGCGCCTGAACGCTCGATTGAAGATCCGAGAGTTCTTCCTTCGCCTTCTCGAATTCGCCCGAGAGAGCATTCACATGTTGGGCGGCCGACCTGCGAAATCTCGCCGCAATCTCTCTCGCGTCGCTACTAGGCAGGTCCGCTGGGATCGGCCACATAGCGATGGCACCAGCCAGCCTGTCAGTCCAGCTGCGGATGCCGTTTAGGCTGTCCGCACTCTCGTTCTCGAGGTAGCCCTGAAGTCCGTTCTTGATCTGATTGAGCGGTTCGCGCATGGAAGCAAGAACCTCTTCGGAGACCAGCAGCGGATCAGTGGCTGCGATGCGCGGCCGCAGTGCCAACGTCAGCGCTTCGATCCTCTCCACCTGATCCGGCTTCTTCTCTCCAAGATCCTCTATCTGGCTCTGGGAGAGCCTGCCGAGCAGGCCGTCTATGGCATCCAGCAGCCCGGGCAGGTCCGCCTTGCGTAGATCGCTCTCGTACCCGGTGCTCACCGCCGCAATACTCCCAGGGCTGACGGCCGGAAAGATGCACTTGTAGCCGTCTTTGGGGTCCGTGTATGTTCAGGGAAATAAGTGGGGCCGTGTGTTGCGAGCACCGGCCCCGTGGCATCCGGCTCAGTGGAACCGAGGCCGGACCCGCGGGACAGGCTAGCTGCCTGGCGACCCCAGAGAAGCGGCCCCCGGCGGCGCTGTCACGCCAGCCGGGGACCTGACCAGGGGAAGGAAGTGCTTCCAATGGCTGGCAGCAACACTAGGAGCTGCGGCGACACTCCGTGCCGGACGACCCCGGCGGAAGACGATATCCGGACGGAGGCGGCGCTCCTCGCCGCCGTTCTCTATCAGCATCCTTGCCAGCTGACGGTGCCCGAGTTGGTCGGGGTCATGCTGATCGACCCTGACGATTGGAGCGCAACCGATGCACCCAGACGGGCGATCCGCGAACTCCTCGGCGCGGGGACTTCTCCGTCGGGCCGTGGAGGCGCTGGTCCCAACGCGGGCAGCGCGCTACTTCAAGACGCTGGCGGAGGAGTGGTGAACGGACCGAGAGAGGTCGTGGCCGAGGGCTTTGGCCGAAATCTCTATCGGGAACGCAGGCGCGCCGACCTCCCACAGGAGCGGCTCGGCCATCTCACCTCTCTGCACAGGACCGAGATCGGCTTCTGGAGGCAGGCGGACGAACACCCCGGATCGATACATTCGCCAAGCTCTGCCCGGCGCTCTCGGTGGACGCATAGCTTCGCCTGTTAGTCACTCTAGGGTAGGTCGGATCAGCTCTACGGACGCCTGAACGCGATGGCTATTCACTCCCCGAACACATCGGCCACCATGATCGCCGCACCACCGCCAATCGAGAGGACGGTCACTCCCGCGGTGGGAGCGGCTGCGAGACCGTCGGCCACAATGACTGCCGCTCCCCCCAAGACCTTCATTCCCTTCAACACCAGCCGCTTTCTCCAGCGGTGTGGCTGAGTGGGCTCCGCCGCCTCACAGATTCGACCGGAAAAATCGCCAACGCCATTCTTGAGATTGAGAATCGTGTCCCCGCTGGGACGCTCTTCCATCATTCTGATTCCGAGGATGAGGTCGGCACTTAGTCGCGACGCCTGGTCCGGGGGAACACGAAGATCCATGAGCGCGCGTTCCTCGAACTTCCGGAATTGCGAAAGATCACGCAGCACGCCGCAGATAGCTTCGGCTTCGCGCTCCGGGTCTCGCACAGCGTCGATGGTCGCGCTCCAAAACTCGTCATCGCCAGCAAGGCGGCCGAAGGTCTCGCACATCAACACCGCGGCTTGACGCAGAAGTACGTCATCTCCAAAGTCTTCATATTCACGCCAAAGCCTTGAGACGTCCGCGTAGGCATCGAGCACGTATTGGCTCGCCGCGAGTTCTGGGTAGCTAGCCATGTACCTGTGGCTCCATCATGCGCGACACTGACGTATCAACGCCGCGTCTCTATAAGACCCCGCTCACAATTTCGCCACAGTAACGCCATTGGAATCCCTGGTCAACCCGGTCCCTCCTATGCCAAGGAATACGTCTGAGCGACGACGGTGTGTCGGATCTCCCCCCTCAAGGAATCGAAGGGGACTCAGCCGGCCCCGCCAGCGCCTGAAGCGCTCACAAGACGACGCTCCCCAGGTGTCGTTTCAGGCAGCGGAACGCTTCCTTGGCCGAATAGGCCTGGACCCCACCAACGTTGTCACCTAAGGCCGCGTGATTTCGTAGACGCTTCGCTCTCCTGGGCATCCTCCCAGGTCTCCCTCACCTCCTTCGGGGTTCGGTATCCAAACCCGAGTGAGGTCGGTGGTGGTAGGTCTCGACCTAGGCGGCGATGGCCGACCTGGCGTCCTCGAGGGTCTCGAACTCCGAGCGCCAGATCAGGCGCACCTTCAGCTTCGAGAACCGCGACTCGATGAAGGCCTGGGACCCGGGGTCGCGGTAGCCGCCGCGGTAGTGGGCGATGGGTACATCAGTCGACGATCGGATTCAGGCAGCACCAGCCGCGCTCGGCCACCGAGACGCTCGTCATGTCCATGTGCCAGAGCCGGTCGGATCGCTCGACGCTGAAGCAGCCGGTTCGGCGGCGGCGGGCCGAGGGCCGGTGTCGTTGCAGCAATCCCTCGGCCCGCATCACCCCGCTGGGTCCTCTTGCGCGAGATCGGTCGACCCAGCTCCCGGCTCGTGAGGGCTACGACCATGCGGGTGCCCTCCGTGGGGTTCGCCCTCGCGAACTCGACGATCGTGCGGTCGACCGTCCCCGCGGCCTTTGCTTCGTGGCGCGACAGATCGCCTGGCGGGAAATCTGCATCGCTCGCGCCGTTACGGCGACCGTGCGGCCACGGGCGACGAGTCGGCGGGGCCGGGGTGACGCGCTCTCACTCCCAGCCTCGCAATGCTCCCCCCGCGACCTTGAGCTCGTAGGCCTTGCGGCCGATAGCGCGCTCCAGCTCGCGGATCTTCTTCGGCATCTACTTCTCGCCCCGGCGCCCGTCCTTACCCTCCAGGGCGGCCTCGCCGCCCTGGAGGGTCTTGTCGTGCCAGTCGTAGTGGATGGCTCGGAGACGTCGTCCTCGCGGCAGACGTCCCTCACAGACCGGTCGCCTCATATCCCGGCCAGCACGATCTCCAGCTTCTACTGGACACTGCGCTGCTCCCGTGCTCTGCCAACTCGATCTCCTTTGGGTCGAGCGGCCGTCCTCCGAGCGATTCAGCTCAGGTGGGTGTCACCGTTGATGGGCCCGGACCGGGCTCTCTCGTTTGCCTGAGCACCCATGAGGTTGAGCATGCATGTTTGAGCGTGCATTTCCGCTTCGTATCGTGACCCGGGACCCAGACGATCCCCCCGGCCTGCCGAAGGACGATCTCGCGGCGGGCCATCGCAGGAACCGAAGCCGCACGAATACAGAGTGAATTCGAGTTGTCGTCCCAACCCGACTCTTCATTGGGAAACTGAGGTGTTGGGACACTTTGTTTCACTTTTCGGTATTGATTCGTGCATAGACCGCATCTAGCGTCACCGCACTAGTTGACCAACCGAGGAGCAGAGGTGGGGCCGGCACGCCTCCTATGTGCTTAAAACATGCCACTTTCGGAGCGAAATAGGCACACCGTCGGGACGCCGAGCTGGACGCCGGAGTCGTACATCCTGCGGGGCAGCTACTGTCCGCGGCCGGTAATCCTCGACTCCGTCGAACAAGCACGCACACGAGTCGGCGCACGCGCCGCGGTGGTGCTTGCCGCCGACGAGGGAGCGATATTGCGATCCCTCTGCTTCCAGGCACCCAAGGAACCCGGTGGCCCGAACGACCTTGTCGGTCTTCTGCGCTCCGTCGCGGGACTGAACCGAAAAGTTGACACCTGCGAGCTACTCCTCACTCGTCCCTCGTCACCGGGCGCCCCCGCGCCCTTCCCTCGCTCGGCTCCACGTCTGCTTGAAGAGCTGACCAACCTCGCCAAAGAAGCAGGGAAGGACGACCTCGCCCGATGGCTCTTCGAGACAGAGGACTGGGTTCCTGCCCGTGTTCCCGCCGCTGCCACCGCACGCATATCTGCTGCCCTCCTATTCTTGGAGCCCCTCGCCGAAAGCGTGGTCGATCAGGACGGGATGCGCCTCGTAGACGCCGACGCAGAGATCGTGGAAATTACCGAGAGGGTGAACGCCACGGTCCAGGCGGACGTCCGCCGCGACGCGGCGATCATGGCGCGACTCGACAATCAACTCGATCCGGCCGACTTCGCCAAAGGCACGGTCGACCTCAAGCAGGCAGCTACCGCCTTAGTGCAGCTGGCCGTTGACGTCTCTCGTAGCGACGTCGGGGCCTGCTACGTGTTCGATCATGCCAAGGGCGCGATGACGCAAACTGGCATTGCCGTCCCGGAGCCTCTCCAGGACGCTGGCTGGAGGTACCCCGATGACCTCGCGGAAGACTCACGGGTTCTGGCGTTCTCCTCCTTTGCCAACCGTCGCCCGATCCAGCTTCCGCCAGGCTTCTCCTCCGGGGAGGGAGAACTCGCCACCTGCATCTGCGTGAACGACGCGAACTCGCAGTCCGTTGAGTTGGCGACGCCTATCGTGGGACCGCTCGCCAGCCCAAAGGCCCCCGCAGTTGGTGTGTTGACCGTCGCACGGATCGGAACGGAGGACGCAAAGTACGGAGCCTACGACCTAGCCGTCCTGCGCAACATCAGCCTGCGCCTAGCGCTAATCAACGCCACCGCCAACACCGAGGCGGCGGCACGCGTATTCGCACGGCTGTCCACCCGGGCGACGGACCGGATTCGGTCCCAAACCGCATCCTCAGGGCCCCTGCGGGGCCTCCGCCTCACGGACGACGGCCTTGGGGCTGCTTCTCGCGCACCCTTGCCGGATGACCTGCAGATGACCCTGCCCGCCATCCAGGAGGGACTGGAGACGCTCGGACGGATCACCGGCAGCTATTCGGCGACTTTTCGGGCGGCACTTCCCAGCCCTCAGCCAACTGGACCCCACGGACTCACGCTCCGGCGCATCGCCGCCTATCCCACACACTGGCTCAAAGAGAAGGGTGAACTACAAGGTGAAGATGAGCGAGGTATCAATTGGAAGGTTGCGCTGACGGGGCTCCCACAGTATGCACCTGTCGTGGATGACGAGGACGCCTACCTCGAACGCCGCCTCGATACGCTCTCGGAGCTCTGTGTCCCCGTCCTCGTCGAGGGCCGGGTGATTGGAGTGGTCAACCTCGAGAGCGCCGACCGCAACGCTTATGATGCACTGGTCACTACCGCACAGGCATTCGCCGCACACGTCGGACTTGCCATCGCCGACGCTCGAATCGCCATCTCAAGCGTGCTGCATGATTATGCAATTGAGATTGTACGTCGAGGCCATGAGCTCGGCGGACAGGAGTGCAGGGACCTGCGCGATTTAGCCGCCGAGGCCCCCGAAGGCGAGTGGCGAACGAGACTTCGGCGCTTCGCCAACGAAATCGAGACCAAGGCCAAGGGCCTGCGTACCTTTGTAGCCTCTGGTGGACATCGTCCCAGACCCGCACGCACCTTCCCCAACCTAGTGCAAGAGCGCCAAGTAGCGCTCAAACTCACCTTCGCCGAGCTGTCCATCGACCCGGCTGCCGAGTGGACTCCCTATCCACCGGGGGTCGCCCAGCTGGTGGCACTTGCGCTCAAGGACATCCTTGGAAACGTCAAGCGGCACTCCGCGGCAAACGCCGCACGCGCCTACCTGGAAGTCCACCAGGGTTTGTGGGGCGGGGAGCGACACGACATCCTCACCGTAATCAACCGACCGTCGGCACCACTCGATCCCATCAGCGCGGCCAATGCCTACCGCGCGCTGCTGGGCTACGAGTCCCCCCGCACCTCATCCCAACACACCGACGAGACGCTGCGTGTCCCGCAGTTCGGTGCCTTTCTCGCTGGGACGATGGCCCGTCGAGTGGGTGGAGATGTTCATCTCTGTCAACGATCTGACGGCTTCACCCAGGTCACGCTCAGCATCCCCTCGAATCCAACACAACACGATTGGAGCGGAGGAACGTGAGCCTGACTCTAGACCGGTTCCGCCTGCTAGTGCTGGACGACGAGGACCAAGTCAGGCAAGCCCACGAGGAAATGTTCGGGCCGGATAAGGAGATTGACCTGATCTGCACGGGCACGCAGGCCGAGGCCCTCGAGATCATCGACACGCACCTCCTCGACGCGGCGATCATTGACATTGAGATTGACGTGGAAGCTGGGGGTATCGAAGTGCTTCGCAAATTTGCGCGCTCGGCCCCGGACACTCCCCTGATCGTATACACCCAGCACGTAGACCCGGCCCACGTCCGGGATCTGCTCCGTCTGGTCAACCTCGAGCCGCCGCGGATCGTCGCCGTCATCGAGAAGGGAGCGCTGGGCGCTGACGGCTTCGACCCTCAGGCGCTGCGCGACCGGATCTCGGCGCTTGTCCAAGAATGGCGCTCGAGTCGAGTCCAGATTTCCAATGCCGAGCTCCCACTGAGCCTGCTTGCAGAACGCGGACACCGAATCCCGGGCTTCCGAGAGAATCCAGCCGAGATGGCCATTGAACTGGATCGGATCTGCCGACGGCTGTTCGGCGACGTCCGCGGCCTTGGCGACGGCGCCGAGATCGGAATCGAGTTCAAGCCTCTCGGGTCGGAGGGCCTCAGCTCTGCCATAACCGTCGAGGCGCAGGTGAGTGTCGGTAATGACCTTCGGGGCAGACCGGTTAGAGGTAGCCGCTGCGTGCTGAAGGTGGGTCCCGTGGCCGACATACGCGAGGAGGCTGACCGTTACGCCCAGTTCGTCAAGTACGGCGTGCGTTTACGCCAGCGGGTTGAGTTACTCGGTGCGACCCAACTGCATGTGCTCGGAGCGGTCTGCTACAGCTTCGCAGGAGGGGTTTTCGGTAGCGAGCTCCACTCCCTCAGTGGATTCCTAGACTCCCCCGCGGATCAGGATCTGGCGCGTGAAGCGATCGCCTCGCTCTGCGATGCTTCTTCGCGGAATTGGTACGCCGTCCAGTGCACCAAGCAGTCGGCGCTGGTCTACGCCAAGAATACCTATCACACCGACTTTCGAGCTTGCTTCAAACGGCTCGATGATGGACTCAGCAGACTTCAGCGCCGCCTGCGAGTCCCCGAACTACAGGAGCTGCTCGGCGGCTTCATCAGCTACCGACGCGCCGTGGAACACGCCGACGGAGCACTCGAACTTGGAGGCGTAACGCTGGGGATCCCCCGGATGAACATACTTGGCAGTGGAAACTTCGTTGCCGCGACCCCCGCCTGCCTGGTCCACGGGGACATGCATGGCAGCAACATCATGCTCGAGCTGGAAGAGCAAGAGGAGAGCGCCGACGGGTTGGGGAAGATCTTGAGCCGTGTCTGCCTGATCGATTATCGGAGCGCGGGACCCGGCCCCCGGACCACCGACTTCGTCACCCTGCAAGCTTCGCTGCGCTTAGCCGATGCAAAGATGATCGCTAGCGCGGTCTGCGGAAAACCCGAACCCACAGAGCTCGACGACGAACAGCTCGCCCGCGCCGTCGTCATCGCAGCAAAGCGATCCCGCGCAGAGAGGCGCATGCTGAAGGTCGTCAGCGGCGAGACTGAGGCGCCCTGCGAGGGGGAGCTCGAAACTCACTGGGAGGCGCTCGACCTTGAGATCGCGTCCTCGCTGACGCGGAACTTTGATGACCTCAGCCTGAGCGAGTACCTCGCAGCCGCCATGCCGTTTGCCCTACGCTACTTTGGCTACGGGATCGGAGCGGTCGCGAGAGTTCGGTTTCTCGCTTGGATCTCCGCGCAATACGAGGCAATGCGCGAGATGACCGGCGAACTGTCAGCGGCCGCGTAGCAGCAACGGTTCTCTTGGGGATCAAGGTCCCTCCGGGGACAGCGCCATTGGCGAAATCGACGTCGCGCCAGCGCAGCGCCAACCTCGCCAAGGCGAGAGACGGTGAAAGGGGGCGGTTCGGTAGATCGTCGCGTCCTGCTCGGAGTCGGTCGCCCGGACCAGGGCAAGGATCTCCTCGCGCGAGAGCACGCCGGTATCCCCCCGCCTGGCATGCGGGCGCCGCTCGACGTTGGCGACGGGGTTTCCCGGCGGCCTGTAGAGACGGCGCGCCCAGGCGAAGACGCCGTACAAGACGGTCAGGAAATGGTTGGCGGTGCGATCACCGCGGGTGCTGGCGACGGCAGTTCCCCGACCGGGACCGAGGCAGGGATGGCCAGCGTTCCGTAGCAGTAAGCGTCGGCTGCGACTCTGGACGCCGCTACCATGACGGTGTGGGGGCCACCGAGAAGGCCATTGTCGAGATTGAAGTTGACCTTGCCTGAGCGAGCGCGGCGCATGACGCGTGAGTGCGGCGTAGAGGTCCCTCAGCTCGTCCATGATGCGCTGGAGCACGAGATCGGTGAAGCAACGCCGCGGCCGCGCGGGGACGAAGGCGAGCAGCCACCCCTGACCTGCATCGGGGCGTTTCGCTCGGGTCGCGGCGACTTGAGCAAGCTGGCGAGCGAAGACGTCTTCGAGCCTGAGCCATTTCGCTGATCCTCAACAGGGGCGCGATCGTCGCGGCATTCGATCGCGACGACGACAGCCACGAGGCGTGCGCGTCTCTGCTCACCGGCACTCGCGAGCAACGCGTCGTGCCCTCTCTCGCCCTCGTTGAGGTCGACCATCTGCTCCGGCGGCACACGGGAAATGAATCCTTCGACGCCGTCCTCGATCAGGTCCGGCGCGGGGCGTTGACGGTGGAGGATCTGACAGCCGAGGACTACGAGCGAGTCCGTGACCTGCTCACGACCTACGCGGATCTATAGGTCGGATTCATCGACTGCGCCGTCCTGGCAGTGACCGAGCGGTTCGGTGAGCCGAAGCTCGCGACGCTCGATCACCGCCACTTCGGCGTCATGCGCCCTTGTCGTGTGGACGCCTTGGAACTCCTGCCGACCTAAAGGGCAGAGCGTCCCTTAACTGCCAGCGCGCTCCTCGCGAACTTCGCGCGCGGCCTTGACCGCTTCCCGTTCGATCTCCTCCGAGGAGACACCGGAGAAGCGCTCGCGAGCGCGATCGCTGGCCTCCCGCCCCAACTGGATGCGGGCGGCACTTTCCAGCAGCTCGCGATCGCCCTTGTCCGGGTGACGCCGGCGAAGCCGCTCAAGCAGCTCGCGATCGAACTCGACCTTGATCGTTGACGTTGCGGCCATACGGAAATGGTAGCGCCGGATTCAGCCCCAGATTTACCGCCTCTGGCCCGGCGAGCTGCTGCCCTCAGGTCCACACCAGATCAACGGCATGTCCGGAGACGGGGAAAGTGACCAACGCCCCGATCCACGCAATCCCGTTTCTCACACCAAATCACTGACCAGCCGCAACCCCCGGAACATCCCGGCGTGAGGTCATAATCCGCGTGTCGGGGGTTCGAGTCCCTCCTCCGGCACTAAGCGGGGAGCCAACCGGGAATGGCTCCGCCAACGTCGATCACCCGGGAGGAAGCCGATGTCGGACACCACCTGTCACATGTCGATCTCGCTCGACGGTTTCGTCGCCGGGCCGGACCAGAGCTGGGAAAATCCGCTGGGGAGGCGGGGCAGGGAGCTGCATGGCTGGCACCTGGGGGACGAGCGCGCGACTGCGGCGGACGCGACGGCGGAGGGGTGGCTGATGCGGCCGCGGGGCGCCTACGTGATGGGCCGCAACATGTTCGGGCCGATCCGCGGAGAGTGGGACGAGGACTGGGACGGATGGTGGGGGCCCGAGCCGCCCTACCACGCCCCCGTCTTCGTGCTCACGCACCACGCCCGCGAGCCGATCGAGATGGAGGGCGGGACGAGCTTCCACTTCGTCACCCAGGGCTTCGAGGCCGCCTACGCGGAGGCAAAGGAGGCGGCCGGCGAGGACGGCGTCGACATCGCGGGCGGCGCCTCGGCGGTCCGCCAGGCGCTCACCGCGGGGGTGATCGACGAACTCGCCCTGGACGTGATCCCTGTCCTGCTCGGCGCCGGCGAGCGGCTGTTCGACGGGGTCGAGGCCTTCGGCTTCGAGCCGGTCGAGGCGCTCCACTCGCCGCTCGCCACCCACATCCGCTACCGCCGGTCGGGCTGAGGAGTCGGCCCTCGCTCCTGAAGGCGGGCCGGGCGAGCCGGAACGGCGCCACCGCAGCCTGCCGAACGCTCCGTGTGGGCTTGCGCGGATGTCGCCCTGGCGCGCCGAAAATAGCGTGGGGCCACCGTCAATCCAGATGGGGGTAATCGAGATGAGACCACGAGTTCCCAAAGACCTTTCGCTGGCGCCGGTCGCCGCGGAGGTCGACCACAACCTGCAGCGCATCCGCGACCTCACCGACGCCGAGGCGATCAATCGCGAAATCGTCCTCGAGACGAACATGGCGGCCGTGCACGGAAGCGCCGAGGAGCGCCGGAAGCAGCTGCTCACGTACGCGCTCCGCAACGTCGAGATGCACGGCTGGGACGCCGCGATCAGCGACGACGACGCCCGCCTCCGCCTCTCCGGTGGCTCGGTCTCGCTCGACCTCGGCCTCAGCGCCTCCCTGCTGCGCTACCTGGAGGGCGCGAAGGCGCCCGCCTGACGGGCGCGCGCGCCCGCCTGCGCGCGCCCGCCTGACAGGGCGCCCAGGCCCGCGTGACGTCGACCCCTGCCTACCGGTTCCGCGAGGCCCAGTAGGCCTCCGCCTCGGACTCCATCGCGGCGAGGCGGGTGTAGTAGTCGGGGAACTCGTTGAGGTGCGCGCGGGCGATCTTGGCGGTGACCAGGAGATCGTCGTCGGTGACGTTGGTCTCAGGGTCCTGTGAGCCGTGCTCCAGCTCCACGTCCATGCCCATCCGGAACTGCTCGACGTCGAACGGGGAAGAGTCCCAGTCGATGCCGATCCGCTCCCCGGCCGCACGGGCTTCCTCGGCGGTGAATTTCGCGGTCTCGCCCATGTCAGCCGAGCAGCTTCGCCTTCTGGGCGGCGAACTCCTCCTCGGTGAGGACGCCCTGCGCTTTCAGTTCGCCGAGCTCCTTCAGCTGGTCGATCATCGAGGGCGCGGCGGCCTCGGGCGCGGGCGCCTGCGGGGGCGGTGCCTGGGGCTGCATCTGCTGCGCGCCCTGCTGTGCTTCCTGGGACGCCCAGCGCGATTCCTGGCGGCGGCGGACGCGGCCGCTGACCACGGTCGCGGTGCCGGCGACAGCGGCGGTGCGGGCCACCCCCCTCAGTAGTCCTGGCATCGGTGACTCCTCTCCGTGACTTGGGTTGACACTAGGCCTCGACCTCGTCCAGGGCGGCGACGAGATCTTCGACGGGAATCCGGCCGCTCGCGACCAGCTGGCCGCCGGAGCGGCGCACGGCGGTCGCGAAGGGCGCCGCCCAGGCGTTCTCGTAGACGAGCAGCGCGGCCGCGGTGCCAGGCTCGAGGACGTCCCCCGCGGTGGCGATGTCGGAGTCGTCGAGCAGCCCCGACGAGGCCCCCTCGAACACCGCGAGGTCGGCGACGTCGCCCAGCTCGGCGAGGTCCATGCCGACGACGTTGCCCTGGTCGTCCTTGGCGATGAAGGCGAGATCGATGATCCGGATCAGCCCCCGGTCCACGAGGTCGATCAGGTGCGGAATCGCCTCGCCGTTGGGCTGTCGCCCCGGCCACTCGACCACGACGTAGTCGATCGGGCCGATCTCTTGATTGTCGTCGCTCACCGCGGCTCCTTCCTCGGTTATGACCTGCGCACCGCCCGACCCTAGCCCACCCGCCGGGACCGGCGCATCCGCAAATCGCCGCACGCACCGCGCGCCGCGGCCCACCGGGCATTCGGGCGCGGCCCGCCGAGGCGGCGCCGGGCACCGGCCGACCCTGCCCGGGGACTAAAGTCGCCGAGCGATGATCCCGCGGAACCTCGACTCGCAGACGCTCTACGTGCTGGGCGCGATCTTCGTCGCGATCGCGGTCGTCACGGCCGCGGCGGGGGCGCTGATCAAGCGCCGGCTCGAGGAGGAGCACCGGGACGAGCGCTATGTGCGCGAACGCCGGGGCGAAGAGGTCGCGCCGCGGGAGGCGCCGCGGATCGCCGGCGCCCTGCAGTGGGTCGGCGCGGTGGCCGCGGGGGTCGGGATCCTCCTGCTCGTCGCGGGCTGGACGGTCACGCCCGGCCAGAGCTGACCCGCGCGGCCGTCCGGCTCGCGTCCCTCAGGCGCCGGCCACGGCGATCAGCGCCTCGGCCGCCTGTCCCGGCTCCTGCGCCATCGCCGCGTGCGCGCAGTCGGGTAGCACCGTGACGTTCGCGCCCGGGTGGACCCGCGCCAGCACCTCGGCGTTGGCGGGCGGCACCACCGTGTCGACGGCGCCGTGGACGACGGCCACCGGGATCGCCGGGTCCGCGGGCGGGAGCGGCGTCGGGCGCCGGTGCCAGGCGTCGAGCGCCTCCTCCTGCATGCGCAGGACTCCCTCGGGGAGGGCGGCGCGCGCCGCGGCCACGAGGTCGCCGAGCTGTTCGTCGGCCGCGGCGGCCCGGTCGGGCGGGAAGAGCAGCGACAAGAGCCTCCTCGCCTGCTCGCGGGGCGTTCCGGAGTGGTCGATCAGCCGCCGCCAGACGGCCGGGTCGGGGTCGACGCAGTCGGGCCCGCCGGGGTCGGTCGACATCAGCCCCGCGCCGCCGATCCGCTCCGGGATCGAGCGCAGCAGCGCCTGGGCGACGAAGCCACCCATCGACCAGCCGACCAACGCCGTGCGCTCGATCCCCAGCCCGTCGAGGAGGGCGACGGAGTCGCCAGCCATCCCCTCCACCCCGCCGACCTCCACACCCGGGGCCAGGGTCGAGTCGCCGAGCCCGGCATTGTCGGGGCAGACGACGCGGAAGCGGCGCGCCAGTCGCGCCAGGAAGCCGGGGTCCCAGTCGCGCCCGGTGGCCGCGTAGCCGTTGAGCAGGAGGAGCGGCGGCCCGCTTCCGACCGCCGTCCAGGCGATCGAGCGGCCGGGACCGACCTCCACCGACCCCGCCCCGGCATTCTCGGCCTCGCCCGCCGGCCCGGCCGCGTTCACGATGGCTCGACCTCGACCATCACCGTGACCGGGCCGTCGTTGATCAATGCCACGCCCATGCAGGCGCCGAAGACTCCCTTCTTGGCGCCGACCCGCTCGCAGAAGCGGTCGTACAGCGGCTCGGCGACCTCCGGCCGCGCCGCCTTCACGTAGCTCGGCCGCGTCCCCTTCCGCGTGTCGCCGTAGAGGGTGAACTGACTGACGCAGAGGATCTCCCGCTCCGGCCCGAGCGGCTCGTTCATCCGCCCTTCGGCGTCGTCGAAGATCCGCAGCGCCACCACCTTCTCCGCCAGCCGGTCGCACTCCGCCTCGGTGTCCCCCACGCCGACCCCGAGCAGCACCACCATCCCGGCCCTGATCTGGGCCACCCGCGTCCCCTCGACGTCGACCGCCGCCTGGCTGCAGCGTTGGACCAGCGCCCGCATCGGGCGGAGTCTAGGCGCGAGCAGCCTCGAGGACCGCTCAGGCGAATATCTTCCGTCGTCGTTGGTCTTCGCCCTTCACGCCCACGCCCTCGACGACGTGCGCAGGGGCTGCAACCCGAAGCAGTGGCGTGACCTCCGCCGGCGCCGCGAGGAGCGCGTCTAGCCACCCGGCTCCGATGCTCGAGGGTCCCGCCGGCGAGTTCGCAGTAATCCGCGCTATGCGCGGAGAAGTGCGAACTCGACCCGACACCGCCCCGGTGTGTTCGCAGCAATCCGCGCTATGCGCGGAGAAGTGCGAACTCACCGGATGCGCGGGGGTGCGGTCGACCTTTGGTCCGGCCCCGAGGACGCGGTCGTCCTTTGGTCCGGGAGGCGGACGGTGGGTCGACCGCGTCGGCGTGAGCGGACGGTAGGTCGACCGCGCTTCGGCCCATCGCCGTTTAGGACGACCGCCCACGGAGTCTCGGCGGGCTGCGCTCGCCCGTCCTCGCGGGCCCCGGCGCCCTCGCTACGCCGCGCCGCCGAAGAACTCGAGCGCCCGCCGGGCCACCAGGTCGGGCATCTCGTCGGCGATGAAGTGGCCGCAGCCCTCGACCAGCTCGACCCGCATGTCGTCGGCGTGGCGCTGGTAGCCGGCGAGCATGTGGGGGCGAAGGGCGGCGTCGTCGGTGCCGTGCAGGTGGTGGGTCGGGACGGTGAGGCGTTGGCCGCCGTAGCGGCCCCCGAGGATGGCGGGCGACTCGTGGAGCTGGAAGACGCGGTACATCTGCACGCAGGCGCGGGCGCGGTCCGGCTCGGCGAGGTTGTCGGCGAAGGCGCGCAGCGTCTCCTCGTCCCAGGCGGAGCGCACGGTGGAGGCACCGACCAGGACGCGCGGCACGAAGGCGCCGCCGCGGTGCAGGCGGTAGCCGAGGAACGGCGCCGCGACCACCAGCTGGTAGCTGAACCGCCACAGCTCCCGCGCCATCGCGCGCCGGCTCACCCACGGGGTGAGGATGTTCAGCGAGAGGTAGCGCTCGAAGCGCCGCGGCTCGCGCAGGCAGAGCAGGAAGCCGATCCAGCCCCCCCAGTCGTGGCCGACCAGCTTTACCCGCTCGAGGCCGAGCGCGTCGAGCACCGCCAGCACGTCGCTCGCCAGGTTCTCCTTCTCGTAGCCCTCCGGCGGCGCGTCGCTCCAGCCGAAGCCGCGCAGGTCGATCGCCAGCGCCCGGTAGCCGGCCGCCGCCAGCGCCGGCAGCAGGTGCCGCCACTCGTACCAGTGCTGCGGCCAGCCGTGCAGGCAGAGGACGACGTCGTCGCCCTCTCCCGCCTCGGCCACGTGGAAGCGCAGGCCACGCGCCTCCACCCAGCGGTGGCGGACGCCGTCTACCGCGGGCGGCTCGCCCACGCGCCCGGACCCCGGCGTCCGCCGAACCGTCGTGCCTAGCCGACCGTCGCCGCCGTGCGGCGGAAGCCCTCGAGCATCTCGCTCATCGACTCGAGGTTGCAGGCGACCATTTCCGGCCACGCCTTGTCCGGGTGGTCCTGGATCGTCTTCAGGCCGTTGCCGCTGATCACCGCGACGACCGTCTCCTCCGGCCCGATCTTGCCCTGCTGGGCCAGCTGGGCCAGCGAGGCGATCGTGGTGCCGCCGGCAGGCTCGGTGAGGATGCCCTCGGTGGCGCCGAGCAGGTCGATCGCCTCGAAGATCTCCGGGTCGGACACCGTGCCCGCCGAGCCGCCGCGGCTGCGCACCGCGTCGATCACCAGCGGACCGTCGCCGGGAGCGCCGATCGCCAGCGAGTGGGCGGCCGTGTCCGGGGACTGCGGCTCGAGCTCGCCGCCCTCGAGGATCGCCGTGGCGATCGGGTCACAGCCGCCCGCCTGGGCGACGTTGATCTTCGTGCCCGCGGTCTCGGCGAGGCCGACCATCTCCAGCTCGTTCAGCCCCTTGTGGACGCGCGAGGAAAGCGTGCCCCCGGCGGCCGGGATGACGAAGTGGTCGGGCGCGCGCCAACCGAGCTCCTCGACGACCTCGAAGGCCACCGTCTTCGCCCCCTCCGCGTAGAACGGGCGCAGGGTGATGTTGGCGAACTCGATCCCACTCGCCAGCGACAGCTCGCGGCAGGCGCGGTTGGCCTGGTCGTAGTTGCCGTCCAGCTGGCAGACCTGGGCGCCGAGCGCCCGGCAGGCCTTCGCCTTCCCCTTCTCCATGTTGCCCGGGTAGAAGACGTAGGCGGTGGCCCCGGCCTTGGCCGCCAGCGCCGCCACCGCGGTGCCGACGTTGCCGGTGGACACGCAGCCGACCTCGTCCTTGCCGAGCTCCAGCAGGCGGGCGATCGCCATCCCCACGACGCGGTCCTTGTAGGAGAGCGACGGGCGGTTGGTCGAGTCGTCCTTCAGGTACAGGTTCTTCAGGCCCAGCTCGGCACCGAGCCGGTCGGCGTGGATCAGCGGCGTCTGGCCGGCGAACTGGCCGACCCGCGCCTGGGCGTCGGCGGCTGTGATCGGCAGCAGCTCCTCGAAGCGCCAGATGTTCCAGGGACGGTCGGCGAGCCCGCGCTCGGCGATCGTCGCCTTGGCGCGCTCGTAGTCGTAGTCGATGTCGAGGCCCTCGCCGCAGGCCGGGCACTTGAAGGCCGAGTCGAGCAGCGGGGTGCGGTAACCACAGTCACGGCAGACGAGTTCGGTCGCGCAAGACCTGGTTCGCCGGCCGATAGGCCCCTCCAGATGCTGCGTGTCGTCGCTCATCGAGACTTCCTCCTTGGTCACCGCCGCGGCGGCTCGATCGGCGGCACCCTTCCGGCACCGCTTGGCTTGGGTCGTACGTCTATAACACAGGGGCTCCGTCCGCTCAACGGTTTTAGCGTAAATATTCGGATAACCCCCTGCAAAACGGCCCTCCACGGTAGCGGAACGGTCGGCTCGCGCCCGCACGCGTGGCCGTCCTTACGATGGGGAGGCTTTTGTCTGTGGAACGGTTGTCTGCGCCCCGCCACGATAGGCCGGTGCATCGACCCGCCTCCCCCGCCCGGAGCGTCGCGCCTTGACCCCGCAGGAGCGCTTCGCCCACAACCTGCGCCGCCGCCGCGTCACGGTCGGCATCTCCCAGGAGGAGCTGGGCGAGCGCACCGAGCTGCACCGCACCGAGATCTCGCTGCTCGAGCGCGCCGGCCGCGAACCCCGCTTCGGCACCCTGCTGAAGCTGGCGGGCGCCCTGGGCACGACCCCCGACGTGCTCTGCGCCGGCACCGGCTGGGACCACGAGCGGCGCCGCTTCACGGTCGAGGACCCGCCCGCGGACTGAGCCCGCCGCGGGCATGCTTCTCGTCACGGGAGCCCCGGTCCCGTGACGAGAAGAGAGATGAGGCGGGGCGGCGCCGACTGCGCATCGACGCCTTGGGGGCCGGGCCGTGACGAACGCAGCCCCCTGCTCAGCGCCAGGTCCTCCTTTGCCACCCCAAGGCGGTTTCCCTGTCTGAGTGAGCCCCGCCTCGCCTGCCGGTTGATCGGCCGGCAGGGTGACATTCATAACAGACGGTCTTCCAGCAATCAAGGGCCTCTGAACATAAAGATCGGCCTGCGTTTAGGTACGTCACCGACACCCTTGCGGCGAGGATCCGCCTTGGCGCGCCCGCCGATGTGAACAGATCGATAACCGTCGGTTCCCGTCCCGCGCCGGCGGCGGCCCCGCCGGGGGCGCGCCGCCGCCCGGGAGCGCGCTCGCGCCCCGCCGCTACTTCGCGGCGCCGGCCGGCTGGTCGGCGGCGGCGGCGACCGGGATCTCGCCCGCGTCCGGCCAGACGCCCGGCAGGTCCGCGGAGGCGAAGCGCCCGGAGTTGATCAGGATCGCCTCGGCGGTGTGGGGAGCGAACGGCTGCAGGGCGCGCGCCAGCAGCAGGATCGCCGCGACGAGGGCCTCGGCGTCGGCGTGGCCGAGCTGGCCGCGCTTCTTCAGCTGCTTCTCGAACTGCTGGATGCGCTCGAAGAGCCGGGTCAGGTTGCGGATCGACTTGTGCATCTGCAGCTCGGCGGTGTCGCCCGCCACCCGCTCCAGGCCGGCCTCGCACCACTTGCGCAGGCGCTCGCGCATGAACTCGGTCTCCGCCGCCTTCTCCGGGTCGTGCCTGGCGTTTTCGAGCTCGACGAAGCGGTCGTGCGCGTAGGTCCAGAAGCCGCGCAGGAATTTGTTGCCGAAGCGGACCGCGGCGTCCGACCAGTTCAGCGTCTTGGCCGGGCCCGCCGCCCAGAGCACCGCGACACGCACCGTGTCGGCGCCGAACTGCCCGACCAGCTCGTCGGGGTCGACCACGTTGCCGAGGTGCTTGCTCATCTTGCGCCCGTCGGCGATCACCATCTCGTGGAAGAGGCAGCCCTCGAACGGCTCCCCCGCCTCCATGTAGGCGAACTCGCCGTGGTCGCGGAGCGCCTTGGTGACGATCCGCTGGTCGAAGACGAAGCCGCCGGAGTCGCCGCCCGCGACCAGCCGCTCGGCCGGCAGCCACTTGCGTGACTCGGGATGGGTGAACATCTGGTCGGCGCGGTCCTCCGGCGGCACGGTGGCCGGGACCCAGAGGAAAAGCGCGTCGAAGTGGCAGTCGAGGGTGTCGCTCTCCCGCTTGGCGGGCTCCCCGCAGCGCGGGCAGGCGACGTCGACGAAGTCGGCCCGCTCGGCCAGCGGGTTCCCTTCGCCGGTCGGCTGGATGTCGCGCGGCAGGACGACCGGCAGGTCGGCCTCGGGGACCGGCACCGGACCGCAGTCGGGGCAGTGGACGACCGGGATCGGCGTCCCCCAGGATCGCTGGCGGGAGATCGAGAAGTCGTTGGCGCGGTAGCGCTTCGCCGCCCGCGCACCCGGCACCGGGGCGCTGGGGCGGGCGGGCTCGTCACCATCGGGCGCGTCGCCGTCGGCGCCCGCACCGGAGGCAGCGTCCGTGGCGGCCGCGTTCCCGCCGGCGCCCTCCGCGCCGGCACCGCCGGCCTCCGTCTCCCCCGCCTCGATCCGGCCCGGGAAGCGCGCCGCGACATCGGCGTCGGCCTCGTCGACGGCCGGGATCCCGAGCGCCGCGGTGGGCCCGAAGCGGGCATCGACCAGCGGCGAGACCAGCACCGGCAGCTGCGCGCCGCCCGGCCCGGCGATCGCGCGGCCGGTGTCGACCACGGGCACCGACCTGGCGTCGCGCGCGCTGCGCTCCCAGCCGCCCGAGCGCAGCTTCTCCAGCTCCTCGCGCACCTCCGCCTCGCCCGCCCAGGCGTCGACCTCGGGGTGGCGCGGCGAGAGCAGCACGAAGGTCGCCAGCCCGGCGGCGTCGCCGTGCGGGGTGAAGACGGTGAGCGGCCCGTCGGGGCCGTCGAGCTCGAACTCGACCCCGTCGGCGCGGCCGAGGATGTAGCGCTGGGTGGCGAGCGCCAGCTCGTCCCACGGCTGCTTCTCCAGCAGGCCGGTGTTGGCGTCGTTCTCCTCCAGGTAGGGCGTGATCTTCAGGAACCAGGTCGGCCGGCGGATCAGGCGCACCTCGTTGTGGCAGCGCCAGCAGGTGCCGCCCTCCTCGACCTGGATCGTCGCCAGCGTCGTCTGGCAGGTGTCGCACCAGTCGACGGTCGCGTCGTCGAGGTAGATCAGCCCCATGTCGTACAGGGTCAGGAAGAGCCACTGCGCCCAGCGGTACTGGCCCTCGTCGGAGCTGTAGAAGACGCGGTCGTAGTCGAAGCTGTAGCCGAGCCGCTTCATCTGCTCGAGCATCCGCTCGCCCGACTGGACGACCCACTCGGCGGCCGGGACCTGGCGCTCGATCGCCGCCAGCTCGGCGGGCAGGCCGAAGGCGTCGAAGCCGAAGCCCATCAGGACGCTGCGCCCGCGCGCCCGCTGGAACCGCGCGTAGGCGTCGCCGATCGTGTAATCGCGGACGTGGCCCATGTGCAGGTTGCCCGAGGTGAACGGGCTCGAGGACTTGACGTAGACGCCGTGCTCGCCGTCCGGCGGCGGCGCCGGCGCGCTGTAGTCGCCGCGCTCGGCCCAGGCGGCCTGGCGCTCGGTCTCGATCCGGGCAGCGTCGTAGCTCGGCTTGCGGGCGTTCTCGCTCATAGGACAACCTCCCCCTTGTTCTTCCGAGAATGAGAGGCCGAGCGCAGCGAGGCCGTCGAAGATCCCGGAGGAACGCATAGAGATGCCGACCCCCGCCGGGAGAGCGCCGACCTCGCTAGCCGCTTGGACGGCCCGCATGAGACCAGCGCCTCCCGGCGGTGCGAGGCGCCAGAAGCGCCAACAGGACGTGGTGCCGCAGAGCACCGCCCTATGAGCACGCGCAACGGCTCCTCGTGGCCGGTCATCGATCGACCGCAATCGACCGAGGAGGAAGCATGGCACCGACCGCAGGGATCGACTGGGCGAGCGAGGCCCACGAGGTCTGCATCAGCGACGAGGGGCAGGTGACCGGTCGCTTCTCTCCCGCCCACGACGAGGAGGGGATCGTCGAACTGGTCGGCCGACTCGGCCGGGCGGGCGTCGACCGCGTGGCGATCGAGCGCCCCGACGGGATCCTGGTCGAGCGGCTGCTCGCCGCCGGGATCGAGGTCCTGGCGATCCACCCGAACCAGGTCAAGGCCGCGCGACCGCGCTTCGCGGTTGCCCACGGCAAGTCCGACCGCTTCGACGCCTACGTCCTCGCCGAGCTGGCCCGCACCGATGCCCATCGTTTCCGGGTATTGGTCCCCGACGGCGACGAGACCAAGGCGCTCAAGGCGCTGACCCGCGCCCGCGAGGACCTGATCGGCGTCCGGGTGGAGCTCGCCAACCAGCTGCGGTCCCAGCTCGAGGCCTTCTGGCCCGGTGCGCTGATCTTCGCCGACGTCGACTCGCCGATCTCCCTCGCCTTCCTGCGCCGCTGCCCGAGCCCGGCGGACGCCAAGGGGCTCGGCCCGAGGCGCCTCGCGGGCTTCCTCGCCCGCCACCGCTACTCGGGGAGGCGCAGCCCCGAGGAGCTGCTGGGGCGGATGCGCTCCGCACCCGCCGGGCGCGCCGATGAGCTCGAGGCCGAGGCCCGCCGCGCCGTGGTGCTGGGCCTGGTCGCCTCGCTGGAGCCGGTCGTCGCCGAGATCTCCGAGCTCACCTCGCAGATCCGCGGGGCGCTCGCGACCCATCCCGACCGGGTGGTCTTCGCCCCCTTGTTCCGGGACGCGAAGACCGTGATCTGCCCGGCCACCCTGATCGCCGAGCTCGGCGACTGCCGCGGGCGTTACCCGACCGATGCCGCGATGGCCGCCGATGCCGGCATGAGTCCCGTCGCCCTGGAGTCGGGCAAGCTGCGGGTCGCCACCTTCAGACGGGCCTGCGACAAGCGACTGCGCGACGCCGTGGCGACCCTCGCCGACTCCACCCGCCACTGGCACCCCTGGGCCCGGGACGTCTACGCTAAGGCCCGGGCCCGAGGCCAGGATCATCCTCACGCGATCCGCACGCTCGGCCGTGCATGGCTGCGCGTGCTCTGGCGCTGCTGGCGCGATCGGGTGCCCTATGACCCCGCTCTTCACGGCAATCTTCAGCGGCTTCAACCCGCGGGGGGTTGACACAGGACGTCTCATGCCATCAACGTTAGCTGAGCGGACAAGCTCCGCCGCCGCCGCCTTCGCCCCTCTCGACGCTTGTCATCCATACGAAGACGAGCGTCGACGCGGCGCGGGCTCGGCGCCCGCTCAGGCGAAGGTCCAGAGCTTGTTGCCGAGGAAGTTGAACGGCATCGCGACGGCCACCGCGATCGCCTGGGCGGCGAGTTCGCTGAGCGAGGAGGTGGCGACGATCGCCTCCAGCACCACCAGGTTGACCAGCAGCGCGCCGACGCTGACCGCGGTGAAGCGGACCGCCTGGCGGTGCGCCAGGCCCTCGCCGGGGCCGAAGGTCCAGTGCCGGTTCCAGAAGAAGTTGTTGCCGAGGGCGACGCAGAAGGCGCCGACCGCGGCGGCCGCGTGATAGACGCCGAGGTTGGTCGCGAGGAAGGCGAAGACGACCAGGTTGATGACGTAGCCGGAGCCGCCGACGACGCCGAATTTGAGCAGCTGGATCCAGTTGTGCGGCTGGCGCGCCGCGGTGTGCAGCCGCACCGCGAGGCTGGTCTGGCCCTCGCTCATCCCGCCACCGCCCGCGCCCGCGCGAGCCTGAACGACGGTGCCGTCTTCGCGTGCTCGCCGAGCCGCAGCCGCGCGGCGGGCGGGCCGTCGAGGACGACCTCGGTGGCGCCATAGCCGGTCTTCAGGGCGTCTAGTTCGTGCATCCAGAGCAGAACGGGATTCGGCGAGACATAGCGGGCGATCGTCAGACGGTCCATCCGGGCGACCCCCGCCAGACGAAACTCTGCCGGAAGGTTAGCGGGGTACTCGGCGACCGTTCGCTTGCCGACCAGGTCGACTTCCCGCACCGCTTCGGCGCCGCCGTACCAGCGCATCGCCCCGTCGGCGAGGTACCAGCGCAGCGGATCCCCGGCGAGGCGCCAGCTGACGATCGCCCGCGGCACGCGGGCCGGGCCGAGGGCGGCGACCGCGGCGCGGTAGTCGGGCCGCTGCAGGTTGGGCGTCTGGGTGACGTAGACGTCGAACGCGAGCCAGTAGGCGCAGAGGGCCACCGCGACCAGCACGCCGGCGAGGCGGGCGCGGGCGGCGCCGAGTCCGAGCGCGACCACCACCGCCAGCGGCACCAGCGCGGGCAGCAGGTTGCGCTCCACCACGTAGTCCTTGCCGACCAGCGCCGCGGCGCCCGCTAGGGCGAGGACCCCGAGCCCTACCGCCAGCCCGAGCGCGCCCCCGCGGCGCTCCCGCCGGGTGCCGAGGGCGAGCAACGTCAACGCGGCCAGGCCGACCCCGATCGCGGGCAGGACCGCGTAGTGACCCCGCGGCGGCTCGGCGATCACACGCCCCGTTTCGCCGATCAGGAAGCTGACCCCGGTCTGCAGGAAGCGGCCGCCGAGATTGCCTTCGGCGATCCAGCCGATGTGGTGGGGGTTGATCTGGGCGAGGATCAGCGGGACCAGCGCGGCGCCGGTCGCGCCGACCGCCGCCAGCGCGGGCAGCAGCACCTTCCAGCGGTCGCGCAGCGCCACCACCAGCCAGGCCGCCTCGATGCCGACCGCGAAGAAGGCGAAGTAGTGGCTGCAGAGGGCGAGCGCCGAGGCCACCGCCCAGAGCGCCAGGTCGCGGCCGCGGCGGGTGTCGAGGGCGCGGACGAAGAAGAGGAAGGAGAGCGCGCCGAAGAACACCAGCAGCGCGTAGGAGCGGGCCTCCTGCGAGTACCAGATCAGCATCGGGTTGAAGGCGAGCAGGCCGGTGAGGATGAGGCCGACGCGGCGGCTCGCCAGCTGCCGGCCGATCGGGTAGCCGAGCGCGACGGTGAGCGCGCCGAATAGGGCCGACAGCGAGCGGATCCCCCATTCGTCACGGCCGAAGGCCTTGATCCAGCCCCAGGCGAGCACGTAGTAGAGCGGCGGGTTGGACTCGCTGACCTTCACCTCGTGCAGCATGTGGCCAAAGGTGCCGGGCAGCACCCGCATCACGGTGATCACCTCGTCGTGGTGGAAGCTCTGGACCCCGAGCGGGAAGAAGCGGATCGCCGCCCCGGCGGCGGTCAGCGCCGCGAAGGCGGCGACCAGGGCGCGACCGCGCGCACGCGTCCCCTCACGAACATCGGCAAGGGCGACGGAGGCTTCTGGAGCAGCCGGCAGGGAGGCCGCGGAGCTATGCACAAGCGGGCAGCATGCGCCCGCTTGCTGAGACATTCCTGAACGACCCCTAAACGCTCGCTAAAGCCCTTGTCCCACCCTCGACGCTTGTCGCCCTGTGGGTGACAAGCGTCGAGGGGTCCACTGGCTTCGAGGATCGTCAGGGGGCGCAGGGTGAGGTCGGCGGCGGCGCGGCGGGGCCGTAGGAGGGCGGGAGCTGGCCGGCCTGCGCCCAGCGGGTCGGGTGAGGGCTGGTGGCGAAAGCGAGGGTCGCCCCGCGGGCGAGTTCGCAGAAGCTCACCCAGGGTCGGTTGTGGGGCCGGCCGTCGACGCGCAGGGAGGCGACGTAGGGCGCCGCGCCCGCTCCCGCGGCGGCGCCGCCGCGGCGCGCCGCCCGCGGAGCCAGGATCGTCAGCTTCTTCCGTCGGGCGAGGCGCACTTCGGCGCGTTCGAAGAGCGGCGTCGCCAGGGCCAGGGTCCCGGTCCCGGGCTGCGCCGGGTAGAGGCCTAGGGCGCCGAAGACGTACCAGGCCGAGAGCGTCCCGAGGTCGTCGTTGCCGGGGTAGCCGGCCGGGCTCGGGCTGTAGAGGCGCAGGCCGCGGCGCACCGCCTCCTGCGTCTTCCAGGGACGGCGCAGCCAGTCGTACAGCCACGGCGTCCCCAGCGTCGGCTCGTCGCCGAGCAGGGCGTGGTCGGTGTGGGTGGCGCCGGGGCCGCCGTTCAGCACCCGCAGGAAGTGGTCCAGGCGGGCGGCGGCGCGGGCCGGCCCGCCCATCAGGCCGAAGAGCCCGGCCGGGTCCTGGGGGACCATCCAGGTGTACTGGGCGGCGTCGCCCTCGACGAAGCCGCCGCCCCGCAACGGGTCGTAGGGGCTCGGGAAGGCGCCGCCGGCGAAGCGCGGCTCCACCACCCCGCTCGCCGGTTCGAAGAGGTTGCGCCAGTTGGCCCCGCGGCGGATGAACTCTTCGTAGGTCGCCGCTTCGCCGCCGCCGGTCCGCGCCGCGAACTGGGCGATCGCGAAATCGTCGATCGCGTACTCGAGCGTCGTCGCCGCCGAGCCCCAGACGGCGTCCGGGCTGCCGGCGATCGAGTTCGCGTTGCGCTGGTTCGTGTCTTCGTCGAAGGGGACGTAGCCGAGGGCCAGGTAGGAGGCGAGGCCCTGGCGCTCCACGTATTCGCCGTTGGGGCTTGCGCACGGCGCGCTCGCCCCGCGCACCATCGCCGCCAGGGCCGCGGCGCGGTCGAAGTGGTCGGCGCCGAAGGCCGCGGCGGCGGCGATCAGCGGGTCGGCCGAGTCGCCGACCATCGTCATCGTCTGCCCGTTGGCGAGCGGCCAACGCGGCAGGCAGCCCGACTGTTCGGCGTCGGCGAGCAGCGACTGGACCATGTCGGAGGCGCGGTGCGGGTCGAGCAGCGCCAGCAGCTCGATCTCGGTGCGGTAGACGTCCCAGCCGGAGAAGTCCGCGTACTGGGTGCGGCCGACCGCGCGGTGGACGGCGCCGTCCATGCCCACGTATTCGCCGCCGACGTCGTCGAAGGTGCGCGGCGCGAGCAGCGCGTGGTAGAGCGCCGTGTAGAAGGTGCGGACCTGCTCGGGCGAGCCGCCCTGCACGGCGACCTTGCCGAGCGCCTGGTCCCAGCGTCGCCGCGCCGCGCCGCGGATCGCACCGAAGCCGTGCCCTTCGCTTTCCGCCCGCAGCGCGGCGCGCGCGCCCGCGACGCCGACGAAGGAGATGCCGACCCGGACCGTGACCGTCCGCGCGGCGCGGGTGTCGAAGGTCGCGTAGGCGCCCGCCCGGGCGGTCACCGCCGGGTCGGAGGACGGCGCCTGGGCGTCGGCGGCGGCTTCGCTCCCCGGTTCGAGCGTGCCTTCGGTCCAGGTCCCCGACGCGGCGAAGGCGCGGCCGAAGCGGGCGGCGAAGTAGACCTTGTAGCGCGGGCGCTGGCCGCAGAAGAGCCCGCTGCGGGCGCTGCCGGTGATTTCGCGGCGCGCCGGGTCGACCCGCACCGTCGCTTCGTCGTCGGGCTGGGCGCTGCCCCCGGCGTTGATCAGGACGCTCGCGTGGGGGGAGCGCGGGAAGGTGAAGCGGGCGAACCCGGTGCGCGTGGTCGCGGTCAGCGCGACGCCGATCGGGCCGCCCCGCTTCGGGTGCAGCGCCACCGCGTAGGCGCCCGGCGAGCCGGTCTCTTCCTTGTGGGAGAAGCCCGGCTGGAACTGCCCGGCGAGCCCCGACCCGGCGCGCGGCGCGGGCGAGCCGGTGAGCGCTTCGGTGGTCGGCATGAACGGGAAGTCGCCGTAGGTCGCGCAGCCGGCGCCGCTCAGGTGGGTGAGGCTGAAACCGCCGATGTGGTGCTCGCGCCAGTCGTAGCCGCCGGAGTGCGGCGCCACGGGGGCCGTGTCGGGGCTCCACTGGACCATCCCGAACGGCAGCGCCGCGCCGGGGTAGTTGTGACCGCCGCCGAAGGTTCGCGGCCCTGGCATCGTCCCGGCGAAGACGTCCACCCGCGCGGCCGGGTCGGCGACCGCCGTGCCCGCCAGGAGGAGCCAGAGCGCCACGGCGGCGAGCAGGCCGCGCGCGGCCGTGGGAGCGATGGTGTTTCGGAAGTTACGCGTAATGTTCCCGTCGCATGCGGCTGAGGAAGGCAACGCTCGCGGCGCTCGTCCTGACCGGCGCGGCGGTCGCCGTGGCGATCGTATTCGGCGGAGGTGAAAAGACCACCCGCGCGAAGGCGGCCGCCAAGGCGGCGCTGGGCGAACCGAGCGTATCGATCGTCTCACCCCGCAACGGCGAGGTCCAGCCCACCCACGCGGTGGTGGTCAAGCTCGACCTCGAAAACTTCCAGCTGGCGCCGCTCCACCTCGGCGAAGAACCCGAACTCGGCGAGGGCGCGATCCGCTTCAGCCTCAACCGGGTCCCCAACTGCGTCGACCCGGTGAAGCTGAAGCGCGCGCTCAACAGCCCGCTCAGCAACAACCGCCTGCAGGGCACGTCGATGGACTTCCCGGAACACGCCGGGCCGAACGGCATCCTCGCCGAAGAACTCGGCACCGCGGGCAGCTTCTCCCCCGCCACGCGCCCGGAGATCTACTACGACCGCCTGCCGCCCGGCTTCTACCGGCTGACCGTCACGCTGGCCCAGAACAACCTCGCCGTGACCCAGTACCACGCGGTCACGAACTTCCAGATCCTGCAGAAGCCCGGGCACCACCAGAAAAAATGTCCGGCCGGGTACGTATCCAGCGCGCAGGCCGCTGAAAAGCTGGAATAGCGCAAAACTTCACTTTGTATAGTCGGGGTGATGCGCACCTACCGCCGGCTGATGGGGTTCCTGCGCCCCTACCGCGCCCAACTGTGGGCGACGCTGCTGATCGCCTGGATGGCGATGGGCATGTCGGTGCTGATCCCGTGGCTGCTCGGCCGCGCCATCAACGCGATCAGGGCCGGCAACCAGCCCGACCTCCTCCCCCTGGCGCTGGCGATCGTCGGCGCCGCGATCCTCCGCCTCGGCTTCACCGTGGTCCGCCGCGTGGTCGCCGGGAAGGTCTCGCTGGCCGTCGAATTCGACCTGCGCCAGCTCTTCTACTCGCACCTCCAGAAGCTCGAGCTCGGTTTCTTCGACACCCAGCAGACCGGGCAGCTGATGTCGCGGGCGACGGTCGACCTGCAGGCGATCCGCTTCTTCCTCGGCTACGGGCTGATCTTCATCACCCAGAACCTGCTGACGATCGTCCTCGCCTCGATCGTGATGTTCGTGATCAACCCCCTGCTGGCGGCGCTGGCGCTGATCCCGGCGCCGTTCGTCGTCTGGATCGCCTCGCGCTACAACCGGGTCTCGCGGCCGGCCGTCCAGGAGGTCGCCCAGCGGGTCGCCGAACTGACCGCGGAGGCCGAGGAGAACGTCTCCGGCATCCGCATCGTCAAGGCCTTCGCCCGCGAGGAATTCCAGCTGCACCGCTTCCAGCGGGCGGTCAAGCGGGTCTTCGACCAGAGCATCTACTCGACCCGCCTGCAGGCCTTCTTCAGCCCGCTGATCGGCCTGCTGCCGCAGATGGGCATCGCGCTGGTGCTGCTGATCGGCGGCCGCATGGTGATCGAAGGCAACCTCAGCCTCGGCAACTTCACCGCCTTCTACACCTACCTGCTGATGCTGGCCGGGCCGCTGCGGATGCTCGGCGTGGCGATGGGGATGGCGCAGCGGGCGGTCGCCTCGGGCAACCGCATGTTCGAGATCATCGACCGCGAACCGGCGATCCAGAGCCCGGCCGACCCGGTCGAGCTGCCGGCCGGCGGCGGCCAGGTGCGGATGCGCGACGTGACCCTGCGCTACGCGGCGGCACCGGGCTCCGAAAACGAGTCGGTGCCCGCCCTGCACGACGTCTCGCTCGAGGTCGACGCCGGCAAGACGGTGGCGCTGGTCGGGCCTTCGGGGTCGGGCAAGACGAGCCTCGTCGCGCTGATCGCCCGCCTGTACGACCCGAGCGCGGGCACCGTCGAGGTCGACGGCGTCGACGTCCGCGACGTCGACCTGGTCAAGCTGCGCGCCGAGATCGCCTTCGTCGCCGACGACAGCTTCCTGTTCAGCGCCAGCGTCGCCGACAACATCGCCTACGCGCGCGCCGGGGCGACCCGCGAGGAGGTCGAGGCGGCCGCCCGCCTCGCCCAGGCCGACGGGTTCATCCGCGAACTGCCCGACGGCTACGACACCCGGGTCGGCGAGCGCGGCCTCACCCTCTCCGGCGGCCAGCGCCAGCGGGTAGCCATCGCCCGCGCCCTGCTCGCCGACCCGCGCATCCTGATCCTCGACGACGCCACCTCCTCGGTCGACGCGACCACCGAGGCGGCGATCAAAGCGGGCCTGCGCGAGGCGATGGCCGGGCGGACGACGTTCATCATCGCCCACCGCCTCTCCACCGTCTCGCTGGCCGACGAGATCATCGTCCTCGACCGCGGCGAGCTGGTCGACCGGGGCACCCACGACGAGCTGATGGAGGGCTGCGGCTTCTACCGCGAGATCGCCGAGCACGGGCTCGCCGACTCGGTCTTCCTGCAGCGCGACCTGGAGGACCGCGAGGAGATGGCGCGGCTGTGAGGCGCGACCGGGAACCGACCCTGGACGAGACGCGCGAGGACAGCCAGCTGCGCAACGTCGGGCTGCTCTTTCGGGCGCTCTGGCGGACGGTGCGCGGCGCCGACCAGCGCGGCCGCAAGGTCCGCTGGCTGATCGGCCTGCTGCGCCCCTACCGCGGCCGCATGGCGCTGATGCTGGTGGCGCTGCTGATCGAGACCGGCGCCGGGCTGGCGCCGCCCTACCTCGCCGGGCGGGCGATCGACGCCGGGATCAACACCCACGATCTCTCGGCGCTCGACCTGACCGTCGCCGCCTTCGTCGGCGTGGCGATCGCCTACGCCCTGGCCACCTACGCCGAGACCTACCTGGTCGGCTGGGTCGGCACGCGGGCGCTGCAGGACCTGCGCGAGCGCATCTTCGTCCACATCCAGCGGATGTCGATCGGCTTCTTCACCCGCAACAACCCCGGCGTGCTGATCTCGCGGATGACCAACGACGTCGAAGCGCTGCAGCAGCTGGTCACCAACGGCGTGGTGACGATCTTCTCCAGCTCGCTGACCCTGATCGGGGTGGTGGTGATCCTGCTGGCGCTGGACGTGAAGCTGGCGCTGATCACCTTCCTCACCTTCCCGCTGCTGGCGATCGCCAGCCTCATCTTCCGGATCGTCTCCGCCGGTGCCTACCGGGCCACGCGCGAGCGGATCGCCGCGGTCACCGCCTACCTGCAGGAGAGCCTCAGCGGCGTGCGGGTTGTGCGCAGCTTCGGCCAGGAGCCGCGCCACGTCGACGAGATGACGGCGCTGAACGAGGCCAACCGGCAGATCAACATGAAGACCGTCTACCTGAACGCCTCCTACTTCCCGGCGGTCGAACTGCTGGCCGCGATCGGGACGGCGGTGATCCTGCTCTACGGCGGCTCGCAGGCGATCGACGGGGCGATCCAGATCGGCATCGTGGTCGCCTTCGTCGGCTACCTGACGACCTTCTTCGAACCGATCCAGGAACTCTCCCAGCTGTACACGACCTACCAGCAGGGGATGGCGGCGCTGGACAAGATCTTCGACCTGCTCGACACCGCGCCCGACATGGTCGACGCGCCGGGGGCGATCGACCCCGGGACGATCCGCGGCGAGATCGAGCTCGACGACGTCTGGTTCTCCTACGCGGAAACCGAGCCGGTGCCCGACGACGCCTGGGTGATGGAAGGCGTCGACCTGCACGTGCCGCCCGGGCAGACGCTGGCGCTGGTCGGCGCGACCGGGGCGGGGAAGTCGACGTTCGCCAAGCTGGTGGCGCGCTTCTACGACCCGCAGAAGGGCCGGGTGCTGGTCGACGGGCACGACCTGAAGTCGGTGCAGCAGGAGGCGCTGCGGCGCCAGTTGGGGATCGTGCCCCAGGAGGGCTTCCTGTTCAGCGGCAGCGTGCGGGAAAACGTCGCCTTCGGGCGGCCGGAGGCGAGCCTCGAGGAGATCGAGGCGGCGATCGCGACGGTCGGCGCGACCGAGTTCGTGGCGGCCCTGCCGGACGGGATCGAGACCCAGGTCGGCGAGCGCGGCGTCTCGCTCTCCGCCGGCCAGCGCCAGCTGGTGGCCTTCGCCCGGGCGCTGCTGGCCGAGCCGCGGATCCTGATCCTCGACGAGGCGACCAGCAACGTCGACGTGCGCACCGAGAAGACGATCGAGCGCGGCCTCGAGCGCCTCCTCCACGGGCGCACCGCGATCGTCATCGCCCACCGCCTCTCGACCATCCGCCGCGCCGGCAAGATCGTCGTCCTCGAACACGGCAAGATCGCCGAGCAGGGCACCCACGAGGAGCTGATCGCCGCCGGCGGCGTCTACGCCCGCCTCTACGGCGCCTGGGAGAGCAGCGCCGCGTAGGACCAATCGTCGGCGGGTCCCGCCGCCCCGGGACGCGCTGTAGAGATTGACCACACCATGGTGTGGTCAATCTTGGTCAGGTGACCATGAGCGGTGCGTGAGCCAGCCGTTTCGGGCGCGGCCACAACCTGCCGGGGTCGCGACCGAAGCGACCGGCGCTACCCAGGACCGATTCCGCCCGATTCGCCGCCGGATTCGCCGCCGGTTTCCGGGGCGGCTTCTTCCGGCGCCGCTTCGATTTCGCCGCCCGCGCCGCCGGTTTCCGGCGCCACTTCTTCTTCCGGGACGTATTCTTCTTCCGGCGCCGCTTCTTCGGGCGGGACGTATTCTTCTTCCGGCAGGGATTCGACGCCGCCGGCTTCTTCGGGGGCGACTTCGGCGCCGCTCGATTCGGGCGGGACGATCGGCGCGTGCGGGCCTTCGCCGCATTCTTCGAAGCCGTAGACGGCCGCCTGGGACTGGAATTCTTCGACCGCCGGGACGGCGTTCTGGGACGCTTCTTCGAGCAGCGCTTCGTTCTGCTGGTCGGCGGCCGATTTCACTTCGCCCTCGACTTTCGCCAGCTCTTCGGCGGCGCCCATGAATTCGGAGAACCCGGCGGTTTCGGTCGGCCGGCCGAGCCGCTGCAGGCTCTGGACCATCCCCGTGTAGAGGTTGGAGACCTGGATCGCCTGGCTGGTCGTCGCGGCCGCCGATTCGTCGATCGAGCCGATCGCCGTGTTGACCTCGGCGCAGATCGCGTCGCCCTGGCTGATGAACTGCGCCTTGCTCAGCTTCGGCTTCGTTTCGGCCTTCGGCTTCTGCTTGGCGGTCGTGCTCGAGCTGCCGCCGCCACCGCAGCCGCTCGCCAGCAGGGCGAGCGCGAGGACCGCGGGCAGGGCGAGGATGAGGAACTTCGGCCGCATGAGGGAATCGACGCTAGCAGAGGTATTCGACGGCTTTGCAGGGAAACTCCGGGGCCGGCGTCACCGCCACGGATCACTGCGCCCCAGGGACTCGAACCCCGACTACCTCGTCCAGAGCGAGGCGTGCTGCCATTACACCAGGGCGCAACGCGACCTCGCAGGATATCCAGACGCCGGGGCGGCGTGGTTCCGAGGCCCCGGTCGGGGCGCCCGGCGGGCTCAGCCGAGCGCCGAGAGGTCGGCGCCGGGGTCGGCGATCGTCGCCTTGGCGCCCCCCACGTCGACCCCGTCGGCGAGCAGCCGGCGGGCCTCGGCGAGGTCTTCGGAGCGGCCGACGGCGAGGCAGCCGGCGACCTTGCCACCCTTCAGGTACCAGACCGAGAACTCGCCGTCGGCACGGGAGCCGCGCCAGACCTCCTCGTCCCATTCCGCCGCCGGGCCGACGTACTCGAGGCTCGCCCAGTCGGCGAGATCGCTGAAGAAGTAGGGGACGACGTCGTAGTCGGCGTCGGCGCCGAGCATGTTGCGGGCGGCGTGCATGCCCTGCTGCATCGCCACGTCCCAGTGCTCGACCCGGATCCGCCGCCCGTGGACGACGCTGTCGTAGCTGCAGACGTCGCCCGCGGCGTAGATCCCCGGCGCCGAGGTCCGCAGCTTGGAGTCGCAGAGGACCCCGTCGTCCACCTCGAGGCCGGCGCGCTGGGCCAGCATCACGTCGGGCCTCACCCCCGCCCCGACCACGACCAGGTCGCAGTCGAGGCCGCGACCGCTCTCGGTCACCACCGAGCGCACCCGGCCGTCGCCCTCGAAGGCGCTCACCGACTCGCCGCCGACGAACTTGACCCCGTGCTCCTCGAGCCCCGCCTGGAAGAAGCGCCCGGCGTCGGCGCCGAAGGTCCGCGAGAGCGGCACATCCTCCAGCGCCACCATCGTGCAGTCGGTTCCGGTCGCCGCCAGCGAGGCCGCCACCTCGGCGGCGATGTAGCTGCCGCCGACCAGGACCACCCGCTCGGCCCCTTCGGCGTCGGCCCGGATCGCGTCGGCGTTGCCGAACGCCCGCAGGTAGTGGATGCCCTCGTTCCCGGCGCCCTCGACGCGCAGGATGTTCACGTTCGCCCCCGTCGCCAGCAGCGCCTGGCCGAAGGCGACCTCCTCGCCGCCTTGGATCTTCGCGGTCCGCGCCTCGGCGTCGATCGACATCACGTTGCGGCCGGTCAGCAGCTCGACCCCGTTCTCCTCGTACCAGGAGAGCTCGTTGACGTAGGCGTCGGCGCGCTCGGCGTCTCCGCGCAGGTACTCCTTGGAGAGCGGCGGCCGTTCGTAGGGCGGCTCCGGCTCCCGCCCCACCAACAGGACCGAGCCCTCGGCACCCCGCCTGCGCAGCTCGGCCGCGCAGCTCGCGCCCGCCAGGCCGCCGCCGATCAGGAGGACATCGACCTCGCGATCAGCCACTCGCGACGCCGCCGTCGACCGCTGGTCCGAACAGTGCCTTCAATTCGTCCTCCATACCCGGATCGAGCACTGCCAGAACCTCGTCGCCCTCCTCGAGGACGGTGTCGGCCGTCGGCACGAAGCCCCTGCCCGCGCGCAGCACGGAGATCAGCAGGCTGCCTTCGGGCATGTGCAGGTCGCCGACCCGCCGCCCGGTCACGCCGGAGTCCTTGCCCAGCAGCATCTCGATGATCTCCAGCTGCTCCTCCTGCAGGTCGAGCAGGTGGACCAGGCCGTACTCGGGCACCTCGTGCTCGAGCAGGCGCAGGATCAGGTCGGTCGCCGAGACCGAGGGCTTGACCCCGAGCAGGTCGAAGTGCTGGCGGTTGCGCGGGTTGTTGACCCGGGCGATGATCTGGTCGACCAGGTACTTCTCCCGCGCCACCTGACAGATCAGCATGTTGTCCTCGTCGTCGCCGGTCACCGCGATCACCATGTCGGCGCGCTGGATCCCGGCCCGCTCCAGCACCCACAGCTCGGAGGCGTCGCCGAAGGACACGTTGTGCTCGAGCTCCTGCTCGACCGTCATGTAGCGGCGCCGGTCGCTCTCGATCAGCGTCACCTCGTGGTTCTTCTCGAGCAGCTCCCGGGCCAGGTTCCAGCCGACCTTGCCGGCGCCCGCGATGATGATGTACACGCGCCTGCCCTCCCCGCCCTAGGCCGCGCCGGCCGAGTCGTGTTCGCGGGTCGTGCCTTCGCGGACCGCCTTCTCCAGCATGTCGATCGCGACCCGGGTCGGGCAGACCGTCTGCAGACCCTGCCGCGCGTACCACTCGGCCCGCAGCGGATCGAGCACGCGGGCGATCACGTTCGGCACCGCGTAGCGACGCTGGGCGATCTGGGAGATGACGATGTTGGTGTTGTCGCCGTTGGTCGAGGCGATGAAGACGTCGGCCTGGTCGATCCCGGCCGCCTCGAGCGCCTCCGCCTCCAGCCCGGCGCCGACGGTGAAGTGGCCGCCGAGGTCCTCCCAGCTTTTCTCCAGGCCCACCTCGAGGCGGGCGTGGGACTCGGGGTCCTCGTCGAGCGCCGAGACGGTGTGACCTTCGCGAAGCATCGCTCGCGCGACGGAGCTGCCGACGCGCCCGCAGCCGACGATCAGGATGAACATGCGGCGGATACTAGAACCCAGCGCCGGCGGCTAGCCGTCCGCGTCGGTCCCGTAGTCGTCGCCGGCGCCGCTCTCCGGCTCCGGCGGCGCCGTGAGCAGCACCCGGCAGGGGGCTTTTTTGAGCACGTACTCGGTCGCCGCGCCGATCTCGGCCTTGGCGGCGCCGATCCCGCCGAACCTGCCGCCGCCGCGGATCTTGCTGGGCGGCTCGCCGCCGATGATGATCGCTTCCGAGCCCGCCCGGCGCGCCGCTTCGACGATCCCGGCGCCGACCCGGCGGGCGCGGATCACCTCGGTGGAGACGTCGACGGCGGCGTACTCCTCCCCCACCTCGCGCGCCCGCTCCAGCGCCCGCCGCGCCTGCGCCTCGCGCTCCGGGGGCAGCTCGGCGTCGAGCGGCAGGGTCAGCGGCACCTCGATCACGTAGACCAGCTCCAGGTGGGACTCCGCCTCGCCGTCGCCGTCCTCCCGCTCGGCGGCGGCCAGCCGGCCCGCGGTCGCGACGATGTCGTCGTCGAGCTTGGTCCCGAACACCGGCACCAGGAGGTTGGAGAACTCGACCTCGGGGATCTGCTTGGTGAGCGCCGCCTCGCCGACCGAGACGCGCTTGGTCAGCGTCGTC
This sequence comes from uncultured Actinomycetes bacterium, assembly GCA_963766705.1. Taxonomy (GTDB): domain Bacteria; phylum Actinomycetota; class Thermoleophilia; order Solirubrobacterales; family 70-9; genus VAYN01. The sequence goes on from CAVYBE010000007.1 coordinate 1,976,863, forward strand.
CCCTCGAAGACCTTGCGGTAGACGACGTAGAAGGTGAGGCCGAAGGCCATCCAGCCGATCCCCACCCAGCGGGCGCTGGAGTGGAAGGCGAGCACGCTGAGGAAGGCCAGCGCGCTGGCGACGGCGGCGATCATCGCCGGGACCGGCAGCTCCGCTTTGCCCCAGGCCATCCCCCAGGGGATGCGGAACGGCCGCCGCCTGTCCGGCATCGTCACCCGCAGGCGGATCACCGAGAGGTGGGCGATCGTGATCGCCAGCGTCGCCCCGAACGCGTAGAGGCTGGCCAGCAGCTTGATGTTGGTCGGCACCACCAGCCCCAGCGCGATCAGCCCGCAGATCGTGATCGCCACGTAGGGCGTCGCCCGGCGACGCTCCAGTTTGCCCAGCCAGCTGGGGATCTGACGGTTGATCGCCAGCGTGTAGGTGTGGCGGGAGACGCCGAGCATCGAGGTCGTCGCCGCCCAGAAGAGGACCGGCGCGGCGACCAGAGCCACCACCCAGCGCATGATCTCCGAGAGCCAGTGCGGGTGGAAGGCGGAGACGACGCCGAGCACCGGGTCGCGGATGAATTCGTGGCCGAGCGCCGTTTCGGGACCGTTCGGGCCGGACACGACCGGCACCGCCATCAGCGCGATCGCCGCCATCCCGGCGTAGACCAGCGGCACCGCGATCGCCCCCAGCCAGGCGATCCGCCGCAGGTCGCGGCGGCCGACTTCGATGTCGGGGGCGAGGTCGGAGGCGGCCTCGATGCCGGCGTAGGCGAGCATCGCGACGACCGCCGCGTAGATCAGGTCACGGGCGCTCGGGGTGCCGAAGAGGTGGATGTGGGCGGTCAGCCGGTCGGGGTGCATGACGACGATCGCGCCGACCACGATCACCGCCAGCTGCAGGGCGAGGTCGGCGAGCGCGATCAGGGCCAGGGTGCGCTGCCGGCCGCGGCCGGTGACGTTGAGGATGTTGAGCACGCAGGCGGCGACGATCACCGCCGCGGCAACCAGGATCTGCACGCCGTTGTCGTCGAAGCCGCCCCAGATCGGCACCAGGTAGTGGGGCACCGAGATCGCCGCCAGGGCGATCACGATCAGGTAGTCGAGCAGGATCGCCCAGCCGGCGATGAAGGCGACCAGCTCGTTGAAGGCGTGGCGGGCGAAGGTCGAGGAGCCGCCCCGCTCGCGGAACATCGCCCCGCCCTCGACGTAGGAGAGGGTCGTCAGCCCGAACAGCAGCCCGGCGGCGAGGAAGATCAGCGGGGTCAGGCCGAGGCCCCGCTCGGCGACCACCCCGAGCGCGAAGTAGATCGAGAAGCCGACCGCCGAGTAGGCGGCGGCGAAGAGCCAGGGGACGCCCAGGCCGCGCCGCAGCTTGCCCTTGCGGGCCGCGAACGGGACCCGCATCAGAGGTTCCTGCTCGCGATCCAGAAGCGCCCGCCGCCGACCGCGACGAAGAGGATCCCCATCAGGAAGCCGGTCGAGGTGGGGCCGCCCCCGTTGGCCAGGGTGACGACCAGCATCACCAGGCCGAGCACGACGAAGACCAGCGAGAAGGCGCGGACCGCGCCCTGATAGCCGCCGCCGCGGTTCAAGCGGCCGCCTCGACCACCGCGGCCCCGGGGACGGCCGGCGGTTTCTCGGACGGTTCGGAGACGACGATCACCCGGCAGGGACGCTCGCCGAGGATCGTCTGCAGCGTCTTGTCGTACTGGGGGACGCCGTTGCGGTAGCGGAGGCCGACGACGATCGCCGCCGCCTCGATCTCGGCCGCCTCCTCGGCCACCGAGTAGCCCGCCTGGCCCGGCCGCACCCGGGCCACGTGACCGGTCACGCGGGCGCCGCCGATCAGCTTCGCCTCCTCGACCCGGCGCTGGGCCGCGGCTTCGGCCTCCGGCAGCTCGGCGTCGAGCGGCAGGTTGGTGGGCACGGTCATCATCGAGTGGACGTGGATGCCGCGGCGCCGCTTGGAGGCGAGCTTGACCGCCGTCGCGACCATCTCCGGCGAGAACGCCTCGTCGTCCTCGAAGGCGACCAGGACCGACTGGTACTCGACCTCCTCGACCCCCAGCGGCTCCGGCAGGACGACCTTCACCGTGCGCGACAGCGGCAGGCCCTGGTTGCGGCGGTAGAGGACGTAGACGATCACCCCGAGCACCATCCAGCCCGTGCCGACGATCAGGGTCGACGGGTTCAGCGCCATCACCACGATCCAGGCGGCGAAGGTGCCGAGGCCGCCGAGCACCGCGGTGAGCGGGATGTCGAAGCCGAAGGCCGGGATGTTCAACGGCGGCTTCCAGGTGCGCTCCACATGGCCGTGGGACCGGCGCAGCTGGATCACGGCGACGTGGGCGATCGTGAACGACAGCATCGCGCCGAACGAGTACATCGTCGCCAGGAAGTTGGTCTTGCCCGGGATCAGGGTGAGGATCGCGACGCCGGCGAAGATGACGATCGCGATGTAGGGCGTGCGGTACTTCGGGTGGACCTGGCGCAGGCCCTCGGGCAGCTGGCGGTGCTGGCCCATCGAGTAGGTGAGCCGGGAGACGCCGATCAGGGCGGCGTTGGTGGCGATCAGCAGGATCACCGCGGCGAGCACGCCAACGTAGTAGCGCAGCACTTCGGTCGGGCCGCTGGAGAGGCCGAGGTTCTCGACGATGCCGAGGATCGGGTCGTCGGCGTACTGGGAGCCGAGCGCCGTGTGGTACCCGCTCGCGGTGTGGACGACCGGCATCGCCGAGAGCGCGACGATCGGGATCAGCAGGTACAGGCCGAGCACCGCGGCGACCACGAGGCCGACGCTGCGGGGGATCGTGCGGGCGGCGTCCTTGGCCTCCTCGGCCATGTTGGAGATCGTCTCGATGCCGGTGTAGGCGATCATCCCGACCGCGATCCCGAGCGCGAACTTGCTCCAGGTCGGGGCGACGCCGAGGTGGATGTTGTCGACCAGGATGTGCGGGCTCAGCACCAGGACGATGCCGATGCCGACCAGGACGACCTGGGTCGCGAGGTCGGCGATGGCGAGGATCAGGTTCAGTTTCGAGGACTCTTCGGTGCCGCGGATGTTGAGCGCCGCGAGCCCGACGACGAGCGCCGCGCCGCCGACCACGTCGCCCGGGCTGTGGCCCAGCCAGGGCCAGAAGACGGCCAGGTAGTGGGGCACGAAGAAGGCCGAGATCGCCGCCGTGATCGTGTAGTTGAGCATCTGCCCCCAGGCGGCGACGAAGCTGACGAACTCGTTGAAGGCGTGACGGGCGAAGCTCGAGGAGCCGCCCGCTTCCGGGTACATCACGGTGGCCTCGGCGTACGTCGCCGCCGTACACATGAAGATCAACCCGGTGATCACGAAGGCGACCGGCGTCAGCCCGAGGGCGAACGCGGCGGTGACGCCGAGTGCGTAGTAGATCGAGGAGCCGACGTTGCCGTAGGCGGCGGAGAAGAGCGCCCCGACGCCGTGGACGCGACTCAGCGACTCATCTCTTGGGATTCGCTGGGCCATCTAGGAGTTGCTGCCGAAGACTTCTTCCTCCGAATATACGCGCGTCGGAAGCGCTCTCCGGAGGTGTCGCCGGTCCAGCCCGGCGGGCGTCTCGAGGCCCAGCAGGCCGAGGGTCAGCTCAAGCTCGGCGATCAGCATCCGCAGCACCCGCTCGACCCCCGCGGCGCCCGCCCCGGCGAGCCCCCAGGCGGCCGGGCGGCCGACCATGACCGCGTCGGCGCCGAGCGCCAGAGCGGTGGCGATGTCGGTGCCGCGGCGAATTCCCCCGTCGACCAGGACCGCGGCGCGTCCCGCCACCTCTTCGACGATCTCCGGCAGCGCCTCGGCGCTGCTCACCGCGCGGTCGAGCTGGCGACCACCGTGATTGGAGACGACGACGCCGGCGGCGCCGTGCTCGACCGCGAGCGCCGCGTCCTCGGCGGTGAGCAGCCCCTTGACGATCAGCGGCACCCCGGCCGCGGCGGCGATCCCGCCGAGGTCCTCCCAGGTCAGCGACCGGGTCATCAGGTCGAAGGTCTCCTCGATCGTGACCTTGCGCGAGCCGCCGAGCGCCGCGGCGACGCTGGGGATCTCGATCTCGGCCGGGATCGTGAAGTCGGTGCGGAGGTCCTGCTCGCGGTTGCCGCCGGGCGGCGCGTCGACGGTGATCACGACCGCCTCGAAGCCGGCCGCCACCGCCTCTTCCATCAGCGCCCGCGTGACCGCGCCGTCGCCGAACGGGTAGAGCTGGAACCAGCGCCGCGCGCCGGGCGCGGCGGCGGCGACCGCGGTCGGGGTGGTCGTCGCCAGGGTCGAGAGGCACATCACCGTCCCCGCCGCCGCGGCGGCGCGGGCCATCGCCAACTCGCCCTCCGGGTGGAGCAGCCGCTGGTAGGCGACCGGGGCGACGAGGATCGGCGCCGCGACCGGGTCGCCGAGCAGCGTGGCGGCGGTCGAGGAGGCCTCGACCCCGGTCAGTTGCCGCGGGCGCAGCCGCCAGCCGCGCCAGTCGGCGAGGTTGTCGCGCAGCGTCACCTCGTCGCCGGCACCGCCGAAGAAGTAGCCGCGCGGGCCCGGCTCGAGCTGCCGCTCGGCCGCACGCGCAGCATCGAAGACGTTGACCCAGTCCTGCGGCACGATCCGGCACGCTAGCCGCTCGGGCGGGCGGGCGTAGCCGCGCCGCGGCTCAGGAGGTGCGGCGGAGGCGCGCGGCGCGGGCGTCGAGGCGGGCGGCGGCGGCCGGCGAGTCCGGCGAGCCGGCCGCCGGCGTGCCGGGCGGCGGCGCCGGGCCCCAGCTTTCGCGGCCGTCGGAGGTCTGGATCGGGATCTTCGGCCCGGCGGTCGCCGCGGCGTCGACGCTCACGTCCCAGAGCGCCTTGACCCGGGCGAGGACCTCGCGCGCTTCGCTGCGCTCGCCCTGGAGACCCCAGTCGTGCCTGTCGGCGAGCAGGCCGGTCGCGTGGATCCCCGCTTCTTCGGCCAGGTAGAGGGCGCGGGGCATGTGGAAGCCCTGGGTGACGACCACCGCGTCGCGCACGCCGAAGACCGAGCGCGCCCGCACCATCGTCGCCCAGGTGTCGAAGCCGGCGTGATCCTCGAAGATGTCGCGCGGCCGGACGCCGTCGCCGACGAGCGCCTTGCGCATCGTGTCCGGCTCGTCGTAGCCCCAGGTCCCGTGGTCGCCGGAGACGAGGATCTTGCCCACCTTGCCGTCGTGCCAGAGCCGCGCGGCCTCGGTGACCCGGTCGGCGAGCATCGGGCTCATCCGCCCGTTCGGCCTGACCAGCACCCCGGGCACGATCGCCACTTCGGCGGCCGGCACCGCGGCGACCTCGCCGGTCGCCTCGCCTTGGGTGCTCAGCAGGACGTAGGCATTAGCGCCGACCACCGCCAGGCAGAGGAGCGCCGCCAGCCCGGCCAGCGCGCCCGCCGTCCTCGGGAACCGGCGCCAGGGCCAGGTCAACTTCCGCCAAACGCTCAGCAGGTGCCGCCTCACCGCGCGAACGCTAGCAACGGGTCCCGCCGGGAACCGCGCGAGGAGCGCGCCTGAACGGGGGCCGGCGGGCGCCGCGTCGCGGGCGCCCGCCGTTGCCCCGACGACCCGCAGGGGGCCGTCGCGACGCTCAGAAATGCACGATCGGGATGATCAGGATCGCGACGATGTTGGCCACCTTGATCATCGGGTTGATCGCCGGGCCGGCGGTGTCCTTGTAGGGATCGCCGACCGTGTCGCCGGTCACCGAGGCGGCGTGGGCCTCGGAGCCCTTGCCGCCGTGGGCGCCGTCCTCGATCAGCTTCTTCGCGTTGTCCCAGGCGCCGCCGCCGGCGGTCATCGAGATCGCCACGAACAGGCCGACCACGATCACCCCGATCAGCAGCCCGCCGAGCGCGTTGACGCTGATGATGCCGACGACCACCGGGACGATGATCGGGATCAGCGCCGGCAGGATCATCTCTTTCTGCGCCGCCGCGGTCACGATGGCGACGGTTTTCCCGTACTCCGGTTTCTCCGTCCCCTCCATGATCCCCGGGTGCTCGCGGAACTGTTTGCGGACCTCCTCGACCACCTGGCCGCCGGCCCGCCCGACCGCCTCGATCGCGAAGGCGACGAACAGGTAGACCATCATCCCGCCGATGATCAGCCCGATCAGGACCGCCGGACTGGTCAGGTGGAAGAGCGAGCCGATATTGAAGTTCGCCGGTTTGGCGTCTTCCAGTTCGCTTTTGAAGGCCGCGAACAGGACCAGCGCGGCGAGCGCCGCAGAGCCGATCGCGTAGCCCTTGGTCACCGCCTTGGTGGTGTTGCCGACCGCGTCGAGCGGGTCGGTGATGTCGCGCACCTCCTCCGGCAGTTCCGCCATCTCGGCGATGCCGCCGGCGTTGTCGGTGATCGGCCCGAACGCGTCGAGGGCGACGATCACACCGCATAGCGAGAGCTGGGCGACCACGGCGACGCCGATGCCGTAGATCCCGGCCAGCTGGTTGGCGCCGAGGATCGCCAGGGCGATCACCAGGGCCGGCGCCGCCGTCGACTGGAAGCCCTGGGCGAGCCCGGCGATGATGTTCGTCGCGTGCCCGGTCTCCGACGCGTCGGCGATCATCTTCACCGGCCGGAAGCGGGTCGACGTATAAAATTCGGTGATCCCGAAGAGCAGCGCGGTGACCGCGACCCCGATCGCGGCGCAGAGCCAGAGGTCGGTCACGCTCACCGATTCCGCCGCGGCTGAGGCGAAGCCGACCCGCAACGGGTCGCTCATCATCCAGCTGGTGATCGGGTAGAAGGCCGCGATCGAGAGGATCCCGGAGATCAGCAGGCCGCGGTACAGCGCCCCCTCGACCTTGTCGCTGCTCGTCCGCACGCTGAGCGCGCCGATGATCGAGGCGATGATCGCGATCCCGCCCAGCATCAGCGGATAGATCGCCACCTCGCGCGCGAATTCCGCGTTGAAGGTGAGGACGCCCAGCAGCATCACGGCGACCGTGGTGACCGCGTAGGTCTCGAACAGGTCGGCGGCCATGCCGGCGCAGTCGCCGACGTTGTCGCCGACGTTGTCGGCGATCACCGCCGGGTTGCGGGGGTCGTCCTCGGGGATCCCCGCCTCGACCTTGCCGACCAGGTCGGCGCCGACGTCGGCGGCCTTGGTGAAGATGCCGCCGCCGAGCCGCGCGAACACCGAGATCAGCGAGCTGCCGAAGCTGAGCCCGATCAGGGCGTCCACCGCTCCCTTGTCGCTGGAGCCGGTGATGATCAGGATCCCGAAGTAGCCGGCGACGCCGAGCAGCGCCAGGCCGACGACCAGCAGGCCGGTGACCGAACCGCCTTTGAAGGCGACGTCGAGGGCGGGCGGCACGCCGCCCCGGGCGGCCTCGGCGACCCGCGCGTTGGCACGCACCGAGACGTTCATGCCGATGAAGCCGGTGGCCCCCGACAGCGACGCCCCGATCAGGAAGCCGATCGCCGTCTTGTAGTCCTGCAGGATGAGCAGCAGGACCGCGATCGGGATCGCGACCGCGCCGATGATCGTGTACTGCCGGGTGAGGTAGGCCTGCGCCCCTTCCTGCACGGCGCCCGAGATTTCCCGCATCCGGTCGTTGCCCGGTGATTTGGACAGCAACCACCGCGTGATTAGTAGTCCGTACGCAACCGCGGCCCCGGCACAAACGAGTGCGACGACCACGCCGTATTCCCTAAGAAAGCTGGTCAAGTCACTTCCCTCCGTGGAGTTTCCCGGCGGGCAGCCTATATCAGGGATCGGAAACTTGAGTGGTCTACCTCTGCCGGGAACGCTCAGACGCGCTCGCCGGCGGCGCGGCCGCCCGCGTAGGTGCGGGCCGTCTCGGCGACCGCGGCGCGGTAGACGTCCTCCAGCGGGGCACCGTCGGCCAGCGCCGCGCGGGCCCGCTCGGCCCCGCCCTGCTCCGGCAGCGCCGGCTCGATCCCGAGGATGCCTCGGGCGGGCTCGGTCCACTCGAGCAGCCGCTCGAAGACCGCCCGCGTCGCGACCTCCTCCCCCGCCCGGAAGTCGATCATCCGGCCGCCCGCGCCGTGGCGGATCGCCCGCCAGAGGTTCTCCTCCACCTCGCGGTCGGCCTGCGGCACCCACGCCGCCGGGCCGCGTTCGTCGAGGTCGAGCGCCGTCTGGGCGACGCAGGCGACGATCAGCCCGGCCAGCGCCGTCGCCTCGTCCCCCCGCGTCTGCGCGTCGCAGATCCGCACCTCGACCGTGCCGAAGCTGTGGTGCGGGCGCACGCTCCACCAGAGCTGGGTCGACTCGACCACCGAGCCGGTCCGCTGCAGCAGGCCGATGAAGTCGGCGTATGTGTCCCAGTCGCCGAACGCCGAGGGCACGCCGCAACGCGGGAACGTGCGGGTGAAGATCTCCGATCGCACCGTGGCGAGGCCGGTGTCGCGACCGTCGAGGAAGGGCGAGTTCGCCGAGGCCGCGAGCAGCGCCGGAAGCAGCTCCCGGACCCGGTCGCAGACGGCGATCGCGCGGTCGGCGCCGCGCACCCCGACGTGTACGTGGAGGCTCCAGGTGTTGTTGCGCTGCGCCACCCAGCCGAGTTCTTCGCGCAGCCGGTTGTAGTGCGGCGTGTCGATGATCCGCTGGTCGAGGTAGCCGGCCCACGGGTGGGTGCCCATCGCCGCCGCCGCCAGGCCCATCCGCCCGATCAGCGCGAACAGCCGGTCACGGCGATCCTGCTGGGCGGCGACCGCATCGGCGAAGCTCTCCGCCCGCCCGGAGCGGATCTCGATCTCCGAGGCGATCAGCTCGCCCGCCGCCGAGGCGGCCAGCACCTCGTCGCGGTCGCACTCGGCCTTCACCTCCTCGTAGCGCTGCACCAGCTCGAGCGTCGCCGGGTCGAGCAGCGCGAACTCCTCCTCGAGGCCGATCGTGAAGTCGGTCGAGCTCTCGAACCGCTCGCGAGCGCCATCGAGGTCGAGCGTCAAGGCAGTGGCTCAGGCCAGGTAGAAGTACAGCGCGTAGAGCAGGTCGACGGCGGGGCTCGAGGTGTGGACGGTGACCTCGGGCGGCACCTGCAGCAGCTGCTCGGAGTAGTTGAAGATGATCTTCACGCCCGCCTCGACCAGCCGATCGGCGACCTCCTGGGCGGCGGCGGCGGGAACCGCGAGGACGCCGACCACCACCTCCTTCTCGGCAACCTCCTTGGCCAGGTCCCCGTCCAACCCCTGCACGGTGACGTCGCCGATCTCTGTGCCGATCTTCGACTCGTCGGGGTCGAAGACCGCGACGACCTGGAAGCCGTGGTCGGCGAAGATCGCCGAGGAGGCGATCGCCTGGCCGAGGTGGCCGGCGCCGAAGAGGGCGATGTTGTGCTGGCCGGAGGTGCGCAGGATCTTGCGGATCTCCGAGACCAGCGAGTCGACGTTGTAGCCGACCCCGCGCTTGCCGAACTTGCCGAAGCCGGAGAGGTCGCGCCGGATCTGGGTCGGGTTGATGTGGGTGTACTCGGAGAGCTCCTGCGAGGAGATCGTCTGGCGGCCCATCTTGCGCGCCTGGGTCAGGACCTGCAGGTAGCGCGAGAGGCGCGCCGCGACCCCGAGCGAGAGGCGCTCGCCTTCCACCGGCAGCCCGGCTGCCTGGATCTCGTCGATCACGTCGGCCATGCCCCCACAGTATCGAGCCTGGCGCGCACGCCCGCCTCGTCGAAGATCAGCTCGGAGGCGACGATCCCGTCCACCTCGACCACCGGGATCCGCTCCAGATGGCGGCGCAGCAGCAGCTCGTCGCTCTCGATGTCGATCTCGTGCAATTCGAAGCGGTAGCCCTCGCCGTGCAGGGCGACGAGGCGCTCGATCGCCGCCTCGCAGAGGTGGCAGCCCGGGCGCGAGTAGACGACGACCTCGGTCATGCGGCCGGCCGCTCGCCGGTCGCGAAGGCGTCGTAGCCGAGGTAGTCCGGGTAGGGGACCGGCCGCGCCCAGCGGGCGGCGGAGCCGATCATCGCGGCGTTGTCGGTGCAGAGGCTGATCGGGACGAGCTTCAACTCGACGCCCTGGCTCTCGCAGAGCCGGGCGACCGCCTCGCGCAGCGGCCCGTTGGCGGCGACGCCGCCGCCCAGCGCGACCGCCCTCCAGTCGCCCTTCTTGAGCGCCCGCCTCAGCTTCGCGACGAGCTGGTCGACGACCGCCTTCTGGAAGGAGGCGGCGAGGTCGGCGCGGCGCGCGGCGACGCCCTCCGGGCCGAGCTCGCGACAGCGGTAGACGAGCGCCGTCTTCAGCCCCGAGAAGGAGAAGTCGAGGCCCGGGTCGCGCGACATCGCGACCGGCATCTCGAAGGCCTCGGGGTCGCCGCGCTCGGCCTCCTTCTGGATCAGCGGCCCGCCCGGGTAGCCGAGCCCGAGCAGCCGCGCCGACTTGTCGAACGCCTCGCCGGCGGCGTCGTCGAGGGTCTGCCCGAGCACGTCGTGGCCGGCGTGGTCGCGGACCGCGGCGAGCAGGGTGTGGCCGCCGGAGGCGACCAGGCAGAGGAACGGCGGCTCGAGCGGGTCGGGCTCGAGGAAGTTGGCGGCGACGTGCCCCTGCAGGTGGTCGACTCCGATCAGCGGCAGGCGACGCGCCGCGGCGATCGCCTTGGCGGTGGAGACGCCGACCAGCAGGGCGCCGATCAGCCCCGGCCCGACGGTGGCGGCGACCGCCTCGACGTCGTCGAGCGTCACCCCGGCCTCGGCCAGCGCCGCCTCGACCACCGGCTCGGCCAGCTCCAGGTGGTGGCGCGCCGCGACCTCCGGGACGACGCCGCCGAAGCCCGCGTGGGCGGCGGCCTGCGAGGAGATCACGTTGGAGAGGATCGCGCCGCCGTCGATCACCGCGGCGCAGGTGTCGTCACAGGACGTCTCGATGGCGAGGATCACAACCGCCGCCTCCTCCGCTTCGCGTCCGGGGGCGGCGGGCGCCATCCCGGCCCGCGCCGCCTCACCCTCCCTCCCTCACGGGGATCAGATATGGACGCTCGGTCGGTCGGGCTCGCAAATCTCAGTCCAGCCACATGATCAGCGCGTCCTCGCCGTTGTCGTGGTAGTAGCGGGGACGGACGCCGGCGGAGCGGAAGCCGAAGTGCTCGTACATGCCGATCGCGCGGTGATTGGAGACGCGCACCTCGAGCGTGAAGGGCAGCCGGCCGCGGCCCTCCTCGAAGAGGCGGCGGAGCAGTGCCCCGGCGACGCCGGCGGCGCGGTGGTCGGGCGAGACGGCGACGTTCATCAGGTGCCAGACCTGGTCGTAGCGCGAGCAGACGACGTAGCCCGCCAGATCCTCGCCGCGGGTCGCCGCCAGGCAGATCCCGGACGGCTTGGAAAGCTCCAGCACGAACATCGCCAGCGACCACGGGGTCGGGAAGGAGCGGCGCTCGATCGAGATCACGTTCGGCAGGTCGCTGTAGGCGAGCCGGCGGACGCGGACCTGCTCCCCGGCGGGACGGTCAGTCTGCTCTCTGGAAAGAATCTCGCTCACGCCAACGCTCCGCGTCTGGAGGTCTGAGGTAGATCGGTTCGAGCGACCCGGAGCCCTCCCCCGCCGCCGCCAGGGCGCAGATGTGGCGCGCGGCGACCCGGTGGACGGGATCGGCGTCGTCCGGGATGCGGATGCCGCCGGCTCCTTCCAACTCGTGACGAAATCGTATCGCCCCGGAACCGCCGACCGAGGGCGGCACCGGCAGTCCCCCGAGTCGCTCGGCGAGCGCCTCGGGGCGCATCACGGCGGGCTCCCACAGCACCTTGCCTGCCTCGTCGTAGAGCGCGGCGAAGACCTCGCCGCGGTAGCCGTCGAGCACCGCGAGCCGCTCCCCGGTCGCGCCGGCCGCGCCGATCCCGGCACCGAGCGCGTCGAGGGTCGAGACGCCGCGCGCGGGCATCCCGAGCGAGAGGGCCAGCCCCTTGGCGGTGGCGATCCCGACCCGCAGGCCGGTGAAGGACCCGGGCCCGAGCCCGACCGCCAGCAGGTCGACCGCCTCCCAGCCCCCCGCCGCGCCGGCGCAGCGCTCGACCTCGGTCAGCAGGCCGGTCGCGTGGCGCGGCCGGCCGCGCTCGGAGAGGCCCAGCCGCTCCTCGGCCACCGGCTCGCCGTCGCGCCAGGCGCAGGCGGCCGTGTCGGGGGTCGCGGTGTCGAAGCCGACGACGACCAGGGGATCCGTCCTCCCGCGTCCTACTTCACGCGAAAGATGACCCTGCCGACCCTCTTGCCGCCGACGAACCAGGTGACTTGATGGCGGCCGGGAGTGGTCGAGGTGATCTTGTTGACGTAGAGGGTTCCCTGTTCGGCTTCCTGCGGCTTTTCGGTGCAGAGATGTTCGTGTTTCGGGAACTTGACGCAGACCGTGTATTTGACGTCGGCCTTGAGGCTCTTGAAGAAGGCGCCCTTGTTGCTCCTCATCGGGCACGCGTGGGACGGCTTCGCCTTGCGCGAGAGCCCGCAGGCGACGTAGTGCTTGAAGGCCGGCGTCTGCCTGGTCTTCGCGTGGGTAGTCACCTGTCGGGTGTAGGTCGTCGAGTGCCTGACCCCGGCCGAGGACGTCGAGACGCCGATCAGCAACCCGGTCATCAGGGCGGCGATCGCCAGCGCCGACAGCGTTCCTTTCTTCATCCTCGATCCCTCCTGGCTCGACTGTGCGTGGGCTCATCCTTCAGCATCCATTCCGTAACCCCTGCCGGGCGCTTCCGGTGCGGTGCTGCCGAGCCTTGGTCTGAGGGTATCTAGATGACGACCTCGATCGTGCGGCGCTCCTCGCCGGCGTGCTCGATCCGCACCTCGACGGCCGGGCGGCCCAGTCGCCCCGCCCCCGCGGCGGGCCACTCGACGAAGGCGACTCCGCCGCCGCCCAGGTAGTCGTCGAGCAGCGCCGGGTCCTCGCCCTCGAGGTCCTCGAGCCGGTAGAGGTCGAGGTGGGAGATCGGCAGCCGGCCGCCGGTGTAGCGCCGGCCGATCGTGAAGGTCGGCGAGGTCACCGGCTCGGTGACCCCGAGGGCGCGGGCGGCGCCGCGGATCAGGGTCGTCTTGCCCGCGCCGACCTCGCCGGACACCACCACCACGTCGCCGGCGGCGAGCCGGCGGGCCAGGCGCGCGCCGACCGCTTCGGTCTCCGCCGCCGAGCCGGTTTCGGTGCGCTCCTCGCCCATCGATCAGCCGAAGAAGCCGAGCTGGTCGGCGGGCGGGGGCGGGGGCGCGGAGCCGCGACCCGATTCCGCCTCGGCCGCGGCGATTTCCTCGGCGCTCGGCAAGGGCGCCGGCAGCGCCTGCTCGAGCAGCGCCGGGATCGTCGCGAAGTCGCCCCGCAACTGCTCCTTGACGGCGGGCGTGCGCAGCGCCGCGGCCGGGTGGAAGAGCGGCAGCAGGAAGACGGTGCGGCCGCCCAGCTCGTGGGTCTGCGGCGTGCCCCGCACCTTGGTGATGCCGGTCGGGCTGCCGGTCAGCAGCTTGGTGGCGAAGTTGCCGAGCGTGCAGACGACGCGCGGCTCGATCAGCCGCACCTGCTCGAACAGGTAGGGCTCGCAGGCGGCGATCTCGGTCGGCAGCGGGTCCCGGTTGCCCGGCGGCCGCGACTTGAGGACGTTGCAGATGAATACGTCCTCGCGGGAGAGCCCGATCTCCACCAGCAGCTCGTTCAGCAGCCCGCCGGCGCGGCCGACGAACGGCAGCCCCTGGCGGTCCTCTTCGGCGCCCGGAGCCTCACCGACGAACATCAGGTCGGCGTCGGCGTTGCCGGCCCCGAAGACGGCCTTGGTGCGCGTCTCGTGCAGGGGGCACTTCGTGCAGGCGTCGACCTCCTTGTAGAGGTCGACCAGCTGCTCGCGCCGCGCCGCCGCGTCAGCCGCGCCCACGATCGCTCCCCACCGCCCCGGTCACGGCTTCTCCCCCGCCGCCCGCCGCCTGCGCGACTCGCCCAGCCGGTCCTGCCGCGCCGCCTCCCGCTCCCGCCGCCGCGATTCCTCGGAGCGCACCCGCGCGCCCCGCGGCGTCCGCGCCGGCGGCGAGACCGTCGAGATCAACCGCCGCGTGCGCATCGAGCCGCACGTGGGGCACGCCGGCGACCCGGTGGACGACCCGACCAGCTCCTCGAAGCAGGCCCCGCACCCTTCGCACTCGTACTCATAGATCGGCATATCGGCTTACGACTGTTTGCGGCTGGGCGACATATTGGCTCCAGACTGCCAAATGCCGGGCTTCGGCGGTCGACTGACCTGCGGACTTTTTCGGACCGCGTGTCGCCCTGGTATTGCCCTGGGCGCTGCCCTCGATCTCGAAAACGTCGGCGTCACCGACCCAGAATCAAGCAGATGGACGTAGGTGCACAGCGTGAAGGTGGGATCTGCGTGCTCGAGCCGGTCGGAGACCTGTCCGATGTTTCGGCCGGCGGGGTCGAGTCGATTCAGCTGCCACCGCGCTCCGTCGCGTGGCCGTACTCAGGTCCCGCTCGGGGTGGCCGCGGGGTGATCGGAGGCGACGCCGTCCAAAGCCTTGCGGACCGACGCGACCTTTTTCGGCGAGGTTCGACAGGCGTTCGCGATGATCCGGTCCGGCGCCAGCGGCGTGCGGGCGATCTCGAAGCGGATCACCGCCTCACGCTGCAGGAGGAACCGCTCGTGTCGCGAGCAGACGGTCGGGGCGGAGTCCAACGCTGCCTCGCCCGCCAGCGCGCGGCTGCAGGTCAGGCAGAAGATCGAGTCGCCGGTGCGCGTCCAGGTGCCCGGCAGCCCGGCCGGGGAGCCATCGAGCCTTCCGACGGAGACCTTGCAGCGGGTGCATCTCCACCTGACGGCTCCGGCGCCCACGGCTCAGACTGTCGCCCTGGCGCGCCTGCGACGGTTGCGCCGCCTTCGGGCGGCGCCGGAGGGCCCATACCGGAGCGCGAAGCTGGTGCCGGTGCCGCCGCGTTCGAAGCGCGAGAGTGCCTGCTCGCGCCGGCGCTGAGACTTGTCGCCGCCGACGGCAACCGCGTCGCGGATCACCATCTCCTGGACGGGGAACCGATGATCGATCGAGCGCGCCGCGAGGGCGTCGACGACCGACCGGGAAGTGCCGAGGTCGGCAAAGGAAGTGATTTCTTGTCTCCTGAATTGGACGTCTTGGGAGATCCTGCGGCCCCAAGGCGCCAATCGGCACACGGAGGAAACGGAACCTCTCGGGCGGCGAATCGCCCTGACCCGACCTGACCACGGTAGCAGCCATGCCCCCGGTAGTCTCAAATGCAACGAAGTCGGTCGCGTGGAGACGGTCGCGCCGAGGTCCCCGCGGGACTCACACCGAAGGCCCCGCAAGAGCCGCGGGGCCTTCGCCGCGTCTCAGGCGAGCGCCTGAACGTTCACCGCTTTCGGTCCCTTGTCCCCGGGCTCGGCCTCGTAGGACACCTTGGCGCCTTCGGCCAGCGACTTGAAGCCCTCGCCGCCGATGTCGTTGTGATGGACGAACAGGTCCTTGCCTGCATCGTCGGGGACGATGAAGCCGTAGCCCTTGTCGTCGCTGAACCACTTGACGGTTCCGGTTGCCATCTGTCTATACCTCCTTGTATGTGCACTGCGAACGCGGAGGATGCCGACAGGCATGCAAGCAAGATCTACGGGCGCGGCACTGCTTTGGTCGGAGAAGTCCGACTCGAACTCGACCGAGCGTAGCAGGGCCCGTCCGCCGTCAAGCGCCCCCGTGCGGTTCGGCGTCGGGTCGCGCTCCGGCGCCTGCCCCCTACCATGGAACCGTGGCACACGCCCAGATAACGCTCATGAACGGGGAGATCGTCGAAGTCGACGGTGACATCGGCGAGGTGGAGAAGCTGCTGTCGGACGCGGCTCGATCGGGTCATGCGAGATTCGCCTGGCTGGTCGAGCGCGGCAGCGGCGAGCGGGTCGGGGTCAACCCCGACCAGGTGTTGACGCTGCGCCACGGCGGGTCGGAGTCGGAGGACTAGACGGTTTCGGCCGTGCCCGCCGGACGAGCCCGAGGTGGGCCGGCGAGCGCCGCGACGCGATCAGGCCGATTCGACCCGCTTGGAGCGGAACCGCCGCAGGCGCAGCGAGTTGGTGACGACGAAGACGCTGGAGAAGGACATCGCGGCGGCGGCGATGATCGGGTTGAGCAGCCCGGCGATCGCCAGCGGGATCGCGGCGACGTTGTAGCCGAAGGCCCAGAAGAGGTTGCCCTTGATCGTGCCCAGGGTCCGGCGGGCGAGGCGGATCGCGTCGCCGGCGGCGCGCAGGTCGCCCGAGACGAGGGTGAGGTCGGAGGCCTCGATCGCCACGTCGGTGCCGGTGCCGATCGCCAGCCCGAGGTCGGCCTGGGCGAGCGCCGGGGCGTCGTTGACCCCGTCGCCGACCATCGCCACGACCTCGCCGGAATCCTGCAGCCGGCGAATCTCCGCCGCCTTGCCGTCCGGGAGCACCCCGGCCAGCACCCGCTCGATGCCGACCTCCGCGGCGACCGCGCGCGCGGCGCGCTCGTTGTCGCCGGTCAGCAGCACCGGCTCGAGGCCGAGCGCCTTCAGCTCGGCGATCGCCGCGGCGCTCGTCTCCTTGACCGCGTCGGCGACGGCGATCAGGCCCCGCGCCTGCCCGTCGGAGGCGATCGCGACGACCGTGTCGCCCTCCCCCTCCAGCCGGCTCGCGGCGGCCTCCAGCTCCGCGGTCAGACCGACGCTCCACTCGGCCAGGAAAGCCGGGCGGCCGACCAGCACGCCGTGCCCTTCGACCGCGGCGACGATGCCGAGCCCGGCGCGGTTCTCGAAGCTCTCCGGCGCCGGGAGCGCGCCCAGCCGCCGGCGGCCATGGGCGGCGATCGCCTGCGCGATCGGGTGCTCGCCGGCCGACTCGGCGGCCGCGGCAAGCCGCAGCAACTCGTCCTCGTCGACTCCGTCCGCGGCGAGGACGGCGGCGACCTCCATCCTGCCCTCGGTGACGGTGCCGGTCTTGTCGAGGACGATGGCGCTCACCTGGCGCGTCTGCTCGAGGACTTCCGGGCCCTTGATCAGGATCCCCAGCTGGGCGCCGCGGCCGCTGCCGACCATCAGCGCGGTCGGCGTGGCCAGCCCGAGCGCGCACGGACAGGCGATGATGATCACCGCGACCGCCGCCGTGAACGCGGCGGCGGCGCCGCCGCCGAGCAGCAGCCAGCCGGCCAAGGTAAGCAGCGAGAGGGCGATGACGACGGGGACGAAGACGGCGGAGACCCGATCGGCCAGCCGCTGCACCGGCGCCTTGCCCGCCTGGGCCTCGGCGACCAGGCGCGCGATCTGTGCCAGGGCGGTTTCGGCACCGACCCGGGTGGCCCGGACGACGAGCCGGCCGGAGGCGTTGATCGTCGCCCCGGCGACCTCCGCGCCGGGCCCGACCTCGACCGGCACCGACTCGCCGGTCAGCATCGAGGCGTCGACCGCCGAGCTGCCGCTCTCGACCACGCCGTCGGCGGCGACCTTCTCGCCGGGACGCACCACGAAGAGGTCGCCGACCCGCAGCTCCTCGACCGGCACCGGCACCTCCTCGCCGTCGCGCAGCAGGCGCGCCTCCTTGGCGCCCATCTCCACCAGCCTGCGGATCGCCTCGCCGGAGCGGCGCTTGGCGCGCGCCTCGAAGTAGCGGCCGAGGAGGATCAGCGCGGTGATCGTCGCCGCGGCATCGAAGTAGAGGTCCTGGGACATGCCCCCGACCAACACCACGGTCGACCAGGTCCAGGCGGCGAGGGTGCCGACCGAGACCAGCGTGTCCATCGTCGCCACCAGGTGGCGGGCGTTCAGCGCGGCGGCGCGGTGGAAGGGCCAACCGCACCAGAAGACGACCGGGGTCGCGAGGACAAGCGAGACCCACTTCCAGCCGGAGAACTGCAGCGGCGAGGCCCAGGCCAGCACCATCAGCGGCACGGCGAGGGCGATGGCGACCACCAGGCGGGCCCGCCAGGGGCGAACCGGGTCCTCCTCGCCGAGCGCCTCGCGGGGCAACGAGGCGTGGTAGCCCGCGGCCTCGACGGCGCCGATCAGGTCGTCGACGGCGACCTGGTCGGCGTCGAAGGCGACCGAGGCCTGCTCGGTGGCGTAGTTGACGGTCGCGTCGACCCCGTCGAGCTTGTTGAGGCGCTTCTCGATCCGGGCCGCGCAGGAGGCGCAGGTCATCCCCTCGAGCGCCAGCTCGACCCGGTCCGCGGCGGGCGGCGCCTGCTCGGCGACCCCGACCATCAGTCGACCTCGTAGCCGGCCTCGTCGATCGCCTCCCGCAGCGCGTCGTCGCGCAGCGAGGAGCCGGAGACCGTGACCAGCTTGGTCTCGAGATCGACGCCGACCGCCTCGACCCCGGCGACGGAGCTCAGCTCCTCGGTGACCGCGGCCTTGCAGTGGTCGCAGCTCATTCCCGGGACTCGATAGGTGGCGGACTCCGACATCGGTACCTCCTCACGTTCTCCGTCAGATACCCCCCTAGGGTATCATGGAGGAGCCGGCCGCCTCAGCGGCCCAGCAGCCGCCCGACGGCGCCCATCAGCTCGTCGACCCGCTCTTCGGGGTCGTCGGGAGCCGTTCCCCCGTCGCGCATGCAGACCCGGGCGTGGCCGTCGAGCAGGCCGAGGGAGATCTTGTCGAGCGCGGCCTGAATCGCGTTGATCTGGGTCACGACGTCGATGCAGTAGCGGTCCTCCTCGACCATCTTCGTGATCCCCCGGACCTGGCCCTCGACCCTGGCCAGCCGTTTCAGCAGTTGGTCCTTGCTGGCGGTATAGCCCCGTTGCGGGGTGGCGGCATTCATTGCCGGATTATACCCCCGAGGGGTATCATCGTCAAGGCGGGCCCAACGTCCCGACCGCCATGAGGCCGGCACCCGCCGCTAGCAGCAACCGTCCGCGCTGCAGCTCTCGCCGCGCCACGCCTCGCGCCCCTCGGAGAGCGCGACGGCGCCGATCACGAGAGCCGTGACGGGGTCGAGCCACCAAAGACCGAACAGGGCGTTGCCGCCGAGCCCGACCAGCAGGGCCGCGGAAAGGTAGGCGCAGAGCTGGTTCTGCCGGCCCTCGCTCTTGGTCGAGGAGGACGAGAGCTCCTCACCCACCTTCGCCTTGGCCGAGGCGAGCAGCGGCATCAGCACCACGGTGACCGCCGCCAGGCCGATTCCCACCCAGCTCACCGAAGCGTGGTCGGCCACGATCAGCGCGCGGATCGCCTCGACGCCGACGTAGGCGGCGAGCAGGAAGAAGCTCGCGCCGATCAGCTTCTGCGCCCGCAGCTCGGCGGCCGCGGAGCCGGAACGGCTGTCCCCGAACCGCCACAGGACGACGATCGCGGCCAGCAGCTCGATGACGCTGTCGGCGCCGAAGCCGACCAGGGCGATCGAGCCCGCGGTGACCCCGGCGACGATCGCCACCGCCGCCTCGACGCCGTGCCAGGCGAGGCCCACGGCCGCGAGCCCGCGGGCGCGCCGAACCAGCCGCTCGCGTTCCGCGTGCGTCCGCGCAGGCGCGATGGCCGGCAGTTCGATCAGCTGACCGGGCACGTCTTCAGCGTAGCGAGCGCCTTCCGCCCGTCCGCTCCGTCGCGACCTCGGGCGGCGCGGCCTGCCGGGCAAGGCCAAGCGCCGGTCCGCGGCCCAAGCTAAGACGCGGCGGAGCGCTCCTCCTCGGAGATCGGGACGGCGGGCGCCTGCTCCGCGGTCTCGAAGAAGGCCAGCACCGAGAGCGCCGAGATGCCGGGGTCGTCCGGACGCTCACCGAGCCGTTCGGCGCTGCCCGCCTGGATCTCGTAGACACGCTCGTATAGCTCCGCAAACGCAGCGACGACTTCCGACCAGCCCTGCTCGTCGACGCGGAGCGGGAGCCTCGTCAGATGGTGGTCGGGGCGCTCGACCAGGGTGCCCGCCTCCAATGCGGTGGTGGCATTCGCGGTGATCAGCGACCAGATCGTGCGGGCGAAGCTCTTGCGCTCGGCGACGGTCAATTCCGCTTCGCCGGCATCCGAGGTGACCGGACGCACGACCGCGCGGTAGAAGTGCTCGACCGCACCCCTGACCGGCCGCCGACCGACCTCCTCGATCAGGCCGGCCTGGGCCAGCGCGTTGACGTGGTAGCCGACGTTGGTCACCTCGAGCCCCAGCTGCCGCGCGATTTCCACCGGGCTGGCCACGCGATCGGCCAGGATCGCCAGGCAACGGCAGCGCATGGGATGGGCGACCGCGGCCCCGAGCGTCGCGTCAGGACTGCGTCGCGTTGCTGCCGTTGCCATCTGATTCCCCCTTGGATTGCTGAAAGACGTTAGATCGTAGTGGACTTTCTGACCGATCCAGCGACTTTATGGAGGATCTGTCTACACCAATCGAATCAGCTTTCCCTATCAATCGGTCGGTGCGATTGAAAAACAGACCGATTCGTAGCGAGGGGGTGAAGCGGATGCAGTTCACGCAGAAAGTCAGCACGGTTCCCGCGGTGTCGATCTCCAAGGCGTCCTGATTCGCCGTGGCGAGCCCGGCCTCCGTCCGGCCCCGGACGGAGAGCCGGCGCGCCGCGTGAGAAAAGCTTGGACGGTCGGCCGAGGGGGATTAGGCTCGGACACAGCCCCCGGGTCTCGCCACCGACCAAAGGACGTGCCCCTTGTTCTACTGCGAGCGATGCGAAAGCAAGTTCAACGCCGCCGCCGGCCGTGCCGGAGACTGCCCCCGCTGCAAACGCGAGGACGGAGTGATCAGCCCCTTGCGCTTCCGCCTCTTCGAGCCCTCGGCGCTGAAGGTCGCCGGCCTCTCCCCCGGCCGCCGCGACACCGAGCTGTCGCAGGGCCGGCCGACGAAGTAGCGACGCGGCACCGGCGCGCCGACCGCCCCGCGGCCGGCGCCACAGATCAGCCGAGCGGCTCCCACTCCCACGCCTTCGCCGAGGCGAGGGCGCGGTCGTCGACGTGGCGGCGGAAGTCGTCGAGCTCCTCCGCGTCGATCGCGTAGGAGTGCTCGGGGCCCGGGAAGGAGCCACCGCGCACCTCCTCGGCGTAGCGGGACACCGCCGCGACCATCTCCTCGTGGACGTCGGCGTAGCGCTTCACGAATTTCGCCATGTGCCCGGTGGTGATGCCGAGCAGGTCGTGGAAGACGAGCACCTGGCCGGAGGTCGAGCCGCCGGCGCCGATCCCGATCGTGACGATGTCGAGACGGTCGGAGATCGCCGCGGCGATCTCCGCCGGGACCGCCTCGAAGACCACCGCGAAGCAGCCCGCCGCCTGCAGGGCGAGAGCGTCCTCGTTCATCTTGATCGCCGCCTTCGCCGACTTGCCCTGCGCCTTGTAGCCGCCCAGCGCGGTGGCGGTCTGCGGGGTGAGGCCGAGGTGCCCCATCACCGGGATGCCCGCCGCGACGATCGCCCGGGCGCGTTGCACGGAGATGCCGCCCGCCTCCAGCTTCACCGCCTGGCAGCCGGTCTCCTTGACCAGCCGCTGGGCACTGGTGACCGCCAGCTCGTCGCTCGCCTCGTAGCTGCCCATCGGCAGGTCGCCGATCATCAGCGGCGTCCGCAGGCCCCGGCGCACGGCCTTGCCGAGGACGATCATCTCCTCCATCGAGACGAGGTCCGTGCGGTCGTAGCCGAGCACCACGTTGGCGGCCGAGTCGCCGACCAGGACGAGGTCGACGCCCGCCGCCTCGGCCACGGTGGCCGACGGGTAGTCGTAGGCGGTGACCATCACGATCGGTTCGCCGTTCTCCTTCATCTCGGCCAGGCGCGGCAGGGACATCGCGACCCGGTCGGCCGCGGGGACGGTGTGGGAGCGGACGCCGGAGCTCATGCGACGAGCACCTCCGGCCGGTCGTCGACCGCGGTCGGCCGGTTGGCGTCGTCGACGTGGACGACGACCGGCGCGTAGCGCTCCAGGTCGGTCTCGTCGTAGGCGCCGAAAGAGGCGACGATGATCTTGTGTCCGGGCTCGACCAGGTGGGCGGCGGCGCCGTTCACCTGCATCGCCCCCGAGCCGGGCTCGCCCTCGATCACGTAGGTGACGAAGCGGCTGCCGTTGTCGACGTCCCAGACGTGGACCTGCTCGTTGACCAGCAGGTCGGCCGACGCCATCAGGTCGGTGTCGACCGTGATCGAGCCGATGTAGTCAACGTCGCAGTCGGTCACCGTCGCGCGGTGGATCTTCGACTTCAGCATCTGCCTCTGCACGTCCGGTCTCCCTTCCGTTCAGCCGGTGATCGGCTCGATGACGACGTTGTCGATCAGGCGGGTGCCGCCGACCGGGGCGGCGACCGCGATCAGGATCGGGCGGCCGGTCCCGAGGCGGTCGACCGGCGCCAGGGTCTCCGCGTCGCGGGCCTCCAGGTACTCGGGCTCGATGTTCGCGGCGGCGAGCTCGATCCGCGCCGCGGCCAGCCCTGCCTCCAGCGAATCCCGCGCGAGCGCCTGCTGCTCGGCGGCGGCGAGGGCGCGCGAGAGGGCGACGGCGCGGCCGCGGTCGGCGGGCTCGAGGTAGACGTTGCGCGAGCTCATCGCCAGGCCGTCGTCCTCGCGGACGGTCGGCATCACCTCGATGCGCACCGGGAAGTTGAGGTCGCGCACCATCCGCTTGACGACGGCGGCCTGCTGGGCGTCCTTCTGGCCGAAGTAGGCGACGTCGGGACCGACGACGTTGAACAGCTTGGCGACGATCGTGGTGACGCCGCGGAAGTGGCCGGGGCCGCGCCGCGCCGGGTCGCCGTCGAGGACGTCGGTGAGGCCACCCGCCACCTCGACGGTCGCGGCGAAGTCCTCGGGGTAGAGCTCGGCGGCATCGGGGGCGAAGATGAGGTCGACGCCCGCCTCGGCGGCCAGCCGCCGGTCGCGCTCCTCGTCGCGCGGGTAGCGGTCGAGGTCCTCCCCCGGGCCGAACTGGGTCGGGTTGACGAAGAGGCTCAGCACGACCACGTCGCATTCGGCGCGGGCGGCGCGCAGCAACGAGCCGTGGCCTTCGTGCAGGAAGCCCATCGTCGGCACGAAGCCGATCGTGCGGCCTTCCCGCCGCGCCGGGGCGAGGGCGGAGCGCAGGTCGCCGATCTCGCGCACGATGTGCGCGGCAGCGGTGGTGGTGACGGTGTCGCCGGGAAACGAGCTCAAAGTCATCAGGTCCATGCCTCGGGGGTCACGGCCGTCTGCGGATTATATCCCCCACGCGCCTTCTGTGATCAAGCGGTCAGGGATCTGACACAGGGGGCCTCCCGCCGGCGGCGGGAGGCGGGGACGTGGGGCCCCGCCCGTGCGATCGGGCGTCGCCGGCCGCGTCAGGCACGGCGGGCCGCGTCGGGCGCGGCGGACGGGCGTCAGGCGCGGCGGAACTCGATCTCGCGGATCGGCTTGGCCGGCGCCCCGGCGCAGATCGTCCGCGCGGGCAGGTCGCGGTTGACGACCGAGTTGGCGCCGATCACGCAGCGCTCCCCCACCGTCACCCCGCTGGTCACCGCGCAGTTGACCCCGAACCAGCAGTTGGGGCCGATCTCCACGGCGCCCTTCGAGGTGAAGCCCTGCCAGGTGACCGGCAGGTCGGGATCGTCGAAGCGGTGCTCGGCGTCGCCGACGAAGCAGCCGTTGGCGAACATCACGTGGTCGCCGATCGAGACCCGCCCTTGGGCGGCGACCATCGTGTTGCGGTTGAGGAAGCAGCCGGCGCCGATCTCGATCTCGGCCTCGGGGGCGAGGGTCAGCCAGCAGCCGGGCTCGAGCAGCGTCCCTTCGCCGATCCGCAGCCGGCCCTCGTCGAGCGCCTCGAGGATCTCCCCCTCGACCGGGTGGCGGACGAAGAAGCCGCCCCGGGCGGCGTGGCGGTCGATCCGCAGCCGGCGCGAGAGCCGGTGGTTGCGCTCGTACCAGCGCCGCTTCGCCCACCAGATCCGCCAGCCGGTCTGCCCCATGCGCGCACGTTAACCGGCCCGAATAGACTGCGACCGGATGAGCGATCTGCGCGGCGGCATAGACCTCGGGGGGACGAAGATCCAGACCGTGGTGATCGGTGCGCGCGGCAAGGTGCTCGGCGAGGCGCGGCTCCAGACCCCGACCAGCGGCGGACCGGAAGAGGTCGCCGCGGCGATGGCCGAAGCGCTGCGCGAGGCGGCCGGGGAAGCCGGGACCGAGGCGCAGGCGCTGAGCGGCGTCGGCGTCGGGTCGCCGGGCGGGGTCGACGAGTCCACCGGGACCGTGACCGGCGCCCGCAACCTCCCCGGCTGGAAGGGGGAGTTCGCGCTCGGCAAGGCCCTGGAAGAAGCGCTGGGCACGCGGGTGAAGATCGGGAACGACGTCCAGGTCGCCACCGAAGCCGAGTTCCAGCTCGGCGCCGGGCGCGAGTACAAGAGCATCCTCGGCGTCTTCTGGGGCACCGGGGTCGGCGGCGGGCTGATCCTCGACGGCAAGCCATGGCTCGGCCGCGGCGCCGCCGGGGAGATCGGGCACATGGTGGTGCAGCGCGACGGCGCCAAGTGCCCCTGCGGGCGGCGCGGCTGCATGGAGGCCTACGCAGGCCGGGCCGCGATGGAAACGGAGGCGCGCCGCCGCCACAAGGACGGCGAAAAGACCGAACTCTTCAAGCTGATGCGCAAGCACGACCGCGATCGGCTCACCAGTGGCATCTGGCAGCGCGCCCTCGACGCCAACGACCACCTCGCCGAGGACCTCCTTCACCGCGCGATCGAGGCGCTCGGCACCGGGGTCGCCTCGGCCGTCAACTTGCTCGACGTCGAGGCGGTGATCATCGGCGGCGGGCTCGGGGTGCGCTTCGGCGAGCGCTTCATGGAGCCGCTGACGCGGGAGATGAACAAGCACCTCTTCCGCGACGACCGCCCGCCCGCGATCAGCGTCGCGTCGCTGGGCGACCTGGGCGGCGCGATCGGCGCCTCCCTGCTGGTCGCCGACTGAGGCCGCTCAGACGCGGCCCTCGGCGCGCCGCCGCGAGCGCGCGACGGCATCGACGATCACCGCGGCGAGCAGCACCCCGCCGGTGATCATCAGCTTGACCGAGGATTCGAGCGCGAGCAGGTTCATCCCGTTGGCGATCGAGCCGATCACGGTGGCGCCCAAGAGCGCCGACCAGACCGAGCCGCGGCCGCCGAAGAGGCTGGTGCCGGCGACCACGGGCCCGGCAATCGCTTCCAGCAGCAGGTTGGAGCCGCCCGAGTTCTGGTTGACGGCGAGCAGGCGCGAGGCGGCGAGGATGCCGCCGACCGCCGACATCGAGGAGCAGAGGATGAAGGCGGTGACCCGGATCCTGGTGACCCCGATGCCCGCGCGCCGGGCCGCCTCGGCGCTGCCGCCGACGGCGAACAGGTGGCGGCCGAAGATCGTCCGGGTGGTCAGCACCTGGAAGCCGACCACGAAGGCGAAGAGGATGATCAGCGCCAGCGGCAGGCCGCGGTCGGAGTTGAGGATCGAGATCGCGACGATCGTCACCGCCGCCATCACCGCGATGCGCACGAAGATCAGCGCGACCGGCTCGGTGGTCACCCCGGAGGAGACTCTTCGTCGGTGTGCGGTGAGGACGGTGGCCGCGTAGATCGCGATCACCGCCGCCGCGAAGATCCAGCCCACGGCGTTGCCGTAGAAGGTATTGGCGAGGTTGGTGACCGACGAGTTGCTCAGGTTCACCGTGCCGGTGTTGCCGAGAACCTTCAGCAGGGCCCCCTGCCAGACCAGCGATCCCGCAAGGGTGATCACGAAGGACGGGATCGTGAAGCGCGTGAACAGCAGCCCCTGGGCGAGCCCGATCAGGGAGCCGGTGATCACGCCCGCCGCCACGGCAGGGATCGCCGGCCAGCCCTGCTTGACGTTGAGCACCGCCATCACCGCCGCGGCGAAGCCGGACACCGCGCCGACCGAGAGGTCGATCTCGCCGATCAGCAGGACCAGCACGACCCCGACCGAGATCAGCCCTACCGCGGTGATCTGCAGGAACAGATTGGTGAGGTTGACCGCGGAGAGGAAGCGGTCGTTCTGGGTCTGGAAGATGATCCAGATCAGCGCGATCGCGAGGATCACCCGCAGCGAGGCGAGGTCGCCCTGCACGAACCTGCGCAGCAGGTCGGCCGGGGAGGTGCGCTCCGCGCGCGCGTCCTCGGGGGCGGCGTAATCGGGGTCGCCGATCCGCATCAGTGTTCACCCGTCCTGTTGTTCGTGTCGCCGAACTCGGCGCCGGTGATCGCGCCGACGATCTGCTCCTCCGAGGTCTCCTCGGTGGCGAAGACGCCGGCCTTGCGGCCAAGCCGCAGGACGAAGATGCGGTCGGCGACCTCGAAGACGTTGGCGAGGTTGTGGCTGATCACGATCACGCCGAGGTCGCGTTCGCGCAGCCGTTTGATCAGCGCCAGGACCTGTTTGGTCTGCGGCACGCCGAGCGCCGCGGTGGGCTCGTCGAGCATCACGACCTTGGGCTCGCCGAGGAGCGAGCGGGCGACGGCCACCTGCTGGCGCTGCCCGCCCGAGAGCGTGCCGACCTCCGAGCGGACGCTGGGGATCGTCACCGAGAGCTGCTCGAGCAACTCGTGGGAGCGCTGCTCCATCACGATCTCGTCGAGTACGCGGCCGACCCGCCCCGGGCCGCCGAGCAAGGTCTCCTGGCCGAGGAAGAGATTGGCGACGACGTCAAGGTTGTCGCAGAGGGCGAGGTCCTGATACACGGTCGCGATGCCCAGGGCCGTCGCGGCGTTGGGGCCGCCGATCTTCACCGGGCTGCCTTCAAAGAAGAATTCGCCGGAGTCGATCGAGTAGATGCCGGCGATCGACTTGACCAGCGTCGACTTGCCGGCGCCGTTGTCGCCGACCAATGCGACCACTTCACCGGAGCGAACGTCGAAGTCGACCCCGTCCAGGGCCTGAACAGGCCCAAAGCTCTTGCAGATCCCCTTCATCGAGAGGATCGCACCGTCCCCGTTCATTCCTCTCCTGTCTTGGCCTCGACGACCGGGACGAGCCGTACTTTAACGGCCCGTCCCGGCGCCATCGAGCGTCGCTTCTATTCGACTCCGACTTCTTCACAGGCCTTCTTGTAAGGCCCGGTGCAGATTTCGGAGGCGCTCCAGAATTCGTCTTTGACGACGGTTTCGTTGATGTTTTCCCTCGTCACCGCAACGGGTTCGAGGAGGACGGACGGAACTTCTTCGGCTTCGTTGTTGGTTTTGCCGTTGACGAGGCCGCTGGGGACTTCTTCTTCGTGCGCCAGGGCGACGGCGATTTCGGCCGCCGCGTAGGCCTCGGGCTTGATCGCCTTGTAGACGGTCATGAACTGTTCTTCGGCGAGGATCCGCTGGATCGCTTCCAGTTCGGCGTCCTGGCCGGTGGTCGGCTTCGTCTTCGGTTTGATGCCGGCCCCCTTCATCGCCGCGATCGCACCGCCCGCAGTGCCGTCGTTGGCCGCGTACACCGCGGCGAACCCGTTCTGGCCGAGCGCGGTGATCGCCTGTTCCATCTCGTTCTGAGCCTGGTCCGGGCTCCAGTCGGGCGTGTCGTATTCCTTGGCGACCTTGACGCCGTTGGCCTTTAACACCTTCTGGGCGCCGGCCTTGAACTGACCCGCGTTCGGGTCGGTCGGGGAGCCGTTGATCATCACGATCGGCCCTTTCGGGCTGCCTTCTTCCTGCAGCTTTTCCGAGAGCTTTTCAGCCTGGAGTTCGCCGACTTTTTCGTTGTCGAAGGAGACGTAGTAGTTGATCGGGGCGCCGAGGATCAGGCGGTCGTAGCTGACCACCGGAATGCCTTCCTGGTTGGCTTTGGCGACGACCGAGCCGACGGCGGTCGCATCGACCGCGTCGAGCACGATGACGTTGGCGCCTTGGGTGACTGCCGCTTCACCCTGGCTCTGCTGTTCACTGGTGCTCTGGTTTGCGTTGCTGTAGATGATTTCGCATTCCGAGCACAATTCCTTGACTTTTTCTTCGAATTCAGGGCGGTCGTGCGCTTCGTAGCGGCTGGTCTTCGACTCGGGCAGGAGCAGGGCGATCTTTCCGCCGCCGCCGCCTTCGCCGCCACCGCCTTCGGCGCCGCCGGTGCTTTCGCTGCTGGTAGAGCTACTGCCTCCGCCGCAGCCGGCTGCCACAACTCCGATCACGGCCACCGCGAAGAGAGCTATTGCCAATCGCTGCAACGAGTTCAAATGGGACATCTTGGCCTCCTCCTGTGTTCCATTTCCCATACGTACCCACTCTTGAACCACTCACGCCATGCGGCTATATCTCGGTTCGAACCTACACCCCCGTTTTGCGGCGGAAAGCGGGGGACTCCACACACGGAGCGGGGAGTCTGTACGGATTTGAACGTGCGTGCGGGTGCCAATGATGAGCAGACCTAAACAGTGCGATAACACTGTGCTCAACCTGGAGCGGCGCAGGGGTACCGTGTGACGCGTCCTGCCCGCCGGCCCGGCAAACGCGACCAGGCCGCAGGCGCGCCTAGGCGGCGATCGGCCTACTGCCGGAGCTCTGGCGATCGGGCTTCGCCGGCGTGACAAGGTCGGCGAGAAAGCGGCCCGTGTAGGAGCCCTCCACGGCGGCGATCTCCTCGGGCGTGCCCACCGCGACGATCTCGCCGCCGCCTTCGCCGCCCTCGGGGCCGAGATCGATCAGCCAATCGGCGGTCTTGATCACGTCGAGGTTGTGCTCGATCACCACCACCGTGTTGCCGGCGTCGACCAGCCGGCCGAGCACGTCGAGCAGCCGCTGGACGTCGGCGAAGTGCAGGCCGGTGGTCGGCTCGTCGAGGATGTAGAGGGTGTCGCCGGTCGCCACCTTGGAGAGCTCGGTCGCCAGCTTGATCCGCTGCGCCTCGCCGCCGGAGAGCGTCGTGGCGGGCTGGCCGAGCCGGATGTAGTCGAGGCCGACGTCACGCAGGGTGCGCAGCCGGCGGGCGATCTTCGGCACGTTCTCGAAGAAGCCGACCGCCTCGTCGACCGACATGTCGAGCACGTCGGCGATGTTCTTGCCTTTGAAGCGGACCTCGAGCGTCTCCCGGTTGTAGCGCTTGCCGTGGCACTGCTCGCAGGGGACGTAGACATCGGGGAGGAAGTGCATCTCGATCTTGATCTGGCCATCGCCCTTGCAGACCTCGCAGCGCCCGCCCTTGACGTTGAAGCTGAAGCGGCCGGGCTTGTAGCCGCGCGCCCGCGCCTCCTGGGTCTGGGTGAAGAGCTGGCGGATGTGGTCGAAGACGCCGGTGTAGGTGGCCGGGTTGGAGCGCGGCGTGCGGCCGATCGGCGACTGGTCGATGTTGATGATCTTGTCGATCTGGGAGAGGCCGTCGATCCCGTCGTGGGCGCCGGGCCGCAGTTTCGCCTGGTGCAGGCGGTTGGCCACCGACGGGTAGAGCGTCTCGTTGACCAGCGTCGACTTGCCCGAGCCGGAGACGCCGGTGACGCAGCAGAAGACGCCCAGGGGGACCGTGACGTCGACTTCCTTGAGGTTGTGTTCGCGCGCGCCGCGGACCGCCAGCGCCCCTTTGGGCGCGCGCCGCTCGGCCGGAAGGTCGATCATTTTCTTCCCCGACAGGTACTGGCCGGTCAGCGACGCCGGGTTCTTGGCCACCTGCCTGGGCGTGCCCGCGGCGATCACGTGGCCGCCGTGCTCGCCGGCCCCGGGGCCGAGGTCGACGAGGTGGTCGGCGGCCATCATCGTGCCCTCGTCGTGCTCGACCACGATCACCGTGTTGCCGAGGTCACGCAGCCGGTCGAGGGTGGCGATCAGCTTCTCGTTGTCGCGCTGGTGGAGGCCGATCGAGGGCTCGTCGAGCACGTACATGACGCCGACCAGGCTGGAGCCGATCTGGGTCGCCAGGCGGATCCGCTGCGCCTCGCCGCCCGACAGCGTGCGGGCCGAGCGCGCCATCGACAGGTAGCCGATCCCGACGTTGTCGAGGAAGGTCAGCCGTTCGGTGATCTCGCGGACGATCAGCCGCGCGATCGAGCGCTCCGTCTCGGTCATCTCGAGCGCTCCGATCCACTCCTTGGCGCGGCGCGCGGAGAGGTCGCAGTACTCGGCGATGCTGAGCCCGCCGACCTTGACCGCGAGGCTCTCCGGCCGCAGCCGGGCGCCATGGCAGCGCGGGCAGGGCTGCTCGGCCATGTAGCCCTCGATCCGCTCGCGGTTGGTCTCGGAGTCGGTCTCTTCGTAGCGCCGCTCCAGGTTGTTGACGATGCCCTCGAAGCGCACCTTGTAGGAGCGCCGGCGGCCGAAGCGGTTGGTGTAGCTGACCTGGTGGCGCTCGTCGCCGGTGCCGTAGAGGAAGATCTCCTTCTCGGACTTCTTCAGCTTCGACCAAGGCTTGTCGACGTCGACCCCGTAGGCCTCGGCCACCGAGGCGATCAGCCGCCGCCAGTAGGCGGTGACGCCGCGGTTCCAGGGCTGCAGGGCGCCTTCGGCGAGCGAGAGGGTCGGGTCGGGGACGACCAGCTCGGGGTCGATCACCTTCTGGAAGCCGAGCCCGTGGCAGCGGTCGCAGGCTCCGTGCGGGGAGTTGAAGGAGAAGATGCGCGGCTCCAGCTCCGGGATCGAGGTGCCGCAGTTGAGGCAGGCGAACTGCTCGGAGAAGAGCATGTTCGGCTCCTCGCCGTCGACGAACTCGATTTCGATCAGCCCGGCGGCGAGGCCCGCGGCGGCCTCGACCGACTCGGAGAGCCGCCGCCGCAGCTCCGATTTCATCACCAACCGATCGACCACGATCGCGATGTCGTGTTTGAACTTCTTGTCGAGGTCGATGTCCTCGTCGAGACGGCGCAGCTCGCCGTCGATCTTTGCCCGCGAGTAGCCCTCGAGCCGCATCTGCTCCAGCAATTTCCCGTACTCGCCTTTGCGGCCGCGGACGACCGGCGCCATCACCATGAATTTGCGGCCGTCCTCGATCATCATCAGCCGGTCAACGATCTGCTCCTGGGTCTGGCCGCTGATCTCCTCGCCGCACTCGGGGCAGAACGGGTGGCCGATCCGCGCCCAGAGCAACCGCAGGTAGTCGTAGATCTCGGTGACCGTGCCGACGGTCGAGCGCGGGTTGCGCGAGGTGGTCTTCTGGTCGATCGAGATCGCCGGCGAGAGCCCCTCGATCGAATCGACGTCGGGCTTCTCCATCAGGCCGAGGAACTGGCGCGCGTAGGACGACAGCGACTCGACATAACGTCGCTGTCCCTCGGCGTAGATCGTGTCGAAGGCAAGGCTCGACTTGCCGGACCCGGAGAGGCCGGTGATGACGATCAGCGCGTCGCGAGGAAGCTCGACCGAGACGTCCTTGAGGTTGTGCTCGCGCGCGCCTGAGATGACGATCTTGTCTGAGGCAGGCACCGATAATCAGTCTACCCAGGCGAACAGACGTTCCCCCCGCCCTTCGGACCGTCCCCCGGCCCCTCGCCCCGCCGGCGTTCGCACTTTTCCGCGATATGCGCGGTTTTCTGCGAACTCGATGCCGTGCGGGGGGAGAACCGGGCCCGCCTTCGCGCTTGTCGCCGACATGCAGAGAGTACGGACGACGCACCAGCCATTGGCGACCTTGGCGGCCCGGCAGTACGGGGTCGTGACCCGGCGGCAGCTGAACGACCTCGGCTACTCCGACGACGCGATCGATCGCGCCGTCGCCTCCGGACGACTCCACCACTGGCACCGGAGCGTCTTCGCGGTCGGACACCGCGACCTCAGCCCGCACGGGCTCTGCATGGCCGCGATCCTGTTCCGGGGCGAAGGGGCGCTGATCGGCTTTCAGTCGGCGGTCTGGCTCTGGGGGCTGGAGAGGAAGCTCGAGATCCCGGTCCACGTGAGCGTCCGGTGGCGCGGCCACGCCCAGGACGCGATCGGCCTCCATCACTGCCCCGCCCTGCGCGAGGAGGACGTCGCCGAGACGGAGCGGCTGCCGGTGACCGGGGTCGCGCGGACCCTGCTCGACTACGCATCGGAAGCGAAGACGCTGCGGCTGGAACGGGCGATCGACCAGGCCGACCGGCGCGAGCTGCTCGACCTGGCGGAGATCGATCTGATCACCGAAGAGGTCCGCGGACACCGCGGGCGCGGCCCGCTGCGGCGCGCGATGACGATCTACCGTGAGAACGCCTTCACCCGGTCCGGCGGCGAGAAGCGGCTGCTCGCCGCGCTCGCCGACGCGGGCGTGCTCCGCCCCGCCGTCAACAACTTCGTCGAGGGATACGAGCTGGACTTCTTCTGGGAGCGGGAGCGATTCGCGGTCGAACTGGACAGCTGGGAGCACCATGGGGGTCGACGCTCGTTCGAGGAGGATCGCGAGCGACAGGAGGAGCTCGCGATGGCAGGCATCGAGACGATCCGGATCACCGGCACGCGCCTGCGGCGGGAACCGAGAAAGGTCGCCATGCGCATCGCGGCACACCTGGATCGCCGTCGCCAGGACCGCGCCGCCTGAGCGCGCGGTCGGCGCGCGGGCGGCGTTCGGGCGGAGCGCGGGTGGGGAGCGCCGCCGGCGTTCGCAGTTATCCGCGGATAGCGCGGAGAAGTGCGAACGCACGGGGGTGGCGCAGCCGCCGGAGCCGGTGCGGAAAGCGCGAGGCCGCTCGGCTCGAGGCGGTGGCTACAGGGCGGCGGAGAGCTTGCGGCGGTACTCGCGGGCGACCGGATCGCCGGGATCGAGGTCGGCGAGGACGCCGACGACCGCCCGCCGGATCAGGTCGCGGCGCTCGGCCGGGTCGAGCGGCTCGGCCGCGGCGCCGTTTTCGCCTGCCGCGGTGCCGGCGTCACCTGCCGCGGCGCCGGCGTCGGCTTGCGCGGCGCCGTTCTGGGACGACAGCTCGCGCAGGAGCGCGTCGAGGGCGGCGGTCCGGTCGCCCTGGTCGAGCGAGCGCCACGCGTCGGCGGCAACGCCGGCCCGGGCGAGTCGCACGCGGGCGGCGATGCCGGCGGCGGCGAAATCCTCGGGGAAGCCCTCGACCGCTTCCAGCGCCTCGGATTCGGCGCCGCGGGCGAGGCGCGCCTTGGCGAGCGCCAGGGCGACGTCGGCGCGGCGCGGCTCCAGTTCGAACGCCTCCCGCAGCGAGAGCTCGTCTCCCGCCGCCAGCAGCTGATCGGCGCGCGAGGGCGCCAGGCCGTCGAAGAAGGCTTCCACTTTGGCGGGCGGGACGGCACCGGTGAATTCGTCGACGACCTTGCCGTCGCGGAAGGCCTTCACCGCGGGAATGCCCTGCACGCCGAAGCGTCCGGCGAGCCCCTGGTTGGAGTCGACGTCGACCTTGGCGAGCACGACTTCGCCGCTCCGCTTGCTCTCGGCCGCCTCCAGGGCCGGGCCGAGCTGGCGGCACGGGCCGCACCAGGCGGCCCAGAAGTCGACGACGACCGGGACCTGCTTGGAGCGCTCGACTACCTCGCGTTCGAAATCGGCTTCGGTGGCATCGATCGGCATGGGTCAAATTCTAGAGAGCCGCGATCGGCGCCCGTGAGTTCGCAGTTCTCCGCGCATAGCGCGGCAAAGTGCGAACGCACACCGGGCGGGCGGGCGGCGTTCGCAGTTCTCCGCGCATAGCGCGGAGAACTGCGAACGCGGGCGGGGGTTCAGGCGCCGGCGGTCATGCCCTCGAGGTCGCGGCGGAGCTCGCGCAGCTCGTCGCGGATGCGGCCCGCCTCCTCGAAGCGCAGGTCGTCGGCGGCCGCCAGCATCTCCTCCTCGAGCGCGACGATCGTCTTCTCCAGCTCCTCCGGGCTGTCGAACCGCTCGGCGGACTTGCGCCGCCGCCGCGCCGGCGCCCGGTCTTCCATCGCCAGCAGCTCCGACATCTCCGAGATCCCCTTGCGCACGGTCGTCGGGGTGATCCCGTGCTCCTCGTTGTAGGCGATCTGGATTGCCCGCCGGCGATCGGTCTCGCGCATCGCCGCGCGCATCGCGTCGGTCTCCTTGTCGGCGTACATCAGCACCCGCCCGTTGACGTTCCGCGCCGCCCGCCCGATCGTCTGCACCAGGCTGGTCTCGCCGCGCAGGAAGCCCTCCTTGTCGGCGTCGAGGATCGCCACCAGCGACACCTCGGGCAGGTCGAGCCCCTCGCGCAGCAGGTTGACCCCGACCAGCACGTCGTACTCCCCCAGCCGCAGGTCGCGGACGATCTGGATCCGTTCCAGGGTGTCGATCTCCGAGTGCAGGTAGCGCACCTTGATCCCGTACTCGAGCAGGTAGGCGGTCAGGTCCTCGGCCATCTTCTTGGTCAGCGTCGTCACCAGCACCCGCTCACCGCTCTCGGCCACCTTGCGCGCCTCGTTCATCAGGTCGTCGATCTGGTTGCGGGTCGCGCGCAGCTCGATCTCCGGGTCGACGATCCCGGTCGGCCGCACGATCTGCTCGACGATCCGCGACGATTCCGCTTTCTCGAACGGCCCCGGCGTCGCCGAGACCATCACCAGCTGCTTCACCCGGTCGAGGAACTCGTCGAATTTGAGCGGCCGGTTGTCGATCGCCGAAGGCAGCCGGAACCCGTAGTCGATCAGCGTCTGCTTGCGCGAGCGGTCGCCCTCGTACATGCCGCCGATCTGCGGCACGGTCTGGTGGCTCTCGTCGATGAAGACGACGAAATCGTCCGGGAAGTAGTCGATCAGCGTGTGCGGCGGCGAGCCCGGCGGCCGCCCGTCGAGGATCCGCGAGTAGTTCTCGATCCCCGAGGTGAAGCCGAGCTCCTTCAGCATCTCGATGTCGTAGGCGGTCCGCTGGCGCAGCCGGTGGGCCTCCAGCTGTTTGCCTTCGTTCTCCAGTTCGGCGGTCCGCGCTTCCAGTTCGGCGCGGATTTCCTCGACCGCGCGCTCCAGCGTCTCGTCTTTGGTGACGTAGTGCGACGCGGGCCAGACGGAGACGTGGTCGATCTCGTCGATCACCTCGCCGGTCAGCGGGTCGAAGTGCTGGATGCCCTCGATCTCGTCGCCGAACAGGGCGATCCGGTATGCCGTCTCGGCGTATGACGGCATGATCTCCAGCACCTCGCCGCGGACCCGGAAGGCGCCGCGCCCGAGCACCGAGTCGTTGCGCTGGTACTGCATCTTGACCAGCTTGCGCAGCACCTCGTCGCGGTCGATCTCCTTGCCGACCTGGAAGAGCTGCATTTTTTCGTTGTAGACCTGCGGCGAGCCGATCCCGTAGATGCAGGAGACGGAGGCGACGATGATCACGTCGCGGCGCGCGAACAGCGAGGCGGTGGCGGCGTGGCGCAGCCGGTCGATCTCGTCGTTGATCGAGCTGTCCTTCTCGATGTAGAGGTCCTGCGCCGGGACGTAGGCCTCCGGCTGGTAGTAGTCGTAGTAGGAGACGAAGTAGTTGACCTCGTTCTCCGGGAAGAACTCGCGGAACTCGTTGCAGAGCTGCGCGGCGAGCGTCTTGTTGTGGGCGATCACCAGCGCGGGGCGCTGCACCGCGGCGATCGTCCCGGCCATGGTGAAGGTCTTGCCGGTGCCGGTGGCGCCGAGCAGGGTCTGGAAACGTTCTCCGGCGCCAAGGCCCTCGGCGAGGTCGGCGATCGCCTTCGGCTGGTCGGCCGTCGGCGTATAGGCAGGGTTCAGCTTGAATTCCGGCACGAAGCCAAGATAGCGAGCCGGGTGGCGCGGCCCGCGGGCATGGCGTTCGCAGTTCTCCGCGCATATCGCGGAGAACTGCGAACGCGCCGGGAGTGGCAGACTCTGCGGGGATGAAGCCCTCGCGCGCCGCCCTCGCCGCCTTCTTCTCCTTCGCCGGGACGCTCCACTTCGCCCGGCCGCGACCGTACGAAGCGATCGTCCCGCCGCCCTTCCCGCGCCGCGAGTCGGTGGCGATCTCCGGGGCCGCCGAGATCGCCGGCGGGCTCGCCCTCCTCCACCCCGCCACCCGCCGGGCCGCGCGCTGGTGGCTGCTGGCGCTGCTCCTCGCCGTCTTCCCGGCCAACGTCCACATGGCCACGAGCCCGGAGAAGATCCCCGGGCTCGGCAACCGGATCCCGCGCTGGGCACTCTGGGCGCGGCTGCCGCTGCAGCCGTTGGCGATGCTCTGGGTCTGGCGCGCGAGCGCCGACTGAGCGCCGCCGGGGCGGGCCTGGTCAGGACGGGTCCCGTGGCGCGACCGCCCCTGGCCGACCCGGAAACCCCTCAGGGGATCAGTTCTTCGAGCATCCCGCCGAGCGGCCCAAGCAGGCCTTCGCCGTCGCCGAGGAGCTTTTTCGCGTCCTGGGTGAGTTCGATCGCCTCTTCGAGCGGGATGTTTTCGACCGTCGCCCGCAGCGGCCCGGCCAGCAGCGGGCTCAGGCGGCCGTGTTCTTCGGCGTCGTCGACCGCCCGCACCAGCCCGGCGCGGATCGCCTCGGCGAGCCTTTCGTCGGTGATGTGGAAGCGCTTGACGAAGCGTTCGCGGTTGGCCTTGGTGGCGAGCGCGCGCGCCAGCCGCTCGCGGGTGACCCCGAGCCGGCAGGCGGCCCCGTCGAGCGCCGAGAGCGTGAATTCCTCGGCCAGGCCTTCGAGGCCGCCGCTGGTTTCGTGCCAGGGGCGCGGTTCGCACGGGTTGCGGCTCGCCTCCGGCGTGTAGGACGCGCCGCCCGCCGCGAGATAGACGCCGACCAGCGCCAGCGAGATCGCCAGCGCCCCGACGACGAGGATCCGACCCCGCGTCACCGGCCGGCCTCCGGTTCCGCTCGCGGCGCGGAGCGCCAGACATGGACGCTTGCTCGCTCCGCGCTCATAGCTCGATCCTCCGCGCCAGGCCGATCGGCAGCAGCGCCAGCAGGCCGATCAGGGCGGCGATCCCGAACGAGGGGCTGAAGGCGTGGGTCGCGCCGCGGTCGAGCTGGTCCTGCAGTTCGGAGCGCAGCTCGACCACTTCGGCGCGTTCGGCTTCGTCTTCGGGCAGCGGTTCGAAGACGTGACCGAGGTTCGGCACCTTGCCGCTCTCGGCTTCGAGCCGTTCGCTTATCTTCTTCGCCAGCGAGATCTTCAGCACCGGGCGGATCGGCGAGTCGAGGACGACCGCGGTCCCCGCGTTGATCGCGTCCTTCTGCTGGACCGCGATGTCGTGGGTGAAGACAGGCGTCAGGGCGAGCAGGCCGATGACGACCCCCGCGTGGCGGGCGGAGATCGTCCAGCCGCCGTGGATCGCCTGCGGGGCACGGCCCGCCAGCGCGGTCTCGGTGAGCGCCGAGAGGACGAGCGCCAGGCCGACCCCGATCAGCACCTGCGGCGGCAGGGTCAGGGCCACGGTGGCCTTCGGCAGCAGCGCCAGGCCACCAAGCCCGCCCGCCAACAGCAGCGCCCCGGCGGCGGCGCGCGCCCGGGCGTCGTCCACCCAGCCGGAGAGGCGGGCGCCGAGGAGCGCCGCCAGCGGCATCATCGAGACGACGATCGCGGCGCCGATCGGGCTGAGCCGCCAGCCTTCGATCAGCAGCAGGACCAGCAGGAAGAGCGCCGCCGCGATCGCCGCGGACACCATCGCCAGCGCCACGTTTGCCCACAGGTGCGGCCTGCCGGTGCGGCGCACCTCGACCTCGATCACCCGGGTCGACATCTCGTGCCGGGCGACCGAGAGCAGCGGCACCGCGGCGGCCAGCGCCACCGGCACCTGGAGCAGGAAGATCGACTGCCAGGAGACGAGCTGGGTGAGGATGCCGCCGAGCGCCGGGCCGAGCGCGGCGCCGGTCGCCCCGGCGCTCGCCCAGACCACCGTCGCGCGGCGCTCCGAGCCGACCGCCGCGGGCAGCAGCTCCAGCGCCGCCGTCACCGCCGCCGCGCCGCCGAGCGCCTGCACCGCGCGGGCGATCAGCAGGGTCGAGAGCTGGTCGGAGACGCCGCAGGCGAGACCCGCCCCGGCGAAGACCGCGAGGCCGACCGCGGCCGCCCGGCCCGGCCCCACCCGCCGCGCGACCAGCGCCGCCGGGACCGCGGCCAGCGCCATCACCAGGTTGAAGGAGACCAGCACCCAGGTGACGCCGAACACCGAGGTGTCGAGGTCGCGGTAGATCTCCGGCAGGGCGAGGACGACGATCGAGGAGTCGGCGAGGACCAGCCCCACCGCGAGCGCCGGTGCCCAGACCCGCGGGCTCGGCCTACTTGCGTTCATAGCCCAGCTCCGTGGCGTACTGTTCCCGGTACTCGCGGCGGCGTTCGAGCACCGTTTCGACGTAGGCGCGCGTTTCCGGGAAGGGGATCTCGGCCACGGTCAGCCCCGCGCCACCCCACTTGTCGGCGTTGCCGGGCCCGGCGTTGTAGGCGGCGAGGGCCGCCGCCACGTCGCCTTCGTAGCGTTCGAGCAGTTCCTTCAGCAGGAAGGTCCCGTAGCGGATGTTGATTTCCGGGTTGGAGAGGTCGGAGAGCCGGAAGGTGGTGCCGCCACTCTGTTTCTCGATGAACTTGGCCGCCGCCGGGGTGATCTGCATCAGGCCGCGCGCGCCGGCGCTGGATTCCGCGTCGGAGAACTTCGACTCGGTGTCGATCACCGCCGCGATCAAGGCCGCGTCGACGCCCTTTTCCTTCGCCTGCTGGCGGATGATGTCCTCGTGCTGGAGCGGCAAGGTGAGCTCCCGGAGCGCCTTGTCGAAGGTCCCGTTGACGACCAGGACGCCGAGGATCAGGCCGAGGAGCACGGCGACGGCGCCAAAGATCGGCCAGCGGCTGCTGCGACGCCGTCCCCTCCCCGTCATCCCTGCAGCTTCGCGAGCAGCGCGGACAGGGCCTGCTCGAGGTCGGCGACCGAGCCGTCGTTGACGACGACGTGGTCGGCCCGCTCGGCCTTCTCCGCCTGGGTGAGCTGGCGCGCCTCGCGCCCCTCGACCAGCGCGTGGCCGCGGGCCGCGGCGCGCTCGCGGCGCACGTCCTCGGCGGCGACGATCGAGACGGTCGTGTCGAAGACCTCCTCGCGGCCGCCCTCGAACAGCAGCGGCACCTCAACCACGGCGAACTTCGTCGCCGCCGGGAGCGAGGCGACCCAGGCGGCGGTCTCGGCGCCGACCGCCGGGTGCAGCCGCGACTCCAGCCAGCCCAGCTCGTCCGGGTCGGCGAAGACGATCTGGCCGATCAGGGCGCGGTCGGTCGGGGCGCCCGCCGGGGCGACCTCCGCCCCCCAGCGCTCGACCATCGCCTCGCGCACCGCCTCGCTTTCGAGCAGGTCGTGGACGACCGCGTCGCTGGAGAGGGTCGCCGCCCCCAACCGCCCGAATGCGGCCAGCGCCTCAGACTTACCCGCGGCGATGCCGCCGGTCAGCCCGATCGTCAGCGGCGCCACACGGGCCCGCCGTTCAGCCCTGCTCGGACTCGCTGCTGTCGCTGTCGCCGCCGGAGGCGGCCTCGTCGGCGCTGTCCGGGGAGTCGGGCCGTTCGGTGGCCGATTCGCCCTCCTGGGCCTCGCCACCCTGGCCGCCGCCCTCCTCCGGGGCCGGCGCCGCCGGAGCCTCGCCGACCGACGCCTCGGCCTCCGCGGCAGCCTCGACCGCCGCGGGCGCTTCGGCCTCGGGCGGAACCTCGGCGGCGACCGTCTCGGTCTCCACCGCCGGCGACTCGACTTCCTCGGCCTCGACGGCGGAGTCCTCGGCGAGGTCGATCGCGGCCTCTTCGGAGCCGCCTTCGGCGGCCGCCGCGGCGGCGATCTGCTGACCGAGGTCCTGCATCGGCATGTTCTGGCCCTCGACCCGCTTGATCGAGAGCGAGAGGCGACGACGGTCTTCGTCGATCTCGAGGATCTTGACGTTCAGTTTGGCGCCCGGCTCGACCACTTCGGAGGGGTTCTCGACGTGGTGGTCGGCGAGCTCGGAGATGTGGACCAGGCCCTCGACGCCGGGCAGGATTTCGACGAAGGCGCCGAAGGCCACCACCTTGGTGACCGTGCCCTCGAGCACGTCGCCGGGCCGGTGGGTGCTGATCACCCGCTGCCACGGGTCCTCCTGGGTCTGCTTCAGACCGAGGCTGATCCGCTGGCGGTCGCGGTCGATATCGAGGACTTTGATCCGCACGGTGTCGCCGATCGCCACCACTTCGGAGGGGTGGTTGACGTGGCTCCAGGAAAGCTCGGAGATGTGGATCAGGCCGTCGATCCCGTCGAGGTCGACGAAGGCGCCGAAGTCGACGATGTTGGAGATCTTGCCTTCCACGACCTGGCCCGGCTCGAGTCGGCCGAGGATCTGCTCGCGGACCTCTTTGCGCTCCTCCTCGAGCACCGCGCGGCGCGAGAGGACGACGTTGTTGCGGGAGCGGTTCAGCTCGATGACTTTGCACTCCAGCGTCTGGCCCATGAACTCGTCCAGGTTGTGGACGCGGCGGATGTCGACCAGCGAGGCGGGCAGGAAGCCGCGCACCCCGAGGTCGAGGATCAGGCCGCCCTTGACGACCTCGATCACGCTGCCTTCGACCGGTTCGCCGGAGTCGGCGGCGATCTCGATGCGGCGCCAGGCTTTCTCGAAGCGGGCGCGCTTCTTGGAGAGGATCAGGCGGCCCTCGGCGTCCTCCTTGGTGAGGACCAGGGCGTCGACCTCCTCGCCGAGCTCAACCTCTTCGGAGGGGTTGACCGACTTGCGGATCGAAAGCTCGTTGCTGGGGATGACGCCCTCGGCCTTGTAGCCGATGTCGACCAGGACCTCGTCCTTGTCGATGCGGACGACCTTGCCGTTGACGACGTCGCCCTCGTCGAAGGAGACCATCGTCGCCGCGTAGTTGGGGACGACCTTGCCGTCGATGTTCAGCAGCAGGCCGCCGCTCCCCTCCACGGGGGTCGCGCTGGGCGCAGGCGTCATGGTCTCGGTCGCAGCCACGGGGTGGGCATTGTGGCAGAAAACAAATCTCGCCACGTCCTCCGCTCCAGGCATGTCCCGAGGATCGTGGGACACCCTCTCTCACGAACGGCTTGGAGGTTCGTTCGGGTGTCCCACGATCCTTCGGGCGGGTGCTCTATTACGCTGGCGGGCATGCCGATGAGAGCCACCAAGCGGGGCGCGGAGCGAACTTCCATCGAAGGCACCCATGACGTGCTGATCTGCGGGGCCAGTTTCGCCGGGCTGGCGGTGGCGCGGGAGCTGGCCGGATCGGGTGCCGACGTGCTGATCGTCGACCGCTACGAGATCGGCGAGCGCCAGACCTCGGCCTGCGGCATCCCCACGCAATGGCTCGAACGGCTCGGCCTGATGGACGCCGAGCGCCAGCGCTTCGACTCGCTGCTCATCCACACGCCGCACGGCGAGGCGCGCTACCGGCTGCCCTGGACCTTCTCCACCTTCGACTATCGGGAGCTGTGCGGGCTGCTGTGGGCCGACTGCGACGCCCGCTTCGAGACCGCGAAGGTCGAGGGGCTGGCGGACGCTGCGGGCGCCGCGAACGGCTCCGACGCGGTCGGCGTCGAGACCGACCGCGGCCTGGTCGCGGCGCCGCTGGTCGTCGACGCGCTCGGCTGGCGCCGCGTGCTGGCCGGCCCGGCCGGCTACCAGCCGCCCGACGCGCCGCTCTCGCGCGGCCTCGAGGTGCATCCGGAGGGCGGCGCCGAGGACCTCGAGGTCTGGATCGACCGGCGCTACGTCCCGGCCGGCTACGGCTGGTCCTTCCCGGCGGGCGAGGAGACCCGGATCGGGGTCGGCTCCTTCGACCCGCGCTTCCACGTGCGCGAGACGACCGAGCTGCTGGCCGCCGACCTGGGGCGCGACCGGGTCCGCTACCAGGGCAACTGGATCCCCCACAAGCTGCGCCAGTCCACCGGGCGGGGCGTCTTCTTCGTCGGCGACTCGGCCGGCCACTGCCTGCCGCTGACCGCGGAGGGCATCCGCACGGCGCTCTACTTCGGGATCGCGCTGGGGCGCGAGCTGCGCGGCGTCGTCGAGGGGCGCCAGAGCCGCGAGGACGCCGCCGCGGCCTACGCCGCCTTCAGCGACTCCCACGAGTGGAAGTTCCGCTGGATGCTGCGGGCCCAGAAGCTGGTGCCGCGGATCCCGCCGCGCGTGCTCGGCCCGCTGATCCGCATGCTGGGCAGGAAGCGCCTCGTCGACTGGTCCTTCCGCCACTACCTGGCGATCGCCCCGCCGGAGTTCGCCGAGGAGGGCCCGGCCCGCGCCCGGCCCGAGGTGCCGACCGCGGCCTGAGCCCGCACGCGGCGGAGGCCTACTTCGCGTTCAGCCAGTCGGCGCCGACGCCCGCCTCGACCTCGAGCGGCGGGTCGAGGTCGTAGGCGAGGACCATCTCCCGCCGCACCAGCTCGAGCGCCGCGTCCATCTCCTCCGGCGGCCCCTCGAAGAGCAGCTCGTCGTGGATCTGCAGGACGAGTCGGGTCGCCATCCGCTCCTCCCGCAGCCGCGCCCAGCAGCGCACCATCGCCACCTTGATGATGTCGGCGGCGGTCCCCTGGATCACCGTGTTGACCGCGAGGCGCTCGCCGAGCCGGCGCGTGTTGGGGTTGCCGGAGCGCAGCTCGGGGATCGACCGGCGGCGCCCCATCAGCGTCGTCACGTAGCCCTCCTCCTGGGCGCGCTCGACCACCTCCTCGCGGAAGCGGCGCACCGCGGGGAAGCGTTCGAGGTAGCGGGCGACGAACTCCTCGGCCTCTTTGCGCGGGATGTTGAGGCGGTCGGCGAGGCCGAACCCGGTCAGCCCGTAGACGATCCCGAAGTTGACCATTTTCGCTTTCGAGCGCTGGCCGACGTCGACCTCGTCGGGGGAGATCTCGAAGACCTCGGCGGCGGTCGCCGCGTGGACGTCCTCGCCCGCGTGGAAGACGTCTTTGAGCACCTGCTCGTCGGCGACGTGGGCAAGTACGCGGAGCTCCACCTGGCTGTAGTCGGCGGAGAGCAGGCGGGCCCCCTCCTCGGCGACGAAGCAGGCCCGGACCGGGCGCCCGACGTCGGTGCGGATCGGGATGTTCTGCAGGTTCGGGTTGGTGCTGGAGAGGCGGCCGGTGGTCGTCGCCGTCTGATTGAAGGTGGTGTGGACGCGGCCGGTCTCGGGGTCGATCAGGTCGGGGAGCGAGTCGAGATAGGTGTTCTTCAGCTTGGTCAGCTCGCGCCAGGACTCGATCTTCTCGACGATCGGGTGCTCGTCGCGGATCTGGGCGAGGACCCGGGCGTCGGTCGAGTAGCCGGTCTTGCCGCGGCGCTTCTTGGTCAGCTCGAGCTTCTCGAAGAGGATGCGGCCGACCTGCTGTGGCGAGCCGATCGTGAACTCCTCGTCGGCCAGCTCGAAGATCTCCCGCTCCAGCCGCTCGATCCGCTCGCCGAAGCCCGCTCCGACCTCGGCGAGCCGCTCGGCGTCGAGCTTCAGCCCCTCCCGTTCCATCGCCGCCAGCACCGCGATCAGGGGCAGCTCGACCTCGCGCATCAGCGTCTCCAGCCCGAGCGCCTGCAGGCGCGGCAACTGCTCCTCGGCGAGCGCGGCGACCAGGCGCGCCTCCTCGGCCGGGTCGAGCCCCGCCTCGACCTCCTCGCCCAGCGACATCTGGCCGTCGTCCTCCTTGGCGGCCTCCGCGGACCCGCCCGCGGCGATCCCGATCCCGGCGTCGGCGGCGAGCTCGGTCAGCTCGTAGGTGCGGCGCTGCGGCTCGAGCAGGTAGGCGGCGAGCATCGTGTCGTGCTCGAGCCCGAGCTCGACGCCCTCGCGGGCGGCGGCGGCGAGCAGCCCGTGGCGGCCGCCGCCGAGCGACTTCAGGTCGTGCCCGGCGAGCGGCTTGTCGGCGAGCGCGATCGCGAGCTCGTCGAGGGACGCGGCGCCGGTGAGGATGCGGTCGCCTTCGGTCGCGGCCCAGCGCTCGCCGTCGAGGGCGAGCGCGATGCGCGGCGCGTCGCCGATCTCGGCCGGGGTCGCCGCGACCGTCTCGAGCTCGAGCT
Organism: uncultured Actinomycetes bacterium; assembly: GCA_963766705.1. Lineage (GTDB taxonomy): Bacteria > Actinomycetota > Thermoleophilia > Solirubrobacterales > 70-9 > VAYN01. Next base: position 2,020,505 of record CAVYBE010000007.1, read on the forward strand.
CGGTCTCGACCTTGCGACCGGGGACGGCGTCGCCCTCGGGCAGCGCCTCTTCGAGCCGCTCCAGCACCGCGCGCAGCTCGAACTCGCGCATGAAGTCGCGCAGCGCGCCGCGGTCGGGCTCGCTGTCCATCGCCGCCTGGAGGTCCACCCCGGTCTCGATGTCGTAGTGGAGCGTCGCCAGCTCCTTGGAGAGGCGCGCGTCCTCGGCGTGGTTGGTCAGGTTCTCCTTGCGTTTGGCGCCGGAGATCTCGTCGACGCTCTCCAACACCTTCTCCAACGTGCCGAATTTCTGCAGCAGTTGGGTGGCGGTCTTCTCGCCGATCCCGGGGACGCCGGGGATGTTGTCGGAGGTGTCGCCGCGCAGCCCCATCAGGTCGGTGATCAGCTCCGGCGGGACCCCGTAGCGCTCCTCGACCGCGGCGGCGTCGTAGATCTTCGTCTCGGTGATGCCGCGCGAGGTACTCATCACGCGGATCCCGTCGCCGACCAGCTGGTAGGCGTCGCGATCCCCGGTCACCACCATGACCTCGATCCCCTGCTCGCGCGCCTGGCGGGCCAGCGAGGCGATCACGTCATCGGCCTCGTAGCCGTCGACCTTGACGTTGGTGTAGCCGAACGCCTCGACCAGGGGCATCAGGTTTGGCCACTGCTCGCGCAGCAGGTCGGGGCGCGGTTTGCGCTGCGCCTTGTAGAGGTCGTAGGTCTTCTCGCGGCCGCTCCAGCCGGCGTCCCAGGCGACGATCACGCCCTGCGGGTGGTGCTCGTCGATGATTTTCACCAGCATCGAGGCGAGCCCGAAGATCGCGTTGGTGGGCCGCCCGTCGCTGGTCCCGATCGACTCGGGCAGGGCGAAGAAGGCGCGGTAGGCGAGGCTGTTGCCGTCGATCAGGAAGAGCTCGGGTGCGTCGGCCATCGGCGCAACTCTACGCGGCGCCGGCGAGCGCCTCGCGGAGGTCGGCGAGCACCGCCTCCGGCGCCGTTTCCAGCTGCTCGCCGGTGTAGCGGCGGGTGGCGATCCCGTGGGCGCGCAGCTCGAGGTCGCGCTCGTGGTCGTCCTCGAAGGTGACCGAGCCGCGGTGGTAGTCCCAGCTGTCGGTCTCGACCGCGAGGCGCCGGTCGGGCCAGAAGAAGTCGACGCGGTGGCCGTGGACCCGCTGGTTGACGAGCGGGCGCGGCAGGCCGTGCCGGTCGCAGAGCGAGAGGAACAGCAGCTCGAGGTCCGAGCGCGAGCGCCTGACGAGGCCGAGGTGCGGGACGCGGTGCCCGGCGAGCTCGGCCTGGCGCAGCGCGCGGCGAAAGAGGCGGGGCTCGAGTTCGCCGCGCACGTCCCCGATCGTGCGCGGCGGGGTGGTGACCGCGATGCCGTGGCGCCGGGTGACGTCACGGGACGTCAGCGTGCGCGAGCGGTGGATGCGGACCCCCGGCGGCGGCTTGCGACGCATCGCGGCGGGCACGGTGACGTGGATCGGCCCTGCCATCGGCCGCAGGAACTCCCAGAGAGCCACGGCGCTCGCGTGGCTCAGCACCGCCCCGTCCCCAACCGCGAACACCGCGGCCAACCACCGTCCCCGCCAACTGAGGTTTCGATGCCCGACCGCGTAGACCCCGCGGTAGAGCCGGTGCAGCCGCCCCGCCCGCACCCGCCGCCGCACCGCGGCCTCGTCCAAGCCGATTGCGCGCAGCTGACCGACGGTCACCACCCCGTGCTGTCGACCCGCGATGGCAGCGATCCGCGGCTCATGCGTGGAGAGAAACCGTCGCATAGAGACGGTAAGGCTCCACAGCACCGACTTTCTCCCCCGGCCTGGGCGTCAGAGACGTTCTTCGGTGCGGCGCGCGTGGACGATCGACGCCTTGAAGCCCGGACCGGCGAGGCGGACCCCGGCGTGGCCCGGGAAGTCGACCTCGAGACTGCCGCGCCACATGCCCTTGCCGGGGCGACCGACGCGGGTCGGGCCGGCGCCCGAGTAGATCGCCTTGCCGGAGAACGGGGCGCCGGCGGCGAATGTCGCGGAGGTGAGTGACGGCGGATAGCGAAGGGCGCCCGCCCCGAGATGCCCGCTGATCGCCCGCTTCACCCTCACGCGGCCCTCTTTCTCGGTCATCGAAGCTTCATAGAGGACCCGGGCGCCGGGACGGTTCTCCTCGATCGTCAGCCGCGGTCCGCGCTTCGCGGCCACCTTCAGCTCGATGCCCGGACCGCGCCCGCCGGGCGCTTCGGAGATCGCGATGCCGGCGCACACCAGGTTGGCAAGTGGGTCGAGACGCAGTGGCGTGCGGGCCGCCGCCGCTTCGGTGAACCCTTCCGCGCCGTGGAAGTCGACCGTGCCGACGTATTCCTGCCCTTCGACGGTCGCGCTCTTGCCGCACTTCGAGCGCACCGTCTCGTTCCGCCCCGTCGGCTGCACCGCGGCGTCGATTTCCCCGAGTGCGCCGAGGTCGAAGTGGACGTGTTCCTTGGTCACTTCGCCGCGGACGAAGTAGGTCACGTGGTCGCTCTTCCTCGAGACGGAGAGGATCAGCACCCCGGAACCCCTCGGCCCTGGCGTGCCCGTCGACCCGACGATCCCGAGCAGCTTGTAGCCGTGCGTCCCGTGCAGCACGAACGCGCCCTCGGCGCCTTTCGCCAACGGTTCGTCCGCCCGCGCCGCGGGAGCGACGACGAGAACGACAAGCAGCAACGCACCGATTACCGAGCCCCTGAACACTCGACCGACCCTATGACAAAAAGTGGACATCCGTCACCGCCCGCACTCCCCGGGCCGGGAATCTGATTCGATTCCGGGCATGCCGGTCAGCGCCCAGTACAGCGTCACCATCCGCGTCGAGCTCGACGCGCGCCAGGAGCCGCTCGGGAAGCTGACGGCGGCGATCGCCGAGGCGGGTGGGCAACTGCAGGGCGTCGACCTCGTCCCCGGCGCCGGGCCGGAGGGCAAACGCGTCCGCGAGTTCACGATCGACGCCTCCGACCAGGCGCATTGGGAGCGGATCCTGCGGGCGATCGGGTCGACCCGCGGCGCCCGGGTGCTCGACTACGTCGACCGCACGATGCAGATGCACCGCGGCGGCAAGATCGACATGCACAACAAGTACCCGGTGAAAACGCGCGACGACCTCTCGATGGCCTACACGCCGGGGGTCGCCCGCGTCTGCATGGACATCCACGCCGACCGCAGCAAAGCCTTCGAGTACACGATCAAGAAGAACACCGTGGCGGTCGTCTCCGACGGCTCGGCGGTGCTCGGGCTCGGCAACATCGGCCCCGAGGCGGCGATGCCGGTGATGGAGGGCAAGTGCATGCTCTTCAAAGAGTTCGCCGGGGTCGACGCGTTCCCGATCTGCCTCGACACCCAGGACGCCGACGAGATCGTCCGCGCGGTCGAACTCATGGCGCCGACCTTCGGCGGGGTCAACCTCGAGGACATCTCCGCCCCGCGCTGCTTCGAGATCGAGGCGCGGCTGAAGGAGAAGCTCGACATCCCGGTCTTCCACGACGACCAGCACGGCACCGCCGTGGTCACGATGGCGGCGCTCTTCAACGCCCTGAAGATCGTCGAGAAGCCGATCGCCGACCTCCGCGTCCTCGTCGTCGGCCTCGGCGCGGCGGGCATCGCAGTGACGAAAATGATGCTCGAGGCGGGGATCACCCACATCGTCGGGGTCGATCGCAAAGGCGCCCTCTCGACCGAGCGCGAGGACTACGCGTCCGGTGAGATGAACTCCACCAAGCGTTGGTACGCGGAGGTCTCCAACCCCGAGCACGTCCACGGTCAGCCCGACGACGTGATCGACGGCATGGACCTGTTCATCGGCCTCTCCGGGCCCGGCATCATCCAGGCCGACTCGCTGGCGAAGATGAACGACGACGGGATCGTCTTCGCGATGGCCAACCCGACGCCCGAGGTGATGCCCGAGGACGCCGCCCCGCACGTGCGGATCATGGCCACCGGCCGCTCCGACTACCCGAACCAGATCAACAACGTCCTCGCCTTCCCGGGGATCTTCCGCGGCGCCCTCGACGCGGGCGCGCCGCAGATCACCGAGGCGATGAAGCTCGCCGCGGCGAAAGGGATCGCCGCGGCGGTGTCCGAGGAAGACCTGGCCGAGGACTACATCATCCCCAGCGTGTTCAACCGCGAAGTGGCGCCCAAGGTCGCCGAGGCCGTGATCGAGGAGGCCAAGCGCGACGGCATCGCCCGGTTGAACGAAGAGACCGGCACCTTCGCGGCGGTCGAGGCGACCTGATGCGGGTCCTCGTCACGGGCGCCAGCGGCCGGATCGGCGGGGCACTCTGCGAGGCACTGCTGAGGCGCGGCGACGAGGTCATCGGGCTCACCCGGGATCCCGAGAAGGCCCGCGCGGCGCAGCCGCAGGTCGCCTGGCACGCGTGGGAGCCGACCCTCGAACGGCCGGCCGCGGAGGCCTTCGAGGGGGTCGACGGGGTCGTCAACCTGGTCGGCGAGCCGATCAACCAGCGCTGGACCGACGAGGCCAAGCGCCGGATCATGGAGTCGCGGCGCACCGCCACCCACAATCTCGTCGGCGCGATCCAGGGCCTCGAGACGAAGCCCAAGGTCCTGGTCAGCCAGTCCGCGGTCGGCTACTACGGCAGCCGCGGCGACGAGGTCGTCGACGAGTCGAGCGAGCCCGGCAAGAGCTTCGACGCCGAGGTCTGCGTCGAGTGGGAGAAGGCGGCGCGGGAGGTCGAGCCATCGGGCGTGCGACTGGCGATCGTCCGCACCGGCCAGGTGATGGAGACCGGCGGTGGCATCCTCGGCGAGCTCCTCCTCCCCTTCAAGCTCGGCCTCGGCGGGCCGCTCGCGGGCGGCCGGCAGTGGGTGCCCTGGATTCACCTCTCCGACGAGGTCGGGATCTTCGTCTGGGCGCTCGACACCGACTCGGTGAGCGGCGTGGTCAACGGCACCGCGCCCAACCCGGTGACCAACAAGGACTGGTCGAAGGCGCTCGGCCGGGCGCTGCACCGGCCCGCGGTGCTGCCGATTCCGGGCCTCGCAGTGGAGGCCAAATTCGGCAGCGAGTTCGGCAAGGTCGCCCAGGGCGGGCAGCGGGCGCTGCCGAAGCGGACCGAGGAGCTCGGCTACGCGTTCAAGTTCCCGGAGATCGACGGGGCGCTGCGCGACCTGGTCGGCTGACCGCCCGCCGGGAGGGTCAGGCCGGTTCGAGAGCTTCGTGGACGGAGGCGCGGGCGGCCGAGGAGCCGGCCGATTCGACGGCGGCGAGGATGCGCTTCATGCCTGCCCCGCCGGAGCGGGCGATGACGAGGGGGATGCCCGCCGATTCGAGGATCGGGCGGGTGAACTTGGTGCCACGACCCGGCGGTTCGAGGGTCGCGACGGCGCTCGTGTCCTCGGTGGCGCGCCGCGAGTTGGCCCCGGCAGCGGCCAGATCGACCCCTCCCCCGACCCGTTCGCTCGGCTTCAGGCAGCGAATCGCGACGCGGTAGTGCCCGGCAGCCGCCCCGTGCGCCGCCAGCTCCGTGTTCGCCCCCTTGCAGAGGGGCGCCGCGACGTAGACCCTGACCGTCGCCCCCGCGGCATCGCCGCCGCCGCAGCCCGCCGCGCCGACCGCGAGCGCCGCGGTCGCCAGGCCGATCCCCGCAAGTACCGCCGCCCTGCCTCGGAGGCCCCGGGGATGACCCGCCGGAACCTCCCCGCTGTTGTTCCGCCGGGTCATCCCCGGGGCCTCCCTGGACGCGCCGCCGTCCTTCCGCCGGGTCACCACCGGTGCCTCCCTGGACGCGCCGTTGTCGTTCCGCCGGGTCACCGCCTCGGATCCCCGGGCCTTCGGCGGTTCAGCCGAAGAAGACCTCGGACTCCGCATAGAGCGACTCGGGGACCGTCTTCAGCTCGGCGGTCGCCTCGGTCAGCTCGACCAGCTTGATGTCGGCGCCGCGCAGGGCCGTCATCTCCCCCCAGCGGCCCTCGTGGGCGGCGTCGACGGCGTGCAGCCCGAAGCGGGTGGCTAGCACCCGGTCGAATGCGGTCGGGGTGCCGCCGCGCTGGACGTGCCCAAGCACCGTCGCCCGCGCCTCTTTGCCGGTGCGGCGCTCGATCTCGCCCTCCAGCCAGTGCCCCACCCCGCCCAGCCGCACGTGGCCGAAGGCATCGGTGTGGGACTGGTCGAGCTCCGGCATCCCGCCGATCGGCTGGGCGCCCTCGGCGACGACGATGATCGGCGCGAAGTGGCTGGCGAAGCGGCGGCCGATCAGCTCGCAGACCGCGTCGACGTCGAACTCGCGCTCCGGGATGAGGATCCCGTTGGCGCCGCCGGCGAGGCCCGCGTGGACCGCGATCCAGCCCGCGTGGCGCCCCATCACCTCGACGATCAGCACCCGGTGGTGGCTGTCGGCGGTGGTGTGCAGGCGGTCGATCGCCTCCATCGCGATGTTGACCGCGGTGTCGAAGCCGAAGGTGTAGTCGGTCGCCGAGAGGTCGTTGTCGATCGTCTTCGGCACCCCGATGACCTTGAGGCCGTGCTCGGCGTGCAGGCGCGAGGCGGCGCCGAGCGTGTCCTCGCCGCCGATCGCGATCAGCCCGTCGACCCCCGCCGCCGCGAGGTTGGCGGCGATCCGGTCCGGCCCATCCGCCTCGGCGAAGGGGTTGGTCCGCGAGGTCCCGAGGATGGTGCCGCCGCGCGGCAGGAGGCCGCGCACCTCGGGCACCCCGAGCGGCCTCCGATCGTCCTCGAGCGGCCCGCGCCACCCGTCCCGGTAGCCGACGAACTCGTGCCCGTGGACGCCCACCCCTTTGCGCACCACGGCACGGATGACCGCGTTCAGCCCAGGACAGTCCCCACCGCCGTTCAACACTCCGATCCGCATCCCGGTTAGGTTAGCCATCAATGGCCGATACCCCCGATCTCGCGGCGATCACGGCCGCCCAGCAGCGGACCTGGGCCGACGGCGACTTCTCGATGGTCGCGGGGACGATCGTCAACGTCGCCGAGCGGCTCGCCGACGCGCTGGAGATCCTCCCCGACGAGCGCGTGCTCGACGTCGCCTGCGGCAGCGGCAACGGGGCGATCGCGGCGGCGCGGCGCTCCTGGGGCGGCGCGGTCGGCTCCGACTTCGTCCCCGCCCTGCTGGAGCGCGGTCGCGAGCGGGCCGCGGCGGAGCACCTCGAGGTCGAGTTCGTCGAGGCCGACGCCCAGGACCTGCCGTTCGCGGACGCGAGCTTCGACGTCGCGATGTCGATCTTCGGGGCGATGTTCGCGCCCGACCAGGAGCGCACCGCGGCCGAGCTGCTGCGGGTCGTGCGGCCGGGCGGGCGGATCGGGATGGCCAACTGGACGCCCGACGGCGGCCTCGCGCAGCTCTTCATGACGATCGCCAAGCACACCGGCGGACCGCCGCCCGGCACGATGCCGCCGGTCCTCTGGGGGACCGAGGAGCGCCTGCGCGAGCTGTTCGGCGACGGCATCTCCGACCTGCGGATCGAACGGCAGGTCTCCCGCCAGGGGTTCCGGTCGGCCGACCATTACCTCGATTTCTTCCGCACCTACTTCGGGCCGCTGCGCGCGGCGTTCGACAAAGTCGGCCCGGAGGGCGCCCCGGCGCTGGAGGCCGACCTGCGCGATTACCTCGACGAGGTCAACTCGAGCGAGCGGGCGATGGTGCTCGAGCCGGAATACGTGCAGGTCGTCGCGATCCGCGCCTGAGCCGGGCCGCCCGCGATCCTCGCCTGGGCGCCGCCGAGGGCGGCGCGATCAGGAGCGCGGCTCGGACTCGACGCCACCGGCGGAGCCCATGCCCACCTTGATGATGACGCCGACCAGCATCAGGCCGAAGAAGATCAAACCCGACACGCCACCCCCCTGGCCGAGCCAGGCGTAGATGATCAGCGTGACGGCGATCGCGAGGAAGGTCCAGACGGCCATGAACATGCGTCGCGCATCCTATCCAGCGAGCGCGACGCGTGCCTCGGCGAGGAACTCGGCGACCGCGTCGCCCGCCTCCGCGGGGGTCGAGCCCTCCCCCGCGGCCCGCACCAGCCGGCTGCCGATGATCACCCCGTCGGCCACCCTGCCGACCTCCGCGGCCTGCGCCGCGGTGCCGATCCCGAAGCCGACCGCGACCGGGGTCTCGCCCGCGTCCGCCTTGGTCGCGGCGACCAGCTCGGCGAGGTCGGCCGGGATCGCGGCGCGCTCGCCGGTCGTCCCGACGGTGGAGACGACGTAGACGAAGCCGGCCGCGACGTCGCAGATCCGCCGGCGGCGCTCGGGGGGCGTGGTCGGCGCGACCAGCGGCACCATCGCCAGGCCGGCAGCCGCGAACGCCTCCCTGACGTCCTCGGCCTCCCCCAGCGGCAGGTCCGGCACGATCGCCCCGGCGGCGCCCGCCGCCCGCGCGAGCTTCGCGAACTGCGCGGCGCCGCCGTGCGCCAGCACCATGTTCACGTAGACCATCAACACGACCGGCACCTGGTCGGCGACCGTTTCGCAGGCCTCCAGGGCGGTGCGCAGCGTCGCCCCCGCGGCCAGCGCCTCGGTCGCCGCCGAGTGGATCGTGGGACCGTCGGCGAGCGGGTCGGAGAACGGCACGCCGAGCTCGATCAGGTCGGCTCCCGCGTCGGCGTAGGCGGCGGCGACGGCCAGGCCGGACTCCCGGTCGGGATACCCGGCCATCATGTACGGCATCAGCGCGGCGCGGCCTTCGGCCTTGGCGGCGGCGAAGGCGGCTGAGATGCGCTCTGGGCCCGAGGTCATATGAGCTCCCAGGAGGGGGCCGACGCATGCCTCGGCGGAACAACAGCGGGGAGGTTCCGGCGAGTCATCCGTCGGCCCTTTCGACCCGGCGCACGTACTCGGCGAGGTCCTTGTCGCCGCGCCCCGATAGGCAGAGGACGTCGAAGCCGTCGCCCTCCAGCGGGTTTTTCAGCAGCCAGGCGATCGCGTGGGAGGACTCCAGCGCCGGGATGATGCCCTCCAGGCGGGCGAGCTCCCGCAGCGCGCCCAGCGCGTCGTCATCGGTGACCGCGAGGTAGGAGGCGCGTCCGGTGTCGCGCAGCCAGGCGTGCTCGGGGCCAGTCCCCGGGTAGTCGAGCCCGGCCGAGACCGAGTGGGCCTCGAGGATCTGGCCCTCCTCGTCGGCGAGCACCGCCGAGAGCGAGCCGTGCAGGACGCCGGTCTGGCCCGCGCCGAGCGAGGCCCCGTGGTGCCCGGAGGCGATGCCCTCGCCGCCCGCCTCGACCCCGACCAGGGCCACGTCGGCGTCCTCGACGAACGGGGTGAAGATGCCGATCGCGTTGGAGCCGCCGCCCACGCAGGCGATCACCCGCCGCGGCAGGGCGTCCTCGGCGGCGAGCGACTGCTCGCGCGCCTCCTCGCCGATCACCCGCTGCAGGTCGCGCACCAACGCCGGGTAGGGAGCCGGGCCGACCGCCGAGCCGATCACGTAGTGGGTGGTCTCGACGTTGGCGACCCAGTCGCGGATCGCCGCCGAGACGGCCTCCTTCAGGGTCCGCGCGCCCGCCTCGACCGGCGCCACCTCGGCGCCCAGCAGCTTCATCCGCTCGACGTTGGGCGCCTGGCGGCGGATGTCCTCGGTCCCCATGTAGACGACGCACTCGAGCCCCAGCAGGGCGCAGGCGGTCGCCGTGGCGACGCCGTGCTGGCCGGCGCCGGTCTCGGCGATGATCCGCCGCTTGCCCATCCGCTCGGCGAGCAGCGTCTGCCCGAGCGCGTTGTTGATCTTGTGGGCACCGGTGTGGGCGAGATCCTCGCGCTTCAGGTAGACCCGCGAGCCGACCCGCTCCGACAGCCGCTCCGCCAGGTAGAGCGGCGTCGGCCGCCCGATGAAGTCGCGCCGCAGGGCGTCCTGGCGCTCGTTGAAGGCCCGATCGTGGCGGGCCTCTTCCCAGGCGGCGGTCAGCTCGTCGAGCGCAGCGATCAGCGTCTCCGGCACGTAGCGGCCCCCGTAGGGGCCGAACCTGGCGGGGATCGCGCTCATCGAGTGGGTGCCGAAACCGCGTTCGCGGCCTCGGAGAAGGCGGCCATCTTGGCGTGGTCCTTGTGGCCGGGGGTGTCCTCCACCCCGCCGGCGACGTCGACCGCGTAGGGACGGACGACCTCGACCGCGGCGGCGACGTTGTCGGGCCGCAGGCCGCCGGCGAGGATCGCCGGCACGTCGGAGCGGTGCCCGCGCAGCAGGTCCCAGTCGAAGCTCTCCCCGGTCCCGCCCCAGAGGCCCTTGGCGCGACGGTCGAAGAGGTGGAAGTCGACCGAGCGGTAGGCATCGGCGGCGTGGACGTCGGCGGCGGAGGCGACGTGGATCCCCTTGATCACCTTGACGCCCGTGCGGCGCCCCACCTCGGCGCAGAAGGAGGCGCCCTCCTCGCCGTTCAGCTGCACCATCGAGAGCTGCTCGTCCTCGACCGCGCGGACGACGTCGCCCAGGCTCGGGTTGACGAACACGCCGACGATCTCCGCCTTGCGGCGGAACGCGGCCGCGATCTCCGCCGCGACGGCGGGCTCGATGTCGCGCGGCGAGGGCTCGTAGTGGATCAGCCCGATCGCCCACGCCCCCAGCCGCACCGCCTCCGCGGCGTCGTCCAGGTTGGTGATCCCGCAGAACTTGACACGCATTCGCCCCAGCTTACGCGACCCCACCCCTCCCGCTTGTCGCCCTCTGGGCGACCAGCGTCGCGCGGCGGGCGCCGTCCCGGCGCAGGCCGGCTTCGGGGAGAAGAGAGCCGCCCGGGAGGCCGGACTCCCCCCGGGCGGCGATGTGCTTCCCTCAGCCTTTCGGCGAGGCTTCTTCGACCTTCGCGGGCCGGGTGCCCAGCGTCACGGTCGCAGTCTTTTCTTTGCCGTCACGCAGGTACTTCAGCGTGACTTCGTCACCGGGCTTGTGATCGCTGATGGCGTTTTGCAGCTGTTCCATGCCGGCGATCTTGTGGCCGTCGACTTCGGTGATGATGTCGCCGCCGAGCAGCAGTTCGGCACCACCGATCGTGACCGCCGTTTCCCCGCCTTTGAGTCCGGCTTTCGCCGCGGGCCCGCCTTTTTCGACCACCTCGATCAGGGCGCCTTCTTCGACCGGCAGGTTCACCGCTTTGGCAAGTTGCGGTTCGATCGGGATTCCCGAGACCCCCAGGTAGGCGTGTTCGACCGAGCCTTTGGTTTCCAGTTCGTGGATCACTTCTTTGGCGGTGTTGATCGGGATCGCGAAGCCGATGCCGACGTTGCCGTTGGAGCCGTTGCCGCCGGTCTCGATCTGCGAGTTGATGCCGATCACTTCGCCGGCCGCGTTGATCAGCGGGCCGCCCGAGTTGCCGGGATTGATCGCGGCATCGGTCTGGATCACGTTGTCGATCGAGAAGCCGTTGGGCGCCTTGATCTGCCGCTGCAGGGCCGAGACGATGCCGCTGGTGACGGTCCGGTCGAGCCCGAACGGGTTGCCGATCGCGACCACCGGGTCGCCGACTTCCATCTTCGAGGAGTCGCCCAGGGTAAGCGGGTCGACTTCGTTGCTCGGCGCTTCCACCTGGATCAGGGCCAGGTCGGAGGACGGATCGGTGCCGATCACCTTCGCCGTGTACTCGTGGTTGGATTCGCCGAGTTTGACCTGGATCTTGCTGGCGCCTTCGATCACGTGGTTGTTGGTGAGGATGTGCCCCTTGGCGTCGATGACGATGCCCGAGCCGGTCGCGGTGCCGCCGCCGCGCGATTCGGGTTCGAGGAAGGGGTTGAGGCTCTGGGTTTCTTCAGGCGGGATCGTCGATTCGATGAAGGCGACGCCGTTGCCATCGGCCTTGTAGATCTGGTCGACGGTGTTGCCGCCTTCTTCGGAGGTCTTGGCGACGATCGGTGAGCTGCTCGTCCGTTCGACCGTGACGGTGCCGCCGCCGCTCGACTTGACCGCCCCGGTCAGCAGCAGGACCGCGCCGACGACGGCGACGACCGTGCCGCCCAGCAGGGCCGAGCCGAAGGACGAGCGGAAGAAGCCCTTCCGCTCCTTCGGCGGCTCTGGAGGCTGCGGCGGCTGATACCCGGAGTGCGGCTGGTAGTGATCGTCCATGGCGCTCAGAATGCCTTGGAGCTTTCACGCGGCGATAAAGCCAGTTGAAAGATTCCCTAAAGACCGTAATGCGCAGGGGCAAGAGACCGGAGCGTACTTGTTCCAGTAGTGGGCCCAGGCTTCATTTCCGTGGCACGCCCGCGTGACGCGACGGCCCTCGGCCGTCTCCACCTCGCCCTAGTACAGGTGTTCCCGCGTCTCGTCGGCGCCGGTCAGCTCGCGCGTCTTGGCCTCGGGATCCTCGGCGAGCATCAGGGCGCCGCCGATCAGCACCGCGTCGACGCCGACCCGCTCCAGCTCGGCCAGCTCCTCGCGCCCGGAGATGCCGCTCTCGGCGACCACGGTCTTTCCGGCCGGGACGTCCGGCATCAGCTCGAAGGTCTTCTGGATGTCGACGCGCTGCTCGTCGAGGTCGCGGTTGTTGATCCCGATCACCTCCACGTCGACCTCCAGCGCCCGCTCCAGCTCCTCGGAGTCGTGGACCTCGACCAGGCAGTCGAGGTCGAGCTCCCGCGCCTCCTCGTAGAGCATCCGCAGCTCGCGGTCCTCGAGCGCGCGGACGATCAGCAGCACCGCGTCGGCCCCGTTCACCGCCGCCTCGTACAGCTGGTAGGGGTCGACGATGAAGTCCTTGCGGATGATCGGCAGGGTGGTCGCGGCGCGGGCGGCGCGCAGGTCGCCGAGCGAGCCGCCGAAGTGGCGCGCGTCGGTGAGCACCGAGAGCGCCGCGGCGCCTCCGCGCTCGTAGGCGGCGACCTGACCGGCGACGTCGGCGTCGGGCGCGATGTCGCCGACGCTCGGCGAGCGCCGCTTGAACTCGGCGATCAGCGACAGGCCCGGCCGCACCAGGGCCTCCTGGAAGGGACGGTCGCGGCCGCGGTCGGAGAGCTGCGCCTCCAGGTCGGCCGGCGAGACCTCGCGCTTGCGCGCCTCCACGCCCTCCCGGGCGCCGTCGATCAACTCATCGAGAATTCCCACTGAACGAGGAGAGATTATCCGGCCCGCTGGACCGTTGCCGCGATCAGCTTCTCCAGCACCTCGGCGGCGGCGCCCGAGTCGACCGCCGCGCCCGCCTTGGCGACCCCCTCCTCGAGGTCGGCGGCGAGCCCGCCGACGTAGATCGCGGCGGCGGCGTTGAGCAGCACGATGTCGCGGTGCGGGCCGTTCTCGCCGGCCAGCACCGCCCGAGTGGCGGCAGCATTCTCCTCGGGCGTGCCGCCGGCGATTTCGGCGAGCCCGAGCGGCGCCAGCCCGTACTGGCCGGGCTCGACGAACCACTCCGCGGTGCGCCCGTCGCAGACCTCGATCACCCGCGTCGTCGCCGAGAGGGACAGCTCATCGACGCCGTCCTCGGCGCTCACCACCAGCGCCCGCTCGGTGCCGAGCCCGATCAGCGCCTCGGCGATCGTCTCCTGGTAGTGGCGATCGGCGACCCCCACCAGCTGTCGGGTGGCGCCGGCCGGGTTGGTCAGCGGGCCGAGGAAGTTGAAGCAGGTGCGCACGCCGAGCCCCGCCCGGGCCGGACCCACGTGGGCCATCGCCGAGTGGTGGCGCGGCGCGAACATGAAGCCGAAGCCGACCTCGTCGATGCAGCCGCCGACCGCCTCCGGATCGAGGTCGACGGCGACGCCGAGCGCCTCCAGCACGTCGGCCGAGCCCGACTTCGAGGTATTGGAGCGGTTGCCGTGCTTGGCGACCGCGCAGCCCGCCCCGGCGGCGACCAGCGCGGCGGTCGTCGAGACGTTGAAGGTCGAGGGGCCGCCGCCGGTCCCGGCGGTGTCGACGAGGTCGGTGCGCGTGGTGTGCACCGAGGCGGCCAGCGAGCGCATCGTCCGCGCCAGCCCGACCAGCTCGGAGACCGTCTCCCCCTTCGCCCGCAGGGCGATCAGGAACGCGCCGGTCTGGATCGGCTCGGTGCGGCCTTCCATGATCTCGGCGAGCACGGTCGCGGCGTGGTCGGCGGTCAGGTTCTCCCCGGCGCAGACCGCGTCGATCGCCCGGCTGACGACGTCGTTGGGCATCCTCAACTACCTCCCGCGGCGTCGATCGCCGGCGGCCGGCCGGCCTCGCTCGCCCGCGCCGAGCCGCCGACCAGGAAGTTCTCCAGCAGGTGCTTGCCGTGCGGGGTCAGCACCGACTCGGGGTGGAACTGGACGCCCTCGGCGGGCAGCTCGCGGTGGCGGGCGCCCATCACCACGTCGCCGAGGTGGGCGGTCAGCTCGAGGACGTCGGGAAGGTCGGGGTCGGCGACCAGCGAGTGGTAGCGCCCGGCGACCATCGGGCTCGGCAGCCCGGCGAAGATCGTGCGGCCGTCGTGCTCGATCTCGGCGTCCTTGCCGTGCACCGGGTCGCCCTGCACGACCCTGCCGCCGAAGACCTCGACCATCGCCTGGTGGCCGAGGCAGACGCCCAGCACCGGCGTCCCCGCCTCGGCGAAGGCACGGATCGCCGCCCCCGAGATCCCCGCCTCGGCGGGCGTGCACGGACCGGGCGAGACGACCAGCCGCTCGACGCCGCGTCCGAGCAGCTCGGGAACCTCCGCCCGGTCGTTGCGCACCACCTCGATCTCGGCCCCGAGTTCGCCCAGGTACTGGACCAGGTTGTAGGTGAAGGAGTCGTAGTTGTCGATCACGAGGACCCGCACGTCCCTGCCCTCCTCAGGCCCAATCCCGTTGCGCGCAGGCGACCTCGACGGCGCGGAAGACGGCGCGCGCCTTGTTCACCGACTCGTTCCACTCGTAGTTGGGCTTCGCGTCGACCACCGTGCCGCCGCCCGCCTGCACGTGCAGGCGGCCGTCCTTGGCGACCACGGTACGGATGTGGATCGCGGCATCGAGGTCGCCGTCCCAGGAGAGATAGCCGATCGCGCCGCCGTAGGAGCAGCGCTTGACCGGCTCGAGCTCGTCGATGATCTGCATCGCGCGCACCTTGGGCGCCCCGGAGAGCGTCCCCGCCGGCAATGCCGAGCGCAGCACCTCCATCGCGGTCACGCCGTCGCGCAGCCTCCCCGACACCTGGCTGACGATGTGGAGGACGTGCGAGTAGGTCTCGATCACCATCAGCTCGTCGACGCCGACGCTGCCGTACTCGCAGACGCGGCCGAGGTCGTTGCGGCCGAGGTCGACCAGCATCACGTGCTCGGCGCGCTCCTTCGGGTCGTTGATCAGCCGCTCGGCGAGACGGCGATCCTCCTCGGCGGACTTGCCGCGCGGCGAGGTGCCGGCGATCGGCCGCATCAGGACGCGGTCCCCCTGCACCTTGACCAGCGGCTCCGGCGAGGCGCCGACGAGCTGGAAGTCGCCGAACTCCAGGTAGTACATGTACGGCGACGGGTTGACCGCGCGCAGCCCGCGGTAGACGGAGAAGGCCTCGACCGTCGCGGCGGCGCTGAAGCGCTGCGACGGGACGACCTGGAAGGCGTCGCCGGCGCGGACGTACTCGATGATCCGCGAGACGGCGGCTTCGAAGTCCTCGCGCTCGAAGTTGGAGGTGAACTCGGGCGGCTCGGCGACACTCGCGCCGGCGGGCTGCGGGACGGCGCCGCGGAGGCGCTCGCGCATCTCGGCGATCGTCGCGGCGGCGCGCCCGTAGGCGGCGTCGATGCCGTCCTCGTCGGCGATCGCGCAGGCGAGGATCGTCAGCTCGTGGCGCAGGTGGTCGAAGACGAGCATCGCGTCGGTGACCATCAGCGCCAGGTCGGGGAGGCCGAGCTCGTCGGGATTGGGCGGGCCGAGCGGCTCCACCGTGCGCACCAGGTCATAGCCGAAGAACCCGACCGCGCCGCCTGTGAACGGCGGCAGGTCATCGACCGGGGCCGGCGAGTAGGCCGCGAAGCGCTCGGCGACGGCGCCGTAGGGGTCCGACACCGGCTCGACCCTGGTCGGCTCGCCGCCGCGCAGGGCCGCCTCGCCGCTCCATTCGGAGAGCTCGCCGTCGGCCCAGCGCAGCACCGCGCGGGGGCGCAGGCCGACGAAGGAGTAGCGGCCGACCTGGCCCTGCTCGGCCGACTCGAGCAGGAAGCAGGGCGCGCCCTCCGGCTCGCCGGCGCGCAGTTTGAGGAAGGCCGAGACGGGCGTCTCGGTGTCCTCGACGAAGCGGGCGCGGACCGGGATCACGTTGCCCTCGCGGGCCAGCTCGCGGGCCTCCTCGAGGGTCGGCGTCAGCCGTAGCTCCGCCTCACTGGCTACGGGCATTCAGCTCCTCCTGCACGGCGGCGAAGGGCACCTGCCGCGAGGCCAGCAGCACGGCGAGGTGGTAGATGACGTCGGCCGCCTCTTCGGCGACCCGCTCGTCGGTCTCCTCGCGGGCGGCGCGGACCACCTCCTCGGCCTCCTCCTCGACCTTCTCGCCGATCCGGGCGGGGTCGTCGAGCAGCTCGACCGTGTAGCTCCCCGCGGGGCGCTCTGCGGCGCGGCTGACCAGCGTGCGCTCCAGCGCCGGGAGCGCCTCGTGGGCGACGCGACGGGGCTCGCCGGGCGCGGGCGGCGCGTCCTTCTCCGGGGCGGCGGAGCCGCCGACCTCGCGGTAGAAGCAACTGCGCTCGCCGGTGTGGCAGGCGGCGCCGGTGGGCGCGACGACCGCCAGCACGGCGTCGCCGTCGCAGTCGTAGCGCAGTTGGCGCAGCGCCATGGTCGCCCCCGAGGTTTCGCCTTTGCGCCAGAGCTCGCCGCGGGAGCGGCTGAAGAAGTGCATCTCCCCCGTCTCCAGCGTCAGCCGCAGCGCCTCGCGGTTCGCGTAGGCCAGCATCAGCACCTCGCCGCTCGCCTCGTCCTGCACCACGCAGGGCACCAGGCCGCGCTCATCGAAGTCGATTTCCGCAAACACGGGCCAATCGTAGAGGCGCCGGCCGTACCGAGGGCCCCGCCCTCCTGCAGCTGTTCCTTATCACCGGCATTCCGGCATAAGGAACAGCTGCGCGAGGAGGCGGGCGCGTTGGAGCCCCAGGGGGCCTACTCGATGCCGAGGCGGTCGAGCATGTCCTCGTCGCGGCGCCAGTTGCGCCGCACGCGGACCTTCAGGTCGAGGTGGACCTTGGCGCCCAGCTCGCGCTCCAGCGCGCGGCGCGCCGCGGTGCCGATCTCGCCGATCTTGGCGCCGCCGCGGCCGATCAGGATGCCCTTCTGGGACTCCGTCTCGGCCCAGATCTCGGCCGTCACGGTCACCAGGCCGTCGTCGCGCGGCTCGACCTCGAGCACCGAGACCTCGACCGAGTGGGGGACCTCCTGGCGGGTGCGGTTCAGCACCTGCTCGCGGATCAGCTCGGCGAGCAGCAGCTCGCTGGACTGGTCGGAGGAGTCCTCCGGCGGGTACATGTACGGGCCCTCCGGGACCAGCTCGCCGAGCCGGTGCAGCAGCTCGCCGAGCCCCTCGCCGGTGCGGGCGCTGACCGGGAAGACCTCGTCGACCCCGGCCAGCCCGGCGGCATCGGAGAGCGCCTTCACGGTGCCGCCGCGCCCGATCCGGTCGCACTTGTTGACCGCGCAGATCACCGGAATGTCGGCGCGGGCGGAGAGCAGCGCCCGGGCGATGAAGCGGTCGCCCGGGCCGACGCCCTCCTCGCCGTTGACGACCAGCAGGGCGACGTCGGAGTCGGCCAGCTCGCGCTCGACGCGGGCCTGCATGCGGGCGGTGAGCGCGTCGCGGGGGCGCTGCACCCCGGGCAGGTCGACGAGGACCAGCTGCCGTTCGGCCTCGAGGTCGGTCGCGACGCCGCGAATCGCCCGGCGGGTCGTCTGCGGCCGCACCGAGACGATCGCCACGTGGCGGCCGACCAGGGCGTTGACCAGGGTCGACTTGCCGACGTTGGGACGGCCGGCGAGGCCGACGAAGCCGGCGCGCGGCCTGTTCTGCTCTCGCTCGATCGCGCTCATCGCCCGCTGGAGCCTCGCTCGCCCGTCTCCACGTCCACGGGCCGCGCCGCGAGGATCCGGTCCTGCAGGGCGAGCATCTCGCCCTCGTCGGTCTCGTGGTCGTGGCCGCAGAGGTGCAGGACTCCGTGGACGACGGTCTCGGCGAGCGTCATGTCGACGCAGTGCTCGGGGCAGATCACCACGTCGCCGAGCTCGCGCGGGCCGGCGGTCGGGCCGACCTCGTCGATCGGGAAGGAGAGCACGTCGGTCGGCGCGTCGACGCCGCGGTGCTCGCGGTTCAGGTCCCTGATCCGCGCCGCGTCGACGATCTCGACCGCGAGGTGGCCGTCCTCGACGCCGACCGCGGCCAGCGTCGCCGCGACCGGCTCGCGCAGGTCGGCAGGCACGTCAGACAGGTCGACCGGCACCGTGTCGGTCGTAGGCGGCGACGATCCGCTGGACGAGCTTGTGGCGGACCACGTCCTCGCCGCCGAACTCGATGAACGAGATTTCTTTGACCTCGCGCAGGATTTCACGCACGGCGACGAGGCCGGAGCGCTGTTCGGTCGGCAGGTCGATCTGGGTGACGTCGCCGGTCACCACCATCCGCGAGTTGAAGCCGAGCCGGGTGAGAAACATCTTCATCTGCTCGGGGGTGGTGTTCTGCGCCTCGTCGAGGATCACGAAGGAGTCGTTGAGGGTGCGGCCGCGCATGAAGGCGAGCGGCGCCACCTCGATCACGTCGCGCTCGAAGTAGCCGTTGACGCGGTCCGGGTCGATCATGTCGTAGAGCGCGTCGAAGAGCGGGCGCAGGTAGGGGTCGACCTTGGCCTGGATGTCGCCGGGCAGGAAGCCGAGCCGCTCGCCCGCCTCGACCGCGGGGCGCGTGAGGATGATCCGCTGCACCTTGCGCTCGGTCAGCGCCGCGGCCGCCATGGCGACGGCGAGGAAGGTCTTGCCGGTGCCCGCGGGGCCGATCCCGAAGGTGATCGTATTGCGGCGGATCGAGTCGACATAGCGTTTCTGGTTCAGCGTTTTCGGCGCGACCTTGGTGTTGCGATGGCGCCAGACGACGTCGTCGAGGATCGCCGCCGGGCTCTCTTCGGCGTCGAGCGCCCCGGCGACGGCTTCGATCGTCCCCGGCGCGACGTCGTGGCCCTGCTCGATCAGCTCGACCAGCTCGTCGACCACGGTCGCGGCCTCCTGCAGGTCGGCGGAGTCGCCGTCGAGGGTGAGCACGTTGCCGCGCAGGTGGACCTCGACCGGCAGCTTGTCGCGCAGCCCGCGGAGGACCGAGTCCTCCGAGCCGGCGAGCTCGGCGGCGACCTCGTTGTCGAGGGTCAGCTGTCGGCGGGCCAAGTTTCAGGCACCCAGTTTCCGCCGCACCGCGGCGCTGACCCGCTTGCCGTCGGCGCGACCGCCGACCTTCGGCATCACCGCCGACATGACCTGGCCCATCTGGCGTTGCTCGGTGGCACCGGTCTCCGCCACCGCCTCGGCGACCAGGGCGTCCAGCTCCTCGTCGGAGAGCTGGGCGGGCAGGTAGCCCTCGATCAGCTCCGCCTCGAAGCGCTCGGCGGCGGCCTGCTCGGCGCGGCCGGCGCCCTCGAAGGCCTCGGCCGCCTCGACCCGTTTCTTCCGTTCCCGCTGCAGGACGGCGATCTCGTCACCCTTGCCCAGCTTGGCGTCCTGCTGCAGCGCGTCGGCGACCAGCCGCAGCGCCGACGCCTTGTCGCGTTCGCGCGCTTTCATCGCCGTGCGGACGTCGCCTTGCACCTGCTCCAGAACGCTCATGCCAACAAGGTTAAACGGCCACGTCGGGCGTGATGGCGAGCCCCCTGGAGACCAGGTCCTTGAGGTCGGTGCCGACAAGCTGCCACTCACGGCGCCGGGACACCGCGACGTAGGCGGCGTCGTAGGTGGTGAGGCCGTGCTCGACGGCGATCTCGATCGTCGATTCGACGATCCCGGCATCCACCGTGACGAAGTGCTCCCGGCAACGAGCAACCGCCGACGGTCCAGCAGATCGTCGGGAAGATCGACCTCGACTTCGGCCATCTCGCCGGCATAAGTAGCGGTTTGGGCTGACCGGTCGGGCATGGGACGACCTTGGCAAGGAAATGCGCGCGGGTGGCGCGCAAAACGCAAAATCTCGGTAACCGTCTAGCTGACGCGCCTCACCACGTTCCGAATGCAATGAAGTAGATCCGGGCCCGCCGAGAGGCTGTGGGTGTCGGAGTGGGCGCGCCCGTCCGAGTGAGGCGCGCCCGTCCCACCCTCCACTTCGGCAGGTAGGAGGGCGGGACGGGCGTGCCTCACCGTGCGCCCGTCCCGCCCGGCGTTCGCAGTTCTCCGCGCATAGCGCGGATTACTGCGAACTCATCGGGAGGCAGCCCGCGATCCCGGCGACGCGGTCGACCTTTGGTCCGGGACCCGATGTCGTGGTCGTCCTTTGGTCCGGTTCGGAATTCGCGGTCGTCCTTTGGTCCGGTAGACGGACGTTAGGACGACCGCGCCCGGTGGGGCGGACCAAAGGACGACCGCATGCCCCGCGCCGCCGCGGCGTTCGCAGAACTCCGCGCTATGCGCGGAGAACTGCGAACTCATCGGGAGGCGCGCCGGTGCGTTCGCACTTTGCCGCGCTATGCGCGGAGAACTGCGAACGCGGGGCGCGGGGGTGTGGCGGGTGTGTGGCGGGGTGGGCGGCGGCGCCGGCGTCGCGGCGGCGCCAGCGTCGCGGCGGCGTCCCGCGATGCTCGTTTACCTGAGCCGGTCGGAGGCGGCTCAAGTGAACGAGCGGCCGGCCCCGACGTTCCCCGCCCGCGCAGGCGCGCCCGTCCCGCCCTCCTACCTGCCGAAGTGGAGGGTGGGACGGGCGCGCGGCCTGGCGGGCGGGCGGCGGGCGGTGGTGATCAGTCGCTTCTACAGAACCGGGCGCGCCTCCTCGTACGGGCAGCGGAGGATGGCGCGCCTGCGCCATCTCGGACGGGCGGCGGATCGACTAGGCCGGAACGGTGAACTCGACTTGGCGCACGTTGCCGAGGGGCATCTGCAGGAAACGGGTCGCGACCTCGCGGAACGCGGCGACCGGGCCGGTGCAGAGGAACTCGTAAGTGCCCTCCTCGTCGCCCTCGCGGGCGAGGCCGGCGGCCTCCAGGGTGCGCTGCACGGCGGCGGCGACGGCGTGCCCGCCGCTCACCAGCCGCACGTTGCGGCCGAGGATCCGCTGCAGCATCGGTGCCACCAGCGGGTAGTGCGTGCACCCGAGGATCAGGGTGTCGACGCCGGCCTCGCGCAGCGGCGCGCAGTAGCCGCGCGCCATCTCCATCGTCTCCTCGTCGAACAGCGAGCCCTCCTGGATGAAGGGCGCCAATCGCGGCGCCGCCACCTCGATCACGTCAAGGCCGCGTCCCTCCGCTTCGAGCGCCCGGCGGTAGGCGCCGCTCTGCACCGTGTTGGCGGTCGCCAGCACGCCGACCCGCGCGTTGTCGGTGATCGCGGCGGCGATCTCGGCCTGCGGCTCGACCACCGGCACCACCTCCACCCCGTGCGCCGAAGCCACCTCGCGCACCACGTCCTCGGCGATCGCCGTCGCCGTGTTGCAGGCGATCACCACCAGCTTCACCCCCCGCTCCAGCAGCCTCTCGGCGATCAGCCCGATCCGCCGCCGCAGCTGCTCGGGGTCGCGGCCCCCGTAGGGGAACATCGCCGTGTCGCCGAGGTAGACGTAGTCCTCCTGCGGCAGGGCGACCAGGCACTCGTGAAGGACCGTGAGCCCGCCGACGCCGGAGTCGAACATCGCGACCGGCAGCGACGCGTCGATCACATGAACGGCTTGTAGACCATGAAGAAGACGGTGAGGACGACCAGGACGCCGGTCGCGGCGCCGACCTGGGCGATCAGCTTGCTGCGCGCTTCGAACTCGGGGCTCAAGGTGTCGCCGGCGGCGAGGTCGCGCTCGGCGATCTCCTGCAGCTGGGCCATCCGCGGCGCCATGAACCCGTGCTCGATCCCGAACAGGGCGATGATCGCGAGAAAGCCCCAGACGATGAAGAACTGGCTGCCGCTCCAGACGCTGCTGCCGTCGGCGAGCAGCACGATCCCGGCGATCAGCAGGATCAGCAGGCCGGGGTTGACCAGCAGTCGGTCGACGCGCCGCATCCCCTCGATCAGCGCCGGGGCGCCGCGGGGGAACTTCGGCAGGACGCCGAAGAAGATCCCGTAGCCGAAGGTGGGGCCGACCGCGACCACGACGGCGATGACGTGGAAGAACAGCGCGATCTTGTAGCCCGAGTCGAGATAGGCCGCGATGGGCAGCATCGACGGCAGACTATCGAGGACGCCGGAGCATCAAGGCCGCCCAGTCGCCCAGCTGGGAGCGATCGTGCTCGGCGTAGCCGGAGGGCGCGAAGGCCGCGGCGACCTCGTCCAGCTCGGACGGCAGGATCCCGGACAGGATCAGCGTCTCGGGAACGGTCGCCCCCAGGTGGGCCGCGATCGCCTTGAGGATCGGCGAGGTCATGTTGGCGACGCAGGTGGGGGCCGGCGGCGGCAGGGATTCGCGCAGGTTCATGCGCTCGAAGCCGGCCTCGACGCCGTTGGCGGCGGCGTTGGCGGCCGACGCCTCGATCGCGGCGAGCTCGTGGTCGAAGCCGGTGACCGGGCCCCAGCCGAGCTTGGCCGCGGCAATGGCCAGGACGCCGGAGCCGGTGCCGAGGTCGGTCAGGGCGCCGGCCGCCTCGCCGGCGTCCGCCAGCCGCAGCAGGTACTCGAGGCACAGGCGGGTGGTCGGGTGGGCGCCGGTCCCGAAGGCCTGGCCGGGGTCCACGACCAGGTCGATCGCGCCCTCGCGGGGCGGCTCCCAGGACGGGCGCAGCCAGAGGCGGCCGCCGACCAGCAGGGGCTTGTGGAAGTCGCGCCAACGGTCGGCCCAGTCGTCGGGGATCTCGGTCGAGGTGACCTCGATCGGGCGCCCGCCGACCACGGCGTCGATCTCCCCCAGCTCCGGCAACTCGCCCTCGCCGCCGTAGATCGCGTACTCGACGAAGCCCGGCCCGCGCTCCTCCTCGACCCCGTTCGGCGCCAGCACGGTCAGCTCGGCCAGCACCAAGTCGGCCTGGTCCGGTGCGCAGCGGACCGCGAGACGGATCACGGGGCCACCCCGGGACGCGGGAGCGGATGCCTGTCCATATCTGGTTCCTCAGGCATTCGCGGGAGCAGAGGAGGCGACCGTTATGCCCTACCGGAAGACGTTGCGCATGCGGCCGAAGAAGCCGTCGCCGTGCTGGGGCTCGAGGTTGTCGGGCCCGAGCGTCCCGTCGAGCCGCTCGGTGATCTCCCGCTGCTCCTCGGAGAGGTTGGTCGGGACGACGACCTCGACGACGACCCTCTGGTCGCCCCGGCGGCGCCCACCGAGCCGCGGCAGCCCCGCGCCCCGCAGCGTCTCCTCGTGCCCGGGCTGGGTGCCCGGCTCCAGCTCGATCTCGCGCTCGCCCTCCAGCGTCGCCACGGTCACCGTGGTCCCCAGCATCGCCTCGGTCGCCGGCACCCGCACGGCGCTGACCAGGTCGCTGCCCTGCCGCTCGAAGCGGCCGTCGGCGGCCACCGCGACCTCGACGTACAGGTCCCCGGCAGGCGCGCCCGGCTCGCCCGCGTGGCCGGCGCCGCCGACCCGCAGCCGCTGCCCGTCCTCGATCCCGGCCGGGATCTCGATCGTCTTGGTCACCCGGTCGCGGTCGCGGCCGGTCCCGCCGCACACCTCGCACGGCGTGTCGGGCACTTTCCCGGCGCCGTGGCAGACGTCGCAGACGACGCCGCGGACCATCTGCCCGAACGGCGTCCGGGTCACCTGGCGCAGCTGACCGGCGCCGCCGCAGCGGTCGCAGGTCTCGATCGGCGTCCCCGGCTCGGCGCCGTTGCCGCGGCAGTGCGAGCAGACGACGACGGCGTCGAAGCTGAGCTCCCGCTCCACCCCGGTCGCGACCTCGTCGATGCTCAACTCGGTCTGGACGAGGACGTCGCCGCCCGGTGCCGGACCGCCGGCACCGCCACCGAAGGCGCCCCCGAACGCCTGTCCGAAGAGCGACTGGAAGATGTCGTCCATCGAGCCGAAGCCAGCGCCCGGGTCGAAGCCGCCGGAGCGCAATCCCTCCGCCCCGTACTGGTCGTAGGTGCGCCGCTGCTCGGCGTCGGAGAGGACCTCGTAGGCCTCGGCCGCTTCCTTGAAGCGGGCTTCGGCGTCGGGGTCATGGCCGGTGACGTCGGGGTGCAGTTCGCGGGCCAGGCCGCGGAAGGCTTTCTTGATCTCGCTCTCGGAAGCGTCGCGGGAGACGCCCAGAACCTCGTAGTAGTCGCGTGGCATGTGTGGGTAACGCTAGATGGTTGATTCGATGGGCAGGGTCTGACCGGCCGGCGCTATTCGTCGTACACGGTCTCGAAGTAGCGGGAGAGCTCGCGGGCGGCGACCCGGACCGAGGCGATCGCGGTCGCGTAGTCCATCCGCCGCGGGCCGACCACGCCGATCGCGCCGAGGTTGCGGTGGCCGAGGCCGTAGTTGGCGCCGACCACGCTGACCGAGCGCAGGGTGGGCTGCGGGTTCTCGTCGCCGATCCAGAGGAAGACCGAGCGCTCGGCCAGCGAGGAGCGCAGCATCGCCAACATGTCGGCGCGGCGCTCCAGCGCCCGCATCAGCTCGTCGGCCCGGGGCAGGTCGGCGATGTGGGCTTCGGAGAGCAGCCGGGCGGCACCCTCCATGTAGAGGTCGGCGGCGCTCTCCGGTTCGAGGTCGGTGAAGGCGGGCGCGAGGGTGGCGACGAAGCGCGCCTCGACCGTGTCGAGGCCCGGGTCGGCGAGCCGCGAGGCGATCATCCGGGCGCCGATCCCGAGGCCGTGCAGCTGCTCGTTCAGGTAGCTGGAGGCCCACTCGACCAGGCCGGTGTCGACCTCGCGCTCGAACTCGAAGACCCGGCGGGAGACGTCGCCGCTGGAGGCGATCACGATCACCACGACGCGGTTCGGCTGCAGGCGCAGCACCTCGACCCGGTGGATCGTCGTCGTCGCGGCGAGCTGCGGCGCGGTCGCCATCGCGACCAGGTCGGTGACCTGGGCGAGCGCCGCGGTCGTCTCCCGCATCGCCTCGTCGACCTCGCGGCGCAGGCGCGAGAGCTCCAGCTCCACCCGCGCCTCCGGCCCCGGCCCCGCCTTCATCAGCAGGTCGACATAACGCCGGTAGCCGGAGTCGGTCGGGACCCGGCCGGCCGAAGTGTGCGGATGGGTCAGATAGCCCTCGGACTCGAGCAGGGCCAGCTCGGCGCGCACCGTCGAGGGGCCCCACTCGACGCCCGGCATCTCCGCGACTTCCTTGGACGGCACCGGCCGCGCCGACGCGAGATACGCGTCGACAACGAGGCGCAGAATCAGTTCTTGCCGCTCCGTGAGCATCCCTACAAGCTTAGGAGGCTCGGACACGGAGCTCCGGGGCGGGCCGGGATGGCCCCTGAGCGAACCTCCCCGCAGTTCGTGAGCGAAGGGGCCATCCCGGCCCGCCTACGCGATCCAGCGTCAGATCTCCAGCTCGGCCTCGGCGTTGCGGATGATGCGGTTGTCGCCCTGGGCGGCCTCGAGCGCGACGGTCACCCGGTCGCCCTCGACCGACTTGACCTCGCCGGTGACCACGACCTCCTGCTCCGGCAGGCCCATGCCGCGGAACTGGACGGTCAGCTTCTTCAGCGCCCGCGGGTCGCCGCCCGCCAGGCCCTGGGCGGCCGCTTTGGCGACCAGGCCCATCGAGTACAGGCCGTGCAGGATGTTGCTCGGCAGGCCGACCGACTTGGCGAACTCGGGGTCCATGTGGATCGGGTTGAAGTCGCCGGAGGCGCCCGCGTAGCGGTGCGGCAGGTACTTGTCCGGGGTGACCCGCAGCTCCGGCATCGCGTCCCCGGGTTTCACGTCGGCCATCTCAAACCCCCCTGACGATGTTGGTCCAGGTGCCGCGCACGACCTCGGCGCCCGCCCCGTTGACCGAGGTGGTCTCGAAGACGTAGAACCCGTTGCCGAGTTTCTCCTCGATCGAGATGCATTTCGCGGTCGTCGTGATCTCGTCGCCCGAGCAGGCGGGCTCGTCCCACTCGAAGGTCTGACCACCGTGCACCATGGTCGCGAAGTTCATCCCGACCTCGGGATCGAACATCGCCGGCGCCAGCGCGTGCATCGAGTAGACGACGGCGAACATCGGCGGCGCGACGACGTCGCGGAAGCCCGCCTCGCGGGCGGCGGCGACGTCGAAGTGGACCGGGTTCTCGATCCCCAGCACGGTCGCGTACTCCTTGATCTTCTCGCGGCCCGCCTGGTAGGTCGTCGCCGGCCACGACTTACCGACCGCATCGGTCTTGATCGCCATGGCGCGCAACCTATCGCGTCGGGCGCGGCCCGGCGTCCTCCTGGCCGGCCGGCCAGGACCGTCCACGCGCGGTCAGTCGATCTCCAGCACCGCGAGGAACGCCTCCTGCGGCACTTCGACCCGGCCCACCGCCTTCATCCGTTTCTTCCCCGCTTTCTGCTTCTTCAGCAGCTTGTTCTTGCGGGTCACGTCGCCGCCGTAGAGCTTCGCGGTGACGTCCTTGCGCAGCGCCTTAACGGTCTCGCGGGCGAGGATGTTGGAACCGATGGCCGCCTGGACCGGCACGTCGAAGAGCTGCCGGGGGATCGTCTTGCGCAGCCGGCCGACCAGCTTCTTGCCCTGCTCGTAGGCGAATTCGCGGTGGACGATGATCGACAGGGCGTCGACCTTGTCGCCGGCCAGCAGGATGTCGACCTTGACCAGGTCGGAGGCGCGGTTGCCGATCGGTTCGTAGTCGAGCGAGGCATAGCCGCGAGTGGAGCTCTTCAGCACGTCGAAGAAGTCGAGGACGATCTCCCCGAGCGGCATGTCGTAGCGGATCTGCACCCGCTGGGCGCTCAGGTAGTTCATGTCGACGTGGGTGCCGCGGCGCCCCTGGCAGAGCTCCATCACCGGCCCCACCTGCTCTTTCGGGCAGATGATCGTGGCGCGGATGTAGGGCTCTTCGATCGACTCGATCCGGCCCGGGTCGGGCAGCTCGGTCGGGCTGTGGACCTCCTTTTCGGCGCCGTCGGTGAGGTGGACGAGGTAGCGGACGTTCGGCGTCGTCGCCAGCAGGTCGAGGCCGTACTCGCGCTCCAGCCGCTCGCGCACGATCTCCATGTGGAGGAGGCCGAGGAAGCCGACCCGGAAGCCGAAGCCGAGCGCCTCGGAGGTCTCCGGCTCCCAGGAGAGCGCGGCGTCGTTCAGCGACAGCTTCTCGAGCGCGTCGCGGAGGTCTTCGAAGCGGTCGGTGTCGATCGGGAAGAGCCCGCAGAAGACCATCGGCCGGACCTCGCGGTAGCCCTCGAGCGCCTCGGAGGCCGGTTCGGCCTCGCCGGTCAGCGTGTCGCCGACCCGCAGCTTGGTGACGTCCTTGATGCCGGTGATCAGGTAGCCGACGTCCCCCGCCTCCATCTCCTTCACCGCGGTCATCGCCGGGCGGAAGAAGCCGAGGTCGTCGATGTCGGCGCGGTTCTCGTTCTGCATCGCGAAGATGCGCTCGTCCTTGCGGAAGCGCCCGTCGACCATCCGCACGTAGGCGATCACCCCGCGGTACTGGTCGAACTCGGAGTCGAAGATCAGCGCCCGGGCCGGCGCGTCGGCCTCGCCGTCCGGGGGCGGGATGCGGGCGACGATCGCCTCCAGCACCTCGGGGACGCCCATGCCGGTCTTGGCGGAGATCCAGAGCGCGTCCTCGGGGTCGGTGCCGAGCAGGTCGGCGACCTCCTGCGCGACCCGCTCCGGCTCGGCGCCGGGCAGGTCGACCTTGTTGATCACCGGGATCAGCTCGAGCCCGTTCTCGATCGCCAGGTAGGTGTTGGCGACGGTCTGCGCCTCGACCCCCTGGGCGGCGTCGACGACGAGCAGGGCGCCCTCACAGGCGGCGAGGCTGCGGCTGACCTCGTAGGAGAAGTCGACATGGCCGGGCGTGTCGATCAGGTGCAGGTGGTAGGTGTCGCCGTCCTGGGCCTCGTAGTCGACCCGCACGGCCTGCGCCTTGATCGTGATGCCGCGCTCGCGCTCGAGGTCCATCGAGTCGAGCAGCTGCGCCTGCATTTTTTTCGGGTCCACGGCACCGGTGAGCTCAAGGATGCGGTCGGCGAGCGTCGACTTGCCGTGGTCGATGTGGGCGATGATCGAGAAGTTGCGGATGTTGTCCATGCGGAATCCCCGAGTATGAACAGGGCCGACGTTGGACGCCCCTCAACCCGCCCCCGCCCCGCCAACCCGCTCCCGGGGGGTGCCGGCGTCTGGGCTGGTCGCAGGCCATCAAGGCCTGGGAGTGGCCGATCTCTCCCCCTCGCGGCGGCCGAGCCCGAGCCGACCGGCGGTCCGAGCGTCCGGATCTCGCGGCCCGCGGAGCGCATTCACCCCCGGACAGGAGCCCCGCTCCGCGCCCTCGGGGTCGATCGAACTACGGACAGGACTTCGGGTCGAGCGGCCCGGTGATGCGGAAGACGACGGTCGGCGCCTTCTTCAGAACCACCTTGGCGTTCGGGCCCGCGACCCAGGCGGCCTGCGGCGGGTAGGCGGGCTTGCCGGCTTCGATGCGGTCGCGGCTGGCGACCACGTAGTCGTAGTGGCCGGCATTGACCAGGCGTCGGAAGGCAGGGCAGCTCGGCGCCGCCTGAAAGCCGCCGTGCGGGCGTTCGACCCCCAGGTAGGCGACCCGATTCGACAGATCGGTGCCGAACAGCGGGTACTGACGCGTGCTGGTCGTGCCGATGCGGGCGCCGGAGACGTTCCGCGCCCAGGCGAACGCGGCGTCGAGGCCCGACGTCGTGAAGCTCGGGTCGCGGTAGCGGTTGCGCAGGTAGTGGCGCTCGATCGGATACCCGACGACCGTCCCCACCAGGACCGCCCCGACCACGATCCCCACGACCCAGCGCCGCGGAAGTCGCTCTTCCTCCACGGTGCGTCTGCGATTCACCTTGCCTGAGAAGGTCGAATGCAGACGGTCGCCCCGCGGCGCCGGGCGCTCGCCCAGCTTCGGGCCGAGCGAGGCGAGACGGGCGGCGATCGCGCGGAGCGGCGGGACGGTCGGCAGCAGGGCGAGGCCGAGGACGAGCGCCGGGGTGAGGTAGCGGAGCCCGGATTCGAACCCGCGCGGCATCCCCTGTGGGCCGGAAGCCGAGGTCGGGGACACAAGCCACGCCACCGCCGCCGCCAGGCCCACGAGCCCGGCGAGCGCCATGACCCCGGCGACGCTCGCCGACGGACCGGCCGCTCCATCGGCGCCCCACCCGTCGCCTTCCCCCTCGGCGCGGGACGAGGGGGTGCGACGACGCGCGAGCGGGACGAGCGCGAGCACGAGGCCGGCGAGCGCCGCGGCCGCCAACACCGGCCAAATGACCCAGAGCCCGCCGTGCAGACCGGGCAGGAACCATTCCGACCAGACCGAGCCATTGGTCAGGTAGGAGAGGACGCTGTGGGCTTCGCGGCCCCCCAGGGCCTGTTCGGGCGCCGGCAGGTCGATCGGCCCCAGGTGGTGGATCCAGGGCAGCGGGTTGCCGGTGTGGACCAGGTTGCGCAGGTACCAGTAGCCGCCGCCGGCAAGAGCCATCCCGCCCGAGCACAGGAGCGCCCACCACCGCCCGCCCCGCGGCGCCAGGGCGACGAGCCCCACCACGAGCACCGCCGCGGGCAACAGGTAGTTGAGCTTCGTCCCCGCCGCCAGGCCCACCGCCAGGCCGACCAACAGCAACGCCCCCGTCGACATGTCCTGACCCCTTGACCCGTCCTCGGGCGAGCCCGCCGCTCTACCTGCCATCCCGGGAGAGCGGCGGGCTCGCCCTCCGATGCCACCGCCCCCCACCGCCGCGTTCAGCGCGATCGCGATCGCGGCGAGCAGGAAGAAGATGGCGACGATGTCGTTGCGCGCCTCCCCGGCCTGGTCGGCCAGCGCCGGGACGCTGAGGGCGATCGCGCCCAGGGCCAGGGACCAGGGGGCGACCCGAAAGGGCCGGCCGATGCACCAGCAGGCCAACAGGCACCCGAGCAGCCAGCCGAGGTTCAGCAGCGGCGAGAGCAGGTCGCGGGAGAAGGCGAGCATCCCGATCGCGTGGACGACTTCGCTGTTGGCCGGGTAGAACCAGGCGAGGAACTGGGGAGCGATGAAGTGGAGGTCGATCGTGTTGCCGGTCTGGAAGAAGCCGGCCGCGAACGGGCCGTGGTACCAGGTGGAGTCGAAGCCGGTCATGCCGGTCCCGAGGCGCAGCTTCACGCCGGTCACGAAGTGACCGATGGCGATGCCCGCGATCAGCAGGGAGACGACGGTGGCGGCCAGGGAGGGTCGGCCCGTGACGGAGGCCGGGCCCCCGGGCGCCGGCGGCGCCGGGCCCATCGCCTCCGCGTTTCCCGCCGGCGCATCCCCCGGGGCGGGTGCGGGTGCGCCGCCCGCCGGGCCGACGGACAGGCGCAGGGCGACTCCCACGACCGCCACGCACACCAGGTACGGCAGCGGCGCGAACGCCGACACCGTGCCGAGGACCTCCGCCACCCAGATGAGCAGCGCGACCGCGACGACCGCGCTCGCCAGGAAGCCCGCCTCCCCGCCGACCTCCGGCAGCCACCGCCGCCGCACCCGGTCGGCCCCGATCCAGGCGAAACCGACCAGCGCCAGCAGGTCGACGACGCCCAGCAGGTAGCGGCCCACGTCGAGCATCTACTTCCCGCGCCGGCGCAGGAGGCGGAGGATCTGCTCGAGCTCGGCGATCCGCAGGAGCCAGGCCGCGCCGAGGTACACCGCTCCCCCCACGCCCAGCCCGAGGCCGAGCGAGACGATCTGGGCGGGCGTGCTGCGCCCGAGCGCGCCGTCGAGGACGTCCCAGACCACCCAGCTGACCGCGGCCAGCGCGGCGGAGGCGATCGAGATCCGGACGGTCGCCGAGAGCAGCCGTCCCAGCTCCAGGCCGCCGAACCTGCGCCGCAGGATGTAGGCCTGGGCGAAGACCGCGGCGCTGGTCCCGATCCCGGTCCCGGCGACGATCCCGCCCACGCCGAACGACCCGTAGAGCGCCCAGGCGGCGAGCGACGAAACGACCAGGTCGATCACCGCCAGCGCGGTCGCCTGCCAGGGCTGCTGCAGGCTGAAGAAGGTCCGCGTCTGCAGCAGGTAGATGCCGTTGGTCGGCAGCGAGAAGGCGAACCAGAAGAGGGCGGTGGCGACGATCACCGTCTCGTGCGGGTTGAATTCGCCGCGCTGGTAGACGAGCCGGATGATCGGGTCCGAGAGGGCGAGGAACGCCGCCGCCGCCGGGATCAGCACGAAGAGGATCTGGCGCATCCCGTTGGCGAGCGTCGCCCGCAGGTTCACGAATTCCCGGTTGTTGGCGAAGCGCGCGAGGGTCGGGAAGAGGACGGTCGCGATCGCCACCGAGAAGATCCCCTGCGGCAGCTGGTAGAGGCGGAAGGCTTTGTCGATCGCGGCGGGCGCCTGGTCGGAGACGAGGCTGCCGAAGAGGCTGTTGATCAGCGCGTTGAAGTTGATCAGACCAAGGCTGATCGTCACCGGCAACATCAGGAGGAAGACGCGGCGCACGCCCGGGTGGCGCCAATCGAGGCTCCACGTGAAGTGGAACGGCGTGTGGCGGAGGTCCCAGGCGGGGATCGCGAGCTGCACCGCGGTGCCGATCAGGATCGCGATCGCGTACGCGTAGATCTGGTCGGGCTTGGCGAACAGCGGCTTCAGCACGACCAGGGCGAGGATGATCGCCACGTTCCAGAACAGCGGCGAGATCGCGAAGGCGCCGAAGCGGTCGTAGCTGTTGAGGATGCCGACGACGATCCCGCTCGCCCCGAGCAGGATCAGGATCGGGAAGAGGATGCGCGAGAGGGAGACCGTGAGGTCGAGGAGGTAGGTCTTGCCGACGAAACCGGGGGCGAAGATCGGGATGATCACCGGCGCGGCGAGGACGAAGAGCGCGGTCAGCGCCCCCAGCACCATCGTGATCAGCAGCAGCAGGGTCGAGGCGAGGCGGAAGGCCTCCTTGAACTGACGGCGGCCGACGAGTTCGGTGAAGACCGGAACGAAGGCGGGCTGCAGGGCAGCGTCGGCGAACAGCGCCCGGACCAGGTTGGGCACCTGGAAGGCGATCGTGAAGGCCGACATCGGGCCGTTGATCCCGTAGTAGCCGGCGGCGACGATTTCGCGGGCGAGGCCGGCGACGCGGGAGGCGGCGGTCGCCGCGGAGAAGAACGCGGTCGACCGCGCGATCCGCCCGCCCTGCCCCATCCGCGGGGTTGGGAGGGCGAATTCCTCGCTCGGGTAGAACGCCTCCGCCTCGCCGACGCCGACGTCCGCGTTGATCGCGCGGTTGCCGTGGGCGGGGATGTCGGGTGCCTCGGATCTCTCCAAGCTTCGTTCTCAGTCGCTATAGTCGGCGGCCGCCCGGAGCCGGCAAGAGCTTGGTCGGGCACAACGACATGGCCAACATAGCCTCACAGAAAAAGCGGATACTTCGCAGCGAACGCGAGCGAGCCGAGAACCGACTGCTGACCAGCACCGTGAAGACCTACTTCCGGCGCCTGGAAACGGCGGTCGAGTCTGGCGATGCCGATGCGATCGAGAACGAGCGGCGCGAGCTTGCCTCGAAGATCGACAAGGCCGTCCAGAAAGGCGCGCTGCACAAGAACACCGGCGCCCGCAAGAAGTCCAAAGCCGCCCGCATCGCGGCCTCTTAGGCGGCTGCAAACCGGCGCAGCCCGGTGTCGGTGCTCGGTCACGTGCGGGTGCACGCTCCCTCGCACCTCCTTGGGCTGCTTGGTTTTCGCTCGCCTAAGAGGCCGCGATCAGGGGTGGGCGCCGGCCATCGAGCGCAGGGCGAGGGTGAGCGCGAGCTCGTCGCCGTAGGCGGCATCGCCGCGGCACCAGCGCTCCAGCTGGGCCAGGGCCTCGGTGGCGCGGCGCAGGTCGCCGAGGTCGGCGTCCCGGAGGCGGGCGACCAGCTGCTTGGCCGCGTACGGGTGCATCTTCAGTTGGCCCTCGACCTCGCGCGGCGGCATGCCCTCCTCGAGCATCGCGGCGGCGGCGCAGGCGGCGCGCAGGCGGGAAGCCAGGCCGTAGATCAACCCGGTCACGTTCTCCCCCTGCTCGACCAGCTGCTCGCCGACCCGCAGGGCGGTACGCGCGTCGCCCTCGACCACCGCGTCGGAGAGCGTCCAGACGGCGGCTTCGGAGGTGTCGGCGATCATCTCCTCGAGGTCGCCGGCGGTGACCTGGCCGCCGTCCCCGGCCCACAGCGCGAGCCGCTCCAGCTCGTTGCGCAGGCGGAGCGGCTCGGCGCCCATCCGTTCCACCAGGAGGCGGGCGGCGGCCGGGTCGAGGCGAAACCCGAGCCGCTGGGCGTCGGCGACGAGGGCGCGGGGCATGTCGCGCGCTTTCGGCGCCTCGAAGTTGTGGATCTCCCCCTTCGCCGCCTTGACGGCCTTGAGCAGCTTGGCGGGGGCCTTGGCGCGGGCGATCAGGACCAGGGTCAGGTCGGGCGGCAACTCGCCGCCGACCGCCTCGGCCACCGCGACGACCTGTTTGTCGCGCCATTTCTCGACTCCGTCGGCGAGCAGGTAGCGCCGCGTCCCCATCAGCGACATCGCCGGGATCGCCGCCAGGAGCGCCTCGTGGTCGGGGGCGCCGCGTCCCTCGCCGGGCTCGAAGACCTCGAGTGCCCCGTCTCCCCCCTCGCGTTCGGCGCGGGCGCGGAGGCGCCGGCGCGTCGCCTCGATTTTCGACCCGTCGGTGCCGGAGATCAGGTAGAGCGGGTGCATCTCGTCGGGCATCAATTCGAGTCTACGGAGAAGGAGCGCCGGCGAACGTCGATCTCGATCGTGCCGTCGAGGTCGGTCCGCAGGGTGGGGACGTGGTGGGCGGCGAGGGTCGCCAGCGTGCCCGGGGTCGGGTGCCCGTAGGAGTTGTGGGCGCCGACCGAGATCACCGCGAGCCGCGGGCGGGCGCGGTCGAGGAGCGGGCCGAGACCGGCGTCGTCGGAGCCGTGGTGGGCGACCTTGAGGACGTCGATCGGTCCGGGGTCGAGCGGCGTCGATTCGGCCTCGGCGTCGGCGGTGAGGAGCATCGTGAAGCGGCGCCAACGGGCGCGGATGACGAGCGCCAGGAGGTTCGGATCGGTGTCCGGAGGGTCTTCGGCGAGCAGGTTCGGCGGCGGCCACAGCACTTCGAGGCGCAGCGGGCCGGACCGCAGCGTGGTGCCGGCGGCGACCCGTTCCGGGCGGGCGCCGTCGTCCCGCGCGCGGGCGAGGAAGCCGCGGTCGAGGCGGCCGTAGACGAGCCGGGCGATCGGCAGGCGCCCCAACGTTTCGGCGATCCCGGCGGCGTGGTCGGCCTGGTCGTGGGTGACGATCGCGGCCCCGAGCCGGTCGACGCCCCGGTCGCGGAGCTTGGCGAGGAGGTCGTCTCCAGGCGGCCCGCCGTCGACCAGCACGGCCGCGGCGCCGCGTGGCCGCAGCAGGATCGCGTCGCCCTGGCCGATGTCGAGCACGTCTACGCGCAGGCCGGGAGGCGGCGCGGTGGGCGCTCCGGAGCGGCGGTGCCCGACGAGCGCCAGGGCGGCGGCCAGGACCGCGATCGCGCCGAGCACGAGCAGCCCGCGGCGCCACCCCGCCCGCGCTCGTCGATTCCAACCGCCTCCCGCATGCGGTCGTCCTTGCCGATCGCCACCTCGATGCGGTCGTCCTTTGGTCCGCTCGCGGAAGCGCGGTCGTCCTTTCGTCCGGCTACCGGACCTTAGGTCGACCGCGGACGGGGTGCCGGACCTTAGGTCGACCGCGGGAGTGGGCGGACGGGCGGCTTCGCGGTTGGCCGCCGAGGGCGTTGCGGCGTCTACCACTGGGGCCTCGGCGAGGCGGCGGGTGCGGCCAGGATCACCCGCGTGCGCAAGGCGGCGGGCGGCGGCCAGGCGGCGGGCGCGGGCGAGGCGGGAGGCGGCGGCGATCGCGCCGGCCATCGCCGCGTAGGTCGCGAGCATCGCCGCCAGGCCGACGTGGACGTGGAGGACGGCCCAGGACGGGCGGGCGCACCACGCGGCCACCTGGGCGATGTAGGCGAGGAGGAGGGCGTCGAGGCCGTTGAGGGGCGCCAGGGGGACGCCCGGCAGCTGGGCGAGCGCCGCGGAGACCATCCCCAGCCACATCGCGGGCGCCACCGCCGGGAGGACCAGGACATTGGCGACGAGGCTGGTGACCGAGACTTCTTCGAAGACGAAGGCGATCAGCGGCGCCGTGGCCAGCGTCGCGGCGACCGTCACCGCGATCCCCTCGGCGAGCGCGCGGCGCCAGGGACCGGCGCCCCGATCCCCCGGCCGGGACCGGCGCCGACGGGATCCCGCTGCGGTCGCCGCGGCCCCCGGCAGGGCCAGGCGGCGGTCGGCCTCCCCACCCGCGGCGCCACCGCCGCCCGGCAGGTGGGCCAGGAGCCACTCCCGGATCGGCGCGGCCAGGAGCAGGATGCCGAGCACCGCGGCGAAGCTCAGTTGCCAGCCGACGTCGCCCGCGACGCCGGGGTCGATCGCGAGCGTCACCACCAACGCCAGGCCGAGGGCGTACAGGCGGGACGCCCGCCTGCCGCCCAGGGTGGCAATGAGCCCCGCAGCGCCCATCACACCCGCCCTCTGGATCGACGGCCCGGACCCGGCCAGGGGCACGTAGACGGCGATCAGACCGACCACCCAGATCAATCGCTCGCGCAGCGGCACCCCGAAGGCCGCCAGAACGGGCATCGCCAGCAGCGCGAGCAGCGTCACGTTCTCGCCGCTCACCGCGGTCAGGTGGCTGAGCCCGGCGCGGATGAAGTCTTCCTCGGTCGCTTCGTCGAGCGCCTCGTCGTCGCCAAGCACGAAGCCGCGGGCGAGCGCCGCCTCCCGCGCCGGCATCCCCTGCCCCAGCCCGGCCTCGGCGCGGGCCCGGATCTCCCCGGTCCGCGCGACCGCCAGCGCCACCAGGAGCGCGACCCCGAGCATCACCGCCGGCGAGGGGCGCGGCGAGCGCACGGCGCTCAGGGCTGCAGGCGTTCGCGCAGCGCTTCCATCGTCGCCGGGCCGATCCCGGAGATCTGGTCGAGCTGGTCGACCGAGGCGAGGCCGCCGTGTTCTTCGCGGAACCCGATGATCGCTTCGGCGGTGACGGGGCCGATCCCGGCGATCGTGTCCAGTTCGGCGGCGCTCGCCGTGGCGAGGCTGATCGGGGCGGCTTCGGCGCCGGCCGCGCCCGTGACCCCGGTCGCGCCGCCAGACCCACCGGGGGCCGGCGCCCCGCCTCCCCCGCCCGCGAAGGAACCTCCCGCCGCGGCTTCCTCGGGCACCACGACCTGCTGCCCGTCGGCCAGCCGCGCCGCGAGGTTCAGCGAGTCCAGCGCCGCCTTGCCGGCGGCGCCGCCCGCGCGCCTCACCGCGTCGTTGACGCGGCTCCCCGCCGGCAATCGGTAGACACCCGGTCGCCGCACCGCGCCGGTCACGTCGACCACCACGTCGCTCCCGGCGCCGCTCACCGAGAAGGTCCCTTCTTCTTCGCCGCCGTTGCCGCCTTCAGCTGCGCCGCCCCCGGCTTCGCCGCCGCCGGACCCCGGCGAGGAGCTGCCGTAGGTGGAGGTCGTGTAGCCGGCGTTGGCCGCGCCCCCTCCCCCGCCCTCGGCGCGCACCGCCCGCGCGCCGAGGAACAGGAGCGCGACGGCGATCGCGCCGTAGACGGCGACCTGCGTTCGGCTCAGCTCCGGCATGCCCGCCACCCTGGCGGGCAAGTGCGCGCACGTGGCGCGCACTTCGCAAATTCTCCGCTACGCGGGCGTCACGACTTCCAGCGCCCGCGGCCCCGGCGCGCCCGCCTAGTAGTCGTCCTCGTCGTCGTAGCCCGCGACCTCTGCCAGCTGGTCGCTGTAGAGCTCTTCGGCCGCGACGGGCGGCGACTGGATCGAGAGGATCGCGAAGTCGGCGGCGGCGTCGTTGCGGATCGAGTGCTCGGTCGCCGGCGGCACCAGGATCAGATCGCCGGGCGAGACCGCCTGCGTGTCGCCGGCCACCGACATCGTCCCCTCGCCGCCGACGACCACGTATGCCTGCTCCGCCTCTTCGTGGGAGCGCAGCTGCTGCTCGGAGCCGCCGGGCAGCACGAGCCAGGTAACCGACAGGTGGCGCGCCCCGAGTTCCCCGGCGTCCATGAGGACGTGGGCGCGGAGGCGATGCCACTCCTCGACCGAAGATTCCGAGAGGCGCCTGACGAGCACGGGCCGTTTCTACCAAAACCGGGCACCCGGACCGCGTCCGGCAGGCCGCCGGGCCGCCTCGGCCAGGACGAAAGGCCTAGCGGACGACCAGGTTGACGAGCTTCCCCGGGACGACGATCTCCTTGACGATCTCCTTGCCGTCGAGGTGGCGGGCGACCTTCTCGCTGGCCCTGGCAAGCCCCAGGAGCTCCTCCCGCGGCGCCTCCGCGGGCGCCTCGATCCGGTCGCGGAGCTTGCCGTTCACCTGGACGATCAAGGTCACCGTGTCGCTCACCAGCATCGCCTCGTCGGCGACCGGCCACGGCTGCTCCCAGACCCGCTCGCCGGTCAGCCGCTCGTAGACCTCGGAGCCCAGGTGCGGGGCGAAGGGGAAGATCAGGGAGGCCGCGGTGGCGGTCGCGAAGCGCAGCGCCGCGTCGCCGGTCGGATCGCCGTAGAGGCCGTCCTTGCACCGATAGGCGTCGTTGACCAGCTCCATCACCGCCGCGATCACGGTGTTGAACTGGAAGTCGCGCTCGAAATCGGCAGTCGCCTTGTCGATCGCCCAGTGGGCCTTGGCGACGAGCGTCCGCGCCTCGCCCTCCGACGCCGCCGGGTCGCCGCCCGCCGCGGTCCGCTCCTCGACCTCTTCGCAGAGACGCCACAGGCGCGACAGGAAGCGGTTGACGCCCTCCACGCCCTCGTCGGTCCAGTCACCGCCGCGCTCCGGCGGTCCCATGAAGCAGACGTAGGTACGGGCGGTGTCGGCGCCGTAGCGCTCCACGTACTCGGCCGGGCTGACCGTGTTGCCGCGCGACTTCGACATCTTCGCCCCGTCGCGGGTGATCATCCCCTGCGCGAAGAGGCTCGCGAACGGCTCCTGCACGTCGAGGTGGCCCAGATCGGCCAGCGCCTTGACCAGGAACCGCGCGTACATCAGGTGGAGGATCGCGTGCTCGACCCCGCCGATGTACTGGTCCACCGGCATCCAGTGGGAGGCCGCGTCGCGGTCCCACGCGGCCTCGGAGTTGCGCGGGTCGAGGTAGCGGATGTAGTACCAGGAGGAGTCGACGAAGGTGTCCATCGTGTCGGTCTCGCGCCGCGCCGCGCCGCCGCAGCGCGGGCACTCGGTCGCCACCCAGTCGCTCGCCGCGGCGAGCGGGCTCTGGCCGTGCGGGGCGTAGTCCTCGATCTCCGGCAGCTCGACCGGCAGCTGGTCCTCCGGGACCGGCACCATCCCGCACTCGTCGCAGTAGACGATCGGGATCGGGGCGCCCCAGTAGCGCTGCCGCGAGAGCAGCCAGTCGCGCAGGCGGTAGTTGACCGCGGTTTCGCCGCGGCCCTCCGAGGTCAGCCACTCGACCATCGCCGCGTAGGCCTCGCGGTTGCCCTGGCCGTCGAAGCGGCCGGAGTTCACCATCGGGCCGTCGCCGGTGTAGGGAAGGCCGTCGGCGTCGCCGGGCGCCTCCGGGTCGGTTCCGTCGATCACCCGCCGCACCGGCAGGTCGAAGGCCTGGGCGAAGTCGTAGTCGCGCGTGTCGTGGCCGGGGACCGCCATGATCGCCCCGGTCCCGTACTCCATCAGCACGTAGTCGGCGACGAACATCGGGATCTCCTCGCCGTTCACCGGGTTGACGACGCTGCGACCGAGCGGCACGCCGGTCTTCTCGCGGTCCTCGGCGCCGCGCTCGGAGGCCGACTCGCGGCCGACCCGGTCGACGTACTCGCGCACCGCCGCCTCGGCGGGCGTCCCGGCCACCAGGCGCTCCAGCTGCGGGTGCTCCGGCGCGAGCACGAAGAAGGTCGCGCCGAAGAGCGTGTCGGGACGGGTGGTGAAGACCGGGAACTCGAGGTCGACTTCCTCGCAGCGGAAGGACACTTCGGCGCCCTCGGAGCGGCCGATCCAGTTGCGCTGCATGGTGATCACGTGCTCCGGCCAGGAGTCCAGCTGGTCGAAGTCGGCGAGCAGCCGGTCGGCGTAGTCGGTGATCTTGAAGAACCACTGCTCGAGGTTGCGCTGGATGACCTCGGTGCCGCAGCGCTCGCAGCGGCCGTCGACGACCTGCTCGTTGGCGAGCACCGTGGCGTCTTTCGGGCACCACTGGACCGGCGCCTCGGTCCGGTAGGCGAGCCCGCGCTCGTAGAGCTGCAGGAAGATCCACTGGGTCCAGCGGTAGTAGTCGGGCTTGTGGGTGGCCAGCTCGCGCGCCCAGTCGATCGAGATGCCCCACTCCTGGAACTGGCGGCGGAAGGACTCGATCGAGCGCTCGGTGGCGACCCGCGGCGGCTCGCCGGTTTTGATCGCGTTGTTCTCGGCGGGCAGGCCGAAGGCGTCGTAGCCCATCGGGTGGACGACCTGGAAGCCCTGGCGGCGGCGGAAGTGGGCGATCGCGTCGCCGACCGCGTAGCACTTGAGGTGGCCGACGTGCGGCTCCCCGGACGGGTAGGGGAGCATCTCGCAGACGTAGGCCTTCGGCTTGGCGGCGTCGAAGCCCGGCTGCCCCGGGTTCGGCACCTCCCAGGTCTGCTCCTCGGCCCACACCGCCTGCCACTTGCCCTCGATCGCATTCGGCTCGTATCCGCTCATGAGCCGCCGATCTTATGAGGGCGGCGCGGCCGGCGGGGCGAGGGCGCGAGCCGGGGCGCGTGGGCCGCCGCGAGCCGGCGCGTCGTCAGGGGCGGGACCGCGGCGGCTTCAGACGATCTCAGGCCCCGAGCCGCACGGTCAGCGAGTAGTGCAGGCCGCTCATCGACTCGAGGATGTGGGGCCAGACGTAGACCTCGATCGTCGCCGCGAGGATCAGCATCGGCACCGCGATCGCGACGGTCACCGCGGTGGCGGCGAGCAGCTGGTTCCACTGGCCGCGGCGGCTGGCGAGCAGCCAGGCGGCGAGCGGCAGGAAGAGCGCGGTCAGCTCGATCAGCGCGTGCGGCAGGACGCTGACGATCAGTTCGAGCCGGCTGATGTGGAGCTGGTAGGCGAGCGTCGAGCCCTGGAAGCCGAGGTAGAGCGCCTGGGTGCAGAGCGAGAACAGGGTCACCGCGGCGACGAAGAGGATCGCCAGCTCCCCGGCCTTGACGTGGATCCAGCGCGAGAACCCGGTCCGCTGCTCGGCCGCGAGCGGCATCGAGGCGCCGGCGATGAACCCGGCCACGCAGGCGGTCGCGTGCAGGGCGAGGACGAGCGAGTTGCGGTAGAGGATCGGCAGCAGATCGGCGAGCCGCGACGGTTCGGTGTAGCCGGGCAGCTTCCACGGCGAGAGGTCCGGGGTCAGCAGCCCGGAGGTGACCCAGACCGCCGCCAGCAGGGCCAGCGCGATGCAGAGGCTGAGCGCGAACCAGCCGCGCAGGACCCTCCACCTGTCTCGCCGCCAGCCCGCCAGCGCCTGGCGGGTGTCGTCCATCCCGTGGGAGAGGACGTGGTCGTTGGCGGTGCGGACGCCCATCGGGAAAGCATCGGCACCGCGGGGGCGCGAGTTGAGTCGCGCCGAGAGTGGAGCTGAGGGGAATCGAACCCCTGACCTCTTCGCTGCCAGCGAAGCGCTCTGCCAGCTGAGCTACAGCCCCGGGAGCGACGCAGTGTACCCGACCGGGCCGGGTGAACAGAGGCTCGGGCGCCTAGGCGGCGTGGCGCTCGGGACCGTCCTCGTCGACGTCGAGGACGAGGTTGTCGGGCGCGGTGTGGCGGACCTTGAAGTCGAGGGCGGAGACCGATTCCAGCTCGGCCGGCAGGTCGACCGGGCGGTCGAGCCGCATCGAGAAGGTCGCGCGGCCCTCGGAGAAGCGTTCGACCGAGATGTCGGTGGCACCGAGCCGGCCGACCGCGTCCTCGAAGCCGACCAGCTGGGCGAAATCGCCGAGCGGACCGATCTCCAGGCGGACCCGTCCTTCGTAGAGCCCGGGCTCCCAGGAGGTCTCGGGCTCCGCCGGGGCGTGCCCGTTGCCGTTGGGGGCGGAGGCGCCTGCGAACGGCTGCGGGGCGACGTCGGCGGCGGCCGCGGCCGCGGCTTCGGCGTCGGCGGCGATGTCGGCGGCGGACTCGGCCTCCGTCTCTCCCGCCGGCTCCTGCGCCTCGGCGTCGACCAGGTCCTGCGCGCGGCGGCCCACCT
Source organism: uncultured Actinomycetes bacterium (assembly GCA_963766705.1). Classification (GTDB taxonomy): domain Bacteria; phylum Actinomycetota; class Thermoleophilia; order Solirubrobacterales; family 70-9; genus VAYN01. Next base: position 2,061,804 of record CAVYBE010000007.1, read on the forward strand.
CGACCGCCTCGCGCAGCGCTTTCATCCGGATCCGGGTGGCCTGGCCGCGCGCCTGCGCCTGCAGCTCCTCCAGCCGCGCCGATACCGCGTCGAGCGAGGCGATGCTGCGGTCGTGGCAGGCATTCGCCTCCTCAAGGCGCTCGGTGAGGTCGCGGATCGTGCGCTCGCGCTCGATCACCATGCCCGACAGCGAGGAGAGGTCGGCCTCGTGGGCGGCGATCGCCCGCGCCTGGATCAGGCTCTGGGACTGGAGCTCGGCGTTCTGCTCGCCGAGCGTCGCGGCGTGCTGTTCGAGGTTGGCGATGTGGGAGTCGCGCGCCGCCAGGGCCGCATCGACTTCAGGGCGTCGATACCCGAACAGCGCCCACCTGAAGCTCGTCATGGCGCGACCGTAGAGGGGCGCCCGGACGTAACTTTGGGGCCGCCAGGATCAGCGATGCCATGGAGGGGACGACCGCGAGATGGGGCCCGGGTCAAAGTTCGGCCGCACGCCCGACGCCGCCGCGGCGTTCGCAGTTATCCGCGAATGGCGCGGATAACTGCGAACTCATCGCGAGGCGCCCCGGCGCGTTCGCACTTTGCCGCGCTATGCGCGGAGAACTGCGAACGCGGGCCACGGGGGTGTGGCGGGTGCGTGGCGGGACGCGACGGTGCCAACGGATCCTTCGTCCCGCACGCTCGGCGCTCTCCGGATGCCTCGCGCACCCAGCGCGTTCCGCGATGCTCGTTCCCTTGAGCCGGTCGGAGGCGGCTCAAGTGAACGGGCGGCCGGCTCGTCCGCTCCCCGGCGGCGAGCGGGAGATGAACCGGCTACGCGCCCGCGGCGGCGGGCGGTGCCTCGGGCTCGTCGAAGACCAGCTCAAGCCGCGGCGCCTCGTGCCAGAGATCCCCGAGCTGGTAGCGGTCGCGCGCCTCCGGGGTGAAGACGTGGAGGACGACGTCGAGGTAGTCGATGATGGTCCAGCCGGCCTCGCCGCCGCTGTCGACCCCGCCCGGCAGCAGGCCGGTTTCGCGCTTGACGCGCTGGCGGACCTCATCCACGATCGCCCGTGCCTGGCGCTCGTTGCGGGCGGTGCAGATCGCCAGGAAGTCCGTGTAGGCGACCAGGCCGCGCATGTCGAGCACGGTGATGTCCTCGGCCTTTTTGGAATCGGCGAGCTCCGCGAGCCGCCTGGCGAGGTTCTCTGACTGGATCGGATTCAAACGTAGATCCCCTTCTCCTCGATGAATCGCGCGACCGGCTCGGGCACCAGGTAGCGGAGCGGCCGGCCGGCTGCGGCACGCTCCCTGACCGCCGACGAAGAGACTCCGAACTGGGGCATCTCGAGCATCGTCGCCCGCCCCTCGGCGCCGAGGCTGCGGACGACCGCCGCCACCTCGGCGTCGGAGATGCCCGACCGCCGCGCCACCGCGAGCCGCGCCAGCCCGACCACCCGCTCGGGCTCGCGCCAGCTCTCGAGTCCGACGGCGGCGTCGGCCCCCATCACGAAAACGAGATCACTTTCGCCTCTTTCATCGGCAAGCAACTGCAAGGTCTCATACGTGTAGGACGGCCCCTCGCGTTCGACCTCGAGCGCCGAGACGGAGAAGCGCGCATCGTCGGCGGCGGCGAGCCGGGTCATCGTCACCCGCAGCTCCTTCCCCGGGTCGTCCGCGATCCGCTTGTGCGGGGCGACGCCGGTCGGGACGAGGATGACCTCCGACAGCCCCAGTTGCCAGAGCGCCTCCTGGGCGAGCGCCAGATGGCCGAGGTGCGGCGGGTTGAAGGCCGACCCGAGGACCCCGATGCCGGCGCCGGGCGCGTCAGCCACGCACCTGACCGCTGCCGCGGCCGACGTACTTCGTGGTGGTCAGCTCGCGCATCCCGATCGGGCCGCGCGCGTGCAGCTTCTGGGTCGAGTTGCCGATCTCGGCGCCCATCCCGTACTCGAAGCCGTCAGTGAACCGGGTCGACGCGTTGACGTACACGGCGGCGGCGTCGACCCCCGTGACGAAGGCGTCGGCGGCCTGCGCGGATTCGGTGACGATCGCCTCGGAGTGGCCGGTCCCGTGCGCGTTGATGTGGTCGATCGCGGCCTCGACCGAGTCGACCACGGCGACCGCCATCCGCAGCGCCAGGTACTCGGTGTCCCAGTCCTCGGCGCTCGCCTCGCCGACCGCGACCTCGCCCGCCACGGCGCGGGCGCGCTCGTCGCCGACCAGCTCGACTCCTTCGGCCGCCAGCGCCGCGAGGATCGTCGGGCCCTGGCTCGCGGCGATCGCCGCGTCGAGCAGCAGCTTCTCGGCCGCGTTGCAGACCCCGGGGCGCTGTACCTTGGCGTTGACGACGATCCGCCTCGCCATCTCCGGGTCGGCATCGGCGTGCACGTAGACGTGGCAGTTGCCCGCCGCCGCGTACATCACCGGCACCGTCGCCACCGCCTTGATCGCCTCCTTGAGGCCCTCACCGCCACGCGGGATCAAGAGGTCGACGACGCCCTCCTGGGTCGCCAGCTCGGTCAGCCCGTCGCGGTCACCGGCGTCGAGCAGCAGCACCGCGTCCTCGGGCAGCCCCGCCTCGCCGAGCGCCTCGCGGGCGATCGCGGCGAGCGCCGCGTTGGAGCGCTGGGCGTAGCTCGAAGCCGCGCAGGACGATCGCGTTGCCGCTCTTGATCGTCAGCGCGGCGCAGTCGATCGTCACGTTCGGGCGCGCCTCGTAGATCACGGCGACCATCCCGAGCGGGACGCGGATCTTGCGCAGGTCGATGCCGCTCGCCAAGGTGCGGTGGTCGAGCTCCTCGCCGACCGGGTCGTCTAGCGCGGCGACGACCCGCACGCCGGCGGCCATCGCGGCGACCCGCTCCGGCGTCAGCGTGAGCCGGTCGCGCAGCGCGTCGGTGAGCCCGGCGGCGCGCTCGTCGGCGAGATCGGCGGCGTTCGCCTCGAGCACCGCCTCGGCCCGCTCTTCGAGCAGCCGCGCGGTCTCCGCCAGGGCAAGATCCTTGGCTTCGGCCGGGGCGCTCGCCAGCACCCGCGAGGCGCGCTTCGCGGCGATGCAGCTCTCGGCGATCGATCTGGTCGCTACGGCCATCTCGCAAAGGGTAACCGGCGCCGCACCACTCGCCCCCACCCGTCACAGTTCTGGCGCCAAGTTGGCCCTAGAGCAGCACGAAGCGGTCGCGATGGATGACCTCCTCGGGCATCTGCGGGAAACGCTCGCGGATGTACTGGCTGTTGCGGCCCTCGGTCAGCGCGACGTCCTGGGAGGAATACTCGGAGATGCCCTTGCCGAGCGGTTCGTGGGTCTCCTCGTCGACGACCCAGACGGCATCGCCCGCCTGAAACGCGCCGCCGCTGTCGACGATGCCGACGGCCAGCAGGCTCGAGCCGCTTCCCCGCAGGCGCTCGGCCGCGCCACGGTCGACCTCGATCGTCCCGGCCGGCTGCTTGGCGTATTTGAGCCACAGCTTGTACGGGCTGAGCCGGCCCTCGACCCGCGGCGCGAACCGCGTGCCGACCTCCCCCCCGGCCGCCGCCGCGGCCAGCTCCTCATGGCGCGTGCCGTTGCAGATCACCACCCCGACGCCCGACTCGCTGGCGATCCGCGCCGAGGCGATCTTGCTCGCCATGCCGCCGCGGCCGAACCGCGAGGCGCCGCCGACGCTGATCCGCGCGAGCGCCTCGTCGTCGTCGATCCGCGCCACCAGCTCGGCGTCGGCGGCGGTCCGCGGGTCGGCGGTGAACACCCCGTCGGTGTTGGTCAGCAGCACCAGCAGCCGGGCGTTCAGCAGGGCGGCGACCAGCGCCGCGAGGAAGTCGTTGTCGCCGAAGGTGACTTCGTCGGTCGAGGTGGTGTCGTTCTCGTTGATCACCGGCACCAGGCCCCAGGCGAGCAGCCTCTCGAGCGCCTGGCGGACGTTCAGGTAGTGGCTGCGTTCGGAGACGTCGGAGAGGGTCAGCAGGACCTGGGCGGCGCGCGTCCCGGCGACGGCGAGCCGTGACTCATAGGCGCGGAAGAGGTCCCCCTGGCCGACCGCCGAGCAGGCCTGCAGCTCGTCCATCGCCCGCGGCCGCGCCTGCAGGTCGAGCAGCCGCATGCCCCGCGCGATCGCCCCCGAGGTGACCAGCACGACCCGCTCCCCGGCGCGCTCCAGGGCGCTCACCTGAGCGCACACGGAGTCGAGCACGTCGGCCCGCAGCGAGCCGTCGTCGGCGGCGACGATCGAGGAGCCCAGCTTTACTACCAGCGTCATGGCCGGCAAGTCTACGAGCGGGCGCCCACCCTTCAGCCACGAGCTGCGGGTGCGCTATGGCGAGTGCGACGCCCAGGGGATCGTCTTCAACGCCAACTTCCTCGCCTACGTCGACGTGGCGCTGACCGAGATCTGGCGCCAATCGATGGGCTCCTACGAGGGGCTGCTGGAGACCGGCGTCGACACCGTGGTCGGCGAGGCGAACATGCGCTTCCTGGCGCCGGGGCGGTTCGACGACGTGCTGCGGATCGAGGGTGGCTTCGACGGCCTCGGCCGCACCAGCACCGTGCTGCGCCTCTGGTTCCACCGCGGCGAGGAGCTTCTGGTCGAAGCCGACCTTCGCTACGTCTTCGTCGACCTGGAGAACTGGCAGAAGACTCCGGTCCCGGCCGAGGTCCGCCAGGCCCTCGAGCCCTTGCTGCTCCGCTGACGAGCCCCCGCGATCCGCCGCCGTCCCCGGCGAGCGGCGCTGGATCGGGGTTTTCTCCCAGCTCCGCAGCCCGCCGAAGGTGACGGGCGGGGTCGGCGGTCGCCCCATGGTGAGTTCGCAGTTCTCCGCGCTATGCGCGGATATGTGCGAACGCGACCACGCGCTGCCCCTGGCGTTCGCAGTAGTCCGCGGTATGCGCGGAGAACTGCGAACTCACCTCCCGAACCCCCGATGCGCCCCCGGCGCACCCCGTCCCGATCAGATGTGCAGCTCGAACTCGTGCTCGCCGATCCGCACGTCGTCGCCCGGCTCGAAGCCCGCCTTGGTGAGCGCCGCGATCACGCCGATCTCGGTGAGCCGCTGCTCCAGGTAGGCGAGGGCTTCTTCGTTGCCGGTGTCGTGGCGTTCGAAGAGGAGCTCGACGCCGCGGCCGCCGATCCGGAAGCCGCCGTCGTCCTCCCGCTCGACCCAGTAGCCGCCCTCGCCGGCGGGCCGGTAGACGCGGTGCTCGGACTCGAACTCACCCGCCGGCGCCCCGGCCGGCGCGGCCGCCGGTGGCTGCACGACCGCCAGCTCGGCGAGGATCCGCCGGCGCAGGTCCTCCACCCCCTCGCCGGTCGCCGAGGAGACCGCGACCACGCCCAGGACCGAGTCGCCGAGCCGCTCGCCCCACTCCGCCACCGCCGCCTCGACCGCATCCGCCGGCAGCAGGTCGCGCTTCGAGAGGACCACCAGCTCGGGCAGCCGCTCGAGACCCGCCCCGTAGGCTCCAGCTTCCCCCGCACCATCTCGTAGTTGCCCACGGGGTCGCCTTCCAGCGGCGCCAGCTCGACCAGGTGGACCAACATCGAGCAGCGCTCCACGTGGGCGAGGAACTCATGGCCGAGGCCAGCACCCGCCGCCGCCCCTTCGATCAGCCCGGGGATGTCGGCGAGCACCGCCTGGCGGTCCTCGCCCTCGATCGTCCCGAGCGCCGGCGACAGCGTCGTGAACGGGTAGTCGGCGACCTTCGGCGTCGCCCGCGTGAGCCGGCCGAGCAGCGAGCTCTTGCCCGCGTTCGGCAGCCCCACCAGCCCGACGTCGGCGAGCAGCTTCAGCCGCAGCTCAATCCAGTCGGCCTCCCCCTTGGTCCCCTGCTCGGCGAAGCGCGGCGCCTGCCGGGTCGAGGTGGTGAAGCGACGGTTGCCGTGCCCGCCGCGACCGCCCTGGGCGACGACCGCCCGCTGGCCCGGCTCGACCAGGTCCACCGCGGCGCCCTCGACGGTCACCGTCTGGGTCCCCGGCGGCACCGGGATCTCGCGGTCCTCGCCCCGCGCGCCGTGCCGGTTGGAGCCTTCGCCGTGCCGGCCCCGCTGGGCGCGGAAGTGTTTGCTGCCGCGCAGCGCGCCGAGGTCGCGCCGCGACGGGTCGCAGACGAGCACCACGTCGCCGCCGTGCCCGCCGTCGCCGCCGTCGGGCCCGCCCTTCGGCACGTGGGCTTCGCGCCGGAAGGAGATGCAGCCGTTGCCGCCCGCACCGCCCTCGACCCAGATCTTCGCCGTGTCGTCCACGGACCCAAGATAGACGGCGGTCGGCTGCGGGCGGGGGCCGAGAAGCCCCCACCCGCGGACGTTCCCGCCGCAAAGGCGCTACTTCTTCGTCTTCGCCTTCTGGCCGTGCTTCTTCGCGTGGTGCCTACTGGTCTTGGCAGGAAGCACCTTGACCTTGGCGATCCTCGTCCCGGTGACGGCGCCGCCTACCTTGACCGGGAACTTGTAGAGCCCCCTCGCCCTCTTGCGGGACCTGACCCGCAGCTTGGCGACGGCGGGGCCGCCGGCCGGCACCGAGGCCACCGTGAAGCACTTGGGCGCCATCAGCCCCTTCTTCGCCTTCTTGGTGAGCTTCGCGCACACCATGACCTTCCCGGAGGCGGTCCCGCCGCCGTTCGCGAGCTTGACTTCGATCACCGCGACCTTGCCCGCCCGGACCTTGACGGCGTGCTTGGCGACCAGCCTGAAACGGACCGAAGGCGGCGTCGGCTGCGGCGGCGGCGCCGGTGCCGGGGCAGGAGCCGGAGTCACCCGTTTGGGGACGGTCACCGCGGCGCCGGCGCTCAGCTGGGTCGTCGCGCCCGACCTATTGGTCGCGGTCACGGCGCAGGTGTATACGCCGGACGCGGTCGCGTTCAGGGTCGGTCCGGTCGCCCCGGGAATCGCCCGGCCGTTCACCAACCACTGGTAGGCGTAGGCGAGCGGCGCCGCGTAGACGTAGGAGCCCGGGTAGTCCGGCTCCCAGCTGCCCTGGGAGCAGCTCAACGCGGTGCCGGAGGCCGCCACCTGCGGCGTCCCGGTGCCCACCGGGCTCTTCAGGATCACCGGGTCCTGCGGCGCGTCGACGGGAGCCGTGGCGACCGTGATGCCACCGCCGCCCCCAGGCACGAGCGTCGTGGTGCCGAAGGCGCCTTTGCGTTCTTCTTCATTTCCGGAGTTGCCCCAGTAGAACCGGCCCACGCTCGGGTCGAAGGCCATCCCGTACGGTTCGTTGATGGCGGCCCCGGAGATATCGATCCCGCCGCCGCCCACGCCGGACGTGCTGAGCCAGGAAACGTACGTTTCTTCTTCCGGCGCGTTGAAGAAGTACAACCGGCCGGCTGCCGGATCGACGTCGATCGCGGTCCAGCCGTTCGGAGCTTCCGCGGACGGGACGCTCAGGTCGCCACCACCGCTGCCGTTGAGATTCGCATAGGAGACTTCGCCGCCCTGGCTCACCCAGTAGACCCGGTTGAGCCCGGTGTCGATCGCGAGCTTGTACGGTTCATGCACTCTCGCCGCCCCCGTATTGAGCGCGCCGCCGATGCCGCCACTCGCCGACGCGTAGCCGATCGAGCCATTTGGCGCGTCGTTCGCCCAGTAGACGGTCTGGGTCCGCGGGTCGACCGCGACCCCTGCGGGACCTTCCACCGGCGCGCCGCCGGTGGCCAGGACTCCTCCGCCGCTGCCGTCGACGTTCACCCAGTCGATCCGGTTGTTTTCGTAGCTCGCGACGTAGAGACGACCGTTGGCCGGGTCGTAGGCCATTCCTTCCGGCCCGCTGATTTCGGCCCCCGCCGTGTTGAGCGGTCCGCCACCGATGCCATCGATGTTGGCGAACGCCATCGTGTTGGCTTCGTAGTTATCCCAGTAGATCGTTTCGGACGCGCGGGCCCGGGCCGCGATCGCCAGCAGGGCCAGGATTGCGAAGGTGGCCGCGGCGGCGATCAGGGCGATACGGCGCCCGACGCCGAGCGGCTCGGCAAGCTGCTTCAAGTCTCTCTTTCCTTTCTCGTCGATACCCGTCATTCACCAAAAGAGGTACGACGAGCCGCGGCAGCCTAGCCGAAAGACCGGCGCCCGAGACGGCGCCGGACCAGAAAAAGGCCGGCCCTACCGACGAGCGGGTACCTAAGCCCGCGAAAAGGGATCAGTCGTCGGCGAGGACGCTGATCGTGCGGCCCTTGCGGGCGCCGTGGAAAGAGACTTTGCCTTCGCGGGTCGCGAAGATCGTGTGGTCGCGGCCGATGCCGACGCCCTCGCCCGGCCAGAAGCGGGTGCCGCGCTGGCGGACGATGATCTCGCCGCCGTGGACCTGCTGGCCGGCGAACACCTTGACCCCCAGCATGTTGGGGTTGGATTCGCGACCGTTCCGGCTCGAACCGAGGCCTTTCTTGTGTGCCATGTTCTAGGCCTCCTCTTTCTCGGCTTTGGCGGGAGCTTTCTCGGCCTCGGCTTTTTTGGCCGAGCCTTTCGCGCCTTTGAGGCTGGTCACCTCGAGCCGGGTCAGCTCGGAGCGGTGGCCGGCGCGCCGCCGGTAGCCCTTCTTCGCCTTGTATTTGAAGACTTTGACCTTCGGGCCGCGCAGGTGGCCCGCGACCTTCGCCTCGACTTTCACTTTCGCCAGGTCTTTCGCCCCGACGATCACGTCGCCGTCGCGGAAGAGCACCGGGCGCAGGGAGACTTTGTCGCCCTCCTTGGCGTCGAGCCGATCGACGAGCAGCGAGGCGCCCTCTTCGACCTTGTACTGCTTTCCACCGCTTTCGACCACCGCGTACATGCTGCCTCGTTCCTCTTCCGACTACTCGTCCGAACTGCCTTGTTTGGCGCGCGAACGCCCCCGACCGCCACGGCGGCCGCGACTGCGTTTGCGCGCGGGAGCATCGGAGTCTAGCTGGGAGTCGTTCGAGGCGCCGTTCGAGCTGCCGTTCGGAGACTCGCCGCCCAGCAGCGAGGCCACCGCCGCCGCCCGCTCGACCTCGTCGATCCGCACCAGCTTGCGCTCGCCCACGTAGGGACCGCCGCCGGTGACGCTGACGATGTAGGAGTCGATCCGGGCCACCGCGTCGTCGGCGTTGTACATGTGCGGCTCGTCGAGCTTGACCAGGACCTCCTCGCCGACCTTGAACGGCAGCGCCAGCTCCTCGATCTTCTCCCGCGTCCCCGACTCGACCAGTTCGAAGGTCTCGATCGCGTTCGCGTCGCCGCCCTCGAAGTGGAAGCGCCTGCCGGTCTCCTCCTCGAGCTCCGCCAGGCCGCTTTCGGGATCGGTGAGCGCCGCGGCGACCTTCGGGTTGACGCGGATCAGGAACGCCTCGGCGGATTTTTCCGCGACGATCTCGCGCATCTTGCGCAGGCCCTCCAGTGCGACCGTCTCGGCCGACAGGACGACGCCCTCGCCGTGACAGGTCGGGCACAGCTCGGTGAGGATCTCGCGCACCCCGTCGGTGACGTTCTGGCGCGTCATCTCGACCAGCCCGAGCGGCGAGACCTCGACCACGTAGCTCTTCGACTTGTCGGCGTCGAGCGCTTTGCGCATCGTCTTCAGCACCTTGTCGCGGTTGGAGGCGCGCGCCATGTCGATGAAGTCGATGACGATGATCCCGCCGATGTCGCGCAGCCGCAGCTGGCGCACCGCCTCCTCGGCGGCCTCGGTGTTGACCTTGGTGATCGTCTCCTCCAGGCCGCCTTTGCCGCGCCCGGTGAAGCTGCCGCTGTTGACGTCGATGACGGTCAGCGCCTCGGCGTAGTCGATGATCAGGTAGCCGCCGGAGGGCAGGTCGACCCGCCGGCTCAGGGTCGATTCGATCTCCCGGTCGATGCCGAATTTCTCGAACAGGGTCTTTTTCTGGCCTTTGTAGAGTTCGACCCCGTCGACCAGCTCCGGCGCGGTCCGCTGGAAGAAGCTGGTGACCCGCTCGTACTGCTTCTCCGAGTCGATGATCGCCTTCTCGAACTCGTTGAGGAAGACGTCACGGAGCACCCGCACCGAGAGGTCGGCCTCCTGGAAGACCATCGCCGGCGCCTTCGTCTCCGCGGCCCGCCGGTCGAGCACCTCGTTCAGCTTCTGCAGGTAGGAGATCTCCCGCACGAAGTCGGATTTTTTGGCCCCGTGGGCGGCGGTGCGGACGATCAGCCCGCCTGGCCCCTTGTAGGTGCGGTCGACCATCTTGCGCAGCCGGTCGCGCTCCTTGTCGGAGAGCCGGCGGCTGACGCCGACCCCCGAGCCCTGCGGCGCGTACACCAGGTAGCGGCCCGCGATCGAGACGTTCATCGAGAGCCGCGCGCCCTTCGTCTTCAGCGGGTCCTTGACCACCTGCACCAGGATCTCCTGGCCGGGCTTGATCAGCTCGTTGATCCGCGCGCCCTTGCCGGACCCGCGGCCGCGCCGCGGCGCCTGCTGGCCGTCCGGCAGGACGATCTCGTCGACGTGCAGGAAGCCGTTGCGCTCGAGGCCGATGTCGACGAAGGCGGCCTCCATGCCGGGCAGGACGTTGTCGACCTTGCCCTTGTAGATGTTGCCGACGATCGAGCGACGACCGCGGCGCTCCATGTACAGCTCGGCGACGTTGGCCTTGGAGCCTTTCGATTTCGCCTCGAGTACGGCAACGCGCGTCTCGCCCCGCTCGGCGGACACCAGAATCGTTTTTTTCATGTTTTCAGCTCAGTTCGGATAGGTACGCATGCGTGGTCCTCTACAGAGGCGTCACCACGCGAACCTTCCCCGCCGGCTGAGACGCGCCTGGATGTTGATGCTCTGGAGAACCCCAATCGCCAAGAAGGTAGCGAGCACGGAGGACCCTCCGTAGCTCACCATCGGCAAAGGGATGCCCGTGATGGGCATGATGCCGAGGCACATCCCGACGTTGACGAAGACCTGGAACAGAAGCTCGACGGCGATGCCGCCGGCCACCAGGATTCCGTAGGAGTTCTTTGAGAGCGTCACGATCCGCAGCGCCCGCCAGATGAGAAGGGCGTAAAGGGATAGGACTAACGCGGCGCCCACGAACCCGTAGCGCTCCCCGATCACCGCGAAGATGAAGTCGGTCGAGCGCTCGGGCACGAAGTCGAGCCGCGTCTGGGTGGCCTGGTCGCCGCGCCCGGTCTTCTGACCGGCGCCGATGGCGACCATCGATTGGTCCTGCTGGTAGCCCGCGCCGCCTGGTTCCGCGCTCGGATTCAGAAACGAGGTGAGCCTCTGCTGCTGATATTCCTTGAGCACGGGGTGGCCGACGGCAGGCGCCACCACGAGGACTAAAGCTATGAGGACGGCGATTGAGCCGCCGATTACCGCAAAGTGGGTCCATCGGATACCCCCGAAGTACATCACGGCGAGGGTTCCGACGCCCAGCACCAGTGAGGTGCCGAGGTCTGGCTGGAGGAAGACGAGGAGCGCCGGAGCCAGTCCCAGAGCCAGATAGCGGACGGTTCGGCGCACCGGAGAGCCGCGCCTGGCGCCGTCGATGACGAAGCCCGCGAGGGCCAAAACGAGCAGGAGCTTGCCCAGCTCCGACGGCTGGAAGGAGAAGAGCGGGAGTTCGAAGGCGCGGGTCGAGCCGCGCGCCGCGAAGCCGAAGACGAAGATCAGCGCGATCGAGACGCAGAGGAAGGTGTAGATCCCGACCCGCAGCTCGCGGAAGCGCGAGTAGTCGATGCGGCCGAGGATCAGCATGCCGATCACCCCGACCACGCCGTAGATCGCCTGCCGCTCGACGTAGTAGTGGGGGCTGCCGGGGACGTCGTGCAGGGTCGCCTGGCCGAGCGTGAAGACGCTGAAGGCGACCAGCCCGACCGCGGCGAAGGTCAGCAGCCAGTCCATCTGGGCGAGGCCGAGGCGCTCGCCGAGCGTCGTCCGCTCCTCGAAGAGCTCGGGGCGCGCCTGGCGCGCCCGCGTCGCGTACATCATCCGCCTTCACCGGTCCCGGTGCCGGTGCCTTCTTCGACCGGCGCTTCTTCTCCCAGGGCTTCTTCGCCGAGCACGCCTTCGCCTTCGGTGCCTTCCGTGTATGCACCGGTTTCACCGGTCACGCCGAGTCCGGCGGTTTCGCCGACTTCCCCCGTCGCCGTGGATTCACCCGTCGTGGAAGTTTCGCCGGTTTCGGCTTCGGTCTTTTCTTCGGCTTCTTTTTTCAGCTCACGCTGAAAATACGCTTCGAGGATCTGCTTGTTGGCAGGCGCCGCCGATTCGGAGCCGAACCCGCCTTCCTCGATCGTCACCACGGTGACGATATTCGGGTTCGGGTAGGGCGCCAGCGAGATGAACCAGGACTGGTTGCCGTGCCCGACGCGTTCCGCGGTCCCGGTCTTGCCGGCGATCGGGATCGGGAATTCGGCGAAGACCGAGGTGGCGGTCCCGCCCGGGCCCGACGTCGCGTCGTGGAAGCCTTCCATGATCAGCTGCCGCGTTTCCGGCTTGATCTTCACGTGGCGGCGCGGTCCCGGTTCGAGTTCCTTCAGCACCCGGCCCGCCGAGTCCTGGATCTCCATGCCAACGTGCGGGGTGACGATCGCGCCGCCGTTGCCGAGTGCCGCGTAGGCGATCGCCATCTGCAGGGGATCGGTCTGCAGGTACCCCTGCCCGGTCGCCAGCTGGACGTTCTGCCCCGGCCCCCAGGGTTCGACGTATTCGTTGCCCGCTTCGATCTCTTCTTCGGCCCACTTTTTGCCCGGCACGGTCCCATCCGTGCCTTCCGCCTGGGGCAGGTCGATCCCGGTCGGATTGCCGATCCCCATTTTGTGCGACCAGTTCTGCAGGTCGTTGTTTTCCCACATCCGCTCGCCGAGCTTGTAGAAGAAGACGTCGGAGGACACTTCGAGCGCGTGGACGACGTTGATGGTGCCGAGGATCTCGCCTTCGGAGTTTTCGAATTTCTGCGTGCCGACTTCGATGTAGCCGTGGTCTTCGACCAGCGTGTTGCCGGTGATGTAGCCGTCTTCGAGGCCCGCGAGCGCGGTCATGAGCTTGTAGGTCGAGCCGGTCGGATAGGCGCTTTCGGTCGCCCGGTTGAAGATCGGTTCGCCTTCCCCTTCGCCGGCGAGGTGTTCGTACTCCTTCTGGGTCATCGGTTTGGTCCACACCGTCGGGTTGAAGGTCGGGTAGGAGCCCAGCCCGAGGATCTGCCCGTTGTGGATGTTCATCGTCACGAAGGCGCCCGGCAGCCCGCGTTCGGCCAGCGCCGCTTCCCCGGCCTGCTGCACGGCCGGGTTGATCGTCAGCTTGAGGTTGTCGCCGGGTTTCGGCGGGGTCGAGCGCAGGCGCCCGCCCTGGGTCGGCTCGCCGAGCGCGTTCACCTGGTACCGGGAGATCCCCGGCGTGCCGCGCAGGACCTTGTCGTAGGTGTACTCGACGCCTTCCTTGCCGACCATTTCCCCCGGTTCGAGGCCCTTGTACGGCCCTGCTTTCAGTTCTTCTTCGGAGACCTCGCCGGTGTGGCCGACCACGTGGGCGGCCTCGTCTTCGTGCGGGTAGTTGCGGACGAAGATCTGTTCCACCGTGACCCCCGGGAACTTGCCGGGGTGTTCCTTGATGTAGTAGACGAGGTCGTAGCCGACGTCCTTGCGCAGGGTCAGGGGCGCTCCCGCGGCGACCACCTTCTGTTCTTCTTCGAGTCGCTTGAGGACCTGGGGCAGCTTCATGTGGACCAGTTCGCCGATTTCCTTCAGCTCGGCGTTACGTGCCGCTTCTTCGCCGGGCAGTTTGGAAGTGTCCACCTGCAGCGCCAGGCTGGTCCGGTTGTCGACCAGGACCTTCCCGTTGCGGGCGAGGATCTTCCCCCGCGGGGCGACGATCTTGGTCGCCCGCGTGCGGTTGCTCTTCGCCTCGGCCAGGTTTTCCGGGCCGTTGATGATCTGCAAGGTCCAGAGCCGGAAGAAGAGGATCGCGAACAGCGCCACGGCGACGCCGCCGACCACGGCGATCCGCAACGCCATGCGGTTCGGCCGAGCCCTGTCCTCGGGTCGCAGGTACATGCCCCTACGCTCCCAGGACGGTCGGTCGCCGGGTCCGCCGCACGGTCGCCTCGTCCACCAGGGCGGGGCGCACGAGTCGCCGCACCCCGGCGTAGATCGCCCAGCCGAGGAAGAAGGCGAACAGGCTCTTCATCAGCATGTCCTGCAGGACCATCACGCTGACTTCGGCGTGGATCCCGAACATCGCCTCGATCGCGCCGAAGCCGAGCTCGGCGGCGAAGGTCAGCAGCGCGCAGAGGAGCGGCGCCACAAGCCGGCTGTGGATCTCGAAGCGCTCGCGGAACATCCCGGCCGCGTAGCCGACCGCGATCAGCACCAGCGAGGCGCCGCCCAGCGGCTGGATCAGCAGGCAGTCCAGCAGGAAGCCGATTGCGAAGCCGGAGACGGCGCCGGTCATCGTCCCGCCCAGCAGGCCGAAGGTCACGACCAGGGCAGGCAGGACGTCGGGGCTGGTGCCGAACAGCTCGACCTGGGAGAAGAAGGTCAGCTGTAACAGCACGCCGAACAGGCCGACGACGACCAGGCGGGCGACGATTTTCGGGGTGAGGATCACCGGCGGCCTCCCCCCGTCAGCACCTGCACCGTGTCAAGGTTGTGCAGTTCGGCGAAGGGGCGCACGACCGAGCGCCCCTGCGCTTCCTGTTGGTTGATCGGGGCGTGGATGACTTCGCCGACCGGGATGTTCGGCGGGAAGCGCGATTCGAATTCTTCGGAGCGCCAGCCGGCCGTCACCACCGACTCGCCTTTGTGGACGTGCTTGTCGGAGTTGAGGAATTCGAGCACCAGGCGGTCCGGTTCGCCGACCGTCGGCCTGACAATCCCCTGGATCCCCTGCGGCACCACCTTGACCGAGACCGCGCTGGAGTGGTCGGAGATCAGCGTCACCTTCGAGGTGCCGCCGGTGACCGCGCTGACCCAGCCGATCAGGCCTTCGCCGGTGACCACCGCGTCGTGCAGCTTCACCCCGTCGCCCGAGCCGACGTCGACCATCACGTCGCTGAACCAGACGGTCGGCGAGAGGCCGATCACGTGCCCGGTCACCGGTTCGTCTTCGGCGGTGATCGCGCCCGATTCCTTCAGCTTCACCAGCTTGCGCAGTTCGGCGTTTTCGGCGAGCGCCGCCTGCGCCCCGACCGCCTGTTTGCGGGCGACCTGCAGTTCTTCTTCGAGCTTGTGGTTCTTGCCCCGCGCTTCGAACGTTTCGTCGAACCAGTTGACCAGGTCGCGGGCCGGCTTCAGCGCCCGGTCGAGCACCGAGGAGACCGGCGCGAAGACCGCCGTCACCCCGCGCTGCAGCCCGTTGGACCCCTGGCCGTAGGTCAGCGTCAGCAACGCGAAGGAGCCGACGATCAAGAGGGCTAGAACCGCCCTACGGCGGCGAACTTGCTTGCGATACACGTCGAGGACCCAGGTTGGTAGTTGTGCCTAAGAGCCGGATGAACGCGCCCGCGTCACACACGCTGGCGCGTCCCCGGCCCGTTCCTGCCACTGCGGTGGATCGTCTCGAACTCCTCGAGCGAGATGCCCGAGCCGACCGCCACGCAGGTCAAGGGCGACTCCGCCAGCTGGCAGGGCATCTGGCACTCATCGTGGAGCCGGTCCTCCAATCCTTGCAGGAGGGCGCCGCCGCCGGCCAGGGTGATGCCGCGGTCCATGATGTCGCCGGCCAGCTCGGGGGGCGTCTGGTCGAGCGTCTCCTTGACCGCGGCGACGATGTGGCCGACCGGCTCTTCGAGCGCCTGGCGGACCTCCTCGGAGCCCAGCTCGATCGTCTTCGGCAGGCCGCTGACCAGGTCGCGGCCGCGGATCTCGGTGCGGACCTCGGTCGGCAGCGCGGTCGCCGAGCCCGCCTCGAGCTTGACCTCCTCGGCGGTCTGCGCGCCGATCGCCAGTTTGTATTTGTTCTTGCAGTGGGCGACGATCGCCTCGTCGAGCTCGTCGCCGCCGACCCGGATCGACTGCGAGACGACGATGCCGCCGAGGCTGATCACCGCGACCTCGGTGGTGCCGCCGCCGATGTCGACGATCATCGACCCGGTCGGCTCGGCCACCGGCAGCCCGGCGCCGATCGCCGCCGCCATCGGCTCCTCGATCAGGTAGGCCTGGCGGGCGCCCGCCGAGAGGCAGGCCTCCTCGACCGCGCGCTTCTCCACGCCGGTGACCCCGGAGGGCACGCAGACGACCACGCGCGGATGGGCGAAGCGATTGGAGTGCACCGACTGGATGAAGTGCCGCAACATCTGTTCGGTCACCTCGAAGTCGGCGATGACGCCGTCCTTCAGCGGGCGGATCGCGGTGATGTTCCCGGGCGTGCGCCCGATCATCCGCTTCGCCTCGACCCCGACCGCGTGCACCTGGCCGGTTTTGGTGTCGATCGCGACGACCGAGGGCTCCGACAGCACGATGCCGCGACCGCGCACGTAGACCAGGGTGTTCGCGGTGCCCAGGTCGACGGCCATGTCGCGTCCGCCGAGGCGGAAGATCCTGCTGAACCAACTCATATTTCAGTGCGTGAGGTAGGCAGAACGCACCATGATTCCAAACAGCGGATTTCGAACAGAGGTCGCCCCCCACCGCGCAGAAAATCCGCCGCCTTGCAGGGTGAACGTCTGCTCACGCGGCGCTGACGAGGCGCTAAGAAGCGCTCTGCGACGCGGATTTCTGCCGGTCGTCAGGAACGCTCGAAAAGCGCCGGCGCGAGCTCGGCCAGCAGCCCCACCGGCAGGCCGACCACGTTGGAGACGCTGCCCTCCAGACGCTCCACCAGGCTCGAGCCGAGCGTCTGGATCGCGTAGCCGCCGGAGCGGCCCCGCCACTCGCCGAAGTCGACGTAACGCCGCTTCTCGGCGTCGGTCAGCGGCTTGAAGACGACCTCGGAGCGCTCCAGGCCGCTGCGCTCCTCCCCGTCCCGGGCGACGACCAGACCGCTCATCACGGTGTGGGCGCGCCCGGCCATCCGATCCAGGTAGGCGCGCGCCTCGGCGGCGTCGGCGGGCTTGCCCAGCACCTCGCCGTCGAGGACCACGTCGGTGTCGCAGGCGATCACCAGCGTGCCGGCGGGCACGTCGACCGCACCCGCCTTGCGCCGCGCGTTCTCGACCACCAAGTGCTCCGGGTCCCCCGCCTCGAGCTCCTCGACGCCCGGCACGATCACCTCGAACTCGAGCCCCAGCTTCGCCAGGATCTCCCGCCGCTGCGGCGAGCCGGAGGCCAGGACGATGGGCGCGGTCAGGAGTTCAGGCCAGCTCGGGGAACCAGATCGCGATCTCGCGCTCGGCCGACTCGTCGGAGTCGGAGCCGTGGACCATGTTGAAGGTCACCTCGAGCGCGAAGTCGCCGCGGATCGAGCCGGGCGCCGCCTCGACCGGGTTGGTGGCGCCGATCAGCTGGCGCGCCGCCTTCACCGCTTCCACGCCCTCCAGCACCATCGCCACCAGCGGACCGCCGGTGATGAAGGAGACCAGCTCGCCGAAGAACGGCTTCTCCGTGTGCTCGGCGTAGTGCTCGTTGGCGATCTGCTCGGTCGCCGTCATCTTCTTCAGGGCGGCGATCCGCAGCCCCTTGCGCTCGAAGCGGGCGATCACCTCGCCGGTCAGGGCGCGCTCGAAGGCGTCAGGCTTGACGAGGATCAGGGTCCGGCTCACGGCGTGGGCTCCTTTGCTCTTGTTCGCTGGTCGGCGCCGATTTGGAGGCGCTGCGGGCGCCGCCTTTGCGGGCACCCGAAGATTTCGATCGCGACGAGGATCCGGCTTCGTCATCGGCCGCGGGGCGTTTGCTGCGCGACCGGCGCGGTGGCTCGCCACCGCGCTCGTCCTCGGGACGGCGGCGGCGCGGCTGCCGCGAGCGCTCGCCGGAGAGCGCCGTCTCGCAGTAGGGGCAGAGGCCCCAGCGCGGATCGACCGGTTCGCCGCAGGTCGGGCACGGGTCCTTCAGCCGGCGCTGGCAGTTGGGGCAGCGCAGGAAGTTCTTCTCCACCGGGTATTCGCAGTTGGGGCAGCTCTGCTCGCGCAGCTGGCGGACCCGCAGCTCGGCGGCGCGGATCTCCAGCTCGCGCTCGTGGGCGTCCTCGAGGTACTCGGGCGGGCGCACGATCGCGTAGACGGCGGTGCCGATGTAGGGGAAGAAGGAGGCGATCGTCGCGCAGGCGACCAGGAACGGATCGGAGATCCGCCGGCGCGCGTCGAGGTACGTGTAGACGATCAGCGCCAGCCACAGCACGATCAGCAGCAGCAGGACGAGGGTCGCGGCCAGGTTGAGGCCGGAGTTGGTGATTCCGAAGATCGCTAGTGCCATGGGGATGCCCCTTCTTGGGGAAGGGATCGCGCAGTGTATTCGCCGTGGGGGCGCCCGATCCTGTTCGGCCACCTCGATCGGGGCCGGTCAGCTAGAGGAAGAGCCTCCCGAACAGGTATCCGACACCGAAAAAGAACAAGATCACGATCACCACCACGGCGGCGACCAGGCCCATCATCGAAAGCAGTTCCGAGCCCGCGCTGCGATCCATGCAGGAATCCTCGCACAGTCAGTTCAGGTCGTCGGGTCTTCCCGCCCCGTACGGCCGACATCAGCTCTCTCCGCCCGGCGGGGCCGACATCAGCTCTCCCCGCCCCGCGACACCGGCGGCAGGGCGGCGCGCGAGGCGCGGGCCGGAGCGATCAGGAAATGCGATCCGGTGACCAGGAGGACGCCGTCGGGGCCGGCGCCGGCCAGCTCCGCGGCGCGGGCGAGCGCCGCCTCCGGCCGCGGCTCGGCGAGCGCCTCGAGCCCCTGCGCGCGGCAGAGGTCGGCCAGCTCCTGGGCCGGTCGCGAGCGGGCGCCGGGACGGCCGTGGCCGGCCAGCGCCGCGGGCGGGACCTCGGTGCACACGACGGCGCGCAGGACCGGGGCGAGCGCCGCGACCACCGCCGGCGCGTCCTTGTCGGCGAGGATCGCCAGGCAGGCGACCACCGGACGGCCCGCGGCGATCCCCGGCAGCGCCTCGGCGAGCGCCGCCGCGCCGTCGGGGTTGTGGGCGGCGTCGACGTAGGTCGGCGGGTCCTCGGCGATCAGCTCGAGCCGGCCCGGGACACGCAGGGAGGCGGCGACGGCGGCGACCCGCTCGCGGTCGACGGCGCCGAGGAACGCCTCCACCGCGGCGGTCGCCAAGGCGAAGTTGCGGCGCTGGAAGGCGCCTGTCGCGGCGAGCCGGACGTCCGGGCCAGGGTCCTCCGGGGCGACGAGGACGGTCGCGCCGCGTTCGCCGGCGATCCGCTCGGCGAGCGCCCGGACCGCGGCGGAGACGCGCCCCAGCACCAGGGTCGACTGGTCGCGCAGGACCGCCAGCTTCTCGGCGGCGATCTCGAGCTCGGTCTCCCCCAGCCACTCGGTGTGGTCGAGGCCGACCGAGGTGAGGACCGTGACCCGCGAGGGGATCGTGTTGGTCGCGTCGAGCCGCCCGCCGAGCCCGGCCTCGATCGCCGCGGCCTTCACCCGGGCCCGGGCCAAGGCGACGAACGTCGCCGCGGTCGCCGCCTCGAACTCGGTCACCGCGTCGCCCTCCTCCAGCGTGCGGTTGACGCCCTCGGCGGCGCTCGCCACCTGGCCGACGGCCACGGCCCAGGCGGTCGGCGTGATCTCCTCGCCGCGGATCATCGTGCGCTCGGTCCAGCGCGAGGCGTGCGGCGAGAGGCAGGCGCCGGAGGCGACGCCATGCGCCTCCAGCAGCGCCGCGACCATCCGCGTCACCGACGACTTGCCGTTGGTGCCGACCACGTGCACGGAGGCGAAGCGGCGCTGGGGCAGCCCGAGCGCCGTGGTCAGCTTCCACATCCGGTCGAGCCCGAGCCGCCAGCCGACCGGCTCGAGCGAGTCCAGGTAGTCGTCGGCGTCAAACAATTCGCTCGGCGATCGCTCCGCCACGCGTCCGCGTCGCCCCAGGCCGGCCGGCGATCGCTCCGCGGCGCACCGGCTCGCCTATCCGCCTTCCAGTTCGGCGAGTTCGGTGCGGTAGCGGTCGAGCTTGCCGCGCTCCTCCTCGACCACGATCGCGGGCGCCTTGGCGACGAAGCCCTGGTTGGAGAGTTTGCGCTCGGCGCGCTCGATCTCGGCGCTCAGTTCCTCGCGGCGTCGGCCGAGGCGCTCGGCGACCGCGTCGACGTCGAGCTCCTCGGAGGCCAGGATCCGCACCGGGCCGACCGCGGCGACCGGCTCGGAGCCGACGCCGTCGAAGGCGAAGCGCGAGAGCCGGCCGACGAACTCCGACGGCGCCATCCCGTCGATCACCGCGGGGACGACCGCCTTGGCGGCGACGCCGACCAGGTCGCGCCAGGCGCGCAGCCTGCGGGTCAGGGCGATCTCCTCGGCGACCTCGGACTCGGCCTCGGCGTCGAAGAGCGAGGCGTCCGCGGTCGGGAACGCGTGGACGACGAGGTGGCCGTCGCGGGCCGGGTGAAAGGACCAGATCTCCTCGGTGACGAACGGCATCGTCGGGTGCAGGAGGGCGAGCACCCGCTCCAGCGCGTACAGCAGCGTCGCCGAGACGTCCTCCTCGCCCTCGTAGAGGCGCGGCTTGACGATCTCCAGGTACCAGTCGCAGAGCTCGCCGTAGACGAACCCGTAGCACTCCTGGACGGCGTGGGCGAAGTCGAACTCCTCGAGCTTCTCGGTCACCGAGGCGATCGTCCGCTCCAGGCGGGAGAGGATCCAGCGGTCCTCGATCCGCGTCGGGCGCGGCGCCGGCTCGACCTCGGCGGCGTTCAGGAGGACCAGCCGGCTCGCGTTCCAGAGCTTGTTCGCGAGGTCCGAGCCCTGCTCGACCTTGGCGTCGGAGTAGCGCACGTCCTGGGTCGAGGACATCGCCAGCAGGCCGAAGCGCAGCGCGTCGGCGCCGCGCTCGTCGATCTCCTCGAGCGGGTCGATCCCGGTCCCCAGGCTCTTCGACATCCGCCGGCCGTCGCGGGCCTGGATCACCGAGTGCACGTAGACGTCGCGGAAGGGGACGTCGCCGGGGAACTCGAGCCCCATCATCACCATCCGCGCGACCCAGAGAAAGAGGATCTCGCGCGCCGTGGTGAGGAAGCTGGTCGGGTAGAAGGCGCGCAGCTCGGGCGTGTCGTCGGGCCAGCCGAGGGTCGCGAACGGCCACAGCGCCGAGCTGAACCAGGTGTCGAGCACGTCCTCCTCCTGCACCAGGTCGGCGCTCTCGCAGGCCGGGCAGCGCTCCGGGGCGACCTCGGCGACGATCGTCTCCCCACAGTCGCCGCAGTACCAGACCGGGATCCGGTGCCCCCACCAGAGTTGGCGGGAGACGCACCAGGGGCGGATCTCCCGCATCCAGTCGAGGTAGACGCGCTTCCACTGGGCCGGGGCGATGCTCACCTCGTCGCGCTCGACGACCTCGATCGCGGGTGCCGCCAGCTCGTCCATGCGGCAGAACCACTGCAGGCTGATCAGCGGCTCGATCCGCTCCCCGGAGCGGTGGCTGAAGGGCACCGAGTGCGTGTAGGGCTCCTCGGCGCGCAGTCGCCCCTCCTCGCGCAGCGCCGCGACGACGGCGCGCTGGGCCTCGGCGACCGGCAGGCCCTCGAACTCGCCGGCCCCCTCGTTGAGGCGGCCGTCGGGGCCGATCACGACGATCTCCTCGAGCCCGTGGCGGCGGCCGATCTCGAAGTCGTTGACGTCGTGGCCGGGGGTGATCTTCAGCGCCCCGGTGCCGAACTCGGGGTCGACGTAGGCGTCGGCGATGATCGGCAGGCGGCGGCCGACCAGCGGCAGCACGCAGAAGGAGCCGACCAGGTCGGCGTAGCGCTCGTCCTCGGGGTTCACCGCGACGGCGGTGTCGGCGAGCATCGTCTCCGGGCGCACGGTGGCGACGGTGAGGACGCGGTCGCTGCCCTCGACCGGGTAGTCGATCGAGTAGAGCGAGTCGGCGACGTCGCGGTTCTCGACCTCGAGGTCGGAGATCGCCGAGCGCGTCCCCGGGTCCCAGTTGACCATGTAGTTGTCGCGGTAGATGTAGCCCTTGTCGTAGAGCTGCTTGAAGACCTTGTGGACGGCGCGCACGTAGCCCTCGTCGAGGGTGAAGCGCTCGCGCTCGTAGTCGCAGGAGGCGCCGAGCCGCTTGTACTGCTCGACGATCCGCGAGCCGTACTCCTCTTTCCAGGCCCAGACCCGCTCGACGAAGGCCTCGCGACCGAGCTCCTGGCGCGTCTTGCCTTCC
The DNA here is from genome assembly GCA_963766705.1 of uncultured Actinomycetes bacterium. GTDB lineage: Bacteria > Actinomycetota > Thermoleophilia > Solirubrobacterales > 70-9 > VAYN01. The sequence continues at coordinate 2,083,920 of CAVYBE010000007.1, forward strand.
GCGCGCAGCTCTTTCTCCACCACCGCCTGGGTGGCGATGCCGGCGTGGTCGGTGCCGAGGATCCAGAGGGCGTTGCGGCCTTTCATCCGGTTCATGCGGACCAGCGCGTCCTGCATCGAGCCGTTCAGCGCGTGGCCCATGTGCAGGGCGCCGGTCACGTTGGGCGGCGGGATCGCGACCGAGAAGTTCTCCTCCGGCGCGCCGGTCGCCTCGGGGTGGAAGTAGCCGCCCTCCATCCACTCGGCGAAGACCCGCCCCTCGACGTCCCCCGGCTCGTACCGGGTCGTCTGCTCCAGCTGCGCTCGCTTCGCCGCGTCCATGCGGGCGAGTCTAGATATCGAAGCTCCTCAACGGCCCGGCCGTGGAGACTTACTCGGTCCATGCCCGAGTAAAGCTCCACACGAGCCCGCTGCGAGCCCGCTAGGCCGTTTCTTCGCCCAGCCCGTTCTCTTCCGGCGGCCCGATGTCCTGCTGGGCGGCCTCGGTGACGAGCGTCGGCCGGCGTCCCTGCAGGATCGTCTCGCGGGTCACCACGCACTTGGTGACGTCGCGTCGCGAGGGCAGCTCGAACTGCACGTCCA